>NZ_JAGMWN010000009.1 GCF_017963645.1 Marivibrio halodurans | reverse complement strand
CTAGGCGGCGTCTGCATTTAGGAGAGCCATGCCATAGCGCATGCGATGTTCACGAAAGCTGTAAAGGAGCTGATGGTCTTTTCGCAGCGCAGGGCAATCCGTCGGAACCGTTTGATGCGATTGAAGAAACACTCCACGAGGTGTCTTTCTTTGTAGAGCGTCCAGTCGATCGGATGCCGGACGGCGCGCGTCGGGTTTTGCTTGATCTGAGCGGTGGCGCTTAGCTCCGTGGCGATGAAGTCCCGCAAATGATCGGCATCATAAGCCGCGTCCGCGATCACATGGGAGACGCCCTCCAGCCCCTCGATCAGTCCGCGCGCTTGCGGGCAGTCGCCCCATTGGCCGGGTGTGATCGTGAACCGGATCGGCAGGCCGAGCGCATCGACGCTGGCGTGGATCTTCGTGGTCAATCCGCCCTTGGAGCGGCCGAGCGCGTGAGCTTCAGCCCCCCTTTTTCGCCGCTGGCATCGGCGTGCGCTTTGCAGATCGTTGCATCCACCAGCACGTATTCGAAATCGGGGTCCTTGCGCAACGCCTTGAAAAGACTCTCCCAAACGCCGGCATGCGTCCAACGACGGAACCGCGAATGCACGCTGCGCCATTTGCCCAGCTCTGGAGGAAGATCACGCCACGGGGAGGCGCCGCGCGCCATCCAAAGAACGGCGTCGATGAAAAGTCGGTTGTCCGCTCCACTTCGACCCCGGTCGCCGGCCTTCCCGGGAACAAGCTGCTCAATACGAGCCCACTGCGCGTCGCTCAAAGTTCGTCTGCTCAAGATCGCCTCCTGTTTGCGACCTTGAATCAGTATTCGGGAAAGAAGGGAATCCCCTAAATGCAGACGCCGCCTAGAGCGGACCGGTCAGGCGGCGCGCCCGTATTTGGCGACGATATCGGCGAATTCGGTCAGGAAGACGGAGCCCTTCACCGTCCGCTGCAACAGGACGGAGCGCCGATCCTGATCGTCCGGTTTGCGGCGCACGAGGCCCAGTTCGGAAAGCCTATCGACCGCGCGGGTCACCGCCGGCTTCGCGACATTGAGCGCCTCCGCCAAGCCGCGCACGGTATGCGGCGGCTCCCCCAGATAGATCGTCAGCAGCACGGCCATCTGCCGGGCGGAGAGATCGGGCCCCTCCCGGCGCACGCTTTCCGCGATGGCGCCGTGCCAGAGGCTGAGGGCCTGATTGGATGTAAGCTCGATCATGGTCGGAGAATCGCCCCGGAAACCGCCTTGGTCATTTCGATAACGAGATAAAGCTAGGGTGATTCGAATCGGGGTGCAACGGGCATCGGGGCCCGTATCGTCACGCAACTGCATCCGAAGTTCGATGACGCGCCCGCCTCAGCCGTAGCGGCGGCGCAGCATCTCGAAGACGGCGCGGGGGCTCTGCGCCTCCCCGCCTTCCGGACGGCCGGGCTTGGTCTTGGTGTTCCAGGCCATCACGTCGATATGGAACCACGGAATGCCCGGATCGACGAAGCGGCGCAGGAAGAGGGCGGCCGTGATCGCCCCGCCATAGCCGCCGGGCGGCGCGTTGTTCAGATCGGCCACCTTGCTGTCCAACTGGCTGTCGTAGTCATCGACCAGCGGCATGCGCCACAACGGGTCGCGCACGGCCGCCGCGCAATCGGCCAGGGCATCCGCCAGGACGTCGTCGTTGCAGAACAGCGCCGGCACCTCCGTCCCCAGCGCCACGCGCGCGGCGCCGGTCAGGGTGGCGAAGTCCATCAGCATCTCCGGCTCCTCCTCGCAAGCGAGCGCCAGGGCGTCCGCCAGGACGAGGCGTCCTTCCGCGTCGGTATTGCCAATCTCCACCGTCAGCCCCTTGCGCGAGGGCAGGACGTCCATCGGCCGGAAGGCATCGCCGGAGACACTGTTCTCCACCGCCGGAATCAGCACGCGCAGCCGCACCGGAAGCTCCGCCGCCATCACCATCCGCGCCACGGCCAGCGCCTGCGCCGCGCCGCCCATGTCCTTCTTCATCATCAGCATGGCGCCCGACGGCTTGAGGTCGAGGCCGCCGGTATCGAAGCACACCCCCTTGCCGACGATGGTGATTTTCGGATCGCCCGCCCTGCCCCAGGTCAGATCGATCAGCCGCGGCGCGCGGGAGGAGGCGCGGCCGACCGCATGGATCATCGGAAAATTGTCCCGCAGCAGATCATCGCCGACGGTGATGTCGCACTGGCCCTTGAAGGCGCGGGCAAGGGCGCGGGCCTCGTTCGCCAACTCGCCCGGCCCCATGTCGCCGGCCGGCGTGTTGATCAGGTCGCGGGCAAGGTGGACGGCGCGCGCGATGCTATCGACCGCCGCCTTGTCCGCGCCGTCCGGCCAGACGAGTTCGCGGAGGCTCTCCTCGCTCTTCCGATAGCGGGTGAAGCGATAGCTGCCGAGCGCCCAGCCGAGCGCGGCCCCGGTCGGATCGACCGCCACCCCGTCCCCGGACAGCCGATAGCGCCCCTCCGGCAGGGCGGCCGCGGCCGCGCCCCAGGACCAGTGGTCCGTCGCGCCCTCGACGCCGAGCAGGGCCGCCTCCGGCTCGCCGCCCGCGCCGGGCAACAGCAGGACCGCGCCCGCCTTCGCCGTGAAGCCCGCGCGCGCGACCCAGGCATCGTGGGCGGCGCCGGCCCCCGCGCGCCAATCCGCCAGCGTCTTCTTGTCGAGGGGGACGAGCGCGAGCGTCTTCTTGTCGGCGCGCGCGGCGAAACACTCAAGATCGGCCATTCGGCACTCCCACGGCGATTATCCTTCGACCGCCGATGTAGCGCGCGCGGCCCGTCAAATCCAGCCGGTGCGAACTGCACGCCGTCGCGGACCGACCGCACGGACCCGTCAGGATCGCAGCGCCTCGATGTCGCGGTATTCCTCCAGCGCCTCCGGATTGGCCAGCGCTTCCTTGTTCTTGACCGGGCGGCCATGGACGATGTCGCGCACGGCCAGTTCCGTGATCTTGCCCGAGCGCGTGCGCGGAATGTCCTTAACCGCGATCACCTTGGCCGGCACGTGGCGCGGCGTGCAGTTGGCACGCACGCGCTTCTTGATGGCGTCGACCAGATCGTCCGTCAGCGCGTGCCCGCCGCGCATGCGCACGAACAGGACGACGCGCACGTCATTGTCCCATTTCTGACCGATGACGATGGATTCCAGCACCTCCTCGAAGCTTTCCACCTGACGGTAGATCTCGGCAGTGCCGATACGCACCCCGCCCGGATTGAGCGTCGCGTCGGAGCGGCCATAGACGATGATCCCGTCATGCGCCGTCAACTCGACGAAATCACCATGGGTCCAGATATTGGGGTAGGTCGCGAAATAGGCGTTGAAATAACGCTCGCCCGTCTCGTCGCCCCAGAAGCCGAGCGGCATGGAGGGGAAGGGCCTGGTGCAGACCAGTTCCCCCTGCTCCCCGCGTACGGGCTTGCCGTCGTCGTCGAACACCTCGACCGCCATGCCGAGGCACCGGCGCTGGATTTCCCCGCGATAGACCGGGCCGGTGGGATCGCCCGCCATGAAGCAGGCGAGCAGGTCGGTGCCCCCCGCGATGGAGGCAAGCTGCACATCCTGCTTGATCGCGTCGTAGACATAGTCGAACCCCTCCGGCGCCAACGGAGAGCCGGTGGAGCAGATCGCGCGCACGCTGGACAGGTCGTGCGTGTCCTTCGGCCGATAGCCGCCCTTGGAAAGCGCGTCGAGATATTTCGCCGAGGTACCGAAGAGCGTCCATTTCTCCGCATCGGCATAGTCGAACAGCACATTGCCGTCCGGCGCGAAGGGCGAGCCGTCATAGAGCATCAGCGTCGCCTCGGCCGCCAGCGCCGTCTGCAACCAGTTCCACATCATCCAGCCGCAGGTCGTGAAGTAGAAGACGCGGTCCCCCGGCTTCTCGTCGCAATGCAGCAGATGCTCCTTCAACTGATTGAGCAGCGTGCCGCCCGCGCCGTGCGTGATGCATTTCGGCGCCCCGGTCGTGCCGGAGGAATACATGATGAAGAGCGGCGCGTTGAAGTCCATGCGCTCATAATCGATCTCGCCCGCCGGATGGTCGACCACGAAATCGGCGAGCGTCACCGCCTTCGGCACGGCGGAGACGTCGGGCGCCGCCTCCAGCAACGGCAGGATCACCACCCGCTCCACCGACGGCAGTTCGGCCAGGATCTCGGCCAGCTTGCCGCGCGTGTCGTGGCTCTTGCCGTTATAGAAATAGCCGTCGCAGGCGAACAGCACCTTCGGCTCCGACTGGCCAAAGCGGTCGAGCACGCCCTGCTTGCCGAAATCGGGCGAGCAACTGGTCCAGATCGCGCCCACCGCGCTCGCCGCCAGCATGGCGACCGTCGTCTCCGGCATGTTGGGAACATAGCCGCCGACCCGGTCACCGGGCTTCACCCCGGCCGCCCGCAGCGCCTGGGAAAGGCGCGAGACCGCGTCGTGCAGCGCGTTCCAGCTCATCCGACGTTCGGCCTTGTCCTCCGCGCGGAAGACCAGCGCGTCCGTGTCGTCGCGACGGCGCAGCAGGTTCTCGGCGAAATTGAACTTCGCATCGGGGAAGAAGCGGGCGCCCGGCATCTTGTCGCCATCGACCAGCACGCGCTCGCCCCGGGTTTCCGCGATGATTCCGGCGAAATCCCAGAAGGCGACCCAGAAATCCTCCATGTGCTCGATCGACCAGGACCAGAGATCGCCATAGCCGGAAAGCGACAGCCCGTGCCTGTCGTTCACCTGCCGGATGAAGCGGGTCAGGTTGGCATTCTCGATACGGTCCTTGGATGGCGTCCAGAGCGGTTGGCTCATGGCGGGGCGTCTCCCGGATGTCTGGTGGGTCGTTTTCGCTCGGTCGGCAAAGCTGTTTCATCGCCAGGCGGGCTTGCGCGCCCAACCGCCTCGGGATAGCACGATGTCCGGGGTCCGCCAAGAAGCCGGCGGCGCCCCGCGACCGCATACCCATCGGGACGCTTTACAGGTGACATCGTCGAACGAGGCCGGAGAGCACGGCGGCAACGACCGAGGCGCGCATCATGCCCACCGGGCCCACCGCGCGCCCGACGCCGTGGAAAGCGCGCTGCCCGACTTCGCGCCGAAGCCTCGAAATCAGCCGATGCTGGGCGCCGCCCTGATGGCGACGGCGGCGATATTGTTCACCTGCCTGAACGGCGTCGTGCGCCATGTCTCCGACCTCGGCGTGCCGAGCCTGCAGATCGCCTTCCTGCGCAGCATCTTCGCACTCGCCGTCATGCTGCCGATCGTCGCGCCCACGGTCTTTCGCGAGGGGTGGCGCTGGCTCGCCACCGTCAAGCCGGGGCTGCATCTCGTCCGCGGGCTGGCGGCGACGACGGGCGTGATCGGCTGGATCACCGCGCTGGCCACGCTGCCCCTGTCGGAGGCGACGGCGATCACCTTCACCGCGCCGCTGTTCGCCACCATCGGCAGCGCCCTGATCCTGGGCGAGGTCGTGCGCCTGCGTCGGTGGAGCGCGGTATTGATCGGCTTCGTCGGCGTCATCGTCATCGTGCGGCCCGGCATGGTGCCGGTGGAGGGCGGGGCGCTCTGGGCCCTGATGGGCGCGGCCGGCATGGCGTGCGCCGTGCTCTCGGTCAAGGCGCTGACCCGCACGGAGCCGACGCAGCGCATCGTGCTCTACAACTCCGTGTTGCTCACCCTGTTCACGGCGGTGCCGGCGGCGCTCGTCTGGCAACCGATCGGGTGGGACATCTGGCTTCTGGGGCTCGCCATGGGCGGGATCGCGGCGGTCAGTCAGATGTTCCTCTCCAAGGCCTTCGAATGCGCCGACGCCTCCATCATCGCGCCCTTCGACTATAGCCGCCTGCCCTTCGCGGCGCTGCTGGGATGGGTCGCCTTCGGACAGGTGACGGACTGGATCACCTGGGCCGGCGCCGCGCTGATCGCCGGCGCCGCCTTCTATACCGCGCGCCGGGAACAGATGGTGGCGCGGGCCGCCCGGGAAGCATCCCTTAAGGCCGACAAAGAGCGGTAGGACACGGGGGCCGGTCACCCGCCGGCGAACAAGCCGTCGCGGGCGGGATCGAAGGGCTGGGGCTGCATCTCCAGATGCAGCCGTTCGCCCTCATAGGGGTGGGCACGGGCGACATCCTCGTTCAATTCAACGCCGAGGCCGGGGGCGTCCGGCGGGATGACATGGCCGTCCTCCCAGCGGATCGGGGTCTTCAGGATATCGGCGTGGAAGCCGTCCCATTTGCCGATCCCCTCCAGGATCAGGAAATTCGGGCTCGCCGCCGCGATCTGGATGTTCGCGGCCCCCACGATCGGCCCGCAATAGAGATGCGGGGCGATCTGGGCGGCATAGGCCTCGGCCATGCCGGCGATCTTCTTGGCCTCCAGGATGCCGCCGACGCGGCCCAGATTCATCTGCAGGATATTGGCGGCGCCGCTGCGCAGCACGCGCGCGAATTCCCATTTGGTGGTCAGGCGCTCCCCCGTCGCGACGGGAATCCTGGTGGCGGCGGCGACGGCGCCCATATGCTCCGGCATCTCGGGGCTGATCGGCTCCTCGAACCAAAGCGGATCATAAGGCTCCAGCCGCCGGGCGAGGCGCTTCGCGCCGGAGGGGGTGAACTGCCCGTGCGTGCCGAACAGCAGGTCGGCCTTGTCGCCGACGGCCGCGCGCACCTTGGCGCAGAACGCCTCGGAGCGGTCCAGGATCGCCATGTCCGGCTGGTGCGGCCCGAACTGGGTATAGGGGCCGGCGGGATCGAACTTGAGGGCGGTGAAACCCTCCGCCACCAGTTCCGCCGCGCGGGCCGCCGAGGCGTCCGGATCGGCATAGAAGGTCGCCGGGTCCTCCGCCGGCCCGGGATAGAGATAGGTGTAGCCGCGCAAGCGGCGATGCACCGTGCCGCCGATCAGTTCACGCACCGGCCGGTCCAGCGCCTTGCCGACGATATCCCAGCAGGCCATCTCCAGCCCGCTCGCCACGCCCATCATGGAGGGGTCGGGGCGCTGGCTGAAGCCGCTGCCGTGGCAGGCGCGGAAGAAGCGCTCGGTCTCGAACGGGCTGTGATCCTGGAGGTGGCGCGCGAAGACGTCCTCGATCATCGCGACCAGCGCCTTCGGGCCGAAACTCGCGGCATAGACCTCGCCATAGCCGACGGTGCCGTCGTCGGCCGTCAGTTTCACGAACAGGAAATACCGCCCGCCGAAGCCCGGCGGCGGATTGCCGACGACGAAGGTTTCCAGATCCTGGATCCGCATGCGCCCCTCCCGTTCAGTCGAAGACGATCACGTTGCGCAACACGCGGCCGGCGCGCACCTCCGCGATGGCCTCGTTGATCCGTGCCAGCGGATAGCGGTTGGAGATCAACTCGTCGAGCTTGAGGCGCCCCGCGCGATATTGCGCCACCAGCGCCGGGATATCGACGGCGACGCGCGCCTCCCCCATCTTGGAACCGAGAATGCGCTGGGAATAGGCGGCGAGCGTGCCCGGATCGATTTCCGCGAACACGCCGGACGGCGGCATGCCGACCAGCACCACCGCCCCGGTCTTGCCGATGAGGCGCATCGCCTGGTCGATCGCCGGCTTCACCCCGACGGTGACGAAGGCGTAATCCACCCCGCGCCCGCCGGTCAGCGCGCGCACCTGCTCCACCGCATCCTTCGCGGCGGCGTCGATGGCGGCGCCCGCGCCGAAACGCAGCGCCGCCGCGCGCTTCTCCTCGACCGTGTCGAGGGCGATCACCGCCGACGCGCCGGAGAGCGCCGCTCCCTGCACCGTGTTGAGGCCGACACCACCGCAGCCGATGACGGCCGTCGTCTCGCCCGGACGCAAGCGCGCGGTGTTGGTGACCGCGCCATAGCCGGTGATCACCCCGCAGGCCAGCAGGCTGGCGCTGTCCAGCGGCACGTCGTCGGGGATCACGACCGCCTGGCTGGCATCGACCGTCACATATTCCGCGAACCCGCCCGTGCGCAGGCCGTGGATAAGGGCCTCCTCCCCCGCCGCGCCGCCATGCAGCGGCGTCTCCCGGTCGAGGGGGAATTCCGTCTCGCAGGCCGTGTGCCGGCCCTGGCCGCAGTAATGGCAATGGCCGCAGGACCGGATCAGCGTCACCACCGCATGGTCGCCGGGCCTCAACCGCTCGACACCGTCGCCGACCGCCTCGACGATCCCGGCGGCCTCGTGCCCGTAGACGGCCGGCAGATCGCCACCCCACGCGCCTTCCGCGAACAGGATGTCGGAATGGCAGATGGCGCAGGCCTTCAACCTGACCAGGACCTCCCCCGGCCCGGGGTCGGCCAGGCGCACCCGCTCGATCGTGAGCGGCTCTCCGAAAGCCCGGCAGACGGCGGCGTCGATCTCGCGCATGGGCGGTTGTCTCCCCTGGAAAACGGCCTGTGAAAGGGGTCGCCGATTTCCGCTCGGCGCGCAACAGAAAGCGCATCGGCCGGGCTCGAAAGTCTCATCCCATCGATGCGTTCGACCGCTCCTCAGAGATCGGCCGTCCCGTCGATGATGTCGCGCAGGGGAATGGTGGTCCGCGCGCCGATATCGTCGAAATGCGCCGCCAGCCAGCTTCTGGCGGCGGCGCGTCCGGCGTCGCGCAGATGGACGAGGAAATCCCATTCCGCGTTCAGCTTCGACGACGCGCCGAGCGGGGCCAGCGCCGTCTGGTCGCCGATCATGTGCAGCAGCACATGCTTGTAGCTCGCTGGATCGAGCTTCTCCTGCCGCAATAGCCGGGCGACGAATTCGATCGACCGAAATTCCCGCAACAAGCTGGCGTTGAAGGTGATCTCGTTGAGCCGTTCCTGAATCTCGCGCGCCGTGCGGGGCACCCGGTCGCGCGCGATCGGATTGATCTGCACGATCAGGATGTCGTCCGTGTAGCAGGACCGGAAGAAGGGAAAGAGCGCCGGATTGCCCATGTACCCGCCGTCCCAATAGGCTTCCCCGCCGATCTCCACGGCCTGGAACAGGAAGGGCAGGCAGGCGCTCGCCAGCACATGGGAGGCCGTGATCTCGTGCCGTTCGAACAACTCGATCCGTCCGCTGCGCACATTGGTCGCGGACAGGAAAAGCCGCAGCCCCTGGCAGCGTGCCACCCGGTCGAAATCGACCCCATCCTCCAGGATGGGCTTCAACGGGTTGAGGTCGAGCGGATTGAACATATAGGGCGAGGCGATCCGCCCCATCAGGTCGAACAGCGCGAAGCCCGGAGAATGGTCGAGCGTCCAGTCCCCCATCACCCGGTCGAGCAGCGTGCGCTGGATCGGACTGAAGCGCGCCGCGTCCGCGACCGCCCGCCAGAATTGGTCGAGCCCGTCGCGCGCCCGGTCGCGGTCGACCTTGCGCTGGCCGTCGGCCAACCCATCGGCCAGCACGACCGCGTTCATCGCGCCGGCCGAGGTGCCGGAGACGGCCTCGATCTCGATCCGCCCGTCCTTGAGGATTTCGTCCAGCACGCCCCAGGTGAAGGCCCCGTGGGACCCGCCGCCCTGCAGCGCGAGACAGACCGCCTTGCGCGTGCTCATCGCTCGCCCTCGCCCTTCATCGGAATCCGACGAAGTTCAACCCGTCCGGACGGGTCGGGGCAAGTGAAACCCTGGCTGGTGGAAAAATGACGCGCCGGTCAGCCGGCCCGGAAAGCGGCCGGGCGGGGCATGGCGGCGAGCAGCGCGCGCAACCAGGCGAGCGGCCGCCAGCGCGCGACCTCGTCCTCGATCTCGCCGAAGGCGTTCTCGACCCAATCTACGGCTTCCTGGACTTCCCAATGCTCGGTCATGCCCGCGCCCCCTTTTCGGCGCCCCGGGGCTCCGAGACCACGGTGACGAGCCGGTCCGTCGGCCGGGCGGCCGATGTTTCGGCCAGGGCGAGACGCAGCAAACGCGCCGTCTCCGCGTCCGGCGCCTCGATCGTCGCGGCGCTGCCCGTCGTCATGGCGCGCAGCACGGCCAGCCCCACCCGGTCGATGACGAATTTCAGCAGGTCGATTTGCTGGCGCTCCCCGCTCTCGCGCTCCAGCCCGTCGAGGAGCCGGGCGAAGGGGTCGCTGCTCAGCGCGTCGGAAGTGTCGGCGGCGATATCGGCCATTATCCAGATCGGTCCCTTGACTGCGCGGCGCCGGCCTAGAATGGACGCGACGCCGACGTTAGCGGATAGGTTTAGAGGCGCCATGTGACAGCACGACGACGCTTCGCTTACGGTTGCGAGAAATCGCGCGCCTCCGGGAACGCCCGCGAGCCGCGGCGCGGGCTGGAGACAACCGCCCCCACCTGCTATAGCCCGGCGTGCGCAGTCTCCCAAAAGCAGTCTCCCAAACGAGGATTCCGGCGATGGCCGATACGCACACCGATCTCCATCTCGACGTCTGGCAGTTCGTCCGCCTCATGGTGCAGATGGAGGAAACGCTGGAACGCGCGGGCTTCTCCCCTCGCTCCGGCAAGGGTGGGGGCGGGGCGCTCAAGGCCCTCTACGATCTGTGGGAGGATCTTTGGGTCGATCTCGACGCCCAACTCGTCGATCTCGGCCGGCGCGACCCGGACGCCTTCGCCGACCTGATGATGGACCAGGAGGTGGTGCTGGAGAACCCGCCCGCCGGCGCGCGCGGGCTGGTCGCCGACGAATTGTCCAAGGTGGTGGATGCGCTTAAGCGCCAGCTCGCCCACACCGAGGACCCCGCCCAGGTCGAGGATCTGAGCTTCGAACGCGACGAGCTGGTCGAGACCATCCGCCAGCTTCGCCCGCATAAGGGCGGCGGGAAGAATGCGGGCGGGACGAGCGGCGCCAAGGGCCCCAAGCCGCCGCGCCCCTTCAAGAAATCGGCCGCGAAGAAACCCAGCGGCCGCCGCCAGCCGAAATAACGGCCCGTCCCAATTCGTCGGCCCTGTTTGTCGGCCCTATCTCCCTCGACCGTCTACCGCCGCAGGAACAGCTTGGAGAAACCGTTCAACGGCTGGAACACCGCCTCGAAGCGCCGCTTGAAGGTGGCCTTGTCGGGACGGTCGGGAAGCTGCTTACGGATCTTCTCCAATCCGCGCTTGCCGTCGATGGCGCGCAGCAGCGGGGCGGCCTCCCCCGGCAATGGCAGGTGAAGCGACAGGCCGTCGATCGTGATCGGCAGGCTGGGCGCGCCCTCCGGCATGGCGTGGAAGGTCCGCATCGTGGCCGCGTCGCGGAACACCGGCACGGCCTCCGGCGTCATGCGGGCCCGGGGGTCGTCCGGGCGGTCGGCGCGCACGGCATAGGCGATGTGCTTTCGCATATTGCCGGCGAGCGCCTCGGCCAGCGCGGCGCGCCCGGCCGGGGGCAGCGCCGCCGCGCGGTCCCGCGCCTGCCCTTCCGGGAGATAGAGCGCGGGGTCGTAGCGCAGCGGATCGATCCAGCACACATGCCGCAGTCCCGCCCCCTCCATCTCCGCCATCAGGGTATCGGCGCGATAGGCCCGGTCGCTGGAATGAAGCAGCAGATCGAAGAGCCCGGCATCCGAATCGAGATGATCCTTGATCAGGGGATTACAGCGCAGCCGGTTGGTCTCCGGCAGATGGTCCAGCACGGCGCGCGCGGCCGCCGCCCGGTCGACCGGCGCGGCATCCCCTGGGATCAGGGCGCGCAGGGCCTCCTGCATCTCGTAGACGCCGGTGCGCCCGAATTCGCCATAGACCATCAGACCGAGACCGCCGCGCGGCTTCAACGCCTCGGCCAAGGCACGGAAGCCCGCCGACGGCTCGCTCAGATGATGCAGCACGCCACAGCAATCGATGTAGTCGAAGCCCCCCTCGGCGGCCGCGATCTCCGGCGCTTCCAGCAGGGATCGCCGCATGAAGCGCACGCGTGCCTCCAGGCCCCGCGCTTCGATCCGGGCACGCGCGATCGCGATCGAGGCTTCGGAAAGGTCGAGCGCCGTGATCTCCACATCAAGCCCGGCATCCGCCGTCTGCTGCGCCAGCATGGTGAGCGCATCGCCCGTACCGCACCCCGCGACCAGGATGCGCAAGGTCCCGCCGGGCGGACGCCCGGCGAAGAGGTGATGCACCACCTCCGGCCAATGGCTGGGGGAGCCGGTGACGAGTCGCCGCGCCTCCTCCGCCGGGTCGCGGTCGGGATAGGGCAGCGCCTCGTACTGCCGGCGCAGGGCGTCCAACGGATCGTCGCTCTGGGTCATCGGATATCCGCGATATCGATCAGGATCTTGCCGGCGGCCTGCCGGCTTTCAAGCAGGCGATAGCCCTCCGCCGCCTCGGCGAGCGGGAAGCGCGCCCCGATATGGGGCGAAAGGCCATCCGCCTCGATCACCCCATGCAGCGCGCGAAAGGATTCGCGATGAATATTCGGGTCGCGCGCGGCATAGGCGCCCCAGTAGAAACCGACGACGTCGATATTCTTCACCAGCAGCAGATTGGCGGGAATCTTCTGGATATCGCCCGCGGCGAAGCCGATGACGATCAACCGCGCCTCGAACCCGACGCAGCGCATCGCGGTCTCGAACAGGGCGCCGCCGACCGGATCGAACAGCACATCGCATCCGGTCCTGCCGTGATCCGCCGCGATCGCCTTCACCCGCGCGCGCAGGTCCTCCCGCTCGTAATCGATCGTGAAGGCGGCGCCGTATCGTTCCGCCACCGCCAGCTTCTCCGGACCGGAGGCGGCCGCGATCACCGTCGCGCCCAGCGCCCTGCCCAGCGCCACGGCGGCGAGCCCGACGCCCCCGCCGGCACCAGTCACCAACAACAACTCCCCCGCGCGAAGCCGGGCGCGATGGGTCAGCGCCACATGCGCCGTGCCGAAGGCCACCGGCAGGGCCGCCGCCGTGGCGAGGTCCCGGTCGGGCGGCAGGTTGAGGCAGGCATGATCCTTGACGATCGCCCGCTCGGCGAAGGCACCGTGTCCGGCATGGGCCGCCACCCGGTCGCCGACGAAGACGCCGTCGACCTTCGGGCCGACCGCCGCGACGACGCCGGATAACTCCAACCCGGCGGTGAAGGGCGGGGCCGGCATCTCCTGATAGCGCCCCTGAAGCATCAACAGATCGGCGAAATTCAGCGCCCCGGCGGCGACATCGATCAGCACCTCGCCCTCGCCCGGCTCACCCGGCGGCGCGATCTCGTCGAGGGCGAGGCTTGAAAGCCCCTCCGTTCCCGTGACCCGCAGCGCGCGCATTCCCGATCCGTCTCCCACGCCTTACCGATCTCGATTTCAGTTCATGCTCTAGAAGGCGAGCCAGCCATGCGCCGGGCGGATGGTGCCGACGGCGGTGCCGCGCCGGTTCTCGATCCCGATCTCGATGAAGCGGCGCACCGTCTCGTCCGGCACATCATCCAGCACGCCGACGGTGCGCAGGATATTGACCAGCATGACCTCCGCCGCGCGGCCGGCGCCGTCGTCGCATTTCAACGCGACGCCGAGGCCATATTCCGGCACGGCGGCGCAGAAGACACCCTCCGCCCCCGTCTTGACGAAGACGCGGGGGGCCGTCGCGGTCATGAAATCGGTGCAGAAACGATCCGTGCCGGCCACCATGAAAGGTTCCCGGAAACAGGCGGCGATCAGGCGCCGGGCGGCCTCCGCGCGGTCGTCCGGCAGGTCCTCTCCGGTGCACAGACGCGCGAAGGCGAAGGCGAGATTCTCCAACGGAATAGCCCAAGTCGGAACCGAGCAACCGTCGATCCCGACCGCCGCGCGCCCGAGGTCCAGACCCGTCAGCATCTCCATCGTGCCCATGACGCGTTGCTGCACGGGATGGCGTTGATCGGTATAACCCTTGGTCTCGACCCCCAGGTGGCGGGCGAGCGCCAGCATCCCCGCATGCTTGCCGGAACAGTTGTTGTGCCGCTGGTCCGGCGCCCGCCCCTGAACGGCGAGGGCATGGGCGTCGGCCTCGCTATAGGGCCAGTGACCGCCGCATTCCAGGGCGCTTTCGTCCAGTCCGACGGCGGTCAGCATGCCGGTCACGGTCTCGACGTGAAGCGCCTCCCCGTTATGGGAAGCACACGCGATCGCGAGTTCCCGCGCGCCGAAGCCGAAGGCGTCCGCCGCCCCCGTCTCGACCAGCGGCAGGGCCTGAATCGCCTTGATCGCGGAACGTGGGAAAACCGGGCGCTGGATGTCGCCCCAGGCGGCCTGGATATGGCCGCGCGCATCGACGATCGCCGCCGCGCCGCGATGGCGGCTTTCCACGATGCCGCCCCGGGTGACCTCCACGGTCAGCGGATTGATCCCGTCCGGGCCGGTTGCCTCGCTGTCATGCGGCATCTTGAGTGTTCCTCGATGGGGTGGGCGCGTGCCGCGCCCCTCCCGGTTGGACCTTGCCTCCTGGGCGGAGGCGTTGCAAGAACGGGCCGTGACGCCTTTCCGAAGGCGCCTCATGCGGGGGCCGGGGAAGCGGACACGGCGGAATTCATGTCGAGGCGAGAAGCGATGCGGGGATATTTCGGCGTTGGGGTGGAGCGTCTGTCCAAGCCACGCAACGCGGGCGCGATCTTCCGCACGGCCCATGCTTTCGGCGCGCATTTCCTCTTCGGAATCGGGGCGGATGTCAATCTCGCCCAAATCCGCAAGACCGATACCGCCGACACCGCCGGCAGCATTCCGCTGTGGGAGGTGTCGGAACCCGCCGCCCTGGACCTGCCGCGCGGCTGCCAATTGGTCGGGATAGAACTGACCGAGGACGCGGTTCCTCTGCCGAGCTTCCGCCACCCGGCGCGCGCGGCCTATGTGCTGGGGAGCGAGCGCAGTTCCCTCACGCCGGAGCTGCTGGCCCGATGCCATCACGTGGTGCGGATTCCGACCGCCTTCAGCCTCAACGTCAATGTGGCGCTGGCGCTCGTGCTCTATGACCGGATGTTGAGCCGGGGCCGCTTCGCCGAGCGGCCCGTCGCCGCGGGCGGTCCGACCGCGCCGCCGGCGGCCCATGTCCATGGCGGCGTCTTCTCGCGCGAGGGACGCAAGGACAGCCCTCCGTCCGGGACCTCAGCCGGGCAGGAGTAGCGTCAGCAACGGCACGAGCAACGCCGTCACCATGCCGTTCAACCCCATCGCGATCGCGGCGAAGACACCCGCGATCTGATTGACCTGGAACGCCCGCGCCGTGCCGAGCCCATGGGCCGCGATACCGACGGCGAAGCCCCGCGCCCGCCAATCGCGCAAACCCAGGCCGTTGAGCAGCGGCGTGACGCAGACCGCGCCCACGATGCCCGTCACCACCACCATGCTGGCGGTAAGCGAGGGCAGACCGCCGATCGCCTCCGCGATGCCCATGGCGATGGGCGAGGTGACCGACTTCGGCGCCAACGACAACAGGGTCACCGGGCCGACGCCGATCGCGTAGGCGACCGCCACGGCCGAGCCCACCGCCGTCACCGACCCCGCGATCAGGGCCGCCAGCATCGGGATAAGGGCGGCCCGGACACGGGGCAGGTTACGGATCAACGGCAGGGCGAGCGCCACCGTCGCCGGCCCCAACATGAAATGAACGAACTGCGCGCCGTCGAAATAGGTCTGGTAATCCGTGCCGGTGACCAGCAACAGGGCGATCAGCAGCGCGGCCGCGATCGCGACCGGATTGACGATCGGGCTGGCCCCGCTGCGCTCGAAGCACCAATGGCCGATGCCATAGGCGATGAGGGTCATGGTCAGCCAGAAAAGCGGGGTCTCGGAGAGGTAGACCCAGATATCGGCGGGCGCGGCCATCACGACCCGCCCCCACCCTTCAACTCGTCGCCGGTGGCGCGATGATCGGTCAGCCGCGCGACCGCCACGAAGGTGAAGGCGCCGACCGCGATCGCCGCCACAGTACTGACCACCAGCGCGAGGCCGATGGCGACCCATTCGCGTTCCAACCGGTCGATATGCTGCACCAGCCCGACACTGGCCGGAACGAACAGCAGGGAAAGATGCTTGAGCATGCCGTCCGCCGTCTCGCCCAGCCAATCGGGCACCGGCGCCGCATCCGGTTTCAATCGACCGCGCGCCAGCAACACCGCCAGCAGGAGCGCCATGCCCAGCACCGGCCCCGGCACGGGCAATTGCAACGCGCGGGCCGCCGTCTCGCCCACGAGTTGAAAGGCCAGGAAAAGGGTAAGCGCCTTTATCACGTGTGATCGTCCGGGCCCGAATTCACATTGGCGGCGACCGGCGCGCTCCCCCGCGTGGCGCGGGCGATCGACCGGGGGGCCGGCCGGCCCGCCCCGGCCGGCGGCTGGTCGTCACGGCTCCGGGCCGCGCTCCCTCGCCCCTTCCCCGGGCCTTCGTCGTCGACGCCTCTCGTCGGCAACAGCATCGTGATGCGCCCGACCTCGTCCTCGGTCGCCATCTCGACGGTCAGGACGCCGCCATGAAGTTCGATGATATTCTTGCACAGGGCCAACCCAACCCCCGCTCCGGTCATGCGGCCGGCGGGTTCCTGACGGGCGCCGCTCGGCTCGAAGAGGCCGTCGCTCGCGACCAGCCCGTGCCCGGGGTCCGTTATCGTGATACGCGCCGCGTCCTCGCCCTCCTCGCTTCCCCCGCTAACCGCGACATGGGCGCCCGCGGGCGTGTAGGCGATGGCGCTGGAAAGCACCCGGCCGATCGCCTGACGCAGCCGCCGCTCGTCCCCCACGACCGTGCCGAGCGATCCGTCGACATGATAGTCCAGGATGACCCCACGCCGCTCGACATCGCCGCTCGCCCCGGAGACGGTCTCGTCCAACAGGGAACGGAGCGCCGCCGGACGCCGTTCGATCGCGAGATAACCCGCCTGAAGCGCCGCGAGATCGAGGACGTCGTTGATCAGCCCCGCCAAATCCTGACTGGCGGCATGGATATGGCCGACCTGCTCGCGCTGACGGTCGTTGAGCGGACCGAAGAGCTCTTCCCGGAGCAATTCGGTGAAGCCCAGGATCGCGTTCAAGGGGGACCGCAGTTCGTAGGAGATCGAGGAAATGAATTGGGATTTCAGTAGATCCGCGTTCTCCAGCGCCGCATTGCGTTCCTTCAGCGCGCGCTCGACCCTGACCGTGTCGGTGACATCGAAATAAAGCAGCAGGCATTGCCCGTCGGGCAGGGGGACATAGGCGAAATCGATGGTGCGCCCATCCTTCGTGTCCATCCGACCCTGACGCGCCTTAGGCTCGCTCACCGCCAGGACGATCCGCGATTTCTCACGCTCCCAATCCCCGACATCCGGCAATTGCATGCGCGAGGCGTCGGCGATCTCACCGACATGCGGTTGCCGGGCGAGCCACGCCGGTTCGAGAGAGAAAAGCCGCGCGAAGGCGTCGTTGAAAAGCCGCAGACGACCGTCCGTGCCGAAGACGGCCACCCCCTCGTAAAGCGAATCGAGGGTCAGACGCTGAACCGCCGTCAAGGTGTTGTGGGAGCGCTCCAGCGCCACGCGGTCGGTGACGTCCTCATAGACGAAGAGCAGCCCGCCCTGCGGATGCGGGGAAACGGAGAGCCGCACCGTGCGCTCGTCCGGCAGATGCAGCAGTTCCTCCTGCGGTTCGATCAGGGATGTGAAGAGCCGGTCGCGCTGACGCTTGAAGGCGGGGAAGTCGACCATCTCCGGCAGCACGCGCCGCTCGCGCTTCATCTCCAGCACCTCGCCCAGCAAGGGTGACTGATCCAGCCGGTCCGGCGGCAATCCCCACATGGAAACGAAGGCGGAATTATAGAAGGTCATGCGCCGGTCGGCGGCATAGATCGCGATCGCGGCGCCGAGACGCTCCAGCACCTCGCCATGGGCGGCGATATGCTCGCCCAGTGTTTCCTGCATCGCCTCGATCGCGCTGACGTCGCGGGCATAACCGACGAGCCCGCCCGGGTCCTGGGAGTTGGGCGATTCCGTCAGATCGATCAGTCGCCGCTCACCGCCGCTGACCACATGGAGGCTCTCGCTCTGGGCGACACCGGTGCGCGCGGCACGGCGCGCCAGATCGACCCCGCGCGCGCCGCCGAGTTCGATCGCCTCGGCGAGAACCCGATGCGGGTCGGTTTCCATCAACGCGGCATAGGCGCGATTGCATCCGGCGAGCAACGGGTCCGCCGCCGGATCACGCCACCAGACGGGCCAGGGCAACGCATCGATCACGCCGGTCCGGGCCCGAAGGCGGCTCGTTACCGACTCGACCTCGGCCGTGAGGCGGGCGGTTTCCGCCCAATCGACGAACCAGATGACGCTATCGTCGGCGACACGCCGTCCGGTCAGATGAAAATGACGCGATCCGTCGGCGGTCGCGACCCGGCGCTCGAACGGGCGTCCCTCGCCCAGCAGGGCGTCGATATCCTCGGAAAGCGTCCGTCGATCCGTCGGCTCGATCAGGGCCAGGACGACCGCCGGCGCGGCATCGCCCCCCTCGGCCAAGCCCAGAAGCGCGGCGGCGCCCGGGTTCATCCATCGCCGCCCACGCGGACCGTCGAGATACCAGAGGCCGACCGGCGCGCTTTCGACAAGTCTGGCCGCGGCGGCGCGTTCGCGCGCGGCGGCCTGCCGGGCGCTCAACCGCAAGGCGGCGGCCCCCGCCATCGCGCCGGCGAGCGCGGAGGCGAGCGCGACAGCGGCGACGCCGACTGGCTCCATCGCAATTCTCCTCCCCTCGGCCCAGCACCGATAACCGACCCACCCCGACCGGTCCGACCGCGACAACCGCGCGTCATCCCCCGCGCATTCCCCCGGCACCCCCCGGCATTCCCCCCCGGGCGATCAGGGGGCGATCGGGCGGACGATCGGGACAATGGTACGAAAGCATCGCGCCCCTTGTACAGCGGGACGAAGCGAATCGCGAACAGCGATTCTCGCCGGCTGCGCAAGGGGCGCGAAGAAAGCACGGATGGGAAGAGGCCCGCCGGCGCGCCGATCACGGTGCGCCGACGGTCCCCGTAACGCTCGTCAAGCGCTTAGTAGCGGTAGGTATCCGGCTTGAACGGACCGTTCGCCTCGACACCGATATAGGCCGCCTGCTTGGCGTTGAGCTGGGTCAGAACGGCACCGACCTTGTCGAGATGAAGCGCCGCGACCTTCTCGTCGAGGTGCTTCGGCAGAACATAGACGTCCTTCTTGTACTGGCCGTCGGCGTTGTTCTTCCACAGCTCGATCTGCGCCAGCACCTGGTTGGTGAAGCTCGCCGACATCACGAAGCTCGGATGGCCGGTGGCGCAGCCGAGGTTCACCAGCCGGCCCTCGGCCAGCAGGATCATCTTCTTGCCGTCCGGGAACTCGATCTCGTCGACCTGCGGCTTGATGTTCGTCCACTTGAAGTTCTTCGTGGCCTCGACCTGGATCTCGCTGTCGAAGTGCCCGATGTTGCAGACGATGGCTCGGTCCTTCATCTGGCGCATGTGATCGACCGTGATGACATCCACATTGCCCGTCGCGGTGACGAAGATATCGCCGCGCGGCGCGGCATTCTCCATGGTCGTCACCTCATAGCCTTCCATCGCGGCCTGCAGGGCGCAGATCGGGTCGGCCTCGGTGACCAGCACGCGGCAACCGGATTGACGCAGGCTCTCGGCCGACCCCTTGCCGACATCGCCGAAGCCGGCGACGACGGCGACCTTGCCGGCCATCATGACATCGGTCGCGCGGCGAATCGCGTCCACCAGGCTCTCGCGGCAGCCGTACTTGTTGTCGAACTTCGACTTGGTGACCGAATCATTGACATTGATCGCCGGGAACATCAGGCGGCCGTCCTTGGCCATCTGATAGAGGCGGTGAACACCCGTGGTGGTCTCCTCGGTCACGCCCTGGATTTCCTTGGCGGTCTTCTCGTACCAGCCCGGCTTCTCGGCGAGGCGCTTCTTGATCGCGGCGAAGGCGGCGCGCTCCTCCTCGTTCTCGGGCTTGTCCAGGACGCTCGGGTCCTTTTCCGCCTGCATGCCGAGATGCAGCAGCATCGTGGCGTCGCCGCCATCGTCGAGGATCATGTTCGGCGCGCCGCCGTCACCCCATTCCATGATGCGGTGGGTGTATTCCCAATAGTCTTCCAAGCTCTCGCCCTTGACGGCGAAGACCGGCACGCCGCTCTCCGCGATCGCGGCGGCGGCATGGTCCTGCGTGGAGTAGATGTTGCAGGAGGCCCAACGCACCTCGGCGCCGAGCGCGGTCAACGTCTCGATCAGCACCGCCGTCTGGATGGTCATGTGCAGCGATCCCGCGATCCGCGCGCCCTTGAGCGGCTGCGAATCGGCATATTCCTCGCGGGTCGCCATCAGGCCGGGCATCTCGACCTCGGCCAGTTCGATCTCCTTGCGACCCCACGGGGCCAGCGACATGTCCTTAACGACGTAATCCTCGGCGGCCATTATCGGCTCCTCATTCCTCGCCACGCCGACATTTCGTCCCAGGCCGGACGACGGCGGCGCTCACGGTTCCCATTCGGCTCGATATCTCGATATCCGGTGACTATGACCTGGTAAGCGACCTGATAAATCGGACCTGATATAGCGGGCCCGGGGCGGGTCGTCCCCGCCGCCGCCAGCCCGTCATGTTCCGGGTGGCATGCCCCCGACCGCCTCGCGGCGCCCGGGTGCCGCCACGCGCATGGCCGTATAGCAGGGCCGAACCCGCGGGGGCAAGCCGCCTCGGACGCCATTTCCGCCCGTTCCGGCCCGCTTTCGAGCGCGCCGCCCCCCTGCTGGGCGCGGCCGGTCGGACCCGCGCGGCATTGCAGTGCAAAAATGCAACAACCCACCGTCCGTCGCGGCCGGAAACACCGCATGATACTCGACAAGCACGCGGCCATCGGGCATTAAGGAACGTGGAGTGGGAACTATCGCTATCTATATAGTCCCCGCATTCGGTTCACGCGGCGCCTCTGCGGCGGGCGCGGCGCGCAGTCCTTAAAGCAAGGATGCCGCCGCGGGTCGCTTCGAGGGGTCGGGAAAACGGGCAGGCGTCGTGGGCACACCTGAAACCGGGAAAGCGCCGGCGCCAATGGGCTCAAGACGGGATAACGCGAGGAACACGATGTCTTTTCTGGCCACCATGCGAAGCACGACGCACGCCGCGTCGAAATCTTTCGGGATCGCGGCCGCGGCCGCGGTGATGGGACTCACCACGTTCGCTGGCGTGGCCACGGCGCAGGACGCGCCCGGCTACTATGTCGGGATCGGTCTCGGCTACAACGCCCCGATGGATAGCGATATCCATGGCGGCGGCTACGAGGGCGGCGCGGAGTTCGACGACAACCTGCCGTCCGCCGGCCTGTTCTCGGTCGGTTACGACGCCGCGGGCCCGCTGCGCGGCGAGCTTGAGCTCGGCCACCGCATGAACGATGTCGATTCGATCAGCGGCGCCACCGCGACCGGCGAGTTCAAGGCGACCACCCTGATGCTCAACGGCCTCTACGACATCGAGGGCCTGATCCCCTCCGTGACGCCGTATTTCGGTGCCGGTATCGGTCTCGCGCACGTCACCGTCGACGGGGTCAGCCCGATCAACGGCGCCACGGTCGACGACAGCGACCTCGTGCCGGCCGGTCAGCTTATCCTGGGTGCCGGCGCGGCGATCACGCAGAACCTGGACCTGACGGGGCAGTACAACTTCCTCGTCGCGGCGAACGGCGAATATTCCGCCGCTGGCCAGACCTACAAGGCCCAGTACGAGACGCATACCTTCACCGTCGGCCTGCGCTTCAATTTCGCCGAGCCGAAGCCGGCACCCGAGCCCGCGCCGGAGCCCGCGGCCGCGCCGGAACCCGCGCCCGCGCCGGAGCCCGCCCCGGCCCCCGAGCCGGAGCCGGAACCGGAGATCGTGCGCAACTTCATCGTCTTCTTCGACTGGGATAGCTCGGTCGTGACGCCGGAGGCCATGGACGTGCTGCGTCAGGCCGTCGGCTATGCCGAGACCGGGAACGTCGCCCGCATCGTGCTGACCGGCCACGCCGATACCTCGGGCGCGTCGAGCTACAACATGGCGCTCTCGCAGCGTCGCTCCGATGCCGTCCGGACCGAAGTGGTCGGGCTCGGCTTCGACGGCGACATCGAGACCCAGGCCCGCGGCGAGACCGAGCCGCTGGTCGCCACCGGCGACGGCGTGCGCGAGCCGCAGAACCGCCGCGTGGAGATCGTCCTGGACTGACGACGACACCAGACTTCGGCGGGCTACCCGGCCCGCCACTTTCTCGGAAACCCCGCGACGGCAACCGCCTTCGCGGGGTTTCTCTTTATCGGGTTCCGGAAAGCCGGGGCGCAACTCCAGACGATCGCGCGCGAGTCACCCGCATTTGATTCGAGGGTGAACGGGGAACCGATCATGCTCCAATGCATGATCCGCTTCGCCCGAAAGAACCGGCCCCCCTCCTCCCCCGCCGCGGCGGCGCGCATGTTCCCCGTCCCGTCTCTCTTCCTGGCGCTCTTCCTGGCCGCCATCCAACCGTCCGCCGCCAAACCGGCCACCACCCAGCCGAACATTGGGAAAGGCGACGCACCGAGCGGGCCGGTCGCGGTGGAGCTTTTCACCAGCCAGGGCTGCAGCAGTTGTCCGCCGACGGAAGACTTCCTCGCCGAATTGGCCGGACGTCCCGGGGTGATCGCCTTGGAATTCCACGTCGATTACTGGGACTATATCGGCTGGAAGGACCCGTTCGCCGACCCCGCCTTCACGGCGCGCCAGCGCGCCTATGCCCGCGCCCTCGATCAACCCTATGTCTATACGCCGCAGATTGTGATCGACGGGGCCGATCACGCGGTCGGCTCGCGTCGCGACGCGGTCGAGGCCCGAATGGCGGCGGCGCGCCGACGCCACGACCTGTCGCGGGCCGAGGGAACCGCCCCCGACCTCTCGCTGGACCTGGTGGCGGGCCGAGGCTATCGCATCCGCGTCGACGGTCCCGGTCCCGCCCCGGGGGAGAGCTTTCGGCTGCTGCTGATCGGCTTCGACCGGCGCCACGCGACACGGGTAGGCGCCGGCGAGAATCGCGGGCGGACCCTGGAAAGCGCCCATATCGTGCGCGCGCTCGTCCCGCTCGGCCCCTGGACGGGCGGAAGGCTCTCTCGAATCGTGCCGGCCGATTCGGTGACCGGCGATGGCGGCGTCGCGGTTTTTCTGCAGGACGGCGCGGCCGGGCCGATCGCCGCGGCCGCCATGATCCGATTCTGACGGCGGCCAGTTATTCGAGCACGACCGCCGTTCCGTTCGCGACCACCATCAGCATCGCGTTCTTCTCGCCCAGCACCTCATAGTCGAGGTCGACGGCGACGATCGCGTTGGCGCCGAGCGCCTCCGCCTTCTCCCGCATCGTCTCCAGCGCCATTTCCTTGCCGTCGGCCAGCACTTTCTCGTACCCGCCGGAGCGACCGCCAACGATATCCCGGATACCGGCGAAGAAATCCCGAAAGATATTGGCGCCCAGGATCGTCTCGCCGCTGACGATGCCCTTATAGGCAATGATCCGGCGTCCCTCGACGCCGTCCGTGGTGGTGATGAGCATGGACGAATCCCTCCCTCTTCGATTCGGTTCCGGGCGCACTGGCGGGCGACGCGCCCGCAGTCTACGGTAAGGGCAACAGTTTGACCCGACCGCCCGGACTTGACCACCATGACGCCGCGCCGAAGGGACCGCATACCCGCATCGAAGGGGAGAGACGACCGCGCATGGCCCATTCCGATCCTCCCCGATCCGCGCCACCGGGCGAGCGGCCCGCCGCCGGGCGCCGCGCAATCCTTGGATGGTGCCTCTATGATTGGGCCAATTCCGCCTTTCCCACGCTGATCGCGACCTTCGTTTTCGCCGCCTATTTCACGCAAGGCATCGCCGACACGCCGGAGGAAGGCACGGCGCAGTGGGGATTGATGACCGGTCTCGCGGCGCTGGCGATCGCGTTGACCGGGCCTCTCCTGGGCGCGATCGCGGATTTCGGCGGCGCGCGCAAGCCGTGGCTGGCCGCGATGACGGTGCTGACGGTCGTTCCCACCGCGCTGCTCTGGTTCGCGGAGCCTTCCGCCGACTGGGCCTTCTATGCGCTGCTGATGGCGGGACTCGGCACGATCGGGTTCGAGTTGGGCATGGTCTTCTACAACGCCATGCTGCCGGAAATCGCGCCGCGCGCGATGCTGGGCCGGGTTTCCGGCTGGGGCTGGGGACTCGGCTATGTCGGGGGGTTGGCGGCGCTGGGGCTTTGCTTCGTCGGCTTCGTCGGCGCGGAGGACCCCTGGTTCGGCCTCTCCCGCGAGGGGGCGGAACATGTGCGCGCCGTGCCCGTCGTCGCCGCGCTGTGGATCGCGGTCTTCTGCCTGCCGCTCTTCCTGATGACGCCCGACCGGCCGGCGACGCGCGGAATGCCGGCGGGCCGGGCGATCGTGCGCGGCCTCGCCGCGCTGCGCGACACCCTCCGCCGGATCCGGGACTATCGGGGCGTGGCGCGCTTCCTGATCGGGCGCATGCTCTATACCGACGGGCTGAACACCCTCTTCGCCTTCGGCGGCATCTACGCCGCCGGCACCTTCGGCATGGCGCAGGAGGAGGTGCTGATCTTCGGCGCCAGCCTCAATGTCACCGCCGGACTGGGCGCCGTCGCCTTCGCCTTCCTGGACGACCGCTGGGGGCCGAAGCGCGTGATCCTGATCTCGGTCGGCGCGATCACGATCCTCGGCGCCGGCATGCTGGTGGTGACGGACGAGGGGGCTTTCTGGGCGCTGGGCCTCGCGCTCGGCGCCTTCCTGGGGCCAGCCCAGGCGGCGAGCCGATCGCTGATGGCGCATATCGCCCCGCCGGAACTGCGCACGGAGTTCTTCGGCCTCTACGCCCTGTCCGGCAAGGCGACGGCCTTCATGGGGCCCTTGATCGTGGGGTGGGTCACCGCCTGGGCGATGAGCCAGCGTGCCGGCATGGCGACGATCCTGATCTTCCTGGTGGCGGGCCTCGCGGTGATCTGGCCGCTCAGGACCGATCGGGACCGGGGCTAGGCGCCTTCGCCTCGCCCCCCTCGTCCGGGGCGTTGGGGTTCCATTCCGGGATCGGCGGCGTGGCGGCGGGCCAGCCCTGGAAGCTTTCCTGATCGCTTTCCGACGGCTCCGCCCGGCGGCCGCGCCGCCAGAGCACGAACAGGGTGAAGAGCACCGCCTCCGCCAGGAAGAAGGCCCACAGGCCGGGCGGCCCCGCCAGCTCCAGCGCCACCGTCGCGACCGCCGGCCCGACGGTGGCGCCCGTCGCCCAGACGATCAGGATCGTGGAGGACACCATGACATGGTCGTCCGGATCGGTGTGGTCGTTGGTATGGGCGGTCGAGATCGTATAGAGCGATTCCGCGAGCCCGCCCCACACCGCGAAGCACCCCAGCAAGAGCCAGAACAACCCGCCGGCCAGCGCATCGTCGCCGAGCGCGATGGCGAGGCTGACGACCGAGATGCCGCCGCCCGCCGCCAGGATCACGAGCCGCCGGTCGATCCGGTCGCTGAGCGCGCCGAGCGGCCAT
The DNA here is from genome assembly GCF_017963645.1 of Marivibrio halodurans. Lineage (GTDB taxonomy): Bacteria > Pseudomonadota > Alphaproteobacteria > UBA8366 > Aestuariispiraceae > Marivibrio > Marivibrio halodurans. Next base: position 105,950 of record NZ_JAGMWN010000009.1, on the reverse strand, counting down.
TGGATCACCAGATTGCCGCCCTGCAACGCCGCGATCAGCAACGCGATCGCGGCCGGTTCCAACCCGATGGCGGTGCCGTACATCGGCCCCACCCCCATCATCGTCATGCCGAGTCCGCCGGAGACGAAGGCCCCCACCAGCCCGACCGGCGAGATGCGATAGACGCTAAGCGGCCGCACCGATATCCGTTCCGGCGGGGCGGGTTGCCGCAATCGCGTCATGCCGACCGGGATGACCGCGGCCGCGTAGAGCCCTGCCATCAGCATCAACGCCGACGACCCCGCGATATCGACCCGCCCCATGAGCAGCGCGCCCCCCGCGAGGCCGACCGTGTAGCAGACATAGAACAGCGCCATCACCCGACCGCGCCAGCCACTGGCGGTGACGGCGTTGAGCCAGCTTTGCGCCACCATGAACATACCGGTCGTGCAGAAGCCGCTGACGAGGCGCAGGCCGCTCCAACTGCCCAGATCGGTGTGAAGGGCGAGCAGCAGGGCCGAGATCGTGCCCATGGCGGCGAGCGTCATGAAGGCCCGCACATGGCCCGCGCGCCGTACCAGATAGCCGGACAGCAGACAGCCCAACAACATCCCCGCCGCATAGGCCGTGACCACGAGACCGACCGAACGCTGGTCCAATCCCGCCTGATCGAGGCGAACCGGCACGTAGCTCGCCATCAGCCCGTTGCCCAGCGCGATGAAGGCCATCGCGGCCACGAGGCTGGCGACGGAGAGATAGGGGCCGGTCGGACGCGCGGTGGTCGATGCCATGGTCATACCGCCTCTATAACCGCGCGTGACTTTCCCGCAAAGGATCGTCGCGCCCGCCTCCGCGCGCGAACGCCCCAATCGATCCGGAATACGCTAAACTGCGGACCGGATTAATGCTTGAGGAGCCCCGCGCCATCGTTCCGCCCCGCCACCATAGCGCTTTACTTCCCACGCGATCGGGCGCATATGCCCGCGCATTAGACGACCGCACGCCCCACCCCGGACCATTCCCCGCGGATAAGACGCCCGGCCGATCCTTCCCCGAATGGAACCGCCGAGTGGATTTCCGATAATGCGCGCCACCCCCCGAAAGACGACCGGAGCCACCCCGGCGATCCGCCCCGCGACACTCGCCGATATCGACGCGCTGTTGGCGGTGGAGGAGGCGGCCTTCCCCGGCGACCGGTTGAGCCGGCGCAGCTTCCGCCATCTGCTGAAGCGTGGCCATCAGGCGACCTTCGTCGCCTGCGACGCGGACGACCGGCCGGTCGGCTATGCCATGGTGCTGTTCCACCGGGGCACCTCGCTGGCGCGGCTCTATTCCTTCGCGCTGCTGCCGGATTGGCGTGGGTGGGGCGTGGCTGAGGCGTTGCTCGACGCGGCGGAGGCGGACTGCCGGGCGGAGGGCATCATCCATCTGCGCCTGGAGGTTCGGGCCGACAACGCGCGCGCCCTGCGTTTCTACGAACGCGCGGGCTACGAGCCCTTCGGCGCCTACGCGGCCTATTACGACGACGCGACCGATGCCGTGCGCATGCAAAAGCATCTGGCCCCGCGCCCGGTGATCGATCCGGCGCGCTTCCCCTATCTGGCGCAGTCGCTCAACTTCACCTGCGGACCGGCCTGCCTGATGATGGCGATGCGCGCGCTCGACGAAACCGCGCCGGTCGACCGCATGGAGGAACTGCGCATCTGGCGCGAGAGCACGACGATCTTCATGACCCGGGGAATCGGCGGGACCAGCCCCTACGGTCTGGCGCTGGCGGCGCGGCGCCGGGGCTTTCCCGTGACGCTGCATGTCGTCGACCCCGACATCATGTTCATCGACAGCGTGCGCACCCCGGCGAAAAAGGAAGTCGTGCGCCTGGTCCAGGAGGATTACCTGGCGCAATGCGCCGAGGCGGGCATTCCGATCGCGACGGAACGGCTCAGCCTCGACGGGCTGGAGGCCGCGTTGAAGGCGGGCGCCGCACCGATCGTGCTGATCAGCACCTATGCCCTCGACCGGGAGCGCACGCCGCACTGGGTCGTGCCGGTGGAGATCGACGAGCGTTTCGTCCATGTCCACGACCCCTTCGTGGACGAGGAGGAACACCAGACCCAGATCGACCGCATGCTGGTTCCCATCCCCCGCGCGGATTTCGAGCGCATGAGCCGCTATGGCCGCGCCAAGCAGCGCGCGGCCCTGCTAATCCACCCGAAGACGAGTTGAGGCCCCTATCCGATGAGCGAGATGATCCTGATCGTCGACGATCCGAAACGCGTGCCGATCGACGCGGGCGCCTACAAGCTGATGTCGGCGCGCGACTATATCGCGCGGGCCAAACCGGTGCCGAAGCGCGCGCGGTTGATCAATCTGTGCGCGGACACACGCTATCTCGGCCTCGCCTATTACTGCTCGCTGATGGCGGAGGCGCGGGGGGAACGCATGTTGCCCTCCGCCGAGGCGATGCTGTGGGTCGGCTGGAAGCGCATCTATGCCCGCGCCCTGGGCGACCTGGACGCGGCGCTGGCCCGCGCGCTGAGGAAGACGAAGGGCGTGCTGCCGGCGGAACCGCTGCTGGTCTGTTTCGGCGCCTGCGCGGAACCGGCGCTGGCCGAGCTTGCCCGTGCCGCCTTCGACGCCTTCCGGTGCCCGATCCTCTCCATCCGCTATTCGACGGACGGCGACGGCAAGATCCTCGATGTGGACGTGCCCAAGCTGAAAAAACTCGGGGCGGAGGAATCCGCGCTCTTCGAGCGCGCGCTGGCCGACTATTCCCGGCGCGCGCGCCCGACGCGGGCGGCGAGCCAGCCGGCGCGCTACGCGCTCGCCATCCTGCACGATCCGAAGGAGGAGATGCCCCCCTCCAACGACCGCGCGCTCAAGAAGCTGATGAAGCTGGGGCCAACCCTCGGCATGCGGGTCGAGTTGATCACGCACAAGGACCTGCCGAGGCTCGCCGAATATGACGCGCTGTTCATCCGCGAGACCACCAATCTCGATCACCATACCTATCGCTTCGCCAAGCGCGCCGTGGCGGAGGGCATGCCCTGCATCGACGACGCCACCTCCATCCTGCGCTGCTGCAACAAGGTCTATCTGGCGGAGCTTTTCCGCGCGCACAACGTGCCGGCCCCCGCGACCCGGGTGATCGACCGCGGCGGCATCGCGGCGGCGGCCGAGGCGCTGGGCTTCCCGGTCATCCTGAAGATCCCGGATTCCAGCTTCTCGCGCGGGGTGAAGAAGGCCCGGACCCTGGAGGAGATGCGCGAGATCGCGACGGCGATGCTGAAGGAATCCGACGTGATCCTGGCCCAGGAATATGTCGAGACGGAGTATGACTGGCGCATCGGCATCCTGAACGGCGTGCCGCTCTATGCCTCGAAATACTACATGGCGAAGGGCCATTGGCAGATCGTCAAGCACGAGGCCGACGGCGCGCATGACGAAGGCACGTTCGAAACCGTATCCGTCGAGGAGGCGCCGCCCAACATCGTCGACGCCGCGCTCGCCGCCGCCCGGCCGATCGGCACCGGACTTTACGGCGTGGACGTGAAGCAGACCCCGCGCGGCCCCATGGTGGTGGAGGTCAACGACAACCCCAATCTCGACGCGGGCGTGGAGGACAAGGTGCTGAAGGACGAACTCTGGCGCACCATCCTGCGCGACTTCATAAGGCGGATCGAGGCACGCTAGACAAAGCCCCGGCGGGCCGTCATCCCCCACCCCCCGGCCCCGTGAATCAGGCGAAGGCGGGACCATGCCGGCACGGCCAAATCCGACGCATCCAGGTCGCTTTCCGGGGAGCGACCGGCCCGAAACGATCCTTCAGTTAACCCGCGCGAGCGCCGCGTGGCAGTTAACCCGCGCGCGAGCGCCGCGAAGCAGGAGGAACAGGGGGCATGCTGGTCGATCCGTTCGTCGTGGGAAGCGCCCGCAAGATCGATCCCTATCGAAGACGCATCGCCAATGGCGATCTGCTGCCCGACGGCACGCCGAACGACGGCGACCGGGTGGAAATCGGGCCGACCGACCTGGCCTTCGAGGAATGGGCCGCCCTCGACCTTACCCCACCGGACATGCCGAGGCTGCGGGCCTATCGCCTCTCGCGCCTGCTGGGGGAATTGCAGCGCCGCGACATCGGGGGGCTGTTGATGTTCGATCCGCTCAACATCCGCTACGCCACCGACACCACCAACATGCAGCTCTGGATCGCGCACAATCCCTGCCGGGCGGCCTTGGTCACGGCGGACGGGGCGGTGACGCTTTGGGACTTCCATGGGGGGGATCACCTCTCCGCCCATCTGCCGCTGGTGACGGATCTGCGCCACGGGGCGAGCTTCTTCTATTTCGAAAGCGGCAGCCGCACGGAGGAGCATGCGGCGCGCTTCGCCGGCGAGGTTGACGGTATCCTGCGCAACCGCGTGGGGTCCAACCGGCGCCTCGCCGTCGACAAGATCGAGATCGCGGGTCTGCGCGCCCTGGAGGCGCGGGGCATTTCCGTTCATCCGGGCCAGGAACTGACGGAACATGCGCGGCGTATCAAGGACGACAACGAACTGAACGCCATGCGCTGCGCCATCGCGTCGTGCGAGGCGGCGATGGCGGAAATGCGCGTGGCCGTCCGTCCCGGCATGACGGAGGTCGAGGCCTGGGCGATCCTGCAACATGGCAACCACATCCGGGGCGGGGAATGGATCGAGACGCGCATCCTCGCCTCCGGCCCGCGCACCAACCCCTGGTTCCAGGAGTGCGGGCCGCGCATCATGCGCGACGGCGATATCCTGGCCTTCGACACGGACTTGATCGGCCCCTATGGGTATTGCGCCGACCTGTCGCGCACCTGGAAGATCGGGGAGACGCCGCCCACCGCCTACGAGAAGGATATCTACAAGGCGGCCCACGACCATATCCGGGAGAACATGGCGCTTCTCGCCCCCGGGCGGAGCTTCCGCGAGTTGATGGAGAAGGGCCAGCGGCTGCCGGAAAAATTCCGCGCCCAGCGCTATGGCGTGATGTTCCACGGTGTCGGGCTGTGCGACGAATACCCCTCGCTGCGCTATCCGGAGGATTACGACGCCTGCGGCTATGACGGCGTGCTGGAGCCCGGCATGTGCCTGTGCGTCGAGGTCTATCTGGGCGAGCTTGGCGGCCCCTGCGGCATCAAGCTGGAGGACCAGGGCGTGATCACCGAACAGGGGTTCGACAACCTGACGCGCTTCCCCTTCGAATCGACGTTCCTCGACGCGTGATCCCCGGCCTGGAGCATGATGATATGAACCTGCCCGAGATCGCTTTTCCGGGTTTCCGGCAAGTAGAGGCCGCGTGGGCGATGTGGGGCATCGTCAAGCGGCCTCGGCGCGGTCCGGGGGCCCGGAAAAAACGACCGAAGGCGGCGTCCCGGATGGGAGCATATCATATCATCATGCTCTAGCCGTTCGCGATCGCCTCCAACTCGGCGATGTCGGGCACCGTGACGTGCCGGGTTCCCTCGATCTCGATCACGCCCGCCTTGCGCAACTTGGTAATCTGCCGGCTCACCGTCTCGATGGTGAGGCCGAGGAAATCGGCGATGTCCGCACGGGTCATCGGCAGATCGAAAGCCGCGCGATTGGTGCGCGCGACTTGTTTCTCCGGGTCGATATGGGTCGCGATCAGATGAAGGAAGCTCGCCACCTTCTCCTCCGCCGTCTTGCGGCCCAGGGTCAGCATCCATTCCCGCGCGTCGTCCAACTCGTTGAGCGACTGACGCAACAGGCGATGTTCCAGCCCCGGCGCCTCCACCATCATCGCGTCGAGCGAGCGTTTGGGAAAGATGCACAAGGTAACGTCCGACGCGGCTTCCGCGCAGACCTTGCTGGACTCCTGGAAGGGACGGCCGACGAAATCCGGCGCGAATTGAAGGCCGACGATCTGCTGGCGCCCGTCGGCCATCACCTTGGAAAGCTTCACAACCCCGCTCAATACATTGGCGTAGGTCTCGATATTCTCCGCCTCGCCGACGAGTTCGGTTCCGGCGGGCACGCGGCGGCTCGTGGTATGCCGGCTGAGACGCAGAAGCTCATCCGTGCGCAAGGCACCACAGATGCCGTTGTGGCGCGCCTCGCACGCACGGCACAACGTCGGCACATCCGAATTGTGAATATCCTGACGACTCTCGCTCATCACCTATCGCCCATCCCCAGGCGTATCGTCGAGGGGCGTTCGGGGTCCACGGACCATGCGCCCTTCATGACTGGGGATTCGATCAAGAAAACGATCCGGAATCAATGTCCAAAAGTACCGGTCTTCAAAGCCGTGGCATTTCGATCCGGGCCGACAACCGCCTCCGGGTACGCTATGCTGGGCACCATGTCCATCGCGATCCCCAATGGACCGCGCCCCGGCCGCATGCGGCCCGGGCCGGCCCGTATCACCGCGCTCGCGCCGTTCGCCCTGCTTCTTTCCATGATCGCGACCTCCCCCGGCATGGCGCAGGAGGCGGCGAATACCGTGCGCATGGTGCCGCACGAGGCACGCTATGATGTCTCGCTGCTGGAACTGCGATCCGCCAATAAAGGCTCGGCAGGCGGCATCTTCCTGGTGCGCGTCGCGCGAAGCTGTGACGGATGGTCGCTGGATAGCGACCTGCAAGTCCAGATCGAAACCCAGGAAGGCGGCGCTACCCTGATCGAAAGCCGCAGCCGATACGAGGAAATACTGACGGAGGCGGGTGGCCGCCTGATCTTCCGTCAGTCGCAGAGCGTGGACGGCACGCCGCTGAGCGCGACGGCGGGCGAGGCGCGGCGCGGCCCCGAGGGCGGCGAGGCGCGGTTCGAACGCCCGGCCGGCACCACCCTGAGCCTGCCGCCCGACACCGCCTTCCCGGTCAGCGGGTCGTTGAACGCGATGCGCCGGCTCTTCGGTGGGGAGAAGATGGTCTCCCAGATGCTGTTCGACGGCGGGGAGGACGGCGCGCTCCTGACCGTCGATCTGGCCGCCGGCACGCCGGAACCCGCGCCCGAGGGCGTGCGGGGCGACCGCGACCTGCTGCGGGGTCGGATGCTGCGGACGGTCACCGCCTTCTATGCGCCGGACCAGCCGGATTCCGAACCGCTCTCCACCTATGTCAGCGACATGTACGACAACGGCGTCGCGGCGCGGCTGTCGATCGATGTCGGGCTGGCGACGATCGACGCGGAACTAAGCGCCATCCGCCGCCTTCCCGACCCGGAGTGCTGACCCGAAGACTCCTCAGCGTCCCTGCAGCCGCCCGCGCAGACGCAGGCGCAGCGCGTTCAGCTTGATGAAGCCCTCGGCATCGCGCTGGTCATAGACCGTGTCCTCCTCGAAGGTCACGATATCGGCGTCATAGAGGCTGTTCGGGCTCTTGCGGCCGGTGATGATGCAATTGCCCTTGTAGAGCTTGAGGCGCACCGACCCGCTGACCAGTTCGGAGCCCTTGTCGATCGCGGCCTGCATCATCTCGCGCTCCGGGCTGAACCAGAAGCCGTTATAGAGCAGTTCCGCATAGCGCGGCATCAACTCATCCTTCAGATGCATGGCGCCACGATCCAGCGTGATCGATTCCATCGCGCGGCGGGCGTGGAACAGAACCGTGCCGCCGGGCGTTTCGTAGACACCGCGCGACTTCATGCCGATAAAACGGTTCTCCACGATGTCGATGCAGCCGATCCCATGCTTGCCGCCAAGCTCGTTGAGGCGGGTCAGAAGCGCGGCCGGGGACAGTTTCTCGCCGTTGATGGCGGTCGGGTCGCCCTTCTCGAAATCAATCGTGATCTCCTCCGCCTTGTCCGGCGCCTTCTCCGGGCTGACCATGCGGCTGAGGACGAGATCCATGTCCGGCGCTTCCCACGGGTCCTCCAGCATCTTGCCCTCGGAGGAGATGTGCAGAAGGTTCGCGTCCTGGCTGAAAGGCGGCTCGCCGTGCTTGTCCTTCGGCACCGGGATCTGGTGCTTCTCGGCATATTCGATCAGCTTCGTGCGACTGGTCAGGTCCCATTCGCGCCAGGGGGCGATGATCTTGATGTCGGGCTTCAGCGCATAGTAGCCGAGTTCGAAGCGTACCTGGTCGTTGCCCTTGCCGGTCGCGCCGTGGGCGACGGCATCGGCGCCCGTTTCCTTGGCGATCTCGATCTGGCGCTTGGCGATCAGCGGCCGCGCGACCGACGTGCCGAGGAGGTAGGTCCCCTCATAGAGCGCATTGGCGCGGAACATCGGGAAGACATAGTCGCGCACGAATTCCTCGCGCAGATCCTCGACATAGATATCCTTGATGCCGAGCATCTCGGCCTTCTTGCGCGCGGGTTCCAATTCCTCGCCCTGGCCCAGATCGGCGGTGAAGGTCACCACCTCCGCGCCGTAGTGATCCTGCAGCCAACGCAGGATGACCGAGGTATCGAGACCGCCGGAATAGGCGAGAACGACCTTCTTCACATCGCCCGACATGGTTCACTTCCCTTTTTCGCTGCGGGTTCGACCGGATTCCAGCGCCGGTTTTAGGGCCGCGCGGGCGCCCGCGCAAGGTTTGCCCGGCGATCCGGACACCCCGCGCGGGCGTATCGAGGAGCATGGCGAAAATGCGGAAAAAATCCGGGCTTCCCGGCTAGCGATGCGCGCGATGCGGCCGCCCCTTCACTTGGCGCCGCGAATGGGCGCGGCTCTGGACGCGGCTCTGGGCGCGGATGATTTATTGCTCCGGACGCCGCCGCCGGGCACCCGGGCGGTAACCCCCGACGTTTGCAAGCTCCGCCGGCTGTGCTACCAACCGCCTCGGCCCCTCTGCGGAAGGGTGCCATCCAGTATAGCTGAGCCGAGCCACCGATGCGGAACTTCCTGAACTTCGAACAACCGATCGCCGAACTTGAGGGCAAGATCGAGGAGCTGAGGCATCTCGGCGACGACGGCGAGGTCAATATCGCCGACGAGATCGCCCGGCTTCAGACCAAGGCCGACAAGCTGTTGCGGCAGGCCTATTCGAAACTGACGCCCTGGCAGAAGGTGCAGGTGGCCCGCCACCCCCAGCGGCCGCATTTCGCGGACTATGTCGCGGGGCTGGTCACGGACTACGTGCCGCTCGCCGGCGACCGGGCCTATGCCGACGACAAGGCGATCCAGGGCGGCATCGGCCGCTTCAACGGCCGCTCCGTCATGGTGATCGGCCATGAGAAGGGCGGCGACACGCAAGGCCGCGTGAAGCATAATTTCGGCATGGCCCGGCCCGAGGGCTATCGCAAGGCCATGCGCCTGATGGACATGGCTGACCGGTTCCGACTGCCCGTCGTCACGCTGGTCGACACGCCGGGCGCCTATCCCGGCGTCGGCGCGGAGGAACGCGGCCAGGCGGAAGCCATCGCGCGCTCGATCGAGAAGTGCCTGGGCCTGACGGTTCCCATCGTCTCCGTCGTGATCGGCGAGGGCGGCTCCGGCGGCGCGATCGCGCTGGCGGCGGCCGACCGCGTGCTGATGCTGGAACATTCGGTCTATTCGGTGATCTCGCCGGAAGGCTGCGCCTCGATCCTCTGGCGCAGCGCGGAGAACGCGCAAACCGCCGCCGAGGCATTGCGCCTGACCGCCGCCGACCTCGCCAAGCTGGGCGTCGTCGACCGGGTGGTGGGCGAACCCATGGGCGGCGCGCACCGGGTGCCGAAGGAGATGATCGACGCGCTCGGCGCGGCGGTGGAGCGCGAACTCGCCACGCTGAGCGAGCTTGATGTCGCGACCCTGCGCCGCCAGCGGCGCGAGAAGTTCCTGGCGATGGGCCGCGACGCGCAGATCTGACCGGAAGACCCGGAAACGGCCTCTCGCCGCTCCTGTATCTCCACCCCGGAAAAAATCGGCGCGGCGGGCCTGGGGCCGCGCCGCGCCGAAGATCCGATGGCCGATCCCCCGAAGGGGACCGGCATCAGCCATGGCGGATCAGGAGTAGCGGTAGGGCACGCCCACATTCTCCATCACGCGGTTATATTCCTTGAAGGTCTCGACCACGCGGCCCGCGCGATCGCTCTGGGAGGCGATCTCCTCCCAGAATCCCTCGGCGTCCTTGACGACCGTGTCCCATTCCTCGGCCGGGATGGTGGTCAGTTCCATCTTCTTGCCGTTAACACGCAGATCGGCCTCGCCGCCCCAATACCAAACCTGGCGGTAGTAGTGGGACTGATCGATGGTGATCTTGAACAGCTCCTTCAGGTGATCCGGCACCTTCGCCCAGCTGTCGGTATTGGCGAAGTAGGAACCGCACCAAGCGCCGGTGACGTTGTTGAGCAGCGCATAGTTGCAGACATCGGCCCAGCCGACCTCGTAGGCCTCGGTGAAGCCGCACCAGGCGACGCCGTCGAGCTGGCCGGTCTGCAACGCGACCTCCACGTCGTCCCAAGGCACGGTGACCGGAATCAAGCCGTACCGCGCGAGGAAGCGCCCGGCCGTCGGCACGCCGAAGACGCGCTTGCCCTTCATGTCGGCGAGCGAGCGGATCGGGTCCTTGGTGAAGATATGCAGCGGGTCCCAGGCGCCGGCGGAAAGCCACTCGACACCGTCGATCTCGTCATAGGCTTCCTTCCAGATCTCGTTCAGGCCATAGCGATCGAACAGCACCGGCAGGTCGAGGCTGTAGCGCGTCGAGAACGGGAAATAACCGCCGAACACCGCGACATCCGCCGGGGAGGCCATGGTGGCGTCGTCCGACTGCACGGCATCGATCGTGCCGTTCTGAAGCGCGCGGAACAGCTCCGACGTCGGGACGAGCTGGTCGGCGTAGAAAAGCTCGATCTCCATCTCGCCGTTCGCCGCCTTGTTGAAGGCCTCGATCTGCGGCTTGATCACATGCGCGCCGAGCGGGGCGCCCGAATAGGTCTGCAGCCGCCATTTGATCGGGCCCGACTGCGCGTGAACGGCCGGGGCCGCCAGCGTCGAGGCCGCCGCCGCCACGCCGACGAGGCCCGCCCCACGCAGGAAACCGCGCCGGCCGGTATCGGCCGTATCGGTCGCGACAGTGTCGTCGGCGGCCGTCTCGACCTTGCTGTCCTTGGTTTTCTTCATCGCACCTGTCTCCTTGTTCAGACGTGTCTCTTATCGGCCGCGCGTCCCCGACGCGCGCGGCCCCGTCCATCGCCCTACCGGCCATAGACGGTGTTGGGCAACCACAGCGCAAGATCGGGGAAAATCACCACGAGCAAGAGCCCGATCGTCATCACGATGACGAAGGGAATGATGGAGCGATAGATGTCCATCAGGGTGATCTCGGGCGGCGCCATCGCCCGCATCAGGAAGAGGTTGTAGCCGAAGGGCGGCGTCATATAGGCGATCTGGCAGGTGATGGTGTAGAGCACGCCGTACCAGATCGGATCGAAGCCGAGCGCGATGACCAGCGGCACATAGAGCGGCGCCACGATCACCAGCATCGCGGTATCGTCCAGGAACATGCCCATCAGGATGTAGGAGAGCTGCATCATGATCAGCACCTCCCACGGGGTCAGTTCCCACCGGGTGATGAAGAGCGATTCGATCGCATCGACCGCGCCGATGCCGTCGAACACCGCCCCGAAGGCCAAGGCCGCCAGGATGATCCACAGGAACATGCAGGAGACGCCCAGCGTCTTCTTCACCGTCTGGTGCAGCACCGGGAAGGTGAAGCGCCGCTTCACCACCGCCGCCGCCGTCGCGGCCAGCGCGCCGACCGCCGCGCTTTCCACAAGGCTGGTGATCCCCATGACGAAGAGCCCGGTCATCAGGAAGAAGACCAGGAAGGGGATGATCCCGGCGCGCAGCAGCTTCAGTTTCTCGGCGAAGGAGATGTTCAGCTCCTCCTTCGACAAGGTCGGCCCCAGATTGGGCTGCAACCGGCAGCGCACATAGATGTAGATGACGAAGAGCGTCGCCATCATCAGCCCCGGAATGGCGCCCGCGAGCCAGAGCTGGCCCACCGGCTGGCGGGCGATCATGCCGTAGAGCACCAGCACCACGCTGGGGGGGACGAGAATCCCCAAACTCGACCCCGCCTGGATGACGCCGGTCACCATCACCTTGTCATAGCCCCGGCGCAGCAGTTCCGGCAGCGCGATCGAGGCGCCGATCGCCATGCCCGCGACCGACAGCCCGTTCATCGCGGAGATGATGACCATCAGCCCGATCGTGCCGATCGCCAACCCGCCTTTCACCGTGCCGAACCAGACATGGAACATGCGGTAGAGATCGTCCGCGATGCCCGATTCTGAGAGCATGTAGCCCATATAGACGAACAGCGGCAGCGTCAGCAGCGGGAACCAGTTGAACAGTTTGAAGGCCTGGCTGAACGGCATCTCGATCGCGCCGTCGCCATAAAGCAGCAGGGCCGTGCCGGCCGCCACCGCGCCGATGGCCGCGAAGACGCGCTGACCCGTGAGCAGCATCAGCATCATGGTCGCGAACATCAGGATCGCGATCATCTCATGGCTCATAGGGTCGGCTCCTCATGCATCTTCACGCCGGGGATCGTCTCGCCCCGGGCGCTCGCGATATCCTTGAACAGGGTGGATAGAACCTGCAGCAGCATCAGCACGATGCCGAAGACCATGACGATCTTGATCGGCGCCACCGGCGGGTTCCACACCGACATGAGCTTCTGGTTGTATTCCAGCGAATAGAGCGTGGAGGAAATCGCCCCGATCAGCAGGCAGACCAGATAGAAGATCATGAAACCGCTGGTCGCCACATCCATCCGGGCCTTGCCACGCTCGCTCAACCGCTCGTAGAGCAGGTCCATCCGGACATGATCGCCAAGCTGAAGCGAATGCGCGCCGCCGAGTGTGTAATAGGCGGCGAGCGTGAACTGCGCCATCTCGATGCACCAATGCAGCGGAATGTTGACGATGTTGCGGGTGAAGGCGTCCAGCAGCAGCACGCCAATCATCATGAAGATCAGATACATCGCCAGTAGCCCGAACTTGTGGGACACCCAATCGACATATCTGACGTAAAGAACTATCGGCCGCGGCATCGCGCCTCGTCCCCCGGCATATCCGTGTTCCCCTTCTCGAGACGCGACGGGTCCCTCCCCGCGCTTCGCCTCCCTCGATGCATATTGCAGCGCATCAATCCTCCGATCATTGCACGGTTACCGATGCATCCGCTAGAGCCTGCGCGAGCGCCCCTTCCGGCGGCCGGTCGCACACCAGATGATCGATGCGCCCCAGCGGACAGACCGCGAAGGCCGCGCGACGGTCGAATTTCGTCGCGTCCGCCAGCATGATCACGCGATCCGAATGCTCCAGCATCGCCCGCGCGATCTGCGCCTCGTCCACGCTGACATCCATGGCGCCCGCCCGCGCGTCGAGGGCACCCGCCCCCAGGATCGCGTGATCGGCGTGGAAGGCGCGCACCTGCGCGATCGCCATCGGCCCCACCGTTTCCGCATTGTCGCCGTCATAGGACCCGCCGACCAGGAAGACCCGCGCCTCCCCGCCCCCCTCCGCGAAGACGGCCGCGATCCGCGCCGAATTGGTCACCACGGTCAGGTCGGCGATGCGCGCCGCCTCCTCCGCGCAGAGCAGCGTCGTGGAGCCGGTATCGATGAAGATCGTCTCCCCCGGCGCGATCAGGCGCGCGGCCTTGGCCGCGATCACGCGCTTTGCCGCCGCGTTGCGGCCGAGCCGCTCCTGGAACGGCCCCTCCTCCCGCCGGCGCGGCAGCTTGGCGCCGCCATGCACCTTCTGGATGGCGCCGGCCTCCGCCAGGGCGGTGAGGTCGCGCCGAATGGTTTCGTGCGAGGACTCGAACAATCCGGCCAGATCCTCCACCGTAACGCGCCCGCGCTTGCGCACGAGGTCCGCGATCCGCGCCTGGCGGACGCGCGGCGTCACGGTGGCGCGCCCGACGCTCACCCGGCACCGCCGGGGCGTCCGCACGCACCCATCGATAACACCTCAAGCGAAACGCCCGAACCCAACAAAATTTCTCCTTAACGCCTGATTTTCGGAGATATTCCGAATTGATTATATTTCACGCCATATTGACCGAACGGTCATCGGCGCGTAGCTTAACCCCGCCTTGCGAAGCGGGACAAGGGGAAATCGCCACCCGCCCCGAGCTACCCACCCCGAAAGGTGCCCCGGGAAGGCGCGATTAAGGAGACCCCCCGCATGATCGAGCGTGATCGCCCGCCGCAGGCGCCCGTCGACATCGCCGTGATCGGCGCGGGCGTCGTCGGCTGCGCGGTCGCGCGGCGCTTCACGCTGGACGGCGCGCGGGTCTGCGTGCTGGAGAAGGCGGTCGATATCCTGGACGGCGCCAGCAAGGGCAATAGCGGCATCCTGCACACCGGCTTCGACGCGCCGGTCGGCTCGCTGGAGCAGCGCTGCATCGCCGACGGCTATGCCGAATACATGGAAATCCGCGACCGGCTGGGCCTGCCGCTGCTGGAAACCGGCGCCCTCGTCGTCGCCTGGACCGAGGCGGAGGAGGCGCGCCTGCCCGCCCTTCTCGATCAGGCGCGGGCCAACGGCGTGGCGGACGCGCGGCTCCTGGACAAGGCGGCGATCAAGGCACGCGAACCGCATCTGGCGGACGGCGCGCGCGCCGCCATCCTGGTCCCGCGCGAATATGTAATCGACCCCTGGGCCGCGCCGACCGCCTATATGATGCAGGCGCTGACCAACGGGGCCCATCTGATGCGCGGGGCGGGCGTCACGGCCGGGGCCTTCGACGGCGACCTCTGGCGGATCGAGACCGACGCCGGGCCGGTCCTGGCGCGCGCCGTCATCAATTGCGCCGGCCTTTTCGGCGACCGGATCGACGCGATGCTCCTGGGGGACAGTCACTTCACGATCCGCCCGCGCAAGGGGCAGTTCGTGGTCTTCGACAAGGCAGCCACGGCGCTCGTCTCCGGGATCGTCCTGCCGACGCCCAGCGCGACGACAAAGGGCGTGGTGGTCTGCCGCACGGCCTATGGCAATGTTCTGGTCGGCCCGACGGCGGAGGAACAGGAAAGCCGCACCGACGCCGCCACCGACCGGGAGACGTTGCGCATGCTGATCGACAAGGCGGCGACCATCGTGCCCGCGCTCGCCGATCAGCCGGTGACCGCCGCCTATGCCGGCCTGCGCCCGGCGAGCGAGGAAAAGGATTACCGCGTCCGCGTGGAGGCCGACCGGCGCTATATCACGCTGGGCGGCATCCGCTCCACGGGGTTGAGCGCGGCCCTCGGCCTCGCCCGGCACGCGGCGGATTTGCATGCGACCTTCGCCGCGTCGACCGTCCCCCTTTCGGAGCCGCACTGGCCGCGCGCCCCGCGCCTGGCGGAGCATGCCCCCCGCGATTGGGCGGAGGCCGATAATGGCGGTATCCTCTGCCATTGCGAACTGGTGACGCGCCGGGAGGTGGCGGCCGCCCTCACCGGCCCGCTGGCCGCGCGCGGGCTGGGCGGGCTGAAACGGCGCACGCGCGTCACCATGGGCCGGTGCCAAGGATTCTATTGCAGCGCCGCCCTGGCGGACGTGACGGCCGGGCGCCTCGACCCGCCGATGGCCTTGCCGGACCGCGCCGATGACTGAAGCCTCCCTGAAAGATGGCGCGGTGGAGGATGTCGCGGTCGCGATCGTCGGCGGCGGCCCCGCCGGACTGGCCGCCGCGACGCGGTTGGCCGAACAGGGCATCCGCGATCTCGTCCTGCTGGAACGGGAGGAGGAAGCCGGCGGGATCCCCCGTCATTGCGGTCACTACCCCTTCGGCCTGCGGGAGATGCAGCGCCTGCTGCGCGGCCCGGACTATGCCCGGCGGCTGGCCGCGCGGGCGCGCGCGGCGGGCGTCGACATCCGCACGCGGACCAGCGTGGTACGCCTCGGCCCCGGTCCCCATCCAACCCTGGACCTCACCACGCCGGAGGGGGCGACACGCCTGCGCGCCGAGCGCGTGCTGCTGGCCACCGGCGTGCGGGAGACGAGCCGCGCCGCGCGCCTCATCGGCGGCGGGCGCATGCGGGGCGTGGTCTCCACCGGCGCGCTGCAATCGATGATCTATCTGAAGGGGCTGGTGCCCTTCCGGCGCCCGGTCGTCCTGGGAACGGAATTGGTTTCCTTCTCAAGCCTGATGACCTGCCGGCATGCGGGCGCGCGTCCCGTCGCGATGGTGGAACCGGGGACGCGGATCACCGCCCGGTCCTTCGCCCGCGCCTTGCCCGCGCTGATGGGCATTCCGGTCCATCTGGAAACGACGGTCGAGGCGATCCACGGCACCGACCGGGTGGAGGGCGTGACCCTTGCCGGGCCCGACGGTGCGCGACGCGAGATCGACTGCGACGGGGTCATCGTCAGCGGCGCCTTCACGCCGGAGGCGAGCCTCGCGCGGCTCGGCGGATTCGCGATCGACGCGGGCGGCGGCGGGCCGGTCATCGATCAATATGGACGGATGAGCGACCCCGCCTACTATGCCGCCGGGAACCTGCTGCGGCCGGTCGAGACAGCGGGCTGGAGCTGGCGGGAGGGCCTGACGGTCGCCGACGCGCTGGCCGCCGACCTGCGGGGCGGGCCTCCGCCACCGCCCACGATCCGGCTTTCCGTAACGGGCGACGCCTTGCGCTTCGTGACACCGTCGCGCCTGTCCCTGGACGGGCCGGCACCGGCCTTCGACGCGGTGCAGTTGCGCGCGGCGCGCGCGGCGCGGGGGCTGCTGACGGCGCGGGCGGGGTCGCGCATCCTGTGGACGGGACGGCTGGACACGCTGCCGGAACGCCGCATCCTGGCGCCGATCGCGCCGCTTCTGGCCGCCGGACCGGGGGCCGAGATCACGTTCGCCCTGGAGGAAGGAAGGGAAACGTCATGACGGACGCCGCCGCGATCGTCGCCATCGACCAGGGCACGACCAGCACCCGCGCCCTGCGGCTGGAAGCGGACGGACGCGCCCATGTGGTCCATGCGGTGGAGCACGCGCAATCCTATCCCCGCCCCGGTTGGGTCGAGCACGACCCGGAGGAGCTGATCCGCAACATCCGCGCCTGCCTGGAGGCCGCCGCCGCCAATCCCGCCGACCCCGGCGTCGCCGCCATCGCCATCGCCAACCAGGGCGAAAGCTGCCTTGCCTGGGACGCGGAGACGAAGGAGGCGCTTTCCCAGGTGATCGTCTGGCAGGATGACCGCACGCACGCCGATGTCGCGCGCCTCAAGGCCGAGGGCGCGGAGGCCGAGGTCCTGGCCCGCGCGGGCCTGCCGCTGGACAGCTATTTCTCCGCCAGCAAGCTCGCCTGGTTGCTGCGCACCCTGCCGCAGGCGCGCGAATTGCTCGAACGGGGGCGGTTGCGCCTGGGTACCACCGACGCCTTCTTCCTGGACCGGTTGACGGGGCGCGCGGCGACGGACGTGACCACGGCCTCGCGCACCTCGCTCCTCGATATCGAACGCGGGGCGTGGGACCCCACGCTCTGCCGCCTGTTCGGCGTGCCGATGGAGGCGCTGCCGCCCGTCGTGCCGACGACGGGCGATTTCGGCGCGGTCGAGGTCGCGGGCCGCGCCGTGCCGGTACTGGCCGGGGTCGTCGACCAGCAGGCGGCCCTGCACGGGCACGGTTGCCGCGCGCGGGGCGATGCCAAGATCACCTTCGGCACCGGCGCCTTCGCCCTGATGGTGACGGGGACGGAACCGCTGCGCGCGCCGGACCTGGGGCTTCTGCCCACCATCGCCTGGAAGAAGGGAACGGCGCCCGCCGACTATGCCGTCGACGGCGCTGTCTATTCGGCCGCCGCGGCGGTGAATTGGGCGCGCGGCCTGGGTCTCTTCCGAACCTACGACCAGATCAACGGGTTCGAGCATGCCCCCGCGATCGATCGCGGCTTGGCCTTCGTGCCCGCGCTCTCCGGCCTCGCCTGTCCGCATTGGTCGCGGGGCGCGCGGGGCACGTGGCTCGGCCTCGGCCTCGACAGCGGGGCGGCCGACATGATGCAGGCCCTGCTGGAAGGCGTCGCGCTGCGCGCGGCGGAGGTCGTGGCCGCCATGGAAACCCTGAGCCCGATCGCGGGCGCCGTCTCGATCGACGGCGGTCTGGCCGCCAATCCCTATTTCCGCCAGTTCCTGGCCGACACGCTCGGCCGGGAGGTGACGATCCCGGCCGGCGGGGAGTTGACCGGCCTGGGCGCGGCGCAACTCGCCGCCGAGGCGGCGGGCCTCCCCATCGCCCATGGAACCGCGGCCGAGTGCATCGCGCCGCGCGCCGACGGCGCCGCCTGGCGCGCGCGCTTCGCCGAGGCCATCGCCCTCAGCCGCCGCTGGGCGGACACCCTTCCCGAGGAGGAAACCGACCGATGAGCAGCCCCTATGCCGTATCCTTCGAAGGCCATGCCGCCCTGATCGCCGGGGGCGGAGGCGGCATGGGCCTCGCCATCGCCAACGCGCTGATCGCGGCGGGCGCGCATGTCGCCATCCTGGATCTGAAACCCCGGCCGGACGATCTGGCCGCCGGGCCGGGCCGCGCCCTCCACCGCCAGGGCGACGCCAGCGACGAGACGGTCGTGCGCGCCGTCGTCGAGGAGGCGGAAGGGACCTTCGGCCGGCTCGACCATCTGGTCAACACGACGGGCGTGCTGTGGTTCGACCGGGACAAATCCTGCCTGGAGATGGACATGGATGTCTGGGACCAGGTGTTGCGGATCAACCTGAAGAGCTTCGCGCTGACCGCCCGCCACGCCGCGCCCGCCATGAAGCGCGCGGGCGGCGGGTCGATGGTGCATATCGCCTCGGTCGACGCAATGCGCGGCGACGACCGCCCGCAGGACGCCTATGGCGCATCGAAGGCCGCCGTGGTGCGCCTGTCGAAATCGCTGGCGATCCAACTCGCCAAGGACGGCATCCGGTCAAACTGCATTCTGCCGGGGGCGATCATGACCCCGATGCAGGCGCGCTGGGACGGCGACGCGGACACCCAGGCGGCGGTCGCCGGCGCCGTGCCGCTGGGCCGTATCGGGCGCGCGGACGACGTGGCCTCGGCCGCGCTGTTCCTGCTGTCGGCGGAATCCGGCTACATCACCGGCATCGACCTGCCCGTCGATGGCGGGGTGCTGGCCGCCCCGTGACGCGGTGCGTGCCCCCTTCGGCGACGAAATCGACCAGAACCGCCCCCCGGAATCAGGCGAAGAAATCCTCCCGCATGGGGGAAAAGACCTCGATCAGTTCCCCCGCCTCGACGCAGATCGCGCCATGCGGCAGGCCGGAGGGGATGAGGAAACTGTCGCCCGGGCCCATGCGCCGCGTCTCGCCGTCGATCATGATGTCGAAGACACCGCTTACGACATAGCTGCATTGAACATGCGGATGGGTGTGCGGGGGGCCGACGCCGCCCGCCTCGAAACGGTTGCGCAGCATCATCACCGCCTCGTTGAAGGTCAGGATCTTGCGCGCGACACCGTCGCCCACCGCTTCCCAGGCTACGGCTTCATCGACCAGATGTTTCTCGTTAAAGCGTACCATCCCTCGATCCTCCCGGGTTGGACATGAAAAACGCGGTCCGATGATCGTGCCGCGCGCGCCAGCCGAGCCGGTCCCGGGCGCGGCGCGTGTCGAACATCGGGGCATGGGGATTGTCCGCGAACCACGCCCGGTCCACGGCGTCGGGCAGGCCGCCGAACCGCCCCGCCACCCGATCCAGCGTCGGCGTCGGGTGGAGGGTCGAGGGCGCGCTCAGATAGAAAGCCTCGAACCCGCCATAGGGCGCGTCGAGGGCCCGGACGAAGGCATCGGCCACGTCGCGCGGGTCGATATGGTGCCAGCACAGGCCGCCGCCCGCCGGCGCATGCCCGCCGGCCGAGGGGCCGCGATAGCCATCGGGGTCGAGGGCACGCGCCCGGACCTCCCCCATCATCGAGGGGAAGAGGATGAAGACGGGGCGGAGCGCCAGGACCTCCATCCGTCCGCGCGCGGCGAAGGCGCGCCCCGCCTGCTCCGCCATCAGCTTGGAGAGACCATAGGGATCGGTCGGCCGCGCCTCGTGCCCCTCATCCACCGGCAGGCGCTCCGGCATCCGGAAATAGTCCGGCCAGACCGTGTTGCCGAGCACGCTGTCGGAGGAACACAGGACAACCCGCCTGACACCCGCCCGCCACGCGGCCTCCAGCACCGTCCAACTGCCGAGCGCGTTGCGCTCCACGATGTCTCGGGGCGTGCCGCCGCCGATATTGGCGGCGGCGGCGATATGAAGAACCGCGTCGATATCCGCGCAAGCCCCCGTCACCGCGTCGAGGTCGAGGATGCTCGCCGTGACATGCTCGCCGTCCGGTGGGTCCGACGCCGGGACGCGCATGTCGAGGGTCCGCGTCGCACGGCCGGCGCGCGATACCGCCGTGACCACATGGGCGCCGAGCAACCCGGCGCCGCCGGTGATCAGGACACGCCCACCCCCGCGCCCCGACACCGTGTCAGCCCCCCGTCCCGGCGGCGACATGGCGCCCCACCAGATAACCGAAGGTCAATGCAGGCCCCAGCGTGATTCCCGGCCCCGGATAGCGCCCTCGCATGATCGATTGCATGTCGTTGCCGACGGCATAGAGGCCCGGGATGACCGCGCCGTCCGCGTCCAAGACCTCGCACGCCTCGTTCGTGCGCAAGCCGGCGACGGTGCCGAGATCGCTCAAGGTAAGTTCGATCGCATGGAACGGCCCTTGTTCTATCGGGGCCAGGCAGGGATTCGGCCCGATATCGCCGTCGCCCAGATAGCGGGAATAGACATCCTCCCCCCGGCCGAACGCGCTGTCGCGGCCTCGGCGGGCATCCGCGTTGAAGTGATCGACCGTCTCGACGAGCGCGGCCGCCTCCACGCCGATCGCGGCGGCCAGTTCCGCGATGCTGTCGGCGGTCTTGAGATACCCGGCCGCCCGATAGGGCGCGAGGTTCCGCGTGAAGGGGATGATCGCGCCCAGCCCGTATTTCCAGATGAAGCGGCTGTCGCACAGGATATGGGCGGGCAGGTTCCCCCCTTCCGCGTTGGTGCGCAGCAGGGCCTCCCCGAAACGGTGGTAGGAGACCGCCTCGTTGGTGAAACGCCGCCCGGCCTTGTTGACGACGATGGAACCGGGCTTGCCGCGATCGGTCACGGTGTGCGGATAGACCACCTTCCGCCCGTCCGCCCGGCGATAGATCGAGGCCGGCGACCAATAGGCATTGTTCGTATTGTCGTCGCCGATCCGCCCGCCCGCCGCGACCCCGAGGTCAAGGCCGTCCCCGGTGCTGCCCGGGGCGAAGGGGCTGTCGGGACTGGTCGCCTCCGGCAGATAGGCGCGGCGTTTCTCCACATTGTTGGAGAAACCTCCGGTGGAGAGGACGACGCCCCGGGCCGCGCGGATCGTCGATGCCGCCCCGCCCCGTTCGATCCGCACGCCGACGGCGCGGCCGTCCTCCTTCAGAATTTCCGTCGTGACGCAATCGGTCAGGATACGCACATCGCGGTCGAGGAGCGATTTCAGGAGCCGTCCCGCCAAGGCATTGCCGAGCACGAGCCGCGAGCCGCGATGATGGCGCAACCGCTGCATGCCATAGTGCGCGACCAGGGCCGCGACCCGCAGGAAGGCGCGCGGAGAGCGCCACATCTTGCGGAAATGCGGCAGATCCTCCCGCGCGACCATCATGCCGCCCAGGATGGTGAATTCAGGGATCGGCGGACGCAGCTTGCGGAACCAGGGGCCGAGGGTCGCGGCATCGAAGGCCACCGGCTCCAGCACCCGCATGCCGTCCCGCGCGCCCTCGTATTCGGGGTAGTAATCGGGATAGAAGGGGACGGGTTTCAACCGCACGGCGGTATGGCGTTCCAGATAATCCACCGCCTCGCGCCCCCGTTCGACGAAACGCACGCGCGCGTCACGCCCCTCCGCCGTCGGGATCACCCGGTCGAGATAGCGCAGCATGGCGGCCGGATCGTCCGGCATGCCGGCCGCCGCCATCTTGGCGTTGTCGGGGATATAGACCATGCCGCCGGAAAAGCTGGTATTCCCGCCGACGAACCCGGTCTTCTCGACCACCACGACATCGAGCCCCTCGCACGCCGCGACGGCGGCGGCCGTCATCCCGGCCGCGCCCGCCCCAATGACGAGAAGGTCGCACGTGATGTCCGTACCGCCACCGCCCATGAATCAGCTCCCCCCGTTCGCGTGATAACTCCGCGGATTGGCGCGCATCCATTCGGCGAAGGCGGCGACGGCTTCCTGCAGCGAATGGCGGGGGACGAAGCCGAACTCCTCGCGCATCCGCTCGCAGGCAAGCGGCCCGCGCGGCACGATGAACTGGGTCCAGGGCTCGGTCCCGCCGCCGACATCGATCGCGGCGCCGGGCACCGCCGCGCGCACGGCCTCCGCTACGTCGAAGGTCGATTGATTGCGCCCGGATCCAAGATGATAGGCGCGATGCGCCAGGCGATCGGCCCCGTAAAGAACCAGGAGACCGGCCGCGCAATCCGGCACGAAGGTGAAACTGGCGGCGAAATCCCCGCCGGACGGCTCGACGATCGCCTCGCCCCGCATGGCGCGGCGCAGGAATTCGGGGATCGGGCCGCGCGGCCCCTCGAATTCCCTCGGCACCAGCGGCGGGCCGAATATCCAGGAAACCCGCACCGAGGCAGCGGAGAGACCGTAGGTCTCGGCATATATCTCGGTCAGGATCTCGGCCGATCGCTTCGTGCCGGCATAGAAGGTGCGCGGCGTCGGCACCCGGTCCTCCGGCACCGGGGTCGTCGCGTCCGGCAGGTCCTGGAAGACCGATCCCGTGGACACCAGCAGGAACCGCCGCCACTCCTGGCGCCGCGCGGTCTCCAAAAGCAGGGCCGTGCCGTTCACATTGCTCTGCACCGCGCGATGCGGTTGGGGCTTGCACATCTTGTCGTTGGGAACGGCGGCGGTATGAATGCAGCCGTCGATCCGATGCGCCGCCGCCAGCATCCCGACCTCATAGGGATCGGACAGATCGCACCGCACCCAGACCACGTCGCCCGTCACGGCCCGCGCGTCGTCCGCGCGGAAGGTGGACATATAGTGCGCCAGCACCGGAATCCCGGCGGCCGCCGCCTGCTTGACCGTCTCGTAGCCGACATGTCCCATGCCGCCGGTGACCAGAAGCCGTCCCATCGTCATCTCCCCAGAATTCGCGCGCGTCATGCCGCGTCCGCCGCGCGGACATGGTCCAGATAGGCGCTCAGGCCCGCGCGGATATCGAAGCGCGGACGGTAGCCGAAGACCTCGCGCGCCCTGTCGCAGCGGAGCGCGCCCTTCTCCGGAATCTCGACCTCGCCGTTATGCCGGTAAGTGCCGGAGCCGACGGTGATCCGCGCGCCGGGCACCAACGCACCGATCAGGTCCGCGATCTCGGCGAGCGAGGGGGCGCTGTCGCTGGCGATGTGATAGGCGTCGAACGGATGGTCGCGATGGTCGAGGGCCATCAGCGTCCCCGCCACCGCGTCGTCGATATAGGTATGGTCGATGCGCGACGACGCCCCGTGGGGAACATGAAGCGGCTGCCCGCGCAACGCCGCCTTCACCATGTTGCACGGTACCCGGTCGCGCGGGAAACCCGGCCCATAGACCCAGGAGGTGCGCAGATTGATGCATGCCAAGCCATGGCTCGCCGCGTAGGTCCGGCCCAGATGCTCGACCGCCTGCTTGGAGACGCCATAGGCGTAGAGCGGATATTGCGGATGCTCCTCGTCGATGCGGGCGGCGCGGAAGGCGCCGTAGATTTCCTCCGAACTGATATGGAGAACCCGCTTCACCCCGTGGCGCGCCATCGCCTGGAACAGATTGATGGCACCTTCCGTGTTGACGCGGAAGACGCCCGCCGGGCTCTCCAGCGAGGCCATGACGCCCACGATCGCCGCGCAATGGATCACCGCGTCGGGCCGAACCTCGGCCATCACCGCATCAAGGCCGGCGGCATCCATGATGTCGCATTCGACCGCCCGCGCGCCCCGATGGGCGCGGGCGAAGGCGTCGAGCCCCGGGCTCGGCCCGCGGTCGAGCGCGACCACCGCGTCCCCGCGCGCGGCCAGCGCCTCGCACACCGCCTTGCCGAGGAACCCCCCGCCGCCCGTAACCAATACCGTTTTCACGTCGCGATCCTTCCTTCGGCGGCACGGCTCAATAATTGAAGAGGATGAGGCGTTCTTCCGTCATGTCCCGCATGGCGTAGCGCGGCCCCTCGCGTCCGATGCCGCTGTCCTTCACCCCGCCATAGGCCAGTTGATCGGTGCGCCAGGTCGACGAACCGTTGATGATGACCCCGCCCGTGCGCAGCCGCCGGGCGAGCGAGAGCGCGCGCTTCGTGCTGTCGGTGAAGACGCCGCATTGCAGGCCGTAGCGGCTCTCCGAAATCTCCGTCGCCACGCGGTCGAGATCGTCATAGGCGACGATGCTGGCGACCGGGCCGAAGACCTCGTCGCATACGACCTTCATGTCCGACGTCACGTCCGTCAGCAATGTCGGCTGATAGGCCGCGCCGTCGCGCGCGCCGCCGGTCAGTACCCGGGCGCCGCCTTGCCGCGCCTCGTCGACCCAGCCTTCGACACGCCTGGCCGCCGCCTCGTCGATCAGCGTGCCGACATCGACGCCGTCGGCCAGCGGATCGCCCAGCACCAGCTTCTCCATCTCCGCCGCGATCTTCTTGCCGAGCGTGTCGGCCAGCGCGCGGGGCACATGGATATTCTGCACGGAAATACAGCTCTGCCCCGCGAGGCGCACGGCGTTGCGCGCCAGAAGCGGCGCGATCGCGTCCAGGTCCGCGTCGTCGCACACGATCGTCGGGCCGGTTCCGCCCAGTTCCAGCGCGACGGGGCGCAGCCCGCTCGCCGCGCGGATCATCGCGCCGACGCGGCTGGAGCCGGTGAAGGTGATCAAATCCACGCCCGGATTCTCCACCAGCGCCCGGCCCGTCTCCGGGCCGCCATGCACGACCTGGATGAAGGCGCGCGGCATGCCCGCCTCGTAGAACAACTCCACCAGCCGGTGCACCACCATCGGGCATTGCTGCGGCGGCTTGATGATGCTGGCGTTCCCGGCGGCGAAGGCCGGCGCCAGCTTATGACAGGCGAGGTTGAAGGGCGCGTTGAAGGGCGTGATCGCGCCGACGACCCCGACGGGGAAGCGCATCAGGAAGGCCATCTTGCCATGCCCCATGGCGCTGCCGTCGAGGGGAACGTGGGTGCCCTCGATCCGGATCGCCTCCTCCGCGGAAAGGGAGAGCGTATCCATCGAGCGCTTAACCTCGCCCCGCGCGTCGCCCAGCGCCTTGCCGGTCTCGCGGGCCATGATCGCGCCGATCTCGTCCGCGCGCTCGACGACCAGATCGGCCACGCGGCGCAGGATCGCCGCGCGTTCATAGGCCGGCATCGCCGCCACGGCGGGCGCCGCCTCGCGCGCGGCCGCGACCGCGGCGGCCACATCCGCCGCGCCGCCGGTCGGCGCGCGGCAAACCGGCTCGTTCCGATAGGGGTCCATGCACTCGAAAAGGTCGGTGCCGGCGACCGCCTCCCCGCCGATATAATGCGGGAGGGTTTGCGGGGAGGCCTGGGGGGAAGTTGGGGAGGGCTTGCTGCTCATGCGATCCGGTCCTTCATGTCTCGTCGGGGTCGCCGGGACGGGCGACCAAGGCATATCGGGGGTCGTCAGGTCCCGTCGGGACGCCAGGGTTGGCCGAAGGCGGGCTCCGGCGTCGGCAAGGGGGGCAATTCCCAGGTGCCGACCGAGGGCGGCTTGACGCCCGGATCGACCTCCAGATCGATCACCCAGGGCTTGTTGCTGGCGATCGCCTGGGTCAGGGCGTCGCGGAAATCGTCGGAGCGGCTGACCTTCACGCCGTCGACCCCGTGCGCGCGGGCGAGCGCCGCGAAATCCGGATTATAGGGTTCCGCGTTGGCGCCGGCGGTGAAGCTTGTGCCAAGCTCCCGCCCGCCGAACTGGCCATGCTGCAGGTCGCGGATCGCGCCCCAGGCATAGTTGTTCCAGATCACCCAGACGGCCGGGATGTCGTATTCGACGGCCGTGCACAGGACATGCGGCGTCATGGTGAAGCCACCGTCCCCGACCACCGCGACGCAGGGACGCTCCGGGGCCGCCAGCTTCGCGCCGAGGACACCGGAGACGCCGAAGCCCATCGCCGAATATCCCCAGGTGTTCAGCATGCTCTGCGGTCGCCGCGATTCCCAGAACTGCATGAACCAATTGTGATGCGCGCCGGAATCGGGAACCAGGATCATATCGTCGGGCGCCGTGGTCTGGATGTCGCGCACCACGCGCTCCGGGCGCATCGGATTGCTGTCGATCTCGAAATTGGGGCCTATGAAGGCCTCCCATTCCGCCCGCCAGCCGGCGATCAGCTCCAGCCAGGGCGCGGTCTCCGCGCGACGGCTGACGCCACGCCGCTCCATCTCGCCGAGAAGCTGGATCAGGAAGATCCGGGCATCCGCCTGAACGCCGATCGTGGGCTCGTAGTTGCGGCCCAGCTCGCCCGCGTCGATATCCACCTGGATCAGCTTCGCCGGCGGGAAATTCCAGGAATAACCCGGTTTCCAGGAGGAGGCGGAGCGGTCGTCGAAGCGCGCCCCGATGCACAGCACCAGATCCGCGCGCCGCGCCGCCTGGTTCGCCGGATACGCCCCGTTGCGCCCGATGAAGCCGAGCGAGAGCGGATCGCGCATGTCGAGCGACCCCATGCCGTTGGGCGAGGCGACCTGCGGAATCTGCAATAGGTGCTGAAGCGCGGTCAGTTCCGCTCCCGCCTCGGCCAGCGTCACGCCATGGCCGACGAAGATCACCGGCCGCTCCGCCGCCAGCAGCGCGTCGGCGATCGCCGCGATGGCCTCGGGCGAGGCGCCGGGACGGGTGGCGAGCCGGCCCGGCGGGGTCGCGCGCAGCGCCACGTCCGCGGTCTCCTGGAACAGATTATAGGGCACGTCCAGATTGACCGGCCCCGGCCGGCCACTGGTCATCAGGCTGGTGGCCTGACTCAGCGCCAGCGGCAGCATCTCCACCCGGGTCGGTTGGAAGGAGCGTTTCACGAACGGTTTCACCACGTCCGGAAAGCTCGCCTGATTGTGCATGTAGGTTTCCTGGAACGGCGCACGGTTGAACTGCGAGGTCGGCACGTTCGCCGTGATCGCCAGGAAGGTGGAACTGTCGGCCTGGGCGCAGGCGAGCGACATCGGGATATTGGCCGATCCCGGCCCGCAGGAGGTCAGCGTCGCCACCGGCTGGTGCGAGACACGGTAATAGGCATCCGCCATATGGCCCGCCGTCTGCTCATGCCGGGGGGAGACGAGCGTGATCTCGTCCCGCCGGTCGTAGAGCGCATCCAGCATGCCGACATTGCCGTGCCCGCAAATGCCGAAGACATAAGGCATGCCCTCGCGGATCAGATGTTCGGCGATCAAGTCGCCGCCCTTGGTTTCAGCCATCCGATCGATCTCCCATTAAGCGCGCGCTCACGACGCGGTGTTCCTTGAAGTCAGTGTTCGTTGCCGGGCCGGTCATCGGGCGGACGGCCCCGCACCCGACCCGGCCCGCGCCTCCTTCGGGTCGGCCGGTGCCTTCCGGCGGCGGGCGATATAAGCGGCGATCGGCGCCAGCCAGATCAGGATCGTCACCGTGCCCAGCACGGCCGCGATCGGCCGGCCGAAAAACGCGGTCAGATCGCCGCGTTGAGCGATCATCGCCTGCATGAAGTTCTCCTCCAGCAACACGCCGATCACCATGCCCAGGATCAGCGGCGCGACCGGATAGTCGTTCTCCTGCATGAAGAAGGAGAGGATGCCGGCGGCGAGCGCCGTGGCGATCCCCATCATCGAATTGTTGATCGCGTAGGCGCCGACCATGGTGAAGACCAGGATGATCGGCATCAGCACGTCGCGCGGCACGCGCAGCAATTGCTTGGCCAGCTTGATGGCGACATAGCCGACCGGGATCAGGAACAGGTTCGCGATCAGGAAGGCGACGAAGATCGAATAGACCAG
Organism: Marivibrio halodurans; assembly: GCF_017963645.1. Taxonomy (GTDB): domain Bacteria; phylum Pseudomonadota; class Alphaproteobacteria; order UBA8366; family Aestuariispiraceae; genus Marivibrio; species Marivibrio halodurans. The sequence goes on along the minus strand of NZ_JAGMWN010000009.1, from coordinate 78,044 downwards.
CGGCGCGTTCTCCACGAACACCGTCGGTCCGGGCTCCAACCCCTTCAGGAACAGGACGCCGATCACGATGGCGGTCACGGAATCCCCAGGAATGCCGAAGACGATGGAGGGAATCCAGGTGGAACAGGTGGCCGCGTTGTTCGACGCGCTGGCCGCGACGATGCCTTCCGGATGGCCGGTGCCGAACTTCTCCGGCGTCCTGGAGAAGCGCTTGGCGACACCGAAGGAAACCCAGGACGCGATGTCGGAGCCCGCGCCGGGCAGCGCGCCCACCAACGTCCCGATCAGCGAGCCGCGCGCGACATTGTTGCGATAGCGCCAGACGGTTCGTCCGACCGCGCGGTAATCGACCGGTTGCTCACGCGTATCGGCCTCCGCGCCGCGCGGGGGATGGATCAGGTTGCGCATCACCTCCGCCACGGCGAAGACACCGATCATCACGGGGATGAAGTGGATGCCCTCCATCAATTCGAACGTGCCGAAGGTGAAGCGCGGCGCGCCGGAAATCAGGTCCAGCCCGACCATCGCCAGCAGCAGCCCGATCGAGAGCGAGACCAGCCCCTTCACCGGATTGGTGGCCGAGACGAGCGCCGCGGTCGAAAGCCCGATGCAGGCGAGCCAGAAATATTCGTAATACTGGAATTCCAGTGAGAACTCGGCCAGCAGCGGCGCGGAGAAGCTGAGCGCCAGCGTGCCCACGACCCCGCCCAGCACGGAACAGAACAGCGCGATGGTGAGCGCGTTCGCCCCCTGGCCCTTGCGGGTCATCTCGTGCGCCTCCTCCGCATAGGCGGCGGAGGCGGGCGTGCCCGGTATGCGCAGCAGCGCGCCCGGCAGATCCCCGGCGAAGATCGCCATGGCGACGGCGGTGGCGATCGCGGCGAGCGCCGCCACCGGTTCCATGAAGAAGGTGATCGGCACCAGCAACGCGACCGCGACGGTCGCGGAGATGCCGGGAATGGCGCCGGCGAAGATGCCGAAGACACAGGCCCCCAGAATCACCAGCAGGATGTCGAGACGGAAGACGAGATCGATCGCGGCGAGCAGGTTTTCCATCAGAGAATCCCCCGCAGCATATCCTCCACCGGCCCGACCGGCAGGGGCACGCGCAGCGCCAACCCGAAAAGGAGGTAGATTCCCACGGCGGTGAGCAGCGCGATGACCACGTTGGAAAGGCTTCGACCCAACCCCCGGGTCACGCTCAACAAGGCGATCAGCATCGCCAGCACCGTCGGCAGGAAACCGAGCATGTCGGCCGCCAGAATATAGAAGAGCATGACCCCGACGATGGCGAGGAAGAGAAGATAACTGCGCCCGCGCCGCGCCCAATCGGCGAGCGTGACCCAGCGGCCGGCCGCCCCATCCGCCAAACCACCCGCCGACCCATTTCCGGGGTCTCCTCCCGCGGCGCGGCGTGCCCGCAGGCCGTTGATCATCAGCAGCAACCCGCCGAGCCCCATCACCCCGGCGACCACGCGGGGAAACAGGCTGGGGCCATAGGGCACGCCCGGCATGGCGGCGAAGCTGCCCGCATGCACGAAGGCGAGGATCGCCAGCAGCAGGAACAGCGCGCCCGTGATCGCATCATTGACCTTCATGGGAAGACCTCGATTCGCTCGCATGGGGTAAGGACGGAAGCCTCGGGGACGGAGAGGGGTGGACGGCGGCGCGCCTTAGCACGTCGCCACCGTCCCTTCCCCGATGGCCGGGCCTATTGCAGGCCGGCGGCCTTCATCACCTCGCAGATCGCGGTATCCTCGGACGCATGGAACGCCCGCGCCTCCTCCGGGCCCATCCAGGTCTTGGAGAACCCACGCTCGTTCATGAAGTCCGTGAAGGTCTCGCTGTCATAGGCGGCACGAACCGCCTCGACGAGCTTGTCCCGCAGATCGTCCGACAGGCCCGCGGGCGCGCCGATCATCCGCCAGGTCTGGGAGGTCCAGTCGACGCCGACGGCCTCCTTCACGGTCGGCACGTCCGGCAGCTTCTCGAACCGCTCCGCCCCCATGGTGGCGAGCGGCTTCACCTTGCCCGCCTTGACCAGCGGCAAGGCGGTGGACAACGGCGGGGTGACGAAGGTGACCGCCCCGGCGGCCACGTCCTTGAGCGAGGGACCGCCGCCCTGGGACGGAACCCAGGCGACCTTCGCCGGGTCGATCCCGGCTTCCACCAACAGCCCCGCCCAGGCGAGGTGATAGATGCCGCCCGTGCCGGTACCGGAGGCGGTATAGGTGCCGGCCGGCTCGTTCCGGATCGCGTCGAGCGCGGCTTCGAGCGAATCGAACTCGGACTCCCCACCGACGCTGACCGCCGCGGCTTCGGCGTTGAGCAGCGCGATATGCGTGAATTTATCGGCCGAGAGGTCGGTCAGTCCCTTGCAGACGAGTTGGCTGAGATCGACGTTGATCGTGCCGATCGTGTAGCCGTCCGGCTTCGCGCTCGCCATCGCGTTATGGCCGATCAGGCCCGACCCGCCGGTGCGGTTCACGACATTCACCGGCTGCCCCAGATTCTGTTCCATCGCGGCCGCCAGCGTGCGGGCCACGGTATCCGTCCCGCCCCCCGCGCCCCACGGCACGATCATGGTGATCGGCCGGTTGGGCCAATCGTCGTCGGCCAGCGCCGGACCGGCGCCGAGACCCGAGGATAGGCCGATGGCCGAGGCGAGAAGACCGGCCCCGACGACCGTCCGCCGCACCGCCGATACCAGCGTACTCTTGGACTTGGACATTTCGCATCTCCCTTGGATGTGCAGTTCGCCTGCTTGGAGACCCGACATCGACGGCCGGGTTTCTTGTTCCGCGTCTCTTGACCGACGCTGGCAAGGTTATGCGAGGTGGGGGATTTCTCTGTCAATAAATTTTCTCATATTATTTTTTTAATTTCACTATATGAGAAAACAAACCATGCGGTGGTTGATATCCAGTAAACCCATCGCATCCTGGGGTTTGAATGCGCCGCATCATGTGCGGGGTTTCGAAACCCCCTTGATTTGCTCACATCGTGAGTATACCACTCACATCATGATGGAGGAATAGCGATGCGTGATGATACGGAAAAGCCCGAGAAGGCCGCCGGTCGAATCCAATCCCTGGAGCGTGCCTTCGCGATCCTGGAGGAAACGGCGCGGCACCGCGACGGGGTGACCCTGACCCATCTGAGCCGCGCGCTCGGGCTGCATACCAGCACCCTCTATCACCTGATCAAGACATTGACGGCGCTGGGCTATCTCCACGCCATGGGCGACAGCAAGCGATATCGCGTCGGCCGGGGCATCTTCCTGCTGGCCTCCGCCTGCCATGACGAGATCGAGCTGTCCAACACCGTCGCCCCCTTCCTGGACCGCCTGGCCGAGGAAACGGGGGAGAGTACGCATTTCGCCATATGGGAACGCGACAGCGCCCTGATCCTGGCGCGGGCCTCCGGTTCCAAGGCGCTGCAAATGACGGAGCGCGCGGGCACGCTGCGCCCGCTCTATTGCACGGCGATCGGCAAGGCGCTGCTCTCCGGCCTGGACGAGGCGGAATACGAAACCGCGACGCATGCCATCGCCTTCGACGCCCATACCTCCAACACGCTGAAGGGGCCAACCGAACTGCGCCTTCAGGTGGAGAAGGCGCGACACGAGGGCGTCGCCTTCGACGATTGCGAATATAACGCGGAAGTTCGCTGCATGGCCGCGCCCGTGCGCGACTTCCGGGGGAAGGTGATCGGTGCGATCGGGTTCTCCGGCCCGGTTTGGCGCATGTCCTTCTCCGACATGGCCACCTATATCCCGCGCACGGCGGCGATCGCGGCCGAATTGTCGGAGAGCCTGGGACACACGCACCCGACGCCGGGCGGGGCGGCGGAAGACGGGAGGGCGGACTCCGCCTGACCGCCCCGGCGCACCTGCGAACGAACCAACGGACATCATCGAAGAGGGGAAGACATGAGCCCGTCCAGCATGAACGGCAAGGTCGCCGTCGTCACCGGCGCGAGCAAGGGAATCGGCCGCGCCATCGCGGAACGTCTGGCGGCGGACGGCTGCGACTGCTTCCTGATCGCGCGCTCCGCCGACGCCCTGGCGGAGGTCGCCGAGGCGATCGAGGCGACGGGACGACGCGCCGGCTGGGCCGCCGTCGATCTCGGCGCGCTCGACGGGGTGGAGGAAGCGGCGGCGGCCGCGCGGGAGCGTTTCGGCCGCGTCGACATCCTGGTCAATTGCGCCGGCGATACCAAGGCCGGTGCCTTCCCCGCCCAACCGGACGCGGACTGGATGGCGGGGTTCGCGCTGAAATTCCACGGGGCGGTGCGGCTGACCCGCGCGCTCTGGCCCCTGCTGGTCGAAAGCCACGGGACCGTGATCAATATCGGCGGGGCGGCGGCCTATTCACCGGCGCCGGGCTTCATGATCGGCGGCGCGGTCAACGCGGCGCTGGCCCATTTCACCAAGGCGCTCTCGAAGCAGGGGCTGATGGACGATGTGAATGTGAATATCGTCCATCCGGGCATGACCGCCTCGGACCGGATGCGGCGCCTGCTGGAACAGCAAGCCGAGGCGCAAGGCATCTCCGTCGAGGAGGCGACCGCCAAGAGCGAGGCCGCCTCCGGCATCCGTCGGATCGGCACGCCCGAGGACGTGGCGACGACCGTCGCCTTCCTGTGCGACCCCGCCGCCCGGCATATCCAAGGGGTTCAGATCGCGGTCGACGGCGGCGCCACCGACGGGCTGCACTGAGCGCGCCGGCCACTGGAACCGGACCCGCCCGCCCCGTCAGATGCGAATGACGCGCGCCCGGCGGCGGATCGTCCGAACGAGGCTCATGGCCGCGAGCGCGGAGGATTTTGGATTATCCGGCAGGGTGCGCCCGTCGAGCGCCAAGACGAGGCGTCCGAAATCGCCCTCCGCCTCGACCTCGTGCCGATTGCCGGACAGGGTCGGGTCGGCGATCAGTACCGCCTCCGTCTCGTCCAGACCGAGACCGGCGAGCGCGACCATCGCCGCGACATTGGCATTCTTGGGATAGCGCCGCGCGGCTTCCCGCGCCGGCCCCCGGAAATGCTCCGCCGGGCCTTGCAGCCGGTCGAGGTCGAGGATTTCCTCGGCCGGCGTGCCCTTCCAGCCGGCGGGGGGCTTGCGCGCGATATACCGCACGCTCGAAAGCCCGCCGACGGCCGCGGCCGTCAAGGCATCGATGCCCGCGATCGCCCCCGGCGCCAGTTCCAGGCACCCGCCGCCGGCACGCCCCGCGCGCTCCAACGCCTCGGCGAGCGCCGGGTCGGCCAACGCGCCGACCGACAGCGACACCACGTCGATCCCCGCCGCGAGCAACCCGGCCCCATGCATCGACAAACCCGCATGCCCCGCGCAATCGGCGGCGATATCGACAGCGCCCGGCGGAATCGCGGCGGCGTCGGTCCAGACCGCGCCTCCCGCGCCCCCGGGGTCCAGCAGCGCGCGCGCCGCGTCCTCCCGTCCCGGGCGGGCCAGAACCCCGGCCAGGCGTATATCGGGCTCCGACGCGAATTTTTCCGCCGCGTAGGCGGCGATCGGCCCGTAGCCGATCAGAAGAATCGAAAGCATCCGACCAGTTCCCATGCCCCGTATCGCGAAGGAGGGGAAGGGGGCGAGCCCCGGCCCCCCGCTAATTCTGTATCAGTGACGGCAGATAGGTGACCAGCGGCGGATAAAGCAGCAGGATGCTCAGCAGCACCAGCTCCGCCACCACGAAGGGCGCGACCGCGCGATAGATCATCACCGTCGTCGTCCCCGGCGGGGAGACCCCCTTCATCGCGAACAGCAACAGACCGAAGGGCGGTGTCATGCCGCTGATCTCGATCGCGAAGAGCACCAGGATGCCGAGCCAGATCACATCGATCCCGAGCGCCTGGGCGAGCGGCATGTAGAAGGGGATGGTCAGCAGGATCATGCTGAGCGAATCCATGATCATGCCCAGCAGCAATAGGATCATCAGCATCCCGATGACGACATGGATCGGGTCCGGATCGATCTCCTGCACCAGGGCGACCAATTCCTGCGTCGCGCCGGAGAAGGCGAGAATCTGCGAAAAGGTTCCCGACCCCGCGATGATCAGCAGCATCATGCCGCCGATCATGGCCGCGCCGTAAAGCGACCGGCCCAGCATCCGCAAGCTGAAGCGGCCATAGGCCACGCTGAAGAGGAGCGCGCCCATGGCGCCGAGGGCCGCCGATTCCGTCGGCGTCGCCAGACCGCCCAGAATGCTGCCGACAACCACCACGAAAAGCAGCATCAGCGGCATGACATAGATCACGAAGGGGCGCCACCGTTCCCAGAAGGGCAGGCGCGGCACTTCGTAATTGGGGGCCAGATTCGGATTTATCAGACACCGCACCAGCACGATCGAGGCATGGGTCAGGCCGATCATCACGCCTGGCACGATGCCGCCGATCAGCAGATAGCTGATCGGGATCTGAGAGACCGTGCCGAGCAGGATGGCCATGTTGGAGGGCGGAATCAGCATCGCCACGCCGCCGACCGCCATGATCGGACCCATGGAGATGCTGGGATGATAACCGCGCCGCGTCATCTCGGGGATGAGGGTACTGCCCAGCATCGCGGTGTTCGCCATGCTCGACCCCGAAAGCGCGGAGAAGACGATTCCACCGCCGACAGCCGCGAGGCTCAACCGCCCGGGAACGCGGGTGAACAGGCGCTCGATCGCGTCGATACATTTCACCGCGAGACCGCATTGGAAGAGAATCTCGCCCATCGCGATGAACATCAGCAAGGGCGCGAGAGTGAAATTGACAACCGAATCAACGGCATTGCGGGTGACTTGAACCAGTCCCGTCTCGCCGCCCAGAAAAACCATCGCGCCGACGATATTGGCGCTGAAGAAGGCGAAGGCGACCGGCAGGCCGAAGAGCATGAGGCCCATCGTCGTGCCGATCAGCAGGGTCATGACCCAATACCATTCCATGATGTCGTCCCTCGCCCTTGCCGGCGCTGATGAGTTGGAAGTCAGAAGGCCGTATTGGGGCCCGGCTTACGGCCGGCGACGAAGCACCGGCGCAGCGCCTCGATCGCGAGCGTGCCGAACATCACGGAGACCGACGCGAAAGGTATCCATTCCGGCACGAGGACGTAGCGGAAGATCATCGATCCCTGCTCGAAGGCCTGGACCGCCGCGCGGGCCGCGTACCAGCAGAGCGCCGCCGACGCGCCCATGACGATCAGCATGGCGAGCGTGCGCATCACCCGGACCACGGGCTCCGGCATGAACATCAGGACGAGATCGACCTCGACGTGACGGCCGAGTTTCAGGACATAGGCGGCCATTCCCGTGGTGACGCCGAGGATGCCGTACTCGACGAAATCGAAGACCCAGGGCAGCCCCCCGAGTTCCAGATTTCTGAGAGTGACGTCGGCGCAAACCCCGACCACCATCAAGCCGACAAGCGCGGCCGAGAACGCGACCAACGCATCGAGAACCCTGTCCCAAACCTTCCAGAAGACCATCCGTCCATCCCTCGTCATCGCGGAGGAACCCACCCCGGACCGGATCCGGGGTCAGGGCCGGGGTCCGCGCCCCGCACCTCGCGGCGCCCGGCCGGAAAGGCCGGGCGCCGTCAAGGATAATACCGGATGATCTTACTCGTGGCCGAGCAGAAGCGGCTTCAGCTTGGCGCTGAATTCGGGCGCCCGCTCCGTGATCTGCTCCCAGGTCGATTCATAGGCGATATCGAGGAACTTCGCGCTGTCCTCCTCGGGCAGATCGATCACCTCGAACCCGTCCTCGGTCACCGCGCGTTCGATCGCGGCTTCCTCGGCCGCCTGCATGGCCCAGCTTGGCCCGCCCTCGACATAGAGGCCGGCCGCCTCGATCACGGCACGCTGCTTCTCGCTCAACCCGTTATAACGCTCGAGATTCATGAAGATCGCGATATTCGGGGTATAGAAGCCGGGGCCGACACGATACTTGGCCACCTCGATCCAGCTCGACCCGTAGAGTTCCGAGTTGATGTTGGAATAACCGTTGGCGACGCCGCGCTCCAGCGCGGTATAGATCTCGCCGCGGCTGATCTGAAGCGGCTCGGCCTCCAGCGCATTGAAGAGCGCCTTGACCGTGTTGGTCGTGCGCAGACGCAATCCCTTGAAGTCATCCAGCGAGCGCACCGGCTCGTTGGTGAAGATGTGGAAGGATACATCGCCCGCATAGAGGCCGACCATCCGGATGCCGGCGGGCTCCAGGAACTCGTTGATGGCGTCGAAGGCGCCGTTGGTCCGCATCTCCTGCGTGGTCACGCGCGGCGCGCTGATGCCGCCGAGACCGGGGACGAGATTCTCGAAATAGCTGGGCGGAGCGGCGACGATATCGACCAGACCATCGGCGAGCGCGCGGGCCTGCTGGTTGGTCGGAATGGCTTCCGGCCCCACCACGCTGGCGATATTCAGCTCGTCCGTGCCCTGTTCATTGGCGAACTCCACGAAGGCATCGAAGGTGGTGCGGAACGGCGAGGTCGGCGTGCCGGTATAGATGGCGGCCTTCATCTCCACCGGCTCGGCCTGGGCCGAGGTGAAGCCGGCCATGCAGAGCGCGGCCGCGGCGAATGCGAAGCGTGTTGCAGATCCCAGTTTCATATTGAGTCCCCTGTTCTGATGTTTATACTAACCATTTAGTTAATAGATGACTCTTAACGGTGTCAAGGGACCAACGTAACGTCCGTCGGATAAGGACGTTCGAAACGGATGGAGAAGCGTGGATGGCCGATGCCTTGGAACTCAGTCTCGCGGTGTGCGATTACGACCGCTGCCGGGCGGTGCTGGATGGGCGCGCGCGGGTCGATGGATGCCGAATCCTGCCGACGGCGCTCGAACCGGAGGAGGCGTTCCATCGGGCCTTCAAGTTCCAGGAATTCGATGTGACGGAACTGTCGATGAGCAGTTTCACCATGCTGACCGCGCGCGGCGACTGCCCCTATGTCGGCATCCCCGCCTTCGTCTCGCGCCTGTTCCGGCATTCCGGCATCTATATCCGTACCGACCGGGGTATCGAGACCGCCGCCGACTTGAAGGGCAAGGTAATCGGCCTGCCGGAATATCAGATCACGGCGACGGTCTGGATTCGCGGTATCCTGGAGGATGAATATGGGGTCGACACCCGGTCCGTCGCCTGGCGTCAGGGCGGGCTGGAAGACCCCGGACGAACCGAACGCTCGACCATCGCCCTGCCCGGGGATATCGACCTGAAGCCGATTCCGGCGGAACGCACCCTCTCCGACATGTTGGCGACGGGGGAAATCGACGCCCTCATCACGGCGCGCGCGCCCTCCTGCTTCCTGAAAGGCACGCCCGGCGTCGCGCGGATGTTCCCCGATTACCGCGCCGCGGAGCAGGACTATTACCGGCGTACAGGAATATTCCCGATCATGCATCTGATCGGCATCCGCCGCTCGATCTACGAGCATCACCCCTGGGTCGCGGTCAATCTCTACAAGGCCTTCCTGGAGGCGAAGCGGCATGCGATGTACGAATTGTCCCAGATCGGCCATCTATTCGTCAGCCTGCCCTGGTCGGTGATGGAGCGGGACCAGACGGTCGAATTGATGGGCGAGGATTTCTGGAGCTACGGCGCCGAGGAGAACCGAAAGGTGCTGGAAACCTTCCTCGGCTATCACCACCGCCAGGGGCTGTCCGAGCGTCGGGTGACGGTCGAGGAAATGTTCGCCCCCTCGACCCTCGAACTCACCAAGATCTGAGCCGGGAACCCGCGGACGGAAGCTGGGGACTGGGAACGGGGAGCTGGGAACGGGCGCGGCCGGGCGTCTTTCGTGTCGGCGCGCATGTGGCTGTCAGCCCGGCGTGCGCGCCGGCATCAGGATTTCAAGCACACAGACCCCGTCCTCCGCCCGTGCCCGTTGGGCCAGACGCGCGATTTCATCCTCCAGATCGGCGGCCTCGCCGTCCCGACGCACCGCCTCCAACGCACCGAACCCACGCGCGATCCCGGCGATATCCAGCGCCGGATCGTCCAGGCATTGACCAACCCATATGGACTCGAGCGACCGCCCCCGCGCTTCGGCCACCCGACGCTGATGCACGACATCATTGCCGTAGACACCGTTCGCCGCCACCAGGACCAGAAGCGGCAGACGGTTGTTCGCGGCCGTCCAAAGCGCGGAAGCCCCCATGACGAAATCGCCGTCGCCCAGGATCGCGACCGGAAGCCGGTCGCCGTCCTTGAGCGCCAGCGCCGCCCCGACCGCCATCCCGGGACCGGAGGCCAAGCCTTCTCCTCCGTCGCGACCGAGATAGTCGAGCGGATAGCGGAACGGCAAAAGCCCGCCCCACCACCCCAGCGGCAGACGCGTCAGGGTAATCGGCATGGTTCGGCGCACCTGCTCCAGGGCCCGGGCCATGCGCGCGAAAGGCCCATCGGCGGCAAGACCGTGGGCCGGCGGCTTCTCCGCCCCGCCCGCGTCGCCCCCCGGCATCGCCGAGGACCAGATTCCACCCGGTGCGGGCGCCTCCGATCCGCCACGGCAATGCGCGGCCAGGGCCGATATCATCGCGTCCGGATCGCACGCGATCCAGTCGATCGCGCCGGGCAGGGCATGGGAATCCTTCACGAAGCCACGGTGCGCGCCGTGATCGAGGGAGGCCAGAACCGCCGTCCCCGGCCGCCCGGCCAACAATGTCGCCGGATCGATCGGGTCGAGCGCGAGGATCATATCCGCCGCCTCCAAGGCCGCCTGTTGGTCGCGGTCGGGCGCGAAACCGGGCGCACCGACATGGGCCGGGTGGTCGGTGGGAAAGGCGGCGGCGGAGCGGAGATCGGTCACGACCCGGGCCCCCAGCTTCTCCACCAGCGCGATCCGCGCCATCCAATCGTCGAGCCCGCGCGAGACCCGCCCGAAGACGAGCAACGGCCGCTCCGCCGCGCGCAGCAGCCGGGCGACCTCCGCCACCCGTTCGGCCGAGGGGCCGGGGCGGTCCATGCGCGGCAGACGCGCCAAGGTCTCCGCCGGGGGCGGGTCCGGGATATCGGTTTCCTGATAGGCCACATCCATGCAGACATAAACCGGTCCGCGCGGCGCGTGGCCCGCGCGAAACGTCCCTTCCGCCAATGACCGCGCCGCCGCGACGGCGGAACCCGGCTGGTCGTCCCATTTGGTATAGGGGCGCACGATGGCCGCCTGGTCCTGCATGGTATGGATCCATTCGATCCAGGGACGGCGCCGGGTCGCGTCCATCGCGCCGCTCGCGCCCAGCACGACGACCGGCGCCCGATCGACCCAGGCATTGTGGATCGCCATCGCCGCATGCAGCAGCCCGACATTGGAATGCAGCAGCGCCAGCGCCGGCGCGTCCGTCACCTTCGCCCAGCCATGGGCGAGCGCGACCGCATGCTCGTCATGCAGACAGGTCAGAAGGTCGATCCGTCCGCCCTCGTGATTGACGAGACTATCATGCAGGCCGCGATAGCTCGCGCCGGGATTGAGCGCCGCGAAGCGGAACCCGAGCCGGCGGATCGTCTCCGCGATGAGGTCCGACCCCCACATTGTCGTTTCTCCCGGTGACGCTTTACCCAGGTCAATGAGTGTACTAACTTGTTAGTTAAATTCAATCGCAATCCAGACGCCGGAAATCACCGGCCGGAACATGGAGGGTCTCGCCATGACGGATTCATCGCCAAGGGACCGGCTTCCCCGTGAACGGCGCCTATTCTATGGCGGCGCTTTCCACGATGCGCGCGAGGGCCGGGAAACGGCGTTGATCAACCCGGCGACCGGAACCTCCCTTGGTTCCGCGGCCGAAGCCGGCGCGGCCGATGTGGATGCCGCCGTGGCCGCCGCGTCGGCGGCGCAACCGGGCTGGGCCGCGATGTCGCCGCAATTGCGCGGCGATCGTCTGCGCGCGTTGGCGGATGCCTTGCGGCGGCATGGCGAGGAGCTCACCCTGCTGGACGCCATCGATTGCGGCAACCCGGTCGCTGAGATGTACCGCGATGTCGAGAGCGGCGCGCGGGGGCTGGAGCTCTTCGCCGGGCTGGTGACGGAGATCAAGGGCGAGACCATTCCCGTCGGCGACGGCTTCCTGGATTACACGACGCGCGAGCCGCTCGGCGTCGTCGCCCGCATCATCGCCTATAACCATCCCATCATGTTCGCCACCATGCGCTGCGCGGCGCCAATGGCCGCGGGCAACACGGTGATCGTCAAGCCGGCGGAGCAGGCGCCGCTTTCCGCCCTGCGGCTGGCGGAGATCATCCGCGAGGAGGATATCCTGCCGCCCGGTGTCTATAACGTCCTGCCCGGCGGGCGGGACTGCGGCGCGGCGCTTTCCGCCCACCCGGACATCGCCAAGGTGGCCCTGATCGGCAGCGTGCCGACCGGCAAGGCGATCCTGCGCGCCGCCGCCGACACGGTGAAGCCGGTGGGGTTGGAGATGGGGGGCAAGAACGCCCTCATCGCCTATCCCGACCAGGATCCGGAGGCGATCGCGCAAGGCGCGGTCGCCGGCATGAATCTGACCTGGGCCGGCCAATCCTGCGGATCGACCAGCCGGGTATTCCTGCATGCCAGCCACCATGACGCGGTGCTGGAAAAGATCGTCGCGGGTTGCGCCGCCTATCGGCCCGGCGATCCGACCGATCCGGCCACGACGATGGGCCCCTTGATCAACCGGGCCCAGTTCGACAAGACCATGCGCTATATCGAATACGGCAAGGAGGACGGCGCGCGCCTCGTCCATGGCGGCGGACCGTCGAACGCCCCAGGGTTCGAGAAGGGATTCTTCATCGACCCGACCGTCTTCGCCGATGTCGACATGACGATGCGCATCGCGCGCGAGGAAATCTTCGGGCCGGTTCTCTCCATCCTGCGATGGGAGGATGAAGAGGATATGTTCCGCCAGGTGAACGATACGGACTACGGCCTCAGCGCCGCCATCTTCACCCGCGACCTCGCGACCGCCCACAAGGCGGCACGCCGGGTCGAGGCAGGTTATGTCTGGGTCAATCACGCGGGCCCCCATTTCATCGGCGCCCCGTTCGGCGGCTACAAGCAATCCGGGCTGGGCCGCGAGGAAGGGATCGGCGAATTGCTCGACAGCACCCGCATCAAGAACATCAACATCAAGCTTTAGAGGAAAGTCATGGAGATCGAGAGCCGATTCACCGTCCCCCTGCCTCCGGCGGAAGCCTGGGACGTCCTGTTGGATATCCCTCGTATCGCGCCCTGCATGCCCGGCGCGAAGCTGACCGGCGCGGACGATGAGGCCCGCGTCTATAACGGCGAGGTGCAGGTCCGCCTCGGCCCGGTCCTCCTGGCCTTCAAGGGCAAGGCGCGGATCACCGACCTCGATCGCGAGAACTGGCGCGCCACCGTCAAGGCGGAAGGGCGCGACACCAAGGGACGCGGCGGCGCGAGCGCCGACGTGCTGTTCTCCCTGGAGCCCGCCGAGGACGGCGCGCGGACCGAATGCCGGATCACCACCAATCTGAACCTCACCGGATCGGTCGCGCAATACGGCCGGGGCTCCGGCATGATCAACGATCTGGCCAACCATCTGGTCGGGCAGTTCGCCGACAATCTGCGCCAGGAAATCGCGGATAGCCAGCCGGCGGGCCAGCCCGGGAAACAGCCGGAAAACCAATCCGCGGCAGCGGAGGACGCGCCGGCCACCACCCCGGCGGACGCCCCCCCCGAACCAAGGCGGCAAGCCCGGCAAAGCGCCCCGATCTCGGGCTTCCGATTGATGCTCTGGCTGCTGCGCCAGCGGCTGCGTCGGCTTTTCGGCGGGGGGCGCTGAAGGAAGCCGACGGCGACGGTCCCGCGCGGGCGCTGCGGGCGCCCTCAGGCGGCGTCCGCCGCCCGCGCCCGCAGCAAGTCGATCAGATCCGGCGGTGAGAGCGGCACGCGCTGGATCGCCGCCTCGCGAACACCCAATGCATCCTCGACCGCCGAGGCGATCGCCGGCGCCACCGGCAGGCACCCGGCCTCGCCCACGCCCTTGACGCCGAGGGGGTTGAGCGGGCTTGGATATTCCGCGATACGCACATCGATGCGCGGCACCTCCGGCGCCGTCACCATCAGGTAATCGGCCAGCGTCGTGGTAACCGGCTGGGCCTGATCGTCGTAATCCATATATTCGAACAACGCGTTGCCGATACCGTGGACCACGCCGCCATGGATTTGCGCCTCGACCATCCGGGGATTGATCGCGCGCCCGCAATCATTGACGACGGCATAGCGGGTGAGCGTGACGAGACCGGTTTCCTCGTCCACCGCGACCTCCACGGCGTGCGCGCCCATGCCGTAGGTCAGGCCCTTCGGCATGAAATTCTCGCTCGCCTCCAGGCCCGGATCGACGCCCGGCGGCAGGGCATAGCCGGGAGAGCCATGGGCGCTCGCCGCGATGGCGCGCAGATCGATGCCGACATTGGTGCCCTTCACCCGGGCCTCCCCATCGACCAGTTCGATATCGCCGCCATCGGCTTCCAGCAGGTGGGCGGCGATGCGGATCGCCTTTTCCCGCACGGCCGCCGAGGCGCGCGCGACGGACGACCCGGCGACCACCGTCTGGCGGCTCGCGAAACCGCCGATGCCAAGCGGAATCGTGCCCGTGTCGCCGCAGATCACCTCGATGCGGTCCGGCGGCAGGCCGAGCGCGTCGCCACAGATCTGCGCCATCGCGGTCTTCAAGCCCTGGCCCATCGGCATGGCGCCGGTGAAGACCGTGACCTTGCCGGACCGGCCGACGCGCACGATCGCCGATTCATAGGGACCGCGGCCCGTGCCCTTGATGCCGCAGGCGACCCCGATGCCGAGGCGGCGGCCGGCCCGCGCGGCCTCGGCGCGGCGCGCCTCGAAACCGGCATGATCGATCGCTTCCAACACCTGGTCGAGAAGCGCGGGGAAATCCCCGCTGTCATAGGTGATTCCGGCGCCGGAACGCGATTTCAGCGGCGTCGCGTAGGGGATGGACTCGGCCGGCACCAGATTGCGCCGTCGGATTTCCACACGGTCGATGCCGACCCGCGCGGCCAGCGCGTCCAGCGTGCGCTCCATCGCGAAGGTGCCTTCCGGATAGCCGGCCCCACGCACCGGGATGGTCGGAACCTTGTTGGTCATCCCGACCCGGACATCCATGTGATAGGCCGGCAGGACATAGGGGCCCGGATAGGCCGTCACCGCGTTATAGGCGAGATTGATCCCTTGCGGCACATAAGCGCCCGCATCGTGGATCATCGAACCGCGCACCCCGAGAAGACGCCCTTCAGCGTCGCAGGCGGCCTCGATCTCCCAGAGCTGATCGCGTTCCTGGATCGCCGCCAGGAAATGTTCCCGGCGATCCTCGATCCACTTCACCGGCCGTCCGAGAAGCAGCGCGGCGGCGCTGGCCACCACCTCCTCCGGATAGAGCAGGAACTTCGCTCCGAAACCGCCGCCGACATCCGGCGTCACCACGCGCAGGCGGTTCTCGTCCAGATCCAGCAAGGCGACCAGGAAGGCCCGCGCCTCGTGCGCGAGCTGGGTCGAGGAGCGGACCACGAGCCCGCCGCCCGCATCCGGTTCCGCCAGGATACCGCGTCCCTCGATCGGGTGGGCACCGCCGCGATGCTGGTTCATCGACAGGCGGACGCTGTGCGCGGCCTCGCGGAAGGCCGCGTCCACATCGGCGTAGCCGACCTCGAACGCCTCGCAGACATTGCCGGCGCGCGTGCTGCAGACGGGCGGCGCGTCCGGCTCGACCGCCGCGCGCAGATCGCCGACCGGCGTCATCTCCTCCAGGTCGATGCCGATAATGCTTGCCGCGTCCTCGGCGGTCGCGCGGCTATCCGCCAGCACGACGGCGACCGGCTCGCCGACATAAAGCATCTCGTCCTTCGCCAGGACATAGGGGGTAATGTCCGGCGGCAGTGTCTTGCTGATGAATTGCAGCGGCAGACGCTCCTCCGTCAGCACGTCCTTCAGATCGGCGAGCGTCAGGATCGCCACGACCCCGGGGATGGCGCGCGCCTCCTCCAGATCGAGGCCGAGCAGCCGCGCATGGGCGACCGGGCTGCGCAGGAACGCCGCATGCAGCACGCCCGGCGCCGTCAGGTCGTCGACGAAGCGCGCCTTGCCACGCAGCAGCGCGTCATCCTCCACGCGCGGAGTCGATTGTCCGATATAGCGTCGCTCCGCCATCAGGCGCCCTCCCCGCCGTCGCGCATCAGGGCCAGCGCCGCCAATGCCGCGTCCACGATGTTCTGATAGCCGGTGCAGCGGCATAGATTGCCGGAAAGCGCCTCGCGCAGTTCCGTCTCGCCGGCATCGGGCGTATCGCGTATCACCTCGCGCAGGGTCATCAGGATACCCGGCGTGCAGAAACCGCATTGCAGGGCGTACTGTTCCGCGAACAGGCGCGGCAGATCGGACAATGGCCCGTCCTCGGGGCTCAACCCCTCGATCGTCTCGACCCGCCGGCCCTCGGCCTGAACCGCCAGCATCAGGCAGCCGCGCACCGCATGGTCGTCCACCAGGACGGTGCAGGCGCCGCACACCCCATGCTCGCACCCGACATGGGAGCCCGTCAGATGCAGGTCGTGACGCAGGAAGTCGACGAGATTGCGCCGCCCCTCGCAACTGGCTGTTCGTTCGATACCATTCACCGTCATGGTGACGTCGAAACGCTGCGCCGCGCCCCCGTCCTGGTCCCCGGTCATCGTCCCGTCGTTCATGAAATCACTCCCGCCTCGGAAGGACAGGCGCGTTGCAGCGCGCGACGCACCAGGACGCCAGCCAGATGCTGGCGATAGCCGGCCGAATAGGCGGAATCGCCCATCGCCTCCAACCCGGCCGCCTCGGCCCCGACGGCGCGGAAGAGCTCGATGCCCGGGCGTTCACCCCGCAACATCGCCTCGCCCGCCGTCAGGCGGATCGGGGCCGGCCCGATACCGCCGAGCACGATCGCCGCGCGATCGATCGCGCCCTTTCCGTCGAGCGCCACCAGACAGCCGACCGCCACGATGGCGAAATCCCCGTGGCGGCGCGCGACTTCCAGGAAGGCGTGCCGGGTCCCCTCCGGCCAGGGCATGAAGCTCAAGCCGACAAGCAGTTCGTCCGGCTCCAGGCTGGGGGTCATATAGAAGGCCGGGAAAGCCGCCATGTCGAGGCTGCGCTCCCCCCGCGCGGCGGATCGCACGCGCAACACCGCGTCATGCAACATGGCGAGCACCGGCAGCTCCGCCGCCGGGTCCAGATGACAGAGACTGCCGCCGATGGTCCCCCGGTTGCGGGTCTGGAGGTGGCCGACATGGCGCAGGGCCTCGGCGAAGATCGGCGCGCGCATGGCCAACAGGGAATCACGCTCCAGCACCCGCTGGCGGGTCATGGCACCGATGGCGATCCCATCCGGCCCGTCCGAGATGCCCCGCAACGCCTCGATCCCGTTGAGATCGACCAGATGGTCCGGCATGGCGTAGCGGAGGTTCAACATCGCCATCAGCGATTGACCGCCGGCCAATGCCTTGGCGTTGTCGAGATCCCCCATCATCGCCAGCGCCTCATCAAAGGCGCCCGGCGCGTGATAACGAAACGGCGCCGGTTTCATCCCATTCCTCCGTTCCCAACGGGCACGTCCGGTTACTCCGTGCCCAGATGCGCATTCCGACGTTCATAGAGTGAATCGTCGGCATAGCCCATGGTATCCGGTTGCCCACGCCCAAGCATGACCTGGAAATAGACCGGCTCCAGGCTATCATTCACATAGCCGTGGATGACACCGGGCGGGCAGGATACGCACTCCCACGGACCGAGACGACGGGCGAGACGCTCGCCGTTCTCGTCCTCGATGAAGACGGTCAGGAACCCCTGGAGGACGAAGAACACCTCCTCGACTTCGTGCGTGTGGGGCGCGTTGCCCTGGCCCGGCTCCACATACATGATGGAGAGGGTGAAGCCCCGCGCGGGAATGAAATCGCTTCCGCCATGCTTGCCCGAACCGCCGGCACCGATAAAGCGGTGCTGCGCGCGCTTGAAGCCCTCGATCTTCGCGTCCTCGAACGCTTCCCAATCGGATTTCAGATTGCGGAATTGGGCGACATATTTGTCCATGATCTCCGGCAGCCCCACTCCTTCGAGTTCGGGCGGGCGCTTGTGTCTCGCGATGGCCATCGGTTCTGGTTCCTCCTTCGTTTCTCTCGCTTACCGGATCACCGTGCCGGGTTGAACCGCGCCGCGGCCCCGGTTCTGGGATCCACCCCAATCGTGAATGCGCCCGTGCGGCGATCGATGCCGATTGCCTGAAGGGCGGAGCGCAGGCCGCGCGCCTCGACCGCCTCGTCCGCCGGATCGCGCGCGGCGTGATCGGCCTCCCAGGCGATGCCGCCGTCGGAGGTCAGCCGCCACTTCGGCAGATCGATGGCCTGTTGCGGATCGTGCCCACCCATCAGCGCGGCCGTGACTTGCATGTTCCAGACGGCCTGGTTCTCGCCGCCCGGCGTGCCACCCCAGACATCCATCTCCCGGCGTCCGAGGTGCCAGGCGTTCAACGTTGTCGCGGGCACGGACAGCGGGTCGGGCGCGTTCCAATGCCCGGCCGGCGCGTCCAGCGCGAACCCTCGGCCGGGCCGGTTGTTCAGGATCAGGTCGAATTCCGGGACGACCACGCCGGAGCCGTATTGCGGGAAGGAATTGGAATGAACCAGAACCACGCGGTTCCCCGCCCCGTCGGCGGCGGTCACGACGGAGGTACCGCCGCCCGCGCGCGCATCGAAGCCGGCCCGGGCGGCCCGGATCGCCTCGACTTCCGCCGCACCCGACAGAACCCGCGCGAGGGCATCCGCATGAATGGGGCCGTGAGTCGGGGCCGGCGTTACCTCCAGGATACCGCCGCCCGGCAGATCGACCCGCGCGCAGGGCATCTCGCACGCCACCGCGCGCACCAAATCGTCGCGCTGCAACATGCCGCCCAGACCACGCAGATGCGCCAGCACGACGTCGCCCGCCTCGCCGTGGAAAAGCGCGCCCCCCGTCCGACCGAAACGCTCCAGCAGGTCGGCGAGCCCCGGCAGGCGCAACGCCTCGCCCGGCACCGGAAGCCCGCCCCCGGGCAGGTAAGGCGTGACATCGTTATGGCGTGCGATCAGGTCACGCGATTCCGCCGTCAGGCGCACCGCCTGATCCACCCATCGAACCCCGTCGCGCGCCATCGCCACGGCGGGCGCCACCAACCGGTCGAGCGGCAACTGCCCGAGCCCCGCCAGCCTGGCATATCCTTCCGGGGCGCCGAACCCGCCGACGGAGAGCGGCCCGGTGCGCGCCAATCGCGTGCCCGCGCCGAGCGCCAGCGGCCCACGCCCGATCGACAACAGCGCGCGCGTCGGCCCGCCCGCCCGCGAGAAGAGCGCGACCACATCTCCGGCGAGACCGCATTTCATGGGAAGCCAGACGGTCTCCGCGCAGGCCGCCGCGACGGCCGCGTCGAAGGCATTCCCGCCCGCCGCCAGCATCGCCGCGCCGGCATCGGCCGCCGCGTCGACGGCGGCGGTGACGACGCCCTCGGCGGGTGCCCCGCTGTTCACCGGGCCGTTCACGCGGGATACCCGCCCGGCAGACGAATTCCGAGGAATTTCCAGGTGGTCATTTCATCCATGGCGTATTTGATGCCCTCGCGGCCGGTTCCGCTTTTTCCGAACCCGCCGAACGGGTAATTGTCGAGCCGGAAGCGGCTCGCCTCGTTGATCCACACGGACCCCGCCCGCAACATCCGGCCCGCCGCCATCGCGCGGTCCAGCCGCGCGGTGAAGCAGGCGGCCTGCAAGCCGAATTCGCAATCATTCGCGATCGCGACCGCCTGCTCGAAGCCATCGGCCTCCATCAGAACGGCGACCGGACCGAAAACCTCCTCGCGCACCACGCGCGCGTCGCGCGGGGCATCGCACACCAGCGTTGGATGGATCAGGCACCCTTCGCGCCGGGGCTCCCGCAGGAGCCGCGCGCCGTCGGCGGCCGCCGCCTCGACCATCGCCATGATACGGTCGGCCGCGCGCGCATGAACGACGGGCCCCAGATCGGTTTCCGGCTTTCCCGGGTCGCCGGCGGACAACGCGTCGATCCGTGCCAGCAACGCATCCTCGAAGGCCGGACGCACGCGCCGATCGACGATGATCCGCTGGGTGGATATGCATTGCTGACCGGATGCCTCATAGGCGGAAGGCGCGATCCGCGCGGCCGCATCCTCGATATCCGCGTCGTCGCAGACGATATTGGCGGAGTTGCCGCCGAGTTCGCCCAGGAACGGCTTGGCGCCCGCCGCGCGCGCGACGGCCTCGCCCGCCGCCGTGCCCCCGGTAAGCGTCACCGCGGCGACGGCCGGATGCGCGGCAAGGGCCAGCGCCTCTTCCGCCCCCCCGAGGAGAACCTGGAACAGCCCGTCCGGCAGGCCCCCCTCCCGGAAGGCGGCGGCGATGCGCAGCGCGACGGCCGCGCCCTCGGGCGCCGGCTTCACGATGATCGCATTGCCGGTGGCGAGCGCCGGCGCGACCTTCTGCACCAGCAGATTGGCCGGCGCGTTGAAGGGCGTGATGCCAAGGATGACGCCAAGCGGCACCCGTTCCGCGATGCCGTGACGCCCGGCGCCGTTCGGCGCGGAATCGAGAGGCACCGTCTCCCCGCCGATCTCATGCGCGTGACGGGCGCAGGCGCGCAGGAAGCCCGCGCTGCGGCCCACCTCGAATCCGGCGGCCTTCACCGGCTTACCGATATGACGGACCATCAGATCAACCAGCGCGGCCCTGTCCGCCTCGATCGCATCGGCGGCCGCGTCCAGCCATCCGGCACGCCGGTGACGCGTTTCCCACTGATTGGCGTGAAAGGCCGCGGCCGCCGCCTCGACGGCACCCGCGATCATCCCCTCGGAGGCCGGAACGAGATGCGCGGCCACCTTCCCCGTCCACGGGTCCGTGACCAGCAGATCATCGGTTGCTTCGGACGGGCGAACCCCCTCCGCGGTAAAGGAGTGGAAGACCTGCTCGGCCTCCTGGTGGGCTGTCGCCATCGAAGACTCCGTTCCCCAAATCACTGGAATTGGAATGGTCTATAGGGATAAAATAACTAACCAGTTAGATAACTGATGTCAAGCGCACGGCTCCGGTCGCCCCCCATCACGTCTCCCATCACGCCTCACGGCCCTGCGGCACCGGCAAGACCTGAGGGCTCCCAATTGTCCGGGCGAAGTGCTACTAACTATTTCGTAAGTATCGTATCGCGATCGGCGATCAACCGAGGAAACAATCGGGCGTGGGCGAGGGATGCCCTTTAGAACAGGAGGACCTGGGGGACATGGCCAAGGCAGCCGTGCGAGCCAAGCGAAGCGGAAAACGCGATTCCGCCGCGTCACGAGAGCGCATTCTGGAAGCGGCGACACGGGAGTTCGCCGAAAAAGGGTATGACGGTGCCCGCGTCGACGAGATCGCCGACGCCTCGGGCTTCAACAAGAACGCGCTCTATCATTATTTCGGCAGCAAGGAGAAGCTGTTCGTCGCCGTGCTGGAACGTGCCTACGCGACGATCCGCGACCGCCAAAGCGATCTTAGCATCCGCGACATGGACCCCGAGGAGGGCATGCGGCGCCTGGTCGAATTCACCGCCCGTGTCTGGGTGGAGATGCCGGAATTCAACCGCCTGCTGGCCAGCGAGAACCTGCACGAGGCCCGGCATGTGCGCCAGTCCACCGAAATCCCGAAGATGTACAATCCGTTGCTGGAGACCATTCGCGAGCTTCTGAAGCGCGGCGTGGAGACCGGGCGGTTCCGTGACGATATCGACGCGATCGATCTCTATATCTCCATATCCGCCCTGTCGGCGCACTATATCTCCCACCGTCACACCTTCGAGGCGATCTTCCAGACCAAGCTGCTGTCGCCCAAGCGCCTGCAACAGCGAATCGATCATGCGGCGGATATGATTGTGAGCTATCTGCGCAAGGAACCGGGATAGCCGGAAGGCGCGCATGGGTCCTTGACGGAACCATTAACGCCGTTTTCCGTCTCACTACCAGGAACCATGGGATTCACTACCTGACATGGAGACGCCATGCGCTTTCGACTGCGCGCCTGTATGTGCACCGCATTGATTGTCGCGAGCGTTGGCTGTTCGGAAATTCGGGAAACCGCCCCGGAGCGGACGGCGAATGAACAATTGTTGATTTCGACCGCGGCCGACCGCGCGATCGAGCGCCTTACCTTCGGCATCCCCGTGGACGGGCGCGCCTTTCTCGATACCGCGCATTTCGAGAGCTACGACTCGTCCTATGTCATCGGCGGCATCCGCCAGAAGATGGCGCGCGAGGGGGCCCATCTGGTCGAATCCCGCGACGAGGCGGCATTCATCGTCGAAATCCGCTCCGGCGCCCTCTCGATCAATCAACGGCGCGATTATGTCGGAATCGGCGGGTTCGAGATGCCGATCCCGCTCTCCGATGCCGTGCAGCTTCCGATGGCGAGCCTCTACGAGGAGGACACCCACACCGGCCTCGCGAAGTTCATCGTCACCACCTACGACGCCGAGACGTGGAAATTCCTGCATACCTCGGGCCCGGTCTTCGGCATTTCCTGGATCGACGAGAGCACCTTGGTCGGGATCGGCTGGCGCGACACCAATGTCGTGCCGGAGAAGTTCGAGGACCAACCCCGCCCGCCCCGCATGGGGCAATATCGCATCGAACTGCAATCCTGGTAAGCACCGCCGCCCCGAAGCGGATCGGCGGCGCGAGCCCGGCATCCGCGCCCTGCGGAAGGGGGGGACCACACGACAAAGGGCACGCGGTCGAAACCGCGCACCCCTTGCCGGCGGAGTGACTTGTCGGGCGTCGCCTTGCCGATCAGGCCGCCGCTGCTTCTTCCCGCGAGGCCGGCACCGTCCGATGCTCTCCCCGCGCCGACAACAGCCGCCGCGCCAGTTTCTTGCCATGTTCCACGGCCGGCTGGTCGAACGGGTTAACGCACAACAGATCGGCGGCCAGGATGGTCTCCAGCATATAATGCATCATGAGCGCACCCATCGACCGCTCGTCGATCGCGGCCATGTCGATGGTCCGCACCGGGCGGTCGTTGGCGATCAGCGTCTCGGTCGTCGCCCGGCGCGAGACGTCGAGAAGCTCGCCCAGGCTGGCGCCGTTCAGATAATCCAGCCGGTCGTCGCCGATATGGCTGCAATCGACGGGCGGCGAGCAGGGCGCGATCGGCCCGCCCAGCACCGTGAACATCTTGTCGCGCGGCCCATCGAGCCAGAGCTGCAACTGGCTGTGCTGATCGACCGGGCCGGCGGCGTAGATCGGCGTCGTTCCCTTGCCTTCCTTGCCCAAACTCTCCGCCCAAAGCTGGCGATACCAGCGGGCGAGCGAGCCAAGCCGGTCGGAATAGGCCAGCATCACCGAGGAGCCGATATCGTGATAGCGCTCCAGCCCCACGGCGACGGCCGCGCCCAGCGCCGGCGCGCAATCGGCCGGACTGCCGGTCCGCAAGCTGTGCGCCAGGACTTCGCGGGCGCCATCGCGCACCGCCCGCGCATCCAGCCCGGCGATCAGCGAAGGCAGCATTCCGACCGCCGTCAGCACGGAATAGCGCCCGCCGACGGCCTCGTCGTGATCCAGGACGGGCAGCGCGTAACGCTCCGCGATCCGGCGCATCGGATTGTCCTTCGGCTCCGTCACGATGGTCATGGCGCGCCCCACCCGGCGCGGGCCGAGAAGACGCTCCAGCATCGGAAGCACGGTCATCGTCTGCAACACCGTCTCGGCCGTGCCGCCCGACTTGGAGATCGCGATGAAGCCCGTGCGCCGCATGTCGAGCGAGCGAAGCAGCGCCTGGAAGCTGTACGGATCGATATTCGTAACGATATGCAGGTTGGGGCCCCGTCGGTCCCCGTCGTCGAAGCCGACATTCGCCATGTTGTAGAGCGCGCGGCCGCCAAGACTGGAACCGCCGGTCCCGAGCACGACGACATCGTCGAAGGACGCCCGATATCTATCCGCGACCGCTTGCAGCCTGGGCCAGTCGTCGACCCGCTCCGGCGTGCGGAGCAGCGGAATCCGGCGCTCCCTATAGGCTTCGCGCAACCGCTCCATGGCTGGATTCAAGGCATCGAGGAAGAAGGACAGCTCGCTCGAGCTCAACCCATATTCCACCCGGTCCCTTAGGCATGCGGAGATATCCTGACGATATGGCATGATAGCGCTCCCGATCGTTCCTTGGTGGGGCGGCTGGCGCCGTCCGTTCCCTATAAGACGCAAGAATGGGGCGCATAGTTCCCGATAAATCGCGACGGATCAGGAAAAACAAGGAAGACGAAACCGGCCACGCGGCATCACCGGGCAGCCGTCATTCAGCCGCCGCCGGCATCAAGTACGGGCTGGTCGCGTCGAGATCGAGGGCGTCCAACGCATCGGAGAGATTCCGCTTCAACCGGTCGAGCGCGGCCGCGCTCCCGCCCTCGCACCGCGCCACCAGCGCGGGCTGGGTATTGGAAGCGCGCAACAGCCACCAACCATCGGGCGTGTTGACCCGAACCCCGTCGATATCGACGACATCCGCCCGCGCCTCCTTCAACATCCCGGCGATCCGCGCGACCGCGTCGAACTTCGTCTCGTCCGCGCATTCGATCCGGATTTCCGGGGTGGCGACGGTCACCGGCAGGGCATCGACCATCCTGTCGAGCGGAAGCCGGGCCTCATCCAGGACCTCGATCAAGCGAAGCGCCGCATAGAGCGCGTCATCGAAGCCCGGCCAGCGGTCGGCGAAGAAAATATGGCCACTCATCTCGCCCGCGAGCGGCGCGCCCGTCTCGCGCATTTTCGCCTTGATCAGCGAATGACCCGTCTTCCACATCAGCGGTTTGCCGCCCCGGACGGCGATCTCGTCGAAGACCATCTGGCTTGCCTTCACATCGGCGATGACGGTCTGCCCCGGATACGCGCGCAACACCTTGTCGGCGAGCAGCACGAGCAATTGATCCGGCCACACGATGCGCCCATGCCGATCGACGACACCCAGCCGATCGCCGTCCCCGTCGAAGGCGAAGCCCATATCCAGCTGACGGGCGCGAACCGTCTCGATCAACTGGGCCAGATTATCCGGATCGCCCGGATCGGGATGGTGGGCCGGAAAAGTCGGATCGACGGTGTTGTTGAGACACAGATGCGCGCCCGGCAAGCGGGAGAGCACGCGGTCGAGGACCGCCGCCACCGCGCCATGCCCCGGGTCCCAGGCGCAGGAGAGGTCGCTCTCGATGTGAAATCCCTCGTGAAGGCGGGCACAATACGCGTCGACCAGATCGACCACGCCCACCGTCCCGCGCCCCCGCCGGAAATCACCCTCGGCTGCGCGGCGACCCAGGGCCTGGATCTCCTCGCCCATCAGGGCCTGCTCACCCAGCATCATCTTGAAGCCGTTATAGTCCGGCGGATTGTGTGATCCCGTCACCATGATGGCCGCGTCCGCGCGCAGGCTGTGCGACGCGTAATAGAGCATCGGTGTCGGACCGCGCCCGATGTCATGCACCGTCGCGCCGGTGGAGGCGAGGCCCTCGGCGACGGCCTCGCTCAAGGTGGGGGAGGACGCGCGGCCGTCACGTCCCAGAACGACCGTGGAGCCGCCCCGCTCCATCGCCTCGCTGGCCAGCGCGGCGCCGAGCGCGCGGGCGTCGTCGCGCGTCAGCGTATCGCCATAGACCCCACGCACGTCATAGGCGCGAAGGATGGACGGGGCGAATTGATGGCGAGACGGCATGGCTCACTCCCGTGCGGTCGTGCCGGCCCGCGTCACCACGGGCGGCGTGTTGGAAGGAAACGGTCGCGGAAGGGGGAATTGGCGCGATGGACAAGGCGCGCCAAGGGCCGCCGGTCGTTCAGACAGAATCCCTGTCATGACCGTCCTCTCCCTCCGGTCGCGACTTCTTGGCCTCGGACCCGGAAGGGTCCGGTGCGGTCGAATCGGATGGGTCGGCTTCCGGGGCGGCGCCCGGCTTGTCGCCGGACACGGACAGCCCGGCCGTCACTTCCCGGGCCAGATCGAGGAGGCGGGCGCGCTCGACCTCGCCGATCATGCTGAAGGAACGGCCGTTGGCGGACCAGAAAAGCATGGCCAGAGGGCCTTCCTTGCGCACGGCCACCTTCTGCTCCTGATCGTTCGGGGAGCGGCTGTAATAGAGCGAGATGCGGCGGCCGTCGCCCCCTTCATAAAGCAGTTGGAAAGCGTTCGCCTCGACCGCGTCGCCCGTGATCATGCGGGTTTCGATAAGACTGAATCCGGACGCGGAAAAGTCCGGGACGAAGTCCGGCATGCCGTCGCGCGGTTGCTCGTCCGAGGGGCCGCCCGTTTGCGCCAGCGACGTCCTGACCGGCCCGGCCTCCAATGGCCCGTCCAGGGCGGCGGTCTGGCTTTCCGGCTGCGGGGCCCCGTTCGAGGTCGAAGCCGGGGCCGGAGCTTCCGCGACGGGCATGAAATCGGTCAGCGACAAATGCCGCATCTGCCCCCCGGTGAAGCCGGGCTGGAAATACAAGACCCCCAACACAACCGCCGCGACGGCACCCAGGGCACCATGACGCGCCCCGAAGCGCCGGGACCGGCGGGAGGAGGCGCGCACGCTCTCGCGGTGCATCGCCTCTACCCGGTGGGCCAGGGTGCTCGTCTCCTCGCCAAGCGGCCGCTCGGCGCGGCTGTGCACGTTCTCGCGCACCATGCGCCGCGTCGCGATCATCCTGAGGACGCTATCGCGCATGGCGGGATCCTTGGACACCAGCCCTTCGATCCGACGTTCCGTCCGGGGGTCGAGGCGCCCATCGGCATATTCCTCGAGCAGCACACCGCTCAACAGTGGAACGGTATTATCGTCGTCCTTACCCATTCTCCGCTCTCCCAAGGCGGTGGAGCCGGGCGGACGGCGCCGCGACGCCGCTCCCGCTCTTGTCGGCGGGCCCGCTCTCGTTCGCGGCATCAAGCATCGCTTGGAGCGCCGCGCGCCCCCGGTGCAAGCGCGATCGCACGGTACCGATCGGCTGCCCGATGATCTCGGCCACGCCCTCGTAACTGATCTCCTCCAGGCAAACGAGCAGCACCACCTCGCGCTGATGTTCCGGCAGGCGGTCCAGGCAAGCCCGGATATCACCGCAACGGATTCCGTCCTCCTGGTTCGGCGGCGCGGTCAATGGCTCGGCGACGGTCTCGTCGATCGGCATGACGGTGCCGCGCCCAGCGGCGCGACGGCATTCGTCGATATGCACATTGCGCAGGGTCTGGAACAGATAGGCGTGCATGTTCTTGATCGCGGCACCCCTTTGCATCTGGTTCAGGACCCGGCGAAGGCATTCCTGCACCAAGTCCTCGGCATCCACCGGGTTGCCGAGGAGCCCGGTCGCGAACCGGTGCAGGCCGCGGACATGCTCGTGGATGTCCTCGGCCCCGGTCATGTCACCGCTCGCCGCCCCGCGTCCGATCTCTTCATGCCCGATCACTTCCCGTCTCCCTTGTTCCCGGCGCCGGTGGAACCGTTCCCGAACGATCCGCTCCCCCCGTCGCGGCCATGTGGCCAATTCGATGGACAGGTGGAGAGGGAGTGGGGGCATTTCTGAAACATATCTGTGACCAATCCCGCCCCCGGCACATCGCCCCCGTTTCAGGACGGGCGGCAGGCCGGCGATCGGCGCATGCGCGATCCTCGAAGCGTCGGTCATCGAAAGCGACAGGTCGGACACACCGGGCCTCACCCTTGCTAGCTCTCACCCTTGCACTGGGGCGGGATGCGCCCCGGCGGGTTCGGCGGGGATATCGGCGCGCATCTTCATCCGCTCGAAATGCAATCGTTGCAGGGCGGGCGCGTTGGCCAGCAGGACGCGGCGTTCCTCCCGGTCGAGGCTATCCGGCTCGGCGCGCGCGCGGGCCAGTATGGCGCCATCGATCTCGCTGGCGGTATCGGCGTCCGGCACGCCGGCGGAAAGTCCGGACTGACTGGCCAGCACGAAGAGGTGCAGCCGGTGGGTATCGGCCCGGTCGAGAACCTCCCGCAGGCCGCTCATGCCTTCGCCGGACACGGCCGAGGCGATCTCGCCCCGCGCGCGTTCCGCCGCGCTCAGCACGGGCGGTGGCCGATAATCGATACCGGCGCGCAACATCCCGCCCCGCGCGGAAAGACGCCGTCCGGTCCAAACCGCGAACGGGATGGAGCAGAGCAGGCCGAGCAGGATCGGCGACAACCAGAGATGGACGAGGGACGGCACGATCAGGGCGCTCGCCAGCACGAGCAGCGCCAGCCCCGTCTGCATGGCGAAGGCGTTCGCGGCCTCCCGCCAGGACACCCGGTCGGCATCCCGCTGTTGCGGCGCCCAGTCGACACCCGTGCCGAACAGCAGCTTTATGACGAAAAGACTGTGCCGCAACATTACCGTCGGCGCCGCCAGGATCGACAGGACCGTTTCGCATATCACGTTGGGTAGAAGCCGGAGAACCGGCTCGTCACGATCGAACAGCGCGAACACCGCCCCCAGGATCTTCGGCCCGATGATGAAGCAGACGGTCGCGCCCAGGATCGAGATCGCGGCCAGCGATTCGAGCGAATTCGTCATGACCGCCCAGCCGCCGGTTTCGTCGCGCACGAGAACGAGACCGGCCGAGAACAGCTTCTGATCGGAGAAGGCCATGACCGCGGCGATCACCACGAAGGCCAACCAGATCGGACTGGCGAGATAAGCCAGGATACCGGTCAGGAAATTGATCCGGGACGCCGGGCGAATGCCGCGCGCCAGCAACAGCCAGCCATGCTGAAGATTGCCCTGGCACCAACGCTGATCGCGGGCCAGATGCTGAATCAGGTTGGGCGGCGCCTCCTCGTAGCTGCCGTCGATATCCGGCGCCAGGACGACCTTCCAATCCCGGCGGACCAGCAGCGCGGCCTCGACGAAATCATGGCTCAGAATCTCGCCGCCGAGCGGCGCCCGGCCCGGCAGGTGCGGCAGACCGCAGGATTGCATGAAGGCCTCGACACGGATGATCGCGTTGTGCCCCCAGTAATTGCCGTGCGGATTGATCAGTTTCGCCATGCCGAATGCCAGCATGCGACCATAGAGACCGGCGGCATATTGGTGCATCCGCGCGAACAGCGTCGACCCGCCGACGATCCGCGGCCAGGTCTGGATCAGGCCGCACTCGGGATCGGCCTCCATCCGCCGGACCAGTTCGACCACGGCCGACCCGCTCATGATACTGTCCGCGTCCAGCACGATCATATAGCGGTAATCATGCCCCCAATTCTCCAGGAACTGCTTGATGTTCCCGCTCTTGCGTTCCTCGTTCCGGGTTCGCCGGCGGTAGAAGACACGGTTCATGAAGCGCGGCGAACGCGCGATCTCGAACCAGCACTTCTCCTCCTCGACCCAAACGTCCGGGTTCGTGCTGTCGCTCAATATGTAAAGGTCGAACAGATCCAACGCGCCGACCGCGTCGATCGATTCCAGGATCGCCCGCACATTACCGGCGGTGCGGGCCGGGTCCTCGTTATAGACCGGCACCGCGATGGCCGTCCGGGCCGCCGGATCGACCGCCGCCGCGGAGACGTCCGGCCCGGCGTCCGCGCGACATCCCGCCGGCTTACGGGCGGCCCTCTTGTGGCGGGCAAGCTCGACCGCGCCAATCAGGCTTACCCAGAAATTCGCCGATATCCAGGCGAAGAGCAGGCTGAAGCACAGCATCAACGCGCCCGCGGCGATATAGCCGAAGGTCGTCTCCGGCGTCAGCAAGGCGGTCGCGGCCGCGACCGCCGTGACCGAGGTCAACGCGATCAGCAGGAGGGCCAAGGCCCGATGAAGATAGCTCGGGCGGTGCCCCGGCGGCGGGCCTGGCTGCACGCTTGAAGGGCTCCGGTTGGCTTCGCTACGCATGGCCGAATTGCTCCCTGGTGACGAGGACGAAGGATCGCGTCGCGCTCAACAATTTCCGGCGATCAACTCGTGGCGGCCGACGCGCCCTTGAGCCGGCGCGACCCGATCCCGCGCGGCGTCCAATGCCAGGGCGGATGCCGGAATTCGATCCGCTGGCGCGGCATCGGGCGAGGCGCGCCTCGGGATGGCACGCACATGAGGTTGGACAGGGTGCCCAGGCTCGACGCGCCCGCCTCCGCCGAACCGACCGCCAGCAGGCGACGCTGCGCCTCCTCGGTCGGATCGATCGAGAACAACAGGCGCCGGCTGGCCGTATCCGGGTCGGTTGTGTTGCTGCCGGGCCGCGCGCCCAAGCGCTCGCACAACACCCGCTCGACACAGGCAAGCGCCCGGATCTCGCGGGTCCTGCGCGTCATCGAGCGATGCATCACCGCCAGACGCGCCTCCACCTCGCGCAGCAGATCCGCGCGCACCACGTCAAGCGAGATCCCGACCATCACGAGATAGCGGTTCACCGCATCCAACGGCGGCGCCAAGCCCGCCATATCCGGTTCCACCGCGTCCAGCCCCGCCGCTTCCTGGACATTCATCGCCGCGGGGGTCTCGGCCGCCCGGTCGCTACGCGATCCGCCGTTATCCATATCCAATGTCGATGCATGGAGACGGGACATGTTCTTCTCCCTTTCATTGCAACCTCTGCCCCATAAGACGGACAACATGTGAAAGAGTTCCCGACCGGGAAGGAACACGGAGGCGATATCAAAAAAATGCGCGTGCCCCGATGATCTCGGAGCACGCGCAAGTCGCGTTCTGACAGGGAGATTTCTTGGCCGGCGCTCCGCTCAAGGCCAGGACCAAGCAAGCAGCCGACCCTTAGGGGACGTGCGACGGGCTCCGAAGTTCCACTTAGGGCATCCCCGGGAATCCGCGTGCGGCGTGGGTGGCCGCGCTCCGGCCCTTGCGTTCGGGGGAACCGTGACCTGGAAATCGTCACGGGCTCGGAATATGAATATACAGCCCAAGGAAAACAATGTGTTTGGCCTTGATATTGGGGGCGGGGTCCATTTTTGAATTGGTGCGTCATCCCTGGATGGACGAAAGTGGAGCGGCGTCATTCTTTATATGTGGCGGGCTTTATAAGTGGCGGGAAGGGATTGGTGGAATGCGTTCGCTACCTATCGTCGTCGGCTTGGCGCCCGCCACGCTTCTGCTCTGTGCCGTCGCGTTAGCGGGTTGCGCGCGCGAGTCGTCCGGGACGGCGAACGCCCCCGCCGTGGCCGCGATGCCGCCCGCCGCGCCGCCGCCCGCCACGGCGCCCCCGGCCGCCGAGCCGCCGGCCGATCCCATCGAGGCCCCACGCGCGCGCTTGAAGCCGGAGGAGCCCCCGCGTCCGCCCGAACGCTTCATCCTGCCCCCTCTCGTCGGCAAGACGGGGGCGGCGGTCAGGGCGGCGCTCGGCGAGCCCGCCGTTGTGACCAGCAACGGCCCGGGCAAGGTTTGGCGGTACGGGCAGGGCGACTGCGCGCTGCGGGTCTTTCTCTATCCCGACGTGGCCTCGAATTCGCTTCAGGTCCTGAGCACGGAGATCGCGGAGGCGACGGAGGCCGGCACCGCCTGCGAATGGAGGACGACGGATGACCTTGAGTGAGGCGCATTCGACGGTCACGGGCGATGCGAAACGGCGCCTCGCCATCGTCGACGACGACCCGTTGTTCCGGGAGTCGATCACGCAGAACCTGCGCGACTTCGGATATAGGGTGACGGAATTCGAGGAAGGGCTGTCCTTCATCAACTGGCTGTCCGACGCCCCCGACATCGACCTGTTGCTGCTGGATTGGAAAATGCCCCGCATGAACGGCATCGAGGTCCTGGCGCATGTCCGCAAGATCGCGCCGGAACTTCCGGTCATTTTCCTCACCGTCCTCGGCGACCAAATTTACGAGGAAGCCGCATTGCTGGGAGGCGCCGTCGATTTCGTCGAGAAATCGCGCAGCTTCTCGATCATCCTGCGCCGGATTCAATTGATTCCCGCCACGCAGCCGAACGGGTCGGCCGACACCGGAAAGAGTCCGTCCGATACGATCGAGATCGGGGGACTCGTCCTCGACACCGGATCGCGGCGGGCTTATTGGAACGAGCGCCGGGTCGACCTGACGCTTTCGGAATTCGAAATGGTGCATTTCCTGGCCCGCGACCCGGGGACCGACATCTCCTACCGGGATATCTATGACGTGGTTCGCGGCGAGGGTTTCTCCGCCGGTTTCGGGGAGGATGGGTACCGCGCGAACGTACGGTCCGCGATCAAGCGAATCCGGCAAAAGTTCCGGGACATCGATGTCGATTTCGACCAGATCGAGAACTATCCCGGCTTCGGCTATCGCTGGCGCCCGCCGGAATGAGCGACCGGCGCCTCCGCTCCCTTCGTCTGGCCGCCCGTTCCCTCACGGCGAAAGTCGCCCTCGTCTGTCTGATCCTGTTCGTCGCGCCGGTGCTGTTCTATAATCTCCTGGAGAAGGCCGACGACGAGAAGGACCGGCTTGTCCTTCGCGCCATCCAGCAGGAGGGCCGTCTGATCGCCGAGGCCCTGTTCCCCCATCTCCGCGATTTCACCCCCGAGGAGACCCGCGACCTGAGCGCCCTGCTCGCCCGGATCGCGACCGAGGGGCGCACCGTGAAAGTGTTGTTCCAACCGGCACGGAACGAGTCGGGCGCCGGCGGCTTCCTGCTGATCGCGACGCATCCGCCCAGCACCAGTATCCCAATCGAGGACCAGCAGGAGCAGATCATTCAAACCGGAATCCTCGGCAAGCTGGACGAAGCGTGCGATCAGGGCCGGACGCTCGCCATGCCCTTCACCTCCGCCAGCGGACGCGAGGAAATCCTGACCTTCCTGCGAACCCAAGCCATGAATGACGGCTGCTGGGCGGTCATCACCTCGATCGCGCGAAACGAATTCCTGAACGTTCCCATCGACCGGCCCTATTGGCGGTCCCAGGAATTGCAGTTGGTCGCCGCGATCTATCTGGCCGTGACGTTCCTGATTATCTCGATCCTATTGACGATGCGGAAGAACCTGCGCCGCTTCCGGAAGGCGATGGAGTCGATTCGGCGCGGCCATGGCGATCAGGTATCCTTCAAGAGCCGGAACGTCATACCCGAACTTTCCCGCATCACCGGCGAATTCGACGAGTTGCTGCGGAGCATGCGCCGGTCGGAATTGCTGGCGCGGCAGGCGGCGGAAGAGAACGCCCACGCCTTCAAGGCGCCGCTCGCCGTCATCTCGCAATCGCTCGAACCGCTGCGCCAGGCCATCCCGGCGGACTCTCCCCCCCAGCGGAGCATTCAGCGGATCGAGAAATCCATCGACCGGCTCGACGGCCTGATCTCGGCCGCGCGCAGTATCGAGCAAAGCATGCCGGCCCTGCTCGACGATCCGCTGGACGTGATCGACCTCTCGCGGATGCTCGCCAGCCTGCTCACCGAATACCGGACGCGCGCGGCGCTGGGCGAACGTCAGCTGGTGTATGATATCCCGGATAAGCTGTTCGTCCGGGCACGCGGCGACCTGGTCGAAACGGCGGTCGAGAACGTGCTGGACAACGCGCTGGATTTCAGCCCGGCTCAAGGCCGGATATCGGTTCACGCCGTCAAGGCCGGCGACGGCGGGATATCGATCCATATCCGGGACGAAGGTCCCGGTATCCCGTCGGCGGATCTGGAACGGGTCTTCGATCGCTATTTCTCCTCGCGCGCCGCCGACGGCCGCGCGGGAAATTTCGGTATCGGCCTGTGGATCGTCAGACGCAACATGGAGGCGATGGGGGGCGACGCGCGCGCCCGCGTACGCGACGACGGGGGAACGGAAATCATCCTTTCGCTGCGCGCGACACCCGGCTGACCGGCAAGCGAACGCGGCCCCCCGCACCATCCCGGGCCACCCCGCCACGATATGCGCGATATCGACCCCGGTCGTGGAACTTTCCCGGCCGAAATCAGTCTTACCGCGTGGGAGTGGATGACCCATGTCGGGAACGGTGTCCCAGGAAACCATGGGGATCGGACCATGGGGTCCAGACCATGGGCGAATTGGTATCGAGGGGAGTGGAGATGCGAGAGCCGACGACATGCGCCCCCGCGCCTCCTCCCCGCGTCCTCTCTCCCGACCTCGCTTCCTCCAAACGCCCCAATAGACGCCCCGTTACCGGAGCGCATTCCAGGAGCTACGAATGACTGCGACGCGCGCGCGACGCGATTTGCTGAAGGCCCTGTCCGGCGCGGCCGCCCTGGCCTCCCTGTCGATGGTGGCGCGGCCGGTCCTCAGCCAGACGAACGACGCCAAGACGGGAGGCACGGCCGGCAACGAGGCCCTGTCCCTCGGGCCCCCGAAACCCTTCGTCTTCGAGGATCTGGTCGCCGCGGCCCGGGAGAGCGCTTCCAAACCCTACGAGCCGGTCC
This sequence comes from Marivibrio halodurans, assembly GCF_017963645.1. Lineage (GTDB taxonomy): Bacteria > Pseudomonadota > Alphaproteobacteria > UBA8366 > Aestuariispiraceae > Marivibrio > Marivibrio halodurans. Next base: position 43,708 of record NZ_JAGMWN010000009.1, on the reverse strand, counting down.
CGCCGCCCGCGCCCGAGGTGACGGAGCGCATCGATTACTCCGAGCACGGCGCGATCCGCTTTCCACCGGAGAAGGCGATGTTCAAGACGGGGGAGGCGCACTACCCCGCGACCTTCTTCCACTTGGGCAAATGGTTTCCCACGCCGGTCAACATGCACGTCCTGGTGGACGGCATGGCGCACGAAGTCCTCTATCGCTCCGACTATTTCGACGCGCCGGACGATAATCCCGCGCATGACATGCCCGACGGGTCGGGTTTCGCGGGCTTCCGCCTGCATGAGGACAAGGCGCGCGCCGATTGGAAGACCCAGGATTGGATCGCGTTCCTCGGCGCTTCCTATTTCCGCGCGATCGGGGATGAGGGGCAATATGGCCTCTCCGCGCGGGCATTGGCGATCGATACCGCGATCGGAGGCCCGGAGGAATTCCCCGCCTTCACCAACGTCTATATCCAGCCCGCGCGCGGAGAAAACGACCCGGTCCGGATCCATGCGACGGTCGAGGGGCCCAGCGTCGCGGGTGCCTGCCGGTTCGATTTGTTTCGCACCTCGGGCGTCGAGGTCGATGTCGATATCCGGCTGTTCTTCCGCCAGCCGGTCGAGCGGCTGGGTATCGCGCCGCTGACCTCGATGTATTGGTTCTCCGAGACGATATCCGGCGCGGCCGACGACTGGAGGCCGGAGGTGCATGATTCCGACGGTCTCTCCCTCTGGACCGGCGGCGGGGAGCGTATCTGGCGCCCCCTCAACAATCCGCCCCGGACGACGGTTTCCAGCTTCCTGGACAGCGGGCCGCGCGGTTTCGGCCTACTGCAGCGCGACCGGCGCGTCCTGCACTATCTGGATGGGGTGCGCTACCACCGACGGCCCAGCTTGTGGATCGAGCCGCATTCGGACTGGGGCGCGGGGTCGGTGCAATTGGTCGAGATTCCGACCGACGACGAAATCCACGACAATATCGTCGCCTTCTGGGTACCGGAGGAGAGGATCGAGCGCGGCTCCGAAGCGCGGTTCGGCTATCGCATGTACTGGTACGCGGAGCCGCCGCATCAGGCCGATGCGCTGGGACGGTGCGTCGCCACCCGGCTGGGCCGCGGCGGCGAGCCGGGCCGGAAGCGCCCGAAGGGGGTGCGCAAGTTCGTCATCGACTTCGCCGGCGGACCGATCGGCGACCTGAAAGGCGACGCGCCGGTCGAGGTCGCGATCGAGGCGAGCCGGGGGGGGGTCTCCTATATCTTCACCGAGCCGGTGCCCGAGGTGCCGCGATGGCGCGCCCAGTTCGACCTGCACCTTGACGACGCCGGCCAGGCCACGGAGCCGGTAGACCTGCGCGCCTATCTGCATATCGACGGCGAGCCGATCACCGAAACCTGGCTCTATCAGTACTGGCCGGAGGAGGTTTCGGGGTAAACTCCTTTCAAGGACGGAACCCGAACAAAAACGCCGGCGCCGCGTGGGAACGCGGCGCCGGCGCGCAATAGCCGCGAGCGCGGTTCAGGAAAGCGTCTGAACGTACTCGTTCTTGCCGTCGCGGATGACCTGATGGAGGAAATGGCGGTTCAACTGATCGCCATTGTCGTTGAAATCGCAATCGGCGCCGGCGCCGACATAGGCGACGTCCTCGCCGTTGCGGATCATCTCCAGGCACTTCAGGCCGTCCTGCTCCAGGGCGCCGGGCGGGTTGGCGACCGCCGGGATCGCCTCCGTCCAGACGGCGGCCTCGTCCGTTCCGGCCTTCTCCATCGCCAACGCGGCTGTCCACACCTGATCGAAGGCGTTGCCGGCGAAGAGGAAGACCGTGCCTTCCGGCGCGCCCATCGCCTTGACGAAGGCCTTGTAGCTCGGGCTTTCGATCGGCGGGGCCGGCTGGAAATGATCGATGCCTTCCGCCACTTCGGGACCGACGGCTTCGAGGAACCGGCCGTTTGAATCCGCCGCCAGGGACAGCGAGCACACCTTGCTGTCGAAGCCGCCGCGATAGACCTCCTTCATGATCGAGGTGAAGTCGGTCAAAAGCCCCGGAACGAAGACCGCGTCCGGATTGGCGCCGAACACTTTCTCGACCTCGGCGCGGTAGGAGGGTTGCTCCGGCAGATAGGTGACGTTGTCGACAATGGTGCCGCCGGCCTTCTCCACCTGCTCGACGAAGGGGTCGATCATACTGACGATGAACGGGTTCTGCTGCGCCAGGACCGAGACCTTCTTATAGCCGCGCTGCTCCAGGATCTTGGCGCCCACGGGGCCCCATTGCGTCGACTTGGCCTGGAACCGCCAGATCAGGCCGCCGTGATCCTCCTCGGTGACCGCATTGGCGGCGCAGCTCACCATCATGACCTTCTTGGCGTCGATCAGAAGCTGCTTCGAGGCCATGGCGATGGGGCTGCCCCAATAGCCGATGACCGAATTGACGTCGTTGACCTCGATCAGCTTCTTGGTCGCGGCCGCGCCGGCCGTCGGGATGGTTTCTGAATCCTCGATATAGAGTTCTAGCTTGCGGCCTCCCAGCAGGCCGCCGGCGTCGTTGATGCTCTTCACCGCCAGTTTCGCGGCCTTCTCCATCTCCGGCCCATAGGCGCCGGTCGCGCCGGTGAAGGGGATGACCATGCCCATCTTGATGGGTCCCTCCGCCGCCCAGGACGGGCGGATATAGGGCATCGCGAGGGCCGCGGTCCCGGCGACCAGCACATGCCGGCGGCTAGGACCTCTTTTCTCGGTTACGCGGTTCGACATTTCGACCTTCTCCTGTTCGATTCGTATCTATCCGTTATCGACAGGCGTTTCCTCGTTTGTATGTTCGTTCCGTTTTTTCTTGTCGCGTTTCCGGGCGCCGATCGGAGATCGATCAGGCACCGGCCAATTCCGGCTCGATCTCGATCATCAGCGAGTCGTTGAACCTGTTGAAGAAGCCGCACAGCGCGATGCGCAGCGTCAATTCGACGATCTGCGCCTCCGTGAAATGCGCGCGCAGCCGCTCGAACATCTTGTCCCGGATGCGTCCGGCATTGTTGGTGACGGCGATCGTGTATTCGACGACCAGTTTGTCGACCGCGTCGAGTTCGGGATGGTCCTCGTACTCCAGCAGCCGGTCCAGCCCCTCCTCCGACATACCGTCGACGCGCAGATGGGGGCTGTGATGGGCGACGCAGTAATCGCAGGCATTGATCTTGGAGACACAGACCACGGCCAATTCGATGTAACGCCAGGTGATGCCGGCGCGCTGCTTCAATTCCTGCAGCATCGCCGCCAGATGGTGCGCGGCCGGCGGGACATGCGTCAGCACGCGCGCCTGATTGTCGAAGGGGCCGTATTCCGTCCCGTAGCGCCGCACGACATCCCGGATGTCGGCCGGCAGGGATTCGTAAGGGCGCTTGCTGACGCGTGCCATCGATCTACTCCTTCCCGGTGGGGGGCGGCGCGGTTGCCGCGGTCGCGCGCGGGGCCGAAAGGCGGTATTCACGCATCAGCCCCTGCGGTCGGAAGATCAGCAGCAGAATGAGCCCCGCCCCGATCAGGATCAGGCGGATGGCCGCGATCTGCGCGTTGTCGAGAACCTCGATGACATCCTTCAGGAAGCGCGACGCCTCCAGGAGGAACATGATCGAGCACGCCCCCAGAATGAGCCCCCGATGCGACCCGCGCCCCCCGGCGATGACCGCCATGAAGGCATAGGCGGTCATGATGGCCGTGAACTGGCTGGGGTCGATATAGCTGAATTGGAACGCCTGCAGGGAACCGGCGATCGCCGTGATTCCCCCACCCAGCGCGAAGGCCTTGACCCGCAGCAACAGCACGTTCCTGCCGAGGCTGGAGGCGACCAAGTCGTCGTCCCGCACCGCCCGCAACGCGGCCCCCACCGGCGAGCGGGTCAGGCGTTCCAGGCCGAAATAGACGATGGCGACGATCAGCACCGCGCCCGCCAGGAAGGCTGTTTCGTAATTCTCGGACCCGATAGTCTCGACGAGCGGGCGCGGAATCCCGGGAAGCCCCAGGGCGCCGCCCGTGAGCCAGCCTTCGTTCAGGGTGACAAGCCGAACGATCTCGCCGAACCCCAGGGTCACGATGGCGAGGTAATCCTCGGACAGGCGCATCGATATCAGCGAGAGCAGCCCGCCCATGACCGCGCACACCACCACCGACGCGGCGACCGCGAAGAGGGCGGGCCACCCGGCCAGGGTCAGGATGGCCGTCGTATAGGCCCCCAGGGCGACGAACCCGGCGAGGCCGAAATTGACCATGCCGCACATGCCCCATTGGACATTGAGCGCCATGGCGATCAGGACCGCGATGGAGACGAGGGTGGCGATGGTGACCAGATAGGCGATCATTTCACGATCTCCCGCGTGCCGAACAAGCCGTTCGGCTTGAGGAGGAGGACGACGCCGATCATCGCGAAGGCCACGCCCACGCGGTAGTTCGTCGGCACGACGAGGGTGGAGAGTTCGCCGATCAGCCCGAGCATCAGCGCGCCCACGACCGCGCCCACCGGGCTTCCCAGCCCCCCCAGGATGGCCGCGGCGAAACAGACGATGATATAGTTCCAGCCCAATTGCGGATCGATCGCCCGGTCCATCCCGACCAGGACGCCGGAAGCGGCGATCAGCGCCCCGGACAGCGCCCAGGTGGCCTTGATCACCCGCCCGCTATCGATGCCCCGGGCCGCCGCCAGGTTCGGGTTGTCGGCGACCGCGCGCATCGCCCGGCCCAACGCGGACCACCGCAGGATCAGATAGACGATCAGCATCGCCGAAAGACTGACGGCGGCGGCGATCAGGAACTCGTTGGTGAAGCGCAGATCGAACAGACGATGCGGGCGCGCCAGGGGAATATCGAAATTCCGCGCGGCATTGCCGAAGAACAGACGGCATATATTCTCAAGCACGAAGGAAAGCCCCATGCTGGCGACCAGCAGGGTGATCGATCCCCGGTCGCGCAACGGCCGGAACACGGCCGCATCGCAGAGTATCGCGACGAGCGGAAACAACAGAATCGTCAGCAGGGCGCTTACGATCAGCGGAACCCCGACCAGGACATTGAAGGTCCAGGCCATATAGGCGGAGAAGGTCAGCATCGCGCCGATGGCAAAATTCGGAAAACGCAGAATTCCGAAGGTCAGGGTCAATGCCAGGGCCGGAAGCGCCACGATCAGCCCCGTGCCGATACCGTTCACGATCAATTGGCCGAACACTTAGCTCTCCCCCAGGAACAAGGCATGCAGGTCACCTTCCGCGGCAAGCTCGGAAGCGGCGGAGAGATGGCGGACGGCGCCGTTGACCAGAACCATCGCCCGGTCCGAATAGGGCAGGATCGCCGCCACGTTCTGCTCCACCACGATGACGGTGGTCCCCATCTCGTTGACCGCCTTCATCTTGTCGAAGATCTCGGTAACCAGCTTCGGGGAGAGGCCGGCCGAGGGCTCATCCAGCAGCAGAACCTCTGGCGAGGAGATCAGGGCGCAGGCGAAGGCGAGCATCTGACGCTGACCGCCGCTGAGATTTCCCGCCAAAAGATGCTGACGCTCCGCCACGTCGGGGAACATCTCCAGGACCCGTTCGCGCTCCCGCCGGGCACCCTGACCGCGAAGGCCCAGGAATTCGGTCGACAGGGTTAGGTTCTCCGCGATCGTCATATTGCGGAAGACGTTGAATTCCTGTGGCACATAGGCCATCCCGGCGGCGATCCGCTGGGGTGCCTTCAACGCCGTCACATCGCCCCCGAACAGGGACAGCGCGCCGCGCCGAATCGGCACGATCCCGGCCAGTGTCTTTATCAGGGTCGATTTGCCCGATCCGTTCGGGCCGATGATGGCGAAGACTTCCCCCGCCCCGACCTCGAAACCGACACCGTTGACGATATCGTCGCCACCATAGCCGGAGCGGATCGCCTCCGCGGTGAGAATCGACTTCGGTTTCAAACCACGCCCCCCAGATAGGCTTCCGCGACGCGCGCATCCGTGGTCACGGCCTTGAAGTCACCGCGCATCAGGGGCGTGCCCTCCGCCATCACGACGACCTCGTCGCTCAGGGCGGCGACCATGTCCATGTTGTGCTCGACCAGGACGAAATCGACGCCCTCGGCATGCAGGTCCCGGATGACCTCGATCAACACCTTCACCATCGGCGGCGCGACCCCGGCCGCCGGCTCGTCGAGCAGGACGACGCGGGGTTTCAGCATCAAGGCGCGGGAGAGTTCCAGCAGCTTCTTCTGTCCGCCGGAAAGGGCGCTGGCCGTCTCGTCCGCCAGCCGGTCGAGACCAACACGGCGCAACAGCCCCATCGCACGATTCACGGCCTCGGCCTGCTCATCCAGGACGCGGGCGCGGCGAAAGACCGGCGCGAAGAAACTCATCGGATCACTGGGGCGGTCGGCGAGCAGCAGGTTTTCGAGCAGCGTCAGGCTCGACAGCTCGCGCGAGATTTGAAAGGTCCGCGCCAGCCCCTTACGCGCCAGGATATGCGGCTTCGCCCCGGTCACATCGTCGTCGAAAAGACGGATCGATCCCGAATCGGGCACAAGGGCCCCGGATATGCAATTCAGGAGGGTGGATTTCCCGGCGCCATTCGGCCCGATGACAGCCGTTATCTTTCCAGACTCGAATTCCACGGAGCACTTGTCGAGGGCCGACACGCCGCCGAACCGCTTTCCCACGTCAACAATAGTCAGCAAATGCCTCTTCCCGATCCCAAGCGAAGGTCGTCCGGCCCGTGGTTCGGCGAAGTCCCGATGGATTACGTATCCCGCTCCGCTTCTTTTCCGTCCGTGCCGTGCCCTTGAATGTGCTGTCCCGCTTCCTCCCGAAACGTCCTTCCATGCCGTCCCGCTTACTGTCCGAAATAGGTTCGGCGCCCCTTGTCGCGCATCCAGAGCCGGACCAGGTGCCGGCGGTCCTCCGGGCGGTCGAAATCCGTGAATTCCGTGCGGCTATGCCCGATCGCCAGGTTGTTCACATATTGGAATTGGCCGGCCTCCATCGCGAAATGAATCTGAAGCGCGTTGTCGGCGAAGATTTCCTCCAGCGCCGCCAGCGCGCGCGCCGTCTCCGCATCCATGGATTCGCCCGACATTTCGTACCCGTTGCGCACCTGGTGCAATCCCAATCGGGCCTTCACGCCGTCGGATTCGACGAAAATCGGCTCGGAGATCGTGCCCGCCTCATCCGGGTGATGTTCCTTCTGGCGGTCGAAAAGGAAAGGTTCATAGAGCCTGGCAAGGGCGTCGCGATGCCGTTCCAGCAAGGCGTTGTAGGTCGTCTCGAAGCTCATCAACCGGCTGACGCCACCCTGCTTGGCGGGCTGCAGGCATAGCAGCCCGACGAAATCCGGCATCGGATTGTTATAGGAATTGTCGTTGTGGAAGGTCAGATCGATATTCGTCTTGTCGGGCCGCACGCCCGATCCCGCCACCGCCTTCGCGCCCGTGTCCTGGATATCGTAGATCATGGTGCCGTCGACCTTCTGGGCGACGGGGCGCGAGATCATCGAGGACAGAACCCAATAGACCGTCTTCGCCTCGTCCTTGGTCAGGCGCTCCATCGGCAGCCGATCGACCAGGGCGATGCCGGAACCGTCGATCAGCCCCTCGCGCACCGCGCGCATCGCCTCCCGGCACCTCGGCATTTCGAAATCGTCCGGGGTCAGCAGGATCGTGGGCAAGGCGTTCCGGCGAAGGCTGGCGACCAAATCGTCGATCTCGGCCAGGCAGGCCGTGTCCAACGCGTACTTCCACTTTGTCTTGGCGATATCCTCGGCGCGCCACGCCATGGGCCCGGTGAAGGGGGCCGCGAGCGCGCTTTCATTGCTCGGACGGGTCACGGACATGTCCAACGTTTCCTCTATCGGCTCCTGATAAACGGTCATCCGATCGCGTCGAACGCGATCCAGGGCAAACTGTAGACCGCGTCAAAATTGAATGGAAATTTATTGTTTTTATTCAAAAAATAAGAAACGCTTATGCTCATGATGCCACAAACCCTGGACCTTTCCCTGCTTCGCACCTTCGTCGATGTCGTGGAGACGGGAAATCTGACCGAATCCGCGAAGCGTCTGGGCATGACGCAACCCGCGGTCAGTCAGCAACTACGGCGTCTGGAGGAAACGGTACGGCGTCCGCTCTTCACCGCCTCGCGCCGGCCGAAGACCCTGACCAAGGACGGCGAACTCCTGCACGGCTATGCGATAGCGATGCTGCGCCTGCATGACGAGGCGGTGTCCCGCTTCACGCGTTCGGAGATAACCGGACGGATCGTGCTCGGTTCCCCGGATCTCTATGCCAGTTTTCTCCTGCCGGCGATCCTGGCCGATTTCGCGGCCGCCTATCCCACGATCCAGATTGATCTGCGTTGCGACCTGACCCGGCCGCTGCTGCAGGATTATGCCGCCGGACGGCTTGATCTCGTGCTCGTGACCGACATGCCCCGGACGCCGCCGGGCCATTTCGTGCGCAAGGAGCCGCTGTTCTTCGTGACCGGAGAGACCAGCAACGCGCAACGGCAGACGCCGATTCCGCTGGCGATGCTGCCACAGGGGAATCTCTACCGGGACTATGCGATCGCCGCTCTTGAGGCCTATGGCCGGCCCTGGCGGATCGCGTGCGAGAGTGAGTCGATCGCGGGCCTTCTCGCCTCGGTCCAGGCCGGACTCGCGGTGACGGTGCTGACCGAACCAGCCGTTGGGCACGGTTACCGAATCTGTTCGGGTTTCGATGGCGTTCCGCCCCTACCCGGGGTCAATCTGGTGCTGCATTACCGGCGGGACGATCCGGAATCCCCGGCGGCCCATCTGGCGCGCTTCATGATGCACCGTCTGGTACCGGGACGCAGCCGGACGATTACCATGAACGATGCGCCTTAGACCCGATCCGCCTTCCCTCACGGCAGCCCCGCCCTGCTCAGCCGCTGACATGAGACCGAAGTTTCCTCCGTTCAGAGGGTGAGTCCTTTGGTTGATTGTTGGCTTGATGTTGATGGGATGACAAGCCTGTCCGGGGCATGCCCCGGACAGGCTATCGCGGCGGCTTCAGCGGGTGTTCTTCCGCCCAGACCCGAATGCGGTCTGACCGTGTTGTAGTCCTCCTTCCAGGCGGCGAGTTCGATGCGGGCGTGGCGGATTGAGGTGAACAGCGTCTCGTTCAAGCATTCGTCCCGGAGCCGCCCGTTGAAGCTTTCCACGAAGCCGTTCTGCATCGGCTTGCCCGGCGCGATGTAGTGCCAGTCGACGGCTCGTTCCTGGCTCCATCGGAGGATCGCCATACTGGTCAGTTCTGTGCCGTTGTCGCTGACGACGGTCTGGGGCTTGGCGCCACGCTGCCAGATCAGGGCATCCAGCTCCCGCGCGACACGGATGCCGGACAGCGACGTATCCGCGACCAGGGCTAGGCATTCCCGCGTGAAGTCATCGATCACGGCAAGGATCCGGAAGCGGCGACCGTCCGTGAAAGCATCCGACACAAAGTCCAGCGACCATCGCTGGTTCGGCCCGTCTGGCAGGACCAGCGGTGCCCGCGTGCCCAAGGCCCGCTTCCGACCGCCCCGCCGTCGCACTTGCAGCTTCTCTTCGCGATAAAGCCGCCTCAGCTTCTTCTGGTTCATCGCGATACCCTCCCGTGCCAGCAGCAGATGCAAACGCCGATAACCGAAACGACGACGCTCCCGCGACAGGGCGCGTAGCCGCTCCCGGACATCGACATCGTCCGGTCTACGAGACCGGTAGCGGATCGAAGTCCGGTCCGCTCCCAGCACAAGACACGCCCGCCGCTCGCTCACCCCGTGCGTGGCACGAAGATGAGCGACCGCCTCCCGCCGTGCAGCGGGCGTTACCATTTTTTGAAGCGACATCCTTCAGCATGGCGTTGTCCAGCATCGCCTCGGCCAACAGCTTCTTCAGACGCGTGTTCTCGTCCTCCAAAGCCTTCAGGCGCTTGGCCTCCGAGACCTCCAGGCCGCCATACTTGGCCTTCCACTTGTAGAACGTGCCTTCGCTGACACCATGCCGGCGGCATATATCCGCCGTCCGCTGCCAGCCTCCTGCTCCTTCAAAATCCCGATGATCTGCTCTTCGGTGAACCGGCTACGCTTCATAAATCCGTCTCCTTAACGTCGACGGACTCTACCTAAATCTGGAGGAACTTTCAGGTCTCAGGTCAACCAGCGCGGCGACCATGAAGGCCAACCAGTTCCGCCTCTGGTTCGCCTCCATGGCCTACGTCCTGCGGGTCGCTTCGGCTGAAGCTGCTGAAGATCGGCGCGCAGGTCACCGTCACCGTTCGGCGCATCCGCGTCGCCATGGCCTCGGCCTGTCCCTATGCCGAGGAGTTCGCTCTGGCGCACGCCCGATTATGCCGCTGACCCGCGCGACCCGCGCCCCCGCCGCACGCCCCTCAACAACGCTGAACCCGAACCGACCTGGCGGCGCCCAAGCGGCGCAAAAATCTGGCGCGCGCGCGGCGCACTGGATCAAGCCGCAACCGTCAACTGCCCCTCACGGCCGCGCCTCAGAAACCCTGGTGAGAAATGCGGGTTAAAGTCGCCGCCCCTGAATGGTATTGGGAGTTTTAGAAACACTGGACCTATAAATGTAAATAATAATCCAGCTTCATAGATAAATATATTTAAATTATATTATTTTGATGTATAAGTATTTGACTTTTACAATATTGTATATAATTATATTATACAATGATCATCGATTCACCGTGGAGAATATAGTGAAATCTTCTATTTTGTTAGAACTGGATGACGCCAAGAGAATAATTGACGCTGCGATCGATGTCGCCCGGGATATGGGATGCGCGGTGACCGTTTCCGTTGTCGATGCTGGCGGGCATCTGATTTCCTTGGATCGTATGGATGGCGCGCATGCCGCTACGCCTGAGGTCGCTATCGGCAAGGCGCGCTGCGCCGCCTTGTTCAGACGAGAAACGAAGGTGTTCTCCGACGCGGCGAAGTCGGATCCTTCAATCTGCCATGTGGGAAACATGTTCGCTGTCCCGGGCGGTGTGCCGATTGTCGTTGACGGTACCGGCATCGGCGGCGTCGGGGTATCCGGCGCCGCATCCAACGAAGACGCGGAAATTGCCCGCGCGGCCATTGAGTCGGCCCTTCGGAGCCACCGGACCTGATCGGCGGCTCCGAAGACCGGGACGGTACGCGACAACGGTCTAGTCCTGAACTTCGAACCAGAAATCCAGGACATCGCCGATTCGGTCCTTCTCCTCCGCGAAGCATGTCTTCACGCGCGTGCCGACCACGAGTTTTTCCGCGGCGCGTGCCGGGTCGGACAGATCGATGCCCTTGAAGTACCCCCCGATCGCGGTGCTGGCACCGTCGAGCAGAACATAGCCGAAAGCGTAGGGCGGCTCCGGCAGGTTCTGAAACGGCTCATAGGTGATCGTGAATGCCTCGATCCGTCCGCCGGGCCCGACCTCCACCCATTCGTCGGTCGCCTCGAGGGATTCGTCGGAAAACGCCCGCGGCGGCACGAGAACCCGGCCGTCGGACGGGCAGCGCCGGCCTAAAATCCTGGCACTTTCCTTGATTTGGGTAAAAAACTCGCTCGCGGTCTTACCCAGAGCGTGATTGTAGGTGATGTTCCAGACTTCTTTACGCGTCATCAGTTCCATGGGGTCGTCTCCTTACGCCTCGATTACCATTGTGCCGAAGAATTGGTGGTCGCCGCCATTGCCGCTCGCGATGCCGCGACGCGCGCCCTTGACCTGATGGTCTCCAGCGCGCCCCCAGACCTGAAGCGCCGTTTCAGCAACCCGCACCATCGCCGTCACTGCGATGGCGTTCGTGCAGAGCACACCGCCGGACGGATTGACGGGAATCCTTCCTCCGAGATCGAATTGACCCTCGCGCAGCATTGCCGGCGAGGCGCCCAACTCCGCCAGACCGGCCGCCTCGATTGCGTGGAATTCCGTATTGCTGAACGGCGCATACAGTTCCGCAACGTCGACTTGCGTGCCCGGATCGGTAATGCCGGCCTGTTTATAGGCCCGCGCGAAGGAGTTCTTCAGCGCGAATGCATCGGCATGATCGGCGCGCGCGGTGTCCGACATGCGGTCGCCCAGATAATAGTTCTCCGAGCAATGCCCGACCCCGGTGATCCATACCGCGTCCAGACCGTGTTCGCGAATGTAGCGTTCCGACGCGAGGATCATGGCGCACCCGCCGCTGGATTGCGGGCATGCGTCGTAGAGTTTGATCGGCCAGCAGAGATAGCGGGAGTTCAACACCTCCTCGGCCGTGCATTCCTTCCGCAGATGCGCGTTCGGATTCTTCGATGCATGGCGACGGTTCTTCACCGTGACCCGGGCCATGTCTTCCTCGGACATGCCGTATTTATGCATGTATCGAACGGCGGACATCGCGAGCATTGAGATCGTGCCGAGCGGCAGCGGGCGCTCATAGATCGGATCCCAAATCTTGTTGAGAACCGTTTGGGAGTCGCCGCATTCCCCGACCTTATCCGCGCCCGCGGTCAGGACGACGTCGCATGCGCCCGATGCAACGTGAAAATACGCCGCGGCGACGCTGGAAATCCCCGTCGAACCGCCGGTGTTGATTCGAAGAAACCTCTTGTTCTTGGCGCCGACCGCATCGACCCCCAGGCGTTCCGCGTTGCCGATGCCGACCATGGCGTCGGGCGACAGCGAATAGACCACGGCCTCGATATCGTCGAAACCGAGACCGCAATCCTGCATTGCGAGCGCGACGGCCTCGCGCACGAGTTCGGGATAGTTGGAATCCTCCCGCCGCGATTTGAAGGCGGATTGGCCGATGCCGATAATTCCGATCCGATCGCTCATTGTACGGTTCCCGGTTGCTGATTGTTCATTACGATGACGGTGTTGTACTGCATGGCGATGCCGCTCGCGGCGTGCGCGACGCCGCGTGCCGCCCCTTCCTTCTGCGCCGCGCCGGCCTCGCCGCGAAGCTGGCGGGCGACCTCGCTGATCCGCATCAGCCCGGTACAGAAGATCGGATTGACGGAAAGCGCCCCGCCGGAAAGGTTCACCGGCAATCGCCCGTCGGCATGAAACGTCCCGTCGCCCAGCGCGGCTTCCCATCCGTCCCTGCGGCAAAGGCTCAGCCCCTCGTACGAAAGCAATTCCTGATGCGGCGTCGCGTCCGCCAATTCGGCGACATCGAATTCGCCGACCGGGTCGGACACGCCGGCCTCGGCGAATGCCTGCGCCGCGGCGGCTTCCAGCGATGGCAGGCCGCCCAGGTTACGGTCGCCCAGGAAGCTGGGTTCCGTTGCCCAGCCCATGCCTTCGATCCAAACCGGCCGAGCAAGACCGCGATCCGCGACGAAGTCTTCGCCCGCCAGCACCATCGCCACCAAGCCGGTGATCGGCGGCGCGATCATATCGCTGAAGATCGGCCAGCGGACGGGATGGTCTCCCCGTGGCACGCCGCTGGAATATGCCGCGATATCGGGATAGGCGACGGCGCCGTTCGCGCGGTTCTTCGTCAATACCGAGTGCGAAAGGTCCGCCAGGTTCTCGACCGACGCGCCCAGTGCCGATGCCTGAAGCGCGTGCGACGACAGCTCGTCGAGCGGCAGGCGCCGGTGATAATACGGATCGGCCGCGAGCCGTTGCGCCTCCGAAAAGGACGAAACCTCGGCCGGGCTCCAGGCCAGGACGAGTTGGGTATCAAACAGTTTCGACGCGACGCGGAGCGCGCCGGTGACGAAGGCGTGTTCGCCCGCGGACGGGGTGCACAGGATATCGCGGTCAACGCCGCCGACCGGACCGGATGCGGCCATCACGGAAATCGCCCGACCGTCGTACTGGTCGTTCGCCGCAACGACGATCCCGTCGATGTCGTCATAGGTGATCCCGGCGCTGGCGACGGCTTTCTGCGCGACGTCGTAGAGAAGCTCTTCGAGCGACTTTCCGGTCGAGTTCGGAATCAAGGTGGTCGCGCCACCCACGACCGCAGGACGCGTTCTATATGCCATGTCTGTATCTCTCCAAAATCATCTGACGTTCCTGTTCCGCGGGTGAAAAGAGGCCGCGCCGGTCACTTTCCGGGCACGGTCGTCTTTGCTTCGCGCGAATGCGGCCAAAGCGCCGGCTCCTCCGACAAGGGCGGCCGGGAAGGCGAGGGCTGATCGTCCACGCGAACCGGAAAGAGAGCCTGCAGGTCGCCTTCGGGCGACCGCCGGATCAGCTTGCGTTGCTTGAAATGCGGCGTTTCCAGTGCCTGGCGGAGATCGAGAACCGGACTGAGGCAGCAATCGACCTCGCCGAACCGTTCGAGGCATTCGGTATAGGTCAACGAGCGGAAATAGTCGGAAACTTCCCGGATGAGGTCGGATTGCGGCGTCGGGGCAGCCTGCCGCTCGATCCAGTCGCCTCGTTCCGCCGCCACGCAGAACGCACGCCAGAACTTTTCCTCGACGGCGCCCAGCATGATGTGGCGTCCGTCCTTGGTTTCGTAGACCCGATAATACGCCGCACCGCTGTTCAGGTATGTGCTTTCCGGCTGCGGCACCGCGCTGCGCGCGCCGAAATCGGCGATCTGAAAGAGCTGGAGAGGCATCGCGATATCGGCCAGCGCGATGTCGATCTCGCACCCCTTGTTGTCTTCGCGGCGTGCGTTCAGCGCGCCGAGGATGGAAATCACGGCAAACAGCGCCGCCGACGTATCCGCAAGCGGCGGATCGAAGACATAGGGTGACCCGGCCCCGTTCCGGTGCAGAATCCCGGCCATCGCGAGATAGTTGCCGTCATGTCCGGCCGCCTGCGCCATCGGACCGGATTTTCCCCAGCCGCTCATGGAGCAGTAAATCAGCCGGGGATTGATGCCGCGTAACGTCTCGTAGTCCAGCCCCAGCCGCTTCATCGTGCCGGGCCTGAACCCTTCGATCAGCACGTCGGCATCGCGGACGAGGTCTAGGAACTCGCGGTGCGGCTTTTCCTGACGAAGATCCAACCGGAGAACCTTCTTACCGGCATTGATGGCCTCGTAGAATAGCGCCCGATCCTCGTCGTCCCGCGGGCCGAGACCGCGCATCGGATCGCCGCGCGGCGGCTCGATCTTCAGAACCTCCGCCCCCATGTCGGCGAGAAGGAGACTCGCCATCGGCCCGGGAAGGTACTGCGACAGGTCGAGCACTTTGATCCCCCGCCCAAAGCGGGCGAGCCGCGACGTCGATTCCGGTTTCATGATTTTCCCTTCCCCGACGCGTGTGTCCGAGCCGAATCTCGCCCCCCGATTGGGAGCGCACGGTCGGTGGGACCATTCGTTTCTCGGTTCTTCATGTTCATCAGAGCACCGCGATAGGGGCGAGCGGGCTGCCCGTTCCGCCGACGATGGGAATCGGGGCAGCGGAAAAGAGGAAAGATTTGGCACCGGCCTTGGCAAGCGGCGCCAACACCAATCCCTCGAGCAACGGCATGCCGTAGTCGCGGATCAATCGTTGATGGACCGGAAAGACGGCCCCCGCCGGAAAGGGAATGGTCTCGATCGCGAAATTGTCGGCGCCGAGCGCGGCGACGCCGCTTTCCGCGAGCCATTCCGCCCCCTCCACATCGATTCCCGGTTCGGTATCCAGGGACACGCCGGTGCGTCCGATATGGCTTTCCAGCCAGCCGGTGCGTATCAGCACCACATCGCCCGGCTCGATTTCCCGCCCCGTCGCCGACAGCGCCGCCTTCAAGATATTCAGGGTGATCGTCTCTCCCGGAGGAAATACCTCGCCGCGCTGGGCGACCGCGTCCAACAGGATGCCGCGCGTGAACAGTGGCGGCATCTTGTCGATGCCACAGAACTGACCGCCCTTCGTGCTTCTAATCGAATCGCCCGAAAACTCGTTATACAAACGGTCGTCGTACCAGGCGTGACACAGCGCATCGATATGCGTGCCGGTATGGACCGGCATCATGATGGTGTCCTCGGCGAACTGAAACCCGCCCGGACGCTTGCCCCCGGCGGCATAGTCGCCGCCGTCGCGGTCCATGAAATGCGCGAAGCCGTGGCGATGGCGCGCCATCGGCGTCGCCGAACTGAGGGGCTGCGCCAAGCTTAGAACGCGGCCGACGCTCACCAGCCCGGCGGCGGCCGTCACCTTGTCCGGCGTGATCAGATTCAGCGTCCCGGCTTCGTCTTCGGGACCCCATCGCCCCCAGTTTTCCTTGGCCATTCGCAAGTCCTCCACCCTATGCCGGTTCGGTCGCCGCGAGATCCGCGGCGTGCCGTTTGAGTTCCCGGCGCAGGAGCTTGCCCGTCGCCGTCTGCGGCAACCGTTCGCAAAACACGATGCGGTGCGGAACCTTGTAGCTGGAAAGATGCTCGCGGCAGTAAGCGCGCAGACCGTCCGCGTCCAGCCGGCCCGGGTCGGCGATCACGAAGGCGAAAATCGTATCGCCCCGATCCAGGATCTCGACGCCGACGACACCCGCTTGGACGACTTGGGGATGCCGCAGCAAGACTTCCTCGATCTCCGCCGGAGAGACGTTTATCCCCCCGCTCTTGATCAGTTCCGCGCCGCGACCGACGAATACGAACTCGCCCGCCTCGGTCAGGTAGCCGTAATCGCCGGGGCGGAAGTAGCCTTCGGACGTGAAGACGGTTTCGTTGAGGGTGGCGCTGGCGCCGCAATATCCAGGCGTTACATAGCCGCGAATCTCGACCAAGCCAGGCTCCCCGGCGGGGAGCGGCCCGCCGCCGTCCGGGTCCACGATGCGGAGTTCGACCCCTGGCAAGGGCATGCCCTGGCAATTGGCCCGCCGTTCCAGGGGCCATGCGTGATCGGTGACGCAGCTGTTGCCATACGCTTCGGAGACGCCGTAGATGTTGCAAATATCGGCGATGCCGAGATCCGTCGCCGCGCGCCGAATGTCCTGGGGGCTGCCGATCGTAAGACCGGTCCGAAGCGTAGCGACCCGCGAGGGATCGAACCGGTCGTGGGTCAGAAGGTCGCTCGTCATTCCCGGAAGCGTGTAGATCGCCGTGCAGCCGTGGCGCTCGATCAGATCCAGCGCCTCGCCCGCTTCGAACCGCCCCTGCAGGACCAGCGTCGCGCCATGGGTAAAGGTCGCCGGCATCGCATTGACGCCGCCATAGGACCAAAACAGCGGCGGCGAGAGGAAGACCCGGTCGCCGGAGCGCAACCCTTGGCATTCACCGATATTGAAACCGTTCTCCACGATCGCATGGTGTTTCATGCGGACCGCCTTGGGAAAACTGGTCGACCCGGAGGTATAGATGATGAGAGCGTCGTCGACGGCGCTCGCCGATACTCCCGGCGGCAAGTCGTCGCCCAACGGAGCGCCCCGCCGAAACCGGGCATAGGCGCGGTCGTCCGCCGCGTCCTCCCCGTCCACGACGATCACCCGTTGCAGGTTCGGATAGCGTTCCCGCGCATCCACCGAGGCTAGAATGGCGTCGACTTCCGCCTGGAACTCCTGCTTGCCGAACCGCGCCAGGGTAAACAGAACCTTGACGCCGGAATCCTGCAAAAGGAACTCCAACTCCTCGCGCGTGGACCAGGTGCTGAACGGAACCGCGGTCGCGCCCACCGCCGAGGCCCCGAAGACGATTTCCAACCATTCCGGCCGGTTGTTGACGATCAGCCCGACGCGGTCTCCCCGTCGAACGCCGCAGGCGCGCAGGGCCGAGGCAACAGACCTGGCCCCCCGCTCCAAATCCCCGAAGCCGATCTCCGCGCCGCCGGCGATCACGGCCGTGTTCGTCGGATAGCGCTCTGCCTGTTCGCATAGAAGCTCGAACAGTGTGCGGGCGAACGGAATTCTCACGACACGCATCTCCACGTTCTCTGCGGGCGAAAGCCGGCAGTCCGGGGCGAGCCCATGCAACGAAGCCGGTAAGAGTTGGAGTGCGCTAACGGCAACCAAAATCTACCATATAGTAGATTAATGCTAGCGTTGGTACATTTCATTGTCCACCTCGTTTCGTCGATCCATGGAGCCGGTCGGAATTCCGGGCGATTTCGCGAGACGCTCCGCGCGGGCGGGAAGCGTCTCGCGACGGAATCAGGAAGCCGGCCGCGCCAGGTCGCCGACGACGCCCATGCGGGCGATATCGACGCAGCCCCAGGACCGTTCCAACAGCGCATTCGACGCTTCGACGCCCAGGATCGGTTCGGCCTGCGCCCTGAACTTCCGGTCGATCTCGTCGTCCGTCATTGGGCGCTCAAGGCTTCCGCGGCAGTGCGGCACCCTGACCGAGGACGTCCGGCCGTCGCTGAAGGTCAGGGTCGCGGATGTCTCTCCGGCTGTGTGGTCGTCCGCCGCCATGGCCGTAATTCGGTCCCGCATGGCCAAAATTTGGGGGTCGTGAACGCTGGCGTCGTCCCCTTCGGGAAGACCGGCGACCCCGCGTTCGAGCGCTGCGGCGGCCCAGTGATACAGGCTTACCTGCGCTGCCAGCGCCGTTTGCGGCGCCTTGCGGCCGGTCAGTTCGATGGTCACGGGATGGACCCGCAAATCGCAGCGTTCTACCGACGCGCTGTCGTACCCTTCTTCCCGTGCGAGGTCCAAACAGGCGTCGATCACGGAATGAATGACGATCCCGCAGGGATACGCCTTGATCGCGTTCGAATAGAGTTCGAAGTGGCTGCCGAGACCGTCGGTGATCGCGTCGTAATTGGCGGGCTGACCGAACACCGCGCCGAACCCCTTCGACCCTTCCAGGCCGCACTGGGAGCTATCGAACCCCTTTTCCGCCAGGAGCGCCGCCCACAAGCCGTTGCGCGCCGCCTGCGCGGGCACGAAGCCGCTGCACATCGTACCGTGCATTTCCCGGATTCCGGCCGCCTGCGCCGCCGCGATGCCGAGCGCGTAGATCATTTTCCGGCGATCGAGATTCATCAGCTTGCCGGCGGCCGCCGCGGCCCCGAACGTGCCGGCCAAGCCGGTCATGAACAGATTGATATCCGCCTTCGCGGGCGGAACCATAAGGGCGGTACCGACCCGGCATACCGTTTCTATGCCGAGATAGACCGCGTTCAGAAACGCCTGACCGCCGATACCGCGATGCTCCGCCACGGCCAGCGCGGCGGCGGCCGCCGGCCCCGTCGGGTGAACGATGGAGGCGAGATGCGTATCGTCGAAAGTATGCACGGCCGAACTATAGCAATTGAGAAACGCGGCGTTCGCCATGTCGGTAACGTCCGTCACGCCCAGAACACTCGCCTGCGGCGATCCGCCGATCACAGTCGCAGCCTCGCGCGCGATTGGGAATCCCGGATGCGTCGATCCGCCCAAGGCGCAGCCCACGAAATTCACAAAGGCCCGAAGCGTCTCCCGCTGCGCCCTTTCCGGCAGGTCGGACCATTCGGCCCCGACGACATATTCAGCCAGTGTCGCCGTGGTATCTTCGGTCATGAGGCCTCCCAATATATTTATCTACCGATAGATTCTCTATTGAACTGGTTAGTATCATATGTGACTATCCAGTGCAACCAGACGAAAGATCGGTGAACGCAATAAGGTAGGGGAGCGCAACAGTCGGTGAGGGTTCGCGGCAGGCGCGGTATTTCCGCCGCCCACAGAGTTCCGCGGGCCGGTCTCGCCACAAGGCGGTCGGAAACAATCTCGACATATATAATGCCGTCGCCGAAGGCTGATCGTCGGCCCCGGAGACACGCAATCGGGTACGGGCCCTGGATCGCCCAGGCGCAGCGGACCCGGTCGAGCCGCGCCCAACAACATCACCGAAAACAGCCGACCGAACTCGGCACCGGTGGAAACCATGCGTGGGAGAAGCGCGCAATCAGGTGGAGGCACCAGTATGGAAGTTACGTTTCATATCTTTGCCTTAGCGGCAATTTACGGGCTGTTCGCATGCGGCCTGACATTGATATTCGGCGTGATGGACGTCCTTACCGTCGCGCACGCGACGGTGTTCGCCTTCGCGGCCGTCTTTTCCATGTATCTCGTGGGAGAGCTCGGTTTCGACTTCTGGCTCGGCTGCCTATGCGCGGTCGTCGCGGCGGGCGGCGTCTCGATCCTGGTCGACCGGATCGCCTTCAGGCCGCTTCGCTACCGGGCGCAAAGCGCCTGGGGAAAACATATCGGGCCACTTCTGACCAGCCTCGGCGTATCCACCATTTTTCTGGGCATCATGCGGGCATGGTTCGGGATCGACCCCCGCTTCTTCCCGAACGAGATGGTTGAGATCGAGCCGATCGTGATCGGAGACCAGATCATTCAACCCATCGGCATCGCGCTTTTCGCCCTGTTCGCCGCCTTGGTCGTGCTTTTGACCTACGCGCTGAAACGCACGCGTTGGGGCGTCGAGATGCGGGCGGTAGCGGAAAGCACGCATACCGCCGCGCTGTTCGGAATCAACGTCGAACGTCGTTTCATGGAGATCATGGCGCTTGCGGGCGTTCTCGCCGGGTTGGCCGCGATCGCCTGGGGCTTCGCCTTCAACATCGCCAGCCCCGAGACGGGCGCTTGGCTGGAGGTTAAGGCCTTCGCCCTGATCATCATCGGCGGCATGGGCAGCATCCCCGGCTCGCTCGTCGGCGCGATCGTGATCGCCGCGATCGAGGTTCTCGGCACCCTCTGGCTGCCCGAACCCGGCATGGCGCCGCTGATGGTGTTCGCCGCGCTGATCGTGATCTTGATCGTGCGGCCGCAGGGCTTCCTAGGCGAACGGGTCAAGGAAGGTGCGCGCTGATGTCCTTCCTCGGCATTTCCGATCCGCTGATCATCGGCATGGCCGTCGCGTCGGTTTCGGCGCTTGGCTTCTATATCGCCTTCGCCGCCGGGCAATTGAACGTGTCCCAGACGGGCTTCATGGCAATCGGCGCCTATTCGGTGGCGATGACGACGACGAAAGGTCTTTCGATAACCCTGGGCGTCCTGATCGGCATCGCCATTAGTTCCGCCCTCGGCGCGCTGCTCAGCGCCATTACCAGCCGTCTATCCGGCGTCTATCTCGCAATCGCGACGCTGGCCTTCGTCACCGTCGTTCAGCAGGCGATCTATATCACGCCCTTTCTCAAGGGGCCGATGGGAATATTCGGCATCCCGCTGGCGCTGAACGCCTGGCAAAGCGTGGCGATCCTCGTCGTGGTCGCCTTCGTGGTGTCGCGGCTGATGGCATCTCGGCTGGGATACGAGATGCGTATTCTCCGCGAAGACCCGATCGTCGCCCGCGGCGTCGGCGTGAACGAGATTCGCATCCGGATCTTCACGGGCGCGGCCAGCGCGGTTCTGGCGTCGATCGCGGGCAACATGCTGGCGCTGACGACGAGCTATATCGCGCCGGAGGAATTCGGCTTCCACCGCCTGATCGACATCCTGAGCTTCGGCGTGGTCGGCGGCACGGACCGCTTCTGGGGGCCGATCGTCGGCGCCGGGTTCCTGACCCTTCTACCGGAATACACGCGATGGCTTCAGGAATACCGCATGGTGCTGACCGGCGTCATCATCGTCGGTGTCGTCGTGTTGTTCCCCGAGGGGATCGCGGGCGGCGTCACGCGGCTATGGGTCCGGCTCCGGCCGCAACGGTCGAATCAGGATCTATCCTCGATTGGCGACGCGCGGCAGGAAACGGACGCCGTGTCCGATACCCGAGGCAACGCGGCCGCGTCCGGCAAGGTGTTGTGCAGCGCGTCGAACCTGCAAAAGCATTTCGGGGGCGTGACCGCCGTCGACGACATCAGCCTCGATCTGACCGCCGGCGTCGTTCAGGGGCTGATCGGGCCGAACGGCGCGGGAAAGAGCACCCTCGTCGATCTGTTGAGCGGGGAGCAGCGCACATCGACCGGACGCATCCTCGTGGAATCCGAGGATATAACGCCGCTTCCCGCCTATACCCGCGCCCGGCTGGGCGTGGTGCGGACCTACCAGCACAGCCGCATTACCCAGAGCATAACCGCTCAGGAGGTCGTATTCAGCGGGTGCCTGCTCGCCAGTCGGCCGAGTTCCCTCGGCTACATGCTCGCCCTTCCCTCAAGCCGACGCGTGTACCGTGACGCGACGGAAAAGGCGGAGTCCATTCTCCGCACATTGGGGCTGGGAGAGGTCGCGTCGCGATACGTCCGGGATCTCGGCTGGGAGGAACAAAGGCGGCTGGAAATCGCGCGCGCGATCGCGCTTCGGCCGAAAGTGCTCCTGCTCGATGAGCCGACCGCCGGCATGCATGCCGATTCCCTGCCGGCGTTCAGCCGTCTGTTGCGGACCCTGGCGTCGGACGGCACCGCGGTTCTCTTGATCGAACACAACGTCGCTTTCATCCGATCGACGGTCGACACGCTCTACGCGATGGATTCCGGAAAGATGATCGCCCATGGAGAGCCGGGCGAGGTCCTGGCGAATCCCTTCGTTGTCGACAGTTACTTGGGGGCTCGGAGCACATGAGCAGCTTCTTGGAAGCGAAGAATATCGCCGCCGGTTACCGTAATCGGGCCGTGATTTCAGGGTGTTCCCTGGTCGTCGAACCGCAACAGGCGGTCGCCCTGGTCGGCCGCAACGGCGCGGGAAAGACAACCCTGGTTTCCGCCATATCGGGGCGACTTCCCCTGATGGAGGGAACGCTTCAATTCGAGGGGACGGACATCGGCGGCCAGCCGGCCTATAAGCGCAGCCGGCTCGGCATCGCGCACGTCCCGCAAGGCCGCGAGGTCTTCGCCAAGCTCAGCGTCCACGAAAACCTGACGATCGCCTCTCGCCCCGACGCCACAGCGGAGGAATGGGAATTCATCTTCGATCTGTTTCCGGTGCTCAAGGAACGCTTGGAACAAAAGGCGGGAACCCTGTCGGGCGGCGAGCAGCAGATGCTGGTGATCGCCCGGGCGATCCTGATCCGGGCCAAGCTGATGATCCTGGACGAGCCCAGCCTCGGCCTCGCGCCAAAGGTCGTGGAAACCCTGTTCGAACAGATCAAGCTTCTGCGCGAAAGGCTTAACATCGGCCTGTTGCTCGTCGAACAACAGACGCGCTGGATCTGGGAGGCCGGAATCGTCGATCAGATCTACGTGCTGGGCGAAGGGACGATCGTGACATCGGGCAGCCCCAGCACGCTGAACGAAAAAACCATCGAACGAAGCTATCTGGGCACCATCGATGCCGACGGTTGATCGCATCCGGCCGATCGAGCAGGGCGCGCGGCCGACGCTGCGTGAGACCGCGCGCGCCATCGCTGCGCGGGAGCTCACATGCGTCGACCTCGCGAAATCCTGCATCGACGCGGCGGAGGCAAGCGAACCGGACATCCATGCTTATACGTTCCTCGATCCCGAAGGAGCGTTGCGCCGGGCCCGCGCCCTGGATGCCGAGATAGCGGACGGTGGGTATAGAGGCCCCCTTCATGGGGTTCCGATCGCGGTCAAGGACATAATCGACGTCGAAGGCATGCCGACGCGGGCAGGAAGCCAGGTCTTGTCCGAAGCGACCACCAGCCGGGCGGATTCGGAGATCGTCGCCGTGTTTCGGAAGCTCGGCGCGGTCGTCATGGGAAAGGCGAACACGCACGAATTCGCCTTCGGCGCGACGACACCGCCTACCCGAAATCCGGTCGATCCAAGAGCGATCGCCGGGGGGTCCAGCGGCGGATCCGCCGCCGCCGTCGCGGCCGGATCGGCTCGATTGGCCCTGGGCACCGATACGGGCGGATCGGTACGCTTGCCGGCCGCGCTGTGCGGAATCGTCGGCTTCCGCCCGAAGCCGAGGCCGGATATTGGAATGGGCGGCATCGTTCCCCTCGCCCCGGAATATGACCAATGGGGGCTGCTGGCCGAAACGGCGAACGACATAGCCCTGATTTGGCGGGCGCTCGCCGGCGACGACAAGGACGATGCGGGACCGGCGTCGCCGCCCTTCGTCGTCCCCGAAGACATCGCCGCGACCGTGTCGGGCATTGATGACGAGGTCGCGGAGGTTTTCGCGGCGACGGCGGCGCGTATCGCGAATGCCCGCGTCGCGATCCGCCGAACGACGCTTCCGGACTTGCGCGAAATCATGCCGTCCCGCATGGCGCTACAATTGCGACAGGTCTTGCAAGAACATCGCGCCGCGGGTTGGTGGCCCGCCGCGCGCGACCTCTACGGCCCGGAAACGCGGCACAATCTCGATATCGCGGAAAGTCAGGAGGCGCTGGACCTGAGCGACGCGCGCGGGCACGTCCGAGCCTTCGATGTCGTCATTGACGGGAGTTTTCGCGACGACGAAATCCTCATTCTGCCGACAACGCCCGTGGCGGCTCCGGATTTCGAGGAAACGACCCGGATCGCGTTGGCCGACGGCGAGCGGCATCCGCTCGTCAAATTGCTGGCATTGGCGACCTTACCCTTTTCCCGCCCGTCGCTGGCCAGCCTGACGATCCCGTGCGGCCGAACCGCACGCGGACGGCCGGTCGGCCTGCAACTCGTGGGACGCGACGAGACGCGACTGCTGCGCGCCGGTATCGGCGTGGAGGAGGCGCTGCGATGATCGCGCCCATTCGCCTGCGCGGCCGGTCCTTGGACGCCCGCGACTTCCTAACCGCCATGCAAACGATCCGGGGCGTCGAACTCGCCTTGCAGGAGGCATCCGTGGCTCGGGCGGTCGAAGGGCCGCTGCATGTTTCCCTGGGAGAGGAAGCCGTGGCGGTCGGTCTCGTCGCGGCGATGGATCCGCGCGATGTCCTCTTGTCCAATCATCGCGGGCACGGTCACGCCCTGGCGATGGGATTGGACGTCGCGACCGTGATCGCGGAGGTCGTCGGCCATCCCGACGGGTTTGCCGGCGGCCGCGGCGGCTCCATGCACATCTTTGATCCGGAATCGGGGTTTTTGGGAACCAACGGAATCGTGGGCGGAAACGCCGGCGTCGCCGTCGGCACGAGTCTAGCCCTGCAATTGGAAGGGGATCGCCGCGTCGCGGTGGTCGTGTTCGGCGACGGCGCGATGGGGACGGGGATCGTCTATGAATCGATTAATCTGGCGGCGCTATGGAAACTGCCGGTCGTTTTCGTCTGTGAAAACAACGGCTACGCCGAGATGACCCCGACATCGGTCCATCTCAGCTCCGCCCCGTCGGAACGCGCGCGTGGGTTCGGCCTGACCTCGATGGAAATCGACGGCACGGATGTCGAAAAGGTCGCGACCGGCATGCGCGCGGCGATCGAAACGGCGCGCGAGGGCGAACCGGTCTTCGTCGAGGCCGTCTGCTTTCGCTTCGGCGGGCACTACGCGGCGGACCCGGCGCGATACCGGCCGAAAGGTGAGGACGACGATTGGCGCAGCACCCGCTGTCCGATCGCGCTTCACGGCCGCCGTCAGGACATTCCCGACGCGGCGCTCGACGACGCGGTCGAGACCGTGCGCGCCGAGGCGGCGGAACTGGTCGCGGGGTACGCGGCGTGACGGCGAAGCTTTGGCATGCGATCAACACCGCGTTGCGCCACTCCATGACCGCCGATCCGCGTGTCGTCTTGCTGGGCGAGGACGTGGGCGCTCCGGGCGGCCCCTATGGCCTGACCCGGGGATTGCTGGACGAATTCGGCGCGGCCCGCGTCCGCGACACGCCGATCTCGGAAGGCGCGCTTTCCGGCTGCGCGGTCGGTGCCGCGATGAGCGGCCTGCGCCCGATCGTGGAGATCATGTTCTTCGACTTCATGACCCTGGCGCTTGACCAGTTGGTCAATAATGCCGCCAAGTACAGCTTCTATCAGGGCGGCGACGGCGCGCGCGACCGACGGTCCCTGCCCCTGGTTGTCCGAACCCTCTATGGCGGCCGCGCCAGCATGGGACCGCAGCATTCCCAATCCCTGGAAAGCTGGCTATGCCACGTCCCCGGCCTCAAAGTCGCCTTCCCGGCCAGCGCCCAGGAAGCCTACGGCGTTTTGCGCGCGGCGGTCGACGATCCGGACCCCGTGATCGTCATAGAGCCCATCGCCGGCCTGACCCGAGAATCCGACTTCGATGCGGACGCCTACCGGCCCGGCGACATGGCCCCCGGCAAGAGCCGGACCGTCCTGTCCGGGAACTCGGTGACGGTCGTTTCCTACGGTCCCGCGGTCGATTTGTGTTCGGAGGCGATCCGTACCATGGGCGTCGACGCCGAGCTTATCGACCTCGTATGGCTTCAGCCTTGGGACATAGAGGCCGTCCGGGCCTCGGTCGAGCGCACGAACCGGCTGGTTATCGTTCACGACGCCGCCGAGAACCAAGGCGTCGGCGCGGAAATCGCGGCGCGGATCGGCCGGGATGCCTTTTGGTACTTGGATGCGCCGATTACGCGGGTCGGCGCCCGCTTCTCGCCGATTCCCGTTCGTAAACGGGATTGGTCGGATGTCCTTCCGACAAAGGAACGCATCATCTCCGCGATTAGGGAGGTTGTTTACTGATGATCGATTGGCGGATGTCGTATCGCGATCTCCGGAATGCCCAGCGCGACGCGCTCGGCAGGCAGCTTCGCTGGGTCTGGGAAAATTCCGCATTCTACCGCGAAATCTGGGAGGCGTCCCCGGATCCGGGCCGGTTCGAGGATCTCCCGCTCGTTGAAAAGCAGGATCTGCACAAGGCCCTCTCCAACGGGTTTCTGGGCAGCAACCTGGCCTGCGCGGAATCAGAACTCGCGCATATCCACACGAGTTCCGGCACCAGCGGCAAGCCAACCTACTTCGGCCTGACACATGGCGACTATGCGGCATGGATGCGGATTTTCGCGCGCGGGTTCCAACTCGGCGGGATCGTCAAGGGCGACCGGGTGCTCCACGCCTTCGCGATCGGAAGGGGCTACGCCGGCGCGATCCCGATGGTCGACGCGATGGAGGAAATGGGATGCCTGGTCTTGCCGATCGGCGCGGAAGCGGGCTCGGTACGGCTGATCGACGCGATCCACCGGCTGCATCCGTCCGTGATCTACGCCTCGCCATCGATGGTGCGGCGATTGGCCCAGGCCCATATGGACGAATTGGGCATTCCTGCGTCCGAATCTTCCGTGCGCCTGATCCTGACGGGCGGAGAGCCCGGCGTCGGAGACCCGTCGTCGAAGCGGCAATTGAGCGAAGCCTGGGGCGCGGAGGTGCGCGAATGCGGCGGCGGGACGGATGTCAGCCCGCTGATGGTATCGGAATGCAAGGCCCATAACGGGCTTCACTTCGTCGCCGGAGACGAAGTGCTGTTCGAGATCATCGATCCCCAGACCGGTCGGATACTCGACCTGGAAAACGGCGCGGAGGGCGAAATCGTCTACACGCACCTGAACCGCCGGGCTAGCCCCGTCGTCCGCATGCGCCATGGCGACGTCGTGCGCGTCAGCACGGAACGGTGCGCATGCGGGCTCGAATCCCCCAGAATTTGGTTCAGTGGAAGAAGCGACGACATGCTGATCGTACGCGGCGTGAAAGTCTTTCCTGGCAGCGTGTCCGCCGCCGTCGCGCAGTTCATCCCGGAAGTGAACGGAGCCTTCGCCATCCGCCGATCGAAAACGGACGCGATCGAGAGCGTCCTTCGATTGGTCTGCGAAGCACCGCCTCAGGCGACCGCGACCGATCTGAAGTCACGGCTCGAAACACGTACGCGCGATGTCGTCGGCGTACGGGTCGAATGCGAACTCGTCCCTGTCGGAACCCTCAACAGCGACGGCGAACAGAAAGCAAAGGCGATACTCTATGACAACTGAATTCGGTGCCATCGACTATTGGTGCAACATGTTCACGCCGGAGGGGCTGAAGCGGCTCTATCTGGACCCGCCGGAATTTTCGTGGCCGGCCCAGAACTGGGCGATTCGGGACCGTCTGAACGGCCGATCGGTCGACGAATTTATCGCGATGATGGCCGAAACCGGATTCGGCCGCGTAGGGATACCGGCCGGGAAGGTCTATAACTGGCGCGAGCGTCACCTCGTTTGGAATCTCGGCGTAGAGGACATCGCGCCGATTGTCGATCGTCACCCGGAGCATTTTTTCGGTCTCTACGGGATTAATCCCTTCCTGCGCATGGACGGTGTGCGGGAACTCGAGTCGGCAGTCCTCGATCACAATGTCATCGGCGCGGTCATGCATCCGCACGGGTTCGGCCTGCCGCCGTATTCGTCGGAATGGTTCCCCTACTTCGCGAAATGCGTGGAACTCGACATTCCCGTCTTTTCGCTCGTGGGACACGCCGCGGAAGAAATGCCGAGCGAGCCCGGCCGCCCCCTGCATCTGGAACAGGTCGCACTCTACTTCCCGGAACTCCGCATCGTCGGCGTAAGCGGCTGGCCCTGGGTCGATGAGATGATTTCCATGGCCTGGAAGTTTCCGAACGTCTTTTACGGCACCAGCCAATACGCGCCGCGCCATTGGGCCGGCGAATTGAAATCCTTCGTGCGCCGCCGCGGCGTCGGCAAGGTCCTGTTCGGCACCGGGTTTCCGGTCCTCGACCACGCGGACGCGCTCGTGCAGATCGACGAACTTGGCCTGTCCGACGAAGCGCGGCGCGCCCTTCTCAGCGAAACCGCGAAAACGGTCTTCGGGAGTCGGCTGCGCTGATGTCCGAGGACCCGCTCATCGTCGAGAACGGTTCGGACGGCATCGCGCGGATCGCCTTCAACCGGCCGGATCAGCGTAACGCCTTGGATTCGGACCAATGGGACCGGCTGGGCGACGCCCTGGATCGGCTTGCCGCAGACGGGTCCGTCCGCTGCCTGATCGTGACCGGCCGGGGACGGACCTTCGCATCCGGCGGCGATCTGAAAACCCTGCTCGCCGAACTCGCCGACGAGGACGGGCCGAAACTGTTCCGGACGCGCCTGCATCGCTGTTTCGAAGGCCTGACGGCGTTTCCCGCTCCGACCGTCGCGGCGGTGAACGGGCCGGCCATCGGCGGGGGGTTGGAACTGACGGCGGCGTGCGATCTGCGTATCGCGGTCCCGGAGGCCAAGTTCGGAATGCCGGCCGCCCGTTTCGGCATGGTCATGGCGCGCGCGGAGTTCGTCCGGCTCGCCGGGATCGTCGGTGTCGACCGGGCCCGGATTCTGGCCATTACCGCGCGCGTTTTCGACGCGGCAGAAGCGCAGCAAATCGGCCTGGTGCATCGGCTCGTCGACGCGCGCGAACTGGATACGGCCGCGCAATCCGCGGCGCGGGAGCTCTGCTCGTCCGAACCCGAGGCCATCGCCTGGTTCCGCCGGGCGGCGCTCGCGCTCGAACGCGGCGGCGATCTCTCCGATTTGGCGGATTTCGAGGAGGAATGCCTTAAACGCCCGGTATTCCGCGACCGGGTGGAGGCTTTCGTCAAACGATGATCGAGGCGAGCGACGACAAGACGGTTTACAGCCGCGTCGAGGAAATCTCCGAGAGCGACCTGAACGCCTGCGCGGAGATTTCCGGTGAAGTCAACGATCCCCCGCTGGGCATCGCCTATGTCATGGCGCTGCGAACCGTCATCGGATCAGGGCTGTTGCCGGACGGCGCGATGATGCTGGGCCATCGCGCAACTTGGTTCGAAGCGCCGCGCCCCGGCAGATTCGAAACCGAAATGCGGTTTTCGGAGGCCGATCCGCCGCGAACCCGTTTTCAGCGAGTCGTCATCGCTTATCGGACATTCGACCGGAATCGCGGCGGCGAACTGGTCCTGGAACAGGAGCAGGAGGTGCTATGGCCGATCATCGGCTGACCCGCGATGCGATCCGCGACTACGCGGCCCTGTCGCACGATTTCAATCCGCTTCACGTGGACGAGGAAATCGCGGCGGCCTCGCCCTTCGGCGGAATCGTCGCCCACGGTTTCCTCCTGCTGACCGGGGCGCTCGACGCCGCCGGCGCGACGTCCGGTTATCCGAAAACGGTCGCATGCAAGTTCCGTCACCCCGGACGGCCGGGCGATACGCTCAGAGTCGTTGTGGACGGCGACGGAACCTTCCGCGTCCTTTGCGACGATAGGCTTCTGGTCGAAGGCCGAATCGAGACCTGAGGAGCGCGGGCCGATCCGGCATGTCGGCGGAATAATGACGGCCACCCGGCCGGCCGAATATTTCGGGAGGAGCGACAATGAAGTTTCCGCATCTTTTCAGCCCCCTGAAGATCGGGGGAATGACCATCCGGAACCGCCTCGTCATGGCGCCACATGGCGTGGTTTTCATGCCGGGCTACGGCAATGCCTACGAGCGTATAGTCGACTACCATGTCGAGCGGGCGAAGGGCGGTATCGGCCTCATGGTAATGTCGAACTTCATGATCCCGGATTCTTGGCGTCGTCTGGGCTCTTGGGACGGCGCGCTGACGACCAGCGCGCTTGGCAATCTGGACGATGTCAGCGACCCGGACCTGATTTCGCCCTATAGCAAGCTTATCCGAGGCGTCCACGAGAACGGCGCGAAATTCGTTTCCCAATTGAATGCCAGCGGGCGTCAACATGCGTCTCCAGGCGCTTTGAACTTCGGCATCCCACTATGGGCGCCGTCCGCGATCCCCTGCCCAAAGACCGGCGAAGTCCCGAAGGAAATGGACATCGGCGATATCGAGGAGTTCGTGGCGACCTATGTAAAATCATCGATGAACCTGCGCGAAGCGGGTGCGGATGGGGTCGAGATTTTCGCTGCCCAGGGATATCTGCTGCACGAGTTTCTATCACCGAGCACAAATCGCCGCACCGACCGGTACGGTGGCAGTCTGGACAACCGCATGCGCTTCCTCTTGGACGTCGTAAAGGCCGTCCGGAAGGCGGCCGGACCGGATTTCGTCATCGGTATCCGAATGAACGCGGACGATTACGACCCGGCCGGCATTACACCGGACGTCGCCGGGGAAATCGCCCGCCGGCTATCCGCCACGGGCGATGTGGACTACCTCAACATCAGCGGAATGACCTATCTGCAATATCCCGGCTGGATCGCGGACATGACCGCGCCGGAGGCGCAATTCGCGGACAAGGCCGGCGAGATTCGCGCAGCGGTCGACCTGCCCGTCTGCGTCGTCTCGCGCATCGGCGCCCCGGCCGTGGCCGAACGGATTCTGCGCGAAGGCCGCGCCGATATGGTCGGGATGGCCCGCGCCCTGATCTCCGATCCGGAGTTCCCGAATAAGGCCATGCGGGGTGACGTCGCGGATATCCGCGTATGCACCTATTCGAACCAGTCCTGCCTGATGGGCCGGGACAAGGGTTACGGGGTCGGATGCCTGCACAATGTCGCGGTCGGCCGGGAGGGACAGATCGGCATCGGGAAAATGCGCCCGGCACCCACGAAGAAGCGAGTCGCGGTGATCGGCGGCGGACCGGCCGGCATGGCCGCCTCACGGGTCGCGCGTGAGCGCGGGCACGACGTGATCCTGTTCGAAAAGCACGACCGTCTGGGCGGGCAAAACCTGATGACCGCCGCGATCGCCAGCCGCAGAGGCTTCGCCGAGGTCACCCGATGGCAAGCGCACATGCTGCGGAAAACCGGTGTCGATATTCGGCTGGATTGCGCGGCAACGGCCGAAACGGTGCTGGCGTTGGAGCCCGACGCCGTCGTCGTCGCCACCGGGTCGATACCGTGCCGGACCGGATATTCCGGATTCCGTCCCGGGGTCCCCGAACTGGCCGGCGTCCGACAGGAAAACGTGTTCACGGTGTGGAACGTGTTCGACGGCGAAACGGTTTTCGGACACGAGGTATTGGTCATCGACGACGACCCGCACCTTTCCGCCGCTTACGTGGCGGAACATCTGACCGACCTCGGCCATAGGGTGCGGATCGTCACGCCGAATCTACATGTGGCGCGCGACCTGCACGTCGCCCACGTCCCGGCGCTTTATCACCGACTGCGCGTCAAGGGGTTGGAAATCCACACGGGCAC
Organism: Marivibrio halodurans; assembly: GCF_017963645.1. Classification (GTDB taxonomy): domain Bacteria; phylum Pseudomonadota; class Alphaproteobacteria; order UBA8366; family Aestuariispiraceae; genus Marivibrio; species Marivibrio halodurans. Next base: position 11,985 of record NZ_JAGMWN010000009.1, on the reverse strand, counting down.
CTTGCCGGTCGCAATCGAGGACCGGCACATCCGCTGCGAAGACATCTTCAGCCACGAAGAAACGTGTTTAGAAGCCGACAGCGTGATCCTGGCAATGGGAAACGAGGCCGAGAACGGCCTCTACCGGGCGCTGAAGAACAAGGTCCCGGCGGTCTACCTAGCCGGCGATTCCCACGCGCCGCGGCGTCTGGACAACGCGATCGCCGACGGCGAGCGAACGGGGTGGATGATGTGAACGCATCCGCGATTCGAGCCGAGAGTCGTGGCGGAGCATTCATTTGGCTTGAAACAATACCGGTTGGTATTAAAATCGGCCAAACGAATAAACACGGTCGGGAACTCGCGGATTCGCGTGGTACTGACGGCTGGCATGGGTGGAGCGTCGCAGCGTGAACGACAATGAGTGTTTCGACTATGTGATCGTCGGCGGCGGTACGGCGGGGGCACTGCTCGCCAACCGGCTGACGGAGGATTCAAAGACGACCGTCTGCCTGTTGGAGGCAGGTCCGCCGGACAATCATCCCTATATCCACATCCCGGCGGGCTTCATCAAGATTCTCTCCAACCCGTCCTACACATGGCCGTTCCAAAGCGAGCCGAGCGCGGGAACGGCGGGTCGGGCGATTCCCGCGACGCAGGGAAAAACCCTTGGTGGTTCGAGTTCCATCAACGGAATGATCTATAACCGCTGTCAGCGGAACGACTACGATCATTGGGCCCAGTTGGGGAACGCGGGATGGGGATACGACGACATCCTGCCCTACTTCAAACGCTCGGAGCGCCGACTGGGGGGCGACGATCGGTACCGGGGGCACGATGGAGAATTGGTGGTCAGCGACAGCGATTGGCGCCATCCGCTTTGCGACGCCTTCATCGAAAGCGCCGTAAGCCAGGGCGTGCCGCGCAACCCGGACTATAACGGCCCGACACAGGCCGGGACCGGATATACCCAGCGGAACATCAACCGCGGCTGGCGATGGAGTTCGGCCCGCGCGTTCCTGCGGCCGGCCAAGGGGAGGCGCAATCTGGAAATCCGGACCGACGCCCATGTCATGGCGGTGATCTGCGAAGGTCGTCGCGCGATCGGCGTGCGGCATGGTCGCGCCGGGCACCCAAACACGCGGAACACGGTAACGGCGCGCCGCGAGGTTATCGTTTCCGCGGGCGCCATCAATACCCCGAAGCTGTTGCACGTATCCGGCATCGGCGCGGGCGACATGCTGTCGAGCCTGGGCATCCCCGTCGTTCACGACCTGCCCGGCGTCGGCGAGAACTTCCAGGATCACTATTGCGTCCGCTTGGTCATGCGCGCGAAGGGCGTCACGACGATCAACGAAAAGTCGCGCGGTCCGCGCCTGGCGGTCGAGGTCGCGCGCTGGATGATGAAGCGCCCCAGCATTCTCGGTCTCAGCCCGTCGGTCTCCTACATGTTCTGGAAGTCGAACGAGGCGCTCGACGCGCCGGACCTGCAAGCGGTCTTCGCCCCGGCAAGTTACAAGGCCGGGATCGTCGGCGAGTTGGACGAATTTCCGGGCATGACCCTCGGCTTCTACCAGCAGCGTCCGCAAAGCACTGGATACGTCCGCGCCCGGTCCGCCAACCCATTCGAAAAGCCGCTTATTCAGCCGAACTACCTTGCGAGCGAAACGGACAGAAACGTGCTCGTCGCGGGTTTGAAGCTGGGTAGACGCGTACTTGGGGCCCCGCCATTGGCGCCTTATGTCGTAGGAGAGGAGCTTCCCGGCCCACAAACGCGCGCGGACGAAGACCTGTTGGAATACTGCCGAAACGTCGGCAGCACGGTATACCACTTCGCCGGGACCGCCCGAATGGGCCCCGCCCAGGACCCTCGATGCGTCGTCGACTCACAATTGCGGGTGCACGGGATGGACGGGCTTCGCATCGTCGACGCGTCGGTCATGCCGACCGTCACTTCGGGCAATACTTGCATCCCGGTCCTGATGATCGCGGAAAAAGCAGCGGACATGATCCGGGGCCGATCGGCGCCGGCCGCGGAGACGCCGGACGAACCCGCCCAGACCGCCGCCGCGCGGCGATAATGAATAGGAGGAGAAGAACATGCAGTTGGACGGTAAAGTCGCGGTCGTAACCGGCGCCGCGCGCGGAATTGGTCTTGCCTGCGTCGAGCGTTTTCTGAGGGAAGGCGCGCGGGTCGTCTTGTCCGATGTCGACGCGGAAGCCGGGACCGAAGCCGTCGAGGCCCTGACCGAGCACCGCGACCGGGTCGTCTTTCAGGCATGCGACGTAGGCAACCGTGGCGAGGTGGAACGAATGATCGGCACCGCGGTGGACCGGTTCGGGCGGGTCGATATCATGATCTCCAACGCGGGCATGACGAGCGCGGCGGAATTCCTGGACGTAACGGAGGAATCCTTCGACCGCGTCGTGCGCGTGAACCTGAAGGGCGTTTTCCACTGCGGCCAGGTCGCCGCGCGGCAGATGGTCGACCAGGGTACCGGCGGCGCGATTGTCAACACCGCGTCCGTCGCGTCGGAATTGGCGATGCCGAACCAGATCGCCTACGCGGCGACAAAGGGCGCCGTTCGTCAGATAACGAAGGCCATGGCGCTCTCCCTCGCGCCTTACGGAATTCGCGTGAACGCCATCGCGCCGGGCAGCATCGAAACTGAGATGATCCGTAGCTTGGCGAAGCAGGACCCCAGCTTCAAGAACACGATCCTGTCGCGAACGCCGCTGCGGCGGCTCGGCGACCCGTCGGAAATCGCGTCGACGATGCTGTTCCTGGTAGGCGACGACGCCTCCTACGTCACGGGTCAAACGCTCTTCGCGGATGGCGGCCGACTTTCTCTCAACTTCACCGTCCCCGTCGACGCCGCCTAACGACGCGACCGCCCGTCCGTCGCGCCGAAAGGAGTAACGAATGACCACCGGAGCAGTGCCGCGCACCGCCGTCGTCACCGGCGCCAGCAAGGGGATCGGCCGCGCGATCGCGGAAGAGCTTGCCGCGAAAGGATACCGCCTCGTTCTCGTGGCCCGCTCGGACGATCTTCTTCGAGGCATCGTCGACGATCTGACGGCGCGCTTCGGCGCGGAAGTCCACGCCCAAGCCGCCGATCTGACCAATCCCGATCGGATCGACGACGTAATCGACGCGGCGACATCGGCGACGGGTCGACTCGATCTATTGGTCAATTGTGCCGGCGCGACGAAGAGCGGCGATTTCTTCGCCCTCACGCGGGAGGATTTTCACGAAGGGTTTGCCCTGAAGTTCCACGCGGCCGTCGACCTGACCCGCGCAGCCTGGCCGGCGCTCGTCGCGTCCGGAAAGGGGCATGTCGTCAACATCATCGGTTTTCGTGCTCGCACGCCGAGCGCCGACTACACGATCGGCGGTCCGACGAATAGCGCGCTTGCGAATTTCACCAAGGCCATGGCGGAACGCGGGGTGCGGGACGGCGTTCGGGTGAACGCCGTTCACCCTGGCCCCATCGAAACGGATCGGATTCGCGGTATCATAGACGAATACGCGGCACGCACCGAGACGACCGTCGAGAACGCGCGCAGCGCGGTCTTAGGGACTTTCGCGGTTCCTCGTTTCGGCCGCCCCGGGGAAATCGCCGCAGCCGTATTGTTCTTGGACTCCGATGGCGCTTCGTATATCAACGGCGCCATTCTGGACATCGACGGCGGAGCGACGAAGGGCCTTTAAAATATCATTCGTATTTCGACCATGGGTAATCACTCGAAACGCCGAACCCCGCGCGTTTCAGCCATTTTCCCCGAAAACCGAATATTGCTCTTGGTAACTTTTGCTAGAGATGCCAATTTTTCATAGGATCGGTAGATTTTTCTACTACAATGCAAGGTAAGGCATAGTAGACTTTTCTACTAGAATGTAAGGTGAGGCTTAACGGATGAGTTCACGCTACGATCAGGCCCTCGGCATCAAGGGGGAAATCGCCGCGCTGAAGCGGGAAAGGGTGATTAGCGCCGCAGTCGATCTGTTTTACGAACGTGGGTACGACAACACCACATTGGATGCCGTCGCGGAGCAGCTCGGGGTCACGAAGCCCTTCATTTACTCTCATTTCGGATCGAAGGCCGAGCTGCTGGCCGAAATTTGTTCGCGCGGGATCAATTCGTCCCAGGCCGCATTGGACAGCGTTCTGGTCCTGCCGGACTCGCCGACGGAGAAACTGGCTCTGATATGCGCCCGGTTCGTCTCCGCCGTTTTGGAATCCCAGAAGCATATTGCGATTTTCGCGCGCGAAGCGAAGAACCTCAACGACGAGGATCTGAAGCGCATCAGCACCCAGCGCCGGAAATTCGATCGCGCGTTGACGAAGCTGTTAGACGAAGGGGTCGCAGCCGGGGAGTTCTCCATCGGCGACACCCATTTCGCCGCGCTCGCCATTCAGGGAATGATCAGCTGGGCCTATGTATGGTATCGTCCCGATGGTCGGCTTTCGATGACCGAGCTCTCGGACCAAATGGCGGAACTCGTCCTGCGGCTCGTAGGCACGGCGCCAAAATCGTAAGGGCCCTCTCCAACCGCGTCCGACCCCGACGGCATCCTCGCCGTAAGCGTTCCACCGACCAATCGGAATCGAAAAAATGGGTGGTCCCAATCGGGGACCGCCCTATTAGTATGGCAAGTTGGTGTAGGGAAGGAAGTTTTATTGTTCGAGCTTGACCGGCTTCCCGTCCTTGTACTTGTACAGGATTGGACGTTCCGCGGCCGCATCCCGAAGACCGCCGTCGATCTTCTTGAATTCGACCGGAACGCCGAGATAGCTGTAGCCGCGCATCGCGAGAAGACCCTTCTGGACGCCCTCGCGGGTGAATTCCTTCGAGTTCTCGATCGCTTCCTTCAGGATGTAGACGCAGTTGAACGCGTTGGCCGACAACGCCGTCGGCTCACGGTCGTATTCGGTCTTATAGTCGGCGATGAATCGTTGGTTCAATTCCGACGTATCGGCGGGATCCCAGGTCGCCGCGACGATCAGGCCCTCGACTGCGTCGCCGGCGGCCTCGACCAGCGTCGGCGCGGTGAAGGCGACGTTTCCGACGATCGGCACGTCGATCCCGTTCTGCCGCATCTGCCGCAGCAACAGCGCGGCGTCGGTCGCGAGCGCCGCGACGAAGACGGCGTCCGGGTTCTTCTCCTTGATCAGTAGAAGCTGGGACTTGAAGTCGACCGACGAGGAGTCGTAGCCGACCACCTGAACGACATCGACGCCGACTTCTTCCAGGCTCTCGTTGAAGGCCTCGTATCCCGTCGTCGCGAAAGCGTCGTTCTGGGCGTACATGATCGCCGCGGTCTTCAATCCGAGCGCCTTGGCCGCATACTCGGCTGCCGCGGGCAGAAGCAGTTCCTCGGGCACCCCGATGCGGTGCACGTAAGGCCCGATTTGCGGAACGCCCTGGGCCCCATTATTGGGGGCTAGCACGGGCAGGCCGGCGGCCACGGCGGCCGGATCGGCCGCGAAAGCCTCGCCGCTGGATGTCGGCCCGACGACCGCGATCACGTCGTCATTTCCGATGAATCCCCGAATGACCGACTGGGCCTGCGTCTTGTTGAACGCCGTGTCCTGTTGATCGAGGATCACCTTTCGACCGAGTATGCCCCCGTCGGCGTTGATGTATTTCACGGCGAGCTTCATCGCCTGGTCCTGATCGATCCCGTAGGGCGAACCCGGACCGGAGGTCGATACGAACGAACCGAACTTTACAGTATCCTCGGCCACCGCCGTGTGGGCCACGGCCAATCCGACCAACGATGCCACGGCGGCACCGAGGATTTTTCGGCGTGAAAGCCTCAATCCAATATCCACGATACATTCCTCCCTCTATTGTGCCGCGGTGGCATTATCACCTTATCCGCGGATCGTTTTCGGTTTATCGATACCTAACGCTCTCCTTCGGGCGGAGCGTATTCCCCGCCTCGCACTGTTCTTCGATTTTGTCGGATTCCTAGACGGAACTCACGCAAGGGCAGGGTTCGGCCGGGGTCCGGCGCCGCCCCGAATGGCCGGCAGCCGGTCCGGCGGCCTTACCTCGCCGACAGCGACGTCATTCCAATCCCTTCGTGAAGTCGTTGAGACCGCATACGTCGCGTCCGCGCACCAGATAAAGACGCCGCGTATGGTTCTGAAACGCTTCCACGTCCTTGTACTGGTTGGCGTCGTGATCGTAGTGGCTCGTCGACGGGATATACCGCATCGAATAGGCCGCGCGCGCGCGGTTGCCCTTGTTATGCCGCGACCCGTGGATCGTGAAGATGTCGAAGAACACCATCTGCCCGGGTTCCAGTTCCACGTCCTCGGCGGTGCTTTCGTCATACTCGCTCTCGTCGAGCGTCCCCGCGTTGAAGATCAGATCGTCACGTTGTTCGCGGCGGTGCGACCCGACTTCCTTCCTCTGGTGGGAGCCGGGAATGAACCGCAGGCAGCCGTTGTCCTTCTTGCACGGAGAAACCGCGATCCACACCGAGGTCGTCGCCATCGGCGTGATCGGCAGGAACCGTGCGTCCCGGTGCCACGGCGTGGCCGGGCCTTCCTTGGGCGTCTTGTAGAACAAGGTGGCGCCCCAAAGGATGATATTGGGGCCGATCAACTGCTCCATCATATCCAGGATATCCGGATGGGTGGCGAAATCCATCCATCCCGGCTCCGTCTTGAGATTGCGGTGTCCGCCGCTTTTCATATGCGGGCACGCGAACAGCGAATCCGTGATATGCGGATTCCAATCCACCAGCCGCTCGCTCATTTCCGCCAGGCGGCCGAGCGTATCCGGATCCAGACGGTAGTTCGGTACCATGAACCCGTCTCTGTTATAGGCGTCGATTTCATCCTGCGTGAGGATTCCCGGCCCGCCAGCGGCGGACGCTTTCGGAACGAAGTCCCTCGCATAAGCCGAAATTTCGTCTCGTGTCAGGATGCTGGTCGTTACTGCGCTCACAACGTTTCCTCCTTCCGTTCTAGGACTCTAGCGTCTCAACCCGAAACACGCCCACCCACAGGTCGCGAACCGATCGGCGCTAACACCCCTTTTGTGTCAGCTCCGCTTACGGCGGATGGGATGAAATGCTGATACGGATTTATTTATACTATATGGTAGCCATGTCGTCCGTTCGTTGTCAAGTTGGAACAGGACGCAGTTTCTCCAAACGCAGTAGTTGGGCGAGCGAGCCGTTTGGATTGACTGTGATCTGCCCCCAAAGGATCGGAGCATTTTAAGCTGGAATTTTCTAATTATATCCTATGAGATAGGCTTGGAAGGTTTCTATGAATAAATTTAAGTTTTATAAGGCGCATATTTCAGTTAATTTTAATAATTATGGAAAAAATATCAGTATAGGTGAGATGGATTCTAAAAAGATCCGCCACCTACTTCGCGAATAACCGATATGATCTTCGTCTTTATTTCAAAGAGCCGAGGAATTTGGCCGGCATCTTGGATGTGCGGAGCGCTTGGTGTTTCGCGGAGCGGCTTCCATGCCTGGTTAATCCGTGCGCCGTCCCGGCGTGCTCGCGAGGACGAGGCAATCGGTGCCAAGGTCCGTGCCTGCTATGTCGCCAGTGACCGCACCTACGGCGCCCGGCGGTTCCGGCACGATCTGGGCCGTGGATATCTCCTGCGGCCTGCACCCTGTCGAGCGGGTCATGTGGGCGCAGGGGCTGCGGGTACGGCCGCGCCTCAGAAACCCTGGTGAGAAATGCGGGCTAAAGGAAAGCGATCCAGTTTTCGGGGATCAGATCAATGGCTCTTGCGGAGATGACGTGCACGGGGTTGCACAAGCGACGATACGCCGCCTAGCGAGAGAGGGAGGGCGGGAGTGATGCACTTTTTAGCAGTTTTTTTTCTTGTGCGCTCTGCTAAGGTGCTCGAACTTACGTCGAGAAATTAAACTTAGTCCGTTGGTTGGAAATCATGACATTAGACGCGAGAAAAAATGAGTTGCATGACCAAGAAACGGACGGCCCCGAACATGAGAACCGGGTGGAGCCTGCAGAGGCGCGGGAAACCCTGCGCAACGCGCGTTCCGCGCAAATGGCGAACCGTTTTGGCGCGGCGGCGTGGCTCTTCATGAACTCCGCCTCTCATCGCCATCTTTTGCTATCGGACCTTGAATGGCTGCTCGTTCCGGCCTTGCAGTTGGAGCAGTGTCGGATCATTCGCAGCGACGGGTTGCCGGTGGCTTACGCCGCCTGGGCCTAGGTATCGCAGGAGGTGTTCGAGGAGCTTGAAGCGGGCAGATCGCGTCTGCGCGTCGCGGATTGGCGGTGCGGCGAGATTCCAGTCGCGATCGATCTCGCCGCGCCGTTCGGCGGGGCGGACCCCGTGCTGGCTGCACTTGATCGAGAGGTCTTCGACGGCGCGGAGCACTTCGTCATGACGACGGATCCCGAGACAGGGAAGCGGATGATGCGGCGCGCGAGCGGTGTGGGCGCGGACGAAAGATGAGCGATCGACGCAGGGCGGATAGTCTGGCAGCGTCCGTCTCTGCAATCCGCTGATCAAGAAGCCGGTCGCGGAACTCCCAACGTTGACGGAGATCCGGAAGCCCTGAGCGACAGACGCCGCCGACCGGCGCAGGAACTGCGGATGGCCCGGGGCCCCTTCACCCAAGACTCCCCGACCCAGACTGGCGGGCGGCGCAAGACTGATGCCCCGTTGCATGGCGCGCTGCAACAATAGCCTTTCGGGGCGGAGGACCGCCCCCCATGGTGTGAGGAGACGGCGTGCAGACCAAAAGCCCAACCGCTGAGTCGGACGACGCACGGCCGCTCACGGCGGTGGATCTGTTGGTGCGGGACGTGCACACGGACAAGACCGTCGTCTTCATGGCCGACCCCGTTATCGGTTGGTATCTATGCGGCCCGACGATCGGCTTCTTGTGCCTATCGGTCCCCCTGGCCGCGGCGGGGGCGGTGCATCTGGGCGCGCTCACCCTCGGCGCGGCGCCGGCCTCGGCGCTAAGCGTCGCCATCGCGGTGATCGCACTGGTTGCGGCGGCGGTCTCCTATCTTGCGACGCGGCTGTTCCGAGTCGCCTTGCGGCAGGCCCGGATGGGCGAGGTGCTGCATGTCGGCCCGGAGGGACTGAAGGTCCCGGGCGCCGAATTGGCCGTTCGGTGGGACGAGATCGAGGAGGTCGTCTATCGCGATTTCCTCTTCTTCGCCGTCTTCGCCCGTCTGATCGTCCGCGTGAAGGCCGACGGCGCGCGGCCCGCACATGACCTTTCGGCCTTCGTCGGGCTCAATTCGGCGTCGCCCCTCGTCATCGAGCCGGTCCTACAGGCCGCGCGCGAGCGATATCTCGCCGCGCCGGAGGAGGGAGCTTGACCAAATACACCCCGGAAACACTTCCCGAGCGTCTGGAGGAGGATGACGAAGTCGTCGTGTCCGTCGATGCGCTAGGACTCGTGCTCTCGGCTTCCTTGTGGATCGCCGGCCTCGCCGTCTCTGTCGGCTTCCTCGGCTTTATCTTCGCGGGCGCCTTTAGGATGCTTCTCACCGCACCGACGCTTGATCCGGCGACGGTCTTGGCGAGCGTCCAGGAGGCTGAAGATAAGGTCCGCGTGGGGGTGCTCTTGTTTCCGCCCGCCGTCATCCTTTGTTCGCTTCTCCTCATCTTCATGGGCGGTCTGCTCCGGCAAATCGGGCGTTCGGTCTTGGCGGGCTATTCGATCGTCTTTTCGAAGAAGGGCGTCTCCTTTCCAGGCGCGCCGACGATCCCGTGGTCGGATCTGTTTCTGTTCGATGTAAGTCCCGGCAGTGTGACGCTGCAGTCTTCAGCGATCCTGGTGGGCGTCCGCGATACATCGCGCGATGCGCGGCGCATCTCCTTCACCGTTCATCGAATGGTGCAGCCGTCGTTCCCGCCGATGATCGCCTACGCCCTGTACCGCTGCCGTGACAGCTGGGCGCCCGGGCACGAAATCTGCGCGAAACCCTATCCGGCCCCGCGCGCGTGGACCTCGCCGGCGGAGCGGGACGCATGACGGACGAAAGCGGCGCGCCCGACGGCGGCGCGGCTCCGGCGCGTACGGGTTCGGACCAAGAAGGTCCGCATGCGCTGATCAAGGCTTTGCAGGCCGACCTGCGGGCCGGGCGGCGCATCCTGTTCCGACCGTCCCAGATCGCTGGCTGGTCGTTGATCGTGGCGATGCTGTGGCTGCTGGGCTTCCTTTGCCTGATGGCCGGGTCGGGGGCGACGCGGATTTGGCGAGCCGTGCACGCAGGCGCCCTTCTATCGCCGCTTACCCTTTACGCAGGCTTCCTGATCGTCGCGCTGTTCGCGGCGGCGCGGCCTTTGATCCGACTGCTGCTGTCGACCTATCGACAGATGCGTACCGAGGCCGTGTTTTGGATCGGGCCGCAAGGCGTCGGCGTTCCCTGGCGGGGCCTCGAGGCTTCCTGGGATGAGATCAAGGATATCGCCTTCCGCGATTGGGGCCTGTTCGGCGCGCTCGCACGACTGGACATCGAATGGCGCGGGGAGGCCGCCGCCAGCCGTCCGCCGAGCCGAATCTTCGTCGGCGTGGTCTCGGCGCCGGGCGCTCCCTTCTCGAGGGCTATGCGGTGACTTTATCGAGAGAGGGCCTCTCGTTTCCTGGGCGCCCGACTATTCCCTGGCGCGAGATTCTCGTTTTCAACCCTAAAGCGAAGCGGTTGTCCTTCCTTGCTGATGCGGTTCTCATCGCTCAACACCACGCGGACGGCGACGGAACAGGGCTCTCTTTCACCGTTTACCGCATGATTCACGCCTCTGATCCCCAGACGATCGCGCATGCCCTTCAAAGCTGCTGTGCGCAGTGGGCGCCCGGCCCCCAGATTTCCAGGAGAGAACCGACCTAGCCCGTGATGTCGATCACTATAGGATGCGAAAAATATATGAAGTTCAGTATCTTAAAAGAAAAGTAATGGAGAGCGTATCGCGATGGTTGCGAGCTACCAAAAAGGGTTAAAATAATTACAGACACGTTTTAGGGTGCGTCGCCGCGACGTCGCAAATGGGCGGGGGCGCTTGTCATGACGACCGGAAACGGGGCCAATTCAGGCTCACACAGCATTTTTGACTTTGATTTCTCCAAGCTTACGACCTTCACGCCATATATAATGCGGTAGCGGCGTCTCTCGATCCTCTCCGTGCGCTTCGCCGCTTGGCTCCGCTTTCGGTTGACGCCGCCGGCGCAGCGTCGGGGCGGAGCCCGATCAATCCTCAAATTGGCCACCCCGCGCCCGCTGCAACTGTGGCGGCTGGAGAAGGTCTCGCATCGCAGCTTGCCGCCATGGACGCGGTTCCCGCTCCCGCTCCCGCCAGCGATGCGGACGCAAGCGGAGAAGGCGAAGTCGGAGCCGTATCCCCCGAGGGTGCCGCGGAGACCGAAGCCGACCCGAAAAGCGAGCCGCGCCAAGGCGTTCGGACCCGCGCGCCGAGCGACAGCTTCGGCGACGACGGCGGCTCCAGCGGCTGGAGCGGCGGCGGGACGGTCGGGAGCAGCGGTTCGAACGATACGCTCGTCGGCGGGGCGGGAGACGACGAGATTTTAGGAAGCGGCGGCGGAAGCGGACCGGCGCCGACAGATAGCGATGAATATGACGATGTCACGAGCTTCGACGGGTTTTCAGAGTCTGTAAAAGACTATGGTGGCGACATCGGATCGGGGCTGGGGGCTGCGAAGGCGGTTGCCGAAAGCATCACCCTGGCCGCCCCGACGCTCAATTCACCAAACGGCCCCCAACCTAATCCCGCCGCAAATTATCACGGCGCGCTGAAATATGCTCCTAGGGTGGCTACTTCAGCCGCGTTAGTCGCTTCCCCGCCCCGCCCGCTAACAAATGCGGGCTCATCTGCTTACCCTTTGCTTACCCGCATGCAAAAACGGCTTAGCCTGTTATGGGCTAAGCCGTTGATATTATTGGTTGCGGGGGTAGGATTTGAACCTACGACCTTCAGGTTATGAGCCTGACGAGCTACCGGGCTGCTCCACCCCGC
>NZ_JAGMWN010000008.1 GCF_017963645.1 Marivibrio halodurans | reverse complement strand
AATGCCGGATACGTTTATGCAGACTCGTCGAGTCATCTGCTGATTATTGCTTGCAGCCGGGGCGGGCCATACGTTTTTGCCGGTCCCTGCCGTCCTTGCCGGATACCGACGACGTGGGGCCTCCCGCCGTCAGTTCATCCCCCCGTTGGCGCGCAACGTCTGGCCGTTGACCCATCCCCCGTCCGGCCCCGCCAGGAAGGAAACGACACCGGCGATATCCTCCGGCTCTCCGAGGCGTTGCAAGGGATTGGCATTGGCGAGGCCCGCGATCTGCTCCTCCGTCTTCCCGTCGAGGAAAAGTTCGGTCGCGGTGGGACCTGGCGCGACGGCGTTGACGGTGATCCCGCGCCCGCGCAGTTCGTTCGCGAGAACGGCTCCCATCACCTCCACCGCCGATTTCGTCGCCGCGTAGAGGGCATAGCTCGGCAACCGCATGCCGATCACGCTGGTGGAGAGATTGATGACGCGGCCGCCCGGCGCCATCCGCCGGCTGGCCTCCCGCAGGGTATTGAAGGTTCCCTTGAGATTGACGGCGATCAGGCGGTCGAACGCCTCGTCCTCCATCTCCGCGATGGGGGAGAGTGTCAGGATCCCCGCCGAATTGACCAGCACCTCGGGCGTGCCGAACGATTCAGTCACGGTATCGATCATCGACCGCACGGCGTCCGGGTCGGCCACATCCGCCTGGAAAGCGCGGGCGCGCCCGCCCGCCGCCTCGATCGCGGCGACGACACCGGCCGCGGCCTCCGTGTTTCCGGCATAGTTGACGGCGACGGCGAACCCGTCCGCCGCGAGGCGCTTGGCGATGGCCGCCCCGATTCCCCGCGATCCGCCGGTGACCAGCGCGCATTTCATCTCCGTGGCAGGCATGTCCTGTTCCTTTCATCGGCTGTTCGGGACTTTTCACTGCTTACGAGCCTGAATTTGTGCGCGCGGTTATTTCGGACAATAATGGGAGAATCGCGAACTCAATCCGAAAAGATCGAACAATGGATCGTTTCGACGAGATGCGCGTCTTCGCCCGGGTGGTCGAGACGCGGGGTTTCCGGAAGGCCGCCCATATCCTCGGCATGCCGGCATCGACGGTGACCGACGCGGTGAAGCGCGCGGAACAGCGCCTCGGCGCGCGGCTGCTCGACCGCACGACGCGGCGCGTCAGCCCCACGCCGGAGGGCGCGGATTGGTATCGCCGCTGCCTCGCCATCCTGAACGCGGTGGAGGACGCGGAGGCGGTCTTCCGTGGCGGCGAGCCGGAAGGGCTGCTACGAATCGACGCGCACGGCAAACTTGCCCGGCATTTCCTGATTCCGGGCCTCCCGGATTTCCTGGCCCGTCATCCACGCCTTGACCTTTTTCTCTCCGAGGGTGACCGGCTTGTCGATCCGATCCGCGAGGGGGCGGATTGCGTTATCCGTGTCGGCACCCTGGGCGACGGTGACCTGATGGTCCGGCGCCTGGGCGATCTGGCGGAAGTCACCGTGGCCTCGCCCGCCTATCTCGACCGCCACGGACACCCAAGATCGATCGATGATCTGGAGGGGCACCGCGCCGTCGCCTTCCATTCCTCCGCCACGGGCATGACGATCCCGCTTGAATTCAATCTCGGCGACAGGGTGGTGGAGCGCACGGTTCCCGCCGCGATCACCGTGACCGCGGGCGAGACGATGGTGGCAGCCGCCCGGCAGGGAATGGGGCTGATCCAGGTCCCGCGCTATCACCTGGCGGAGGATCTGGCGACGGGCCGCCTTGTCGAGGTGCTACCGCGGCATCCGCCGACGCCATCCCCCGTCTCCGCCCTCTATCCACGCGACCGGCAACTTTCGCCACGTCTGCGCGTCTTCCTGGACTGGCTGAAACGGATCGACTTCGGTTAGGGACGCGCCGCCTATTGCCGTACCGCGTCGCGGATCGCCTCCGCGACCGGCAGGGTAATATCATAGGCGGCATCCCCGAAGCCGCGATGTGCCGGGTCCCCCGCCATCGCATTGTTCTGTCGCATCGTGCCGATGACCGCGCCGTCCGGCGCCATCAGGACCCATTCGATCGCGATGGGTGCCGGCGTCGCGGGGTCCTGGTCCGGCGGGCTATCGGCGATCATGCCCTGGATCATCAGGCCGGCCTCCGTCTCCCGTTCCGTCAGCGGCACCTCCAGATCCGCCAGCAGGGCGCTCAAGGCGCGTGTCAATTCGCGTGCCGGCGCGTCGGCCGGGCCGGCGACCGGCATGACAAAGACCTTCTCCCGGGGGGCGACGACGTCGGCGGGCGCGCCGTCACCCGGGTTCCGCCGTCCTTCCCCCGGCGCGCGCAGAGCCTCGGAGACCGCGGAGGCGCTTGCCATCGCCAGGGTCGCGATCAGCGGGTTCGCCCCCGCCTCGAAATCCGCGCGGGTTGCCTCGGCGCGTATCGTGGGCTCGGCCACCACCCGCCCCATCCGGTCGCTCAAATGCCAGAACAGGTGGACGACGCCGTCGCGCCAATCGGCCTCGCCCTCCAGCAAGTAGCCCTCGGTCAGCGCCGCGCCGGTGGTGGCCGGCAAGCCGGCCCAGCGCAGACGCTCCGCCGTGCGCTCGGCCAGCGGACCGGTCAGACTTCCCGGGCCCGCCGAGGGCGGGGCGACCGTGATCCCGGCCATATCGGGCAGTTCCAGGAGCGGATTCGCGACCTTGGACGGGCCGCTCTGCTTGAAAGGCTTGGGCACGGGCCCGCAGCCCCCCAGGACGAGGGCGAGTCCGAGGGCAAGCGCCAGGACCGCGAGCCGCCGGGTGACCGACCGCCGACAGGCCGGGGATATTCCCGCCAACAGGACACTACAGGACAAAGCACCCCACCATCATGAGCAATAGCGACAGCGCCATCATCTGAATCAGCCACGGCATCGGCCGGCACGCCCCCAGCTAGCGGACGACGAGATCGAGCGGGCGCTTCGACAGCACCTCCGCCCCGCTCTCGCCGACGATCGAACTGCGCCCCAGCGTCATCGCCAGCCCGTCGTCCGAATTGGCGATGATGATATGGATGAAGAAGGTCATCCCGGGCTTCAGTTCCACCGGATTGCCCTCGTAGAACATCGGCCAATCCATCCAGTTGGGCGCGAAGCAGGTTCCCATGGCATAGCCGCAGGCATTCATCCGATGGTCCTTCAGCCCATGGGCGTCGAGCACGCGGGCATGCGCCATGAAGACATCCGACATGCTGTTCCCGGGCTTGAGCGCCGCCTCGCATTCCAGGATCGCCTCCCGCGCCGCCGCATGCAGCGCGCGATGGGCGTCCGACACGGCGCCGATCAGGAAGGTATTCATCATCGCCGCGTGATAGTGCCGATAGACGCCCGCCCATTCGAGGGTGAGTTGATCCCGCGCGTCGAGCCGCCGCCGCCCCGACTTATACCGGCACAGCAGCGCATCCGGACCGGAGCCGATGATGAACTCGTTCCCGGCATAATCGCCCCCGCCCTCGAACACCGCGCCCTGCATGGCGGCGAGGATCGCCCCCTCGTCCGCGCCGGGCCCCGCGAGATCGAGCGCGCGGTCATAGGCCTCGTCGGCCAATTCGGCCGCGCGGCGCACATAGTCGAGTTCCGCCGCGCTCTTCACCAGCCGCAGCCGGGAAACGAGCGTCGAGGCGTCCTCCAGGTCGCAGAACCCGTCCAGCGCATGGTCGAGCCGCCGGCCGTTGGCGGCCGTCAGGCCGTAGGATTCCCACTCCACCCCCAGCTTCTTGCCGGAAAGGCGGCGCTGATGCAGCAGATCGCGCAATTCGCGCGCGGGATTGACTCCCTCGCGGTCGACCCAGACGTGGATTTCCTCGATGACCGAGGTATGCCGGGCCTGGCGCAGGTCCGGCGCGCGGGTCAACAGGAACATATCCCCGTCGGCGCCGAGATAGAGGCACTGGAAATAGACGAAACCGAAGGTGTCATAGCCGGTCAGGTAGAACATCGACTCCTGCCGGAAGATCAGCAACCCGTCGAGCCCGTCCGCCGCCATCGCCCGGCAGGCGCGCTCGCGCCGCCCCTTCAATTCCGCCTCGCTGAAATGAATGGCCATCGGCCTCGCGCCTCCGCCTCTTGGATGGAAGCGAACGGTACGGGCGCCATGTGACGGCTGCAAGCCTTCCGGCGGATCAGCCGCGCAGCATCACCGCCGACAATTGCCGGCCATAATCCGGCTCTCCCAGCTTCGTCGCGCGGCGATAGCTGAAATAGCGATGAGGGTCGGGGCAGGTATCCTCCGCCCGCTCCGCATCGACGACGGCCAATCCCTGCTCCTCCAGATGCGCGCGGACGAAACCCGGCAAATCGAACAGGAACTTGCCCACGGCCGGCGCCTCCCGGAAGAAACGCAGGCTTTCGGGATGATCGGCCTCGAAGCGATCCCGGAACTCCGGACCCACCTCGTAACTCGCCTGGTTGATGGTCGGGCCTATGGCGGCGCGGATGCGCGCGCGCCGGGCACCCAGGCGCTCCATCGCCGCGACCGTCGCGGCGCCGATACCGGCCACCGCGCCCTTCCAACCGCTATGGGCCGCGCCGATCACCCCGGCTTCCGGGTCGGCCAGCAGGATCGGCGTGCAATCCGCCGTCAGGATGCCGAGCGCGATCCCCGGCCGGTCGGTGACGAGCCCGTCCGCCTTCGGATTCTCCGTGCGCGGCCAAGGGGTTTCCACCGGCACGACATCCGTGCCGTGCACCTGATGAACGGTGACGAGCGATGCCTCCCTATCCGTCAGGACCCGCATCGCCAGCCGCCGGTTCTCCGTCACCGCGTCGCGGGCGTCCGCGCTGCCATAGCCGACATTGAGGCCGGTATAGAGCCCGGTCGAGACCCCGCCGCGCCGGGTGAAGAAGGCATGCGCGATCCCCGGCAGCTTGAGCGCCGACGCCTCCAGCCAGGCAAGGGTCTCTCGCGGGGTCGCGTCCGTCGTCATTTCGCTCATGCGGCTCCCTCCTCCGGCTCCAGCCCCGGCAGGGCGGGAAGGCCGGGCGCGGCCACGCCCAGCACCTTGAAGAGGGTGCCCATTCCCTCCGCCCCGATCAACCGGTCGCGCGCCGCCGCCACCGCCGCCGGATCGCCGGACCGGGCCAATATCGCCGCCCGCTGTTCGATCCCCAGGGCGCGCAGGAACTCACCTTGCGTGGCGAGCGGCGCGGCACGGCATCCGGCCTCCCCGAAGGCGCGGGCCAATTGCTCGAAATCGACATGGGCGGTCAGGTCGGCCTGTCCCACATGCGCCAACAGGCCGCAATAATCGTGATCGCGCACGGCCTGGAGCGTATCGCCCGCCGCACTCCGCCCATGGCCGTAATCAAGGAAAAGCGCGGCCCCGCCCCGATCCGCGATGCGCTCCCCCAGATCGCGGGCGACGGCCCAGGCGGCGGGCGCGACCTCCGCCACCGCGCCGACGGGCGCCCCCTCCCGGACGGCCGGGGGCAGCAGCGCCTCCGCCAGCCCCGGCCCGGGGGCGAGGGCGAAAACGAGCCCGCCCCCCTCCGGGTCGCACGCGACCAGGCGCTCTCTCCACCCTTCCCTCGTTCGTTGGAATTGGCGGATCGGCAAGGCATCGAAGAACTCGTTCCCGACGGCGATCAGCGGCGCCCCATCGTCCGGCACATCGGCGAGGCCGGTGCCCCAGGTGACGGAAACACCGCGATCGGCAAGTGTACGGCGCTGAACACCGGTCAATACCGGGCTGGTCTCGATCAAGGTGACGCGCAGCGCCTCGCGGAAGCCGGGCATCATGGCCGCCGCGCGCAGGGCATCGGCCATCAGGGTACCCCGACCCGGCCCGAACTCCACCAGATGAACATGCGTCGGCCGTCCCATCAGCCGCCAGACCTCCGCCGCCCAGAGGCCAAGCAATTCGCCGTGCATCTGGCTGATTTCCGGCGCCGTCGTGAAATCTCCGCCACGGCCCAGCGGGTCGCGGGTCATATAATAGCCATGCGTCGGATGACCGAGGGCGAGGCCCATGAAATCCGCGACCGTCATCGGCCCGTCGAGCGCGACATGCCGGGCGATCAGGCGGAGCAGCGCGTCGGACGAATCCCCCTTCCCACCGCCGGCTTCCCCATCGCCGTCCCTGTCAGCCATGGCCGGCGGCACGGGCATCCGACGCGCCGGACGGGGCAAGGAGCACGGGGCGGTTCAAGGCACGCCATACCAGATAGAGCCCACCCAGCAGCATCGGCAGCGACAGGATCTGGCCATAGGTGATCCAGGCGGGCAGGTCGCCGATCGGCACTTCCGGCGCGCGGAACAGCTCCCCAACCGAACGCGCGACCGCATAGCCGACCAGGAACAGCCCGGATATCAGCCCCGGCCGGCGCAATCCGCCCAGCAGATAAAGCCCCACCAGCACCAGAAGGAAAACCCCGACCCCCTCCAGCCCCGCCTCGTAGAGCTGGCTTGGATGGCGCGGCTCCGGCCCCGCGCGCGGGAAGATCACCGCCCAGGAAACATCGGCGGGCCGGCCCCAATGCTCCCCATTGATGAAATTCGCGATCCGGCCCAGGAAGATGCCGATCGGCGCGCCGGCGCACACGATGTCGGTCAGCGCGAACAACGGCAGCCGGTTGATCCGGACGAAGATCAGCATCGCGACCAGCACGCCCAGCAAGCCGCCATGGAAGGCCATGCCGCCCTTCCAGACCTTCAGGATCTCCATCGGATTGGCGAAATAGAAGCCCGGATCGTAGAACAACACCTGCCCCAGGCGCCCGCCGATAATGACGGCGATGATCGCCCAGGTCAGAAAACGATCGATATGCACGGGCTCGATCGACAGAGGACTTTGCCGGGCGAGCCGCATGCCCCAGCGCCACGCGATCAACAACCCCGCGATATAGGCGAGCGCATACCACCGGATCACCAGCGGGCCGAGTTCCAGGGCGACCGGATCCAGATCGTGAATGTAGTGCGTGTCCATCGGACCTCGGATATCAGCGATCGCGCGGCGTCAGCGATAAGGATCGTCGGTCATCAGATAGCCGCGCACATAGGCCGCGACACCATCCTCCAGGACGGTCGCCGGGCGGTCGAAGCCGGCCTCGCGCAGCCGCTCCATCTCGGCCTGAGTATAGTACTGGTAATGTTGCCGTATGCTTTCGGGCGTATCGATATAGTGGATGTCCGGTTCCCGCTCCATCGCGGCGAAGGTAGCGAGCGCGAGGTCCTTGAAGCTGCGCGCGATGCCGCTGCCGGCATTGAAGATACCGTCGATCGTGCTGTTCTCATAGAGGAACAGCATCGCATCCACGCAATCGCCGACCCAGACGAAATCGCGCATCTGCCCGCCGTCCTCATAGTCGGGATGATGCGACTTGAAGAGACGCACGCGGCCCGCGTCGCGGATCTGTTCGAAGAGTTGATGGGCGACGGAACGCTGGCCGCCCTTGTGATACTCGTTCGGACCGTAGACGTTGAAGAATTTCAGCCCCGCCCATTGCGGCGGCGTCGCCCCCTCCCGCGCCAGCCGAAGGGCATTGGTATCGAAGAGTTGCTTCGACCAGCCATAGGGGTTGAGCGGGCGCAACGCCCCCAGCGCCACCGGATCGTTATCGTCGTCGAAGCCGAGTTGCCCGTCGCCGTAGGTCGCGGCCGAGGAGGCATAGATCAGCCGCACGTCGTTTTCCGCGCACCAGTACCAGAGCTTCATCGACAGCGTGAAATTGTTGCGCAGGATGAAATCGACATCCGACTCCACGGTGGAACTGCTGGCGCCCATATGGAAGATGGTGGAGACGGCCTGGCCTTCCTCCGCCAACCAATCCATCAGTTGCTCCGGCGGGACGACGGCGACGATCGGATGCTTGGCGAGGTTGCGCCACTTGGCCGCGCCTTCCTCGCCCGCGCCGAAATGATCGCAGATCGCGATGGGCCCCAGGCCGCGTTCCGCCAACGCGGCCACGAGATTGGACCCGATGAAGCCGGCGCCACCCGTTACAAGAAGCATGTCGTCCGTCCCCGCGCCACCATTATTGCCGGTTGTATCGCGTTCTTACGCGTCCCGCGCCCGGGCTTCAAGGCCGGCGGCCGGAGCGGTCCACCCACGGCCGCACGGGCATGGCGCGCTTCCATGCATGGTCAACCACGACGTTGCATCGCCCGCGTGCGCCTCTATATCGTGCGTCAGGAACCATGACCACGCAATGATGCGGAAAGGTGACGGCCAGCCATGCAGACCAAGGGTAGGATCTTCGACGACATCGCGCGTGTCGCCAACGGTGCCGCGGGCACGTTCTCCGGCGTTCGGCACGAGATCGAGGGCATCGTCCGGCAACGCCTGGAACGCGTGCTGTCCGACATGGACCTCGTCACGCGCGATGAGTTCGAGGCGGTGAAGGATGTCGCCGCCAAGGCGCGGCTGGAGCAAGAGCGGTTGGAAGCCCGGGTCCGAACGCTGGAACAGGACCTGCACGCGGCCCGCAAGGCGGCCCCCGCCAAGCGCGCCGGCGCGCGCAAGGCGAAGACATCGGCCAAGACCACCGCCAAGAAAGCGGAAGCGAAGAAGGCCGCTCCCCCCGACGCCGCCAGTCAGGGCGGTTGATCCTAACCCCTCGCCCGCGGGCGTAAGCGCCACCCCCGCCCCATCATGGCGCGTTCCGCGCCACCTTAGCCCCCTTGTGCCAAGAGGCCATCCCAGCATGCCGACGAGAACCCTGCCCTACAGCGTCACCACCGCGGGCGGCGACCGGTTCGAGATCGATTTCGACCTGCATCCGGAGACGGTCTCGCCGATGCGGGTGGAGCAGTTGATCACCACGATCCTGCGCGCGGTCGAACGCGATATCGGCATCACAGGCGAGACCAGCAACGGTGACGTGCTGCAGGCGATCGCCATGGCGACGGCGATCCGCGCGCGCATGATCCATGCGCCGACCGAGACGACGGAGCGCATCGCCCGCGACCTGGTGAACGTGGCCCTACGTGCCACCGGGCAGGCGACGCATGGCGCGCCGCCCGCCGGTTCGGCATAGGAACGATCAGACGTAGCCGTCCTCGACCAGTGCCTCGGCGATCTGCACGGTATTGAGGGCCGCGCCCTTGCGCAGATTGTCGGCGACCACCCACATGGACAGGCCGTTCTCGACCGTCGCGTCCTCGCGGATGCGGCTGATATAGACTGGGTCCTCGCCGGCGCATTCCTCGGGCGTGACGTAGCCTTCGTCCTGGCGCTTGTCGAAAACGACGATGCCGGGCGCGTTGGACAGCGCCTCGCGCGCCTGATCGACGGTCACCTCGCGCTCGAACTCCAGATTCACGGCCTCGCCGTGCCCGATGAAGACCGGAACGCGCACGCAGGTCGCCTGCACCTTGATCTTGGGGTCGAGGATCTTCTTGGTCTCGACCACCATCTTCCACTCCTCCTTGGTGGAGCCGTCATCCATGAAGACATCGATATGCGGGATGACGTTGAAGGCGATCTGCTTGGTGAATTTCGACTTGGTGATCGGGTCGTTCACATAGACGGCGCGGGTCTGGTTGAACAGTTCGTCCATCCCTTCGCGGCCGGAGCCCGACACCGACTGATAGGTCGCCACCACGCAGCGCGTGATCGTGCCCAGATCATGCAACGGCTTCATCGCGGTGACCATCTGAATGGTCGAGCAATTGGGGTTCGCGATGATGCCCTTCTTGCGGCAATCCTTGAGGGCCGCGCGGTTCACCTCCGGCACGACCAGCGGGCAATCCGGGTCCATGCGCCAGTGCGAAGTGTTGTCGACGACGATCGCGCCGGCGGCGGCGGCCTTCGGGGAATATTCGGCCGAAACCTTGGCGCCCGGCGAGGACAGCACGATATCCGTGCCCGTGAAGTCGAAATCGGCGAGGTTCCGGGCCTTCAGAACCTTGTCCTCGCCGAAGCTGACCTCGCTCCCGACGGAGCGCGAGGAGGCGAGAGCCACCACCTCGTCCGCCGGAAAGCCGCGCTCGTCCATGATCTTCAGAATCTCTCGGCCGACATTGCCGGTCGCGCCGACCACGGCGATCTTGTACCCCATTATACTCCATCCTTCCTTGCTTCCAGCGCGGCCTTCGGGCCGCCCCAAACGACAACGGGCCGGGAAGGTCCCGGCCCGATCCAATTCCATCTCACTTCCCTGAAGCGGCAGACGTCGGTGGCGCGGGCCGTCCCCTAGCGGGGCCCCGTCTTGGTCGTCGCGGTCGTTTTCGTGGCCACGTGGGCCGCGTGACTGCGAATCATCGCCTTATCCGTCCACATTTGGGGAAACCCCTTTCCCCTAATTCACGAGGAAGATAGGGACGGGTGACGCGATAATCAAGCGTTCCCCGCCCCAGCGTTCCCCGCCCCGACCTTTCGCTCCAATCAGGCCGCGCGGCGATCGAGCGCGGCGCACACCGCGTCGCCCATCTGCCGGGTCGAGAGCACTTCCCCGCCCGTGCCCATGATATCCGCGGTGCGCTTGCCCTCGCTCAACACATCCTGAACGGCCTGCTCCACCAGATCGGCATCCTCCTGCAAGTCGAAGCTATAGCGCAGCGCCATCGCGAAGCTAAGCAGCATGGCCAGCGGGTTCGCCTTGCCCTCGCCCGCGATATCGGGGGCGGAGCCGTGCACCGGCTCGTAAAGCGCCTTGCGCCGACCCGTGCCGTCCACCGCGCCGAGCGAGGCCGACGGCAGCATGCCAAGCGAACCCGTCAGCATCGCCGCGCAGTCCGACAGCAGGTCGCCGAACAGATTGTCGGTGACGATCACGTCGAACTGGTTCGGGTTGCGCACGAGCTGCATGGCGCAGTTGTCGGCATACATATGGCCGAGCTCGATATCGGCATAACCGCCCGCCCCGTGCAGCGCCGTCACGGTCTGGCGCCAGAAGACGCCGGTCTTCATGACATTGGCCTTCTCGACCGAGGTGACCTTCTTGCCCCGCTTGCGGGCCAGATCGAAGGCGACTTCCGCCACGCGCTCGATCTCCGCCTTGGTGTAGGACTGGGTGTCGATGCAACGCTCCTGACCCTGCCATTCCTGCATGCCGCGCGGCTCGCCGAAATAGACGCCGGCGGTCAGTTCGCGCACGATCAGGATGTCGAGGCCCCGGATGACCTCCGGCTTCAGGGTGGAGGCTTCCAACAGCGCGTCGAAGGTGACCGCCGGGCGCAGATTGGCGAAGAGATCCATCTCCTTGCGCAGACGAAGCAGCCCGGCCTCCGGCCGCACGTCCCAGCCCAGGTTATCATATTGCGGCCCGCCGACCGCGCCGAACAGCACGGCGTCCGTGTTCATCGCGCGGTCCATCACCTCGTCCGTGATGGCCACGCCGTGGGCGTCATAGGCGGCACCGCCGACCAGCCCCTGCTCGATATCGAAGGAGATCGCGCGGCGCTTGTCCATCCAGTCGATCACCTTGGTGACCTCGGCCGAGACCTCGGGCCCGATCCCGTCCCCCGGCAACATCAAAAGCGTCTTGTTGGCGGCCATCGCGCATTATCCTCCCATTGAGAGCAGCATTAAACGTCCGCTGGCCTTTTAGCCCCTGCGGCCGGGGACGGAAAGAGGGCGTGCCGGGCGCCTCACGTCGTCTCCACGACGGGCACGCTGGGGCGTGGGTCGCTGGACAGGATGGCGAAGGTCTCGTGATCCTGCCATTTCCCGGCGATGCACAGATATTTTCGCGCGACGCCCTCGGCGCGGAATCCCGACTTCAGGAGGAGTTGGCGACTCGCCTCATTGTCGATCAGGCAGGCAGCCTCGATCCGGTGCAGGGACAGATGCCGGAAGGCGAAGTCGAGGCAGAGCTGCACCCCCTCGAACATATAGCCCCGGCGGATATAGGGCTCGCCCGTCCAATAGCCGACATTGGCGCTCTGCACCACGCCGCGGCGCACATTGGCGAGCGTGATGCCGCCGACGAGATGCCCGCCGTCATTGGTGAAGAGGAAGAAGCCGAACCCGGTTCCCGCATGCCATTCCGAATGGAACCGCTCAAGCCGCCGGCGATAGCCGCCGGGGGTGAGCGCATCGCGCGGCCAGACCGGCTCCCACGGCTCCAGGAAGCCCTTGCTTTCCTGCCGCACGGCGATCCAGGCGCGCCGGTCGCGGCGCTGGGGGCAGCGAATCGAGACGCTGGGGCCGACGAGGCGGAGCCTTGGCTGGCGCCGCGCGAGCAGACCGAACACCCGTCCCCTCGCCATCGCGCCGCCGTCCCGCCGCCCGTCAGGCCGCGCGCGCGGGCAGGCGGCCGGCGATCCGGTCGAAGGATTCCAACCGGCCGAGCGGCCCCGTCGCCGCCAGCGTCGGCGCGGTCCCGAATATCCGGCCGGCCGCGCGGGCCACGGCTTCGGCGTCGACGGCTTCCAGCTTCGCGACCTGTTCCTCGATCGGAATAGGCTGACCATGGATCAGGATCTGCTGACCGAGTTGGTCGCAGCGCGCGCCGGTCGATTCCCGCGCCATCAGCATCGCGGCCTTCACCTGGGCGCGGGCGCGGGCGATCTCCTCCGCCGGCATGGGGCGCGCGGCGACACCCGCGATCTCGTCGCACAGCACGGGCACGAGTTCGCCCACATCCTCCGGTCCGGTGCCGGCATAGACGCCGAATATCCCGTCATCCGCGAAGGAGGCGTTGAAGGAGAAGATGGAATAGACGAGGCCCCGCTCCTCCCGGATCTGCTGGAACAGACGCGAGGACATGCCGCCCCCCAAGGCGGTGTTCAGCACGGCCGCCGGATAGAAATCCCGGTCCGTGTAGCTCGACCCCTGGAAGCCGAGGATCAGGTGCACCTGCTCGCTTTCCCGCGTCTCGCGGATCTCGCCGCCGGTATAGCGCGCGGCCTCGATCGAGACGTCGGCCCGCGGCCTCAACGCGCCGAAGGCCGCCTCCGCCAGTGCCACGATCCGGTCGTGATCGACATTGCCGGCCGCCGCCAGCACCATCCGGTCGCCGGCATAGCGCCGCCCCATGAAATCGCGGATCGCCTCGCGCGGCATGGCGCGCACGGTCTCCACCGTGCCCAGGGTCGGACGCCCCATCGCCTGGTCGCGATAGGCGTGCTCCTGGAAGTGGTCGAAGATGATGTCGTCGGGCGTATCGTGGGCCTGACCGATCTCCTGCAGGATGACGGAGCGCTCCCGATCCAACTCCACCGGGTCGAAGGTCGGATTCATCAGGATGTCGGAGACGATATCGAGAGCGAGCGGCACGTCCTCCGCCAGCACCTTGACGTAATAGGCGGTGTTCTCGCGCGCGGTATAGGCGTTGAGGATGCCGCCGACGGCCTCGATCTCCTCCGCGATCATGCGCGCGCTGCGCCGCTCCGTCCCCTTGAAGGCCATATGCTCCAGGAAATGCGCGACACCGTTGATCTCCGCCGGCTCCGCCCGCGTGCCGGCGCCGACCCATATGCCAAGGCTGGCGGTCGCGACATGATCCATCCGGTCGGTCGCGACGGTGAGTCCGTTGGAAAGACGCGTGACCCGAACGCTCATGCCGGCGCCCCCGCGCGGTTGTTGGCCCGGATCATGGCCTGGAGGTCGCCCAGATTGTTGCGCATCTCGCTATAGCGCTCCTCGCGCTCGAACAGGTCGGCCAGACGCTCCGGCAATTGCGGGCGCCGGCCGCAGGCGGCCTCGACCGCGTCCGGGAACTTCGCCGGATGCGCGGTCGCGACGCTGACCAACGGGATCGCGGGGTCGCGACGCTTGGTCCAGCCGGCCAACACGCCGATGGCGCTGTGGGGGTCCAGCAGTTCGCCCGTCGCCTCCAGCACGCCGGCGATGGCGGCGCCGGCCTCGGCATCGGTGAAGCGTCCACCGGCGAAAAGCTGCGTCGCACGGTGCCAGCGCGCCTCGTCCAACGGTAGCCGCCCGCTCGCCCGGAAGGTCTGCATCGCGTGCGCCGTCGCCTCCCCGTCCCGGTCCAGCAGATCGAACAGCAGGCGCTCGAAATTGCTGGAAACCTGGATATCCATCGAGGGCGAGGTCGTCGCATGCACGTCACGCACGGACATGTCGTTGCCGTCGAGGAAGCGGGTCAGAATGTCGTTCTCGTTCGATCCGACGATGAGCTGCGCCACGGGCAAGCCCATCTCCCGCGCGCCATAGGCGGCGAAGACATTGCCGAAATTGCCGGTCGGCACGGCGAAGGCCACCTCCCGATCCGGGGCGCCCAACGCGATCGCGGCATGCGCGTAATAGACGATCTGGGCCATGATGCGCGCCCAGTTGATAGAATTGACGGCGGAGAGGTTCATTTCGTCCCGGAAGGCGGGATCGTTGAAGAGCCCCTTCACCAGATCCTGGCAATCGTCGAAGCTGCCCTCGATCGCGATATTATGGACGTTCGCGGATTCGACGGTCGTCATCTGCCGGCGCTGCACCTCCGAGGTCCGCCCCTTCGGATGCAGGATGAAGATATCGATCGCCTCCCGGTCGCGGCAGGCCTCGATCGCGGCCGACCCGGTATCGCCGGAGGTCGCGCCGACGATGGTCACCCGCTCCCCACGCTCGCGCAGGACATGGTCGAACAGCCGACCCAAAACCTGCAGCGCGAAATCCTTGAAGGCGAGCGTCGGCCCGTGGAACAGCTCCATCAACCAGCTATTGGCGTCGAGCTGCTTCAGGGGCGCGACCGCGTCGTGATCGAATTCCGCATAGGCGTCGGCGCACAGATCGGCGAGTTCCCCCTCGCTCAACACCTCGGAGACGAAAGGGTGCATGATCCGGGTCGCCAGATCGACATAGGACAGGCCCCGCAACGCGGCCCAATCCTCCGCCTTCCAGCGCGGCCAGGATGCCGGGACGTAAAGCCCCCCATCGCGCGCGAGGCCGGTCAGAAGCACCTCACCGAAGCCAAGTTCGGGCGCCGCTCCCCTTGTACTGATATAACGCATCGCCACCGTGTCAGCCCTTCGCCTCGATCATGTGCAAATCGCGCTGCGGGAAGGGGATGGTGCAGCCGACATCCTCCACCGCCTTCTTGGCACCCTTCTGCATATCCCATTTCACGGCCCAGAAGTCCGCCGTCGAGATCCAGCAGCGCATATTGATATTGACCGAACTGTCCGCCAGCGCGGTCACCATGGTCATCGGCGCCGGGTCGGGCTTGATACGCGGATCGGATTGCATCAGGGACATGAGAGCCGCCTGCGCCTTCGCGATATCGTCGTCATAGGAAATGCCGACCTCGAAATCGAGGCGCCGGGTCGCGTTACGCGAATAGTTGGTGATCGCCTGATTCCAGAGCGACGAATTCGGCGCGGAGATATAGACCCCGTCCGCCGTCGTCATCGTGGTGGTGAAGAGGCCGATCTCCTCCACCGTGCCGCCCAGACTGCCCGCCTGGATATATTCCCCCACCTTGAAGGGGCGCAGCCCCAGCAGCATGATCCCGGCGGCGATGTTTTGCAGCGTCCCCTGCAGGGCCAAACCGATGGCGAGGCCGGCGGCACCGACGACCGCGATGATGCTGGCGGTCTGCACACCGAAGCGGTTGAGGACCGCGATCACGGTGATCGCGATCACCGTGTACTTGACCAGATTGGCCAGCAACGGCTTGACCGTCGCATCAAGGCGCTTCTGCCGGTCGACCAGCCGGCGCATGCCGCCCGACAGGCGGTTGGCCACCCAATAGCCGACAATCAGGATCAGGATCGCGCTGACGATATTCTCCCCATAGTCGAGAACCATGGGCATCAGTTGCTCGTAGAGTTCCTGAACCTGCTTGGCGGTGACGTCCATCGTCTAGTCTCTCCCAAGGTAACGCGCGCGCAGATGCGCCCGGAAGGCCGCCGGGTCGAGCGACCGGCCCGTCGCCTCCGTGACCAGCTCCCGCGTCGAGAGGCTGGAGGCCCGAGAGTGCACATGCCGGCGCAACCAATCAAGCAGCGGGCCGAAATCACCGCGCGTCAGATCATCCGGAATGCCGGGCCGCTCGGCCCGCGCCGCCGCCATAAGTTGGGCCGCGGTCATGGCGCCCAACGTATAGGTCGGGAAATAGCCGAAGGCGCCGTCGAACCAATGGATATCCTGCATGCAGCCCTTCGCCGGACATGGCGGGCGGATGCCGAGCAGCGCTTCCATGCCCTCGTCCCA
Organism: Marivibrio halodurans; assembly: GCF_017963645.1. Taxonomy (GTDB): domain Bacteria; phylum Pseudomonadota; class Alphaproteobacteria; order UBA8366; family Aestuariispiraceae; genus Marivibrio; species Marivibrio halodurans. Next base: position 119,633 of record NZ_JAGMWN010000008.1, on the reverse strand, counting down.
CGCCCCCGGCAGGTCCGCCACGGACAGATCGCCGGCGAGCAGCGCCTTCTCCAGCCGGTACCGCAGGATGACATGGGCGGGATAGGTCACCTCGTCCGCCTCGACCCGGATGAAATCCGGGGTCACCCGACCATAGAGGGCACGCAGATTGTCCGGCGCGAAGGCGGGATCGTCGCCGAGCCATTCGCTCAGACGCGGCGCCAACCAGCCGATGAATTCCGGCGAGCGGCAGGCCTGCATCTCCACGATCAGGGACTGGCTCTCATGCACGGCCATGCCGCGCGCCCGCCCGACCGGCTGCCGCGCCCAGTCAGACGGCAGGTTCGCCTCGTAGAGCGCGTGCCCGCATTCGTGCAGCGCCGCCATCACCGCCATCGCGGGGTCGTCTTCCTTGATGGTGATGGTGATGCGGCTGTCGCCGGGATAGCCGGTGGAGAAGGGATGCGCGCTTTCATCCATGCGCCCTTGATCGAAGGGAAAGCCCACCGTTTCCAGAAGGGTGCGCACCAAGCGGCGTTGCGCATCGGCGGGAAACGGCCCCTCCGGCACCCTCGGCGCGGGGTGGCGCGCCTGTTCCTCCAGGACCTCGCCCAGGAAATCGGGCAGGAACGCCGCGTAATCCTCCAGGATCGGATCGACCTCGGCCCGGCGGGCATCCGGCTCGAACTGATCCATCAGGGCATCATAGGGATCGAGCCCCAGGGCATCGGCCTTCGCCGCCGCCGCCCGCCGGGTGAGGCGCAGCACCTCCTCCAGATGCGGCGCCACGGCGGCGTAGTCGTTACGCGGCCTGGCATCGCGCCAAACGGATTCGCAGGCCGAGCAGGCCCGGCTCAACGCCGCCACCAGATCGCCCGGAACCGCGGCCGCGTGCAGATGGTCCCGCCGCATCTCCCGCAGATTCGCGGCCTGCCATGGGTCCAGCGGTTCGCCCCCGGCCGCCTGAAGCAATTCGGCGAGGGCGGGGTCGGTCGATTGCTCGTGCAGGATGACGCGCAGCTCGGCCAGTTGATCGCCGCGCGGCCCCGCCGCGCTGGCCGGCATGATCACGGCGGCGTCCCAATGCAGCACCGTCTCGCATTCCGCCAAGACCGCCATGCGCCGGAAACGGTCCGCCAAGTCGGTGTAGGCGGGGCAGGAAGCGGGGGAAGCCTGGGGCAAGGCGCTCATGACGCCTCCGTCCCGTTTCCGTCACCGTCCTCCTCGGCGCGCTTCGGACGGTGATAGAGCACATAGATCACGGCCAGCGCCCCGGCCAGGAAGAACCACGTCAGCGCATATTGCAGATGGTCGTTGCGGATATCGAGCCGCCATTGCTTACCCACGGGATAGAGACCGGGCGTCTCCTCCCGCCCGTCGACGAGATAATAATTCGGTAAGTCGGCGCCGATCCGCGTGCTCATCTGGCCGATATTCGCATCATACCACATGTTATTATCGGGCTCGTTCTCCGGCAGAAAAACGCGTTGCAACCCCGTCACTTCCCGGGGAAAGCGCAGGATGCCCTCGACTGTCACCTCACCTTCCAACTGTCCTTCGGGCCGGGTCTCCGGATCCTTGCGGTCGAAGGGCACCCAACCGCGATTGACCAGGATCGTCGGCTCCCCCGCCACGTCGGTTCGGGTCATCGGAGTCAGGACATGCAGCCCCGGATTGCCATTCAGCGACCGGTTGAGGAGATGCATCTCCTCGTCATGATGGAAACGCCCCGTCACCCGGACACGACGATATTCCCATGCCTCCCGGTCGAGCGACCCGGTCGGCAATTGCACGACCTCCGCGACGGAGCGCGACTGGAGCTTGTCGATCAAATCCTCTTTCCAACCGAGCCGCTGAAGCTGCCAAACCCCCAGCGCGATCAGCACGACCAGGGCCGGCAGGGTGAACAGGGTTGGGATCAGTTTCGGGCGGAACGCCATGAATGCTCACTCTTCCTCGAAGCTGTTACGACCGGTGTCGCCGGCACGGGTGACGAATTGCAGCGCGATCAGCACCCCTTTCGCCTTGGGGATCGCGATCACGGTCAGAAGAGCCATTAACGGAAGCGTCAGGGCAAAGACCCCCCAGACCGGCCATTCGAGGCCGAAGAGCAGGATCATCGCCACGCCGACGCCGAGCCCGCCGATCAGCAAGATCAGGAAGGGCACGGCGCCGTCGCCCGCATCCTCGCGCCCGAGCTCCAGATCGCAAACGGCGCAGCGGTCCGCCACCTTCAGGAAACTGCGGTAGAGCCGGCCCTGCCCGCAGCGCGGGCACCGCCCTTTCCAGCCGGTGCGCCAGGGGCTTGGATATATCTCTCTGTCGGTATCGTTGTCTGTGTCGGGCATCGATTTCCATTCCATTGGCCGGCGGCTAACCACCGGTTGGTCGGTAGTCGCTTACCCCACCGCGCTCACATGCCCGGCGGGAAGGCGCCACGAACGAGAACGGGCGCCGGCATGATCCGCCCGGCGCCCGCCCCCTCACTCACGGTGCCAATCCCGAGCGGGTGGCACTGCAGCGCGCTACGTAGTGATCCACCCGGGCTTAGCGCCGGGGTCGAGCATCCCGGTCAGGCGCCCCACCAGTAGATCGCCACGAACAGGAACAGCCACACCACGTCGACGAAGTGCCAGTACCAAGCCGCCGCCTCGAAGCCGAAATGCTGGCTCGGGCTGAAATGACCCTTGTAGGAACGCACCAGGCAAACCGCCAGGAAGATGGTTCCGACGATCACGTGGAAGCCGTGGAAGCCCGTGGCCATGAAGAAGGTCGAGGCATAGATGCCATCGGTGAAGCCGAAGGTCGCGTGGCTGTATTCATAAGCCTGCAGGCAGGTGAAGGTGAAGCCCAGCAGGACCGTCAGCCACAACCCTTGGATCAGGCCCTTCCGGTCGCCCTCCCGCAACGCATGGTGCGCCCAGGTGACCGTGCAGCCGGAGAGCAGCAGGATCAACGTGTTCATGAAGGGCAGATGGAAGGGATCGAAGGTCTCGACCCCCGTCGGCGGCCACTGCCCGCCGGTTACTTCCGCCCGCGTCATTTGCTCCGCGGCGTCGGGGAACAGGCTGGCATCGAAATAGGCCCAGAAGAACGCCGCGAAGAACATCACCTCCGACGCGATGAACAGCGCCATCCCATAGCGCAGGCCGAGCTGCACCACCGGTTTATGGTCGCCCGCGCTGGCCTCGCGCACGACGTCGCGCCACCAGTAAAACATGGTCGCCAGGACCAGGATGATGCCCGGGACGAACTTCAGGACGCCGATATCGATCCCGATCAGGTCCGGGTGCATATAGAGCACCGCGCCCATCGCGAGCACGAAGCCCGAGAGCGCGCCGAGCGCCGGCCACGGGCTCGGGTCCACCAGATGGTAATCGTGATTGGGCGCGTGGTGTTCGCTAGCCATTCCTCATTCCCCTTGGTCTCGGGGTCCTTCCCCCAGATTTCCCTCGCGGCGATCCGCCGGCGCGCCGGGCCGGGCGTCCTGCCGCCCGGGCCCGGAATTCAGTTACTCCAGCCCACTCGCGCTGTCCAGCGAGGAGACCTGATCGCCGCCGCTCCCTTCATCCTCCTTCGGGAAGAAGGTATAGGAGAGCGTGACCGTGTTCGTGTCGTCCAGATTGGGGTCCTCGGCGATCGCCGGATCGATATAGAAGCTGACCGGCATGTCGACCGCTTCCCCCGGCTTCAGCCGCTGCTCCGTGAAGCAGAAACAGTCGATCTTGACGAAATACTGCCCCGCCTTGAGCGGCGTGACATTGAAGGTGGCGGTCCCCAGCGTCTCCCGGTCGGCCAGATTGGCCGCCTTGTAGAAGGCGAGATTCGTCTCCCCCACCTGGACCGTCATCGGCTTCTGCGCCGCCCGGAATTCCCAGGGCAGCCCCGCATTGGTGCTGGCGTCGAAACGCACCGTAACCTGCCGGTCGATCACCGCGACCCCATCGCCCGAGGCCGTCTGCGTCGTGCCGCCATAGCCGGTGACGCGGCAGAATAGGTCGTAGAGCGGCACGCTGGCGAAGCTGAGTCCCACCATGGCCAGGACGGCGCATGACGCGCCGAGCGCGACCCGACGGTTCTTCGACCGCCGCGCGTCGCGCCGCCCTCCCGCGTCATCCGGTCGCGCGTGTTCGCCCTCGCCCATCGACTAGCCTCCCATCCGAACGATCGAGACGATATAGACGATCACAACGAACGCCACGACCAAGCCGGCCACCACCAGGTTCTTACCGCGCTGACGGCGGTGAACCTGCTTCGGATCGCGGCGGATGTCGCCGTCGAGGGCTTGGCGGTCCTCGTCCTTCACGATGGTGTTCATGGCTCCTTCGGGCCTTTCCTGACGGTCCGCGCGCGACGGTTAAGCCATCGCGGCGCTCGCGGCATCGACGATAAGCGCGCCGAAGATCGCGAACAGATAAAAGATTGAATAGCCGAACATCCGCTTCGCCGCCTTGTCCCCGGCATCGTCCGGCTCGCGCAACACGGCGAGCGCGGATACCAGGAACAGCCCCCCCAGCACCGCGGCCGACAAACCGTAAACGGAACCCGCCGCGCCAAGCAGCCAGGGCGCCAATCCGATGGGGAACAATAGCACGGTATAGAGCAGAATCTGCCGCTTCGTCGCCGCCCTGCCCGCGACATTGGGCAGCATCGGAACGCCCGCCTTGTCGTAGTCACCGGTCTTGAAGAGCGCCAGCGCCCAGAAATGCGGTGGCGTCCAGAAGAAAATAATGGCGAAAAGCGCGATCGACGCGAAGGAGACGTCCCCCGTCACCGCCGCCCAGCCGATCATCGGCGGGAATGCCCCGGCGGCCCCGCCGATGACGATGTTCTGCGGCGTGCGGCGCTTCAACCACATGGTGTAGACGAAGACATAGAAGAGGATCGTGCCGGCCAACAGCGCCGCGGCCGCGTAATTGACCGCGACCGCCATCAACCCGACCGAGAAAAGCGCGAGAACGACGCCGAGGCTGAGCGCCTCCGCCGCCGGCACCCGGCCGGTCGGCAGGGGACGGCCCCGGGTCCGGCTCATGATGGCGTCGATGTCGCGGTCGTACCACATATTGATGGCACCGGCCGCGCCCGCGCCGACCGTGACGCACAGGATGGCGACCGCGGCCAGGACCGGATGCAGCGTGCCGGGCGCGGCGATCAACCCTGCCACCGCCGTGAAGACCACCAGCGACATGACCCGGGGCTTGAGCAACTGGATATAGTCGCGCACCTGCGCCGGCGCGCCGGTCACCGCGACCGCGTCGCGCATGCCGCCGGCATAGCGGAACTCGATATCCTGGCTGTAGGTGCTATCGCTCACGGATCACGGGGTCCCTTGTCCAAGGATCATCAATATCACGGCTCGCCAATGCCATGATGCCACGCATCGCGTCGCATGCAGCGGTGATGCCCCCCTCGGGAGGCACCGGCGGTTCCGACCCCATATATCGGTCGGAACCGCCGGCCGCATCTTTCGGGCACGTCCCCAGGCCCCCTCGCCCCGGGACGCGACGCCGGCCCGCCTTACTTAACGCGCGGCAGATCGTTGAAGGTATGGAACGGCGGCGGCGAGCTGACCGTCCATTCGAGGGTCTTCGCCCCCTCGCCCCAGTAGTTGTCGCCCACGCGCTTGCCGGCGAGGAGCGTGTAGATCATCAGCCCGACGAAGAACAACGTCGAGGCGAAGGCGATATAAGCCCCCCAGGAGCTGATCGCGTTCCACTGGGCGAAGCCGTCCGCGTAATCGACATAGCGGCGCGGCATGCCGGCGAGGCCCAGGAAATGCTGCGGGAAGAAGGTCAGGTTGACGCCGATGAAGGTCGTCCAGAAATGCAGCTTACCCGCCCATTCCGGAATCTGACGGCCCGACATCTTGCCCATCCAATAGTAGATGCCCATGAACAGCGCGAAGACGGCGCCCAGCGACAACACATAGTGAAAGTGGGCTACGACGTAGTAGGTGTCGTGAAGCTGCAGGTCCATGCCCGCGTTCGCCAGCACCACGCCCGTCACGCCGCCGACCGTGAACAGGAAGATGAAGCCGACGGCCCACAGCATCGCCGTGGTGAAACGCAGCGAACCGCCCCACATGGTCGCGATCCAACTGAAGATCTTGATGCCGGTCGGCACCGCGATCACCAGCGTCGCCGCCGTGAAATAGGCGCGCGTATCGACATCGAGACCGACCGTGTACATGTGGTGCGCCCACACGACGAAGCCGACGAACCCGATCGACACCATGGCGTAGGCCATGCCGTGATAGCCGAAGATCGGCTTCTTCGAGAAGGTCGAGACCACGTGACTGACGATCCCGAAGGCCGGCAGGATCATGATATAGACCTCCGGATGCCCGAAGAACCAGAACAGATGCTGGAACAGGATCGGGTCACCGCCACCGGCCGGCGCGAAGAAGGAGGTTCCGAAGTTACGATCGGTCAACAGCATGGTGATGGCGCCGCCGAGAACCGGCAGGGACAGCACCAGCAGGAAGGCCGTGATCAGCATGGCCCAGGCGAAGAGCGGCATCTTGTGCAGCGTCATGCCCGGCGCGCGCATGTTGAAGATCGTGGTGATGAAGTTGATCGCCCCCAGGATCGAGGAGGCGCCCGCGAGGTGGAGCGAGAAGATCGCCATATCCACCGACGCGCCCGGATGCCCCAGCACCGAGGACAGCGGCGGATAGATCGTCCAGCCCGTGCCCGCGCCCGACCCCGTCAGCGCCGAGAGCAACAGCAGCGCGAAGGCCGGGATCAACAGCCAGAAGCTGATATTGTTCATGCGCGGGAAGGCCATGTCCGGCGCGCCGATCATCAACGGCACGAACCAGTTTCCGAAACCGCCGATCAGGCCGGGCATCACCACGAAGAAGACCATGATCAGGCCATGCGCGGTGATGAAGACGTTCCATTGCTGGCCGTCCGCCATGAACTGAACGCCCGGATCATGCAGCTCCATGCGCATCATGACCGAGAAGGCACCGCCGATAAGCCCGGCGACCACGGAGAATATCAGGTACATCGTCCCGATATCCTTGTGGTTGGTGGAGTAAAGCCAACGGGCGATGCCCTTGGGCTTGTGATCGTCGTGATGGTCGGCCGTTCCAGCGTAGCTCATAACCGTTCTCTCCGTTTCGCGACCCGTTCCCGCCTTGCCTTACCGCGACGTCTCGTCGGCGGCGAGCTTGACGGGTTCGGCCGCGCCCTCGTCCCGGGCCGCGTCGGCGGCCGCGGTCTTCGTATCCTCGTCCGCGCCGTCCTCCAGCGTGGGATCGATGGCGGCGTACTGGTCCTTCGCCTCGGCCACCCACTGACGGTACTCGTCCTTGGTGACGACCTTCACCGCGATCGGCATATAGGCGTGATCCGTGCCGCAAAGCTCGGAACAGAAGCCGTAATACATGCCTTCCTCGCCCTCCTCGATCAGCGTCCAGCTTTCGTTCAGCCGGCCGGGGACGGTATCGACGCGCACGCCGAAATCGCTCATCGACCAATTGTGGATGACGTCGGCCGACGTCATCTGAAGACGGATCTTCGTCCCGCTCGGCAGAACGACGACATTGTCCGTATCCATCAGACGGTGGACGCCCTGCTCATCCGCCTCCTCGTGGGTGCGCGCCGCGAGGAAGGCGTCGAACTGGAAGTTCTCGTCGAGATACTGGTACTCCCAGTACCATTGATGCCCGACGATCTTCAGCGTCATGTCCGAATCCGCCACATCGTCGGTGGCGTAGAGCAACCGCATCGACGGCACGGCCAGGACGACCAGGATGATCACCGGAATGCCGGTCCAAAGCACCTCGAGCAGCGTGTTGTGCTGACGCTTGGAGGGGGTCGGGTTCGCGCTCTCCCGGAATCGCCAGCAGGTGTAGAGCAGCAGCGCCAACACGAAGATCGTGATCACCGTGATGATCGGCAGCAGCCAATAATCATGGAAGTCGCGCATCTGCTCGGCGATCGGGCTCACCGGCTCCGGCAGGCTCATCTGCCAGGGTTCCGATTTCGCGGCCAGGGCGGCGCCGCCGCTCGCCAGCATGCCGATCGCGGCCAGGGCGGAAGCGCCCGCGGCCGTGGTCATCCGTTTCGTGAAACTGCCAACGCTCATGCGCGCCATCTCCCCGTCGCTCGCCCCGCGCGCCGCCCGATCCCCTTACGATCGAAACGCCCGGTGCCGCAAATCAGCAAACCTTACGACCTCGAACCACCCGCGCCGGACGGCCCCCTCGGGGGACCGTCCCGTTCGGACGAGCGGGCGCCGGACCATTTCCCATGTCCCCTCGCGCGCCCCGGCTTCGCCCCCGTGCTCAAGGCCTGTTCATCGTGCCGGGTTAAACACCATGGGGCGCCCGGAATCAACGGCTTTCAGGCGCCTGCGACGACCTGTCCCGCGCACGCGCGCCGCCGCGACCGGCGGTTTTCAAGGCTCCCGCCCCTCGTCGCGGCGCTGGATCATTCGCCGCGTCCGGTGCATGCCGACCCACAGCAGGGCGACGATGAACGGCACCGACACCCCCGTCGCCAGGGTCGGATCGACCGGCGCGCCCGCCTTGGCCAGCGCCTTGGTCGCGTACCCGATCAAGCCGATGAGGTAATAGCTGATCGCGGCGACCGAGAGGCCCTCCACCGTCTGTTGCAGCCGAAGCTGGAGTTTCGCGCGACGATCCATCGAATGCAGCAGGTTCTGATTCTGCCGCTCCAGCGCGAAATCGACCCGTGTGCGCAGCAGATTGGCCGCCCGCGTCGCGCGCCGGGACAGATCGGCGAGCCGGTCGCCGACCGAGGCGCAGGTCCGCATCGCGGGGCCCAGCCGGCGTTCCAGGAACTCCGCGATCGTCTGATAGCCGTCGATCTGCTCCTCCCGCAATTCCAGGAGGCGGGTCTCGATCAGCGCGTGATAGGCCTTGGCGGCGCTGAAACGATAGGCGGTCTCGGAGGCCAGCCGTTCGATCTCCGCCGATTGGCGCGTCAGGCGCTCCAGCAAGTCCCCGTCATCGTGCGAATCGGCCGCGCCGGTTTCCGCCATCATCGCCGTCAAATCGGCGAGCGCCCGGTCGATACGGGCGATTCGCGGGCTGGTCTCCCGCGCCAGCGGCAGGGCCAGCAGCGCCACGTTGCGGTAGGTCGCGATTTCCAGCAGCCGCTGAACCACCCGGCCCGCCTTGCGGTTTTGCATATGCAGATCGCGCAGCAGGATGCGGTTATGCCCATCGGGGTGGATGCGCAGATCCGTCCAGACCTGCGCCGACCCGCCGGCGAGCAGGCTGGTCACCAGACTGGCCGGCACGAACAGGCGCTCCAGCGTCCGTTGATCCGGCACCGGATCGTCGCGCGAGAGCAGCACCAGGTGCGTGGCGACGAGAAGTTCGCCCGGAAGCCCCTCGAACCAATCGGCGGGCAAGGCGTTCCCCGCCGGCTCGGCGAAAGGCGCCCCGCCGGTGCGCGGGCGGATGACGGTATAGCCGGTGAATTCCGAATGCCGTTCCCAGCGCAACCGGAAGGCCCCGAAATCAGCGGAGAAGAAATTCGCCCCCGCCATCGGCGGATTGATCCCGAACCGATCGCACAGCCGGGTCAGATGGGCGCGGTCGTCCCCCGCGGTCCCTTCCCCGGTCACCATGGCATAGAGCACGATATCCGCCGGCGCGGTCAGTTCCTCGAACGGCCGCGCATGCAGTTCGTTCGAGAGTTGATAGCGCAACGGATGTTCCGTCGGCGGCAAGACCCCGTGGCCCGGCTCGGCGGCGGCCGTCCCAACATCCGACATTCCCGTTCCCCTCTCCCGCTCTTCCCGATCCGCCGTGGCCCGCCGTGGCCCGCCGTGGCCCGCCGTGGCCCGCCGCCTTGCTTGATCCGAGGGCGGTGCCACGCCATTTCCGTGGTGGGAGCGGCATGCTATCACGGAACCGGGATTGGGTATCCAGACGCGACGCACCGCCCGATGGGGCATCGACGCCCCCACCAGAAATAGGATTTATGAGGATTTTCGATGGCCGATTTGGCGAGAACCGACGAGCTTTTCTTCGATCGCGCCGGGCTTGACCGGACGCGGGTCGAGGGGCTGGTGGACGAGACCCTGCACGGCGCCGACGATGGCGAACTCTATCTGGAATATAGCCAGTCGGAGAGCGTCACCTTCGACGACGGCCGCATCCGCAACGCCGCCTTCGATTCGAGCCAGGGATTCGGTCTGCGCGCGGTCTGCGGCGACGCGGCCGGATACGCCCATGCGGGCGACCTGTCGGAAGCGGCGATGAAACGCGCGTCCGAGGCGGTGCGCGCGGTGAAGCACGGCCATGCCGGAACGCTTGCCGCCCCGCCGCCCGGCACCAACGCCTCGCTCTATCCGGACGTCAATCCGATCGCGACGCTCGATTTCGACGCCAAGGTGAAACTGCTCTCCGAGATCGACGCCTACGCGCGCGGCAAGGACACCCGCGTCTCCCAGGTCTCCGCCTCGCTCGCCGGGGAATGGACGGCCGTGCAGATCGTACGCGCCGACGGCGAACGGGTGGCGGATATCCGCCCGCTCGTGCGTCTCAACGTCTCCGTCGTCGTCAGTGAGGGCGACCGGATGGAAAGCGGCAGCCACGGCGCGGGCGGGCGCGCGGACTATGCCGCCTATATCGATCCCGCCTTCTGGCAGGGCGCGGTGGACGAGGCGCTGCGTCAGGCGCTGGTCAATCTGGAAAGTGTCGATTGCCCGGCGGGCGAGATGACGGTCGTGCTCGGCTCGGGCTGGCCGGGCATCCTGCTGCACGAGGCGATCGGCCATGGCCTGGAGGGCGATTTCAACCGCAAGAAGACCAGCGCCTTCGCCGGCCTGATGGGGCAACGCGTGGCCGCCCCCGGCGTCACGGTGGTGGATGACGGCACGCTCGCCGACCGGCGCGGGTCCCTTACCATCGACGACGAGGGCACGCCGACCAACCGCACGGTCCTGATCGAGGACGGTATCCTCAAGGGTTATATGCAGGATCGCATGAATGCCCGCCTGATGGGCATGGCCCCGACCGGCAACGGCCGGCGTCAATCCTATGCCCACGCCCCCATGCCGCGCATGACGAACACGGTGATGCTGGGCGGCGACAAGGACCCGGCGGAGATCATCGCCTCCGTCCCCAACGGCCTCTATGCCGTCAATTTCGGCGGCGGCCAGGTCGACATCACCAACGGGAAATTCGTTTTCTCCTGCACCGAGGCCTATAAGATCGAGGACGGCAAGGTCACCGCCCCGGTCAAGGGGGCAACGCTGATCGGCAACGGGCCGGACGCGCTGACCAAGGTGTCGATGATCGGGAACGACATGGCGCTCGATCCCGGCATCGGCACCTGTGGCAAGGACGGCCAGGGCGTGCCGGTGGGCGTCGGCCAGCCGACCATGCGGCTCGACGGGTTGACCGTCGGCGGAACGGGCTGACCGGCCAGGACGATTCGGCGGCGGTTCGGCGCCGGGCTTCGGGCTTAAAGGTGGGGAGGACGCGTTGTTGGGGGTATCGAGGAGAACCGGGCGCGCAAACGCGGGACGGGCGATGCTCGCGATCCTTCTGCTGCTGGGCCTCGCCGCCTGCCAGGAGGAGGGCAAGACGACCGCCGGGGCCGGATCCCCGGGCGCTTCGGATTCCGACGTCGCGCTCAATTGCCGACGCGAGTTGCCCGATCCGCCGCTGGCGGCGGAGAACAAGGCGCGCCTTACCCTTACCATCGCCGATCTCGGTCACGAGATCGTCGACGGCCGCAACCGCTACCCCCACAGCCGCAGCTTCGCCGAGGCCAATGGCGTGCCGGTCACGATCTATCGCGGCAAGGTCTGCGTGGAAAACGGGGCGGAATGCGCCGACGCCTGCGTTTCCTATCGGATCGCGGGCGGCACCACGCTGGTCCAGGCGAACCACCATGTCGCGACCAAGGCGGACCGCGACCGCATCACGCTGCACTACTGGGCGCGCGATGACGGCGGTAATTTTCACGAGCTTAACCGCGTGGTCGAAACCGACGGAACCCGGGCGGCGGTGGCGGATTAGAAAGCCGCCGGGCTCGGCGGCGCCATTTCCTCGCAGACCGGGCCGTCGTCGTCCCGGGTCACGATGCACCGCCATCGCGCCGGGGGCATCCGATCCTCCTCGCCCGTCGCATAGGCGCCGAACACATGCCCGGTCGTGCCATCGACCATCCACAGCGCGCCCTCCTGCCCCTCATGAAAGCGTAGACAGCGGGGACGTTCGATATTGTCGAAATCATGGAAGCACGCATCCTGGGCCCGCCATTCGATCTCGCCGGCGAAGAGATAGGGTTCCTTGGTGTCGAGACGGGGACTCGAAATCAAATACCCGTCACGCATGGTGAAACACTGTATCGGCTCCGCCCGTTCGCCGGTCGCGGCGTCGACCGCGCAATAGAGCGTGCCGGACATCCGCGCGCGCAGTTCAGCGGGCGGCAGGGCCCGCAGACCGGCGCGACGCAGATCCGCCTCGACCGCCCAAAATGGCGGCCGGCTTCTGTCCGGCGACGCACGCTCGCACATCCGGCCCGATTTATCGCCGCTCAGGACACGGTCGAAGCAGGACGAGTAGACGGCCGCGAAAGCATCGCTATAGCCAGCGAAATGGCTGGCGAAGCCGTTGGGGGCATCGATCAGGACCGATCGGCGTCGCGTCATGCTTCCGGTCTCCGCCAGCATGCCCTTCACCATGCCCGGCGCCATCGTCCCGTACCATCGGCTTTCCCGGAAATAGGCGAACAGCAACGGCGTTCCGGCATGCCCCGACAAGAGCGACGCGAGATCCTCCCTCCGCCGCGCGTCCGATACCGCAAGATCGCCGGTAGGCGAAAGCGTCGGTCCCAGGCGATCGGGTTCGATGACGGCGGCACCGTCGACCATCGCGCCGGCCGACAAGGCGCCCAGAAGCTCGGCACCGCCCCGTGAATAACCGAGGAAGCTCACACGGTCATAGCCTTCCGCGCGGGCACGATCCACGAAGGATTCGAGGAGCGCGCGCCAATGCCCCGCGTTCCGCCAGTGCACGAGGCGCCGGGAATAGGGAATATTGACGCGCACGACATCCCACCCGCGCCCGTTCAACACGACAAGCAGGGGTGGCCCCTGATCGGCATCGGCGCGCGGGCGGTCATTGGCGACTTTGCCCCATCCGCTGAAACCGGGCAGGAAGACGAGCAGCCCCTTCGCCTCGTCCGGACCGTGACGTACCGTCGAGGCGAGTCGGACAAAATCGATCGGCGCGTAATCCACGTCCCGAAGGGTCGGATCGATCCGCCGGGTCCCGAGACTGTGCAGCACGCAGCGGGCGCCCAGCACCCTGCGCTCGCAATATTCGATCAGATCCTCGACAACGCTTTCGACCGTGACGTCGCACTTGGCCGCGCTTCCACATCGCCACCAGTCCGCGAAATCCCCGTCTTCCGAGACCGCGAAAGCCAGCGGAACGGCCTCGTCGAGATACTCGCGCTCCCGTTGGGAAATCACCGCATCCTGCGTGGCGACGCGATGATCGGGGTGAAGAACCGTCGGGTAACCGGCGATTTCGGCCGGCATTCCGCCCGCCGCCTCCGTCATCATGCCGGTGGGTGAACACCCCGTGGCTGCCAAGCCTATCGTCCCCACGACCAGGATCGAGACGATCCGTGACAGAACGGTTCCTATCCCTGTCATTATTCCCCATCACCTCCGGAACACGTATTATGAGCGTCATATCGCACAATCTAGTTATACGTGTTATTGATGAAATGTACAGCTCATCAAACCGCTGTGTTGCCTGGACGGACCTCCGGCCAATCTCTAAAAGCCGGGCCATGAATACCGAGAGCCCCACCCCCCGTCTGTTGCTGCAACCCAAGGCCTGGAAGCGCTTCGCCGAGGGCGCGCCCTGGGCCTTCAGCAACGAGATCCAGATGGACAACGCCGCCCGGAAGCTGGCGCCCGGGACGCTCGCCCGGCTTTGCCTGCCGGAGGGGGAGCCCGCCGCCCTCGTCCATTTCAATCCGCACAGCCTGATCGCGGCGCGGGCCTTGAGCCGCGAGCCGGACCATCTGGCCGCGGGCGCGCTGCCGGCGGATTGGCTGGAGGCGCGTATCGAACGCGCGGCCGCCCTGCGCGCGCGGCTTTTCGAGGAGCCCTATTACCGCCTTGTCCATGCCGAGGCGGACGGGCTGCCGGGCCTCGTGATCGACCGCTTCGGGGACATCTTCACCGTCCAGGCGAACACCGCCGGGATGGACCGGCTGTTGCCGCGCATCGACGCGGCACTGACCGACCGTCTGGGCGCCACCGCGATCGTCCACCGCAATGACAGCGCGACCCGGGGCCTGGAAGGGCTGGCCGAGGGGATAGAGGTCGCGCGCGGCACCCTGGACGGGCCGGTCACGCTGCGCGAGAATGGCGCCCTCTTCCATGCGGATCTATCGACCGGGCAGAAGACCGGCTGGTTTTTCGACCACCGGGAGAACCGGGCCTTCGCCGCGCGGCTGGCGAAGGGGCGCAGCGTCCTCGACCTCTACGGCTATGCCGGGGCCTTCGCGATCCCGGCGGCATTGGCGGGCGCGACGCGCGTGGTCGGCATCGACCGCTCCGCCGAGGCCCAGGTGCTCGCCGCCCGCTCGGCCGAGGCGAACGGCGTCGCGGACCGGATTACCTTCGAAAGGGCGGACGTCTTCCAGTATCTGGAGCGGTTGGAGACGCCCTTCGACCTCGTCATCGCCGACCCGCCCGCCTTCGTGAAGAACCGGAAGAGCCTGAAGCAGGGGCTGCGCGCCTATGCGAAGCTGGCCCGGCTCTCCGCCGGCGCCACGGCGCCGGGCGGCGAGTTGATGCTCGCCTCCTGCAGTCATCTGGTGAGCGAGGACGCCTTCCTGGAGGCCTGCCGTCAGGGCTTGAAGGAGGCTGGACGCGAAGCCCGCCTGATCCGTCGTGCCGGGGCCGGTCCCGACCATCCACTCCACCCCCGTCTGGCGGAGAGCGGTTATCTGAAGGCCCTGTTCTTCACGCTGGATTGATCGGTGCGCCCGGGGGGACCGGGAGCGGGGCGCGAGGCCGCCTAGTAGCGGCACTCTTCATAAATCTCGGTGATGTCGCCCTTCCAGCGCGTTTCATAGGCCTCCAGCAGATCCTCCGCGAAGGTGCTGCCGGACGCGACGATGGAGCGTAGCGGCTCGATATATTGCCGCTCGTCGAGTTGATTGCCGGGGCTGATCCGGGCGCGGTCGCGCAACCCGTCGCGGGCGATATCCAAAACATCCTTGGCCACGTCGTTCAACGTCCCGCCCCGGAAGGGCGTCTTGAGAGCCGTGCGCGGCACCTGATCGCGCAGCGCCTCGATCTCGGCGACCGACCAGTCGGCGATCAGGGCCTGTGCCCGTGCCAGCGCCTTCTCCTCATAGAGCAGTCCGACCCAGAAGGCGGGCAGCGCGCAGAGATTACCCCAGGGGCCGCCGTCGGCGCCGCGCATCTCAATGAACTTCTTCAACCGAATCTCTGGGAAGACGGTCGTCAGATGGTCGGCCCAATCGCTCATCGTGGGCGTATCGCCCTCATAACCCGGCAGCTTGCCCGCCATGAAATCGCGGAAGCTGAGGCCCGAGGCATCGCGGAACACCCCGTCGCGCATGAAGAAATACATCGGCACGTCGAGCACGTAATCGACCCAGCGCTCGAACCCGAAATCATCGTCGAAGACGAAGGGCAGCATGCCGCACCGGTCCGGGTCCGTATCGGTCCAGATATGGCTGCGATAGCTGAGGAAGCCGTTCGGCTTACCCTCGGTGAAGGGGGAATTGGCGAAGAGCGCGGTGGCGAGCGGCTGGAGCGCGAGGCCGACGCGCATCTTGGCGATCATGTCGCGCTCGTCCTCGAAGTCGAGATTGACCTGGACCGTGCAGGTCCGCGTCATCATGTCGAGGCCGAGATTGCCCTTCTTCGGCATGTAGTCGCGCATGATCTTGTAACGGCCCTTGGGCATCCAGGGAATTTCGTCGCGCCGCCAGATCGGGTTGAAGCCGAGGCCGACGACGCCCGCGCCGATCGCTTCCGTCGCACGGCGCACCTGGTCAAGGTGACGATGCACCTCGCTACAAGTCTGGTGGATGGTCTCCAACGGCGCGCCGGAAAGCTCCAACTGCCCGCCCGGCTCCAGCGTCACGCTGCCGCCGTCGGTACCCTTGAGCGCGATGATCTTGCCGGCTTCCTCGACCGGTTCCCAATTGGGGCCGGCCATGGCGCGGAGCAGCTTCTCGATATCCGGCCCCTCCCCGCCCGAGGCATAGGGGAGCGGACGCAGGCTCGCCTCCTCATAGGCGAACTTCTCGTGCTCCGTGCCGATGCGCCACTGGTCGCGCGGCTTGGAGCCGGAGGCCAGATAATCAATAAGCTGCTGCTTGGACTCGACGGGCGTCGAATCCGTGGCTGAAGGTCCGGACATGGGCTTCCTTCCCGTCTACTTCTCTCGCGGGAACCGATCATGACGACGCCGGTTCCGCCACCCGCCTCAAACGACCCGTCATCCAGCGCCGAAGCCCCATGACGCTCGGGGACTAGGTCCATCCTCTCCCGGGAACAGCGGCGCCCTGCCGCTACTCCACCCGATCCGGCGGGCGCATACCCCCATCGCCCAGGACCGATTGCCAGACGGCGAGCGCCGTCATGGCCGCCGTCTCCGCCCTCAGAATTCTCGGGCCGAGACCGACCGGCAATACAAAGGGAAGATGACGCAAAGTTTCAAGCTCCGCATCCGAAAATCCGCCTTCCGGCCCCGTCAGCACGGCCCAGGCCGGACGGGCCGGGTCGGGCGTCGCGCGCGCGGCCGCCAGCGCCTCGCCGATCGGCGGCGCGGCACCGGCCTCCGCGCACAGGATCAACCGGCGATTCGACGGCCAACCGTCGAGCCGGGCGTCGAGCGCCAGCGGCGCCTCCAACGCCGGGATATCCAGCCGCTCGCACTGTTCCGCCGCCTCGATCAGATTGGCTTGCAGACGCTCCTCCTTCACCCGCTCCACCTGGGTACGGCCGGTCAGGACGGGCAGGAGGCGGGAGACGCCGAGCTCCACCGCCTTCTCGATCAAGAAATCGTGACGCGCGCGCTTGATCGGCGCGTAGAGCAACCAGAGATCGGGCGAGGTGCGTTGATCGCGGCGCTTTTCCTCCACCACGAAACGGGCCCGCCCCTTGCCGAGCGCATCCACCCGCGCGCGCCACTCCCCGTCGCGTCCGTTGAAGAGATGCACCACCTCCCCGCCCTTGAAGCGCAGCACGTTGCGCAGATAGTGCGCCTGATCCGCCCGTGCCTCCACGGGCATGCCGGGGCCAAGGTCGTCCGTCACATAAAGTCGGGTTGCAGTCGCCATGCGGCGGACTATCCTGCACCCGAACGGCGCAAGGCAAGAGCCCCGTCGCCAACGGCATGGAGGAACGACCAATGGCGAAGGCCGGCCCCCCCTCCGGCATCGACCCGACCGATATCGCCCAGGGCAACTGGGTCGATCGCTGGCTACCGGCCGGCACGCGGCCCTATGCGCGGCTCGCCCGGCTGGACCGGCCGATCGGCACCTGGCTGCTGCTGCTGCCCTGCTGGTGGGGACTGGCCTATGCGGTCAGCGCGACCGGTCAAACGCTGACCTGGTTGCATCTCTGGTATGGGGTGCTGTTCGGAATCGGCGCGATCGCCATGCGCGGCGCCGGCTGTACCTGGAACGACATCGTCGACCGCGATATCGACGGCAAGGTCGCGCGCACCGCGACCCGGCCGATCCCGTCCGGCGATGTCAGCCCGTGGCAGGCCTTCGCCTTCCTGGTATTCCTGTGCCTGATCGGCCTCGCCGTCCTGCTGCAATTCAACGCGGCCGCGATCTGGACCGGGATCGGCGCGCTCGCCCTGGTGTTCTGCTATCCGTTCATGAAGCGGATCACCTATTTCCCGCAGGCGTGGCTCGGCCTCACCTTCAATTGGGGGGTGCATGTCGGGTTCATCGCGGTCGCCGGCGCGCCGGACCCGCGCCAGCTTCTGCTCTATGCCGCCGGCTTCTTCTGGACCATGGGCTACGACACGATCTACGCCCATCAGGACAAGGAGGACGATGCCCTGATCGGGGTGAAGTCCACCGCGCTCAAGTTCGGCGACGCGACCCGCCCCTGGATCGCCGGGTTCTATGTCCTGGTGATGGCGCTTCTGTGTGCCGCCGCCTGGACCGGTGGGGTTGGGGCCGGCGGGGTCGGGTGGGGCGTGTGGGCGCTGCTCGCCCTCGCGGCCCTTCATCTCGGCTGGCAGGTGCGCACGGTCGATTTCGACGGCGCAAAAAGCTGCCTGCACCGCTTCAGGGCGAACCGCCATTTCGGCATGATCGTGACGGCCGCCTTCGTCGCGGGCGCGGTGACGGTGCCGCTATGATTTCGCCGCTCGACCAAGGTACGCTGGAACTGCCCGAATCCGGTCTGATCCTGGACCATACCAGCCTGGAGGCGCCGCGCCTCGTGCCGGAGGTGCAGTTGCATCTGGCGGCCCAGGACCTTCCCTTCTTCCGCATGGGCGAAGACGAGTTGGCCGAACGTGGGCTGGGCGTGCCCTATTGGGCCTTCGCCTGGGCCGGGGGGCAGGCGCTCGCGCGCTATGTGCTCGACAATCCCGCGATCGTGCGGGGGCGCCGGGTGCTGGATTTCGGGTCCGGCTCCGGCCTTGTCGGCATCGCGGCCGCCACGGCCGGCGCCTTCGACGTGGTGGCGAGCGAGATCGACCCGCTCTGCGCCGCCGCGATCCGCCTCAACGCCGAAGCGAACGATCATTATATCGACGTGCTGCTTGAGGATGTGATCGGGTCCACGGACCCGGCCTTCGAGGTCGTGCTGGTCGGCGACGTCTGCTACGACAAGGAGATCGCGGACCGGCTGATCCCGTGGCTGGAGGCGCTGGACGGCGCGGGGCGCACGGTGCTGATCGGCGATCCCGGCCGCTTCCACCTGCCGACACTGGGGCTGGAGCGGATCGCCCATTATCACGCCCCGACGACCGCCCTGATGGAGGATAGCGACCTGCGCAACGCGGGCGTTTGGCGCTTCGCGCGGGCGGAGGACGTGCTGCCGGCGGCCTGACGGCCACGCGGCCCAACGGAAGGATCATCACGCAATGGATGCCGAGAGCCTGCGCGCCACCCAGGCGCCGCTGAAGGATCGATACCGCGACGCGCCGGACAGCGCGGTCCTGACGCTGAGCGCGCGCGGACGGCTCGGCGAGGGGGTGGCCTGCTCGCTCGAGACCGGCAAGCAGATCGCGGAAGCCGGTCTGCACCCCTATGCCGGCGGTGACGGCACGCAACTCTGCTCCGGCGACATGCTGCTGGAGGCGCTTGTGGCCTGCGCCGGCGTGACGCTGAAGGCGGTGGCGACCGCGCTTGGGATCGCGGTGCGCGACGGTACGGTGACGGCCAGCGGCACGCTCGACTTCCGCGGCACGCTGGGGGTCGCCAAGGACGCGCCGGTCGGCTTCCGGGACATCACGCTCGCCTTCGAGATCGACGCCGACGCGGATGAGGAGCAACTCGCCACGCTGATGAAGCTGACCGAGCGCTATTGCGTCGTCTACCAGACGCTGAAGAACACACCCGCCCTGCCGGCGCCGGGGATCAAGCTGACGGGGTGATACCCAATCTTGTTGATCACGACCCATGGGGACGTCCGTTCAGGGGAAAGCCGAACACGATCCGCATGGGGCGTGATCAACAAGATTTGGTATGAGGCGGAAGACCGGCCCGCGCCAGCGCGCGCCGTCGCCCGCCCCTTCCGAGCATCGCCAACCGTCTAGACCACAGAGCACCGCGCGCCAGAAGACGATCGCGGGCGCGTTATAGGCTGCCACGCCGATCTCCCAGACGCCGGGCCGCGCGCGAATGACCGCCAGCGCCGCCCGCATGCCCAGCCCGCCGCGCCGGTACTTGCGCAGGATGAAGAATTCCGCCATCGCGTGGTCCACCCGCGTGCCCGACGGCGCGAAACCGTTGATCAAGGCGAAGCCGACCAGCGTGCCCGCCCACCGGAACAGGAGCGGTTCCCGGTCGGAAGCCATCCAGTAGCTCTCCAGATGCGGATAGGCGAAACGGCCGTCATCCTCGACGTCGCCATGCGGGCCGTCCGCCGCCGCGAAATCCGAGAAATCATGTAGATAGAGCTGCAATAGCCGCGCCACGACCGGCTTCTCGTCGAGCCGCGCGCGATCGATCGTCAAGGGCATGCCATCCGCCTTCAACAGTCCGGTTCCCGCCGACATCGCACGCCCTCCGGCACGCCGAAAGCCGAAACTTGTCAAAGCCATGGGGATGCCCAAACTTCCCTTGACCAACTCCCCTTGAGAGGAGGCGATTCGATGATGGCCGAGACCAAGACCCTGCTGATCGTGGCGCACGCGCCCTCGACCAACACGGCGGCGCTGAAGGACGCGGTCCTGCGCGGCGCGGGGCATGAGGAGATCGACGGTGTCACGGCGCGCTGGATCCCACCATTGGAAGCCGGCGCGGCGGATGTGCGCGCCGCCGACGGCATCATCCTGGGGACGACGGAAAATCTGGGCTATATGTCCGGCGCGCTGAAGGATTTCTTCGATCGCACCTATTACCGGGTGATCGAGGAGAAGGAGGGCCTGCCCTATCTCCTCTATATCCGCGCGGGCCTCGACGGGACGGGAACGAAGCGCGCCGTCACCGGCATCTGTTCCGGGCTGCGCTGGAACCCGGTGCAGGACCCCACTATCTTCCATGGGGAATGGGACGATGCGTTCCTGGGACAGGCGGAGGAACTCGGCCAACTGATGGCCGCCGGCCTGGAGGCCGGGATATTCTAATCCGTCGCCGCGCCCCCGCCTCCCATGCCGAGGCCGCGATTAAGGAGAAGGAGATCACGCGTCCATGAAGGAAACCCTAACCGCGCATGACCTCAAGGCATGGCTTCGCAAACCGGACGATCGCGACCTCGTGCCCGTACGCGGCGTGGTGATGCATCTCGCGGCCGAGGAGATCGAGCGCCTCGAACGGGAGGTCGCACGGCTTCGGAAGGAAACGGGGGCATCGGCCCCGCCCGAACGGATCACCTTTCAGGATGGCGACCGCATCCGTACGCTGATCCACGGCGCGGACGGCTATGCGCTGCCCGAGGGGGCGGAGACATTGGCCGACATTCGCCTCGCCGCCTTCGCGGAAGGGGCTGCCTCCATATCGGACGGGGCGAGGGAAGCAGACCAAGGCCCCGATGCCGGTGATTCGCCTCCCGCCGGTCAGGATGCCGGGGAAACCGACCGGGCGGACGAGGATATCGCCGACGCGACCGCTGGAAATGCGGCGGTTGACGGAACCGCGAAGGGGCAGGATGCGGACGACGCGAAGGGGGAAGAGGATTTCGAGCTTCCACCCGAATGGCAATGACCGCCCCGCCGGGTACCCGCTCACGGCCGACGACTAAAAGGCTCCTAAAAGGCCAACGACTAAAGGAATGAGGCGGACACCGGGCCCGCCTCACTCAACGCTGTTCGGTCGACGCGGCCGGATCACACGGCGAGGTATTCCTCGCGGATATCCTTGTTGTCGAGCACATCCTGGGCCGCGCCTTCATAGACGACCTCGCCCATATCGAGGATCAGGGCGCGGTCGGCGAGCTTCAACGCCGCGATCGCGTTCTGCTCCACGATGATCGTGGTAATACCCAGTTCGCGAACTTCCTGCAGGGTCTTCTCGATCTCCTGCACGATGACCGGCGCCAAGCCCTCATAGGGCTCGTCCAGCAGGAGAAGCTTGAGATCGCGGGCCAGCGCCCGGCCGATCGCCAGCATCTGCTGCTCGCCGCCGGAAAGCGTGATGCCTTCCTGCGCGCGCCGCTCCCCAAGGCGGGGGAAGAGATCGTAAATCCGCTCGATCGACCAGCCGACCGGCTCGGCGATCTGGGCGAGTTGCAGGTTCTCCTCGACCGTCAGGCCCGGAATGATCCGCCGATCCTCCGGCACCAGCGCGATGCCGTTGCAGGCCGCCTCGTGGCTGCGCATCGAATGGATGGCCTTGTGATCCAGCCAAATCTCGCCCTGCTTCAACTCCGGCGACCCCGTGCGCGCGATGGTGCGCAGGGTCGACGTCTTGCCGGCGCCGTTACGGCCGAGAAGCGCCAGGATCTGCCCCTCGCGAATGTCGAAGCTGACACCCTGGACGATGTAACTCTCGCCGTAATAGGCGTGCAGATTGCGGCAGGAGAAGAAAGCCGGCGGCGAGGCGGCGACCTTGTCCCGCGGCGGAATCTGCTCATGCGTGGCGGCTTGGCTCATACCTCCGCTCCCCCGAGATAGGCTTCCTTGACCTTGGGATTGCCCCGGATTTCATCCGGCGTACCCTCGGCGATGATGGTTCCCTGCGCGAGCACGGTGATCCAATCGGCAAGCGAGAAGACCACATGCATGTCGTGCTCGATGATAACCTTGGTCATGCCCTGCTCCTTGATGCGTTTGAGCAGATCGATCGTGCGGTTGGTGTCGTGGCGCGACATGCCCGCCGTCGGCTCGTCCAGCAGCAGCAGCTTCGGATGCTGGATCAGGCACATCGCCATTTCCAGCCGGCGCTTGTCCCCGCGCGACAGGTTGCCGGTATGCTCCTCCGTCAACTTGCCGAGCCCGACCTCGCCCAGCATATGCTCGGCTTCCCGGGTCAGTTCCTTCTCCGCCGCCATCGCCTTGAAGGGGTTGAAGCTGAAGGACCCGTCGCGCCGGGCCAGAGCCGCGATCTCGACATTCTGCAATAGCGTCAGGTCGAGAAAGATCTCCGGCGTCTGGAACACCCGCGCCACGCCGAGTTGGTTGATCTCGTGCGGGGTGCGGCCGGTCAGGTTCGTGCCGTCGAACATGACGGACCCGGTATCCGGTTCCAATCGCCCGACGCATACATTGAGCAGGGTCGACTTGCCGGCCCCGTTGGGACCGATGACGGCGTGCGTCTTCCCCTTGTTGATCTTCAGATTGATGTTCGACAGCGCCTGCAGCCCGCCGAAGGTCTTGTTCACGTCCGAGACGTCTAGAACGATATCGTTCATGGTCCGATGATCCTTACGCTGGAGCGGTCCGCTATTCCGAAGGCTGGGTCGCGCCGCCGGCGACGGTTTCCTCGCCATCGCCCGCGCGCTTGGCGCGGACATAGGCGGACAGGCGCCGGATGCCTTCCATCAGACCCCCCGGCAGGAAGATGACGACCAGCATGAACAGGATACCCAGGGTCAGGTGCCACCCCTCGCCGACGAAGAGGGAAACGACGCTGACCACCGGTTCGACGAGGGCATTCGGCAGGAAGCCGAAGCTCTCGGCGAGTTGGGCATGGTGCAACGCCGAGAAGATGTTCTCGAAATACTTGATGATCCCGGCGCCGAGCAACGGGCCTATCAAGGTGCCGGCACCGCCCAGGATGGTCATCAGCACGACCTCGCCCGATGCCGTCCACTGCATGCGCTCCGCGCCCGCCAACGGATCGGTGATCACCATCAGCGACCCCGCCAGACCGGCATACATGCCGGAGATGACGAAGGCGACCAGCAGATAGGGCTTAGGATTGAAGCCGGTATAGAGCATGCGATTCTGGTTCGACTTGATCGCCAACAGCTTCAACCCGAAGGGCGAGCGGAAGATCTTGAGCGAGACCCAGAAGGCGATGATCAACACCACCGCGCAGAAGTAGAAGGCGGTGAACCCCGTCAACTCCAGTCCGAAGAGGGACGGAGCCGGCAAGCCCGCCCCGTGATCGACGCCGAACATGGCATCGATCGCCCGGGGATCGTCGAGCGCGAGCGTCAAAGCCGTCTCGCCGTTGGTGATCGGCGTCAGCACCGAATAGGCCAGATTATAGAACATCTGCGCGAAGGCGAGCGTCAGGATCGCGAAGTAGATGCCCGAACGCCGCAGGCAGATGAAGCCGACCACCACGGCGAAGATCGCCGCGACGAGCACACCGAAGATGATCGCGAGCACCACGTTCATCGTCAGCAGCTTGAATATCCAAACGGCGGCATAGGAGCCGACGCCGAGGAACGCCGCATGACCGAAGGAGAGATAGCCGGTCAGCCCGAACAGGATGTTGAAGCCGAGCGCGAAGATTCCGAAGATCGCGAAGCGCTGCAGCAGGTCCGGGTAACTCGCCCCGACCGGCGCGAGCCAGATCGGTGCCGTCAGGACCGCCACGGCGAAGACCACCATGATGATCAGGTCGCGCTTCGGGCTGGATGGATTGAATTGAGTGATGCTGGCCATGGGTCAGGTCTCCATCACGCCCTTGCGTCCCAACAGCCCGCGCGGACGGGCCAGCAGGATGCCGACGGCGATGAGATAGATGATGATCTGGTCGATACCGGGAACGATCTCCTTCACCGCGCCGATCGACGCGAAGGACTGCACGACGCCGAGCAGGAAGCCCGCCAGCACCGCGCCCGGAAGCGAGCCCATGCCGCCTACCACGACGACCACGAAGGACAGCACCAGGAAGTTCATACCCAGATTGTAATCGGGTGGAAGGATCGGCGTGTACATCGTTCCCGCGACACCGGCCACCACGGCCGCGATGCCGAAGACGATGGTGAAACGCTTCTCGATATTGATGCCGAGAAGCCCGACGGTCTCCCGATCCGCCATACCCGCGCGCACCACCATGCCGTAGGTGGTGAATTGCAGGAAGGAGAAGACCGCGGCGATGATGCCGAGCGATCCCGCCAGATAGATCAACCGCCACCAGGGATAGACCAGCGCCTCGTTGCCACCGAACAACGCCCCGATCGGCGCCGCGCCCGCGACGGGAGGCGGCGCGTGCACCGGGATCGGATTCGCGCCGTAGGTCGCCTTGATGATCTCGCCGATGACGATGGCGAGACCGAAGGTCACCAGGATTTGCTCCGCATGGGGACGCTTGTAGAAGAAGCGGATCAGGCCGCGCTCCATCGCCAAGCCGATCACCAACATGACCGGTATGGCCACCAGAATGGCGATCGGCACCGACCATTGAATCAGGGCCGTGCCCGTGTCGCCGAACCAAATCTCGAGATAGGGCTGCTCCTTATAGGCGTCGAAGAAGGTGACGCTCTCGTCCTTCACACGCTTCGAGATGGTGAAGAGCGCGTTGACCGAGACCGCCACGAAGGCGCCCAGCATGAAGAGCGCGCCGTGCGCGAAGTTCACGACGCCGAGCGTGCCGAAGACCAGCGTCAGGCCGAGCGCGATCAGCGCATAGGCCCCCCCCTTGTCCAGCCCGTTCAGCAATTGGAGGAGTATGGTATCCATCTGGTGGCATCCCCCACCCGGATCCTTGGGCCGCCGTCCCCGTCACGGACCCTCCGGGCTCAAGCAGAAGTCAGTATCGAAAAGCTCCCGGCAAATCTCCTCCGACACGGACGGTCGCTATGGAGGACCCCAGGATACACTATAACACGAGCCGCGCCTCACGGCGCGGCGATCCGGTGATGCGCGCCGGGAACGCGACGCCGGGACACCCCGACGCCGCGCGCCCGTTCACGCAACCGTTCGCTCAGACCTCGTAGGGGCCAAGCTCGCCGGCATACAGATCCGGCGGATAGGTGACGGCCTCGGCCGGCACTTCCTTGACGACCTGCAGCAGGTCGAACTGGCTGGTCGGGTTCTCGTTCCCTCGCACCACCAGAACCTTCTTGAAGCACTGGTGATCCTCGGCGCGATAGAGCGTCGGGCCGTTGCCGGCGCCGTCGAACTCGAAACCCTCAAGGAACTTGATGACTTCCGGCGGATAGAAGGTGCCGGCCGACTCGCATGCATTGGC
Organism: Marivibrio halodurans; assembly: GCF_017963645.1. Taxonomy (GTDB): domain Bacteria; phylum Pseudomonadota; class Alphaproteobacteria; order UBA8366; family Aestuariispiraceae; genus Marivibrio; species Marivibrio halodurans. The sequence goes on along the minus strand of NZ_JAGMWN010000008.1, from coordinate 93,879 downwards.
ATAGAGCAGGGTCTGCACGTAACAGGTATGCGCGGCCTGCGACGGCGGGAAGCCGTACTCATTGCCGAACGACTTGGTGAAGTTCTGCGAGGCCGCGTCCTGCAACTGCCAGTTCCACGCCGTGGACCCGTAGATGCCGGCCACGTTCTTGCCCGCGCCCTGCGCCATCAGGCGGGAATAGAGCGGCACGACGACCTCGAAGTTCTTGCCGTTCACCTGCTTGTCGCGCAGACCGAACTGAACCGCCTGCGTCAGGCTGTCGACCATGTCCTTGCCGTAGTGGTTCAGGATCAGCACGTCCGCGCCGCTGTCGAGCACCGGCGTGATGTACTGCGAGAAGTCGCCCGCGCCGAGCGGCGTGCGGACGGCCGCGACCGTCTCCCAGCCCATGGCCTCGGTGACTTCCTTGATCGACTGCTCCTGGCTCCAGCCCCAGGTATAGTCGGCGGTCAGGTGATAGGCGCGGCGATCGGTGCCCATCTCCTCCTTCAGGATCGGGCCCAGCGCGGCGCCCGACATATGCGCGTTGAAGAAGTGACGGAACCCGTAGCGACGACGATCCTTGCCAGTCGTGTCGTTGGAGTGCGTCAGGCCGGCCATGAAGATCGTGCCCATATCCTGGCACAGCGCCTGGACCGCGATGGCCACGCCCGAGGACGAGCCGCCGGTGATCATCAGCGCGCCGTCACGCTCGATCATGCGCTTGGCCGAGGCGCGGGCCGCGTCCGACTTGGTCTGCGTGTCGCCCGTCACATACTCGACCTTCTTGCCGAGCACGCCGTTCCCCGTGAGGTTGAGTGGCTTGAGCGTATTCATCATGCCGCCGTCGCCTTCGCCGTTCAGATGCTTGACGGCGAGTTGATAGGCGCGCAGCTCGTCCGCGCCCTCCTCGGCATAGGCGCCGGTCTGCGGGACGTTGAAGCCCAGCGTGATCGACGAGGCATCGCCCGGGTTGTTACGGAAATCCTGCGCCCACGCGCCGCGGCTGAAGACCGTCGGAGCGGCGAGAGCCGCACCGGCGATCGCCGTGCCCTTAAGCATCGTGCGGCGCGTCAGAGACTTGTCCTTGAACATGTAAACCTCCCTTTCGCGACTTTTTCTGCGGTAACGGCATTATGCCGGAATCCGATTGCGCCCCATTAGCATCCGCAACCGATCCGCCATCAAGAGAATCTTTCCAAAGTTGAAAAGTTCTGTAAAAATCCAGTGTTTGCGTCGCAGCGCAATGTAAAATTATTTACAATTCGTGCTTGGCCGAGGGTCCCGGCCTTGACGCGCGGGGGAGGCAGGACGACACCCATGACACGTATCGCGATCGGCCGGCGCATTCGGGAAAGCCGGATGGACGCCGGCGTCACCCAGACCGATCTGGCGAAGGCGATCGGCATCTCCCCCTCCTATCTGAACCTGATCGAGCACGACAAACGCTTGATCGGGGGGGCGCTGCTGAAGCGAATCGCCGGCGCGCTCGACACGCCGCTGGCGGTGTTGAGCGGCGCCAACGACGCGCCACTGGCCAGCGAGGTGGCCGAACTCGCGCGCAGCCTCTCCTTCCGTGGGCTGGACGAGGCGGCCGCCTCGCGCTTCACCGGACAATATCCCGACTGGGCCAACGCCTTCGTGCAGTTGCATCGGCGCTATCGCGACGCGACGGAAACGGCGCTCGCGCTCTCGGATCGGCTGAGCCAGGACCCGGCGTTGATGGAACTCAGCCACGCGGTGCTGACACAGATCAGCGCGATCCGATCCTTCGCGGAGATCATGGAGCAATATCCCGACTTGGAGCCGGCCGAGCGCGAACGCTTCTGCGGCATCATCGCCGACCAGTCGGACCGGCTCGGCTCCAGCGCGCGGGAGATGATCGCCCTGCTCGACGGCGCGCGCAACGCGCCGACGCCGACCTCCCCGCAGAGCGAGGTGGATGATTTCATCCACCATTGCGACAACCACTTGCCCCGGTTGGAGGAAGCGGCGGACGCCCTTCGTGCCCGCCTGGAAACCTCCATCGAGATGTTGCCGGCGGCGATCGAGAATCGCCTCGTCCGCACCCACGGCCTCACCATCCGCAGGGGCCGCGCGAACATCGATCGCCGCGACGTGCGTCGACATGACCTTGTCCTCCTCGACGAGGAGGCGCTGGACGCCACGCATCGATTTCAGCTCGCCCGCACCCTCGCGGACCTGGAATTGGGCGACGTCACGGAGGAACTGGTCGCCGACGACCGCCTGACCAGCGACGAATCCCGCGACATCGCCCGGCGCGCCATGGCCAACTACGCCGCCGGCGCGCTGCTTTTCCCCTATGACGCCTTTCACGATGAGGCCGAGGCGACGCGATACGACATCGACCGCCTGGCGCAACGTTTCGGCGGCAGTTTCGAGCAGATCGCCCACCGTCTCGTCACGCTGCGCCGGCCGGACGCGCAGGGCGTTCCCTTCGCCTTCCTACGGGCGGATCCGGCGGGCAATATCTCGAAACCCTTCAGCATCGCGGGCCTGCGCATGCCGCGTCTCGGCGGGGCCTGTCCGCTCTGGGCGGTCTATGCCGCGCAGGCAACTCCCGACCGCACCGTATCGCAATTGGCCGAGATGCCTTCCGGCGAACAGTTCCTGTTCATCGCGCGCAGCCAGTCGAAGCGCGCGCCCGTCTATGGCCGGGCACAAGCGCGCTTCTCGGTGATGCTGGGGTGCGACGTGGTTTATGGTGAGCGCGTGGTTTATTTCGATTCCTACGCCTCCGGCCGCGCTTCCCTGGCCACGCCCGTCGGCTTCAACTGCCGGTCCTGCCCGCGCTCGGCCTGTGCCCAGCGCGCCCAGGCGGCGATCATCTCTGCCCCCACGCCGCCGGGCGGTGCGCCCCCCGCGGCCCCGCGCATGGACGAAGCCGAGGCAGGGGGTCCGGAATCGCGCGAACAATCACGCAAACAGGGGCTCGCAAGCACGGCGCGGACGTGAAATGATGGGCTGGGGACAGTCACGGACGGCGATACCGACGGGAAAAGATCGGAAGCCGGCGGGAGGAATGAGCATCATGGGGGCAAGCATCCTCATCGCGGAGGACGAGCCGTTCATCGTCGAATCCTTGAATTTTCTACTGACGCGCGCCGGCCACCGGGTCGACGCCGTGGATACCGGGTCGCGCGCCCTTCAGGCGATGCGCGGCCACCGACCCGATCTGCTGCTGCTCGACATCATGTTGCCGGAGACCAACGGCTTCGATGTGCTGCGCCGTCTGCGCGGCGAGCCGGAACTGGCCGACATGCCTGTCATGATCCTGACCGCGAAGGGCCAGGAAGCCGACCGCAATCGGATGATCGAACTCGGTGCCGACGATTTCGTGACCAAGCCCTTCTCGAACAAGGACCTCTTGAGCCGGGTCGAAATGCTGTTGGAGGGTGGCCGCGCGGCGCGGGGCTCAACGCCGAGCCGCTAGGCCCCTTCCCGTGGACGGAGCGGGAGACGCCCGATGCGCCTGAGACGTCACAAGGACGCCGCCGTCGCCCTGCCACTGGGCGCCTGCCTCATCTTCACGCCACCCTTCATGCTAACCTTCGACCAGGTGGGCCGGTTCCTCGGGGTGCCGCTGCTGCTGATCTTTCTCTTCGCGCTGTGGTTCGTCGGGATATGCCTCGCCTGGGCGCTCGGGCGCCGGCTCATCGCGGAAATCGACGAGGATCTGGCGAACGAGGCCGCCAGCGATCAGCCCCAGGTCGGGCCCTGACGGACGGGCGGGCGCGGGAAGGCGGGCTGCATGCTGACGACCGGCTCCATCATCCTGATCGCGGCCTTCTATCTGGGGGGGCTGTTCCTGCTCGCCTTCATCAGCGAGCGGCGGGCGGCCCGGGGCCGGGCGCGCTTCATCAACTCGCCGCTGGTCTACACCCTTTCGCTCGCCGTCTATTGCACGAGTTGGACCTTCTACGGCGCGGTCGGCTCCGCCTCGCGCAACGGCCTGGAATTCCTGACCATCTATCTCGGGCCGACCCTGGTGCTGATGGCCTGGTGGTTCCTGATGCGCAAGCTGGTGCGTATCAGCAAGGCACAGCGCATCACCTCGATCGCCGATTTCATCTCCGCGCGTTACGGCAAGAGCGCGTCGATCTCCGCCCTCGTCACCATCATCGCGGTCAGCAGCGTCGCCCCTTATATCGCGCTGCAGCTCAAGGCCGTGGCGGCCAGCGTCGACGCGCTCGGCGGGTTGCAGATGCAGCATACCGTCGACCTCACCCCGCGCGGCGTGCTGCAGGATACCGGCTTCTGGGTCGCGGTCTGCATGGCGCTGTTCACCATCTTGTTCGGCACGCGCAATCAAAGCGCGGACGAGCGCCAGCCCGGCATCGTCGCCGCCATCGCCTTCGAATCGATCGTCAAGCTCATCAGCCTCGGCGCGATCGCGCTCTTCGCCCTTTACGGTCTCGGTGACGGCATCGTCGATATCTTCAGCCGCGCCGACTGGCATGCCGGTGTCGATAGGTTGACCACCTTCCAGGCGGGATTCGAGACGCGCTGGCTGATCACGCTCTTCCTGTCGGCCGCCGCCTTCATCTGCCTGCCCCGCCAGTTCCATGTCGGCGTGGTGGAGAATAACGACGAGCGCCACGTCGCCACCGCCTCCTGGATGTTCCCGCTCTATCTAATGCTGGTCAGCCTGTTCGTGATTCCGATCGCGATCAGCGGCATGACGCAGTTGCCGGAGACGGCGAACCCCGACCTCTATGTCCTGACGGTACCGCTTTCGGCGGGAAAGACGGGGCTGGCGCTGATCGCCTTCATCGGTGGGTTGTCGGCCGCGACATCGATGGTGATCGTTTCCTCGATCGCCATGTCGATCATGATCTCCAACCATCTGGTGACACCGCTGCTGCTGCGCTTCGGCCATTTCATGCATCAGCATGCCAGCGACTTCTCGCCCGTCCTGATCCTGGTGCGCCGGCTCAGCATCGTGGCGATCCTGGCGCTAGGCTTCCTCTATTATCATTCGATCGGCACGGCGAGCCCGCTGGCCTCCATCGGCCTGATCTCCTTCGCCGGCGTGGCGCAGTTCCTGCCGGCCCTGATCGGCGGCATCTATTGGGAAGGAGCGACCAGGCAGGGCGCCACGACGGGGCTTCTGGTCGGGTTCGCCTTCTGGCTCTACACCCTGCTGCTGCCGAATTTCGCCAGCGCCGGCTGGGGCTTCAAGGATATCGTGGAGCATGGGCCGATGGGGATCGAGCTACTGCGGCCCGGCGCGCTTTTCGGTTTCCACGGCTGGGACCCGCTGGTTCATGGGCTGACCTGGAGCCTGACCCTCAATATCGTCTGCTATATCGGCGTCTCGCTGTTCAGCATCCAATCGCCGCTGGAACGGTTGCAGAGCGCGATCTTCGTGCATGTCTTCGACCGGGGCCGGCGCGGGGTCGAGGGCGCGATTCCGCGCTCCGCCACCACCGAGGACCTGATCCAACTGGCCCGGCGAATCCTTGGGCGCGAGCGCGCGGACCGGCTGTTCAGCGACTATGCCGCCGCGCGCGGCATGGGCGCGCGCGAGCAATTCCGCAAGACCGAACCCGGCCTGATCCACTATGTCGAGCGCGCGCTCGCCGGGTCGATCGGCGCGGCGTCGGCGCGCAGTCTCGTCTCGCGCATCGCCAAGGGCGAAACGATCAGCCTGGAATCGGTGATCCAGATCCTGGACGAAACGCAGGAGGCGATCCGCTATAGCCGCGAACTGGAACGGAAATCCCGCGAGCTGGAGGAAACCGCGCGCCAGTTGCGCGAGGCGAACGCGCAATTGACCGAGCTGGACCGCCTGAAGGACGATTTCCTGAGCCGGGTCAGTCACGAATTGCGCACGCCGATGACCTCGATCCGCTCCTTCTCCGAGATGCTGGTCGAGCGCGACGGCGACGGCGCCCCCACCATCGACGAGGAACAGGCCCAGCATTTCCTATCCATCATCCAGCACGAAAGCGTGCGTCTGACGCGCCTGCTGGATCAGATCCTCGATCTCAACCGGATGGAGAACGGGCAACTCGACTGGGATCTGGAGGCCTGCGACCTCGCCGATATCGCGCGCGCCGCGATCGAGACGATGCGCGGGCTGGCGACCAATAACGGGGTGGAGGTGATCGACCGCCTTGGCGAAGCGCACTTGCCGGTGGTGGCGGAGCCGGACCACCTGAAACAGGTCTTCGTCAACCTCCTCTCGAATGCCATCAAGTTCAACGATGCCCCCCAGCGCGGCGGCACCGGACGCGTGTGGATCGAGGTCGATCGCCGGAGCACGACCGAAACGGTCTGCGCCATCCTGGTGCGGGACAACGGTCCCGGAATCCCACCGGCCGAGCAACAGACCCTGTTCTCCAAATTCTCTCGCGGCTGGAAGGAGGGCGCACGCCGACCGACCGGCAGCGGGCTCGGCCTCGCCATCTCGAAACAGATCATCCTTCAGTTCGGCGGGGAACTGACGCTGACCGCCTCCTCGCCCGCGGGCTCCAGCTTCTCGGTCCGCCTGCCCCGCGACGAAGGCCGGAACCGGACCCTGGACGAGGACGCGGCCCCCTTGCCGGGCCGCTCCGACGCGGCGGAATGACCGGCGCGGCCGCCCGGTCTTGGCCACGCCCCGGGCTGCACCCTTTCGTTCGGCGCTACATTCCGGCAGGATATGTCCCGGTCGGCCCCGTGCCGGGGTCGTGCCACCAATTCGGACGAAACCCGAAGCGAAGGAAGGAGCCCCGCGCGAGACCATGGCCACCAGCATTCGAGACATCGTCAACGAAGCCAACAGCACCGTCGAGGTCATCGACGCAGAGGCGGCCGCCGATCTGGTCGACACCGATCAGGCGATTTTCGTCGATGTGCGCGAACCGGTCGAAGTCGCGCGGGAAGGCAAGGTGCCGCACGCGATCCATCTGCCGCGCGGCCTTCTGGAATTCGCGATCGCGGCGGACAGTCCCGCGCACAACCCCCAGCTTCTCATGGACAAGAAGATCGTCTTCTATTGCGCCAGCGGCGGACGGTCCGCGTTGGCCGCCGCGACCGCCAAAAGAATGGGCGTCGTCCAGGCAATCAACATGGCCGGCGGATTCGAAGCCTATAAGGCGATCGGCGGCGATATCGAGGACGTTTGACGCCCATGACCTCGACCGCACCACCCCCGGCGCCGATCCCGGGCGAGGGCCCGCGCGATGTCGCGCCGGAACCCGCGATATCCCCCCCGAAGCGGGGCATCGACCATCTCGTCCTGTGCGTCGCGGATCTGGATGCCGCCGGCGCGCGATACGAGGCGCTGGGCTTCACCGTGACGCCGCGCGCCCAGCATGATTGGGGCACGGCCAACCGGTTGGTTCAGTTCGGCCATCGCAGCTTCCTGGAGGTGCTGAGCGTGGCCGACCCGTCGCTGATCCCAGAGCATGGCGCACGATCCTTCAGCTTCGGCGCCTTCAACCGCGATTATCTTGCCTCGCGCGAGGGGTTCGGGATGCTCGTCTTCGACAGCGCCGACGCGAAGGCGGACCGGGCGGAATTCGCGGAAAACGACCTCGCGGACCTCGACCCCTTCTATTTCGAGCGGCAGGCGCGCCTGCCGTCCGGCGAAAGCGTGACGGTCGCCTTCAGCCTGGCCTTCGTGCCGCCGGGGGGCGCGCCGGAAGCCGCCGTCTTCACCTGTCAGCAGCATGCGCCGGAACATTTCTGGAAGCCCGACTATCAGCGCCACGCCAATGGGGCGGAAGCGATCGTCGAGGTCGTCATGGTCGCCGACGACCCAACCGCGCTGCGCCATTATTGGGAGGCGCTGCAAGGCGAGGACAAGGTACTTATCGACGAGGCCGGGGGGCTGACGGTGGAGACCGCGCGGGGCGCGGTGCTGGTGCTCACGCCCGCGCGCTATGCCGAACTCTATGGCGAGAGCCCGCGCGGCGACGCGCCCACCGGCCCGCATTTCGCGGCGGTGCGCGTCGGTGTCCGCGATCTGGCGGCGACGCAGAAGCTGCTCGACGGAAACGGCATTCCCACGCGCTGGGCGCGCGCGGGTCTGGTGGTGCCGTCGGACGATCTGTTCGGCACCGCCCTCGCCTTCGCGCAGCTCTGAGCACCTACCTGGAGCGTCAGATCGCGACCGCGCGGTTCTTCCGCCGGGCATTGCGATGGATATCGTAGCTGAAGATCGCCAGGCCGAGCCAAATGAAACCGAAACTGACGATGTCGCCCCGCGTGACCGTCTCGCCATAGACAAGCGTCGCCAACAGGAACAGACCCGTCGGCGTCAGATAGAACAGCATCCCCATGGTCGACATCGGCAGACGCCGGGCGCCGCCGACATAGAACAGCATCGGCAGCGCCGTCACGAGGCCCGAGGCCAGCAGCAACAGGTCGGTGCGGACATCCCCCCGCAGGAAGGCGCCCTCGCCGGTCGCCGTGAACCAGATCACCGTCCCGGCGGAAACGGGCAGCAGCAACAGCGTCTCGATCAGCAATCCCGGGATCGCCGGCACATCGAGCAATTTGCGCACCGCGCCATAGCCCGCGAAGCTGAAGGCGACGGAAAGCCCGATCCAGGATACCTCCCCGACCGCGATGCCCGCGCCCACGACGCCAAAGGCCGCGCACAGGATCGCCGCCCATTGCGCACGCCGCAGCCGCTCCCCGAACAGCACCAGCCCGGCCAGCACGCTGACCAGTGGGTTGAGAAAATATCCCATGCTGGCATCCAGCACATGCCCGACCGTCACGGCCCAGATATAGACCCCCCAATTGCAGGATATCAGGAGCGTCGAAAGCGCCAGGAAAAGGACCGTGCGGGGCGAGGCCAAGGCCGCGCGCACCGCGTCGAAGCGCCGGGAGAGCAACAGGGCGAGCGCGCAGACCGGAATCGTCCAAAGCACCCGATGCGCCAGGATTTCCAGTGGCGACAACGTGGCCATCAAGTTCCAGAACAGCGGGAAGAGCGCCCAGCTTCCATAGGCGCCGAGCGCCAGGGCATAGCCGGCGGCCCGGTCGCGTTCGCCCGGGACAGGGGATAGGTCTGTCATGAGGCGGGGACTTACCCGCTCCCGCCGTCGCTGTCGAGCGCGGCCATCAGCGCCGCCACCGCCCGCGCCTCCGAATCGCCGCGCGCGTGCAATCCCTCGATCACCCCCGCGCGGTCGGCCGGGCTTCTGTTCTGGCTGAGCTTCGCTTTGCCGGAAAGCCTCTCGACCGGCATCTCGAAGGCGACGATCCCGGCCAGCATGCGGGCCACGGTCCCGGCCGCCTCGCCATCCGGTCGCCAACCGCCCGGCTCCGGCTCCTGCGCCTCGCTCAGGGCGCGTAGAATCGCCACCGCCGCCTCAGCGTCCTCGATCACGCGCGGCGCGCCGACCGCCTCCACGGCGGTATAGTTCCATGTCGGCACCGCCTTGTGGTCCGGCACGGCATACCAACGTGGTGCTATATAGGCATGGGGCCCGGGAAACAGGACCCGCGCGCGCCGCCGTCCATCGAAAAGATGCCAGACAGGATTGGCGCGGGCCACATGACCGATCAGGCGCGGCGATACCTCCGCCGGGGAGGCCCCATCGGCCTCCCGCAGCAAGATAGGGATTTGCACGGCATGCGGCGGGTTCAGGGGGTCCGTATCCGCGATCGTCAGATAGGCGAAGTCGTGACGGGCCGCGTGTGGACGAACCCGATCCACGGGCATGACAAAGGGGCCGGGCGTGAACATATCTGGATTCCCTCGATCGAACGTGCGAACGCCAGGATGCCGGGCCGTTGGAATCCCGAAAAGGACCATTATCGCCCGGCGATCGCGTCCGCGATCATGGATCGCTTCAATCGCGCATCGAATTGTGCTAATCTACTCGTCATGCTTATGGTTAAAATGACCATGGCGTTTAATCGTGGTTTTCAGTGTGTGGTATAGATGGGTTTGGCTTGCCGGTCCGGCATTAACGTGACCGGGCTTTGGGTGTGCACTCATATCGGGAGATTGTATCGCGGGGCGGACCTCCGGGGACATACGGGGGGCCCTCTCCATGGGGGACAGTACCTGAAAAGTCTGATATCGGGGTTTGCGTCCGGTCGATGAGGGGAGGCCGGAGGCAGGGAGACCGTGCGCGTGGTCAGTCCATATCTGGAAAAACCGAGACGCCGCCTGGACGAGGCGTTGCGAGATCGTGGGCTGTCCGGCTCGGATATCGGATTCGACCCCACGGATTCGACCGACGCGCACACGCCTGTTCCGGAGATGGCGGAAGCGACGCGCGACGCGCGGCAAGCACGGGTGCATGCCACAACGGCACGGCTGTCGATCGCGATCGGCTCGGTCGCGACATGCCTGCTTATAATCCTTGTCGTCGCGGCGCTTTGGACACCCCTGGCACGCGGCATCGCGCCGGTCGCGGACCGGGATGCCGACCTATTATCCGACATCGCGCCCGCCGCCGGCCCGGACCCGACGACGCGTCCATCACGGAACATCGCGCCGACGGGCGTCGATTCCGAAATGGATACGCCGAATCGTATCTGGAACCCGGCGCCAAGCCTCGCCCCTATTGATCCGAGCTAAGGTTTCGACGGCTGGGGCCTTCAGTCCCCCGCGAACCCGAGGGTCGACAACCCTACCGAAGAGCGCGCATTCCATCGTATCATCGCCTCGGCCAGGCGGCGCGCGGGCCCGCCGTCCGGATCGTCGGCGCGCGTCACCGCCCACCAGTCGAGCGCCATGCCCTCCAGCCCCAATGGCTTCTCGATCATCGTGCCGTTGGCAAGCTCGGGCTTGATCGCCCAACGGCTGAAAATGCCGATACCATAGCCCGCCCGAACCAGATCGATCACCGCCTCGGGCGTCGGCATCGGGGTCAGGCGCCGGAACGGCACGCTCGGCGTGCCGATCAGCGCCTCCCATTCGAAACCCGGCTCCGCCGTCAGCGGATAGGTGTAATAGCGCTCATCCTCCAGGATCGTGCTGTCGAGATAGGGCTGATCCGCCAACCGATGGGTCGGCGCCATCACCGCGACCAGCGGGTCGGTTGCCAGCTTGTCCCATCGGAATTTCGGACTGACGCCAGGTCGGCCATAGACGGTCGAGACATCGACCGACCCGTCCATCAGCGCCGCGAAGGGTCGCGCGGCCGCCCGCGCCGAGAGGTCGAGATTAAGCCCCGGCTCCGCCACCGCGAGATAATCCACGAAGTCGGGCAGCCAGTGATAACGGCTGTAAGTCGACTGCCCCAAACGGACGAGGGTACGGCCGTCCGCGCGCTCGGCCTCGAATTCCTGCTCTATCCCCACCAATTCGTCGATGAAGCGGTCGGCGAGCACGCGCAACCGCTCCCCCGCCGGGGTCAGGCTCAACTCCCGCTCGCCACGGCGGACAAGGGGAACGCCGGCGCGCCGCTCCGCTTCCCGCAGCCGGTGGGAGACCGCCGATTGCGTCAGCCCCAACCGCCCGGCCGAAACCGTCACACTGCCCGTCTCCGCCAACGCGGAGAGGACGACCAGATGATTGAGGGTCAGACGCGGCACCATGGGTAAATGAAATCATTTCATGGAGACAATGAAAACTCGGAATTTCCCTAATTCCATGGGCCGGACTATCTCTTGCGCATGAAACGCAGCGACCCCTTCGCCAATCTTTCCCTGACGCCCGCGACGGCCACGGCGATCATCGTCGTGACCGCCTTCTGTTTCGGGTTGGTGCCGCTGTTCGCGCGAGAGCTTCAAGCGCTCGGCCTCAACTCCCCGGCGATCGCGCTGGTGCGGTATCTCTTCAGCGCGGCCGTCATGCTGCCCTTCCTGCCCCGCGCGCGGGAGAAGCGGGGCGAGGCGCTGATGCTCGCCGGGGCGGGCCTTTTCATGGGGCTCGGCTGGGTCGGCTATCTGGAGGCCGTGCGGCACGCGCCGGTCGCGGCCGCCGGCGTCGTCTATATGTCCTATCCGCTGTTCGCGGTGCTGTTCGCCTGGCTGCTGGCCGGGCAGAAGCTGGGCGTCCGCGCGCTGGGCGCCGGGTCCTTGGTGCTGCTGGCCGCCGGGCTCGTCCTCGACCCGTCCACGCTGACCGACGGTGCCGTGGCCGCGTTGCTTTGGTCGCTGCCGGCGCCGGTAGGCTTCGGCCTGATCATCGTGGTGTTGAGCGCGCTGGTCCGGCGCCTCGCCGTGTTGGAGCGAATGGCCTGCAGCATGCTGGGGGCCTTGATCGGACTGGCCCCGCTTACCCTGTCGCGGACCAGCCTCGCCGACATCCCCCTCGGCGGAGAGGCCCTGGCGCTGATCGCGGGTCTCGGCCTCGTCACGGCGCTGATCCCGCAATTGCTCTACACCATCGCCGCGCCGATGGTCGGGGCCGCGCGTTCCGCCGCCGCCGGCAGCGTCGAATTGCCCACCATGTTCGCGATCGGCTGGCTCGCCTTCGGGGAAAGCATCGGCCCCCGCGAATGGATCGCGGCGGCACTGGTCATCTCGGCCGTGCTGCTGTCCCCGGCCGTCCGCCCGAAACGGGACGCGGGCGATCTACTCGCCCAGCGTCAGCCGGTCTGAGCCACCGCCATCATCCGTCCGCCCTCCATGGCGCCATGGCGCCATGGCGTGGCAAGACGCGCATCAGGCTTGACGGGCCAGCATCATCTTCTTGATCTCCGCGATCGCCTTGGCCGGGTTCAGGCCCTTGGGGCAGGTCTTGGAGCAATTCATGATGGTGTGGCAGCGATAGAGGCGGAAGGGATCCTCCAACGCGTCCAGGCGCTCGCCCGTCATCTCGTCACGGCTGTCCGCCAACCAGCGATAGGCCTGCAACAGGATCGCCGGGCCCAGATAACGCTCCCCGTTCCACCAATAGCTCGGGCAGGAGGTCTGGCAACAGAAGCACAGGATGCACTCATAAAGTCCGTCGAGTTGGCGCCGATCCTCCGGCGTCTGCACCCGCTCCTTGTCGGGCGGCGTGGGCGAGGCGGTCTTGAGCCAGGGCTCGATCGCCGAGAGCTGCGCGTAGGCCCGGTTCAGATCCGGCACCAGATCCTTGATCACCGCCATGTGGGGCAGCGGATAGATATTCACATCGCCATCGACCTCGTCGATGAACTTGGTACAGGCGAGCGTGTTGGTCCCGTCGATATTCATCGCGCAGGACCCGCAGATTCCCTCGCGGCAGGAGCGGCGGAAGGTCAGCGTCTGATCGACCTCGTTCTTGATCTTGATCAGCGCGTCCAGGACCATCGGCCCGCAGGCCTCCAGGTCGATCTCATAGGTATCGACCGTGGGATTTTCCCCCGAGTCCGGGGTCCAGCGATAGACGTTGAACTTCTTGACCTTCTTGCCGCCGTCCTTGGTCGGCCAGGTCTTGCCCTTGCCGATCTTCGAATTGGCGGGCAGCGTGAATTCAGCCATGGTCCCTCACACTCTCTTCCATCGGGTCGCCGACCGGCGCGGTTGGACGATCAATAGACCCGCGCCTTCGGCGGGAAGGCCTGCACGTCGTTCGACATCGGTTTCATGGTGACCGGGCGATAGTCGAGCTTGACCGCGCCCTTGTCGTCGCACCAGGCGAGCGTGTGCTTCATCCACTCATCGTCGTTCCGGTCCGGATAATCCTCGCGGGCGTGGGCGCCGCGGCTCTCCGTCCGGTTGGCCGCGCCGACGATGGTCACCATCGCGTTGCCGATCAGGTTCTCGAACTCCAGCGTCTCGACCAGATCGGAGTTCCATACCATGCTGCGGTCTGAGACGCGGATATCATCGAGGCCCTGCCAGACCTCCTGCATCTTCTTCACGCCCTCGTCGAGCACCTCGCCCGTGCGGAAGACGGCGCAGTTGTTCTGCATCGTGTTCTGCATCCGGGCGCGCAGCTCCGCCGTGGGGGTCGAGCCCTTGGCATGGCGCAGCCGATCCAGCCGCGCGATAGACTGCTCGCCCGCGTCCTTGTCGAGCGGCCGGGTCTTCGCGTTGGGATCGACCGTCTCCGCGCAGCGCAGCGCCACCGACCGCCCGAAAACCACGAGGTCGAGCAGCGAGTTGGAGCCGAGCCGGTTCGCCCCGTGCACGGAAACGCAGGCCGCCTCGCCCGCCGCCATCAGGCCGGGAACGATGCTGTTCGGATCGCCGTCCTTCAGCGTCACCACCTCGCCGTGATAATTCGTCTGGATGCCGCCCATATTGTAATGGCAGGTCGGCAGGACCGGGATCGGCTCCTTCGTCACATCGACGCCGGCGAAGATCTTCGCCGTCTCCGCGATGCCCGGCAGGCGCTCGTGGATGACCTCCGGCGGCAAGTGCTCCAGATGCAGGTGGATATGATCCTTGTTGGCGCCGACGCCGCGTCCCTCGCGAATCTCGATCGTCATGGACCGGCTGACCACGTCGCGGCTCGCCAGATCCTTGGCCGAGGGGGCGTAGCGTTCCATGAAACGCTCGCCCTCGGAATTGGTGAGGTAGCCCCCCTCGCCGCGCACGCCCTCGGTGATCAAACAGCCCGCGCCGTAGATGCCGGTCGGATGGAACTGCACGAATTCCGAATCCTGCAAGGGCAGGCCGGCGCGCAGCACCATGCCGCCACCGTCGCCCGTGCAGGTATGGGCGGAGGTGGCGGAGAAGAAGACGCGGCCGTACCCGCCGGTCGCCAGCACCACCTGCTTGGCCGCGAAGCGGTGCAGCGTGCCGTCGTCCAGGTTCCAGGCCAGGACGCCGCGGCAGGTGCCCTCGTCATCCATGATCAGGTCGATCGCGAAATACTCGATATAGAACTCGGCATTATGCTTGATCGCCTGCTGATAGAGCGTGTGCAGCATGGCGTGGCCGGTCCGGTCGGCGGCCGCGCAGGTGCGTTGGGCCGCCGGGCCCTCGCCGAACTTGGTCGTCATGCCGCCGAAGGGGCGCTGATAGATCTTGCCGTCCTCGGTTCGGCTGAAGGGAACGCCGTAATGCTCCAGCTCGACGATCGCGGGCACGGCCTCGCGGACCATGTATTCGATCGAATCCTGATCGCCCAGCCAGTCCGATCCCTTGACCGTGTCGTACATGTGCCAGCGCCAGTCGTCCGGCCCCATATTGCCGAGCGCGGCCGAGACCCCGCCCTGCGCCGCCACCGTATGGCTGCGGGTCGGAAAGACCTTGGTGATGCAGGCGGTCTTGAGCCCCGCCTCCGCCAAGCCGAAGGTGGCCCGCAGGCCCGCCCCGCCGGCGCCCACGACCACGACGTCGTAGCTATGGTCGATGATCTCATATGACTCGGTCATGACGTCCCTCGTCTCGTTCCCTCGCAGGCCGGCCCCCGTCGCCGACCAATAATCATTCTAGCGCGCCGCGCCCGTCGGATAAGACGGGTGCGACCGATCGTCCTGGACGGCCGCCCGGACGATCGCGCGGGGCGCTTCCGCCGTATCAGGCGGTGAAGGCCACCTTCAGCACCGCGAAGGCCCCGGCCATGCCCAGCGCGAAGGCGGCGAACTTGACCACCAGCAGGGTCACGATCTTCGCGGCCTCGCCATGGATATAGTCCTCGATCACCACCTGAAGGCCGAGTTGAAGGTGGTGGAAGGTCGCCACGATCAGCAACAGCATCAGCACCGCGTTGACCGGATCGGCGAGCCAGCCGGCGGCTTCCGCGTATCCGGCGCCGGACAGCGCCAGCGCGCTGAAGACGAACCATAGCGTGAGCGGCACCAGCGCGACCGCCGTGATCCGCTGCATGATCCAATGATGGGTGCCGTTCTTCGCGCTGCCCAGGCCGCGCGCGGCGCCAAGCGGGGTCTTGAGGCTCATCCCGTTATCCTCCGCTCAATCCACTCAAATGACCAGATAACCGGCGATCCAGATCAGGATCGTCAGCGCGCCGGTCAGGGCCGCCACGCCGTGCCCGGACTTCTGGGCGACGTCGAGGTCGAAGCCGTAACCGGCGTCCCAGACAAGATGCCGGATTCCATTGCCGAGATGATACATCAGCGACCAAGTCCAACCGAACAGCATGATCTGGCCGATGATGGATCCGATGAAGCCCTGCACCACCGCGAAGGCCTCCGGACCGCTGGCCAGCGCCAGCAGCCACCAGACAAGCAGCAGCGTTCCGGCCGACAGCGCGATGCCAGTCGCCCGGTGCAGGATCGAATAGAGCATCGTCCACTGCCAGCGGTAGATCTGCAGATGGGGCGACAGCGGACGGTCTTGGGTTTTCATGGCGTTTCGGCCCCCTCGCCTATCGAACGGTCGGCGCGGCTTCCTGGCGCGCGCGCCTTTCCGGGTCCGTAAACTAAGGCTCTCGACCGTCCTGTCAAAGCTTTTGCGGTGCAGCAGAGCGGGCATGGACGTGCGAGCGGTATTGGAGGAAGAACCGCGTAGGGCGATTGACGCGGCGCGGTAAGTCGTTGCCATGCAGGGGCGATCAAAGGATCTGTGGATAAGCTTGTTGATAAGTCGTTTGTAAATAGTGACTAAGATATTTTCTTATCAACAGAAAATTCCGCCCGAAAATTACTTTTCCATGGACAGCCCCGTGCTTGGTTCGCAGACTGTGGAATACGCGGATGCGCCGACGGTATCCATCGCTTCCGCCCGGTCATGAAGGACGGCGCCAGATGGCGTGACGGTCCTGGGCCGGCGCGGAACCGATGGGGAGACGTCGGCGGGCGCATCGGCTCGCGTCCGGACGGCTCCAACGGGGCCGGACGGGACGTGAGTGGCGCGACGGCGCCGGGGGCTCACCTCCCCGGCCCATGCCCGATCGGTCCGCCCAGACCTCAAGGTCTGGCGCTGGAGTCGATTTCGATGACGCCCGGTTCCGTCGGACGTTCGGCAACGGACGGTCGGCGGAGAACCGTAAGCCGCCGGGTCGAAGTCGATCGGCCGCGCAGCGACGCGGCCGGGAACGGGCGGCGACCCGGGGGCGGCACCCCGCCGGACGGGCTTGGGAGAACATCTCCCTCGCAGCCGGAAGGCGGCGGCCGGTCGAGGCCGGGCCACGGCGCTTGACCCCGTTTCTCCCACGAGGGGGCACGGGAACGGGCATCGCGGAACGGCGCCGAAACGGCCGGGGATCTCCTGAGTCGCGTCAGGGCACGGGTAAAACCGTGGGCTGCCGACCTGGATCCACGGGGCTTGGTTCGGGAATATCCGTCGGACCGGCATGCCGGTCCGGTCGTGGCGGTCGATCCGTCCGGCAGCTTGGTGCTTTGCCAGGGTGACCGGGATACCGGACGGGACAGGACTCGCAGCCGATCGGATCGAAAACCGGATCATCCGGCGGATCGCGAGGCCCGGTCACCTCGCGCGCCGGCCGTCAGGCCGGGTTCGCGCGGGTATCGGCGCCCTCGACCCGAGGCGTCCGCGACGTCACCCGCGCCCCGTTCAAGGTGGCGCGAACGGTCCGGCCCGAAATGGGCCTCGACCCGGGAGGCCCCGGCCGCGCCGACATATCGTCGGGTCGCCGCCGGGGCCTCTCTTTTTCATGGGGCCGGTTCATGGGCCGCGGTCCATGGCGGATTAACCGGACGGCGATCCTTGTTAATCGAGGAGAAAGGACGGCAAGCGAAGAAAAAGGGCGCGACGGTGGCGATTCATTCATCGCCCCATCGCGCCCAATCGATACGAACCCGGTTTATCGTCCGGCCGTCTAGGCCGCCGAACCGGAAATCAGCGCGGCCTCCTTGGAGACGCGCCGGACCTCCCGATCATAATCATCCATCAGCGTCTCGCAGGTCCGCCCCGGCTGGAACTCATACTCCCCGATCGAGGCGATCGGCGTGACCTCGACCGCCGTGCCCGTCAGGAAGGCTTCCGTCGCCTCGGCCAATTCGTGCGGTTCGATATGGCGCTCCACCACCTCGAACCCCCGTCGCTTGGCCAGATCGATCACCGTGCGCCGGGTGATCCCGTCCAGGAAACAATCCGGCTTCGGCGTATGCAGCTTCCCATCCGGCATCAGGAAGAAGATGTTCGCGCCCGTCGCCTCGGCGACATAGCCACGCCAATCGAGCATCAGCGCGTCGTGATAGCCCTCGGCCTCCGCCTTGTGCTTGGACAAGGTGCAGATCATGTAGAGACCCGCCGCCTTGGACCGCGTCGGCGCGGTGTCCGGTGCCGGACGGCGCCAATCGGCGATGCGCATCCTGAGGCCGCGCATCCGCGCCTCCGGCGAGAAATAGGCCGGCCATTCCCACGCCGCGATCGCGACATTCACCCGGGTCTTCTGCGCGGAAACACCCATCATCTCCGACCCGCGCCAGGCAATCGGGCGCAGATAGCCGTCGACGATGCCGTTCTTCTCGACGATGTCGCGGCAGGCCTGGTCGATCTCCTCGACCGTGTAGGGCACCTCGAAATCCAACAGACGCCCGGACTCGACCAAACGCTCGGTATGCTCGGTCAGCTTGAAGACCTCGCCGCCATAGACGCGCTCCCCCTCGAAAACGGCGGAGGCATAGTGCAGCGCGTGGCTCAGAACATGAAGATTGGCCTCGCGCCACGGCACCATCGCGCCGTTCATCCAGATGAACCCGTCCCGATCGTCGAATGGCATTAGCGACATTGTTCCACTCCGTACCGTTTCCGCCCGGCCCCATCGCCGCGCCGAATTGCGTGATGGGGTCAAGTCACTGTTATCCCTATCGATCTCAGATTTTGCGTAATTTAGTTTCCAATTTGACCGCGCTTTTGCCACGATCTATTACGCCCTGAGCTTGCGTTACGTAACATCGTGAGGCATATACGTCAACATGGCTGACCAAAATTTCGACAAAAACCCGAAGAGCGACATTTCCGATCCCACCCGGGGAGTCGAACGGGGGACCGACGCCAAGGTCGAAGGCGGCATCGAGCAGGGCGCCTCGATCCGGCGTCGCCCGATGGGCGCGGCGAGTCCGAAGCCACTCGGCAAGGCGGGGGCCAACCCGCTCTTCCTGCGGGAGGAGGAGTTGCGCCAGGGCATCGAGATGCTGTTCTACGCCTACCGCGATTTCATCGCGGAGCCGGACGCCATGCTGGCCGAGCGCGGACTCGGCCGGGCGCATCACCGCGTGATCTATTTCGTCGGCCGCTATCCGGGCCTGCATGTCTCGGCCTTGCTGGAAATCCTGCAAATCACCAAACAGAGCCTGAGCCGCGTTCTCGGCCAATTGGTCGAGGACGGCTATATCCGCCAGACGCCGGGCCCCCAGGATCGGCGTCAGCGCTTGCTGGAGTTGACCGAGCGCGGGCGGGAACTGGAACAGGCCCTGACCGAGAACCAACGCCACCGCATCGCGCGCGCCTATCGCGAGGCCGGCGCGGAAGCCGTTGAAGGCTTCCGCAAGGTGATGCGCGGCATCATGTCGGACTCCAAGGACCGCGCGAAGTTCGACGGCACCCCTCCACGACGATAGCGAGCCTCGCGCGCGCCGCGCCCCGTCGTTATACTGCGCCGGCGGCCCGGCCACGCGGCCGGAGCGCCGCTTGGATCAGCCGCTTGGGTCAATGGTGCGATGGTTTCCGCGACAATGGATTATCCCGGATCGGAAGCGCATGTGCTGGTGGTCGATGACGACACGCGGCTGCGCGATCTGTTGAAAAGTTATCTCAGCCAGGAAGGATTCCGGGTAACCACCGCCGCCCATGCCGCCGAGGCCCGGCAGAAAATGGCGGCGCTCGCCTTCGATCTCCTCGTCCTCGACATCATGATGCCGGGGGAAAGCGGGCTGGACCTCGCCAAATCCCTGCGAGAGGACAGCGGCGTGCCGATCGTGATGCTGACCGCGATGGGCGATTCCGACAGCCGGATCGAAGGGTTGGAGGCCGGCGCCGACGACTATCTGCCGAAGCCGTTCGAGCCACGGGAATTGGTCCTGCGCATCAACGCCATCCTGCGACGCGCGCCCCAGGCCGATATGCCGATCCGGCCCAATCAGGTGCGGCTCGGCGGCTTCCGCTTCGACCTCAATCGCGAATTGCTGCTGGAGGGCGAGGCGCCGGTACGGCTGACCACGACGGAAACCGCGCTGCTGCGCGCGCTGGCCGGGGAACCGGGCCGCGTGATGAGCCGGGAGGAACTGACCCGCCTGTGCGACATCGACGGCGGGGACCGGACGGTCGATGTCCAGGTCAACCGGCTGCGCCGGAAGGTCGAGCCCGACCCGCGCGTGCCACGCTATCTGCAGACGATCCGCGGGCGTGGCTACGTCCTGCGACCGGACTAGTCGGGGGCCTCATGAACATTCGCGCGTGGATCAAGGGCTTCCTGCCCCGCACCCTGCTGGGCCGGTCGCTGTTGATCATCGTCAGTCCGCTGATCCTGCTGCAAGTGGTCTCCGCCTATATCTTCTATGACCGGCATTGGGACACGATCACCTGGCGGCTGACATCCTCGCTCGCCGGGGACATCGCCAATGTGATGCAACAGGTCCGGCGCGAGCCGGACGCGGCCGAGCGTATCTTCGAGGATGCGGCCCGCTCGATGGAACTCAAGCTCAGCCTGGAGCCGGGCGAGATCCTGCCGAACCAGGAGGAGCAGAAGCGCTATGGCTTCATCGACGCGCTGCTGGCCAAGGCGCTCGACGAGCGGGTGAAGCGCCCCTATCGCATCGACAGCACCCAATTCGAGGACCGGGTCGTGATCGACGTGCAACTGGCCGACGCGGTCCTGAGCGTGGTGGTGCCGGGCAGCCGGCTGTTCTCCTCCACGACCTATATCTTCATTCTGTGGATGATCGGCACCTCGCTGATCCTGTTCGCGGTCGCGTCCGTCTTCATGCGCAATCAGGTGCGCCCGCTGCGCCGACTGGCCCGTGCGGTGGATAGTTTCGGCAAGGGGCGGGAACCGGAGGAGGAATACAAGCTGGAAGGCGCGCTGGAGGTCCGCCAGGCCGCCGCCGCCTTCAATTTGATGGCGGAACGTATCCGCCGCCAGATCCGTCAGCGCACCGACATGCTGTCCGGCGTCAGCCACGACCTGCGCACGCCGCTGACCCGCATGCGCCTGCAACTCGCCATGCTGCGCGACGACCCGGAAAGCCGGGAGTTGAAGGAAAACGTCCTGGAAATGGAGAAGATGATCGAAGGCTATCTCACCTTCGCCCGGGGCGAGGGTGGCGAGGCCTCCATGGAAACCGACCTCTCCGACCTGGTGATCGACGTGGCGGAGAAATGGAAGGCCGGTGGCATTTCCATCGACTGTCATGTGGAAGGACGGATCATCACCTGGATCAAGCCGAACGCCTTCCGGCGCTGCGTCGACAATCTCGTCGCCAACGCCAGCCGCTACGGCAAGACGGTCTGGCTCCGCGCCGGCAAGCGGGGCGACGCGATCGAGGTGACGGTGGATGACGACGGCCCCGGCATCCCCGCCGACAGCCGGGAGGATGCGTTTCGGCCCTTCTATCGCCTCGACCGCTCGCGCAATCCGGAAACGGGCGGCACGGGCCTCGGCCTCTCGATCTCGCTCGACGTGGCGCGCGTCCATGGTGGCGATCTGACGCTGGAGGACAGCCCCCATGGCGGGCTGCGCGCACGGATTCGCCTGCCGATGTAGGGCGACCGCCAATCCCGGCCGCATGCGGCCAACAATCGGTGCCCCAAATCAGTCGCTCACCCAGTCAATCGCTCACCCAATCAGTCGGGGGCGGGCGCCTCGGACGGCGGCGGCGTCAGATTCTTCTCCAGCGTGCCGGCACCCCGGCGCAGGCGGCGGCTGGCTTCCAGTTCCGCCTCGATGCGTCGTTCGATCTCGCGCCATTGCTCGTCGGTCGGGGTCGGCGAACGGCCATAGGGCAAGGCCCGCGCCCCGGATTCCGAGCCCGGGCCGGCGACGCCCCCGGTGACGCCATGTTCCCCCACCGACGGGCCGCCGGCGCCGTAACCGGCCCTATCGTCCGCCCGGACCGTACCGGCCGCCGGGGGCAGCAGGAATAGCACGGCGCCGATGGCCCCTATCGCGACGGATCGTCCCATGTCCTGGAATATAGGCGGGACACGGGCGTCATGCCATGGCGACGCGCCCGGACTTGCCCTCGTCCGATGCTTGGGCTAGGCGGATAGGATATTCGTGAAACGCGATCCGGGAGATCCGGCCGATGGCGATCCAAGCCCCGACACCCAGCGATGTGCTCAAGACCGTGCTCAAGCTGGCGCTCGCCAGCCTCGTCGTGGGGCTCGTCCTGCGATGGCTCGACATCACGCCGGAGGACATCTTCGCCAATTTCGGCGATACGGTCCTGGCGATCTTCACCAAGGCGACGGAATTCGTCGAATGGGGCGCCGGTTATATCGTGATCGGGGCCGTGATCGTGGTGCCGCTTTGGCTGATCGTCACCCTGGTCAATGCCATGTCGGGAAGACGACGCCGCGACTGAGCGCCGCGCCAACGGGGCGTTACCGCCCCGCGTGCGCGAACGACCAGTACAAGTCCCGCGCCATCCGGAAGACCGGGCCCGGCTGAAGCGCGCGATCCTCGTACTTCACCACCGGCAGGACCTTGCCGTAATTGCCGGTGTTGAAGATTTCGTCGGCCTCCATCAGGTCGCGCGGCGTGACCCGGCCCTCGACAACCTCCTGGCCTTTGTCGCGCAACAGCTTGATGACGCGCTGGCGGGTGATGCCATTGAGGAAACAGCCGTTCGGCGCCGGCGTCACCGCGACCCCGTCCTTGACGATGAACAGGTTGGCGGTCGCGAACTCCGCCACATTGCCCATCGGGTCCAGCATGACGGCATTGTCGAAGCCGCGCGCCCGCGCCTCCGCGATCGCGCGGCCGGCATTGGGATAGAGGCACGCCGCCTTCGCATCGGTCGGCGCCATGTCGGGCGACGGTCGACGGCGGGTCGACAAGCACGCCGTGAAACCGGTCTCGCTCGGCATCGGCATTTCATAGACGGTAAGCGCGAAGCGCACCGTCTCCGGATCCGGGGCCACGAAACCGCCGTCGGTCCAGACCATGGGGCGGACATAAAGTTCCGCGTCGGCGCCGAACTTGGCGATCCCCTCGCGCGCGATCTCCTCCATCGCGCCGGCCGCCATCGGCACGCCGAGCCCCATCGTTTCGGCCGAATTGACCGTCCGCTCGCAATGCCGGTCGAGATCGGGCGCCACGCCCTCGAAGGCGCGGGCACCGTCGAAAATGAAGGAGGACAGCCAAACCCCATGGCAGCTCGACGCGAAAAGCGGATCGTTCATGTCGCGCCAATCGCCGTCCACATAGGTATATCCGATAGCCATCGTCTTCCTTCTCCTCGGTCCAAACTAAAGATCCCGGACGACCGTGCCCGGCTATTGCTGCGCCCAAACGATTCGGGACATCCACAGGACATCCTGCGCCATGTGCGTCTCCACCTCCCCCATCGCGACGGGCGACAACTCGACCCGATGGGCGGTTTGACGCACCAGCCGGCGGATGATCAGGCCGGCGCCGCGTTGCCGCGCGAGCACGCGGTCCCCACGCCGGACGCTGGCATGGGGCGAGACGATCAGAACATCGCCATCGCGGTAGACAGGCTCGAACCCGTCCCCCTCGACGAACAGGCCGAAGACATCCGGGTCGTTGACCGCCGGAAACTCGATCTTGCCCCAGCTCGGCCCCATCGGAAAGCCATCCTCGTCGAACATCTCGGGCAGCGCGGCCTCGCTCGTCTCGGCGGCGGGGATCGTGTAGGTGACGGCGTTCGAACCGTCATGCATCATCGCCACGAAATCGCCGAGCGTCGCGTCGGTCGCCCGCAGGATCTTGGCCAGGCTCTCCGTCGTCGGCCACCGCCTCTTGCCGTCGCCGCCGATTCGTTTGCTGCGGTTGAAGGTGGTGGGGTCAAGGCCGGCACGCCGAGCCATGCCGGAGACGGAGAGGCCCCGGGCCTCCGCCAACCGGTCGATACCGCGCCAGATATCCTCATGCTTCATTTAATTACCCTTGCGGGCCTCATGGAAAGGCGCGCTCCCCTAGTTCCAGTGAACAGAAGGTGTGGAACGCGTTCGGAACGGCGTTCACTTTACCGCTGAATCCCGGCTGCTCAAGCGATTCCAAGGAAACGGACCTCTCTCGCCACACCCATCGGCAGTTCAAACCTCCAATAGAACCTTGTTTTGTTCTAAAATAACCGTCATTTGAGTCCGGTCATATTGACTCCTTAACGGATAGAATGTAACTCATATTCAACGCTCGTATTCAGTGTCTTCCCGACTTCCGCCAGCGCCGATTGGAAGGATGGTCGAATGCCGCACCCGCGCTATTCGCCCCGGTCGATCGACTGCGCCGGATCGGAAACCCCCTTCGCCTGCGCGGAGGAAGCCTGGTTCTGGGCCATCGACTCCCACGACAATCGCATGGCCGGCGCCCGAAATCGCGCCGGCCGCGCCGCGATAATCCGCCCGTGCGAGGCGCGTGACATCTTGAACGCCGCCGCGCGTCTATACCGCTCACGCCGCATCGGGCGTGAGCACCTCGACGTCATGTTTCGCTTCGCCCGCCTGCACCGTCCGCCGGACCCAAGGGTCGAGGAAGAGACGGAGGCCGCCGATCTATGGGACGCCGGCCTTCGAGAGGTCGACGATATCTTGCGCGCCAAGGGCTTCATACAATCATGAAAGAGAACAAAATATGAATTTATGCCTGAATTCCCCCACCCCTTCGAAAACGGCGCTGATCGTCTTCTCCGACCGGACGGGCATAGGCTGGATGCGGCTGTTGCCGCGCGGCTTCCGACATTGCTTCTTGATTCTGCCGCAAGGCGATGACGACTGGCTGATGATCGATTCCCTGCCTGGCCGCGTGGCGTTGCAACGCTTCGACACGGCCGCGCTAACCCGCCTGCTGGGCCGGTTGACCCGCAGGGGAGATCGGGTCCTGCCGATCCGTTCGGCACGCCGCGCCCCCCCATGTATCCGGCGGATGCGCCCCTTCACTTGCGTGGAATTGTGCATCCGCCTCCTCGCCATGGAGTCTGTATATGTTCTTACTCCACGCGGGTTATTCGGTATTTTATCAAAATCACACGATGAAAGTGTTGACAAAAAATTATTCTCGACCACAATCCTTAAATTCCGATAATTGAGAACATATCGGGATAAATTTCATGCGGAACGGCCCCTCGACCTCCGCGCACAGCTTCCTCAAGACAGGAAAGGAACATCCCATGGGTGGTATTTTCAGCAGCCCCGAGCCGCCGGCACCCGCCCCCGCGTCGGCGCCGTCCAGCGAACCCGCACCGCTCGACCTCGACGCGGAGACGAACGACGATCCCGAGGAAAGCGCGCGAGAGGCGCGCCTGGAATCCATCGCCCGCCGCCGCCGGGGGCGGACGGGCACGATCAAGACCTCCGCCACCGGCGCGCTCGCGCCCATTCCCGGCGCGCAGGCCGGCAAGACCAAGCTCGGCGAGTGAGCGTCGCGATGTCCCCCATCACCACGGCCATCGCTCCGGCCATCGCTCCGGACAGCCTGACCCGCCGCTACGAGCGGGCGAAAAGCCGCCGTAGCGCCTGGGAAAGCCATTGGCGCGAATGCTACGCCCATGCCTTGCCGCAGCGCGACGGCGCCCTGGACCGGCAGGCGCCCGGCGCGAAGAAGACGGACCGCCTGTTCGATTCGACCGCGCCCGATGCCGTGGAGCAGTTGGCAGCCAGTCTGATGGCGGAACTGACCCCGCCCTATGCGCGGTGGTTCGACCTCGTCCCCGGCTGCGACCTGACCCCGGCGCAGGCCAAGCGGGTGGCGAAGCCGCTGGACGAAATTTCCGCCGTCCTGCAAAGCCATTTCGACAATTCGAACATCGCGGTCGAGATCCATCAGTGCTTCCTCGACCTCGTGACGGCGGGTACCGCCAGCCTGATGTTCGAGGAAGCCGATCTGGGCGAGCGCAGCGCCTTCCGCTTTACCGCCGTGCCGGTCGGCGAGGCGGTGCTTGAGGAAGGAGCGAGCGGCCGCCTAGACGTCACCTATCGCCGCGTCCGGCTGACCGGTCTGCAATTCCGGGAACGCTTTCCGGACGCCCGGCCGCCGGAGGATGCCACCGACCGGGACGGCGACGACGGCGAGCCGCGCCATGCGGTGATCGAGGCGGTGCTGCCCGACCGGCCGCGCGGCTTCCGCTACATGGCCATCCTGGAGGGTGGCGCGGGAAGCGGCGGGGACTCCCAAATCCTGGCCGAGGGCCGCTTCGACGCCTCCCCTTTCATCAATTTCCGATGGATGAAGGCACCGGGCGAGATCTACGGCCGCTCGCCCGTCATGAAGACCCTGCCGGACATCAAGACCGCCAACAAGGTGGTCGAACTGGTGCTCAAGAACGCGACCATCGCGGTGACCGGCATCTGGCAGGCCGATGACGACGGCGTGCTCAACCCGGCGACGGTGAAACTCGCCCCCGGCACGATCATCCCGAAGGCGGTGGGGTCCTCCGGCCTGACGCCGCTGAAGGCACCGGGGGAGTTCGATATCTCCCAATTGGTGCTGGAGGATGTCCGCGCGCGCATCCGCCGGGGGCTGCTCGCCGACCGGCTCGGCCAGATCAACGATCCCCGCATGACGGCGACGGAGGTGCTGGAGCGCTCGGCCGAGACCGCGCGCATGCTTGGCGCGACCTATGGCCGATTGCAGAGCGAATTGATGATGCCGCTCGCGCGGCGCGCGCTCGCCATCCTGCAACGCCGGGGCGAGATTCCGGCGATGCGGATCGACGGCCGCGAGATCGACCTGCATGTGGTCGCCCCGATCACCCGCCATCGCAAGCGGGCGGAAACCCAGAACGCGATGAAATGGGTCGAGATGGTGATGATGCTCGGCCCGGAGGCAGGTGCCGTGATCGATGCCGGCGAGGCCGCGCGCTGGCTCGCCCGGAGCATGGATGTGCCGGAGCATCTGCTGCGCGACGACGCGGCTTCCGAGGCGCCCGCCGGCATGCCGTCCGGCACACCGGCAGGCGTCTCGGGGGATATCCCGCCCCCCGATGGTGCATCGCAACTCGCCGCGGCGGTGGACTTGCTCGGCGCGGCCGGCAGCCCCGCGTCCCACGCGGCGCGCGATCCCGCCGCCGCACCGGGCGCGCCCACGCCGGCCCCGACCAAGGAGAGCGCCGCATGAGCCGCCCCTATCGCCCGCACGACGCCCCCACGCCCGACGCCGCCGCCGAGGAGCGTCGATTGACGGAAGTTGCCTTCGCGCGCTGCTTCGCCGGCGCGGATGGCGAGCGCGCGCTCGCCCATCTGGCCCGCATCACGGTCGAGCGCGTTCTCGGCCCAGAGGCGAGCGACGCCGGCCTGCGCGACCTCGAAGGGCAGCGGCGACTCCATCACCACATCCTCGGCCTGATCGAACGTGGGCGCACCGCCCCCGGCGCGCGCGCCTGACGGCCACCACGACACCGGACGACCAAGGAGACGATATTCATGCCTATCCCCACCCCACCCCGGACCGAAGAGGCCCCCGTGCCCTCTTCACCCACGTTCCGGCCCTCCACGCCGCCGAAGGGCAGCCCGGCCGGCGCCGTCCACGGTGTCGCCGACACGACGCCGCATCCGGATGAGGCCGCCGCGCCCGGCACCAAGCCGAAGGGACTGCCCGACAAATTCTGGGACGCCGCCGGCGGCACGGTGCGCCTCGACGCGCTGATCCGTTCCTACCGCGCATTGGAAAGACGGCTGTCGGAAGGCACCGACGCCCCGGCCCACATGCCGGCCGCCGCGCAGCTGCCCCGGCCGGGCGTCCCGGACAGCGCCGCGGCCTACCGCATCGATATCGACGATCCCTTCGTGCGATCCGATCCGGCGGTCAACGAGATGCTTCATGCCGCCGGTTTCACCGAGGATCAGGTGCAACTCGTCTACGATCTGGCGTCCGAGGTGCTGACTCCGGTCGCGCGCGGCCTCGCCATGCGGGCCGCCGGCGCGGAGCACAAGGCGCGACTGGAAGCGCATTTCGGTGGGCCGGAACGCTGGACGGAGGTGCGCCGTCAGTTGCTGCGCTGGGCGCGCGGCAAGCTGCCGGAGGATGCCTACAAGGCCCTCGCCTCGACCTATGAAGGGGTTCTCGCGCTCCACCGGATGATGGAACGGAAGGAGGAGCCGGCCCCGCTTGGCCAGGGCGAGCCGGTGCCCGAACTGACCGAGGACCAGTTGCGCCGGAAGATGCGCGACCCCCGCTACTGGCGGGACCGCGACCCCGCGATCCAGCGCGAGGTGAGCGACGGCTTCAAACGACTTTACCCGTCCGGCTGACCGCCGGCGGGGTCCCCGGCGCCCGTCCGCCCCTGGCGATCGCGGACGGAATGCGCGCGCCTGCCCCCAGGGACGGCGCATAGCCCCACCGGATCGAAACAATCACGCGAACGAAGGAGAAATAAAGGACCATGGAACACCCGATGTCCCAGACGAATGCCGCGCCGCGCGCCGACGGTGTCGCGGTGCTGGCGGAGGGACTGCTCGTCCTGACGCGGGCCGAGCGTCTCGAACTCGACGCGGCGGTGACCCCGCGCGTCGCCGCCCTGATGGCCAAGGCCTTCGGGCCGGAATTCTACGAGTTGATGCGCCCGCTGACCCGCGATGACGGACCCGACGGGAAACCGCGCGCCGCGATGCCCGACACCTCCCTGCCCGGCGCCACACCCCGGGTCGACCGCGATCCGTTGGCCGCCCCCCATGCCGGGCGTGCCCCGGACGAGGAGGCATTGCGCCGGATGATGCGGGACCCGCGCTATTGGCGGGACAAGGACCCCGCCATCCTCGATCGGGTAAGCGAAGGTTTCCGCCGGCTCTACGGCTGATCGTCGCGGCCCCAGCAAAACCCACCCAGTAAATGGAGGCGCCACCGCGGTAGAGCGGGAAACAACGGGAATACGAGCGTGAGGACGGCCGGCCGCCCGCATCGGGTCGCCGGCCGTTCGATTCCCGGGCCCGGACCGTTTCCCTATAGAAGCGCGCTTATCCCGCGATAGAGCAGGGTGACGCCGAGCGCGGCGAGCAGGACCGTGAAGCCCCGTTGGAACGCCACCTCGGAAATGATCCCGCGCAGGCGCTCCCCGATCAGATAGCCGATAAAGACCGGAACGAGCGCCACGAGGGACAACGCGATCTCACGCGGGCCCTGGATTTCGAAGGCCGTGAAGGCGGCATAGAGCGGCACCATGCCCGTCACGAAGACGAGGCCGATGGTCCGCACGAACGTCTGCCGGTCGAGGCCTAGCGTGCTCAGGAAGATCGTGACCGGTATTCCATAGAGCGAGGAAACCCCGCCGATCACGCCCGCGGTCAGACCGACGGGAAGCGCGCACACGCGTTCCCCCCGCGCGCCCAACCGCCATCGCGGAGCGCATAGCCGGAGCACGACGAAACAAAGCACGATCACCCCCAGGATCACCGTCACGAAATCCGTCGACAGGTTGGCGAGCATATAGACGCCGGCCAGTATTCCGACCACCAACCCGGCCAGCAGAAGCGCGAACCGGCGCGCGATCGGCAGCACATCGCGCCCCAGCCGGATTTGATAGGCGTTGGTGACGAGAACCGGCAGCAGCGTCACCGCGATCGCGGTCTGGACCGGCAACGCCGCCGACAGGATCGGCACCGATACGAGGGGCAGGCCGATCCCGTGCACGCCCTTGACGAGCCCGCCGCACAGCATGGCGAACACGAGCATCGCCCAGGCCCCGGGCGTCATCCCCGCGAAGAGGGTCGCAAGCTCCGGCATGCGTCCTCAGACCTCGAACGCATCGAGAGTGGAGGCATATTCGCGATAGCCGAGACGGGAGAGCGGCTGCAAGCGGCGCACATCGACCAGCCCGTCGGCCAGCACGGCCGGGTCGACATGGATACCGACGACCCGGCCGAGGACCAGCGTGCAATGCCGCCCATCCGCGCCCGGCGGCATGTCGACGAGACGCTCCAGCACGCATTCCATGTGCGCCGGCGCTTCGCGCACGCGGGGCGGCGCCACCCGTTCGGAGGGCATGGGGGTCAGGCCGCTCAACGCGAACTCGTCGATCTCGGGATCGACGGCCTCGCCGCTCCTCTTCACCGCGTCACGCAGCGCGTGGGTCGCGATGTTCGCCACGAATTCGCCCGTCGCCTCGATATTGGCGAGCGTATCCTTCCGCGCGCCCCCCTCCTTCCGGTTGGCGGAGAAGAGCAGGATCGGCGGATCCTCCGAGACCGCGTTGAAGAAGCTGAAGGGGGCCAGATTGACCGTCCCCCCGGCATCCACGGAACTGATCCATCCGATCGGCCGGGGCAGGATCAGCG
The DNA here is from genome assembly GCF_017963645.1 of Marivibrio halodurans. Classification (GTDB taxonomy): domain Bacteria; phylum Pseudomonadota; class Alphaproteobacteria; order UBA8366; family Aestuariispiraceae; genus Marivibrio; species Marivibrio halodurans. The sequence continues at coordinate 63,744 of NZ_JAGMWN010000008.1, read as the reverse complement.
CCTTGAACGGATTATGCGGCAAACCCGCCGCGCGATGGTGACCGGGCTCGAAGAACATGAATGCAGCGACCTATTCGGATGGAGCGCCCGGAACCGGGCGCGCGATGGCGATTACAGTGATGCCGCCTTTATCCGGACCGGACAAGCCATCCCGGGGCGAAACGGCCGTGACCGGACGGCAAAAGTGCTTGGCCGCCCGTGGCCTATCGAAGGCGGGGCCGGTGCGGGTTATATAGGGACGCTGACCCGTGCCGCATTAAAGGAGAGCACCCATGGCCGGCCCCCTCGCCGATATCCGCGTGCTGGATACGACATCGATGATCTCCGGACCGCTCGGCACCATGATGCTGGCGGATCAGGGGGCCGACGTCATCAAGGTCGAGAAACGCGCGGGCGGCGACCATACCCGCGCCATCGCCAACCGGCGCGGCGATCTGTCGGCCGGGTTCCTCAACAACAACCGCAACAAGCGTTCGGTCGCGCTCGACCTGAAGCACCCGGAAGGGATCGCGGCGCTCAAGCGGCTGGCGGCGGATTCGGACGTCTTCGTCCAGAACTTCCGCCCCGGCGTGGCCGAGCGCATGGGCATCGGCGAGGCCGCGATCCGCGCCGTGCGCCCGGACATCATCTATGTCTCGATCAGCGGTTTCGGCGATCGTGGCCCCTATGTCGCCAAGCCGGTCTACGACCCGTTGGTCCAGGCGCTTTCCGGCCTGACGACGGTGCAGGCGGGTGCCGACACGGAACGTCCGCGTCTGGTGCGCACCATCCTGCCGGACAAGCTGACCGGCGTGATGATGGCCCAGGCCGTGACCGCCGCCCTCCTCCACCGGGAACGCACGGGCAAGGGCCAGCATGTCTCGCTCTCCATGCTGGGGGCGGTCGTCGCGTTCCTCTGGGGCTCCGACATGGGCAGCCAGACCTTCGTCGGCGCGGAAATCCCCCAGGCCAAGGCCGCGAGCTTCATCGACCTGATCTATGAGACGCGAAGCGGCTATATCTCCGTCGCGGTGCAGAGCGACCGGGAATGGACCGGGCTGACCCGCGCGCTGGATAAGCCGGAATGGCTGGAGGATGCGCGTTTCGCCACGCCCGCGCTGCGGCACGAGAATATCGACGAGCGCCTCGCGCTGACCCAGGAGGTGCTGGCGAGCGACACGGCCGAGCATTGGCTGAACCGCCTGGAGGCGGAGGGCGTGCCCTGCGCGCCGGTGCTAACCCGCGCCCAGATGATCGAGCATCCGCAGATGATCGAGAACGGCCTTATCCTGGAAAGCGACCATCCGCATGCCGGACGACTGCGTCAGGCGGCGCCGGCGGCCGCCTTTTCCGCCACCCCCGCCGGTATCCGCTTCGGCGCGCCGCGACTGGGCGAGCATAGCCGCGCGGTGCTGTCGGAAGCGGGCTACGACGCCGCGACCCTGGACCGGCTGACGGCCGAGGGCGTGATCGGCGCGGCGGACGATTGATTCCACGACGCGGCAAGGAGTGCCTCGCGATGATCGATTTCCACTACTGGCCCACGCCGAACGGCTGGAAGATCGCGATTATGCTGGAGGAATGCGCCCTTCCCTATCGCATGATCCCGCTCGATATCGGCAAGGGGGACCAGTTCCACCCGGATTTCCTGGCGATCAGCCCGAACAACCGCATGCCCGCGATCCTGGACCACGAGGGGGAGACGGACGACGGCGGGCCGATACCGGTCTTCGAATCCGGCGCGATCCTCCTCCACCTCGCCCGGCGGACGGGACGCTTCATGCCGAACGACCCGCGCGGGCGGAAGGAGTGCGAGGAATGGCTGTTCTGGCAGACCGGCAATCTGGGGCCGATGGCGGGGCAACTGAGCCATTTCCGGAACTACGCCCCGCATGAGGATGCCTACGCGCTGGATCGCTATGCCGGGGAATATGCCCGATGCCTGGCGGTGCTGGACAAGCGGCTGGCGGATCGCGCCTTCATCCTCGGCGCGGATTATTCCATCGCGGATATGTGCTGCTGGCCCTGGGCCTTCATCGCCAAGCCGCTGGGCCAGCCGCTCGACGACTTCCCCCATGTCGCGCGCTGGCGGAAAGCGATCAAGGAGCGCCCGGCCGTCCGGCGGGCGGTCGATCTCGGCCGGGAATACCGGCGCAGCGCCCCGCCCGACGATGCCGAGCGCGCGCTGCTGTTCCGGCAGAACGCGGACTCGGTACGCCGATAGGGGCACCTCCCCCCGGTTTAGGCGAACAGATCGGCGTAACGGTCGCGGAGGATATTCTTCTGCACCTTGCCCATCGTGTTGCGCGGCAGGGAGTCCGCGACGAACAAGGCCTTCGGCTGCTTGAAGCGCGCGATGCGCGGCTTGATCGCCTCCGCCAGCGCATCGGTATCGAGGGCCTCTCCCTTGCGCGGCACCAGCACGGCGACCACGGCCTCCCCGAAATCCGGGTGCGGCACGCCGACGACGGCGGATTCCAGCACGCCCTCCTGCTCGTCCAGCAGCAGTTCGATCTCCTTCGGATAGATATTGTATCCGCCGGAAATAATCAGATCCTTCGCCCGGCCGACGATCTGGACATAGCCGTCGGCATCCAACTGCCCCATGTCGCCGGTGATGAAGAAACCGTCCTCGCGCAATTCCTCCTTGGTCTTCTCCGGCATCTGCCAATAGCCCTTGAAGACGTTCGGACCGCGCACCTCGATGATCCCGACCGCGCCGTCGGCCACGGGTGCGTCGGTATCCGGGTCCATGATGCGAAGCTCCACCCCCGGAAGCGGGAAGCCGACCGTCCCCGCCCGGCGTTCCCCGTCATAGGGGTTGGAGGTGTTCATGTTGGTCTCGGTCATGCCATAGCGTTCGAGGATACGATGGCCAGTGCGTTCCTCGAACGCCGTGTGCGTTTCCGCCAGAAGCGGCGCGCTGCCGGATACGAAAAGACGCATATGCCCGACCAGATCGCGCGTGAAGCGCGGGTCGTCCAACAGCCGGGTATAGAAGGTCGGCACCCCCATCATCGCGGTTGCCTTCGGCAGGGCCTCGATCATCCGATCCAGCTTGAAGCCCGGATGGAACAGCATCGACCCGCCGGCCAGGAAGGTGACGTTGGAGGCGACGAAAAGCCCGTGCGTATGGAAGATCGGCAGGGCGTGGAGCAGCACGTCGTCGGCCGTAAAGCGCCATTCCTCGACCAAGCTTCGCGCGTTGGAGAGCAGGTTCGCCTGCGTCAGCATCGCCCCCTTCGAGCGGCCCGTCGTACCGGAAGTGTAGAGCAGCGCCGCCAGATCCTCCTCCGTTCGCGCGCGCGGCTCGAACCGCCCCGGCTTGTCGGCCGCGGCCTCAGGCAGGCTGCCGCCACCATCCGCGTCGAGGGTCAGCAGCTTCGTCCCGAGGCTTTCCGCGATCGGGGCCAGCGCCGGTTCGTTCCGGGGATCGACCAACAGGATGCCGGGCGTCGCGTCGCCGACGAAATAATCCACCTCGGCGGCGGTATAGGCGGTGTTGAGCGGCAGGAAGACGATGCCGGCCTGGGTGCAGGCGGCATAGACGGCCAGCGCCTCCGGCGATTTCTCGACCTGCACCGCCAGACGGTCCCCGGGCACCAACCCGGCGTCGGCGAAGACATGAGCGAAGCGCGCCGCCATCTCCAGGAAGGCGCCATAGGAAATCCGCCGACCGTCCGGCAGGATCATCAGGGTCCGGTCGCTGCCGACATGCGGGGCGAACAGGGCATCATGGAGTGGATTGGTCATTTCGGGTCTTCAACTCTGGGTCATGCGGCTCTGGGTTGGGCCGATTTGATTCGCACCGGTCTGGGAACGCGCGGGCGCGCGGCCGGCAAGCTCGCGCACCGCGCGGGAGGTGGCGACGGTGCCGGAACCGGCGAAGTCCTCATGGTTCCGTTCCACCGCCCCCAGATCGTAGAGGTAATTCACCATGACCCCGCTGGCCAGCGCCAAGCCGTTACCGGACCGGTCGGCGAGCGCATGGACCGCGTGCAGCATCGCGCCATTGCCGAGATGGAAGCGCGCGACCGGGTCGAGCGGCAGGCCGTCGCCGCGTTTCTCGTGGAACAGGTAATGCGCGGCCATCCGGCGCAGCGTCTCCCCCGCCGCCTCCAACGCCGAAAAATCGCCGGTCTCCATCGCGGTGCGGCGCGCATCGCGCACCGATGCCGCCTCCCCGGCCCAGGGCGCATCCTCGGCCAGCGCGTCGAGCCACCGGTTGAAACCCGGCACCGGCGACAGCGTGACGAAGGTCTTGAGCCACGGCATCTCGGCGGAGAGATCGGCCACCACCTGCTTGATCAACGAATTGCCGAAGGAAATGCCGCGCAATCCGGCCTGACAGTTGGAAATGGAATAGAAAACGGCCGTATCCGCATCGCGTTCCGGCAGCACCTGCCGGTCGTCGGAGAGCACCGCCTGGATCGAACCCGGGATGCCGCGCGTCAACGCCACCTCGACGAAAACCAGCGGTTCGTCCGGCATCGAAGGGTGAAAAAAGGCGAAGCAGCGCCGGTCCGAAGGTTCCAACCGCCGACGCAATTCCTCCCAACTTGTAATGGCATGCACCGCCTCATAGGCGATGACTTTTTCCAGAATATGCGCGGGCGTGCGCCAACTGATCGGGCGCAGCACCAGGAAGCCGCGATTGAACCAGGAGCGCAGCAGATGCTGTAGGTCGTGATCGGTGCGACGCAGCGCCGCGTTCTCCTTCAACAGGCCGATCAGATCGCGGCGCATCGCCACCATCTCCGCCGTGGCGCCGGGAACATGGTTGAGGCGGCGGAACAGTTCCTGCCGCCGGGGCTCGGCATGACGCTCCAAGGCCGCCAGATTCTCCACCGTCGGCGCCTCGGCATAGCGGCGGGCGGCTTCGGCCGCACCCTCCGGGTCCAGGTCCAGCGCCTCCGTCAGATAGCCGAAGAAGGCACGCCGCCCCGCCTCGTCCATCGCGCGATAGCCGTCGAGGATCGCGGCCCCGATGCGGTTGCTGGAAATCTCGCCCCGGCTGGACAGCAGATCGGCGCAGAGCGTCTCCACCGGCCGTCCGTCGAGCGAGGCGGGCCGCCCCGGCCGGCGATCGAGAATGGCCCCGATCAGCTCGTTGAAGAAGCTCGTCGCGCGCGTCATATCGCCGGCCCCAGCACCAGTTCCGGCAGCCATGTGGCGATTTCCGGAAAGAGGCACAGGATCACGATGGACGCCACCATGCAGAAGACATAGGGAAGCGATCCCACCAGGATCGTGCGCAGCGAGATATCCGGCGCGATACCGTTTATGACGTAGAGGTTGAGCCCGACCGGCGGGGAGATCAAACCGATCTCCATATTGATCGTCAGAACCACCGCGAACCAGTACGGATCGAACCCGGCCGCGGTGACGATCGGCAGCAGGATCGGCGCCGACATCAGGATGACCGCGACGGGCGGCAGGAAGAAGCCGGCGATCAGCAGGAACAGGTTGATGAAGATCATCAGAACCCAGCGATTGACCTCCAGCGTGCCGATCCATTCCGCGATCGACTGGGTGATGAACAGGCTGGAGAGCATGTAGGAGAAGACACCGGCGGCCGCGATGATGAACAGGATCATCACGCTTTCCCGTGTCGAATCCCGCAAGACCGCCCACCAGGCCTTCGGATTGAACAGCCGGTAGATCACCACCGCCACGGCGAGACATAGAAGCGCGCCGACGGCCGCCGTCTCCGAGGGCGTGGCATAGCCGCCATACATCGCCACCAGCACGCCCAGGATGATCAGCAGGAAGGGCAGCACCCAGGGCAGGATCTCGATCTTCTCGCGCAATGTGAAATCGCGCGGCTTCAGGATCGCGGCCGACCCGCTGCGCCAGGTGCCATAAAGCGACCAGGCCATGAAGAGCGCGACCAGCAACAAGCCCGGGAAAACGCCCGCCAGGAACAAGCGGCCGATCGAGGTCTCCGTCGCGATGCCGTAGACGATCATGGTAACCGAGGGCGGAATCAGGATGCCGAGCGTCCCGCCAGCCGCGATCGACCCGGCGGCGACGCCGTCCGGGTAGCCGCGCTTGCGCATCTCGGGAATGCCCATCTTGCCGATCGCCGCGCAGGTGGCGGGGGAGGAGCCCGACATCGCGGCGAACAGCGCGCAGGCCCCGAGATTGGAGATGACGAGCCCGCCCGGCACGCGCGTCAGCCAGCGATCCAGCGCCTCGTAAAGGTCGGCGCCCGCGCGGGTGGAGGAGATCGACGCCCCCATGATGATGAACATCGGAATCGACAGCAGCGCGAAATTGTCGAGCTTCCCGAAGAAAATCTCCGGCATAAGCTCCAGCGAGCGGACGCCGTCGAAGATGACGAGGAACCCGGCGGCGACGACCAGCAGGCCGGTCGCGACCGATATTCCGGAGAACAGAACCAGGATCGTCACCACCGCGACGATCAGACCGAGCATCAGGGGATCCATCAGCCGCGCTCCTCGAGCCCGAAGGGACGCCGATAGCCGGCGAGGACCGCGATCAGATCCGCCAGCAGTTGCAGCAGGTAAAGGCCAAGGCCGACCGGCAGCGCCAGATAGGGTATCCACAACCGGACCCCCCAGACGCTATCGGACCGCCAGCCGCGATCGAACGCGGCAACCCACATCTCGTAGCCGTGGACGAGCATGATGCCGATCACGACCATCGCGGCGAGTTGCACCGCGATCGCCAGGACGCGCCGCGCAGGCTGGGGCAACAGCAACGGCACCAGATCGACATTCACATGACCGCCCAAACGCTGCACATAGGGTAAGCCCACCAGCGTCGCGGAGATCATCAGATAAACCACCATCTCGGTCTGCCAGATGGTCGAATGGTTCAACACGCCGCGCACGAAGATCATCTGGCAGGTGATCGCGACCGAGGCCACGATGAAGATCGCCGCCGTTATTCCGCAAATCTGGGAAAGAAGATCGACCGCGCGCAGATAGATCGGCTCCTTCGATCTGGCCGCGCGATCGTCAGGGCTGTCCGCCATGCTTCGACTCCCGCATCGTCTCAAGCGGTTGGGGGATCGGGGAAAGAACCGGCGGGGCGTCCGGGGGCCGGGCCGCCCCGCCGGGCAGTTCGGCCCGCCTATTCGACCGACAAGGCGAGGTCGAGTAGGCGCTGACCACCTTCGACGTTGTCGACGAAGTTCTTATAGGAGGACTTCTTGGCGATCTCCCGCCAGGCCTGGAACTCCTCTTCCGACATGCGCGCGATCTCCACGCCCGCATCCCGGAAGACCTTCTCGGAGGCCGCGTCGGCCTTCTTCGCTTCCTCCAGATAGAAGGCCTGCGCCTTCTCCGCGCCGGCGCGCAACGCGGCCTGTTGTTCCTCTGTCAGCCCCTCGAAGACCGACTTGTTGACCAGCAGGGGCTGATACATGAACCACAGCGCGACATCGCCCGCCGGGGTGTAGCAGGCCACCTGCTCGTAGATGCGATAGGAAACGAAGGAGGAGGAGGAGGTGTTCGCCGCCTGCAGGACGCCGGTCTGCATGGCGTTATAGATCTCCGACGATGCCATGGAGGCGATGGAGGCCCCGGCTTCCGCCAGCATCTGCTCGAACGCCTTGCCGGCGGCACGGGTCTGCAGCCCCTCGACATGCTCCGGCGCCGTGATGCACTTGTCCTTGCCCGCGAAACCGCCGGCCAGATAGCCGTGGACGAGCACCATGACATCGTCCTCGGCCAGGATCTTCTCGATCTCGCCCATGAATTCGGAGTCGTTCAGGCGGGCCGCGTGATCATGGTTCTTCACCAGACCCGGCATCAGGGTCAGGTTATATTCCGGCCGCTCCCCGCCGGCATAGGACAGCGGCAGGACGACCATGTCGACCTGCCCGCGCGACAGCGGGCGATACTGCTCGCGCGGCTTCAGCAAGGACTTCGAGGGAAATATCTTGATCGACAGGTCGACGCCGGCGGCCTCGACCTCGTCGGCGACCATCTGCGCCACCTTGTGGCGCACGTCGCTGGTGGACCATTGATGCGAAAGACGCAATTCGGTCGCCGAGGCGGCGCTGCTGAGCCCCGCGGCGAGGGTGAGGGCCGCGAGCGCGGCCGGCAGACGAAACGACATAGTAACCTCCCTAGGATGAGCGGGCCCTTTCATTCACGGACCTCGTTGTATCCGTCATCATATTTTTTGCATTCACTGTCAATAAATTTGTATACAATTTGATGTCGGCCATCGAGGGGAGTATTGGACGGTATGGGCAGACGGGCGGCGGATATCGTGCGTGAGGGATTGGAGCAGCTCATCCTGACGGGGGAGTTGGCCGACGGCGCGCATTTGGACGAGGTGCGGCTCGCCACGCGCTTCGATGTCTCGCGCACGCCGCTGCGCGAGGCGCTTCAGGCCCTCTCCGCCTCGGGGCTGGTGGAACTCATCCCGAACAGGGGCGCCTTCGTGCGCAATCCCGGCATCCAGGAGATGGTCGAGATGTTCGAGGTGATGGCCGAGTTGGAGGGAATGTGCGGGCGGCTGGCGGCGCGCCGCGTTTCGGAAACCGCGCTGGCGGAGATCGACGGCGCGGCCGCGCGCTGCGAGGATGCGCTCGCCCAGGGCGACAGCGACGAATATTACCGCCGCAACGAACGCTTCCACCAATTGCTCTATGCCGCCAGCGGCAACGGCTTCCTGGCGAAGGAGGCGCTGAGGCTCCAAAAGCGCCTGCAGCCCTATCGCCGCATGCAGTTGCGCGTGCGCGGGCGCATGCCCCAGTCGATGGCGGAGCATCGCGAGATCCTGGACGCGATCCGCGCCGGCGACGCCACCCGGGCGGAACGCGCGTTACGCGCGCATGTCGCGGTCCAGGGGGAGAAGTTCAACGACCTGCTGGCGAGCCTCGGCCCCGTCGCTTGAGGCGTGGGGGCCCAGGGCGCTTCGGCCGAGGGCGCTTCGGCCCAAGGCCCTCACCCCCGGCGCTAATCGACCAGATCGGGTCGCGCGCGCCGCACCTCGCGGGCGATGAAGGCGGCGATCACGGCCTTCAGGATATCGCCCGGAACAAAGGTCAGGGCCGCGACTGTCGCGGCGATCAAATCCATGCCGGTCACCAGGGAGAGACCGACGATCCCGAAGAAATAGAGCACCCCGATTCCGCCGAGCACGCTGGCCACGATCCCGCCGACGATCGGCGCGCGGGCCCGCATAGCGCGATAGATCAGGCCGATCGCGATCGCCGCGAAGGGCCAGCCGACGAAAAACCCGACGGTCGGCCCCGCGAAAACGCCGAGCCCGCCGCGACCGCCCGCCAGCAGCGGCGCCCCCATCGCGACCACCGCCATGAAGACGAGAACGGCGAGCGCGCCCCGCCACGGCCCCAGCATCAGCCCCGCCAGCATGACGCCCAATGTCTGCGCCGTGATCGGCACGCCACCGGCGAAGGGCAGCACGAGTTGCGGCACCAAGCCCAGCGCGGCGATCAGCGCCGCGAACAGGGCGACCCGCGCGACTGTCTTTTCCATGACGTCTCTCCCGTTTATCTGACTGTCAAAAGATATATATCATTTAAATCATTTGCGCGTGAAGGCCCCACGTGCGGCCAACGCGTCCGCCGTGCCGTCGGCATCGTCCAGGGCCGAGACGACGAACGGCACCACCAGCCGCCAGCCCGCCCGGCGTGGCGAGCGCGCCCGCCATGCCGCGTCGAGCCCGCGCCAGCGCTCCCCCAGCATCGGCGCGAAACGCAGCGTCAGCATGCAGGCGACACCGACCGGCCGCGTCGGGATACCGACCCAGCGCAGCGGGCTTAGAACCCGGTCGAGCACCGCCAGCATCTCGGAGACCTCGGTCGAGGCGCTCACCGCGCTGGCCAGCAGGACCAGGGCACCGATCCGAAGGCATACCGCCAGCCCCAGGCGCCAATCCCCAAGCAGCGCATGCGCCCCGAAGGCGAAGACCAACATGAAGGCGATCGGCCGCAGCGCCCGCAACAACGCCCCGCCGCCCGTACCCCAGGCGAGCGCCAAGCCGATCGCGAGCGCGCCCCCCAGAAGGTCCAACCTTTCCACGAAGAACAGCCCGGCGCTAACCGCCGCCAGGGCCAGCAGCTTCACCCCCGCCGGAACCGCCCGCATCGCACGCGCGACCGGGCGCTTCGCATCCGCCGCGGAAAGACCGATCATGCCGCCCCTTCCACCGCCGCCCCCTCCACCGCCGCCACGCGATCCGCGACCGCGCCGGTGCGGATATCCGCCGCCCGGTCCATGGCCTTCAAGAAGCGCGGCGCGACCTCGGCCGGCGGACCGTCCGCATGGATGCGCCCCTCCTCGACCCAGATCAGCCGGTCGGCGGCCTCCAGCGTCTCGATCTCGTGGCTTATGGTGATCAGTTGCAGCGGCAAATCGGCCAGGAAGCGCGAGAGCCCGTGACGCGTCGGGATGTCGAGGCCGTTGAAGGGCTCGTCCAGGATCAGCACCACCGGACGCAGAACGAGGACGGCCAGCAGGCAGACGAGCCGCCGCTGTCCCTCCGAAAGCGCGGCCACCGGACGGTCGGCCCAATCCTCTATCCCATGCGCGGCCATGATCACGCGCGCGGCCTCGCGGGCCTCCGCCCGGGGCTGGCCGGCCTCGATCGGGCCGAAGGCGATCTCCTCGATCACATTGGGGCAGAGAATCTGATGGTCCGAATTCTGGAACAGGAACCCGACCGCCGCCGTCGCCTCGCGCGTGCGGGCGGCCGGGTCGTGACCGGCGACGCGTACCGTGCCGGAATCCGGCTTCAACAGCCCCTTGATCGTTCGGGCCAACGTCGTCTTGCCGGAGCCGTTGCGCCCGACGATCCCGATCCGCCGTTCGCCGAGCGTGAGGGTCAGGTCATGCAGGACCGGCCGGCCCCCGCGCGATACGGTGACCCCCTCCAGGCGAACGGCGTTCGATTGCATCATGTACGTCCCATCATCATCCGATACCGCACTTGATCGAAGACGACGGCAAGGATCAAGAGCCCACCGAGCAGAACCATCTGCATGTAGGAACTGACCTGGGACAAATTCATGCCGTTCTGGGCCAATACGATGAAGAAGGCGCCGAGCACGACATTCTCCACCCGGCCGATCCCGCCGCGCAGACTGACGCCGGCGATGACGCAGGCCGCGATCGATTCGAGCGCGATGGTCCCACCCAGATTAGCCTCGCCCGATTCGACCCGCGCCGTCAGCAGCAAGCCGGTCAGCGAGGCGATCAGCGCGCAGGTGCCATAGGCGATGATCAGGGTCCGGCGCGTGTCGATGCCGGAGAGCGCGGCCGCCTTGATATTGCCGCCGACGGCGTAGATATGCGCGCCCGTGCGCATCCGGGTCATGAAGACCCACATCGCCAGAATCGCGACCAGCGCGACCAGCACCGGCACCGGCATGCCCCATAACCGGCCGAAACCGAAGATATTGCCGAATTCATAGGGGATGCCCGAGACCGGAACACCGCCCGTCAGGAAGAGCGAGATACCCGCCGCGACCGAACTGACGCCCAGCGTCATGATGAAGGGCGAGACGCCGAAGAACGCGACGCCGACGCCGTTGACGATGCCGACCAGCGCCGCCGCGACGAACCCGGCCAGCGCGCCGAGCGCGATCACGAGCCAGACCGCCTCCGGGAAGGCGGCGGCCAGCGCCACCATCGCCAGCGCCGCCGTGACCGAGGTGAGCGCCACCACCGCGCCGACCGACAGGTCGAAGCCGCCGGTAATGAGGGCCAGCATCTGCCCCATCGATACCAAAATCAGATAGACCGATTGCCGAAAGACATTGACCAGATTGTCCAGCGTCAGGAACCGGTCGGACAGGGCCGTGAAGATGATCAGCGCCCCCGCCAGGAAGAACGGCAGGACACCGAGACGGATGAAGACGCCTTTCGCCAGATCGACCGGACGGGCCCGGACGGGCGCCGCGTCGGAATGGGCCTGCTCGCTCATGCGAGTTCCTCCTGTTCCTCGAAGAAGTGGGCGAGAACCGTCGACTCGGAGATATCCTCGCGCGGCAGTTCGGCCGTGATCCGGCCGCGCGCGAAGACCAACAGACGGTGCGCGATATTCATGACCTCCGGCAGGTCGGAGGAGATAACGATGACGGCCTTGCCGGATTCGGCCAGCGACTTGATAAGTTTGTAGATTGAGGCGCGCGCGCCCATGTCGACGCCGACCGTCGGCTCGTCGAAGATATAGACGTCATAATCCCGGCCGAGACCACGGCCGAACAGCGTCTTCTGCTGGTTTCCGCCGGAAAGCTGGGCGGCCAGCCGCCCGCGATAGCTCTCCGGCAGATCGACCCGTTCGGCGACCTTGTCCGCCGTCTCCCGAATCCGCGACCAGGGCAGTTGTCCGCCCCGGGATTCGATGCCGGGCAGGATGCCCTGAACCAGATTGTCGCGCGCGGTGAAGACGAGTTGCAGCCCCTCGTTCTTCCGGTCGGGCGTCAGATAATAGACACCCGCCTCCATCATCCGGCGGGTCGGCGCGCCGGTCACGTCCGCGTCGCGCAAGCGAACGCGCCCCGCCTTCACCGCCTCCAGCCCCATCAGCGCGCGGAAGCAGCGCGACTTGCCGGAGCCGACAAGGCCCGCGACGCCCAGCACCTCGCCCGGGCGCACGTCGAAATCGACCCCATGCACGCCGGAGGCATGAAGGCCCGAAACGGACAGGACCGGCGGCCCCGGATCGCGCGCGATCGTCGGATAGATCTCGTCGATCGCGCGGCCGACCATCATCTCGATCAGCTCTTCCTCGCTGGTCGCGTCCATCGTGACGGTGCCGATCCGCGCGCCGTCGCGCAGCACGGTGATGCGGTCGGCGATGCGGCTGAATTCCTGGATGCGGTGGGAGATATAGATCACGCCGACGCCGCGCGCCGTCATCCGCTCGACCACCTGGAAGAGGTGATCCACCTCCCGGTCGGTCAGCGAGGCCGTCGGCTCGTCCAGGATCAGGACCGACAGATCGCTGTGCACCGCCTTGGCGATCTCGACCATCTGCTGCTCCGCCCGGCTGAGGCGCGAGACGAGGCGCATCGGATCGATTTGGAACTCCAGGCTGGCGAACAGCTCGCGCGCCCGGGCCACCATGGCGCGATGATCGGTGAAGGGACCGCGCCGGGGTTCGTCGCCGAGGAAGATGTTCTCCGCCACTGTCATGGTGGGTATCAGCGAGAATTCCTGGAAGACCGCCGAGATACCGTGCGCGCGGGCGTCGGCGACACCGTTGAAGGTGACGGGCTCCCCACGCACGGCGAGGCTCCCCTCGCTCGGCGCGCTCGCGCCCGCGATCATCGAGATCAGGGTGGACTTACCGGCCCCGTTCTCGCCGAAGAGCACATGCACCTCGCCCGCCCTCAGGTCGAAATCGACCGCGTTCAGGGCGATGACGCCGGGATAACGCTTGGTCAGCGACCGCGCTTCGATCAACGTCGCATGGGACGATCGGGACATCGGTGCCTCCACCTTTGGGTGGGAGAAATGAACGAAAGGAAAAAGGGCGGTCGGCCGTTCCGCCGCCCGAAGGCGAGGCCCCGATGCGGGGGAACGGCCGACCCAGGATTACAGGGGTACGGGATTACTCGACCGAGAAGACCGGGCTATAGCCTTCCGGCGGCAGGATGTCGCTGCGATTGACCGCGCCGATATTGTCCTGATCGACGACGAAGATCTTCGGCCCGACATGCTTCACATACTCCTTGCCCTCCAGGATGCGGACCGCCTGATCGACGGCGATACGGCCCTGGATGACCATGGAGTCCGCGGGCGCCGCCTGGATGAAGCCGCGCTCGATCCCCTCATAGACGCCCGGCGTCATGTAGAAGGACAGCAGCCCGACATCGCCGACGAGCCCACGCTCGCGGATCAGGCCGACCGAGGCCTCCGCCGTCACCGCCGTGCCGGCGATATAGCGCACGTCCGGATTGGCCTGCAGCACATCCTCGACGAGTCGAAGCTGCGCCTCCTTGCCGGTATCGCCGTAACGCGGCTCCAGCACCTCGACCGCCGAGCCCTCGACGGCCTCCATGAATCCGGCATGGGCGGCCTCGACCCACCCGGCGCCGGCCGGTCCGGGGAACCAGCCGACCTGCACCGGATCGCTGCCGGCCGGGTGCATCTCGGCCAGATATTCGCCGGTCTTCGCGCCCATCGTGCGGAAGGAAACCAGCGACTTCGCCGAAAGCTCCGGAGAGGACATGCCGTTGATGACATCGATCACGGGGACGTCCTTGGAACGGACCTCGCCGACCAGATTGTTGAGGCCGTCATAGGAGATCGCGCCGATGATCACCGCGTCGGCCCCGTTGGCCACGCAATCCTCGATCTGGTTGATCTGATTGGTGAGCTCGGTATAGCCGCCGGCCTCGACCAGGTTCATCTTGACGCCGAGACGCTTGGCCTCCTCGACCACGCCGTAATCGACGCCCAGCCAATAGGCATCCTTCATATGCGGGAAGGAAACGCAGATGTTCCAGGCCTCGGAGGCCTTGTCCAGCGGGGTATAGGTGATCGGCGTCACCTCCCCGTCGGCGGCGAAGGCCGGGACGACCTCCTCGGCCTCGTAGGGGTACCAGGTATCGTCGGCCATCGCCGGCATGGCCAGCACCGCGCCGGCGGCAAGTGTTAGGGCAAAACGCTTCATCTTATCGACTCCCTGTTCATTGGATTGATCGGAAGGGGTGGAATGGACCGCTTGATCGCGGCCTTCCTTATCGAGTGGGGGAGGCGGGCTATTGCAGTGCCTCCCGGATGCGCCCGCGCAGCGCCGCCCGTTCGGCCCGCGCGGCGAGCGCCTGTTCCATGTCCACGGCGACGAAGCGGGTCGGCGTGTGCGGCTGCAACTGACCGATCAGGTCCATGTCCGCCGAGATCACCGCGCCGAGGGTGAAGTATCCCCCGCCGGAGACGGCGTCGCGGTGGAGCACGATCGGCTCCTTGCCGCCCGGCACCTGGATCGAGCCGTAGCTGTAGCAGCCGTCGACGATGTTCGACGGGTCGGACCCGGCGCCGAAGGGTTGCTCGCGCTCCTTGAAGGTCATCTCCCGGCCGCCGCGGAAGCGCACGCCCATGCGGTCGGCCTCCGGGGCGACGGCCCAGGTATCCTCGAAGAAGTTGCGGCCCGCCTCCTCGGTGATCAGGCGCCAATAGAGCCCGGGCAGCACACGCAGCTCCGCCGGGTTGCCCGGCAGGCGACGCAAGGCGTCGGGGATGCTGCGCCCCTCCTTCGCGCCCGCGCCCTCGCCGATCGGAATCTGATCGCCGATGGCGACGGGCCGGCCGTCGATACCGCCCAGCGCGCCGATCGGATAGGTCGAGCGGCTGCCGAGATAGAGCGGCGTGTCGATCCCGCCGGAGATCGCGATATAGGCGCGCGCGCCTTCCTTCAGATAATCGAAGGTCAGCGTCTGGCCGGCCTTCACCTTGAAGGCGGTCCAGCTTTCCTTCGCCTCGCCGTCGACGCGCGGCGGCAGGTCGGCGCCGGTCACCGCGACGGTCGCATCCTGCTCGAATTCGAGCTGCGGGCCCATGAACACGGTCTCCAGCACGGCCGCGTCCTCCGGATTGCCCACCAACAAGTTCGCGGCGCGGAGCGACAGGCGGTCCATGCCGCCGCCGATCGGGATGCCCAGATGGAAATAGCCGGGCCGGCCGAGATCCTGGATCGTGGTGAAAAGTCCGGGATTGAGTACCTTAACCGTCATTGAGGGCCCCCATCAGCTTGGCGTTCACGCCCTTCATGTCCGCGTTGAACGCGGCCAGATCGAATTCGACCGGGCGGATCTTCGGCTCGTAGCGGTTGGCCTCGACCTCGCCGAGGATGTGGTCATATTCCTCGCGGTCGATCGGGGTGAATTTCACGATGTCGCCGGGTTTGTGGAACACCATGAAATCGCGCAGATAATTGGTTTCCTGCTTCGGATCGAAGATGGTCATCGGCGTGATGCCGAACATCTGGTACCCGCCGGCGCCGCGCACCGAATAGACGCAGGAGAAGCACCCGCCATAGCCGACCGTCTGCTTCGGCGTGTCGGTGCGCGGGCGGACATATTTCGGCACCTGCAGCTGCCGCTCGCGCTCCACGAGTTGGTAGAGGAAGGGCAGGCCCGAGACGAAGCCGACCATGGAGACGAACCAAGGCGCCTCGTGATGCGCCTGGATGAAGGCCTCCGCGCTGTCATAGCCGTTGATCCGCGCGGCATAGTCGAGGTCGGTGCCGCCCGGGTCCTGATGCCGGTCGCGGAAGCGCATCAGCGTCTCATGCGTCCAGGGATCCTGGTAATAGACCGGGAACTCGATGATACGGGTATCGATGCGCTTCTCGGCATCGTCCGCGTCGGCATCGAATTCCTTGATCCGCGCCATCATGTCGTCGGGCTTTATGACATCCGGATCGTATTTGACCTGGAAGCCCGCATTGGCCGGGCAGACCTCCGTGACGCCGTCGATCGCGGCCTCGCGGATCGCGTTGCAGACCGATAGCGCCTTGAAGAAGGCGTCGAGCGACATCTCCTCGTCGGTCTCGACGAAGATGTGCTCGTCCCCTCCGAATGAATAACGTGATTGCATACCGTCCCTCCTCGTGGGCGTGACGTCGCCGCCCGTTACTGTTGGGCCGTCAGTGGATGGGCCTCGAGCCAGGGCTCGAGGAACTGGGTGTGGAAGGCGCCCGCGCGGACCGCCTCGTCACGCGCCAGCGCCTTGTGCAGCGGAATGGTGGTCTTCAGCCCCTCGACCGAGAAACGGTCGAGCGCGGCCGCCATCGCCTCGATCGCCGCCGCGCGGTCCCCGGCATGCACGATCAGCTTGCCGAGCAGCGAATCGTAGAAGGGCGGAATCTGATAGCCCTCGTAGATCATCCCATCGAACCGCAGACCCGGCCCTTCCGGCACGTCGAGCGCGCCGACCACGCCGGGGAAGGGCATGAAGCCGTTCGCCGGGTCCTCGGCATTGATCCGAACCTCGATGGCATGGCCATCGATGGCGATGTCCGTCTGCGCCATCGACAACGCCTCGCCACCCGCGATCCGGATCATCCAGGCCACCAGGTCGATGCCGGTGATCATCTCGCTCACCGGATGCTCGACCTGGATGCGGGTGTTCATCTCGATGAAGAAGAATTCGCCGGTCCGCTCGTCATAGAGATATTCGAGCGTGCCGGCGCCGCGATAGCCGACCGATTCGGCGAGCGCCACGGCCGAGGCGCAGAGTTCCTCCCGCCGGTCGGTCGTCAGGCAGGCGGCGGGCGCCTCCTCCCAGACCTTCTGGCGACGGCGCTGAAGGGAGCATTCGCGTTCATAGCAATGCACCGCCCGCGTTCCGTCGCCGAGGATCTGAACCTCGATATGCCGGGCCTCGACGATCGCGCGCTCCAGATAGAGCCCGCCGTCACCGAAGGCGGCCTGCGCCTCCTGCTGGGCCTGGGGGGCGAGCTTGCGCAGTTCCGCCTCGTCCCCCGCCACCCGGATGCCGCGTCCGCCGCCGCCGGCGGCGGCCTTGATCATCACCGGATAGCCGACCGTCTCGGCCGCCTCGACGGCCGCGTCGACCGAGGCGACGCGCCCGTCGGATCCGGGCACCACCGGCACCCCCGCCGCGATCGCCGCGGCGCGGGCGGCGGCCTTGTCGCCCATCTTGCGGATGGTGGCGGCGGAGGGGCCGACGAAGACGAGGCCGGCGGCCTCCACCATCGCCGCGAAATCGGCGTTCTCCGCCAGGAAGCCATAGCCCGGATGGACGGCGTCGCAGCCCGCCTCCTTGGCAGCCCGCACGAGACCTTCCTTGTCGAGATAGGACTTGGCCGCCTGGGGCGGACCGACACAGACAGATTCCTCCGCCAGACGCACCGCCAACATGTCGGCGTCGGCCTCGGAATAGGCCTGCACCGCGCGGATGCCGAGCGCCTGCGCCGCCTTGACGACGCGCACGGCGATCTCGCCCCGGTTGGCCACGAAGAGCTTGCGGATCGCCATGGGGATCAGTCGTCCAGTTCCGCGACGACCGCGCCGGCGGTGACCGGCTGCTCGTTCTCGACCGTGAAGCTCTTGATCGTGCCGGCGACCTCCGACTTCACCTCGATAAAGGACTTCATCACCTCGACCAGCCCGACCACGTCGCCGACCGCGACGCTGTCTCCC
This sequence comes from Marivibrio halodurans, assembly GCF_017963645.1. Lineage (GTDB taxonomy): Bacteria > Pseudomonadota > Alphaproteobacteria > UBA8366 > Aestuariispiraceae > Marivibrio > Marivibrio halodurans. The sequence continues at coordinate 45,647 of NZ_JAGMWN010000008.1, read as the reverse complement.
TCGGACTTGAAGGGCGGCTCCTCCGGAGAGGGACGCCGGTAGAAGGTGCCGGGGATCGGTGATTTGACTTCAGCCATCTGGAAACTCCCATATTCTCGCTTCGTATCTGATTGTCCCGCCGCGTCCGGGCTCGGCTCGGCCGGTTCAGGCCGCGCGGGCCAGAAGCTCGCCCGCGGGCAGGATGCGGATGCCGTTCTCGACCAGTCCGGCACGGACGGCCTTGCCGATCTCGTGCGCGCCGGGGGTGTCGGAATGGAAACAGATCGACTCGAAGGGGATATCGATATCGTTCCCCTCGACCGTGCGGACCTTGCCCTCCAGGCAGGCGCGCACGCATTTGTCGGCTACTTCCTGCGGGTTCAACGCGCGCATGCGGCGCGTGAAGACGATGGAGCCGCTGTCGCTGTAGTCGCGGTCCGCATAGAACTCGCGCACCACGGCGATACCGGCCGCCTTGGCGATGCGATAGGTCTCCGAGACATGCATGCAGAAAAGCGCCGTGTCCGGGCTGCATTTCAGCAGGGCGTCGACCAGCCGCTCGGAAAGCTCCGCGTTGGTCGCCGCCTCCATGTAGAGGGCACCGTGCGGTTTCACATGCTGGAGCTTGGTACCGTGCCGGCGCGCGAATTCCCGCAGCGCGCCGACCTGATAGACGATGTCGTTGACCAACTCGTCCGGGTTGGCCTGTATCACGCGCCGGCCGAAGCCCTGCAGGTCGCGGAAGCCCGGATGGGCGCCGATCGCTACCCCGCGCTCCACCGCGCCCTTGACCACCTTGTCCATCAGGTTCGGGTCCCCGGCATGAAAGCCGGTGGCGACGTTCGCCGAGCTGATGAGGTCCATCAGCTCCTCGTCGGTTGCCTCACTGATCCGCCAGAAGCCGAAGGCCTCGCCCAGATCGCAATTCAGATCGACGGATTGAAGTGCCACGCTCTTTCCTCCGTTGCCGCTTTCGCGGCTTGCCTGTCGTTTCCTCGGGTCCTGCCTCTCGAACCGCTTGTGGATTAGGATCGCGCGGCTTTCGAAATCATTGCAAATTGAATTTTACCGTCGTCCGTTATCGAAAAATCAGATACTATCGCTGATAGGAGAATCGGTCTTTTGAAAGACGTTAGATCAGCGAATATACTATTCGTCCGCCTCTTCGCCGCTTTCGTTATCTGAGTCCGGGAAGGCTAGTATTCTGAAAAACAGATATCGCATGCGAGGTCAGGTTGAATTTCCGACAGATTAAATACTTCGTCGCCACAGCCGAACTCGGGCAGGTGTCCCGGGCGGCGATGGAATTGTCGATCTCGCAATCGGCGATCACGACGGCGATCAAGGATCTTGAATCACGGGTCGGCACGCGGCTCTTCGACCGCACCACCCAGGGCATGGAACTGACCCAATCGGGCCGCCGCTTCCTGGAAACCGCCTATCGGCTGCTGGCCACGATCGAGGAGGCACTGAACCCCGGCGCCACGGATGAGGAAGTCTCGGGCACGCTCTCGGTCGCCGCGACCTATACGGTGCTCGGCTATTTCCTGCCGCAGCATCTGGAACGGCTGGAGCGGCGCTATCCCAATGTACGCATCCAGCTTCACGAGCAGAGCCGGGAGATGATCGAGGACGGGCTGGTCACCAACCGCTTCGACATGGCGGTGGTGCTGACCTCCAACGTCAACAATCCGGAACTGACGACGGAGACGCTCTTGAGTTCGCGCCGCCGGCTGTGGGTTCCGACGAACCATCATATGCTCGACCGGCAGAGCGTCGGCTTCAAGGAGATCGCGGGCGAACCCTATATCATGCTGACGGTGGACGAGGCGGCGCACACGGCGCTGCGCTATTGGAGCCGGACGGAGCACCAACCCTCCATTCGCCTGCGCACCAGTTCGGTCGAGGCGGTACGCTCCATCGTCGCCAACGGCCAGGGCGTGGCCATTCTGTCCGACATGGTCTATCGCCCCTGGTCCTTGGAAGGGAAGCGGATCGAGACCATCATCCCGGCCGAGCCGGTGCCGCCGATGAATGTCGGCCTTGCCTGGCGCAAGAGCGTGGAGATGACGCCCCCAATGAGAATCTTCCGCGACTATTTCAGCGACCAGTACCAGACCCCGCAGAGTCTGTTCCCGCAGTAAGGATCGACGGCCGGCGACGGTGGAAACAGCGACGCCCGCGCGAACATCACTGCCGATCGACGCAGCCGACAGGAGGAGCCCCGCCATGTCCCAATCCGCGAAATCCCGCCCCCAGGCGGAATCGACCCTCCGCATCGATACCGAGGAGACGATCGCCACCGAGTGGCGCTTCGCCGACGGCGCGGAGACCGGCTGGCACCGGCACGCGCTCGATTACGTGGTCGTGCCGCTCGGCGACGGGGTGTTGGAGATCGAGAGCGCCGACGGCACCTCGCGCGCGGAGCTTACGAACGGCATCCCCTATTTCCGCAAAGCCGGCGTGGAGCATAACGTCGTCAATGCGAGCGGCCGTGAGTTCGCCTTCCTGGAAATCGAATTGAAGCGCTGAGAGGCAGCCCGTCACCCGCTACAAGCCAGTGCCTGCGACATTTTACCCCTCATGACATGAGGCATGCCGATTGATCCGGCGCGGCAACCGTGGCTGAGTTTCGTCGGCTTGCGAAAGGGAGGGGATGATCCGATCCGCGACCAGCGCGCGCCGACGGCGCGCCTTGACCTTGTTGCTCGTCGCGTGGCTGAGTGTCCTCATGCCCGCGACGGCGGGTGTGCGCATCGATGTTCCCAACGATCCGGCGACACGGATCGCCTTCGCCGCGCTCTGCGTCACGCCGGGAACCGGCACGCCGAAGGCCTCCGATGACGGCCCGGGCGGCACCCCTTCCGCCGACCCGCAATGCTTTTTCTGCTATCCGGGCACGCACGGTGCCGCGGCTGTCCAGGCGCCGTGCCTCGCGGCGCGGACCATCATCCATCCCGACAGGCTGGCATGGATCGACACCGGCGCGATTCCGCCGGTATCCCGGAAGCCTCATGCCCCACGGGCCAGGGGACCGCCGACCGTCCTTTCCTGACCGATCTCCGACCGTCCCGCCCTTGGCGGCCGGTCAAGCGACCCTTTCAGGAAAGATGAGAGTTCCCATGTCCAAACGCTCCCTTCCGGGACGCATGATTTTGTGCGTCACCGGCACCCTGTTCGCCTCTCCCGCGCTGGCGGAAGAGGCGGCCGACACCAATCAATTGCTGCGGATCATGATTCCGGCGCCGAAGCCGGCGCAGTCCCTACCCGCCTCCACCATCCATCGATCCGACCCCGGCGACCCCGACCGCGCACCGGTCCTGGAAACAGGCGAGTTCCTGCGTGGAATCCCAGGCGTCTCCTCCTCCCGCGCGGGCGGTCACGGGTTCGAGCCGGTTATTCGCGGCCAACAGCAGAACCAATTGACGGTCATCGACAACGGCGCGCAGCTATTCGGTGCCTGCCCAGGCCGGATGGACCCGCCGACCTCGCTTGCACGGCCGGGCAGCCAGGATTCGGTGACCGTGATCCGTGGCTATCAGACCGTCACCAACGGCCCCGGCGCCAGTGGCGGCACAATCCTGCTGGACCGCCAGCCGCCGGACCTCGACGAGCCGATTTCCGGGTCCTTCTGGAGCGGCGTCGATTCAAACGGCGACGGCTCATCGACTGGCCTCGGCATCGATGCCTCGGCGGAGGGGTTCTATGCCTCCATTGAAGGCAGTTGGACCCGATCCAACAGTTACGAGGACGGGGCGGGCGACAAGGTTCGATCCGGCTTCCGGCAGGTCGGCGGCGATCTATTGATGGGCCGGGAAGGTCTGGATGGCTCCTTCCTGGAAGTCGGCCTATCCCGCGACCGGGTCAGCGACGCCCTTTTCAATGGCATGATGGACAGCCCCGAGACCGACACGGTCGGTGGCCGCGCACGCGGCCGCTTGATGGTCGACGGCGAGACGCTGCGCTCGATCGAGGGCAGTTTCTACGCCAATCGGGTCGATCATGTCATGGACAACTACAGCCTGCGCGATCCGTCGGGTATGTATATGAAGACGGTCGCCGACTCCGACACGATGGGCGGACGCTTGGCCGCCGATCTCGACCTTCTGGACACAGACACCGTACTGGGCCTCGATGGGCGCACGAACAACCGGCAGGCGCTAGGCTACATGGGCATGATGCCCACCCTGAACAGCGTGCGCACCTATTCCTGGCCGGACATCACGATCAACGAGGTCGGCCTATTCGGGGAATCCACCCTGCCGTTGACCCAGGATTTGCGGCTGACCGCGGGAGCGCGCGTCGATTTCGTCCACACGACGGCGGGCAAGGCCGACGCGGTCCCCACCACGATGGTCTCCGGCGCGTTCCGGACGGCGAACTCGCTCTATCGCGACTACTACGGCACCAGCTACGACGATCACACGGAGGTCAATCTGGGCGGTCTTGTCCGGGTCGAAAAGGATGTCACGGACCGGATCACGCTGAATGGTGGCCTCTCGCGTTCCGTGCGCACGGCCGACGCAACGGAACGCGGCATCGCCTCCGGCTATGGAGCAGCGGCGCGGGTCGGCAACCCCGATATCGACCCTGAAAAGCACCATCAATTGGATATCGGCGCCACCTGGACCGGCGCCGACACCGCCAGCGCCTTCGTCGCGACCTACATCAACCGGGTCGACGACTATATCCTCGCCGATCGGGCCAGAGGCGAATATGGCGTGCTGCGTTCCGACGGGGCGATGATCTATCACAACACGGACGCCCTGATCGCCGGGGTCGAGGTGGGGGGTGCCCATGCCCTCACCGATCTTTGGCGCGTGGAGGGCAGCGTGGCCTGGACCTATGGCGAGAACCTGGAATCCGGCCTGCCATTGCCGCAAATGCCACCCCTGAGTGGATCGCTGGGTCTTATCTATGACACTGGGGACTGGAGCCTCGGCGGCACGCTTCACGCGGCCACGAAGCAGGGCCGGGCGGATACGGACGCCACGGTCGGGACCGGCCAGGACGTTCGCGAGACACCGGGCTGGATGACGCTCGACCTGCATGGGACGGTAACGACCTTCGAGCCGGTCGAGATCGGTTTCGGCGTCACCAACCTGCTTGATGCCACCTATGCCCATCACCTGAACAAGCCGGCGACCTTCGAGCCGAACGACATTCAGGTGAACGAGCCGGGCCGCAGCGTCTATTTGCGTATGTCGGCGAGGTTCTGAACGCACGCGTGAGAGGGTGGAGGCAGGGAAGGAGTCAACGTGCCCACCCCACCCTCTCAAGCGGTCATGCGCAGATAGACCAGCGGCAGTTTCTCCGGCAGGCGGGATATCTTGTCGATCCGCGCCATGTTGCGGCGCCCGAAGACACGGCCCAGCACCTGCTCGTCCGCGTCGCCCAGCGCGATGCAGAAGACGTCGATGCCCGAATGCGCGATCGACTGGACGGCGCGCCGCGCATCCTCCACCAGATAGGTCGCGTCGGGGCAATCGATGTCGGCGGGCTCGCCATCCGTCACGACCATCAACAGACGGCGATAGGTCCCCGCCCCGGCGAGGTCCCGCGCACCATGGCGCAGGGCCGCCCCCATGCGCGTGGAGAGCCCGGCCTGGAGCCCGAAGAGCCGGCCACGACAGGCCCGGTCGAACGGTTCCTCGAAACGCTTGATCGGGAGGTATCGCACCTCCTCGCGCCCGTTTGAGGCGAAGGCGGCGATCGCGAAGGGATCGTTCATCGCCGCCATCGCATGGGCAAGCATCAGGGTCGCCTCCCGCTCCATGTCGAGGATCGTGTCCCCGCGCCCCGGCAGGCGGTCGGCGGTGGATTGGGAAACATCCAGCAGCACCTGGACCGAGAGATCCCGGTCCCGCCGCTGCATCGTCTGATAGACGCGCGGGTCGGGGCTATCGCCGCCGCGCAGGTCGGTCATCGCCTCGATACAGGCGTCCAGATCGAGAGTCTCCCCTTCCGGCTGACGTTTCATGCGACGGGCCCGCGACACCCGGGAGGAGCGGACGAGGGCGGATATCCGGTCCACCTCCACCCGCCGCCGGGCCAGCACGGCATCGGCGCGCGCGCCATCCCCGTCCGGTGGGTCGAAGCCAAGGACACGGGCCCACTCCTCCCGTTCCATCCCGGAGACGTAATCATATTCCGGATAGCGGCCGAGGAGCCAACCCTCCCGCTCCGCCGCGGTCTCGTCCGGCGCGGCGCGGCCCATGGGTTCGTCCGGGCGGGTTTCCTCCTCCCGCTCGCGGTCGGGCGGATCGGTGTCGCCATCCTGCTCGCGCAGGGAGAAAGCCTCGGTCGCCAGTTCGCTTTCCGCCTCCTCCATCATATCGTCGTCGAAATGCCAAAGACCCGCATTGTCGTCACGATAGGGTGGCTCGACGATATGGGACTTGGCATTGAACTGGACCCGCATCTGACCGAGGTCATTGCCCAGCAGATTGCCGATATGGCGGCTCATGGCCGGATCCTCCAACGCCCCTTGATGGGCCTGGAACAGATCGCGCCCCTTGCGCACCCAACCGTCGATATCGGTGAAATCCGGATCGATCAGCGCGCGGGCCAGTCGCGCGAAGAGGCTGGGTGCCGTGGTCACCCCGGTCGATTGGGCGATATGGAAGGGCAGCCAGACGCGCAACAGGCCCGGGAACTCCCGGATCGCCAATGTCTCGACCCGCGCATCCTCGATCAGCGATACGACGGCGACCTGGACCGGCTTCAACGCCCCCACCGGGAAGCGCTCGCGCGAATAACGCAGATGCGCCCCCACATGGGCGAGCGCCGCGCGATAGATATCGACCGCCTGCTCGCCGCGATAGCCCGGATAGGCGCCCGGAACCTGAATCATCGCCGGATTGAAACTGGTGCGCCGGCGCCGGGCGGGCGGTAGGTGGGCCGGCGCCTCGATCAGCGGAAGATGCACGTCGAAGAGGCTCGCGAGATAGGCACGCATGCGCCGCTCGACCTCAAGAAAGGCGACCTCACCGGTTTCCCTGTGAAACCAGCGCTCGGCCTCCGGGTCGGCCATCGTGAAGAAGGCACGCCGGCGCGCCGGATCGTTGCCGCCGGCGCGAATGCCCGCCATCGCCCAGGAGTCGAGGCCGGAGACACCCAACTCGCCCAGCAGCAGATCCGTGCGCTCCAGCACCGCGCCGATCGATTCCGGCGCCAACGCGGCAAGGCGCTGCATCAGATTGACCCAGGAAAGGAAAAGCTGCGGCGTCTTGGCGCGATGGGCCGCGTTGACCGCGGCATCGCTCAAGCCTTGGCCCGCCTCCCGCCCGGCCTTGATCGTCACGGCGGAAACCGCGTCGGCCAGATCGACCGCCGCCCCCGGCCCGACCAGCGGCGCGCAGGCCAGGCTGGCGCGGCGATAGGCCCGGACCACCGGGTCGCCATAGCCCGCGCCCTCCAGCTTGCGGCAGGCGCGCAGCCAGGGCGCCGCGTGGCTCTCGGGAAAGCCGGCGGCCCGGGGGTCGATGGCGGTCGGATCCGACCCGGCGGCGGCGGTCGCGGGTGAGCCGCCCTGGGCCGCGCCGCCTTCCGAGGCTCCGCCGCCAACAACCAATTTCAGATAGCCGCCCTTGCCGCTTCGTCCCGCGCTGCCTCCGGCCATAGCCGCCGCCCGTCACGCGCAGGCCGCGATCGCGTTCGACAACGCGTCGCGGATATCCGGATCGTCGGTGATCGGCTGAACCAGCGCGATGCGGCAAGCCTCGCCCAGCGTCACGCCGCGAGCCATCAACTTGCCCGCGTTGATCACCATGCGGGTCGAGGCGCCCTCGTCCAGGCCGCTGCCCTTCAGGTTGCGCGAGCGCGCCGCGATCCGGATCAGGATCGCGGCCGTCGCGGCATCGACGCCGGATTCCCGGGCGACGATCGCGGCCTCGGTCGCGGCATCGGGATAGGTGAAATCGATCGCGCAGAAGCGCTGCTTGGTCGATTCCTTGAGGTCCTTGAGAACGCTCTGATAGCCGGGATTGTAGGAAATCACGAGGTGGAAGTCGGGATGCGCGGTGACCAGTTCCCCCTTCTTCTCCAGCGGCAGGATGCGCCGGTCATCGGTCAGCGAGTGGATCACCACGGTCGTGTCCTGGCGTGCCTCCACGATCTCGTCGAGATAGCAGATCGCCCCCTCCCTGACCGCGCGGGTGAGCGGGCCGTCCTGCCAAACGGTTCCCTCCGCCTCCAGAAGGTAGCGTCCGACGAGGTCGGAGGCCGTCATGTCCTCATGGCAGGAAACGGTGACGAGCGGCTTGCCCAACCGCCAGGCCATATGCTCGATGAAACGCGTCTTCCCGCATCCCGTCGGGCCCTTCAACATCATCGGAAGACGGTCGGCATGGGCCGCCTCGAACTGGGCGATCTCGTTGCCCACCGCGTGGAAGAAGGGTTCGGTCTCTATCCGGTAGGCGTCCAGGCTCATGGGATGCGCGCCCTCGACAAATAGGGGGATCGAAAGAGGTCCGGACCGGACGCGCCGGGACGCCGCTTGCCTTGCGTCCCGGCGCGCCCGCCCGGGGAATCGCGACCGTCAGGGAGAGAACGGTCAGCGATGCGAACCCGTCTTCTGGTTCGGAATATTGTCCATCGGGCACTCCTCCGTCCCGACGGTCTTGCGGGTCAGGGATTCCACCATTTCGCGGGTGCCTTCCGGATCGGCCGCCCATTTCGTGTAGAACTCGAACGGGCATTCGGCGAGGCCCCTGCCCCCGTCACCGGAGGCGATCATGCCGGTATAGCCACGGTGCAGCAGCTTGAAGAGGTGGTTCTGCGACTGCCCGGTCGAGCGCGCGTCGCGGATCGCGGAGACCGAGAGCTGGGCGTACTGGATGCCCATTTCCTCCTCGCCGCATTCGCCGAGCGTCCGGCCGTCGAAGCCGACGATCGCCGAATGGCCGAAATAGGAATAGACGCCGTCGAAGCCGGCCGCGTTGGAGACCGCGACATAGGAGTTGTTGGCCCAGGCCATCGCCTTGGCCATGACGACCTGCTGGTCCTTCGCCGGATACATATAGCCCTGGCAGCGCACGATCAGTTCCGCGCCCTTCATCGCGCAGTCGCGCCAGATTTCCGGATAATTGCCGTCGTCGCAGATGATCAGGCTGATCTTCATGCCCTTCGGCCCCTCGGAAACATAGGTGCAGTTGCCGGGGTACCAGCCCTCGATCGGGACCCAGGGCATGATCTTGCGGTACTTCTGGACGATCTCGCCCTTATTGTTCATCAGGATCAGCGTGTTGTAGGGCGCCTTGTTCGGATGCTCCTCATGCCGCTCGCCGGTGAGCGAGAAGACGCCCCAGACATTCGCCTCGCGGCAGGCGGCGGCGAAGATTTCCGTCTCGTCGCCGGGAATGGCGGAGGCGGTCTCGTACATCTCCTTCTCGTCATACATGATCCCGTGGGTCGAATATTCCGGGAAGATGACGAGGTCCATGCCGGGCAGGCCGACCTTCATGCCCTTGATCATCTCGGCGATGTTGGCCGCGTTCTCCAGCACCTCCTCCTTGGTGTGCAGGCGCGGCATCTTGTAGTTCACGACGGCGACGCCGACGGTATCGTTACTGCTTGAGATATCACCGTGAAACATGGGGTTACTCCTTTTCCTCCTGGGGATCCTCGGCGGATCGGATGTCGGGCGGCTCCGGCTAGCCCGCCCGTTGATAGGCGTGGGCGGCGCGCAGCACGGTCGCGTCCTCGAAATGCCGGCCGGTCAGCATCAGCCCCACCGGCAACCCGTCCACGCCGTTCACGGGCACGGAGATCGAGGGATGGCCCGTCAGATCGAACGCGGCCGTGTTGTGAACCATGTTGAGCGCCTGGCCGATATGCTCGCCCCGGTTCTCCTCCGGCATGGCGGGCATGGCGTGGGCGGTCTGGGGCGTGGTCGGCATGACGACGAGGTCGGCCGACGCCAACACCGCGTCATAGGCCGACGTCAGCTTGCGCGAGAGGTTCTGGGCCCGGGCATAGAAGACGCCGTGATAATGCTCGCGCATGTAATGACCCACGACGGCGCCGAGCTTCGCCGTCGGCGAGAAATCCCCGGCATTGGTCTTGACCGCGCGCATCATCGCGCTGATCAGGCGCGGGTTCTGATAGCCCTTCACCTGATAGGCCGTGTGGCCGTGATAGAAGCTGTCGAGCCCCCCCTCGATCGCGATGCAGTTCCAAAGCGGCACGACATGACGATGCATCGGGACGGAGACCTCGGCGGTCTCCGCGCCCAGATCCTCCAACTGCTTGATCGCCGCGCGCACGGCCTTGTTGACGCGCTCCATCGCCTCCGGGGTCTCGAACCCCTCGGTCACGACGGCGACCTTCAGCCCCTTCAGATCGCCCGTGAGCGCGCCGAGATAGTCCGGCACCGCGATCGTATCGGGCTGTCGCGGGTCGATCGCGGTATCGTCGACGCCGGCGATGACGCCCAGCATGCGCGCGCATTCCTCCACCGTGCGCGCCATCGGACCGATGTGGTCGATCGTCTGGTCGAAGCCGACGATGCCGGTATAGGGGACGAGGCCGTGGGTCGGCTTGTGCCCCACCACGCCGGAGAAGGAGGCGGGGATGCGGATCGACCCGCCCTGATCCCCGCCGAGCGCGATATCCACCTGCCCGGTCGCCGGCGCGGTGGCGGAGCCGTTGGAGCTTCCGCCCGGCACATGCGCCGGATCGACCGGGTTGCGGCCGGGACCGTAGCAACTCGTGTGTCCACCGCCGGAGAAGGCGAAATCATCCGTGTTGAGGACGGCGGTGATATGCCCACCGGCCTCCAGGATACGCTTGGTGACGGTCGCGTCGATATCGGGGGTATAGTCGTAGAGCAGCCGCGAGGCGCAACTCATCGGAATGCCCGCGATCGCGACCGTGTCCTTGAGGCCGATGCGCTTGCCGCCGAGAGCGCCGTCCGGAACCGGCGGCGCGGCCTCGACACTGCAGGTGCGCACGATGCCGTTGAGGGGGTCGTCCTCCGGCTCCGGGCGTGGTCCCGGGATGCGCACCGCGGGCGTCACCGCGCGCACCGGATCGGGGATCTGGTCGAGTGTGTCGTAGCCCGCCATGACGGCGCCGATCAGGGGTTGGAGATCGGCGACCTCCGCCTCCGTCAGGTCGAGGCCGTAGCGGATGGAGATATCCTCGATATCGGCGAGGGCCGGCCGGCGCAGGGTCATGACCGCCCCTCCCCGCCGGCGCGCGCGCGCGACATGCCGCGCCGCACCAGCCGCGCCAGCACCACGAAGGCGACGACGCTCAGGAACACCGCCGGATTGCCCAGGATATGCCCCGCCAGATGGAGCATCTCGTCCAGGCTCGCTACCGCCATGTCGAGGGAATGGCCCGGATGGGCCATCGCGCCCATGGGCCATGCCAGCCAAATTGACGCGAACATAATCGCGAACCGCATTGGAATGGAACTCTGCATATGCGTCTCTCCCTTCCTTGGGGTAGTGCCTGGGGTCATGCCGACCGCCTCATTTCGGCCGGCGCGCAGGCGGCCAGCCGGTCACGGCCAGGCGCGCGGCGGCGGCGACTTCGTTCAGCATCCGGCTCAACAGCGCGCCGTCGCGGGTCAGGAACCGCGCGGCGACGATTCCCCGTCCGGGCATATGCTCCACGGCGGAATAGGCGCGGCTCTCGCCCCCGGTCCCGCCACTGTCCGTGCCCGACTGTTCAACGGCGAGAAGCGCCGCGCGCATTGCCTCCACGGCGCGCGCGCCGTCCGGCGGATTGACCAGGAAGAAGGCGCCATGGCAGCGGAAATCCTGGACCGCCGTCCCCCGTCCCGGCCAGCATGCCCCGGCGAGGCGCATGCGATCGACGAGCGTCGGGGCCGCCGCCCCGTCTTCCGCCCATCCGTCTTCCACCACCGCGCCGCGATGGATGACGATCGCATTCTCGAACCGGAGGAACCGGGCATCCGCGCCGTCCGGATCATGAGCCAGGAAGGAATCGGAAAGCATCGCGACCGCCCCCGGCGCGACCCGCGCCTCCACCCGGGCCGCGATATCCGCACCGGGGAAGAGGATCACCGGGTCCGGCAGATATTCGAGCAATGCGCCCGAGTCGGCGCGAAGCCGCACCGTCTGACGCGTCACCCCGCCGCGCGCCGCGTGGACGATGGTGGAGGCCTGGGTCGTGATTTGCGCCGCCGCGCCGGCCTCCGCCCAGATGTCGAGGGTGAGGTCGTCGTCGCCATAGAGACCGCCCGACGAGGATTGCAGATAGAGCGTCGCCATTCCCGGCGGATCATCCGGGAAATGGAAGGGGCGGGTCATATGGAACGGATGCGGCGTATGCTGGCGGGCAAGGAAGGTGCGCGCGCCCGGTTGATGACCCGCCCGGCGAAAGAGAAGCGCCGCCGCCACCCGTCTCGGCCCGCCCGGCAGGCCGTATTGCCCGGTCTCTTCGGAATCGACGCCCTTGTCGCCCCCTGCCTCGGCCTTCGGCGCGTCGTCGCGCGCGGGCGATGGGCGACGCAGCGCCGTCATCGCGCGGTCTCCATGTCGGGTCCGGCATCCGGTATCGGCCGCCGTTCGCCGAGGAACAGAACGGCGCGGTCGATCGCATCCACGATCGCATCCACCCCGTCATCCGTGTCCCCGATCCGCCCGCCACCGGTTCCCGCGCCACCGGTTCCCGCGCCACCAAGCCACGTACCACCAGGTCGGCACCGGCAGGCGAGCGTGGCCTTCTCTCCCCGGATCGCGCGCGCTTCCGCCAGGATCGCGTCGGCGTCCACGCCGACATGGGGGGCGAGGTCGATCTTGTTGATGACCAGCAGATCGGATTGCAGGATTCCGGGGCCCCGCTTGCGCGGGATATCGTCGCCCTGGGCCACGTCGATCACGAACATCCACCAATCGACGAGGTCCAGCGAGAAGGTGGAGGCGAGGTTGTCGCCGCCGCTCTCGATCACGATCAGGTCGAGCGTGGGGAAGTCAGCCTCCAACTCGTCCGCCGCCGTGATGTTGAGGGTCGGGTCCTCGCGGATGACGGTGTGGGGGCAGGCCCCGGCCTCGACCGCGCGCACGCGGGCCGGATCGATCAGGCCGCCGCGCTTCAGGCGCTCGGCATCCTCCTTGGTGACGAGGTCGTTGGTCACGACCGCCAATTCCGCGCCACGCGCGTGGAAGGCGGGGATCAGGCGCTCGATCAGCGCCGTCTTGCCGGAACCGACGGGCCCGCCGATACCGATGCGCGCGGGTCCGCGCGCGCCGCCTATCGAGACGTCCGCCGATCCGCCGGCGCGGGGAAGATGCACCACCTCGTTCATCGCAACATATACCTTTGGGCCAGGGGAAGCTCGCGCGCCGGCTCGCAGGTCGCCAATTCCCCGTCGACGAAGACCTCGAAGGTCGCCGGGTCGACCGTGATCTCCGGACAGGCGTCGTTCAGATGCATGTCCTTCTTGCGCAGCGCCCGCGTGCCGCTGGCCGGCAGGAGCGGCTTCTTGAGGTCGAGCGTGTCGGAGAGCCCGGCCGCGATCGCGCGGGGATTGACGAAGCATGCGCTCAACGCCTGCCGGGCACGGCCGAAGGCGCCCCATTGCGGGCGCATGCGCAGCGGCTCGCAGGTCATCAGGCTGGCCGCGCTGTCGCCCATCGCGCCCCAGGCGATGAAGCCGCCCTTCACCACGATCTCCGGCTTGATGCCGAAAAGCGCGGGCTTCCACAGGACGACATCCGCCATCTTGCCCGGCTCCAGGCTGCCGACATGCGGCTCGATCCCGAAACAGCGGGCGGCATTGATCGTGTATTTCGCGAGGAAGCGCTTGATGCGCAGATTGTCGCCCTTGGCCGCCGTCTCGTCCGGCAGCCGGCCACGCTGGACCTTCATCTTGGAGGCGAGTTGCCAGGTCCGGCAGATCACCTCGGCGATGCGCCCCATGCCCTGGCTGTCGGAGCCCAGCATCGAGATCGCGCCGATATCGTGCAGCACATCCTCCGCCGCGATGGTCTGGGCGCGGATGCGGCTTTCGGCGAAGGCGACATCCTCCGGGATCGACGGGTTCAGGTGATGGCACACCATCGTCATGTCGAGGTGCTCGTCGAAGGTATTCACCGTGAAGGGGTTCGTCGGGTTGGTGGAGGAGGGCAGGCAGTTCGCCACCCCGGCGACGCGGATGATATCCGGCGCGTGACCGCCGCCCGCGCCCTCGGTGTGATACATATGGATGGCGCGCCCGCCGATCGCGGCCAGCGTATCCTCCACGAAACCGCTTTCGTTCAGCGTGTCGGTGTGGAGCTGAACCTGGAAGTCGAGGTCGTCCGCCACCCCCAGGCAGCAATCGATCGCCGCGGGCATGGCGCCCCAATCCTCATGGATCTTGAGGCCGAGGCAGCCGGTCTCGATCTGCTCCACCAGGGAGTCCGGCTTGTGCGAATTCCCACGGCCGAGGAATCCGAAATTCATCGGCCATTCCTCCGCCGCCTGCAGCATCTTGCCGACATTGAAGGGCCCGCCGCTGTCGATCCCGACCGTGATGGGACCGAGGGAACCGCCCAGCATGGTCGTGATGCCGCTGGCGATGGCATGCTCCACCAGTTGCGCGCTGTCGAAATGGACATGCACGTCGATCGCCCCGGCGGTGGCGATCATCCCCTCGCCGTCGCGCACGGTGGTCGCGGCGCCGACGATCAGTTCGGGGTGAACGCCGTCCATGATTTCCGGATTGCCGGCCTTGCCGACACCGACGATGCGGCCGTCCTTCATGCCGAGATCGCCCTTCACGATACCCAGAACGGGATCGATCACGACGACATTGCAGATCAGGAAATCGAGGACCCCCTGCTTCGAGGTCGCCCCGGCGACGAGGCCCAGCCCATCGCGCAACGTCTTGCCGCCGCCATGCAGGCATTCCTCCCCCGGCACGGCATAGTCATGCTCGATTTCCGCCATCAGGGCGGTGTCGCCGAGCCGGATCAGATCCCCCTTGGTGGGGCCGTACATCGCGGCATAGGCCGCCCGCGTCATTACCGCCATGCCCTCATGCCCCCTTAAAGCCACGCTGGCGCGCGCGGTCCAACGCCGCTTCCTTCGCCGCCGCGCCGTTCGCATCGCCCTGGGTCAGTTGGTTCAACCCGCCCAGCACGCCGGTCCCACCGAAGGGAACGAGGGTGACCTCCTTGCTCTGGCCCGGCTCGAAGCGCACGGCCGTGCCGGACGGGATGTCGAGACGCTTGCCGAAGGCGGCCGCGCGGTCGAAATCCATCGCCTTGTTGATCTCGAAGAAATGATAGTGGGACCCGACCTGCACCGGCCGGTCGCCGGTGTTGAGCGCGGTCAGCGCGGTCTTCTCGCGCCCGGCATTGAGTTCGATCTCGCCCGCCTCCGCGACGATCTCGCCCGGGGTGACGGCATCGTCCGGCGTCGCCTCCGCGCCGGGCCGGATCGGGTCGTGAACGGTGACGAGCTTGGTGCCGTCGGGAAAGCCAGCCTCGACCTGGATCATCGGCATGATCTCGGCCACGCCCGGCATGACATCGTCCGAGGAAAGGATCGTCGAACCGAAACCGATCAGGTCCGCGACGCCACGCCCCTCGCGCGCGCCCTCCAGGATTTCGTCGCAGATCAGCGCCGTCGCCTCGGGGTAGTTCAGCTTCAACCCCTTCGCACGCCGCCGCCGCGCCATCTCGGCGGCGGTGAAGATCGTCAGCCGCTCCATCTCGGTTGGCGTCAGAAGCATCGAACCTGCCTCCTCCCCTTTCCTTTTTCCATTCCCTACGCCGCGAACAGTCGTGTCTCGGACATCGCGTGGCGCATCGCCGCGATATCGATGAGCGGACTGAAGGCGGCCGGGCTGTCGGGCATCGGAGCCGCCAGCCCCTCGGCCATCGGCCCGCGCATCGCCAGGAGCAGACGCTGCGCGTCGAGCGCGCCCAGCACGCCGAGCCGCACGGCGGCCGAGACACTCGCGCTCATGCAGGCGAAAAGGGCGCCGGTCGCGGCATCCCCCGCCGCCAGACCGAGCGCGCGGGCCAGCGCGCCCTGCACCACCGGCGCATGGCCGAAGCCGGTCCCCGCCTGGATACGATCCCGGAACGTCGCCGCGCCCGGCGTGCCGAGCCGGGCATGGGTGACGAGCGTCGACCGTCCGATGCGGCGCGACGCCTCGGCGAGGGAAGCGACGGAGTTATGCGCCTCGCACAGCGCATCCACCTGATGGAGCGCATCGGGAGTTGCCACGCCCGACACCTCATGCGCCCGCGCGAGAAACCATCGATCGAAGCCGAGCCATCGCGGCAGGACCTGTTCCAACAGCACCGCCTCGACCGCCGGGGCGCCGGCGACGTGCCCTTCCGCGGCCAGGGTCTCCAGCCCGTGGGAGAAGGCGAAGGCCCCGCTGGGGAAGGCGCTGTCGCTCGTCTGAAGAAGCGTCAGGGTCTCGACGGTCGAACGCGTGCTCATGCCCGCCCCCCGGCGCGCGCGGGCGTCTTCGTCTCGTCATCCCCACCCGTTCCGATCAGCCGAATATCGCCATCGGCGAGAAACGCCGCCAGCCGGTCGAGATAGGTGGCGCGCGGCCGTTCCAGCGCGACCAGCAGATCATCGCCCTCGAAACGCGCGCGCCAATGCAGATTGCCCGCGTGATAGCCGATCCGCAGCGCGGCATCGGTGTCGCGCGGACGCAGGCGCAGCCATTCCTCCGCCTCCATGCGCACGACGATCGCGCGCGCCGCGTCGAGATGCAGCACCGCCCCATCGAACAGCGGCGTATCCCGGGGCAGGGCGATCGCGATCTCGGTTCCCCGGTCGCTCGCCACACGCATGCGCCGGCGGGCCAGATCCGCGCGGGACAGTGTCACCCATTCGCGCGTATCCGCGTGCTCGTGCGCATGCAGGCGGGCATGCAGATCCGGATCGTCCGAGGCGCCGAGGATGCGTGCTATCATCAACATGGCGCGCTCCTCAGATCGTCATGTGCTTGGCGATGATGGCGTCGGTCAGCCCGTCGATGGCATCGGCCTCCACGACACGGCCGTTCTCCATCATGACGAAGCTGTCGGCGGCCTCGCGCGCGAAGCGGACATTCTGCTCGACCAGGATGATGGTGAGTTCGAACTCCTTGTTGAGACGCACGATGGTCTGCTCGATCTGCTCGACGATATTGGGTTGGATGCCCTCCGTCGGCTCGTCCATCAGCAGGATGGAGGGCTCCATCGCCAGCGCCCGGGCGATGGCCAGTTGCTGTTGCTGGCCGCCGGAGAGCACCCCGCCCGGCCGGTCGAGATTGTCCATCAGATAGGGGAAGAGTTCCGCCACCGTGTCCGGAATCCGTCCCCCGCCATTGGCCGCCGCGAACCCGCCCATCAGGATGTTCTCGCGGATCGTGAAGTCGGGAATGATTTGCCGGCCCTGCGGCACATAGCCGATGCCGGCGCGCGCGCGCTCGAAGGTGGCGGCGGTCGAGAAATCCTTCGCGTCGAGAACCAGCGTCCCCGTGCAGCGGTCGGTCAGCCCCATTATGGTCTTGAGCAGCGTCGTCTTGCCGACGCCGTTGCGCCCCAGGACGGCCAGGATTTCCCGACCCCGCGCCTCGACCGACAAATCATGCAGGATGTGACTGGCGCCGTAGTAGCTGTCGATATGGCTGAGCGCGAGCATCAGTGAATCCCTCCGCTGCCGAGATAGGCGTCCCGGACCGCCTGATTGGACTCGATCTCCGCCATCGACCCCTCGGCGAGCAGCTTGCCGAGATGCATGACGGTGATGGTGCTGGCGATCTCGCGGACGAAGGCCATGTCGTGCTCGACGACCAGGATGGTGTGGTCGCCCTTCATCCGGTTGATCAGCTCGGCGGTCTTCTGGGTCTCGACCTGGGTCATGCCGGCGGTCGGCTCGTCCAGCAGGATGACCCGCGCGCCCTGGCTCACCAGCATGCCGAGCTCCAACCACTGGGTCTCGCCGTGCGAAAGCTCGCCCGCCGGCCTGTCCAGAACGTCGCCGAGGCGGGTGAGTTCCACCACGTCCTCCAACCGGCGCCGCCCCTCGCGATTGATGCCGAAGGTCAGGTTGCGGAAAACGCTCGGCTCGCGCGTGCCGGCGACGATCAGATTCTGCTCCACCGTCAGTTCGCGGAAGATACTGGGAATCTGGAACTTGCGGCCGACGCCGGCGCGGGCGATGCGGTATTCCTCCTGATTGGTGATGTTCAGGTCGTAGAGATGGACGCTGCCGTCGGTCGATCGGGTCTTGCCGCTGATCAGGTCCATCAGGGTCGTCTTGCCCGCGCCGTTCGCGCCCAGCAGAACGCGCAACTCCCCGTCTCCCACGATCATCGAGAAACCATCGACCGCCTTGAAGCCGCCGAAATCGACCGTCAGCCCGTCGATCGTCAGGGCCTTGCCCTTCGCCGAAGCCATGATGCTCACTCCCCGGGCTTCTCGGCCGCCGTGGCGGCGGCGGTCTTGGTGGTGGCGGGCGGGCGCGCGGCCCCGGGTTTCAGCATGGCCTCGATCCGGTCGAGCATGTCATTGACCAGCCCCGCCAGGCCACGCGGCATGAACAGCACCACCAGCACGAAAAGGAAGCCGATGATCAGCTTCCACCCTTCCTGAAGCATCTCGCTTTCGCTGACGGAGGCCTCGATCGTGTTGATCAGGATCGCGCCGATGCAGGCGCCCAGCAGGGACGCGCGGCCGCCGACCGCCGCCCAGACCACCATGCTGATGGAGAAGGTGAGATCCATGAAGGTGGGCGAGGCGAACTCAGCCGCGATGACGTAGAGCATGCCCGCGAAGCCGGCGATCGCCGCCGAGACGGTGAAGAAGAACACCTGATAGGCCGCGACATTGTAGCCGAGATAGCGCGCGCGGTTCGGATCGTCCCGGGTCGATTGCAGGATCAGCCCCGCCCGCGTCGCGACCAGCAGTCGCGTCGCGAGCAGCACGACGACCATCCCGGCGGCGACGAGATAGTAGGTCTGCGTCATGTAGGGATCGAATTCGAACCCGCCGATGGTGAGCCAACCAAGGTCGGTCAGACCGTTGAAGCCGTTGGTCACCGGCTGGGCGTCGATAATCAGCAACCGGGTGAGCAGGACCAGCGCCAGCGTGATGATCGCCACATAGACGCCCGAGATGCGCAGCCGGAAGATCGCGGAGCCGACCAGATAGGCGATCAGGGTCGGCGCCAGGATGGCCATCGCCATGCCGAACCATTGCGCCTGGAACGGCAGCCAGAGGAAGGAGCCCTCGTTGATGCAGCACAGATCGGTCGGGGCATTCGGTTCCGCGTTCCAGAGCATGAAGTCCGGAATCGGTTTGTCGGACCCCTGCTGCAACGAGGTATAGCTCTGCAGCTTCAGCGACATGGCCGCCATGTAGGCGCCGAAGCCGAAGAACAGCCCCTGGCCCAGATTGAGAATGCCGGCATAGCCCCAGGACAGCGCGATCGCGAGGCCGAGCATGCCATAGACCAGATATTTCGCGATCCGGTTCAGCCAGAAGGCATCGATGAACAAGGGCATGGCCAGGACCCCGGCGATGAACAGCGCATAGGCCAGGAATTCGAGCCGGCGACGGTCGGCGACGAAGGCATGCATGGCTTACCGTCCCTTGAAGGAGAAAAGGCCCTGGGGGCGCCACATGATGATCAGGATCACCACGCCGAAGACGACGGCGCGCGCCAGGATGTCGTTGCTGTAGGTGGCGAATATCCCGTTGACCTGACCGAGGAAGCCGGCGGAGGCGACGGAGCCCAGCAGACTGCCGACCCCACCCACCACGACGACCAGGAAGCCGTCCACGACCAGCGAGGACCCCATGTCCGGCGAAACCGTCTTGAAACCGGCCATCATCACGCCCGCCACGCCCGCGAGGCCGGAGCCGTAGGCGAAGGTGAGCGATGAGACCTTCTTGACGTCGATCCCGCAGGCCGCCGCCATGTCGGCGTTGCGCATGATCGCGCGCACCTGGATGCCGTAGCTGGTCCGGTACATGAGGAACCATGTGACCAACGCCAGGAAGACGGTCAGCAGGATGATGAAGGTGCGATAGGACTGCACCTCGATCCCGCCGATCGACCAGGGCTGATTAAGGAACGCCGGGATGGCGACGTTCTGAAGCCCGGTGCCGAGTCCGTCGATATGAATGTCGAGGAAGCTGAGACCGAACTCCAGCCGGATCGCCTGCTTCAGGATAATGGCGATCCCCCAGGTGGCGAGCAGCGTGTCGAGCAACCGCCCATACAGATGCCGGATCACCGCCCGTTCCATCAGGAACCCGATCCCGCCGGCCACCAGGAAGGCGACGGGCAAGGCCGCGATCAGATTGAAACCGAGATAGATCCCGGTCATCACGGCCGTATAGGCCCCGATCATCACGAGTTCGCCATGCGCCATGTTGATGACGCCCATGGCCCCATAGATGATCGTCAGACCCAGCGCGATCAGCAGCAGGATCGATGACAGGGACAAACCGATGAAGATGACGTCGGCCATCGCGGGAATCCTCCTGGTCGCGGCCCGTCCGGGGGCGCGCGGCGCGCACCCCCGGGGCCGTCGGTACCGCTGATCGGATCAGAGCTTCGAGGTGTCGAGGCCACTGGCCGTGCAGAACAGGTTCTCGCTGGTTTCCCCATAGGCGACATAGGGCAGCGGGCGCACCGGCGCGTCATAGGCATCGACGATCGTGCCCTGCCCCTTGTCGTCCCACTGCGCGATGCGCGGGGTGAGGTAGGTGTGCAGATTCTCCGGATCGACCGTGACCGTGCCGTTCGGCGCGTCGAAGACCTGTCCCTTCACCCCTTCGCGGATCGCCTCCGGCGTGGCCTCGCCCGCCTTCTCGACCGCCTGCTTCCAGAGATAGACCTGGAAATAGCTGCTCTCGAGCGCGTGGTGCGTCACCGCGTTGGCGTCTCCGACATATTTCCGGTAACGCTCGACGAAGGCTTGGTTGGCATCGGTGTCGATGGCCTGGAAATAGGGGAAGGAGGTGAAACTGCCGGCCGCGAACTCGGCCCCCATCGCCGCGATCTCGATCTCGGAGGTGACCGTCGCGCAGATCGGCAGCGTGTCGTGCGTCAGGCCCTGGTTCTTGAACTCGCGATAGAAGGCGACGACCGAGTCGCCGACCACGTTGGACAACACGACATCGCAGCCGCTGTCCTTGATCTTCTTCACCATCGCGCCCCATTCGGAATGGCCGAGTTCCAGATACTCGTCCGCCACCCATTCGGCGCCCGCCTGCTCGATCAGGATCTTGCTGACCTTCGCCATCTCGCGCGGATAGATATAGTTGGAGCCGACGATGAAGAACTTCTTCTTGCCCAGGTTCTCGACGATCCAGGGGATGAAGTTGGAAAGCTGCTGGTTCGGAACGGCGCCGGTATAGACGACGTTCTTCGAGCACTCGAAACCCTCGTAATAGGTCGGGTAGAAATAGAGATTCCGGCGCTTCTCGAACACCGGCAGCACCGCCTTGCGGCTGGCCGAGGTGTAGGAGCCGAAGACCGACGGCACGCGATCCTGGATCACCAGCTTCGAGGCCTTCTCGTTATAGGTCTTCGGATCGGAGGCGCCGTCCTCCACGACGGGCTTGATCATCTTGCCCATGACGCCGCCCTCGGCATTGATCTCCTCGATCGCCATCAGGGTCGCGTCGGCGAGCGATTTCTCGACGATCGAGAGGCCGCCCGTCAGCGAGAACAGCACCCCGACCTCCAACTCGTCGGCCGCCCTGGCCGAGCGCATGAAGTAATAGGGCGCGGTCGCCGCCGCGCCGCCGGCGATGACCGAACTCTGCAAGAATTTACGACGTGAGATGCTCATGACCCGTAACTCCACTTCCTGTTCATGTTGAAGCCCGTCCCTGGCGCATGCATACCCGTCCGTGTAGAGAAGGGGATACGTTCCGCATCGAGGGCCCGAAGGCCCCTTGCGCCCTGAAAAGCATTTGTTTTTCGCTGATGATCGGCGGCGTTGCCGATGGTCCGGGGAGCGCGCGTGCCGCGTGCCTCGCATGGCCGTGGCGACCGGCGTCGTTGCCCGGTTCGGGCCCGATCCGGGCCCGGTTGGATGCTCTGCTCGATACGACCGAACGCCTTGCCGGATCACCCGGCCGGCGCACCCGGACCGGCCCGAAGATTCGGGACTGGCCAGCCATGCGCGAGGTATCGGCGTTCAATCAGGGCGGGCACACGACCCGCCAAAACAAAAAAAGGCCCGTGCGCCACCATCGTGGCGCCACAGGCCTCCTTGCCGTCGCGAGAGCAACATCTTTGTTGCTCTGCACAATAAAGTTAATCACCCTTCAATCGGAAACTCAAGAGCTCATTTGCATTGATGATCGCGACGGCGATCTGCTCCATCGAAATCCGCTTGGCCATTGCCTGCGCGCGCAGCGATTCATAAGCTTCCTTCTCGCTCAGCGCCTGGGTTTCCATCAGGATCGACTTGGCCTTGGCAATCTTCTTCTGGCCGGCGATCTTGGCCTCCAGCTTTCGAATCCGCTCCGCCGCCGTGCGCTGGGAAAGCAGCAGGTTCCGGCTCAACACCAGGTTCGTCAGCAAACCGAAGGGCCGGATCGGCTTCCCGATGACGGCGAGCGCCTCCATCTCCAGCACCAGTTGCAGCGTCGCCGGGTTCTCATAGTTCACGACCGCCATAATCGCCGGCTTCGGCTCGCCGAATTTCTTGATCAGCGCCTTGACCTGATCATGCACGTCCCGATCGACCGTCGTGATGAGGATGTCCGTCGGCTCCGGCGGCTCCTCCGGGATCGGCCAGCGCGGGTCGACCCGGCAACCGATACGGCGCAGGTGACTGACCAGCGACTCCCCGTCCGTATCGGACGGATGGAGTACCGTGACCGACAGATCACGAAGATCCTTGAGTAGAGCCCCAGACATTGCTTGCCGACCGGTCGCCGGCGCGCGCACGGTATCAGCCGTGGGAGGCGCGCCGTGACCAATCCTCCTCCGCGGGATTAATCAAATAGGGGTCCGGCCGCACGGCCGCCTTGCTGTCCTCCAGAATCGCGAACCGGCCGCTCGAATCGACCCGGCCGATACGCGGCCATAGATAGGTATGATTGTTCTCCGCATCGACGCTGACCATGCCTTGCGGGGCCTTGAAGGGACACGCCGGCAAGGCGCGCTTGATCGCTCCGGGCTCGGTCGATCCCGCCTGCTCCGCCGCGCGGGCGAAGAGGTGCACCTGCATATAGGCCGCCTCGGTACAGGCCGAGATCGGCGCCGCCGCGCCGTGCAGCGCCTGATAGGCGTCCCGGAACCGCGCATTCTCGACCGTATCCAGGGTCTGGAAATAGGGGGCGGAGGTGATATGGCCCTCGGCGGCCTCCGCGCCCATGGCCGCGACCTCCGCCTCGCCCGTCGTCAGACTGCCGATCGGCATGGTCGCGGGATCGAAACCGGCGCGCCGGCATTCGCGATAGAAGCCGGTCGTCCCGTCGCCGACGATCGTGGAAATGATGGTCGACCCCGGGAAGCGCGCGATATCCGTCACCACGGTGCGGAGTTCATCCTCCGAGGGGCGGAGCGGGATATAGCGTTCCTCATGCACCTTGCCGCCGAAGGCGGTGATGAAATCGCGCATGATCCGATTGGTCTCGTAGGGATAGATGTAGTTGGACCCCACCAGATAGAATTCATTGCCATATTCGCGCATCAAATACCGGGCGAGCGGGACGATGTTCTGATTGGGCGCCGCGCCGGAATAAATGCAGTTCGAGGAGAACTCGAACCCCTCATAGAGCGTTGGATAGAACAGCAAGCCGCGATATTTCTCCACCACCGGCAGAGCCGCCTTCCGGGTCGAGGACATGTAGCAGCCGAAGATCAGCCGCACCCCGTCGGTCTCGAGCAGGTCGCGCGCGCGCGCCTCCGCCACCTTGGGTGAGGATTCCAAATCATATTCGACGATTTCGACCGGCCTGCCGAGAACGCCTCCCGCGGCGTTGATCTCGTCGACGGCCAAGTGAACGGCATTGAGCTGGGTGCGCTCGACGACAGCCGTCACCCCGGTTCTCGAGAATAGGACCCCGACCTTGAGCGGGGCGCCGTCGCTCTGCGACATCATCTGTTCCTCGTCATGCCAACCATGGGGTGTGATAGCGCGCCGAAAGCCACCCTGTCATCCGGGAAGGCGACCATCCGGCGATAGCCCCATGGCGGCGGTCCAAACCCACGCCGACGAGAAACGTATCCTCAACTCCACACACGGCAATTAAGAACGATCGCGCGCGCCGGCGCAATTCCTAAGATCATTCGCCGCGGGCACGCGGGCAAGGAGACTCTCAATCCCCCTTACCCGGATCGATCGCTCGCAAGGCACGGACGACGGGGCGTCCTTCGGGGTCGGCGGAAACTTCCGCCTCGACACGATAAACCCGCGCCAGCAGATCGGGCGTCAGCACCTCCGCCGGGCACCCCGCCGCCAGGACACGGCCCTCATGCAGGACCGCCAGCCGGTCGCAATAGCGCGCCGCCAGATCGAGATCATGCAGTGCCGCCACCACCAGACCGCCCTGCGCGCGCAACCGCCGACGCACGAGGTCGAGCACCGCGAGCCGCCAATGGAGGTCGAGGGCCGATGTCGGCTCGTCCAGCAGCAGGAGGGTCGGGTTCCGGACAAGGGCAAGCGCGAGGCCGACCAATTGCCGCTTTCCACCGGAAAGCGTGGCGAGCGGCGACAGCGCGACCGCGCCCAGCCCCAACTCGTCGAAAATCCCCTCGATTCGGGCGGCCAGTTCCGCATCCGACAGCGCCAGCCCCAGCGCGCGCGCCGTGCTCCACATCAATTCCGTCGGCATCAGGGCCGATGGCGCGGGCGGAGTCTGCGGTGCCGCCGCCACGGCGCGGCGCCACCCCTCACGGCCGTGCTCCCGCTGCGTCCGACCGTCGAGAAGAATATCGCCGGGTCCCGGCATCTCCCCCGTCAGACGGCGCATCAGGGTCGATTTACCCGAGGCGTTGGGGCCCAGAATCCCCAGCATTTCTCCATCGCGAAGCGCGGGCAGGGCCACATCGTGCAAGACGACGGCCCGCCCATAGCGCGCGCCGAGGTTGGAGACGGAGAAACGCCCGGTCATGCCCGCCTCCGCGCGCGCCACAACAGAAGCAACAGGACCGGCACGCCCACGACGGCGGTCAGAATGCCGACCGGAATGATGATCCCAGGCACCAGCGCCTTGGACAGATATGAGGCCGCCGAGAGCACCAACGCCCCGCAAAGCGCGGCGCCCGGCACCAAAAGCCGGTGATCCTCCCCGAACATCAGGCGCGCCAGATGCGGGGCGACCAGTCCGATGAAGCCGATCGCCCCGACGAAACAGACCGCGAAGGCCGCCAGGACCGAACTGCGCAGGATCACCATCGTGCGCAGGCGCGCGATGTCGATCCCCATGCTGCGGGCATGGGCCTCGCCCCCGCGCAGCAATGTCAAAAGCCAGACATGGCGCAGGCTGAAGGGCAGGATGACGGCGACGCAGGCGAACACCATCGCGACCTCCGCCCAACCCGCCTTGGTCAGGTTGCCGATGGTCCAGAAGACGATTTGCTGCACCGCCTCGGCCTCGGCCACCATGTGGAAGCCCGCCGTCAGCGCATTGCACAGGAACACTAACGCGATCCCGAACAGCACGACGGTCTCCCGCGATCCTTCCGAAACGCGCACGACCAGCAGCACGAACCCGCCGGAGGCAAGCGCGAAAAGCAGCGCCAGCGCGGGCAGGATCGCATGATCCGGCACGGCCGGGATAGACGGGGCCAGGACGATGGCGACACTGGCTCCCAGGACGGCGGCCGACGACACGCCGAGCGTGAAGGGGCTGGCGAGCGGGTTGTCGAGGATCGTCTGCGTCTCCACCCCCGCCAACCCCAGCGCGGCCCCCACCGCCAACGCGATCAGGGCGTCCGGCAGGCGCACGTCCCACAGGATGATCCGGTCCCGCAATTCAAGCGACCCCGGATCGAAAAGTCCCCGCACGATGTCCCCGAGGCCGAGCGCGGCCGGCCCCGCCGACAAATCCAGAAGGAAAACGGCGATCAAGCCCAGGGCGAGGGCGAACGCCAGATGGACCCGCCGCCGCTTTATCCGTGTGAAGCGGTTGAGAAGCGTCGCCTCGCGCTCACTCATCCGCAAGGCTCGCCGTATAGGTGCCTGAGGGCGGGAAAGGCAGGAACCGCCGGTGAATCTCATCATAGAGCGCCCGCGGATCGGCATCGGGGAAACGGTCCGGATGCAGCCACCCGGCGAATGCGTGAAGCGCCACGATATTGAAGGGCGAATTGTAGAAACCGTGCCAGATCGCATGCGCCCGGCCGTCCCGGACGGCACCGAGCGCGGCGAAGGCCGGTTGCTTCAAGTAACGGGAGAGGCTTTCGCGCGCCTGCGCGGGGCTCAGGCCATGGCCCAGCGCGACGGGGTCCTTGCCCTCGCGGAACTCCTCCGCCGTGCCGGAGGCGGTGCCGATCCAGATGTCCGGGTCCTCGACCAGCAGGAACTCCTCCGTATGCTGGGCGGTCGGCCCGGGGGCGACGGCGTCCGCGATGTTGCGCCCGCCCGCCGCCGTCACGAAGGGGCCGAGCATGCCGTCCGCCATGCCCCAGCAGCAATCGCGCCGTCCGGGATGAACCTGCAGGAAGACGCTGGGCCTGTCGATCGACCCCGTCAGGCGTTCCTCGATGCGCGCGCGTTCCGCCCGGTGGAAGGCGATATAGGAATCGGCCCGCGCCTCCGCACCCAGGAGTTTCCCCAACAGCGCGATCGAGGGCACGGTGTTGTCGATCGGATCGGCACGGAAATCGATGAAGACGACGGTCGTGCCCGCCTTTTCCAATTGCTCGATCACTTCGGCGTTGCGCGCGCCCGGGCCATGATCGCTCAACCCCAGGATCGCCAGTCGCGGCGCCAGATCGATCATCTTCTCGACCGACAGGCTGGCGGCGCTGGCCGCGCCGAACAGTGGAATTTCCCCCACATGGGGGAACCGGTCGAGCAATGCCGCCTCGAGCCCCGGATCGGTCCAACCGACGGGGCTCATCATGCCGACCAGCCCCGCCGCCGGATCGTCCGGGCGCAGCAGCGAAAGGACGGAGAGATACCGTCCCTCGCCGATCACGAAACGCTCGACCGGCCGCTCGATCGTGACCGTGCGGCCGGCGAGGTCGGTTACCGTCAAGGGTTCCGCGCGCGCGACGGCGGCCGCCCCCAGGACGACCGCCGCCAGTGCGAGCGCGAAGCGCGGGATGCGTCCCGCCAACGCCCGTATTTTCAAGGATACCCCCGGTTTCGGCTAGAACTCGGCGCGGGCCCGGAACAGGAAGGACCGGCCCTGTTCCAGCAACGGTGCCACCGTCGCGAAGTCCTGCCCGTAGGTCGCGCGATCGGCATATTCCTCGTCGAGGATATTGTTGGCCTCCGCGCGCAGCGTCAGGAAACTGGCGAACTCGGGCTCGTACTCCGTATAGAGGTTATAGACCCGGTACATCTCCTGCTTGGCGCCGCCGGCGTCCACCGTCTCGGTGTTGGTGAGGGCCGCGTCGATGGTACCGCCGACCAACACACCGATCTCGTCGAAACGGTGCGCGGCCTCGACCGCGATGATCCGGCCCAACGGGGTACCCCGATACTGTGTATTGAAGGTGCTGCCCGGCGCGCCGTTCACCTCGATCTTGCTGTCGGTATAGCTGGCCTTCACGAAGCCCGGCCCCCAATCGTATCCGGCGCCGAGTTCATAGCCACGCGTCTGGAAATCGACCGTATCGGCCGGCGAGCCCCCGAAGGTCGCGTCGCGGGCATTCTCGAATTCGCTGCGGAACACACCGGCGCTGAAGGTGAAGCCCGCGTGATCGACATCGAAGCCGGCGGTATAGTTCTCGGCCCGAACGCCCTTGATGTCGGTCGCATAGGCCCAGTTCTGGTTGAAGATATAGTTCTCCGCCAGCGCGACCCCGCCCCAAACATTCGAATAGCCGGCGCGCAGCGTCAGGAAATCGGTCGCGTCATAGGCGAGCGACCCGTTGCCGCTGAGGCCGCCGTCGTTCATTTCCGTGCCGTCGATTCCCTCGAAATTCTGGTAGTCGCCGCGCAGGCCGAAGGAAAGCCGCAAGGCCTCCAGCGGCTCCAACCGGGCCTGGGCGTAGAGGCCGTAATTGTCGACCTCCTCCTCCAGACCGCGCACCGTCGGGTCCTCGTAGCGTGCCATGTCGTTATAGAAATCCGCGCCGGCGGTGATACTGTCCGTCTCGCTGAGGTTGAAGGCGTTCTCCAGCTTGCCCGAGAGGCTGGAGGTCGTGCCGATACTGTCGAACGGCGTCGGGACCAGAACTTCCGTCGCGCTGTAGCCCAGGACCGCGCGCGGGTCCCAAAGCCCGGTCGCGTCCGGCGTGCCGTAGGTGGCGGTATAGTTGTTCCGGGTCAGGTCGTAGGTGCGCACGAGCGGATCGTTGCGGTTGGTCAGATCGCGCATATTGGCGCGATAGGGGCGCTTGGCGTTGTCGCGGACCTGCTCGGCGGAGAACTCGACGCGATGGCCGCTCGCGCTCTCATAGCCGGTCTTGGCAAGGCCGCTCAGCATCTTCGCGCTAGTACCATGAATGGTCGTGCCGTCCCCGCCCTCATAGTCGCCGCCATCGGCGCGCTTGACGAAGCCCAGCACCTCGAAGCCGCCACTCCGGCCATAGGCGGAGGTGCTGTTCGTGAAGGTTTCCCCATTGGTATCGAAGCTCATCGTCGCGAAGCCGCCGACCGACCGGCCAGGGGCCAGCACGTCATCCACATCGACGGTCTCGTAGACGATCGACCCGCCGAGCGCGCCGGGCCCCGCATCCGCCGGCGCCACGCCCGGGTCGACGCGCGCCTGCTTCAGCAGGGCGGGGTCGATCACGGTCGTTCCGTTATGGTGAAAGACCTTGTTGTTCTGACGCACGCCGTCGATGCTGACGGAGAGGTTCGTTTCCTCCACGCCGTTGACATAGACCTTCTGGCTGAGCGGGATGCCGCCGCCGACGGAGACACCGGTCTCGCCCGCGAAGACATCCTTCATGTTGGCGGGGTTGCGCCGCTCCAGCGCCTCCCGCCCGACGGTGATTGACCCGGCCCGGTCGGCCGCCCCGGCCAGGGGGTCGGAAACCGCCGCCCCCTCGACCATGATCGGCCCGAGGCTCCGCACGCCATCCTCGCTCGCCTCCCGGCGGGTCAGCACGATCGCGCCGTTATCCTCGCGCCGGAAATCGAGGCTGGTGCCGGCCAGGAGACGCATCAAGGCGGCTTCGACGCTCATCGTGCCTTGAACGCCCGGCGTCATGACATCGCGGACGAGATCGCCATGAGCCGAGACCTGGACGCCCGCCTGCTGTCCGAAGGCCGGCAGTGCGTCGGCAAGCGGCTGCGCGGCGATGTCGAAATCGATCTGCTGGCCCGATTGGGCGAGTTGGACGCCCCTGATCGCGCCGCCATCCGTGCGCACGACCTGATCCGCGGCAGCGGCGGACGCCCCCGCCCAGGTCAGTGCCGCCCCGGTCAAGGCCGCCCCGGTCAGGGTCGTCGTGATGGCAAGCGCCCGCGCCATGCCGCGCGCCCGCGTCGTCCGTCGATAAGTCATGGGCATGAAAATCCCCTCCAAAACACCAAGCCTCGGCCCGCGCGCTAATGCGTCTCAATCTCAGACCTCGCAGGAATGACGTCCGCCGATCGGGGGACATTCAAAAAAATTTGGAAATTTTCGCGGGGCCGTCCGATCACTCACCCAGGACGACCAGCGCGATCGGCGAGAGATCGAGAACGAACGCATCCTGGCCCGCGGCGATCGCGGAAACCGCGCCCGCCGGGTCGGTCAGATCGAAAACGCCCGTAACCGGCTGTTCCGACAAGGTCTCGCCGCGCACCAGGATCGTGCCCCGGTAATAATGCGCGACCTCCTCGACCAATTCCTCGACCGACAGGTCCTTCGCGACCAATCGGCCATCCACCCATGCGGCCACCTGATCGGCCGCCATGCGCCCGCGCGTCACCGACCCATCGGCCAGGCGGCGCGCCCATTCACCGGCGGAGAGCGACCATTCGCCCTGACCGGCGCGCACCGCCACCGTCCCCTCGCGCACCGCGACGGAAGCGCGCGATCCATGGTGGTGCACCTCGAAGGCCGTGCCCAGAACCCGTGTCGAGAGGCCCTCCGCCTCCACCAGGAAGGGGCGCGCGGGATCGGCTTCCACTTCCAGGAAGGCCCGCCCCTCGATCAACCGCACGGTTCGCCGCGCATCCTCGTAGGCGATATCGACGGCGCTCTCCGGGGCAAGATGCAGGAGGCTGCCGTCGGGAAGAACGATACGCCCGATCTCCGCCCGCGCCGTCGCGTGGTCCGCATCCGGAAAGGAGGTCCCCCCCGGCGCGACCAGAACGGCCGCCAGAAGCAGGCAGGCGCAGGCCGCCACGGCTGCGGCAATCCGCCCATGCCGCCGACCGCGTCCGGATCGGGCATGGGACGTGCCGGCCCGGACGCGACGCGGACGCGACGCGGCTTCCGTGGGAAGAGGCACCGGCTCCCGTTCCCCATCGGTCCCCCGGTCGCCCCATCTGTCGGCATATCGCGGCTCGACATGACCCAGCACCACATAGGCGCGCGTCATCTCCCGCCAAGCGCGGGCATTCTCCGGCGCGCGATCGCGCCATGCCTCGAATCGGGCCAGTTGCTCAGGGTCCTCCGGCGTCTCGATCAGAGCCGCCATCCATTCGGCGGCGCTTCCCGGCTCTCTCGGATCACCCGTCACCGCGGCGGTCTCCTTACGAAAAATCCGAACGGCCCCATGCGCCGACGCGCATCGGGACCCGGGCATGCATCCCTACCCGATGAATAGACGATGGAGCGGCGGCGGCGTTCAATCCTTGTCCCCCGGCCGCGCGCGCGCCAGCCTTTGCCGGCAATGATCCAGCGCCTGCACCACCAATAGATGCGCCAACCCGACCGAGATGCCCAACTCCGCCGCGATCGCCTTGAAGGGAAGACCACCGAACCGGTGCATTTCAAGCGCGAGGCGCGTGCGCTCCGGCAGTTCGGCCAGTGCCCGGTTCATCAGACGGATCTCCTCCCGCCCGACGGCTACCGCCTCGGGCGAGGCGACGGGGTCGGCGACCGCCGCGCGCTCGCCTTCCTCGCCCTGCACCTGCATCGACCGTTCCCGGCCGAGCCGCCGGTGAACGTCGAGCGACAGGTTGCGCACGATGCGATAGAGATAATTGAGCGGCTCGTCCAGCGGCCTTTCCCGCGCGGCGTCGCTGAAACGCAGATAGGCTTCCTGAACGACATCCTCCGCATGGGCGCGGTCGCCCAGGATCGCGCTGGCGTAGTTGACCAGATCGGCCCGATGCGCGCTGTACAGAGCCAGTATCGTCGGGTCGCGCGACACGCCTGGGAAATCCTCGATAGGGGACGCGTATGGGCCTCAACGCCCTTTATTGCGACTAATTCGCAGTTGCTGTCTACCTCCGAACCGCCCGTGATGCAAGATCGCCGCCCCCAAGGACAGGGCTATTCCTCCACCACCGCCGCCCTTACCGATTCCGGCGCATCACCCGCAAGGCCTTCCGTCCAGGTGAATGTCAGCGAGTCCTTCCAGGCGAAGCGTTCGAAATGATCACCCATCACCTTGCGCAAAATCTCCAGCTTCTCATCCTCCCGGGCCACGCAATAGACGTCGAGGCGCCCTTCCGTCGCGCGCAACAGACACAGGCCCGGCTCGAACGTCAGCCGGCCCGACCATTCATCGAATTCGGCCGGGATCTTATGCCCGAAATGCTTACAGAGCTGCTGGAGATAGCGGCTCGCCTTCTCCGTCTCCACGCTTCCGGTGCCGTAATACATGGATTCCATCTCCCTTTTCGTCGTCATTCCCTGCCCCGGCATAGACATCATGCGGCCCCTCTTGGGAAGCCCCCATGGCCGAATTGCCGCACGGAAGGACAGGCCGCGTCCGGGCAATGCCGGATGACCGGACGCGGCCCGGCCCTTACCCCGGCGCGCGGCGCGCCACCAGGGAGAGGGTAAGCTCGATCGCGAGCGCGACGAGCAGGCTGAGCCCCACCAAGGGGAAGAAGAGCCCGGCGGCTATGGCGATCGCGAGAACGGCTCTCGGAACGCGCCAATCCATCGGCGGGACCGGCGCGCCGAGCGACCCGGCCGGCCGGCGCTTCCACCACATGACGACGGCGGAAACCGCCATCAGCATGATCGCCACGCAGGCAAGCAGCAGCAGGATTTGATTCACCAAACCGAATTCCTGCCCCATATGGACGCTGACGCCCCATTCCGCCGCGCGGCCAAGAGCGCCTAGATCCGCGAACCCCATATCGAACAGAACGTCGCCCGTATATCGGTCGAGATGGATCACCCGCTCCTGCGAAATGTCGTCCGGATAGACGGAGGCGGTGAATACCCCCTCCGCTCCGCCGGGCATGGCGAGGGCATATCCGGGATGGATGCCCATCGCCTCGACCGTGCCGACGGCGGCATCCAGGCCGGCCGGCACCCCGTTCGCCACGTCCGCCGCCGCCTCGCCGTGCGCCCCATGCGCCCCATCCGCCGACAAGACGGACACCGGCATGGGCTGATGTTCCAATATCCAGGGCGCGCGGTCCAAGGCCTCTCCGGTCGGGACCGTGCTGGTCGGATAGTCGCCCCAATAGCCATCGGGCATGCCGAGCCCCACGGCATAGGACAGGTCGTAGAATCGCTTACCCCAGACCCCGGACCAGGGCAGGCCCGTCATCGCCAGGAACAGGATGAAGCCCGCCGTATAGACGCCCGTCACCGCGTGCAGGTCGCGCCACAACGGGCGCCCCCGCGTCCGCCGGGGACGCAGTACGCCGACCTTCCGGCCGCGCGGCCACCAGAGATAGATCCCGGTCACCGTCAGAAGCACGGCCCAGCCGGCGACACATTCGATGATCCGGTTACCCCACCAACCGACATAGTCGAGGCTGTGCAGCTTCCGGATCGTCCACATCAGGGGCGATCCCGTGAAACCGCCGTCCCATGTGCTTCCCAGGACCGCGCCGCTATAGGGATCGACATAGACGACGTTCCGCACGCCGTCCGCGCCCACGATCTTCACCTCGGCCGACCGGTCGGACGCGGCCGGCGGGTGGTAGGCCTTCAGCGTGCCGGGATGCGCGGCGAGCGCCCGCATGGCGATGTCCGAGGGCGCGAGCGGCACCGTCGCCGCCGGTTCGACCTGCCGGAGACCGCCGTAAAGACGATCGTTGATCTCGTCCTTGAAGAGATAGAGCGCGCCGGTCACGGCGAGCAGGATCATGAAGGGCAGGACGATCAGTCCCGCATAGAAATGCCAGCGCCATACGGCGCGATAGAGCGCGGAGACGGATGCCCCCGGCGCGGTGGTTGTGGTGCTCATCATCGTCATTCCATGGCAAGAGGTGCCGCCGCCCGTGGTCGGGCGCGGCATTGATGGGGTTCGGGTCGCTCACACGCCGGCAGGCGGTGGCGCTCTCGCCCGGAATGATCTGGAAAGAAACCGGCCCGCGGGCGCGCTGTCCGCCAACCGGAAATGGGGGACCGCATAGGCCACGGGGACATGCACGCTCGCGACCGATGGCATCGCCACGGCATGGAACGGCACGAACCAGGGGCACGGCACGGTGGTCGGATCGGTAGTCGGATCGGTAGTCGGATCGGTGGCGGGCGCGGATTGCCCCTGTTCCGCCGAGCGGACGAGGCCTGCCTCCGCGATCGGGATATAGACGATCTCGCTGCCCGTGCAGATCGGGATGAAGCCATCCCGCGACGGCAAGGGCAGCGTCCCCGACACGGGCCCGAGCAGCCCCAGCACCAGCGACAGCGCAAGCAGCAGGGAAAGCCCCCTGCCGCCACGCCGCCGCCGGCTGGTCCGATATGCGCGCGCGCCGATCATGGACATGCTATTGCCACGGGCGGAAACGCGCCGCACCGGAAATCGACAGCCGCGCGCATCCGCCGCATGGCGGACATGCGCCCCGAGGCCACATCCGATAATGTCACGGGCCTGATGGCCCCGATGGGCACGGGAAACGCGGGGACTTCCCATCCCCGCAGTTCAAAAGGCGTCACGACCCAGCTTCGTCTTCACAGCACCCGCCCCGAGCCGTTCCGGCGACGGCCCGTCATCGCCGTCATCGACCCAGCGCTTGTTCTCCAGGGAAATCCCGAGGACCCCCGCGGGACGACCGCCCTCATCTTGCGCGTCAAGACGGAGCGGCCTGAACAACGAGGCGCCGGCTTACGGTGAATCGCGCCAATCGATATGAGCGCGCCTAAACGGCTTCACATCGGACAGGCGTCCGGCGGCGACTTTGTTCGGCCATTCCGGATCGGCGAGCAATTGACGTCCGAGCGCGGCGAGATCGAATTCCCCGGCCGCCAACCGATCCTGTAAATCATTCAAATCGACGGGATTGGCGTTTTGGCGTGAAACGTCGTCGAGACCGATGCTGCCCACCGCGATCGTGGGCTTTCCCGTCAAACGGCGCGTCCAGGCCGCGAGTCCCTCGGGACCGGCATCGGGAAAAGCCGGTTCCCAATAGCGGCGGGTGCTCGCATGGAACAAATCGACCCCAGCCTCGGAGACCGGCTCCAACAACGCCCCCAGCATATCGGGCGAATCCGCATTCCATGCCTCGAAATCATGCCGCTTCCATTGCGAGAACCGAAACAGGATGGGAATATCCGGGCCAACCTCGCGTCGCACCGCGCGAACGACGTCGGCCGCGAACCGGCCACGCTCACGCGGGCCACCGCCATAGCGGTCCGACCGACGGTTCGTTTGCGACCAAAGAAATTGATCGATCAGATATCCGTGCGCGCCATGGACCTCGACCGCGTCGAAACCCGCGGAGACGGCGGCGCGCGAGGATTTGGCAAATGCCTCTATCGCATCGGCGATATCATTGTCGCTCATCACGTCCGGCGTAACCTCCGGCCATACCGGAACACCGGAAGGGGAAAGCACCGGCGCGTCCGGGGTGGGTCCGATCCCGATCCGCCGGAAAGCCCCAACATGCCAAAGCTGGCAAGCCATCGCGGCGCCAGCCTGATGCACGGCATCGGTCACGGCGCGCCAAGCATCCACGGCGCGTTCCCCAAGCACGACCGGAACGTCTCGTTCACCATGGCTGGACCCGAGGTCCGGCGCCACGCCTTCGGATATGATCAGACCGGCGCCGCCCTCGGCCCGGGCGCGGTAATAGGCGACGCTTTCGGATGTCGGCAACCATTCAGGCGACAGGCCGCGGGTCATCGGGGCCATGACGACGCGATTCTTCAGATGCATCGCGTTCAGCGTGAAAGGATCGAACAATTCTGCCATGACAACGCTCCGATCTCAGGTCCGTTTGACCCCATTGAAGTGACCGCATTGAACAAGATGCTGCCGGGCGCGACGCGCCGCCGTCTCAACCGAGACATGGAGGAAGTCGCGCTGACGCCCACGCATGCTATCGCCGTCCGCCGGGAGGCGACGGTTACGATCTCGTCCGTGATGTTCTCGAAGTGGGCACCGTCTTGATTGGACTTCGGCCGATGGATTTCCTGAGTGATCATAAAAGGCCGATCCATCGATTCCCACACATGTTCGCGACCCTCTTACAAGATACTCGGGCAAGGTACTCGAATCCCGACGGCAGAGTCCTGCCGCGCAAAAATCATCCCATGATCGCGCCGAAGGTCTTCCCAGTGCGGAGCAGTATCCAGCGGAACTCTTTTTTGGCAAGTCTCGACGCCGGAGCGATAAAGAAGGGGATTGTCGTCGTGTCGCTCGCGCACGGATGGAGCCGTCCCGGTTCATCTCCGTCTGGAAAGCATCGCCGCGGCCACCTCCGGCGGATACGGACACCCGTTTGCGCCATGGGCGTTTCCGTTCCACCGCGATTATCGCTGGACGAACGAAACGGGGCGGGACAACTCCTCCGACGGAGTGGTCGAGGGTTCAGTCCATTCCGGGAGGGACGGCCGGCCCGGGAGGGATGGCCGATCCAGGAGGGATGGCTGGGGCGGCAGGATTCGAACCTGCGCATGGCGGTACCAAAAACCGCTGCCTTACCGCTTGGCTACGCCCCAATCGCGGATCGCCGCGTGGAATGCCGCGCACTCTATGGGATCGCTTCCGGGGCCGCAAGATCGTGACATCCTGCCCGTGGTCGATTCAGCATTCGGGCCAATCTTCGGGTCAGGTTTCCGGTCAGGCGCCGGGATAGAGCCCCGGCGGCAGTCCGCCCGCGTCGCCCCCGGTCTCGGTGCCGCATTCGGCTTCCAGCCGGTCGAGCAGCGCCGGAAGATCCGCCGCCGTCATGCCGAGAAGAAAATCGCCGCCGGGCGCGAGACGCATCGCCGGGCCCTTCAGGCATTTGTTGAGGCAATGGATGCGCGCCAGCCCGCAGCGGATGCCGCGCGCGGCGATTTCGCGTTCCAGGGTCGCCGCCAGGCTTTCCGAACCGCGATCGCCGCCGCAGCAGGGTTTGTTCGCGCCGCCGACCGGATTGACGCAGACCAGGAGTCGCCTGGGCGAGCGATCGTTGGCATCGCCGCCGGTCACGGCGCCGCCTCCCCCCGGCCGATATCCCCCCGGCCCAACCCCAACGGCCCACCGTCCGGTTCGACCCCGGAAAGAAGCCGGCCGGCCGCGATCCACCAGCCGGGCTCCGCCGCGCGAAGGATATCGGCCGCGCGCCCCGCCGCGGCGCGGTCCCGGAACAGGGCGAAGCACGTCGCGCCGCTGCCCGAAAGGGCGGCATAGGCCACGCCCGGCAGGATCTCCAAGGCCTGCATGACGCGGCGGATCGCGGGCGTCACGCGGCAGGCGGCCTCGCTCAGATCATTGCCGATCGGCGATATGGCCGCGACCAGATCGTCGAGGGTGGGACCAAGCGGCGCGCAATGGTCCCGGCGCACGCCTTCCCCGTCCGGCGCGAACGTCGGAGCGTCGAGCGCGGCGAAGACCGCGCCGGTCGGTGTCGCCACGCCCGGATTGGCGAGCAGGACGCCCGGCGCCGGATCACGGGCGATCGGCCCGGCGGGTGTTACGACCTCTCCGATCCCCTCCATCCGGGCGGGCCGACCCGTCAAGCAAACCGGCACGTCCGCGCCGAGCGCGAGCGCGAGCCGGGCCAGCCCGCCGGGGTCCGGCGCGATTCTCCACAGACGCGACAACAGGCGCAAGGCGGCCGCCGCATCGGCCGAACCGCCGCCGATCCCGCTCGCGACCGGCAGATGCTTCTCCAGACGCAAGGCCGCCCCGGCAGGTAGGCCCGTCTCCCCCTGCCCCATCTTCATCTTCAATGCCCGGGCCGCGCGCATGACCAGATTGTCGTCGGTCGGCAAATCGGCGAGCGCGCCCGCCGCCGGCCCGTCGATCGCGAGCGTCAGCGCATCGGCGGGCGCCACGCTTACCCGGTCGCCGATATCGGCGAACGCGACCAGAGAGGACAATTCATGATACCCGTCGGCCCGCCGTCCGAGGATACGAAGGGTGAGGTTGAGCTTCGCCGCGGCGAAGTCGTGCATCGCCGCCCCGGTCAATTGGCCTCGGCGCCATCCGATTCGGCGCCCACCCCGGATTCCGGGTCGGTCTCCAAGCCGCTGTCGAGCTTGTCGTCGATGGTCTCCACCAATTCCTCGTCGGGATCGAGGCTGAGCGCGCGGTCCCATTGGAAGCGTGCCTCCAACCGGCGCCCGACACGCCAATAGGCGTCGCCCAGATGATCATTGATGACCGGGTCCTGAGGGCGAAGTTGGACCGCGCGTTCCAGATGGCGCACGGCCTCCTCGTAATTGCCGAGCTTGTACTGAACCCATCCCAGGCTATCGACGATATAGCCGTCGTTCTGACGCTGCGCGACCGCGTCTCGGATCATCTCCTTGGCGCGATCGATGTTCATGCCCTTATCGACCCAGCTATAGCCGAGATAGTTGAGGACGTACGGGTCGCCCGGCTTCAGGTCCAACGCCTTGAGGAAGGCGTCCTCCGCCTCGGGCCAGCGGTCGGTGCGTTCCAGCGTGATGCCGCGATAATAGAGAACGAGCCAATGTTCCGGCCGGATCGTCTCGATCCGGTCGAGGACGCGGGCATAGACGTCCGCCCCCTCGTCGAACCGTTCGCGCAGGCGCATCAGATAGCCGAGCTTCATCAGCGCGTCGATATCGTCCGGGCGCGTCGTCGCCATCCGTTCCAGATGCGCCGCCGCCTCGGCATCGCGGTCGAGTTCGATCAGATTATCCGCGACCGCGAGCTGCGCCGACCAGGCATAGTCGGAGCTTTCCGGCACCATCCTGAGTTCCTCGATCGCCTCCGCGTGACGCCCCCGGGATTCCAGGATTTCCGACACGAGTAGACGGGAAAGCTCCATCCCCGGATCGAGGAAGACGGCGAGCCGGCCATAGCCGAGCGCGATGCCCTCCGCCTGCCGCTGAACGCTGGAGGCGAGGTGATAGAGCCCCTCGGCGACACCCGCCGCCGGGCCGACGACGAGATCCTCCAGCGTCCCATCGGCCTCCAGCGCGGCGATATCGCGCTCGATGATCGTGACGCCGGGATTCGCGCCGTCGTAGTCACGCATCATGGCGAGAACTTCCGCCGCCGGGGCGCCGTTCGCCAGACGAACACGGGCATAGGCGCGCACCATGCGTACCGGCATGCGCGCCACCGCCTCGGCACGCGCGGCGGCCTCGCCCTCTCCGCCCATATCCGAACCGGCGGCATCGTCCCCCCCATTCGTCTGGGCGCCGTCGGTCGGGGCCTCATCGGTCGGCGAGGAATCCGGCCCGACCGAGTCCGGCCCAACCGAGTCCGGCATGACCGGCGTCAGGGTCCGCAGTGCCGCATCGAGACGTCCCGCCTGCTTCTGGATCAATCCGGTATGCAGCGCCAGTAATGGACCGAAACCGCTATCGGCATCGATCTCCGACAGCGCCTCGATCGCGGCGTCCGTCTCGCCCGCGGCGGCGCGCGCCCAGGCCGCGAAGATCGGCGCGGCATAGCGCGACAGCCCCGTCCGCTCCGCCGCATCGGCGAGGCGCGCGGCCTCGGCATAGTCGCCACGTTTCAACGCGTCCGCGCTCTCGATCAAGGTGGCGAGCCCCATGCCGATGGGGCTTTGCGAATCGATCTTCCGGGCCAGTTCGACCGCGCGCTCGAAACGCCCGGCATTCACATTGGCCAGAAAGGCCCGGCGGATCAGGCGCGGGTCCTCCGGATTCTCTTCCAGCACCCGGTCCAGCAACGTCGCCGCCGCGCCGAAATCGCTCATCCCCTCGGCATGCCGGCCGGCGAGATAGGCGCCGTAACCACTATCCCCGACGGCCCCGGTAAGCTCCGACACGCTCTGGCCCGTGGCGTCGGCGACCTTGATCATCGCCGGCACGGCGCCACCGACGTTCCGCTCGAAAGCCAGCGCCCGCTCCACCGGACCCGACCCGGCGCACGCCGCCATGGCGGCCAGAACGGCGACGCTCATTCCAAGCTTTCGGATCATTCGGCGGCTCCCATCGCGCTGTCGGATTGGTCGTGCGTTTCCATCGCCTCCAACCATATAGCCCAACCATATAGCAAGGAAACGCGCGGTAGAAAGCCCGTAGCGACGGCGTCTTCCGGCCGGCAGCCGGCGGATCGCGACACGCACAGCTCCCCATGATCGGCGGCGCCTCCGCCCCGACCACGATTCACGCCATCGGATCGGAACCGTCCGGTCCCTTACATGTTGGCGTAGACCGGCCCCTCGCCGCCCTGAGGCGTGACCCAGTGGATGTTCTGGGCCGGGTCCTTGATGTCGCACGTCTTGCAGTGGATGCAGTTCTGCGCGTTGATCTGGAAGGCAGGCGCGCCGGAATCGTCCCGTACCACCTCATAGACGCCGGCCGGGCAATAGCGCTGCGCCGGCTCGTCGAATTCCGGCAGGTTCCGCTCGATCGGTACCGACGCGTCCTTGAGGGTCAGGTGGCAGGGCTGATCCTCCTCGTGATTGGTATTGGTGAAGGACACGTTGGTCAGCCGGTCGAAGCTGAGCACGCCGTCCGGCTTCGGATAGTCGATCTTCTCGCACTGGGCGGCGGGTTTCAGAACCGCGTGGTCGGGCCCGTGATGCTTCAACGTCCAGGGCGCCTTGCCCCGCAGGATGACGGTATCCAGCGCGGAATAGGCGATCGCGGCGAACAACCCCCATTTGAAGGCCGGGCGCACGTTGCGGACCTTATAAAGCTCGTCCCAGACCCAGCTCTTCTTCATCGCCTCCTCGAAGGCGACGACCTCGCGCGGGGAGTCCGCCCCCTCCTCCGCGGGCTTCAACGCGGCGAACAGCGTTTCGGCCGCGACCATGCCGGACTTCATCGCGGTGTGCGTGCCCTTGATCTTCGGCACGTTGAGGAAACCGGCCTCGCACCCGACCAGCACGCCGCCCGGGAAGGTCAGTTTCGGCACCGATTGCCAGCCGCCCTCGTTGAGCGCACGGGCGCCATAGGACAGGCGACGCCCGCCTTCCAGCACCTTGGCGATCTCCGGATGATGCTTGAAGCGCTGGAATTCCATATAGGGATAGAGGTAGGGATTCTCGTAATCCAACCCGATCACATAGCCGACCGAGACCAGGTTGCCCTCCAGGTGATAAAGGAAGGAACCGCCATAGGTCTTGCTGTCCATCGGCCAGCCGCAGGTATGAACGATCGAACCGGGCTTGGATTTCTCCGGCGAAACCTCCCACAACTCCTTCATGCCGATGCCGTAGGTCTGGAACCGGCCTTCCTCGCGAAGTTGGAAGCGCCGAAGCAATTCCTTGCCGAGATGACCGCGACAGCCTTCCGCGAAGACGGTCTGGGCCGCATGCAACTCCATACCCGGCTGATACATCGGGCCTTTCTCGCCATCCTTGGTGACGCCCATGTCGCCGGTCGCGACACCCTTCACCGAGCCGTCGTCGTGATAGAGCACCTCGGCCGCCGCGAAGCCCGGATAGATCTCGACGCCCAGGGCCTCCGCCTGCTCCCCCAGCCAGCGGCAGAGATTACCGAGCGAGATGATGTAATTACCGTGATTCTGCATCTGTGGCGGGGTCGGCAGCTTCAGCGAGCCCTTCTCCGTCAGATAGAGAAACGTGTCCTCCTTCGCCGGCGTGTCGAGCGGCGCGCCGTCCTCGATCGCGTTCGGCAGCAATTCGAACAGCGAGCGCGGCTCCAGCACGGCGCCGGATAGAATGTGCGCGCCGACCTCGCCCGCCTTTTCCAGGACGCACACGGCGATCTCCCGACCCGTCTCCTGTTCGAGCTGCTTCAGCCGGATCGCTGTCGCCAGTCCGGCGGGACCGGCGCCGACGATGACGACGTCATATTCCATGCTTTCGCGTTCGGCGGACTCGCTCATCTCGATACTTCCCCGATAATCCCGGATGATCCCTTGTCTCTATCCAGCCCACGTTCTAGACGAACCCGGATGCGGTTCCAAGATGCGCCGTGCTAGGCTTGTGTTCGCGCACCACCCTATAGACCGAGCCGAACGCGACAATGACCGGCGACGACCAGAACATGCGGGAAAGCGACGTGGCATCCTTCGATGCGCCCCCCCTGACGGGGGCGGCGCGGGAGGCGGCGCTCTCCATGCTCGCCTGGCAGATCGCGATGGGCGCGGACGAAGCGACGGGAACCGCCCCCCTCGACCGTTTCGCGGCGAGCGAGGCCGCGGCCGCCGCCCGCCGACGCCCCGCGGCGGCGACGCCCGCGCCCCATCCCTCCCCGCCACCATCCAAGGCGCCCGCTTCCCCAAGGACGCCCTCCCCCACGGCGCGGGGGCAAACGTCGGAGGACGCTCCCCTTGGCGCCGCCGAGGCGGCGGCCCTTGGAAACCGCGCGGCCGGCGCTTGCGGAACGCTGGAGGAATTGCGCGCGGCCCTTGAATCCTTCGACGGCTGTCCACTCAAGCAAACGGCGACGAACCTCGTTTTCGGCGACGGCAACCCCGCCGCCGACGTGATGCTGATCGGCGAGGCGCCGGGACGCGACGAGGACATGCAGGGCAAGCCCTTCGTCGGCGTTTCCGGCCAATTGCTCGACCGCATGATGGGTTTCATCGGCTTGAACCGGGAGCGGTTCTACATCACCAACGTGCTCTATTGGCGGCCGCCGGGGAACCGGACGCCGACCGACGCGGAGGTCGCCGCCTGCCGCCCCTTCATCGCGCGGCACATCCAACTCGTCCGGCCGAAGATCCTGCTGCTCGTCGGGGGAAAGTCGGCTAAATCGCTCCTCGGCACCGAACAGGGAATCACCAAGTTGCGCGGCCGGTGGTTCGACTATGACGCGGGCGGAGAGGTCGGAACGCTTCCGGCCCTGGCGACCTTCCATCCGGCCTATCTGCTGCGCAGCCCGGCGATGAAGCGCCTTGCCTGGCGCGATCTCTTGTCACTGCAGCGCCGAATGCGGGACCTGGATCTGATCGACGGGGATACGGCGGACACACCGAACGGCTGACATATCGCGGCGCCCGCTTCCGGCAAGGAAAAGCCTGGCCGGAACAGCCTGCCCCCCCGAACAGCCTGCCCTCAAGAATCCGCCCAATCGCCCCCTTCCGGCACCAACGGGATAGGCGCGTCCAGCCCACATTCCCCCCGATCGATCTTGGAACGACCCGGGGCCGCTTGTATAAGCGCGGGCTTTCACCTAAATTTGTGGCGGTTTTTTGGCTCGTGCATGAAGGCATTTTGCCGTTTCGCGCACTGGCCGAAATACGAGATTTGAGGGGACAAGTTTCAGTGCCTTCCATTCGTTCCGGCTTCGTCGCCGCGCGGTCCCGCCGCGTGCTGGCCGTTAGGGGCGCGCGCGTGGCGTTGCGCCTGGGCGCGGTCGCCGCCATCGGTCTATTCCTGGCCACGGCCACGGAACCGAGGCCGGCCGTCGCCGACGACCTCTCCAACCGGTTCGAGATCGATCCGCCCCAGACCGAGAGCGCCGCCCTGCTTCCCGGCCGTTTCACGAACGGCGAGCGCGCCGAAGGGACCGCGAGCGGCCATGCCAAGCTTCCCGATATTCTGGGCGACGAGGACAGGACGCGCTACGCCCGAATCTTCGACTTGCAGAATGCCGGCCGGATGCAGGAGGCCGATCGACTGATCGCCACCCTGGACGACGATCTGCTGATGGGGCATGTGCTGTTCCAGCGCTATATGCACCCCACCGCTTGGCGGTCCACCTATCTGGAACTCAAGGGCTGGATGGCCGAGTATGCCGACCACCCGGGGGCGCAACGGATTTACCGCCTCGCCCTCAAGCGTCGGCCGCCCAACTACAAATGGCCGGAGAAGCCGCGCTCCGTCTCGTTACCGGGGATAGAGCGTATCGGCATTCCGGAGATGCCCGAGGGGCAGGCGGCGCGCCGCCTGACGGGACCGGACCCACTCGCCGGGAAGTCGGGCTGGGAACGCGGCCAAATCCGCAAGGCGCAATATCAGATCCGCCGTTGGGTGCAGCGCGGATCGGTCACCCATTCGCTGGACTATCTGGATCAGCCGAAGTACCGGGACCTCTTCACGCCGGCCGCCTTCGCCGAAAGCCTCGGCGTGGTCGCGCGCGGCTATTTCCGCTACCACAAGGACGCGGAGGCGATCGCGGTGGCGGAGCGCGCGGAAAGCCTTTCCCCCGACGGGGCCGCGCTGGCCCAATGGTGGGGCGGTCTCGCGGCATGGCGCGCCGGGAAATATGAAACCGCCTTCGATCTGTTCTCGGGTCTTGCCCACTCGCCCTCGGCGGCGCGATGGGACCGGGCGGCGGGCGGCTATTGGGCGGCGCGCGCGGCGCTCGTCGGCGGCATGCCGGAACAGGTCAACCCGATGCTGAGCCACGCGGCCGAGGTTCCGCGAAGCTTCTATGGGCTGCTCGCCACGCGGTCGCTCGGCAAGCAACCGGCGCTGGATTTCTCGCTACCCGCCCTGGGCAAGGACGAGGTGGAGTTGCTGACACGCATCCCGGCCGCGCGGCGCGCGATCGCGCTGATCGAGGTCGGCCAGACCGAGCGCGCCGACGGGGAGCTTC
Source organism: Marivibrio halodurans (assembly GCF_017963645.1). Taxonomy (GTDB): domain Bacteria; phylum Pseudomonadota; class Alphaproteobacteria; order UBA8366; family Aestuariispiraceae; genus Marivibrio; species Marivibrio halodurans. The sequence continues at coordinate 1,650 of NZ_JAGMWN010000008.1, read as the reverse complement.
GCCGCTTCACCGATGCGCTGCCGCCGGCGATGGCCAACACATTGCTGGCCTTCGCGGACGCGGCCGGGCTCGCCGACCTGGCCTATCGCGTCGGCCGCGACATGGCGGAAGCCGACGGGGCATGGCTGGACGCCGCGCTCTATCCGCTGCCGGGATGGCGGCCGATGGACGGGTTCAGCGTGGATCGCGCGCTGATCTACGCTTTCGTGCGGCAGGAAAGCCGGTTCCGCGCCCGCGCCAAGAGCTACGCCGGGGCACGCGGCCTGATGCAGCTCATGCCGGCGACCGCCGGATGGGTGGCGGGAGAACGCTATCGCGGCGTCAAGCGCGCGGCGCTCTATGAGCCGTCGCTGAACCTTTCGCTCGGCCAGCGCTATATCCGCATGCTGATGGGCGATCCCTCCATCGAGGGCAATCTGTTCTATGCCGCCGCCGCCTATAACGCGGGACCCGGTAATCTCAACAAATGGCGCGAGCGTATCGACTATGACGGCGATCCGCTGCTTTTCATCGAGAGCCTGCCCTCGCGCGAGACGCGCGACTATGTCGAGCATGTCATGGCCAATCTCTGGGTCTACCGGCACCGGCTGGGCCAGGCCTCGCCGACCCTCGACGCCTTGATCGGCGGCGCCTGGCCGATCTATATGACTCTCGACGATGCCGAGGTGGCGGAGCAGGCGATCGCCGTGGAATGAACGATCGCGCCCGCCCGCCCCGTCCGCCCGATCTTTCGACCGAGGAAGGTTCCGCGTTCCATGGCGATTGACCAGAGCCGCCCCTTCAAGCCGGTCCATATCGCGATCCTGACCGTCTCCGACACGCGTGATCTGGCGAACGACCGGTCGGGCGAAACGCTGGTCGACCGGCTGCGCGCCGACGGCCATGTCCTCGCCGACCGGGCCATCGTGAAGGACGACGCCGATGCGATCGTCGCCAAGCTAGAACATTGGATCGCGGACACGGGCGTCGATTGCGTCATCACCACCGGCGGCACCGGCCTGACCGGCCGCGACGTGACGCCGGAGGCGTTCCAGCGCGTCGCGGAGAAGGAGATTCCGGGCTTCGGCGAATATTTCCGCTGGATTTCCGCGGCCAAGATCGGCCCCTCCACGATCCAGAGCCGCGCCATGGCCGTCCTCGCCGGCGGCACCTATCTCTTCGCCCTGCCCGGCTCCACCGGTGCCTGCAAGGACGGCTGGGACGAGATTCTGCATCACCAGCTCGACATCCGCTTCCGCCCCTGCAATTTCGTGGAACTGATGCCGCGCCTGCGGGAGCGATAGGCCGGCCGGCACGGACCGGGTAAGCATCCCCGGAAGCGCGAGGGGACGGCATTGAATTGCACAGGCGCGCATCTCGCCCGATATGATGGCGTGTGAAGAGAGGAAGCGTGCCATGAGATCGTTGCGCTGGATCACGCATGATGCCGTCAGTTGGGCGGCGGGCGATGCATGCAAGGATCACCCGACCGCCAGTCGGGTTGCGACCCTTGCCGGCATGGTCGCCATGCTTCTCTGTATCCTCCTCGGCGTCACGACCTACATTCTTTAAGCGACCCGAGGCCTCAAGACGTCCCCCTTTATGGATGGCCCGCCCCTCCCGCCGACATCTGTTTAAGATGTCGGTATCCAAAGAAGGAAGGAGCGAGCC
>NZ_JAGMWN010000007.1 GCF_017963645.1 Marivibrio halodurans | reverse complement strand
GGACCAACCGTGGAAGATCATGTCCATCGGATATCGACAATGGGCCCATGAATGGTGATCAGCGCGAAATGGTATAAGGCGGTCAGATAGGCTCCCCATGCTGGGCGGTCCTCCTAAGTGACACACAAAGGTGAAGCACAAGCTTGGCAAAATGTTCTGTAAGGCACTGATAATATTTTATTTTTAACATCCCCCATCTCGTCCTGCCGGGGACACCATTTCTCCTAGAGTCTCGCTGGCGCCCCGGTTCTGGTCCGGCATCCCTTCGGGATGGGGCGCCATTCACCCTCTCAATATTTCAAGGCGTGGAGCGTGGCGGCGCGGGGTCGCCCTCGACGACCGCCATTCACGACACCTTGCCGGAACCGGCACGGTGTCGCTTTCAGGCTTGGCAACCGGATATATGCGGGCGGCGGGTTCAGGCCGGGCTCAGGAAAGGCGGCAGCGGTCGCTGTGTCCTGTTCGAATTTATCTCGAAGCGTTCCAACCAACGATCCTGGGCAACCTTCAGGTGCTGGACGAGTTTCCGCGCGGCATTGTCGGGCTTTCCGTCCAGGAGATATTGGACGATTTCCAGATGCTCCCGGACCGCCGCCTCGATCAGTTCCATCGGGATGCCCAGGAACGGGTCCGACAGGTAACGCGTCGGCACGAACAGCGACTGCGTGCGCCGGAGGGCGTGAAGAATCTCCGGGTTAGGGCAATAGGACAGCAATGTTCCGTGAAGGTCCGTCTCGATCCGGTCGAACTCCCCGCTCGCGATCGGCGAGGACGCGAGAGCGCGCCAGATATTGTCCCGCGCCTTTTCCAATTCGAACGGCGGGGCATGCGGATACCCCTCCACTAGAGCCTGCGGTTCCAAAATCCATCGCAATTCATAGAGATGGCCGACACGGCGCGGGGTAACCTGCTCCGCCACCCAATGGCCGGCGCGGTTTTTCTGGATGAGGCCGAGGCCATCCATCCGGGCCAGGACGTCGCGCGTGACGGATCGACTGACGCCGAAATGATCCGCGAGTTTCTGTTCATTCACGCGGACGGACCCGAACAGGATACGAATCGCGATCTCCCTCTCGACCTCCTCGTACATCCGTTCCCACTGGCGCGGAATATCGAGCGGGATGGCGTCGAGGACGGCGACCTGGCCGCGCCGTCCGGTATCATGCTGGCTGACGACCGCGTAGCCGTGCCCGTCGACGTCCTTCAGCATCCCCTCATCGAGAAGCGTCCGCAACGCACGGCGGGCCGGCGAGCGACTGACGTCGAAGGCCTTGGCGACCTGCGCCTCGAGAACCTTCTCCCCGTCCCCGATCCGGCCGTTGTCGATCATCATCTTCAACAGGAGGTGAACCCGCTGACTGAGCGACGTCGTCTGGCGCGCCTCTTTCCGCTCACCCATCGCCTAGCTCCCCACCATGGCGGGCAACCATTGCGCCAGTTGCGGAAAGAATAGGACGAGCGCGAGCCCGACGACCTGCAGGCAGACGAATGGCACGACCGAGGCGAAGATATCGCCCAGCGTGACGTCCGGCGGCGCCACCGCCTTCAGATAGAAGGCCGCCGGTCCGAAAGGCGGCGTCAGATAGGAAATCTGCATATTCATGGTGAACAGGATACCGAACCAAACCGGGTCCATGCCGTAGCTTTTGATGATGGGCACGAAGATGGGCATGGTCAGAAGAACGATCCCGATCCAGTCGACGAAGGAGCCGAGCACGATCAGCACCAGCATCATCACCATGACGATCACGATCGGCGCGAAGGGAAGATCGGTGATCATGTCTTGCAGGAACGATGTTCCCCCGGCGAGCGTGTAGATTCCCACCAAGGCCGACGCCCCGAAGAAAACCCAGGTCAGCATGGCGACCGTGTTGCCGGTCTGCTTCAACACATCGAGCAACATGTCGGCGGAGAGCTTCCCGTTCACGCCCGCGATCACGAGCGCGCCGAGCACCCCGATGCCGGCGGTCTCCGTCGGCGTGGCGACACCGGTGTAAAGCGAGCCGAGCACGGCGCCGATCAGGCCCAAGGGCAGGACCAGCGCCTTGCCGAGCGAGACCTTCTCCATCAGGGGCATCTCGCGCTCCGCGATATCGGCGAGCGGCCCCATCTCGGGCTTCATGTAGCAGATGACGAGGACATAGATGAAATAGAGGCCCGCCAGGAGAAGCCCCGGCACGACCGCCGCCAGGAAGAGGTCGCCGATGGATACCTGCGCGACCAGCCCGTAGACGATCAGCACGATACTCGGCGGCAACAGCGTGCCCAGCGATCCACCGCTGCATATCACGCCGAGCGCCAGACGCTTGTCGTATTTCCGTCCCAGCATCGCGGGCAGGCAGACAAGCCCCAGAAGGAGGATTTCCGCGCCGATGATCCCCACCATGGCCGCCAGGATCGTCGAGGTCAGCAGCGTCCCGATCGCGAGACCGCCGCGCAACCGTCCCGACCAGACATGCAAGGCATGGAACAGGCGCTCCACCACGCCCGCCTTCTCCAGCAGGCAACCCATCAGGACGAACAGCGGAACCGCGATCAACGCATAGTTCCCCATCAGCGTCAGCATGCGGCTTGGGATCAGATAGAGGGCATCCGGCCCGAACGTCAGAAGGGTCAGGACGACGGCCGTCAGACCCGTCGCGAACGCCAGCGGAATACCCGTGAACAGAAGCAGGAACAGGATTCCGACAGTCAGCAGGCTCAGCCACTCACCACTCATTTCTCAACGCCCCACATGCGATTTTGAGCTTATTGAGCGATTCGAGAACCATCAGCGTCGCCCCCACCGGGATCGCCGCCTTCATGAACATCGGAGCATGGGAGTCCCAACCGCCACCGGATGTCTCGCCGCTCATGACGGATGGGTAGGCCTGGGCGCTTCCATAGTAGACGACGATGCAGAGAAAGAGGATCGTCAACAGACAGGACAACACGTCCAGCAGGCGCTGTGTCCGGGGCGCGAACAGATTGTAGACGACGTCGATACGGACATGCTTGTCCTCGGCGAGCGTATAGGCACCCGCGAGCACGTAATGCATCCCGGCGATCGCGATAACCAGTTCGAGACCCCAGACCGAGGGCGCATCGAGGAAATAGCGCATGCCGACGTCGTAGATGGTGATGACGAAAACCGCGATATAGGCAGCGGCCGATCCGTATTCACCGAGCTTCCGGTTGAACGTGCTCACAATGGACAACACCGCCGCCTCCCTTGAAGGTTGGGGATGTATGTCGCGAGACAACGGGTCCCGCCCGGCCATGCCGGCACGGGACCCGTTGCTTGCGCGTCGCGACTACTCCTTGATCAGCCCGATGCGCTTCATATAGCCCATCTGACTGTCCAGCGCGCGTTGCGCCAGATCGCTGCGGGTGGCGAACGCCTTCCAGACATCCACGGCGGCGTTCCGGAAACGCTGCTTGTCCTCGTCGGACCAGTCGATCAGCGTCACGCCCTCGGCGCTCAGCTTTTCGGCCGCTTCCGCGTCCTTCTGCTCCATCGTGGCGATCATGTCATCCGCGAAGGCCCGAACCGCCTGCTTCAGGCTATCCTGAAGCTCGGGCGAGAGGCCGTCCCAGACATCCTTCTTGATCGTCACGTCGGCGATCGACATCGAATGGACGCTGGGATAGATGGCGTAATCCGCGATGTCGTGGAAACCCAATTCCTCGTTCATCGAGAGCGTGCCCCAATCGGCGCCGTCCACCACGCCCTTGTCCAGGGCGCTATAGACCTCGGTGCCGGCCATCTCGATCGGAATCGTGCCGAACTTCTCGAAAACCTCCGAGAACATGCCCTTCGACATGCGCAGTTTCAGACCCTCCAGGTCGTCCGGCGACTCGACCGGCTTCTTCAGCACGAGCGATTCCGACCCCCAGGTCGCGATGCCGATCGGATAAAGCCCATAGGGTTCATAGGCCTCGCGCAGCAGGTCGAGGCCCCCTTCCTCGTAATGATAGGTCAGCAGCTGGTCGGGCTCCTCATAAGCGCCGACCAGACCGCCCAGGATGGCGAAGGCCGGCTCGCGCCCCGTCCAATAGGCGGGTGCGTTATGCTGCCCGTCGAGGACGCCCATCTGGATCGCCTCCAGCGTCTCGGCCGTGCCGACCACGGCACCCGCCGGAAGCGGCCGGATGGTGATGGCGCCGTCGGTCCGCGCCTCGACATCCTTCGCGAAGCGTTCGAAGCTTTGCTGCGTCGCGGTGCCGGCCTGCCACATGCTCTGGATATTCCAGGAATAATCCTGCGCCAGCGCCGCAGCGGAACCCGAGAGCGACCAGACGGCCAATCCGGCGGCGAGAAGCGCCCCCTTGAATCCGTGTTTCATGCGAATTTCCTCCTTCCTCGATTGTGCAAGGACTGTCTGCCCGACAGTTCATTGTGGTTCGTTTCGACCGCCGTCCGACGAAGGCCGGACGACGGCCGGCATTCCGGCGGTCACGGTCCGGCGACCGCCTCCTCATAGCGAACGACCCGCTGACGCTGACGGCCAAGGCCGGTCACGCCCAATTCGATCGTATCGCCGGGACGAAGCCAGACCGGCTCCGGCTTCTTGCCCATGCCCACGCCGGGCGGCGTGCCCGTGGCGATGATGTCGCCCGGCATGAGGGTCATGTATCGGCTGCAATGGGAAACCAGCGTGTCGACGCCGAAGATCATCGTACTGGTATTGCCGGTCTGCATCCGCTCGCCGTTCACGTCGAGCCAGAGGTCGAGCGCCTGAGGGTCCGCCACCTCGTCCTTGGTGACGAGCCATGGCCCGACCGGCCCGAAACTATCGCACCCCTTGCCCTTGTCCCACTGGCCGCCCTCCATCTGGAACGCACGTTCCGAAATGTCGTTGACGACGCAATAGCCGGCGATGAAATCCTGTGCCTCGGCCTCGTCGATGTACCGCGCCTCGCGGCCGATCACCACGCCGAGCTCGACTTCCCAATCAAGCTTCGTCGAATCCACCGGTTGGATCGTATCCTCATAGGGACCACAGAGCGCCGAGGGCGCCTTCAGGAAGACGATCGGCTTCTCCGGCGGCTGCATCCCGGCCTCCAGCGCATGGTCGGAATAATTCAGGCCGATGCAGATCATCTTGGATATCCCCTCATAGGGGATGCCGAGGCGCGGCTCCCCCTCGACCAAGGGCAGGCCGGCGACATCGACCCCGGAGAGGGCTTCCAACGCCCCGCCGGCGAAGTCGCTCGACCGCAGACGCTCGATCTTGCCGGACAGGTCACGAATCCGGCCCTCGTTGTCCACGGCGCCCACGCGCTCATTGCCGACATCGCCAAATCTACAAAACTTCATCGCTTTCCATTCCCGGTATTGCTTCTCGGATTGATGCTGCAGGGAAGGCCGGCTCACATGACGGTCGCGCCGCCATCGATGACCAGGGCCTCCCCATTGATGTGCCGCGCCTCATCGGAGGCGAGGAACGCCACGCCGCTCGCCACGTCCTCCGGCATTGCCCGGGACGCCCGGCCCGCGCGGGCGATGCCTCCGCCCGCCTTTTCCTCCAGGCTGCGGATCATCCGGCCCTCGATCGGTCCCGGCAGGACCGCGTTGACCCGAACCCCCGATCCGGCCGCGTCCAGGGCCGCCACGCGCGTCAGCCCGAGCACGGCATGCTTACTGGCGACATATCCGGCGAGCCCCGCCCGCCCGCGAATGGCGGACGTCGAAGCCACGTTCACAATGCATCCCGCGCCCCGCGGCATCATTCGCGAAAGCGCCAGCTTCGTGCCGAGGAAAACGCCCCTCGCATTGACCGCCATGACCCGATCGAAAACGTCCGCGGAATAGTCGGAAAACGCCGCCACATCACCTTCGAGGCCGGCATTGTTGACCAACAGGGTCACGGGGCCGAGTTCGCCTTCCACCCGATCGATGCAGGCCGTGAAGCTATCGGCGTCCGCCACGTCCACGCACGGGGCGAGACCACGACCGTCCAGGGCCCGCACCGCCCTCAGCGCATCCTCCGCCCCGGCCGAGTCCAGATCGGCTATCGCGACGGCGAAGCCCGCGCGCGCCAACCGCGCGACGACCGCCCGGCCGAGATCACCGGCACCACCGGTCACCAGCGCGACACCCGCTTTCCCGCCGTCCCTTGAATTCAGATCGCCCATCGCCGTTCCGCCCTAAACCCATCATTATGTATTTTGTCTTCTTTGTACACTTTTGAGAAACAACGTCAAGCACCGATAAAACGCACCGCCAACCGTGCAGGATCACTAAATTCTCTACTTTTTGGCGGCGGTTTTGTTCGGATTGACAAAGCGGGACGCATTTGTACTTTGGCTACTAAATACGCTTAATGGACACGGGACGCCGTGGCCAGGCGTCATGAAATGAATAATGGAATCAGGAAGCATGGGCGGGAAACACATCGTCACGAGCACCGAGGACCTCCGGATTCTGGCTAAGCGGCGGGTCCCGCGGATGTTCTACGACTATGTCGATTGCGGCTCCTGGACGGAAGGCACCTACCACGCGAACAGCATGGATCTCGCGGCGCTGAAACTCCGTCAACGCGTGGCCGTCAATATCGAGGGCCGTTCGACCGCGACGACCCTTATCGGGGAAGATGCCTCGATGCCGGTCGCGATCGCGCCCACCGGACTTGCCGGGATGCAATGCGCCGACGGCGAGATACTGGCCGCGCAGGCGGCCGAAAGGTTCGGGGTGCCCTTCACGCTCTCCACGATGAGCGTCTGCTCGGTCGAGGACGTGGCCGCGAGCACCTCGCGTCCCTTCTGGTTCCAGCTTTACATGATGAAGGACCGCGATTTCATGCGCGACCTCATCCGGCGGGCACGGAAGGCGGGCTGCTCGGCTCTCGTCCTGACGCTCGACCTGCAGGTTCAGGGACAGCGCCACAAGGATATCAAGAACGGGCTTTCGACGCCGCCGCGCATGACGATCCCCAACATCCTGAACCTGATGACCAAGCCTGGCTGGTGCTGGAAGATGCTGGGAACCAAGCGGCGCACCTTCGGCAACATCGTCGGCCACGCGCCGGATATCGAGGACACCTCCTCGATGGCGCTTTGGGTCAGCGAGCAGTTCGATCAATCGCTGGACTGGGACGATGTGCGCTGGGTCAAGGATCAATGGGGCGGGAAGCTGATCCTGAAGGGAATCATGGACGCGGAGGATGCGCGCAAGGCCGTCGACGTTGGCGCGGATGCCATCATCGTGTCCAATCACGGCGGACGCCAACTCGACGGCGCGCCGTCGAGCATCCAGGCCCTGCCCGCGATCGTCGCGGCCGTCGGCGATCGCACGGAAATCCATTTCGACAGCGGCATCCGCTCCGGCCAGGACGTCTTCAAGGCGCTCGCCCTCGGCGCGCGCGGTGTCTATGTCGGGCGCGCCCATATGTACGGGTTGGGCGCCATGGGCCGGGAAGGCGTAACCCGCTGTCTGGAAATCATCCGGAAGGAGCTGGATTTGACGATGGCGCTCTGCGGGGTGCGCACCGTCGCCGATATCAATGCAGACGCGCTTTGCCGATGATCGCAATCGCGCGTTCAGGACAGAAGGGGAGTAAACATGTTCGGTAACTTCAAGCTTTACCCGAAAAGCGGCGTCAATCCGCACCATTCACCGGCCTATCCGCTGGAATGGGATTGCACCCTGCGCACGGTCGAGGTGATCACGCGGGTGGACCGCACGAAGGTAGAAGCCATGCTGGAGGGCAGCGGGTTCGAACTGATCAACGACCGCGTCGCCTTCCGCTTCATGCTCTCGCCGGGACATACGCTGTCGGTCCACAAGGGGGCGATGTTCGATCTGATGATCACGGTGCCGGTGCGTTATCAGGATCTCCACACCCAGACCCACATCTATATGTATTGCAGCGACCCGATGGGCACCGCCGCCGGCCGGGAGTTGTTCGGCTACACGAAGAAGGATTGCACCTATCAGTTCGAGGAAGACCCGCGCGGCTCCATCCGGGGGTGGGTCAACCGGCGCGGCTTCCAACTGGCGGAATTCACCTTCAAGCCCGACGAGACCGCGCCGCTGGTGCGCCTGGTCGATGGCGACGAACAGCCCGGTGGCGAAATCCATGTGCGTCGCCTCCCCCATCCGGAGCGCCCCGAACCGGCCTATGAGGACATCGTCTATCGGCGCACGCCGCTGGAATACTCCCAGCCGAAGGTCGGCCGCGCGGAATTGAGCCTATACCCGTCCGAATTCGACCCGATCGCCGATCTGGAACCGGAAATCCTTGGCGCGCACTTCATGTATTCGGATGTCTATGCCGGCGGGTTCGACCTGGAGGACCGGCGTCTTCTGAAGCGCCTCACCCCCTGATCCACGCTTCGCGGCCACCACGACACCATGGCGACGAACGGCAACGGGACGGAAAGCACCATGCGGATACTCGTAATCGGGGGAACCGGGTTCCTCGGCGCGAAGCTCTGCCGTGGCCTTCGCGGTGCCGGCGCCGAGGTGGTCGCGGCGGATCTGCCGGGGTCCGAGAACGTTCGGAACGTAACGGCGGACGGTATCGCCTTTCGCGGACTCGATATCCGCGATCGCGATGCCGTCCGGACCCTCTTCGCCACGGTAAAGCCGGACAGGGTCGTCAATCTGGCCTATGTCACCGGGCAGAGTTTGCAGGACGACCGCGCCCTCGCCGGGGCGGTCAACCTCATGGGCCAGATCCATTGCATGGACGCGGCGGTCGAACAGGGCGTCGGCCGCTATATCTACTCCAGCTCCATCGCGACCTACGGGCCCGATCAACAGTATTACGGCAACCGCGATATCGAGGAGACGGACGGCTGTCCCCTCGACCGGCATTCGCTGATCTATGGGGCCATGAAGGCCTATAACGAGTTCGCCGCCGAGCGGTATCGGCTCGAACATGGGCTGGAGGTCTGCGGGATAAGGTTGAGCGTGATCTTCGGACCGGGACGCCTGCACGGCTATACCGCCTGGACGTCGGCGATGATCTCCCATCCCATGCGGGGCGAGACGATTCATGTCCCTCTCGCCGAGGATCAACGCATCAACCTGATTTCCGTCGACGATGCGGCACGGCTCCTGTCCCTCGTCACGGGTGCCGAGCGGATTAGTCATACCATCGTGAATTCCGGCGGGCACGGCCTGGCCGCCGGAGAAGTCGCGGAGACGGTCCGAAGCCTGGAACCGTCGGCACGCTTCGCGTTCGCCGCCGCCCCCACGCCGCCACTGTTCGTCGACCGCGTTTCCGGCAAGCGGGCGGAAGCGGAATTCGGTTTCCGTCCAACGCCCTTCCACGACGATCTGGCGACCCAATTCCACGCCGCCGAAAGCGCATAGGCCAACTACATAGGCACGGGTCGAACCCGCATGGGGCGCCGACCATGGGCGGCGACCATCGCCCGTGCGCCCTATTCTTGCCGGAAACCCGGAAAAACGATCACGGGTGGGGCCATATGATATCATCATGCTCTTGGCTGTTGATTGTCCGCGCGCCTACCGGAGAAGGAAGACCGAATGATCCCCGTCATCACCCTGCCCGGCATCGGCGGGTCGGGGCCGACCCATTGGCAAAGCGCATGGGAAGCAAAGGATCCCACCATCGTCCGATTCCAACCGGCGCGCTGGGACCGGCCCGATCTCGCGGATTGGATCGCCTCCCTGGATAGCGCCGTCGCGGCCGCGCCGGCCGCGCCCCTTCTCGTCGCGCACAGTCTGGCCTGCCTGCTGGTCGCCCACTGGGCGGCGCGCGGCGCGCGACCGGTTCGGGGTGCCTTCCTGGTCTGCGTGCCCGATCCACGAAGCGCCGCCTTCCCGGTGGAGGCGCGAGAGTTCGACGATGTCCCGGGCGGCCGCCTCCCCTTCCCCGCCCTGGTGGTCGCCAGCACCGACGATCCCTTCGGCACGATCGACTATAGCAAGGCCCGGGCGGAGCAATGGGGCGCGGGCCATGTGTCCGTGGGCGCGCACGGCCACCTGAACGCGGCGAGCAACCTCGGCGACTGGCCCCAAGGCACCGCCTTGTTCGAGGCTTTTCGGGCCGGAACCGGCAGAATCTAGGCTCCGTGCCCCCCAATTGCTGGGGCAGGGAACAAGGTTGCCCCAACTTTATACAATCGAATAAAGTGGTGCCGGGCGGACCCCCACCCCACCCTAGTTACATCCTGAACCCATGGGAGAGCCGATTTTGCGAATGCACTTTGTCGATGTCGCCGGCACGCCGACCCGATGCATCATCGCGGGCGATGAAGCCGCGCCGACGATCCTTTTCATCCACGGGCTCGCGCTGACGGCGGAGGTCTGGCTGCGCAATATCGACGCGTTGGCCCGTACCCACCGGGTCATCGCGCCGGACATGCTGGGCCATGGCTTCACGAAGCCCGCGGACGACGCCACGGTCGACGTCCCCGCGAAAATCCGTCATCTGCGCAAGCTGGTGGATACGCTCGGAATCGACCGGCTGTCCCTGTGCGGCAGTTCCTACGGCGCCTTGATGGCCTCCCTCTTCTTCCTCGACAACAAGGACCGGGTGGAGAAACTCGTCATCAACGGCAGCGGCTCGTGCTTCAACACCGAGGCGCAGCTTCAGGCGCAGGTCACGAAGCTGCGCGATGTGTTCGGGCCGGAGAAGATGGCCAGCTCCAGCATCGAGGAATGGCACCAGCGTATCGGCAATAACTTCCACGATACAGACAAGGTGCCGCGCGAATTGCTGCACATCGCCCAGCTTTGCTATGCTTATCCCTGGGCCGCGCGGCGGCTATCGGAAACCATGGCCGTCATGCAGGAACCGGAACGCTTCCGCCCCTTCCGCATCCTGGAGCGCCTAGAGGAACTGACATGCCCGACCCTGGTTGTCTGGGGCCGCGACGACCGGGGCGGATCGCTGGAAAGCGCGCAGGAAGCCATCAAGCGCCTGCCGAACGGGGATCTCACGGTTTTCGACGCGTGCGGTCACTATCCGATGATCGAACATCCGAAACGCTATAACGAAACGGTCGGTGCCTTCCTCGCGAAGGGCTGAGCGGCGGCGGAATCGATCGCGGCCCGAGAGGAAAAGCCTTCGGGCCGCGATAGACCGGATCACTCGAAGGGCGTCGGGTCCGTGAACCGGCGCAGCACGTTCTCCGTCAGGCGGGAAACATTGTTCTCGTAGTTCGCATGGGACAACGCCCCCGCCCAGGCGATCGAACTGGTGGCGAAGACCGCCCCGCCATTGGGCGTTTCATAGAAGACCATGTCGCACCGGACCATCGGGCAAGTCTCCCCGGTGATGGCCGAATGGGTATGGGTCAGTTCTTCCTTCATCCAGTGATAGGCGGCCGAGAAGTCCGTTGCCCGCGCGACGACCAACGCATGCGGCGGGGTTCCCAGGGCGGCGTCCGCCCGGTCGACCTCCCAGCCGGCGGCGCCGCCGCCGATCAGGCCGAAATCGCCGATCCGCTCGTCCTCTCCGATCCCCTCGAAGGCGAAGGCGACGCGCGGGTCGCGGCTGTCCGGCATGCGGTCGAAATGGGTGGAGAAATCGAACCCCTGGGCCGACATGCCGGTCCCCGCGACGGATTGCGGGGCGCGGCCCATGCGCCGCCACATGCCGCCCAACTCGCCGGTGAAGCTGTGATAATACTCGCCGCCTTCCGCCGCCCAGGTGCGGATACCGTCCTCGGCCCGGCGCATCTCGATCACGCCGGGAAGTTCCGGATGATAGGAGGTGCGCCAATAGAAGCCGTTCCCGCCCAGATAGACGAACCGTCCGCCCCCGGCCTGATAGGCCTCGAAGGCGTCCAGCATGCGCTTCGACGGATATTCGGGATGGCTGCCCGTCATGACGCAGCGGTAGGGACGCAGCAGCGCCTCCCCCTCGCGCTCCAAGTCGTCCTCGGTCACGACATCATAGGCGATGCCGCGCGCCTCCAGCCAATCGATGATATGGGTATCGGCGGGCAATTGCCACAAACGCTCGCCCGGGCGCATGTTCAGGATGGGCCGCAGGCGCGAGGAATAACATACGCCGCTGCCGTCGCTGTGATGATCATAGAGGGAGCAGCCCAGTTCCGGATGCTCGTGCAGATATAGCGTCGTGCTGTCCACCGTCGTGAAGACGGCACGGATATTCTCCCCCTCGGTCCATTCCAGATGGTGGTGCGTGTTGCTGTAGGCCCAATAGCTCGCCGACGGCAGGATGAGGGCCAGCGGCGCCGTCGCCGTGCCGCTGGGTGGCCGCACCACGAAGGGGATGCGTTCCTCCACCCCGTCGCAGGAGAGCCGCGCGCAGTAGAGGCCGCTTGGCCAATCCTTCGGAACGGTCAGTTCGAAATCCGTCTCCCACCCGCAATCATAGAGGTCGTCGTCGTGGAAGTGGATCGCGCCATACTGATCGGGACGGTGCGTCCAGTTATAGTCGCCACCGTCCCAGTTCCAGCCCTTCATCGCGCGCGTCGGCAGGTTGACCGTCTCGCCATGCAGCCCGCGCGGGCCGGCATCGACGATGCGGGGGGAGGACATCTCCCGGCTGAAATCCCAGGCGGCGACGAGGTCCCGCTCATCCGACGGCAGGCGCGCGTCGCGCAGCACGCCGTCGCGCTCCTCTTCCGAAAGCGACCGGGCCAGCAATCGCGGGCTGTCGATCTTGCCGTTATAAAAGGCGCAGGCTTCCCCCCGCGCGTCGAACCCGGCGGCGATACGGAAATCCCGGCCGACCGGTGACGACGCCGTCAGCCGTCCGACCGCCCGGTCGGCCGTGTCCCCGCGTGCCGCATAGCGCGTTAGCGGCCGTTGCACCACCCAGGCTTCCCCGGTCTCGGCGTCATAGCCGGCCGCGACCAAATACCAATGGCGCTCCAGCAAGGGGGTATCGAGCGATAGGCTTTCCGAGCCTATCTGGAGGGAAAGCCGCCCCGTCCCATCCAGGATCAGGGACCGCCCGCCGCCCCCCATGATGACCTGCATCCGGTCGAGCATCGGCGTCGTCGGCCATATATAGGCCGAGATGGTGAAGGACGCCGACCCGAAGACCGGGTCCTCGGGAAAGGAGACATAGGACCCGCAGGCGATTTCCTGCCGACGGCCCGGATAGCGGCCGTCGATATCGCTGGTCATGGAGACCGTCTTCAAGCCGATATTGGCCGCGTCGCCGCAGATCAGCTTCTCGAAGCTCAGATCGTAGGGGCCCTCCGCGCTCACCATGAAGGCGATGGACCGCCCCGTCTCCACGCTGAACGTGTCGGAGTAGCCCAGCACCGGGTGGCTGGTCAGATCGCGGCGAAGCGTCCCGGCGGTCGGCAACGGCGCCTCCCCGTCCAGACAGAGCGGCTGGCCGGTGTGCCGTTCCCAACGCGCGCGGAAGATGGCCCATTGGGCCTCGCCCAACGTCGCGAACCCTTCTCCCTCGCCCCCTGCCTCGAAGACCTCCAGCGGGCTACCCTTCCGGCCGGTGTTGCGCGCAAGCTGCCACGGCCCGTTGCGTTGGGGTTGGATCGCGACGATGCGGTCGTCGAACGTCTCCCAACGCAACAGCTTGAGGAGTTTCTGCAATTCCTGTCCATGCGGCCCGAAGGGCGCGTCGCGAAATTCGCGCGCGAGGTCGAGGCGGGAGGGATCGATGCGGTCCATGCGCGTGCCTACCTGGTCGATGCGGAAGCGAAGGGATCAGTCGAGCCGGCGCGACATCGCATCGTGAAGCCCCCGCAAGGGCTCCGGCCCGACGAAACGCCCGCCGTCCAGCAATTGCGTGTCGCCGACCCAGAGCGATTGGTCGAGGACGATGCCGTCCGGATGGTTCTCGCCACCGCCCGGCTCCCACCAGGGAAGGCCCATGCCGATCGCGTTGCTGCCCGGAACGCGGATATCCTCGATGAACTGGTTTCGGGTGAACAGCGCCGCCGGATGGAAACCGGCGGTGAAATGGATGAAGCTCCCAAAACCGTCCCCTTCCCCGCTCGCGCGGCGTAGCGCGCGCTCGAAACTGACACGGTCGTCGGCGCCGCCGCCGGTCAGGCTGCGGATGCCGCCTTCCGCCTCGATCGTGATCGGCTCGCGCAGGGCGCGGTAATTTTCGTCGAAGAGCGCCTGGATCACGATCCGTCCCGTCACGCTCTCCATCACCGGATAGAAGCTCTGCGTCCCGGGCACAGTATACATGCCGGGATCCTTGCACACACCCTTCCGGGCCAGCTTCATCTTGTCGAGGGTGAGCCGGACGTCGGTGCCGCGCGGGCAGGTGAAACGGGCGGTCTCACCCTCGGCCTCCGCGAAGAAGGAGGCGAGCGCGACATTGAAGTCGACCATCGCCGGATAGTCGACGCAGCCATAGAGCCGCTCGAACGTATCGGCGGCGGAGAGCGAGATCAGGCAATAACGCGTGCGTTGCCGCTTCATCGCCGCCGCGTGCGTGCCCGAGCCCGCGTGATAGGGAAAGCAGAAGTCGAACCACACATCGGATTCGGCCGCCGCCGCCCGGAACGCATCCCCGACATAGGGGTCCGAAAGCCCCCCCTGATAGGGCAGCGTCGGGGCGAGCGCGATCATCGGCTTCGCGCCCACGCGGGCCACGCTTCCCGCGACGGCGTCGAGAACCGCCGTCTCAGTCCGGTAATCGGCGGAGATCAGCACGCTTTCGCCCGGCGCCACCGCGAAACTCTCCACAACCAGATTGTCCGCGCCCCGCAGAAGGCGCGGCGACGTCATTGCAGCCATCGTCAGTCCTCTATTCGCTTCAGTCATCCACGCCGAGATAGGCGTTTTGCACGAACGCGTCGTTCAACAGCGCATCCCCTTCGCCGTCGAGGATGATACGTCCCTTCTCCAGCACATAGGCGTGGGACGCCACGCGCAGGGAGGCCCGCACATTCTGCTCGATCAACAGGATGGAAACGCCGCTTTCCGCGACGCGCTCGATCAGCACGAAGATCTCTTCCACCAGCTTCGGCATGATGCCGAGCGACGGTTCGTCCAGAACGAGAAGGCGTGGCTCGCCCATCAGCCCCCGCGCGATGGCGAGCATCTGCTGCTCCCCCCCGCTAAGAGACCCCGCGAGCTGACTCCGCCGTTCCTTCAACCGGGGAAAGGTTTCGAAGCTCTTCTCCAACAATTCGGCGACCCGGGACCGATTGGATTCCTTGAAGGCGCCCATCAGGAGATTCTCCTGAATGGTCATCTGCGCGAAAACCTGCCGCCCTTCCGGAACCAGGACGATTCCCCGGCGCATGACCCGGTGCACGGGCATGCCGGAGAGCGTCTCGCCGTTGAAGACGACCCGCCCCCGAGAAGGAGCGAAGGCCCCGGCGATCACCTTGGCCGTAGTCGTCTTGCCCGCGCCGTTGGAGCCGAGGAGGGCGATGATGCCCCCCTCCGGCACGTTCAGCGATACGCCATCCAGGGCACGCGCCCCGCCATAGGCGTAGTGGATATTCTCTATGCTCAAACCCGTCATGCCGGCGCCGTCCCTAGATATGCGTCGATCACCGCCTGGTCGGAGAAGACATCCGTGGCGGAGCCGTCGGCGATCTTCCGGCCGGCTTCGAGCACGACGACCCGGTCGGACACCCGCCGGACCGCCTTGATATCGTGCTCCACCAGCAGGATGGTCACGCCGGAGTCGCGGATCTTCGACAGAACATTCGTCAGTTCCCGCGTCTCCGCGTCGTTCAATCCCGCGCAGGGCTCGTCGGCCAGCAACAGGATGGGCCGGGCGGCGATCGCCCGGGCCAATTCCAACCGTCGGAGATTGCCGATACTGAGCGAGCCTGCACGCCGGTCGCGCAAGGGCGTCAGGTGACAGATATCGATCGCCCGCGTCGTGGTCGCTTTCGCATCCCGTTCCCCCGCGCGGCCGAAGGAGGCCGCGACGAGGACATTCTCCTGCACCGAAAGTTCCGGGAACGGTTTGGATATCTGGAACGCACGGGCCACGCCCTGCCGGCAAATGCGATAGGGCGCCATGCCGGTGATATCATGCCCATCGAATTCGATTCGACCGGAGGTCGGCTTCAGATAGCCGGACACCATGTTGAAGAGCGTCGATTTCCCCGCCCCATTGGGTCCGACGATGCTGGTGATGCTATCCCGCTCGACCGTAAGCGTGACATCCTCGATGGCGCGCAGGCCTCGGAACTGCTTCGTCAGGGACTCGATTGTGAGCACTGTCATGATGCCGCCCCCTCTTCCACGGTCGTTTCCTCCCGCCGCCGACGCATGTCGCGAACCAGGCCGATGAGCCCCTTCGGCGCGAGCGTGACCATCGCCACCAGCACCGCGCCGGTCACCAGCATGTGCAGGTCGAGAAGATCGCCCAGCACGACCTGTGTCAGCAGGATCATGATCGCCGCGCCGATGATCGGACCGGCGACCGTGCCGATTCCGCCCACCATGCTGTAGAGGATGAGGTTCAGGCTGATATCGATGCGGAAGACGGTGTCGGCGGTCATGAAGCCCAGGCTGTAGGAATAGAGCACGCCACCCACCGCCGTGAGAACGGCACTGATGACGAAGGCCGTCAGCTTGTAGCGTTCCGTCGGCACGCCCAGCATCGCGGCCGTATCCTCGTCCTGCCCGATGCAGGTCAGGCCGACGCCCAGGCGGGACCGCCGCATGACGACGAACAGCCCGATGCAGACCATCAGGAAGACGAGGAACAGGAAGTAGAAGAGCTGCACCTTCGCCAGACCCGGCACCTTCAGGATCGGCAGGGTGAAGCCGATCGCGCCCTGGAAGACATCGAAGGTCTTGCTGACCTCCCCCAGGATCTGCGCGAAGGCCAGCATGGCGATGGCGAAATAGATGCCGCGCAAGCGCAACACCGGAAGCGCCACCGCGACCGCCGCCGCCAGGGTAACGGCCATCGCGAACAACAGCCCCAGGACGAGCCGCAGGGCAACCGGCACCTCCGGCCCGAGCTGCTGCCCCAACAGACCGGCCGCGAAGGCGCCCAGACCGAAGAAGGCGGCGTGGCCGAAGCTCCAGTAGGTGGTGAACCCGCCCAGCAGGTTCCACGCCACGGCCAGCCCGCCGAACAGGAGGATCTGCTGCGCCAGGCGAAGCTCGAAAGGCGAGGCGACGAACGGCAGCGCCACGGCGCCGACCAGCAGAAGGGCGCTCAGCCCCCATTGCCTCGACGAGATCGGTTTATGAAAGCCCCGCATCAGACCGACCCCTTATAGGCATTGCCGAGAAGCCCGTTCGGACGGACGATCAGCATCAGAAGAAGGGCGCCGAAGATGAAGACGTTCGGATAGAGCGAGCCGACATACTGGGACGAGAACGTACTGATCCCGCCGAGCATGAGCCCGCCCAGAAGCGCGCCGACCGGACTGCCGACCCCGCCCAGGACGACGGTCACGAAGGCATTCAGGGTCCAGTGCGTGTCATCGAACGGCGTGAACGGATTGATCAGCCCGACGATAATGCCGGACACCCCCGCGAACCCGGCCGAGACCCCGAAGGTCATGGCGTAGATCTTCTTCACGTCGATGCCGCAGAGCCCGGCCGCGAAATCCTGCTGCGCGGTCGCCCGCATGGCCCGGCCGACCTTCGAGCGATAGAGCACATAGGACAGCAGGCCGAGCGACAGCAGGCTGGCGATCAGGCCGCTGGCGCGGGCGCCATCGACGATGACGCCGCCGATGCGGAAGGTATCGAACAGCCAGCTTGACGACAGGGACTGAACATCCGGCCCGAAGACCAGGATGATCAGATCGCGCAGCATCAGGCTGACGCCGAAGGTGATCAGCAGGCTGCTCATCAGGGAGCCACGCCGCACCGCGCCGGATACCAAGGTGATTTGAACCAAGCCGCCCAGGACGAACAGGGCCCCGAAGACGAGGGGGATCGCCATCAACGGATCGATCCCCCACGCCTCCTTCAGCGCGAGCCCCAAATACGCCCCGAGGAGCACGAAGATACCATGCGACAGGTTGACGACGCCCAGGACGCCGAAAATCAGGGAGAATCCGACCGCGGACAGCGAGAAGATTCCCCCCAGGATCAACCCATCGACAAGGGTCTGGAGAAATAATGTTCCAGTCATTGCGGGCTTTCGCCAATCCTATTCGTGGAGGAGGGAAAAGGGATTACCCCTTCTCCGCCCAGGTCGGCGTCGGATAGAGGGTCTCGGCGGTCCGCAGGTTCTCGGGATAGACGACCTTGATTTCGCCCCCCTGCACCTGCCCGATTTTCGCCCCCATCAGGATCGGATCGCCGTCCCCGTCCTCCGTGAAGTTGACCGGACCGAACGCCGTGACGATGTCGATCGCGTCCAGCGCGTCGCGAACCGCCAACGGATCCACGCTCCCGGCGGCCTTCATCGCTTCGATATAGGTCGTGATGCAGGAAGACGCGCCGACCGTATGATAGCTGAAGGGCCGGTCGTTCGTCGCGTTGTAATAGTCGATATAGGATTGCGTATCGCCGAAGGTCGGATCGGTGAACTCCAGGCTCTCGTCCCACGGCAACTGCATCACGACGCCATCGGCCTTCGCCCCCAGGCTCTCGCGATAGGCCGGAAGCTGCGGGCCCAGGAACTGGTAGAGCAAGGGCACGTTCGTTTCCGTCGCGATCATCTGACGCGCGATCACCAGGGAGTTCTGGTCGACCGTCGTGGTGATCAGGATGTCCGGCGTCCGGGCGCGAAGCGTCGCCAGCGCGCTGGAGGAATCCGTCACCTGTTCCGGCAGTTCCAGGACATCCAGGACTTCGAGGCCGATTTCCTTGCAACCGGCGGCGGCGGCCTGCGCGTTCAGCTTCGAGAAGGCCGAGTTGGTCGCCATGACCGACACGGTCTTCGGCTTCGGCTCGATCGACTTGAAGAATTCGATGCTCGTCACCCAGGCGCGGCTGGCGCGGGGGAAGAAGCCGAAGATGTTCTCATAGCCTTGCGTGAAGATCTGGTCGGCCGACCCGCCGACCTGGACGGTCACCTTGCCCGCCGCTTCCGTGATGCCGGCGCAAGGCAGGACGACATTGCTGCCGTAGGAGCCGAGGAAGAAATCGACGCCCTCGTCGACCTGGCGCTGGATCAGGGTCGTCGCGCGGGCCGGGTCGCTCGCGTCGTCGACGATGCCGAGTTCGAGACTATAGGTCTTGCCGGCGATCTGAACGCCGCCTTTCTCCTCATTGATGTACTTGATGGCGGTTTCGTAGCCGTGCCGGATATTCAGGCCGGTCTCGGCATAGCGCCCGGACATGCCGAGCGAGCCGCCGAAGCGGATGACGCCATCGGTCGCGGCGCGCGCCGGCATGGCCCGCAAGGCCGTCGCGCTGGTCATGGTGGCACCGAGCAGGCCGAGAGCGGTTCTGCGCGAAATCTGCTTATTCATCGTCTATCCCCTGTTCTTGATGTTGCAGTCGTCATTAAAGATCCAGGACGATCACCTCGCCCTTACTGCGGGAAACGCAGACGGTCATGTGCCCGCCATCGCGTTTCTCGTCCTCCGTCAGCACCTCGTCCCGATGATCCGGCTCCCCCTCCAGGACGGCCGTGATGCAAAGCCCGCACACGCCCTCCATGCAGGAGCAGTCGACCATGACCCCGTTCTCCTGCAACACCTGCAGGATGGTGTCGTTCGGACCGACATGCAGCGTCTTGCCCGTCCGCGCCAACCGAACCTCGAAGCCCTTGGCCGGCGCGGCCTCCTCCTTCCCGTCATCCCTCGTCCCAGGTTCGGCCGAGAAGGATTCCCAGTGAACGGCCGATGGGTCCGCATGGTCGTTCGCGACGATCCGGGCCCGATCGATGAACGGCCCGGGCCCGCAGATATAAATCTGCGAGTCCCCCGGCGCGTTCGCGAGAATCGCGTCCATCCGCCCGCCGACCGCCTCCGGTTCCACGCCGAAATGGAAGGCGACGTTCGCGCGCAGCGCGCCGGCCGCGAGATCCTGGTGAAAGGCCGCATGCCCCGGCGTGCGCGCGAAATAGTGCAGTTCGAAGGATTGCCCGCGACCGGCGGCGTCCTTCGCCATGCTGAGCAGCGGGGTCACGCCGATCCCACCCGCCAGCAGCACGAGGTGTCGAGCCCCGCGGTCGAGCGGGAACCGATTGACCGGCGGCGCGACCGGGACGACATCCCCCACCTGAAGCCGGTGGACCGCGTCGGAGCCGCCACGCGATTCGGCTTCCCGCTTTACCGCGATCATGTAATTCGATGTCTCGCCCGGACCGTTGCATAAGGAATATTGTCGAACGAGACGATCCCCCAGACGCAGCGCGATGTGCGCCCCCGGCTCACCCGGGGGCAAGGCCTCGCCCCCGGGATCGGCCAGCGTCAGGGAGAGAACGTCGACCGCCTCCGGGCGACGGGCCGTCACCTGCAGCCGCATCTCCTTTTCGGCGGTCGACGTCATTACCGATGCGCCCCGAACATCCGCTCGGCATAGCCGTTCAGGAAGTGGTGGATCGCCTTCTCCATCACCGACATGCGGCCGGGCTCGTAGGTGGAGAGCGCCATCGCCTTCTGCATGGATTCGATCATCGAGCGGTCTTCCTCGTAGATCTTCATCTGATAGTCCTTGTAGACCTTCAGCTTCTCCTCGAGCGCGGGGTCGTCGAGGAATTCCTCCGGGAAGAGGACGTAGATGAAGACCTCGCATTTGTTCGGGCCGACCGGCCAGGCGACCATCATCTTCACGCAGTCGATGCGCCCGAAGAGCGTCAGATTGGGGAGGCGGAAGCCGGTACAGGCAAAGCTGTTCTCCTGATCCTCCAGCCACGGCATCTTCGCGAACAGCGTCTGCCCGTCCGGCGTCGAGGGTGCGGCGTCATAGCGGATGGTGATCCCGCCGCCGTCCTTCAGCGACACATTATCCGGCGTCCAGGAGAAGCGCGCCCCGAAGGTGTTCACGTGAAGCACGCCGACGTGATAGAAATCCATCAGGTTCTCGTGCAGGAACTTCCAATTGCACGCCAACTCCAGACGCGTGACATCGACAAGACGGCATTTCTCCGGATGAAGCTGGGCGAAGTCCTGCTCGAAATCGGCGATCGCCTCGGCAAAGGGGACCGGTTCATCCGCGAGGCTTATGAAGATACTGCCGCGCCACGTCTCCAGATGAACCTTCGGCAGGCGGCAGGACTTGGGGTCGAAGCCCTCCGTCTCCTTCATATAGGCGGCCCCCAGAAGCTTGCCGGAAAGATCGTAGGTCCAGCCGTGATAGGGACATTTGAAGTGGCGTAGATTGCCCGACCCCTCGGCCACCTCGACGCCCCGATGGCGGCACATGTTGCGGAAGGCGCTCAGAACCCCGTCCTTGTCACGCGCGATGATGATCGGCTGATCGACGATACGCTGCGCCATGTAATCGCCGGGGTTCGGGAACTGCTCTTCCCGACCGACGAAGAGCCAGTCCTTGTAGAAGAACTCGTCGAGTTCCTTCCGATAGATTTCCTCGGACGCGTAAATGTCGCCCGGCAGATGCCGTGCCTTGTTGAGTTCCTCGCACGTCTCCGCGACACGGGCGCGCTCGTCCGATGCGCCGGCAGCCGGCGCCACACCAATCGTCATGGATAACTCCCTCGTCAACGTCCCTGCGGGCCGCCCTGTTCCGGGCGGCTTCCCGATCGCACCAATTTAATACGATCGTATAAAGTGACGGTAACCAAGGTTTCACATTCCGTCAACGGTCTTTCTTGACGGGGGTGCGGTATGGTGGCAGCCAGTGCGCTCAACAATGTAGAGAGTTCATATGAGCGCACCGACGAGCGACGAGCACAGACCCCGGAGGCAGGCGCGAAGCTTTTCCAAGAAGGCGCCGGAAGTGCGCCGACAGGAGTTGATCGACGCCACCTTCCGGTGCCTGTGCAATCACGGCTCGTCGGAAATCAGCGTACGTCTGATCGCGGCGGAAGCGGGCGTGTCGCTCGGCATGGTACGCCACCATTTCCGAACCAAGGACGAGCTTCTGGCCGCGACCCTACAGCAGCTCTCCGACAAGGTTCAGTCGCAGACCCGCGAGGCGCTGGCGCTACCGGACCTGACCCCGACCGAGCGCCTGCACGCCTTCATCACGGCCTGCCTGCATCCCGGCGCGCTGGACGCGAAATATGTCCGCGCCCGTTTCCTGTTCTGGAGCCTGGCCCAGACGAACGAGACGATCCGCACCGTCCACGACCGGATTTATGCGCGTTTCGAGAAGGAGCTTCGCGGGCTGGTCGGCGCCGTCGCCGAGGAGAAGGGACTGACGGTCGATCTCGACATCGTCACGCTGGCGATCATGGCGCTGCTGAAGGGGATCTGGGTCGAATGGAGCCTCGCTCCCGACCGGGCCGACCCGCTGAAGCTGGCGGAACAGATCCTGCCCGGGCTCGACGGAACCTTCGCGAGCCTGGCCGGCAGTGCCCGGCAACCGTCCGGTAGCTGACCGACCGACCGGACGACGCCTGCCGTCAAATCGTGCCGGCGCCGCGCAGCCGGTCGATATCCGTCGCCGTCATCCCCAGCAGCCCTTCAAGGATTTCATCAGTGTGGGCACCGACCTCCGGCCCCGTCCAGCGAACGGTCGCTCCCGCATCCCCTCCCATATCGGGAACCGCGCCGGGATGCAGCACCTTGCCCAGCCGCGGATCGGCGACGTCCTGGATCATGCCGCGTGCCCGGAACTGTGGATCGGCGGCGATATCGGCCACGGTGTAGATACGGCTCGACGGAACGTCGACTTCCTTCATCGCGGCTTCCAACTCGTCGATCGTCTTGGTGAAGGTCCAGGCGGAAATTTCCTGGTCCAACGCCTCGGCATTGCGCACCCGGGCCTGATTGTCGATGAAACGCGGATCATCGGTCAGGGCGACGCGATCCATCGCCCGGCAAAGCCGCGCGAACAGCGAATCCGAATTCGCACCGATCAGGAACCATTTCCGGTCCCGCGACGGATAGGCGTTCGACGGCGCGGTCGTCGGCAGGGAGGAGCCGTGCGGCTGGCGCACACTTCCGAAATAGCCGTATTCGGGCAGGCACCCCTCCATGAGGCTGAGCACGGAGTCCGTCAAGGCGACATCCACGCGGCGGTTGGGCAGGTCCTCTCCCGCCCGCGCGACACGCTTCTCGAAGATCGCCGCGAGCAGTCCGATCGCGCCGTAGAGCCCGGCTATGCTGTCCCCGATGGATATGCCCGTGCGAACCGGCGGCAGATCCGTCACCGCCGGCGGATAGCCGGTCAAGTGGCGGATACCGCCGACCGCCTCGCCGATCAGACCGAAAGCCGCGCGATCGCGCCCCGGGCCGGTTTGTCCGAAGCCGGAGATCTGGACGAGAACCGCGTCCGAATTGGCGGCCGCGATGTCGTCCGGCCCCAATCCCCATTTCGCGAGTTGGCCGGGCTTGAAGTTCTCCACCACCGCATCGACTTCGCCGACCAACCGGCGCACCAGATCGATCCCTGCCGGGTCCTTCAGATTGATGCTGACGGATTTCTTGTTGCGGCCATGCACCGACCACCAGACGGACGTGCTCTGCCCCTCGGGGGTCTGTCCCCAGGCGCGGACGGGATCGCCCCGTCCCGGCGGCTCCACCTTGATGACCTCCGCGCCCAGATCGGCCAGGACGCGGGTGCAGAACGGGGCGGCGATGAAATGGCCGAGTTCGAGGATGCGCAGACCGCTTAAAGGGGCCGGGCGCGACGTGATATCGCTCATCGGACGACAGACCTTCTACTTGCTGTTCCAGAATCAGGATGGGGATGGGGGGAATGATGGAGGCACCGGAGACCATCGCCCCCGGGCTTCCGGGATGACCTCACCGGACCAGGGTGACCCGGTCCCTCGGGACCGTGCGCAAATGCCCCCCGGTCCTTCCGCCGGGCAGCGCCGCGATCCGATCCGACACCGCGAGCAATCGCGTCATGTCGATGCCGGTCTCGATCCCGCCGCGCGCGAAGGCATAGACCAGATCCTCCGTCGCGGTATTGCCGGAAGCACCGGGCGCGAACGGGCAACCTCCGAGGCCGGCGGTCGACCCGTCGATGACGCGCACCCCGGCATCATAGGCGGCGAAGGCGTTCGCGACCCCCATGCCGAACGTGTCATGACCGTGGAACGCCCAGCGAACCGTGGGGTCCGCCGCGATCAATCCGGCGAAAAGCGCGCGTACCCGGAAAGGGTCGGCCCGCCCCGTCGTATCGCACAGCGCGAATTCCGCCCGCGGGACGATGGACCGGGTGGCCTCGAACACCTCCCTAACCCTTGCCTCCGGCACGGAACCGTCGAATGGACAATCGAACGCGGTCGCCAAATCGACCCGAAGCGCGATACCCGGCGTCCGCGCCATCACCGCCGCGATCGCGCGCAATTGGTCGAGCGACTCTCCGACCGTCCGCCGCACATTCCTCAGATTATGTGTTTCGGAGACGGAGAGAACGAAGACCAGCGCGCGGCACCCCGCCTCGACCGCGATTTCGGCCCCCTTCGCGTTCGGGATCAGGACGGCGAGGCCATCCGTCCATCGCTCTCCAAGGCCGGCGACGACCTCGCGCATGTCGGCCATTTGGGGAACCGCCTTGGGGCTGACGAAGGACCCGATCTCCATGCGCCGGACTCCGGCATCGAGGAGCCCGGCGATCAGGGCAATCTTCTCTTCGGTCGAAACCGGCTCGGCGATCGACTGGAGACCGTCTCGCGGCGCGACCTCGACCAGATCGATCCGCCGAATATCCGCGGTAGCCATGAATTGCTGCCTTTCCCAGATACCGGCGCGCGCCACCGAGCGTGTACGCGAAACCGCCGGAAGAGGGCGAGCGCCGGTGTGAAGAAACGGGGCGTCACGGTGCGAATGCCAACACCCACGAGCGCGACGCTACCAGAAGCCTCCCGGCATATGTTTGCGATTTGAAAAGCAAACCTCTATTGAATTGGCAGAATCTGCCAATCAGGGTGCCATGAATAAAATAGACTGGAAGATCATCACCGCGCTTCAGCAGAATGCGCGCCTGACCAATCAAGAGCTGGCGCAGATCGTCGGTCTCTCGCCATCGCCCTGTCTGCGGCGGGTCCGCAAGCTCGAGGATTCGGGCATCCTGCGCGGCTATCAGGCGCAGATCGACCAGACGCTCTATGGCTTGCCTGTCACCGTCTTCGTGTCGATCAAGCTGGAACGCCAGACGGACCACGCCATCCGCGCCTTCGAGCAAGCGATCCAGGACCTGGACGAGGTACAGGAATGCTATCTCATGACCGGCCCACGGGATTACTTCCTGCGGGTCGTCTCCGATTCCCTGCAGTCCTATGAACGCTTCGTCCGGGAGCGTCTGACCCGGATCGAAGGCATCGCCTCGATCGAATCCAGCTTCGCCTTCAATCAGGTCAAGCAGAAGCCCCGCCTGCCGCCTCCCCCGACGCTCGAATGATGGGCGAATGACGGGCGAATGCGAAGATCGGGGGCCACGGTCACCTATCGTCACGCGATCACGAAAATAACCGTTTACTTCGCATTCCAGGTAGAGCAAGAATATATTCGCGAGAAACTATAATGATTGAAAATAAAAAATAAATACAATCATAAGGTAGCCTGAAATGGCGCCCAAGAATGGGTGGGCGGGTGAATGCGTGGAACGAAGAATAAAAAAGTATTCCTTCTATTAAGTCTATCAATCGCTGTAATTGATATTTTATTTGTTTATATCAATAACGATAATGCATCGGATACATTGACGCGCACCCTCAAGGAGGAGAGTCGGGACCTCCGGTCGAGTTTCGAAGTCCTGACGGACCGCACCTATAGCAACATGCTGGCGATGGCCACCTTCATCGCCAACGATTCCGAGATGCAATCCCTATTTCTCGCCGGGGGAAAGGCGGTCGAGGCGGAAGGCGGCGGCGCGGGCGGGCCGAAGGCGGCCGGAATCCGGCGAGAACTCTTCGAGAGGATCGGTCCGAGTTGGCAACGCGTGCAGGACAGGTTCGATGTCCGCCAACTGCATTTTCATCTCGGACCCGGCTCCACCAGTTTCCTTCGCGTTCATCGGCCGGACAAATTCGGCGACACGATGCATGATGTCCGGCACACGATCGTCGATACGAACGCCGAGAAATCGCCCCGGGTCGGGTTCGAGACGGGACGGGTCTATTCCGGGTTACGCGGTGTCGTGCCTGTCTATGCGACCGACCCGGACAGTGGCGAGCATGTCCATGCCGGCGCGTTGGAAGTGGGGACGTCCTTCTCGAATATCATCAAGATCCTGGATGAACGGCTGGGCCAGGGAGTGGGCATCCTGCTTTCCATGGATCACATCGAATCGGCGATGTGGCCTGATTTCGTGAAGGAGCGATTCGGCGAGGGCGAGCCCGGATGCGACTGCGCCATCGAAGCGCAATCCAGGGAGGGGCTGCGTCCCATTCTCGCGAAGATGCCGGAACTCGGCCTCGATTTCCGGGACGAGGACACGAATATCGTCGAGACCGACGAGACCATCCACGTAGTAACGCATTTCCCATTGCGCGACTACAAAGGCATGCGGGAACCGGATCGCGAAGCGGTCGGCGCGGTCGTCTTCTGGCGCGACGCGACCGAACGAATCACCGCCCACCGCCGGGCAGCCCTCTTCAATATCGTCTATGGCATCGTCGGGTTCCTCTTCGTCGAACTTTTACTGTTCATGGCATTCCGGTTCGCGACCGAGCGGCTGGAGCGCATCGTCGCGAACCAGACCAAGGACCTCGAGGGCAAGGCACGCCAGCTCCAGGAACTGTCGATCACCGATCGGCTGACAGGCCTTTTCAATCGGTTGAAATTGGACAGCGCCTTCGCCGACGAACTTGAACGCCGCAAGCGATACCACAATGCCCTGTCCGTGATTCTCTTCGACGTCGACCACTTCAAGCGCGTCAACGATATCCACGGGCATCAGGCGGGCGACCGGGTATTGAGTGATATCGCCACCCTCCTACGCACCAGCGTGCGGCAGGTCGATATTCCCGGACGCTGGGGCGGCGAGGAGTTCCTGGTGATTTGTCCGGAAACGACCCTTGAGGGGGCGATGGTCCTCGCCGAAAAGCTACGTGGCGCGATCGCCGCGCATGATTTCGGGGAAATCGGGCAGGTGACGAGCAGCTTCGGCGTCGCGTGCCACGACGTGGATGAAAGTGAGGACAGCCTGTTGGCGCGTGCCGACCGCGCGCTTTATCGCGCGAAGGAGGACGGCCGGAACCGCGTCATGGCCGGATGACCTCCCTGCTTTTCAGGAGGGGCCCGGTTTGGAGGACCCGGTTTTGGAGGAAAAGGGCCCCGGCTTTTCCCGGGCCGGATCGCTCCGCTTCATTTCGCCGTGGTAAACTGCCATCCTTATCCGGTTAACCGCCCGACATGGATACCGCCATGGAGGGGCCCGACCGACCAAGGGACGCGATCATGAGCGACCAGCCCCCGAACTCGCCCCCTTCCGGCCAAGCCGAGCGGTCGGGCAAGCGCCGCGACAGGCCGCTGCCCACCTTCGCCGCGCGCGAAACCTTCTTCGGCACGGAGAAGATGGCGAATGCGGAGTTCTCCATCGCCGGCATTCCCTTCGACCTGGGCACGACCAACCGCGCCGGGGCGCGCGACGGACCGGCGGCGGTGCGCCGCGCGAGCCGCATGGTCGGTGGCACCTATCCCGATCTCTGGCCCGATCTCTACGGGCTGGATATCGCCGACGTGGGAAATTTCAGCCTCTATATGGGCCAGTTGGCGGACTCCCTGGACGCGATCGAGCGTCAGGCCATGGCCTACGACCACCTGCTATCGGTGGGGGGCGATCATCTCGTCACCCTGCCGCTGTTGCGGGCGGCGTCGAAGCGTCGGGGCGGGCCGCTCGGCCTCGTCCATTTCGACGCCCATGTCGACACCTGGGCGGAAACCTTCCAGGTGCCCTTCACCCACGGCACCAATTTCCGCATCGCCATCGAGGAGGGGCTGGTCGATCCGAAGCGGATGGTGCAAATCGGCATCCGCTGCCGGGTCGAACCGGAGGTCTGGCACTGGACGTCGGACCAGGGGGTGACGATCATATCGGCCGAGGAGGTGCATCTCGGCCGCCCGGACGAGATCGCCGCCCGGATCGTCGATATCGTCGGAACGTCTGGGGATACCTACCTCACCTTCGATATCGACTGCCTCGATCCGTCCTGCGCGCCGGGCACCGGCACGCCGGAGGTCGGCGGCCTGCTTTCATGGCAGACACGGGCCATCCTGACGCGGCTCAAGGGGCCACGCTTCATCGGCATGGACGTGGTCGAGGTGGCGCCCGCCTACGACGTGGCCGAGATCACGGCGCTCAACGCCGCCGCGGTCATGGCCTTCTATCTCGGCCTCCAGGCGAAGAAACGGGAAGGGCCCGAGCCCACCGGCTGACCCCTCACCTCCCTCCTATCCGGCGAACACCCCCATGGCCATCGCCCCCACCGGCAAGGGCGCGAGCAAACAGGCCATGCGCGCGCCCGTCCCCGCCGCGCGGACAGAAAAGGGCAGCAACAGGATCAACACGAGCCCCGCGACCGTGACCAGGCCGAGCCAGGCGGTCGTCCCGATGGCATGCCCCCACCGGTCGAAGCAAAGCACGAGCGCGCCGGCCAGCAACGCCGAACCGAGCAGGCGGGCCGCGAGACGCCCGCCACGGCCGGGCACCCGGCCCAACACGTCCCGCCCGTGTCTATCCATCGCGAGACACAGCACGAGCATGCCGATATAGGAGACGGCGAGCGCGAGCGCGATCATTCCACCCGCCCCACCGCGCGCCGGCGCACGCGTGCCCCACGGCCGGACGGCCGGACGGCCGCCACCGGCCAGCGGCCCGCGACCTTCAGGGCCGTCGCCCCCAACCCCAGCGCGGTCAGAAGGCAGATCAGATCGAAACCCGCCACGATCCAGCTCCCCGCCGGCAGGGTCACGAACAGATGACTGCCCGTCACCGCCATGTTGAGAAGCGGAATGGCCGCGAAAAGCCCCGCCGCGATGGTAAGCTGCTCCACCCAACCGACCCGCAGGGGCCGTAGGAAGGGGTGCAGGATGAAGGCCGCCCAGACGGCGAAGAAGACGCGGATCTCCCATCCCGCCCGGTCGGCCATATCCACCGGCAAAAGGCGGTTCGCGACGAAATAGGCGCCGACCGCGATGGTCAGGCCGGTGATGGCCGCGATGTTGAGACGCTCCATCACCTCGATATGGCGGGGTATGGTGCCGTCCGGGCGGGCCTGCTGCTTCGCGCGCTTGACCGTCCACAGGATAAGGCCGGTCCCCACCATGGCGGTTCCCGCGACGCCGGCCAGGAAGAACAGCCACCGCATGGTCGTATCCGCGAAGCGCGCACGATGAAGGCTGCCCAGCACATTGTTGGTCGCCTGGACGGCGGACTCCTCGATATTGTCGTCGCGGCCGATCAGGCGGCCGCTGCGTCCGTCGAAATGCAATCGCTCCACGCCGATAGACCCGCTGCCGCTATGCGCGGAAAGGCGGGTATTGCGCCGGGGAGCCAGCGTTATGACCGCCGCGCCGGCGGGATCCTCCACCATGATGCGCCCGGCCGGGATACCCCAAAGCGCCTCCGCCTGCGCGAGGACCGGACCGATCGGGGCGAATTCGGGCAGGTCGGCGGGCGTCAGTTGTTTTTCCACCGTGGTTTCCGCATCGGGCGGCGCGCCCCCCCTGCCATGGCGCCCCCCATCGTCCAATGCCCAGGGCATCAGTGTCGAGATGAAGAGGACCAGCCCCGAATAAGTGATCATCAGATGGAACGGCAGCCCCAGCACGGCGGCCGCATTGTGACCATCCAGCCAGGATCGCTGCCCGCCCTTCGCCGGCCGGAAGGTGAAGAAGTCCTTGAAGATTCGCCGATGGGTGATCACCCCGCTCAGGATCGCGACGAACATCGCCATGGTCGCGATTCCGACGATGGCGCGTCCCCAATCGCGCGGCAGGGCATAAAGCTCGTAATGGAAACGATAGAGGAAGTTACCGCCCGCCGTGTCCCGGGGATGCAGTTCCACGCCGCTGCCCGCATCCAGCACCGTGCCGGTCAACCCACGCCGGCCCGGCGGCGCGCCCGGCTCCCGCCAGGAGAGGCTGAGCGTGGGGGAGCGTTCCTCCGGCAGACCGACGACCCAGCTTTCGGCATTGGGCGCCAGGGTCCGCAGCCGCTCCATCGCCATCGCCGCCGTCTCCGGCCCCGGTTGAGAGGCATGCAGTTCCGGCTGCATCCAGAAAGTGACCTCCGTCCGGAAGAAGGCGATCGTCCCGGTCAGGAAGACCGCGAACAGCAACCATCCCGGCAGGATTCCTACCCAGGCATGCAACCAGGCCATGGATTGGCGAAAGCCACCCTTCATAGCCCGCCCCCCATTTGCGCCCCGCCGCCAATCTCATGGATGACGATCAGCAGGAGGCCAGCCAGAGCCGCCGCCCCGGCGATACCGCCCCACACCCGCGCCTGCCCCCGCACGGAGAAAGCCCAGATGATCGCGATCGCATGGATCGTGAAGGAGCCCATCGTCGCCGCGAGGCCCGCGTCCGCCGCCCCCAGGGGCAATAGCCGCGCCAACAGAAGCGTGACGAGGACCGAGAGCGCATATCCGCCCCCGATCCCCGCCACCGCGCGCGAGGCGACATCCAGACGGTAACGCGGGGACGGAGCCCGTCCACGCGCCCCGCGCGCCGCTTGCGCCATCAGAACCGCGCCCCGAGGCGGAAGCTGACCACCCGCTCCTCGCCATAGGTGACGGAACTGCCGTAGGAACGGCGGTCGAAATAATCCTTGTCCAGCAGATTATCGACGCGCAACGCGGCGTTCAGGGCCGGCCCGTCCTCGACATCCTGCTCATAGAACAGACCGACATCGACGATCCCATATCCCGGGTTTTCCGCGCCACTGAAGGTGCCGGAGCGGCTGTGGGCGGACAGGCCCGCGCCGATGCTGAACTCTCCGCTCCTCCGATCGCCGAGAACCCGAAACTTGTTCCAGAGGGACAGGTTGTGCCGCGACACATTCTCGAAATCCTGCCCGACATTGGCATCCGCATCGACGATTTCGGTCGCCAGATAGGCATAGCCCAGATGCGCCTTCCACCAGTCGTTGACCCGGCCGGAAAGCTCCGTCTCCAGCCCCCGGGAACGCTGCAGGCCATCGGAAATCCGATAGCCGAGCGACGGATCATAGGCCGGATCGTTGCGCTGCACGTTCTCCTTCTCCAACTGGAAGAGGGAAAGGGTGAAGAGCGCATCGCCATCGAACATATCACGCTTGAACCCGGCTTCGTACTGCACGCCGATCTCGGGATCGTCGAGAATGCCGCCATCCGGATTGCTGTAGAGTTGCGGGAAGTAGGATTCATTATAGCTGGCATAAACCGTCGTCACCCGGTCCAGATCGTGGATCAGGGCGAGACGGGGCGTCGGCCGGGCCGCATCGATCATCTGGGTCGGAGTTCGGGTTCCCCCTTTCGGTTCGTCCCAGCTTTCCCGCTCGGCGATGGTATAGCCGACACCGGCGAGGAGCTTCGTATCCTCGTTCGGGAGCGTCACCATGTCCTGAACATAGAAATTGTGGTCGCGCGCCTCGCTGAAACCGACACCGCCGCGTTGCGTGCCGATCAGGTCGAATATGTCACTCTGATAGGCATAGTCCCCCTGGACCGGATCGAATGGGAACTGAGAGGTCGGGCGTATGGGGAAGCAGTCCGAGCCCGCATTCGCGCCCGTGCTGCACTGGGCCACCCCGCCTTCGGATTCGCCATAGGCGAAGCCGTAGCCGAACAGCCAATCATGACCGAAATCGCCGGTATCGAAGCGCCCGCTCAGGTCGAACCCGGTGGAGATGGAATACTCCTCCGACTGACCGACATGCACCGTGCGCGGCAATGACGTATCGGCCAGGGGCGCTCCGCCCCCACGGCCGCCGATGCGCGTCGTCTGGTGTTCCTGATCCGTCGTCTGATAGGCCAGATAGGTCCGCACATTGAAGGCATCGGACGGCGTCCAGTTGTTCTCCAGCATGGCCGTATACTGTTTGACGTCGACGAAATCATTGTCGTGCCCCCAGAAGATATCCTCCTGGATCGGCAGCAACTCACCATTGACGCGGATATTGTCGTAGCGCTGCGGGACGCCGTCGATGTCGAGGGCCTCGACGGTGAACGTGCTCTCGAACTCCTCGCTCGGCACCCACTGAAGCGCGCCCATCAGGCTCTTCGGTTCCTCGTAGATCTCCTCGACATTGTCCTTCTCCCGGCCGTAATCGGCGATCAGACGGACGCGCAGGCTTTCATCCTCGCTGACCGCGCCGGTAATATCGGCCGTGCCGCCGTAACTGCCGAAGGAATCGCCCCGGACGCTGACCTTCTGGGCCGCCTCGGCCTGGGGCTTCTTATAGACATAGTTGAGGACACCGCCCGGTTGGGACGCACCGTAATAAATACCCGCGGCCCCGCGCAGCAGATCGATCCGCTCCATGCTGGCGGTGCTGCGGAAATTGGTGCCGGTGGTGTAGAAGCGCTGACCGTTGACCAGGATGGGACCGTCCCCGGCGATATCGAAGCCACGCACGAAAATGCTGCGCACGAAGTTCGATCCGGTGTCTGAATTCGTGCTCTGATGCGTGACGCCGGCGATATTCTCCAACGCATCGTAGACCGTCGTGTCGCCGCGGTCCTCCATCAGTTCGGAATCGACCTGATTGACGGTATAGGGCGTCTGTCGGATCGGCAGGTTCATCTTGGTGCCGACCGAACTTGGCTGCGGGCGATAGTCGGTCTCTCCACCGGACATGTTGCGCCCCTCGACATTGATCGGGCCGAGCTGCATCGGTCCGTCGCCAGACGCATCGGCGGGGGTAAGCACGACGCTGCGCGTGTCGGCAAGACGCCAGGTAACGGGCGTCCCTTCCAGGAGACGGGTAAGCGCCGCTTCCGGTGCCATAGCGCCCGATACGGGCGTGGAGGTCAGACCGGCCAGGGCGCCATGATCGACCGACACCTGGTAACCGGACTGACGGCCGAAGGCCATCAACGCCGCCGACAGCCCCTGCCCCGGGATGTCGAAGCGCACCGCCTCGCCCGATTGAGCCAATTTCGCCGTAGCCGCGCCGCCTCCGGCGGTCAGTGTCGCGGCATCGGCGGCCTGGGCCTCACCCATCGGCGGCATGGCGGCGATCGCGACCGCCGCCGCGGCGCAGAGCCACACCGACATCCGTCCCGGTATCACGGGTCCCGCCAGACTGCGCGGCGCGCGCGCCCGGCGCCTATTGGTTTCTCCCCGAACAAACATAACCTCTCCCTCTCGCAACAAGCGACAACCATGCGACTGGCTCGCATTCGCATCTCTTTGTAGGGGACGAGGCTCGGCAGCGGTTTTCTCACGCCGATGCGATAAATCCGGTCCGGCGGCCCCCGCCGGTTAGAAATCGGTCATAAGAAGGAAGTGATCCGACACCGCGCGCACACCCGCGCCATAGGGGGCGACCAGCGTCCGCAGGGCCCGTTCCGGCCGGGTAAGGTCGAAAACGCCGGTGACATGCCTGGCCTCCGCCTCGGTGCTCGCCACCAGGATCATGCCGTCGTGATAGCGTCGGAGGACATCGACCACATCAAGTAACGGCGCGTCCTCCACCATCAACTGACCGCTGCGCCAGGCGGCAACGTTCGCGACATCGATCGAGGTCACCGAGGAATGGCCCGTCGTCCGGTCGATCGATAGCCTTTGACCCGGCCGAAGCCGGGTCGGCGCGGCCGCATCCCGGGAGACGTCGACCGACCCTTCCGCGACGGCGACGACGAAACGGCGCGCCGTCACCCGCACATCGAAGGCCGTGCCGGTTACACGCACCGTCAAATCCTCCGCCCGGACAAGGAAGGGCCGGTCGGGGTCGGACTCGACGTCAAAGAAAGCCTCCCCCTCGACAAGCCGCACGGATCGTTCGCTCTCTCCCATATCGAGGGCGATGGCGCTGTCCGCGGAGAGGTGAACGTTCGACCCATCCGAAAGCGCGACGGTGCGGGTCTCGCCGACGGCGGTACTGACGTCCGAAAGGATATCCCGCATCATCGACGGCGCGGCCAGGACGACCGCGAGACAGGCGATACCGGCCGCCACCGCACGGATCACCGTCCGTCGTCGCGGCGCCGCGCGCCGACGGGAGTGGCCGCGCGCGCGGCCATTCCCACGCCTCCACCCGTGCCGCGCGGCCGGCATCCCAACGCCCGCCGTGTCATCCCACCCCCTGTCAGCCGACGGGCCGGCACCATCGAGCCCATCGCCGGCGGTCCGAGGTCGCACCGAGGCCTCGGCCGCATCGCCGGATAGACGCCATGCCCGCGAAACAAGACGCCAAGCCTCGGCATTGGCTTCGTCCCGTTCGATCCACCGCTGGAAACCGGCGGACACCTCAACATCGTCGGCGGCCTCCCGCAGGCGATGGAACCATGCCGTCGCCTCGTCGATCGCATCGTCGTTGGGAAACGGTCCGGCGGTCTCGTTCATCTCTCGCACTCGATGGGGCTCGCAATGATGGTGTGCTTATTCGTGAAGATCGACGGTTTGCCGCTAATCCAAGAGACGAAGCGCGGTGACGAATTTCTCACCGGGGTGCATAAAATAATCATGATTCGGAATCGCGCAGACGCCGCGCGATATGGGCATGCGCCTGCTGGGTCCAACGACCCGCCGTCGCGACGGAGATATCGAGGCGCTCCGCGATCTCCCGCAACGGAGCCTCGCCGAGACGATGCATCTCGAAGGCCAGCCGCATCTTGTCCGGTAATTCTGAAAGAGCGCGATCAACCTCGGCCAGCTCATCGCTGTAGAGCGCCCGGTCCTCGGGAGAGGGAACCATCGGGTGAGGGTCGCTGACGCTCCGAAAAGCCTTGTCGCGCTGATCCTCCGCGATCGTCCGGCGCCGCCAGTCCAGGGCCAGATTGCGTACGATCCGATAGAGATAAGCCACGGGTTGATCAACCGGACGATCCGCGCCGTCCTGGGGCATGAATCGAAAATACGCCTCCTGAACGAGATCCTCCGCCCAGGAGCGGGAGCCGACAATCGGCGTCGCATAGTCGATCAGGGACGCGCGGTATCTGAGATACAGCTCCAGTTTGCCGGCATTCTCGCTCACCTGTTCGTACTACCCCCGCATCGTCAGGCAGCTCCCCGGATCGCCATGTCATCTGGCTTCGTTCCAAGTCCGACACTACTCAAGATGAAAATGATTATCAATATCAACATAAAGACTTACCACATCCCACCGAGCGTGAAACCCGTAAAACGAGTGCGGATTCTTCAATCTATTCATAGCCGTGCATTAATGGTACTTAAGGCTAGGTTTCGACAATCCGGGGATCGATGATGACGCTCGACGGGTTCACGAAGCAGTCTGAATTATCGTGTTTCCTCGACGCCGTCCCCGGTACCGTCGCGGCTTTCGACGTCGCCGATGTGCCGCCCCGGCTGTGGCCCTATCTCTATCTTCTGGACGTGGACGGCCCGGGCCTGATCGTGCGGCTGACGGGTGACCGGCTTCGACACACCTTCGGGCGGGACCTGCGGGGTGTCGATTTGCGCCGGATCATCCACGGCCCCGATACGCACACGGTCACCGCCGCCTATGACGGCGCCATCGCCGAACGGCACCGCGTCGCCATGCGCCGGACGGTTCATCTGCGCGAACGGAACGTGACCTGTCGAATCGAATGCGCCTTCACCCCGCTTATTGAGCGGGACGTCGTGCGGCAGATCGTCGGCTGCCTCTTCAGCGACTATATCACCTTCTCGGAAGGCGATACGGAGGAGACGGTGATCGTCACCCTCGCCCCGCCCCGGGAGAATGCCGTCATCGGTTGACGTTGCCCGTGCTTCGGGTCACCAATGGGCGGGTTCCGGGCGGGAACCGGCCAAATTGGATATGGGCCCTTTCGGATATGGATAGGCACGGATGACCGACGATCAGGCCATTGCTTCGCGGAACGCGCGGGAAGACGGTCCTATGAGGTCCCCGGAAAAGGCCCGTGGGAACGCCCCGGGGCGCCCTTCCGGGGAAAAGCCGCCGCTCACCATCCTGCTGGCCGGGCCGCGCGGGTTCTGCGCGGGCGTCGATCGCGCGATCCTGATCGTCGAGAAGGCGCTGGAGCGGTTTGGTCCGCCCGTCTATGTGCGGCACGAGATCGTCCATAACCGCTTCGTGGTCGAG
Organism: Marivibrio halodurans; assembly: GCF_017963645.1. Classification (GTDB taxonomy): domain Bacteria; phylum Pseudomonadota; class Alphaproteobacteria; order UBA8366; family Aestuariispiraceae; genus Marivibrio; species Marivibrio halodurans. The sequence continues at coordinate 122,246 of NZ_JAGMWN010000007.1, read as the reverse complement.
AACCTGGAAGCCAAGGGCGCCGTCTTCGTCGACGAGGTCGAGGACGCGCCAACCGATCGGCCGATCGTCTTCTCCGCCCATGGCGTCCCGAAGCACGTGCCGGACGAGGCGCGTCGGCGCAACATGATCTATGTCGACGCGACCTGCCCGCTGGTCAGCAAGGTTCACCGCGAGGTCGAACGCCATCATGCCAATGGCCGCACCGTCGTGCTGATCGGCCATGCCGGCCATCCGGAGGTGGAAGGCACGATGGGCCAGTTGCCCGACGGCGCGATCCTGCTGGTCGAGAAACCGTCGGACGTCGCGACGCTGGAGGTCGCGGCGGACACGCCGCTTGCCTACGCCACGCAGACGACCCTGTCCGTCGACGAGGCGGCCGCCTCCATCGCCGCCCTGAAGGCGCGCTTCCCGGAGATCGCCGGCCCGAAGCAGGAGGATATCTGCTACGCCACGACCAACCGGCAGAAATCGACCCGCGCCATCGCGGAGCGCGCGGACGCGGTTCTCGTCCTCGGCGCGCCGAACAGTTCCAACTCGAACCGGCTGGTCGATGTCGCCCGGGACCAGGGCGTCGATAACGCCCATCTGATCCAACGCGCCCACGATATCGATTGGCGCGGGCTCGCCGGGGTTCGCACCCTCGGCCTCACCGCCGGCGCGTCCGCGCCCGAGGTGCTGGTGGAGGAGGTGATCGAGGCCTGTCGGGCGCATTACGACGTGACGATCGAGGAGGTCGTCACGGCGGTCGAAACCATCGAATTCAAGCTGCCGCGCGCGTTGGTGGCCTGACGGAACGGCGAACATCAAGGGCGGGCGCGGCAGGGCATGGCGGTCTACACGGAAGTCTCCGACGAGGAGATGCGTTCCTTCATCGCGGAATATGATATCGGCGATCTGGTCTCGGCGAAGGGCATCGCGGAAGGGGTCGAGAATTCCAACTATCTGATCCGTACCACGCGGGACAGTTACATCCTGACCCTCTACGAGAAACGCGTGCGGGAGGAGGATCTGCCCTTCTTCCTCGGCCTGATGGACCATCTGTCCTCGCGCGACATCCCGTGCCCCGAGCCCCTGCGCGGCCGCGACGGAGAAGCTTTGCGGCGGCTCGCCGGCCGCCCGGCGGCGATCATCACCTTCCTGGAGGGCATGTGGACCCGCAAGGTCCGGGGCGTGCATTGCGCCGAACTGGGCCAGGGTCTCGCCCACTTCCACGCGGCCGGCGCCGATTTCCCGCTCTATCGCGCGAACGCGCTCGGCCCCGACGGTTGGCGCCCGCTCTACGAGATGTCGGCGGAGCGCGCGCACGAGGTCGACCCCAATCTCGGCCCGCTGATCGAGGACGAGCTCGACGCGTTGGAGGCGGATTGGCCAACGGGCCTGCCGGAAGGGCTGATCCATGCCGATCTCTTCCCCGACAATGTCTTCTTCATGGGGGACCGGCTGTCGGGGTTGATCGACTTCTACTTCGCCTGCAACGATTTCCTCGCCTACGATCTGGCCATCTGCCTCAATGCCTGGTGCTTCGAACGCGATCGCAGCTTCAACATCACCAAGGCGCGGCAGTTCCTCGACGCCTATACCGGAGAACGGCCGATGACGGCGGCCGAACTGGAGGCCTTGCCGATCCTGTGCCGGGGGGCGGCCATGCGCTTCCTGCTGACGCGGCTTTATGACTGGCTGAACTGCCCGCCCGGCGCGCTGGTGAAGCCGAAGGACCCGCTGGAATATGTCGCCTATCTGCAGTTCCATCGCGGCGTCGAGGGCCGGTCGGGATACGGTCTCGGCTGATGGCGGAACAGGTCGAGATCTTCACCGACGGGGCCTGCAGCGGTAACCCCGGCCCGGGCGGCTGGGGCGCGGTGATGCGCTTCCGCGGGCAGGAGAAGGAGCTTTCCGGCGGCGATCCCGCGACCACCAACAACCGCATGGAAATGATGGCGGCCATCGCCGCGCTCGAAGCGCTGAAACGCCCCTGCCGGGTGGTGCTGACGACGGATTCCAGCTATCTGCGCGACGGTATCACCGGCTGGATACATGGTTGGCGGCGCAATGGCTGGAAGACGGCAGCGAAGAAGCCGGTGAAGAACGCCGACCTCTGGCAAAGGTTGGACGAGGCGGCGAAGCGTCACGACATCGACTGGCGCTGGGTCAAGGGCCATGCCGGCCATGCGGAGAACGAGCGCGCCGACGCCCTCGCCCGCGCGGCGATTCCAAAACCCTAACCCGAAAGACGGCGCGCCATCGCATAGGGGTAGGCCGCGCTCGCATGGGCTTCATAACCGGCCTTCGCGAAGAAACCCTGTGAGTCGATATGGGCGCGCACGACGAGGGCGTGCACGCCTTCCTCCCGCGCCGCCGCCTCGACGGCATTCAGAAGCGCGCGGCCGATCCCCCGATGCGTGCGCGGCGGATCGACGAAGAGGCCGTGCAGCAATCGGCTCGGCAGGCCGGGCAGCCCCTCCCCCTCCTTCACCGCGGCCAGGGTCGCGACCCCCGCGACGCGCCCATCGGCATCCTGCGCCACGAAGAACCGCATATCCGGCAGGTCGAAAGGGTCGTAGCGATAGCTCGGCAAGGCGGCACGCTTGACCCGATCCGACGTCTTCCAGGACCCGACCGCCCGCTCGATGACCCTGTTGACCTCGGCCAGGGCGCGGGCGTCCGGCAATGTCTCGACAACGCTCGCAACCTCTTTTCCGCTCATCTTCCAACCCTCTATCGACCAAAAATTGTATCATTGTCGGTCATGAGGGGCGACTTAGGACAAATGGGCGTATCTTCCAGGGGGTACCGTGTCACACCGCCGCCCGGCCGATTGAAGGCCGGATGACCGCTCAGAGGGTCAGGATCGTGGAGCCGGTGGTTTGGCGCGATTCAAGCGCGCGGTGCGCATCCGCCACCCGGGCCAGTGGGAAGCTCTGCCCCGCCTCGACCCGAAGCCACCCGGCGCGCAACCCTTCGAACAGCCGGTCGCTGAGACGCCGGACCGCGGCCGCCGTGCCGGTGTAATGGGCATAGTTCGGACGCGACAGGCAAGCCGACTTGCCGGCATAGCCCGCCATGTCGAGAAGCGGCAGCGGCCCCGACGCCTGACCGAAGCTTACCAGATGGCCGCGCACGGCCAGCGCCTCGAAGCTCTTCTCGATCGTATCGCGCCCGACCGCGTCATAAACCACGTCGCAGCCGCGCCCGTCGGTGATGTCCCGGACCGCCGCGACGAAATCCTGGCGGGTCGTGTCGATCGGGAAGGCGCAGCCGTTCTCCCGCGCGCGGCGGGTCTTCTCCGGACCGCCCGCCGTGCCGATCACGGTGGCGCCCAGCCGCCGCCCCCATTGGCACAGCAGCGTGCCCACCCCGCCCGCGGCCGCGTGGACGAGGATCGTGTCCCCCTCTGTCACCCGGTGCACATCGTGCAGCAGGAAGGCCGCCGTCATGCCCTTCAGCAACCCGGCGGCGGCCGTCTCGTCCGGGATATCGTCCGGCAGCGGCACCAGCAGATCGGCCGCCATGGTCCGCCGTTCGGCATAGGCGCCCGGCGGCGGGCAGGCATAGCCGACCCGATCCCCCTCCCCCAGGCCATGCACGCCGGGGCCGACATCGGTGACGACGCCCGCCGCCTCCATGCCCAGGATGCCCGGCGGATCGACCAGCCGGAAATAGCCCGTGCGACAATAGACATCGATGAAATTGAGACCGATCGCCGTATGACGCAACCGCACCTCGCCAGGGCCGGGCGCCGGGACCTCGACCGTTTGGCGCTCCAGCACCTCCGGCCCGCCATGGGCGGTCATGACCATACCCCAGCTTTCGATCGCCCCGCCCGCGCGCCGAACCGCCGGGGCCGCCGGCTCGCGCGCGGCAGATGTCGGGGAGGAAGGCTCCGCCCGCGCGGATCGCGGCGCCGCGCCGGCGCGGGCGGAAGGCGTTCGGGACAAACGCTCCCGGATCGCCTCGAAACCGGCTTGATAGACGCCCTCGCCGACCAGTTCGACCAATTCCGCGCGGCGCGACGGCGGACAGGTGAACTCGCTGCGCCAGTCCCAGAAGGTGCGGTCCCCATCGCTCACCGGCCGTAGCCGCACCGTCGCGACATAGCCGTCGAGCGGGATGGGCGCATCGGTCAGGCAATAGGTGAAGCTCCGCTCCCGGTCGTCGAGGGCGAGCAGCCGCTCGCGCAGCACGCTCTCCCCGTCGGAGAGGATGAAGCGCCGCACGCACCCCACCTCGTCCCCGGCGCGCCCATCCTCGATCACGCTGTCGGCGATGGCGGGATGCCAGAACTTGTGGCTGTTGAAATCACGGATCGCCGCCCAGACCGCATCGACCGGCGCATCGATCACCGTGCTTCGCACGAGCTTCACCATCGCCGGGCGTCCCTCAGGCCGCGCCGAAGCGCTGCTTCAACGCATCGAACCCACCCTGGAAGACGCCCTGGCCGACCAGTTCCGCGAGTTCGCCCTCACGCTCCGGGGCGCAATCGAATTCCGCCGTCCATTCGGCGAAGCATTGATCCCCGTCGGTCACCGGAAGCAGCCGGAAATCGGCGATATAGTCCGTCACGCCCATCGGCGATTCCAGGATCGAATAGCGGAAGCTGTAGTCGAAATCCGAGAGCGCCAGAAGCTGCTCCCGGATGCGTCCGCCGTCCTTCAGCGTGAAGTTGCGGATACAGCCCACGCGATCGGAAGGGACGCCGTTCTCGATCCGGCTTTCCGCGATCGCCGGGTGCCAGTCCGGCAACCCGTTGAAGTCGCGCACGACGCGCCAGACCCGGTCGGCCGGCGCGCCGATGACGCTGGAGGTATAGACCTTCACCATGACGGATCAGCCCGCCCCCTCGCGGTCGCCCTTGGCGCTCTTGCCCCCCTTGGTACCGCCTTCGCCCTTGGTGCCGTCATCCCCGCTCCCGGCGTCATCGGCCTTGGGGTTAACGGCCTGGGGGTTAACGGCCTGGGGATTCACGGCCTTGGCGTGGTTCAGGACATTGGTCAGCCGGCCGATATCGCCGCCGCTGATGCCGATCTCGGACAGCAGATTGTCGATCAGCGGCGCTTGCGCGCGGTAGCGCAGGGCGGAGTTCACGACATTGTCGGCGAAGCCGCCATTGCCGGAATCGCCGCCTCCGCCATTGCCGCCCGAGCCTCCGCCGGACCCGCCACCATGGCCGAGCAGGCCGTCGACCTGCAGGATCTTGATGCCCTCGATCCGCTCCAGCGGCTTGGCACTCTCGCGGATGATGCCCTCCAGCTTGTCGATGAGCTTGAGGCGCATTTCCGAGCCGCGCGCCGGATCGGACAGCACGTTGAGCGCCTCGTTGAGCTGGCGGCGCCCCTCGGCATCGATCTCGTAGCGCAGCTTGTCGGCGAGCGCGCGGAGCTTCTCCGATTCCGCCTCGCCCTCGGCCATGGCCCGCAGCGCCTCGGCCCGCTCCAGGCTGGCCATGCGCTCGGCCTCGGCGCCCTTGCGCAGCTTGATGCCGTCGCGCTCCGCGGCCAGTTCCGCCTGGATGAGCTCGATCGCCTTCTTGCGCTCCGCGATCTCCATCTCGCGCGCGGAGAAGGTCTTCTCCTCCGCCTGGATCGCCTTGGCCCGGGCGCCCTCGCTCTCGACCAGCGCCTCGGAGCGCTGCTTGGTCTTGCCCGCGACCTCGATCGCGCGGTCGATCTCCGCGATCTCCAGGGCCAGTTGCTGGTCGATCTCCATCTTGCGCAGTTCCTTGCGCTGGAGGATACGGGCCTCGTCCAGGCCGCGCTCGCTCTGGATACGGGCGCGCTCGACCTCCTCGCGGGTCTGGATCTCTGCCTCCTCCAGCGCCTGGCGCCGGCCGACTTCCAGCACCTGAAGCGCCTTCTCGCGGGAGATGCGGTCCTCCTCGATCAAGCGGTCGCGCTTGATCTTGGCGCGTTCCACCTCCAACAGCGCCATGAGGGTCTGCTCCTCGGACTCCGCCTCGACCTTGGCCTTCTCCAGCGCCTTCTTGGCGAGCGCGATGGCGCGCTCCTCCTCGGCCAGTTGGACGGACTTCCGGCGCTCGACCTCCAGGCGCTCGGTCTCGGCCTGGCTGGCGATGCGCTCCTCCTCCAGGGTCTTCTCGGTGGCGATGCGCTCGCGCTCCGTCGCCTCGCGGGCCTCGGTCTCGGCCTTCTCCAAGGCACGCCGGCGGGAGACCTCCAGAGTCTGGGTCTCGCGCTCGCGGGTGATGCGTTCCTCGTCCAGCGTGCGGGCCTGGGATATCTTGGCGCGCTCCACCGCCAGTTCGGCGGCGATGCGCGCCTCCTCGGCCTCGCGCTCGCGCTCCGCGCGCTCGCGGCTCACCTCCGCGCGCTGACCGGCGCGGCGGCCCTCGATCTCGCGTTCCTGGTCGAGGCGGGCATATTCACTCTCCCGCTCGATATCGAGGGCCATCTTCTCCGCCTCCAGATTCTTGTTCCGGATGGCGATCATGGTGTCCTGCTCGATGTCGTTGCGGGATTTCTTGCGCCGCTCGATCTCCTCGGTCAGGCGGGTCAAACCTTCCGCGTCGAACGCGTTCGACGGGTTGAAATAGTCCATGTTGGTCTGGTCCATGCCGGTGAGCGAGACCGCTTCCAGTTCCAACCCGTTGCGCGAGAGCATCTCGGCCACCGATTCCTGTACCCGGCGGACGAATTGGCCACGCTGCTCGTGCAGTTCCTCCATCGTCATCTCGGCGGCGACGGAACGCAGGGAATCGACGAATTTACCCTCGACCAGTTCCTTCAGCGCGTCCGGTTGCATCGTGCGCCGGCCCAGCGTCTGGGCGGCGGCGGAGATCGCGTCGCGCTTCTGGGCGACGCGCACATAGAACTCCGCCACCACGTCGACCCGCATGCGGTTCTTGGTGATCAGGGCCGCTTCCTGGCCGCGCCGGATCTCCAGGCGCAGGGTGTTCATGTTGACGGGCGTCACTTCATGGACAATCGGCAGCACGAAGGCGCCGCCGTCCTTGACCACCTTCTCCCCGCCCCAGCCGGTGCGCACGAAGGCGGTCTCCTTAGTGGAACGGCGATAGAGCCAATGAAGCAGATATACGCCCACGACGATGACGACGGCGAGGATGATGATCCCCAGAACCGTCCATCCGATCGCTGCACCAGACATCGTATCCTCCCTGCTGTCTTGGGCGCCGGGACCTCGGCCGCGCGGCGCCCGGACGGGTTAATGCCGTCCGATCGTCTTGAATTTGCGCGTCTGTTCGGTAAGCGCCTTTTCGGTCGGCAGGCGCTCCATCGAGCTAGCCCCGTAGAAGCCGTGGCAATCGGGGCAGCGTTTCAGGATATATTCCGCATCCTCGGGCATGGAGATCGGCCCGCCATGGCACAGCACGATCACGTCGCGCCGCACCTTCATCGCGGCCTTGGCCCAACTGTTGATGGAGGCGACGCAATCGTCGAGCGTCACCGCCGTCTCCGCCCCGATGGCCCCGCCGGTCGTCAGCCCCATGTGGCAGACGACGATATCGGCCCCGGCCTCGGTCATCGCGCGGGCGTCGTCCTCGCTGAAGACATAGGGCGTGGTCAGCATGTCGAGATCGTGCGCCGCCCGGATCATGTCGACCTCCAGGCCGTAGCCCATGCCGGTTTCCTCCAGGTTCGCGCGGAAGGTCCCGTCGATCAGCCCGACCGTCGGGAAATTCTGCACCCCGGCGAAGCCCAACTCCTTCAGTTGCTTCAGAAACGGTCCGCGCAGCATGAAGGGATCGGTTCCGTTGACGCCCGCCAGGACCGGCGTCTTCTCGACCACCGGCAAGACCTCGCGCGCCATCTCGACCACGATTTCGTTCGCGTTGCCGTAGGCGAGCAGGCCCGCGAGCGAGCCGCGCCCCGCCATGCGATAGCGTCCGGAATTGTAGATCACGATCAGGTCGATGCCGCCGGCCTCCTCGCACTTGGCCGACAGGCCCGTGCCCGCGCCGCCGCCGACGATTGGCTCGCCCCGGCGGATCATCGTGCGGAAGCGGTCCAGGATCTCGCGTCTTTCCAATCTGGCCATGTCCGGCCTCTCCCTCTTTCCTCGTCGTCCTTGCCCGCGCGGGTCCCGCCCGCCAGGAACCACCCCGTCAGGAGCCCGTCCGCGCGCCCAGCGCCCGGCCGCCGGCCGGGGCCTGGATCGCGCGGAATTGCTCGACCAGCGCCTCCGAGAAGGCCGGGTCGTTGATATTGTGCTTCAACCGGATCAGCCGGCGATTCGCCGTCGGGCGGAACGTCTCCTCGATCGCGTTGAAGAGGGCGGCGTCCGCCTCGGGATCGTGGAAGGGCATGCCCGGCGCGTCGAGCAGGGAGACCCCACCCTCCGGAATCAGGAAACGTACCGGCCCCTCGCAGCGATTGAGCTTCTCCGCGATCCAACGGCCCATGGCCGCGTTCTCCTCCGCCGTGGTGCGCATCAGCGTCACCTGCGGATTGTGCTTGTAGAGAGTACGGTTCTTGAACCGCTCGGGAACCGTATCGAGCGCGCCCCAGTTCACCATGTCGAGCGCGCCGCATGACCCCACATAGGGCACGCGGGAGCGCGCGACGGCATCCAACCGCCCCTCGCCCGCGGAGAAAACGCCGCCCATCAGCAGGTCCGCGATCTCCGTCGTCGTGGCGTCGATGACCCCGGCGAGCATGCCGCTCTCCGCCAGTTTCTCCATCGACTGACCGCCGGTTCCGGTCGCGTGGAAGACAAGGCAGTCATACTCATCCTCCAGCAGACGCTGCGCCTGCTGCACGCAAGGCGTGGTCACGCCGAACATCGACAGGCCCACGGCGGGCCGCGCCTTCTCCCCGGCGCCGCCGCGCCCGCGGACACCGTCCTCCCCCGCATTGGCGATCATGCCGCCCAGCGCGTGCGCGGCATTCGCCAGCACCTGCTCGGAAATGCGGTTCAACCCCTGCACGTCCGTCACCGAATACATCATGGTGATGTCGGTCGGCCCGACATAGGAGGAGACGTCGCCCGACGCGACGGTCGAGACCATGACCTTCGGCACGCCCACCGGCAGACGCTGCATCGCCGGCGTGGCCAGGGCCGTGCCGCCCGATCCGCCGGCCGAGATCACGCCGGCCAGGTCGCGGCGCCCGGGCAGGAAACGCTCGAACGCGACGGCCATGGCGGAGACCGCGCTGCCCCGGTCGGCGGTGAAGACCGCATGCGCCCCGCCCGGATGATGGGAGGCGACCTCCGTCGGTCCGACATCGGCCGTGGACGGCCGGCCGGACGTGCTGAGGTCGACCGTCACGACGGGCCGCCCCATCGCTTCAAGACGCTGGGCGATGAAGCGCAATTCCCGCGCCTTGGTGTCGAAGGTGCCGACGACATAGGCCGCGCCCTCATAGGCGCGGGTAAAGGGAATCGGCGGGGCGGCGCGCTTGAGATCGCGCGCGGCCTCGCGGCTGTCACCGCCAGAGGCCGCATCGCCGTCCCCGTCACGCGCACGGCGGGCGAGCGGGTTCGCCTGCGACCAGCGGGTCGGGACGTCGCGCCGGCTGCCTGAAGGACCGGCGCCAGGGACGGGGCCCGCATCCTCGTTCGCGGCTTCGCGCCGAACGCGATAGACGACCGGCTCCGGCGCCCGGTCCGCTTGCCCAGCGTCGTCGTCGGCGGCGTCCTCCGCCTCGTCGTCGTGGCGGCCGACGCCCAACAGGCGCTGTTGTAGGGCGGTGTCGGCGCGCAGTTCCTCCGCCGCCATGTCGCGCGCGATGCGGCCGTTGATCATGACCCCGACGCGCTCGGCGATATCCAGGGCGACGCCGATATTCTGCTCGATCAACAGGACGGAGATGGCTCCCTCCGCCGCGAGATCCCGCAGCATGTTCTCGACCTGCTCGACGATGACGGGGGCGAGGCCCTCGGTCGGCTCGTCCATCACCAACAGGGTCGGATTGCCGAGCAACGCGCGCCCGATGGCGAGCATCTGCTGCTCGCCGCCGGAAAGCTGACCGCCGCCGCTGCGCCGCCGTTCATGCAGGCGCGGGAAGGTCTCGTAGACCCGGTCGACGGTCCAGTCCGCGTCCCGCCCGCCGCGCTGGGCGAGGCGCAGATGCTCGTCCACGCTGAGCGACGGCCAGACGCGCCGGCCCTGCGGCACATAGCCGATACCGAGCCGCGCGATCCGGTTCGGCGACATCCCGACCAGTTCGCGCCCATGGAACTTGATCGATCCGGCCGAGGGACGCACCAGCCCCGTCACCGCGTTGCAGGTCGTCGTCTTGCCCATGCCGTTGCGGCCGACGACCGCCAGCACACCGTGATCGAGGGTAAGATCCACCCCCTGGAGCGCGGGCGCGTGCCCGTAATGAACGGTCAGGCCGCCAATCTCCAGAACCGGCGCTGTCTCGCGCCGGGTGCCGCGTTGCGCGCCGCGCGTCTCCCCGCGTTCAGCCATGACCGCCCCCGAGATAGATGCGCTGGACCTCCGGATCGGTCTCGATCTCCTCCGGGCTGCCATGTTTGAAGAGGCGCCCGTTGTGCATGATCGTCACCCGATCGACGACGCGCAAGGCGACGTCCAGGTCATGCTCGATGATGATATAGCCGATATGGCGCGGCAGGGCCTGGAGGATCTGGATAAGTTCCCGCCGCTCGACCGAGGAGAGACCCGCCGCCGGCTCGTCGAACAGGATGAAGCGCGGCGCGCCGGACAACGCCATGCCGATCTCCAACTGCCGCTGCTGACCGTAGGCGAGTTCGGAGACGGGCGTATCCGCCAAATGGTCCAGGCGGACCGTATGCGCCAACTCCTTCGCCATGCGTAGCGCCGGGTCGTCCTTACCCGGCCGCTTCAGCGAATAGCGCCGCCGGGTCACGCCCCGGCAGGAGAGATAGAGATTGTCCAGGATGGTGAGACCCCGGAACAGAAGCGAATGCTGATAGGTGCGCCGCAGACCGCGCCGAATGCGCTCATGCGGCGGCAGATCGGTCACATCCTCCCCGAAGAAGCGGATGCGTCCGGACGTCGCCGGAAAATCCCCGGTGATCGCGTTGAACAGCGTCGTCTTGCCCGCGCCGTTGGCGCCGAGCACCGCGCGCCGTTCGCCCGCGCCGACGGAGAAGCTCACATCGGCGAGCGCGACGACGGCACCGAAGGTACGCCCCACGCCCTCGATATCGAGGGCGTGGGCCGCGCCGGCCTGTTCGACCCGTTGGGCCGTTTCGGACCGGGGGCCGGAGCCATTGCTCCGCGGCATACCTTCGGCGACCGCCATCACGTTTCTCCCGAAACCCGTCTAGCGCTTACGAACAATCGGGATTGTCGCGGCCGACCGGGCCATAGGACATGAACTCCTCGCGCGGAACACCGAGCGTCTGGTTCACGTCGTGGATGACCTTCACGACCTTGTTGTAGAGCCCGTCATCGCCCTTCGCGACTTCCGTCAGGAAGATGTCGGCGATGGCGTTGCGGTTCTCGTCGAGCTTGACCATGCCGGTCGGCGTCTCGAATTCGAGGGTCGAGAGCACCTCGCGATACTTCGCGCCGCCGTCGGACAGATCGCCGCCGACCTCTTCAAGCGCCAACACCGCCGCCTTGGTGTTCACGTAATAGGCATGCGCGAACAGCGAAGGCGAGGGGAAGCCGTCCGGGAACTGCTCCTTATAGGCCGCGACGAACTTCTGCCAACGCGGATCGTCCCAGTTATCGGCGATCGGCCCGGCGGACGGCGTGCCCGCGACATAGTCGGCGCGCTGCCCCTTGGAGCCCAGCACCGTTTGGTCGACCGTGATCGACCCGCCGATCAACGGCGCTTCGCCGCCGGCCTGCTGGTACTGCGACAGGAAGTTGATCGCATCGGCACCGCCCAGCGCGACATAGATCGCATCGATGTCGAACGGAAGCGCCGCGATGATCGAGGAATAGTCCTTGTTGCCGATCGGCACCCAGTGCTTGTCGACGACCTTACCGCCCAATTCGCAGAAGGGCAGCATGAAGCCCTGCACCTGGGTATAGGGGAAGGAATAATCCTCGGCGATGACGACGACGTTGCGATAGCCCTTCTCCTCATAGGCATATTCGCCCAGACCGGCCATCCACTGCGCGCCGTCGGTCGAGAAGCGGAAGAAGTTCTCCGCCGGGTCGCGCAGCGTCGTGTCCTGCGCCGCCGAGGAGCCGTTGAGGAACGTCACGTCCGGCTGCGTCTTGGCATAGTCCTTGACCGCCAGCCCTTCCGAGCCGGAGAGCGGGCCGATCAGGACCTCCACGCCATCCTGCTCGACCAGCTTGCGCGCGGCGCGCACGGCGCTGTCCGGCGACGCATCGGAGGAGCCCTCGATCAGTTCGATCTTCTTGCCCCCGACCTCGTAGCCGACTTCCTCCAGAGCGAGCTTCACGCCCCGCAGGCCGTCCTCGCCCATCACCGTGAAGGCGCCTTCCAGGGTGGCGAGCGCCCCCATCTTGATCGTGTCCTGGGCTGCCGCCGGCCCCGCCGTCATGCCCACCGACGCCGCGAGCGTCAGCCCGAGCATCGTGCGTTTCAATAACCGCATGGTTGCTTCCTCCCTTCTGCGCGGACCGGCCTCGCGCCGTCCGCTTTCTTCTCTTGGCCAGCCAGGGACCATCCCCGGCCGCGAGCACCCATTCTTTTTGTCCGCCGCCCGTTCGCGGGGCGCTCCTGTCACGAGAGCGGCGGTCGTGTCTGGGCGAGACGGCCCTTCAGCCGGTCCCACAAACCGAGGAGACCGTCCGGCGAGAACAGGACGATCGCCAGGAAAGACAAGCCGATCACGGTATTGAACCGCTCCCGGTCGATCAGATCGATGGCGAAGTTCTCCAAAAGCACGAAGACGATCGCGCCGAGGAAAGGGCCGATCGGGCGGCGCAGCCCGCCGATCACCGCGATCACCAGAATGTCGATGACGGGCCCGACCGAGATCGTGCCCGGCGATATCCGCCCGTTGAACCACACGGCCAGCACGCCACCGACGCCCGCGATCGCGCCCGCGATCACCCAGGCAAAGATGCGATGGCCGGTGACGTTGAAGCCCAGCGCCTCCATCCGGCGCGCATTGTCCCGCACCGCCTGGAGGCTGAGCCCGAAGGTCGAGCGGGATATGTAGAGGACGAAGACATAGGCCGCGACCGAAACGCCGAGCGTCAGATAATAGAAAGGCAGAGGGGTGCGCCAATCGACCCCGAAGAGCATCGGCGGCGCGATCCCCGCGAAGCCGTTGAAACCGTTGAAGAGGTCGTAATTCTGGCGCGTGAAGTAGAAGAAAGCGACCGCGATCGCCAGCGTGATCATGATGGTATAGATGCCCTCGGTCCGGACCGAGATTGCGCCGATCAGCGCGCTGGCCAGCGTCGCGAGACCGATGGCCAGCGGCACCACCAGCCACCAGGGCCAACCGAGGCCGAATTCCGTCGCCGACGTCGCCCCGAAGATCGCCACTAGATAGCCGGCAAGCCCCGCGATCGTCATCTGCGCCAGACTGACCATGCCGCCATAGCCGGCGAGGAAGGTGAGCGACAGCGCGATAATACCCAGGATCATCGCATAGGCCGCGACCTGGAACAGGAAGAAATCGCTGGCATAGGCCGGATAGGTCAGCAGGAAGGTGCCGAGCAGGATATAGCCCACCACCGACGGGGGCACGGCCGCCTCGCGTCCTCCCGCGCGGCTTGTGTCGTCGGCCGCGCTCATGCCCGTTTCCCCATGATGCCCTGCGGCCGGACGGCGAGCGCCACGACCATGATCAGGAAGGTGTAGACGACGCCGTAGGTCGGCGAATAGACGAGACCGAACTGCTCCGCCAACCCGATCAGCAGGGCCCCGATGGCCGCGCCCGTGACGCTGCCCATGCCGCCGACGATGACGACGACGAGGGAAGCCAGCAGATAGCGCACGTCCTCGCCCGGCGCGATGGAAAGCGCCGTGCCGCCGATCACCCCGGCAAGCCCCGCGAGCCCCGCGCCGAGCGCGAAGACGACGACGAAGATCAGATGAACGTTGACGCCGGTCGCCGCCAGCATCGCGCGATCGTCGACGCCGGCGCGGATCATCGTGCCGACCCGCGTCTTGTTAAGGAAAAGCCAGAGCGCCACCCCGATCGCGATCGCCGCCACCAGCAACGCGATACGATAGGTGGGATATTTCAGATAGACCGCCTCTCCGCTGGAGCGATAGCCAAGGATATAAGGCAGTTCCGTCGCGCCGAAGAGCCATTCCGGCGGCGAGAACTGATAGGTCGTGCCCGACCAGATCGCCAGCATCAGGTCGGCGAGCACGATCGAGATGCCGATCGTCACCAGCGTCTGGCGCAGGTCCTGTCCCTCCATCCGCTGGAAGACCAGGATCTGCAGCAACACCCCGGCGAGCGCCATGGAAACGAAGCCCGCCACGACGCCGAGATACCAACTGCCCGTCGCATCCGCGATCGTATAGCCGATATAGGCGCCCGCCAGATAGAGCGAGCCATGCGCCAGATTGACGTTGCGCATCAGGCCGAAGACGAGCGTGAAGCCGCTGGCCACCAGGAAATAAAGCGCCGCCAGCGTCAATCCGTTCATGAATGTCAGGATGAAGAGCTTCATGCCGTCTCCGGTCCGACTCCCGTGCTTCGCCCGTGTTACCGGACCTCTTTAGCCGGCCCAGCGCGTCTGGCGGCTCTGCGAGGACGCCTGGGGCGCGCGGTGGAAGCTGCCGTCCTTCATCACCGCCAGGATGCGCCGCTTGTCCTGAAGCAGCCGGATATTGGAAAGCGGGTCGCCGTCCACCAGCAGCAGGTCGGCCAGATAACCTTCCCGGATCTGGCCCAGCTCGCCCGGCATGCCCATGATCGCGCCGCCATGCTTGGTGGTGGACAGGATCGCCTCCATCGGCGTCATCCCCACCTTGTCGACGAGATATTCCAGATCCTGGGCATTGGTGCCGTGCGGGATCCAGGCGAAGCCATAATCGCCGCCCGGCAGGACCCGGATACCGCGCTTATGCATCTTTCTCATCGTTTCGATGGCGATATCGCGCTCTCGGGCGTACATCATGCCCATCGGACCGTTCGGATCGACGCCGTAGTCGGCGGCCTCCGTCGCCGTCTTGATCAGCCAGGCGAGGCCGGGGGCGACGAAATGCTTGTCCTTCGCCGCCTCCAGCATGTCGAGCGCCTCCTCGTCGGCGAAGGAGGCATGATAGATCAGTTCGATCCCATGGCGGATGCACATCTTGACGGATTCGGAGGATCGCGCATGCGCGGCGACCCGCTTGCCCCGGCGCTTCGCCTCGGAGACTGCCATCGCGACCTCCTCGTCGGACATCGGGGTTTCCTCCGCGCCGACGCCGGCGATCTCCTCGCCGGAAAGGTTCAACTTGATGAGATCGACGCCATACTTGATGAACTGGCGCACGGCCGCGCGCATCTCCTCCGGGCCGGAGACGAGATGGCCGAAGGACAGTTCCGGGAAGTCGAGGTGCGGCGGCGACGTGTCGCCAAGGCCACCGACGGTCGCGATTTCCTGACTACCGGCGAGGTAGCGCGGCCCGGCGATCTGCCCTGATTTGATCGCGTTGCGGATAACCACGTCGAGGCGCGGCTTGGCCGAGGCCGCGCCGACCGCGGAGGTGAAGCCCGCGTCGATCAGCAACCCGGCCATGTCGGCGGTGAAGAGCGTGTGCTCCTCCGTCGGCATCATCTGGATCGCGTCCAGGCTCGGCTGGTTGTTCCAGGACAGGTGGCAATGCGCCTCGACCATCCCCGGCATCAGGGTGGCACCGGCGCCGTCGATCACCGTCTGGGCATGGCCGCCGACGGATCGTCCGCCACGGCTTACCTGCTTGATGCGCGCACCTTGGACGAGAACCTCGCCCGGATAGGGCTGGTCGCCGGTTCCGTCCAGAATCCGAACGTTGGTGAAAAGCGTGTCCGCCATGTTTTCCTCCCTACCGGGCGGCGCCTCTTTATTTTAACCGCGCGCCGTCCCGAATTTCCGCTGCCGCGCCCGCCGCGCGGGCCGTCATGTCATTCGTGCCAGGAAATCGCTCAACGCCCGGCTCGACTCGGCCGCGCACTCGATCGTCGTCCAATGGCCGCAGCGGGAGAAGACCGCCGCGTCCGCCGCTGGAAAGGCATCCGCCATGCGCTGCTGCGCCGCCGGCGGGGCGATCGCGTCCTCGTCGCCCGTGCGCAACAGGACCGGCACGTCGATGCGCGCCAGATCGGCGCCCTTGGCCCCGGCCAACGCCTCACATGTCGCGGCATAGCCCGCCGGGTCCTGCCGCATCACCGATTCCCGCACGAAGGCGATGGCCGCCGGGCGGTCCGTCTTGCTGTAAGCGGCGGTCCCGCCGGCCACGATGGCATCCGATATCTCCGCCATGCCTTCGCGCCGCGCCTTCCCCGCGCGATCCTTCAACCCCTTGCGCGCCGCGTCGGGCGGAGCATGGATCGGCCCGAAGAGGGCGAGACTCTCCACCGCCTCCGGCCGGACCTCCGCGATCCGCTGACAAATGACCGTGCCCATGGAATGACCAACCAGATGGGCGCGCGGCGCATTCAACACCCCCATGATCGAGAGCACGCAATCCGCGAGCGCGTCGATCGAGAGGTCCGTCCCGATCGCCGAGAGCGGCGACCGGCCGGAACCCGGCAAATCGGGGCGGATAACCCGGGCCCGGCCCGAAAGAGCCGCAGCTTGCGGCACCCACGTGTTGGAGGTGCCCCCCAGGCCGTGAAGCATCACGACGGCCGGCCCCTCGCCTTCCATCTCCACTGTCACGCCGTTGATCTTGTGCGTACGCGCCATATCGATCCAACCCGTCCCTTGATCCGGTTTCCCGACGATATCCGTCAGGCCGCGTTCTCGGCCGCGCGGTAGGCGACAACCGGGTTCTCCAGAACACCGATACCGTCCACCTCGATCCGCACGCTATCCCCAGGGGCGAGATATTTCGGCGGCTTGAACCCGATGCCCACGCCGGCCGGGGTGCCGGTCGCGATCACATCGCCCGGCATCAGGGTGATGCCCCGGCTGATGGTCTCGATCAGCGTCGGGATATCGAAAATGAGTTGCTGCATGGTCGCATCCTGACGCAACTCGTCATTGACCCAGCACCGGATACGCGCCGTCTCCAGGTCGAAGGCATCGGCCGCCAAGGCGACCGGGCCCATCGGGCAGAAGCCGTCCTGCGACTTGCCGATCAGCCATTGGCTGTGCTTGCCCTGAAGATCGCGGGCCGTCACGTCGTTTACGATGGTATAGCCCCAGACATGGCCGAGAGCCTCGGCCTTGGCGATACCGCGCCCGCCCTTGCCGATGATGACGGCCAATTCCGCCTCATAGTCGATCGCGGTCGTTATGTCGGCGTCCACGGGTATCGGCGCGTCGAAGGGCGTCACGCATTCCGGCAATTTGGAGAAGACGATCGGCGCCTTCGGCACCGCGCCCTGGGCGGCGCTGGAATCGAAACCGCTCCCCGCGAACTCCTCCGCATGATCGAAATAGTTCTTGCCGACGCAGAAGATATTACGTGCCGGACGCGGAACCGGAGCGAGCGGACGAACCGCGTCGATCATCACCCGCTCCCCGGAAAGCGGCGCCGGGTCGCCGGCATGCTCCCGATCGATCAGGGCCAGCACGCCACGCGCGGCCTCGACCGCCGGCAGGTCGAAGACCTCAATCTCCGAGGCCCCCGTCGCGATGCGGCCAAGCGCCGGCGCCGAATCACGGCCTTCCAGCCGCTCGAAAAGGATATAGCGCATCGTCTCCCCGCCTCATATTCTTATTGCCGGTCCGCCGGAACGGGCCGCCGACCATCCCGACCCCGTGTGGAAATCCGGTCCACGCGGATTGGAAATGACGACCTTGGTTCCAACCTTTGAACCAAAAATAAACCAATTGGTTCACCCTGGCGCACCGGAACTGTGCTCTAAATCCTAATCATTGTCAATTCCATTCGAGATGGCCGCCTAAAGGATTGCACATGGAACGCGAATGGTTCAGTATTGGTTCATTGAAAAGAGGAGCCCATGAATAAAATCGTCCTGGGCCGCGCTGCCGCCGGCATCTATGAAGGTCTGCTCGGCAAGCTGCATGGCGGGGAATGGCCCGCCGGCACGCAACTGCCGACCGAACGAGCGCTCGCGGAAGAATGCGGGGTCGCGCGCAACACGTTGCGCCAAGCACTCGACCGGCTGACGGCCGAAGGGCTGCTGGAACGGCGAGTCGGTCAGGGAACCTTCGTGCGCGAGGCGACGGCCCCCGGGATCGCCGGTCTCGGTCGTCTCGCGACCGGCCGCCACATGCGGGAGGCTTCCCCCGCCGACCTGATGGAGGTCCGCCTCATCATCGAACCGCAGGTCGCCGCCCTGGCCGCCACCCGCGCCAACGCGGAGGAAATCGCACGGCTTTCCGAGGCACTGCGGAACAGCTTATCCGCGCGCGGTCTTGCCGAATTCGAATATTGGGACGCGAAGCTCCATCTCGCCGTCTTCGAGGCGGCGCGAAACGGGGTCTTGATCGACTATTGCCTCGCGATAAACGCTGTGCGGGACGAACCGGCCTGGTATCAGCTCAAGAAACGCAGCGTCACCGCCGAGACCCGGGCGCGCTATGACACGCAACACAGCGATCTGGTCGCCGCCATCCGCGATCATGATGGGGAGCGCGCGCGTGCCGCCATGCGTGCCCATCTGATCACGGTGCGCGGCAACCTCCTTGGCGAGGATTGACGCCTACCCCCCCCTTCCGCCGAAGAATATACCCTCCCAAGGCGCTCCCAGAATATGTCAGTCACGTTGACCCTTAACGGGTGGCGCGATAGCGTCGGTTCGTCCGCGCGCTGTCGGTCCCGAAAGGATCCGCGCAATGTCCGTCGCCTATCTGCCACTCGCGAGCTTCTCGTTCGCGGGCTCGATCACGCCCGGCCCGAACAACCTCATGCTGGCCGCGTCCGGTGCCAATTTCGGCTGGCGGCGGACGCTGCCGCATCTGATGGGCGTGGTGCTGGGCTTCATGTTCATGCTGACGGTCGTGTCGGCCGGTCTCGGCGCGGTCATTCGCGAGATGCCGACGCTCCATGACATATTGCGCGTCGCGGGCGGTGCCTATCTGCTCTATCTCGCCTACCGAATCGCCACGGCGGCGCCGGCGAAAAGCGATGGGCGGGGGAAGCCGCTCACCTTTCTCGAAGCCTCCCTTTTCCAGTGGCTGAACCCCAAGGCCTGGGCGATGGCGCTCACCATGCCGGCGAGCTTCATGGCGCCGGACCCGGCGGGCGGCACCTTGGATCTCGCGGTCGATGTCGGAATGATGCTGGCGATCCACGGGCCGATCAGCCTTGCCTGCGTCGCGACATGGACCCTGTTCGGCATCGCGATCGGCCGCTTCCTGGCGGAGGGTAACCGGCGCCTGTGGTTCAACCGCGCGATGGCGGCCTTATTGGTGGTGACGGTCTATTGGATCGTGGCGCCGGGATAGACGCCACGCGCGCCGGCCCCGATCACGCCCGCCCGGCATCGGAGGACAGCAGCGACGGGTCGAAGCCGAGGCGCGCGATCGCCTGATCCCATTTCTCGTCCAACCGGTCGTTGAAGACCAGGCTCGGCTCCGCCGGGACATGCAGCCAGGCATTCTCCTGGATTTCGCTGTCGAGTTGCCCCGGCCCCCATCCGGCATAGCCGAGCGCCAGCAACTGCGCCTGCGGGCCGGAGCCGCGCGCGATATCGCGCAGGATATCTATGGTCGCGGTCAGACCGATCCCGTTCTCCATATCCACCGTCGCATCCTGCTGATAGTCGGTCGAATGCAGGACGAAGCCCCGCCCGCTCTCCACCGGCCCGCCGAAATGGACGCGGATTTCCTCATGCGTATCGGACCGGCCGAGGTCGAGTTGCTCCAGCAACTCGTCGAAGGTCAGGGAATCCACCAAGCGGTTGATCACCAACCCCATCGCCCCTTCCGCGTTGTGCAGGCACATATAGATGACGGCGCGTTGAAAGCGCGGATCGGTCATCGCCGGCATCGCGACCAGAAGCTGGCCGGTAAGATAACCGGAATGGGTCTTGGCGGAGCTTGCCATGAAATCCGTGACCTCTTCCTGGAACGGGTATCGGGAGTCTAACAGTTTCTCGGCGATGCAAGCCAGCGCGGACACCCCCCGACTATCCGCGCGACCAGCGGTCGCACGAATTTGATCATCCGGATCGGGGCGCCCGCCGGTGCTTTCCCCTATATAGGTAGGCAAGACGATAGGGGAATGGGGTTGATCTCCTCCGTTCCCGGGAAGATGAATGACGCCATGACACGCCATCGCCTCTCCGGTTCCGCGCCACGCCGCGGGC
This sequence comes from Marivibrio halodurans, assembly GCF_017963645.1. Taxonomy (GTDB): domain Bacteria; phylum Pseudomonadota; class Alphaproteobacteria; order UBA8366; family Aestuariispiraceae; genus Marivibrio; species Marivibrio halodurans. The sequence continues at coordinate 101,978 of NZ_JAGMWN010000007.1, read as the reverse complement.
TGCTTCCGGTCCTTGCGGCCCTGGTCGCGCTGCTTACCCTCGCGATCCCGGACGCGCGGGCCCAGGGCACGGACGGCACGGGCCCCTGGTTCGATACGGACCAGGGGTCGGTTCGGCTGATCGCCGCCGTCGACAAGGTGGGCGAGGGCGAGACCTTGAAGCTCGGCCTGGAATTCCAGCTTCAGCCCGGCTGGAAGATCTATTGGCGCAGCCCGGGTGACGCCGGTTTCCCGCCGCGCCCGGATTGGAGCGACAGCCGCAATGTCGCGGCGACGGAAATCGCCTGGCCCGCGCCGGAACGCTTCACCATCTTCGAGATGCAGACCTTCGGTTATGGCGACGAGGTGGTCCTGCCGATCACCCTGACGCCGGAACGCCCGGGGGAGGCCGTGCGTCTTGCCGGGACGGTCAATTACCTGACCTGCAAGGACATCTGCATCCCCTACGACGCGGCCCTGTCGATCGACCTGCCGGCCGGCGCCGCGCATGGGACGCCCGGCGCGCATCTGATCGACAAGTACCGCGCGGCCGTCCCGGTCAAGCAACGCGGCGGCGCGGCGGATACGCCCGGCGGCCTTTCCATCGAATCGGCGCGCATCGCCCCGGCCACGCCCACCGGGGACACCGTCCAGGGACCGCACCGGCCGGCATTGACGCTGCGCGTCGCGGCGCGTTCCACGACCGATTTCGACGACACCCCGATGGAATTGCTGGTCGAGGGGCCGGCGGGAAGTTGGTTCGGCCGCGCGGACACCCGGATCGACCCCGGCGGTCACGGTGCGCGCCTGAGCATCCCAGGCGGCGGTGCGACGGCGGAGGCGCTTGCCGACCAACCGCTTACCCTGACCCTGATCGACGGCGCCCGGGCGGTGGAAGCGGTGCTGACCCCGACGCCGGGCGGCGAGGAAGCCTCCCCCGGCGAACGCTTCCTGGATGCGATCGAGCCGACGAGCGGAGAGGCGTCGGCGGTGCCCCCCCCATCGCTCGGCTTTTGGACCGTGATCGGTTTCGCGCTGATCGGCGGGTTGATCCTCAACCTCATGCCCTGCGTGCTGCCGGTGCTGTCGCTCAAGCTGATGGGCGCGGTATCGAAATCCGGCGCCACGCGGCAGGAGGTTCGCTTCGGATTCCTTGCCTCGGCCGCGGGCATTATCGTCTCCTTCCTGGTGCTCGCCGTGGCCGCGATCGCGGTCAAGACGGCGGGGTTGACGGTGGGGTGGGGAATCCAGTTCCAGCAACCGGTCTTCCTTGCCTTCATGGTGGCGTTGCTGGTGCTGTTCACCTGCAATCTTCTGGGCCTGTTCGAATTCCGCCTGCCCGGCGCGGTCACCGACCACGCGGCCCGGGCGGGGCAAGGTCGCGGCTATTCCGGGGATTTCGTGACCGGCGCCTTCGCGACGCTTTTGGCCACGCCCTGTTCCGCGCCATTCCTGGGCACGGCCGTGGGCTTCGCCTTGAGCCGGGGGGCGGAGGAAATCCTGGCCGTTTTCCTCACGCTCGGCATCGGATTGGCCGCGCCCTATCTGGCGGTGGCGGCCATGCCGGGAATCGCCCGTCTGCTGCCCCGGCCCGGCCCCTGGATGATCTGGTTGCGGCGGGTGCTGGCGCTGGCGCTGGTCGGCACGGCGCTCTGGCTGCTCGACATCCTGCGGATGACGATCGGCGCGGAATCGGCCGCCGCCATCGGCATGATGGCCGGGCTGGCCGGCATCGTGCTGGGCGCGAAGCGGGTGCAGGGATCGCGCCTCGCCCGTTTCGCCTGGCCGTTGTCGGCGGTGTTGGCCTTCCTGACGGTCATCTATCCGCTAACCATAGGGCACGGGGTGCGCGGCGACATGCCGGCGACCGCGGGCCAGGCGGACGGCGCCGGTGACGACCGCATCGAATGGATCGCCTTCGACCGCGCCGCGATCGCCGACCATGTCGCGGCCGGGCGCACGGTCTTCGTCGACGTTACCGCCGACTGGTGCGTCACCTGCCAATGGAACAAGAAGACGGTGGTGGAGCGCGGGACGGTCGCCGAGTGGCTTTCCGGCCCGGAGGTCGTGGCCATGCGCGCGGACTGGACCCGTCCCGACCCGGCGATCGCCGACTATCTGGCGAGCTTCGGGCGCTACGGCATCCCCTTCAACGCGGTCTACGGCCCCGACGCGCCCTCGGGCGTGACGCTGCCGGAATTGTTGAGCGAGACGGACGTGCTGGAGGCGGCGGCCGCCGCCGGCGCCGATCCCCTGCTGGCCGGACGGTAATAATGGCCGCCCGCCGGGGGAAGTGGCGTCCCTGGACTTTGCCCGGGGGCGCACCCATTATGCCTTCCGCATCGCGACGCGGCGGCGGTCCGCCGTCCGCAACGACAGGAAAGACGAGGGAGACGAACTGCCATGGCCATTCAAGTAGGCGATAAGATTCCGGCCGTCGGGCTTATGACGATGGGCGCGGACGGGCCGGAGCCCGTGGACCCCGCGAAGTATTTCGCGGGCAAGAAGGTTGTCGTCTTCTCCGTCCCCGGCGCCTTCACGCCGACCTGCTCGGCCAAGCACCTGCCCGGCTTCATCGGGAATATCGACGCGATCAAGGCGAAGGGCGTGGATGCCGTCGCCTGCCTGTCGGTCAACGATCCCTTCGTGATGGGCGCCTGGGCAAAGGATCAGGGCGCGGGCGGCAAGGTCGACATGCTGGCCGACGGCTCGGCGAAGTTCACCACCGCGCTCGGCCTCGAACTCGATCTGATCGAACGCGGCCTCGGCATGCGCGGCCAGCGCTTCGCCATGATCGTCGAGGACGGCACGGTGACCTATCTCGCGGTCGAGGAGCCGGGCGATTTCTCCGTCTCCTCCGCCGAAGCGGTGCTGGCGAAGCTCTGAGCCGGCGGCCACCGCCCGCGCGGATTTCCGCCTCCGACCGGGACTGCCCGCGCGGGCGCGCCGTCTTGCCGTTCGTGGGGCGAGGGGGTAGGTAGGGCGACACCGTTCCACGTCCGGACCACACGGCAATGCGCTCAAAGGCCCTGCTCGATCGATCGAAGGACGACGACCTGTCGGACATCTTCCTGACGACGAAGCAGGTCGCCGCCCTGCTCCACGTTCAGGAGCGCAAGATCTACGACATGGCCGCGTCGGGCGAGATCCCCGGAACGCGCGCCTTCGGAAAATGGCTGTTCAACCGCGAGGCCATCCACCATTGGCTGGAGAGCCACGGCAACAATGCCGAGGTGCGGCGTCGAGCGGCGCCGCCCAATGTGTTGCTCGGCAGCCACGACCCGTTGCTCGAATGGGCGATACGGGAATCGAACTCCGGCCTCGCCACCTTCCTCGACGGCAGCCGCGACGGCGTCGAGCGTTTCGCCAACGCGGAAGGCGTGATCGCGGGCGTCCATATCCCCGATGCGGCCAATAGCGGGGCGGCCGGCGGCACGGCTGGAAACGCGGACGCCCGTTGGAACGGACCATCGGTGACGGGGCGGTTCGAGAACCACGGCGTGGCCCTGATCGAATGGGCATGGCGCGATCGCGGCCTCATCATGCGCGAGGAAGACCGCCAGACGATCCGGGAGTTCTCCGACATCCGGGGGCGGCGGATCGCCATCCGTCAGGAAGGCGCCGGCAGCCGCATCCTGTTCGATCGGGAGATGGCCCGGCACGGGGTCGACGCCGACGACTGCATCTTCCTGAAACCCTCGCGCAGCGAACAGGACGCCGTCCTGCGCGTGCGGGAGGAGGAGGCGGACGTCGCCTTCGGCCTGCGTTGCGTCGCGCGACAATTCGCCCTGCCCTTCATCCCGGTCACCAAGGAACGCTTCGATCTTCTGATCTGGCATCGGGAATGGTTCGAACCGCCGGCCCAGCGGCTCATCGCCTTCGCCCGGACGGTGGAATTCAAGGAGCGGGCGAAGCGCCTGACCGGCTACGAGATCGGCGGGTTCGGCACCGTCCATTTCAACGGCAATGCGGGCCTCCTCGACGAATAATACCAAATCTTGTTGATCACGACCCATGGGGACGTCCCTCCCGGGTTCTCGGCTGGGCGCGCGTACCATGGCGATGCGGGGCATCGAGAGGCGCGGGCGACGCCGTTCGAGGGCCCGGGAGGGGCGCGCCCTTCCTGCCCACCTCCGTCCGTTCAAGGGAAAGCCGAACGCGATCCACATGAGGCGCGATCAACAAGATTTGGTATAATCCATCCGGACGGGAACAGGGTTGCGCATCCCCCGTGACGGCCCATGTTCAGCCTTGGAAACGCACGCTATCATCGGGGCGTTGGGCCTACCCCCGGTCGGCACGCCTTGGCCCGGTCGCGGGGAATCGAAGGACAGATGGACATGCGGGGCACATCCCTCACGGTCGATACGCTGACATGGCGCGAGCGCGCGGCCGCGGGCCCGGGGCGCCGCTGCATCCCGGAGGAGACGGCCGTCGCCTTGACCTATAACGGCACGACCCATGCCGTCATGATGGCGACGCCGCGCGACCTTGAGGATTATGCCCACGGATTCAGCCTGACCGAGCGGCAGATCACCACGCCCGATCAGATCAAGGAAATCGAGGTCGCGCATTTCGATGAAGGAATCGATGTGCGGATCTGGCTGGATGAGGATGCCTCGGCCGGCTTCCGCGACCGGCGGCGGCGTATCGCCGGGCCGACCGGATGCGGACTATGCGGGATCGAAAGCCTGCAGGAAGCGACCTATGAAACCGACCGCATCGTCGACGGCGAAGGCCGTTTCACGGGCGCCGAGTTGATCGCCGCGCAGGCGGAATTGTTCCCCGCCCAGACACTGCATGCCGAAACCCGGGCCGTCCACGCCGCGGGCTATTGGCGCCCCGGCGAGGGGATGGTCGCGGTGCGCGAGGATGTCGGCCGCCATAACGCGCTGGATAAGCTGGTCGGCGCCGTTTACCGCGCGGAGCGACGGGACCCGCCGGGTGTGCTGCTGCTGACGAGCCGCGTATCGGTGGAGATGGTGCAGAAAGCCTCGGTCCTGGGGGCAGCGGTTCTGGTCGCGGTTTCCGCGCCGACCGCGCTTGCCGTGCGCACGGCGGAGCGCGCGGGCATCACCCTCGTCGCCCTTGCCCGGAACGACGGGTTCGAGGTCTTCACCCACCGTGAGCGTGTGGTGGAATAACCGCCACGCCGCGCCCGCCTATCGGTGATGGACCACCCCGCTATTCGGCCGGTTGGGCGTGCCCATGTTGCCGGTCGCGCTCCTTTTCCAGCACCTCGTCGACCCAGAGGCTATGGTGCTCGCGTGCCCAGTTGAGGTCGACCTGACCGCTTCCCATGGCGGCGAAGGCCCCCTCCATGCCGATCGACCCGATATAGATATGGGCAAGGATGATGCCGATCATCACCAGCGCCACCACGGTATGCCATATCTGGGCGAGCTGCTGCTCGTCCATCGGGCTGAGGTCGGTCGGGAGCGAGAAGCCGACGAGGTTCAACGCCGCGAAGGTATCGGCGAACATCGTCGTGGTGAAGGGGTCGAGCAATGCCCAGCCGGACAGGCTGAGCGAGGCTCCACCCAGGATGGTGGCCCAGAAGACGATCTTCTGTCCGCCGTTGAATTTCCGGGCCGGCGGATGCACGCCCTTGGAGAAGAGCCCACCGCCCTGCGCGAACCATTTGAGATCGACGCGGCTCGGGATGTTGTGCACGACCCAGAGAACGAAGATCATCACCAGCCCCACCATGAAGGCGAAAGCGACCCAGTTATGGGCCCATTTTCCGGCGAGCGTGATCGCCGCGAAGGCTTCCTTGCCGATCACCGGCGGCAGGACATAGCGCCCATAGAGCAGGTTGAGCCCGGTAATCGCCAGGATCACGAAGGAACCGGCGGTCAGCCAATGGGCCACCCGCTCGATCGGGGCGAACCGCTCGATCGTCGTGCCGGCGGGGCCGTGCTCGATCCGGATGCGCCCACGCAGCGCGAAGAATACCGCCAGCAAGGCCACCGCGCCGATCAGCAACCAAACGCCATAGCGCGAGACCGGGCCGTTGCGCACGGCACGCCAGTTGTCGCCACTCGACTGAATCAACCGGCCGCCGGCCTGATGCGTCTGTTGCGAGACACCGCTAACCCCGCGCCGGATCTGACGCCAGAAATCGGCATCGCTGGTCGTGCCCAGCGCGGCGCCCGGAACGGTGCCGCCCACGGCCTCCTCCGGTCCGGGCTGAGGTTGCGCCTGGGCGGCGGCCTCCTGCGCCACGGCCGGCCCGACCATCGGCCCCGCGAACGCCGCGAGAGCGAGCAGCATGGCGAGAACGATCCCGCCCGAACGGCCCGGAAGCGTGCTCACGACGCGACTGAATGGCATGATCCCTCGCATTTTCTCACCCCCGTCGCTAAAGCGAATGGCCGCGCTGCGCGCGCTCGCGCAATTGATCCAACGTCTCCTTCGAGAGCGTTTGATCCTGCTGCCCTTGATAGGTACCCGGATCGTAGTCCAGCGGCCGATCCTGTTCCGCCTCGCGGCACCCGGCGAGTCCGAGGGCTCCGCTTAACAGAATCGCGCCCGCGAGACCTATTCCACCGGAACGCGCGCCGGCCGCCCTGATCCGCGTGGACTTGTTCTCCGCCGACTTATTCTCGACCGTGTTTCGCCCGGCCGTATTCCTCATCGATCGCATGTGGCTTCTCGTCCTCCGATGGCGTGGAATGGCGTGGCCGGCCGCGCGTGGGCGCCGGGAATGGATCCGGCGAGAAAGGTTGATCGGACGAACGACCGGCACCGGGCCGAGGCGATGTCATCGCCCCGCGCCCGGCGCCGTCCGTTTCGTCAGGACCCGGATTTCTCGTAGGCGGACCCCCACCCCCAGGCGCCGGAGCCGAAGCCGCGGGCCACGACGCGCTCGCGGTAGATGTCGGAGATCATGTCCCCGTCGCCCGCCAGCAACGCCTTGGTCGAGCACATCTCCGCGCACAGCGGAAGCTTGCCCTCGGCCAGACGGTTGCGCCCGTACTTCTGGAACTCCGCCTGGGAATGGTTCTCCTCCGGGCCGCCCGAGCAGAAGGTACATTTGTCCATCTTGCCCCGGCTGCCGAAATTGCCCGCCTGCGGATATTGCGGCGCCCCGAACGGACAGGCGTAGAAGCAGTAGCCGCACCCGATGCACAGATCCTTCGAGTGAAGAACGACCCCTTCCTCCGTCTGGTAGAAGCAATCCACCGGACACACCGCCATGCACGGCGCGTCCGAGCAATGCATGCACGCGACCGAGATCGACCGCTCCCCAGGCTCCCCGTCGTTGATCGTCACGACACGACGGCGGTTGATCCCCCAGGGTACCTCATGCTCGTTCTTGCACGCCGTAACGCACGCGTTGCACTCAATGCACCGCTCCGCGTCGCACAGGAACTTCATTCGTGCCATTGGTCAGTCCTCCCTTATGCCGCCCGGATCCGGCAGATGGTCACCTTGTTTTCTTGGATGTTGGTGACCGAGTCATAGCCGTAGGTCATGGCGATGTTGCCGGATTCCCCGGTGACGAACGGACCGGTTCCGTCCGGCATGAGCCCCTGGAGATCCTCGCCCTCGAACTTGCCGAGGAAGTGGTACGGGATCCACACATTGCCCTTGGCCACGGATTCGGTGACCCGGGCCTGGATGCGGATCGACCCGCCCTCGGGGCTGTCGAGGAAGATCATGCCGCCATCCTGAACGCCGATATTGTTGGCGTCATAGGGATTGACCTGGGCGAACATGTGCTGCTGCAACTCCGCCAGCCAAGGGTTGGCGAAGGATTTGGCGCCGCCGCCCTCGTGCTCCACGAGACAGCCGGAGCTTAGGACCAGCGGGAAGTCCGCCGAGAAATCCTGTTCCTGGATGCTCGCGTACTTGACCGGCAGACGGAACCGCCTTGTATCGGCGTAGGTCGGATAGTCGGCCACCAGATCGCGCCGCGGGGTATAGAGCGGCTCCCGGTGAACCGGAATCGGATCCGGGAAGGTCCAGACCACCGTTCGCGCCCGGGCGTTACCGTAGGGCGCGCAGCCATGCTTGACCGCGACCCGCTGGATACCGCCCGAGATGTCCGTCTTCCAGTTGACGGCATCGATATCGTTGCCGCCAACCTTGGCGATGACGTCCATCTCCTCCGCGCTGAGATCCGTGTCCCAGCCGAGCTTCTTCAGCATCGCCATGGTGAATTCGGGATAGCCGGCCTTGATCTCCGACCCGACGGGATAGGAGACACCCTCCTCGTCGCCGCCGGCCAGCAGATCGCCGCCGCCCCAATCCGCCGGCGCCTCGACGCCGTAACGCGCCCGGAAGCCCATGCCACCCTCGGCCACCGGGACCGACGGATCATAGAGATTGGGCGAGCCCGGATGCGCCATCTCCGGCGTGCCCCAGCACGGCCAGGGCAGGCCGTAATATTCACCGTCGAGCGGACCGCCATTGGCGCGCAAGGTGGTCTTGTCGAAGGTGTGCTGGTACTTCATATGCTCCTTCAAGCGCTCCGGCGACTGGCCGGTATAGCCGATCGTCCAGGTGCCCTTGTTGATCTCGCGCGTGATGTCCTCGATGGAGGGCTCGCCGTTCTCGACCTTGATGTGCTTGAACATCTCGCCGTCGAAGCCGAACTTCTTCGCGAACATATGCATGATCACGTGGTCGGGCTTGGATTCGAACAGCGGCTCCACGACCTTCTCGCGCCATTGGATCGAGCGGTTGGAGGCCGTGATCGACCCCTCGGTCTCGAACTGCGAGGAGGCGGGCAGCAGATAGGTGTTGTTCTGCCGGCTGCCCATCAGCGCCGATAGCGGCGTGTAGGGGTCGACGATCACCAGAAGGTCCAGCTTGGCGAAAGCCTCCTGCTGTGCCTTCAGGCGGGTCAGCGAGTTGACCGAATGCCCCCAGAAGACCATCGCGCGCATGTTGTCCGGCTGGTCGATCTCGGACTTGTCCATCACCACCAGTTCGTACCAGCGGGAGACCGGCGTGCCGGCCGCCTGCATCAGGTCCTTGCTGGCGAAGCGCTTTTCCAGATAGGCGTAGTCCACGTCCCAGACGCGGGACCAGTGCTTCCACGCCCCTTCGGAAAGGCCGTAATAGGCCGGCAGGGTGTCGCAGAGCACGCCCATGTCGGTGCCGCCCTGCACGTTGTCGTGACCGCGGAAGATATTGGTGCCGCCGCCGGACTGACCGATATTGCCGAGCGCGAGCTGCAGGATCGGCATGGCGCGCGTATTGTTGTTGCCGATCGTGTGCTGGGTCATGCCCAGCGTCCAGGTCAGGCAGACCGGCTTGTTGCTGGCCAGCGTGCGCGCGACGCGCTTCAACTGGGAACCCGGCACGCCCGAGACGCGCTCGACCTCCTCCGGCGTCCAGCGCATCACCTCCTCGCGGACATGTTCCATGCCCCAGACGCGGCTGTTGATATATTCCTTATCCTCCCAGCCGTTATCGAAGATGTGATAGAGGATGCCCCAGATCACCGCGATGTCCGTGCCGGGACGCGGCTGGACATGCTCGGTGCTGTGCGCGGCCGTGCGGGTGAAACGCGGATCGACCACGATGAAGGGGGCGTCGTTCTCCTCCTTCGCCTTCAGGATATGCAGCATGGAGACCGGGTGCGCCTCGGCGGGGTTGCCGCCGAAGGTGATGATCGCCCGGCTGTTATGCATATCGTTGAAGCTGTTGGTCATCGCGCCGTAGCCCCAGGTGTTGGCGACGCCGGCGACCGTGCTGGAATGACAGATGCGCGCCTGGTGATCGATATTGTTCGATCCCCAGAAGGCCGCGAACTTGCGGTAGAGATAGCACTGCTCGTTCGAGGTCTTGGCCGAGCCGAGCCAATAGACCGAATCCGGCCCCGACTCCTCCCGGATCTTGAGCATCTGGTCGCCGATCTCGTTGATCGCGTCTTCCCAGGAAACCTTCTGCCACTTGCCATCGACGAGCTTGAGCGGCGTACGCAACCGGCGCTCCCCGATCGCCTCGTCGCGGATGGCCGCGCCCTTGGCGCAATGCGCGCCGACATTGATCGGGCTGTCGAAGGCCGGCTCCTGACCGACCCAGACGCCGCCCTGAACCTCCGCCTTCACCGTGCAACCGACGGCGCAGAAGGTGCAGATCGAGGTTTTCGTCGAAACCTCGCCGGCGGTCGCTTCCGTCGTCGCGGCATCCGCCTTGCGCACCGTGCGCAGGGGCACCGAAGCAAGTCCCAGACCCGCCGCCGCCACGCCGGAGCGTTGCAGGAAGCTGCGCCGGCTGATGCCGTCGGCCTGGGCGAACGCCGAGCGCGCGGCGAAACCCGCGCGGCCCGTCGCCGTGTTCGATATTTTTCTCAGCATGTCGTTTCCTCCCGAACAGGGCCGTTCATAGTGGAATCGGGCAGATCAGAAGCGGGTCGAGTTGTAGTAGGCGCTGATATGCGCGGTCTCGACATAGCTGCCCTTGCCCTTGGCCGGCGCCTCCTCGGCGGAAGCCGCCTCCCCCTCGCCCGTGAACGCGACGGAAGCCACGGCGGCCGCGCCGCCGAACGCCCCGAACTTCAACACGTCGCGCCGGCGCACCGGGTTCCGTTCCGTATCCCTCGTCTTCATGATCGTTTCTCCGTCTCTCCCTCTGGGGACCGTGGCGCGGGCGGGCGTACCCGCGTCGCGAAGCCGGTCTTTTCGGGGCTGTGCCTTATCGACGCCGCGCCCATCCAGGCGTTTCGCGTCTCACTTAACCCACGAAAAACGTTTTTCGCATAAAAACGCACTTAAAGGTACCACGGCCCCGCGCAAGACCGAAACGAAAAACGCATGAGGCGAGAGGGGCCCGACCGAAATGCCAGCCGTCCCCGCTTGAGGCCCGCCCCTCAGGGCAGGTCGAAGGCCTCGACCTCCAGCGCGACGAAGGCGCCGCCGAACCGGGCGACCGCATGGTAGAATTCATCCTCGGCCGCCGCCTCCATGTCGCGGAAGAAGCGCGGCGTCCAGGGCTGGACATGCTTGGCGAAAAAGGCCGACTGCTCCGCGATGTCGAGCGGCGCGGCACCGAAGGCCCCGGTCAGCAGACCCGACATGATCTCGAAGAGCGAAGTGATATGGTCCTCCGGCTCCGTCGCATCCTTCGCCCGCGCGATGCCGAGACGGGCGAGGTCCATGCGCAATTCCGCGAGATCGCGACCATAAAGCTGACCGCTCTTGTAGTGTGAGCCATAGGGCATCAATTTGGCCGCCGGCGCGCCGACGAAGAGGCGTCCGAACGCATCGCGCGTCCATGCCGGGTCCTGCCCACGAACGGCGTCGGCCACTCGGGCCAAGGCCACGCCGAGGTCGCTGCCGTCGTCCGCCACCCCGATCAGCAAGGCGCGCAACTCCTCGTTCGGCGGCCCTTCGAGCAGCAGGGCCAGCAGGCGATAGACATCCGCCCGACCGGCCTCCTCCGCCGAAATCCCGCGCGGTTCGGACGGGGCCTCGTACTCCCGGTCCGCTTGCCGCACCTCGCTTCCGATGCCACTCGATATCATGGTTATCCCTCGTTCTTTCGATGTGCCGGTTCCCATCCCGGACGCGCCCTGCCGCGCGTCGCGCCGTGAACCCGAGCGATCGCTACCCCCGGCCGCGTTCCTCCCCGGACGCGTCCTGCTCCGCGACCGATTCCATTGTGGCTTCTGTGGCTTCGCCGGGCTCCGGCATGGGCGACGGATCGGGCTTCCCGTCCGTTCCGGCATCGGATTGCCGCGCGGGCTCCGCCCGGCCCTCCCCCCGGCCCTCCCCGGCGCGCTGCTGGCGTTCCTTGCGCTTCTCCTCGCGCTCGCGCGCGCGCTCCTCCGAAACATTCAGGCGTTTGGACCCACGCGCCAGATCCTCCGCCGACTGGCGGGCGACATCCATCGCCTCCTCGATCGTGTAATCGAGATCGTAGTCGTTGAGCCCGTCGACATTGGCCAGCACCGGGTCGGTGCGCCAAAGCTTCCGCATCGCCAAACGGTGGAGATGACCGGGCACGTTATTTTGAAGGAACATGGAGAAGTCCGACTCGTAGGTCAGCGAGTCGATGTCCGGAAGATCCTCCTCGGACAGCATTTCCGGATCGGCGTCCGCCTCCGGCGCGACGTCCTCGATCAGTTCTTCCGCCTCATCGGAAACGCTCGCGCGCCCCTCGGAGAGAGATGAAGAGCGCGCGCGCCGCGCATCGACGCACCGTGTCGAGCGCCCCTCTTCCACCCGCTCCGATTCCGATCCACGATCCTCGACGGGCGTTTCGGATCGGCGCGACTGGTGTTTACGTCGTGACCATCTTGAGAAGACGGTCTCGTTGCCACCCGTCATGTTTCATCCCTATTCGACTCATTTTTATGTGTTCTTGTTTATTCGCGTTCTTTCATGACGCCATGCTACGTAAAATGCGCCTGAAATGCATCGCCCGCAAGCGTGTGTTTAAATCAGAGAACCATCCTATGGAGAGATGGCCGGGACGATCGGTCGCCTATAGTATCGGACCAGCCAGAAGAGAGCACTGGAGATAACCGCATGACGGCATCACCCGCCGCCCCTCCTTCGCTCGCGGGGCTCATTTACCGGATGCGCGAGCCGGTCGACGATATCCTTGAGGAAATCCGGGCCTTGGCGGCGGCGGAAGGCGCGCGTCTCGGCGGCGTCGTGCAACGCCGGCACCCCCGGCCGGGAGGCGGGCGCAACGCCCTGATCGCGCGCGAGATCAACGGTGCCTGGGAGATTCCGATCCTGCAGTTCCGCGGCGGCGGCGCGCGCGGCTGCAAGCTCGACCCCCATGCCATAACGGAGATCGCCGCGCGGCTCGAAGCCGGTATCGACGCGCGAACCGATCTGCTGATCATAAACCGTTTCGGACGGGCGGAGGCGGAATCGCAAGGCTTGCGCGGTGTCTTCGAGCGCGCGGCGGCGTTGGAGATCCCGCTGCTGGTCGCGGTGCGCGAGGATTACCGTCAGCCCTGGCAGGCATTTCACGGCGGCATGGGGACCGAATTGCCGCTCGACCGCGCGGCTGTGGTGGGCTGGTGGCGCGCGGTGGCGCGGACCGGCCCCCGATCCGAGGCGCGAGCCGGCTAGAGCAATCGCCACGCCTGGGCGATGGTGCCCGAAGCCCCCAGCACAAGGCATCATGATACCCGATGGATATCCGGCAGCTTCAATATCTCGTCGCCCTGGCCCATGAGCGGCATTTCACCCGCGCGGCACAGGCCTGCCGCGTGACCCAGCCGACACTCTCCGGGCGAATCCGTCAGTTGGAGCAGGAATTGGGCGTGGCCATCGTCAAGCGCGGCCAGCGCTTCGAGGGGCTGACGCCGGAGGGCGAGCGCATCCTGAAATGGGCCCATGCGATCCTGGAGAACCAGTCCGCCATGACCCAGGACCTGGAGGCGATGAAGGGGGAATTGACGGGTCGGATCGCGCTCGGCGTCATCCCCTCCGCGCTGCCGTCGGTTTCCATCCTGACGGAGGCGGTCCGGCAGCGCTTCCCCGGCATCACTTTCTCGATCCTGTCCCAGGCATCGCGGGAGATCCTGCGCAATATCGACGATTTCTCGCTCGACGCGGGCGTTACCTATCTCGACAACGAGCCCGTGGGCCGGGCCCTGACCGCGCCGCTTTACAAGGAGCATTTCCGGCTCTTCGTCCGCCACGACCACCCCCTGGCCGAGCGCACGGAGGTGGATTGGATGGAGACAGCCGACTACCCCCTCGGCCTGCTGACGCCAGACATGCAGAACCGGCGAATCGTCGACAAGGTCTTCGCCGATTTGAAATGCCACCCCAGCCCGGTGATCGAATCGAATTCCGTCGTCAGTCTCTATTCCCACATCAGGATTCACGGCGTCGCCAGCATCCTGCCGGAACATTTCCTGATGGTGCTGGACGGCGGCAGTGGAATCCGCGCGATACCGCTGGTGAACCCGACGGTCGCGCACGATATCGGCCTCGTCGCCTATGACCGCGACCCGCCGCCGCCCGTCGTCGCCTCGCTGTTCGAGGTGGCGCGCGGTTTCCAATTGCCGGAAAGCTTCCTCAAGCGGCTGGCCTGAGGCGCCCCGCCTACACTGGTCCGCCTACACCCGGTCCGCCTCCGTCGAGGCCAGATCGAATCCCATCTGCCAGAATCGCGCTTCCAGCCGCGTGGCTTCCGTGAAGGTTCGGCCAAGGTCGGCCATACGCGCGTCGGAGATGTTCTCGCGCGCCGCCAACCGGTCGAGATAGCCGCGCTCCTCCGCCGCCGCCTCGCGGTAATCGGCACTGGAATACATCGCGATCCAGGCCGCATAGGGATTGTCCTCCCGATCCAGCCAGGGTTGATCAAGCAACCAGCGCGCGATCTCCTCGTACCCCAGCATGCAGGGAGCCAGCGCCACATGCAGGTCGAGCAGCGTCCCCGCCATTCCGCGTTCCAGCACATAGCGGGTATAGGCTAGGCAGGGCTCCGCTTCCGGCGCGGCGATGATATCCGCTTCGGATATCCCCCATTTGGCGCAATAGTCCACATGCAGACCGAGTTCCGTATCCAGAATCGCCACCATCCCCGACTTCGCGCGGCGCAGATCCTCGATCCCGCCCGCCTTGTAACCGGCGAGCGCATAGGCGCGCGCGAAATGGATCAGGAAATGATAATCCTGGATCAGATATTGGCGGAAGGCCGACTCCGGCAGCGTACCTTCCCCCAGTTGGAGCACGAAGGGATGGCGGGTATAGACCTCCCAGGCCTGCCCCGCCGCGTCCTTCAAACGTTCGAACAACATCGCGTGCCTCCCCGGTTTCACCGGCCCAGATCGACGGCGTAGTCGTCGACCGGCGGCGCGTTCTCGATCAACCCGGACTCGACCATGAAGTCCGCGAAGCGGCGATAGCGTCCCGTATCGAGGGCGGCCGGCCGCAGCGCGAAGCGGCGCAGCGTGTCCGCCCAGGCGCGGCGGTTAAGCTCGTCATCCAGATCCGCGTCGCGGCCGATGAAAAGCTCCCAGCTCTCCTCCGGATGGTTCATGAGATGGACCGTCGCCTCCTCCAGCGCGGCGAGGAAACGCGTCAGGCGCGCGTCGTCGAGCTTGTCCTTGTGCGCGACCAGGATCAGCTCGTCATAGGGCGGCACGCCGAGTTCCTCCGGATAGAAGGCGCGACCGGGCCGGCCGACGATATCCATCTGGTTGAGCTCGAAATTGCGGTAGGCGCCGATCACCGCGTCCACCTGTCCCGAGATGATCGAGGGCGAGAGGGAGAAATTGACGTTCACGAGTTCGACATCCTCGATCGACAGCCCGGCCTTCCGCAGCACCGCGCCCAGCAACGCGGATTCAAAGCCGCCGACCGAAAAGCCGATCGTCCTGCCCTTGAGGTCGGAGAGGTCCCGGATCGGCCCGTCCTCCAGCACGACGAGGGAGTTGAGTGGCGTCGCCACCAACGTGCCGACGCGAACCAGCGGCAGCCCCTCCGCCACCTGCATGTGAAGCTGCGGCTGGTAGCTGACGGCGATCTCGGCTTTGCCGGCGGCGACCAGCTTCGGCGGATCGTTGGGGTCGGCGGGCTCGACGATCTCGACATCCAGGCCATGCTTCTCGAAGAAGCCGGCTTCCTGCGCCACGATGATCGGAGCGTGGTCCGGATTGACGAACCAGTCGAGTAGCAGGGTCAATTTCTCCTGCGCCGAGGCGTCGCGGGCGCCGAACGTCACCGCCAGAGCGGCGATGACGAGGAAGGATGGGATGAACCGCATGGTGTGGAACTCCTTGGACTTTGCCCTCGGGGAACGGGGCGACGGGATCAGGCCTCCGGCTGCCAGCGCACCAGGTGGCGCATGCCGCGATCGACCACGAAAAACAGGGTGAGCGAGAAGACGGCCAGCACCAGCAGAGCCGCGAACATGGTCGATATCTGAAGGCGCGCATTGGCGTGCAGCATCAGATAGCCAAGGCCTGCGCTGGAGCCGACCCATTCCCCGACCACGGCGCCGATGGGCGCGACCGCCGCCGCCACCCGCAAGCCGGAGGCGAAGGCCGGCAGCGCCGCCGGCAGGCGCAGACGGCGCAACACCGCCATCCGCCCGCCCCCCATGGTGCGGGCAAGATCGAGCCACCCGGGGTCCGTGCGCTTCAGCCCATCATGGAAGGCGGATGTCACGGGGAAATAGATGATCAGCACCGCCATCGCGACCTTGCTGGCCATGCCGTAGCCGAGCCAAAGCGTCAGCATCGGTGCCAGCGCGAAGACCGGCAGCGCCTGACTGACCACCAGGACCGGCATCAGCCACCGGCGCGCGGGGCGGAACGCCGTCAGGACCAGGGCGCTTAGCACCCCGAAAACCGTACCCAGCGCCAAGCCCATCAGGATTTCCGAGGCCGTGATCGCGCCGTGCCGGACAAGGGTCGGATATTTCTGAACCAAGACCTCGATCACCGCGATCGGGCCGGGCAGGATATAGGGGGGCGCGCCGCTGACCCACACCGCCGCCTGCCAGAGCGCGAGGAGCCCGACGGTCAATGTCAGCGGCCGGATGAGCCCGCCCCCGGTCATGCCGCTCATTCCGCGACCTCCCGCGCGAGGGGGGCGCCGGTCGCGGCCATGGCGCTCTCGGCCCCGCCGATGGCGGCCCCTCCCGCCAAACGTTCCAACAAGGCACGGTGCAGACGCGCGATCTCCGGCGCGTCGGTGGCGCGCGGCGCATCTCCGGAGGGAATGATCGCGGGGCGGGCGAGACGCGCCGGCGCGCCGTGCAGTACCTCCACCCGGTCGGCGACGCGCAGCGCCTCCAGCGGATCATGGGTGACCAGCAGAACCGTGCGCCCCGCCAGCAATTCCACCGCCATCGCCTGCAATCGGTACCGGCTGAGCGCGTCGAGCGCCGCGAAGGGCTCGTCCATCAACACGACCGGCCGGTCCTCCAACAGCGTGCGAGCGAGCGCGGTACGCTGGCGCATGCCGCCGGAAAGCTCGGCCGGCATCGCCGAGGCCCGCTCGGCCAGACCAACCCGCTCCAGCAGGAAGAGCGCCCGCTCGCGCAAGTCTCGGGCCCTCGCGCCCTTGAGGTCCCCGCGCAGGCGGGGGCCGAGCAGCACGTTGTCGAGCACGCTCGCCCACGGCAGCAGAAGGTCGCGCTGGGCCATGTAGGCGATCCGCCCGGCAAGCGGCGCACCGTCATCCGCCACGACCCGGCCGCCGGCCGCCGCCCCTTCGGCATCCAGGCCCGCGACGAGACGCAGCAGGCTGGTCTTGCCCACCCCGCTCGGCCCCAGAAGGCAGGTCCAGGCACCGCCCGCGATCTCGACATCCAGCCCGT
This sequence comes from Marivibrio halodurans, assembly GCF_017963645.1. Taxonomy (GTDB): domain Bacteria; phylum Pseudomonadota; class Alphaproteobacteria; order UBA8366; family Aestuariispiraceae; genus Marivibrio; species Marivibrio halodurans. The sequence goes on along the minus strand of NZ_JAGMWN010000007.1, from coordinate 84,747 downwards.
CGAAGACGGTCACGGTATCGAAACGCAGGCTGGCGCCTTCTATGCGTATGGCGGGTGCGGTGACGGACATCGCGATGGGCCTCTATCTTATCGGCGCGTCAGACGGCGCGGGCTTATCGGCGCGTCAGACGGCGCGGGCTTATCGGCGCGTCAGACGGCGCGGGCCTGGAAATAGGCGCGCACGCCGACCTCCGACCAACGGCGCGCCGTGCGTTGCGCCGCGCGGTAGCTTTCCAGAATCCTGGGTCCCATGGGGTCGTCGGCGACCGCTTCCTCGATCACCGTATCGGCGAGGCGCCGCTGCTCCGCCGTGACGCTGTCCGGCATGCGGAAGAGGGAGACGCCGCGCTCGTTCTCCAGCCGGTCAAGGGCCGCCGCGCTCTTCCAATCGGCCTCGGCGAGAGCGTAGGCATGCTCGGCCTGGCAGGCATCCTGGACCAATTGGCGCAGATCCTCCGGCAGATCGGCATAGGCCTTGGCGGAGACGAGGCATTCTCCCGTCCCGTTCGGCTTGTTTACCCCGGGCCAGGCATAATGCTTGGCCGCCTTGTAGAAGCCGAAGGCCTCGTCGATCCAGGGATTCAGGAATTCCGCCCCGTCGACCACGCCGGACTGAAGCGCGGTGAATATCTCACCCGCCGGCAGGGTGACGGGCGTGGCGCCCATGCGGCGCATGACCTCGCCGCCCAGCCCGACGATGCGCATCTTCAGGCCCTTCACGTCTTCCGGGCTTTCGATCGGCCGCTTGAACCAACCGCCCATCTGCATGCCGGTGTTGCCGGCCATGAAGCCCTTCACGCCGAATCGGCCGTAAAGCTCGTCCCACAGCTCCTGACCACCGCCGTGATAGACCCAGGCCATGTGCTCGCGCGAGCTGAGACCGAAGGGCACGGTGGTGTAGAAGGCCGCCGGCGCCGCCTTGCCCGTCCAATAGACGGAGGCGGTGTGCGCCATGTCGGCCGTTCCGTCGGCAACCGCGTCGAAGACCTCAAGCGCGGGTACCAACTCGCCCGCGGCGTGCAATTCGACGGTCAACCGCCCCTCGCTCGCCGTCGTGATGCGCTTGGCCAGACGATCGGCGGTGATACCGGGGCCGGGGGAATTTCGCGGCCAGCTCGTCACCATGCGCCAGGTAATCCTGTCCTGCGCGCGCGCGACGGCCGGCGCGCTCAACGCGCCCGCACCCGCGCCGACGCCGGCGAGAGTCCCGAGCCCCGCGCGGGCGAGAAAGCGTCGGCGATCCGTCGGAAAATCATGCGTGGAGTCATCGGAGGAAGCCATCAGCTTATCCTTCCTTCTTGAGTCCGGAGGAATTTCGGCCCTAGCCGTGCCAGAGCCCGTGGAAATGATGAACGGGGCCGTGCCCCCCACCGACATCGAGCGTGTCGGCGGTCGCGATGGCGTTGGCGATATAGGCCTTGGCCTGCTTCACCGCCTCGCCCATCGTCTGCCCCTTGGCGAGGCCCGCGGCGATGGCGGCGGAGAGGGTGCAACCGGTGCCGTGCGTGTTCCGGGTATTGAAGCGTCGGCCGGGCAGCCATTCGCTTCCGCCTTCCTCGGTGAACAGCAGGTCGGCGGCGCTGTCGCCCGCCAGATGCCCGCCCTTCAGCAAGACCGCGCGTGGACCGAAATCCAGAAGCCGGCGCGCGGCCTCCACCATCGCGTCCGGGTCGGTGATCGGCTCTTTCAGCTTCAGGAGCGCGGCCGCCTCCGGCAGGTTCGGCGTGATGATGTCGGCAAGGGGAACAAGCCCGTCGATCAGCGCCTTCATCGCGTTCTTGGCGAGCAGGCGGTCACCGCTCTTCGCGACCATCACCGGGTCGAGCACGACCCAGGCCGGCTTGTAGCGTTTCAAGTCGAGGCGCACGGCATCGATCACATCGGCGCGGCCCAGCATGCCGATCTTCACCGCGTCGATCGCGATATCCTCGAACACCGCACGCATCTGGGCGCGCACGAAGCTGGGGCTGACATCGAAGACACCCTGCACTTCCCGCGTGTTCTGGGCGGTGAGCGCCGTGATGACGCTGCATCCATAGACACCGAGCGCGGAGAAGGTCTTCAAATCGGCCTGGATGCCGGCGCCGCCGCCGGAATCCGAACCGGCGACGGTAAGGGCGATGGGGGTGCTCATGAGGCGGCCTCTTTTCTATCCGGTTGACGGCGGGCCCGTCCCTCGGCAATGCGGTCGATGAGGGCGGCGGCCGCCGCCCGGGGGTCGTCGGCGCTCGCGACGGCGCTGACCAGCGCCACGCCGTCCGCCCCGGCGGCGGCCACATCCGCCGCGTTCGCCAAATCGATGCCGGCGATGGCGGAAATCGGCATGGTGGGCGCGCGGTTCCGGATGATCCGCACGCGCTCCGCCAAACCATCGAGGCCGATGGGCGCCTCCGGATTATGCTTGCTGCCGGTCGGGAAGACCCCGCCGATGGAGGCGTAATCGATCACCGCCGGATCGACGGCTTCCGCCTCCGCGATGGTCTTCACCGTCACCCCGATAATCGCGTCGGGCCCCAGCAGGCGCCGCGCATCCAGGGGACGCATATCCTCGCGCCCCAGATTGACGCCGTCGGCGCCCGCCGCCATCGCCACATCCACCCGGTCGTTGACGATAAGCGGCACGCCGGTGCCGTCGAGCGCGGCCTTGAGCGCCCGCGCGCTCTCGATCGTCGCGGCGGCGCCATAGCGCTTGTCGCGCAGTTGCACGAGGCTGGCGCCGCCGGCGACGGCCTCGCGAACCAGCCAGGCCGGATCGCGCGCGCCCCAATGATCGGGGCCGAGAATGAAATAGAGGCTGATATCGACGGGGTTCAATCGGCGCATGTGGTCACCTTCGCATCGCGCATGAGATCATCCGGGGTCAGATCATGGAGCCGGTCGAGCAATGCCGGCTGGAAGCCGCCGGGCCCCCGCGCGCTCCCGGCCGCCCGCTCCCCCGCGAGGCCGAGCAGCACCGACGCCGCCAGCGCCGCCGTGAGCCCGTCCCGCTCCACCGTCAGGAAGGCCCCGGTCAAGGCGCCGAGCAGGCACCCCATGCCCGTGACCCGCGTCATCATCGGATCGCCATTGGCGACCCGCAGGACCGCGCCGTGATGACCGATGCTGTCCGCCGCGCCGCTGATCGCCAGCACGCCGTCGAAGGACGGCGCATCGGCGCTGTCGAAAAGGGCCGCGCGTTCCCCTTCGTTGAGGCGCAGCACGGCCGGGCCGTCGTTCACCAGCTTGGCCGCCGCGCGCAGGCGCGTCGGCGCGCGGTCGATCATCACGGGGTCGAGGACCCAGGGCACCCCCTGTACCTTCGCCGCCGCGACCGCGATATCGATCGCCCGCAGGCGCTCCGCATCGGGCGTCCCCAGATTGACGGAAAGCGCGCCGGCCCCGGCGGTGAAGGCGCCCACCTCCTCGTCATGATCGGTGAGCGACGGCACCGCGCCGAGCGCCAACAGGCCGTTCGCCACCAGATTGGCAGCGGCCATGTTGGTCAGGCAATGAACGCGCGGGGCGGTGGCGCGCAGCCGGTCCAGCGCATCGGCGCCGGCATCCAGCCGCCCCTTCACGTCGATCGGACGATCCGCCATCGATCCTCCACGCCGTCGACGCCGCCCCCTTGCGGGACGAGGGCCGACGCGCCGCGTCGATCCGGCCTTGATGACGCCGGGTCGCGGAAACCGCCTGATTCTGGGGAGAAGCGAGGTCGGATCTCCGTTCCCTACGCCGGTGCGAGCCGGATCAGGTTCCACGAGTTGGCACGGATCAAGCGGCCGCGCCTCTCAGCCCCGTCCTACAGGGGCACCCCGACTGAGATTTCTAGTATCAACCTATACGCTGCGGCGGCGAATGCAAGGGGGTCGAGAAGATCGTCGGTCGAGAAGGCTCACGTCCCCAGGAGATGCAGGGCAACCCGGCGGCGGTGGGGCCGGTCGCGATGCTCGAACAGATAGATCCCCTGCCAGGTACCGAGCACCGGGCGGCCATCCGCCACCGGAATGGAAAGATGCGTCTGGGTGAGCGCACCCCGGATGTGGGCCGGCATGTCGTCCGGCCCTTCCGTCGTGTGGCGGTAGAGCGCGGGGTCGCGTTCGACCAGACGGGCGAAGAAATCGGCCAGATCGCGCCGCACATCGGGGTCGGCGTTCTCCTGGATCACCAGGGAGGCGGACGTGTGTCGACAGAACAGGGTCAGCAGACCTTCCCCGATCCCGCTTCCCGTCACGAATTGGGTGACCGGGCGGGTGATCTCGATCAGCCCCGGTCCGGCCGTCTCGACCTGCAATTCGTCACGATGCTGGCGCATCCGGCAGCCTCTTCTCGAAATAGACGCGGGCGAAGCCGTCCTCCACCCGGCGCGCGCTCTCCCGATAACCGAGACGCGGATAATAGGTCAGATTCTCCGTCATCGCCGCGTTGGTATAGAGGGCGATCACCGTCCGGCCGGCCGCGCGCGCCCGCGCCTCCGCATGGGCCATGAGGCGGTGACCATATCCAAGTCCCTGGCGGGCCGGATCGACCGCGATCGTCTCCACGAACCAATCCCCGTCGCGTGCGAAATGGACGATGAAGCCGCGGACGGTCCCATTCCGGCCGGAATCACCACCGTCGCTCAGGACGTCCATCCGCCCCTCCCGGATCACGGCGGCGTAATCCGCGTCCATCGGCGCCGGACGCCGATCCATGCGGGGGAGATAGAGGGCATAGGCACCTTCCGCCAGCGCGCGTACCGCCGTCAGATCCTCCGCGAGGGCGGGCCGAACAGCGGTGCCGTGCGATGGCGGGTCGGGTGGCATCGCCGCGCCGGTCAGATGATATCGTCCTCGTCGGCGACGAGGTTGCTGAGCGCGGAGAGATTGCGCCGGATTTTCTGGCGCGCCATCAGCTTGCGCTGCGCCTGGATCGGCAGGTCGGTGAAATTGATCATGTTACGGCCGATCAGGACATCCAGGATATCCTCGGTGATACGCGCCATGTCCGTATCGCTCTCGGAAAGCGTCGCGCGCATGGCCGACGGGTTCGCGCCATGCAGATAGCGCAGCACGTCCGGATTATCGTTCGGCAGGAACTCCCGGGCGTTCGGCGAACTCTTGTCCGAAATCCCGATGATCGTGCCGTTCTCGTCGCGCGATACATATGGCATGGGGTGAGTCTAGGCAGCGTCGCCCGTGCGCGCAATGACGCTGATCACAACCGGGGAATCACAGTCGGGTGGGAAGAGACCGGGGGGGGGGAGGCCCGATCAAGAATAAGCCCCTCCCCGGCGGGGAGAGGCCTATACCGACCGCGCGACGGTGTCTCGGCGCGTCACGCCGCCCGGCGTACCGGCGCCTCGCGCAGGGCTTCGAGCAGATAGGCGCTCAATGCCTCCAGCGACATCGGGTTCTGGCCGGTGATCAGATTGCCGTCGCGCACGGCGTGCGAGGAGAAGCTGTCGCCCCCCTCGAACGTCGCGCCGAGCTCGCGCAGCCGGCTCTCCAGCAGGAACGGCACGACCTCCTGCAACTCGACCGCTTTTTCCTCGGCATCGGTAAAGCTGTTGACGGTGCGCCCCCTGACGATCGGCCGGCCCTCGCCATCGACCGCGCCGACCAGTCCGGCCGGGCCGTGACAAACGGCGGCGACCGGCTTGCCTGCCTGATGGAAGGCACCGATCAGGCGCGCCAGGGTCTCGTTATCGGGCATGTCCCACATGGTGCCATGGCCGCCGGGCAGATAGATCGCGTCGTAGCTGTCGGGATTGACGTCGGCGATCTTCACGGTCTGGCGAATCGCGGCCATCGCGGTGTCGTCCTTGAGGAAGCGTTCGGCGCTCTCCGCGTTCTCGCCGTCGGGCTTGCGGCTGCCGGGATCGATCGGCGCCTCGCCCCCCGCGACGGAGGCGATATCGACCGTATGCCCCGCATCCTTCAAAGCATAGAAGGGATGGGTCAGCTCCTCCAGGTGGAAGCCCGTCGCCTTGCCCGTGTCGCCAAGGCGGTCGTGCGAGGTGGTCACGAAGAGAATGCGCTTTTCATCGGCCATTGTCCGGTAACTCCTTAGTCATCCGAGCGGTTTCGTCCGCGTCGTCCGTTACCGGGACAGGTGGGCACGGGCCTGACGGTGTAAACCCCGCCCAGCCAAAATCGTCCCGAATTCGCGACACGCCACGGAACTGCCGCATTCGCGCCCTTTGAGCGCCATGGGGCGCCGCCATTCTGGGACCAATCCCGTTCCCCGGGGCGCGCGAATGTCGCGCCGGGCGGGCGGTGGTCCAACCCCAAGTCGGTGCATCGCCCCCCTCACGATGTCCCGGCGACGGCCGCCGCCCGTTCAGCCGACCGCGCGCCCCGGGCGGGAGGTCCTCCCCCAGGCCGGGCCCCACGCCCCCCAAGACCACGCGCCCGGTCCGGCCGGATAAGCGAACCCCTGGTCAGCGAAGGCCGTCGCGCTTCGATATCCCGGACTGCGTCAAGCCGCCGACACGCGCATGGATGCGCCCACCATCGGCCATGGCGATGGCATAGAGGATCTCCGAGGGGCGCGGCGCATCGGCCACCCGCACCTCGATCGCGGAGAAGTGGCTGCGCACATAGGCCGCGTCGATATGGCCGAGCGGCACGTCGAGCCCAGCCCCCGTCGCCGCCACCTTCTTGGAGGACGGCACGATGGCCAGCGCCTCCCCCAGCAGCCGGCGCATGGCATAGCCCCCCGGCACATGCCAGAGCGCGCCATGCTCCAACTCCCCGTCGACGCCGACGATGGCGCCCTTGCCATAGGCCTCGATCGCCTTCGCCTCACCGCCCATGGCCTTGAGGAGACGATCCGCCATCTCGTCGCCGAGCGGCTTCAGATCCTCCATGAACCCCTCGATATCGGGGGCGTATCCACCGGCGAAGGGATTGGCGATCACCGCGGCCGCCCACCCGACATGGACCGGACGTTCCGGGACGGGGCCGAATTCGTGCCGGATCTCCTCCACATGGGTAATCAGCTTGCGGATTTGGATCGTCGCGACGTCGCTCATACGGTGAGACTCCCGGCAGGCTCGATGGAAAGGGGACCAGCGCCGACGAGGCGACGCTCACCCCGCAGGCTGAGCACGGCGGCCTCGATCAACCCCTGGGCCTTGAAAAGCTCGGCCCGCGCGACGCCACCGGCGAGCGCGCGATCGACCTCCTCCGTGCGCAGAGGTCCGACCCGAACAACCGTCAGCAAATCGCCGAGATCGCTATCGGGGTCGAGACTGCTGGCCGGCACACGGCGGATCGCCGACGACGTGCAATCGACGGCATTGGCGATCAGCGTCGCGGCCGCATCCGCGGCGGCGGCCGTATCCGCCAGGACAGTGACCGCGTCCGCGATACCGAGCGAGAGGGAGCGCCCCCCGCGACCGCTGGTGGCCAGCCCCCGTCCGCGCTGATCCGATGTCACCTCGATCCGGCCGGCGACTTCCAGCGTTTCGTCATTGGCGATGAGTTCCGCCGAGAACCGTGCCCCGGGGTCGAGGTAAAAGGCGATATCCCCGCCGTTATTCACGACGACCTTCTCAAGGCGTCGTTGATCGAGCATGACGGTGAGCACCTCGTCCGCCACCGCCCCGGCGACCGCGGCCATCGGCGTGATGAATTCTTGGTCGCTAAAAGGCAGGCACGCCCAGCGCATGCGTTGCGCAACGGGCCCCGTCGGATTTTCTCCCACGGGTCGGCGCAGAAGCGCCAGTTCCTCCGCGAGGCGAGGCAGGAGCGTCGGAAAGCACGCCTCCGCCTGCGCGTGGGCGGCGGCGACCTCCTCCGGCGCGCCCCAGGCCTCGATGACGAGATCGATCGGGCCATGACATAAATGGCGCCGCCCGTCCGGCAGGCTGACGATCAGCGGATCCAACATGGACGGCAGTCTCCCTCTCGACCTTTTAGTTAGGCGCTTTCCGATAACGGGTCCAGCGGCCAGGGATTGTCCGCCTCCTGCTGAAGCAGCCGGTGCCCATCCGGCGCCTCCAGATCGGCAAGATCGCGAATCGCGCCCGCGTGCCCCCCAAGCGCCAAATAATCCGCGCGGCTCATGGTGAACTCGATCGGCGCGACGAGCGCGGGCGTGGGGACCGAGCCGAAACCACCGTCCGGCACGCGGGTCACGTCCGCCATCACCGTTATGCCGCCACCGGGCCAGACATAGGCCGGCGCGCCGCCCAGTGTCACCCGCGTGAAGAGATCGCGGACCGAACGCGTCAGGCGCACCGGGTTCTCCGTGACGCCGGCGCGCAGGCTGCCCCCCGCCCCGCCCATGAACAGGACGGAGCAGAGCGCGGGCTCGCAATTCTCCGCGATGCGGTCGACGACCTTGACCAGCGCCGCCGGCATTTCCGCCGGTATCGGCTTCAGATCCTCGTCCAGCACGCAATAGAGCGAATCCTCCCCCGTCGTGCTGACCATGAAAAGGCGCAGCCCCGGCCAGGCCTTTTCCGGATCGATCTTCTCTATAATGGACAACGGATCGGTGATATCCGTGCCGCCCCAGCCGCCGCCGGGGGCCGCCACCTGGAAATAGCGTCCGGGCGTCGATTTGCGCCCGCGCACGCGGATACCGGCGGGTTTCATATCGAGATAGGCCCCCGCCTGATGTTCCGTCAGCACGCCGGTGATGTGGTCGTCGACCACGATCACCTCGTCCGCGTGGCCGTGCCATTGCTGGGCGAAGATGCCGATCGTGGCGGACCCGCAGCCGACGCGCATGCGCGCCTCCCGCTCACCGTCGATGACCGGCGCGGCGCCGGCCTGGACGGTCAGCGTGGCGCCGTCGTCGATGGTCATCTCCACCGCCGCCTTGTTGCACAGATCCAGCATCGCGCGGCAGGTGACGACCCCTTCCTTCTTACCGCCGCCGGTCAGGTGCCGCACCCCGCCGAGCGAGAGCATCTGGGAGCCGTATTCCGCCGTCATGACATGGCCGATGGGTTCGCCGTCGACGCGCACGGTCGCCTGCTCCGGGCCGATGTGACGGTCGGTGTCTATCTTCACCTTGAGGGAGCAATAGCTGAAAATCCCCTCCGTCACGACGGTGACCGTATCCACCCCCCGCCATTTGCTGGAGACGATGAAGGGCGCCGGTTTGTAATCGGGATAGGTGGTGGTGGACCCGATGCCGGTGACGAAAACCGGGGCATCGCCCGCGATCTCGCCCCGCCAGACCCTGCCCTCGGCGCCATTACCGTCTTTCAGGAAAGGAACGACGCCGCCATCCGCCCGGTCTTCCGCGCGGCGCAGCATCACCAGCGGATCGGTCCGCGACAGCCGCCCGCCGACATTGGCATAGCGGTCGCAGGCACCGGTCCGCCCTTCCCGGATGCGGCAGAGCACCGGGCAAGCGTCGCAGCGCACGATCCCGCCTTCCGCGCCGTTTCCCCGTTCGTCCCGCGACGCGGTTACGGCCGGTTCGGCGCCGGAGGTATCCCGCCGGGTTTCGGTCATCGCGATGCGGCCTCCGCGTCCGCTTCCCGGATCGCCGTCAGCACCCTGTGCGGCAGGGCGGGTACCCGGCGGACCACCGCCCCCGTCGCATGCCGGATCGCGCCCAGGATCGCCGGCGCGGTCGGGACCAGCGCGGGCTCTCCGATGCCCTTGGCGCCATAGGGGCCCTCGGGCTCCTCGTCCTCGATCAACAGGCATTCGATCTCCGGCATATCGCCGAAGGTGGGGATCAGATAGTCGTGCAGGTTCTCCGTCCGGCCCGGCAGATATTCCTCCATCAGCGCGAGACCGAGGCCCTGCGCCACCCCGCCGTGGATCTGTCCCTCCACCATGGTCGGATTGACCGCGCGGCCGACATCGTGGGCGGCCAGAATACGCAAAGGCTTCACGGTGCCGAGGTCGATATCGACGACCACCTCCGCGATCTGGGCCGCGAAGCCGTATGTGGCATAGGGCGTGCCCTGCCCATCCGCGTCGAGCGGCGTGGTCGGCGGATCGAAACTGGCGATCCCTTCCAGCACCGCGCCGTCCGCGCCCACCGGCAGGCCGGACAGATCGATGCGCTTCTCCACCCCGTCCTCGACGGCCAGGATCGCGCCTTCCTCGAACCGGATGACGGCCGCCGGTCCGGCATTGGCGCGCCGCCGGATTTCCGCCAGCAGCGCGAGGCTCGCCTCCTTGACCGCGCGGCCGGAGACGAAGGTCTGACGCGAGGCGGAGGTCTTGCCGGCATCCAGCGTCGCGTCGGTATCCCCGGTCACCTGGGCCAGCGTGGAAACGGGCACGCCCAACGTCTCGGCACAGACCTGCGGCATGATCGTATAGGTGCCCTGGCCGATATCGACCGCACCGTTATAGAGGGTAACGCGCCCGGCCGCGTCCACCGTCACCCGCATATGGGAAGGGTTCGACATCGAGGTGTTGCCGCACCCGTACCACATGCAACCAACGCCGACGCCCCGCCGCATGGGAGAACCCGCGACCCGCGCAGCCGCATTCGCGGCCTGCGCATCGGCGCGCCAATCCTTCCAGCGCGGTGCCACCGCCTCCAGGCAAGCGGCCATGCCGACGGAACGCTCCAGCACCTGTCCCGTCGCCGTTCGGTCGCCCGGCCTCAGCGCGTTGCGTAGCCGAAATTCGAGAGGATCGATCCCCAGACGCGCGGCCAGATCATCCATCAACCCTTCCGTGGCCAACGCGGATTGCGGCACGCCGAAGCCCCGGAAGGCGCCGGACGGGCATTGGTTGGTATGAATCGCGGCGCTGGTGGCCAGGACATTCTCCACCCGATAGGGCCCGGTCGCATGGACCGGGACACGCCCCGCCACGGTCGGCCCCCAGGAGGCATAGGCGCCCGTATCGAAATCCGCGTGCAGGCGCAGCGCCTTGAGCCGCCCGTCGGCGTCCGCGCCGAGACGCGCGTCGATCCGGGCCGGGTGACGCTTGGTGCTGGCGCGCATCGATTCCGGCCGATCATAGACATAGCGTACGGGACGATCGGTCAGCCATGCCGCGACCGCCAGGATCGGTTGCAGGGAAACGTCGAGCTTGCCGCCGAAGCCGCCGCCGCAAGCGGTCGGTACGATGCGCACGCGCCCCTTGTCGAAGCCGAGGACGTTCGCCACCTCGTCCAAATCCATATAGGGGGCCTGGGTGCAGGCATAGACATGGACACGATCACCGACCCGCACGGCATAGCCGGCCTCGGGCTCGATATAGCCATGCTCGACGAAGGGGGTATCGAACCGGGTATCGGCGGCGGCCGCGCAGATCCCCAGCGCCTCCTCCGCCTCGCCGGCGCGGACTCGGCCGCGGATCAGGACGTTATGCTCCGTCAACCGGTCGTGAAGCGGCGGCGAGGCCGGATCAAGCGCGGTATCGATATCGAGAACCGCCGGCTTTTCCGTCCAAGTGATCGGCAGGTCCTCGTCGGTCAGCCCGTCGATCGTCTCCCGATCGCCGAGGAGAGCCAGCACCGCGTCGCCGCGATAGAGCACCCGGCCCGGCGCCAGCACCGGCTGGTCCTTTATGTCGGGATAGATGCCGAAGCCGTTGACGCCCGGAATATCCTTCGCCGTCAGGATGCGGTGCAGCCCCGGGAAACGGGCATGAACGGGGGCGAGGTCGCCGATCTCGAAGGTGGCGTGGGCATATGGGCTGCGCACGACGCGCAGATGCAGGCAATCCGCCGGCCAGTGATCGGCGCCGTAGCGTTCCGTCCCGTCGAGCTTCGCCCGCCCGTCGAGCCGCGCCACCCGCGCGCCCATTCCCCCGTCGGGGAGCGTATCCACCGGCGGGGCGGGGCCGTTTCCGGCCGCATCCAGCATTGCCTCCACGATCTTTTGATAGCCGGTGCAGCGACAGAGCACGCCGCCCAGCGCATCCATGGCCTGATCGCGCGTCGGGCGCGCGGTCCGCTCCAGCAATTCCATGCCCGCCATCAGCATGCCGGGCGTGCAGATGCCGCACTGCGCGGCGCCGTGCTTCCAAAAGGCTTCCTGCAGGCGGTTCAGGCGCGCACCGTCCGCCAGCCCCTCGACCGTGCGGACCGACCGCCCCTCGGCCTGGCCCACGGGCACCAGGCAGGCGCAGACCTGCCGGTCGTCGAGTAGCACGGTACAGGCCCCGCAATCGCCCGCATCGCATCCGACCTTCGTGCCGGTCAGGCCCAGATCCTCCCGCAGCACCCGCGTCAGGCGCTTGCCCGGCGGCACATCCAGGCGATGGGCCACACCATTCACGATGAGACCGAGGAAACCGTTCGTTTCCATCTCCGCGCGCCGATCCTTTGGCGATCCGTTCAGCGTTTCGGCCATGGTTCAAGCACCCTTCCCGGCGGTCGCCAGGCATTCCAGCGCGCGGGCGATCAGCACGCCCGCCGCATGGCGGCGGTAATCCGCGCTCGCCCGCACATCGTCGATCGGGGACAGGTCGTCCAAATAGTCCGGCACGACGACGCCCCCCAGCCCCGGCGCGACGGGCCGCCCCGCCAGCGCAGCCTCCAGCGCCGGCAGACGGCGCGCCGTCGCCGAACAAGCGCCCACGGCGATGCGCGCCGCCGCGACGGTGCCGTCCGGCGTCACTTCCAATGTCGCGGCCACCATGGCGATCGAGATCACGAGATAATGCCGCGCGCCGAGCTTCAGGAAACAGCTTCGCGCGGAACCGACGGCCGGCTTCGGCACCTCGATCGCGGTGAGCAATTCATCCGGCCGTCTAGCCGTCGCGCGATAACCCGCCTGGAAATCGGCAAGCGGCAGGCGGCGTTCGCCCCGCGCGCTCGCCAGGACGACCATGGCATCCGCCGCCAGCAGACAAGGCGTCCCATCGGCGGCCGGCGACGCATTGCAGAGATTGCCGCCCAGCGTCCCGCGATTCTGGATCTGCATGCCGCCGACTTCCCGGGCGGCCTGCTTCAACGCATCAAAATGAGGGGGCAAATCAGCCTCGATCACATCCATCCAGGTAGTGCGCGCGCCGAGACGGTGCCCAGCCACCGTTTCCTCGATCCCGCGCAAGGCGTCGATCCCACCGATATCCAGCACCGCCTCGGGCGGGCGCGGACCGACCCGAGCCGGGAAATGGTCGGTCCCACCGGAGAGAACGGTCATCGGAGCGCCCGCCAGCGCGTCGAGCGCCGCCGTCAGATCCCTCGGCCGAAGATAGGATGTCGCCGTCATGACCGGCCGCCAGTCCCCCGTTCCGTTTCCCGGCGTCTCCGATAGGGCGAGAGCGCCCGGGAAGGGCCCCGTCGAATTGACGGATTTGTTTGTATACGTATGAGTTTGCGGCAAAATATAAAGATCGACAAGGGGTCTTCCCGAGGCATCGGGGAGCATATCGCCGGATACACGTGATCGCCCTCACACCCTCCCAAGGAACTCGCCTTATGGTTGATGATTGGAATAAAAGTTTCGCAAACTGTGCTTTGATATTTTCATTCGAAAGATCAGTCGCTTCTTTCGTACGTATTTGCTAAATTCGAGGGCGCTTGCATGACAATTGGACATTTTCACGTTTCATTTGGTGAATTCGTGATCCGGGTCGATGGATGACAGGCGATACCGTTCGCGGATTGGGAGGGGCGCTTCCCGCCGGGGGGACGGTGAGAAGGCGATGAAGTTGGATGATAGATCCATGGCGGCGTCGAATGCCGAGAGCGATCCTGGAATCGGCCGCGGGGAGGGCGGCGCCGGCGTTCTGTGGGCCGCGCTTTCGGCCTCTGGCGACCTTGCCTATATTTGGAACCTGATCGAGGACCGTATCGATTGGGCCGGTAATCTGGTGGATATCTTCGGTCCCGGCACGGAGCGTTCCGTCGCCGACGGCGAGGCTTTCAACGAGCGTATTAATGCCGAGGATCTCGCCCGGCGGCTGAAGATCCTGAACGAACACATCTCCACCGGCGCGCCCTATGACTGCGAATATCGGATCCGGCGCGAGGATGGGTCCTTCATCTGGGTTCACGACCGTGGCCGGGTCGAAGCGGACGGGCCGGAAGGCGAGCCGGCGCGCCTTGCCGGCACGTTGCGCGTGATCACCCGGCGCAAGCAAGCGGAAAGCCTGCTGGAGCATCGTGCCAACTATGACGAACTGACCGGCCACCTCAACAAGACCCGCCTGCGCGAGGCGCTACAGAACGCCATCTCCTACAATCATCGCTACCGGGTCTCCGGCGGCTATCTGGCCGTCGGTATCGACAAGTTGTCGATGATCAACGACGGCTATGGGCATGAAACCGCCGACGCGGCCATCATCGCCGCCGGACAACGGATCGAGCGCGGCCTGCGCGTCACCGACATCATCGGACGGATCGGCGGCGACCGATTCGGCATCGTCCTGGCGCAATGCGATGCGGACGGGCTGGCGCGAACCGCGCAGAAGATCCTGGAAAGTTTCCGGACGGCACCGCTGGAAACCGCCGCCGGGCCGCTGCGCATGACCGTCTCGATCGGCGGGGTGGCGATCCCCGGCTTCATCCGTACCGCCCAGGATGCGATGACCGGCGCGGAGAGCGCCCTGCAGGATGCCAAGACGGCAGGCCGTAACTGCTTCGTGCCCTATGAGATGTCGGCCGAGCAGAGGGAACGCCAGCGCCGCAACATCGAAACCGGCGAGGATGTGCTGCGGGCGCTCGACGAGGGACGCATCGTGCTCGCCTATCAGCCGGTCGTGTGCGCGCGCACGCGCGAGACGCGCTACTACGAAACGCTGCTGCGCATGTATGACGAGGCGGGTTCTCTCCGCTCGGCGGGAGAGTTCGTGCCGATTCTGGAGAAGCTGGGGCTGATCCGCCTGCTGGACCTTCGCGCGCTGGAACTGGCGGCCGCGGATTTGCGGCGCTACCCGGAGATCGCGCTCGCGGTCAATGTCTCCAGCATGACGGTGATCGATCCATCCTGGATGCGGACCCTCATGGGGCTGGTCAAGAGCAGCCGAAGCCTTGCCGAGCGACTGACGATCGAGATCACCGAGACCGCGGCACTGGAGGATTTCGACGTCACCGCGCGGTTCATCAGCACTGTGCGCGACCTGGGCTGCAAGGTGGCACTCGACGATTTCGGCTCCGGCTACACGTCCTTCCGGCACATGAAGTCGCTGACCGTGGATGTCGTGAAAATCGACGGCGCCTTCGTCACCGATATCGCGCACAACCAGGATAACCAGCTATTCGTGCGTACATTGTTGGGTTTGGCGGAGGGCTTCGGCCTAAAGACGGTAGCGGAATGCATCGAGAGCGAGGAGGACGCCCGCATCCTGACACGCGAGGGGGCGGATTTCCTGCAGGGCTGGCATCTGGGCCGGCCCGACGTCGCGCCGGCTTGGCGATCCGAGACGAATGGAAGCCCCCCGGGCGAGCGATGAGGCCGGCGGACGGCGCGCCCGTCCCCTTCCTGCCTCTCTTACTTTTTCTGCATATCCTGAAGCTGGCGCTGCATCTCCGAGAGCTGGTCCTGCAGGGCCTTCACCCGTTCCGCCTGATCGGCGGCGTCCTGCCGGTCGGCCTCGCCCCTGGGCTGGGGCGCGGAACGGGGAGCCCCGGCCGGTCCGCCACCGGACAGGTCCGGAGAAAAGGGCCGGAAAGCGCGCATGGCGTTCTCGAAGATCTCCATGTTGCGCTTCCCCATCTCCTCCATCTGGCCGAAAGGAAAGACGGCACCGAACGTATCGGACATGTAGGAGCGCATCTTCTCCTGATTCTCGGCGAAGGAGCGCAGCGAAAGATCGAGATATTGCGGCAACATCATCTGCTGCATATTGTCGCCGTAGAATCCGATGAGTTGACGCAGGAAACCGATCGGCAACAGGTTCTGCCCCGTCTTCGCCTCCTCCTCGACGATGATCTGCGTCAGGACTGATCGTGTGATATCCTCGCCGGTCTTCGCGTCGTAGACGACGAATTCGACCCCGTCCTTCACCATCCCGCAGAGCGTTTCCAACGTGACATAGCTGCTGGTCGCGGTGTTGTAGAGGCGCCGGTTCGCGTATTTCTTGATCGTGACCGGGGCGGACGTGCCGTCCGTGGCCTGGCCCGACGCCTGGCTACCGGCGCCCTTGGCGCCCGCCTTGCCCGGCATATCCCCGGGACTGGGGCCCGGCTTCGCGTCCGATCCGCGTTGATCCGCCATGGGCTGGCTCCCGTGCCTGGACCGGTTGGCGCGCCCGCGCTTCCGGTCGTGTCATTGGAAGACGGAATACCCCGTATCGGATATTCCGCGACGCACCCTTATCCGCGTCCATTCGTTCCATTATATTGCATCGCGGGAAATTGCGGTGCAAGGGTTGCCGCCGACCATGCCTGGAGCCGGGTCCCGTGCTGGGTTATAGTGCGGGCGCGAAGCGATTTGAGGATGTGGGGATGTCCGAAAGAGACGACGACCCGCCGGTCGAGGATCTGACGACGCTCGCCGAACGGTTCTTCGATCTGTGGCGGGAGCAAATCGCCCTGCTGTCGGACGATCCGGCGACCGCCCAGGCGATGGCGGACATGGCGCGGCTCTGGCATCCGATGGCGGGGGCCATGGGCGGCGGCACCAGCGGCGGGGGCATCAACGGCGGAGGCATGGGACAATGGCCCGGCTTCGGCGGGGGTGAGGGGTTTGGCGGTGCGCCGCGCTCCCAGGACATGGCGCGCTGGGCCGATCCGGCACATATGACGGACGCGATGAATATGATGCGGACCATGCTGGCTGGGATGGCCGGCCCGTCCGCCGCGCGTGGAGGCCCGGATGCGGGCGCCCGCGCTGAACCACGCAATGGGGGAGCGGACGCTGGATCGTCCGGCGCATCGAATCATGGATCGAACGCGGAACCCACGAGGGGAACGAACACGGCCGGACCTTCTGGCGGGACCGACGCCGGGGCCGGGACGGCGGATCGGGCCGCGTCCGCTCCCGCTGCACCTGATGAGCGCGATCGCCGCCTCGACGAGTTCGCTCGGCGCTTCGATCGGCTTGAGGAACGGCTCGATTCCCTGGCATCCGAGCTTGCGCGCGGAGGTGGCGAGCCTGCGCAAGGCGATTCGTCGCCACGCCGCGCGCCAGCCAAGCGATCCGGCGCAAAATCTCCCGCCAAATCCCCTGCCAAATCCCCTGGGCGCCGGCGAAAGGGCTGATCCCGACCTGGAAGCCTTCTGGCGGGAGCAGGCGGTCTGGAACGCCTTCACCATGGCCGTTCAAGATACGGCCGCCCGGCGCCTGTCCCGCATGCTGGAGGGAATCCAGCGCTACCGGGCCCATCCCTATCAACGGTCGTTGGAGGATCCCCCCATCCTCTGGGCGGAGGGAACGACGCGGCTGCTCGATTTCCGCGGCCTGCGCGAGGGGCCGTCGCAAGGATCGGTCATGCTGGTCCCCTCGCTCGTCAATCGCGGCTATGTGCTGGACCTGACGGCGGAACGATCGCTCGCCCGATGGCTCGCCGCGCGCGGAATCGACGTGATGTTGGTCGACTGGGGCACGCCCGGCGCGGATGAGGAGGATTTCACCGTCACCGATTATGTCGCCCGGCTGGGCCGGGCGGCCGGGCATTGCGCGGCGGCTTGCGGGCGGCCGGTCGGGCTTCTCGGCTATTGCATGGGCGGGCTTCTGACGCTGCCGCTTGCTGCCGGCTATCTCGGCCCCAACCCACCCGTCGACCGGTTGATCCTGCTCGCCACACCATGGGACTTCCATGCGGAACGCCCGCGTCAGGCCCGCCTGCTGGGCGCGATGGCGGGCGGTCTGGAGCCGTTGTTGCAAAGCCAGGGCGTATTGCCGATCGATGCGCTGCAGGCGCTGTTCGCGACGCTCGACCCGTTTCTGGCAATGAAGAAGTTCGACGCCTTCGCCCGCATGGACCCGGAAAGCGACCGCGCCCGTTCCTTCGTCGCGCTGGAAGACTGGCTGAATGACGGCGTGCCGCTGGCCGCCCCCGTCGCGCGCGAGTGCATGACCCGTTGGTACGGCGAGAACCGGCCGGGCAACGGCACTTGGCGGCTGAGCGGGTTCCCGGTTCGCCCACGCGATGTCGGTATGCCCACACTTGCCCTCGTCCCCTCCGGCGATCGGATCGTGCCGCCGGGATCGGCGCTCGCGCTTGCCGAGGCGATTCCCGATTGCCGGCTGGAGCGCCCCAAGGCCGGCCATATCGGCATGATCGTGGGTGGGCGGGCCGATCGGACGGTCTGGGAACCGATCCGCGCCTTCCTTGCAGGTAGGGTGGGAGCCACCTAGGTATTCCTTGAGAACACCGGGGAGCATGCGCGCCGGATCGCCGCCCCTAGGCGCGTTGCCGTCCCCTACGGGGCGCGGTACTGTCGACGCAACCATGCCGGCGCGGGGAATGGCGAACGCCACGGCGCCCCATGAAGCGCATCAAAATGGAGGAGCATCCATGAGCGAAATCGTTATCGCGGCCGCGGCGCGCACGCCGGTCGGCGCTTTCAACGGCGCACTGTCCAGCGTGCCGGCCTCCTATCTCGGCTCGATCGCCATCAAGGAGGCGCTGAGCCGCGCCCAGGTCGAGCCCGAAGCCGTCGACGAAGTGGTGATGGGCCAGATCCTGATCGCCGCCCAGGGCCAGAACCCGGCGCGCCAGGCCGCGGTCGAGGCGGGCATTCCGGTGGAGAAGACCGCCTATCAGATGAACCAGCTCTGCGGCTCGGGCCTGCGTTCGGTCGCGCTCGGCATGCAGGCGATCAAGGCGGGCGACGCCGACATCATCGTCGCCGGCGGCCAGGAAAGCATGAGCCAGGCGCCCCACGCCGCCTATCTGCGCAGCGGCCAGAAGATGGGCGATCTGAAATTCGTCGATACCATGATCCGCGACGGTCTGTGGTGCGCCTTCAACGGCTATCACATGGGCAACACGGCGGAAAACGTGGCCCGTCAGTGGCAGTTGACCCGCGAGCAGCAGGACGAATTCGCCGCGCTCTCCCAGCAGAAGGCCGAGGCCGCGCAGAAGGCTGGCCGCTTCAAGGACGAGATCATCCCCGTCACCATCAAGGGCCGCAAGGGCGACACCGTCGTCGAGGAGGACGAACACCCCAAGCATGGCACCACGGCCGAGAGCCTGGCGAAGCTGCGCCCCGCCTTCGACAAGGAGGGCACGGTCACGGCCGGCAATGCCTCCGGCATCAATGACGGCGCGGCGGCCTGCGTGCTGATGAGCGCCGAGGAGGCGAAGAAGCGCGGGATCACGCCGCTGGCCCGGATCGTTTCCTGGGCGACGGCGGGCGTCGATCCCTCGATCATGGGCACGGGCCCGATCCCGTCCTCCAAGAAGGCGCTGGAGAAGGCCGGCTGGAAGCCGGAGGATCTCGACCTGATCGAGGCGAACGAGGCCTTCGCGGCCCAGGCGCTCGCGGTCAACAAGGACATGGGCTGGGACCCGGAGAAGGTGAACGTCAATGGCGGGGCCATCGCGCTCGGCCATCCGATCGGCGCCTCGGGCCAGCGGGTCTTCGTCACCCTGCTGCACGAAATGCAGAAGCGCGATGCCAAGAAGGGCCTCGCCACGCTCTGCATCGGCGGCGGCATGGGTATCGCCATGTGCGTCGAGCGGGATTGAGTCCGATCGGACTGGGTGGGGGCCGGGCACGCCGGAAACAGGCGGTCCCCCCTATCCGCCGATCCGGATCAATAGATCGATCAGGGTGCGACGCTCGGCTTGAGTGAGCGGCTCCAATGTGCGCCGGGTAACTTCCCGCGCGCTTGGCACCAGACGCGCGGCGAGCGCCCGGCCCGCCTCGCTCGGCATGAGGAGGGTCCGGCGGCGATCCGTGGGGTCGTCGCGGCGCTCGATCAACCCCCGCTCCCCCAATCGCCGGATCACCCCCTGTATCGTCGCCGGGTCCATCGCGGTCAGGCGTCCCAGGTGATTCTGTGATAACGGGCCGCCGTCCGCGAGCTTCATCAGGGCCGCGAACTGCGTCGGCGTCAGTGCCGGGTCGTCCAGCGTCTCTTGGAACAGCGCGCTTGCGCGTTGATGCGCCCGCCGCAACAGATGCCCGATCTGCTCGGTGACCTCGTAGTCATCGGGGTCGCTCCCGGGCTGGGCCGTGGTTTCCGCCGTCGTTTCCACCATGGGAGACCTTTTCCTGGCCCGTTTCGATCGAACCCCTCCCGCACCGGGCAGCCTCGGCGAGACGAATCCGCTCGATCATTCGTGTACCTATGAGTCCAAAATGACCCGCATGCTCGGGTGGAACAAGCCGCATCGATCGCCGCCCACCCGGGTCTCACAGGTTGCATTCCGTGCAACCATTATGAAGTTTTGTCGCAATTCAAGGGGTTGGGATCAAAAAACCCAGCACATGCCGCGACAATTTTTTAAAGGTTTCCCTTGCCTTGCTGCAACGCACATGCCATATTTTGCAGTGCAGCATGGCGCGCCTCGCCATGTTGTAGCGCGGGGAGCCCCGCTCCCATACGCGCTTCTTTTGGGCGTTTCCTCCCTAAACTTGGGCCGCGCTTCGGCGCGGCCCTTTTTTTCGCGATATGCGACGCGACAGATTGGCCGTCATCCCAGCATCGCGGCATGCAGAAGCCCGACGCCGATGGAGCCGGCCATCGCCACCCCCAGATATGTCGCGAAGACCGGCCAACGCACCAGCGCCTGCACGGCGATCGCCGCCGGGATCGAGGTGACGCCCCCCGCCACCATGAAGCTGAGCGCGGCCGCGGGTTGCAGTCCCACATCCATCAGGCCACGCACCAGAGGGATCGCCGCGTAACCGTTGAGATAGCTCGGAACCCCCACGGCCGCCGCCGCCGGAACCGCCCAAATGCCGAGACCCTTGATCCCGCCCGCGACCTGCCCCATCGGCACCCAGCGCAGCATCACGGCCTCCAACAGGAAGGCAATGCTCAGCCATTTGGCGAGGAAAACGGCGCTGCGGGCGAATTCGGTCGAGAAGGTCCGGCGACGCGCCACCTCCCGCCAGAAGGCCCAAACCGGCCGCGCCCCGGGGTCGATCGCCGCCTTCGTGCCACAGGACGGGGCGCAGCCGCCCCGTGCCGCTCCCTTCAACACATCGCCATAGCCGCCCGCGCGCGCGACCGCCAGCACCACGGCCCCGCCGAGAAGACCGAGCAGAATGGCCGAAAGCGTCTTGGCGATGGTGATTTCCGCGCCCAGCACGCCCCAACTCAACACCATCATCTCCGGATCGATCACCGGCGAGGCGAGCCAGAAGGCCATGACCGGCGCGAGCGGCACGCCCGCCGACAACAGTGCCGCGATCAAGGGAACCACGCCGCAACTGCAAAAGGGCGAGAGCGCTCCGAAGACGGCCGCCGTGACCACCGCCACATGCGCGCGCCCCGAAAGTGCCCGGCCGATCAACCGATCCGCGCCGCTCGCCCTGACCGAAGCGGCGAGGAGAACCGAAACGACAATGAAGGGCGCCATCTCCAACAGGCTGCGCGCCGTCTCCTCCAGGAGTACCGGTACCGCCGCGACCTCGATCACGGCAAGCGCCGATAGGATGATCAGGAAACCGATCACCACGCGATCACGCAGCACATTCTTAAACAAATAAACTATTTTTCTAGAAATTCCGAAATATAAATCAAGCCCAATGCCGCGTTCATCAGACATGGCCTTTCTCCATCACTCCCGGCGTAAGCCGTGGGGTGGGCGCGAACGCCCCGCCCCGGTTCCATTCCAATGCCGCCCGTTGCTGGAAACAGGTACGACCATCGAGGGGTTAAGCCCCATCATTCGCGGCCACGCTGCCGGACGCGTCCGCGGTTGCGTCCACGGTTGCGCCCGCGCCCGCCTCCACGCAGCATTCGCGCGTGAGGAAAGCCAGCATCGCATCCATGGTCTCATAGGATGCGACACAGAGATGGGTGGTGCCGTCCCGACGCTTCGTCACCAGGCCCACCATCTCCAGATGCTTCAGATGATGCGACAAGGTCGAGGCCGGAACGTCGAGCATACGCTGGATTTGGCCGACCGCCTTGCCCGCCTGCCCCGCGCGTACCAGCAAGCGATAGATCGAAAGCCGTGTCGGATTGCCGAGCGCTTCAAGACAGGCGGCGGTTCGTTCAAGTTCCATCATGCGATGAACGATGATCCTCGCCGATGATGCTGTCAACCATATTTCTAGAATATTAGAATTAACGGCATTCCCTTGCCGATCTCCCTGTTCCGCTTTATCTGCGAAATCATGACACGCCAGCCCCTGCCCGATATCCCGAGCCCCTGCGTGGGAATCTGCGCCCTCGACGGCGCGGCCGAGCGTTGCGTCGGGTGCCTTCGCACGCGCGCGGAGATCATGGAATGGTCGCGCGCGACGAACGAGCGCAAGCTGGCCATCGTCCAGGCGATCAAGCAGCGCCGGATCGACTCCGGCCGGGTGAGTTGGAACGACCTGCGCCCACGTCGCCGCCGTCGACGGGGTGAGCCACCCTTGGGCGAGTAGCAGCCGATCCCATCGGATCGGCCGTCACCGCCCTTCGCCGCCTTCCGGCGCGCCGCTCGCCGGCCCTTCGTTCGGTCCCTCGCTCTTACCGTCGCGGCTGGGATGCTGGATCGCGGTCGGAATCGGGCCGGTGGAGCGCTGGACGCCGCCGGAACGGCGGATGATGGCCCCCGACTCGTCGCGCGGCGGCTGGCGCGGATCGCCGCGTTCCAGATGGACGACGGTTTGGTCGAACGGAACGACGATCCCTTCCTCCCTGAACCGGCGCAGGGTTTCGATCCGAAGCTCGCTCGCGATGAACATCACCCAAAGAATATCGTCGGTGAAAACACGAAGCTCGAACTGAAGCCGGCTTTCCCCCACCGACATCAACAGCACGACCGGCTGCGGCCAGCGCACCACGCGCGGATGACGGCGCGCGACCTGCAGCAGGATACGCTCGACCTGCTTCGGGTCGCTGTCCAGGGCGACACCGATCGGCATATCGACGCGCCCATATTTGTCCTTGAGCGTCCAGTTCTTGAGCGCGGAGGAGAGAAGATCCGCGTTCGGCACGATGACGCTGGCGCGGTGCCATGTCTCGATCTCGGTCGCGCGCAGGCTGACCTGCTTCACGAATCCTTCGTTCTCGCCGACGACGACCCAGTCCCCGGCCTTAATCGGCCGCTCGATCAACAGGATCAGACCGGAGACGAAGTTGTTGACGATGTTCTGCAACCCGAAGCCGATCCCAACCGACAACGCGCCGGCGATGATGGCGATGTTCGAGAGGTCGACGCCCATCACCGCGATCGAGAGCGCCAGCGCGATCACGAAGCCGGCATAGCCCACCCCGGCGGTGACCGAATGCTGAACGCCCTCGTCGATCTCCGTTTCCGGCAGCACGCGCTCGGCCAGCATGCGTTTCGTCGTGCCGGTCAGCCCGAGGACCACGGCGAAGGCGATCAGGCCGAAGGCGATATCGGCGATCGAGATCGTCACATTGCCGATCGTGAACCCCTCGAATCCCTCCTTGATCCAGCGCAGTATCTCGCTTCGCGAGAGGCCCCAATTCGGCGCGATCATCAGAACACCGATCACGATGATCAGGATATCCAACGCCGCGCGGAACCAGAACTTGATGCGCGAGCGGGCGCGATAATCGATCCCGATGCGATCGCGCAGGAGGCTGCTCGAACTGGCGAGACCGATCATCTCCCGGAAAAGACCACGCAGGATGTAGAGCGCGCCCACGACCAGTCCGGTTCCCAGCAGGTTGTTCAGGAGATAATTGGCGAGCGCCGTGTAACCGGCGAGCGGCGCCAACATTCCGACCACCGCGATGCTGGCCAGCGCGAAACGCAGAATCTTCCAGAAGCCCGCCCCGGCACCGGCCCGTGCCGCCCGCGCCGCGCCGACAAGGCCCGCCGGCTGGTCGACCGGTGGATCGGAGGCGCCGTCGTCCTCGGCCTCGTCGTCCGTGTCTCCCGCCCGGTTCGCCGCCTCGGATTCCGTCGCGGCATTCGCATAGGGGCGGGGCGGTCCGTCCTCGTCGTCGATGCTCTCCTCCGGCGCATCGGTCAGCCGCCAGAGGCTGGGCCTGAGCAGGGCGAAGATACAAAGCCCCTGCGCCACGTTGAAGATCAGCGTCCAGACCGCGTTCAGTTCGGGCGTGCGGAGATTCTGAAGGCTCGCGACCCGTTCGCTCGCCTCGACCAGGAACTCGTCGACGCAAAAAAGCACCGCGATCACCCGGATCAGCGCCAGAATCCGGCGTGCGTTCGCGGGGTCCAGCCGGGTCAGCCGCCATTCCGGATAATCGGGTGACAGCACGCTGTGAGGCAGGCTCGTGGCGACGATATAGATGATGATCATCACCGCCGCCAAACCGACCAGATCGCCGAGATCGCCGGAGATCGGCGCGCTTTCCGTCTGAGTGCGGGCGACGATAATACCGAGGATCGTGGCCGGTATCAGCCCTTTCGAGAGCCCCTCGGCGACCGCCGCCAACAGACGTTGGCGATAGGCCGGCGGTTCGTCCGTCGGATGCGCGCCGAACCGGCGCAGCAACAGCATGCGCACGAGATAGGCAATCAGGAAGGCGCCCGCCACGAAGGCGAGGATTCGTATCACCAGACGCTCGATCGATCGATCCGCATAGGGCAGGCCGGTCCACCAGCCATGCGCCGTGTTGACGATTCCGGTCAGGAAGGCGCTCATATCCCCCACTGCCTCGAACACGGTGCTCGGGTCGAACGGCAGGGGCCCCCGGGTTGTCAGCCGGTCGATGAGCAAGGCCCGCTCACTGCGCGACAGCCCCTGTTCGAGCCCATTGACACGGGTCAGGGCCAAGTCGGCGAGCGAGACCCGAGACTTGTAGAAATTGATCTCCTGCTGGATCTGGTCGCGCTTGCGCCGGATGTCGGAAGGCTCCGGCGGCTCCCCCTCGACCGGCTTGGGGCCGAGAGCATCGAGTCGCGATTGCGCCTGCGCCAGGGCATCCTCGGCCTTGCTCTTCTCCGCCTGCGCGCCCTCCCGCACGCCGGACAGGGTATCCAGCGCTTCTTCCGTTCGCGCCGGATCGCTTGCGCCAAGATCGATATAGGAGCGCACCCGGTCGAGTTGATTGTTCCAGTTCGCGACCGTGATGCTATAGGCCCAGTCGTCCGACGAGACATCGGCGCTTCCCGCATCGCCACCACCACCCTGCTGGGATTGAGCGAGGGCGTCGGGCGACTCGATCAGGCAAAACAGCGCCAGAACGAGCGCCGGAAACGATATCAAGGAGCGGCATAAAAGTCGCATCGAGCCCGGCTTTCAGGCGGTTGTGGCGAAGGGCTTCGGATGGGTTGGACTGTATCACAGCCATCCGCTATGAAAACGACCATGGCAGCACTATCCACCAACGAGACCGCCGCGCCCACGGCACCGGCCGGAACGAGCGCCCCCCTCTACCGTCAGAGCGTCGATCAATGCTTGGCGGAGACCATCGGGGAGGGCGGCCTCTCCGCGTCGGCGCTCGACCGGCTGTGCGCCGACCTCGACCCCGTATTGGAAGGGTTGCGTCGGCGGATGCGCGAAGCCGACACCGCCCTCCCCTTTCTCGATCTGGCGCGTGCCCGCACGGACCTAGATGCGTTGGAGGACCGGGCCGCGCACTATAGGGAGAGCTTCACGGACGTCCTCGTCCTCGGCACCGGCGGCTCCAGCCTCGGCGGCAGCGCGCTCTACGAGATGGCGAGCCGCGAGCATGATTCCGGCCTGCCTAAGCTGCATATCGTCACCAATGTCGATCCGATGATCTTCGAGCGCATGGTCAACCGGTTCGATTTCACGCGAACCGGCGTGATCGTCATCTCCAAGTCCGGCGGCACGACCGAGACCATGATGCAATTCATGGCGATCCTGCCGATCATCCGGGCCCAGGTGGGCGACGCGGGCCTGGCGGGGCGGATCACGCTGATCACCGAACCGGGCCCCCGCCCCCTGCGCGCGCTGGGCGAGCGGTTCGGCCTGCCGGTGCTCGATCACGATCCGCGCATCGGCGGACGCTATTCGGTCCTGAGCCTCGTCGGGATGCTGCCGACGATGATCGCGGGGCTCGACGCGGGCGCGGTACGCGCCGGGGCGGCCACGATATTGGAGGACACGCTGAGCCCGGGCCGCCGCGCGCGGGAGAGCGACCCGGCCCTGGGCGCGGCCATCTCCGTCGGCTTGCAGCGGGAGCGAGGCGTCGGTGCCTCCGTCATGCTGGCTTATTCGGATCGGCTTGGCTCGCTCGCCCGCTGGTACCGTCAGCTCTGGGCGGAGAGCCTCGGCAAGAACGGCCAGGGCACGACGCCGATCTACGGCACCGGGCCGGTCGACCAGCACAGCCAGCTTCAACTTTGGCTCGACGGACCGGCGGACAAGATGTTCACCGTGATGGGGGGCCCGAACGAAGCCACGGGCGTGCGCCTCGACCCCGATCTGATCGTCGACCCGTCGATCGCCTATATGGGCGGGCGCACGCTGGGCGATCTGATGGAAGCCTCGCGCCGGGCCACGACAGAGACACTCGCGAATCACGGGCGGCCGGTCCGCCGGATCGACATGCGCCGCATCGACGAAGCCTCCATGGGCGCGCTGATGATGCATTTCATGCTGGAGACCGTGCTGGCCGCCGCGCTGCTCGACGTCGACCCCTTCGATCAGCCCGCTGTTGAGTCGGGCAAGGTCCTGATCCGCCGCTACCTCCGGGAACTGGGAGAGAACTGATGGCCGATCCCGCGCGCGCATCCGGGGAACCGGCCGCGTCCGCGACCCCGCCGAGCGACCCCGCGCAGACCGGCGGCCCGGCGATCCGCCGCCTGCCGGAGGGGCTCGTCAACCGCATCGCGGCGGGCGAGGTGATCGAGCGGCCGGCCTCCGCCGTCAAGGAACTGGTGGAGAACGCGATCGACGCCGGCGCCCGGCGTATCGAGGTGACGGTGCGCGACGGCGGCCGTGCCCTGATCGCGGTCGCCGACGACGGACGTGGCATGACGGCGGCGGAACTGGAACTCGCCATCGCCCGCCACGCCACCTCCAAGCTACCGGAGGAAGACCTCTTCCATATCACGACGCTGGGTTTCCGGGGGGAGGCGCTCCCCTCCATCGGGTCGGTCAGCCGCTTGACGATCACCAGCCGCGCGGCCGGCAGCGATACCGCCCACCGCATCCAGGTCGACGGCGGGGTGGAGCGCGCGGTGGAACCCGCCGCCGGAAGCCAGGGCACGCGGGTGGAGGTGCGCGACCTGTTCTTCGCCACGCCCGCGCGGCTCAAGTTCCTGCGCAGCGCGCGGGCGGAATCCATGGCCATCGTCGATGTGCTGAACCGCATCGCCATGGCGCATCCGGAGATCGCCTTCACGCTGGAGGATGACGGGCGTCGCAAGCTCTCTGTACAAGGCGCGCAGGGCGATCTGCTGGACAGCCGCCTCGACCGCCTCGGCGCCATCATGGGGCGGGACTTCAAGGAGAACGCGCTCGCTATCGACGCGGAGCGCGAGGGCGTGCGCCTGACCGGCCATGCCGGACTGCCGACGCTCAATCGCGGCAACGCGCAGATGCAGTTCCTTTTCGTCAATGGCCGTCCGGTGCGCGACAAGCAGTTGATCGGCGCCGTTCGCGCGGCCTATCAGGATTTCCTGGCGCGCGACCGGCACCCGATGCTGGCCCTCTTCCTGGATTGCGATCCGCGCTGGGTGGATGTGAACGTCCATCCGGCGAAGGCGGAGGTGCGCTTCCGTGAACCGGGCCTGGTGCGCGGCCTGATCGTCGGCGCGCTGCGTCACGCGCTGGCGGAGGCCGGCCACCGCGCCAGCACGACGGTCGCGGGCAGCGCGCTGGGCGCGCTGCGCCCTCAGGACGGGCCGTCACCCCTGCCCTATCGTGGCGGGTCCGGTGGAATGGGCGGTGGCCATGCCTATCGGCCGCAGGCGGAAGGATGGCGGCCCGACCGCGGGCTGGCGGCCAGCGCCTATAGCTTCCAAGGGCCGGACGGCCGGGACGCCTTCGCCCCTTCCGCCCGGGGAGAAGGCGCGCCGCCGGACCATGGCGGCGAGCACGCCCCCGCCCCCACCGATG
This sequence comes from Marivibrio halodurans, assembly GCF_017963645.1. Lineage (GTDB taxonomy): Bacteria > Pseudomonadota > Alphaproteobacteria > UBA8366 > Aestuariispiraceae > Marivibrio > Marivibrio halodurans. The sequence goes on along the minus strand of NZ_JAGMWN010000007.1, from coordinate 56,817 downwards.
CCGGCGCCTACGACCCGGAAACGGGCGAGGCGGCACCGCGTGGGGAGGAGTTGCAGGCCTATCCCCTCGGCGCGGCGCGCGCGCAACTGCACGAAACCTATGTCGTCGCCCAGACCGGCGACGGGATCGTCATCGTCGATCAGCACGCCGCGCATGAACGCCTCGTCTATGAGCGCATGAAGCGCGCGATCGAGAGCACGGGCGTCGCGCGCCAGGGCCTGTTGATCCCGGAAATCATCGATCTGGGCGAGGATCGGGCGGAACGCGTGCTGGCCCGGGCGGAGGAACTGGCGGAACTCGGCCTCGTGGTCGAGGGATTCGGCCCCGGCGCCGTCGCGGTGCGGGAGACGCCGGCGCTGCTGGGGGAAATGGATGCGCAGGGGCTCCTCAACGACCTCGCCGATGAGTTGGAGGAGATGGGCGACGCCTTCAAGCTGAAGGAAAGCCTGGAGGAGGTTTGCGGCACCATGGCCTGCCACGGCTCCGTCCGGTCCGGCCGGCGGTTGACGGTGGAGGAGATGAACGCCCTGCTACGCCAGATGGAGGCAACGCCGCATTCCGGCCAATGCAACCACGGCCGCCCGACCTATGTCGAACTGAAGCTCGCCGATATCGAGAAGCTGTTCGGGCGGCGATAGGCGCGCCGCCGGACCGAGGCCCTCACCCCTTGGAGGCTTCCTCCTCCGCACGGGAGCGGACCATCATCTTGGCCTCCCCGTCGCAGACGATCTTCTCGCCGATGGATGCGGTCGTCTTGCAGACGATGCGCTTCTTCTCCGGGATGATGTCGGTGATAATGGCGTGCGCCGTCACTGTATCGCCCGCACGCACGGGCGCCAGGAACTTCAGGTCCTGGCTCAGATAGATGCAACCCGGGCCCGGCATCTTCATGCCCAGAACGGTGGAAATCAGGCTGGCCGTCAGCATGCCGTGGGCGATGCGGCCCTTGAACATGGTGTCCCGGGCAAAATCCTCGTTCACATGGACCGGGTTCATATCGCCTGTGACGCCGGAGAACATGACGATGTCCGCCTCCGTGATGGTCTTGGCGAAGGCGGCGGACATGCCGACCGACAGATCCTCGATGAAGTACCCATTGAGGTCCTCGTGCAGGCGGGTGTTGTCCATGACGGGCCGGCTCCCTCGGCATTTCGTGGGTATCCTTGGTGCGGTGCAATGTACGCGCCGGGACGGGCGCGTGCAACGACGGCGCTGGTTCCCCCGGAGGCTGTTGGATAAAGTGCGGTCGAGAGTGGAGGAGAAACGGCATCCCATGACGCTGACGAACGAGAGCGACTTCGAGCGCCTGAAGGTCATCGGCCGCATCGTGGCCGATGTGCTACAGGCCATGGGCCGCGCCCTGGAACCCGGCATGACCACGGCGGAGCTGGACGCGATCGGCCGCCGGCTGCTGGAGGCGGCGGGCGCGCGTTCCGCGCCGGAATTGAGCTATGGCTTCCCCGGTGCCACCTGCATCAGCGTCAATGAGGAAATCGCCCATGGCGTGCCCGGCGACCGGCGGATCGCGGCCGGCGATCTGGTCAATATCGACGTCTCGGCGGAGAAGGACGGCATTTTCGCCGATACCGGCGCTTCCTTCGCCGTGCCGCCGACGGAAGCGCGCATCGCGCGGCTGACCCGCGACGGCAAGCAGGCGCTCTGGACCGGGGTCCGGCAGGTGGCGGCGGACCGCCCGCTCGGCGCGATCGGCACCGCGATCCAGGCCTTCGCGGACAAGCGCGGCTATAGCCTGGTGCGCAATCTGGCGAGCCATGGCGTCGGCACCTCGCTGCACGAGGACCCGAAGGAACTGCCCACCTGGCACGCGCCGGAGGAACGGCGGCGCATCGCGGACGGTTTGGTCTTCACGATCGAACCGTTCCTGTCGCTCGGCGCCGAATGGGCGGCGGACCGGGGCGATGACGGCTGGACCCTGCTGTCCGAGCCCCGGGCACCCACGGTCCAGTACGAGCACACCATGGTCGCGACCAAGCGCGGCCCGACCGTCGTCACCTTGCCGGGCGCGGCATAGCGGCGGATACGGCCCGACCGCCTAGGCCACGGGCGGGCGCGGGTCGATCGGCACCGTGGCGGCGAGGCCGGTCGCCTCCTCGAACCGCTTCGCCATGCCGAGCAACAGGGCCTCCCCATGCGGTGGGCCGACCAGTTGCAGGCCGACGGGCAGCCCTTCCTCCGTCCGGCCACAGGGGACCGAGATCGCCGGCAACCCGGTCAGCGTGATGGCGGAGCACATGGCCAGCCAATCGACGTAATTGTCGAAACGATGGCCGTCGCATTCCGCGACATAGCGTTGCTCGACCGGGAAGGGCGGTACGATGGAGACCGGACAACAGAAGAGGTCGTAGGTCTCGAAGAAGGCAAGGAACCGGCGATAAAGCGCCGCCCGCTCGATCTCCGCCGCCGCGATGTCGTCGGCGGTGAGCGCCATGCCCTTCTCGATATTCCAGATGACATCCGGCTTCAGCAAGTCGCGATGTTCCGCCAGATGGCGTCGGTGCCCGGCGACATAACCGGCCGCGCGAAGGGTCTGGAAGGTCTCGGCCGCGCCGGTGAAATCCGGGGCCGCTTCTTCCACTGTGGCGCCGAGATCCTCGAAGTAACGCACCCCCGCCGCCGTCGCCGCGCGGATGCGGGGATCGACCGGCAGGATGCCCAGATCCTCCGAAAACCCGACCCGCCGGGGCGCGCGCCCATTATGCGCGGCATCGCGGAAGGACGGAACATTGGGCGGACGGCTGATCGGGTCCCCCGGATGCTGGCCCGCCATGGCGTCGAGCATCAGGCCCACATCCTCCACATTGCGCGCCATAGGCCCTTCGACCGCCAACGTCCCAAAGGGCAAGGCCGTATCCGACCGGGGCACCGTACCCGGCGACGGCCGCATTCCCACAATTTGGCAATAACCCGCCGGCGTGCGCAGGCTGCCCCCCAGATCGGAGCCGGTGGCGAGCCAGCACTGCCCCGTCGCCAGCGCCACGGCGGAGCCGCCGGAACTGCCGCCGCAGGTCAGATCCGTGTTCCAGGGATTGCGGGTGACGCCCAGCACCTCGTTGAACGTATTGGCGCCGGCGCCGAATTCCGGCGTGTTGGATTTGGCGATGGTAAGGGCACCGCGCCCCTCCAGCACCTCCACCATGATGTCGGAGGTCTCGGGCACGTAATCCCGATAGATCGGGCTGCCGAAGGTGCAGCGCACGCCCGCCACCTCGTTCAGGTCCTTGACCGCGACCGGCAGACCATGGAGGGGCCCATGCGCGGCCGCTTCCTCCGCGGCCGCCTCCGCGCGGTCCCGGCACCGGGTGGGCAGGGCGTTGACGGCATCGTCCACCGCCTCGATCCGCGCGAAGGCGGCCGCGATCAGCTCATGCGGCGATATCTCGCCGTCCGCCAATGCGTCCACCGCCTGACAGGCGGTCCAGTGGATCGGGTCGCTCGAACGTTCCTGGCTCATTGCGGCAGGCCTCGTGCTGGTGTTTTCTCGCATCTTCCAAGGGCGGAAGTTTAGGCGGCCCGGCCAAGCGCGAACAAGGCAATCCCGATCATGACAGACGAAACCACCGACCCCGGCCTGGAACGGCTACCCGTCAGCGTCCTGACCGGCTTCCTCGGCAGCGGCAAGACGACTGTGCTGAACCATCTTCTCCGCCACCCGGCGATGGGAGAGACGGCGGTGGTCATCAATGAGTTCGGCACCGTCGGCATCGACCACCGGCTGGTCGAGACCGCGTCCGAGGATATGGTTGTCATGGATTCGGGCTGTCTGTGCTGCACCATCCGGGGCGATCTGATCGAGACGCTGCGAACCCTCATCCGCCGCCGCTGGAAGGGGGAGATTCCGGCCTTCGAACGGCTGGTGATCGAAACCACGGGCCTCGCCGATCCGGCGCCGATCCTGCACACGCTGATGACCGATCCGGTAATCAGCGCGCGCTATCGCCTCGACGGCGTGGTCGCGACGGTGGACGCGGTGGCGGGGGCCGCGACCCTCGACGCCCAGCCGGAGGCCGTGAAGCAGGCCGCCGTCGCCGACCGTATCCTGCTGACCAAGACCGATCTGGAACCCGCGACGCAAGACCTGGAGGCGCGGCTGCGCGCCCTCAACCCCGCCGCCCCGATCCTGCACGTCGCGAACGGGGTGGCCGATCCGGCCACGCTTTTCGATGCCGGCCTCTACGACCCGACCAGCAAGAGCCCGGATGTCGCCCGCTGGCTGGCGGAGGAAGCCTATGCCGGGGGGCATGAGCACGAGCATGGGCATGGGCACGGACATGACCACGCCCATGACCCGAACCGCCACGACGACCGCATCCGCAGCTTCGTGATCGAGTGGGACGAGACGATCCGCTGGGACAGCTTCGTCGAATGGGTCGAGGCGCTGATCGCCGGACACGGCGCCAATCTGCTGCGGATCAAGGGTATCCTCGACGTGGCGGAGGTGGAGGGGCCCGTCGCCGTCCATGGTGTGCAGCACGTCTTCCACCCGCCCGCGATGCTGCCGGCCTGGCCGGCGGAGGAGGAGAAGCGCTCCCGCCTCGTCTTCATCACCCGCGACATCAACAAGGCCCCGGTCGCGGAGATGTTCGCGGCCTTCATGCGACAAGGATAGGGCGCGCGAACCCCAAAGCCGGGCCGCTGGCGGGGGCCAACCCGGGCCGCTGGCGGATATCAAGCAGGGCCGCTGGCGGATATCAAGCAGGGCCGCTGGCGGATATCAAGCAGGGCCGCTGGCCCTGGCGGCCGCGGGCCATACGCGCTATCAGCGGATAATCGGAAACCCGTTCCCGGAGCCCTTTCATGCCCCCCTCCGGCTCCAGCCTTCACGCCCCAGAGGACCGCGACGCCGCGACCGGGGTCGCGTTGATGATGGCGAGCGTCTTCCTCTTCGCCATCATGGACGCGACGGTGAAGTGGCTGGGCGACAGCTATCCGACCTCGCATATCGTGCTGTTCCGCTGCGCGGTCGCCCTGCCGGTCGTGTTCGTCTTCGTGTTGCGGGCGGGCGGCCTCCATACCCTCCGCACACGCCGGCCGGGCGTGCATTTCCTGCGCAGCCTCGTCGGCCTCTCGGCCATGGCGGCGGCCTTCTGGGCCTTCAGCCAGATGCGGTTGGCCGATGCCATCGCGATCATGTTCGCCGCGCCGATCTTCATGACCGCGCTTTCCGTGCCGCTGCTGAAGGAGCGGGTGGGCCCGCGCCGTTGGACCGCCGTCGGCCTCGGCTTCATCGGCGTTTTGGTGATCGTCGATCCGGGCGGCGGCGTCTTCTCGGCCGGCGCCTGGGCGGCGCTGGCGGCGGCGGTGCTGATGGCCTTCGCCATGATCCTGATCCGCAAGCTCTCGGCCAGCGAGCCGGCCTCCAGCATCACCTTCTATTTCACCCTGACCGGCTCGCTCTTCGGCCTCGCCTGGACGCTGGTGGAGGGGTGGCAGGCACCCGTCGGCGCCGATCTGGCGCTGATGGTTTGCGTCGGGCTGCTGGGGGCGGTGGCGCAATATGCCATGACGCTCGCCTTCCGCCATGCGGACGTGGCCCAGGTGGCGCCGCTGGAATACGGCGCCCTGCTATGGAGCGCGCTGATCGGCTATATCCTCTGGTCCGAGGTGCCGGACGCCCGCACCTGGATCGGGGCCGCGATCATTATCGGCTCCGGTCTCTTCATGCTCTATCGCGAACGCAAGCTCGCCCAGGCGGCCGGAACCACCGACGGCGGACAGACGCCCGCCGCCACGGCGGCACGCGCGCCACGCCCCCGGCGCCTGCCCCGACTGCGCGGCCGCGCCTGACCCCGTCCGCCTGCCGCCTTCTGGAGGGAAGGCCCGCTTACTCCGCCGCCGCGCGGTATTCGTCGATCGGCGGGCAGGTGCAGACCAGATGTCGGTCGCCGGCGACATTGTCGACGCGGGCGACGGGCGGCCAGAACTTGTCCGCGCGCAGGGCCTTGAGCGGGAAGAAGGCCGCCTCCTTGGAATAAGGGCGGTCCCACGCCTCCGCCATCAGCAGGTGGTGGGTGTGCGGCGCGTTCTTGAGCAGATTGTTCTCCCGATCGGCCTCGCCCGCCTCGATGGCGCGGATTTCCTCGCGGATCGCGATCATGGTGTCGCAGAAGCGGTCCAGCTCACGCTTCGCCTCGCTCTCCGTCGGTTCGATCATCAGGGTACCGGCCACGGGGAAGGACATGGTCGGGGCGTGGAAGCCGTAATCGACGAGGCGCTTCGCGATATCCTCCACCGTGACGCCCGCGCTTTCCTCGAACGGGCGGCAGTCCAGGATGCATTCATGGGCGACCATGCCGTTGCGCCCGGTATAGAGCACCTCGAAATGATCGGAGAGGCGCCGCGCGATATAGTTGGCGTTGAGGATCGCCACCTGGGTCGCGCGGCGCAGGCCCGAGGGCCCCATCATGCGGATATAGGCCCAGCTGATCGGCAGGATCGAGGCGGAGCCGTAGGGCGCGGCGGAGACGGGGCCCACCGGCTCGCCGTCATGCGCGGCCGGATTGACGCCCGGCACCAGCGGATGGTTCGGCAGGAAGGCGGCGAGGTGACGCTTCACCCCGATCGGCCCCATGCCCGGACCGCCGCCGCCATGCGGGATGCAGAAGGTCTTGTGCAGGTTGAGGTGGCTGACATCCGCGCCGAAATCGCCCGGCCGGCAGATCCCGACCATGGCGTTCAGATTGGCGCCGTCGACATAGACCTGTCCGCCATGGTCGTGGACGATCTCGCAGATCTCGGCCACCCGCTCCTCGAACACGCCGTGGGTGGAGGGATAGGTGATCATGATCGCGGCCAGGCGGTCGCCATGGTCCCCGGCCTTGGCCTTCAGATCCTCCACATCGACATTGCCGTCGTCGTCGCATTCGACCACCACGACCTCCAGGCCGGCCATCACCGCGCTGGCCGGGTTGGTGCCGTGCGCCGAGGACGGGATGAGGCAGATGTCGCGATGCCCCTCCCCCTTGGCGGCGAGATACTGCCGGATCACGAGCAGGCCGGTATATTCGCCCTGGCTGCCGGCATTGGGCATGAAGCTGATCGAATCATAGCCGGTGATGTCGGCGAGCCAGGCCTCCAGCTCCTCGAAAAGCTGCTGATAGCCCTGCGCCTGGTCGAGCGGCGCGAAGGGATGGATATGCGCGAACTCGCGCCAGGTGACGGGGATCATCTCCGTCGCGGCGTTGAGCTTCATGGTGCAGGAGCCGAGCGGGATCATCGCCCGGTCGAGCGCCACGTCCTTCGCCTGCAACCAGCGCAGATAGCGCATCATCTCCGTCTCGGAGTGATAGAGATGGAAGACGTCATGCGTCAGGATATCGCCCCGGCGGACGAGCGTGCCGGGGATGGTGCCGCCGACCTCCCGGTCGAGCGTCTCGATCGAGGGGCGTTCGTCGGAAACCGATGAGAAGACCTCGAACAGATCCTTCAGATCCTGGCGCTTCGTCGTCTCGTCCACCGTGATGCCGAGATGATCCGGATCGTGAACCCGCAGATTGATGCCGGCGGCGCGCGCCTTGGCCGCGAGCTTCGACGCCTGGCCGGGCACGGCGAGCTTCACCGTGTCGTAGAAGCAATCATGGACCACCCCGAAGCCGAGGCGCCGCAGCCCCTCCGCCACGATCTCCGCCTTGCGGTGGATGCGGCCCGAGATGCGCTGCAGCCCCTCCGGCCCGTGATAGACGGCATAGAAGCCCGCGATCACCGCCAACAGAACCTGGGCGGTGCAGATATTGCTGGTCGCCTTGTCCCGGCGGATATGCTGCTCGCGCGTCTGGAGGGCCATGCGCAGGGCCTGCCGCCCCTCCGCATCGACGGAAACGCCGATGATCCGGCCGGGGGTGGAGCGCTTATACGCCTCGCGCGTCGCGAAGAAGGCCGCGTGCGGCCCGCCATAGCCCATCGGCACGCCGAATCGCTGGGCCGACCCGACGACGATATCCGCGCCCATCTCGCCGGGCGACTTGGTGAGGACGAGGGCCATCGGATCGGTCGCCACGATGGCGAGACCGCCCATGCCGTGCACCGTCTCGATCTCCGCCGAGACATCGCGCAACCGCCCGGAAGACCCCGGATTCTGGATCAGCAGGCCGAACAGGTCCGGCTGGTCGGCGAGATCGGCTTCGGCGTCGCCCAGCACGATCTCGATGCCGAGATAACGCGCCCGCGTCTCGATCACGGCGAGCGTCTGGGGATGGATATCGGCATCGACGAAGAACCGCGACGACTTGTTCTTGCGCAGCGTCCGCTTCGCCATGGCCATGCCCTCGGCCGCCGCCGTTCCCTCATCGAGCAACGAGGCGTTGGCGAGTTCCATCCCCGTCAGATCGACGATCATCTGCTGGAAGTTGAGCAGCGCCTCCAACCGGCCCTGGCTGACCTCCGCCTGATAGGGCGTATAGGCCGTGTACCAGCCCGGATTCTCCATGACATTGCGCAGGATGACCGGCGGCGTGATCGTGCCGTGATACCCGGCGCCAATCATCGAGCGGAAGACCTTGTTGCGTTGGGCCATGGCGCGCAGCGCGGATTGCGTCCGGCGCTCGCTGATCGATTCCGGCACGTTGAGCGGCGTCTTCTGCTGGATTGATTTCGGCACCGTGCGCTCGACCAGTTCCTCCAGATCGCCGACGCCGTCGAGGCTCGCCAGCATGGCGTCGATATCCGGTTGGCTTGGCCCGATATGTCGGCGGACGAAATCGTCGCGCACCTCCAGGGCTTCCAGGGTCAAACGTTCGCCATGCTGCCAATCGACACTCATCGTTTCGTCTCTCCTCGGCGGGATTAAATCGGCCGGACTTCAGGCCTCAGGCCTGATCCTTGCAGAACTTCTTATAGGCGGCCGCATCCATCAGATCGTCGAGTTCCGCCGGATCGGACAGCTTCAGCTTGAAGAACCAGGCGCCGTCCTCGGGCTCGTCATTGACCATGCCGGGATTGTCCGCGAGATCGTCATTGACCTCCGTCACCTCGCCGCTGACGGGGGCATAGACCTCGCTGGCCGCCTTGACGGATTCGACCACGCCGGCTTCCCCGCCCTGGTCCAGGCTGTCCCCGACCTCCGGCAGTTCGACGAAGACGACATCGCCCAACTGTTCTTGCGCGAAATTGGTCACGCCGATCGTGCCGATATCGCCCTCGACCTCGATCCACTCATGATCCTCGCTGTAGTAGGTCTTGCTCATCTCGTTGCTCTCCCCTGGATTCCTGCAGTTCCTCGTCGGACCGGCCGCCCGATACGGCCGCTCCCCCGCTCTTTGCACCCTTAACCCCGATAGAAATTCGCCGGCACGAAGGGCAGGGCCACCACCGTCGCCGGCTGCGCCTTGCCGCGGACGGTCAGTCGCACCGCCGTGCCCGGTTCCGCGTGATCGGCCCGGACATAGCCCATGGCGACCGGCCCGCCGAAGCTGGGCCCGAAGCCGCCGCTGGTGATCGTACCGATCCCTTCGCCCGATTCGCTCGAAATCTCGACCCCCTCGCGCGCGGGCGCGCGCCCGTCGGGCCGGATGCCGACGCGGCGGCGCGGCGCGCCGTCGGCGATCTGCGCCTGGATGGTTTCCGCGCCGGGGAAACCGCCCTCCCCGCGACGGCGCTTACCGATCGACCAGACGAGCCCCGCCTCCACCGGCGTCGTGCCGGTATCGATATCGTGGCCATAGAGGCACAGCCCCGCCTCCAGCCGCAGGGAATCGCGCGCGCCGAGACCGATCGGCGCCACCGCCTCCACCGCCAGCAGGGCGCGGGTCAATTCCTCGGCGATGGCGGTGGGCATGGATATCTCGAACCCGTCCTCCCCGGTATAGCCCGACCGGGAAAGCCAGCAGACCTCCCCCGCGAAGCGGCCCAGGCTCTGGCTCATGAAGGGGGCGGTGGTCAGATCCCGGTCGTCGAAGACATGCGCGACGGCGGCCGCCGCTTCCGGCCCCTGGACCGCGATCAGCGCGCGATCGTCCAGCCGTTCGAGACGCGCGCGCCCGGCCAGCTTCTCCGACATATAGGCGAAATCGGCCTCCTTGCAGGCCGCGTTGACGACGAGATAGAGACGATCCGCGCCGAGTTCACCGACCGGGCGCGTCACCATCAGATCGTCGAGGATGCCGCCCGCCCCGTTCGTGAACTGGGTATAGCGCTGACGGCCGGGCTTCAGCGCCTGGATCTCCGCCGGCACCAGCATCTCCAGCGGCGCGGCCGGGTCCTCGCCCGCCTCCGCCACCAGCCATGCCTGCCCCATGTGCGAGACGTCGAACAGCCCCGCCGCCGCACGGCAATGCTGATGTTCCTTCAGCACGCCCATCGGATATTGCACCGGCATATCATAGCCGGCGAAGGGGACCATCTTCGCCCCCAATTCCAGATGCAACGCATGTAGCGGCGTCCGCGAAAGATCGCCGTCGGCGGACATGCCGGTGGTGTCGGATGAAGATTCGGCCATGGGCGGACCATGCTCCTCTCACGCGTCCCAAGACAGATGCGCGGAACCGGGCCGATCGGGCCTTGCTCCACGCGCGGCTTCCTCCCCGCCAGCGGTTATCCCGCCGGTTCGGACGCCCCTTCTGTCCCGAGAACCTGAGAGTGTGACCCGTCGCCACCGCCGATGCATGGAGAACGCATCGGGCCGGCGGGGCTTACCCCGTCGGTGGGAGGTCGCTTACATGCCGGCACCGTCGATGCCGAGCGCGCGGGCGACCCCCGCTTTCCAGAATGCCCTTCGCGCGACGCGGTCCCTTTGCCTGAGAGATTCCGGGGCGGTTGCTCCTTCGGCGGCGGCCCGGCCGGATATCCATCCGGCCGGAGACGCGCTCTCCCACGGCGCGGCACGGGCTATGTGCGACAAAACGTACAGCAACCGTCGCCCAAGTCAACGCCGCCCCCGGAACGGGACGGCGCCGCCCCGTCAGACCGCCGCCGTGATGATGATCTCCACCTGATATTCCGGCGTCGCCAGCCTGGCTTCCCCGCAGGCGCGCGCGGGCGCCGCGCCCTCCGGCACCCAGGCATCCCAGACGGCGTTCATCTCGGCGAAATGCGCCATGTCGTCGAGCCATATGACCGCCTGCAGGATCTTCGCCTTGTTGGAGCCGACCTCCGCCAACAGCGTGTCGATGCGCGCCAGGATATCCTCGGTCTGCTTGGTGACGGAGGCGCCCGCCTCCCCCACCTGCCCGGCGAGATAGACGGTGTCGTTATGCACCACGATCTGGCTCATGCGCTGGCCGACATGATGGCGGGTCACGGTCATCGGATCGTTTCCTTCCTTGTTACTGCGAATGGAACAGTCATGCCCCGTGACCGTTCCCGAATCCAGTCAGGAAACGCGTCAGATTGGGGCCGAGATCGTCCGAGAGATAGCCCCCCTCCTGCACCAGGACGGTGGGCAAGCGCATTCGGCCGATCCGCTCGGCGATGCGCCCGAAGCCGTCCGTCGTGATGGCGAGGCCCGCGAAGGGATCGCCGACATAGGCATCGAGGCCGAGCGCGACCACGAGCGCGTCGGGCGCGAAGGCCTCTATCCGCCGAATCGCGTCCTCCAGCGCGGGCATGTAATCCTCGTCGCCCGTGCCCCGCGGGATCGGCAGGTTGAGATTGTAGCCGAGGCCGGGCCCCTCCCCCCGTTCGTCCGCGAACCCCCAGAAGAAGGGGTAATAGCGCACCGGATCGGCATGGATCGAGACGGTCAGCACGTCGGCGCGATCATAGAAGCAGCCTTGCGTGCCGTTGCCGGCATGGAGATCGACATCGAGGATCGCGACCCGCTCGCACGCTTCCCGCAACACGCCGGCGGCCACGCCGCAATTATTCACGAAACAGAAACCACCCGCCAGATCCTTGAAGGCATGATGGCCGGGCGGACGGCACAGCGCGTAGGTCCAGCCCGCCATGCCGTCGCGCACGGCGACGGCGGCCTCGGCCGCGCTCTGCGCGCTCCAATAGATCGAGTCCCAGCTATGCGGGCCGATCGGGCAGGCCGTATCGGCCTGATGATAACCCGCCTGCCCGACGGCGGAAGACGGATAGCTGCCGTCCCGCCGGTCGGGATGGATGTTCGGAATGACCTCCTCCGAGGCGCCCTCGATACGCTGCCACCGCTCGTAGATGCGGGAGAGGAAATCGATATATTCCGGCGTATGAACCCGCGCGATGGGGCCGAGACCGTGATCGGCCGGCCGCTCCGGGGCGAGACCGGCCTGCTCCGCGCCGGCCAGCAGGCGCCGCGCGCGCTCCGACTGCTCGGGGCTCGGTTTCTGGGCGCCGGAGACGAGGAACGTCCTCGGCTCGTGGCGCAACTGCTCGTCGGCGAAATAGACCTTCATGCTCATGCAACTCCGAACCCGAAAGGCGTCTCAGAAGCCGACCCGGTCGCCGCCCTTCAGCGCGAGACGCGCGCGGGCCTCGGCCGGCTTCGCGATATCGAGGGACAGGCCCTCGGCGATCTTGCGGACCTGGCGCACCTGATCGGCGTTACGCTCGGCCAGTTGGCCGGGTCCGATGGTCAGGCTGTCCTCCAGCCCCACCCGCACATTGCCGCCGAGAGAAAGCGCGATCGCGGCGAGCGGCATCTGATGGCGTCCCGCGCCAAGCACCGAGAACTCGTAATCCGCGCCGAACAGCTTGTCGGCGGTCGTTTTCATGAAGACCAGGTTCTCCCGGTCCGGACCGATCCCGCCGAGCACGCCAAGCACGAACTGGACGAAGAAGGGGGGCCGGATCAGACCGCGATCGACGAAATGCTTGAGGGTATAGAGATGTCCCACGTCATAGCATTCGAACTCGAACCGCACCCCGTGATCGCCGCCCAGCCGCGCGAGCGCGGTTTCGATGTCGCCGAAGGTGTTCTTGAAGACGAAATCGCGCGTCGCCTCCAGGAACGGTTTCTCCCAATCGTGCTTGAAATGCGCGATCCGATCGATGGCGGGGAACAGGCCGAAATTCATCGTGCCCATGTTGAGCGAGCACATCTCCGGCGAATGGGCGAGCGCGGCCGCCATCCGTTCCTCCACCGTCATGGTGGAGCCGCCGCCGGTCGTGATGTTCACGACCGCGTCGCTCGCCTGCTTGATGCGCGGCAGGAACCGGCCGAAGACCTCGGGGTCCGGGGAGGGGCGGCCATCCTCCGGGTCGCGCGCATGGAGATGCAGGATCGCCGCGCCGGCTTCCGCCGCCTCGATCGCGTGGGTCGCGATCTCCTCCGGCGTGACGGGCAGGTGCGGGCTCATGCTCGGCACATGGACCGACCCGGTGACGGCGCAGGTGATGATGACCGACTTCGCCATGATCGACGCTACTCTCCTCGGTTCAGTCGGCGACGGGCAGCTTGTGGCGCGCGGCGAAGGCGTCGAGCGCGCCTGTCAGCTTCTCGACGATCTCGCCGATATGCGCGTCCTCGACGATCAAGGGCGGGCAGATCATGAAATGCTCGCCCTTGAGGCCGCCGCGCGTGCGCCGGGAATAGATGATGAGCTCGCGGGCATAGGCGTCCTCTACCAGGTCGGTGAAACCGTTCATCGCGACCGGCAGGGGTGCCATGCTCTCCCGATCGCGGCCGAGTTCGAAGGCCAGTAACAGGCCGCGCCCCCGCACGTCGATGATGAAGGGATAACGATCCATCAGCCCTTCCAACTCGGCCTTCAATTTCGCGCCCTGGCGTTCGGCCGCCGCGATCAGGTCGAGGCGCTCCAACTCCTCGATCACCGCCGCGCCCGCCGCGCAGGCCAGCGGATTGCCGGCATAGGTGTACCCGTGGATGAAGCCGCCATGGTCCAGCACCGGCTCCACCAGATCGCGATGCGCGGCCATGGCGCCGAGCGGCGCGTAGCCGGCCGCGAACCCCTTCGACATGGCGACGATATCGGGGCGTGCCGCGGGCCAGTGATCGCCGCCCAGGAACCTGCCCGTGCGCCCGGCGCCGGTCATGACCTCGTCCAGGATCAGGAGGATGCCGAACTCGTCGCAAATCTCCCGAATGCGCGGCAGATAGCTCTCCGGCGGGACCAGCGCGCCGGTGGAGGCACCGCCGATCGGCTCGACGATGAAGGCCAGCACGCTCTCCGGCCCTTCCTCCAGGATCTTGTCGCGCAGCTGCTCAGCATAGCGCAGACCGCGCGCCTCGTCGTCCAGATCGTCCCGGTCGAGATAGCAGGTCGGCGCGTCGATCTTCGGCATCTGGCGCATCATCGGCTCGAACGGCCGGGACATGACATCCATGCCGGTCACCGCCAGCGCGCCGAGAGTCGAGCCGTGATAGGACGGGAAGCGCGAAATCACCTTCCAGCGTGAGTCCCGGCCGGTCGCGACCGCCCATTGCCGCGCCAGCTTGAGACAGCTTTCCACCGCCTCCGACCCGCCGGAAACGAAGAAGATGCGATCCAACCCTTCCGGCATCCGCCGGGCCGTCATGGCGGCGAGGCGTTCGGCCGGCTCGTTCTCGAAATGCAGGCGGTAGCCGAAGGTGGCCTTGTCCATCTGACGGCGCATCGCGTCCAGGACGTTCGGGTTGGAATAGCCGATATTGGCCACCATCGGCCCGCTGGAGGCGTCGAGGAACCGGCGCCCGTCCTCCGCGTAAAGATAGACCCCCTCCCCCCGGTCGAGGAGCGGGCGGCGCTGCCGGGTCTGATAGAAGAGATGCGAACGCGGACGATCGATCGGGGCGGACATCGGGGATGCGACCTTGCGGTTGGTCCGGACGCCATGCGATCCGCATGGCGCGCGGAGCATGAGAAACGCAGTTACTGGGGCAACACGACCACGTCGCGGGCGCGCACGCCGACGGAGACGGCCTCGCCCTCGCTCAGCGGATGCTCATCGATCGTGTTGATCGCCTGAAGCTGATGGCCACCCGCTTCCAGGAAATATCGGGCAACCTGCCCCTGATAGTCCACGGTCGTCACGCGCCCATCGAAGCGCGCGATATCCGGCGCATCGCCGGAGGCGACTTCCGCCGCCCCTTTTCCGGTGGCGGTAAGAGCCAGCTTTTCCGCCCGGATCGAGAGCTTGACCTTCTGCCCCTCGGCGAAGCGCCGGGTCTCGTCCTGGTCGATGGCGGCCTGGAACGTGCCGAGCCCCTGGGTCTCGACCTTGGCGCCGGTGCGATCGGCGGAGACGATGCGCGCCTCCAGGATATTGGAGGCGCCAAGAAAACGCGCGACGAACTCGCTCGACGGGCGGTTATAGACCTCCTCGGGCGAGCCCACCTGCTCGACATGGCCGGCGCTCATCACGACGATCCGGTCGGACATGGCAAGCGCCTCCGACTGATCGTGGGTGACGAAGACGGTGGTGATCCCCAGGCTGTGCTGGATGCGCTTCAACTCGACCCGCATGTCCTCGCGCAGATTGGCGTCGAGAGCCGACAGCGGCTCGTCCAGCAACAGCACGTCGGGTTGGATCACGATGGCGCGGGCGAGCGCGATGCGCTGCTGCTGCCCGCCGGAAAGCTGGGAAGGAAAACGGTCCGCCGTCTGCGGAAGCTGCACCAGTTCCAGCGCCTCCCCGACCCGGCGCCTGGCCTCGTCGGCGGAAACCTTCCGGTACTTCAATCCGAAGGCGACATTCTCCTGCACGGTCTTGTGCGGGAACAGGGCGTAATTCTGGAAGACGATGCCCAGATTGCGCTTGTGGATCGGCAGGTCGTTGACCCGCGTCCCCTTGATCAGGATATCCCCCTCGGTGATCGAGGTAAGGCCCGCGATCATGCGCAGCGTCGTCGTCTTGCCGCAGCCCGACGGGCCGAGAAGCGTCAGGAACGAGCCGTCCTCGATCCCGAGGTCGGTTTGGTGCACGGCCGTGAAGTCGCCATAGCGCTTCACCACCTTCTGCAACGTCACCGCATGCGTCGTCGCTTCTGTCACGGGGCCGTATCCTTCTCGATTGAACGGGCTCGGTTATCCGGGCTCGGCTATCCGGGGCGGGTCGCCCCCGGGATGCCCATGCGGCCATCCCGGGGAACGAACACCGGCCGGTCGGCAAACGCCGATCAGTAGCCCTTCTGCACGCGCCCGAAGGTCTTCGACCACTCCGCCTCGTTGCTGTTCCAATAGGGCGGATCGAAGAAGTTCAGGCCGGAAAGCGTGCCGGTGGGATCGAAGGCCGGCAGTTTCTTGACCTTCTCCGACAGCTCGACCTTGGTCGGGTCGAGGGCCGGCGGATAGTTCTGGCCCTCGGCGACCGCGATCGCGACCTCCGGCTCCAGCATGAAGTTGAGCAGTTCCTCGCAGGCCGCCATCGGGCTGCCCTTGAGCACGAACAGGCACTCCTGCCAGCCGAGACCGCCCGGCGGGTCGTAATAGCCGAGATCGTGCCCTTCGTCCTGCAGCGCCTTGATGCGGCCGGACCAGCCCTCGGTGACGTAGATTTCCTCCTCGGCGAGCAGGCTCATCAGCTCCGCGCCCGATCCCCAATACTTGAGGGCTAGATCTCGGTGCGTACGGATCGCGTCCCAGACGGCATCCATGTCCTCGATTCCGTTCGGGTCCTGATCGGTCTGCAGCGCGCCGTACCAGATGCGGGTCTTCCACTCGCCCCAGCCGCCGATCTTGCCCTCATAGGCGGGATCGATGAGGATCTTCGCGCCCTTCTCCTTGATCTCCTCGTCGGAGATGTACTTGCGGTTATAGGCGAGGCTGGTCGTGCCGTAATCATAGGGCACGGCCGAGAGCGTGCCGTCCGTCACGTTACGGAACACATCCGTCAGCGCGGTGATCACGTTCTTGAGGTTCGGGATATTGTCCTCGTTGAGCTCGGTCGAGAGCTCCAGATTGTGATAGCGCACATAGTCGAAGACGCCGGACAGGTGGGCGATATTGAACTCGCCCGGCTGGCTCGCCTTCACGCGGGCTAGATACTCGTCGGCACCGCCGAAGGTGCCGTCGACCACATCGATCCCGGTCTTCTTGGTATAGGGCTCGAAGGCATATTCCCGGAACGCCTCGGAGACGACGCCGCCCCAGCCGTCGAAGCGGACCTGTTCCGGCGTCGCCGCCTGGGCGTGACGGCGCAGCGCCGCGAAGGGCCCGCCGGTGACGCCCGCGACCGTGCCGGCGGCGCCGATCAAGCCGAGGAAGGTCCGCCGGCTGAGATCGCCGTTGCGATAGCGTTCCAGCAGGCGTTCATACCGTTTCGTATCGTCCATTTCCCTGTTCTCCTCTGATAAGGATGCGTTCAAAGTCCCAGTTGGGTGTTTCGCTCTCGTCTTTTTCTCGTCGGGGCCGCCTTGTACCTCGTCCTTCGGTTTCCACGCCGGGGGGCCAGCGGCCATGGCCCCGCGAAGCGCGATCTTTCGCCCTAGCCCCCGCCCCGCCCACGGGACAGGCGCCGGGCCGCCGCCGCGCCCAGCAGCGGCAGGGCGACGGTCATCACGATCATCACGGTGCCGAGCGCGTTGATCTCCGGCGAGATGGAGTTGCGCAGCATCGCGAAGATCTGCGTCGGCACCGTCTCCACGCCGCCCGGCTTCCAGAACAGCGTGCCCGTGATGTCGTCGAAGGAAATGGTGAAGGCGAAAAGCCCGCCCGCCAGAACCGCCGGCAGGATCAACGGCAACGTCACCTGGAAGAAGGTCTGGACGGGGCCGGCGCCGAGGCTCATCGCCGCCTCCTCGTATTCCCGCCGCACGCCGACGAGACGCGCCTGCACCACCAGCACGACGAAGGGCAGGGTGAAGATCACATGCCCCGCCAGCAGCAGAACGAAACTCTTCGGTTGACCGAGCGCGCCGAGGAACAGCAGCAGCGCGACGGCCAGCACCACCTCCGGCACCAGGATCGGCGCGATCAACGCGGTCGCGATCAGGTTCTTGCCGGGGAAGCTGTAACGCACCATGGCGAGCGACCCGAGCACCCCCAGCGTGGTCGAGATGACCGAGGTCAACGCCCCCAGCACCAGCGAGGTCTGGAAGGCCCGCACGATCGCGTCGTTGTTCCAAAGCTCGACGAACCAGCGGAAGCTCACCCCCTCCATTGGGAAGGAGCCGAACTGGCTGGAGTTGAAGGACAGCAGCACCACGACCGCGACCGGCGCGAACATGAAGAGATAGACGAGGATCGTCCCCAGACGAATCAGGCTCCACCCGCTCGGCATCGCGTCGCCCTCCCCCTAACCGAAGCTCTTGGCGATCTGGCCCATGCCGGCGAAGCGGTTATAGACCGCCACCAGCACGCCCAGCAGCGCGAGAAGCACGAGCGACAGGGCCGAGCCCAAGGGCCAGTTGAGCTGCGTGATGATCGCGTCGAACACCAGATTGGCGAACATCGCGTCGGTCGGCCCGCCAAGGACGAGCGGCGTGATATAGGTCCCCGCCGCCAGCACGAAGCAGAGCAGCGACCCCGCCGCCAACCCCGGCAGCGACAACGGCAACGTCACCTCCGTGAAAGCCTGCCATGGGGTACTGCCGAGCGATCGCGCCGCGTCGATCAGATTGCGGTCGATCGCATAGAGGCTGACATAGACATTGAGGATCATGAAGGGCAGCAGGAAATGCACGAGCCCGATGATCACCGTCCATTGATTATAGAGCATCTGGATCGGCTCGTCCGTCAGGCCGAGCCATTGCAGCCCCACATTCACCACCCCGCTGGTGCCCAGGATGTTGATCCAGGACATCGTGCGAATGATGTAGCTGATCCAGAAAGGCAGCATCAGCAGCAGCAGCAGATAGGCCTTATGCCGGAACTGCGTCATGGCGATGAAATAGGCGGGGATATAGCCGACCAGCGCGCAGATCACCGTCGTCGCGAAAGCGATCCAGATCGTGAAGCCCAGAATATCGCGGTAGAAGGCATCGCCCAGCACCTCGGCCCAATTGTCGAGATGAAAGCCCGCGATATCCGCGCCCGTCGCCGTGCGCAGCCAGAAGGAATAGACCGCGATGAAGCAAACCGGGATCACCAGCAGCAACAGAATCGCGGTCAATGCCGGCGAGAGCAGCGCCCACGGCCGGAGCGGCTTTTCTTGCGGATCGAGCGAGGCCATCGCCCCTCGTCCCCCTGATCGTCATCGGGACCCTTCAATGGGGCCCGTCTTTATCCTGTAATGATCAGGGTCGGGGAGCCCCTTGCATTTAGCAAATAGATAATGGAAATCGTGATCATAGTTTGAAAGAATGACCCGATGGAACAGCACGCGCCCGAGGAGGGCAACCGGCTCGCCCGGCAACTGGATTGGAACCTGCTGCGCACCTTCATCGCGATCGTGCAGGAGGGGGGAATCACGGCCGCGGCCAACCGGTTGCTGTTGAAGCAACCGACGGTCAGCAACGCGCTCAAGCGGCTGGAGGACCGGCTGGGCAAGCGCTTGATCGACCGGGGTCCCGGCCGATTTCGCGTGACCGACGCGGGCGAGACGCTGTTCCGCGAGGCGATCGAAATCCAGGGCTCCATCGCGCGCATCGCCACGGCCGTGCGCGACATCGACGACGCCGTGCGCGGCGAGGTCTCGATCGGTTTGGCGAGCCATGTGGTCTATCCGCCCTTCGACCGCGCGCTCGGCCGGTTCAGCAACCGGCACCCGCTGGCGCGCTTCGTCCTCAGCGTGGCGACCAGTTCGGAGGTGCAGGGCTGGGTGCTGGAAAAACGGGCGAGCTTCGGCATCTGCCTCGTTCACCAGCGCCATCCGCGCCTCGACTACACCCATCTGTATCGCGAGGGGTTCGGCTTCTTCTGCGGCCCGGACCATCGCTTCTTCGGACGCGAGGATTTGACGCTTGAGGACCTGCGGGGGGAGCCGTCGGTCTCCTTCGGCACGGACCAGTTGAACGACGCGCTGCGTCCCGTGGCGCTGCTGCGCGCGCAGATCGGCATGGAGGATACGATCCGCGCCACCTCCCCCCATCTGGAGGAGGTGCGCCGCCTGATCATCGCGGGCGTCGGGATCGGCCCCCTGCCGATCCATGTCGTCGCGCGGGAGGAGCGGGACGGTCTGCTCTGGCGCCTGCCGCCGCATGACGCTCCCCCGGCGATCGATATCTTCCTCGTGACCAATCCGAAGACGCGCCTCAACCGGGCGGAGGAAGGCTTCATCGCCATGCTGCGGGCGGACGCCGCCGCCCTGCCGCTGGCGGCGCGAACCTACCCGGCGGTGGGGTAGGCTATTTTTCTCCCCCGCCGCATCAGCCGCGCGGACCGATGGTGATATCGATTTCCGGCAGATCGCCGACGCCGCCCGTCATCCGCTGGCCGGGCGTCACCGCGCCGACGCCCGCGGGCGTGCCGGTATAGATCAGGTCGCCCGGCCGCAGCACCATGGTGTGGGAGACGATGGAGACGATCTCCGGGATATCCCAGATCAGTTCCTCGACGGAGGCGTCCTGGCGCCTCTCGCCATCGACGGCAAGCCAGATGCGGGCATCATCGATGGCACCTGCCTCCGCCCGCCGGACGAGCGGCGCGCAGGGCGCGGAATTGTCGAAGGCCTTCCCCCAATCCCAGGGGCGTCCCATCTCCTTCGCGCGGGTCTGAAGATCGCGGCGGGTCAGGTCGATCCCGACACCATAGCCCCAGATCAGATCGCGCGCCTTCTCCTTCGGCACCGCGCGCCCTTCCGCGCCGATCGCGACCACCAGTTCGATCTCGTGATGCAGGTTTTCCGTCTCCGGCGGATAGGGGATGGTCGCGCCGGTATCGACGACCGCGTCGGCCGGCTTGGTGAAGAAGAAGGGCGGCTCGCGATCCGGATCCTTGCCCATCTCGCGCGCATGGGCGGCATAGTTGCGCCCGACGCAGAAGATACGGCGCACGGGGAAACGCGCGGCCTCGCCGGCGACGGCGACGCTGGCCTGCGGCGGGGCGGGCAGGATGAAGTCCATGAAGATGTTCCTTTGCAAATTTTGCGTAATTATGGATCGTCGATCAGGCGTTGCCGCGATCCTCGCGCCAGAGGCCGAGTTTCTCCTGCACCGGCCGGTCGGAGAAACTGAACAGCACCGCATCCTCGTCCGCCTCGTGGCGCACGGGCGCCCAGCTCGGCGCGACGAAGATATCGCGCGGGCCCCATTCCAGCACCGTCTCGCCGATGGTGCTGCGCCCTCTGCCCTCCGTCGCGGTGAAGACGGTCGCGTCGGTCGAACGATAGGCGGCGGTCTCGAACCCCCTGGGCAGCAGTTGCAGGCAGGCGCCCATTGTCGGCATGGCCCAATCCCCGTTCGCCGGATTGACGTAGCGCATCTTGATGCCGTGACAGGCATCCCATTCGCCGGTGCCGCGCAGGGTCTCCAGCGTCTCGCGGCTGCGCTCGTAGGGATAGCTGAAGACCGGGCTGTTGCGGGTGTCCCCCGCCTCCCAGCCGATGGGCAACATGCCCTGGCCGAAACGCGCCAGATTGTCGCCGGCGGGCCGGGCGCGCGGATATTCGTCCGCGCCGTACCCTTCGGCGAAGCTGGCATCCAGGAAATTGACCAACGGGATGTCGAGCCCGTCCATCCAGATCATCGGCCGGTCGCTGTCATTGCCGTGATCATGCCATGCCCAGTTGGGGGTGATCACGAAATCCCCCGGCTTCATGACCGTCTTCTCGCCGTCGACGGCGGTGTGCGCCCCCTCGCCCTCCATGACGAAACGCAGCGCCGTCTGGGTGTGACGATGGGCCGGCGCGATCTCCCCCGGCAGGACGAGTTGCAGCCCGGCATAGAGCGAACTGGTCACGCGGCCGTCACCGGGCAGGCCCGGATTCTCCAGGATCAGGACGCGGCGCTCCGCCTCCTTCGCGGTGATCAGCTCGCCCGCCTCCATCAGCAAGTCGCGCACCGCCGCGTAGCGCCAGAGATGCGCCGTCGCGCGGCTCTTGGGCTGTTTCGTGACCAGGGTCGAGAACTTGGTCCACAGCGCCGAGAGGTCCTGCGGCTCCAACCGGTCGTAATAGGCCCGGCGTTCGGGCGTCTCCCTGGGTGCGTTATCCATGCTCATCGGGTTACCTCCCCCTGCGCCGCCTTCAGGCGCGCGCGGTCTATCTTGCCGGTGCCGGTCTTGGGCAATTCATCCATGTAGACCACGTCGCGCGGATATTTATAGGGCACCAGCTTTTCCTTCACGAACCCCTGCAGCGCCTTGGTCGTCGCCTCCCCCGGCTCGGTGCCGGGCGTCAGGACGACATGGGCACGCAGCGTCATGCGCCGATCCGCCATCTCGACCGCCAGCACGGCGCATTCATGCACCGCCGGATGGTTGGCGAGCGTCAGTTCCACCTCCAACGGATAGACCCACTGGCCGGACACCTTGACCAGATCGTCCGCCCGGCCGCGAAAGAAGAAGAAGCCGTCCTCGTCCTCGATGAAGCGATCGCCGGTATAGATCCAGCCGTCGCGCATGGTCTCCGCCGTCTTGTCCGGGCGATTCCAGTAGCAGGGCGCGTTACTGTCGCCCAGCACCCACATGATGCCTTCCTCGCCGCGTTCGACGGGCGCGCCCTCCTTGGTCGTCAGTTTGATCGCATAGCCCGGAAGCCGCATCCCGGCGGAGCCGAGCTTGCGCCGGTCCATCCGGTTGGAGAGATAAATATGCAGAACCTCCGTCGATCCCAGCCCTTCCAGGATGTCGTGCCCAAAACGCCGGCGCCAGGTGTCGAAGATTTCCTCCGACAGGATCTCGGCGGCGGAAACACAGGTCTCGACGCTGGAGAAGTCGGCGTTGACCGCGCTCTCATGCTTGACCAATGCGGTATAGAGGGTCGGCAGACCGAAGAAGCGGGTCGGACGGTAGGTTTCCACCATCTCGAAGATACGCGGGGGCTTCGGTGCCTCCGGCATCAGTACCGTCGCGCCGCCGACGCTGAAGGGAAAGGTCGCGGAATTGCCGAAGCCGTAGGCAAAGAAGATCTTCGGCACGGAGAAGCAGATATCGCCTTCCGTCAGCCCCAGCACCGGCTTGGCATAGGCCTCGGCGGTATAGGGCATGTCGTGATGCAGGTGAACGACGCCCTTGGGTTTCCCGGTGGAACCGGAGCTGTACATCCAGAAGGCCATTTCGTCGCGGTGCGTGTCGGCCGCATCGAGCGTCTCCGGCTGGTCCGCGATGAAGGTGGCGAGGCTCTCCGCCCCCTCCGCCCCGATATCGAACGGGTCGATCGTGACGATCCGCTCCACCGCCGCGCGCGCGAACTTCTCCCGGAAGGTCTTGTCGCAGACGACGACCCTGGCCCCACTGTCCTCTAGGTAGAAGTCGATCAACTCGTCGGTCGACTGGGTATTGATCAGCATCGGCACGAAACCTGCCCGGATCGCGCCGAAGATGGCGGCCAGATGGGGGCCGTGATCCTCCATGAAGCAGAGCACGCGGTCGCCGCGTTCCAGCCCCTGGGCGATCAGCGCATTGCCGATCCGACCGGCCAGCGCGCACAAGGCCCCATAGGTGAAATCGCCGGCGGGGCAGAGGACGGCCGTCCGCTCCCCCCGCCCGCGATCCAGATTGTCGAACAGGACGCTGGAGGCGTTATAGCGTTCCGGACAGGCGAAGCCGATCTCCCGCGACGGCGCCGCATCCCGGGGCACGCGGTCGGTGATGTCGGTCATGACGTGCCCCCCCTGGCCATCCCTTCCTTGTCCACCGTCCCGTCCTTCGCCGCGCGATAGGCGGCCACGAATTCCGGCGAGAGCTTGGCCAGCCGGTCGGGATCGACCCGCCCGCTGCGCGAGATATAGGACCAGGCAAGGTCATGGGGATCGAGCGCCATGTGCGCCGGGAAATCCTCGTACCAGGCCGCCGACGCATTGGCCGCGGCGACCAGCTTCTCCACGATCGGACGGCGGCGTTCCTCGAACAGCGCGAGGGCGGCCGGCGCGTCGCGCCCTACCTCCCCGATCGCATCCGCCAGCGCGATCGCATCCTCCAAGGCCAGCCGCGTGCCGGACCCGATGGAGAAATGCGCCGTGCGCAGCGCATCGCCGATCAGCACCGCGTTTCCGACCGACCATCGGTCGTTCGAAAGACGCGGGAATTGCCGCCAGTTGGATTTGTTGGTCAGGAGCGGCCGGCCGTCCAGCACATCGGCGAAGATTTCGGCGCAGATCCGGGCCGATTCATCCTCTCCCATCCCCTCGAACCCATAAGCCGCATGGGTCGCCGGATCGCATTCCACGATGAAGGTGCTGCGGTCCGGCTGGAAACGATAGTGATGGGCGTTGAAGAAACCCTTCTCCGTGCGCCGGAAGGTCTGGGTCAGCGCATCGAAGGGTTTTTCCACCCCGAACCAGGCGAAACGGTTGGCCAGCGGCCGGTTGTCCGTGCCGAAATCGGCGGCCTGCCGGACGACGGAATTCACCCCGTCCGCGCCGACGACGATATCCGCGCCGTCGAGAAGCGCCGCGCCCTCGATCCGTTCCCCCCACCGGGGGCGGACGGCGGTGGTCTCCAGCCGCGCGGCCAGCAGGTCGAGCAGCCGGTGCCGTCCGATCGCCGCGAAGCCGATGCCGTCCAGGGTCACCGTCCGGCCCGCGTGATTGATCCTGAGATCGCGCCAGCGCTCCATCTCCGGGGCGATCAGATCGTGCGTGCCGGGGTCGTCATCCTTCAGGAAGCCGAGCGCCTGATCGGAGAACACCACGCCGAATCCGAAGGTGGCGCCCTTCGGATTCTGCTCCCACAGATCGATTTCATGGCCCGCATCCTGGCCGGCCAACAGATAGGCGAGATAGAGGCCGGCGGGCCCACCGCCGACAATTCTTATGCGCATCGTACGTTTCCTCCCGGACCTTTATGGCCCGGTTGCCGTTGTTCGTTATTCCATATTGTGCAAATAGTTTCATATCGTGCAACCACCGGATTGACGCCATGGCATCGCCCGACGACACCCCGCCCCCCGCCGGCCGGCGGGGCATCCAATCCGCCGGCACCGCGGTCGATGTGCTGACCGCGATGGCGCGGGCGCGCGGGCCGGTCACGCTCGGCGACCTGGCGCGGATGACGGGCATGACCGCCAGCACGCTGCATCGCTATCTGGCGAGTTTCCTGGAAAAGGGGCTGGTGGTGCAGCAGGGTCGCTCCGGCGCCTACGATCTCGGCCGGCTTGCGGTGGAAATCGGTCTGGCGGCGCTCAACCGCTCGCGCCTCGTCAACGACGCGGCCGATGCATTACCCGACCTTGCCCGCGCCACGGGGACCAGCGCACTGCTCTCCGTCTGGGGGCCGGAAGGCGCCACGATCGTGCGGATCGAGCGCTCGGAGCGTCTGGTCGCCACCGCGCTCGGCCTCGGCACGCGCCTGCCGCTCCTGACCTCCGCGACGGGACAGGTCTTCCTCGCCCATCTGCCGGATGCGCTCAGCCGGTCGGAACTGACGCGCGAGCAGGCGGCCGGCGTCACCGGTATAAAGACACCCGAGGCGATCAGGGCGGCGGTGCGCGGAAACGGCTATGCCTGGGTCGATAGCCAATTCCTCCCGGGGCTTGCCGCGATCGCGGCGCCGATCCTCGATTGGCAGGGCTATCCGGAGGCCACCGCCTCCCTTATCAGCACCGATCCCGCGATAACCCGTCCCGACAGCCCGGTCGTCGCGGCGCTGAAGCGGTTCGCGGCGGATCTGGGCGCGACATCCATAAATCCCGCATCCGGCGCCTGAACGCTATCGCCCCTCGGGAAACCACCCCCGCGTCCGGTTGGCGAAGGCGACGAGGGAAAGCATCACCGGCACCTCCACCAGCACGCCGACGACGGTCGCCAGCGCCGCGCCCGATTGCAGACCGAACAGGCTGATCGCCACCGCGACCGCCAGTTCGAAGAAGTTCGACGTACCGATCAACGCGCAGGGCGCCGCGATCCGAAAGGGCAGCCGCCAGATCCGCGCCGCCCCATAGGCGATGGCGAAGATGCCGTAGGATTGCAGCAGCAGCGGCACCGCGATGAGGGCGATCACCACCGGCCGTTCCAGGATCACCTCCCCCTGGAAACCGAACAGCAGCACCACGGTCGCCAGCAGTCCCAAGATGGAGAATGGCTTCATCCGCGCGGTGAACCGGTCGACCGCGCCCGGGTCCCCGCCCGACCGGGCAAGCAGACGCCGGCGCGTGGCGATCCCGGCGGCGAGCGGGATCGCGACATAGAGCGCGACCGATATCAGCAGCGTCTCCCACGGCACGCTGAGATCCGTGACGCCCAATAGCAGCGCCACGATCGGCGCGAAGGCGACGATCATGACGACATCGTTGATCGATACCTGAACCAGCGTGAAGGTCGCGTCCCCGCGCGTCAGTTGCGACCAGATGAAGACCATGGCGGTGCACGGCGCGGCGCCCAACAGGATCAGGCCCGCGATATATTCCTTCGCATCGGCCGGCGCGATCCAGTCGGCGAACAGCCCCTCGAAGAACAGGACCGCCAGCCCCGCCATGGTAAAGGGCTTCACCAACCAATTGACGGCGAGGGTGACGACGAGACCCTTCGGCGTCTCCCGGATATGGCGCAGGCTCGCGAAATCGACCGACACCATCATCGGATAGACCATCGCCCAGATCAGGACCGCGACGACCAGATTGACCCGCGCGACCTCCCACCCCGCCAGCGTCTCGAACAGGCCGGGCGATACCGTGCCCATCCCCAACCCGGCCGCGATGGCCAGCGCCACCCAAAGGCTGAGGCCGCGTTCGAAACGGCCCATCGGCGCGTCGCTTTCCGTCACCGTTCGATCGGTCATGACATCTCCTCCTCGGCCCGGGACGGGCAACCCGCCACCGCGCTCGGCCCGCAAAGCTCCGGACGGCCGTCGCAGCAATCCCGCAGCAGGAAGCGCATCACGGCGGCGAGCCCCGTCAGATCGGCGGAATAATAGAGATACCGCCCCTCCCGCCGGCGGCTCAGGAACGCCGCGCGGACAAGACGGTCCAGATGTGGGGACAACGCATTCTCCCGCACGTCGAGGCGTGCCGCGATCTCGCCGGCCGACATTTCGTCCGGCAGGGCCTCGACCAGCAGACGCACGACGGCGAGACGCGTCTCATGCGCGAGCGCGCCCAGATGCGCGACCGCATCCTCGACCCAGCGTTGCTCCGCCGGCCTCATTGCGTCTCGCTTTCCCGGCGGCCGATATCGTCCAGCCGGGCCTTCAGCGTCATGCGATCCAGACTATCGAACGGCAGGGCCGCGAAGGCCTCGATGCGGGTCGCCAGCATGCGGTAGACATCGGCGAGGAAGGCCGCGCGCTCCGCCACCGTGCCCCGAAACGCCACCGGATCGGGCACGCCCCAATGGGCGGAGACCGGCTGCCCCGGCCAGACGGGACAGACCTCCCCCGCCGCGTTGTCGCAAACCGTGAAGACGAAATCGAGCTTCGGCGCGCCCGGCGCCGCGAACTCATCCCACGGCTTGGAGCGTAGCGCATCGGTTTCGTAGTGGCGCATGCGCAGAAATTCCAACGTTTCGGGGTCGATCGCGCCGCGTGGCCGGCTTCCCGCGCTGAAGGCATGGAACCGCGTCCCGAAATCGCGATTCATGATCACCTCGGCCATAACGCTCCGGCAACTGTTCCCGGTGCACAGGAACAGGACATTGAAGGCGCGTTGCATCATTCGGCTCCCTTGCGCTCGCCATGAAGGGACGGAAGAACGGCCGCGCAGATATCCGGCCGCCCCCCGCAACAATCGGCAAGTAGATAGTCGCCCAGCGCCCGCATCCCCGATGGGTCGACGGCGTAACGGCGCCCGCCGCCTTGCTCCGCGAGGCGGATCAACCCGGCGCGGCGCAGGATATCGAGATGGCCCGACAACGTGTTGTGGGGTACGCCCATCCGCTCCGCCAAAAAACCGGGCGCGATGCCGGACGTACCGGCCCGAACCACGGCCCTGAAGGCCAGCAGCCGGGTCGGCTGGGCCAGGGCCTTGAAGGCGGCGGTGGCGTTCTTGTTATCCATATTTCATGAAATATCGACGGATGAGGTTGACCGCAAGACCAAACGACGACCGTCACGCAATCTTCATGGCGGGCTTCAGGGCAGGCTTCATGATGGCTTCATGGCGAGCGGACATAGGGCGGATTGCCTTCCCCCCGATCGGGAAACGGCACTATCCTGCGGGGGATGATCCGACCTGCCCGCCTTCTCCTCGCCCTCGGGCTCCTTCCGACGCTCCTCGCCGGTCCGGCGATGGCCGAGGGGAAGCGGGTCGATCTCGAACTGGTGCTGGCGGTCGACGCCTCCTATTCCATCGATAATCGGGAGTTCCGCTTGCAGATGCAGGGTATCGCGGCGGCCTTCCGCGCGCCGGAGATCGTGGCCGCGATCGGCAGCGGCCCGATCGGCGCCATCGCCGTCTCCCTCGTCGTCTGGGCCGAGGCGACGCGCCCCCAGGATGTCGGCCCCTGGATGGAGCTGCGCGACGCGTCGGACGCGGAAGCTTTCGCGCGCTTGGTCGAGGACTATCCACGCCGGGTCAGCGGCGGCACCGGCATCGGCAAGGGCATCGCCGTCGCCGCCCGGCACATCGCCGACAACGGCTTCGAGGGCACGCGCAAGGTGATCGACGTCTCCGGCGACGGCAAGGAAACGCCGGCGCGCGAATGGGTCGTCCTGCTGCCCCAGGCCCGCGCCATGGCGGACCGGCTGGATATCACGGTCAACGGGCTCGCCATCCTGAACGAGGAATCGCGCCTCGACCTCTGGTATCGCGACCATGTCATCACCGGCTTCGGCGCCTTCGTCATGCGGGCGGGAACCCTCCGGCATTTCGCGGCGGCGATCCGGCGCAAGCTGGCGCGCGAGATCCGGCACGACCCGAACGTCGCGGCCCTTACCGCCGGGGACTGAGTCTCGCGAAACGACCGTGCGCCCGCGTGATACCGGCCCAGGGCGCGAATCACCGAAAAGACGTCGCGATTGGAAACGCCGACATGGCCGTGCCGTGCGATGGAGCGGAAAATACAATCCGGGTGGAAGTGCCGACGCCATGACCGATACGATACGCGATGTCATCCTGCTGGACGGCGGGATGGGCCAGGAACTGACCAAGCGCAGCGCCAAGCCGCCGATGCCGCTCTGGTCCGCGCAGGTGCTTCTGGACGAGCCGGAGTTGGTGGAACAGGTCCATTACGACTTCATCATGGCGGGCGCGCGCGTCATCACGCTCAGCAGCTACACGGCGACGCCCGTCCGCTTGGCCAAGGCCGGGCGCGGCGACGATTTCGAACGGCTTCAGGTGGAAGCCGTTACGGTCGCGAAGCGGGCACGGTGGCGTGCCGGGCGGCCCGTCTCGCTCGCCGGGTGCCTGCCGCCCCTGATCGCGAGCTACCGACCCGACCTTTCCCCCGATTTCGACGATGCGCTGGCCCAGTACCGCGCCATCGTCGCCTTGCAGGCCCCGCATGTGGACCTGTTCCTGGCTGAAACCCTGCCCAGCGCCGCGGAGGCGGAGGCCGCCAGCCTCGCCGCCTGGGAAAGCGGTCTGCCGGTCTGGACCGGCATGACGGTCGACGATGCCGACGGCGCCCGGCTACGCTCGGGCGAGGCGTTGGCTGATGGAATCGCGGCCGCGCGGCGCGGCGGTGCCGGGGCGGTATTGGTCAATTGCTCCACGCCGGAGGCGGTGGACGGCGCGATGCCCGTGCTCTCCGCATCCGGAATTGCCTTCGGTGCCTATGCCAACGGCTTCACCAGTGTCGCCCCGCTGCGCGACGCCGCGACGGTGGAGGTGTTGAGCGCGCGCCATGACGTAACCCCCGCGCACTATGCCGAGGCCGCCACCGCCTGGGCGGAGGCCGGCGCGGCGATCGTCGGCGGTTGCTGCGAGATCGGCCCGGCGCATATCGCGGCGCTCGCCGAACGGCTGGAGGCGGGCGGCTTCCGTCTCATCAACGGTCCGCTCGCCGATCCCGGCCCGGCCGCGGCCAACGCCTAAGGTCAACGCCTAGGGGTTACACGGCCGACGCCCAGGGGCTACCGCGACACGCGGGAAAGCTCAGTATCCCGCCTTGGGATCGACCACGCCCTCGGGCGTCTCGCCCCGCTCGAAGCTCTCGATCGCCGCGCGCAGGCGGCCGACGCCGGTGCGCACCCGCGTGATGCTGGCGATATGCGGGGTGACGGTAATCGCGGGATGGGTCCAGAAGGGATGCTTGCCGGGCAAGGGTTCCTCCCGGAAGACATCGAGCGTGGCGCCGGCGAGTTGGCCGCTGTCGAGCGCCTGGAGCAGATCGGCTTCGACCAGATGCTCCCCCCGGCCGACATTGATGAGGTAGGCCCCCTCCGGCAGCTTGGCGAAGAGATCGGCGTTCAGGATATCCTCAGTCGCGTCCGTGCGGGGCAGCAGATTGACCAGGATGCGGCTCCGGCTCAGCAGGGTTTCCAGCCCATCGTCGCCGCACAGGCTTTCGACGCCCGGGATGTCCTTGGGTGAGCGCGCCCAGCCGACCACGGGAAAGCCGAAATCGGCTAGCGCGCGGGCACATGCCTCCCCCATCACACCGAGGCCGAGGATGCCGACGGTGACCTCCTCGACCAACGGTTCGGTTCCGTGGGGTCCGCGGATTTCCGGCCTCCAGAGCTGTTGGCGTTGCTGATTCAGGTAATCCGGCAATTTCAGATGCGCGGCCAGCGCCTGCGCCATCACGAATTCCCGCATGCCATTGGTAAGACCGCTTTCCACCATGCGCGCGATCGGCAGATGCGCCGGGAAATCGGGATCGGCCGTGATGTGATCCACCCCGGCCCAGAGCGAGAGCACCGCCTTGACGTTGGGATAGCGGGCGATCTCCCCGGGCGGCGGCTTGGCCGCGATGACATAGGTGACGGACGCCGGATCGAGTCCATCGATATCGTCCGGCCAAACCTTGAGGGGCATGTCGGGAGCCTGCCGGCGCAATTCGGCGGCCCATGTCGCGGCGCTGTCGGAACGGCTGATGAGAAGAACGGTCATGGACGCTCACCTGTTGCTCGGTGATTGGAGGGGGGCGGATCGCCGCCTCTCCTATCAGGCTTCGGAGGATCGGGCCAGCGACACCGGAATTTGACGCAGGTCAAGGCGGCGACCACGCGGAAAGGCCTAGCCTTGCACGAATGAACACGCATCCATCCGGATGCGCGCGACCGACGAGAGGAGATCCGCCCCATGTCCCTTAAGCGCCTTTTCGTTCACTTCGACGGGTCGGCGCGCGCCGAACGCGCGTTGGATACGGCACTGCGCCTTGCCGACGGTCACGACGCCCACGTCATCGGCTGCGCGGTGGAAAGTATTCCGACCCTGCCCAGCGCCGTCGGCGTGCAGGTTCCGGCGGCCGTCTATGACGCCATCCGGGCGGAAGTTCGCGCCGCCATGGACAAGGCCCGCATCATCTTCGAGGAAAGCTGCCGCAAGGCCGGGCGCGCCGACCGCTGCGAATGGCAGGAGGTGGAGGGCGACCCCGCCCACGCGCTGGCCGAGGCCGCGCGCTGCACCGACCTGATCGTCCTTGGCCAATCGGAACCGGACCGCGATCCGGCCCATATCGAGGCCCTGCCCGACGATCTGGTCATGATGGCGGGCCGGCCGATCCTGGCCGTTCCCTATATCGGCGCGCCGAAGACGACCGGGAAGAATATTCTGGTCGCCTGGCGCAACGGGCGGGAGGCGGCGCGCGCGGTGATGGATGCCCTGCCGCTGCTTCAACAGGCGGAACAGGTCACCATCCTCTGCATCAACGCCAGCAAGTGGGATGACCTGCCCGGCGCCGATATCGCGCGCTGGCTGGCCGAGCATGGCGTCGCCTGCCGGATAGAACGGGTGAGCACCGAGGTCGACCCGGCCGACACGATTCTCAACTGGGTCAGCGACAACGGCGCGGACCTTATCGTGATGGGCGCCTACGGCCATTCGCGACTGCGCGAGACCGTCCTCGGCGGAACGACCCGGGGCATCCTGCGCCATATGACGGTGCCGGTGCTGATCGCGCATTGACAGGGAGGGGCGTCGGGCGTGGGGTCGTTCTACCGGTCCCACGCCCGATCGATCGGCAAGTCGGTGATCAACCGCTTGCCCGGCGCGTTTAGAAGGGCAAGGCCGGGCCGCGCGGCCCGAATCGCCGTCGCCGCCGAATGGGTCGAGGGCCAGAAGAGCGGCACCTCCCCCTCGCGCATTCGCGAGGGAACGCCGCCGTCCGGCCGGGACAGCCGGTCGATGCCGATCGCCCCGGGATCGCCGAAATGCACCGGCGCCCCATGGGCGAGCGGATAGCGCGCCGCGATCTCGATCGCGCGGATCGCGTCCCCGGCGCTGAAGGGGCGCATCGTCACCCAGAGCCGGCCGGCGAAGGCACCGCTCGCGATCAAAGGTATATTGCTCTCATAAAGCGGTGGGGAATGCGCCTCGCTGACCTCCCGCACTTCCAGATCAGCGGCCATCAGCGCCGCCTCCATTCCCTGCCCGGTGCCGAGCGCGAAGGCGACGAGATCGGCGCGCCAAAGATCCGAGACATCCGCCCGCTCCCCCTCCTCCGCGACACCGTCACGAATGACGCGATAGCCCGGTAGATCACGGGCTAGATCAAGCCCGCCGGCGAGCGTCGGCAGCGCCCGGTCCCCCGGCGCGGACATGGCCAGAAGCGGAAAAGCCCGGGGATTGAGCGCGCATAGCCGGGCGAAAGCCAGGGCATCGGCCTCCGGAACCACCACCAGCGCGGCCTGAAGATGACCCGCGGCCAGCGCCTGGGTCGGTCCGTCGATCATGCCTTCGCGGATCAACCGTCGCGCCGCGGAGGGAGACCGGGCGGCGAGTACCGGATCGGCCCGGCGGCGCTCTTCCCCGCGCTCGGACATGGGTCACCCTTCCTGCATCATGGCCCCGGGGCTCGCCCCGCTAAAGGACGATGGTCTTGACGTACTGACCGGCATGCAAGGGACGCCCGTCCACCAGATCATTGAGCACGCGGAACATTTCCTCGTTATAGCGGCCGTGCGGCATATGTTTCGACAGCCCCGCGACCGTATCACCGGACTGCACGGGCACGACGAGCAAACGGTGCGGTTTGATCGCGTTCGCCGTCTCGGCCGAGATCCTGGCGAAGGAATAGGTGGTCTGGCGCAGCCGCTCGCTGAAGGCGTCGGTCTGCTGGGGCTGCGTGACGAAACGGAAGCGATAGACCTGATCGCCACCGTGGCGGATCGCGACACCGCGAACATCCGCCTGTCCCTGCTGACCGTTGAGGCGCGCCCAGCCCGTCGCCCCCGGCATGCCGTTCACGTCGATCGGCTCCAGATCCCGCAGGGTGACATCGCCCGACCAATCCCGTTGTAGATAGGTCGCCATGTTCCGCCCCTCCGGGACCGTTACCCCGTCGAAGACGATGGAGACGGTGCGATCCTCGTTGAAGGCGACGACCTGCTCCGGGCTGTTCAGCATCGTGAAACCTTCCGGCACGGTGAAGCGGAAGCGCAGATCGGGATGGGTGAAGGTCTGGCCGTCGATCACGCCTTGCGATGGATCGTCGCCATAGAGCATGCCGTCGATCTGGCCCAGGAACTGTTCCCGATTGACCAGGGTCGCGTTCGGCGCGGTACCTACCGCCTGATCCTTGGCGCGCTGCACGCGCTCGACCGTGCGCGGGTGGGTGGCCATCAGGTTGGTCTCGTCCACGCTGCTCGGGTCCTTGCCGTTGATCTTGGCCTGAACCTGGCTGTATTCCCGCAGGGTCGAGAGAAAAGTGGACATCATATCCGGGTCGTAGCCGGCCCGGCTCATATAGCGTATGCCGAGGCTGTCCGCCTCGAATTCCTGCTCGCGCGAGAAACTTTGCAGGACGAGACCCGCGACGCTGCTCCCGACATCGGCGACGGCGCTCGACCCCGTCGCGACGGTGCCGAGAAGCAAGAGCCCCTGCGCCAGTTGCGTGGAGCCGACACGCTCCGCCGTGTGCCGCGCGTTCACATGCCCGATCTCGTGACTGATAACGCCCATCAACTCCGCCTCGTTGGAGGCGTAGCTGAGCAGCCCGCGCGAGACATAGACGAATCCGCCCGGCAGCGCGAAGGCGTTGATGATCGGCGAATTGACGATGGTGAACTTGTACGGAAACTCCTGATATTCCGCGTATTCGGCCGCCTTGTTGCCAAGCCGCTCGACATAGCTCTGCAGTTTGGCGTTCTCGTACTCGCCACCGAACTCCTTCACCAGCTTCGGGTGTTGCTCGCGCCCCATGGCGATGTCGTCCTCGATCGACATCAGTCCTGTGAAGCTCGTGTCACCCGTGGCGCGGTTGGTGCCGACACATCCACCGAGGCAGCCCGCCCCCACCCCGCAGGCGCCTACCTGAAGGAAATGTCGCCGCGTCAGCGCCATGATGTCGTCTCCTCCTCGCGCGGGGGGCCTCCCCCCTTCGAAAGTACCGTCTCTCCGCGCCATCGTGCCACGATCGGCCGGCAGGTCCAGACGTTAGAATGTGGCGCGCTATTTTTTAACCGCCCGGGACGCCGTTTCCGGTTCCGGCAAGGAGCGACGCGCGCGGCGATGCGGAACATTCGGAAAGCGGAGCGACGCCGCCCGCGCCGTCCCGCGACGAGGCCCCACATCGCCCGCCCGACCTCTCCTGGCCGGAAGCCCGGACAACCGATCCCGGGCGGTTCAGAATGAACGTGCCATACTCTAGGGCAAGTTTTTTCGAGTCCAACCCCTCGGTACGTGATTCCCTTCTTTTGGAATGCGCGTGCATCTAATATACTTAAGTGTGATTACGGTGGGGGGACGTGATCAATCCCGTTCTTTCCCGCCAGCATTCACCCGGGTCCTCGGATCCGGCGTGAGGCGTCCTGCGGCTCTCGCTGACCCTCCCCACCCTCAAGCGGGAGCCGCAGGACCGACCTCTCAACCGCCGTGTCTCCTCTTCTGCCCACCTCGGGACGATCGATCATTCCGCGTCGCGATGCGGGTCTCGACGGGCGGCGAAGAAGTGTTTGAGCAAGTCCGCCGCGCGACGTTCGCGAACACCGCCCACGACCTCCGGCGCGTGGTGACAGGTCGCACGCTCGAAGAAGCGCGCGCCGTGCTCGACCCCGCCGCCCTTGGGGTCATAGGCCGCGAAGACGAGCCGCCGGATCCGCGCGAAGGAGATCGCGCCCGCGCACATCGCGCAAGGCTCCAGCGTGACATAGAGATCGCAATCCGGCAGGCGCGGCTCTCCCCGCGCGGCGCAGGCCCGGCGAATCGCCAGGACTTCGGCATGCGCGCTCGGGTCGCGGTCGGCCTCGGTCCGATTGCCGGCGGCGGCGAGGATGGCGCCGGTCCCAACCTCGACGACGACGGCGCCGACCGGCACCTCGCCGCGCGCGGCGGCGGCCTCGGCTTCCGCGAAGGCGCGATCCATGGCGGCGTCCTGATCCATCGGCGGTTCCGGCTTCTCCATCGGCGGCCGCGCCCTTCGCGACGCGCATCCGAGAAAAGGGTTGGTCGCGGCGGCCACGCTCCCCTATCTTGCGCGGCGTCGACCATTGTCGGGCGCGAGGCCCCGCGACGCAAAGCGTTTGATCCATGACCCAGCCCCCATCCGACGAGACAGAGCGCGACGAGACAGAGCGCGACCAAACCGAGGCCGCCGGAAGCCCGAACGCCTCCGCCCCGGGCGAGGGCGAGCGCATCGCCAAGGCGATGGCGCGCGCCGGGCTGTGTTCCAGGCGGGAGGCGGAACGCTGGATCGAGGCCGGCCGCGTCACCGTCAACGGCGAGCGGATCGAGACCCCCGCGCGCACCGTCGGCCCGGCCGATGAGGTGGTGGTCGACGGCAAGCCCCTGCCCGCGCGGGAACCGGCGCGGCTCTGGCGCTATCACAAGCCGCGCGGCCTCGTCACCACCGCCCGGGACGAGAAGGGTCGCGCCACTGTCTTCGACAACCTGCCGGAGCGCTTGCCGCGCGTCATCAGCATCGGGCGTCTCGACATCAATTCGGAAGGGCTGCTGTTGCTCACCAATGACGGGGAGTTGGCGCGGCGCCTTGAACTACCCTCCACCGGCTGGACCCGGCGCTACCGGGTGCGCATCCAGGGCCGCGCGATCGATACGGAAAGGCTCGCCGCGCTCGCCGACGGGGTGACGGTGGACGGCGTGCGCTACGGCCCGATCCGGGCGGAACTGGAATCGCAGCAAAGCTCGAACGCCTGGCTCTCCATCTCCCTGCAGGAAGGCAAGAACCGGGAGGTCCGCCGGGTGATGGAGCATCTGGGCTATCCGGTGAACCGGCTGATCCGTGTCGCCTACGGGCCGTTCCAGCTCGGCCGTCTGCCCGCCGGCGATGTGGAGGAGGTGAGCCCCCGCATCCTGCGCGAGCAGTTGGGAGAGGTGAAGAAGCTGATCCCCGGCAAGGGCGGCACCGCCAAGGCCAAGCCGAAGCCCGTCCGCCCGGGCGGACGGAAGGGCTTCTCCAAGCGGCCGACGGGACGCAAGCCGCGCTAAGCCCCATGCGGATCATCGCCGGCACCTATCGCAATCAACGCCTCGACGCGCCGCCGGGCATGGGAACGCGCCCGACCTCCGAACGCGCGCGCGAGGCGCTGTTTAATCGGTTGGAGCACGGCCCCCATCGCGCGATCCTGCGCGGCGGCACGGTGGCCGACCTCTTCGCCGGCACCGGGGCCGTCGGATTGGAGGCGTTGAGCCGGGGTGCCGCCCGCGCCCTGCTGGTGGAGCGGGAGCCCGCCGCCCTGCGCGCGCTGGAAGGCAATATCCGCCGCCTGCGGATCGGCGCCCCGGCCCGTATCGTGAAGGCCGATGCGACGCGCCTGCCTCAAGCACCGGAAGCGGCGGACATGCTGTTTCTCGACCCGCCCTATCATGAGACGGTCGCGGAGGATGCGCTGGCGAGCGCGCGGGCAATGGGCTGGCTGAAGCCCGATGCGCTTGCCGTCGTGCAATTGCATCCGAAGACGCCCTTTTCCGCGCCGGACGGGTTCATGGTCGAGGACAGCCGCCGCTATGGCGCGGCGGTGCTCCATTTCCTCCGACTCGACGGGATGGAAGGATCATGACGGCGAAGGACAGCGCGAACGAAGGCGACGCCGCTCCCGATTTCGACGATGCCTTCCGCAAGCGTTTCGCGGACCTTCTGGCCTGGCGCCGAGACGTGCGGCGGTTCCGCCCGGCCCCGCTGCCGGACGATCTGGTGATGCATCTCCTGACGCTCGCCTGCCGCGCGCCGTCGGTGGGGTTGAGCGAGCCCTGGCGCTTCGTCCTGGTGGAGAGCGAGGCGTCGCGCGACCGCGTCCGCGCGAGCTTCAGGCGCTGCAACGACGCGGCCCTCGCCGGCTATGAGGGGGAGAAGGCGAAGCTCTATGCCTCCCTCAAGCTTTCCGGCCTGGAGGTGGCGCCGGTTCATCTCGCCGTTTTCGCCGAGGACACGCCGGAACAGGGCGCCGGTCTCGGCCGCCGGACCATGCCGGAGACGGTGCGCTATTCCGTCGTGGCCGCGATCCAGACGCTTTGGCTCGCCGCGCGCGCGCACGGCGTCGGCCTCGGCTGGGTCTCGATCCTGGAGCCGGACGTGGTCGCCCAGGCCGCGCGGGCGGCGGAGGACTGGCGCCTCGTCGGCTATCTGTGCCTGGGTTATCCGGAGCGCGTGCAGCCGACACCGGAGTTGGAGGAAGCCGGCTGGGAGGAGCGCCGCGCCGTTTCGGAGCGGATTTTCCGCGTCTGACACCGCCGCCCGTCAATCGGTGATCATATCGCGCCCGCCGCCAGCCAGGCGATATAACCACCATAGGCCGCCACCAGGGCCGCCCCCTCCAGCCGGACCAACCGCGCGCCGGTGGTCGCGAAGACCAACATCGCCGCCGTCGCGCCCAGCATCACCCAGATGTCGAGGGTCACGATCTCCGGCGGCACCGGGATCGGCCGGACAAGCGCCGTGATCCCCAGAATACCCAGGATATTGAATAGATTGCTGCCGATGATGTTGCCGAAAGCGAGGTCCGTCTGACGCCGGCACGCCGCCACGACGCTGGCCGTCAATTCGGGAAGCGAGGTGCCGACCGCGACGATGGTAAGGCCGATCAGCGTCTCCGACAGGCCCGCGGCGGCGGCCAGATCGATCGCGCCCCTCACCAACAGGTGCGCCCCCAGCATCGTGAGGCAGAGCCCCCCCACCGTCATCGCGACCGCGAGCCAGGGGGAACGGGGGCCGGGCTCCGCCATCGTCGCCTCCGCGCCGTGCAGTTCGGCGGCCGCGTCGGGGACCCGGCGCTCCCTTCGAATGGTGTAGAGCAGATAGAGTCCGAGAAGCGTCACCAGCAGCGCCCCCGCGACCCGCCCCGCCGTCCCGGCCAGCACCACCGCCAGGCAGGCGGTCGTCGCGATGCCCAACGCCGTGCCGTCGCGCCAGAGCGCCGCGCGAACCGTGGCCACCGGCACGATCACGGCCGTCACCCCCAGGATCAGCAGGATATTGGCGATATTGCTGCCGACCACATTGCCGATGGCGAGCCCGGGCGAATTGGCGAAGGCGGCGGCGAGACTGGTCATCAACTCCGGCGTCGAGGTGCCGAACCCGACAAGCGTCAACCCGATCAGGAGCGGCGACACCCCCAATCCACGCGCGACGGCAACGGAACCCCGAACCAATCCCTCCCCCCCGACGACGAGGCATACGAGGCCGAGGGCGATCAACAGGACGGTCATGGAACGGTGACCCTATAGTCGGATAACGGCGGAAGGGAACAAGGCGGAGCGCCGAACGCGACGCTATATCGGCGCGCCGTCACGGGCGTGCAAGGGGGCCTCGGTGCCGCGATGCGAATTGCCGCTCGGCCATGATGAAACCTCCCCCCTCCACTTCCCCCGCGATTCTTCGTACATGGAGGTAATCCGAGGGGACCGATCCTCAACCCGCGGATCTGAGAGGCATGGGCGCCGGTACGCGGCGCACCACGGTGACGGCCACGGCGATCGCGGCCAGCATCACGACGGCACCGATCATGAAAGGCGTTTCCGGACCCAGGGCGCCGAAGGCCCAGGCCGCCCAGGCCGGCCCCATGATGCGGGCGAGGCTCTGCGCGCTCTGCGCGGAGCCGAGGACACTGCCCTTGAGGTGTTTTGGCGCGAAGCGGCTCAACAGCGACTGGCAGGCGGGATTGTTGAGCCCCATGCCGATCGCCAGCAGCGCCATCGGCAGATAGATCTGAAGCGGCGAGGTAACCAGGATCAACACGAGGCTGGCGGCGAGCAGCACGACCCCGGCGGCCAGCGCGATCCGCGCCTCCCCGAAACGCTTGGAGAGCCGGCCGACCAACCCGCCCTGGATGATGACGGTGATGACGCCCGCGAAGACGAGGTAATAGGAGACGTCCCGCGCATCGAGATCGAACTGCGCCGCGCCCCAGACCGCGAATACCCCCTCCAGCGCGGTGAAGACCAGCGCCACCAGGAAATAGAGCAGCAGCAGGCGGGCCACCATGGGCTCGCGCAGGACGGCCGGATTCATCCGCGCGCCCGCGCTTTCGCGCAGGCGGTCCGGCTCCTTCACGAACACGAAGGTAACCAGCAAGGACGCCGCCGCGAACCCGGCCGCCAGCAGGGCCGGCAGCACATAGCCGGAGGCCGCGTCCCCCTGCCCGACCGACACCCCGCCGATACCCGGCCCGATGGTGAAGCCGATCCCGAAGGCCGCGCCCAGCAGCCCCATGCCCTTGGCGCGATCCTCCTCCGCCGTCACATCGGCGACATAGGCCTGGCTCGCCGCCATCCACCCGGCGGTGGCGCCGGCGAAGGCGCGGCTGGCGAATAATTCCCAAATCTCATGCGCGGCGGCGAGCCAGAGATAGGCGATCACCGTCGCCGCGATCGCCACCAGCAGGACCGGACGACGACCGATCCGGTCGCTGAGCCG
This sequence comes from Marivibrio halodurans, assembly GCF_017963645.1. Classification (GTDB taxonomy): domain Bacteria; phylum Pseudomonadota; class Alphaproteobacteria; order UBA8366; family Aestuariispiraceae; genus Marivibrio; species Marivibrio halodurans. The sequence continues at coordinate 17,063 of NZ_JAGMWN010000007.1, read as the reverse complement.
ACCCCAGAAGGGCGCCGCGACCAGGGCCGCGGCCGAGAAGGTGGAGAAGATCAGCGGCGCCAGATCCTTCCCACCCCCCAGATCCGTCACATAGAAGGGCAATACCGGCATGACGATGCCCAACGCGACGATCGCGAGGCAGGTGGCGACGGCGAGCGGGATCAGGGGGCGGATCGATTCCATGGGCCGCTGATGTAACGCGCCCGCCCCGCCCTGTCACGGCCGCTGACAACGACAAGGCGCGTCCTTTGGCCGCTGCCCCGGTGGCGAAGAAATTCGGCCCGGATCAATAATGCGGTGGCTTCTGGTGGAGCGGCGCGCCGGCCCGGTCGAGCGCCTCCACCATATCGGCGAGCGCGCGTTCCGCGATCGCGACGCGGCCGGTCAGACGCTCGATTTCCCGCGCCTGGGCGGCGACCACGTCGGACAGATCGTCGATCGTTCGTTCCTGATGGGCGAGTTGCATCTGCAACTCGATCAGCGGGTCGTCGCCTGCCGTCATGCCTCCTCCTTCTACGATCCGAAGACGGTCTTCAGAAGGTCGGTCGTCCGTTCCGCCGGATTGGCGCGGATCGCCGCCTCCTCCTCCGCCAGATAGTGGAAGAGGCCATTCATCGCCTCGTCCGTCGCATGGGTGATCAAATCCCCCTTCACGTCCGGCACGAAGGGCAAGGTCTTGTATTTCGAGATCATCGAATCGAGCGCGCTGAGCGCCCCGACCTCCGACAGGGAGGATTCGATGACCGGGCGCAGACGATCCTCGATTTCCGGCCCGGCTGTGCGGCGGAAGAATTGGGTCGCGGCATCCTCCGGCCCGTTCAGGATGGATTTGGCGTCCGCAAGCGTCATCTGCCGGATCGATCCGCCGAGGATCTCGCCGGCCTCCGGCATCGCCTCCTCGGCCCCGCGGTTGAGGCGCTCCTCCACCTCGTCGCCGTAGCCGCCGAGCCCGGCCGCGTCGAGAAGATCCCGCGCGCGCTTCAAATCGTCGGGCAGCGGAATATGAACCGTCGGATCGTCGAGGAAACCGCCCGTCGCGCCGAGCTGACCGATCACCCGTTCCGTGCCGACGGCCAGCGCCTCGCGAAGCCCGTCGGCGACCGTGCCCTCGCTGAGCCCGGCGGCCGCGCCGGTGGACGATCCGGACCCGCTTTTCCCGCCCGTTATGGAATCGAGTGCGTTCGAGCCGCCGAGACTCTTCAACGCGTCATTGGCCTTGTCGAGGAAGGATTGGGCCGGCGCCTCGGCCGGGCCGAGTAGGAACATTGCCAATAACGGCGCGATGCAAGCACGACCGGCGCGCCGCGAGAACGAACGATGCGTGGACACGGTACCTCTCCCCTTCGATCCGCGTGATGGCGTTAACGTGGCGCGCGGGCGGCATGCAGGCAAGCTCGATCGACGCGGTTCGCGCTCTATCTTCACACTTCATTAGGGAAGGGCCTGTATGAACGCCACGCCGAATCTCGGCGTGAAACAACATGGGATGTGGAACCATGATCAAGGTCGGACAAACGATCCCGGACGCGACCTTCTTCCGTTTCGTCGACGGAGAGGTCACGCGGACCGACGCGCAAGAACTATTCGCCGGACGCAAGGTTCTGGTCATCGGTGTCGTCGGCGCCTTCACGCCCGTCTGCGGGGTGAGCCATCTGCCGGAATACATTCCCCTGGTCGAGGCGTTCCAGGAGCATGGCGATGTCGATCGGATCGTCTGCCTGTGCGCGGCCGATCCCTTCGTCATGGCCGCCTGGGCGAATGAACTCGGCATCAATCACGACCGGATCGCGATGCTGACCGACAATAACGCCGACTTCGCGGAGACCTGCGGGCTCGCCGTCGATCTGGGCGGCATCGGACTCGCGCGGCGCTCGAACCGCTACAGCATGGTGGTGCGCGACCGGGTGCTGGAAAGCCTCACGGTCGAGGAGACACCTTACGACGTCGATGTGACCTCGGCCGGGAACATGTTGGATACCGTCTCCCGCGCGGCATAGCACGCATCAGGACGCCTGGGCGGCGGACGCGTCGGGGGCGTCGGGCGACGCCGCGCGCGCCGGCATGGGCGCGTTCCAGCCCAGATGCTCGATCCAGGCAACAACACTGTCGACGCCGTCGCCGGTGCGCACATTGGTGAACTGGAAGGGGCGCTCGCCGCGCATCTTGCGGGAATCGCGGTCCATCACCGCCAGCGAGGCACCGACCGAGGGCGCCAGTTCGATCTTGTTGATGACCAGCAGGTCGGAGCGCGTGATACCCGGCCCACCCTTCCGGGGAATCTTATCCCCCGCGCAGACATCGATCACATAGATCGTGATATCCGCCAGTTCCGGGCTGAATGTCGCGGCCAGATTGTCGCCGCCGGATTCGATCAGGATCAGTTCCAGGTCCGGGAAGTGGTCCACCATCTGCTCGACCGCCGCCAGATTGATCGAGGCATCCTCCCGGATCGCGGTATGGGGACAGCCTCCCGTCTCCACCCCCATGATACGCTCGGCCGGCAACGCGCCGGCGCGGGTCAGGAATTCCGCGTCCTCGCGGGTGTAGATATCGTTGGTGATGACGGCGATCGACCGGCGGTCGCGAAACCGCCGGCAGAGCGCATCGGTGAGCGCCGTCTTGCCGGAGCCGACGGGACCGCCGATACCGACGCGCAGGGGACCGTTCGGGGATGTCATGAGCGGAATAACCTCGAATACTGGGTTTCGTGGTGGAGGGAGGCGAGATCGATGCGAAGCGCCGCGCCGCCGATCTCGTCGAGCGGCGCGGTCTCCGCCTCGCCCGCGATGGCGACGGCGCATTCGGCCAGGGCGGCGGTCACCCGCTGCCCGTCCGTCTGGCCGAGCGGGATGGCCCGGACCCCCGCCGACACGATATTCGCCGCGAAGGCCTGCAGGAAGCAAATGAGCGTCGCGCGCAGCGGAACCTGGTGCCGTCCCGCCGTCCACCCCACCGCCACCGGATAGCGGAGCGTGGCACCGTCCAGCGCGGCCTCCGGCCAGACGGCGGCGGCGGTGCGGGCGAAGGCCTGGCCCTGCTGGTGCGTCTCCAGCGCGCGCTCACGCGAGGGTGAAAGCGCGGCGGCCAGTTCCTCCACCGTCGCCAGCGCCGCGCGGTCGTCCGCGCACGCGGCACGCCACGCGGCGGCGAGCAGGATCGCGTCGCTTCGCCCCGCGCCGTGGGCGAGGCAGGTTTCCAGCCAGTCCCGAAGGCTCTCCGCGTCGCGCACCTCCCCCGCCTCGATCGCCCATTCCAGACCGTGGGAATAGGTATAGCCGCCGACCGGAAAGGCGGGCGAGAGCCAGACGCTCACCTTATAGAGCGCCGCGTCATCCATGGCCGTGCCCGTGCCCATGCCCGTGGCCATGGCCGGGGGGGTGGCCGCCCGGCGCGGGCGCGTGATCATGGGCGAGCGGCGTGCCGGTTCCATAGGCCCCGCCTTCCGGCCGGAAGGGCTCCGTCACCTCCGCCACCCGCGCGCCCAGCTTGCGCAGCATGTCGACGATGACATGGTCGCGCCGGATCAGGAGCCGCCGCCCCTCGATCGCCGTCGGCAAATGCCGGTTGCCCAGATGCCAGGCGATCCGGACCAAATCATGCGCGTCGCCGGCATGGACGGCGTGGAGCGGCTCCGGCGCCGCCTTCACCGCGATCAACCGGCCGTCATCCAATTCCAGGGCGTCACCGTCCCGCAATCCCATGACCCGTTCGAGATTGAGCAGGAACGCCGTTCCCCCGATCCCGGTCAGCGCGATGCGGCGACGCTGGCGCCCCTCATAGTCGAGCAGCACCGTGTCCGCCGCCGGCCCCGACCAGTCGCCCGCCCTTATGACACGCCGCGCGCTCGCCATCAGAAGAGGAAATAGCGCTGGGCGAGCGGCAATTCCGCCGCCGGCTCGCAGGTGAGCAACTCGCCATCCGCGCGCACCTCGTAGGTTTCAGGATCGACCTCGATCCTGGGCAGGGCGTCGTTCAGCATCATCGATGCCTTGCCGATACCGCCGCGCGTGTTGGCGACCGCGTGGAGCGGCTTGCGCAGACCCAGCGCCTCGGCCACGCCGGAGGCCGCCGCCGCCCGCGAGACGAAAGTGACCCCCGAGGCTTGGAGCGCGCCGCCATAGGCCCCGAACATCGGGCGGTAATGCACCGGCTGCGGTGTCGGGATGGAGGCGTTGGGATCGCCCATCGCGGCCGCCGCGATGGTGCCGCCGATCAGCACCATGTCCGGCTTCACCCCGAACATGGCCGGGTTCCACAGGACGAGATCCGCGCGCTTGCCCACCTCGATCGAGCCGATCTCGCCGGCGAGCCCGTGCGCGATGGCGGGGTTGATCGTGTATTTCGCGATATAGCGCCGGACGCGGAAATTGTCGTTGTCACCGCTTTCCTCCGCCAGGCGCCCGCGCTGCACCTTCATCTTGTGCGCGGTCTGCCAGGTGCGGATCAGCACCTCGCCGACGCGCCCCATCGCCTGGCTGTCGGAGGCGATGATGGAGAAAGCCCCCATGTCGTGCAGGATATCCTCCGCCGCGATGGTCTCGCGCCGGATGCGGCTCTCTGCGAAGGCGACATCCTCCGGGATCGACGGGTCGAGGTGATGACACACCATCAGCATGTCCAGATGCTCGTCGATCGTGTTGACCGTATAGGGCCGGGTCGGGTTGGTGGAGGACGGGATGATGTTCGCCTCCCCGCACGCCTTGATGATGTCCGGCGCGTGACCGCCACCGGCGCCTTCCGTGTGATAGGCGTGGATCGTCCGCCCCTTCAGCGCGGCCAGCGTGGTTTCCACGAAACCGGATTCGTTGAGCGTGTCGGTGTGGATCATCACCTGCACGTCCATCGCGTCCGCGACGGCGAGGCAATTGTCGATGGTGGCCGGGGTCGTGCCCCAGTCCTCGTGCAGCTTGAGGGCGCAGGCCCCGGCGGCGATCTGTTCCTCCAGCGCCGCCGGGGTCGCCGCGTTGCCCTTGCCCGCGAAGGCGAGATTCATGGGGAAGGCGTCCGCCGCCTGCAGCATCCGCCCGATATGCCAGGGACCCGGCGTGCAGGTCGTGGCGTTCGTCCCGGTGGCTGGTCCCGTGCCGCCGCCCAGCATGGTGGTGACGCCGGACATCAACGCTTCCTCGATCTGCTGCGGGCAGATGAAATGGATATGCGCGTCCATGCCCCCGGCGGTCAGGATCCTGCCCTCGCCCGCGATCGCCTCCGTCCCCGGTCCGATCACGATATCGATGCCGCCCTGGGTGCCCCCTTGCGTGTCCGGATTGCCGGCCTTGCCGATGGCGCAGATCCGGCCGTCGCGCAACCCCACATCGGCCTTGTAGATGCCGGTGTGATCGACGATCAGCGCATTGGTGACGACGGTATCGACCGCCCCCTCCGCGCGCGTCGCCTGGGACTGGCCCATGCCGTCGCGGATCACCTTGCCGCCGCCGAACTTCACCTCGTCGCCATAGGTGGTGAAATCCTTCTCCACCTCGATGAAAAGCTCCGTGTCGGCCAGCCGGACCTTGTCGCCCGTGGTGGGACCGTAGATATCGGCATAGGCCGCGCGGGACAGCGAATAAGCCATCAGTCGAGCCCTCCCATGACCGCCTGGTTGAAGCCGTAGACATGCCGCCGCCCGGCATAGGCGACGAGGGTGACCTCCCGGCTCTGCCCCGGCTCGAAGCGCACCGCGCTGCCGGCGGGGATGTCGAGGCGCATGCCGCGCGCCGCCCCCCGGTCGAAATCGAGCGCCGCGTTGGTCTCCGCGAAATGATAGTGGGAGCCCACCTGCACCGGCCGGTCGCCGGTATTGGCGACGGTGAGGGTCACGGTCTCCCGCCCCTCGTTCAGCACGATCTCGCCGTCCGCGGGAATGATCTCGCCCGGGATCATCGCGGCACCCTCCCCAAGTTGGCGAGCAGGGCCGAGACCCGCGCGGCCTCCACCGGCGTCAGCGCGAAGGCGGCGGCAAGGACATTGCGATGGATCGTCATGGGGACGGACCTCCCTTCGCTCAACGGATCGGTTGGTGGATGGTGACAAGCTTCACCCCGTCGGGGAAGGTCGCCTCGACCTGGACGTCGTGGATCATCTCGGGAATGCCCTCCATCACCTGATCGCGGGTGATGACGGTGGCCCCGGCCTCCATCAGATCGGCGACGGAACGGCCATCGCGCGCGCCCTCCACCACGAAATCGGAGATGATCGCCACGGCCTCCGGGTAGTTGAGCTTCACCCCGCGCGACAGCCGGTTGCGCGCCACCATCGCCGCCATGGCGATCAGCAGCTTATCCTTCTCGCGTGGCGTCAGGTTCATCGCTTTCCTCCCGCTTCCCTCACATCATCCAGACACGCGGCAGGGCCACCGCGCGGAACCGTTCCAGGAACGCCATGAGCGCCCGGCGCAGACACGCGCCGTCCGCCGCGACGAAACGCAGGCTGAGCATGCCGTCCCAGGCGGAGGCCCCGGCCTCCACGCCCACGCCCGCGCCCGCGCCCACATCTCCGCGCGGGTCGGCGAGACCGGGAAGACCGGCCAGGATCGCCCGCGCCTCCTCCAGCCGCGCCTCCGCTTCAGGCGCGACATGCAGCAGGCTCGCGAAGGCCCGCGCGCCGTCGAGCACGCCGCGCCGCCGGGCCAACGTGCCCGTCTCCTCGAAACGCAGCGCATCGGCGAAGACGAGGCGGCCACCGCGCCGGATACGCCATTGATCGACGAGACGCGCGCGGCGCACCACCTCCCCCATCGCCTGCCGGCCGAGCACGACGGGCTCCAGCAGCGTCAGGCGCGAGTCGTCGGCCATCTCCACATTCAGCGTGCGTTTCAGTCGCGCGCCGTCGAACAGGATCGTTTCCTGTGGCAACCATTCGCAGACGCCGCCCCCGGCCACCGACACCGTTGCATCCAGGCACCCGTCCTCGCCGAGAGAGCGATAGACCCGTTCCGCCGTCTGGGTCGTCGCCACCAGATGCGCGCCGTCCGCGACGGACACCCCCGTCGTCAGCCGGTCGCCTCCGGTTATGCCGCCGGCCGTGTTCAGCAAGACGGCCTCCAGCCAGGGGGAATGGGTGCGGGGAAACCGCGCCTTACCGGCCCCTTGCTGATAGAGCCCGTCGAGTACCGTTGTGCCCCGCCGATGGCCGGGCTTCGCGGACACACGAACGGCGCCGACGGCGCGTTGCAGCCGGAGCGTCTCAGACCGTGAGCCATCGTCTAACATCGGCCTCAACCATGTCGTCCTTGTTCGAGGAGAGGACGATCGACCCCCGGTCCATCACGAAGAAGCTGTCGCCGAGGTCACGCGCGAAATCAAAATACTGCTCGACCAACAGAATAGCCATATCGCCGCGCGCGCGCAGGTGCCGGATCGCGGCGCCGATATCCTTGATGATGGAGGGCTGAATCCCCTCCGTCGGCTCGTCCAGGACCAGCAGGCTGGGTCGGGTGACGAGCGCGCGACCGATGGCGAGTTGCTGTTGCTGCCCACCCGACAAATCGCCGCCGCGCCTATCGAGCATGCTCTTCAACACGGGAAAAAGCTCGAACACCTCGTCCGGCACCTTGCGTTCGCGGCGGGGTAGGGTGGCGAAACCGACCTCCAGATTCTCCCGCACGGTCAGGAGCGGAAAGATTTCCCGCCCCTGCGGCACGGAGGCGAGGCCGAGCCGCGCGCGCTGATCCGGCCTGAGCCCATCCAATTCCGTATCGCGCCACCGGATACTACCGCGCGTCAGGCGGCGGCGCCCGACGATGGTGCGCAGAAGGCTGGTCTTCCCCACCCCGTTGCGGCCCAGCAGGCAGGTGACCCGGCCAGGCGCGGCCTTCAGGCTGACGCCGTTCAGCGCCTGGGCGGCGCCATAGTGCATATCGACCGATTCGACCGTGAGCATCCGACCCCCCTAGCGTCCGAGATAGACTTCGATCACGCGCGGGTCCGCGCTGACGTGGTCGAGCGATCCTTCCGCCAGCACCGAGCCCTCGTGCAGGACGGAAACCTTGACGTCGAGTTCGCGCACGAAGGCCATGTCGTGCTCCACCACGATGACGGACCGCTCGCCCGCGATATCGCGCAGCAGCTTCGCGGTCTCCATCGTCTCGTCGTCGGTCATGCCGGCCGCCGGCTCGTCCACCAGCAGCAGTTCCGGCTCCTGCGCCAGCAACATGCCGATCTCCAGCCATTGCTTCTGCCCGTGGGAAAGATCGGCGGCCAGATCGGCGCGCCGCGCTTCCAGCCGGATCAGCGCCAGCATCGCGTCGATCCGGGCCTGCTCGTCCTTGCGCGTGCGGGCGAAGAGGGTCGGGATCACCCGCCGGTCGGCCTTGAGGGCGAGCAGCAGGTTGTCCTCCACCGTGTGGGTCTCGAAAACCGTCGGCTTCTGGAATTTCCGTCCGACGCCGAGACGCGCGGCATCCGCCTCATCCAGCTTGGTGAGGTCGTGTTCCCCCTTCCACAACACCTTGCCGCTATCGGGGCGCGTCTTGCCGGTGATGATATCCATCATCGTCGTCTTGCCCGCCCCGTTGGGGCCGATCACGGCGCGAAGCTCCCCCGGCTCGACGAAGAGGGAGAGGCCGTTGATCGCCTTGAAGCCGTCGAAACTGACGGTCACGTCGTCGAGATAGAGGAGCGCGCGTGTCTCCTTCATGATCCCGTTCCCTTCCGCTTGATGCCGGCCTGTTCCAGGAAGGCGAGCGCCCGCTTCGCCCCCTCGGCCAGACCGCCCTGCCCGCGCGCGAGGCCGAGCACGCCCTGCGGCATGAAAAGCGTCACCACCACGAAGAGCGCGCCCAGCGCGAACAGCCAGATCTCCGGGAACCATCCGGTGAATAGCGTCTTCGCCCCGTTGACGATCAAGGCGCCGATGACCGCGCCGACCAGCGTCCCGCGCCCGCCGACCGCGACCCAGACCACGATCTCGATCGAGTTGGCGGGGCTGAACTCGCTCGGATTGATGATGCCGACCTGGGGCGTATAGAGCGCGCCCGCGATCCCGGCCAGCATGGCCGACAGGGTGAAGACGAAAAGCTTGTAATGCTCCACCTTGTAGCCGAGGAAGCGGGTACGGCTCTCCGCGTCACGCACGGCGACCAGCACCTTGCCCGCCTTGCTGCCCACGACCCAGCGGCAGAGCAGATAGCCGCCGGCGAGCGCGGCCGCGGTGACGACGAAGAGCCCCGCGCGCGTCGCGTCGGACTGTAGATTGAAGCCCAGCACGTCCTTGAAGTCGGTCAGGCCGTTATTGCCGCCGAAGCCCATCTCATTGCGGAAGAAGGCGAGCATCAGCGCATAGGTCATCGCCTGGGTGATGATCGAGAGATAGACGCCCGTCACCCGGCTGCGGAAGGCGAACCAGCCGAAGATGAAGGCCAGCACCCCGGGCACGAGAAGCGCCATCAGCACCGCGAAGGGGAAACTGCCGAACCCGTGCCAGAACCAGGGCAGTTCCTGCCAGTTGAGGAACACCATGAAGTCCGGCAGCAGCGGGTCGCCATAGACCCCGCGCGAGCCGATCTCGCGCATCAGATGCATGCCCATCGCATAGCCGCCCAGCGCGAAGAACGCCCCGTGGCCGAGCGAGAGGATGCCGCAATAGCCCCAGATCAAATCGACCGAGAGCGCGAGCAGCGCGTAGCAGAGATACTTCCCGAAGAGGGAGACCGCGTAGCTCGGCAGATGGAAGAAGCTGCCCGCCGGAACCGCGAGGTTCAATACCGGCACCAGGATCGCGGCGAGCACCAGCAGGATCAGGAAGAGCTGCGAGCGCGCGGTGACCGCGCGGCGGATGAGAGAGGTGTCGGCCATCGCTCAGTTCTCCGCCGCGCGGCCCTTCACGGGGAATAGCCCGCGCGGCCGTTTCTGGATGAAGATGATGATGAAGACGAGCACCAGGACCTTCGCCAGCACCGCGCCGGAGAACGGCTCCAGGAACTTGTTGGCGATACCCAGCGTGAAGGCCCCCGCGAGCGCCCCCCACAGGTTCCCCGCGCCGCCGAAGACGACGACCATGAAGCTATCGACGATATAGCCCTGCCCCAGATTGGGGGAGACATTGTCGATCTGGCTGAGCGCGACGCCCGCCAGCCCCGCCACCCCGGCACCGAGGCCGAAGGTCATCGCATCGACGAAGCCGCTCTTGACGCCGAGGTCGGAGGCCATGGCCCGGTTCTGCGTCACCGCGCGCATCTGAAGCCCCGCCGGCGTCTTCTTCAGAAGCGCCAGCAGCCCGGCGAAGACCGCCAACGCGAAGACCAGTATCCATAGCCGGTTATAGGTTATGGTCAGATAGCCGAGTTCGAACCCGCCGGTCATCCAGGAGGGATTGCCGACCTCCTTGTTGGTCGGGCCGAAGATCGACCGTACCGCCTGTTGCAGGATCAGGCTTATGCCCCAGGTGGCCAGCAGCGTCTCCAACGGCCTGCCATAGAGGAACCGCACCACCCCCCGCTCGATCGCGACACCGGCGAGGCCGACCACGGCGAAGGCGAGCGGCGCGGCGATCAGCAACGAGTAATCGAAAAGCCAGGGAGCCGAATTGCGGATCACCTCCTGAACGGCGAAGGTCGTGTAGGCGCCGAGCATGACAAGCTCGCCATGCGCCATGTTGATGACCCCCATCACACCGAAGGTGATGGCGAGCCCGATCGCCGCCAGAAGCAATACCGAGCCCAGGGAAAGGCCATACCAGACATTCTGGCCCAGGCCCCAGAGCTGCATTGTCTGCTCGATCGCGGCGGCGCCCTCGGCGGCGGCCTCGGCGATCGCGGGTGCTTCGTCGCCCGATGCGCCCTTGAGGATGACCATCGCCTCGCGCCCGCCCATGGCGCGCAGAACCGAGACGGCCTCCAGCCGGCTTTCGGTCAGCGCCCCGTCGTCGGCGACCAGGATCGCCGCGCGCGCCGTCTCCATCAACGCGCGGATATCGTCGTCGTCCTCCGCCGCGATGGCGGATTCCAGCGCGGGCAGGGTGGCGGGATCGCGTTCCTCGAAGATCGTCCGCGCGGCGGCGAGACGCTGGGCCGGATCGTCCGCGCGCAAGGTGAGGGAGCCGAGCAGCGCGTCGATCTGACCGCGCATGGAGTTGTTCACGATGATGCGGGTGACGGCGGAGCCGGAAAGCGTCTCGACGAGGTCACCGCTTTGCAGATCGAAGAGCTTGTAGTCGCGCCCGTCGCGTTCTGCCCGGAAGAACAGGCCGTCCGATTTACGGCGGTAAAGATCGCCCGCGCCCAGGGTGCGCAGCAGAGGCACGACGACCGGGTCGTCGAGTTGCGCGATCGCCTCCACCGCGCGCCCCTTGGCGGCGAAGTCGCGGCTGTCCAGCGCGGCCAGATGCGGCGCGAGCGCGGGATTGTCCGATTGCGCGGCCGCCGGCAGCGGCGACAGCGCGGCGAGGAACAGCAGCATCATGGCCGCGAGGGATAGGAATGCTGTGCGCATGTCGATTTCCCGTTGGGATGCCCGAAAGCGGGATGCCCGGAAGCGCGGGCCGAACGCGGCGCGGCACGTAGCCGAGGAGCGGCGGACCCAAGCCATGGAACGGCGGGGACGAATCCGGCGTGGGACGGCGGAAGTCGCCGGGGCAGCGGCCGGGGCCCTCTCCCGAGGGAGATCGAGGCCCCGGCACGCCCGCCCCACGCGGTAACGGTCCTAACGGTTCGCCCGCCCGATCACTCGGACGTCATGCCGCCGCACTTGCCGGTGGCGGTATTGAAGTTCCCGCACTCCATCGGCTTGCGCCAATCGGAGATCAGATCCTTCGAGTCCGGCAGGAAATCCGACCAGGCATCGCCCACGACCAGGCCCGGAGTCTCATAGACCGTCGCGAACTGGCCATCGTCCTGAATCTCGCCGATCAGCACGGGCTTGGTGATGTGGTGGTTCGGCATCATCGCCGAATAGCCGCCGGTCAGGTTCGGCACCGAAACGCCGATGATCGAATCGATCACCGCGTCGGGATCGGTCGTGCCGGCCTTCTCGACCGCCTGCGCCCACATATTGAAGCCGATGTAATGGGCCTCCATGGGGTCATTGGTGACGCGGGCATCGTCGCCGATGAACTCGTGCCACGCCTCGATGAAGGCGTCGTTCTCCGGCGTCGGCACCGACATGAAATAGTTCCAGGCGGCCAGATGCCCGACGAGCGGCGCGGTATCGATACCCGCCAGTTCCTCCTCGCCGACCGAGAAGGCGACGACCGGAATGTCGGACGCCTCGATGCCCTGGTTGCCGAGTTCCTTGTAGAAGGGAACGTTTGCGTCGCCATTGATGGTCGAGACCACGGCCGTCTTCTTGCCGGCGGACCCGAATTCCTTGATATCGGCGACGATCGTCTGCCAATCGGAATGACCGAAGGGCGTGTAGTTGATCATAATGTCCTCGTCGGCCACGCCCTTAGCCTTGAGGTAGGTTTCAAGGATCTTGTTGGTCGTGCGCGGATAGACATAGTCCGTGCCGGCCAGCACCCAGCGCTCGACTCCCTCGACCTCGGCCAGGTAATCCACCGCCGGAATCGCCTGCTGGTTCGGCGCCGCGCCGGTATAGAAGACGTTGCGCTGACTTTCCTCGCCCTCGTACTGCACCGGATAGAAGAGGAGCGAGTTCAACTCCTCGAAGACCGGCAGAACCGACTTGCGGCTGACCGACGTCCAGCAGCCGAAGACGACGTCGACCTCCTCGACCTCGATCAGTTCGCGCGCCTTCTCGGCGAACAGCGGCCAGTCGGAAGCCGGATCGACGACGACCGGCTCCAACTGCTTGCCGAGCAGGCCGCCCTTCTTGTTCTGCTCCTCGATCAGCATGAGCATGGCGTCCTTCAGCGTCGTCTCGGAGATCGCCATCGTGCCCGAGAGCGAGTGCAGAACACCCACCTTGATCGTGTCCTGAGCCAGCGCTACCGCGCTCGCCCCGACATAGCCGACGAGGCCGGCCAAGGCCGCCCCGATCACTTTCTTCGCTGTCATACCCTTCCCCTGTTCGTGAACCGGCTCGTTCGAGCCTCTTTTTCGCGTCTGCGATATTGCAGCGCATCACGAACAGCAGCTTTTGTGCCAAGTTTGTTACAGCGTGGGGGATCTTTTACAGGCCATTGAAGTAATGATGCTTTTTTGAAAAGAAAAGCGGCCGCCTCGGAATCAGGAGGTCGATCGGTACGCAAGATTATTCGTTATAATGGCTAATATTTAGGCATTTCAGGGCGCACCGCAGCAATTGCCTAAATAAATTGCAAAGCTAGAGCCAGCCCACTCGGCGCCCGTCTATTCGGACAGCATGTAAGCCAGTTCGATGTCCGATCCGGATGCGATCGACATCTTGAAGAACCAGCCCGACAGCGCCGCCACGGAGGTTTTCACCCGTTCGCATGACGGGTCGCCGTCGCACGCGCTCTCCGCGGCGTCGATGGCAACCCAATCACCCGACTTCGTCCCGACGATGCGATAGTCGACCCGCGCGCCATGCCCAGTCCCCAGCACGATCGTCCGCCGCCATTCCACATCGCCCAAGTCCGCCTCGGACCGCGCGGCGTCGAGGAGCGGCAAATCCGCCAGGGTTTTCGCGGCGGAGCGGAGATAGCCTTGCTTCTCCGCCGGCTCTTCCTCCCCGGCCTGGCTAGCGAAGAGCCATCGCCCCTGCGAATTCCGGTGGTAAGCGCGCCAAGCATCCTCGTCCCCCCCCATGCGAAGAGCGACGACATCGGCGCCGTCGAAGCCCAGATCGACTTGCCGCAACCAATCCTCGCTCGACCAGGAGAAGCCGAGATCCTGATCCAGCACACCGACGAGCCGCTCCTCCGGAAGCGCGATCAGCGTTTCCATCTCCACCCCGTCGGGTAGCGACATGACATTGCCGATGCGCAGGTCAAGAAGCACGCCATCCGCCGCGTCCCGGAACGACAGCCGGACGGCCGCGCTGCCGAGCGCGCTCACCGGCTGCAAGCCATATTGCGACAATTCGGTCTGCTCGACCCGCCGCTCATAAAGGATGCGTGCCGCCATGACGCGATCGATAAGCTGATGGATCGTCGCGGAATCGGCGGGAAACCCATCTTGCGACCGGACCACCCAATCCCCGGCTTCACGTGCAAGGCGGACACTGCCCTCCGCCGTGGCAATTTCGATGGTGGCGACGTCGTCCTCCCCGAACCCCTCCGGATCGAGCAGCGGGCGACCGCTCGCCTCGAACCCGGAGAGCGGTGTTTCGCTGTCCCGCATCTGGAGAAAGCCGACCACGGCCGCGGTGATGGCGAGGCCAAGGATGAGGATCAGACCAAGCGGCTTGGCGCGCGAACGCATGGGCGGGCTCCAACCGAACGTCTCATTGAAGGGAACCCCGCCGGCGCGCGACGCGGTTTTTCAGGCACCGGCACCGGCGGGAGAAACGGGAAAGGCGCCGTCCGATCGGTTAGCGCCGAATCCGAATTCTAGGAGTTGAGATCCGCCATCGCGGCATTGATGCGCGCGCGAACCTCCTCGTCCTGCTGGGCCAACTCGTATATTTCGTTATAGCGTTGAACCGACATCCCCTCGTCGGTGACCACTTCGGTCAGCATCTGGGAATATTCCTCGCGAATATCCGCGCGGGCCGCTTCGGTCTCCGCGTTCTCGGCCTCGGCGCGATACTCTTCCGTCACTTCCTGGATCGAGGTCGCCGCGGCGGCGAAGGTCTGGACCTCGTCCTCGGAAGGCGGCGTCGCCATCTGGGCCTGGGCGGGAAGGGCAGCGGCCACCAACAACAGGATGCCGATGCTCGCGATCATGGAGGTAAAGCGGGTCATTGTGGACTCCTCTCGGGTTCATTGCTCGCTCTTCCCTTATCAGACACGTTCGACCCGTGATTGGTTCCATCGCGCGGGAATTTCATGCGGCGAGGGAACTTTTCCGTCCGCCCATGTGTCGATCACGTAACCGCGACAGGAAGAAGGGCGCCGCCGGTGAGTGATCTGAAGTGGCTGATCGCGCGGGAAATCCCGCATCTGCGCCGATATGCCCGCTCGTTGGCGCGCACGCCGGACGCGGCCGACGAACTCGTCCAGGAAACGCTGGAGAAGGCGCTCAGAAAGCGGGCCCAGTGGCGACGCTCCGGCAGCGTGCGATCCTGGCTTTTCACAATCCTTTACCGAACCCATCTCAACAGTACGCGCGATGGGAAACCCTTCACCAACCCGCGGGATCGAATGGACGAGACCCTGGCCGCGGCGGACCGGCGGGTCGAGCCGACACAGGATGCCTCCCTCATGTGGCGGGACATCAGCCAGGCCCTGGACCGGCTGCCGGAAGACCAGCGGGCGGCCATCCTGCTGGTGACGCTGGAAGATCTTTCCTACGACGAGGCGGCGTCGGTTCTCGGGATTCCCGTCGGGACGTTGCGTTCGCGCGTGTCCCGGGCCCGCGATACATTGCGGAACACGATGGATCCCGCGATCGACGCGGCGGCCCCAATCCGAAGGATCAAGTGATGGATCGGTTCGACGAGTCTATCGACGACCGCGACTTGCAGGCCTATGTGGACGGGCGCTTGGATCGCGACCCCCGCCGCAAGGCGCAGGTCGAAGCCTATCTCGAACATCGGCCTGAAGCACGCGAACATGTCCGCCTCGACCGCGCCGTCGCGGACAGGATTCGGGAACGGTACGGTGAAATCCCCGATGATCCGCCGCCGCCCCGGCTCTTGCGAACCCTCATGCGGGGATCACCGGGCGGGTCGGGGACACGCCCGCGCACGAAGGCGCTCGCGGCGGCCATGATCCTGATCGCCGCCCTTTCGGGGTGGAGCGTCGGCCGCTTCGGCGCGACCGCGGAATCGCCGAAACCCAACCTCGCCGAAGGGCTGGAACGTCACCGCGGCGCCGCCGACACGCCCTCCCCGGCGGCCGCGACGACCCGCCCGGCGACGATGTCCTCGAAGCAGGGAGCCTCCCAGCAGAGGACCGGAAAAACCGATATGTTGACCATGCAGGCCCCGGACCTGAGCCCGCTTGGCTATGCGTTGGAAGGCACCGAAAGCAGCGAGGGGCGCACGCGCTACCGCACCAATCTGTTCTATCGCGACCGCGAGGGCGACCTGATCACCGTCGTCCTGGAACGCCCCAAACAGCCCGCCGACACCGCCCCGACGGTCGAACGGCTCGACGATGTCCAGAGCGCCTATTGGCAGGATGGCAGCCTGACCGTGCTGGTCATCGGCGACCGCATCGAGGCGAATCTCCCCACCATCAAGTCCGCGGTGGACCGGGCCTTCCAGAAGATCGAGAAGGGGGCGCTTCCCGCCTATTACTCCGGCGAGCCATTGGTCGCGGAGGATCTGACGCACGGGCAGGCCCCCTCGGCCCTTTCACCGGGAGAAGCGCCCATGCCCGACCGGCAGATTCAATAGAGCCAGCACCCGCCGCCACCACGCATGAAGCGGCGGGAATGAGGGGCTTCTGGTCATCGCTGCCGCGCCGGCCTCCATCGCTTCGAGCGTCTGGCGCCACCTGTCGGGATCGATCATGGCGGGCATGGATTTGACCTCAGGGCCGTTTGTCCTGGGCGGACGCGGAACCGGTGCCGATCGTGGAATCTTTCACATCGCCGCCAATCGACACGGTGCCATCGCCGTTGGCGATGGATATGTTCCCGCCAGCCTTGATCGACCCGGCAGGCGAAGGCGCCGCCCGGCCCCGCCGCTGCGTCTCCCGCGCGGGGTCGTTTTCCCCTTCCAGGCTCATTCTTTTATTCCCCCATTCAACCGAGAACGCTATCCGCTTGCGAAACAGGACCATCGCGACGACGACGACGCCCGCGGCGATGACAGCCGCGGCAATAATTGCGAAAAATTCATGGTCTTCCATCGGCCCCATGCTCCCGTCCTACGTCCAATCCGCCAACCATTTCCGGACCGTCTCCGCGCTAGGCGCCTCGATCCGCGCGAGGATTTCAAGGGCCGCCCGGGCGCGCGCGATGGCTTCGCGATCCTGTCCCAGATTCTTCAGGCTGACAGCAGCGTTGAACAGCGAAGCGCCCTCGCCACGCCGGTCGCCAATCTCCCGCGTGATTACCAATTGCTGTTCATAGTACGCGATGGCCTTGCGCGCAT
>NZ_JAGMWN010000006.1 GCF_017963645.1 Marivibrio halodurans | reverse complement strand
ATCGGGCAAAAGCGCGCGCGACGCGCTCAAGGCCTCGCCGGCCGATCCGATATCCCGGAGGCACGTGGCGATGAGATAACGCGTCGTCAGGGTCTCGGGATGGTCCTCGCCCTTGATACGTTCCCGATCGGGCAAAAGCGCGCGCGACGCGCTCAAGGCCTCGCCGGCCGATCCGATATCCCGGAGGCACGTGGCGATGAGATGGCGCGTCGCCAGGGTGTCGGGATGGTCCGTGCCCTGGACACGCTCCCGATCGGGAAGAAGCGCGCGCGCGAACTCCAGCGCCTCGCCGACCGATCCGATACGTCGGAGGCACGAGGCGATGCTGTGGCGAAACCTGAAGCTCACGGCATCGTCCGGCCCGAAAACCGCTTCCCAGGGCTTCGTCTCCGGTTCCAGCAGGTCGAACGCGCGGTCGGGGTGCCCATCCAATCGCTCCGCGTCCGCGAGATTGTGGCACCAAATCAATACCTTACGCGTCTCTCCTCCCTCGACCCGGCGGGCGAGCCGCAGGCCATGCTCGGCGAAACGGCGCATCAGGCGCCAATGACCGGTTCGGTAGGCACGTGAAAAACACCGTTGGAGGGCGTCCAGATCGGCCGGCAGGGCCGCCCGCGCCGCGCGGCGTTCGGCGCGAGTGGCCGCGTCGGAAGGGCCCTGGGTGGGAGAGGCGGTAGTAGGGGAGCCGGGCGCGTCGTGGGGGGCGTCATGAGGAACGGGATGGTCGGGGTCGGCGGCCGCCTGCTCCAGCTCCTCGGCGAGGTCGCGGAGATCCTCATCCTCCGGCGCCACGGCCAGGCCGCCGCGCGCATGGAGCAGCGCATTGGCATAGCCGGCGGCGCCGTCCTCGCTCGCCTCGATGATGGCGGCGTCGGTCAGCAGGCGATAGGCGCGGTGAAGCGCCGTCCGGTTACGCCCGATATAGTCCCGGGCGATGGCGATCGCGGGGTCCAGATTGCCGTCGCGCTCCTCCCGCTCGATCCGCTCGAGGACCCCCTCCGGCGCCTCGGAGAGGAGCGTTTCGCACCGCGCCTCCCCCTGCTTCCTGTCCGCGCGGAGGGCCGCGATCGTCTCCTCATTCGCCGCGCGCTCGTCCTCAAGCTCCTTTATCCGCTGGATACCTTTCTGATAGCGCCGCTTGGCGCGATGCCGGGTGTATCGAAAGGTGGCGATCATCGGCCCGACGACCACGACCCCGACGGCGAGCAGGAACTGCACCTGGCCATAGAGGCTGTCGTCGCGCAGTTCCGTCAGGATATCGATCAGCGCCGTCAGCATCGCAACCTCCCCCTCCCGCTCATCCCCGCTCACGCCCCCGGAATCGCCCATTGGCGGTGGCATGCTAGGCCGTCCACAGCCATGAGGCTAGTGGCCGGAGCCGGGCGGCGGGAAGGGGAACGGCGCGCCACCGCGAAAGCCGCCCAAATGCGACCCCTTCTTCCGCCAGAGCGACAAATTGGGCGTTGATTCGCCCCGCCCCCCCGCCTAGCTTCGCGGCGCGGGAGGCGGCGGCCGGTGTCGGGCGTCCTCTTCCGCGTCACCCGGTCCAGATGAACGCGCGGGCGGCGGGCCCACCCGGCCGAGACCCCGCGACCCCGCGTGAGGAGCCCTATCGATCATGACCGCCCCGTCCGAGCGTCCCGTGAAGCGTCCCGCCTGCCCCAATTTCTCCTCCGGCCCCTGCGCCAAGCGGCCGGGCTGGTCGCCCGCCGTGCTGGCGGACGCGCTGGTCGGGCGCTCCCATCGCTCCGGCCCCGGCAAGAAGAAGCTGGCGGAGGTGATCGAGCGCACGCGCGAGCTGCTGGCCATTCCGGCGGATTATCGCATCGGGATCGTCCCGGCCTCCGACACCGGCGCGGTGGAAATGGCGCTGTGGTCGATGCTGGGCGCGCGCGGCGTCGATCTGCTGGCGTGGGAAAGCTTCGGCACCGGCTGGGTGAGCGACGTGGTCAAGCAGCTGAAGCTCCAGGACGCCCGCGTGATGGAGGCGGATTACGGCCTGCTGCCCGATCTTTCCAGGACCGACCCGGACCGCGACTGCGTCTTCACCTGGAACGGCACGACCAGCGGCGTGCGCGTGCCCGACGGCGATTGGATCGCCGACGACCGGGAGGGGCTGACGATCTGCGACGCGACATCGGCCGCCTTCGCCATGCATCTGCCGTGGCGCAAGCTCGATGTCGTCACCTGGTCCTGGCAGAAGGTGCTGGGCGGCGAGGGCGCGCACGGCATGCTGGTGCTGAGCCCGCGCGCGGTGGAGCGGCTGGAGAGCTTCGCCCCCGACTGGCCGCTGCCGAAGATCTTCCGCATGACCAAGGGCGGCGCGCTGAACGAGGGCATCTGGAAGGGGGAGACGATCAACACCCCCTCCATGCTGGCGGTGGAGGATTGCCTGGACGCGCTGAAATGGGCGGCCGGGATCGGCGGGCTCGACGCGTTGGTCGCGCGCTCGCAATCGAACCTGGCAGCGGTGGAGGATTGGGTCGCGGCGCGCGACTGGATCGATTTCCTGGCGAGCGACCCGGCGACGCGCTCCTCCACCTCGATCTGCCTGAAGCTGGCCGATGCCTGCCCGCTGGAGGGCGAGGCCCGCGCCGGCGCGCCCAAGGCCATCGCCAAGCGGCTGGAGGAGGAGGCGGTCGCCTTCGACATCAACGGCTATCGCGACGCGCCCCCGGGCTTGCGCCTTTGGGGCGGCGCGACGGTGGAGCCCGCCGACATGGCGGCCGTGCTGCCCTGGATCGATTGGGCCTATGGGGAGCTTTCCTGAGCGTCCCGGACCCGACGACCGAGCCCGACCCTATAAGATCAGAGAAATGAAAAGCCCATGCCCCGTGTCCTGATTTCCGACAAGTTGAGCCAGGAAGCCGTCGCGGTCTTCGAACGCCGCGGCCTGGAGGTCGATTTCAAGCCGGGCCTGCCGGCGGACGAATTGCTGTCGATCATCGGCGATTACGACGGGCTGGCCATCCGCTCCGCCACCAAGGTGACGGCGGCGGTTCTGGAGAAGGCGAAGGACCGGCTGCGCGTCGTCGGCCGCGCCGGGATCGGCGTCGACAATATCGATATGGAGGCCGCGACCGGCGCCGGGATCGTCGTGATGAACACGCCCTTCGGCAACTCCATCACGACGGCGGAGCATGCCGTCGCCATGATGATGGCCTGCGCGCGCCAGATTCCGGCCGCCGACGCCTCCACCCGCGCGGGCAAGTGGGAGAAATCCCGCTTCATGGGGGTCGAGCTTTACGGCAAGGTGCTGGGCCTTGTCGGTGTCGGCAATATCGGCGCCATCGTCGCCGACCGGGCTCAGGGGCTTAAGATGAAGGTGGCCGCCTACGACCCCTTCCTGTCGGAGGAGCGGGCGGCCGCGCTGAATGTCGAGAAGGTGGATTTCGACACGCTGCTGGCCAAGGCCGATTTCATCACCGTGCACACGCCGTTGACCGACCAGACGCGCGACCTGATCGACGCCGGGGCGCTGGCGAAATGCAAGGACGGGGTGCGCATCATCAATTGCGCGCGCGGCGGAATCGTGAACGAGGCCGATCTGGCCGCCGCGATCGACGCGGGCAAGGTGGCGGGCGCCGCCTTCGACGTCTTCGTGGAGGAACCCGCGCGCGAGAACGTGCTGTTCGATAAGCCGAACGTCGTCTGCACGCCCCATCTTGGCGCGGCGACGGAGGAGGCGCAGGAGAATGTCGCCCTGCAGGTGGCCGAGCAGATGTCGGATTACCTGATGACGGGCGCGATCACCAACGCGCTCAACATGCCCTCGATCTCGGCCGAGGACGCGCCGCGCCTCAAGCCCTATATGAAGCTTGCCTGTCAGCTCGGCTCCTTCGCGGGCCAGGTGACGGAGAACGGCCTGAAATCCGTTACCATGGAATTCGAGGGCGCGGTCGCGAAGCTCAACCGCAAGCCGCTGGTCCAAGCCGCGCTGGCGGAACTGATGAAACCCTTCTCCGACGCGGTCAACATGGTGAACGCGCCGCTTTTCGCGAAGGATCGCGGCATCGACGTCAGCGAAACCGTCCATGAGCGCGAGGGCGACTACAACACGCTGATCCGCCTGACGGTGGAGACGGAGGATTTCACGCGCTCGATCTCCGGCACGTTGTTCGGCGGCGGGCTGCCGCGCATCGTCTCGATCAAGGATATCTCGATCGAGGCGGAGTTGAGCGAGCATATGCTCTATATCACCAACCGCGATCAGCCCGGGCTGATCGGCGGGCTGGGCACCATCCTGGGCGATGCGGGGATCAATATCGGCACCTTCCATCTGGGCCGGGAATCGACCGGCGGGGACGCCATCGCCCTGATCGCGACCGACGCGCCGGTCGAGGGCGCGGTGCTGGAGGCGATCAAGGCCCTGCCCCAGGTGATCCAGGCGAAGCCGCTGAAGTTCTAGGACAGCAGCCGCGCAATACCGGTGCCTCACCGCTCCCCGGTCAGCGCCAGATTGATTCCCAGCGCGATCAGCGCGCCGCCGGCCAGGCGCCGCGGCAGGACCGGGACGCGCCCAGACCCCCGCAGACGCCGGGCGATCCGGTGCGCCCCCTCGATCATCAGCGCGTCGGTCAGGCTGAACATCAGATTGACGATCAGCCCCAGAATCGCGATCTGCGCCCAGACCGGCAGGCTCGCCCCGGCCTGCGTGAATTGCGGCAGGAAGGCGAGGAAGAAGAGCGCCGATTTCGGGTTCAGGACCTCCACCAAAAAACTGTCGCGCAGCCCCTTCATCCCCGTTCGCCCGGTGGATATCCGGGATATTGGGCGGGGCCGGCGCAGATAGCCGATACCGAGCCAGATGAGATAACCGGCCCCCACCAGCTTCATCGCGATGAAGAGCGGCGGGACCAGCGCGATCAACGCCGAAACCCCGAAGGCCGCCGCCGCCACGTGGCAAAGGCCGGCGATATGGAAGCCCAGCATCGCCCACCACCCGGCCCGGCGCCCGTCGCTAAGCGTCCGGGTGGCGGCGAACAGCATCGAGGGGCCGGGCACGCAGGCGAAGAGCGCGGAGGCGATCAGGAAGGCGGTCAGAAGATCGCTCGAGGGCATTGCCGGTACTCCGCTTGGGACGAGGCTGGGACGGTCCCAAGCCTCGCACGGGCGCGCCCGGACCCGAGGGCGGCGAATGGTCGCCCGCGCGAGCGGCCTCGTTCCGAACTTATTCCGGAAGTGGAACGAAATCGTCGTCGCCCGGCACGGGATCGAAGCGTCCGGCCTTCCAATCCGCCTTGGCCTGTTCGATCCGCTCGCGGCGGGAAGAGACGAAATTCCACCAGATATGGCGCGGTCCATCCATTGCCGCGCCCCCCATCAGCATCAGGCGCGCCGGCCCCCCGACCGCCCGAACCGTGATCGCCGCGCCGGGGGCGAGCACCAGGAGGCGGCCCGGATCATACCGTCGGCCGTCGATCTCCACCCCGCCCGAATAGAGATAGAGGGCGCGTTCCTCCCATGCCGCGTCGATCGGCGCGGCCGCCCCCTCCGCCAGATTCAGATCGACATAGATCGTCTCGCTCGCCACCGCGACGGGGGAGCGCGCGCCGGCATAGGCCCCGGCGATCACCCGGGCGTTGACGCCCCCATCCACGATCACCGGCAGGGTGGCGTCGTCGTGATGGACGAAGGCGGGGGCGCATTCCTCCCCATCCCGGGGCAGGGCGACCCAGGCCTGCAGGCCCGCGATGGCGCCACCGCGCGCGCGGACGGCGTCGGGGGAGCGTTCGGAATGCACGATGCCGCGCCCCGCGGTCATCCAATTGACCTCCCCCGGGCGGATCGGCAGCGCGTTGCCCAGGCTGTCGCGATGCAGGATCTCGCCCTCGACCAGATAGGTCACCGTGGCGAGCCCGATATGCGGATGCGGCGCCACGTCCAGGCCGGTGCCGGGCGTGAAGCGGCTCGGCCCCATCTGGTCGAGGAAGATGAAGGGACCGACCATCCGCCGTTTGCGGAAGGGCAGGACCCGCGCGACCTCGAACCCGCCGATATCGCCGGCGCGGGGGACGATCTCCATCTCGATCGCTTCGGTTTCGGGGCGCTCCCGCATGTTTAGCCCTTCCTGCCTTCCCAGCCCGTCATGTCGCCGAATGCCCTGGTCGGACATGCCGCGCCGCGCATTGTGCGCCGCGCCCGGTCGCCGACCAAGGGGTTTCGCGCGCGCGTCTTGGATATCGACCTGCCTCGAACTTTCGGCTATAAGCCGTTCCAGGGCTTCGGAATTATTCGGCGAGCAGGGGGGAACGGCCCGTGTCTTCGAACGGTTTGGCGAAACGGTGTGTCGGCGGTTCGATCGCCGTCTTGGCGATCGCGGCGGCGATGATCTCAGCCCCGGCGGCCGCGCAGCATGCGCGCGAGGGCGCCTATGTCGGCCTGCGCCTGACCGGCGGCCAGTCGAGTGTCGAGGATGTCACGACCACCGGCTTCGCCGGCAACCGCATCGACAACAATACCGAGGACCCCACGGCGGCGGCCGGCGGTGTCTTCGGCTATCGGTTTGGCGATCTGCCCCTGCGGGTGGAGGGGGAACTCTCCCACCGTTTCCGCATGGATTACGACGTGCGTGATCCGGGCGGCCCGGGCCATGGCTATGAGAACAACCTGTCCTCGACCATGGCGCTGGTGAGCGGCGCCTGGGAAATCCGCACCGACAGCGCCTGGACACCCTTCATCGGCGCCACGGTCGGCTGGGTCCGCAATAGCTCGGAGATCGAGCGCTCGAACCTCACCACCGGGGCCATCACCAAGACCGAGAATACGACCAACAGCCTCGCGCTCGGCGCCATGGTCGGCGTCGATTATGAGTTGGCGCGGAACTGGGGGACGGAGCTCGCCTATCGCTATCTCGACATGGGCGAGGTGGAAAGCGGCACGCAGGCCGGCGGCGAGACGATCAATGCCGAGACCTATGTTTCCCACGACCTGATGCTCTCGCTCCTCTACCGCTTCTAGACGTCGTGGCGGCGAAGGGCGACATCCGCGCCGACGGGGTCGTTGTCGTCGGCGCCGGGATCGCCGGTCTGACCGCGGCGGTCGTCCTGGGCCGGGCGGGCGTGCCCGTGACCCTGGTGGAACGCGACGCGGAAATGCGCGGCGGCGGGTTCCTCGTGTCCCTCTCGGGCGAGGCGCACGCGGTGGCGGATCGCCTCGGCATACTCGACGATGTGACGGCGCGCATCCATCGCATCACCCGGTCCAGCTATCACGACGCGCGCGGCCGGCGGCTGCTGGCGCTCGATTATGGGCGGTTGTTCGGATCGCTCCCGGTCATCCAGCCGATGCGCAACGATCTGGCGAAGGCGTTGATGGCCGCCCTGCCCGACGGCGTCGCCCTGCATCGGGGCGTGACGGTGACGGCCCTAGACCGGGAGGAGACCGGTATCCGCCTGAAACTCAACGACGGGTCGGCCCTGCGTGCCGCCGCCGTCATCGGGGCGGACGGCGTTCATTCGGCGACCCGCGCGCTGGCCTTCGACGGGTTGGCCGGGCATGCGCCGATCCGGCACGATCTGGGCCTGTTCTGCGCCGCCTATCGACTTCCCAACGCGCTCGGCCTCGACCGGGAATTCCGGACCTACATGGAACGCGCGCGCTACATGGCGATCTTCCAAACCGCGTCCGGGGATACGAAGCCAGAAGCGGCGGGGGCTGGCGAGGCCGAGACTGGCGAGGCGGGCGCCGTCTTCGTCTGGGCGGAGACGGCGCCGGCCCCGCCGGAGGAACCGGCCGCGCGGGCCGACCTGCTGGCCCGCGCCTTCACCGGCGCGCCGAAGGCGACGGCCACCGCGCTCGCCCATGGGCCGAGGGGGCGGAGCTTCTACATGGACCGGCTCAGCCAGATCGAACTGCCGCATTGGCATGCGGGCCGCGTCGCGCTGGTGGGCGACGCGGCGCATTGCCTGACGCTGTTTTCCGGCCGGGGCGCGGCCGCCGCATTGACCGGCGCGGCGCGGCTGGCGAACGCGATGCTGGCGCGGCCGGAGGATCCGGCGGCGGCCTTCGCGGCGGTGGAGGGCGCGCGGAAGCCCATCCTCGACGCCATGCAACGGGCGACGCGCGCGGCCGTGAAATGGTACGTACCGCGCAGCGCCGTGATCGAGGCCGCGCGCAACAACGCCATGCGCTTCCTGCCGCGCGTGGCCTTCGAACGGCATTTCCGCGCCAAGTATGACTCCGTGTGAGGGGACCGCATGCTCTCCGTCACGCTCGATATCGAGGATCATCGCGGCGCCGCGCGGGGACCGAAGCGCCATGCGGCGATGACCGAGCAGTTGCTGGAGCTGCTGGCCGAGGCAGGGGTCAGGGCGAGCCTTTTTATCGTCGCCGACCTGATCGCGACCGACCGGGCGCTGATCCGGCGGATCGCGGCGGAAGGCCATGAGATCGGCCTGCATTCCTTCGACCACGTGCCGCTGGCCGCGCACGATCCGGACTCGTTCCGGCGGCGCACGGCGGATGCGCGCGCGGCGCTGGCCGACGCGGCCGGGGCGCCGGTACCGGGCTATCGCGCGCCCAGCTTCTCCCTGACGCGCGCCACGCCCTGGGTCCCGGAGGCATTGGCGGAAATCGGCTTCCACTATTCCTCCAGCGTGCTGCCGGCGGGAAGCCCGCTCCACGGCTATCCCGGCGCGCCGAGGGAGCCGTTCCGCTGGCCCTGCGGCCTGCTGGAACTGCCGGCGCCGGTCACGCGGGTTGGGCCGCTGACGCTGCCCTATCTGGGCGGGATCTATTTCCGCTATCTGCCGGCGGCGCTGATCCGCCGACGCCTGCGCGGGGCCGATAGCGGCCCGGCGGCGGGACTCTGGAGTTATCTCCACCCCTATGACATCGATCCGGCGGAGCCTTTCTGCCGCCCGCATGGCGCGCCGCTTTGGATGAGCCTGCTGTTGCATGCGCGGCGGTCGGGGGCACGGGCGCGTTTCGCGCGGCTTCTACATGGCGGCATGGGCAGCACGATCGGCCCGCCGCTGGGCGCGCGGGTCGCGGCCGGTCATTTCACGGCCGCGCGGCCCTTCCCTGGATAACGCCGAAGAGGCTCGGACGAGACGCCCCTAAAACCGAACCAGCGGCACCCCGGCGATCCATTCATGGCCGAGCAACAACGCGGCATAGATGGCCAAGCCCAGGGCCAGCCGGGCGAGCCCGATCCCAGCCCAATCGATCCGGCAGCGCCCCTGGATCGCCGCCAGGAAGGGCACCGCGCTGGTGGCGAGCGCGACCGGCCCCCAATCGGCCCCCGTCTGGCTTTGCCGACGATAGTCGATATGCGCCATGCCGCCCGCGGCCAACAGGGCGATGCCGCCGAAGAAGATAAGACTCGCCACGTCGCCGTTGACGGCCATGTGTCCGATCGCCCAGAGCAGGAAGGACCAGAGCATCGGATGACGGGTGACGGTCAGGATTCCGGCCGGCGGCTTGGGGTCGCGCAACATCCGTTCCCCGCCGACGGCGGTCGGGCTGCGCGTGGTGATGGATGTCGCGAACAGCACCGCCGAGGCCAGCATCAACAGCATTTGGAGGTGAACCAGCGCCGGCACGGGCGGCCAGAGACCATGGAACGGCGCATTGTTGTAGCTGGCGATCGACCAGAAGAGCGTGGCCCCCGCGACAACCGAATAGAGCAGGCGAAAGCCGTTCTCGCCCAGTTTTTGAATCAGCACCATGCGCACGGGCAGGCTGGAGAGCAGGAAATGCCCGCCGACGAAGGTCGCGACCGCGATGGTCACATCGGAAAACGCACCGGCCACCTGAACGCCCCCTTGGTCCCGCCGCCAGACTTGCCGAAATGGGTGACCGCCCGGCCGCGGGCGATCCGCGTCAATATGGACATGACCGCCGCCCCCGTCCATAGTGCGCCGCATCCGCGCGGGTGGCGCCATCGTTTCCGGGCGCCGCCAATCAAGAGGATTCCCCAATGACGGCCGAAAGCCAAGACGACGGCGCGGCGCGTGACGCGCTCGACCCCGTCGCGCGATCTATCCTGGCGCAGCTCGAGGCGCTGCCGGCGGGCGAGAGCCTGTCGCCGGAGGATGCCGCGCGCGCCTATGCCGAAACCAAGCGCAAGCCGAAGGACGGTCGCGACCTGTTCAAGCGATACCGTCAGGCGGTGAAGCAGCAGGCGATCCACCTGGCCCGGGATGGCCGGATCGATATCCTGCGCAAGGGGGAGCCCGCCGACCCGAACGACTTCAAGGGCCTGTGGCGCATGCGCCTCAAGCGCGATTGAGGGGCTCCGGGGTTCGATCCATGCGGTTCAATTGGCAGGTTCTGGCGCTCGGCGTCACCTTCTGCGTGCTGTGGAGCTCGGCCTTCACGGTGGGCAAATTCGCGGTCCAGGCGGCCCCGCCGCTTTGGTTCCTGGTCATCCGATACAGCCTCGGCTTCCTGCTGATGTGGCTGGTGCTGGTGGCGATGCGCCGGCGGCTTCCGGACAACCGGGCCGATATGTGGACGGGAATATGGCTGGGCATCTTCAACAACGCCCTCTATCTCGGTGCCTGCTATATCGCCTTCCGCACGGTCTCCTCCGGCATGGTGGCGATGATCGCCAGCCTGATGCCGCTGGTAACGGTCGGCCTCGCCTGGCCGGTGCTGGGGGAGAAGCCGACCGTGCGCAAGCTCGCCGGTTTGGCTCTCGGGCTCGGCGGGGCATGGTTCATCCTGGGCCATCGCCTCAACGCGGAAAGCGCGGTCGATGATCCGCTCGGAATCGCCATCGCGGCGGTGGGGATGATCTGTCTCGCCTGTGGAACGGTGCTCTATAAGCGGCGGGGCGCGGATGCCGATCCTCTGGCCATGAACGCGGTGCAGTCCGGGGCGGCGGGGGTGGTGTTGCTGCCGGTGGCGCTGATCCTGGAGGACCCGGACATAACCTTCGGATGGACCTTTATCTGGACCCAGGCCTATACGGTCATCGTGATGACCTTCGCGACGCTGCTGATCTGGTTCGCGCTGATCCGCAAGGCGGGGGCGGGCGCGGCCAGTGCGTTCCACTTCCTCAATCCGGGGATCGCCCTGCTGATCGCCTTTATCGCACTGGGCGAACCTGTGACGCGCAGCGACCTGCTCGGGCTTATTCCTGTGGCCGCGGGCATCCTGATGGTGAACTGGCCGGCGCGGCGGGAAGGAACGTCCTAGGACGCGATGATTTCGCGCCGCCTGCCGCGCCTACTCCCGCCCGAACCGGGTCGCGACCCGATTCGGGCGGAAGGACGGATCACATCGCGAAAGAACAGTAGGACGGGGCGACAATCAGTCCGTCGCCTCCTCGATGTCGTCGCCCATCTGTTCCATATCGTCGCCCGCGCCTTCCATCGTGTTCTCGCAGGCCGCAAGGCCAAGAACCAGGAAGATCGCCGCGAAAAGGCCGAGAACCGGGCGCAGCGCCGAGGAATTTCCGGGAATCGTCATCATATCGCTCCTTTTTCCGTGTAGGAATCTTGATGCTTCGTTCGCCGAATGATTTGGGGATGATGTGCGGCGGTTCAAGAGTGGACCGCTTCCGCCTGTTGCGGGTCGTGCTCTACGGGATTATACGCTGAAAGACCATGATGCTGCTTTACCACCTCTGGCTCTCTCCCTTCTGCCGCAAGGTCCGGCTCGCCCTCGGAGAGAAACAACTGCCCTTCAAGATGCAGGTCGAGAAGGTATGGGAGCGGCGTGACGATTTCCTGGCGCTGAACCCGACCGGCGAATGCCCCGTCCTGGTGGACGAGGACGGCAACCGCATCTGCGGCAGTCAGGTGATCTGCGAATATCTGGACGAGATGTACGGCGCGCGCCCGCTGCTGGGCACCGGCGCGATCGAGCGGGCGGAGGTGCGCCGGCTGATCGACTGGTTCGACCGCAAGTTCTACGCGGAGGTCGGCGTCAATCTGGTCGAGGAAAAGATCATGAAGCGCTTCCTCGGCCTGGGCGAGCCGAGTTCGAGCGCGATCCGCGCGGGCGGCCGGAACCTGCATATCCACCTCGCCTATATCGACTGGCTGGTGGATCGGCGGACCTGGCTCGCGGGGGAGGAGATGACGCTCGCCGATCTGACGGCGGCCGCGCATCTCTCGACCGTCGATTATCTCGGCGACGTGCCCTGGGGCGACCATTCGGAGGCCAAGGACTGGTACGCGCGCGTCAAGTCGCGGCCGAGCTTCCGCCCCGTCCTGGCCGACCATATCCCCGGCGCCCCGCCGCCGCGTCACTACGCCGACCTGGATTTCTAGAGCGTGTCGCGTTGATTTGGAACCACCTGAGACGCCGCATTCGGTTTTCTGACGAGGAGCGGCGCGCGCGGCGATGCGGGGCATCGGAAGCGGGGCGCGACGACGATCAGGGAGCCGAAGGCGGCGCCTCCGGTCGGTTTTCCGGGCTCCCGGACCGCGTCGAGCGCGCTTGACGATGCCCCACATCGCCGGCGCCCCCTCTCCTAGCCGGAAACCCGGAAAACCGATCTCAGGTGATTTCAAATCAACGCGACACGCTCTAGGCGAGCGCCGATCCGACGGGCTCAGGCCTCGTCCTCGATCGCCTCCATGTCGTCGTCGGAGAGGCCGAAATGATGGCCGATCTCGTGCACCACCACGTGCCGGACGAGATCGCCCAGATCCTCCCCCGTCTCGCACCAGTAATCGAGCAACGGCCGGCGATAGAGGAAGATCATGTCCGGCTCGACCGCCGGGTCGTTCACCGACTTATGCGCCATGTCGACGCCCTGATAGAGGCCCATCAGCTCGAACGGGCTTTCCAGGCCAAGCTCGTCCAGCACGTCATCGGGCGGAAACTCGTCCACGCGAAAGACGATATCGCCCAGATAACGGGCGAATTCCTCGGGTAGTTCCTTGAGCGCCGCGCGCGCCAACCGCTCTATCTCGTCGATCGAGGGGGCGTTGCGCGCGGCCGGACCGGACGGGTGGGTGACGTTCGACATCATGCGCCTATATGGGAGGGGAAGACGGCGTCTCGCAAGACATGCCCGCACGGCATGAGGGCGCGCCGTCGTTCGCCGAAATATCCCACGCGACGGAAGGGAAACCAATCGATGGCCGAGAAACTGACCAGCATCGCGCGTGACCAGGCGCTTGAAACGCTCTCCGACTGGCGCGTCCTGGACGATCGCGACGCCATCGCCAAGAGCTTCAAGTTCAAGACCTTCAACCAAGCCTTCGGGTTCATGACGCATTGCGCGCTGAAGGCGGAGAAGATGGATCACCACCCGGAGTGGTTCAACGTCTACAACAAGGTGGAGGTCACCCTCTCGACCCATGACGCGGGCGGCCTCACCGCGTTGGATACGGAGTTGGCCGCCTTCATGGACAAGGCCGCCGCGCGCTTCGGCTAGCGTGCCGCGCGGGGACTTGCCGCGTGGGCAAGTTCGAGGCTAAGACCGGCTTATCCGCAATCACCGCCGAACCGGAGCCCAGGATGACCGAGCCCGCGCCGACCCCCCGCCGCCCGCAGGACCGCATCCTGGTCGCCATCGACACGGCCGAGGAGGCGCGCGCCGTCGATCTATCGCGCGGGTTGGCGGGCGCGGTGGGGGGCATCAAGCTCGGCCTCGAATTCTTCAACGCCCATGGGCCGGAGGGGGTGCGCCGTGTCACCCGCGCCACGCCGGAGGAAACGCCGCGCGGCCAGGCCCCGGTGCAACAGCGCCTGTTCCTCGACCTGAAATTCCACGATATCCCGAACACCGTCGCGGGCGCCGTGCGCGGCGCGATGCAGCTCGGCCCCGCGATCCTGAACGTCCATGCCGCCGGCGGCCCGGCGATGATGACGGCCGCGCGGCAGGCCGCCGATTTCCAGGCCGACAGCCTGGGCATTGTCCGCCCGATGCTGATCGCGGTCACGGTGCTGACCAGCCTCGACGACGACGACCTGACCGCCACGGGCCAGCAAGGCCCGGCGGCGGAACAGGTGGTGCGCCTCGCCCGGTTGACGCAGTCCTGCGGCCTCGACGGCGTGGTCTGCAGCGCGCACGAGATCACGGCGATCCGGGCGGCCTGTGGCCCCGACTTCAAGTTGATCGTCCCCGGCATCCGCCCGGCGGGCGCCCAGACCGGCGACCAGAAGCGCACCATGACCCCGGGCGAGGCGGTGGCGTCCGGCGCGGATTTCCTCGTCATCGGCCGCCCGATCACCGGCGCGCCCAACCCGGCCGAGGCGGCTGCCGCCATCGCGGCGGAAATCGCGGCCTAGAAAAGCCCGGAAGCAGGGCGCGCTTGCCGAGCCCACGCGTCGGCGATACATCATCCGTCATGCGTATCGAGGCGAAAATCTGCGGGTTGTCGGACCCGCCATCGGTGGAGGCGGCCGTGAAGCACGGCGCCGACATGGTGGGATTCGTCTTTTTCCCCAGGAGCCCGCGCGATATCGCGATCGACGACGCGACCATGCTGGCCGCCCGGGTGCCGGAACGGGTGGCCCGCGTCGGCCTTTTCGTCGAACCGGACGACGACCTGATCGCGCGGGTGCTGGCCGCAGTGCCGCTGACGATGATCCAGCTTCACGGCAAGGAAAGCCCGGCGCGGTGCCAGGATCTGCGCGGGCGCTTCGGCCTGCCGATCATGAAGGCGCTGGGCATCGCGGAGGCCGGGGATCTGGAGGCCGCCAAGGCCTATGAGGGGCCGGCGGATCGCCTGCTGCTCGACGCCAAGCCGCCTAAGGACAGCGACCGGCCCGGGGGCAACGCCGTCGCCTTCGACTGGACGCTGCCGCGGGACGGCCGACGGCCGACGATCCCCTGGCTGCTGGCCGGCGGGCTGACGCCCGACAATGTGGGGACCGCCATCCGCCGCGCGGACGCGCCCGGCGTCGACACTTCCTCCGGCGTGGAAAGCGGCGGGCCGGGCCGCAAGGACCCGGAGAAGATCCGCCGCTTCCTGGAAGCCGTCCGGCGCGCCGGATAGACTGCGGCCCGATGCCGCGCGAACGTCCCTGGACTCCCGCCCCGCTCACGCCGATATAGAAGCATCATTCCCTCCCGGAGCATCGAAAAGGCCATGGCCACCCGTCTCGCCTCCCCCCTTTCACGGGGGATTTTCACCTTGATCGCGGCCCTTTTCATCGGCGGCGATCTGTTCGGCATTCTCTCGGCACTCGACTGGGCGGTGCTGCATCAGTTCGGCCTCGGTATGGACGCGCTATGGATCGGCTCGATCGCCGCGGCGATTCCCGCCCTTATCGCCGCCTTCTTCTTCGGCCGCACGGTCTGGCGCGTGGAGGCGCGGGGGATCGACTACGAGCCGTCGGTCTAACCCCTCCGTCGGTTTCACCGCGTCTCCATACCCGACGCCGCGCGTCCAGCCTGCTGGACGCGTGCTTTCGACTGGTCTAGAAACCGGGGCGAAGCCGGGCATAGAGGCCCGTCGGCGTCCCCGTCCGGGGCGCCCTATCGTCGGTTGAGGGAAAAGGCGCGGGGCAGCGACCATGAACGAGATTCCCAACTCCTTGCGCACCGGCCCGGACGAAGGCGGGCATTTCGGCATCTTCGGCGGCCGTTTCGTCGCCGAAACGCTGATGCCGCTGATCCTGGAGGTCGAGCAGGCCTACGACGCCGCGCGCGCCGATCCCTCCTTCCAGGACGAGATCGACTATTACGCCAAGCACTATATCGGCCGGCCGAGCCCGCTCTATCACGCGGCGCGGCTGACCGAGCATCTCGGCGGCGCGAAGATCTATTTCAAGCGGGACGAGCTGAACCACACCGGCAGCCACAAGGCGAACAACGTGATGGGCCAGATCCTGCTGGCCCGCCGCATGGGCAAGACCAAGATCATCGCCGAGACCGGCGCCGGCCAGCATGGCGTGGCGACGGCCACGGCCTGCGCGCTGTTCGGGCTGGAATGCAAGGTGTTCATGGGCGCCCTCGACGTGGAGCGCCAGCAGCCGAACGTCTTCCGCATGAAACTTCTGGGGGCGGAGGTGGTGCCGGTCACCTCCGGCCGCTCCACCCTGAAGGACGCGATGAACGAGGCGCTGCGCGACTGGGTCGCCAATGTGGAGGATACCTTCTACTGCATCGGCACCGTGGCGGGCCCGCACCCCTATCCCCGGATGGTCCGCGACTTCCAGTCGGTGATCGGCACCGAGGCCAAGGAGCAGATGCTGGAAGCCGAGGGGCGGCTGCCCGACACGCTGGTCGCCTGCATCGGCGGCGGCTCCAACGCGATGGGGCTGTTCCACCCCTTCCTCGACGACGAGGGCGTGCGCATCATCGGCGTCGAGGCGGCGGGCGAGGGGGTCGAAACCGGCCACCACGCGGCCTCGCTGACCGGCGGGCGACCGGGCGTGCTGCACGGCAACCGCACCTATCTTCTGCAGGACGCGGACGGCCAGATTCAGGAGGCGCATTCGATTTCCGCCGGTCTCGACTATCCCGGCATCGGCCCGGAACATAGCTGGCTGAAGGAGCGGGGGCGGGTCGAGTATGTCTCCGCGACGGACCGGGACGCGCTGGCCGCGTTCGAGCTGTGCAGCCGCAAGGAAGGCATCATCCCGGCGC
This sequence comes from Marivibrio halodurans, assembly GCF_017963645.1. Classification (GTDB taxonomy): domain Bacteria; phylum Pseudomonadota; class Alphaproteobacteria; order UBA8366; family Aestuariispiraceae; genus Marivibrio; species Marivibrio halodurans. The sequence continues at coordinate 343,414 of NZ_JAGMWN010000006.1, read as the reverse complement.
TGGAGCCGGCCCATGCGCTCGCCCATGTCATCAAGATCGCGCCCGGGCTTCCCGCCGATCACCTGATCTGCATGAATCTCTGTGGGCGCGGCGACAAGGACGTGCACACGGTGGCCAAGCATTTCGGTATGGAGATTTGAGCACATGACGGCCGAGCCGATCGCCGCCGAGGATTTCGCGCCGGATTCCGGGCGCATCAAGGCCCGCTTCGACCGGTTGCGCGCGGAAGGGCGCGGCGGTCTCGTCACCTTCCTGACGGCGGGCGATCCGGATTTCGACACATCGCTGGAAATCCTGAAGGGTTTGCCCGGCGCGGGCGCCGACGTGATCGAACTGGGCATGCCCTTCACCGACCCGATGGCGGACGGCCCGGCGATCCAGGCGGCCGGCCTGCGCGCCCTGAAGGCCGGGCAGACCATGGTGAAGACGCTGGAGCTGACCCGCGCCCTGCGCGAGAGCGACGCCGAGGTGCCGATCATCCTGATGGGCTACTACAATCCGATCTACAGCTACGGCGTGGAACGGTTCCTGGCGGACGCGCGCGCGGCCGGCGTCGACGGCTTGATCATCGTCGATCTGCCGCCGGAGGAAGATGACGAGCTCTGCCTGCCGGCGGTGCGCGCGGGCCTCAACTTCATCCGGCTGGCCACGCCGACGACCGACGCGAAGCGTCTGCCGGCCGTGCTACGCAATACCTCGGGTTTCCTCTACTACGTCTCCATCCTCGGCATCACGGGGACGAAGGAAATCGACGACGCGCCGGTGCGCGCGGCGGTGGAGCGGCTGAAGCAGCATACCGACCTGCCGATCGCCGTCGGTTTCGGCATCAAGACACCGGAACAGGTCGCCGCCATCTGCGAGAACGCGGAGGCCGCCGTCGTCGGCTCCGCCATCGTGCGCCGGCTCGAACAGGGGTTGGACGCGGAAGGCAAACCGACGCCGGGCCTCGCCCGCGACGTGCTGGATTATGTCGCCTCGCTCGCCGAGGGCACGCGCCGGGGCTGAGAGCGGATAATCCGCCGCCCGGAGACAGGGTTAAGGGAGATCATGCGCCGATGAACTGGATCGCGAACTTCGTCCGCCCCCGGATCAAGGCGCTCGTCGGTCAACCCGACGTGCCGGACAATCTCTGGACCAAATGCAGCGGCTGCGGACAGATGATGTTCCACCGCGACGTGGATGAGAATCACCATGTCTGCCAGCATTGCGGCCATCACATGCATCTGCCGGTCGACAAGCGCCTGGCGCTGCTGTTCGACGACGGCGCCTACGAGACGATCGAGCTTCCCAAGGTCAAGGTCGATCCGCTCAAGTTCCGCGACCACAAGCGCTATACCGACCGCCTGAAGGAGGCCCAGTCGAAGACCGGGCGCCAGGACGCCATCATCGTGGCGCATGGCCGCATGGGCGGCAGCCGCACCGTCATCGCCGCCTTCGACTTCAAATTCATGGGCGGCTCCATGGGCATGGCCGTCGGCGAGGGGCTGGTGGCGGCCGCCCGGCTGGCGGTGATGCAACAGGCCCCGCTGATCGCGATCCCCGCCTCCGGCGGCGCGCGCATGCAGGAGGGTATCCTGTCCCTCATGCAGATGCCGCGCACCACCGTCGCGGTGGAGGAGGTGAAGGAGGCCGGCCTGCCCTTCATCGTGCTGCTGACCGATCCGACGACCGGCGGCGTCACGGCCAGCTTCGCCATGCTGGGCGACCTGCATATCGCGGAGCCGGGCGCCATGATCGGCTTCGCCGGACGCCGGGTGATCGAGCAGACGGTGCGCGAGACCCTGCCGGAAGGATTCCAGACCTCCGAATATCTACTCGACCACGGCATGGTCGACCTGGTGGTCAAGCGCTCGGACCTGCGCGAAACGCTGATTCGGGTGATCGACCTGCTGACCCATCCGGGCGTGCCGGAAATGCCGGACGAGCCGGTCGACACGAAGGACGAGTCCCTGGCGATTCCCACCCCGGAAGAGAACCGCGAGGCGGAATAATCCGCGGAATAACCCCGGGAATCGGCGCAAGCCCCCTGATACCAAACCTTTTTGATCCTACCCCATGAGGGTCGCGTTCGCCCCCTTGAACGGACGGGGTAGAAAGGTGGCGCGGGCGCTGCGGGGCATCGTCAAGCCGCCTGACGCCCTCCCTCGGGTGGCATCGTCCGGATGGGGCATGATCAACAGGATTTGGTATAAGCCGGTTTCATCCCGGGCGCGACGATATCGGCCGGGCGCGCGCCCGTGGTTTCCGCGCTGGCGGCGCTGATCAAACTGCGATAGAGGCGCTGCTGCGCCGGGGTGAAGATCAGGAACTCCGGGTGCCACTGAACGCCGATCAGGAACCGGTCGCCGATCCCCTCGATCGCCTGAACGACGCCCCAGCGGTCGCGGCCGACGACGCGCAAACCCCGCCCCAAATCGCAAACCGCCTGATGGTGCAAGCTGTTCACCTTGCACACCTTCCGCCCCAGGATCGCGCGCAGGCGGCTGTCGGGCTCGAAATGCACATGCTTGGCCGGCAACGGCGTGCGCATGCGCGGCACATCCTCGAACTGGTCGTAGATATCGTGGACCAGGGTGCCGCCCAGATGCGCGTTGATCATCTGCGCGCCCCGGCATACGCCCAGGACCGGCCGCCCGGTCGGCGCGAAGAGGTCGAGCAGCCGCAGCTCCAACTCGTCCCGCTCCGGGTCGAGACGGACTTCCGGCTCCAACGAACCGCCATAAAGGCCGGGACCTATATCGTCCCCGCCGCCGACAATCAGACCGTCGAGCTTGGCCGCCACCTCCTCCAGCCGGGGCAAGCGGCGCGGGGTCAGACGCACGGCCCACCCGCCGGCGCGCCATACCGTGAAACGGTGGAAGTTCCACGCGATCAATCCGCCCCGGCGCGAGCCGGTAACACCGATCAAGGGGCGGCTTCGGGTAAGGAAGGCGGGCTTGCGGATCACGCTGTCTCCGTCTCCGATCCTTTTCTACGCGACCAACCGCGCGACGAAGCGCTCGGACTTGTCGGCCCAGTCCTCGGACCCCCAATCGGCCGGCAGGATGGCGTCGTAATGATCGAGGAAAGCCGCCGCCATTTCCGCCATCAAATCCGTGTCCTCGGCCAGCCTCTCGACCAGCACCCAGCGGTTCCATTCCGCCACCGGCCCGTCGCCGACGCCGGTGAAGCGCGTGTTCGGCAGGCGGTAATGGAAGGCGGGCCGGGCATTCACCCGATCGTCCTTCACGGCCCGGCGCACGCGTGGACCGTCGATTTGCGCGAAGATCGGCAGCATGTCCAACTCCCGGTTCCGCGTCGCGTTATCGGCCAGATAATCGTCGATCAACGTCGTCATGTCGGGTTTGTAGTCCGGATCGACGATACGCCGCGCATAGCCCCGCGGGAAGGGATCGATGAAGGGCAGAACGCGGCGTGTGAAATCAATGTCGATCGACCGGCGTAGCCAGGCGCTCATCATCACATAGGCGCGCAGCACACGCGCGATCCAATCGGCCTCCAGCGTCGCCGCCTCCGGGTTGAGATGCAGGCCGAGAGCATAGAGCATGCCTTCGTCGGAGCCCGTCGCACCCGCTTCCCGGATCGACCGGAACAACGGCGAAAGCTCGTCCAGCGTCGACCAGGCCATGGGCGGGCTGACGATCTCCATCGGGACGAAATCCTCGCTCAACTGCCCGATCCACTGGCTCGTCGTGGCATCCAACTCGCGCAGCAGGTCGACCAGCCCGGAGAGCCACTCCCCCGTCACCTCCACCCTGTTCCAGCGGGGGGAGGGGTGGGCGAACTGGGTGTCCAGTTCCACCGTGAAGGTGCCGTGACGCGCGCCGCGCAGGCGCAGCCGGTAGGGGTCATCCTCCTCGCGAATGCCGCCGAACAGCGCCTCCACCAGATCGGCGGCGGTCCGCACATCCAGCGCGATGCACTCAATCTCCACGCCGCAACGGCGCGGGGCCCCATCCTCCCGGTCGGGGCGCGGCGGGGCCAGCACCTCGGACCCGGCGATCCGGCGTTCGGTCGCGTCCCCGGCCGAATAGGCGGCGGGATCGGATTCGGTGTTCATGGCGGTCTCGTCCCCTCTTCTGACGCAAGACACGTAGGGAGCGACGGGCCGGATTCCAAACCCCGAACGGGGATGAGGAGCGAACCCGCCGGGATCGTTGAAAGTTCACGCTCCGAACGTCCGACCCGTCCCGCCCAAGAGTGTCTTGAAGGACATGCGAGGTTATCGGCGGCGGAACCGGAGATAGGTGGGAACGCCGGCCAAGGCCTTCTGCTCGTAACGAGTTCCCGGCCAATCATCCTCCCGGCGCGACCAGTCCGACGGTCCCTCATCCAGCCAATCGAAGGACGCGCGGCCCGCCCGGTCCACCGTCAGATGAAACAGCATCCAATCGAGATAACCCGGATGGTCGGTCGCCAGGCGCATCAGCCCCCCCGGTTTCAGGACGCGGGCAAAGGCCGGGATCGTTTCCGGCCCGACGATCCGGCGCATCCAATGGCGCCGCTTCGGCCAGGGATCGGGAAACAGGATGAAGAGCCGGTCGATCGACGCCTCCGGCAAGGCCCGCAGCAACAACCGCGCATCGTCGTCGAAGAGCCGCAAACGGTTGCCCAGTTCGGGCTCCGCCTCGACGGCCTGTAGCACCTTGGCGACGCCGTTGACGAAGGGCTCGCAGCCGATCAGCCCGATATCGGGATTGGCCCGCGCCTGGGCCAGCAGATGCTCGCCCGCGCCGAAACCGATCTCCAGCCAAACCGCCCGCACCTCGGCGTCGAAGCAGGCCGAGGGATCGCCGACCGGCGCATCGGTCGATAGCCGGAAACGCGGCAGCGCCTCCGAAAGGAGGCGCTGCTGGGTCGGCTTCAGCCCCTTGCCCTTCCGTCGGCCGAAGAATTTCGGACGCGACGGGTCGGGCCGGCCGGCGGCCGGGCGGGTGTCGTCACCGCTCACCGTCAGGTGAGGGCGGCCTTCAGCGGCTCGACGAGATCGGTGCGCTCCCAGGAGAAGTGCCCCTCGTCGGTCGGCTGACGGCCGAAGTGACCGTAGGCCGCGCTCGGCGCGTAGATCGGACGGGAGAGCTTGAGATGCTCCCGAATGCCGCGCGGCGACAGGTCCATGACCTCGCGGATCGCGCCGATCAGCTTGGCGTTATCCACGGTGCCGGTACCGAAGGTGTCGACGAAGATCGACAGCGGCTTGGAAACGCCGATCGCATAGGCGACCTGGATCGTGCACTTCTCCGCCAAGCCGGCGGCGACGATGTTCTTCGCGACATAGCGCGCGGCATAGGCGGCCGAACGGTCGACCTTCGTCGGGTCCTTGCCGGAGAAGGCGCCGCCGCCATGCGGGGCCATGCCGCCATAGGTGTCGACGATGATCTTGCGGCCCGTCAGACCGCAGTCGCCGTCCGGCCCGCCGATCACGAAACGGCCGGTCGGGTTGACATAGAATTCGTCGGCCGGACACATCCAGCCCTCGGGCAGGACGCTGGCGACATGCTCGCTGACGATCTCGCGCACGCGGTCCTGATCGACATCCTCGTCATGCTGCGTCGAGACGACGATGGAGGTCGTCTTGACCGGACGGCCGTTCTCGTACTGCAGGGTCACCTGGCTCTTCGAATCGGGGCCGAGGCCGAGAGAAGGATCGGCGTGACGCGCCTCCGCCATGCTCTTCAGGATACGGTGCGAGAAGTGGATCGGCGCCGGCATCAGCGCATCCGTCTCCCGGCAGGCATAGCCGAACATGATGCCCTGGTCGCCCGCGCCCTCGTCCTTGTTGCCGGAAGCGTCGACGCCCTGCGCGATGTCGGAGGACTGCGCGTGCAGCAGCACATCGACCTCGGCCGTCTCCCAGTGGAAGCCATGCTGCTCGTAACCGATGCTCTTCACCGCCTCGCGGGCGAGCTGCTCGATCTTGTCGCGATGCACCTGGCCGTCGGTGACCAGCGAGTCGGGACCCCGCACTTCGCCGGCGATCACGACCCGGTTCGTCGTGGTCAGCGTCTCGCAGGCGACGCGCGCGTTCTCGTCCGCGCCGAGGAAAAGATCGACGACCTCGTCCGAGATCCGATCGCAGACTTTATCGGGGTGTCCCTCGGACACCGATTCGCTTGTGAAAAGATAGGAATCTGCCATGACGTCCCCCAAGTGACCTCCTCTTGCACCGGAGAGCGCGCAAGCGCCCCGGTGGACGCGGATAGCCGCGACAGCGCGGATTCCGCCCCAGACAAGAGCCGCCCCCGCAAATTCCTGGGCGGCCCCCGATCGACCGATACGGCGTCGTTGAATCTTGCGGTGCGCGACGCGGCACCCGAGGTGCAAGACGACCCGGAAAGCGCCGGTTTCTGGCAAGCTTTTCACGCGCCGTCAAGCCACCGCGAGCCGCCCGCGGCAAAAATACATAAAAAAATGGGAAAATCTGGGCTTCCGACAGGAAGCAGGACCTCTCCGATCCGCTTGGAGCATCCCGCCGACGGCCCTTATCACCCCTCGTCGTCGGAGTGCGCCATCGATTTGCACAGATCGAGAATCCGCTTCCGGACCTGGACATCCTTGACCTTGTAATAGGCCCGGATCAGTTCCAGCGTTTCCCGTCGCGCCATCGGATCGGTCTCGCGATAGGGTTCGGGCGCGGACTCGGAGAGACCGGCGCGCAGACGCGGGGACTGGCCCGCCACTTCCGAATCCATGTCCTCGTAGAAGAAGGCGATCGGCACGTCGAGCACCCGGCTCAGATCATAGAGGCGGCTGGCGCCGATCCGGTTGGTGCCGCGCTCGTATTTCTGCACCTGCTGGAAGGTGAGGCCCAGCGCCTCGCCCAACCGTTCCTGACTCATCCCCAGAATGGTGCGGCGCAGGCGCACACGGCCGCCGACATGGATATCGATCGGGTTGGGCACCCCGGGACGTCCGGCGGAGATGCGGACCGGTCGGTCCTCACCCGTCGCGCGCGTGCCGGTCCCGGTATCCGCGTCACTTTCCGTTCCGGTCTTGGCGGACGGGGTGCGGGAATTCGCCGTCTTGCCTCGCGCCTTGGCCATGGCCCTCCCTTTCACGATCGCGTACGGGTTCATACCGCTCGAAATCCCACCGTTCCCGTCCTGAACAGCCACTCGATCATCTCAAGACAACGGGCCCGGGGCGGGCGCGACGAACCGCGTGAACCATCGGTTACAGCATTCGCGCGACAGTACTAGACATACGTGTGTATGCCGGTCAAGCATCCGTTTCAACGGACGGTCGCGCCTGCGCGAGTTTGCCACAACGCGCATGGGTCATGACAGCCCCGAAACATCCCAGGATCAGGAGCACGACGAAGACCCAGTCGCCCAGCAAACGATAGGGCGGAGGATCGGCGAGCGGCGGCGGCAGGCGCAGGTCGATCACCCCCGACCCGCCGAGCGGCAGGCGCGCGATCTCCCGGCCATGGCCGTCGAAGGCGGCGGAGATACCGGTGTTCGCGGCCCGAACGAGCGGCAGGCCCTGTTCGATCGCCCGCAGGCGGGCATGTTGCAGATGCTGATAGGGTCCCGCCGTCTCGCCGTACCAGGCATCGTTGGTAAGGTTGAGCAGCCAGGCCGGCGGCATCGCGGGATCGATCGCCGCCCCGGGGAAGATGACCTCGTAGCAGATCAACGGCGAGACCGGCGGCAGCCCCGGCAGACTCAGCGTGCGCGGGCCGGGGCCGGGGGCGTAGTCTCCCGCCCCACTGGTCACCTTGCCGAAGGTCAGCACCGCCTTGAAGGGCACATATTCGCCGAAGGGCACCAGATGATGCTTGTCATAGGAGGCGACGACCCGCCCGGACCCGTCGATCGCCACCATCGCGTTGCGCAGGCGCGGCGGCACCCCCGCCTGACGCGGCGCGCCCGTCAGCAGCAGGCCGCCCGACGGCAGCATGGCGGCGATATCCGCGCGCGCGGGCGCCGATTCCTCGATATAGAAGGCGGCCGCCGTCTCCGGCCAGATGATCGCGCGCACCCAGTCCGGCCGCCCCTCGCGGGCAAGGCGCAGATGGCGGTCGAAATTGCGCGCGGCGAAGCGGCGTGGCCATTTCTCCCGCTGCGGAATGCCGGCCTGAACGATCCGCAGACCGGGGGCGTTGTCGCTATCCTGTAGCGCGGTCGGGTCCGGCGCGGTAGTGAGCCGCGCGGCGCCGTAGCCCGCGACGGTGATCGGAATGAGCGCCGCCAGCACCAGCGCGACGATCCCGGCGCGCGCGCCATGCCGGTCCGCCGTCGCCACCAGCATGGCCGAGAACAGCACGAGCGCACCCAACGCATAGACCCCGCCGAGCGCCGCGCCCTGGCTCAGCCACGCCGAATCGGCCCAGCCATAGCCCCAGACGTTCCAGGGGAAGCCGGTCAGCAGGTGCCCGCGCAGCCAATCCGCCGCGACGAAGGCGGTTGCGAGGCCCAGCGCACGCGGCAGGCCCGGGCGCAAGACGCGCGCCGCGAGCCCCGCCACGCCGTAATAGAGCGCCATCGCCGCCGGCAGGCCGAGCGCCGCGAAGGGCACCATCCACCAGAGCCTGTCCGAGAACACCAGCAGCGCGTTGGCGATCCAGTACCAACCGACGGCGAAATAGCCGAAGGCGAACCACCAGCCGACCCCGAAGCTGGCGCGCCGCCGCCGCGCGCCGGCCCCATCGGCCATATGGCTCACCAGCCAGAAGACGGGATAGAGGACCGGCCAAGCGCCGACCGGCGGCAGGGACAGCGTGGCCAGCGCCCCGGCCGCGAAGAGCACCCCCCGCGCGCGCCAGCCTGTAAGCGCCGCCGCGCGCGCGCCGAGCGTCCGCGTCCGGGCGAGCAGGGCGGCGGCGCCCCGCGCACCGGCACCCGCCGCGTCCCCCGTCATCCCGCTCACGCCTCCATGACGCTGTCCGGCGGCATGTTGCGCAGACGCATGCGCTTGATCCGCCTCGGATCGGCCTCCAGCACCTCGAATTCGACGCCCGAGGTCTCGTGCATGATCAATTCGCCGCGCACCGGCACCCGGCCCGCCAGGGTGAAGACCAACCCGCCGAGCGTGTCGATATCCTCCTCGCGCTCCTCCTCGCTCAGCATCGGGCCGAAGCGGTCCTCCAGATCCTCGATCGGCATGCGCGCGTCGGCGATATAGGAGCCATCGGGCTTGCGCTCGATCCGGGGGCCGGCATCGACATCATGCTCGTCCTCGATCTCGCCGACGATTTCCTCGACCAGATCCTCGATCGTCACCAGACCGTCGATGCCACCATATTCGTCCACGACCAACGCCATGTGCAGCCGGTCCATGCGCATCTGCAGCAAAAGGTCGAGGACCCGCATGCTGGGCGCGACGAACAGCACACGGCGCATCAGGTCGCGCAGATTGAAGGCCCGCGGGTTCGGATCGACGGTGGCGGCCAGCACATCCTTGATGTGGACCATGCCGATCACGTCGTCGAGGCTCTCGCGATGGATCGGATAGCGCGAATGCGGCTGGCGCGTCATGTGCCGAATCGCCTCGTCGCGCTCGGTATCGACGCCAATCGATACAATATCCGCGCGCGGCACCATGACGTCATAGGCCGTCATCTCGCCGACATTCAGGATATTGTGGATCAGCGCGCGCTCGTCCGGGTCGATCGGCGTCGCCCGATCGTCATGCTCCTCGAGCAATTCCTCGAAGCTGTCGCGCAGATTGGAGTCCCCGTTCCGGCCGAGCAGCTGACGCAGGAAGCTGCGCATGGTGCCCGGCTTGCGAGAACTGGGGTCTATCGACCCCGATGAAGTGCCCGAGCCGTTGGCGTATCCGCTGCTCGAGCCGTTCGTCGATGTATCAGCCATCGGCGTTAAGCCGTCTCCTCCGCATAGGGGTTGGCGACCCCGAACTCACTTTCGAGGATCGCCACTTCCAGGGCCTCCATCGCGGCCGCCTCCGCCGCATCCTCGTGATCGTATCCCATAAGGTGTAGCATGGCGTGCACGACAAGATGTGTCGCGTGGTCGCGCGTGGTTTTTCCCTGCGCCGCCGCCTCGCGCGCAAGCGTTTCCCAGGCCAGCGCCATGTCGCCCCAGAAGAGCGGCATGCCCGGCGGCGGACCCTCGCCATTCTCGAAGGACAGGACATTGGTCGGCTTGTCCTTGCCCCGGAAATCCCGGTTGAGCCGATGCAGCGCCGCGTCGTCGGTCAGCAGGATCGAGACCTCGGCCCCCGCCTCGGGCAGCGTCTCGCCGATCGCCGTCAACACCCGGGCATGGGCGCGGCGCGCGGCCACCTCCGCGACCTCCGCCGCCCAGTCGGGCCAATCGCCCCCGTCCCGCGCGACCTCGACCAGCAGCGGCGGGGATGTGTCGGGCCGGGGGGAATCGGGCCGGGGGGAATCGGGCCCGGGGGAATCGGATGGGGGGGAAGAAGTCATTCCGCGCCTTCCCCCCGTGTCGGATCGGGCGGCGGGCGGCGGTCGTCATAGGCCTTGACGATCTTCGCCACCAGGGGATGGCGCACCACGTCCTTCTCGTCGAAGCGCACCATATCGATGCCCGCGATGCCCCTCAGCGTCTCCACCGCGTCCCGCAGGCCCGATTTCTGACCCGGCGGCAGATCGACCTGGCTGAGATCGCCGGTGATCACCATGCGGCTGTTCTCGCCAAGGCGGGTGAGGAACATCTTCATCTGCATGATGGAGGTGTTCTGCCCCTCGTCCAGCAGCACGAAGGCGTTCTTCAGCGTGCGCCCACGCATGAAGGCGAGCGGGGCGATCTCGATCTCGCCGGATTCGATCTTCCGCGCCACCTGATCGGCCGGCAGCGTATCGTAGAGCGCATCGTAGATCGGCCGCAGATAGGGGTCGATCTTCTCCTTCACGTCGCCGGGCAGGAAGCCCAGGCGCTCCCCCGCCTCGACCGCCGGGCGGGTCAGGACGATGCGCTCCACCTGATTGTTCAGATACATCGCCACCGCGATGCAGACCGCCAGATAGGTCTTGCCCGTGCCGGCCGGCCCCAGGCCGAAGACCAGGTCGTTCCGGCGCACCGCCTCGATATAGGCGCTCTGGGTCGGGGTGCGGGCGCTGATCTGCTTGCGGCGGGTGCGGATGATCGGCTCCTGCTCGCCGAACAGGTTGGCCGGTTGGGTCGCCATGCGCACGGCCGCGTCGACATCGGCCGGATCCACGCGCTGGCCGCCCTTGAGCCGCTGGTAGAGTCGCGACAGCGCGGCCTTGGCGATATCCGCCGCCTCCTCCGGCCCCTCGATCGCCAGCCGGTTGCCCCGGTTGATCAACGAGACACCCAGCGTCTGCTCGATCCGCACCAGATGCTTGTCATGCTCCCCGAACAGTTCCGGCAACAGCTTGTTGTCGTCGAACTGAAGGAAGATCGGGGCGGGGGACGTCCCGCGCGCACTCGGAGGGGCCGTTGGAACCGTGCTCAAGCGACGTTCCTTCTTTCCTGGCGTGCCGCGAGCGGCGTGGCGAAAAGGCTGTAGCGGCGCAATTCGTCGATCCGGCATTCTACGAGCGTGCCGATCGGCGTATCGGCCGCCAGATCGGCGCCATCCAGATGCACCGGCTGGAGATAGGGCGAGCGCCCGACGAGTTGCCCGGGCTTCCGCCCCGCCTTCTCGATCAGCACCGGCAGGGCGCGGCCGACGGTCGCGCGGTTGAAGGCATCCTGCTGCGCCTCCAGAAGCTGTTGCAGCCCGGCCAGACGCTCATCCTTCACGGCCTCCGGGACCTGGCTTTCCGACAGCGCGGCCGGGGTCCCGGGGCGCGGCGAATATTTGAAGGAGAAGGCGCCGGCATAGCCGATCTCGCCCACCAGCTTGAGGGTATCGGCGAAATCCCGGTCGCTCTCACCCGGGAAGCCGACGATGAAATCGCTGGTCAGCGCGATATCCGGCCGCGCCGCGCGCAGCCGGTCGACCAGACGGCGATAGTCGTCGGCCGTGTGCTTGCGATTCATCGCGTCCAGAATGCGGTCGGAGCCGCTCTGCACCGGCAGATGCAGATAGGGCATCAGTTCCGGCACGTCGCGATGCGCCGCGATCAGATCGTCGTCGAGATCGCGCGGATGGCTGGTCGTGTAGCGGATGCGCGCGATCCCATCGATCTCGGCCAGCGCGCGGGCGAGGCGACCCAGCCCCCATTCGCGCCCGTCCGGGCCATCGCCGTGATAGGCGTTCACATTCTGGCCGAGCAGCGTCACCTCCCGCACGCCCGCCGCGGCGAGCGCGCGCGCCTCCGCCAGAACGGCCGCCACCGGACGCGAGGCTTCCGCCCCGCGCGTATAGGGCACGACGCAGAAGGTGCAGAACTTGTCGCACCCTTCCTGAACGGTCAGGAAGGCGGCCACGCCCTTCGCCCCGCGCGCCGACGGCAGGTGATCGAACTTGTCCTCCGCCGGGAAGTCGGTGTCGATCAGCTTCACGCCCGCCGCGCGTTCCGCGCGCGCCACCATCTCCGGCAGGCGGTGATAGGTCTGCGGCCCGAAGACCATATCGACCATCGGCGCGCGGCGCTGAATCTCCTCGCCCTCCGCCTGGGCGACGCAGCCGGCGACGGCGACGATCATGCGCCCGCCCGCATCCGCCTTGTCCTGCTTCAACTGGCGCAGGCGGCCGAGTTCGGAATAGACCTTCTCCGCCGCCTTCTCCCGGATATGGCAGGTATTGAGGATCACCATGTCGGCGCCGTCCGGCGCATCGACCGGCGCGAAGCCGATCCCGGCCAACGCCTCGGCCATGCGCTCGCTGTCATAGACGTTCATCTGACAGCCATAGGTCTTGATGAACAGCCGGCGCGGCGCGCCGCCCTCCTGCCGCGCGGTCGTGTCGGGCGTCTTGTCGGGGGCCGAATGGGTATCGCTCACGGGGTGCCTCGCGCTCGTGCGTCGTCCTCGGGCGATCCGGCCTGTCCGACGTGGCGGATAGGCCGACGGCCGTCGGGGCGAGGGATCGCTCCCCGTCCCGCCGGCGCATGATTGCGTTCGCCCTGCCTCAAATAGCCCGCTCCGACACCACAAGCGACTATGGGAGTCAAGCTATCACTCACCCGGCGTTCGATTCAAGGAATCCCCCGGCCGCCCGCGCAAGGCGCCGGACAGGCCGTCGCTCACCGCCCGCCAGCAATGGTCGGCCAGGTGCTTGCGGCTCTCGAAATCGCTGAGGCGCACCGGCTCGTGGAAGACGAGGTCGATGCCGACGCGGCCGAGCCCCAGCATGGTCCACAAATGCGGCCCCAGATCCATGTCGCCGTACCAGGTGAAGAGCGGGCGAAAGGCCCGTCCCATCGGCATGCCGTCGAGGCGGCTATAGGCGATCGAGACCGGCTGGATCGCCACCGTGTCGCCGCGGTGCATGTCGCTTTCGTGGCTGTTGGCGCGCGCCGCCTCGAACAGCGAACTCTTGAAGGGCAGGACCCGGGCGCCGTCGGTGCTGGTTCCCTCGGGGAAGACGACCATGTGGTCGCCGTCCTCCAACCGCTGCTTCAGGATATCCAATTGCTCGCCCGCGCGGCGCGCGCGGCGTTCGATGAAGACGGTACGCTGCTGGCGCGCCAGCCACCCGAAGACCGGCCAGTCATTCACCTCCGCCTTCGAGACGAAACAGCAGGGCAGCGTCGTGGAAAGCGCGATGATATCGAGATAGGAGGCGTGATTGGAGACATAGAGCACCGCGCGCTCCGTCACCGGCCGGCCATGAACCCGGATGTCCAGCCCGCAGATGCGCGCGACCCGGCCATGCCAGGCGAGCGAGACGCGCGGCGACACGCCCTTGCCGCGCAGCAGGGTGCGCAGATTGGCCAGCGCGATCCACAGGGTCCAGCCGAGGATTCCGAGCGTCCGGCCCGCCGCGAGCCAGGAGGAGGCGCGCATCGCCGCGCGCCCGACGACGGCCTCCCGGCCGGCCCGTGCCTCAGCCCTCGCCGGCACGGCGGGCGTAGTGCTTGAAGTATCGGTCGGTGACACGCTGCGTCTCGACCACGATGCAGACATCCGTGGTATCGAACTGCGGATCGACGACGGCGCCGTCGCCGACATAGCCGCCGAGGCGAAGATAGCCCTTGATCAGGGGCGGAAGCGCCGCCAGCCCCTTCTTGCGGTCGAGATCATCGGCCGGAATCCGATCCATGCTGACATAGCGTTCGGGCACCGCGACCGGACGACGATCCTCCGGCGCCAGATGGTTGTGGTGGAGATAGCTGAGCGGCAGGGCGAGCTCGTCCACATCCGTGCCGGGGATGCTGGCGCAGCCGAACATCACGCCGATATCGTAGTGGAAGACATAGGCGGCGATGCCGCGCCAGAGCAATTCCATCACATGGCGCGTGCGATAATCGGGCGCGACGCAGGAACGGCCGAGCTCCAGCACCTCGTTCTCGCGCTCCAGCAAGGCGGCGATATCATATTCGTCCACCGTGTAGAAGCGACCGAAGGCCTTGGCCTGTAGCCCGCGGAACAGCCGGTAGGTCCCGACGACGCCGTCCGCCCCCTCACCCAGCGAGGTATCGCAGACGAGCAGATGGTCCGCCTGTGGGTCGAACGCGTCGAAATCGCGATGATCGGCGGCCATTTCCGGGCTCGGCTTGGCCGTCATCTCCTCGTAGAAGACGCGGTAGCGCAACCGCTGGGAGGCGAGCAAATCCGCCGCGCTCTCCGCCAGGCGGATACGCAAATTGCCCTCGGTCAACTGGGCGAGATAGCCGTCGAGCTTGGCCCGGCCCGGCTGGGTCTCCGGCTTAAGATCCGGCGTGTCCATGCCGGCACGGGGTGTCCCGGCCGGCTCGTCCGTCGGGGGGTCGGTATCGGTCAAATCCATACCTCTGGCGTGGCCGGCGGCGGGGACGGGGACGTCCCCGGGCCCTCCGGCATGCTGATCCTACTTCCTGCCACGGTCCTTCTTGTCGAGCCGCACGCCGTAGAGTTCCAGACGGTGATCCATCAGTCGATAACCGAGCTTGCGGGCGACCTCCTCCTGCAAGGATTCGATCGCCTCGTTCGTGAACTCGATGACCTCGCCGGAATCGATATCGATCAAATGATCGTGATGTTCCTCCGGCACTTCCTCGTAGCGCGCCCGGCCGTCGCCGAAATCATGGCGGGTGAGGATATCCTCGTCCTCGAACAGCCGCACGGTGCGATAGACCGTGGCGATGCTGATCTTCGGGTCGATCGCGATCGCCCGCGCATGCAACATCTCGACATCGGGGTGATCGTCGCTTTCGGAAAGGACCCGGGCGATGACACGGCGCTGGCCGGTCATCTTCAGGCCCTTCTCCTGGCAGAGACGTTCGATCCGCTCGGGATCGCGCTGCGGCGTGTCGGTCATGCCTGCTCCCTGGTCCCCTGCCCGCGACGCCCGGTCGGCCGCGCCATGGCGGACGGCTCCTTCATTGGCGGGGAGTATAAAGGCGTGCCGCCATCAGGCCAACCGGTTCGCGTCGCACGTACCGCGCCTTCCCACGGCGGCAGTTCACTTTCCCGCGGGAAAATCGCCCCCCGGCCGCCCGTCCCGGAAGGCTGGGTTGCCCCGGCAAACCGTGCCGACGGAACCGGCCTCCAGCCGGTCAGGCCTTGCGCGGGCGCGTTCCGAGACCGATCTGCTTGGCCAGTTTCGAACGTTGCTTGGCATAGTTCGGCGCGACCATCGGGTAGTCCGCCGGCAGATTCCAACGCTCCTTGTACTCCTCGGGAGTCATGTCATAGGCGGTCTTCAGATGCCGCTTCAGCATCTTCAACCGCTTCCCGTCCTCCAGGCAAATGATGTAGTCGGGCGTGATCGACTTCTTGATCGGCACCGCCGGGGTCGGCTTGTCCTGCGCGACCTCGGTGCCCTTACCGACCTGGGAGAGGGTCTTGTAGACCTGTTCGATCAACTGCGGCAGGTCGGCGGTCGCCACCGTGTTGTTCGAGACATGCGCGGCGACAATCTCCGAGGTCAGCCCCAGGATTTCCGTCGACGAAATATCGTTTTCCGATGCTTCGGTCATTGTTTCGTTCCACTTTCCTCTCGTCGGAGCGACCGTCGAAACGGACGCACCCCGTGCAAGATGCCGGATACGGTCCAGGGGGCGCACCCCCGGCCGGCCCGAATCGGGTTGGCCCGGTCGCGGCCAAGCTTGTCGAGACCGGGCTGGGCGGAACGGTCAAGCCGCCCCCCGACCCTTAACCCGGCGACCCTATCCTCCGCGCTTACGACACCAGTTCATCACGATATCTCTTCACGGCGCCGATGATACGATTTCAACATGGCCGAATATCGGAACTAAACATCAAGAAACATCGTCAAGAGACGGTATCGCGCGCCATATAGCCTTGCAAGATAAAGAATTCAATACTGACGGCAATTCACGGTAACCAGGATAAGTCGAATTTCGAAGAGTCCTCGGCTAAAACTCACACTTAAGAATCCTTGCATCGACCCGCCGTCCATCGGCGCGCCTGTAATAGTCGCGACGCAATCCGACTTCGTGAAAGTCCAGCGACAAGTATAGTGCCCGCGCGGACGGATTGTCGGCGCCGACTTCCAGGAACATCGCATCCGCATGTGGCGCGGCGATGGCGATCGCGCGAGTCATCAGGGCACGGGCGAGGCCGGCGCGCCGTTGGGCCGGTACCGTGCCGATGGCCAGGATCTCCGCCTCGCGCGCGATGACGCGGGCCAGGACGAAACCCGCCGGTGTCGCGTCGACCATCGCCACCAAGCCCCAGACGCCGGGGCTGTTCATCAATTCCGCGACGGACGGTTCCGGCCAATCATCCTCGAAGCAGGCGCCGTAGAGCGCGGCGATCACCTTGAAGGCCGCCCCGCCGGCCGGCCGAATTTCGATGGCCGCCTTATGAGTCACGGCCGTCGCCCGGGGCGGCGCGCCAAGCCGGCGGACGCGGCGGAGTGGCGTCGGGCGGGCGGAGATATAGCGGCTCTGGCGGGGTTCCGGGCGGCCCCGCGACACGAGCCGCCTCGGCCAGCGTCGCGAGTGCCTCCGGCGCGGGCAGGGCCGGTCCACCGGCCGGGCGCCAGTGCAGTCCGGCGGCCGTCAACGCCGCGCCGGCCCGGGCCGTGCCGTCGCCGGCGAGCAGGAGACCCTTCCGCCACCCGGCGGCGCCGGTCTTCTCCAACCAGGCCACCGCTTCCTCCGGCGGGCAGGCGACGGGCGCGGAACCGCCCCCCGCCCCGCGGCCCGCCGGAACGAGGGCGAGATAGAGGTCCTGGCGCTTGGTCTCTATCGCGATCAATAGGGGGGCCCCCACCTCCGAACTGGTGGCGCCGACACCCGCCTCCGGCTGGCTCGCCGCGATCGCCTCGGTGGTGGTGAGACCGAAGGCCGGTCGGTCGAGGGCCAGTGCCAATCCCCGCGCCGCCGCGATCCCGATGCGCATGCCGGTGAAGGCGCCCGGCCCCACCGTCACGGCGATCGCATCGAGGGCCGCGGGCCGCGCCCCGGCCTCCGCCATCACGGCGTCGATCATCGGGGCGAGCGCCTCCGCCTGCCCGCGCCGCATCGGCTCGTGCCGGCCGGCGACGAGAACGCCCGACCGGCCCAGGGCGACGGTGCAAGCATCCAGCGCGGTATCGAGGGTGAGGATCAGACTCATCGGCGAAGGGGGCTCCCCGAACGGATGGGACCGGTTACAGGGTTACAGGATGCGACAGAAATCGTCGAAGGCCGGACGCGGCCCGCGCGGCCGAAGGGCCGCGGGATCGCCATGGCCGATATTCATCAGGAAGTTCGATTTCCACCCGGTCCCGGCGAGAAACGCGGCATCCACCTTGTCGTTGTCGAATCCCGACATCGGCCCGCAATCAAGCCCGACCGCCCGGCAGGCGAGCAGCAGATAGGCCCCCTGGAGCGAACCGTTGCGGAACGCGTTCGTTTCCGCCTTCGCCGCATCGCCCGCGAACCAGCTACGCGCGTCGGTATGGGGAAACAACCAGGGCAGTTGCTCGTAAAAGGCCGTGTCATGCGCGACGATCGCGGTAACGGGCGCGGCCATGGTCTTTTCCCGATTGCCCTGGGAAAGGCAGGGATCGAGCTTTTCCTTCTCCGCCTTCGAGCGGATGAAGAGGACGCGCATCGGCTGGCAGTTGGCGCTGGTGGGCGCCATGCGGGCCAATTCATAGGCGCGGCGCAGAAGATCGTCCGACACCTCCCGGTCCAGCCAGACGTTGTGCGTGCGGGCTTCCAGGAACATCTGGTCGAGCGCGGCTTGATCGATCGTTTCGGGCATGCGTCGAAAGTCTCCTCGGTGAATCGGGGAACCGGCGGCTCCTACAAGCGATATCGGAAGCGATATCCGGGGGAATATCGGGGTCCGGGATGCCGTCCGTTCAAAGGTGGCGGGGACGGGCCCGGCTTACAAGCGCGTCATGGGTCGAGCCATCAAGGAGGAAAATAGGGAGCGCTTCATAGGTATCCCTCCCTAGTCCATTGGTTCTTCGTTGTTTCCGCCCGCTCCACAAGGCTAGACTGCGCCCATGAAGTGGAATGAAGGCGTGAAAACGATCGCGACACGAGGCGCGCCGTCGTGGCGCGCCCTGTCGGTGCTCCCCCTGATCCTCCTTGCCCTGGCAATCGGCATGCCGGCCGGTGGCGGGGCGGCGCGCGCGCAATCCGCGGCCGACGGATCGGAAGCCGGGGCGCGCGGTGGGGGGCCGGATGATTCCCAGGCCGCCGTGGTGCTGATCTATCATCGCTTCGGCGAAACCGCGTTTCCGACCACCAATATCCGCCTCGACCAGTTCGAGGCGCATATCGAGGAACTCTCCAAGCCTCGCTATAATGTCGTGCCGCTCTCGACCGTCGTCTCCGCGCTGGCGAAGGGGGAGGCGCTGCCGCCGCGCACGGTGGCGATCACCATCGACGACGCCTATGCCTCGATCTACACGGAGGCTTGGCCCCGGCTCAAGGCTGCGGGCCTGCCCTTC
Organism: Marivibrio halodurans; assembly: GCF_017963645.1. GTDB lineage: Bacteria > Pseudomonadota > Alphaproteobacteria > UBA8366 > Aestuariispiraceae > Marivibrio > Marivibrio halodurans. The sequence goes on along the minus strand of NZ_JAGMWN010000006.1, from coordinate 324,520 downwards.
ACCGTCTTCGTCTCGACCGATCCGGTCGACCGTGGCCTGGGCGGCATCATGTCCTGGGAGCAGATCCGCGACCTGCATGCCGGAGGGGTCGAGATCGGCAACCACACGGTCGCGCACGCGCACATGCCGACCCTGTCGCCGGTGCGCGCGCGGCGGGAGATCACCCGCGCGGCCGAACGGCTGGAGGAGGAGCTGGGCGCCGCCCCCACGCTCTTCGCTTTTCCCTATGGCGAGGCCAGCGGCCAGTTGATGGAGATGGTGGCCGAGGCCGGCTACAGCCACGCCTTCGGCCAGCATTCCGGGGCCATCGGGCGGCATACACCGCGCTATTACTTGCCGCGTTTTCCGGTGAACGAGAGTTTCGGCGGCATCGACCGTTTCGTGCGCATCGTCAACGCGCTCCCCTTCCCGGCCAGCGACGTGACCCCGGACGATCCCGATCTCGGCGCGCCCGGCGCGGAGAATCCGCCGACCTTCGGCTTCACCCTGGCGGAGCCGGTGGAGTGGCCGAAGGACATCGCCTGCTATCACTCCGCCACCGGCCGGGTGGAGCGGATGGAGCAGTTGGGCCCCCGGGTCGAGCTGCGTTTCGATCAACCCTTCGCGGCCGGGCGCACGCGCATCAACTGCACCGTGCCGACGCCGACGGGACGCTGGCGCTGGTTCGGCATGCAGTATTATCTCGCTGAATAGGGGCGCGCGGAACTACTCGGCCGAGGCAATGAGGACGAGGCAATCGGCCAGCCACGGGTGGTCGTGCTTATAGCCTACGCCCGTTTCCCCTACGCCCCGTTCTCATCGTCCCCGCGCCCTCCAACAATACCTTATTGAAACAAGAGTGAAACAAGGCCGGCGTGGCGATGATACATATCGCCCGACTCCTTTTTGTAATGACACCCCTAGGATTCCCGACAATAGTGATTTTGCTTAAATTGTATTGTTCTAAACGGAGTCGGGGTTCGCATCCATGCCAGCTGACCTTTCCAAGATTCGCTATGTGCTTTTATTCAGTTTAATTTCGGTCGCCGGATGCCTCACGCCAGTGGTGACGGACAGCGGGTATTTCGGTGATTTCAGTCGCCTGGATTCACGGAGCCAGCACGAAAAGGTAATGACCACCCGGAACCGCGATGAGTTGTTCGAGGCGCTGGTTTACGGATTGGTCGCCGATCGGATCGATATCGTATCGGCGGCGCTCGACGGCGGGGCGGACCCGAACCGGGGGCTGAGTTGGGAATTCATCCAGCGCACCCAGTTGTTGAACTACGAGCGTGAGTATAAGGACCCCGTCACGGACGCGGTCTGGGCCGATGGCGGTCCACTCACCGCATATTCCTTCCTGTTGGGCGGATGGTGCGACGACGCGGAGAAGACATCTGGCCGGTGCGTTCTCAAGGGACCGTGGTCGGTATACAGCATCCCGTCGACGCTCTATCCGGTGTTCGCCCTCGTCCACAGCCCGCAGGCCGCCGACCTCATGCTCCAGCACGGCGCGGAAGTGGATCAGGAGCTTTTGGATGGAACCCTGCACACGGCGGCGCGCTTCGGCCGCGCGGCGCTCGTGCGGCGGCTGGCGGAACTGGGGGCCCGGATCGATTCCGTGGGCGTCGATGGGATGCGACCGATGCATCGCGCCGCCCAGTTCGGGCATGCGGAGGTCATTTCCTGGCTGTTGGCACAGGGCCTGGACCCCAATACCGGCGGCGCCTCGGTCGAACCGGTGGCGGCCCCGGTGGGCGGACGCATCTTTCTAAGCCCCGGTGTCGGTCAGGCCGGCGTGACACCGCTGCACATCGTCGCGGTCAACGGATCACGGGACATGGCGATCGACGAGAACGACCTGCTGCCGTTGATCGGAGGTGTCGTCCCGGGCGCTCCGGGGGACCGGGCCGGGCTTCGGGACGGCGACTTGATCGTGGCCGTGAACGGGCGGCCGGTCCACGTATTCGAGGATTTCGCGGCGATCGTCCGGGCGTCGCCTGGGGTTCGTCTTACCGTTCGGATCGAGCGGCAGGGGCAGCTATACGAAACGGTCCTGATTCCGGCCGGCCCGACGGGTGCGGTGGGAACGGCCGGACCGATCGCCATCGGGGCGCAGTCAACCGGCAAGGCTTGGGTTATCCAAGACAGATGGCGGCCGGATTGGCGCGAGCATTACGACTACAAGGACGGATACCAGGCCGCCTTGGAGTTGTTGATCGCCGCCGGCGCCTATGTGGATGCCCGAGCGAACTGGCGGGTGATCCCGAGTTGGTGGAACGCCACCGGCAATCTGGCCGCGTTCGACCAGACGCCAATGCACGTCGCATATGATCACTATTCCTATGAGATCGTCGAAGAATTGATCGAGAACGGCGCCGACGAAAATGCGCGCCTGGCGACGGGGGAGACGCCGAAGCAGGTCGAGGGGAAGCTGGCCCTGGCGATCCAAACGGAGGCTTGGCGTGAGCTGGAGGCGATACGCGTCGCCGAGACCCGCCGGCAGCAGGAGGCCGACAGCGGCTTTGGAATGGAATTCGGTCAAATGATCGCCCTGGGCAGCGCGGCTGCGATAACGGCGTACGGCGCCGGGCAGGGAATGGGTGCCGAGGCCCTTACCCTGGGATCGGGGATGGCCGCGGACATCTTGAGCGATGGCGAGGTGGGCGGTATCGATGCGGCGCGCGGGGCACTGCAGGATCATGCCGCGTCGCAAGGCCAAATCGGATCGCCGGTGATGCCGGTCGAGCCGCAACCCTCATCACCCTCGACGATCCCCATTCCCGGACAGTTGGCGCAAGCCTGCGAGAACACGCTCTCCATAGGGTCGGTGCAGCATTCCTTCCTTCAAATCTCACTGCCTGTTGGGACTCGCCTATCGGTGCAGGCGTCCGTGCTTCCCGCGGAAGGGGGGCGCGCTGTACGGCTAGAGAGTACCGGAGGCGTCGGAAATGCGACCAGAGTCGTGGCTCAAATCATGATCCCCGACAGATATCGTGAGCCGGCCAATATTCCCTTGAACGACGACAACACCATTCCCGGATTGGAAAACGGCGCGGTCGGTACACTCGACATCTATCGTGGCCGGGAATATGCGAACTTCCGCAGCAATTTCGATTTCGGTCGAAACCGCGATATGGGATCCGTCCAATTGCTGGAAGCCGGTTCGCGATTGCGCGGTACCTTCAGCTTCGATGCGGTCGAGGACGGTTATCCCCGGCGCGGAAACCAGTATAAAGCGGACATCGCCGGAAGCTTTTGCGCCTTCTGATATCCGAATGGGGATGAGTTCCGATGGGGGGTCACACCGCCCATCGGAACCCGGGGGTCACTGATACTGGCGCCCGGCGCGAGGGGACGCCGGTTGCGCGGTGGCTGCCCGCGCGGCTCAGTCCGTCAGGAAGGGCCGCAGATGCTGGTGGATGTTCTCTTCCATTTGCCGGTCCAGATCGCGGGCCAGTTTCTCGGTCAGTTGATACCAGACCCGTTCGCGCTCGTTATAGGTCAGGCCCTCGGGCACCGTCTGGCTGCGCGTGACTTCCGCGCGGGTCCGGGCGCCGGTCTGGCTGTCGGTCGCCTCCGCGCTCAGCTCGACCACATAGCGGGCGGTATATTCCGCCGCCTGATCGGTCTTGAACAGACCGGTGACGCCGGTGTCCTTCTCCAGCGGCTTTTCCACCACGCCCGCCTCCAGGATGCGCAGGGTCGCGGTGCCGCTGTCACCGACCGCGCGCAGCCGGTCGTTGGCCCAGCGCGCCGCGGTTTCCAGCGGGCTCACCGGAAATTCGGTCTCGACATTGGGCGGTGTCGCGCGGGGCTTATAGACCCGCACCACCTCGATATCGGCGACGTCGAGCGCGATCGGCTGCTTGTAGGCGAAGGTTATATCCGCATAGCGCGGCACCTCCACATCCGAGGCGCAGGCGCTCAACAGGGCCGTCGCGCCGGCAAGTGCCGCCAATCCCGGAAAAGCGGATCCGAACCGTTGGATGATCGATCGTGCGCGCGTCATTGCGTCTTCTCCTCTTCCGCCGCCTCCCGGGCGACCTCGGCCTCGACCACGTCGAGGTCCGCATCGGTGAACCGTTCGGAGCGATTGCAGAACTGGCAGGTCACCTCGACCGTGCCGTCGTCGAACTTGAGATCGCTCAATTCCTCGCGGCCGAGCGCGATCAGCATCCGCCCCGACCGCTCGCGCGAGCAGCGGCAGCGGTCATCGAGCGCCCGAGGCTCGAACACCCGTACGCCGTCCTCGTGGAACAGCCGGAACAGAAGCTGGTCGGGCGTCAGGTCGGGATCGAGGAGCTCCGCCTCCTTCGCCGTCGCCATCAGCGTCACGGCACGGCGCCAGTCGTCCTCGGTTTCCTCGCGCGCCTGGGCGCCGGTGCCGCCCTCGTCCGGCAGACGCTGAACCGACAGGCAGGCGGCACGCCAACTGCCGTCCCTTCCGGTCCCGGCGGAAAGCTTGATGGCGGAGGAAAATTGCTCCGACTGCTCGAAATAGTGATGGACGCAATCCTCGAGCGTCGCGCCGGAAAGTTCCACCACCCCCTGATACCGGTCCATGTCCCCACCCTGATCCACGGTGAAGGCGAGGTACCCCTCGCCCAGCAGCCGGGGCACGGGCGCGTCGCCGATCGCCTCGGACGCCGGGGTTTCGCCGGTCACCTGGGCGAAGCCGCGCACCGCGCCCTCGGAGGTGACGTCGGCCACCATCATCGGGACCGGCCCGTCGCCCTTGGTCTGGAGGGTGAAGACACCGTCATATTTGAGTGTCGTGGCAAGCCCCGCGCCGAGGGCCAGGAACTCTCCCAACAACCGCTTCACCGGGTCCGGATAGCTGTGCCGCGCCAGGATTCCGTCGATCGCCCCGCCCAGGCGGACCAGCCGGCCGTTGACGCCGCTGGCGTCGATCAGGAAGGGCTGGACGCAATCGTCGGTCAGCGCGGGCGCGGACTGTGCGGACATGGGTTACTTCTTTCCTTTTTCCTTGCTTGCGCGAGCGCGCCTTACCTGCGCGAGGTGGGCGCGCATGGAAACGGGCGCGGTCCTTACGCAGCCCCGCGCGAGATATAGGGACCGGCGCGGAACTTGTCAGCCCGGCGCCGTTCGACGGCCCGACACCGCTATCCTCCGAGGCACCAGAGCAGGATGCCTTTCTGCGCGTGCATGCGGTTCTCCGCCTCGTCCCAGACGACGGATTGCGGACCGTCGATGACGCCGGCGGTCGCCTCCTCGCCGCGATGGGCGGGCAAGCAGTGCATGAAGATGGCCTCCGGCTTGGCCCGGGCCATCAAACGCTCGTCCACCTGATAGGGCTGAAGCTGGTTATGGCGCACCGGCGCGTCCTTGTCCCCCATGGAGACCCAGACGTCCGTCACGACGCAGTCGGCGCCGCTCACCGCCTCGGCCGGATCGTGGGTGATACGCAGGTCGCAACCCTCCGCGATCGCCCAATCGACCACGTCCCGGGGCGGCTCAAGCTCCGGCGGGCAGGCGATCTTGAGCGTGAAGCGGAACCGCGCCGCGGCGTGAATCCAGCTCGTCGCCATGTTGTTGCCGTCGCCGGCCCAGGCGACCGTCTTGCCCGCGATGGGCCCGCGATGCTGCTCATAAGTCATGACATCGGCCATGAGCTGGCAGGGGTGCGTGCGGTCGGTCAGACCGTTGATCACCGGAACCGTCGCATGTTCCGCCAGTTCGAGGAGCTTCTCCTCCTCCGTCGTGCGCAGCATGATCGCATCGACATAGCGCGAGAGCACGCGGGCGGTATCCGCGATGGTCTCTCCCCGGCCCAGTTGCGTTTCCGCCGGGGTCAGCACCACCGTCTCGCCGCCAAGCTGCTTCATTCCGACATCGAAACTGACACGCGTGCGGGTCGAGGGTTTCTCGAAGATACAGGCCAGCACCCGGCCGTCGAGCGGCTTGGCCCCGCCCGGCTTGAAATCGCGCGCGGCATTGCCGCGATTCAGCATGTCGCGCAGCGTGGCCTCGTCGAACTTGTCGAGGTCGAGAAAATGCTTAGGCCGCATCGCGCGTCTCCTCGATCTCGCCGGCGACCGTCTCCAGGATGGAGAGCGCCTCGTCCACATGCGCGTCCTCGATGATCAGCGGCGGCAGCAGCCGGACCACATTGTCCCCCGCGCCGACGGTCAGCAGCCCATGCTCGCGCAGCTTGCTCACCACCTCCGCGTTGACGGTGCCGCTCTCCCCCTCGCAGACGAGGCCCAGCATCAGGCCCGCCCCGCGCACGGAGCGGAAGACGCCCGGATGCGCCTGGCACAGCGCCTCCAGCTTGCGCCACAGATAGCGCCCCACGCGGTCGACGCCGTCGAGGAAGCCTTCCGCCGCCAGCACGTCCATGACCGCGTTGCCCGCCGCCATGGCCAGCGGGTTGCCGCCGAAGGTCGTGCCATGCACGCCCGGCACCATGCCGGAGGCCGCCTCGTCCGTCGCCAGGATCGCGCCCAGCGGGAAGCCGCCGCCGATGCCCTTGGCGGTGGCGACCGCATCCGGCGCGATGCCGGCCCATTCATGCGCCCACATCCGGCCCGTCCGGCCGTTGCCGCATTGCACCTCGTCCAGGATCAGCAGCAGGCCGAATTCGTCGCAGGCCGCGCGCAGATCGCGCATGAACTGAAGATCGGCCGGGCGAATCCCGCCCTCGCCCTGGATCGGCTCCACCAGGATCGCGGCCGTCTCCTCGCCGATGGCGCCGCGCACGGCATTCATATTGCCGAAGGGAACGCTGTCGAAGCCTTCCACCTTCGGACCGAAGCCGTCGAGATATTTCGGATTATTGGCCGCCGAGATCGTCGTCATCGTCCGCCCGTGGAAGGCGCCCTCGCAGGTGACGATGCGGTATTTTCGCGGATTGCCCTTCACGTGATGATAGCGCCGGGCGAGCTTTATCATGCCCTCCAGCGCCTCCGCGCCGGAATTGCAGAAGAAGACGACATCCGCGAAGGACCGCTCGCACAGCCGCGCGGCCAGCCGCTCCCCCTCCGGGATGCGATAGAGATTGGCGACATGGAGGAGCTTCGCCGCCTGCGCCTGCAATGCCTCGACCAGGCCCGGATGGGCATGGCCCAGGGAATTGACCGCGATACCGGCATAGAAGTCGAGATAACGTCGCCCCTCGCGATCCACCAGATAGACGCCCTCGCCGCGCTCGAACGCGATCGCGCTGCGGGCATAGGTGTTCATCAGATGGGTGCCGTCGGGGGCGGTCATCGGTCCCGTTCCTTCTCGCTTTTCTCAATACGCCACGGCCCGGCGCGGGCCCCGGAATTCCGGGAAACGCGGACAGTGCCCAAGCGCCCCGCATTCGTCAATTCGGGAGCGGCGTCGATCCAGGGAAATCGGCCGGGAGTCTGGAAAGAGAGCCCGCCGGGGGCCGTCACGGCTTTATCTTATAGCCACTCTTGAAGATCGCGTGGGCGAGCAGGGTCATCGCGGCCGCGGCGGCGAAGGCGATGAGGGCCGCGGTCGTCGGATCGATCGAGCCCTGGCCGGTGACGCCGTAGCGGAAACCATCCACCAGATAGACGATCGGATTCAACTGGAAGGCCGTGCGCCAGAACCCCTCCGGCACCGCCTCCAGCGGGAAGAAGGTGCCGGACAGGAAGATGAGCGGCACCAGGATGAAGGTCTCCTTGCCGGAGAGGCCGTCCCATTTCTCCGACAGGATGGCGGCGACGATGCCCGCCGCCGCGAACAGCAGGATGGCGCAGCCCCCGAACCAGAGCGTCACCAGCGGATAACGCGGCAATTCCAGCCCGAACAGCATCATCGCCGCCGCCACCGAGACGCCAATCGCGACGCTGATCGCGACGGCCGAGCCGATCCAGCCGGCCAGCACCTCCGCCGCCGTCATCGGCGCGCCGAGCAAGTCGCCGATCGCGGCCTCCAGCTTATCGAACATCAGGGTATAGGCGGTCGCCTCGAAGGCCCGCTGCATGACGGCCGCCAGGACGAGACCGGGAGCCAGGAAGTCGAAGAAGGAAAGCCCGCCCAGATCCGGCACGTCGCGCCCGGCGGCCAGCGTGAAGACGGCGGCGAAGAGGCTGGCCTGAAGCGCGGGGCCCAGGATGGCGACGCCGAAGAAGCGCCATTCCCGCCGCAGCTCGCGCATCAACAGGCTACTCACGCCCAGCCAGTTGACGAGACCGTAGCGCCGAACCCGGGATGTCCGCATCGCCCGTTCCGTTCCCATTGCCCTGTCCCCGCCTTCAGCGCCGCGTCCATCCCGGCCGCGCCACGACCGTCACGCCTTCAGCTTCCACCCGCGCCGAACCAAGCCCCAGGCGATCGCCAACAAGCCCAGATTGATCGACAGCATGACCAATGCGCCCAACCAGGGGCTGGTATCCGACTGATCGATAAAGCCATAGCGGAAGCCATCGATCATATAGAAGAAAGGATTGAAATGCGCGATCTCGTAGAAGGGCGGGGGCAAGCGCTCGATCGAATAGAAGGTGCCGGACAGGAAGGCGAAGGGCGTGATCACGAAGTTGGTGATCGCCGCCATGTGATCGAACTTGTCCGCCCAGATACCGGCGATCATGCCGATCGAGGACAGCATGAGCGATGCGGCGATCGAGAAATAGAGCACCGCCCAGAGATGATGGATCACCACCGGCACGAAGAAGGCCATGACGATCCCGACCGAGGCACCGACGACGATCCCGCGCGTGACGCCCGCGGCGGCATAGGCCACCACGAACTCCGTCGCGTTGATCGGCGGCATCAGGACATCGACGATATTGCCCTGGATCTTGGAGATCACCAGTGAACTCGACGTATTGGCGAAGGCGTTCTGCACCATCGACATCATGATGAGGCCCGGCGCCAGGAACTGGGCGAAGACGACACCGTGCACCGTTTCCACCGACCGGCCGAGAGCCAGGGTGAAGATGGCGAGGAAAAGCAGCGTCGTGATCACCGGCGCGGCCACCGTTTGGGTCGCGACATTGAGGAAGCGCCGCACTTCCTTCAGATAAAGGCTCCACAGGCCGAGCCAGTTGACGGGCCCGAAGCGCCGGGGCCCCAGCGCGCGCGACAAGCGTCTGCGCGTTCCCTTGGGCGGCGCGCCGCGCGCGGCGAGGGTGCTACCACCCGCCGCGCCGGCGGAGGCCGGGTCGGCGGATTCTTGCGAGGTTTCGGAGGAGGGTGCGCTCATGATGGCGACGAAAATACGCCTTCTCGCCGCTTGGACAAGCCGCGAAACTCCTCCGGCGCGCAATCGCCGGCGAACGGGGCAGGGGCGGCGATGCGGGACGTCCCATGCGCGGCGCGATGCCGGCCAGGACCGACAATGCCTAAACCGCGCGGATCAGGCTTTGCCGACCCTGCATATCGGCTTCCAGCGTCTCGAAACGCCTGGGCTTTCCGAACAGATAACCCTGGGCCAGATCGCACCCGTTCTCGGCCAGAATGGCGAATTGCGCTTCGGTCTCGACGCCCTCGACCAGCACCTCGCGCCCGATCGCCCGACACAGATCGATCGTCGCCTTGAGGAGCTTGCGGGCCTCCGGATCGTCCTCGACATCGATCGGCAGCAGCGAGCGGTCCACCTTGATGGTATCGACAGGCAGCCGGACGAGCGCGCCGAGCGAGGAATAGCCCGTGCCGAAGTCATCAAGGCTGATGCCGAAACCCTTCTCCTTGAGCCGACGCAACAGGCCCGAGCCGCGCTCGTAATCCTGCACCGCCCAGCTTTCGGTCACCTCCAGCTCGATGGTCGAGGGGTCGGCCCCGCTATCGGCGCAAATCTTGGCCAGCATGTCCGGCAGGGTACCGCTCTCCATCTGGCGGGGTGACAGGTTGACCGAGATGCGTATCCCGCGTTCCTTGAATTTCTCCCGCGCGGCAAGATCGCAGACCTGCTGGAAGACCCACACGCCGATGGTCCGGATCGTGCCGTTCGCCTCCGCGATTGGGATGAAGACGCCGGGCGGCACCAGTTCTCCGTCCTGCGCCCGCCAACGCAACAGCGCCTCGTAGCCGGCGACGCGCCGGTCCATCCCGACCTTCGGCTGAACCTCGATGAAGAATTCGTCGCGCGCCAGCGCATGGACCAACTCGTTTTCCAGCGCGCGCGCGATGCGCTCCCGCCGGTCGAGCGTCTTGTCGTAATAGACCGCGATATGGTCCCCGTCGGAAATCCGGGCCTCGCGCAGCGCCGTCCGGGCGCGGGCGAAGAAATCCGTGAAGTTCTCCTCCTCGGGTCCGTCATTGCTGTAGGCGGCGCCGCAGGAGAACCGGACATCGATCGACCGACCGCCGACATCGATCTCATAGCCCAGCGCGGCCGCTGTCCGCGCCAGATCGGCCGCGGTTTTCGGCGCCCGGTTGGCGGGCTGGAGGATAGCGAACTCATTCCCATCCACCCGGCCGATCAGCGCCGGGGCACCGAAAATATAATGCAGGCGGAAACCGATCTCGTGCAGGGCGAGATCGCCCGCCTCGTATCCGATCCAATGGTTGATGCGCCCGATGCCCGATACGTTGAGGATACCGATCCAGAGCGGTTCCCCCGCCGCCTTCGCCTCCTTGTGCCGGGTTCGACCCTCGGCGTTGAACCCCTCCCGGTTCAGCAGCTGGGTGATGAAATCGAAGGTGCTTCGATGGTGGAGACTGCGCTGGAATTCCCGCTCCATCGAGACGTCGCGCACGACGGCGATATAATAGTCGCGCTCATTCTCCTGGAAACGAGTGATGTTGACATAGAGTTCAAGCGCGCGCCCCTCCAGGGTGCGTCCGGCGACATAGCGGCCCTTGCCCATGATGTGGGACGGGCCCGCGCTCATTTTTCCGTTAAGGTAATTACCGTGAGTCTCGCGGCTTTCCTCCGGCAGGATCTGACTCAGCGAGCGGCCGACCATCGACCGGCGACCGGCGGCGAACAGCGCCTCGGCCGACGGATTCGCCCACTGAATCCGGCCGTCGGTATCGACCATAAGAATGCCTTCGCCGACCTTCTCCAGGGCGCTCTTATAAAAGCCGCTGTCGAAGCCGGGTCCATCGCGCTCAGTCATCAGTACCTTGCCACCATGTTCCTCGCCAACGCCACATGGACCCCCGTCACATGGGTCAATCACACGCGGACCGTCCTTACGCAGGCGTACATGCGAGGGTAGCGCCATCCAGGGAGGTTATTCTAGGTGGAATGTCTTAATGGGGTGTTATCACGCCCTGGTTTCCACGTCGCCAAAGTGAACGGCGGCGTCTCCCGAGGGAGACGCCGCCGCCTTGAACCGTTAGGCCGGTGCCGGATGGGAGGGGCAGGATTTGGTCACCGACCTTCCGGTTACTCTGAGGATCCCGGGGCCGCGTTCTCGCCGCCCGTCGATCCAACTCGTGCAGAATAGGGCGTGGCCTCCAAGGAATCTGTGATGATCGTCACAGTGCTATGAATTTTCCGGAGGGTTCCCTATAATTTCTTGGTAACCTATTGAAAGATAAAGGATGAACGAGCCCAAAAAAATCAGGGAAGGGACCGATTCCCAGACCCGGCCCGGTCGTGGAACGCCTCGCCCGGCGACGCCCGAGCGTCTGGAGAAGGCGGCCTATCATTATCTGGAGCGGTTCGCGACCAGCGCGGAGAATCTCCGCCGGGTCCTGATGCGGCGGGTCGATCGCTCCGCCCTGCTGCACGACACCGACAGGGCGGAAGGGGCACGGGCGGTGGACCGAATCATCGCGCGCTTCCAGGAAGTCGGGCTGCTCGACGACACGGCCTACGCGCAGGCCCGCGCGGCGAGCCTGCACCGGCAGGGCAAGGGCGTGCGCGCGATCCGCCGTACCCTGATGCAGAAGGGCGTGGAGACGGCGGAGATCGATACCGCGCTCTCCACGCTGGCGGAGGATATCGCGTTGGAGACCGGCGCCGACCCGGGAGCCGGGGAGCGTGCCGATCACCGGACGACCGACATGGCCGCGGCCATCCGCTATGCCCGGCGGCGGCGGATCGGCCCCTATCGCGCCGCGGAAATGCGCGAGGCCAGCCGCGCGCGCGATCTGGCCGCGCTCGGCCGGCAGGGCTTCGACTACGAAACCGCGCGCCGCGTCGTCGAGGCGACCGATCCGGAAACCCTGGAATCGGACATCGCGCCGGACTGAGAGCGTCGGGCCACGCTTGCGGCCGGGCGTCTCTCTCGTTATCGCTTGCGAGGAAGAATCCGGGCCAAGTCCGGATCGCGCATGCAGGGAGACGCACCGCCATGGAGATCAAGAATCTGCCCGCCATCGTCACCGGCTCGGGCTCCGGCCTCGGAGAGGGAACGGCCCGCGCGCTCGCCGCCGCCGGGGCCAAGGTGACGCTGATCGATCTCAACCGCGAGGCATTGGACGCGGTCGCGCGGGATATCGGCGGATTGGCCATCGCCTGCGATGTGACCGACGCCGACGCGTTGGAGTCCGCCGTGGCCGAGGCACGGGCGGCGCACGGACCCTGCGCCGTGGCGGTCAGTTGCGCCGGAATCGCGCCCGCCGCCCGGATCGTCGGCAAGGAGGGGCCGATGGCCCTCGACGCCTTCGCCAAGGTGATCAACGTCAACCTGATCGGCACCTTCAACCTGATGCGGCTCGCCGCGGCCGACATGCAGACGCGCACGCCGAACGCCGACGGAGAGCGCGGCGTCATCGTCAACACGGCCAGCGTCGCGGCCTATGAAGGGCAGATCGGGCAGGCCGCCTATGCCGCCTCGAAGGGCGGGGTCGTCGCGCTGACCCTGCCGGCGGCGCGGGAATTCGCCAAGACCGGGGTGCGGGTCAACGCCATCGCGCCGGGTCTGTTCGGCACGCCGATGCTTCTCGGCATGCCTCAGGGCGTGCAGGACAGTCTCGCCGCCACGCTGCCCTTTCCCTCGCGTTTCGGCACGCCGGCGGAATATGCCAAGCTGGTGCTGCACATGATCGACAACCCGATCCTGAACGGGGAGACCGTGCGCCTGGACAGCGCGTTGCGCATGGCGCCACGCTGAAGCCGCCCGGCCACGGGCACCCCACGCCTCGCTCTTGAGCTTTCAGCGAGCACGTGGAAAGGGCGGGATGACGGGCCCGACCTAACGGCCGGCAGCGATCGCCTTCGGCCGCCCGCCCTTCGGGGCCTCCAGCGCGGCGCTCGCATTCCGCTCGGCCTTGGTCTTGAGGCGCTCCACCTCATTGCGGGCACGGCGCGCGGCGATCTCGTTGTCGCGTGCACGGGCACGAAGCCGGCCGGCCCCGAACCAGGCGATCACCGCGCCCGCGACGAAGCCAACGACCAGCGCGACATAGACGGTCAGCGCGACCGTGGTTTCCGCCTCGAAGGGCAGGGGGAACAGGCTGAGGCGGACCGTCTGCAGGTTCGACCCGGCAAAGGACGCACCGATCAACAGGATCGGCAGACCGATGATAAGTCCGATCAGACGGTGCATGGCCGCTCTCTCATCCTCCGTCGTGACCGTTCAACCGATCGCGAAGCTGCTTTCCCGTCTTGAAGAAGGGGACCGTCTTGGCCTCCACGTCGACCGGCTCGCCGGTGCGCGGATTGCGCCCGGTGCGGGCATCGCGACTCTTCACGGAGAAGGCCCCGAACCCCCGTAACTCGACCCGGTCGCCCCGGGCCAGCGCACCGGCGATCTCGTCGAAGATCGTGGTGACCACGCGCTCCACCTCGCGCTGGTAGAGTTCCGGATAGCGTTGCGAAACACGGGAGATCAGCTCGGACCGCGTCATATCGTTCGAACCCCTTGGTCACGCGCGGCCGGTTCGGCGCCCTGCCCGCCGTCCGCGCGGATGCGTTTCGGTCCGGTGTCCCCGACCGCGCATCCCGCCCCCTTGCGGAAACGCGCCGTCCGAACCGATCCCTGTGCTCCGGCGCCATCTCCGGCCCACCACCCGCGCCCGGCCGTGATGCCGGCGCCGGATGCCGATGCGAATGGCGGATCGTGATCGCGCCGACCGTTTCAGCCCGATACGCGTCCGCGCGTCGGAGCCCCGTTCTGCCCCAATCCTGCGACGATCGGATGCCTTTGGTTAGAGCATTGAAAAGCCTGCCAAACGGCCGTGATACCGTCAAGGTGAAAAGGGCACCGTCCGAGTCGGTCCCATGCGCCATGACGCCGAAACGCAACGAGCCGGGGCCCCGGAGGCCCCGGCTCGCGCGTCTCATGCCCGCGCCCGTTAAGGGGCGGAGTCGGATCGGGCACGTCGCGACGGACCCGATCCGGTCAGGAATCAGGACTCCTCGTTGTCCGAGCCGTCCTTCTGGCTCTTCTCGATATCCTGCTTCTTCTGCTGCAGGGCGGCACCGAGAATGTCGCCGAGCGAGGCACCCGAGTCGGAGGAGCCGTACGTCGCCATGACCTCCTTTTCCTCGGCGGTCTCGTAGGCCTTGATCGAAAGGCTGAGCTTGCGGCTCGCCTTGTCGATCGCGGTGACCTTGGCGTCGACCTTCTCGCCCTCGGCGAAACGGTCGGGGCGCTGCTCGGACCGCTCGCGGCTGAGCTCGGCCTTGCGGATAAAGCCCGGCACGCCGTCCTTCACCGTCACCTCGAGGCCGTTATCGACCACCTTGGTGACCGTGCAGGTCACGACCTGGCCCTTCCTGACATCGCCGAGGGCTTCCTCGAACGGATCGCTCTCGAGCTGCTTGATGCCGAGCGAGATGCGCTCCTTGTCGACGTCGACGTCGAGCACCTTCGCCTTGACCACATCGCCCTTGGTGTAGCGGCCGAGCGCCTCCTCCGGCGCCGTGTTCCAGTCGATGTCGGACATGTGAACCATGCCGTCGATCTCATCGGTGAGACCCACGAACAGACCGAACTCGGTGATGTTCTTGATCTCGCCCTCGATCTCGGCGCCGACCGGGAAGCGATCCAGGAAGTCGTCCCACGGATTGGCCTGCACCTGCTTGATGCCGAGCGAGATGCGGCGCTTCTGCGGATCGACGTCCAACACCATCACCTCGACCTCCTGGGAGGTGGAGACGATCTTGCCCGGGTGGACGTTCTTCTTCGTCCAGCTCATCTCGGAGACGTGGACGAGGCCCTCGATCCCCGGCTCCAGCTCCACGAAGGCGCCGTAGTCGGTAATGTTGGTCACGCGGCCGGTGAAGGTGGCGTTGACCGGATACTTGGCCTCGACGCCCTCCCACGGATCGGCCTCGAGCTGCTTCATGCCGAGGCTAATGCGCTGGGTCTCCGGGTTGAAACGGATGACCTGGACCTTGACGGTCTGGCCGATCGACAGCGCCTCGGACGGGTGGTTGATGCGCCGCCAGGAGATATCCGTGACGTGCAGCAGACCATCGACACCGCCGAGATCGACGAAGGCGCCGTAGTCGGTGATGTTCTTCACCACGCCTTCGAGCACCTGGCCTTCCTTCAGGTTCTCGATCAGCTCGCTGCGCTGCTCGGCGCGCGTTTCCTCCAGCACGGAGCGGCGGGAAACCACGATGTTGCCGCGGCTGCGATCCATCTTGAGAATCTGGAAGGGCTGCGGCGTGTTCATCAGCGGGGTGATGTCACGCACCGGACGGATATCGACCTGGCTGCCCGGCAGGAACGCCACGGCGCCGTTGAGGTCGACGGTGAAACCACCCTTGACCCGGCCGAAGATCGTACCGGTAACGCGCTCGCCGGCATTGAACTGCTTTTCGAGCAGGATCCAGGATTCCTCGCGCTTGGCCTTCTCGCGGCTCAGCATCGCCTCGCCGTTCTTGTCTTCCAGCCGTTCGACGAAGACCTCGACCTCGTCGCCGGGGGCGAGTTCGGCCGGCTGCCCGGGGGCGCCGAATTCCTTGAGCGCGACGCGACCCTCGGCCTTCAGGCCGACGTCGATCAGCGCCATGTCGTTATCCACGGAAACCACGGTCCCCTTGATGACCGTGCCTTCGAGATGATCGCGGTCGCCGAGCGACTCCTCGAGGAGGTCGGCGAAACTTTCCTTACCTGCGGCTTGCGCCATGATGATTGTGTTCCTTTCGTCGTCGATCATATCCCGGCCGACCGGTTGGCTCCGGCGGTCTCACCCCAAATGCGTTCGGGCGGGAAAGCGCGTCGTGGGGCTCGGACGCATCCCGCCGGCAGACCGGAATGGCTGCCTGATACTCTATCGGTCCGGATGGATCCTCGGCACGGAAGTCAGGAACGTCCTTACGGGTCGGTCCCTGTTCCGCTCCTATTCCGCCTCGTCGCCCGATTTCTCGAGCGCCTCGCGCACGGCCGCCTCGATCAGATCGAGCGCCGCGTCGAAGGCCGCGTCCGCCGTCATATCCGACGTGTCCAGCACATGGGCGTCGTCGGCGGGGCGCATCGGCGCGGTTTCCCGGTCGCGGTCGCGCGCGTCGCGCTCCCGCAGATCCTCCAGAACGCGCGCGTATATACTGGCATTGCCACGATCAAGCAACTCCTTGTGGCGGCGGTCCGCGCGCACTTCCACGTCGGCCGTGACGAAGAGCTTCACCGTGGCGTCCGGGCAGATCACCGTGCCGATATCGCGGCCGTCCAGCACCGCCCCCGCCTTGCCCTCCGGCGGAGAGGCCGCGACCCCCCGTTGGAGATCCATGAGGGCCGATCGCACCGCCGGATGCGCGGCCACCTGGCTGGCCGCCCGGGCCGCGTCGTCACGCGCCAGCGCTTCGTCCTCCAGCGCCACGGGATCGAGGGCGCGGGCCGCATCCTCCGCCGCTTCCTCGTCCGCCGGGTCGCCGCCATTGCGCAGAACCGCCATGCCGACCGCGCGATAGAGCTTGCCCGTATCGAGATAGGCGAAATCGAAATGCGTCGCGATCCGGCGCGCGAGCGTCCCCTTGCCCGAGGCGGCCGGGCCGTCGATAGCGATGGTGATCATGGAATCCTTACGGCCCTTAGCGAGTCCGGCGATACCCCGGCCTTTTGGCAAGGAGAAGTGCGGTCGGGCAAGAAAAAAGCGATTCCCGGAGCGGCATGGGCGTCTATTCGGTGACGACGGTCTTCTTGGTCCCTTCGACCACGACGTCGATATGGGAAAGACTGTTGCTTGTCGCATCGGCGAAGCCGATCGTCACGGGCTGCAGCAAATCCCGGTGCGCCCGCGCCCACTCGGCGGCCGAAATCCGCCGACCCACGCTCGCGGGGGCATCGCCGTCCCCGCCTTCGTCCGGGACTTTCGCCTTGCTCATTCCACCCAATCCTCACCCACGGAAACCATCGCATACGGGATGGCACCATACATGGTGACGAACCGTCCGGCGAAAAACCATTCGACGCATCATCCTCGCTCCCCGACCATCGTCGTCGCGACGAGAATCGGAACGACCGCGAACAGACTATACCATATCACGCTTGAAAGCGATGGATGCTCGAACCCGAAATATCCGTTGAGCATGATTGACGAGACACCCGTCAGCAGCGCGCCGAAACCGTAGACCGTGCACCGCACTGCTCCACGGATTTCTTTCCGGACACGCAACAGGAAATCCAGGCGCGCGCGGTATAGCTGGTCATAGGTGCCGATCGTGATCTCCATGCGCAACTCATGCAAGGTGCCGGGCAGGGCCTCGGCCGTCTGAAGATGGGCCGGCAATTGCGTCCGTGCTTCCACCAGCCGCTTCTCGACCTGCGCATCGAAGGTCGAAAGCGGCTCCGCATAAAAGAAATAGCCTTTCCTGGAGTTCCCCCGCCGGGCATCGGATGCGGCCGCCATTGCCGCCGCGATTTTCACCACGGCGAAAATGCTGAACAGCAGGGCACAGAAAACACTGGTGTTGAACCCCATCAGCATGAGCCAGGAAAACCTCGTGATCCGGGAGTTTTCCCCTAGAAGCGCCAGATATCCAACGATATCGCCGTCCTCTAGCCCGGGACTCAGCCCGAAATGGCCGATCCCATCGAAGAAGAGTTGTATGGCCCCGAGCACGAGAAAGGTAATCGATGCGACGATTACGCTAAGCGATCCTGTCGTACCGTTAATCCTGCTCTCGATATCGGCATTCGCGGTCTTGATATAGTCAAGACGAAGATCGTTGATCTTATCGCTGTAATCGATCGGCTCGCGCATCGCCCCGGCCCGAAACAACCACCATGAAGAGCCTTAATCGGGGCATACTATCTAAATCGCCGGAAATTTCTAGGCCAAGCGCGCCCCCAGCCCGGTCATCAAATCCGCGAAGCCCGGAAAGCTCGTGGCGATGGCGCGGCCGTCGTCGATGGCGACCGGGTTCCGCGCGGCGAGGCCCATGACGAGGAAGCTCATCGCGATGCGGTGATCCAGATGGGTTTCCACCGGCGGGCCGCCGCCGGGCACGTCCCCGGCGCCGCGCCCCTCCACGATCAGCCAATCCGCGCCGCTTTCGGTGGCGACGCCATTGGCGGCGAGGCCGGCTTCCATCGCCGCGATGCGGTCGGATTCCTTGACCCGCAGCTCGCCCACGCCGCGCATCACGGTGCGGCCCTCGGCGAAGGCGGCGGCGACGGCCAGGACGGGATATTCGTCGATCATCGAGGGCGCGCGTTCCGGCGGCACCTCGATACCGGTCAGGGCGGAATGGCGGGCGACGATATCGCCCAGCGGCTCGCCCCCCTCCTCGCGCTCGTTCTCGATCGCCAGGTCCGCGCCCATCTCCCGCAGGGTCACGAAGAGACCCGTGCGCGTGGGGTTGAGGCCGACACCCGGGATTCGCACCTCTGAGCCCGGCGTGATCAGGGCCGCCACGATGGGGAAGGCGGCGCTGCTGGGATCGGCCGGCACGGCGATATCGGCGGCGGTCAGTTCCGGTTCCCCCACCACGGTGACGGCCGGGCCTAGGCCGCCATCGCGCGGCTCCACCCGCACCGTGGCACCGAAATGGCCCAGCATCCGCTCGGTATGGTCGCGCGTGGCCGCCGGCTCGAACACCGTGGTCTCGCCGCGCGCCATCAGCCCGGCGAGCAGCACCGCCGACTTCACCTGAGCCGAGGCGACGGGCAGTTCGTAGCGAACCGGCAGAACCGCCATCGCGCCGTCGATCATCAACGGCAGGCGGCCGCCGGAACGGCTCTCGATCCGCGCGCCCATGGCTGTAAGCGGATCGGCCACCCGTTTCATCGGCCGCTTGCGCAGACTGGCATCGCCATTGAGGAAGCAACGGATCGGGTGACCCGCCAACACCCCCAGAAGAAGCCGCGCGGCGGTACCGCTATTACCCATGTCGAGGATGTCCGGCGGCTCCCCCAGCCCGCCGAGCCCGACGCCCGCGATGGTCCAGACGCCGTCTTCCCCGCGCGCCACCCCCGCGCCCATGGCGCGGAAGGCCGCGGCGGTCGCCAGCACGTCCTCCCCCTCCAGCAGGCCGGTCACCCGCGTCTCGCCGACCGCGAGCGCGCCCAACATCACCGCCCGGTGGGAAATCGATTTGTCGCCCGGAACCCGCGCGATACCGGAAAGCCTGGCCCCCGAATGCGCCGTTATGGGGGTGGCGGCCATGTCCCCGGGGGCGGAATGAGAAGAGGCGGACATAAGAACACGATCCTTCCGGGAGCGCGCGACCGTCGGGCGGTCCCAGCCGACGGCGGGGAGGAAACCTTCGGGGCGCATCCCGCGACGCACCCTCTCTCCTCGCGGTCATAGCATGCGGGTCGGGCGGCGCAAGCCCGCCCTCCTCGCCCAAGCCAGGGTCCAAGTTCAGGGCCCAAGTTCAGGGCCGGGGCCGGAACCACGCGGAAGGGGTTACGTGAAGGGGTTTGGGGGCGTTCGGCCGTGCGCGGAAGCGGGCGCGGCATCGGCCTCGCCGGATGTCTCAGGTGGTGCCTCGGGTCCAGCGGCACGATCGTCGAACAAGGCCGCCATGAGCGCCGCATCGAGCCGCCCAAGCTGGCCGCCGGGGCGGACGGTGGACGCGTTCTCGCGCGCCTCCGCCCGATCCTCTCCAACGGTGTCGTCACCACGCTCGGCCGCCGCGCGCTCGGCGATCTTCTGCTCGACCAGCGCCTCGATGCGCGCACGAGCCTCGCCATCCATCTCGGCCAGCTTATCGGGGGTCAGCCCCATCTCGGCCAAGATTCGCTCGCGCAATTCCTCGCGCTTGCGCGCCTGCATCTCCTCCAGCCATTGGCCGAAGCCAACATCGGCGATGCGCTCCGCCGCGCTTCCATCGCCACCCTGGCGCGGGTCGACTCCCGGCGATCTCGAACCGCTCGCGCTGGCGCCCGGGGAATGAGCGGTCGAGGAAAGAGGATCCATGATCATGTCCGAACCGGTGAGCCCATTGTGCAAAACCCGTCGAAGATCAGGCAAGCAAGTGCCGGGCCAACCGGGATAGGTAGCGGTGCCTCCACCCACTTTTTTCCGTGGCGCGTGGTTTTCCTGCCCGGGGCCGGTTTTAAGCTTTGACACCGAGGCGCGTTTTTGGCATTGCGCCGCGCATTGTCGGACAGTGGCCAATTGCGGCCTTGTTCGGGCGCTGGGTTTGGAGGATCGGATACGTGTCGAAACCGGAATGGGGTTTGAAGCGCACCTGCCTGTCTTGTGGCGCCAAGTTCTACGATATGCGGAACGATCCGATCGTCTGTCCGAAGTGCGAGACGGTCTTCGATCCGGAGGCGGCGACGAAGCTGAAGCGCAGCCGTCAAGCGCCGGAGGACAAGAGCAAGGCGAAGGTCAAGGAAGCCGAATCGGACGATAAGGACACGCTGGAGGATAGCGAGAACGACGACGACGATTCGGTTCTCGAGGATACCAGCGATCTGGACGATGACGGCGACGTGCCCGGTGTCGCCGGCGAGGATGACGACGACGACAGCTGACCGATACGCGCGAACGCGAATAGCGCTTGCGCGTGCCCGGTCGAGGGTTATATAGACGGCGCGTCCAATTCAGGAAGCCCTTCCGGGGCGGGACGCACCGCGATCAGGGGCCGTAGCTCAGCTGGGAGAGCGCTACACTGGCAGTGTAGAGGTCAGGGGTTCGATTCCCCTCGGCTCCACCACCGAAACCCCCGGGGAAACCCGGGGGTTTCGTCGTTCCGGACCCCGGCCCTCACCGCACCTGACGGTAGCGTTCGCGAATATAGGGCGCGATCAGGGCCAGCAAATCATCGGTGTCGAGGGACGGTGGGATGATTCCGGCGACGCCCTGCGTGCGGGCCATGGCGACATAGTCGATGGACTGCCCCGAACCGATCCCTCCCAACCGTCCCCTCCGAGATCCGGTCGGCGTCGCGGCCGGATCCGTTTCCATGGCGGGCAGGGCGAGCAGCACCCCGATCGCGCCGCCATCGGGCCGGGCGCGGACCAGACGCAGGATTTCAAAGATATCGGTTTCACCGAATTTCAGATCGGCGACCACCACCGCCAACTCGGGATGCCCGAGACCGCGCAGCAAGGAGGCGGTATCGTGAGCGGTGACGATGCGGGCGCCACCGAAATGCGCGCACGCGGCTTCCAGTCGCCGCTCGACGGCGGCGTCCCGCAGACCGCATAATATCGCCGCGCGCATCCCCTGCATGCCGACCTAAACCGTTGTTTATTTTCCACAAGCTAGTTGTATCAACCAAGGGTAACAAGTCCAGCAAATCATATGCATCCTATGCGGGATATTCCCTGGCCATTTCCGTGTCACCCAGCATATGGCCGCGCCCGATGAAAACCCGCCATGGCCACTGGAGGCGCCTCCTCGACAGGCGGGGCCGCATTCACGACTGACAGGGTGATCGACCCCTGATAGGGTCCGCGCCATGCGTACCCGGCCGCCGCCACCGGGGCAAATGAAGCAAGCGCGGCACGGTCCCGACATGCCGTCATCCGATCGTCATGGCCGGGCCGTTCGACCCGAATGAGAACCCGAGCAGGACGGGGGCAAATATGTCCAAGGTAAAGAACGCGCACCGCACCGACGGTGCCGAGAGCGGGGGCGGAGACGATCCGTTCCATATTCCGACCCATGCTGGCGGCGAGAAGATCGGCATCATGGTCTGCGGCCATGGCAGCCGGGACGAGGGCGCGGTCCGGGAATTCGAGGCGATCGCCGCGACGCTGAAGGCGCGCTGGCCGCATCTGCCGGTCGATTACGGCTTCCTGGAATTCGCGACGCCGATCATCCGCACCGGCCTCGACAATCTGCGCGCGGCGGGCGCGACGCGTATCTTGGCGGTGCCGGGCATGTTGTTCGCCGCCGGCCATGCCAAGAACGATATCCCCAGTGTCCTCAATACCTATGCCGCCCAGCATGGCGACGTCACGATCACCTATGGGCGCGAGCTGGCGGTCGACCTGAAGATGCTGAAGGCGGCCAGTGCCCGGGTGCAAGAGGCGGTCGACGCCGCCAACGAAAGCCACGGGGCGCTGGCGAACGAGGAGGTCTGCCTCGTCGTCATCGGCCGCGGCGCCTCCGACCCGGACGCCAATTCCAACGTCGCCAAGATGGCGCGCATGCTATGGGAGGGGATGGGATTCGGCTGGTGCGAGGTCGGCTATTCCGGCGTGACCTTCCCGCTGGTCCAGCCGACCCTGGAGCATACCGCGCGCCTCGGCTACAAGCGTGTGATCGTCTTTCCCTATTTCCTCTTCACCGGAATCCTGGTGCAGCGGATCTACGATCATGCCGACGCGGTGGCGGCGCGCCATCCCGACCTGCAAATCCTCAAGGCCGGCTATCTCAACGATCATCCGATGGTGATGGAGACCTTCGCGGAACGCGTGCGCGAGATCCTCGAAGGCACCAACATGATGAATTGCCAGATGTGCAAATACCGCGCCCAGGTCCTCGGCTTCGAGGACGAGGTGGGCCTCGCCCAGGAAAGCCATCACCATCACGTCGAGGGGATCGGCACCGGTCCGGGCCATGATCACGATCATGGGCATGAGCATGAGCACGACCATCACGAACACGGCCATCACCATGAGCATCACCATGGGCACGATCATGATGGGCACGGCCATGACCATCACCACCACCCCTATCCGCGCGCGGATCATCCGCACGGACCCCGGTCGATGACGGAAGGCGTGCGGATGCCCGGCGACCCCTCCGGCGCCGGGTGAGCACCGAAGCCGCTTTCCACCCGTCTCCCGCCCATCCGACAACCGCCCGACCGCCAGCCATGCGACGGACCATGACCGCGCCGCTCTTCGATCACTATATCGCCGTGGACTGGTCGGCAGCGTCCAGGCCGGTCCGGGGAAAGGATTCCATATGGATCGGCGTGGTGGATCGCGGCGCCGACGAGCGCGGGGAAGCCCGGGCCACGCTTTCGGTTCTGGAGAATCCGCCGACACGCGCGGCAGCGACACGGCGGTTGATCGCGCTGGCGGGGGAGCGTCTGGCGCGCGGCGGGCGGACCGTGATCGGCTTCGATTTCCCCTTCGGCTATCCGGCCGGGACGGCGGCGGCGCTGGGCCTCGCGGGCGGGCTGGAATGGCGTAAGCTCTGGGCGCGGATCGATGCGCTGTTGAGCGACGGGGAGAATAACGCCAATAATCGTTTCGATGTCGGATCGACCCTCAACGCCGCGATGACGGGGGAGGCCTTTCCCTTCTGGGGCTGCCCGGCGGGCCGGGAGGGGCCGACCCTGGCCGCGCGCGGCCGCCGGGCGCGGCGCGCGGGCGAACCGGCGGAGCGTCGCGCGACGGAACGGCGCGTGCCCAGCACCCAGCCGGTCTGGAAGCTGGCCTATGCCGGATCGGCCGGGGGTCAGGCGCTGACCGGCATTCCGCGCGTCTGGCAAATCCGCACCGACCCCGCGCTTGCCTTCGCGACACAGATCTGGCCGTTCGAAACCGGGCTGACCGACGCCCCGGCGGGCACGATCATCCTGGCGGAGCTTTATCCGAGCCTGGTCGCGCCGGAAGCGATCCCGGGGAAGCCGAAGGACGCCGGCCAGGTCGCCGCCGTCGCCAAGGCGCTCGCCGCGCGCGACGGGGAAGGCGCGCTCGCCCCGCTGTTCCTCGGCGATCCGGGGCTGGACGCGGCGGCCCGCGCGGATGTGGAGCGGGAGGAAGCCTGGATTCTGGGCGTCACGGACCGGCCCGCCCTGACCCCGGGCGATCCCGGCGCGGAAAGGGAAAACCACGCGGCATGACCCGATCCTTCGACTATATCCGCGACCCGCAGGCGATCTATGCGGAGAGTTTCCGCCGTATCCGGGCGGCCGCCGACCTCTCCGCCCTGCCCGAGGCGCTGCATCCGATGGCGCTCAGGCTGATCCATGCGGTCGGGCGACCGGAAATCGCCGCCGATCTGCGCTGGTCGGACGGGGCGCCGGCGGCGGGGCGCGCCGCGCTCGACGCCGGGGCGCCGGTGCTGTGCGACGCGAAAATGGTGGCGGCCGGGGTGATGCGTGCGCGCCTGCCGGGGGAGAACGACCTGATCTGCCTGATCGACGCGCCGGGCGTGGCGGGCCGGGCCGCGCGGCTGGGCACCACGCGCTCGGCCGCGCAGGTCGCGCTGTGGGAGCCTTGGCTGGCCGGCGCCGTGGTGGCCATCGGCAATGCGCCGACGGCGCTTTTCGCGCTGTTGGAGGCAGTCGCGGCCGGCGCGCCGAAACCCGCCCTGATCCTGGGCTTTCCCGTCGGTTTCGTCGGCGCGGCGGAATCCAAGGCGGCGCTGGTCGAGGCGGCCGCCGACCTCGGCCTCGCCCATATCACATTGACCGGGCGGGAAGGCGGCAGCGCGCTGGCGGCGGCGGCGGTCAACGCGCTGGCCGCCGGCAATCCGGAGGAGACACGGGCATGAGCGACGGGCCGGAACCTTCCCCACCCGCCCCCTGGCTCTCGATCGTCGGGATTGGAGAAGACGGGCTGGACGGGTTGGCGGCGGCGCCGCGCCAACTCGTTTCGGATGCGGAATTGGTTGTCGGCGGCGCGCGGCATCTGGCGATGCTGCCGGCGGATCACCCGGCGGAGCGCATGGGTTGGAAAAGCCCATTGTCCGAGACCGTCGCGGATATCCGCGCGGCGGCGGGGCGGCGGGTCTGCGTTTTGGCGACCGGCGATCCGATGAGCTACGGCATCGGCGTGACGCTGGGCCGGGTCTTCGGACATGCGGCGCTGTCGGTGCATCCGGTGGCCGGTGCCTTCGCCCTGGCGGCCGCGCGGCTCGGCTGGCCATTGGAGGAGGTGACGCGGCTGACGCTCCATGGCCGGCCGCTCTCGCTGCTCTCGCTTCATCTGCAGCCGGGGGCGCGGCTCCTCATCCTGTCGGAGGATGGCGACACCCCGGCCCGGGTGGCGGACGCGCTGCGCGTGGCCGGATGGGGGCCCAGCGCGATGACCGTCCTATCCCATCTGGGTGGCGCGGCCGAAAGCCGGGTCGAGGGCACGGCCGAAGGCTGGACCCACGACCGCCAACCGGACCTCAACACCATCGCGGTCGCCTTGTCGCCCGCGCCCGGAACGTCTTGGCAGCCGCGCGTGCCCGGCCTGCCGGACGCGGTCTTCCGCCATGACGGGCAGCTCACCAAGCGGGAGGTGCGCGCGGCCACCCTGGCGGCGCTGGCGCCGGCGCCGGGCGCGTTGCTGTGGGACGTGGGGGCGGGGTGCGGCTCCGTCGCGATCGAATGGATGCGCGCGGGCGGGCGCGCCGTCGCCATTGAGCGATCGGCGGAACGGCGGACCCTGATCGCGGAGAACGCGGCGCGCCTCGGCACCCCCACCCTGGCCATCCGGGCGGGGGAGGCGCCGGGGGCGCTCGACGATCCGGCGGGCGGGGACGAGCGCCCCGACGCCATCTTCATCGGCGGGGGGCTGACCACGCCGGGGCTGGTCGCGGCGTGCCGCGCGGCGCTCGCCCCCGACGGGCGGCTGGTGGCGAACGCCGTGACGCTGGAGGGGGAGGCCGCGCTGACCGCCCTCCACCGGGAGCAGGGGGGGGAGATGAGCCGGATCGCGGTCTCCCACCTGGTCCCGGTCGGACCCTATCACGGCTGGCGGCCGCTGATGCCGGTCACGCAGTATCACTGGACCAAGCCCCATGCGTAGGAATAGGAAGCGAAATCCGTCATGAGCGCGCGCGACAAGCCCGCCGGCACACTCTTCGGCCTTGGCGTCGGGCCCGGCGATCCGGAGCTGTTGACCCTGAAGGCCGCGCGCATCCTGCGCGAGGCGCCGGTGATCGCCTATCCCGCGCCGCTGGAGGGGGACTCCATGGCCCGGCGCATCGCCGCCCCGCACATCCCCGAGGGGCGGGAGGAAATCGCCATCCGCATGCCGATGGTGCCCGCGCGCTTCCCCGCCCAGGCCGTCTATGACGAGGCGGCGGAGACGATCGGCGCGCATCTGACGGCGGGTCGGGACGTCGCCGTGCTGTGCGAGGGCGATCCCTTCTTCTATGGCAGCTTCATGTATCTTTTCGCCCGGTTGGCCGAGCGATTCCGCACGGAGGTGGTGCCCGGCGTCTCCGCCCTGACCGCCACGGCGGCAGCGGCGCATGCCCCGCTGGCCGCGCGCAACGACGTACTCACGGTCCTGCCCGGCCCGCTGGAGGAAACGGCGCTGGTCGAATGCCTCGCCCGGGCGGAGGCCGTCGCCATCATCAAGGTCGGCCGCCATCTCGCCAAGGTGAAGCGGGCCTTGGCCGAAACCGGGCTGGCCGAGCATGCGCGCTATATCAGCCATGCCAGCATGGCGGAACAACGGGTCCTGCCGCTCGCCGATCTGGTGGAGGATACGGCGCCTTATTTCTCGATGATCCTCGCCCACCGGCGCGGAACAGTATGGTCGAAAACGCAATGATCGATGAATCGGACGATCCCGTCATCCTGGCCCTGACGGCGGGCGGTGAAGCGCTGGCCCATCGGCTCGTCGCCGCGCTGGGCGGCGGCACGGTGCATGGCCGGGTGGGCCGTGTCGGCCGCGCCGATTATCATTTCGATAAGACAACGAAATATCTGGCCGACCTGTTCCGGGAAGGCCGTCCGATCGTCGCGCTTTGCGCCGCCGGGATCGTGATCCGCGCGCTGGCCCCCCATCTCGGCGACAAGCGGGCGGAACCGCCGGTCCTGGCCCTGTCCGAGGATGGGGCGAGCGTGGTGCCGCTTCTGGGCGGGCATCGCGGCGCCAATCGGTTGGCCCGGCGCATCGCCGACCTGCTGGGCGGGCATGCCGCCGTGACGACGGCGGGGGAGGTGGCGCTGGGTCTCGCGCTCGACGATCCGCCGCCGGGTTGGCATGTCGCCAATCCGGAAGCCGCTAAGGATATCGCCGCCGCCCTGCTGGCGGGCGAATCGGTCCGCCTGACGCGCGCGGCGGGCCCGGGGGATTGGCCCATCCTGCCCGATGGCGGGACGACCGACGACGCCCCCTACCACATCGCGATCAGCGACCACCGCCCGGCGGAGGACGCATCCGCCACCCTGCACATCCATCCGCCCAGCCTTGCGATCGGCGTGGGGTGCGAGCGGCTGGCCCCGGCCCAGGGGTTGGTCGATCTGGCGCGCGAGACGCTGGCGGAGGCGGGACTCGCCGACGCCGCCGTCGCCGCCATCGGCAGCATCGATTTGAAGGCGGACGAACCCGCGATGGCGGCGCTTTCCCGGGCGCTGGATCGTCCATTGCGGCTTTTCCCGGCGGCGGCGCTGGAGGCGGAGACCCCACGCCTCGCCAATCCCTCCGAGACCGTCTTCCGCGAGGTCGGATGCCATGGGGTGGCGGAGGCCTCGGCCCTGGCGCTCGCCGGGCCCGGCGCATCGCTTGTTGTTCCGAAAGTGAAACGAGATGGCTACACCCTGGCCATCGCCCGCGCCGCCGACGGGATGGCCGTCGATCCGGCGCGCGGCCGGGCCCGTGGACATCTCAGCGTGGTCGGCATCGGCCCCGGCGACGCGGCATGGCGAACGGCGGAGGCGGTCTCGGCCCTGCGCCGGGCGGAGGTGGTGGTCGGCTATGGCCTTTATCTCGACCTCGCGCGCGATCTGATCGGCGGCAAGCCGACCCATGAAAGCGCGCTGGGCGCGGAAGAGGCACGGGCCGCCAAGGCATTGGCGCTGGCCGCGGAGGGACGGGACGTCGCGCTGGTCTGTTCCGGCGATCCGGGGATCTATGCGCTCGCCACCCTGGTGATGGAGCTGGTGGAGAAGAGCGGGAGCCGGGCGGAACGCGCCGTGGCCTTGACCGTCGTCCCCGGCATCAGCGCCTTCCAGGCGGCGGCCGCGCGCCTGGGCGCGCCGATGGGGCATGATTTCTGCCTGATCAGCCTTTCCGATCTGCTGACCCCGCGCGACACGATCATGCAACGGTTGGAAGCCGCCGCGACCGGGGATTTCGTCACCGCCTTCTACAATCCCCAGAGCCAGCGCCGCCGAACCCTTCTGCCGGAGGCGAAGCGCATCCTGGCCACCCACCGCCCGCCGGAGACCCCGGTCGCGATCTGCCGGTCCCTCGGCCGGCCGGAGGAGGCGATCGATCTCGTGACGCTCTCCGATTTCGATCCCGAAACGGTCGATATGCTGACCCTTGTCCTGATCGGCAACAGCCAGAGCCGCGCCTTCGATCAGGCGGGCACGCCACGCCTTTTCACGCCCCGGGGCTATGCGCGCAAACGGGGCGAGGCCAACCCTTGAAGGCAAGTCGTCCGGATCGGTCACCACGCCGCCTGGATTTTATCGTTACAAAGAGGATCGGAACGTCATGACCGTCCATTTCATCGGCGCCGGCCCCGGCGCCCCGGACCTGATTACCGTGCGCGGGCTAAAGCTGGTGCAGCGGTGCCCGGTCTGTCTCTATGCCGGCTCCCTCGTCCCGGCGGAGGTGGTGGCGGAGGCGCCGACGGGCGCGCGCGTGATCGACACGGCCCCCATGGACCTCGATGCCATCATGGCGGAAATCGAGGCCGCACATGATAAGGGCCAGGATGTCGCGCGCGTCCATTCCGGCGACCCGTCGCTTTATGGCGCGATCCAGGAGCAGATTCGGCGGCTGGAACCGCTGGGCATTCCCTATGCGATCTGCCCGGGCGTGCCGGCCTATGCCGGGATGGCCGCGTCGCTGGGGCAGGAGTTGACGCTGGCCGGCGTCTCGCAATCCATCGTGCTGACCCGCACGGCGGTGCGCGCCTCCGCCATGCCGAACCGGGAGGATCTGGCGACCTTCGCCGCCAGCGGCGCGACGCTGGCCATCCATCTCTCGGTCAACAATCTCGCCAAGCTGGTGCGGGAGTTGACGCCCTTCTACGGCGCGGACTGTCCGGTCGCCGTCGGCTATCGGGTCACCTGGCCGGACGAGATGATCCTGCGCGGCACGCTGGCCGATATCCGGGACAAGGTGAAGAAGACGGGCATCACCCGCACGGCATTGATCCTGGTCGGCCGGACGCTCGACCCCGACGGACTGTCGGCGGCGTTCGAGGATAGCCGCCTCTATGCCGCCGACCATCATCACGTGCTGCGACCGAAGGCGGAGTGAGGCGCCCGCCTATCCCTCCAGCTTGCGCAGCAGCGCCGCGATCTCCTCCCGATCCAGGTGTCGGATACGCTGGGCGAGGCGGTTGGCGAGCGCCGTCGCCTCCGGCGAGAGGCCGGCGGTATCGATGGTGACGCGCGGGTTGGAGAGGCGGGCGAGATCCTTGAGCGCCTCCGCCTCGTCCCAGATGACCCCGAAATAGGCGCAAATCTGGTCGAGGCGCGCGGGCGTCGGGCGCGGGCGCCTGCCATGCTCCAGCGCGGAGAGATAAGCCGCGGAAACACCGAGGGCCTCCGCCATCTCGCTCAAGGACGTGCCCCGCGCCTCCCGCATTTCGCGCAGCTTTCGGCCGAAGGGCGTCATCGGCGGTCACTCCCCGGACCCGCGCGATCCCGCCGACGCTTCAACAGGACATAGAGCGCGCCGTCCCCGCCATGTTCGGGCCGCGTCGTGTCGAAGGCGATGATGCGCTGGCGCAGCGGCGGCAGGTTCAGCCAATGCGGCACGCTTTCCTTCAGGATGCCGCGCCCCTTGCCCGTGACGACGACGACACAGCGCTTTCCGGCGGCCTCGGCGGCCAGGATGAAATCCATGAGCGCGGTCTGGGCCGCCTCCCGGCTCATCCCATGCAGGTCGAGCCGCCCGTCGATCGAAAGCTTGCCGCGTTTCAGGCGGCTGGCCGTGCGGCGGTCGAGGCCGGGGCTCTCCCCCGCCGATAGCGGGGGAGCCACCGCCCCCGCGCGCGGCGCGGCGCGGCCCTGGGCCGCGGCCTCGGCGGCGGCGCGCAGGATGCGTTCCCGCGCGACGGCCTGACGCTCCGCCCGCTTCGGGTCGGCGCGATGCTTGGGGGAAGGGGCTTCCTCATCCCCCTCGCCGTGATCATCGAGGCCGAGGGCGGCGCGGGGACGGTCGTGGAGCGGCTGGACCGTGGCGGTCACGGCGGCCCAGAGATCGCGATCCTCGTCCGATTTCCTCGATGCCATGGTCGGGGCCCTTCCGGCGGGTCGCGAATTCTCGGCCGATCGCCTCAAAGATCGTCCAGGATCAGGATATGCAGGCGAAGCGGTCCGTGCGCGCCGAGCTCGATCTTCTGCTCGATATCGCCGGTACGTGACGGGCCGGTGATCAGATTGACCGCGCGCGGCATGCTGCCGGCCTCCGCGTTGCGGGCGCGCAGATGCGTCCAGATATCCTCATAGGGGCCGACGATCCGGCTGCGGCGCAGCAGGACGATCTCCGTCTCGGGCAGGAAATTCAGCGTCGTCGGCGTCCCTGGACCCGAGACCAGGGCGAGCGTCCCCGTCTCCGCCGCGCCGACGAAGGCGGTGGAAAGGGAGACGGCATCCCCCCCGTCGCTGGGCCCGCGCGAGACGGTCAGGACGGGACGCCTGTCGAAGGGAATGGCGGCGAGGTCCGGGTGGTCGCCCGTGCGGACCGTCGCCGGAAGGTTCTCGGAGGCGAGATACTCCGCGATCGCGTCCGGCACGGCCTCCAGCGAATCCACCGTCGCGCAGGTGCAATTGGCGGCGAGCGCCTTCTCCATGAAGAGGCGGCCCAACTCTTCCGCCTCCCGGCCGCGCACCCGCGCGGGGATCAGGCCGCGCGGCGGCTCCTTCAGCCGGGCGTCGACCGCATCGCGCGCGCGGGCATCGTCCGTCCCTTCCGCGCGGCCGAGGGCACGGCGGACCTGGCCCATGATCTGGTCGCGCGCGCCGCTCATCGCGCCCCTCCCATCGCGTCCCAACGATCTTGGAAGGTGCGCCCCTCCGGCGCCGGAAGGTCGCGATGCCGGGTCCAGCCGTCGGCCAGCGGCAGTTTAGCGAGCCGCCCGCGCGCCCGGCCGAGCCGCCCCAGCAGCCCGACCGCGAGGCGCGTCGCCAAACGATAGAGCCGGGGCTTGGTCGCGACGAACCCCCAGATATCGAGGCCGAAGCGGGTCGCCGGCGGAGCCAGCCCCTGTTCATATTCCCGCGCCCGATAGTGCCGCATCATCTTCGGCAACGGAATATGCATCGGACAGACGGATTCGCACCGCCCGCAGAAGGTGGAGGCATTGGGAAGTTGCCCCCCCTGATCGACACCGATGAAGCTGGGGGTCAGCACCGCGCCCATCGGCCCGGGATAGACCCAGCCATAGGCATGCCCGCCGACCGCGCCATAGACCGGACAATGGTTCATG
Source organism: Marivibrio halodurans (assembly GCF_017963645.1). Taxonomy (GTDB): domain Bacteria; phylum Pseudomonadota; class Alphaproteobacteria; order UBA8366; family Aestuariispiraceae; genus Marivibrio; species Marivibrio halodurans. The sequence continues at coordinate 293,026 of NZ_JAGMWN010000006.1, read as the reverse complement.
CAGGCACCGCAACGGATACAGCGCAGCATATCCTGGAATTCGGTGCCCAGCATGGCACTGCGTCCGTTGTCGAGCAGGATGACGTGATACGCTTCCGGCCCGTCGGGGTCGCCCTCCCGGCGCGGACCGGTGGAAAAGGTCGTGTAGGCGGTGAATTCCTGACCCGTGGCCGAGCGCGCGAGGACGCGCAGGATCGCGGCCGCGTCGTCCAGCGTCGGCACCACCTTCTCCAGCGAGGCGATGACCACATGGATCTTCGGCAGGGTCTGGGTCAGGTCGCCATTGCCTTCATTGGTGACGATGACGCTGGTCCCGGTCTCCGCGATCAGGAAGTTGGCGCCGGTGATGCCGACATCGCTTTCGAGATATTTCCGGCGCAGCACCTGGCGCGCCTCGGAAATAAGCTCGCGCGGTTCGTTCAGCGGCCGGGCCTTGTCGAACTGCACATGATGCAGGCGAAAATCGTCGGCCACCTGTTCCTTCAGAACATGGATGGCGGGCGCGATGATATGGCTCGGCGCTTCCCTGCGAAGCTGGATGATATATTCGCCGAGATCGGTCTCGACCACCTCCAGCCCGTCTTCCTCCAACGCGTCGTTTAGGGCGATCTCCTCCGAGATCATGCTCTTGCCCTTGGTGACCGTGCGGGCGCCGACGGACCGGCAGATTTCCTGTATCCGCTCGCGCGCCTCGGCCGCGTTGCGCGCCCAATGCACATGGCCGCCATTGGCGGTCACATTCGCCTCGAACCGCTCCAGATAGAGGTCGAGATGTTCGATCGTGTGGTTCTTGATGTCGCGCGCCTGATCGCGCAGCGCGTCGAATTCCGGCAGGTCGGCGCGCGCCCTGGCCCGGCGCTCGACGAAACCGGCCTTCATCTTGGTCAGCGCCTGCTGAAGCTGGGGATCGTCCAGCGCCTCGCGGGCGTTCTGCTTGAAGCGCGTGCTGGTGGCCTGCATCGCCGTTACCGCCCCTTTCCGTCGGCGGGCACCGTACCGGCGGCGTCGAGGGCGCGCGCGCCCTCGGCCTCCGCCCGGCCGATGCCAGGGCCGTTCGCCATGCCGGCCAGCACCTCCGCCACGTGATAGACGCGGACCGATGCGTCCATGCGCGTCAGCTTGCCCGCCATGTTCATCAGGCAGCCCATATCGCCCGCCAGCAGCGCATCCGCCCCGGTGGCCACGATGTCCTCGGCCTTGTCGCCCACCATCTTGTTGGAGATATCGGGATATTTGACGCAGAAGGTGCCGCCGAAACCGCAGCAGATTTCCGCCGACGGCAATTCGTCGAGCCTGATACCCTCCACCGCCGAGAGCAGGGCGCGCGGCTGCTGCTTGATGTCGAGTTCGCGCAGGCCCGAGCAACTGTCGTGATAGGTGACGGTGCCGTCGAAGCGCGCCTCGATCCGGTCCAGCGGCATCTCCATGATATCGGTCAGGAAGCTGACGAGCTCATAGGAGCGTTTGGCGAGCGCGCTCGCCTTCAGATGAAGCTCCGGCTCGTCCTCGAACAGGGCCGGATAATGTTCCCGGATCATCCCGGCGCAGGACCCGGACGGCGCGACGAGATAATCCACATCCTCGAACGCCTCGATCACGCCGCGCGCGACCCGGCGCGCGTGAGAATTGTCGCCGGAATTATAGGCGGGCTGACCGCAACAGGTCTGGGCGCGCGGCACCACCACCATCGCCCCCGCCGCCTCCAGCAGCTTGACCGCGGCGAAGCCCACATTGGGCCGGAACAGATCGACGAGACAGGTGACGAAAAGGCCGACCTTCGGCGCATCGGGAGGAAAGTCTGTCGGGCGGGTCATCGGGGCCGGTCCTGCTTCGGCTGATGGAAATACTGACTGCCACCTAGCATGGTCGGCGTCCGGCGGCAAAGCAACAGGACGTCGGTCAGCTTGACGGCGCGGCGCGGCGCCGGGTCGCGGCGGCCTCCGGCAGAAGAAGATAGTAAGCACCCCGGCTGCGCATGCGCCCGGCCTCGGCCAACGCGGCGTCGCCGTGTCCCCAGAAGTAATCCCCACGCACGGCGCCCTTGATGGCCCCGCCGGTATCCTGCGCGACCATCAGCCGGCGCAGCGGCGCGTCGCTCTCCCCTGGCCGGGTCGTATCCAGCCAGACCGGCAGGCCGAGCGGGATCAACCCGCGATCCACCGCCAGCGAACGGCCGGGTGTCAACGGCACGCCCTGCGCGCCGATGGGCCCGTCCGGTTGACCGGGGCCGGTGCGTGCCGGCACCTCCCGGAAGAAGACGAAGCGCGGATTCTCCGCGAAGAGGGCGCGTGCCTTCTCCGGATTCTCCGTGATCCAGCCGCGAATGCCGTCCCAACTGGCGGCATGGGGCGCCAGATCCCCGCGTTCGATCAATACCCGACCGATCGATCGATAGGGGCGCCCGTTATGCCCGGCGAAGCCGACGCGCACGACCTCCCCGTCCGGCAGGATCACCCGGCCGGAGCCCTGCACCTGCAACAGGAAGACATCGACCGGATCGTCGATCCAGAGCAATTCCAGATCGCGTTCGGCGAGATATCCCCCCTCGATCGCGCCCCGGTCGGGATAGGGCACGAACCGGCCGCCCTCGACCCGGCCGACGATTCGCTCCCCGGCGAGATCGTCCGAGAAACGGCCAAGATCGGCCACGATCAAATCCTCGGGCAAACCGTAGATCGGGGTGTCGTAGGTATCGGTCCGCATCCGCGAACCCATCAGTTCGGCTTCGAAATAACCGGTGAAGAGGCCCTCCGCCCCCTCGGGGCCAAGCACGCGGTAGGGCACGAAATGATCCTGGAAGAAATGCCGCACGGCCCCGGCATCCGCGCCCGGACCGGGGGCGGTGTCGGGCAACCCGGCGCAGGCCGTGGCGAAATCGCCCGCGGTGAGCGCGATCGCCTCCGTGCCGATGGCGCGGTCCTCGGGCTGGCCGTCGACCCGGGCGCAACTCGCACGCAGCGCCATCAGGGCACCTTCGAAATCCTCCGCGCGCCAGCCGGGCAAGTCCTCGAACCCGACCCGTTCCAGGCGCAGCGGCGGTACCGCCGCGCCCGGGGCGCCCGTCTGTCCGCCCGCCGACTGCTCGCCCCGCTTATCGGTGGAATCGCCGCACCCCCCGAGCGCGAGGACGAGCGCAAGGGCGAGCGGCACCGCCCCAAAGGCCCAAGTGGCACGCGGTCCGGAAGAAACGAGGCGGGAAAGACGCATTATTCGACCCGATCAAATATCCGGCAAGGACCCGATACGGAAGGGAGGGGAGCGCCCCTTGATCCCATCCCTACTTCCGCGTCCGCGATCCGATCAGGTTGCGTCGGAAGGACCGCCGGTGGATTTCCCGCCGGCCGTGCCTTGCGCGTCGTCATCGCCGGACTCCTCGTCCGGGCTGCTGGTCTCCGCCAGCTCCCAATTCGGATCACGCGACTTCACGTTTCGCTGGAAGGTCCAGATATCGGTCACCGTGACGACCTCGCTCGGATCGCCGGCGATCACGCGGCCCTCGCTGTCATAGGTGACATTGATCTGCTGGCTGACGAACTCGACGGTGACGCTCGCGGTGCTGCCTTGCATGCCGGCCTCGACGATCTCGGCGCTGTCGATACCGTAGAGCGTGTCCTCCATCCGCTGTCCCGCCTTCTCGCGCTCGCGGATGGCGCCGGCGAAATTCTCGTAGACCTCCTTGGAAAGGAGCTGCTTCAGCGTCTTGCCCTCGCCTTCGGCGAAGGCCTGCACGATCATTTCAAACGCCTGACGCGCACCGTCGAGGAACCCGTCCGGATCGAAATCCGGATCGGCGACCTTGATCTGGGTTAAGCCGGAGCCGGCCTTGCCGGTGAATTCGTCCGAGGAATCCCTTGCGCCGTCCGCACGCTCCGGCTGGCGGGCACCCGGCATGCGGATGACATTCTCGTCCTCGGCATCCTCGCGCTCCCCGCTGCGGTCGCGCGCGCCCTCGGACTGCCGGTCCCGGAACAGGTCCGTCGGCTTCTGGTGGCCCGTGCGCTTGCCCAGGACACTGCCCAACCGAAAGATCAGGAACAGCGCCAGCGCCGCGAACAAAATCAGATCAAGAGGGAATCCGCCGCCCATCGAAAGGCCTCTTATCCGTCGGTCGGCGCCCTTCGCATGGGCTCGCCGACATGTCCGTCCGGCCCCCGAACGGGCCCGAACACCGGCCCGACCTTGCCGCGCGCGGCCGGACTGCCTACCTTCGACCCGTTGAACCACGCCACCGAACACCGAGCCTATTGACCCGAGAGACATAGGCTTTCAGCCCGAAAAGAGCAAGATGCCCCTCCTCCTCCTTCTCTTCATCGCGGTCCCGATCGCCGAAATCGCCCTCTTCATCGAAGTCGGCGACTGGATCGGGCTCTGGCCCACCATCGCGACCATCCTGGTGACCGCCCTGATCGGCACGACGCTGGTGCGCCAACAAGGCCTTGCCGCGCTGGAGCGGGCCCGCACGGCGCTCGCCGAGGACCGGCTGCCGGTAGCGGAGGTGCTGACCGGCGCCTGCCTTCTGGTGGCCGGCGCGCTGCTGCTGACACCCGGTTTCCTGACGGACGCAATCGGACTCACGCTGCTGATCCCCCCACTGCGCAACGCGATCGGCCGCGCCGTCGCCGGCTATGCGGCGCGCAACGGCCGCTTCACCGTCCATACGACCGGTGGAGGCCATCCCGGCGGGATGGGTGGCCATCCGGGGGGCGGCCCCGGCCCGCGCCGGGGGCGCGGCGGCGCGCCCATCATCGAGGGCGATTATGTCGAGGTCGATCCGGACTCCCCCGATCCAGGAGACCCGCCCCATGACGGCGGACACACCGATCCGGATCGCGGGTCCGGCCGATGATCCTGGTCCGGCACGGGGAGAGCGAATTCAACGTCCGTTTCGCCAAGACACGCACCGACCCGGGATTGCGCGATCCCGGCCTGACGGCGCGTGGACGCACGCAGATCGCTGAGGCGGCCGGCTTTATCGCCGACATGCCCGCGGCGGAACGGCCCGCGCGCATCGTCACCTCCCCCTATACCCGCGCGCTTCAATCGGCGGAAATCCTGGCGGCGCATCTGACCTTGCCGGTCGAGGTCGATGTCCAGGTGCGCGAGCATGCGCATTTCACCTGCGATATCGGCACGGCGCGCAGCGCGCTCGCCCGCGCCTGGCCGGCCATCGTCTTCGACCATCTGGAGGAGGAATGGTGGCCGGATCATGAGGATGCGGAGTCCGTCTCCCGCCGCGCCGCCGGATTTCGCGGGTTCGCCGCCGACCTGCCCGACTGGCCGCGCACGCTGGTCGTCAGCCACTGGGGATTCATCCGGGGTCTGACACGCCTGGAAGTACCGAACGCCGCCGTCATACGATTCGACCCGATGGCGCCCCATCCCCGGGGCGGCGCCCTGTTGCGTCCAGTGCCCGCGCCCGATCAGAGCAGCGCACCGGGCGCGGACTTCGAACGGACGCGCGGGCAATATTTGCCAGCCCCGCCCGCCCATGCTACCCGACCGGCCGGATCGTCCTGACCCGCATCGGACCCGCCCGCAGCAAACCCGTCGGAGACACGGATTACACTCATGAGCGACGACACCGCCAACGCGCCGGAGAACGGCGCCCAATCCGCCAATTCGCAGAGCGGCGCGAACCCGGCCAGCGACGCCCAAGGTGGTGACGCCACCCGGCGCGAGCCGCCCTATCGCATCCACGCGCAATATGTGAAGGATCTCTCGGTCGAGAATCCGCGCGCGCCCGAATGCTTCATGGACCCGCAGATCCGCCAGGCCCGCTCCCAGATCGAGGTCGATATCACGACCCGCTCGCTCGGCAAGCGCCTGGCGGAAGTCCTGGTCGTCGCCACCGTCAAGGCTCGGATCGAGCCGGATACGCCGAACGAGCGGCTGGTCTATCTGGTCGAGCTGAGTTACGGCGCGGCGGTCGAGATCGGCGCCGTCCCGGAAGAGACCGTCGAGCCGCTGCTGCATGTCGAGGTGCCGCGTCTCCTCTTCCCCTATATCCGCCAGATTCTGAGCGTCGCGAGCCAGGACATGGGCCAGAACCTATTGCAGGTCCCGGTGATCGACTTCCTCGGCCTCTATCGCTGGAAGAAGCAGGAAGGCACCATCGACGGCGCGGTCGCCCGGCAAGTGGCCGCAGAAACGGCAAGCGGCGCGCCGGCCAGCGTCTGACCGGCGTCGGAAGCGGCGTCCAATCCGGAAAATGGGACCGAATCGGCCATGATCGGCGCGTGAACGCGGTTTCCGGCGTGTTCCGGCCGGATCGGCGGCGTGGATCGTTCATCGTCGGAACATGGCGGTTTCCATGCCGTCCGTCCCGGTTAGGACGCGGGATTCAGGCGCGCCAGATCGGTTCGGAAATCTTTTCCAGGAAGGCCGCGTGACGCGCCTCCTCCTCCGCGCTCGGCGCGTGGGGACGCGGCGGCCGGACCGGGCGATCGCGATGAAGTGGCCCGGCGCCCTTGTCGCCCGGGACGGCACCGGCGCCGGCGCCGCCACTACCCCTTGGATCGGCGGCCAGTTCGAGCCCGGCCTGCCGCCCGCCCATCAGTTCCAGATAGACTTCCGCCAGCAATTCGGAATCGAGCAGCGCGCCATGCTTCGTGCGCTTGGCATTGTCGATTCCGAACCGCTTGCAAAGCGCGTCCAGGCTGGCCGCCGCGCCGGGGAAGCGGCTGCGCGCGATGGCGACCGTATCGACGGCCTGGCTCATCGGCAGGGGTTTGAAACCGCAGGACTTAAGTTCGGCATTCAGGAACTTCATGTCGAAGGCGGCATTGTGGATGACGATCGGCGCATCGCCGACGAAATCCACGAAGCGTTGCGCGATCGCCGCGAAGACCGGCTTATCGGCCAGGAAGGCTTCCGACAGGCCGTGGACCTCGAAGGCCTCGGTCGGCATGTCGCGCTCGGGATTGATATATTCCCAGAAGGTCTCGCCGGTGGGTACGCGGTTGTGCAGCTCGACGCAGCCGATCTCGACGATCCGATGGCCACCATTCGGGTCGAGGCCGGTGGTTTCCGTGTCGAGCACGATTTCACGCATGGCGGCGGTCTCTCCCTATCGGTATCGGTCCCGGCGGCGCGCGGTCAGAAGCGGGGTTCCGGCCCGGGCGGCCAATGGCGGCCACCCCGTGCCCGGGCGAGTTTGAGCGCCCGGCGAAGCTGGCGCAAGACCGGCCGCCGGCCGAGCCCGGTCCGGATCACGATATCGGCGCGCCGTTGCTTCTCCGCGTCCGGCATCTGGCGCGCGCGGATATCGCGCAGCTTCTCCACCGTCATGCCGGGACGCTTCAGGACGCGGGCCCGCTGGACGAAGGGCGGCGCGGTGACCAGCAGCGTCAGATCGCAGCGCCGGTCCAGTCCCGTCTCGAACAACAACGGCACGTCGAGCGCGACGATCCCCACCCGCTCCCGCGCGGCCCGTTTCAGGAACCGGTCGCGTTCCGCGGCCACGAGGGGATGCAGGATCGCCTCCAGCCGCTTGAGCGCCGCCGGATCGCCGAAGATGCTGGCGCCCAGCTTCCGGCGGTCCAGTCCCCCCGGTCCCGTCACGCCCGGAAAGGCGGCCTCGATCGCGGGCAGTGCCGCCCCGCCCGGACCGGTCAGCCGGTGAACGGCCGCATCCGCGTCGTCGGTGCGCACGCCGAGCCGGCGCAGCATCGCCGCCGCCGTGCTCTTGCCCATGCCGATCGAGCCGGTAAGGCCGAGGATGATCATGCCGCCAGCGCCCTCAGGACGACATCGCGCAAACTCGTGTCCACGACCGGCGATTCCGGTGGCTCGAACCAGGCCCGGAAGCCGGGCGCCGCCTGATGCAGCAACATGCCGAGCCCGTCCACCGTCGGGTTGCCGCGCGCGCGCGCCGCCGCGAGAAGCGGCGTTTCCAGGGGATTATAGACGATATCGGTGACGAAGGCCCCGGTCGGCAAGGGCCCGAGATCGAGGGCGAGCGCCGGCTGCCCGCGCATGCCGAGGCTGGTCGTATTGACCAGAAGCGCCGCGTCCGCCAGCACCGATGGCGCGCGATCGAGCGCCCCCGCCGCGACGGGCGCCGATGGCATGGAGAGCAGATCGGCCAGTGCCTCCGCCTTACCGGGTGATCTGTTCAGCACATGAACCAGTGGAAACCCGAGGTCCTGCAAGGCCGCGACGACGGCGCGCGCCGCCCCGCCCGCGCCGATCACCACGGCGGCCCCCCGGCCTGGCAGGTCGGCGGACCATGCCGCCGCCGTTTCGAGATTGCGCCGGAATCCATGCAGGTCGGTATTCCGTCCCTCGACCCCGCCGTCGGGCAGGCGCACCAAGGTATTGACCGCGCCCAGGCGTTCGGCGGCCGCGTCCCGCCGATCGACCCATCGAAAGGCCGCCTCCTTATGCGGCACGGTCACATTGCAGCCGCGCCAATCCGGTTCCGCGAAAAGACGCGCCATCTCGCTCTCGAAGCTATCCGGTGGGATTTCGACCGGATCGTACCGGCCCGCGATCCCATAACGCGCCAGCCAGTGGCGGTGCAGTACCGGCGAAAGGGAATGGCCGATCGGATAGCCGACGACACCGGCCCGAGGCAGGGTTTCCGTGGCGTTCATGCGGCGAGCGCCCCATGTTGGCGCAGGAAGCCGAGGAGCGGCAGCAACGGCAGGCCCAGCACGGTGAAATAATCGCCCCGCACGGATTCGAACAGCTGCGCCCCCAAACCCTCCAGCCGATAGGCCCCGACGGAGCCGAGCGCATCCTCGCCCACAGCGTCGAGATAGCGGGCGATGAAGGCATCGTCGAGCGGCCGGACCGTCAGGTCCGCGCTGTCCGTCATATGCCAGAGCACCCGGTCACCGCGCATCACGGCGACCGCCGCGTGAAGGCGGTGCGTCCGGCCGGAAAAAGCGTGCAGATGGGCCGCCGCGTGGTCGAGATCGACCGGCTTGTCGAACAGCTCACCGCCGAGCTCCAGTGTCTGGTCCGCGCCGATGACCAGTCGATCCGGGTGACGTCCCGCGATGCGGGTCGCCTTCAGTTCGGCCAGCGCCTCGGCGATCTGGGCCGGGGTCGCGCCTTCCGCCTTGAGCGAGCGCTTGGCCGCGTCCTCGTCCACATGGGCCGGAATGCATTCGACAGTCAGACCGGCATTTTCCAGCATCGTCGCGCGTGTCCGGCTGGCCGAGGCCAGGATAATCGTGGGCACCTGGTCCCCCGTCGTTATTGCCGACCCCATCATTTACGACCCGCCGCGCGACCGATATGGCGTTCATAATGTTTCATGATGGTGGCCGCCGTCTCCTCGATCGACCGGCGGGAAACATCGATCACCGGCCAGCGCCGTTCGGAACAGATGCGCCGGCAGGCCGTCACTTCCTGACGCACGGTTTCGAGATCGACGTAATCGGTCTCCTCCGTCTCGGCCAGCATGCGCATGCGATTCTTGCGGATCTGGACGAGCTGCGCCGGGTCCTTCGTGAGCCCGACCACCAGCGGTTCATGCGGTCTGTCGCCGAGGGCCAGCACCTCCCGAGGCAGACCCATCCCGGGTACGAAGGGCACGTTTGCCGCGCGAACACCCCGATTGGCGAGATAGATGCAGGTCGGTGTCTTCGAGGTGCGCGAGACGCCGATCACGACCACATCCGCGTTCGGCAGGTTCCACAGACCCTGCCCGTCATCATGGGCAAGCGCGTACTGCATCGCCTCGATCCGGGCGAAATATTCCGTGTCCATCTCATGCTGGCGGCCGGGCTGATCGCGGCTCGGCCGGCCGAGATAGGTCTCGAAGCTGGTAATGAAGGGATCGAGGACGGAAAGACAGGGAATCCGCAACTCACGGCAGGCTAGCGCCAGCTTCTCCCGCATTTCATCGTTCACCAGCGTGAACATGACGATACCCGGGGCCTTTCGGATACCCTCCAGGACCTTATCGAGTTGGGAGGGTGTTCGGATCAGGGTCCAAAGATGCTCCTCCCCCGCGACATCCTCGAACTGGACGATGCAGGCACGGGCCAGGCCGTGCACCGTCTCGCCCGTGGAATCGGATACGAGGTGAAGATGCACCACCTCCCCCTTCCTTTCGGGCTTGTTGTCTTCCGAGCCGTCGCCGAATTCCACGCTCACCGTCCCACCATCCTTGATCGCGCCGGAGGCCGGGCACGAGCGCGCGGGACCACCAGTCATCCACAGGCTTCGGGGGATATCACAGGGAGAGCCCGGTGGAAAAGCATCCGACCGATCCGCCATGCCCGCTCAGCCGTTTTTTCATGACCTGGTTTTCCCTTGGGGAGAAGAACCATCCCCCTATCCGGAGAACGCGGATAACATCCGGTGGAACGGCATTAATCCCCGACTTTCCATTTTTCCTCCAGCCCGGGGATTATGGGGTGCATCGGCGATTATACCGGATCGATCAACAAGGTTATCGACGCCATCGAAAACCATAGCCGATCCCGGGGACGGAAATGGGGAGGAAAAACAATCCCCGTTCCACCCCCATGCAACCACCACCACATCCTTTTTAATTCTTTTATAAGGGTGGTATGTAGCCGGTCGATCGGAAACGAGGAGTATCGGGAACCGTGCCGAACGACGCGAAACCGGCCAGCCAGGGCATATCCCTTGCCCCGGGGGAGAAGAAATTCCTGCATGCCTTGAAGGGTGGGCTTCAGAAGGTGCCGCCGATATGGCTGATGCGGCAGGCCGGACGCTATCTGCCGGAATATCGCGAAGTGCGGGCGACGACGGAAGGGTTCCTCGACCTCTGCTTCACCCCGGAGAAGGCGTGCGAGGTCACGTTGCAGCCGATCCGGCGCTATGGCTTCGACGCGGCGATCCTGTTCTCGGATATCCTGGTGATCCCCTGGGCGTTGGGTCAGGGATTGCGCTTCGTCGAGGGCGAGGGGCCGAAACTGGATGCCCTGGCGGACGAGAAGGCGCTGGCCGCGCTGGCCGATCCGACGAAGGCGGGCGAGGCGCTGGCGCCGATCGGCGAGACGGTGGCGAAGCTTTCCGCCAGCCTGCCAAGGGAGACCGCGCTGATCGGTTTCGCCGGCGCGCCCTGGACCGTCGCGACCTATATGATCGAGGGCGGGTCGTCCCGCGATTTCACGGCGACCAAGCGCTGGGCCCATATGGCGCCGGAGGCCTTCGGAAAGCTGATCGATATGATCGTGGAAGCCACGGTCTCCTACCTCTCCGTCCAGATCGAGGCGGGGGCGGAGGCGATCCAGCTTTTCGACAGTTGGGCCGGCGCGCTCGACGCGGCCTCCTTCACGCGCTGGGTCACCGAACCGAACCGGGCCGTGGTCGATCGCATCAAGGCGCGCCATCCGGATATCCCGATCATCGGGTTCCCGCGCGCGGCGGGAATGAATCTCTATGGCTATGTCGAGGCGGCGGGCGTGGATGCCGTCAGTCTCGACCAGATGATGCCGCTCGATCTCATCCGGCATACGGTGCAACCGAATATCCCGGTGCAGGGTAATCTGGATCCGGTGTTGCTGTTGACCGGCGGAACGGCATTGGATTCGGCGGTGGATGCGATTCTGGAAAACCTTTCGGCCGGTCCGTTCGTATTCAATCTGGGGCACGGCATCATGAAGGAAACGCCGCCCGAGCATGTGACCCGGCTGGTCGAGCGGATACGCGCCCGATAGACCCGGCGCCGGCACGCGCGGGGGGCGTCGCAAGGGAGGTTCGATCCATGAACGGGACGTCCGACGGGACGGCGACCGTCACGAAACCGGCCGATCATCCGGCGGTGACGACGGAGAATATCGGCGTCCTGCTGATCAATCTCGGCACGCCGGACGGCACCGACTATTGGTCGATGCGCCGCTATCTGAAGGAATTCTTGTCCGATCCCCGCGTGATCGAGGCGCCGAAGCTCCTCTGGTGGCCGATCCTGAACGGGCTGATCCTGACGACGCGCCCGAAACGCTCCGGCGAAGCCTATGCCAAGATCTGGATGGAGGAAGCGGACGAAAGCCCGCTGCGCTTCCACACAAGGGCGCAGGGCGAGGCGCTGGCGGATCGCCTCGGGTCCCTTGACCGGCGCGTGCACGTGGATTGGGCGATGCGCTACGGCACGCCGTCGATCGCGCGGGGGCTGGACCGGCTGACGGCACGCGGATGCCGGCGGATTCTGCTGGCCGCGCTCTATCCGCACTATTCGGCCGCGACGACGGCGACGGCCTATGACAAGGCCTTCGATCACCTGAGGACCATGCGGTGGCAGCCGTCGATCCGCACCCTGCCGCCCTATCACGACGATATGGCCTATATCGGGGCGCTGCGCGACAGCGTGCGCGCGGACCTCGACGCCGCGCGCGCGGCGGAGGGGGAGCCGGAGATGCTGCTTTGCTCCTTCCATGGTTTGCCGAAGGAGAATCTGACGAAGGGCGATCCCTATCACTGCTTCTGCCAGAAGACCGGCCGTCTGCTGCGCGAGGCGCTGGACTGGCCGGCGGATCGGTTCATGACCGTCTTCCAATCGCGCTTCGGGCCGAAGGAATGGCTGCAACCCTATGCCGACGTGACGGTCGCGGATCTGGCGCGCCGGGGGGTGAAGCGCCTCGCCATCCTCTCCCCCGGTTTCGCGGCCGACTGCGTGGAGACGCTGGAGGAAATCGATATCGGCCTGCGCGAGACCTTCCTGGAGAATGGCGGGGAGCATTTCCGCTATATCCCCTGCCTCAATGATAGCGTGGGCGGAACCGACATGCTGGAGAGCCTGATTCGGCGGGAACTGGGCGGCTGGCTTTGACCGGCCGTTGGAATTGAGCCGGGGGAACGGAAGCGATGATCTATGAATGGGTGAAGGCACTGCATGTAATTTCGATCATCGCCTGGATGGCGGGATTGCTCTATCTGCCGCGCCTTTTCGTCTATCATTGCGCGGTGGAGGCGGGCTCGCCCCAGGCCGAGACCTTCAAGGTGATGGAACGCCGCCTGCTGCGCGCCATCATGAATCCGGCGATGATCGCGAGTTGGGGATTCGGCCTCTGGCTCATGATCTTGATCGAGGCCTGGACCCAGCCCTGGTTCCACGCCAAGGCGCTGGCGGTCGTTCTTCTGACCGGCGCGCATATGGCGATGGCCCGCTGGCGCCGGGATTTCGAGGCCGATCGCAACCGGCGGTCCGAGCGGTTCTACCGCGTGGCGAACGAGGTCCCCACCCTGCTGATGAGCGCCATCGTCATCCTGGTGATCGTGAAGCCGTTCTAAGCGGTTCGGCGCGCGGGGGATAGCGCGCGCCGCCGGTCGATTTCCCGGGATCGCGGCAAAACCGCCGATTGACTTGCGGGCTACTTACCTCTATGTGTCTCGGTGAGCGTCGCCGTTACGGGGGCGATCGGCCTTCGGGACCGTCCGCCGCCGAAAACAGCGATCGACCAAACCTTCAAGCCACATCCTGAGACCTTCGCGCACGACGTTAGCGTACGGTACGAAACAGGATGGCGCCGCGCCCCACCGGGGAACGGCGCCGGGGATTTCACCGAACCCGTTTCCAGACCTTGCACCCGCCGGCATCCGCCCACGGAGCGGCTTATACGCACCAGGGGGCGCAGCAAGGGAACGGGTCGAGGCGACGCCCCACATCATCCCGACCCAGAACCATCGGCACCCGTCCCATCCGGAAACGCCCGCCCGAAAGAAAAGCCTGAAAAAAGCGCCATGCACCTGAAAGACCTCAAGCTGAAGACCCCGCAAGACCTTCTCGCCTATGCCGAGGAGCTGGAGATCGAGAACGCCAGCGCGTTGCGCAAGCAGGAGCTGATGTTCGCCTGCCTGAAGCAACTCGCCGCCAACGACGTCGCGATCTATGGCGAGGGCGTTTTGGAGGTGCTGCAGGACGGTTTCGGCTTCCTGCGCTCGCCGGAGGCGAACTACCTCGCCGGGCCCGACGACATCTATGTCAGCCCCAGCCAGGTGCGCCGCTTTTCCCTGCGCACCGGCGACACGGTGGAAGGCCAGATCCGCGCGCCGAAGGACGGGGAGCGGTATTTCGCGCTGCTTAAGGTCAACAAGGTCAATTTCGACGAGCCGGATCAGGTCCGTCACCGCGTCAATTTCGACAATCTGACGCCGCTCTACCCGGACGAGAAGATCGGGCTGGAGTTGGAGGAGCCGCTGGAGAAGAAGGGCGGGCCGAAGCGGGACATGTCCACCCGCATCATCGATCTGATCGCGCCGCTGGGTAAGGGGCAGCGCGCGCTCATCGTCGCCCCGCCGCGCACCGGAAAGACCATGCTGATGCAGAACGTGGCCCATGCCATCAGCAAGAACCATCCGGAATGCTATCTGATCGTCCTGCTGATCGACGAGCGGCCGGAGGAAGTCACGGACATGCAGCGCTCCGTCAATGGGGAGGTCGTCTCCTCCACCTTCGACGAGCCGGCGCAGCGTCACGTCCAGGTCGCCGAAATGGTGATCGAGAAGGCCAAGCGCCTGGTCGAGCATAAGAAGGACGTGGTCATCCTGCTCGATTCCATCACGCGTCTGGCGCGCGCCTACAACACGGTCGTCCCCAGTTCCGGCAAGGTGCTGACGGGCGGCGTGGACGCCAACGCCCTGCAGCGGCCGAAGCGTTTCTTCGGCGCCGCGCGCAATATCGAGGAAGGCGGCTCCCTCACCATCATCTCCACCGCGCTGATCGATACCGGCAGCCGCATGGACGAGGTGATCTTCGAGGAGTTCAAGGGCACCGGCAACTCCGAGATCATTCTGGAGCGTAAGCTCTCCGACAAACGCACCTTCCCCGCGATCGACATCACCAAGTCGGGCACGCGCAAGGAGGAGTTGCTGGTCGACAAGGGCACGCTCTCCAAGATGTGGGTGCTGCGCCGCATCCTGATGCCGATGGGCGTCGTGGACGCGATGGAATTCCTGCTGGAGAAGCTGAAGCACACGAAGAACAACAACGATTTCTTCGACAGCATGAACCAGTAGGCGCCCGCGCCCTGGCCGTCCCCGCCCGCCGCCCCCTCGTCCGGCCGGCCGGCCATGGGCGTGCGTCACCGAATCCGAAACCGGTTCCGCAAGGCCAGCCCGATCAGGAAGATCAGCACGGCGCCGGCGATTCCCTGCCCCGTGCTCAGGATCGCGACGGGCCATTCGGCATGGTGCATCGCCTCGGGAAAAACCTCCCGCCGCGTGCCCAGGATCGCCCCCAGGCTGGCGGCGCTGAAACCCATGGCCTCGTGTTCGTCCCACCGCGCGGGGTCGAGCATCGCATAGCCCAACGCCCCCGCGAACCACAGGACGAACCCGGTCCATAGCGGCCAGAACAGGCTGCGCCCATGATCGCTGACCATGCCGTAGGCCGCGATCAACCAGGCCCGGTGCCAGGGCACGCACCACCGCCGCGCCATCAGTTCGCGGGCGAAGAAATCCAACTCCGCCTCATGCCGGTTCAGCCGGTCCATCTCCAGCTTCAGCCGTTCATAGGCATCCGCCTGCCTCCGCGCGGCGGGGCCGTCCCGGCGGGGAACCTCGGGCCAGATGGCATCGTGGAAAACCGTGCCTTCATGAAGGCTGGCACCGAAATATTCGGGGACATTGGACCGGAAGAGCGCCCCCTGGAAATTCGTGAGGCCGCGGAAGCAGGTATTGGTGAAATCGGCGTGCATTACAAACGCCGCACTGTTGAATCCAACAGCGCTTTCGAATGTCGCGCTGTTGAAGCGGGCGTCGTCTTTGAATGTCGCACTGTTGAAGAAGGCGTCACCTTTGAATGTCGCGCTATAGAAGTCGGCGTCGCCTTTGAATGTCGCACTTTTGAAGAAGGCCTCGTTTTTGAATATCGCGCTGTAGAAGTCGGCGTCGCCTTTGAATGTCGCACTTTTGAAGAAGGCCTCGCCTTTGAATATCGCGCTATAGAAGTTGGCGTCGCCTTTGGATGTAGAGTCTTCAAATGTGACCGGCCCAAAAAAATAAAAATCTGAAAAAGCTGTGCTGTTACGTCTCCAGAAAGAGATGCCCCAATCGATTTCCTCATCAGGAGTTGGTAGCGCGTCGAGCCCTCTGGCCTTGGCGGCTTCCTTGATCGGATCGAGGGATCGGTCGGCGATATTTTCCGCCGCGATGGCGCCTTCGTCGATCAGGGCTTGCAGCGCGTCACCGTCGAGATGGGAGGTCGCCCATCGGTTCCACAGCGCACGGTTCCGGTCATGGAGGTCCCAGTCGATTTCGTCGGCATCGGGGTCCTGCTCCCCCGCCAGGGTGGCGAGGATATAGTGCGGGGTGGTGCGGGCGTCGCGGAGGCCGGGGGGAATTTCGTCGGACATGATGGGGACAGTCTTGGCGGGTGCCGGGGCGTTGTAAAGGCCTTGGGTTGTGTCCGGGGGCTTCATCGCGCCGCCATCGGGTCGTGCGGGGCGATCCGGCGCCGCGTCTCCCGGATTTCACGCAAGATATAGCGGTTTTGGGCACCATCCATACCGGATGAAGGGGTGGATCGGGGGTGTTTTATCCGGTCCGGCCCGTTATCGGTTAGGTCTGGCGCCTAATCCGGGCGGTCGGGATGGGGACCGGACGCTGGATGGGGCTGGATCGCGGGCGGGCGGGCGATTCCAAATACATATGCAGACAGAAATGCGCTAAATTGGGGGTCACCCGGTGGATGACCCCCAAATATTGGTGCGATGGCGTTACGGCAGCAGGATGGTGGAGCCGGTTGTCTTCCGCGCCTCCAGATCGCGATGGGCCTGGGCGGCGTCCTTGAGTGGGTAACGCTGGTTGATTTCGATCTTGAGACCTTTTCCGACCGCCTCGAACAGGGCCGTTGCGCTTTCGACAAGATCGGCGCGCTCGGCCGTGTAGGTCATCAGGGTCGGGCGGCTGATATAGAGTGAGCCCTTCTGCGCCAGGATGCCGAGATTGAAATTCTCGATCGGACCGGAGGCATTGCCGAAGCTGACCAGCATCCCGCGCGGGGCGAGGCTGTCGAGCGATCCGTCGAGCGTATCCTTCCCGACCGCGTCATAGACCACCGGCACGCCCTTGCCGTCGGTCAGGTCGTGGACGCGCTTCGCCACATCCTCGCTGTTATAGAGGATGGTGTGATCGCAGCCATGGGCCTTGGCCAGCTCCGCCTTCTCGGGCGAGCCGACGGTGCCGATGACGGTGGCCCCGATCTGCTTCAGCCATTGGCAGGCGATCAGCCCGACGCCGCCGGCGGCCGCGTGGAACAGGACGGTGTCCCCCGCCTTCACCGGATAGGTCCGGCGGATCAGATATTCCACCGTCATGCCCTGCAGCATCATGGCGCCCGCCATCTCGTCCGGGATGGATTCGGGCAGCTTCACCAGCCGGTGCCAGGGCATGATCCGCTCCGTCGCATAGGCGCCCACGGGTGGGGCGGCATAGGCGACGCGGTCGCCTTCGGCGAATTCGGTGACGCCCTCGCCGACGGCGGTGACGGTCGCGGCGGCCTCCAGCCCGATCGCGCCGGGCAGTTCCATCGGATAGAGGCCGGTGCGGTGATAGACATCGATATAGTTCAGGCCGCAGACATTCTGGGCGAGCTTCACCTCGCCGGGGCCGGGCTCGCCGACGGCGACCTCCTCCCACTGCATCTTGTCGGGGCCGCCATGCTCATGAATGCGGATCGCCATCGCCATTTTCGTCTCATGCTCCTGTTCGCTGTTCTGTTCCGGACTTTCGGGCCCGGGTCGTTAATTCGGTCCCTTGGGTGGGGCTGGGTGGGGCGGCGCCAGCCTACGGCGCGGGCGCGCCCTCCCGCAAGCGTTCGGCGAGGGCGGCCGGATCGCTGATCGGCCGCTCGCACACCGGTCCACGGCAGAGATAGGCCGCCGGCGCGCCGGCGACGAGGCCCTTGCCCGCCGCCGGATGGCCGGGCGGCAAATCCTCCGCCGGATCGATCGCCTGGAGGACAAGCGAGTCCGGCGCGTCCCGCCGCGCGGTGTCGATGAGCGCCATCGTCGCCCGGTCGCCCGGCGGCCCGACGATGGCGAGTTGCAGCCCGCCCGCGCGGTGAAGGGCGGCGGCGATCAGGCTGGGATAGGCGGCGGGCGCCGTCGCGACCTCCCCCGCGAAGCGGCGGATGATGAGATCCGCGCGCTCCGCATGCCGGGCCTCGCCCGTCAGCAGATATAGGGCGGCATGGACCTGGGCGGCGATGCCGTTGCCGGCGGGCGTGGCGCTGTCGCCGGCGCTTTTCGTGCGGGTAATCAGCGCTTCCGCGTCGTCGGCGGTTTGGAAATATGCGCCGCCCCCGTCCTCGAAAGGGCGGTCGTCCCAGAAATGCATGTCCAACACCGCCATCCAGTCCCGCGCGCGGTCGAGCGGCGCGCGCGCCCCCGTCGCCCGATGCAACGCCAGCCCGCCCCAGGCCATGAAGACGTAATCGTCGAGCGTGCCGACATGCCGGGCCCGGCCCGCGCGGTGGCTGTGCAGCAGGCGGTTCGGACCGCGCATGGTATCGGCCATCTCCGCCGTGACGAAATCGAAGGCTTCCTCGGCCGCGGCGATCCAATCCGGCCGCTCCAGACGGCACCCCGCGAGGGCCAGGCCCCGGATCGCCAGCCCGTTCCAATCGGCCAGAAGCTTGTCGTCCTTCAACGGCGCGGGCCGCCCCGTCCGGGCGTCGAGGAGGCGCGCCCGGGCGGCGGCGAGGCGCCGTTCCGCCTCCTCCTGGTCGTGCTCCTGGCTGTGTTCCTGACTGGGCTCCCGGGCGAGGCGGTTCAGGATCGTGCGCCCCTCCCAATTGCCTTCGGGCGTCACGTCATAGGCCTCGGCGAACAGGCGCGCGGTATCTTGGTCGAGAAGATGGCTAATCTCCGTATGAGACCAAGTGTAATAGGCGCCCTCCTCCCCCTCGCTATCGGCGTCGCGGGCGCTGGCGAAGGCGCGGCCTCCGGCCTTGAGGTCCGTCAGCATCCAATGGACGGTTTCCTCCGTCCGCTGGCGGAAGATGGTCCGTCCTCCCGATCGGTACGCTCCGGCCAGTAGCGGCAGCAGAAGGGCATTGTCATAGAGCATCTTCTCGAAATGCGGGACGAGCCAGCGCCGGTCGGTGGCATAGCGTGCGAAGCCACCGCCCAGATGGTCGTAGATGCCGCCGGCGCTCATCCGGCGCAGGCTTAGCAGGACGGCGTCGCGGCAGCGTGGATCGGCATTCCATCGCTCGGCCTCCCATAAAAGATCGAGGATCGCCGGCTGCGGGAATTTCGGCGCGCCGCCGATGCCGCCATTCTTCCAATCGACATGGTCGAGGATCTTGGTGGCGAGCTCGGCCGCGGTCTCCGGCGCGATGGTCTCCCCGCCGCGAGGCAGGTTCAGCTTCCGGAATCCGTCGCGCAGGGCGGTGACGTTCTTCGCCACGCGTTCCGGCGCTTCCTCATGGGTGTCGGCGATGGCGGTCAGAACGTCCTTGAAGCCGGGGCGACCATAGAGCGCCTGCTTCGGGAAATAGGTGCCGCCCCAGAAGGGCTCGCCCTCCGGCGTCAGGAACATGGTCAGCGGCCATCCCCCTTGTTCCCCCAGCATGGCCAGCGCCTGCTGATAGATCGCGTCGATATCCGGCCGCTCCTCCCGGTCGACCTTGATATTGACGAAGCGGGCGTTCATCAGCGCCGCCGTCTCCGGATCCTCGAAACTCTCATGCGCCATGACATGGCACCAATGACAGGCGGCATAGCCGACGGAGAGGAGGATCGGCCGGTTCAGCGTCCTCGCCTCGGCCAGCGCGCCCGGTCCCCAGGCGCGCCAATGGACGGGGTTGTCCGCATGCTGCAAGAGATAGGGGCTGGTCTCGCGGGCAAGCAGATTGTCGGCGGGAAGCGTGCCTGTGTTCATGGTGAGCGACCCTTCGTCTTTTTGGTCTGTCCGATAGATGGGGTCGGGTGGACAGGGCGGAAAGGGCGTAGGATAAGGCGGCGATCGCCGCGTCTTTCCCGTCGAGCCGAAGGAGATTTTCGCGATGCATGCGGAGACGATCTATGCCCCGGCGAGCGGCCTCGCCAAGGCTGGGATCGCGATTATCCGGCTTTCGGGGCCGGAGACGGGCGCGGTGGTGTCGGCATTGACCGGAAGGCCCCTGCCCGCGCCGCGCCGTGCCGTCCGCCGGCAGTTCGTGGATCCGGTGGATGGATCGGCGCTGGATGACGGGCTGCTTCTCTGGTTCCCGGGCCCCGGCAGCTATACGGGCGAGGATCTGGCGGAACTTCACATCCATGGTGGCCCGGCGGTGCGCGCGGCGGTACTGGTGGCGCTCTCCCGTCAGCCGGGGTGTCGGTTGGCGGAACCGGGGGAGTTCACCCGACGGGCCTTTCTCAACGATCGGATGGATCTGAGCCGGGCCGAGGGTGTCGTCGATCTGATCGAGGCGGAGACGGAGGCGCAGCGGCGCCAGGCATTGCGGCAGGCGGAAGGCGCGCTCTTCAAGCGCTGCGAGGCATGGTCGGAACAATTGCTGCGCCTCGCCGCCCATGCGGAGGCCGTGATCGATTTCCCGGACGAGGATCTGCCGGAGGATATCTGGGAGCGGAGCGCGGCCGACATACGGGCGCTGCGGGACGCGCTGTCCCGGGAGATCGATTCGGGACGGCGGGGTGAGCGGCTGCGCGATGGCGTGCGGGTCGCCATTGTCGGCCCGCCCAATGTCGGGAAATCCTCGCTCCTTAATCGTCTGGCGGGACGTGATGCGGCCATCGTCAATGCGCGTGCCGGGACGACGCGCGACGTGGTCGAGGTGGCGCTGGATTTCGAGGGTTATCCGGTGACGCTGTCCGATACGGCCGGTCTGCGCGATGCGGTAGAGGAGATCGAGGCGGAAGGCGTGCGGCGGGCCCTGCGCGCCGCGCGCGCGGCCGACATCGTCATTCGGATGAGCGCGCCGGACGTGTCGGAGACCGTACCCCCGGAGGCGCTGGCCGGGGAAGGCGTTGTCCTCATCGATGTTCGGAACAAGGCGGATATGAAGGGTGACGATATCGCTGGGAATCGTCCGGATATTATGGCGGGCGATCCGGCCGCGCCTCCAACCCGGGCTCCGGCCGGCGGGCCGTTGGCGCTATCCGTTCATAGCGGCGTTGGGTGGGAGGATTTCCTTCAACGTCTTCGGGAGGCCGTGGAGTCCGTCGCGGGCCTGGGGGAAGCGGCGGGCTTGACCCGCGCGCGCCACCGAGAAGCGGTGTCGGAGTCGCGGGACGCCCTGACCCGTGCGCTGGAGGCGCCGCAACCGGATCTCCGCGCGGAGGATATCCGTCTGGCGCTGCGTGCCATCGGCCGGATCACGGGGCGCGTGGATGTCGAGGATTTGCTGGATGTGGTGTTCCGGGATTTCTGCATCGGCAAATGATGGGGCGGTGCGCCGGATGCTACGGTCTCGACATGAGTGTTTCACGTGAAACAGCGGCGGTCGGATCGGTCGTAACGGCACCCCAATGTTTCACGTGAAACAGGGGAGCGAGGCTGTTCGTTTCGGCCCCGCGATGTTTCACGTGAAACACCGGGCGTCCGACCAATCACGGCGACCATAAGTGCCGTATGACCCGGTTCCCCCGCCCCGGCCTTCCGGTGTCACCCGCCCGATTGATCCGGAAAGCACGGGGGCGTATTGTCGGCGCGATTTCCGAAAGGGTCGAGAATGACGACTGAAACCATCTGGGATGTGATCGTCGTGGGCGGCGGCCATGCGGGGTGCGAGGCGGCGGCGGCCGCCGCGCGGCTCGGTGCGCGCACTCTTCTGCTGACGCATAGGCGCGCGACGATTGGCGCCATGTCCTGCAACCCGGCGATCGGGGGCCTAGGCAAGGGGCATCTGGTGCGGGAGATCGATGCGCTCGACGGCATCATGGCCCGCGCGGCCGATGCGGCCGGCATCCAGTTCCGCTTGCTCAATCGCAGCAAGGGACCGGCGGTTCAGGGGCCGCGTGCCCAGGCCGACCGCCGGCTCTATCGGGAGGCGGTGCAGGCGCTGCTGGCGGAGGAGGCGACTCTGACGATCGAGGAGGCGGCGGTCGAGGATCTGATGCTCGACGGGGCCGGCCGTTGCGTCGGGCTCGTCACCGGCACGGGCGAGGCGCGGCGCGCGGGGGCGGTGGTACTGACGACCGGCACCTTCCTGCGTGGCATGATCCATCGGGGGGAAGAGCGCATCCCGGCGGGGCGTGTGGGTGATGCGGCCGCCATGGGACTTTCCGCGACATTGGAGCGGGCGGGCTTCGCGCTCGGCCGGTTGAAGACGGGAACGCCCCCCCGGCTCGACGGCCGCAGTATCGATTATGCGGCGCTAGAGGCACAGCCGGCCGATGCGGTGCCGGAGCCCTTCTCCCTGCTGACGGAACGCATAACCGTTCCGCAGATCGCTTGCCACATCACCTATACGACCCCGGCGACCCACGCGCTGATCCGCGATAATCTCGGCCGGTCGGCGATGTATGCCGGACGGATCGATGGTGTCGGCCCCCGCTACTGCCCCTCCATCGAGGACAAGGTGGTGAAGTTCGCCGACAAGCCCCGGCATCAGATCTTCTTGGAGCCGGAGGGGTTGGACGACCCGACCGTCTATCCGAACGGCATTTCCAATTCCCTACCCGCCGATGTGCAGGATGCGATGCTGCGCACCATCCCCGGCTTGGAGGGCGTGCGGATGACGGAGCCCGGCTATGCCATCGAATATGATCATGTCGACCCGCGCGAACTGCATCCGACGTTGGAGACGCGGCGCCTTCCCGGTCTCTATCTCGCCGGACAGATCAATGGGACGACGGGTTATGAGGAGGCCGCGGCCCAGGGCTTGATGGCCGGCCTGAACGCCGCGCGCGCGGTGGGCGGCGCCGATCCCTTCCTGTTGGACCGGGCGGAAGCCTATATCGGTGTTCTGATCGACGATCTGACAAGCCGGGGCGCGGACGAGCCCTATCGCATGTTCACCTCGCGCGCCGAATATCGGCTGCGCCTGCGGGCCGATAATGCGGATCAGCGGCTGACGGATCGGGGCCTCGCGATCGGGGCCGTTCGCGCGTCCCGGGCGGATATCTGGGGGCGGAAGAAGGCGGGGCTGGATGCGGCCCGCGATCTCTGCGCGCGTCTGTCCGCCAGCCCGGCGGTGTTGGCGCGCCAGGGCTTGGCGGTCAATCAGGACGGGGTCGTGCGGAGCGCGATGGATCTCCTTGCCTATCCCGAAATCGATATGGCGCGCCTCGCCGCTATCTGGCCGGAGCTCTCGGAGATGTCCTCCGGCATTGCCCGGCAGATGGAGATCGAGGCGCTCTATGCCGGCTATCTGGCGCGACAGGATGCGGATATCCGCGCCTATCGGCGGGACGAGGATCTGGCCCTGCCCCCGGATTTGGATTTCGATGCGATCGGTGGCTTATCGACCGAGATGTGCCAGCGATTGCGCGCGGCGCGACCGGCGACGATCGGGGCCGCCGGTCGTTTGCCCGGGATAACGCCGGCGGCATTGGTCGCCCTGCTGCGCCATATCAAGCGCGCCGCCCCGAAACGGGATGGCGTGGCGGCCGACGCCGATGCCGCCTGATCGGGAAGCCCCCGGTGACAAGCCGGCGGCGCGGCGGACCACGGGCGCGGCGATGGATGGGCGCGGCTTCGCGGAATGCACAGGCGTTTCACGTGAAACATTGGACCGGCTGACGGCCTATGCGGCGCTGCTGACCAAATGGCAGCGCCGGATCAATCTGGTCGGGCCGAAGACGGTGCCGGATCTCTGGCGCCGGCATATGCTGGATTCCGCCCAGCTCCTTCCCCGCCTCCCCCCTGGCACGAAGACAGTCGTCGATCTCGGCAGCGGGGCGGGCTTCCCGGGCCTCGTGCTCGCGGCGCTTGGAACCGACCGGGGCGATGGGGGAATTGAACAGGTTCATCTCGTGGAATCGGATCAACGCAAGGCCGTCTTCCTTCGGGAGGCCGCGCGGGCAATGGCGCTTGGTAGCCGCGTGACGGTGCATGCCGCGCGGATAGAATCGCTCGACCCGATCCGGGCGGATTGCGTGACGGCCCGGGCCCTGGCGCCGGTCGGGACACTTCTGGATTACGCGGCACGCCTTGTTGGAGAAAACGTCCCTTGCGTCTTTTTAAAGGGAAAAAGGCTTGAAGATGAATTGACCGATGCGAAATCCTCATGGTATATAAAATACCGAATCGACGCCTCGCAGACCGATGCCGAGGGCGCGATCCTGACCATCGAGGATTTTGCCGATGTTCGCAGAGATTCCAGAATCGATGACCCGCCCCAAGGATAATGGGGAACCGCGGATCGTCGCCATCGCCAATCAAAAGGGTGGGGTCGGCAAGACGACCACCGCTATCAATCTCGCCACCGCGCTCGCCGCGTGCGAGAAGCGGGTGCTGATCCTCGATATCGATGCCCAGGGCAATGCGTCCACGGGCCTTGGTATCGATCGCCGCGCGCGCACGATCACTTCCTACGATCTGTTCGTCGGGCGGGCCAAGGCGGGCGACGCGGTCGTGCCGACCAGCATTCCCAACCTCTCCCTGATTTCCAGCTCGGTCGATCTGGCCGGCGCGGAGATCGAACTGGTCGACATGGACCGGCGGGAGTTCCGGTTGAAGGATGCGCTGGGTGGCCTGAAGGACCGGTTCGATTATGTCCTGATCGATTGCCCGCCGGCGCTGGGCCTTACCACGCTGAACGCGCTGGTCGCCGCCGATGCCGTGCTCGTTCCGCTACAATGCGAGTTCTATGCGCTGGAAGGGCTGAGCCATCTGGTCCGCACGATCGAGCGGGTGAAGCGCGCCTTCAATCCCCGTCTCGATATCCAGGGCCTCGTGCTCACTATGTACGACAAGCGCAATAACCTGTCCGACCAGGTGGCGGCCGATGTCCGCGCGCATTTCGGGGAGAAGGTCTATGAGACCATGATCCCGCGCAATGTCCGCATCTCAGAGGCGCCGAGTTTCGGGAAGCCCGTGTTGCTCTATGACATGCAGTGCCGGGGCTCCCAGGCTTATATCCACCTCGCCAGCGAGGTGCTGAAGCGTGAGCGGAGGGTGCCCGCGTGATGACGGCCGAGAAGCCGAAAAAGCGCGGCCTGGGACGGGGGCTCGATGCCCTCTTCGGAGAGAGCGCGTTGGAGGAAGCCCAGCCTGTCTCCCCCCCTGCCGCATCGGAAGGCGGCGGGACGCCCGCCGCCGCCTCGTCCCTGACCGGGGCTGGCGGCTATGGTGGGGCGACGCCGTTCGGCGCGGGCGATGCGTTGGATGGGGGGCCGCGTGCCTCCAAGCTCGTGCCGATCGAATTGATTCGCCCTAATCCGGATCAGCCCCGTAAACGCTTCGATGACGCGGCGATCGACGGGCTTGTCGAATCGATCAAGAGCCAGGGCGTGTTGCAGCCGCTCCTTGTCCGGCGCGATCCGGGTCAGGCGAACGGCTATCAGATCGTCGCCGGCGAGCGGCGGTGGCGCGCGGCCCAGCGCGCCCAGCTTCACGAGGTGCCGGTCCTCATCAAGGACCTGAGCGATTCCGACGCGCTCGAAATCGCCCTGATCGAGAATATCCATCGCGAGGATCTGACTGTCCTCGAGGAGGCCGAGGGCTATCAGCGGCTGATGGACGAGTTCGGCCATACCCAGGAGGCGCTTGCCAAGGGCGTCGGCAAGAGCCGCAGCCATGTTGCCAACCTGCTGCGGCTTCTCGGCCTGCCCGACGAGCTGAAGAGCATGCTGGACGACGGCCTCATCAGCGCCGGTCATGCGCGCGCCCTGCTTGGCCATTCGGACGCGGTTGCGATCGCGCACGAAGTGGTGAAGAAGGGCCTCAATGTCCGTCAAACCGAGAAGCTGGCCCAGGAGTCGAAGCCCCAATCCGGGATGAAGCGCCTGAAGAAGGCGATCGCGGAAAAGGACCCGGATACCCGCGCGCTGGAGCAGCGCCTGGGCGATAGCCTGGGCCTCAAGGTCGCGATCGATCTCAAGGACGCGGAGAGCGGTGAATCCGGAAAGGTCACCGTTCATTTCGACGATTTCGATCAGCTTGACGACGTGGCCGCACGCCTCTCGCGCGGGCCCGATGGTTCGTCCGACGACACGGAAATGTAGCTCCGGTCGCCGGCAGCGCCCGTGGTGAATACGGTCGTCAGCGGCCGCGACGCGCCCCTCGCCGCGCAAGAGCGGCCACTTGATGCAAGGCGCGGCTCGCCACCAGATGATCGGGCGCACCGGTCCGCTTGCACGCGGCTTCGGCCTCCAACAGAATTCCCAGGGCCTCGGCCAGACGGATTGCATCGAATCCACGCACTTGTTGCGCAATCCTATCCTGAAGCTTGAAGAAGATCGGTGGACGCACGGCCTTCACCGCGGCGAGTGCATCGCGGCCGGCCTCGACTTCCGCCATGAGCTGGCGCAGGCGCAGCACATGGGCGGCGGTCTGACGCAGCATCGGGATCGGCGATAGGCCGAGAGCGAGGCCCTGCTCTATCGCCCGATCGAGCGCGGGGCCGTTTCCATCCGTCGCGGCATGGATCACATCGTCGAGCGCGGTGGCCGCGCTGTCGCCGATGGCGGCACTGACATCCTCTATCGACAAGCGGCCGCCGGGTCCGGCATAGAGCGCGAGTTTGTCGATCTCCGACCGGCTGAGGGCCCTGTCCGACCCGAGATGATCGACCAGATAACGACGGGCGTCGGATTCCAGCGTGATGTCGTCGACCCGCATCCGCTCGTCGATGACGCGATTGATCGTCGCCGCGTCGTCGAGATAGCAGGGAATGGCGGCCGCGCGCTCATCCGCATCCTCGAAAAGTTTGCGAAGCTTTGATCGCGTCGGCAGCTCCCCGCCCCAGGCGATCACCAGCGCGTCACCGGGCAGATCGGAGAGGAAGGAATCGAAGGCCCCGATGGAGCGGTCCGCCGCATCGCGAACAAGCACGACCCGGCGACCGCCCGTCATCGCGATGGCGGCCGCTTCCTCGTTAAGTCGAGCGGGATCGTCGGCCAGTTGCTCGGCGGAGAGTTCGGTGACAAGGAAGGGGTCGTCGAGCGACGGAACGACGGAACGGGCGAGTTGATCGACCCGCTCGCGCACCAAGCCCGCGTCCTGTCCAAAGATCAAGGCGGCACGCAACGCCTCGGGTGGTGCCTTGACAAGACTGTCCAGCGCGCCCGCGCGTGGCTTCATGGGCCCCTATCCATGTAAGTCGGGATCAGCCTTCCTGTTGCCGCGCATTCCGGAAGAAGGCGGCGATTTGGAGGGTTAGGCGATCAGCGAGCACCTCGAGTGCTTTCTCGACCGCATCATCTTCCGCCACGACGGAGCCATAGTCGGACTCCGTGATGTTGAAGCTCGACGTCGCGCTCACCTTGAAGGTCTGCGGCTCCCCAGCGCCGGAGAGGACGGAGGTAACCGTCACCGTCGCTTGCGATCGGCTCGTCGTCGCGTCCGCCTGCACCCCGAGACCGACGATTGATACCACCAATGTGGTGTTCAGATTGTAGAGCGGATCCTGGGGCGGACCATAGGGATTCATGCGATCCAGCAGAAGGTTCCGTAGAATCTGTCCGCGCCGGTTCTGGATGATCTCGATCTTGGTGGCGTAAAGATCCGCCGTCGGGCTCATTTCCCCCGCCGCGGTTGCCTGCCGGGTATAGACCGGCTGAAATCCGCACCCGGCGAGGCCGAGCGACATGGCCAGAAATGCCCCCCCGATCCATGCGCGCCGCGTCTTGTCCCTCATGCTCCAGCCGCCTGTCGTTATTTGTCTAGATCACCACATTGACGATACGGTTCGGGACGACGATTACCTTGCGCGGCGCCTTCCCATCCAGCGCGCGCCGGACATTCTCCTCCGCAAGCGCCGCGTCCTCCGCGACCCGCTTTTCCGCATCGCGCGGCAAGTCGATGGTGGCCCGAAGCTTTCCATTGACCTGAATCGCCACGGTGACCTTGTCCTCAACCAACAACCCGGGGTCGGCCACCGGCCAGTGATGACCGACCAGCGGCTCCGTCCCGCCGAGATGCCGCCATAGCTCCTCCGTCAGGTGCGGCGTCATGGGATTGAGCAGGCGGGCAACTGTTTCCCAGCCGAAGCGACGAGCCCAGATGAAATCCTCCTCAGCACCGGATAGGTCGAGGATCGCGTTGCTCAACTCGCGGATTCGCGCGATGGCGCGATTGAAATGGAATTTCTCCAGATCTCCCGTCACCCCGTCGATCGTCTTATGGGTCTGGCGTTCCAGCGCTTCCGCCGGTGCGGACAAGGTTTTCGGGCGGGGCGCCCTGGCGACACCCAACGGACCGTCCGCCTCATCCATCACCGCGCGCCAGATGCGGTTGACGTAACGCCAAGCACCCTCGACGCCGGATTCCGTCCATTCCAGGTCGCGGTCCGGCGGGCTGTCGGAGAGCATGAACAGACGCGCGGTGTCGGCGCCGTAGGTCTCGATAATGTCGACCGGGTCAACGACGTTCTTGCGCGACTTCGACATTTTCTCCGACCGGCCGACGGTGACCGGCGTCCCGTCGCTGTCGCGGGTCGCGCCCTCGCCGGTACGGGTCACCTCGCTGGGGAACAGCCATTTCCCGTCGGGGGTCTTGAAGGTCTCGTGGCAGACCATCCCTTGCGTGAAGAGGCCGGTGAAGGGCTCGTCGATGTCGAGATAGCCGCAATCGCGCAGCGCGCGCGTGAAAAAGCGGGAATAGAGCAGATGCAGCACCGCATGCTCGACACCGCCGATATATTGATCGACGGGCAGCCAATAGCCGGCGGCATCCTGCGAGAACCCGACCTTTTCGTTCCTCGGATCGCAATAGCGGGCGAAATACCACGAACTCTCGAAGAAGGTATCGAAGGTATCCGTCTCGCGTTCCGCGGGTTCACCGCACTTCGGACAGGCGACATGCTTCCACGTCGGGTGGTGGTCGAGCGGATTGCCGGGCTTGTCGAAGCGCGGATCCTCGGGAAGTTCCACCGGCAGATCGGACTCGGGTACCGGGACGGCGCCGCAGCTGTCGCAATGAATCACCGGAATCGGGCAGCCCCAATAACGCTGGCGGGAAACCCCCCAATCGCGCAGGCGGAAGGTCGTGGTCCCCTGGCCCCGGCCGTCCGCCTCCAGTCGTTCGATCACCGTCTGCTTGCCGGTCTCGACATCGAGGCCGTCGAGGAATTCCGAATTGATCAGCCGGCCCGGCCCGACATAGGCCTCGTTCGCGACGGAGAAGTCCGATGCCGTCGCACCCTCCGGCGCGACCACGGGCACGACGCTCAGATCGTATTTCCGTGCGAAATCCAGATCGCGTTGATCATGCGCGGGGCACCCGAAGACGGCGCCCGTGCCATATTCCATCAGCACGAAATTCGCGACATAAACAGGCAAGCGCGCGCCGGTGAAGGGATGCACGGCCTCAAGTCCGGCGGCGAAACCGCGCTTCTCCGCCCGCTCGATCGTCTCCTCGCTGGTCCCCATCGCGTTGCATTCCGCGACGAAGGCGGCAAGCTCCGGATTATCCGCCGCGAGTTCCTCCGCGATCGGGTGATTCGGCGACAACGCCAGGAAGGACATGCCGAAGATCGTGTCCGGGCGGGTGGTGAAAACCTCCACCCCCTCCTCGCGCCCCGCGATATCGAAACGGATACGCGCGCCGGAGGACTTGCCGATCCAATTGCGCTGCATCAACCGGACCTTGTCGGGCCAGCGTTCCAGCCGGTCAAGCGCGGTCAGCAGGTCGTCCGCGTAATGCGTGATCTTGAGAAACCATTGCGAGAGCTGGCGTTTCTCCACGGGCGCGCCCGTGCGCCATCCCTTGCCGTCGATCACCTGTTCGTTGGCGAGAACCGTATGATCGACCGGGTCCCAATTGACCCAGGCTTCCCGCCGATAGGCGAGTCCCGCCTTCAGGAAATCCAGGAACATCTTCTGTTCGTGCCGGTAATAGTCCGGCTCGCAGGTCGAGACCTCCCGGCTCCAGTCGATGGAAAGGCCGAGGCCCTTCAATTGCTCGCGCATGGCGGCGATGTTCTGACGGGTCCAGTCCGCGGGCGGCACCTTGTTCTCGATCGCCGCGTTCTCCGCCGGTAGACCGAAGGCGTCCCATCCCATCGGATGCAGCACGTTATATCCCCGCGCGGCCTTGAAGCGCGCGACGACATCGCCCAGCGCGTAGTTGCGCACATGTCCCATATGGATGCGCCCCGACGGATAAGGGAACATCTCTAGGACGTAGTACTTCTCGCGCTTCGGGTCCTCGTGCGCGGCGAAGGCGTTCAAATCGTCCCAGACTTGGCGCCATCGGGGCTCGATGCTGCGGAAATCGTACCGGCTCATCTCAGTCACTCGTCAAAACATAAATCCGGGCGGAATGGTCACGCGCGGGTGGGCGAACGCCATCATCCATCGAGCTGCGCGCGGCTGTTGATGCGCATCTGCCGCGCGCGCGTCAGGATCGCGTTCTCCATCTTGGCGGCCGTATCCTCCGCGACCGGCGCGTCGCGCCAGGTTCCGTCGGTGCCTTGCACTTGGCGGAAGGCGGAAACACGCACCCCATCCGCCCGCAATTCACGGCCCAGGATATAGACATTGAGTTTGTAGCGTTCGTCCGGCGCCTCGGGAAGCGAATACCAGTCGGTAATGATCACACCGCCGAAGGCGTCGACCTGCGCCATTGGGAAAAAGCCGATCGTGTCCAGTGACGCCCGCCACAGATAACTGTTCACCGCGATCGCCGGCCCGTCCGTGGAAGGACCTGAATCCCCCCCCAGCGAGAGTGTTCCGCCGAAGAAGTTGCCCTGCTTGGCCCGCGCGCGCTCCAACGCATCGGGTTTCGGCTGGTTGCTGCCCGGATCGGGGGAGAGCCCCTCGCATCCGGCCAGGGTCATCGCGGACAGGATGGCGACACTCAGACCACGGAGAAGATAGGAACGGCTCATGGATCAAGCACTCGACTGTCTGTTGGGCGTCGCCTTCGGATCGCCTTCCCGGACGCGCATCCGGGATGGACCGTCGGCATCATGCTGGGTTTAACGCAGCCACGCCCTTCCGGCAATCGCTAGAGCCGTCGAAGTAAAATCAAACGGCGATACGGCCGATCGGTCGGAAAGGAAAAAAGGCAAAAAGAAAAGGGGCGGTGCCGAAGCACCGCCCCTCTCCGTATCGACTTCCAATCCGAGGATTAGAAGGTGATCCGCGAACCCAGGATCAGGACGTCGGCATCGTTCGACGTCGCGACACCGGCGCCACCACCAGCTTCGTTCTCGACCGAGAAGTTGTAGTAGTTGGCGTAGGTGGAGAGACCCTCGGCGATCGTGTAGCTCACGCCCGCGTGGAAGATCTCGGACTCGTCGGAGAAGCCGTTGCCGTCCGTGTCGTCCTCGGCTTCCTGCCACATGACCGAGACACCGGCCGGGCCGAAGCTGTAGCCGGCGCCGACGTTCCAGCCGTCACCCGCGTCGCAGTTCGGGGTCAGGTCGGGGCAGCTTGAGTCGTCGTTGTCGAGGAACGAACCGGCGACCGAGAAACCGGCGAAGCCGATCATCGCACCGAGCTGGTAGGACTTCACGTCCGCGCGATCGCCACCGACCGTCGGGATCGAGTTGTCCTGACCGATACCATAGGCGCCGTCGACCGTCAGGCTGACATCCCCGAAGGTGTTGCTGTAGCCAGCGGCAACTTCGAGGTTGTTCTGCAGCGAGCCGTTGTTGACGCCAGCGGCCTGGCCGGCATTGCCTTCCGGCGTGAACGAGACACCGGCCTGGAACCCACCGAAGGACGGGGTCGAGTAACCGATCTTGTTCGCGTCACCCGACAGAGCGGCATGCGACTGGTAGTAGTGCAGCTTCGTGTTCAGGCCGAGGAAGTTCACGTGACGCAGCGCGTTGTTGCCGTCCGTGCCCCAGGTGCCGACCTGCAGGGAGTGACCGGCAGTACCGGCGACGAGGTCGGTGATGCCGTCCTCGAAACCGACGAACGCACGACCGAAGCCGCCGCTGAAGTCCATGAAGGCTTCGTCGAAGCCGCCGGCGGCCGAGCCGCCACCGAGCCAACGCCACTGAACCTCGGCGCCGTACTCGAGACCGTTGTCGGCCACGCCCGTGGCGGACCAGATCAGCTCGGACTGCTGCTCGTTACCGGTGATGTTGAAGCCGGTACCGGCGGCCTGCATGTCGCCGTCGTGCAGAACGGCTTCGTAACCCAACGCACCCGAGAAGCTGATCTCCGGCGCCTCGGCCGCCACGGCCGGAGCCGCGGAGAGGGACGCGATGCCGACGAGGGCGGACGCACCCAGAAGAGTCTTTTTCATTCGATCCTCCAAATTCATCGGGCCGTTGCGGTGAAAGACCCTAGAGATGTGACGGCCTGCCCCCCAATTTCTTCCCTCGACAATCGTCTTTGGGTCGTCAGCAGGAGAACCGACCATCGGTTCGTTCGATCCGGGGCCTTTACGAATGCTTTCATCATGCCGTGGCATCGACAAATCGCATCGGAGAGACTGCCCCAAGAGCGTGATTGTGTTGAACCATAGCCCCGGAGCCGCGCGCAATGGCTTTCGACGTGTCGACAAGACATTGCGGCGTGTATGTGGCAAGAATGCAACAACGGGAAAAGCCGGTGTATAGCGCCCGGAAATGCCGCCGGAAAGCGGCCCCGATCCGATCAGGAGCCTGAAGCGTCCTCGCGCAGGACACCCATCTGCTGCATCTGCTGGAGCAGCCGGTCGATCTCCATCGCGCTCATCGCCGGAAAGGCGTCGAGCAGATCGCCGCGCGCGAAGCGCCCGGCCTCGACCACCCAGCGCACCGGCCCGTCGAGGCCCGGCGGAATCGGCACGATTCCCCTGGGGCTGGCCAGCCCGTGACGGCCGTCCTTCGTCACGACCCTGAAATCGCGCGCGGTCAGGGCGAAGGTCCGATCCGCGATCTCGATCGGCAGGTCGAAGCCGCCGCGCGGATAGCGATAGTCCTTCTGGAAGGTCTCGAAGGCCTCGACGAAGCGGGGGTCGCGGGCTACCTCGGCCAATCTGTCGCCCAGGCGCGCGATATGGTCGGCCAGCGCCTTCCGCCCCTCGCGCGGGTGCGGGAAGTTGAGCCGGAACGTCTCGTCCGTCACGACCGAATCGGACAGCGCGCCGATCAGGTCGAGGCCGATCACACCGGTCAGGCCGAAGGCGAGATGGATCGTCCCCCCGCTCGCCGCCAGGGCGTCATGATACCAGCCGCGCGGTATGTAGAGCAGGTCGCCCGGCGTCATCCGGACATCCCGCATGACCTTGCCCTTGCGCTCTTCCGTCTCGGCGTCCGACAGGCCCGCCCAGTTGCGGTGGCGGATCGGATGGGTCTCCCGCCCCTCATAGAGGCGCCAGAGCTTTTCCCCTTCCATGTGGAGGGCGAAGACGTCATGCGTGTCGAAATGGCTCTTGAAGGCCTGCCGCTGGCGCCAGGAGCAATAGAGGTTGCTTTGCGCCTTGCCGCAGAACCCGTCCTCCATCGCGTCGGCGACGGCGCGCAGTTCCGGGGTGAGCGTGTCGATGTCGTTGGCCACCAGGGAGGCGCCCTGGCGCAGCAGCGCCATGACCTTGCCCGCGTCCGGTTGGCGCACGGTCTGGCCGTCGCGGTTCTGTGCCTCGACGCAATAGGCGCCGGGGGGCAGGACCTCGCCGTCGAGCACCAGCATCAGCGAGGCGGACCCCCAGATCGCCGTCATGTCGAGCAGGCCGTTCAGGACCGACCAGTTCATGATCCGGCCGAACTTACCGGGGTCACCGGGGATGTGCAGCGGCTGCTTATCGTAATACTCGGTGAAGAAGGTCTCCGGCGTGATCGGTGCCAGAACCTCCTCGAAGCTGGCGGGCGCGCCGGTCATGGCCCGCGCCGCCGTCGTCGCGTCCGACTTCTTGCCCGCCATCGTCCCGTCCGCTCCATGATCGTCCCGTCACCCTCCTTTACCGGGATCGCGGCGCGAAATAAAGGCCGCCACCCACGGCGCCTGGCATCCGCAATCACCAGG
Source organism: Marivibrio halodurans (assembly GCF_017963645.1). Lineage (GTDB taxonomy): Bacteria > Pseudomonadota > Alphaproteobacteria > UBA8366 > Aestuariispiraceae > Marivibrio > Marivibrio halodurans. The sequence goes on along the minus strand of NZ_JAGMWN010000006.1, from coordinate 259,092 downwards.
CTTTAGTGATCGCGGGCCGCCAGATAGGCCTTGTAGTCCGCCAGGGGGCCGAGAGCCTCAGCCAGCGGTTTCAACCCCGTCTCGTAGCGCCGCCATTTCTCGACGGAGGTGGTGTAGATCGGTTGGCGCACCTGCAGGCGGCTGGCGGTCAGGACCTCCCGGTCGGTCTTGTGGAAGTCCAGAACCCGGTCGTCCCAGTCGAGCCCCAGCAGCGCGAGCAGCGCGCGGCTCTGCCCCGCCTGATCGGCGATCATCGCTTCGTAGACCACGCGTTGGACACGGACATCCCACCCTTCCCAGAAATCCATCACCCGGCGATAAAGGCCGTAGTAATGCCCGATATCGCCCAGATCGTGATCGTAGAGCAGATCGTTCGAGAAACGCTGGGTGAAGATCGACAGGCCCGTATCCATCGGATCGCGCACCGTGTGCAGGATCGCGGCCTTCGGGAAGAGCAGCCGGATGAAGCCGAGATACCAGAAGTTCGGCGGCAGCTTGTCGACCAGGTGCCGCTTGCCCGAGGCCGCCGCGGGCAAGGCGTCGAGATAGCGCTGGGCGAGATCGCGCCGCCGTTCCGCCGTCAGCGCCCGCGCGCAGTCCGGCCAGTCGCGTCCCGTCTCCGCCACCAGGGATTCGAGGATTTGCGGGATCGTCGCCAATTCGCCCGCGCCGAAGACATCGGCGTGGCTGGAGAGGATCTGCTCGGCCAGCGAGGTGCCGCTGCGCGGCATGCCGAGGATGAAGATGGGCCGGTCGGACGGATGGCCGTCCGGGTCGTCCGGACCGGGCGCCGGGATCGTCGCGAAGATCTCGGCCGTGCGCGCGGCCAGCGATTCCAGCCCGCCGCGATCGTAGAACTTTCCGGCGGCCGATGCCTGCGCCCGCCATCCCGACTGGGCCCTGCGCTGACAGGCGAAGGAGGCGTCATAGCGCTTCGCGACCTCCAGCGCGCGGGCGGCGCGGTGCAGTTCGATCGGTTTCATCGCGTCGAGCGCCTTGCCGTCGCTGGCGATTTCCGCCGCGCGCGCGAAGAAACCATTCGATTCCTCCTGGTCGCCCTCTCCGCCGCGCGCGCGCAGCACGTCGGCCAGATCGACCAGCGGCTCGATCGCCTCCGGGCGGCGGTCCAGGCATTGGCGCAGCACGGCGACGGCCTCGTCCATCCGGTTCTTGTTCACCAGCAGATTGGCGAGATTGCAGGCGATATCCGGGTCGCGGTCACCGCGCGGGCCGTCATGGGCGCGGCGCAGATGCGCGATCGCGGCATCCAGGTCGTTCCGGTCGGCCAGGATGTTCGCCATGCCGTTATGCAGCTCCGGCATGTCGGGATCGACGGACAGACCATGGCGGTAGGCCTGCTCCGCCGCTTCCGCGTCGCCGCCGGACAGCGCCGCGTCCCCCAGATTGAGGGCGGCCGTGGCATAGCGCGGGTCGGCGGACAGCGCCGCGCGGAAACACTCCACCGCCCGGGCCATGTCGCCCGCTCCCTTATGCGCCAACCCCAGATTGTTGAGCAGCTTGGGGTCGTTCTTCTGGCGGTCGAGCGCGCGGCGGAACAGATCGCGCGCTTCCTTGTAGCGGCGCTGGTCGAGCCGCACGATGCCAAGGCCGGACAGCGCGGCGACGCTGCGCGGATCGGCCTTGTGGCTTTTCTCGAAATGTTGGGCGGCGGCCTTCGTGTCGCCACGCTGATGAGCGAGGATGCCGAGGAGATAGAGCGCGTTCGGCTCCTTCGGCGCCATCTTCAGGATGCGCTTCGCCGCCGCCTCCGCCTCGTCGAGGCGGCCCCGCGCCTGCAGCCCGAAGGCCGCCTGAAGCTGTTGTCCGAGGGGGTTGAGCGCGCTGCGGTTCGCCATGACGCGCCGACTATGCCCATCGCCGCGCGCCCATGCAATCGGCCGGATGTCCCACCCCTCCGGGGCTTGCCGGATCATGCGACGCGCCGCACATTAGGGGCATGGAATCCGCCGCAGACCGCCTTTCCGAGGTTCGCCGAAAAATCGCCGATGCCGCGCGCGAGGCCGGCCGCGCGGCCGACGACGTGACGCTGGTCGCCGTCGGCAAGACCTTTCCGGCGGACGCGATCCGCCCCGTCCTGGCGGCGGGGCAGCGCGTCTTCGGCGAGAACAAGGTGCAGGAAGCGGTCGAGAAATGGCCGGGTCTGCGCGTCGATCATCCCGATGTGACATTGCATCTGATCGGGCCGCTGCAATCCAACAAGGTGAAGGATGCCGTCGCGACCTTCGATGTGATCGAGACCGTGGACCGCGACAAGATCGCGCGGCGCATCGCCCACGAGATGGCGGAGCAGGGGCGGACCCTCCAGCTCTTCATCCAGGTCAATACCGGGGAGGAGGCACAGAAGGCGGGCGTCGTCCCGGCCGAGGCGGATGGCTTCATCGCCCGGTGCCGGGAGGAGCACGGCCTCGCCATCGCGGGCCTCATGTGCATCCCGCCCGCGGACCAGTTGCCGGCACCGCATTTCGCCCTGCTGGCCAAGATCGCGGCGCGCAACGGCGTCGCGGGCCTCAGCATGGGGATGAGCGCGGATTACGAGACGGCCGTGCGTTTCGGCGCGACCCATGTGCGGGTCGGGTCGGCTATATTCGGCGCGCGCGACTACGGCTGACGGTCAGGAACGGCTCAGGTGAGGGGCGGTGACGTCTCGGGCCGGTCAGTCGTGCGGCGTGCTGGCCGCGCCGGCACCGATCTGCAGGGCGGAATCCGGTGCGATCTGTTCCAGCAGCATCAACAGGTCCGGCAACGCCAGCGCCACGCACCCTTCCGTCGGGCCGTAATCCGGCCGCGCCACATGCAGGAAGATGGCGCTGCCCCGCCCGGCTTCCGGTGGGTCGTCGTTATAGCCGAGGATTCCCACCAGATCGTAGAGCGCGTCCTCCCGCCACATTTCCTCGTGGCTCGCCTCGTAGGGCAGGGTGATGGGCAGGTTATAGGCGGGATCGGCCGGATCGTCGCACCAGCCGTCCCGCTCCCCGATCGTCGCGACGGGCAGTTTCGTGCGCGGCTTCGCCACGCGGTCCGGACGATAGAGCACCCGGCGGATCGGCCAGATCCCGGCGGGGGTGACGCCGTCGCCCTCCTGCTTGCGGGCACGAATTCCGCCCCGGCCGAGCGCGCAGGTCACCCGGCGCCCATCCGGCATTTCAAGCCCGTCCTCGCTCACTCTTATACGCATGATGGCGGAAGCCTACCGGCCCCGACCGCCGTCGCCAAGGCCCCGGTAGACCCGGTAAGAACCGGAATGCCGCGATTGGGTACTCTAACCCTGGCGCTTCATCGCCTCGTATTTCTCGAGTGCGCGCATCATGGCTTGCGGCACCTGTTCGGGGGCGACGGTTCCCTCCGTGCCGGCCCAAGCGTGGGTGTCCGGGGCCGGATCGGCGGCGGCGGTTTCCATCACGCCTTTGGACGCGCGCGCGGGCGCGGTGGCATTCGAGGGCCCGCCGGCGGTGCCGGCGGGCGGTTCCGTGCCGGATGGGGTGCCGGCGCTGGCCTCCGCCATGCGCATCAGGGCCTGGGCCGCCGCCGGGCTCAACGTGGTGGGGCCGCCGCCGGCCACCCGCGGACCGCTATCCGTCTCGGGTGCCCGCGCGGTTTCGGCGGGCGTCCCCTGGCTGGGGTTGGATTGAGTGGGGCTGGATTGGGCACCGGGCGCGGCGGTTCTCTGGATCGCGGCGCCGGGCGGCAAGCCGCCGGCGGATACCCCCCCGCCATTGGCGCCGATAACGCCGCTGTTGGAATCGGCCTGGATGCTGGCTGCCTTCAGCCCGGCTGACTGTCCCTCGGCGCCGCGTTTGGGAACTTCGCCGGTCTTGGGCGTCTGAAGCGCGAGGAAGAAGTTGGTCGGGCCGCTCCGCGCCGCGTCGGATACTGTTTCCTGGCTGGATTGCGGGGATGCGGTGCCCCCGGCCGCCGGCGCGACGGCGGCGAGTTGCGCGTTGGCGCCATCCTCCGCGCCCCGTAGTGAGCCCCGTATTGCGGCCGGCCCGTCGGTCGTGGACGAGGGGCCGGAGATATTCGCGCCCGCGGCTTCCGTGGCCGATGCGACGGCCGTCCCTGTCGTACCGGCGGGCGCTTCCTCGCCGAACAGGGCGGCATAGGCGCGCTGGCCCAGATCCTGGCCGCTGCTCTCGACGCTGGCGGCGTTGATCGCGGCGCCCAGCACGCCGACCGGCCCACCATAGAGCGCGCCACCGGCAAGCCGCGCGCCGCTCGATATCTCGTCGCCCGTGATCTGACGATAGATGGTCGAGACGACCGGCAAATGCTGCAGGGGGTTAAGGGTGTCGAGGATATCGTCGAAGCTGAGCCCATCCTTGCCGAAGACATTGTCGTAGCGGACGGCTTCCGGCCCCTCGGGCGGACGCATGGTGGCGTGCCGCGCGCCCGCGCCGGCCTTCGTCCCGTCGCCGCGTCCCGCGCCCCGGCTGGCGTCGCCCCGGCCGACATCGCCCCGGTTGGCATCGCCCCGGGTGGCATCAGGAGTCATCAACGACCAGGGCGGGGGGGCCGCGCCGGCCGATGCGGATGGGTTGGTGGCGGTCATGGGCGTCCTCTCCCTCGTCTCCGGGATGACAGGTAATCAAGATTCGTGCCAATTTCGGCGTCGATCCCTCGTCGCGGCCTTCCGGCCTGGTGCCGGGATGCGCGAATGCCGAACGGCGCCGGCCCAGGGACCGTGCACGGATTTTTTAATGGACAGGCCCAGGCCGGGCGGGCTTCCTTGGCGGAACAGGGAGCGGCGAGGGGCATCGGCGTTTTGCAGGAAGGTTCAGGGGATGAGCGACAAGCGGATTCTGATCGTCGACGACGATGAGGCCCTACGGGTGTCGCTGGCCGAGCAACTCGGCCTCTACGAGGAATTCGAGACGACGGAGCGCGCCAATGCCTCCGAGGCGATAGAGACCGCCAAGGCCGATCATTTCGACGCCGTGCTGCTCGATGTCGGCCTGCCCGACATGGATGGGCGGGAGGTTTGCCGCGTGCTGCGCCGTTCCGGCGTGAAATGCCCGATCATCATGCTGACGGCGCATGATTCGGACAGCGACACGATCCTCGGCCTCGACGCGGGCGCCAACGATTATATCGCCAAGCCCTTCCGCCTCAACGTGCTGCTGGCGCGCCTGCGCGCGCAATTGCGCCAGCACGAGCAGTCGGAGGATGCGGTCTTCACCATCGGCCCCTACAGCTTTCGCCCCGCCACCAAGCTGATGCTGGAGGTCGGCACGAACCGGAAGGTACGGCTGACCGAGAAGGAGACGGCGATCCTGAAATATCTTTATCGCGCCGGGGACAAGGTGATTTCCCGCGATGTGCTGCTGGGCGAGGTCTGGGGCTATAACGCCGGGGTCACCACCCATACGTTGGAGACCCATGTCTATCGTCTGCGCCAGAAGATCGAGGCCGACCCGTCCAACGCCGCGATCCTGGTCACGGAATCGGGCGGCTACAAGCTGGTGCCCTGAACGGGCCGAAGTGGGGAAATCCCCTGAGGCCCCTCAGGCCGGCGGCAGCGCGGCGAGGCGCCGGGCCAGCATGCCGGCGACCAGCGCGCTCAACCCCGTTGCCACCGCCATGCCGAGGGCGGCCGCCCCCCAGCCGCCGTCCCATCCCGCGAGCATCGGCAGCCCGATCAACCCCGCCACCATCAGGGGGTCGCACAGAACCCCCAGATTCCGGCCCGTCATCAGGATACCGAAGGCGCCGGCCCCGGTATTGGCGCCACCCAGGATCGCCGCCGGCAGGCCGTAGAGGCAGGCCGGCGTCAGCCCGGCCAGCGCGCCATAGAGCGCCAGCGCCGCGATACCCGTGGCCGGATGGCCCGGGATCGGCGTGAAGGCGACCGCCAGGAACAACACCGCCTGCGCCACCAGCACGACGGTCAGCAGGCCCGCGATCGGCACGCCGCGCCGGAGGATCGGGATCGTCACCAGATTGAAGACGGCGATCAGCCCGACCGGCAGGGCATAGAGTTGCGCCGCCGCCGCGCCGTCGAGGCCATGTCGCTCCGACAGATAGGTCGGCAGCCAGGTCAGCATCGCCATGTTCTGGGTCGACCAGAGGAAGAAGCACGCCCCCGCCAGGATCAGCCCCAATCGACGCGCCGGGTCCGGCGCGGCGGCACCCTTGTGCGCGACCGGCATCTTGAGATCGACGGCGGAGCCCGGCCGCCCGACGGCGAGCGTCGCCGCCGCGACGAGCCCGCAGAACAGAATGCCGAGCCAGAAGACGCCCGGCCAGGCCGCTGCCCCGGGGGTCAGACGGTCGGTCAGGTCGACCACCGCGCTGGCGATCAACCCACCGATCGGAATCCAGGTCGCCGCCAGCGCGCCTGCCAGCGCCAGATGCCGGGGCCCCACGTTCCGCGTCATCAGCGTCGGCCCGGCGACGGCCAGGATCGCCATCGCGATGCCTTCCAGGGCGCGGCCCGCCAGGACCAGCCAACCATTCTCCGGCGCCGCCAGGATGATCCCCGCCCCGCCCGCCGCCAGGGCCGCCGCCCCGATCAGGAAGCGCGCCGCCCCATGGGTCTGCATCATCCGGCCGAGCCCGAAGGAGAGCGTCAGCCCCGCGATGGAGAAGATCGACATGAAGCCACCGGCCAGCACCTTCGGATAGCCGTAGGCCGCCAGCATCTCCGGCAGCACGGGTGGCAGTTTCAGTTGCTGATAGGCCCCCAGCACCGCGACCGCGAGCCCGAAGAACAGACCGACCCAAATGGTTCGGCCGGATGGATGCGCCATGAAACCTCGATCCTCCCCCGGGATGGGCCGCAACCCACGCCGTGCCGCATGACGCGGCATCGTTCCCGCCGAACGCCGCGTTTGGCATTCGGGCCATGCGGCGATAGCATTCTTTCCAGAGGCATAGAGGGACGGCGGCGTTTCGGCAACGGGGTGATGTGTCGGCCATGATATCAAAGGCGGAACGAACCGGCGCGCCGGGCCCGCGACCCTTCACGGTCAAGTTCTGGGGAACCCGTGGCAGCATCGCTTGCGCCGGGCCGGAGACGCTGCGTTACGGCGGCAACACCTCCTGCATTGAGGTGACCTGCGGCGAGCGCCGGCTGATCTTCGACGCGGGCACGGGCCTGCGTAAGCTGGGCAAGGCGATCGCGGCGGAGGGACCAGGGGCTGAAGGGCGGGGGGCGATTGATCTTTACCTGACCCATACGCACCTGGATCACATCATCGGCCTGCCCTTCTTCGCGCCGTTCCATATCGAAGGGTTCAGCCCGCGCCTGTGGGCCGGGCATCTGTTGCCCGACCGCACGCTGCACGGCACCCTGAAGGACATGATGCAGGCGCCGCTCTTCCCCGTGCCGCCGGAGACTTTTCGCGCGGATGTTTCCTTCAACGACTTCCGGGCGGGGGAGACGCTGATACCCGGCCCGGGGATCACGCTGCGCACCGCGCCGCTCAACCATCCGAACGGCGCGGTCGGCTATCGGGTGGAATTCGATGGCCGGGCGATCTGCTATATCACCGATACGGAGCATTTCGCGACCGGCCGCGACCAGACGGTCGTCGACCTGGTGCGCGGCGCGGATATCATGATCTACGACGCCACCTATACGGAGGCGGAATATCCCCGCTTCGTCGGCTTCGGCCATTCCACCTGGCAGGAAGGCTGCCGCGTGGCCGATGCCGCCGATGTCGACCGCCTGGTACTGTTCCATCACGATCCCAGCCATGACGACGAGACGATGGATGAGATCGCGGAGGCCGCGGCGAACGTCCGCCCCGGCACGATCACGGCGCGCGAGGGCATGGTGCTGGAGGCATGAGCGGCCTGGACCCGCCGGATGCCCCACCCCCTTCGATCAAGGCACCGTCGCCGGATCGCCCACCGATCCGCAAGCGTCTGCGGCGGATGGCGATGGGGGCGGCGACGCTCACCGGCTTGGCGCGGCGCGGCTATTTTATCCCCTATCGCTATGCGCCGAGCGACCGGCCGGCGGGGGGATATCCGGCTCTTACCCCCCTTTTCGAGGCTGCGGCGCCCGCCATGCGCGATGTGCTGGCCGAGGCGGAGGCGCACCGTGAGCGGTTCCATGCCTTCGACGGTGCCGCGCCGCCGGAACCCCGCTGGCAGCAGGGGTGGTATCCGCGCCTCGACGGGCTGGCGGCCTATATGATGATCCAACGCCACCGGCCGCGCCGGGTGGTGGAGGTCGGCTCCGGCCACTCGACACGGTTCCTGGCGGCCGCGGCGGGGGATTTGGCGGCGCGGGAGGCGGGGACCGACAGCGCGATCACCGCGATCGACCCGGCGCCGCGCGCCGATCTTTCCCGATTGGCGGGGGTGACGCTCCACCGCGCCGTGGCGCAAGCGGCCGATCCGGCGCTGTTCCGCGCGCTCGGCCCCGGCGATGTGCTGGCGGTGGATTCCAGCCATATCGCCATGCCGGGCACGGATGTGGATTGGCTGATCGGCCATGTTCTGCCCGGCTTGCCGGCGGGGGCCTTGCTGGCGATGCATGATATCTTCCTACCCGACCCCTACCCGCCCGCCTGGGATTGGCGTGGCTATAACGAGCAAGGCGCGATCGCGGCCCTGCTGGCCGGGGGCGGTTGGCGTGTGTTGTGGAGCTCCCACTGGGTGGCCACCCGGATGGCGGCGGCGGTCGCCGCCGGGGTGGCGGGCACGCTGCCGCTTCCGGCGGGGGCGCATGAAAGCGCGCTATGGCTCGAACGGCTGGGCCGCCCGCAGGTCATACCAACTCGCGCTGATTGAGACTCACGGGGGCTTCCCATGGGGCGCAAATCTGATTCACCATGACAAACGATGGAGGTTTGTCATGGCGGCGCCGATTGCGTTTCGGACTGATTTTGACGGCGGGTCGCGGAGCGACGCAGCGAGGGCCGGCGGCATGACGCTGCAGATCACCCGGGACTGGGTCTTGCGGTTCAACGCGAGCGGACCGGAAGGGCTCATCACCCGCAAGGTGCCAGGCCGACAGAAGGCCCTCGATGAAGCGGAGCGGCGGGCTTTGGCGGAACACGTCATGGAGGGTCCCATCCCTGCGGTCCTGCGGTGCACGGCGTCGTTCGCTTCGATGAGATGGCCCGAAACGTCGCCCCTGGCGCTCACGTCCCGCTGATCCGCGACCAGGCGGGCCGGCATATGACGGAGAACCTCACCGTTCCCAGCAACATCACCATCGTCCCGCTACCGCAAAGAGCCCCGGAACCGAACCCGGTCAGAATATCTGGCAGTTCCTGCGCGAGAACGGGCTCTCCAACAGGATATTCAATTCCTACGACGACATCGTCGATATCTGCTGCCACGGTTGGCGACGGTTGCTCGACCAACCGTGGAACATCATGTTCATCGGATCTCGACGCTGGGCCCATGAGACGCTGGGCCCATCAATGGTGATCAGCGCGAAGTGGTATTAGGCGATCAGACGAGAGCGGCGTGATTCATACGAACTGGCCTCCAGCAATCCCGGGGAGGTTCAATCCGATAAACGCGAGGCTCATCAATCCTATAGGGTTGCGGACAGTGCGGGATAGCGTGAGCGGTTATATTGATCATCAGCCATGGCCATGATATCCACGCCCGAACAAGAAAACTCGAAGGGTAACGCGCCTTGCTCTCGCGTCGCATGCACGAATCCTATGATCGCGAAGATCGCACCAAGATGGGTTCGGAGCGCGCCTTCGGCTTAGTATTCGTCGTTGTTTTCACGGTCATAGCGGCAGGCAAATTTTTCGCCGGGAATGTGTCCCTGTTCTGGCCTGCATTCTGGGCGTCATTGGCTGCTATCATGCTGGGTTTGGCTGTGTTTCGCCCCCTGCTTCTGCGGCCGCTCAACCGGATTTGGTTCAAGTTCGGGATGATCCTGCATAAAATCGTCAACCCGATCGTCATGGGGCTGGTGTTTTTCCTGACGATCACGCCAATCGGCTTGGTGATGAGGATTCTCGGCCGACGACCCCTTGATCTCGAATTCGATCCCAAGGCCGATAGCTATTGGATCGACCGCACACCGCCAGGTCCCCCGCCGGGCAGTTTCGATAATCAATACTGATGAAGAGGCGTGATAATGTCGTTCATTATGGAACTTTGGGGCTTCATGAGGGCCCGGAAAAAGTTCTGGCTTCTGCCAATCATGATTATGCTGGTCACTCTCGGCGGTCTGATCGTGCTTACCAAGGGTTCAGCGGTGGCGCCCTTCATCTATACGCTTTTCTAGGGGGCTGCCGCGCCGCGCCGGTGTGATACCATGAAAATTCTTGGACTTTCGGCATTCTATCATGACTCCGCCGCAGCCCTTCTCGTGGACGGGAAACTTATCGCCGCGGCGCAGGAAGAGCGCTTCTCACGAAAGAAGCATGATGCGGAGTTTCCGACGCAGGCACTTAAATATTGCCTCGAAGAGGGAGGGCTGGCGTTAGACGATCTCGACTATATCGCTTTCTATGATAAGCCATTCCTCAAGTTTGAACGTCTTTTGGAAACCTATGTTGCTTTCGCGCCTCGGGGTTTCAATTCATTCCGCATGGCGATGCCGGTATGGCTGGGAGAGAAACTGTTCCAAAGGCATTTGATCGGTTCGCAAGTAAAGGATCAATTCGCTAGCGGTTTCGACACCAAGGAAAAACTTCTATTCAGCGAACATCACCTTAGCCATGCAGCAAGCGCCTTCTACCCTTCGCCCTTCGAAGAGGCGGTGGTGCTGACCATGGACGGGGTCGGCGAGTGGGCCACCACCTCGGTCGCTCGCGGCAGCGGCAACATGCTGGAAGTAATCAAGGAAATACACTTCCCACATTCCATCGGCTTGCTCTATTCAGCCTTCACGTATTACCTCGGATTTAAGGTTAACTCTGGTGAGTACAAGGTGATGGGGTTGGCTCCGTACGGCGAGCCGAAATACGTCCAGTCGATCCTGAACAATATTATCGATGTTAAACCAGACGGCTCCTTTCGACTGAACCAAGACTATTTCAACTACTGCACCGGCCTGACAATGACGAACGATCGGTTCGCGGCACTTTTCGGCGAAGCAGTTCGCGAGCCCGATGAACAATTGACTCAATTCCACATGGATATCGCCGCCTCGGTGCAAGCGGTCACCGAAGAGATCGTTCTCCGACTGGCGCGCAGCCTTCGCGCGGAAACCGGCATTCCCAATCTCTGCCTGGCCGGTGGTGTCGCCCTGAATTGCGTCGCGAATGGCAAGATCGTCAAGGAAGGCATATACGATAACGTTTGGATCCAACCGGCCTCGGGCGATGCAGGCGGTGCGGTAGGCGCGGCGCTTGCCACCCACTACATGAATTTTGGAAACTCGCGCACCGTGCAGAACCAACCCGATGGGATGAGCGGTGCCTATCTGGGTCCAGAATTCGACCAGCCCGATATCATACGCCGACTGACCGAGGCCGGTGCGCATTTCGAAGTGCTTGAGGACGACGATCTTTATGACAGCATCGTCGCAGCCCTGGCGGAGGGAAAAGCGGTAGGCTGGATGCAGGGGCGAATGGAATTCGGACCGCGCGCTTTAGGCGCCCGATCCATCCTGGGAGACCCACGCAGCGAAACCATGCAGAAGACGCTAAACCTCCGGGTAAAGCACCGCGAATCCTTCCGCCCGTTTGCCCCGTCCATACTGCGTGAGCATGTCTCGGACTGGTTCGATATCGACGCCGACTCGCCCTACATGCTTATTGTCGCCGATGTGGCCGACGGCAAGCGCAGGACGATGACCGATGAAGAAGCAGCACTCTTCGGTATCGAAAAACTGAACGTTCCGCGCTCTGAAATCCCAGCCGTCACCCATGTCGACTATTCCGCCCGCGTTCAGACCGTCGATAAACGTACCAACCCTCGCTATCACGCGCTGATCAGCCGCTTCAAGGAGGCAACAGGCTGCCCAGTGCTGGTCAACACTTCCTTCAATGTACGTGGCGAACCGATCGTATGCACGCCGGAGGATGCCTTCCGCTGCTTCATGGGCACGGACATCGAGGTGCTAGTGGTTGGCAACTGCTTATTGCATAAAAATGATCAGAATTCCGCTCTTAAGCTGGATTATAAAAACGCCTTCGAATTGGATTGAGCGTCTTTACCCTTATGTTACCGCAACGCTGCTGTGTTTTCGTGCAGCCACTCGCCCATGCAGCCGGCCCAATGCTCATGCACGGAAGGTATCGGATGACCATTTCCGCCGACCTGATATGCAGTCGGGTTGGTTTGCAGGCCCTCGAAGCGACAGTCGATGACATCGACGCCGACGCTGGCTAGATCCTCCTCGATTCCGAGCGTATAGCTTTCATCAAGGGTGCCCGTTCTAAAGATCGCGACGACGAACGGGATTCCCAAATCAGCCGCCTTCCGTTGAAGCTTTTTCAGGTAAAGCACCGTCAGCCGGCGTGCTTGCCCCATCGGCGTCCCCGAGACCCAGTGCGGTGCCACCCGTCTCTTGAGAGCCGAAATCGCCGCGCTCCATGTTTCCAGCGGCCAGAGACCCAGGGTCCGCGCCTCTTCGACCGCGACGCCGCCCTCCCCGTCCTCGACCAAGTATGGCGGGATGAGAACGCTACCATCCGAGGTCACCAGCGAGCTAATCCAATCAGAGGTGGCGACGTTGCGCGCCAAATGATGGCCAATAAAGCCATATATAATCGCCACGGGCGGCGCGTCGTGCGTCCCATCGATTTCCCGCAGAATTCTCAGGCCCGACTGAACCGTTCCATACCCCCCGGTGCCAAAGTTCCGCACCGCAAACTCCGGAAACCGCTCGGCTAGAACCGCGCCGACGACATTCTCATCCTTAATTCCGTAACCTTGCATGTAACTGCCGCCGGCCAGCAGCAGTACAGGCGCGTTCTCTGGCTCAGAGCCGTTCGTGTAAGTACGTCGGGCACCATTCTCAAGAAAGCTCATCGGCGCCTGCCCTTCTTCAAGCGCGAGAAAAGTACCCTCTTGGTTCGTCCAGGCGAACTCGGCATCGGGACGGCTCCAGTTCGTTCCCGAAAAATGAGGATTGGATACGACAGTTGTTGGCTCCGCTCCTTGAGCGCGTAGATAGACCTCGAACAGAAGAAAGCCGAAAAGCACTGAAACAAGAGTAACGATAAGACTAGCTCGCATCATGTGCTCCTTCGGAGTTTCGCTTTGGACACCGCGCTGGAGTTCGCTCCTGCCACGGCACTTTCAGGTGAAGGGCTCTACAAGGCAAAACGCCGCTTATACCAAATCTTGTTGATCATGCCCCATGGGGACGTCTCTCCCGGGTTCTCGGCTAGGAGCGCGTGTGCCGTGGCGATGCGGGGCATCGCGAGGCACGGGCGACGCCATCCGAGGGCCCGGGCCCCTTCGGTCGCGTTCGGCTTCTGTCGAGGGCGTCAGCGCGGCTTGACGATGCCCCGCGCCACCCTTCCTACCCGCCTCCGTTCGTTCAGAGGAAAGCCGAACGCGATCCGCATGGGGCATGATCAACAAGATTTGGTATTAGGCAAGCAACAACCTCACACCATGATCGCGATCCCGCATTAACCGGAGAACACCGCACCTGATATTACGCGGCGGTCCCGCCGTCATTCAAATCCAACGCGTCCGCCGTCATTGAGACGAACCGTGTCTTAGGGAATGCTGTTTATGAGTTTATGGCCTAGAACCCGGCAGGTTAGAACTTGGTCGAGCGATCGTGAAGCGACGGGCCGCCCGGAATTGGGCATAAGGAACGGGCGATGACGAAACTGCCGCCGTTCCTCAGCCCCTTCACCCCGGACGCGAAACGCATGGCCGGCCTGCCGGCGCGTGCGCGCGCCGCCGTGCACCGGCAGGAGGATCGCAGCGAGCAACTGATCGGCTGGATCCAACTCGGCGTGGTGGCGACCTTCGCCATACTCTATGCCGCCGCGCCGACGACCGATCTGATGACCGGCTTCGCCTCGCTGGTGCCGGCGGCCTTGGCGCTCTATTTCCTGTTCACGATCGTCCGGCTCCGGCTCAGCTATCGCATCCATCTGCCGGATTGGTATCTAGGGTTGTCGGCGGTCACCGATGTGGCGTTGCTATTGACGCTGATCTGGTCGTTCCACCTGCAATATGATCAGCCGGCGCCGTTCTATCTGAAGGCGCCGACCATGCTATACCTCTTCATCTTCATCGCCTTGCGCGCGCTGCGGTTCGATCCGCGCTACGTGCTGCGCACGGGCATCCTGGCGGCGCTCGGCTGGGGGGTGCTGGTGGTCTATGCCATGATGGCGGGCGCGGGCATGCCGGTCACCCGGGACTATGTCGAATATCTGACCTCCAACACGGTGCTGCTGGGGGGTGAGTTCGACAAGATGATCACCATTCTGATGGTGACGGTTATCCTGACGGTGGCGCTGATGCGGGGGCGGCGCCTGTTGCTCCGGGCGATGGCGGAGGAGAGCGCGCATTACGAGCTGTCCCGCTATTTCCCGCCGGAGATCGCGGCGCGCATCACGGCCGCCGACGGCACCGTCGCGGCCGGCGCCGCGGATCAGGTGCGGTGCACCGTGCTGAACGCGGATATCCGGGGCTTTACACCGCTTTCGGAGAGATTGTCGGCCGCCGCCCTGATCGGTCTTCTCAACGATTACCAGGACCGCATGGCCGGTGTGATCGAGGCCCATGGCGGTACCGTCGACCGGGTCTTCGGCGACGGGGTGCTGGCGACCTTCGGGGCCTCGAAGCGGCTGTCGGATCATGCCGCCCGGGCGATCGATTGCGCCGCCGCCATCCCGGCGATGATCGACGCCTGGAATGCGGAGCGCGCGGCGCGCGGGGAACCCCCGATCCGCGTCGGCGTCGCGCTCGCCACCGGGCCGTTGACCGTCGGGGCCATCGGGCGGGGCAAGCGGCTCGACTACACCCTGGTGGGGGAGGCCGTGAACCTCTCCGCCAAGCTGGAGAAACACACCAAGGTGGAGGGCTGCCGCGTGCTGTGCGATACGGCGACGCTGACCGACGCCCGCGCCCAGGGGTGGCGCGGGGAGCCGGCGCGCCATTGCCCGGCGGCCCGGGTCGCGGGCGTGGACCGGCCGCTCGACCTCGCGGTACTGGGATAGCGGGCCGTCCGTGAAGCCGGCGCGGTGCTCCGCCTACTTGTACGGATCGGCCGCGTCGCGCAGGCCGTCGCCCAGGAACTGGAAGGCCAGGACCACCAGGATCACCGGCACCGCCGGATAGAGCAGCCAGGGCGTGTTGACGATGGCGTTGAAGTTCTGCGCCTCGTTCAGCAGCACGCCCCAACTGGTGATCGGCGGCCGCAGGCCGAGGCCGAGGAAACTCAACGCCGTTTCCCCCAGGATCATCGCCGGGATGGTCAGCGTCGCGCTGGCGATCAGATGGCTGGAGAAGCTGGGCAGCAGATGGCGGGCGATGATGCGCCGGGGCCGGGCGCCCATCAGCTCGGCCGCGGTGACGAAATCCTCCTCCCGCAGGGCCAGCAGTTTGGAGCGCACGGCGCGCGCCAACCCGGGCCAGTCCAGCAGGCCCAGGATCACCGAAATCCCCATGAAGACGATGATCGGCGACCAGTTGACCGGCATCGCCGCGGACAAGGCCATCCACAGGGGCAGCGAGGGGAAGGAGCGCACGACCTCGATCGCGCGCTGGACGGTCGAATCGATCAGCCCACCGTAATAGCCCGCCAGCCCGCCCAGCAGGACGCCGAGCGTGAAGGAGATCGCTACCCCGATCAGCCCGACCGTGAGCGATATGCGCGCGCCCTGGATGATCCGGCTTAACATGTCGCGGCCGAGCCGGTCGGTGCCGAGCCAGTAGAAATACCCGCCCTCCGACGGGCAGACGACATGAAAGCTCGATTCCACCAGCCCCCAGAATTCGTAGCGCGCGCCCGGATAATCCCCGCCCGTGCAGAAGAAGCGCAGCGGCATCACCGTTTCGCGGTCGATCGTGTAGCGCCAGGACATGGTCTCCATATCCAGGCTGACATCGTAGCCATGGACATAGGGGCCGGTGAACGCACCGTCCCGGACCCAGTGGATTTCCTGCGGCGGAGCTTTCAGGAAGTCGGTGTTGCGGAAATCGTAGGCGACGGGCGCCAACATCTCCGAGACCAGGATCGAGCCGTAGACCAACAGCAGGAACAGGCCGCTCACCACCGCGAGGCGGTGTTTCTTGAATTTCAGCCACATCAACCGCCATTGGCCGGAGAGATAGAAGCGCTCCTGCTCCGGGCTCAGGCGGACGGCCGCCTCGGGATCGAACGGCGCCGTGTCCACATAGTGGTCGAGCGGGTCGGCCCCGCGCGCCGGAAGGCGGTTTTCGCCGGGCTCGCTTCCACTCATCGCGCGGCCTCCGCGCCGAGGCGGATACGCGGGTCGAGCGCCGCCAACGCCAGGTCGGAAAGCAGGTTCCCGACGACCGTCAGCAGCGCCAGCGCCATCAGAAACGAGCCCGCGAGGTACATGTCCTGGCTCTGCAGCGCGCCGAGCAGCATCGGCCCCGTCGTCTCCAGGCTGAGCACGACGGAGACGATGGCCGCGCCCGAGATGATCTCCGGCAGCAAATTGCCGATATCCGCGATGAAAGGATTGAGCGCCATGCGCAGCGGATATTTCATCAACAGCTTGCGCGGCGGCACGCCCTTGGCCCGGGCGGTCGTCACATATTGCTTGTGCAGCTCGTCCAGCAGATTGGCACGCAGCCGCCGGATCATGCCCGCCGTCCCGGCCGTGCCGATGACGATCACCGGAACCCAGAGATGACCCAGGATATCCAGCAGCTTCTCCAGGCTGAAGGGCGCGTCGCGCAGGGCCGGATCGACCAGCCCGCCGATCGAGATACCGAACCACTGATTGGCCAGATACATCAGGATCAACGCCAGCAGGAAGTTCGGCGTGGCGAGCCCGATGAACCCGATGAAGGTAAGCGTGTAGTCGCCGAGCGAATATTGCCGCACGGCCGAGTAGACGCCGATCGGGAAACTGACCAGATAAATGAAGAGGATGGTTGAGAAGCTGACCAGGATGGTGAGCCAGATGCGGTCGCCCACAACGTCGGCCACCGGCATCTCATATTCGAAGCTATAGCCCATATTGCCCTGGAGAAGACCCCAGAACCACACGGCGAACTGCTTCCAGATCGGCTCCCCCAGCCCGTATTCCTGGCGGTAGAAGGCGATGCGCTCCTGGCTTACCGCCTCTCCCTGGCTTTGCAGTTCGGCCACCAGGGTCTCAAGATAGTCGCCGGGCGGAAGCTGGATGATGACGAAGACCAGAACGCTGATGATGAAGAGCGTCGGGATCATCACCAACAGGCGCCGTGCGATATAGTCGATCATGATCGCCTTACCCCCGCCCTAGTCCCCGGATGGCCCGTCGGGGGCCCAATAGAACCCGTCCAGGCCGTAGAGCCCGAAGTGCGCGCCGGGGTCCCAATTCCAGATACCCGTCTCCGGCACGTTCATCAGCCCGTCGCGCACGACGATCGGCTGCAGCACGCCGGCGACGAGGCCGATGGTGAAGAGGTTGTCGGCATGGATCGACAGCATTTCCGCCCAGATTCGCCGGCGGGCCTCCTTGCCCTCGGCCGCGTACCAGTCATGCAGCAGGTCCATCAGCCGCTTGCCGACCTCCATGTCGGGCGGGCTGCCGGCATTGCCGTTGGTTTCCACATACTGACCCCAGTCGGACCATTGATATTGCACCTGGTGGGCGGGCGCGAGTTCGTCCGGCGTCATGTCCGCGGTCGCGATGCCGTTCTCCAACCCGGAGGATATCGCCATCTGCGTCTCCCCCGCATAGATGCGCCGGCGCATGCTCTCCAGGTTCAACGGCTTGATATAGAGGCGAATTCCAACCTCGTACCAGCTATCCTTGATGAGCTGAAGGACATCGGTTTCCTCCGTCGTCGAGCCGGCGGTCTCGACGATGATCTCCACCGGATCGCCGTTCGGATAGGTGCGCACCCCGTCGATCATCCGGCGCTCCAACCCCATCTCGTCGAGCAGCGCGTTGGCACGGTCCAGGTCGAAATCCGTCCATTTCTCGCGATAATCCGGGCGATAGAGCGGGCTTTCCGGCAGCAGGGTATTCTGTCCCTCGATCGCGAGGCCGTAATAGATCACCCGGTTGATCTCGTGCCGGTTGGTGGCGAGGCTGAGCGCCCGGCGGAAGCGCGGGTCGCGCACCAGCGCGCGATAGCGCGGATCGCCGTGCGTCAGATTGGGGAAGAGCGCCAGATGCGCGCCCTTCGCGATGCGCCAGAGATGGGTCTTGTAGCCGACCCGCTCCTCGTTCCGCTTAAGCAGCGTGTAGTCGTCGAAACCGAGATAACGGCCCTGAAGATCCGCGTCCCCGGTCGCGACCTTGCCGGGGATCAGGCCGGATTCCGTGATATCGAGGATAATCCGGTCGGCATAGGGCAGTTGCCGGCCGTCGAGGTCGATCTTGTGATAATAGGGGTTGCGCTCGAAGATCAGGCGGCTCGCCGTCTGCTCGGTCACCGGATGCCAGGGCTGAAGTACCGGCAGATCCGGATTGTCCATGCGATAGAGGTGGCCCATCTTGGTATGCAGGGCGCCCCAGCTTCGCTGTCCGGATGCCTCCACCTTCGCCGTCAGCGCGACGGGCTCGGCATAGTCCACATGGAACTGCTTCAGGTAATGCGCGGGTGCGTAGATATAGGACGGCGTCGCGCGCGCCAGGCTCGGCAGGAAATCCGGGTTGGGGTTGGACCAAGCGTAACGGACCGTGGTTTCGTCGATCACCGTGACCTCGGGATACTCCCCCTGCACTTTGAGGAAGATCGGCGGGCCGACGGGATAGAGATCCTCGTTATTCGCCATGTCCTCCCAGAAATACCGGAAATCCTCCGTCGTGAAGGGATGGCCGTCGGACCAGCGATGCCCCCGGCGCAGATGCAGGGTGAAGACGCGGTCGCCCTCCACCTCCACGCGCTCCAGGATATCCGGGACGATCTCCAGATCGCGGTCGTACTTCACCAGCCGCGCATAGCCGTAGACGGTAAGCTGGCGGCTGTCCTTCGCCCGGCTCATCAGCATGCGGATATCGCCGCCATGGCGTCCCGGCGTTTGGCCGCGCGCGGCGAAATCGATCAGGGCGGGGCGCCTCGGCGCGCGCTGCTCCACCGGGGGCAGGGTGCCGTCGGCCACCCGGTCGGCGAAATAGGGCACATCCTCCAGCGGCGGGGTGAAATCAACGGCCGGGGCTGGCGCCGACGATAGCCCCACTCCGATCAGCGCCACCGCGATTCCCCGGAAAGCCCTGGCCCCCCCGATCCGTCTCATGCGGCCGTGCCCTCCGTTCGGATCATCGGTGCCCGGCGCACGAAATGGCCGTCCGCCACCTCGACCAGCCTCGGCAGGTGGGCGTCATCCTCCGTGAAGGGTGCGGGCCAGGCCCCGGGGTCCGAGGCGCGCGCGCCCGCCAGGTGATCGAAATCGAGCGGCCGGTCCGGGTTCGGCTCCGGCACCGCCCGCAGAAGGGCCTGGGTATAGGGATGGCGCGGTTCGCGGAACAACGCCGCGCGCGGGGCCATCTCGACCAGCCGTCCCCGGCACATCACCGCGATCCGGTCGGCGACGTAATCCACCACCGCCAGATTGTGGCTGATGAACAGGGTGGTGAGGCCCAGCGCGCGCTGCAGGTCCTTCAGCAGGTTCAGGATCTGCGCCTGGATCGAGACGTCGAGGGCGGAGACCGGCTCGTCGCAGATCAGGATTTCCGGACGCAGCGCCAAGGCCCGCGCGATCCCGATGCGCTGGCGCTGCCCGCCGGAGAAGCTGTGCGGATAGCGGTTGAGATGACGCACGTCGAGACCGACCAGCCCCATCAATTCCTTGGCGAAGGCCTTGCGCTCCGCCGGGCTGCCGATGCCATGGATGTCGAGCGGCTCGGTAACGATGTCCAGCACCGTCATGCGCGGGTCCAGGCTGGAGAACGGGTCCTGGAAGATGAATTGCATCGTCCGGCGGAAGGCTTTCAGCCGATCCCCCTCCAGCGTCAGGACGTCTGTATCCGTCACGCCGTCGGAATAGACGACGCCGCCGCTGTCCGGCCGGATCGCGCGCATCAGCATCTTGCTGACGGTGGTCTTGCCGCACCCGCTTTCCCCGACGAGGCCGAGGCACTCCCCCCGGCGAAGCTGGAAGCTCACCCCGTCCACGGCCACCACCCGGTGCGCCGCCGGGTCGTCGGCACGCGCGAGGAAACCCCGCTTGCGGATGGTGAAGCTCTTGGTCAGGGCGCGCACGTCCAGCACCGGGCGGTTCGGATCGGCCCCCTCCGGTGGCGTCACGCGGCGCGCGGTGAGGCGGGTGGCGTCGGGCTCGATCGCGCGGATCGGCACCAGCCGCTCCCCCGGCTTCATGTCGAAGCGCGGCACCGCGCGCAGCAACGCCTTCAGATAGGGATGGCGCGGGTCGTGAAAGATGTCCGCGCGGCGCCCATGCTCCATGACCCGGCCGTGATACATCACGACCACTTCCTCCGCGACATTGGCGACGACCCCCAGATCGTGGGTGATCATCAGTACCGCCATGCCGAGTTCCGCCTGCAGGTCGCGGATCAGTTTCAGGATTTGGGCCTGTATCGTGACGTCGAGGGCCGTCGTCGGCTCGTCCGCGATCAGCAATGCCGGATGACAGACCAGCGCCATCGCGATCATCGCGCGCTGGCGCAGTCCGCCGGACAGCTCGAACGGATAGGTGCGCAGCGCGCGCGCCGGGTCGGGGAAGCCCACCATGCCCAGCATCTCGCGCGTCAGCGCCGCGATTTCCGCCGCGCTGCCGCCGCGATGGAGTTCCACCGCCTCCCCGATCTGATTGCCGATCGTGTGCAGCGGCGAGAGCGAGGTCATCGGCTCCTGGAAGATGATGGAGATGCGCCCGCCCCGGATGCCACGCATCGCCGTGCCGTCGCGCGGCAGGGCGGCGATATCGACCGGCGGGGCGTCGGGACCGTTGCCGGGATCGCGGAACAGGATATGGCCGCCCATGACCCGCGCGGCCTTCGGCAGGATGCCCATGATAGATTGGGCCACGACCGACTTGCCGGAGCCGCTTTCCCCGACGAGCGCGACGGTGCCGCCGGGCGGCACGCGGAAGCTGACGCCCCGCACCGCCTCCAGCGTCCCGTGGTCGAGCGTGAAGCCGATCCGCAGGTCGCGCACCTCCAGAAGATTGCCCGTCATGGGCCGCGATCCTCCCTTCCGGCGGCGGGTCCGCCGGTCCCCTCGGTCTCGTCCGCCTCGGTCTCGTCAGTTTCCGCGTCGTCCTCCCCGGCCCGGCCGAGTGGCCGACCGGCGGCGGCGAAATTGTGCACGCTGGTCTCGTCGACGTCGACGGTTCCCTCGCGCACCGCGCGGGCCGCGCGGGCCAGAAGATCGTCGAAGCCTTCGATCGTCGATTCAACGGAAATCTTGGTGACGCGGTTCTTTTGCTCGGCCGTGTCGTCGGAACCGGCCCGGCCCTTCAATGTCAGAACCAGCCAGCCCGCGCCCTCGCGCCCACGCTTGGTGGTGTAATAGCGCAGCTTCGCTGCGCGCAGCCCGTCCCAATCGATCGTGCCGGGCAGGAAGCCGTGCTGGCGCACGTGCCCCTCCTCCAGCACCCAGGACGCGCGATAGCGCAGGATCGTGCGCGCCAGATAAACGGCGAAGATCGCCGCGCACAATCCCAGCACGACACCGACCGCCAGCAAGGGCTCGATCATCATCAGCGGTCCCGCCGTCAGGGCGAGGCCAAGCAGCGCGCGCGCCAGATCGCCATGCAGCAGACGGCGTGGATAGCGCAGGACCAGCGGCCCGTCCGCTTGGCTCGATCCGCCGCGTGCCGCGCCGTCCATGCCGGTATCGCCGCGCTCACGCGCGATTTGTCGCAGCCTTTCGCTCATCCCGCCTCCGGTTCCTCATGATCGCGGCCCAAACCGTCGACGGGCGCGACCAGGATCGCGGCCGGATGCGCCGCGACCGTCTCCAGGAAGGCGGCGGTGAAATCCCAGGTGCCGCCGTCATGGTCCCGATGATGGGTAAGGAGGCCGGTCGGCTCCGTCGGGTCCGTTTCATCTCCCGTCTTTCCATCCGTCCCGGCGCTTGCTTCCCATCGGGCCGTCAGATGGGCGACCGCCTGATCCAGCGCCGCTTGCGTGCCGAGGAAGCCGCGCGTCCCTTTCCAGTCGATCGGATCGACATGGGTGTTGAGGCGGCGCCCCCGCTCCGCCCGCGCGCGGGCCTTGAAGGTGGAGACACCGGCCCAGCCGTCCGCGACCAGCCTGTCCGCCAAGTCCGGATTGATCCGGTTCCAGGGCGGCACGAAAAGGGGGAACAGCCGCCCCCCCAGACTCTCGGCCAGCAGGCGGCGGCCGTCCTCCACCTCCGCCCGGCGCGTCGCCAGCGGTCGGTCCGCGCCGAATTCCGCCTTTTTCCGGCCTTCCGGCGCATGGTTCGCGTGGGCGAGGCCGTGGGGCAGTACCGCCACGCCGGGCCCGGCCGCGTTGACGGCCGCCACCGTGTCGTCGTCCAGATCGCGTGGAATGACCGCCAGCCCCAACGGCCGTGCCGTGCCCGCCAGGCTCAGCAGCCGGTCGAGCGCGGGCGCGATCGCGCCCGCATCGTCGTCCCGCCACCAGAAGGTCGCGTGCGCCCCACCCTCGGCCAGCCGGTCGATGGCGGCCGTGAAACGGGCCCAGGCCGCGGCCTCCGCCCCGTCGCGCCGCCCGGAAGCGAGCGGTGCCGCCGCGGTGGGCCGCGTCGCCTGATTGTACGCTCCACCCTGGGATCGCGCCATCGATGGCCCCCCGAAAATCTTCCCTCGAAAGCCCTAGTCAAAGCCTTAGCCGAGCCCGCGCACCCCGGCAAGCGCGGCCAGGATGCGCGCGCTCTCCCCCGCGCCGTCGAGGGACGGCGGCGGGACACGGTCGCGCGGGCCGCCCGCCGCCCGGGCCAGGGCCCTCTCCACCGTCTCGGTCAGCCGTTGGGGGGTGAGCGCGCCCTCCGGCAGCACCAGCGCCTCCCCCCGCGCGGCCATCAGGCGCGCGCGCATGGGCTGCTCGCTTTCCTTGCCGTCCGGCCCGGCGAAGGGGATCAGGATCGCCGGCGGCCCGGCGCACCAGAGATCGACGGCCGTGTTATAGCCCGCCTGACTGATCGACAGCGCGGCGCCAGCCAAGGCCCGCCGGAATGCCGGCCCGTCGAGCGCGGGCTCCAGCGTGATGCCCTCGCGGGTGGCGAGCCGCGCGGTCAGACGCGCCCGCGCCGCGTCCGGCAGCTTCGGCCCGCCCAGCAACCGCCAGGGCCGCCCAGCACCCGCCGGGGCAGCGCCGTGGTGTGATCGGGCTTGGATCGCGGCTTCGACCGCCGCTTCCAGCAGCGTTTCCCCGACCGCCCCGCCGCCGACGGAAACCAGGATGGGCGCGTCCGGTCGATCGCCATGCCATGGCGGCAGATCCTCCATCGGGGCGACATAGCCGGTCGTGGCGATGCGCCCCGCCAGCGCGTCGGCCGGGGGGAAGCTCGCGGAGAGCGGCGCGAAATTCGTGTCCCCATGAACCAGGATGCGGTCGTAAAGGGCTTCGGCGCGGGCCAGCGTCTCCGCGTTGCGCGCCGGGTCGGTCTTCGCCACCAGGATATCGCGCAGGGAACAGGCGACGGCCGCCCCGGCCTGCCGCGCCTGGGCCGCCAGGGGCTCGATCTCCCGGCGCAGGCGCCGCCGGGCGAAGGGATAGCCCTCGATCAACAGGACCGCCGGGGCGCGCTCCGCGATGGCCGTTTCAAGCCGCCGCGCCCGTGCCGCCCAATGCGCGTCATCGACCGGCCGGCCCGCGCCGTCGACCAACGCGCTGAAGGACGCGTCGGCCGCGTGGATCGCCGGCAGCGGCAGGGCGGCGACGCCGTCCGGCACGGCCTCGCCCGGTGTGCCGTCCGGGTCCTCGTTCACCGTCATCTCGACCGCCAACCCAGCCTCCACGCAGGCCCGCGCGATCAATCTGGCCCGGTTCAGATGTCCGACGCCCAGCAGATGCTGGACATGGAAAAGCAGGCGTGGCGGCGCGCTCACGATGCGGGGCCCTCCGGTTTGGGGCTGTCGGTGAGGGGGATGTTCAGCCGCTCGACCGACGGCGTGCCGTCGGGGGCGAGGCGGAAGAGGTGCGCCGTCCCGTCGCGCAGCTTGGCGGGCGGCTTTCCCCGGAAGTCCCAGCCCGCCGCCCGGGCCATCACCACCCGGATGATGCCGTTATGGCAGAGGGCGAGGGTGCCGGGCTCCTGCCCCGCCCGCTCCCGCAGCCAGGGGGCGAGGCGGGCCAGCACCATCGCGGGGCTCTCCCCCTTCGGCGGGGTGAAGTCCCAGCCGCGCGCCTCGTTCGCCGTCATCGCCTCGCCCAGGCGCGCGCGCAGATCGGCCAGCCGCTGCCCCTCCCAGGCGCCATAATGCATCTCGGCCAGACGCGGATCGGTCGGCGGCGGCGCGCCCAGCAGCAGTTCGGCCGTGCGCCGCGCGCGGGCCAGCGGGCTGGCGACCGGCAGCAGGTCCGCCGCCTCCGCCGGCAGGCGCCATGTGGCGACCCACCCCTCGCCCGCCGGGTCCAGCGCGATATCGGTGCGACCCTGCAACAATCCGGCCCGGTTCCAGGGCGTCGGCGCGTGGCGGATCATCATCAGGCGGGTCATGGCTGTACCCGCCCCGATACCCGCCCCGTCAGACCGTCGAGGGCGCGGCGAAGATGGTCCGCCCCCGCCGCCATGCCGTGCCGCCGATCGGCGTGGTCGCGGGCGGCCCGGCCCATCGCGAGGCGTCGATCCGGGTTCGAAACGAGTTGCCGGAGCGCCGCCGCGAAGGCGCCCGCATCCCCTTCCGGCGCGAGCAGGGCCGTTTCTCCAGCCCGTACCAGGGAGCGTGGACCCGGCCGGTCTCCGACGATGGCCGGCAGGCCGGCGGTCTGGGCCTCGATCAGGGCGAAGCCGAATGCCTCCGACACCGCCGGCCAGACGAAGATATCCCCGGCGGCGAAGAGGTCCGCCACCGCCTCCACCCCCACCATGGATAGAAGTCGGGATTCCGGCAGGTCCGTGAACATCGCCGCCACCTCCGCCCGGGCCGGGCCGTCCCCGGCGGCGATCAGGTGCCAGCGGCCCGCATCGGGGGTGAGGGTGCGCAACGCCGCCGCCAGCACGGCGTAGGACCGGCTCTTCGCTCCCGGTCGCATCATCGCCGCCGTGACACACCAGCAGGCGGCCGGGTCCAGCCCGTGCGCCGCCGCCAGCCGCGCCCGCGCCGCCGCCCGGTCGGCGGATCGGAACGGTTCCGTGTCGATGAAGGGCGGCAGGGCTTCCTGCCGTGCGCCGGGCTTGAGAAGCGGGGCGACGGCGGGCGGGTCATCCGGATTGGGTTGCAGGATCAGGTCGGCCGCGCGGATCGCGTCTTCGGCCGCGCGGGCGAAGACGGCATGGGGGCCGTCCCGGCGTCCGGGCGCGTGGCTCGCCTCCACCAGCACATAGGGGATGCCCAGCGCGGCGGCGACACGCGGCCCCAACAGATCCGGCGCCTTGTAATAGCAGTGATAGGTGAGCCAGCAGGCCGGCGGGTCGGCGCGCAGCCGGTCGATCAGCCGCGCGGCCTCCACCTCCGCCGTTTCGATCAGGCGCGTCTGGGCGGCCGGGTCGCCGGCGCCGTCGCGGCTCTTGAAGGAACTGGCCAGGAAGGGGCTGTAGCCCGCGCGCGACAGCCCCTCCATCAGCGCGCGCGCCATGCGGCGGTCGCCGCTCGGCCTCGGGTCGTCGGGCGGTTTCATCGGGGCGTGGAAGGCGACGGGCGGTGATGTGCTGCGCGGCATTCGGATCACGCCACGCGGCGGCCGGCAGGCAGGCCGAAGCGCGCGGCCAGATCGTCGAGGCACCGGCGCGCGTCGAAATCCCGCCGCACCCGGGCCTCCCCCGCCGCGCCCAGACGGCGGCGCAGGGCCATGTCGCCGATCAACGCGGCCAACGCCGCCGAAAGCGCGTCCCGATCGCCGGGCGGGACGAGGCGGCCGGTCTCGCCGTCCGCGATCAACTCCGGTATCGCCGAGACGGCGGTGGACAGCACGGGCAGACGCTGGCTCTGCGCTTCCATCAGGACGTTCGGCATGCCGTCGCGGTCGCCGTCTTGCGCGATCCGGCTGGCCAGCACGAAAAGATCGCTTTCCCGCATGGCGGCCAGCACGGCCTCCTGGGAGCGGGCGCCGCGCCAATCGATCCGATCGGCGATGCCCGCGTCCGCCGCCTGTTCGGTCAGGCGTTCCTTCAAGGCGCCGCCCCCGATATGGACGAGTCGCCAGTCGAGTGCCTGCGGCAGGGCGGCCAGCGCCGCGATCAGATCGTCGTAACCCTTCTTCTCCACCAACCGCCCGACGGAGAGCAGGCGCACCGGGCCTCCGGCTCCGTCTTGAGTCATCGCCGCCGCCGGGGGGCGCGTCGGAGGCGGCGGAAATCGGTCGAGGTCGAGCCCGTGATAGACCAGCGCCACCCGCTCCGGCGCCGGGGCGAGGGCGCGCAGATGGGCGGCGCCGCTGGCCGTGCAGGTCGCGACCCACTCCGCCTCCGCCAGCTTTCCGGCGAGGTCCCAATCGGGCGTCGTCCAGATATCCTTGGCGTGGGCCGAGCCGCTCCACGGCAGGCCCCGCATGATGGCGGCATAGCGCGCGACGCTCGCCGGGGTGTGCAGGAAATGGAAATGCAGTCGCCGGACATCGGCCGGCAGCTCCGCCGCCAGCACGCAGGCCTGACCGAAGCGGCGCAGGCGGTTCGGTGTCGGCTCGCGGCGCAGATCGCGCAGGAAGGCGCGCCGCGCCGCCTTGTAGCCCGGCAGACGTCGTGCCCGCCACCAAGCCGCCAGCACGCGGCCCGGCGCGTCCTTCAGATATTCCGGCAGATAGGTGACGGGCGCCGCGATCTCCTCATGGATCGGATGGCGCGCCCGATCGGTCGGATGGCGCAGGGAGACGATGCGGATATCCAGCCCGCGCCGCTCCAACCCCAGGATTTCCTGGGCGATGAAGGTTTCGGACAGGCGGGGATAGCCCTTCAACACGAACGCGACCGCGCCCACCGATTTCGCGCCCATCGATTCCTCGCCCATCGAGTCCTCATTGTCTCTCGGTTCCGCGCGGGTCAGGCTCGTCGCTCGACCACGTCCAGCGCGTCGGGCTTCCGGGGCGCGTCGATCAGATGGCGGGCCAGACGGTCGACATTGTCCAGCCCGTCGAGCAGCCCGGGCACCACGCGTTCCGACGGCCTGGGCTGTTGCGGCAGGTGGCGCAAGGCGGTCGCCATGCGCGCCGGGTCGATGGCGTCGCGGTCGCGCAGCATGGCGACAAGGCCGAGTTCCTGCGCGCGGCTGGCGCGGATCAACTGTTCCCGTCTCGGTGTGGTGCGCGGGACGATCAACGCGCGTTTGTCGAAGGACAGGATCTCGCAGAAGGTATTGTAGCCGCCCATGGCCACGACCGCGTGCGCCCCGTCCATCAGCGCCTCCAGGTGCGCGTCGAAGGTCAGGCACTCCACGGCCGGCAAATGCTCCACCCGGGCGAGGAACTCGTTCTGCCGGTCGGACTGCATGAAGGGTCCGAAGACGATCAACGCCGGGTGCGGCAAGTCGCGGTCGTGCTCATAGGCGGCGATCACGCGGTCGACCATCTCCTCTCCGTCGCCGCCGCCGCCCGGCGTCACCAGGATATAGGGACGATCGAACAGGGGCGCTTGCGCCGGCGTGGCGCAGTCGCGCGACACCTCGCGCCTGAGATAGCCGGTATAGCTCAGCTTGCGCAGGATTGAGGGCGGGATGTCGAGTCCTTCCAGCGGCTCGTGAATCTGCGGCAGGCCGTAGACCCAGATGTCGTCATAAAGTTCCGCCAGCGCGGGCAGGACGTTCTTGCGCGCCCACTCCGGGGCCAGGAGGTCGGGATCGTCCATCACGTCGCGCAGGCCGAGGACGCGGGGCACGCCGCGTTCCTTCAGCATCCAAAGAGTCTCCTCCACCTCTCCGCGCAGCCCCAGCGGTTCCTTGTCCACGATGAAGAGGTCGGGATCGAAGGTTTCCGCCGTGTGGCGGATGATCGAGGCGCGCAGATCCAGCGTATCCTCGATGTCGATATGCAGCTTCAGCGAGGTGTAATCGCCGTTGCGCAGCTTTATGACCCCCGGGATGCGCACGAAATCGACCCGCGCGCGGAAATCGAAACTGCCGATGATGGGCGAACCGGAGAGGATCAGGACGGAAACGTCCTTGTTCCGCTCGACCAGCGCATGCGCGATCGCCCGGCACCGGCGCAGATGGCCCAGGCCGAATGTGTCGTGGCTGTAGAGCAGGACGCGGCTATGCGCCGCGGCGCCCTCGCGACTCGCCTCGGAGCGCGTGCGTCCAAAACGCCCGAACCGCCGGGTGCCCGGCGGCATCGCGCCTTTCACCCCGTCCGGGCCGGTGTCGTGATCGTTCCTCATGCGTCGGCGCGTGCCGCTCCCACTCCCGTCGCCCCCGTCGGCGAAGTGCGTCGGCCGGGCCCGCAAGGGGGTCCGAGCGCGGCCACTATGGCACAGCCCCGCGTCCGCGCAAATCACGGGATTGCGCGGAGCCGCTCCGCCGGGCACTGTCCGGGGAGGATTTCCCGTCTCGTCTACGAAAAAAAGAGTGCGTGTCATGTCCCGTCTCGATTCCGTGATCCGGCGCCTGACGGCGCAGCGCGCCTGCCTGGATCAGGCGGCCCGGCATATCGCGGATCGCGACGGCGTGGTGCTGGAACTGGGCCTCGGCAATGGGCGCACCTTCGATCATCTGCGCACGATCCTGCCGGACCGGGCGATCTATGTCTTCGAGCGCGAGGTGCGCGCGCATCCCGATTGCATCCCCGCCGAGGAGCGGCTGTTCCTGGGCGACGTGCTGGAGACCCTGGAGCGCGCGGCGGAGACCTTGGCCGGGCGTGCGATCCTGGTCCATAGCGATATCGGCACCGGCGATTCCGCGCGCAACGCCATGCTGGCGGGCGATATCGCCGAACGCCTGCCGCCCCTGCTGGCGCCCGGCGCGATGCTGGTCAGCGACCAGATGCTGCCGCTTGATGCCGCCGTTCCCCTCGACCCGCCGGAAGGCGTGGCGCCCGGGCGCTATCAGATGGCGGTCTGGAATGGGGCCCAGGGTCGGGTCTAGGATCGGACCCGGGACCGGGCTTAGAATCGGGCCTCGGGATCGGGCTCAAACATCCAGATCGACGATGACCGGCGCGTGGTCGGAGGGCTTCTCCCAGCCACGCGCATCCTCCAGCACGGACATGTGGCGCAGCGTGCCGTCGAGCCCGGGCGAGAGCCAGACATGGTCCAGCCGCCGGCCGCGATCGGCCTTGCGCCAGTCCTTCGCGCGATAGCTCCACCAAGTGTAGAGCCGTTCCGGCGCGGGCGTCAGGGTGCGCATCGCGTCGGTCCAGCCGAAGGCTTCCTGCGCGGCGGTCAGCCCCTCGGTCTCCACCGGGGTGTGACTGACCACCTTCAGCAGTTGCTTGTGCGACCAGACGTCCGATTCAAGCGGCGCGATATTGAGGTCGCCGGCCAGCAGGATCGGCCGTTTCGGATCGCGGTTGGCGGGGAACCAGGATTTCATTTCGTCGACGAAATCGAGCTTGTGGCGGAACTTGTCGTTGACCGCCGGGTCCGGCTCGTCGCCGCCGGCGGGGACATAGAGGGAATGAACCTCCACCCCGTTCGGCAGGGTCGCCAGCACATGACGCGCATCCTCCCGGCCGGCCCAGTGATGGCCGCCCGGTTCCGCCAGCGGATGCTTGGACAGGACGGCGACGCCGTTATAGCTCTTGATCCCCCGGAACAGGCTGTGCGTCAGCCCCAGATCCTGCAGGGCCGCGACGGGGAAATCCTTGTCCTGGACCTTGGTTTCCTGAAGCAGCACGACATCCGGGTCGGTCTCCTCCACGAGGTGGCGCAGGAGATCGATACGCAGGCGAACCGAATTGATATTCCAGGTGACGAAGCGCATTGGCGGCTTTCTCTTGTGCTGACATCCATGAAGCCCCCGCCGGTCGAGACAAAAGCCCACGGCTATCGGCGGCAGCGTGGCGGATCGGTTGGGGGAGCATGCCGATATCGGCACCGCACCTCAAGGCTTCGCGGCTCTCGGGTGGTGGTATCGCGATGCGGGGCGGTAAAAGAGGGAACGAGAGCCCTGCGCGTCGCGCGCGGTCATGCGGCCCGCGCCGTCTCCCGACGGCGGGCGTGATCGCGCGCCGCCTCGCCGAAGGCACGGAACATCGCCTGGGACAGCGGCCATTCCAGCGCCGTCGGATGTTCCGGATGCCATTGCACGCCGAGCGCGAAGCCGGGCGCGTCCTTGACGCTCACCGCCTCGATCACGCCGTCGTCGGCGACCGCCTCCACCATCAGACGGTCGGCCGGTCGGTCGATCGCCTGGGAATGCAGGCTGTTCACCATCACCTCCTCGGCGCCACCGTTGATCCGCGCGAGCAGGCCGCCTTCCGCGATCGCGATCGGATGGGCCGCGCCGTAGCGCGCGGAGATCGGCAGGTCGTAGGGTTCGCGGTGGTCACGCTTGCCCGGCAGTTCGTGGACATGCTGGTGCAACGTGCCGCCCAGCGCGACATTGAGTTCCTGATGGCCCCGGCAGACACAGAACAGCGGCAGGCCCCGCGTCAGCACCGCCTCGATCAGCGGCAGGGTCGTGGCGTCGCGGTCGGGGTCGCTCTTCACCCCTTCGCGCGCGGCCGGGCCGTCATAATGATGGGGCTCGACATTGGAGGGGCTGCCGGTCAGGAACAGCCCGTCCAGCCGGTCGAGCAGCGCGGCGACATCCGTCTCCGCCCCCAGCGGCGGCAGCATCACCGGCACCGCCCCCGAGGCGGCATGGATGGCGCGGACATATTTCTCCCCCACCTTGAAGGACCGCACGCCGTCGTCCGATTCCTGCGTACAGGCGATGATGCCGATCAGGGGTTGGGGGGTGAGGGTCGGGCGCTCGCTCATTGGGGTCGCTTTCCTAATTTGAACAATTGCATATGCACAATGGCGCATGCGGTATCGCTCGCGCGTCCTGTCGTCGCGATCACGCGGCTTTGATGGCGCGCGGGCCATCGGCGGCCGGAGGGGTGCTTGCCCAGCCCCGGACGGTCGGCCATATGCTGTCACGATATCCTCGCGGACCGATGACGGGCTAGCCCTAGCGCATGCAACAGATCGTGCAAGAGCTTTTGGCCTTCAAGGGCCTTGTGGTCGCATTCTGGCTCGCGCTCTTCTTCGTGGGGGAGCGCCTGTTCCCCGCCGACCCGGACGCGCCACGCGGATCGGCCGGGCGGGCCAGGCTGATCCGCAACGGAGGGCTTTTCCTGGTCAATATGGGCCTGTCGCTTTCCGTCGTGATTCCGGTCAGCGTGTGGGCGGCACAGACGGCGCCGGATTGGCGGGCGGCGGTCGCGCCCTGGTGGAGCGGCTGGGTGGGGCTGGTGCTCGATCTGCTGCTGCTCGATTTCCTGATCTATTGGTGGCACCGCGCGAACCACGAGATTCCCGCCCTGTGGCGCTTTCACGAGGTGCATCACCTCGACGCGCATCTCGACAGCAGTTCGGCCGTGCGCTTTCATTTCGGGGAGGTGCTGCTCTCCGCCCTGGTGCGGGCCTGCGTGATCCTGCTGCTCGACATCCCGCTCGCCAGTGTTCTGGTGTTCGAGGCGCTGGTGCTGTTGGCGGCGATCTTCCACCATTCGAATCTGCGGCTGCCGGCGGGCGTCGAGACCGCGCTCGGCCCCGTCATCATCACGCCCGCGCAGCATTGGGTGCATCACCACAAGATCCGCCGCGATACGGATTCGACCTACGGCACGGTGCTCAGCCTATGGGACCGTCTGTTCCGCACGCGCAGCGCCACGAAACGCCGGGCCGGCATGCCGATCGGCGTCGAGGGCCGGGAGGAACGCGGCTGGATTCGTCTGATCCTGACCCCCTTCATGCGCGGAGGTTAGCGATTACCCCCCTGCCCCGGGCCGTAGGGGTTTTGGAAGGTGAAGAGGGAGTCCTCGAGCGTGACGCCGAACCGTGGGTCGAGCAGCGTCACGCGGGTGCGCTGGCCCTGGGCGTCGCGGATTTCCCATTGCCGGAGCGTCATCGGATCGGCATTGAGCGTCACCGTGACGGAGCCGATATCCTCCTCTCCCGCATGGGTCAGTTCGAGGCGGACGAGACCCGCGCCGTGATCGACGCGGGCGACCGCGATCTCCCCGCCCAGCTCGAAATCCTCGCGCAGCAGCAGATAGGCGGGCGTGGTCTCCAGCGGCAGATAGGTCACCTCCTCCAGCCGGTGATCGACCAGGATGAAGAAGGTGCCGTTGGCGATCACCTCGATCGGGCTGGATTCGCCGTAATCGATATGCATGTGGCCCGGCCGCTTCATGGCGATGGTGCCGTCGAGATAGCTGCCGTCCGGGTTCGTCTGGATGAAGCGCGATTGCAGCGTGCCGATGCCGTTGAAATAGCGCTCGGCCGCCTCGATCAGGGCCTGGTCGCCTTCGCTCGCGCCTGACGCGGCGCGCGCCGTCGCGGGGATGCCGAAGGGCACCGCAGACAGGCCCGCGAACGCCAGCAGGCCCAATCCCGCCCGCCGCCGGGTCAGAACCGGGATGGCGTCTCCGCCACTATCGCGCGCCGTCTCATGCGCTGTGGTCGCCGACCAGGACCGCGCGCTTGCCCACATGGTTCGCCGCACTGACGACACCCTCCTTCTCCATTTGCTCGACGATCCGGGCCGCGCGGTTATAGCCGATCTGCAAGTGGCGCTGGATGAAGCTCGTGGAGCATTTTCCTTCGCGCGCCACCAGGGCAACGGCCTGATCGTAGAGCGACTCGTCGCCGCCGCCACCACCGCCGGACCCGCCGAAGGACTGGGAGGCGCCGCTGACGTCGGTGTCGAAACCTCCTGTCATGTCGTCCTCGTCGGTCACCGCGTCAAGATAGTCGGGCTCTCCCTGGTGCCGCAGATAGCCGCAGACGGCCTCGACCTCGCTGTCGTCGACGAAGGGGCCGTGGATGCGCGTGATCCGCCCGCCGCCGGCCATGTAGAGCATATCGCCCTTGCCGAGCAGCTGTTCCGCCCCCTGTTCGCCCAGGATCGTGCGGCTGTCGATCTTGCTGGTCACCATGAAGCTGATGCGGGTCGGGAAGTTCGCCTTGATGGTGCCGGTGATGACGTCGACCGACGGGCGCTGGGTCGCCATGATCAGATGGATGCCGGCGGCACGGGCCATCTGGGCCAGCCGTTGGATGGAGGCCTCGATCTCCTTGCCGGCGACCAGCATCAGGTCGGCCATCTCGTCCACGATCACGACGATATAGGGCATCGGGGTGAGGTCGAGCGGCTCCTCCTCGAAGATCGGCTTGCCGGTATCGGGGTCGAAGCCGGTCTGGACCGTGCGGTTGATGACCTCGCCCTTCTTGGCGGCGTCGGTCACGCGCTTGTTGTAGCCTTCGATATTGCGCACCGAGAGCTTGGACATCGCGCGGTAGCGGTCCTCCATCTCCCGCACCGTCCATTTCAGGGCGACGACGGCTTTCTTCGGGTCCGTGACGACCGGCGACAGCAGATGCGGGATGTCGTCATAGACGCTGAGTTCCAGCATCTTCGGATCGATCATGATGAAGCGGCACTGATCCGGCGTCAGCTTGTAGAGCAGCGAGAGGATCATGGCGTTGAGCCCGACCGACTTGCCCGAGCCCGTGGTGCCCGCGACCAGCAGATGCGGCATGCCGGCCAGATCCGCGATTTCCGGCGCGCCGCCGATATCCTTGCCCAGCACCATCGGCAGCTTCGCCTTCGAGCCGTCATAGGTGGTCGAGCCCAGAAGCTCCCGCAGGCCCACCATCTCGCGCCGTGCATTGGGCAATTCGATGCCGATCACGGATCGCCCGGGGACGGTCGCGATACGCACCGATATCGCGCTCATCGAGCGCGCGATATCGTCGGCCAGCCCGATCACCCGGCTGGTCTTCGTTCCGGGGGCCGGCTCCAGCTCGTAGAGCGTCACCACCGGCCCGGGGCGGACCTTCACGATCTCGCCCTTGATGCCGAAATCCTCCAGCACGCCTTCCAGCATCCGCGCGTTCTGCTCCAGCCCCTCGCGGTTCTGGCTCTGCGCGGCGGCGTCGACCTCGACATCCTCCAGCAGATCGAGCGTCGGCAGGTAGAAGGCGCCGTCCGTCGGCGGCAGGTCCAGCTTGCGCTGCCGGTCGGCGGCCGCGCGCTTGGCGGGGGCGGTCTTGGTCGGGGTCTCCACGCGGTCGGCGCGGGTTGGGCGCGCCTCCGGCGCGGGGCGTGGCGGCGTTCTTGGCCTGGCGCTCTTGGCGGGGCGGTTCAGATCGGGGCGGCTGAGGGCGGGCTCGACGCGTCCATCACCGCGCCCCACCAGACCGCGCATGGCGGGAACGAGGCCGCCCGCCTCGCGCACCGCGCCGCGCACCGCCCCATGGGTGGCGCCGACACCGCCGACCGTGCGCCGCCCCAGGCTGAGCCATTCGCCGAGCGTGATACCCATGACGAACAGCGTGAGGCCGAGGCCGAGCACGCCGAGCCCCAACGCCGTCCACCCCATCGGCAGATGTGGCAGAAGCGTCGTCCCATGTTGCACGCCAAGGGTACCGATCACTCCGCCGGCCCCCGCCGGTGTCGGTCCGGCGAGGGCGAGGGTGCCGCTCGCCCCGACCGCTTCGAGCGTGCCGAGCGCCAGGGCGGAGACGACGAGCGCCACCAGCGCGAGCACGGCGCGCCAACCGGCGCGGGCGAGCACCCGGTCCGCCACCAGCCGCCAGCCCCAGGCGGCCAGGATCGGCGCGCCAAGGGCGCTGGCCCAGCCGAGCCATTGCAACGCCAGGTCGGCGACGATCGCGCCGGGCAGGCCAAGCAGATTGCGCGCGCCGCCGCCGGAGGCGGTGTTGAGCGACGGGTCGCGCGCATCGAAGGTCAGCAGGGCCGCCAGATAGGCAAGCGCCAGCGCGATCAATAGAATCCCCGCGAGCTCGATCGCCCGGCGCTTCAGCATGTCGGCCATGCCGTCGGGGAGGAAGGTGGTGTTCCGTTCGCCGTTAACGCTCATCCGCTGACGTCCGTTCCGGTGCGCCCCTGAAAGTCATTCCGGTCCCGCATTCGGGCGTGAAGAAGGCGCCGTGGAATCCAGGATTCCACGCCACCCAGATCCGGCCCAACCAGACCCCGCCCAAGCTAGACCTTACCCATCCATGCAAGACGCGATCCGCGCGCAGGCATCGCGTGTCACCGCCGGGGCGTGGACGAGCGCGATGCGGACATGGGCATCCCCCGGGGTCGGGCCGGAGCATGCGTCTCCGCCCGCATGATTACCCGATTCGGCGCGCGCCATATAGCGTCCCGGCATCACCTTCACACCGTGCCGCTCCCACAGCGCGCGGGCCGCCGTCTCGCCGTCCGGGAAGGCGGGCCGCACGTCGAGCCACAGGAAGAAGGCCGCCTCCGGTCGCCGATAGCCCGGCAGATGGCCGAGCGCGCTCTCCGCGATATCGACAAGCTCGCCATAGCGCGCGCGGTTCGCCGCGACATGCGTCTCCTCGCCCCAGAGATGGGCGCCGGCATGCATCAGCGGCCCCGGCAGGGTGGCGCCGCCATAGCTGCGAACCCGCGCGATATCGGCGATCCGGCCCGCGTCGCCCGCGATGAAACCGCAGCGCAGCCCCGGTGCCCCCGACCGTTTCGAAAGCGAATTGAAGGTCAGCACATGGGAGAAGATGTCGGCCAGATTAGTCCCGGCCTCATCCATCCCCGCCGCGACCTCCAGCCCGCCCGGCGGGGGCCGGTCGAACCAGATCTCGGAATAGCATTCATCGACGGCCAGCGTGAAATCATGCGCGCGGGCCAGCTGGATCATCGCGGCGATCGCCCCGGCCTTGGCGACGGCGCCGGTCGGATTGCCGGGCGTGCACAGGAAACAGATGGCCGTGCGCGCCAGCACTTCCTCCGGCAGGCCGGCATAGTCCGGCGTGAAATCGTTCTCCGGCGTCGTGGCGACCGGGATCAGGTCGCAATCGGCCATATAGGCCCCGCCGGCATAGACGTGATAGAGCGGATTGGGCACGAGCACGGCCGGGCGCACGCCGTCCGGCAGGCGCGCCTGCTTGCGCGCGGCGGCGGCCAATGCCGCCTGGAACAGCGCTTCCCGGCTGCCGCTGGTGGCGATCACCTGCGTGGCCGGGTCGACCGACCCCGGTGCCAGGGCATAGCGCCGGACGAGCCAGTCGGCCACCGCGCCGCGATAGGCGTCGCTGCCCGGCGGCGGGGGGTAACGGCCGAAGAGGTCGGCTCGCGCCGCGATATCCGCCATGACATGGTCGGGGACGGCCGCCTGCGGCTCGCCGATCTGCATCGCGATGGGGACGAGGCCGTCCGGCGGCGTCACCCCGTCCACAAGGCGGTTCAGCCGCGCGAAGGGGAAATCCCCCATGGCTTCCAGCTTGTCCTGACCCATGACCGGCCCGCGTTCCCTTGTTCGAGGATCGGGGAAGCTATGCCGGGTTCGCCCCGGCCGTGCAAGCGATCGCGCGCCGGAGAGGATTGGGGCGGGATGACCGAAACCGGCATCTGAAAAGAAAAAGCCCGGAGGGACGAGCCCTCCGGGCGAAGTTTGCGGGGTGGAACCTTTACGGGGTTCCGGTTTCTCGTTGCGCGGAAGGTATTACATCCGCTGCGAACCGGTCCCGAATTCCGGATAGGCCTCCATGCCGCAATCGGCCTTGTCGAGGCCCTCCATCTCGGATTCCTCATCGACGCGCACGCCGATGATGGCCTTGATGATGAACCAGACGACGAGGCTGGCGACGAAGGTGAAGACGCCGACCGCGACGATACCGACGATCTGCGAGCCGAAGGATGCGCCGTCGTTCGACAGCGGCACCGCCAGCGTGCCCCAGATACCCGCGAACAGGTGAACCGGGATCGCGCCGACGACGTCGTCGACCTTCAGCTTGTCGAGCAGCGGCACCGCGAAGACCACGATCACGCCGCCGATCGCGCCGATGATGATGGCGAGGCCGGGCGTCGGGGCCAGCGGCTCGGCCGTGATCGAGACGAGGCCGGCCAGCGCGCCGTTGAGCGCCATGGTCAGGTCGATCTTCTTGTAGAGGATCTGCGTCAGGATGCAGGCGACGACCACGCCCCCGGCCGCGGCCAGGTTGGTGTTGATGTAGATCGTGCCGATATCGCTGACGTCGGCCATCGTGCCCATGGCGAGCTGCGAGCCGCCATTGAAGCCGAACCAACCGAACCACAGGACGAAGGTACCCAGCGTGGCCAGCGGCAGGTTCGCGCCCGGCATCGGGTTGATCTTGCCGTCGGAGCCGTACTTGCCCTTGCGCGCGCCGATCACGAGACAGCCCGCCAGCGCGGCCCAGCCACCGACCGAGTGCACGATCGTCGAGCCCGCGAAGTCGGAGAAGCCCATCTCGCTGAGCCAGCCGCCACCCCAGCTCCAGGAACCCTGGATCGGGTAGATCAGCGCGGTCAGCACGACGACGAAGAGGAAGAAGCTCCAGAGCTTCGCGCGCTCCGCCACGGCCCCGGACACGATCGAGGCGGTGGCCGCCACGAACACCATCTGGAAGAACCAGTCGGACCCGGCGGAATACTCGCCACCTTCCAGGATCTCGGCCGCGGGAACCTCGCCCGCGCTCCAGAAGAAGGTGAAGCCGCCGAAATACGGGCTCGCTCCGCCATAGAGCATGTCATAGCCGAGCACGTAGAACATGATGCCGGCGATGGAATAGAGGACGATGTTCTTCAGGCACTGCGCGGCCGTGTTCTTGGAGCGCACCAGGCCCGCCTCCAGCATCGCGAAGCCGGCGGCCATCAGCATGACCAGGAAGCCGTGCATCAGGAAGGAGAGCGTGTTGAAGATGTACTGCGATTCGAGCGACGGGGCGGCCAGCGCCGGCGTCGCCATCAGCGCGACCGAGCCCGTGCCGCCGCCAAGCAGCAGGACCCGCTTGAGCGCGGTCATGGAAAGCATGGATTTCATCTGAAGGACCCTCCTCAAAGCGCTTCGCCGTCGGTCTCGCCGGTGCGGATACGCACCGCCGAAGCCACGTCGACGACGAAAATCTTGCCGTCGCCGATGCGCCCGGTGGCGCCGGCTTTCTGAACGGCCTCGACGACCTTGTCGGCCATGCCGTCATCGACAACGACCTCGATTTTCACCTTGGGCAGGAAGTTCACCGAATACTCCGCCCCTCGATAGATTTCGGTCTGTCCCTTCTGGCGGCCGAAGCCTTTGACTTCGCTGACCGTCAGGCCCTGGACGCCAAGGCCGGTGAGGGCCTCGCGCACGTCGTCGAGCTTGAAGGGCTTGATGATCGCCATAACGAGTTTCATCGCATGGGCTCCCCTTTCGTTGCATCAACCGCGAAACATTCCGTCACGCAGCTCTCCATGTGCATGCCCGCCTCGATCGAGGCTTCGCGCAAGAGCTGGCCGACGCGCGGCTCCCCAGCGCCGCGTTCCGGCCGGAGGTCATGCTCTTGTGCAATGCACACACACCCGGGGCTGGTTAGATCAAGATGCATGCCAAGTGCCCATGAGGTAATATTATTCATGAAAATCAGCCAGTTATCCCGATTTTCTGAATCAGGGAGACAGCCCGTGCCTGATTTTTGTGCACAAAATTTCATCACAGAAGAAAGATTGATACAATTTTAGGCATCATGAGGGCGTAACGCGGCGAGAGGCCACCTACCCCCCGCGAATGGCTGGACAGTATCGCCGCGACGTCCGATCTTCCCAGATGGACGGTGGCCAACGGAGCCCTACGAGAAACGGCCGAAACGAAGGATAGGGAGGTGAGCGCGTGACGGAGGACCGGGTCGAGGTTGTGTTCGCCGGTGGCGGCATGGTGGGGCTGACGCTCGCCGTGGCGTTGGCGCGCGCCGGGCTGTCGGTCGCCGTGGTCGACCGGGAGACGCCGGCGGAGGTCGCGGCGCTGGACTATGACGGGCGCGCCTCGGCGATCGCGCTTGGCTCGAAGCGGGTGTTCGACGGAATCGGCCTGTGGCCGCGCATCGCGGCGGAGGCCTCCCCGATCCACGATATCCGGGTGGCGGACGGTCATCCGCTGCGCGGGGTCTCCCCCCTCTTCCTGCATTATGATCACCGCGCGGTCGGCGACGAGCCCTTCGGCTGGATCCTGGAGAACCGGGTCATTCGCCAGGGGCTGCATGCGCTGGCCGAGGAGGTCGCGGCGGAAACCGGACGGCTGCGTCTTATCGCGCCGGCTTCGGTGGAGCGGATCGAACGCCCCGGCGAGCGATTCGATGCCGCCCAGTCCGATGCCGGCCCAGCCAATGCCGGACGGGCCAATGCCGGTTTGGCGAGTGCCCATTTGAATGACGGGCGGCGGATCGACGCCAATCTCGCCATCGCGGCCGACGGCAAGTTCTCCCGCCAGCGCGAGGCGGCGGGCATCCGCGTCACCGGTTGGCGCTATGACCAGGTGTCGATCGTGTGCACCGTGCGCCATGCGCGCGATCATCGGGGCACGGCGGTCGAGCTGTTCCTGCCCGGCGGGCCCTTCGCCATGCTGCCGATGACCGGCAATCGCTCCAACGTCGTCTGGTCGGAACGGGCCGATCTGGCGGAACGCTATCTCGCCATGGACGAGGCGGATTTCATGGCCGAGCTATCGCGCCGCTTCGGCGATTGGCTGGGCGATATCGAGCTGGTGGGCCCGCGCTTCTCCTATCCGCTCAGCCTCGGCCATGCGGAACGCTATGTGGCGCATCGCTTCGCGCTGATCGGCGACGCGGCGCATGCGATCCACCCGATCGCGGGCCAGGGCCTCAATATGGGGCTGCGCGACGTGGCGGCGATGGCGGAAGTGCTGGTGGATGCGCGCCGCCTGGGCCTGGATATCGGGGCGTTGGACGTGCTGGCGGGTTATGAACGCTGGCGGCGTTTCGACAATGTGCTGCTGGCCGCCGTGACGGACGGGCTGACGCGCCTGTTCTCGAACGACTCCGCGCCCCTGCGCGCGGCGCGCGACCTGGGTCTCGCGGCCGTCAACCGCACGCCGCCGGCGAAGCGCTTCCTGATGCGCCATGCCATGGGGCTGGTCGGCGATCTGCCGCGGCTGGTGCGGGGCGAGGCGCTTTAGAGCATGCCGATATCATATGGCATGCTCTAGACGACCCTTCGCGCCTCCCCCGGTTCCCCCGATCAGTGCCGGAAATGCCGCATGCCGGTGAAGACCATGGCGATGCCGGCGTCGTCGGCGGCCTTGATCACCTCCTCGTCGCGCATGGAGCCGCCCGGCTGTATCGCCGCCGTGGCGCCCGCGCCGACGGCCGTCATCAGCCCGTCCGCGAAGGGGAAGAAGGCGTCGGAGGCAACGACGCTGCCGGCCGTCCCCTGCTGATCGGCGGATTTCGAGGCGGCGATGCGCGCGGAATCGACCCGGCTCATCTGGCCCGCGCCGATCCCGACGGTGGCGTTGCCCCGAGCATAGACGATGGCGTTCGACTTCACGTGCTTGGCGACCCGCCAGGCGAACAGCATGTCGCGCATCTCCTCGTCGCTCGGCGCGCGCTTGGTCACGACCTTGAGGTCGGAGTCGGCCAGCACCCCATTATCGCGCCCCTGAATCAGCAGACCGCCGGAGATCGAGCGCACGATCGTGCCCGCGTCCGCCGGGTCGGGCATGCCGCCGGTGGCCAGAACGCGCAGATTCTGCTTGGCCTTGAGGACGGCCTGCGCCTCCTCGCTTACCTCCGGGGCGACGACGACCTCCAGGAACAGCTCGGTCAGCTTCTCCGCCGTCTTGGCGTCGAGCGGCCGGTTGACCGCCACGATGCCGCCGAAGGCCGAGACCGGATCGCAGGTCAGCGCCGGCTCCCATGCCTCCACCAGCTTTTCCGCGCTGGCGACGCCGCAGGGATTGGCATGCTTGACGATGACGACGGTCGGCTCCTTGAACTCCGACACCAGTTCGAAGGCCGCGTCGGCGTCGTTCAGATTGTTGAAGCTGAGTTCCTTGCCCTGGATCTGCTCCGCCCGGGCGACACCCTTCCGGCGGTCGCCGGCGCGGTAATAGATCGCGGCCTTCTGATGCGGGTTCTCGCCATAGCGCAGCACGGATTTCCGGCGCGAGGCGACGGTGATGCGCTTCGGCCATTCCTCGCCCTGCTGCTCGGCCAGCCAATCGCTGATGGCGCTGTCATAGGCCGCCGTGCGGGCATAGGCCTCGCGCGCCAGGAAGCCGCGCAACTCGCCCGTCGTCGCGCCGCCATTTGCGTCCATCGCTTCCAGCACGGAGCCGTATTCCGCCGGGTCGGTCACAACGGTGACGTTGGCATGGTTCTTCGCCGCCGCGCGGATCAGGGCCGGGCCGCCGATATCGATATTCTCGATACAGTCGTCATAGCCCTTGCCGGAGGCGACCGTCTCCACGAACGGGTAGAGATTGACCACCACCATGTCGATCGGATCGATGCCGTGGGTCTCCATCGCCATGCGGTGCTTGTTGTCGTCGCGCTTGGCCAGCACGCCGCCATGGATGGTCGGATGTAGGGTCTTCACCCGGCCGTCCATGATTTCCGGGAACCCGGTATGGTCGGAGACCTCGGTCACCGCGATGCCGGCCTCCTTCAAGGCCTTGGCGGAACCGCCGGTCGAGAGAATCCGTACCTTGTGGCGCGCCAATCCCTTGGCGAACTCGATAAGGCCGGTCTTGTCGGAAACCGAGATCAGGGCACGCGCTATCGGCTGGTCGGCCATGGTGTCGCTTCTTCCTTCATCCTAGACGAATCCGATGCGCCCCGGTGTCGTCTCGCGTAGGTGTCGTCTCGCGTAGGTGTCGTCTCGCGTCGGTGTCGGC
Source organism: Marivibrio halodurans (assembly GCF_017963645.1). Classification (GTDB taxonomy): domain Bacteria; phylum Pseudomonadota; class Alphaproteobacteria; order UBA8366; family Aestuariispiraceae; genus Marivibrio; species Marivibrio halodurans. The sequence goes on along the minus strand of NZ_JAGMWN010000006.1, from coordinate 217,180 downwards.
GACGCCGCTACTCCTACTCCGCGACCCGGGTCGTGGGCGCGTTATCGGCGATCGGACCCGCCGGGTCCAGCCCGTCGGTGGCGCCGCCCGCCGTGCCTCCGTCAGAAAGCGCCGCCGAGGCGTCCGCCCGGGCGAGCGTGCCGGGGTCGGGCTCGTACTCCGGCACCAGGGCCGTGAGATGGTCCAGCGCCGCGCGTCGGCGTCGCCCGCGCGCCAAGGTTTCCAGCCGGTCCAGCGACTCGGACAGCGCCGTCAGATCGCCCGCGCGCGGCGCGGCGAGCGTCATGCCCGGCGCCCGGGTCGGCAGGCGCGATTCCTGATCGTGCAGCAGTTCCTCATAGAGCTTCTCGCCCGGGCGCAGGCCGGTGAATTCGATCCGGATATCGCGGTCGGGCTCCAGCCCGGCCAGATGGATCATCTGACGGGCGAGATCGACGACCTTCACCGGATCGCCCATGTCGAGGACGAAGATGCGGCCCGCCGCCTCCGAATCCTCGGTGCCGACGACGGAGGCCTGGAGCACCAACTCCACCGCCTCGCGCACGGTCATGAAATAGCGCGTCACCTCCGGATGGGTGACGGTCAGCGGCCCCCCGGCGGCGAGTTGGCGCTGGAACAACGGCACCACCGAGCCGGTCGAGCCCAGCACATTGCCGAAACGCACCACGACGTAGCGCGTCTCCCCCGCCGCCCGGCTGACCGGGTCGAGGGCCTGGATATAGGCTTCCGCCAGACGTTTCGTCGCGCCCATGACATTGCTGGGATTGACCACCTTGTCGGTTGAGATCTGCACCATGCAGTCGACCCCGGCCTTGCGGCAGGCATCGGCGACGATGCGGCTGCCGACGACATTGGTCAGCAAGCCTTCCAGCGGATTGTCCTCGACCATCGGGACGTGCTTCAGGGCGGCGGCATGGAAAACGAGTTGCGGGCGGAATCGCAGCATGACGTCGTCGATCCGCCCGCGATCGCGGATATCGCCCAGGATCGCCGTGCGCTTGAGGTCCAGCGCGCGCTCGCGGATTTCCAGGTCGATCAGGTAGAGTTGGTATTCCGATGCGTCGAGCAGCACGATCTCCGCCGGACCGAAGGCGACGATCTGGCGCACCAGTTCGGAGCCGATCGTCCCCCCGGCCCCGGTCACCAGGACCCGGCGCCCCGCGACCAGCGCGCGCATCGCCGCGCGGTCGAGCGGGGTCTGCGGCCGGCCCAGCAGATCCTCCACCGCGATCGGGCGGATGGCGGAACGCTCCCGCTCCAGCCCGCTCTTAAGTTCGGACAGCTTCGGCAACCGGGAGAGAGAGAGGCCGTGCGCCTCCCCGATCTCCAGCAGCCGCCGCACGGTGGCGCCGTCCATCCGCTCGCGGGTCAGGATCAGGCGCTCCGGCGGTTCGCCCCGCCAGCGGCGCTTCTCCAGCAGGCCGTCCAGCGCGTCCACCGTGCCCAGAACCGGCACGCCGTGGATTTCCCGGCCGACACGCCCGCCCTTCTCGTCGATGATGCCGACGGCGATATAGGGCGCGCCCGCGTCGCGCTGCTGCTCGCGGATGAAAAGCTCCGCCTCGTCCGCCGCCCCGACCAGCAGCACCGGTACGCGGCGGCGCGCCTGCTTGGCCAGCACGTTCTCGAAATGCCGGTCCTTCATCACGCGATAAAGGAAACGTGGCCCCCCCAGCATGGCGATGACCAGGAACCACTGGATCACCGGGACGGAGCGCGGCACCAGCTCCAACCGCGTCAGCAGGAACAGCAGCGGCACGAACAGCAGTATCGCCAGCGTCACCGCCTTGGTGATCGCCACCAGGTCGTTCAGCGAGGCATAGCGCCAGATGCCGCGATACATCGGCACCGTGGAGAAGGCGATCGCGGCGCACAGCGCGAACAGCGCCGTTCCCTCCCACAGATAATCCGCCGCGATATAGCCCGTCGATTCGCCGAGGCGCAGATAAAGCGCCAAGGGAAAGGATATCGCCGCCATCGCCACGTCGTGCAGGAAGGCGACGCGCGCGCGGCGGACGCGGAGGAATGCGGGAAGCGCGATCCGTTTCATGCCTGCTGTTTAATCCCGCGATGAAACAGGCGCAAGCGACGGGCGGCGCGAGGCCCCGCCGCATTCAGCCCGCGACGGTGCGGCGCAGCCCCTCTTCCGTGTCGAGCGGGGGGCGCCAGCCGTCCATCTCGCCGTCGACGGTCAGGCTGTGGACCAGCCGTTCGATCTCCGGATAGCGGCCGGTGGCGAGGCCCGCCGCCTTCAATGCCCAGACCGGCATGGGGAAGAGCCGCGCCGGACGATCCATCGCCTGGGCGAGATAGTGCAGCAATTCCGGGGTCGAGAGGTCCCGTTCGTCCTTCGGATGATAGGTATCCGGCCGGCAGGCGAGCGCGTGACGCACCGCGTCGGCCAGATTCTCCACCTGGATCAGCGAACGCGCATTGTCGACCGAGGCCAGCGGCAACGGCAGGCCCCGCGCCACCAGCCGCATCAGGCGCGCGAAGTTCCCGCCGACGCCGGGCCCATGGACCAGCGGCGGACGCAGCACGACGGCATCCATGTCGGGGCCCTTCAGGTCGCGCAGCGCCAATTCCGCCTCGATCTTACTGACGGCATAGGGGTCTTCCGGCATCGGTTCGGCATGGGGGTCGAGGTTCCGCCCCCGGTCGCCCAGGACCTTGATGCTGCTCATGAAAACGAAGCGGCGGACCCCGGCTTCACGCGCTTGGGCGATGAGCCCGGCGGTGCCGTAGAGATTGACTTCCCGGAAGGCGGCGGCCGGATCGGGCGCGCGCTCGCGCATGACATGAACCCGGGCGGCCAGATGGACGACCGCCGTCACCCCCTCCAGATGCGGGCCCCAGTCGGTGCCGCGATGGATTTCCCCCACCTCGGCGCGGCCGACGGGACGCACCCGATAGCCCGCGCGCTCCAGCGCCGGCACCACGGCGCGGCCGACGAAACCGCCGGCGCCGGTCACCAGCACCGGCCCGTCCCCGACCGGCCGCCCCGCCCCTTCATGTCGGGGTTCGGGCCGGGCTTCGGGCCGGGGGCCGGATGATGGGTCGGGCGCGGGCCCGTCGCTCATGCGCGTGTCATCCACAGCACTATCCCCGCCACGATCAGCGCCGCCGCGCACAGCGCGGCGACCGGCATCAGCAGCGCCGCCCAGGCAGCCAGCACGAGCCCCAGATTGGCCAATGCGACCGCCTTCGAAACGACCGCGTGGTCGCCGCGCGCGCGCGCCGCCCGCTGATAGAAATGACTGCGGTGAGGCTGCCAGATTCGCTCTCCCCGCGCCAGCCGGCGCAGCAGGGTCAGCCCGGCGTCCGTCAGGTAATAGGCCGGCAGGATCAGCGCGCTGGCCCAGAAGCCGGCGGCGGCCAGCATCAGCAGCAGCCCCCCCAGCAGGAAGCCCAGCGGCACGCTGCCGACATCTCCCAGGAAGATGCGCGCCGGGTGCCAGTTCCACAGCAGGAACCCGGCCGCCGCCCCCGCCAGCACCATGCCCGGCCCGAACCATGCCCACAGGCCGGTGGCGACGCCGACGCCCGCGATGCCGAGGCCGATCGCCACGGTCTCGACCCCGGCGATGCCGTCGATCCCGTCCATGAAATTGAAGAAATTGATGAAGGCGACCCAGGCCAGCACCGCGACGGTCGCGTCGAGCCATACCGGCAGCCAGCCCTGCGTCACCGGGCCGATCGCCAGGATCGGCGGCAGGGCCGCCAGCGCCGCCACGATCTGCACCCCGAAACGGAGCCCCGCCGGCAGGGGTCGCACATCGTCGCGAAAAGAGACGATGGCCAGCACCAGCGCGGCCGCCATCCAGATGGCCGGCGTCACCGGCGGCGCGAGGCCGAATGCCGCCGCGCCCGTCATCGCCGCGAGCAGCATCAGCACGACCGAAACCACCGCGAGCCCGCCGCCGCGCGGTGTCGGAACCTCATGGCTGGAACGTGCGTTCGGCCGGTCCAGGACCCCGGAGCCCAGCAAAAGCCGCCGCGCGATGCCGGTTCCGGCCCAGGCGGCGAATGCGGCCAACGTCGCGGCGAGCACGCCCCAGGGGACGAGAAGCGCGGGGATATGGATCAGGGCGTCGAACGACAGGTCAGGAAGGCGCACGACCCCGCCCTTCCGCCTGGACGCGCCGGCCCGTCGTCGCGCGCGCCGGTGCGCGCATCAGCGCCCCTCCGCCACCGTGGCGGCCGGGCGGAAGGGGGATGCACCGCTGGGAACGGTCCGGCCCATATCGGCCCGGCCCATATCGACGGACCGGTCGTCGGCGGTTCGGTGGTCCGTGGATTGACCTTGGGGCCGACCGAAGGATACCGCCTGCCCGGCGGATGCCGGGGGGGTCACGGTCGGGGCGGGGGCATGGACGACCATGCGGTGGTTGGGGTCCGATACATGCAGCATGGGGGGCGCGAAAACCCGATTGGCGCCGTAGCGCGCGACCAGTCGCTCATGTACTTGCTGCGCGCGCTTGATGTCGGTCACCAGCAAGGCGTCGTGTTTCGGCAGGCCGGCCGCATCGGGCACGACCTGCAGACCCGCGAACATGCGCGGGCGCATCGACGGCTCCAGAATGCCGACGAACTCGATCCGCGCCTCGTGTTGGGCGAGGACGGCGATCTCCGTCAATTCACTGACACCGACCAGCGCCATGCGGCGGTAGCCGCGCTCGATCGCGCGGCGCAATTCGGCCACGCATTGCGCGCGGGCGAGGCGGAAGAAGGAAAAGGAACCGCTCAGATATTCGGCCGTGAGGCGGGCCTTCTCGGCCGCGCCATGGGCGGTCAGATAATAGCTGTATCGGTTTGGCGGCGCCTGATCGACGCGGATCAAGCCCTTGCGCACACAACGCTTGAGATAGGAATTCGCCAATCCGAGCGCGATTCCGAGTTCGTTCGCCAAGCCGCGTTGGGTGATATGATCGCCCCGTTCGACCGCGCTCAACAGTCCGAGCGTGATCGCCGTCTCCGAATTCACCGAATCCTCGTCCTTGCCGTCGCCGGCCATGATACCCCTCCCCTATGGGGGCGGCACCGACCGCCCCACAACATCCCGTTCAGCCAGCGAACACTAAGACGTTCAGAGTGTGAACGTCAAGTGAAACAATGAATTCAATTAAAATGCTGGAGAAATACGCGAGGTATGGGAAGAGAGTGACTCAAGGCGCCGCCAGGAGCAACTCCAGGAAATCCCCCAAATCCTCGGTGACATGATGGACATAGGCGGCGGGCGCCGCGCCTTCGTCCGCCACGCCGGGATGGGACCAGGCGTGATCCGTGCGTACCCAGACCGTCCGCATGCCCAGTTGGGCCGGAATTTCGAGGTTCTGGGCGATATCCTCCACCATGACCGCGCGCTCCGGCGCGATCCCTTCGCGCGCGAGAAGGGCGTGGTAAGGCTCGGGGCGTGGCTTGGGCACATAGCCGGCGGCTTCTATATCGAAAATCGCGTCGAAATGTCGCGCGATGCCCAAACGCTCCACAACCGCCTCGGCATGGGCCACGGTGCCGTTGGTGAGGATCACCTTGCGCGCGGCGATGCGGTCCAAAGCCCCGGCCAATCGGGGGTCGCCGGTGATCGGTGAATAGTCGATATCATGCACGAAGCCGAGGAACTCCGCGGGATTCACGCCGTGACGATCCATCAAGCCGGAGAGTGTGGTGCCGTACTCTCGGAAGTATTTCTTCTGTATCGCGCGGGCTTCCACCTGAGGAATATCCAGCGTACGCGAGATGAACGCGCTCATCCGCCGGTCGACCTGATCGAACAGATTGCACCGGGCGGGATAGAGCGTGTTGTCGAGATCGAAAATCCAGGTCTCCGCCGAGCGGAGCGCCGACGGATGCGCCCTCTCGATGTCGGACGTCGTCATCGTCGTCCCGTTCGAGGCGGTATCGCGTCTTGGCAAGGTGGATGGATCGGACATGGAGCACGCTTCGACTTATCGGGATCAACGGAGCAAGACCGGAATTCCGGGAGGATCGCGAGGGGAGGCATCGCTCCACCGCCCTTCACGTCATCGCCCCAAGGTTTGGTCGCCCCAAGGTTTGGTCGCCCCAAGGTTTGGTCGCCCCAAGGGTTCGTCGCCATGGGTGGCGCCCGGCGGGATACGAACCCGCCCGATCGCCCCGGACAATGCGCCGGAACCTATCGGGCGACGTCCCCTCCATCGCGCCTTGCCGGTGAGGATGGCCGAGGGCCGCCGTCACGGCAAGTCCTGTCGGACATTCGGCCGGGTGGCGCGTCGCAATTCCGGGTAAATCCCCGCGTGTCCACACGGAGTGCATTTTCCGATATGCGGGTTTCCGGGATGTTTAGAGGGGATTAAGGTGCCTGTGCGAGACTTTTCATTCGTGATGGAAGGCGGGCCCGCGAATGCTCGTACAGAAAGGGATCGCGGGGATGGAGATCCGGGATGAGAACGGGTTCGAGCAAGGTCGACGATACGCCTACCGACTCCCCCGCCCAGGAAGATAGGGCCACGGAACCCGGCCCCCGCGATGGTGAATCCCATGAGGGCGGGGTATCCGGCGCGGATGCTTCGCGGACGGTCGCGCTGGCCGGCGGCGAGGCGCTGACCGGCGTCTTCGCGGGCTATCCCGGTCCCGCCCTGCTGCTCGACCGGTCCGCCAATCCTCTAGGATTGAACCCGGCCGGCAAGACGTTGGCGCGCCATCTCGGCGGGGATGGCGGCGTGACGGTCATGCCTCAACTCGTCCAACTCGCCGTGAAGGCGCGGATCGCCCGGGAGGGGCTGACCCGGGAGCTTCCGGCGCCGAACGGGCGGGGGCGGCTCGAAATCACCATCCTGCCGCAGGCCGACGGGACAATGCTGGTGCTGGGCCGGGATTTCACGTTGGATGCGAGCATCCGCACCGCGCTCGCGGAATCGCGAACGCGCTTCAAGGATTTGGTCGATCTGGCGGCGGATTTCGCCTGGGAGACCGATATCGACGGCTGCTTCACCTTCGTCTCCGCGCGCGGGGCTCTCGGCTACCCGCCGGAAAACCTGGCCGGTCAGCCCGCGCGCGACCTGATCATCGACCCGGATAGCGCGCCGGCGATGCTGCCTTTCGAGGCCCGCGAAGCCGTCCGCAATGTCGAGCTTTGGATGCGCGCGGGCAATGGCGAGGCGCGGTGCCTGGCGATCTCGGCCGCGCCGATGCGCGATGGCGTGGGTGTGCGGGCCGGGGCGCGGGGCATCGCCATCGATATAACGCGCGAGCGTCGGCAGCAGGCGGAACTCGCCGAGATGAAATCGCGCGAGCGATTGGTTCAATACATACTCTCGGCCCTGCGCGGCGCGGTCGAGCCGGAACAGATGCTGGCGGCGGCCGCCGCCGCCGTCGCCCGCGCGGCGAGTGCGCCCGGGGCGGCCTTGCGCATCTTCGACCACGACCAGGTCCTGCTCGAGGCAAGCTATGGCGCGGCGCCGGAAGCGGAGACCCTGGAAGCCGCCGGCGCGCGCATCATCGCCGCCGACAAGGTGGTGGAAGGGTCGACGCGGACCCATCGATGGATCGGTATCGCGGGCCGCCACAGCGGCGAGACGGTCGGGATCATCTCGCTCTGGCGCGAAAGCCTCGCCGGTGATTGGAGCGGCGAGGAGAGACGGCTGCTGGAGGCGGTCGAGCAACATTTCGCGATCGCCTTTCGGCAGATCGCCGATCAGATTCAGTTGGAGAAGCTGTCGCGGACGGACGACCTGACGGGGCTGTTGAACCGCCGCGCCTTCTTCGAGGATCTGGCGATCGGGCTCCAGCGGTGCTGGCGGCGCGGCGAGGGCGGGGCGTTGCTCTATATCGATTTGGACAATTTCAAACCGATCAACGACCGCCATGGGCACGAGACCGGCGACCGGGTCCTATGTTCCCTGGGTGAATGTCTGCGAAAGGGTACGCGCGGATACGATTTGACGGCGCGTCTCGGCGGTGACGAGTTCGCGATATGGCTCGAAGGGGCGGCCGCGGATATCGCCCGCCACCGGGCGGAAGCCTTCATCGCGGAGATCACCGCCCTCGACACGGGGATGGCCGCGGATGGCGGCGGTCTCGGCGCGTCGGTTGGAATCGTCATGGTCTCCCCCGACCCCTCGCTCTCCGAGGCGATCGGCGGGGTGGAGCCGCCGAACGTGGCGACGATCCTGGCTGCCGCGGATTCCGCCATGTATAGGGCCAAGGAAGAAGGCAAGCGCGGTACCCGGTTCGCCGATGGGACCATCTCTCGGGGCGCGCGGGACGGAAGTCGGCGGGACAGGGATCGAGCCGGCGGGGCAAACAAGCACAAGGAACCGGACGAGGGGGAAGGATGAGCAAAAAGGATGCGACGGTGCCGGCCGGACTCGATCCCACCCGTCCGATCATATTGCCCGACCGCTTGAGCTACGAACAGATGCGTGAACTCGCCGGCAACGAGAACGCCGCCGTGCGGGTCGCGCTCGCGCGGCACCCGGACACCCAGCCCGAGGTCCTGTATTTCCTGGCCGAGGACACCGATCCCGATGTACGGCGCGCCGTCGCGCGGAACGATCGGACGCCCCGCCAGGCCGATTTGGTCCTGACCAAGGATCACGAGGTCGGGGTGCGCGGCGATCTGGCCGCGAAGATCGCACGCCTAACGCCCGACATGGCGGAGGACCAGCGGTCCACCCTTTACCGTTTGACGGTCGAGGCGTTGGAGGTCCTGGCGGAGGATCAACTGGTCCAGGTGCGACGTATCCTGGCCGACGCGCTCAAGGACGTCGCGAACGCGCCGGCCAGCGTCATTCGCTTGCTGGCGCATGATTCCGAGCTGTCCGTCGCGCAGCCGGTGCTCGAATTCTCGCCGGTATTGAGCGACGACGATCTCCTCTCGATTATCCGATCCAGTCCGATCCAGGGCGCGCTCGCGGCGATCTCCCGGCGGGGGGGTGTCGCGCCCGGTCTCTCGGAAGCGATCGTGCAGAGTGGTGACGAGCAGGCGATCTCGGCCTTGCTCGCCAACCCCTCCGCGCAGCTTCGCGAGGAAACGTTGGACATCATCCTCGATAAGGCGCCCGGAGTGGAGAGTTGGCACGAGCCCCTGGTCGTGCGGCCCAAGCTCTCGCCCAAGGCGGCGCGCCGGATCGCGAGCTTCGTCGCGATGCATCTGCTTGACCGGCTGCAGAAGCGGGTAGACCTCGATGACGAGACCCTGATCGCCGTGGCCCAGGCGGTGGAGCGCCGGATCGAGTCCGAGAACAAGGAGCGGCCGGAGCCTGAATGGGCCGATCAGGACGATGTCGAGGATCGGGTCGATCAACTCGCCAAGGCTGGAAAGCTGGACGCCAAGGCGATCGAGATGGCGCTCGCCAAGGGCGAGAAGCGCTTCGTCGTGCTGGCGCTCGCCATGCTTGCCGACCTGCCGAGCGAGATGGTCGGAGAGATTGTCGCACGCCGCGTGCCCAAGGCGCTCGTCGCCTTGACCTGGCGGGCGTCGCTCCGCCCTCATCTGGCCAATCAGCTTCAGATTCAATTGGCGGGCATTCCCCCGGAGACGATGATTCGCGTGGATGGCCCGGACTGGCCGATGAAACCCGAGGACATGGCCTGGCAGATCGATTTCTACCGGGAACCGCTCGTTAAGCGGGATTAGCGCATGATGATTTCATATCGACCTGGCGGGAGCGGGAATCCTTTCCCCCCGTCTGATTCCCCGGTCTGATTTCCCGGTCTTGGTCCGGTCTGGGGTATCCGGTTCGGGGGTCGGTAAGGACGGTTGAAGGGGGCGTTCGGGCCGGCTTCATATGAAGCCATCATTGCGCCAGGGATCAGGCGTGGGGTGCGCGATTCACCATCACGACGCGCCACATGCGCCGGTCGCGGTGGCCGTCCGGTGCCGAGCCGCGTTCCACGATGCGGTCCAGGCGCGTGACCGACAGATTATCGATGGTGAAGGCGAGCGCCCCTTCCGCATCCAGGCCGAGCGCCAGCGCGAGCGCCGCGCGGATGGTGCCGCCATGGCCGACGGCCACGATATCGCCGTCCGGGTGGTCGTCCGACAACCGTTCGATCGCTGGCGCCGTCCGCGCGATCAGATCGGCGAAGCTTTCCCCGCCCGGCGGCCGGAAATGACCGGGGCAGAGCCAGAAATGATGGCCGGTAAAGGCCTCCTCGGTTTGCAGTTCCGCATGATGCTTGCCCTGCCAGTCGCCGAAGCTCTGCTCGCCGATATCGGGTTCGACCAGCGGTTCCGGCAGGGCAAGGCCGGCGGCCCGGATCGCGTCCGCCGTCTGCCGGGTGCGCTTCAGATGGCTGGTCACCAGCCGCGCCTTCTCCGGCAGTAGGTCCGCGAGACCCGAGAAGGCGGCCGCGTCGTCGGTCACGCAATTCAGATCGGCCGCGCCATAGATCCGGCCCTCATTCTCCGTCACGGGGGCATGACGTACCCACCACCATCGGGTCACGATCGCCGTCATTCACCGTCCTCCCGTTTATCCTATTCTTTTCAAACCGGATCGATCGCCGCGGCCGCGCACAGCAGCACCGTGATTTCCACCGCCTGCTCGATCGCGCCCAGCACGTCGCCCGTCTGCCCGCCCAGCTTCCACCGCGCCACGAACGCCAGCTTCGCCGCGACGAGCGCCGCCAGCAATCCGGCCACGACGCCCGCGCCGGGGCCAAGCAGCAGCGGCAGCGCGATGATGCCGATCGCGGCGGCGATCCCCGTCCGCCGCGCGTCGGGACGGCCGGCCATGGCGGCCAACCCCGTCTCCCGCGCGTGACCAAGGCCGTGCATCACCGCGGGCAGCGCCCCCCGCCCCACCATGGCCGCCGCGATCAAGGCCAGCCATGCGGCTTCCGCGCCCGCCCCGCCGATCAGATGGGCAAGGCAGGCGGCCTTGATCCCGGTCGCGATCACCAGGCCCAGCGCGCCATAGCCGCCGATCCGGCTGTCGCGCATGATCGCCAGCCGCCGTGCGCGGTCCATTCCGCCCCACGCCCCGTCCAGCATGTCGGCCAGACCGTCCTCATGCAGCGCGCCGGTCACGAAGGCGGAAAGCGCGAGCCCAAGAAGCGCCGCCGCCAGCGCCGGAACCCCCAATGCGTCGGCCAGCGCCATCGCGGCGCCCGCCGCCAGCCCCACCGGCAGCCCGACCAGCGGAAAGGCCCAGGCCGCGCCGGAAAGCGGACGGGCATGCGCCGCCGAGCCCGCCGGAACCGGCAGGCGGGTCAGGAAGGCGATGGCACAGAGCAGATCGGCCGTCGCCGTGCCGAGGTGGCTCGACGCGAAGGCCCGTGCGCGGTCTTGTCGCTTGCCCGTCATGGTGGGAGTCTCTAAGCCTCGGGCGCGGCGGGTGCAATTGATTTGGCGCCTCGCCCGCCCGGCCGGGACGGAATTCCGGGAATCGTTTCCAGGATCGACCCGGGGCCAACCCGGGGCCAAAAAGGAAGAGACGAACCATGAGCGCGGAGAGCCAGCCCGATCGTGACCCGGCGGCTGAAACCGGACCCGAAGCCAGTCTCGACGAGATTCGGGGGCTGATGCGCGGCCTGCCGGGCCCGGACGAGGCGGCGGCGGAGAAGGCCCGCGCGCGTGAAGCGGAACTGACCAAGCCGGCGGGCGCGCTCGGCCGGTTGGAGACGCTCGCGGAATGGGCCGCCGCCTGGCAGGGCCGCCACCCGGCCCGGGCCGAGCGTCCCCGCGTCGCCGTCTTCGCCGCCAATCACGGCATCGCCGCGCGCGGCGTCTCCGCCTATCCGTCGACCGTGACGGCCCAGATGGTCGCGAATTTCCAGCGCGGCGGCGCGGCGGTCAATCAGCTCTGCCTTACCCATGACGCGGAATTGCGTGTCTATGAGATGGCGCTGGACCATCCGACCAACGATTTCACGACCGAACCGGCGATGGGCGAGGCGGATGTCGCCACCGCGCTGGCCTATGGCATGATGGCGGTGGAGGAAGGGGTCGATATCCTCTGTCTCGGCGAGATGGGGATCGGCAATTCGACCAGCGCGGCCGCCCTCGCCCAGGCGTTGTTCGGTGGGGAGGCCCGGGATTGGACCGGCCCCGGCACCGGCGTCGAGGGCGCGGCCATGGCCGCCAAGATCGCGGCGGTGGAGGCCGGCGTCGCCCTGCACGGCCCCGCCATCGCCGATCCGTTCGATGCGCTGCGCCGGTTGGGCGGGCTGGAACTCGCCGCCATCACGGGCGCGGTCATCGCGGCGCGCATGGGGCGGGTGCCGGTGATCCTGGACGGCTATGCGGCGACGGTCGCCGCCGCCGTCCTGCATGCGGTGGACGCGCGCGCGCTCGACCATTGCGTCGTCGCCCACCGCTCGGCCGAGCCGGGCCATGCCCGCCTCCTCGAGGTGTTGGACAAGCAACCGCTGCTGGATCTCGGCATGCGGCTCGGCGAAGGGTCGGGCGCGGCGGTCGCGCTCGGCATCGTCAAATCCGCGCTCGCCTGCCATGCCGGCATGGCGACCTTCGCGGAAGCGTCGGTAAGCGGGCCGGCGGGCTGACCCGCCCTTCCCTCGGGCCGCCCCGACCGGCCATCCAGGAGACGTCATGGCCGAAACCGCCGCCTTCGTCACCGAGGACCAGTCGCGCCAGCTCGCCCTGCTGGCCGCCCCCGCGACGCACGGCCTCGGCCCGGACGGCACGGTGGATCGGATCGATACCCATGCCAGCGCCGTTTTCCTCGGGCCCGATCGGGTGTTGAAGCTGAAGCGCGCGGTCCGGTTCGATTTCATGGACCTCTCCACCGTCGGGAAACGCCGCGCCGCCGTCGCGGCGGAAGTGACGCTCAACCGCCGAACGGCGCCCGACCTCTATCTCGGCATGGCACCGATCGAGGCTGTAAACGGGACCCTGACCCTTGGCCCCGTGATCGAGGACCCGGCCGACATCGACCACGCCGCGCCGGGGAATGTGGTCGATTGGGTCACGGTAATGCGCCGTTTCGATACCGATACATTATTCGACCGGCAGGCGGAAGCCGGGTCGCTGGATGACGGCAAGCTCGCCGATCTGGCGGGCATCATCGCGGCCTTCCATGCGGCCGCGGCGCCGGTCGCCGATATCGATTGGCCGGCCGCGGCCGCCGGGATCGCGCGTGGCAATGTCTCGGACATGGTGGGACGGGATGGATTGCCGCCGGAAAGGGTCGAGGCGCTGGAAGTGGCGACGGAGGCGCGGCTGGCGGCGGATACGGCCGCGCTCGCCGCGCGGGGGGGCGCGGTAAGGCGCTGTCACGGCGATCTGCATCTGCGCAATATCTGCGAAATCGACGGGCGCCCGACGCTTTTCGACTGCATCGACTTCAACGAGGCGTTCTCGGCGATCGACCCGCTCTACGATCTCGCCTTCCTGTTGATGGATCTGGAGCATCGGGGCCTGCGCGCCTCGGCCGCTCTGGTCCGCGACCGCTATCTTGAGGCGGCGGACGAGGTGGCCGGTACTATTGTGGGCCAGGGGTTGATGCCGCTTTATCTTTCCATGCGCGCGGCGGTGCGCGCGAAGGTGACGGCCGCCGGCGCGGCGGTGCAGGACGATCCCGACCGCGCCGAGGCGATGCGCGCGGAGGCGCGCGGCTATCTGGAGGCGGCGATCGCCTATCCGGCGCCGCCCGCTCCGCGATTGATCGCCGTCGGCGGTTTCTCCGGAACGGGGAAATCGACGCTGGCCCGCGCGATCGCGCCCGCGCTCGGCGGGGCGCCCGGCGCGGCGGTGCTGCGCAGCGACCGGCTGCGCAAGGCGCGCTTCGGCGTGGATGAGGCGGAACGCCTGCCGGGCGCGGCCTATGCCACGGCGGTCAGCCGGGCGGTCTATGCCGATATGGAGGCGCGGGCCCGCGACCTCCTCGACCAGGGGGTTTCGGTCATCGCGGATGCGACCTTCACCCATCCGGACAGCCGCGCGCGGATCGCGGCGGTGGCGGCGGACGCGGGCGTCCCCTTCGCGGGTTTGTGGCTGGAGGCGCCGGCGTCGGTGCTGGAAGCGCGCGTCGCCGCCCGGCGCGGCGATGCCTCCGACGCCGATGCCGCCGTGGTGCGCGCGCAGCGCGCGGCGGGCGCGGGCGACGTCGCCTGGCCGACGCTCGCCACCGGCGAACCGGTCGAGGTTCTGGCGCGGCGCGCCTTGGAAAGGCTCGGCGGTGCCGATGGGGCGGAGGAATCGCGATGATTCCGCCCTTCCGTAACCGCCGCCGTCGGGTTGCCCTGTCGGAGGACGAGGAGGACCCGGTTCCGCCCCGGCGGCTGCCCGGCCGGGGCGGCGCGGCGGTGCCGCAGGATTCCGCGGCCACCGGCGCCGCGCGCCGGGTCGCGATTCATCCCCGCACCCTGCTGCTGATCCGCTGGATCGCGGTGGTGGGACAGGTGGTGGCGGTATTGACCGTCCACGACGCCCTGGATTTCCCGGTGGCCCTGATCGAATGTTTCGCGACCATCGGGGCGCTGGCGCTGGCCAATATCTGGCTGTGGGTCACGGCGCCGGCGGGGCCGGGGCGGATTTCGGAGGCGCGCGCCGCCCGCATCATGGCTTTCGATCTGGTGCAGCTCGGCACGTTGCTGGCCTTCACGGGCGGGCTCGCCAACCCGTTCTCGATCCTGATCCTGGGGCCGGTGACGGTGGCGGCGACGATCCTCAGCCGCCGCGCGGCCGCCGGCATCATCCTGTTGGCGCTCGTCATCGCGGCGCTGCTGGCGCTGTGGCATTACCCCCTGCCGTGGAGCGCGGGCGGCGTCACCCTGCCGCGCACCTATCTGTTGGGGCTGTGGACGGCGGGGTCGGTCGCGCTGGTCTTCATCGGCATCTATGTCTGGTCGGTGACCGACGATACGCGGCGCCTGACGGCGGCGCTGGCGGAGAGCGAGGCGGCGCTGGCCAAGGAGCGGGAAATGTCCTCTGTCGGCGCGCTGGCGGCGGCGGCGGCGCATGAGCTGGGCTCGCCGCTCGCCACCATCGCGGTGGTGACCAGGGAGCTGCAGGCCGAGGTGCATCCCGACGACCCGCTGCGCGAGGATATCGACCTGCTGCACGAGCAGAGCCAGCGCTGCCGCGACATCCTGGTCGGCCTGGAGCGGCGGCCGGTGTCGTCGACCGGGGGTGGTCCCGGCGGGGCGGGCGCGGTCCGGCCGGGCGAGAGCGACCCCTATGAGCGTCTCAGCCTGACGGCGCTGGTCGAGGCGGCGGCGGCAAACCACGTTCCCGACGGCATCGCGCTCACGATCGAGGAGGCGCCGCCGACCGAGGGACCGCAACCCGACCTGATGCGCCGGCCGGAGGTTCTGCATGGTCTCGGCAATCTGATCGCCAATGCGGGACAGTTCGCGCGCGCGCGCGTCACCATCCGCCTGTCCTGGCGAGCGGATCACGTGACGGTGCGGATCAAGGACGACGGACCCGGTTTCGCCCCGCATATCCTCCAACTGCTGGGGGAACCCTATATATCGAGCCGGGCCGGACGCCAGGGTCATCTCGGGCTCGGCGTCTTCATCGCCTCCACCCTGCTGGAATCGATCGGTGGTCAGCTCACCTTCCGGAACCGGCGTGGCGCGGAGGTCGAGGTAACCTTGCCGCGCGCGGTGCTGGAAGGGCCGGCATAATGCGTTAGATTGCCGAGTGGACGGCGCATTTTCAAAAGATGAGGTCGATCGTCATGACACCCGAAGGATTGCCGAACCCGGTGCGCGAGCGCACGCTGCTCATCGTCGACGACGACGCGCCGCTGCGCCGCCGTTTGGCCCGCGCCATGGAAGGGCGCGGTTTCACGGTAAGCGAGGCGGAGAGCGTCGCGCACGGGCTGGAGATCGCGGCCGATCATCCGCCCGCCTTCGCGCTGGTCGACATGCGGCTCGCCGACGGCAACGGGCTGGAGGTGGTGGATGCGCTGCGCCAGGCGCGGGGCGACATGCGCATCGTCATGCTGACCGGCTATGGCAACATCGCCAGCGCGGTGACGGCCATCAAGCGCGGCGCCGTCGATTATCTGGCGAAACCGGCGGACGCGGATCAGATCGCCTCGGCACTGCTGGGCGAGGGGCAGGGCGACCTGCCGCCCCCGCCGGCGGAGCCGATGTCCGCCGACCGCGTGCGCTGGGAGCATATCCAGCGGGTCTTCGAGCAGTGCGAGCGCAATGTTTCCGAGACCGCGCGGCGCCTGAAGATGCACCGCCGCACCCTGCAACGCATCCTGAACAAGCACGCGCCGCGCCCCTGAGGGGTTCGCCTTTCCGGCACCTACATGGTCGATCGTCGCACGGTCGCCAGGAAACGCACGCCCGCCGCGCCGCCGCGTTCGATATGGTCGGTGCCGCCAGGCACCTCGATCGTATCGCCGGGACCGCACCAGGTGGGCTCGGCCTTCGCGCCGCCCGCCATGCCGCCCTCCAGGATCAGCAGAAACAAATCCTCGTCATGAGTGTGGCTGTCATTCAGATGACCCGGCGCCCAATGTTTCTCCAACGGTGCGTCATATCCCTTTTCCGCCGCCATTCTCAGGTAATCCCGCAGGTGCATGGGCCGTGTCTCCTCGCCATGATAATGACAACCTAATCGAGCGCTTGAAATAAGGTAACCGTTATAGGATAGGTTTCAGCCGGGTGGGGCGCTCAACAGCGCGCGCGGCGCGATCCATGGAGGCATGCCATGGCGACCGAAGCCGATTCCGTGTCGAGTATCTTCTCAACCTCACCTTTCTACGCGCATGGCTATTGCCTTAGCTGGGACCCGCGACTGCTCGGCCTGCATGTTTTCTCCGATGCGATCATCGCTTTTTCCTACTATTCGATTCCCTTCGCCATCGCCTATTTTGCCGTCAAGCGCCTGGATCTCAAGCATCGCTGGCTCGTTTGGCTGGGGGCCGCCTTCATCCTGCTCTGCGGTACGACGCATCTGATCGGGGCGATCACGATCTGGGAGCCGATCTATCTGACCGAAGGGTGGGTCAAGGCAGCCACGGCCGGGGTGTCCTTCGTGACGGCGGTGGCGCTCTGGCCCATGCTGCCGCGCGCGCTGGCGCTGCCGAGCCCGACGGCGCTGGCGGCGGCGAACGCGGAGATCAACGCCCTCAACGCCGATCTGGAGGATCGGGTGGCGGCCCGCACGGCCGAACTCGAAAAGGCCAATGCGCGCTTGCGAGAGGAGATCGCCCGGCGCGAGCGGGTGCAGGGAGAGTTGATCGAGGCCCGGACGCAAGCCGAGCACGCCTCGCGCGCGAAGTCCGATTTCCTGGCCCATATGAGTCACGAGCTGCGCACCCCCCTCAATGTCATCCTGGCCTATTCCGAGATCATTTCGGAGGAAACGCTGGGTCCCGGGATGCGTGCCCGCTATCGCGATTACGCACGGGACATTCACACCAGCGGGACCCATCTGCTCGGCATTATCGGCGATGTGCTGGATCTGAGCCGGATCGAGGCCGGCGTCTTCGAATTGCGGGAGGAGGATATCGATCCGGCGGACCTCGCCGAGAAGGCGGTTCGAATGGTGAAGTCCCGCCCCGACGGCCAGAGCGCGCGCATCGAGAATGATCTGCCGGATGCGCGGCCGGTCCTGCGTGCCGACCCCAGGGTGGTGACCCAGGCGTTGATCAATCTGCTTACCAACGCGATGAAGTACGGTGGAACGAATAGCCCGCTTACCATGAGCCTCGCACGGTCGCCGGAAGGGGGAATCGATATCGCGGTGACCGATTACGGACCCGGCATGTCGGCGCGGCAGGTCGAGGAGGCGCTGACGCCCTTCCACCGGCTGGATGGCCATGCCGGCGGCGCCCAGGACGGAGTCGGCCTCGGCTTGCCGCTCTGCGCCCGTTTCATGGAGAAGCACGGTGGCCGGTTGATTCTGGAAAGCGCGCCGGGCGAGGGGACGTGCGCGATCCTGCGCTTCCCGCCCGAACGGTTGATGGCCTGATCGAGGTCGAAACCCTATACCGATCCCGGTTCTTGCGCGCGCCGGGGATGGATTTCCGCGCCCGGGGCCTCCGGTTCGTCGTCGACCATCTGGTCGGGGAAGCCGGGCGCGCGCACGTCGGCGCCCGTCGCCTCCTCCAGCCGGCGGATAATGCTGGGCGACCAGGCCCGCGCGCCGTAGCGCGCCGCGCCGTCGGTGAAGATGCGCGACAGCAGCGGGGCGATTTCCAGCGGTACGCCGGCGCGCTTCGCCACCCCCTCGAACAGGCCGAGATCCTTTAGCACCAGATCCATGGTGAAATTGATATCCCGGCTGCCGTTCAGGATGACCTGGCTTTCGGTTTCGTGGACGAAGGAGTTTCCGGAGGAAATTCGGATACCCTCATAGGCGGTGGCGAGGTCGAGGCCCGCGCGTTCCGAGGTGACCAGCGCCTCGCAGAGCGAAAGCAGATTGGCCGTCGCCAGATAGTTGGTGACGACCTTCAGCACGGATGCGCTGCCGAGTGGCCCGGTGTGAAGCAATTGCCGGCCCATGGCGGAGAGCGCGGGCAACGCGCGATCGAACGCCTCGCGCTCGCACCCGGCGAAGATGGCGATATTCCCCGTCGCCGCGCGATGGCATCCGCCGGAGACCGGGCAGTCGATCGGCAGCCCGCCCCTGGCCGTGACCGCCGCGCCCAGGCGCTGGACCTCGGCGGCGTCGGTGGTGCTCATCTCCGCCCAGAGCGTTCCGGGAGTCAGCCCCTCCAGCAGGCCGCCCGGCCCCTCGACCACGGCCGCGCTGGCGGCGGGCGATGGCAGGCAGGTGATCACCATCTCGCAATCGCGGGCGAGCGCCGCAGCACCTTCCCCGACCCGCGCGCCGGCCGCCACCAGCCGCGCGACGGCGGCCGGGTCGAGATCGAGCACCGTCACCTCGAACCCGTTCCGCGCGAGGCTGCCGGCGAGTTTCCCACCGACATTGCCGAGCCCGATGAAACCGATCGTCCGCATGAAGCCCATCCCGGTCCCTGAGACTATCCTGGCGAGAACGCTACCGTCGAAATCTGGCGCGGTTCCAGGGAAAGCGCTTGGGCCAGGGCGCCGCGCGCCGGCCGTGACCCCCGGCATCGGCCCCTTGCCCCTTGCGATTGCCGGGATTCCTGGCTATGTGCAACGCAACGAAAGCCGGGCGCGTCCGGCGGTGCCGTGCGCGGGGGTTTCACCCCGCGACCCAACCCGGCACCGATCCCCCCAGCGGGACGCGCGGAACAAACCAGTGCGGCGGCGCCCGCCCTTCCCAAGCCGGGCCGGAACGCCGCGCACGATTGCTTGAGAGGGGTTCCTAGATCGCCATGACACAGGTAGGCCAGGACACGCTGAAGACCCGCAAGACACTCGATGTCGAGGGTGAGTCTTACGAATATTTCTCCATCGCCGAGGCCGAGAAGCATATCGGTTCCGTCGCCAAGCTGCCCTTCTCGCTGAAGGTGCTGCTGGAAAACCTGCTGCGCTTCGAGGACGGCCGCTCGGTCACGACCGAGGATATCCAGGCGATGGCGGATTGGCTGAAGGAGAAGAAGTCCACCCGCGAGATCGCCTATCGGCCCGCGCGGGTGTTGATGCAGGACTTCACCGGCGTGCCGGCGGTGGTCGATCTGGCCGCCATGCGCGACGCCATGGTCGACCTCAAGGGCGATCCGCAGAAGATCAACCCGCTCTCGCCGGTCGATCTGGTCATCGACCACTCCGTCATGGTGGATTATTTCGGCGGTCCGGACGCCTTCAAGAAGAATGTCGAGAAGGAGTTCGAGCGCAACCGAGAGCGCTATGAGTTCCTGCGCTGGGGTCAGACCGCCTTCGACAATTTCCGTGTCGTGCCGCCGGGCACCGGCATCTGCCACCAGGTCAATCTGGAATATCTCGCCAAGACCGTGTGGGCGAGCGAGGACAAGCGCGACGGCACGCGCTACGCCTATCCCGACACGTTGGTCGGCACCGACAGTCACACCACGATGATCAACGGCTTGGGCGTTCTCGGCTGGGGCGTCGGCGGTATCGAGGCGGAGGCCGCCATGCTGGGCCAGCCTGTCTCGATGCTGATTCCCGAGGTGGTCGGCTTCAAGTTGACCGGCCGGCTGGCCGAGGGCATGACCGCGACCGATCTGGTGCTGACCGTCACCCAGATGCTTCGCAATAAGGGCGTGGTCGGCAAGTTCGTCGAATTCTTCGGCGACGGTCTCGCCCATCTGACGCTCGCCGACCGGGCCACGATCGCCAACATGGCGCCTGAATACGGCGCGACCTGCGGCATCTTCCCGATCGATGCGGAGACGATCGACTATCTGCGCTTCTCCGGCCGCGAGGAAGCCGACATCAAGCGCGCCGAGGCCTATGCCAAGGCGCAGGGCATGTGGCGCGAGGCCGGTGATCCCGATCCGGAATATACCGACACGCTGGAACTCGATCTCGGCTCCGTCGAGCCCTCGCTCGCCGGGCCGAAGCGCCCGCAGGACCGGATCGGCCTCAGTCAGGCGGCCGTCGCCTTCGACCGGCTGCTCGCGGACAGCCTCGGCCAGCCGGCGACCGAGGAGGAAAGCCGCCTCGCCTCCGAAGGCGGGCCGGTCAAGGCCTCGCCCAAGGGCTATTCCACCCAGGTCCAGGTCGAGGGCGAGGATTACACCCTCGGCCATGGCGATGTGGTGATCGCGGCGATCACTTCCTGCACCAACACCTCGAACCCCAGCGTTCTGATCGGCGCCGGCCTCGTCGCCCGCAAGGCGCGCGAGAAGGGCATCGCGGTCAAGCCGTGGGTGAAGACCTCGCTGGCGCCGGGCTCGCAGGTCGTGACCGACTATCTGGAGGCCGCGGGCCTGCAGGAGGATCTCGACGCGCTCGGCTTCAACCTCGTCGGCTATGGCTGCACCACCTGTATCGGTAATTCGGGACCGCTGCCGGAAAATATCTCCAAGGCGGTGGACGAGGGCGAGCTGGTCGTCACCTCGGTGCTTTCGGGCAACCGTAATTTCGAGGGCCGGGTGAACCCGCAGACCCGGGGCAACTATCTCGCCTCGCCGCCGCTGGTGGTGGCCTATGCGCTCGCCGGCAATATGTGCATCGACATCACCAAGGACCCGCTCGGCCACGACAAGGACGGCAATGATGTCTATCTCAAGGACGTCTGGCCGACCGCGCACGAGATCGAGCAGGTGATGCGCGAGAGCCTGAACCGCGAAATGTATCAATCGCGCTACGCCAACGTCTTCGAGGGGCCGGAAGCCTGGCGCGAGATCAAGGTCGAGGGCGGCGAAACCTACAAGTGGAATTCCGGTTCCACTTACGTCCAGAACCCGCCCTATTTCGAGGAGATGAGCCTGGAGCCGGGCGAGGTAACGGACGTCGAGGGCGCCCGCCCGCTGCTGATCCTGGGCGACTCGGTCACCACCGACCACATCTCGCCCGCCGGTGCCTTCAAGCCGGAAACGCCGGCCGGCCAGTATCTGATGGAGCGTCAGGTGCGGCCCGCCGATTTCAACTCCTACGGCTCGCGCCGCGGCAACCACGAGGTGATGATGCGGGGCACCTTCGCCAATATCCGCATCCGCAACGAGATGGTGCCGGGCGTCGAGGGCGGCTTCACCAAGCATCAGCCCTCCGGCGAGCAGATGCCGGTCTATGACGCGGCCATGAAGTACCAGTCCGAGGGCGTGCCCCTGGTCGTCATCGGCGGCAAGGAATACGGCACGGGTTCCTCGCGCGATTGGGCGGCGAAGGGCACCAAGCTGCTCGGCGTGAAGGCGGTGATCGCGGAGAGCTTCGAGCGTATCCACCGCTCCAACCTGGTCGGCATGGGCGTGCTGCCGCTTCAGTTCAAGGAAGGCGTGAACCGCGAGAGCCTGAAGCTCGACGGCACGGAAGTCTTCGATCTGAGCGGTATCGCGGGCGACCCGAAGCCGGGCCAGGACGTGGCGCTCAAGATCACGCGCGCCGACGGCTCGGTCGAGGAGATCACGCTGAAAAGCCGCATCGACACGCTGACCGAGGTGGATTACTACCGCCATGGGGGCGTCCTGAACTACGTGCTGCGCGACCTCGCCAAGGGCAAGGCGGCGTAAGTCGACGGGACAGGCCGGGGCACTTCGGCCCCGGTGATACTGGAGAACGGCCCCCGGCCCGCGCAGGCGGCGGGGGCCGTTTTCTTGGACCCGACCGCGAAAGGATGAGCGAGGAATGAGCGAGGATCGGTTCTCGACCCAGGCCTGGCCGACGGAGATCACCTTGCGCAAGGCGGACAAGCGCCTGATCGTCGCCTTCGACGACGGCAAGCGCTTCGAGTTGCCGGCGGAATATCTACGCGTCGAAAGCCCTTCGGCCGAGGTTCAGGGTCACAGCCCCGATCAGAAGAAGCTGGTGCCCGGTCGCCGGCATGTCGGCATCATGGAATTGGAGCCGGTCGGTAATTACGCCGTCCGGATCACCTTCGACGACCTGCACGATACCGGCATCTATAGTTGGAAGTATTTGCACCAACTTGGCCTCGAATATGAGGAGCGCTGGGCGAAATATCTCTCGGAGCTGGAGGCGCGGGGCCTGAGCCGGGAGCCGTGACGCCCATCGGATAAGGGCGCACGAGAAAACCCCCGGCGGTCTCACCGCGCCGGGGGTTTCCACGAACCGATGGATTTCCGGGCGCTTTCGCGCCCGCGCAGCCGCTAAAGCTGGCTGCGCACCCATTCATTCAGCGCGCCCTTCGGGACCGCGCCGATCTTGGTGGCGACAACCTGGCCGTCCTTGAACAGCATCAGCGTCGGGATGCCGCGCACGCCATATTTCGACGGCGTCTGCGGATTCTCGTCGATATTGAGCTTGGCGACGGTCAAATCCTCATGCTCGCTCGCCAGCTCCTCCAGAGCCGGGGCGATCATCTTGCAGGGCCCGCACCATTCGGCCCAGTAGTCGACAAGCACCGGCTTGTCAGACTTCAACACCGACTCCTCGAAGTCCGAATCAGAGATCGCTACAGTGCTCATCGTGGTCACCTCTCTCGTCCCGTCCGGCCGGATCGCCGGGCGCGGAGTCTGGGGTTGCTTGTCGGAAACGCCGTTCCGGGCCGGTTTCGCCAGCCTACCGTTACCCGAATCTAGGAAGCACCCGGTTGAGGGTCAAGCAAGACCGACCAGCATCGCACTTTTGCCGGGCAGGACAAACCGGGTGGACGGGTGGCATGCAATACCATTCGCACCATGGTGGCGGCCGGTCGCGGGGTGTAGCATCGGCCCGCGCGGCCACCCGGCGCGTCCCCTTATCAGCACGGATCGAACGTCTTGACTGCTTCCCGATCCCCCACGGCGGACAAGCCCCTGGCGAAGGGCTGGACCACCGGCGCCTGCGCCGCCGCGGCGGCGAAGGCGGCCTTCACGGCGCTGCTGGGCGGGGGGTTCCCCGACCCGGTGCGCATTCGTTTGCCCAAGGGGGAGTTGCCGGATTTCCCGCTCGCCGAGACGCATCTGGAAGGGGGCGTCGCGACGGCGGCCGTGATCAAGGATGCGGGCGACGATCCGGACATCACGCACGGCGCGACGATCCGGGCGATGGTCCGCGCGCTGGCCCCCGGGGCGGGGCTGCGCTTCGTCGCGGGCGAGGGGGTGGGCACCGTCACCCGCCCCGGCCTGCCCGTGCCGGTGGGCGAGCCCGCGATCAATCCCAAGCCGAGAGAGATCATCCGCGACAATCTGGCGGAGGTGGCGGAGGGGTTCGAGGTGCCGCTCGACCTGGAGGTCCGCCTGTCGATCCCGGGCGGTGAGGCGCTGGCCGCCAAGACCTGGAATCCGCGCCTCGGCATCGTCGGGGGGCTCTCGGTGCTGGGAACCACGGGAATCGTGCATCCCTTTTCCTGCAGCGCCTGGATTCATTCGATCCATCGCGGCATCGACGTCGCGCGCGCCAACGGCTTCGCGCATATCGCGGGCTCGACCGGCAGCACGTCGGAGGACGCGGTGCAACGACACTACGACCTGCCGCTGGAGGCGTTGATCGACATGGGCGATTTCGCCGGGGGAATGCTGAAATATCTGCGCCGCCATCCGGTCCCGCACGTCACCGTCGCGGGCGGTTTCGCCAAGATGGTGAAGCTTTCCCAGGGGAATCTGGACCTGCACAGCGCGCGCAGTCAGGTCGATCTGGCGCGTCTTGCCCGGCGGGCCGCGCGGCTCGGCGCGGCGGCGGATCTGGCGGAGCGGATCGCCGCGTCGAACACGGCGGCCGAGGCGCTCGGCCATGCCCGGGACGCCGGCTTGCCGCTGGCCGAGGCCGTCGCGGCGCAGGCGCGGGACGTGGCGCTCGCCACCCTGGCGGGCGCGGCCGTGGCGCCGGAGGTGATGATCGTCGATCGTGCCGGGGCGATTCTGGCCGTCGCCGACGGGGGGGCGCCGTCATGAGCGGACCCGGAGGCGTGCTTCGGATAGTGATCCTCGGCGGCACGGGCGAGGCACGGTCCTTCGTGGAGACGGCCTTGGCCCGGCACGGCCCGGCGATCGATCCGATCACCTCGCTCGCCGGGCGGACGCAGGCACCCGCCGCCCTGCCGGGGCGGGTGCGGATCGGCGGTTTCGGCGGGCCGGCGGGCCTCGCCGGCTATCTGCGGGCGGAGGCGGTCGATCTGCTGGTCGACGCGACCCACCCCTTCGCGCGCCACATGCCTCACCACGCGGCCGAGGCGGCGGCGGAGAGCGGGATTCCGCGCTTGCGGCTGGAGCGCGCGCCCTGGCGCCCCGGGATCGGGGATCGCTGGCATTCGCTCAAGTCGGTCGAGGCCGCGGCGGAATGCTTGCCGGACCACGGCCGCCGCGCGCTCGTCACCGTCGGCGCGCAGGAAGCCACGCGTTTCGCCGCGATCGAGGGTGCTCAGATCTATCTGCGGGCGATCGACGCGGCCGGCCTGCCGCCGGAGCGGGCGGATCTGCGCCATATCCTGGCGCGCGGGCCGTTCGACCTGGAGGCCGAACGCGCGCTCCTCGCCCAGTACCGTATCGACCTGCTGGTCACGAAGAACAGTGGCGGCGCGGCGACGGTGGCGAAGCTGGAGGCGGCGCGCGCGGTGGGGATTCCGGTCCTGATGGTGGATCGGCCCACGCCGCCCGTGCCCGGCCCCCGGGTCGAAACGGTGGCGGCGGCGCTGGACTGGCTCGCGAAGCGGTTGGAAGAACGCCGCCGAGACGTTATGAATTGAATGGTAGACCAAGATCGGCGGGAGGTCGGCCGCCGGCCTCAAGCCCTGTTCGAGGATATCCATGCGCGAGCGTTCCTATCCGCTTCTTCTTGCCGGCTTGCTGGCGATCGCGACGCTGCTGCCGGCGACGGCCGGGGCGCAAACCGTCCTGGGCGCCGCCCCACCGTTGATCCAGGCCGTGGAGGCGGGAGACCTCGAAGCCGCGCGCGGCGAGCTGTTGCGGGGCGAGAATCCCAACATGACGGATACGGATGGCCAGAACCCGGTCATCATCGCCGCGCGGAACGGCGATGTGGAGATGATCGAGACGCTGATCCAGCGGGGCTCCAGCCCGAATTGGCAGGATGAGATCGGCAACAGCCCGCTGCATTGGGCGGTCGAGACGGGCGATTGGGTCGTGCTCGACATTCTGCTCAAGAACGGGGCGAACCCGAACCTGACGAACCGCCAGGGACTGACCCCGGTGATGACCGCGACACGCGACGGCTATCGTGATCTGGTGGAGCGTCTGCTGGAAGCGGAGCCCGATCTCGGCATTCGCGACTATACCGGACGCGACGTGCTCGACTATGCCCGCACGAGCCGGGCGCCCGGGCTGGAGCAGACCCTGATGGACGCCGGGGCGCGGTAGCGCCGACACGGGCCTCAGGCGGATGCGCTCCGCCCCGATCGTTTCGATGAGAAAAGCCGGTCGTTTCGGTTCGGCAACTATGCGCGGCCCTGCCAAACGGGCCGCTTTCGGCCGCCGGCCGCCTCGAAGGTTCCGACATTGATCGGCAGGTTCGGCGGCGGTACGTCATAGGGACCGCCGAGCACCGAACCGGTCATCAGGGCGAAGCCGGCATAGCTCCATTGCAGCGCTCGGTTCATGCGCTCGACGCGCGAAATGCCGGGCATGATTCCGATATCCGCGCATAGCCGCGTGAACCGTCCACCATAGGCGAGCGGGTCGTTGCTTACCTCGCCCGGGTCACGCAGGAAGGCGACCCGGATGCGCGCGGCGCGAAGCCGGCGCAATTGGCGCGCCTGCACCTGCATCGGCTCGACATATTCGACGATGGAGGTCAGGGTCTCGATCCGGGGAGCGAGTTGCGCGGTCAATTCCGCCAGACGTCCTTCGGGCGCGCCGGGCGGGATATCGCTGATGCGGCAGGACAGCCGGTCGCGCAGGGCCTTCGGTGTTTCGTTCAAAAGGGACATCAGGCCCTCCCGCCCCGGGGCGGAGGCCAAGGTCTCGAAATGAAGATTGATCGATAGACGCATGCGCGGCTGCTTGCGCACGCCCCCTGCCAGCGCCAACAAGCTGTGCTCCATCGCAGCCAGATCGAGTTCGATGATGCGACGGCGGGGCGGGTTCTGACCGAGCACATCATAGGATTTGGCCGGGGGCGCGCCCAGGGTGCCGTCGCGCATCGGCATGCAGTGGAAATAGGTCGCATCCGGCTTCCCGACGCGCCAGATGGGGATGAACTTGAAGGTGATGGGCGCGCTGTCGAAGCCATGCATGGCGGCGATCAACTGGTCCCGGCAATGCGGTATCGGATCGGGGTCGATATCGGCCTTCTTGCCGGAGCCGGCGATCGTCTCCGGCGCGGGCGCTTCCTCGTTCCCGGCCTTCACCGTGCGCTTGGTGACCGTCTCGGCCTTCTCGAGTTCCGGCGCGGTGACGCGTTCCGGCATCAATTCCCGACGCGCCGCGCGTTCGGTCATCTCCGTCAGGACCTCGGCGGCGCTGCGCCCTTGATCGACGCTGTATCCGTCCGCCGTTTCCACCGCGCTATGGATCGTCACGCCATCCATATGCTCCATGCCGAAAAGCGCCTGATTGACGATTTCCGCGATCTTGACCGAGCGCGCCTTGGCGATCGTCTCGTTGCAACTGGCGAAGACGATCACGAAGGAGCCGTCGCTGCAGCGCAGATAGGTGTCGGCGGGCGCGCAGACCCTCTGAATCGCCTTACGAACCAATTGCGCGACGAGATTCTCGGTATGTGCCCAGTTGGCCTCGCCGATGCGCCGGCGAACCGCTTCCAGGCCGAGACAGACCACCTCGCCCATGGCGATCCGCTTACGTTCCGGCGCATCGGCCAGACTCGTCAGCAAGTCGTCCAGGTTCGGGGCTTCACGACACTGAGTCACGAGTCCGGGCCTCCTACGCGTCGCATTTTACGAGATCGTCGCGCCGGCTCAAACCTCGCGCCCAATTTTTTAGCGAACCGATCCAGGTGTCGAAATACGTTTCTGTACGTAACGCAATCTTGACGATTTGTTAATATGTTTGTTTCATAAAACATTTAAGTAAAATTTAATTATAATAGTGTTTTTAACAACTTCGGATGTCCGGATGGCGAGAGCGACTCTACGTTGAATCGGTTCCGTTCCTTTCGATACGTATCATTACGCAGCACTTTCTTGACAATTTGTTAACGAGAAACCCCTTATCCATAAAAGGATTGAGAAAATTGTCCGTGTCCGGTTGGGACCACAATTCTTTCATGGGGGCAGGTGTGCTTGTGAATATGGAGCGACCGATCGTCGCCGAGGCGAATGCCTCGCCGGCGTTCGACACAGATACATGGCGTGAAACCATTCGCGCCTTTCGTCAGCCGGTGCTGATCATTCGGTTTCCGGACCGAACGGTTTTGGGGGCCAACATGGCTGCCTGCCGTGCACTGGGTTATCGTGAATCCGAACTCGTGGGCCAGGATGCGGCGATCCTACATACGGATTATGGGCGCTTCCTGCGTTTCGGTCAGAGTGGCCAGACCTTCGGCGAGGTGGGAGAGCCGTTCTCCTCCTGTGGCTGGGTCAAGAGACGGGATGGCGGCATCCTGTCCAGCGAGCATCTGGTGACGCCCGTCGCGACCAGCGACGACAGCGGAATCCATCTTTCCTTCCTGAAGCTCGACGATTGTCCGGAATGGGTGGCGCTCTATCATAAGATGCGCTCCCTGACGGCGCGGGAGGAGGAGATTCTGCGGCATACGCTGCGCGGCCAGGGCGCCAAGACGATCGCGATCGAACTCGATATCAGCTATCGCACGGTCGAAAGCCACAGGGCCAATCTGCTTCGGAAGCTCGGTGTGCGGACGACGACGGCGCTATTCTCTCTCTTCACCCGACCGGAACTGCGGCATTAACCGAGGTCATCGGTCGCGGTTTCGGTCCGGGCGCCCGTGTTGCGTCGTCCTCCGCTTCGCCCCCTGCTCCGCTCCTGGGGCACCCTTTGGCGTGGCACCCTTCGGCATGGTGCCCGCCGGGGGCGGGTCAGTTCCCGTTCTCGGTCCTGGGAAGGGACGTCGTGGGCGCGGCTGCCGGGCGCGTGGTGTTGTTCCCGGAGGGGTCCTTCGGTCCGTTCTCCTCATCGACCTCCTCCAGGGCCTGCCGGGCGGAAAGCAGCAGCTTTCCGATCGGCCCTTGTTCCTCGTTCGCCGGTACCGGCGGGCTGGGAAGGGGCTGCGCCGGAACGCCGTCCAAGGCGCGGGTCATGAAGGCTTTCCACAACATCGCCGGATAAAGCCCGCCGAACAGGTCGTCCATCGGCGCATTGTCGTCATTGCCCATCCAGATGCCGGCGGTCAGTTGACGCGTCGCGCCCATGAACCAGGCATCCCTGTAATCCTGCGTCGTGCCGGTCTTGCCGACCGCCTCCCGGCCGGGCAGGGCCGCGCGTTTCGACGTGCCCCAGGCCATGCTGGCGCGCAGCACGTCCTTCATGCCGGCGAGAGCGCGCGGCGGCACCACCTGTGGCGGCCAGGTAACGGGCCGTTCGTAGAGCACCGATCCGTCGTCGCTGACGATACGACTGATGGCGAAGGGGGTGACCGCGCGTCCGCCGTTGGACAGCGCGGCATAGGCCGCCGTCAGTTCGAGCGGGCTGACCTCGTAGGCGCCGAGCGCCAGCGCCGGTTCCGGCGCCAGGTCGGCGGTGATACCGAGGCGCCGCGCCATCTCGATCACCCGTTCGCGCCCGGCGCGTTCGGCGACAGCCACCGCGACGGTGTTGATGGAGCGCGCCACGCCCTCGCGCACCGTCACCGGCCCGCGATGACCCTGCCCCGCATTGCGTGGGGTCCAGCCCTCGACCGTGATGGCGCGGTCGTCGATCATGTCGTCCGGCGACAACCCTTGTGCGAAACCGGCCAGATAGACGAAGAGCTTGAAGGTCGATCCCGGTTGGCGCCGGGCCTGGACGGCGCGGTTGAAGGCGCTTTCCCGCCGGTCGTACCCGCCGAGCAGCGCGGCCACCGACCCGTCGGGCCGCAGCGCGACGAGCGCCATCTGGCCCGCCCCCTTGGCCCGCGCCGCGGGGCCGATCTCCGCCGCGGCTGCTTCGGCCGCGCGCTGGGCGGCGGGCTCCAGCGTGGTGATGACCCGGATATCCCGGTCGATCCCCCCCAGCAGGTCGCCGGCGCGGTCCATGGCCCATTCGGAGAACCAGCGGCTGTTCCGGCCGGCGTCGTCGGTGCGCCGCGTTTCCACGCTGGGCCGCGCGGCGGCCTCGGCCTCCGCCGGGGCGAGCCAGCCGGCCTGGACCATGTTCTCCAACACCTCCCGGCCCCGCGCGGCCGCGCGTTCGGGCGCGACGAAGGGGTTGAGGGCGGAAGGCGCCTTCGGCAGACCGGCGATTACCGCCGATTGCCAAAGCGTCAGGTTCCGCGCGTCGATCCCGAAATAACGCCGTGCCGCGGCGTCCACGCCATAGGTTCCGGCGCCGAGATAGACGCGATTCAGGTAGGTTTCCAGAATCTGCCGCTTGGTGAAGACATGTTCCAACCAGAAGGCGAGCATGACTTCCTGTACCTTGCGCCGGATCGTGCGTTCGCGAGACAGGAACAGGTTCTTGGCGAGCTGCTGGGTGATCGTGCTGCCGCCCTGGCGGATGCCGCCGGCCGTGATGTTGGCCCAAAGCGCGCGCGCCAGCCCGATCGGATCGATCCCCGGATGGTCGTAGAAGCGCCGATCCTCGGTCGCCAGCAGGGCCTTGGGCAGATGCGGCGAGACCTCGGCGAGCGTCAGCGCCTCGCCATAGATCTGGCCCTGGCGCAGCAGCGGCGTGCCGTCGGCGGCCTCCACGGTCACGATCGGCGTCCGCTCGGTCCGGGCGGCCAGCTTCTCCGGGTCGGGCAAGTCCCAACCGAACCAGACGAGGGCGCCGACGGCGAACAGGACGAGCCAGATCGAGGCCGCGACGGCCGCGCGCATCCAATGCCAACGCCGCGTGCCGGCCGGCCTCCCGCCTCCACCACCATTGCCGATGCCGCCCCGGCCCCGAGGGCGCCGGCCCGGGGGATGGTCCCCGGCCGAACGTGCCTTGCCGGCGCCGTTCCGGCGGGAAGCCGGTTTCGAGGCAGCTTTCGGAGAAGATCTCTTCGCGGTCATTGGTGACGGGCTTTCTGCCGGTCGCGGGAAACGAGTGTGAGGGACGAACTATGCCACAATATCTTGCGGTTAGCAGCCGGAACTTAATCTAAATAGCCGATCGCGCAATCATGCCGTTTCGGGCTTCCGGGATGGCTTCGTTGCTTCAACCGTTTCTAAAGTATGGGCTATCGGACTGAAAAGACCCTTTAATTTTTGCATTGGCGTGGCTATATAGGCGATTGGGATGATGGAAGAAGACCGTGACGGATCGTCCCGGCGATGCGGCGGGATTGCCCCGGAAGCGCAGAAGACGCCGACGGCCCCGCGCGGTACAGGCAAGAAAGCAGGCGATCTATATGACCGCGAGCACCGAGAAGCCCTATGCCGACGCCCTGGCCCGCCTAAAGACGGTGGGGCTGCGGCCGACCCGTCAGCGTCTGTCGCTGGCGAAACTGCTGTTCGACAAGGGCGACCACCATGTGACGGCCGAGCAGTTGCATGCCGGCGCGCGCGAGGCGGGGGTGAAGGTTTCGCTGGCGACCGTCTACAACACCCTGCATCAGTTCAAGGAGGCCGGACTGCTGCGCGAGGTCGTGGTCGAGCCGGGCCGGTCCTATTTTGATACCAATACGCGTCCGCACCATCATTTCTTCCATGAGGAGCGCGCGCATCTCGTCGATATTCCCGGCGAGGAATTCGATCTGCGCGGCCTGCCGAGCCCGCCCGAAGGGACCGAAATCTCGCAAGTGGACGTGATCATCCGTCTCGGCGACGCGAAGCGCTGACAAGCTCTTCCAAGAGCTAGTTGCGAACGATTTTCGCTCGCGATTGCAAAGCCTTCTGGCTTTGTTTAGAACCTTTATAAACAATTGACAGCGATAGCGGCCCGGGGCATAGTTCCCTTGTTCCGGGCCGGTCGTGCTGTTCGCGCCGCAGGGCCGAATTCGGACACCCGTTCGTGGCGGTCGAGCCGCCGCGTACCACGAAATACCATCGGGCTTCGCCAAGGAAGCCGTGTCACAGAACGGATGGAGAGACCCCAATGTCGCTGAAGGGCAGCAAGACCGAGCAGAATCTGAAGGACGCCTTCTCCGGCGAGAGCCAGGCGAACCGCCGCTACCTCTATTTCGCCCAGAAGGCGGACGTCGAGGGCTATAACGACGTCGCCGCCGTGTTCCGCTCGACCGCGGAAGGCGAGACGGGCCACGCGCATGGCCACCTGGAGTTCCTGGAAGAGGTCGGCGACCCCGCCACGGGCGAGCCGATCGGCGAGACCGGCGCCAATCTGAAGGCGGCGATCGCGGGCGAGACCCATGAGTACACGGACATGTATCCGGGCATGGCCCGTACGGCCCGTGACGAAGGCTTCGACGAGATCGCCGACTGGTTCGAGACGCTGGCGAAGGCCGAGAAGAGCCACGCCGGCCGTTTCCAAAAGGCTCTCGACAGCCTGGACGGCTAAGGCGCGACCGCGCCGATCGGCGCGGCCGGCTTCCCGCGCGGCGGACGAGGCCCGGTTGATTCCGGCCGGCCCGTTCACCGCGCGTCGCCGCCCCATCGGCCAACCGTCCGGCCAGGGCCCATAGTCGAGAGTCCCGACCGCCCCCATGCCTGCCCGCCTTCCAATGGGGCCGGCGCGAAGGGGTGCGCCACCGCCCCGCGCGACGACCACCCGGGAACGGGCATGTCGCGAAGCGGGATGGCGGGAGACGCCGATGCTCCTCGGTGTCTTTACGCCGGGTTGGAAGCGATCCGACCCGGTCGCGGCGATCCGATTGAATTGGCCCTGACCGGTCCGTGCGAGAATGCCGGCGACGGCCGGTCAGCCATGAAGGATGTCGTTCCATGAGCGAAGGCAGTCTCGAGGCGCCGGTGCGCCACCCGATCGACTGGCGGAACCCCGAATTTTTCGACGAGGCGAAGCTCGACGAGGAATTGCGGCGCGTCTTCGACATCTGTCACGGATGCCGCCGCTGCTTCAATCTGTGCGACAGCTTCCCGCGCCTCTTCGATCTGATCGACGAGAGCGAGTCGGGCGAGCTGGATACCGTCGACAGCAAGGATTTCAAGCCGGTCGTGGATGCCTGCACGCTCTGCGACATGTGCTTCATGGTGAAGTGCCCCTACGTGCCGCCGCACGAGTTCAACCTGGACTTCCCGCATCTGATGCTGCGCTATCGCGCGGTGGAGCATGCCAAGAAGGGCAGCGGTTTCGCGGAGAAGCAGCTCACCGATACCGACCGCAACGGTAAGCTCGCCACCGGCGCCCTTTCCGGCATCGCCAATTGGGCGACGCGGCGCGGCAACGCCGTGACCCGGCCGATGATGGAGAAGATCGCCGACGTCCATCGCGACGCCGTCCTGCCGCCCTATACCGGCAAGACACTGGTCGCGCGAGCCAAGGCGAACCCGCCGGTGGTGAACGAGTCCGCCCCGGCCGCGGGCAAGCGCAAGGCGGTGGTCTATGCCACCTGCTATGGCAACTACAACACGCCGGAGGTCGGGGAGGCGCTGCTCGGCGTGCTGGCCAAGAACGGCATCGCGGCCGAGGTGGTCTATCCCGAATGCTGCGGCATGCCCCAGATGGAACAGGGCGCCGTCCAGGATGTGGCCGAGAAGGCGAAGCGCGTCGCCGCCTTCATGGAGAAGTATGTCGATGACGGCTACGAGGTGATCGCGCTGGTCCCCTCCTGCGCGCTGATGCTGAAATTCGAATGGCCGCTGGTCGTGCCGGACGACGATAAGATCAGGAAGCTCTCCGCCGCGACGCGCGATGCCAGCGAATATATCGTCGCTC
The DNA here is from genome assembly GCF_017963645.1 of Marivibrio halodurans. Classification (GTDB taxonomy): domain Bacteria; phylum Pseudomonadota; class Alphaproteobacteria; order UBA8366; family Aestuariispiraceae; genus Marivibrio; species Marivibrio halodurans. The sequence goes on along the minus strand of NZ_JAGMWN010000006.1, from coordinate 183,929 downwards.
TCGCCAAGTCGGAGGGGTTGGCCGAGGGGCTGAAGCCCCTCGACGGGCCGGTCGCCATCCATATCGCCTGCCACGCCCGCGCCCAGAACATGGGCCAGAAGGCGAGCGAGATGATGCGCCTGATCCCCGAGATCGATTTGACCGTGGTCGAGCGTTGCTCCGGCCATGGCGGAAGCTGGGGCGTGATGAAGGAGAATTTCGAGGTCGGGATGAAGGTCGGCCGCCCCGTCTTCCGTCAGGCCAAGGCGAACGGCAAGGCGAAATATGTCGCCTCCGAATGCCCGCTGGCGGGGCTGCACATCGCGCAGGGGATGGAGGCTTCCGCCAAGGACGAGGCGGAGAAAGCCGCCCTGCCGGAAACCTCGCCCCATCCGATCACGATCTTCGCCAAGGCCTATGGCCTTTGACCCGACCAAAGCCTATGGCCTTTGATCCGACCAAAGCCTATGGCCTTTGATCCGACCAAGGCCTATGGCCTTTGATCTGGCAAAGACCTATGGCCTTTAGCCCGACCAAGGCCCCTATGGCCCTTGAGTCCGATCGGACGGCGACCGAGTAGGAAAGAGACGACGTCATGGAAGTCACCCAACCGCAGCGATCCGCCAAGCGCAGCCTGGACCGCGGGGACCTGACCCTGCCCGACGCCTATGCGCCGGTTCGCAAGGAGAAGCGCGCGCAACTGCTCGCCATCAAGCGGCCCCGCCGTGTCGAGGTCGGCCCCGTCGCCACCTGCTATTTCGAATGCTTCGAGACGATGGTGCATCAGATCAACGAGATGCTCTATATCGAGCGGGGCGGCGAGGAGCAGATCGAGGATGAGTTGCGTGCCTATGCCGGCATGGTGCCGAACGGCCGCGAACTGGTCGTCACCGTGATGTTCGAGATCGACGACCCTGTCCGCCGTCATGCCTTCCTGGCCAAGCTGGGCGGGATCGAGGAGACGATGTTCCTGCGTTTCGGCGATCACGAGATCGTCGGCAAGCCGGAGGAGGATGTCGACCGTACGACCGCCGACGGCAAGGCCTCCAGCGTGCAATTCATCCATTTCCCCTTCACCGACGCGCAGGCCGCAGCGCTCAAGACACCGGACCAGGATCTGGTGATCGGCTTCAGCCACCCGCAATATGGCCATATGGTCAAGGTGCAGGAGGCGACGCGGGCTTCCCTGGCGGCCGATTTGGATTGAGGGCGCGCGGCGCGGCGGGGCGCCTCAGCTCATCGTCTTCTTGTCGAGGGCGGCATTGCCGCGCCGACGCAGCAAATCCGCCTCGTCCGAATTGGTGATCAGTTCGATCAGCCGCACCGCGCAGGCCAGGTGCGCGCGCGCGTTGCCGCGTTCATGGTCCTCCGTCTTCGGCAGGCGGGCGATAATGCGCGCGGCGTAGTTATTGAGGTCCTTGCGCAATTCGTTGACGGTGCTGGCACAGGCCGATTGCAGGCCGATCTCCTCCGCGATGCCCATCGCCTCGCCGATGGCGCGCGCGCGGCGCTCGGAGCGTTCGAAGCGGTTCTCGTCCGGTTCCTTGCTGAAATCGGCGGTCGCGCGGGTGCCGCTCTTCGGCAGCACGGACAGGACGACCTGGGTGGCATCGGACAGGATCATATGTTCCACCGCCTCGGAGACCATGGTGCGGCAGGCATACATCCGCTTGCCCCAATCCCCATCCCGGCGAATGCCGATATCCGTCGTTATCCCCTTGAAGGCGGCGGCGAAGCGCCGGGTACGGCTCATCAGTTCTTCCTCGGTGCTGTCGGTCTCCTCGGCGACCCGGGCGACCTTCTCCGCGTCCTCCTCCAGCGCGCGGATCACCTTATTGCCGACGGTCGCCAGATCGGACCGGCTGGCGAGCGTGTCGTCGAGTTTGCGCGTGATGGCGCGCACCAGCTTCAGGATCGGGAAGGGTTGCAGCAGCCGGCCCATGATCGCCAACATGAAATAAAGCTCGCGGCCCGGATTCTGCTCGACCACCTGATCGTAATACCGCTTCAGGATCACGACTTGCTCCTGACTCAGGTTCAGGATCGGCTTGCGCGGGAGCCCCGCCTTGGCCGCCTCGAGCGTGTCGGCGATCTCCAGGGTATAGGCCATCTCCTTGATGTCCTCGATCACGCGGGTACCGCCCAGCTTCTTGATCGCCCGGCGCAGGACCTCCGGATCGGCCTCCTGTTCCGCGACCCACGCGCCGAGTGCCTCGGCGGCCGAATGCCAGATCGCGGATGCGGATGCGTCGCGCCGGTCCTCCTGGTCCGCCTTCTGGGATTCCGCGAATTCCTCCGCCAGCGCCGGCCAATCCTCGGGAATCAGTTCCTCGGTCAGCAGGCTCCACATCGGCATGATCGAGGCGCGCAGGATGTGGCCCGTCTCCTTGTATCCCTCGTCCTTGATGACCAGCATGTCCTCGAAGGGCACGCATAGGATACGCTGCGGGGTGAAGATGCGCGGCGCGCGGATCTCCGCCAGGCGGGGGCGCAGGATTCGCATGATCGCGTCATGCGGCAGGCCGTAGCGGTTCTCGCCCCGGTCGAGTTCGATCGTCGCCGCGAGCTTCTTGAGCGAGGCTTCGGGCAAATCCCTTACGAACTGGGTCAACTGCGCGGCGGCGTCGACGCTCATACCGCCTCCGTGCGGAAATTGCCGAGCTTCTCGCGCACGGTGTCGTCGATCTCGGAATCGAGCCGGTTGCGGCTGGTCTTGACCCAGCGCGCCTGGCTGCGGCGCAATTCGATCCAGCCCGTATCGGCGCCCACCGCCTCGACCGGCAGGATCGGGATATGCTGGGCGAAGGTTTCCAGGACGTCGCGCTGCTGGTGGCGGTCGGCGCGCTGGGCGGCGTCCCACATATCCAGGATACGCTGCCACCCGTCGAGCAGATAGCTGATCCGCTCCACCCGTCGATTGATCTGAACCCGCGCCTTGTCCCAACCCTGCAACGGCTCGCTCATGGCGTTCGCGCTGCCGACGAGCCGGTCGAGCACGGCACGGGCCTCCTTCGCCACCATCCGGGCGGCCATGGCGGTGCGTTGGGCCATTTCGGCGGTATCCGGCGGTTCGGGCCCCAGCCATTGGGCCAGCGCCTCGGCCAGCGCCTCGATCTGCTCGATCATGGCGGTAAGCGGACCCTTCATCGGCGCGCCGCTCGGTGGGCCGATGACGACGGTCAGATCGGCCCAGATCTCCAGTCGCTGAATAATTTCCCCGGCGCTGACCTGTGCTTGACTGGCGAAGCCCTTGAGGGCGTTGCGCGCCGCGCTCAATCCTTCCGGGGTCATCATGGTGCGCTCGTCCATCGCATGCGCGGCCGCGTCCTTGCCGCCGAGTTGCGCGACGGCCGATTTGATGAGTTCGAACAGGATCTTGTTGCGCAGGGCCTCCTGTTCATCGCGCCATTGCCGGGCGCGACGCATCGGGCGGGGACCGCCCAGGCCGGTCTCCGCCACCTGCAAGGCCACCTTGCGCATGGTAAGCGGGGTGACGACATGAATCGCGGTCAGTTGCTCATGCACCGCGCGATCATAGACCGTCATCGAGAAGACCGACGGCAGCGCCTTGAAGGGAATGACATAAACGGCCGTCCCGCCGCCGAGACCAGGCACCAGGACATCGGCCGCGCCATGCGCACGCCGATACCGCGCGAAACTCAGCACGCGCGTGGTGAAGGGCGCCGCGATGCCGCGTTGCTGGAAGGTTTCCGGCAAGGCGCTCACGCCAGATTGCTGCTCCCCGTCGGCCATCGCCGCCGCGTCCGCCTCCATTGGACAACAGAAAACCGCCCTGGCCCCCAAAGACCCGGGTGTTTCCCTTGTTTCCGCCCGCCCCCACGGATCAATCTCTCGGGCACGATACTGCCCGAAGGGGGCACGCGCCACGATAACTTCCTCCGGGCGGAAAATCGCATTGGATCACGCCCCGGTCGACTATTCGAAAGAAAATTCAAATGTAAGAAAAAATTATGATATACATTACGAATGGAATGTATTCTCGATGAAATGGATCATATGATAGCGCGTGCCTTGCGGGAGGATGCGCGGCAAAGCTTCCGGGCGCTTGGCCGGAATGTCGGGCTCTCCACGCCGGCGGCGGCGGAACGGGTGCGGCGGCTGGAGCGTATGGGCGTGCTGCGCGGCTACCGCGCGCAGGTGGATCGCGCGGCCCTCGGCCGGCCGGTGACGGCCTATCTGACGCTGACCTGTCCGGGGGACCGGGCGGCCGCCGCGCTCTCCGCCGCGCGCGCTTCGCCCGATATCCTGGAATATCATCGCGTCGCGGGCACCGCCTCGGTGATGATGAAGGCGGCGGTACGCGACCTCGCGGCGCTCGACGCGCTGGCGGAGCGCTTCCGGCTGATCGCGCCGACCGAGGTGAGCGTGGTGCTTTCCAGTGCCTTCGAGCAGGAGGACCGGCCGTGACCTCCGGCGTCGGGACGGCGGACGACAGCCTGCCCGACGGCTATGTCATCCGCCCGGCCGATCCGGCGGAGGCGGAGGCGCTGCGGCGGTTCGGCGCGCAACTTCTGGGGGAGACGGAATTCTTCCTGCGCGAACCGGCGGAGCGCGCCCGTGACGCGGCGGAAATGGCGGGGGTTATCCGTACCTTCGCGCGAACCGACGGCGCCTTGATGGTGAACGGTTGGTATCGTGCCCCGGCGGATGGGGACGGCCGCGATGCGGACGAGGTGCCGGTGGCGGAGGCGGTGATGATCCCCGGCCGCCTGCGCCGGACCCGCGCGGTCGCGACCGTCGGGGTCGGGGTGTTGCGGGCCCATTGGGGACGTGGCCTCGCCCGGGCCCTGATGCGGCGGATCGAGGCGGCGGCGCGCGCGGCCGGGCACCGGCGCCTGGAACTCAGCGTCTTCGCGCCGAACATGCGGGCGCGCCGGCTCTATGAGGGGCTCGGCTATGATCATGAGGGAATCAAGCGCCGTTCCGTCGATCTGCCCGGCCACGGGCCCGTGGATGAATGGTTGATGGCGAAGTTGCTGTGATGGAAAGCGGTACGAAAGCGCTATAGACTGGATCGCATGATCGGGAAGCTGCTGCGTTTCGCTCTGATGGAAAAGGATGCCCGCCGGAAATGGGAGGCGGAGCAGGCGGCCAAGGCCGACCGGCGCCCGGGCCGCGTGGCGCCCAAGACGGATGCCCCCAAAGCGGGCGCACCCGATAAGGGGGGCCGTCGCGGGGCCGCGCCCGCCGCTGCCCCCAAAACGGTGGCGGAGGCCGACGAGGACCCGGCCGAGACCGTGCGCGCGGCGATCGCGGCGGCCGAACGCGAGATGCTGGAGGATGTCGGCCCGGCCCCGTCTTCGTCATCGACAGCGCCCCGATCCGTGACCTCGGCGTCCACCGCCACCAGCGACGCGGATCGCGAGCGGTTGATCCGAAGCGCGCTCGCGGTGCATAAGCTGAAGCAATCGGCCTTCGCGGATCTCGATGCCGAGACCCGCGCGCGCCTGCGCGTCGTGGCGGAACGCATGTTGGGGGTCGATAAACCCCGCTGAGGATCGCCGCCCGCCGCTTTATCGTCCCGCCTTCCGTCAGACAGTCCGGATCATCCCCGCCCGTGCCCCGCCCGCTTCCCACCGCCGATGCCCTCGCCGACCGCCTGCTGGCGGGCGACCGCCGCACGCTGGCCCGCGCGATCACGCTGGTGGAAAGCACGCGCGCCGACCATCGGGCGGTGGCGGAGACGCTGTTGGAAAAGGTGATGCCGGAGACCGGGCGGTCCCTGCGCGTCGGGCTTTCCGGCGTGCCGGGCGTGGGGAAATCCACCTTCATCGAGGCGTTCGGCCGCCATGTGACGGAGGCCGCGCACAATCTCGCCGTGCTGGCGGTCGATCCGTCCTCCAAGCGTTCCGGCGGTTCGATCCTGGGCGACAAGACACGGATGGAGGAACTGGCCCGCAACCCCCGCGCCTTCATCCGCCCTTCGCCCGCGGGCGAGACGCTGGGCGGCGTGGCGCGGCGCACGCGCGAGACGCTGCTGCTGTGCGAGGCGGCGGGCTTCGACGTCATCCTGGTGGAGACCGTCGGCGTCGGGCAGAGCGAGACGGCGGTCGCCGACATGACGGACCTGTTCGTCCTGATGCTGCTGCCCGGCGGCGGGGACGAGCTTCAGGGGCTGAAGAAAGGGATCGTCGAACTCGCCGACATGATCCTGGTGAACAAGGCGGATGGTGAGTTGGAGCGCGCGGCCCGCCGCTCGGCCGCCGAATATCATGGCGCGCTCAATCTCCTGTCGCACGGGCCGGGGGATGGCTGGCGGGTGCCGGTCAAGACCTGCTCCGCCGCCACCGGCGCGGGCATTCCGGAGGCCTGGTCGCTGATGGAGCGGTTCCGGGAACAGGCGGTGGAAAGCGGCACCTTCGACCGCCGCCGCGCGGAACAGGCGCGAAGCTGGCTGCGCGAGGAACTGGCCGCCGGCCTGATCCAGGCGCTGCGCGAGGACCCGGAACTGGGCCGCGACCTGCCCGATATCGAACGTCAGGTGATGGCGCGCGAGCGCCCGGCGACGGTGGCGGCGCGCGATTTGGTCGACGCCTTCCTGCGCCGTCGGCGGGGCGCCTGAGCCGCCGTCGCGCATCAGGTGCCGGCTTCCTCCGCCTCGCGCAGATCCTCCAGGCGCAGCCATTCCTCCTCGGCGGCGGCCAGTGCCTCCTCGGCCTTGGCCAATGCCTCGCTCGCCTTGGCGAAGGCCCGTGGATCGCGGGCATAGAGGTTGGGATCGGCGATGGTCTCGCGCAACGGGGCGATCTTGGCCTCCAGCGCCTCGATCTCGCCCGGCAGGGCCTCCAGCCGATGCCGCTCGGTGAAGCTGAGGCGCGCTTGCTTCGTCTTCGCCTTCGGTTTCTCCGCCGCGCCGCCATTGGCGGCTTTCGGTTTCGCGGCCGGTTTGGGCGTCTCCGCCGCGCCTTCGCGTGTCAGCAGGATGCCGCCCTGCGCGCGCATGTCGGCGAAACCGCCGGCATAGACCCGCCAATGCCCCTCGCCTTCCGCGTTGACGGTCGCCGTCACCGTCCGGTCGAGGAAATCGCGGTCGTGACTGACCAGCAGCACGGTGCCCGGATGGTCGGCGATCATCTCCTGCAGGAGGTCGAGCGTCTCCAGATCCAGATCGTTCGTCGGCTCGTCCAGCACCAGCAGGTTCGCGGGCTGGGCCAGCGCGCGGGCCAGCATCAGGCGCCCGCGCTCCCCGCCCGACAGCTTGCCGATCGGCGTGCCGGCCTGGTTCGGCTGGAACAGGAAATCCTGCATGTAGCTGCGAACATGCTTGCGCTCGCCGCCGATCTCGACCCATTCCCCCTCCCCGGCGAGCGCTTCCTGAAGCGTTACTGTGGGTTTCAGGCTGGCCCGCATCTGGTCGAGCGTCGCGATGGACAGCTTGCTGCCATGGGTCACCCGGCCCGAATCGGGGGCGAGCGCGCCGGTCAGCATGTTGAGCAGCGTCGTCTTCCCCGCCCCGTTCGGCCCGACGATGCCGATCCGGTCGCCGCGCAGGATGCGGATCGAGAAATCCGCGACCACCGCGCGGCCGTCATAGCGCTTGGCGAGGCCCTCCGCCTCGATCACCCGCTTGCCGGAGCTTTGCGTCTCGCCGACCGTCAGGGTGACGGTTCCGCTCGGCCCGATGGCCTCGCGCCGTTGCGCGCGCAGCGCCTGGAGATTGCGCAGCCGGCCCATATTGCGCTTGCGCCGGGCGGTGACGCCCTTGTGCAGCCATTCCGTCTCGCGCTCGATCTTCTTGGCGAGGCGGCGGCGCTCCTCCTCCTCCTCGGCGATGATGAGCTCGCGCCAATCCTCGAACCCGGCGAAGCCGCCCTCCATCCGGCGCGCCCGCCCCCGGTCGAGCCAGACGACGGCGCGCGCCAATCCATCCAGGAAGCGCCGGTCGTGGCTGACCACCACCAGCGCGCCGTCCAGCCGCTTCAACTCCCCTTCCAGCCATTCGATGGTCGGGAGGTCGAGATGGTTCGTCGGCTCGTCCAGCAACAGGATATCCGGGCGCGGCGCCAAGGCACGGGCCAGTGCCGCGCGCCGCGTCTCCCCGCCGGAAAGCGGCGCGGGATCGGCCTCCGGGTCGAGGCCCAGTTTCTCCAGCAGGCGCCGCGCGCGGTGCGGCCCGTCGGTCGGGTCCAGCCCCTCGGCGACGAAGTCGATCAGGCTCTCGTGCCCGCTCAAATCCGGTTCCTGCGCCAGATAGCGCACGGTCTTGCCCGGCTGGACGAAACGCTCGCCGCGGTCGGCCTCGATCGCGCCCGCGGCGATCTTGAGCAGCGTCGACTTGCCCGAGCCGTTGCGTCCCACGAGGCACAGCCGGTCGCCCGGGCCGACGGACAGCTCCGCCCCGTCGAGCAACGGCGCGCCGCCGAGGCTGAGGTGAATATCGGAAAGGGTCAGGACCGGCGTCGCCATGGTGCCCCGATCTACTGCCTGCGCGGGCGCGCGGCAAGGGGCGGTTGGCGTCACGGGTCTTTACGATAACGGCCGGCGAATGGACATCGCCGTGACATCATCCCGTCATGGAACGGGGGTAGGAAGCGCGCCAGGGAACCGGGGGGCGGTGTTGCAGGGAGAACGATCCATATGTCGGCAATCCATCCCATCCGTTTCGATTTCGGCCCCGCATCGGGTGTCGCCGGTTCCGAGCCGGAGGTCGATCTCCCCACGATCGCTCGCCGGGCGCTATGGCGGGCGGCGCGTCTCGGACGCGGGCCGGCCGATCGGCGCCGGCACGCGGTCCTGGCCCTGATCGCCGCGCGCCCTCGTCTCGCGCCCGCCGTCGCCCTGCGTCTCGTGAAACGGGTCGAGGGCGTGGCGATGGACGGTGGTCTTCCCCGCACCGCCTGAGGCCCAGTGCCGAGGCTTGTTGCATGGCGGGCCGCCGGATAGGGTCCGCGCCATGCCTGTCACCGCGCGATACCGGCCCGACCCCCGGCACCTCGATCTCGGCGAAAGCTTCTACGATCCCGTGGAGGCGGCCGCCTTTCCGAAACATGTCCTGCGGTTTCGCAACGACCGCTGGGCCGCGTCCGTCGGTCTGGATGGGTTGGGCGAGGCGGAATGGATCGATCATTTCGGCCGTTTCGCCCCCCTGCCCGACAATCTTCCGCAGCCACTGGCCCTGCGCTATCACGGCCATCAGTTCCGGGTCTACAACCCCGACCTCGGCGACGGGCGCGGGTTCCTTTTCGCCCAGATGCGCGAAGGGGGGGAGCCGGAGGGTCGGCTTCTCGACCTCGGCACCAAGGGGTCGGGGCAAACGCCCTGGTCGCGCGGGGCGGACGGGCGCCTGACGCTGAAGGGCGGGGTGCGGGAGATTCTGGCGACGGAGATGCTGGAGGCGCGCGGCGTCCCCACCTCGAAGAGCTTCAGCCTGATCGAGACGGGCGAGAATCTGATGCGGGGGGACGAGCCCTCGCCGACCCGCTCCGCCGTGCTGGTCCGGTTGAGCCACGGCCATATCCGCATCGGCAGCTTCCAGCGCCTGATCGCGCTGGAAGACGCGGCGGGGCTGCGCCGCCTCGCCGATTACGTGATCGAGACCTATTGGCCCGGGGCGTTGGAGGAAGCGGACCCGATCGCCGGGCTCTACCGCCGGGTGGTGGAGGCGGTGGCGGAGACCGGGGCTGCCTGGCATGCCGCCGGCTTCGTCCATGGCGTGCTCAATACCGACAATATCGCGATCACGGGCGAGAGTTTCGATTACGGCCCCTGGCGCTTTCTTGAGCGGTACGACCTGAATCGCGTGGCCGCCTATTTCGATCATGGCGGCCTCTATGCCTATGGCCGGCAGGCGGAAAGCCTGCATTGGAACCTGGCGCGGCTGGCGGAATGCCTGGTCCCGCTCTCCGATCTGGAACGGCTGGAGCCGATCTTCCGCGATTTTCCCCGCATCTTCGACCGGGCGCTCGCCCGGCGGACGGCGTTCCGCCTGGGCCTCGCCATGTCCGACTCCGGCCACGACCCAGGGCGCGAGCCGGGGGGCGATGACGAGGCGGCGGTGCGCCTCGCCGGCGATTTCTGGACCGCCATGGCCGCCGACACGCCGTCCTTCGAGCAGGTGTTCCACGACCTGCTGGCCGGCGCGCCGGCGGATCGCGTGGCGGCCAGCCCGCAAGCCGACATCTACGCCACCGGCGCCTGGCCCGATATCCTGGCGCGCCTGCGCGCGGCGGATCTGCGCCTCGATTCCGAAGCGGCCCGGCCCGGAAGCCCGCCCGAAAGCCCCCCCGAAAGCCCGGTGGATATGCCGATCGGGCGGGTGGAGGACATCTGGTCCGCCATCGACGGGGCGGACGACTGGTCCATGCTGGAAGACGCGGTGGCGGATATCCGCGCGGCGGGGCGGCGCCTTCGGTCCGGGGGCTGATCGTCGCCGTCCTCGCGATCAGCCACCCCCTCGCAAAAGGTTCGACGGCGCGCTACATTCCCCGGCATGGCGGAAAGCGATCAGATGACGAGCGAACGACCGGCGGCGCGGACCCGTGCGACTCCCGCCGCTTCCGGGTCCGCCCTTGGCACGGCCCCGGGGAAGTCCTCTGGGGCGGCGCAGGGCCAATTGCCCAACCGGCGGCGCATCATAAACCGCTTGGCCCTGACCCAGGCGCTGGACGCGGCGGTGGAGAGCGCGGCCTCCGCCGACGCGCGGCGCACGGCATGGCTCGGCATTCTGAAGGACGCGTTGAGCGCCGGCCGGGGCGAGGTCGAGCGGCGCTTCTTCGAGGACCAGGACGGCGCCGCCGCCGTCGCCGGCAATTGCTTCCTGATCGATCAACTGCTGCGCGTTCTCTATGACGCGACCGCCCAGCATCTCTATCCCGCCGCCAACCCGACCGAGGCGGAGAAGATCTGCCTCGTCGCCGTCGGCGGCTATGGGCGGGGGGAACTCGCGCCCTATTCCGATGTCGATATCCTGTTCCTTCACCATTACAAGCCCTCGGCGCGGATCGAGCAGATGGTGGAGGAAATCCTCTACATGCTCTGGGATCTCGGGCTGACGGTTGGGCAATCCACGCGCTCGATCGACGAATGCCTGCGTCAGGCGAAGTCCGACTGGACCATCGCGACGGCCCTGCTGGAAGCGCGCTATGTCTGGGGCGAGAAGGGCTTCTTCGGTGAATTGAAGCGCCGCTTCCGCCGTCAGTTCATGGAGACGAGCGGCCCGGATTTCCTCGACGCCAAGCTGACGGAGCGGGACGAGCGGCATGCCCGGCTCGGCGATTCGCGCTATGTCATGGAGCCGAACATCAAGGACGGCAAGGGGGGCTTGCGCGATCTCCACACCCTCTTCTGGGCGGCGAAGTTCCTCTACAAGACGGAAACGATCGAGGAGTTGGCGCCGCTCGGCGTGCTGACCTCGGCCGAGATCGAGCGGTTCCGAAAGGCGCAGCAGTTCCTCTGGACCCTGCGCTGCCATCTGCACTATCTCGCCCGCCGGGCGGAGGAGCGCCTGACCTTCGATGTGCAGCCGGAACTCGCGCGCCGCATGCTCTATACCGACCATGCCGGCGCGTCGGGAGTCGAGCGCTTCATGAAGCATTACTTCCTGATCGCCAAGGAAGTGGGCGACCTGACCCGCATCTTTCTCGCCGCCTTCGAGGCGCAGCACAAGCGGCGCGGCCTCTTCCGCCTGCCGGCCAACCTGTTCAAGCGCGAGATCGAGGGGTTCCCGCTGGAGAGTGGCCGGCTCTCCATCACCGGGCGGCAGCATTTCGCGGAGCGGCCGGTCGATATGCTGCGCCTCTTCCTGGTCGCGCACGAACATGATGTGGCGATTCATCCCGACGCGCTGGCCCAGGTGACGCGGTCGCTGCGCCGGGTGGCGAAGCTGCGCGACGATCCAGAGGCGAACCGGATCTTCCTCGATATCCTGGCGCATCGGCGCGATCCCGAGGCGACGCTTCGCCTGATGAACGAGTGCGATCTGTTCGGGAAGTTCCTGCCGGATTTCGGGCGCGTCGTGGCCCAGATGCAGTACGATATGTACCATGTCTACACCACGGACGAGCATACGATCCGCGCCATCGGCATCCTGAACCGGATCGAGAACGGTGTCCTCAAGGAGGATCATCCGCTCTCCAGCGAGGTGATCCACCAGTTGAGCGCCCGCCGGGTGCTTTATGTCGCGCTGCTGCTGCACGATATCGCCAAGGGGCGCGGCGGCGACCATTCGGAACTGGGCGCCAAGGTGGCCAAGCGCGTCTGTCCCCGCCTCGGCCTGGACGCGGCGGAGACGGAGACGGTCGCCTGGTTGGTTCTCCACCATCTCGCCATGTCGATGACGGCCTTCAAGCGCGATCTGGAAGACCCGAAGACGGTGCGCGACTTCGTCGATCTGGTGAAGTCGCCGGAACGGCTGCGCCTGCTGCTGTGTCTCACGGTCTGCGACATCCGCGCGGTGGGGCCCAGTGTGTGGAACAATTGGAAGGCGACGCTGCTGCGCGAGCTCTATTACCGCGTGGAGGAGATGATGACCGGCTCCTCCTATCAGGAGGGACGGCGCAAGCGCGCGGGTGTCGCGCGCGCCAAGCTGGCCGACGCGTTGGAGGAGGCCGGCTGGCCCCAGGCGGACATCGAAAGCCATCTGGACCGTGGACCGGACAGCTATTTCCTCTCCCTCGACCCCGACACGCTGGTGCGCCATGCGCGCATCGTGCGCGATGCGGTCGGCCGCGACGCGGAACTGACGCTGGAGACGCGGGTGGACGAGGACCGCGCGGTGACGGAACTCACCATCTATTGCGTCGATCATCCTGGGCTTTTCTCGCGCCTGACCGGGGCCATGGCGGTGGCCGGGGCCAGCGTCGTGGACGCCAAGATCGCGACGCTCACCAACGGCATGGCGCTCGACACCTTCCTGATCCAGGACGCGGAGGGTGGTGCCTTCTCGCGGCCCGACCGGTTGGCCAAGCTCTCCGTCCATGTGGATCGCGCGCTCAGCGGCAAGATGAAGCCGGTGGAGGAGTTGCGGAACCGCACCATCCGGGGCTTCGCCAAGCGCGCGCGGGTGTTGAGCGTCCCGCCGCGCGTCATCGTCGATAACAAGGCCTCCAATACCCACACGGTGGTGGAGGTGAACGGCCGCGACCGGCCGGGATTGCTGCACCGGCTGGCCTATGCGCTGACCGGCCTCGGTCTGCAGATTTCGACCGCCAAGATTTCGACCTATGGCGAGCAGGTGGTGGACGTCTTCTATGTGAAGGACGTCTTCGGCATGAAGGTCGATCATCGCGGCAAGCTGGAAAGCCTGCGCACCACCCTGATGGGTGTGCTGATCGATCCGGAGGAGAAGGACGGCGCCCCGTCCGGCCCGGCGACGCCGATAACCGGGCGCGCGCCGAAGCTCGCCACCGGCAAGGCGCGGCGCTCCGCCTCCAAAGCGCGGGCCGCGAAGGCGGGCGCCGCCGCGCCGGCCGCCAAGAATTCCGATTCCGCGTCACCCAAGACCGGCAAGGCCGGCCGTGCGCCCGCCAAGGCCGCCGGCGCGAAGAAAACCGCGACCAAGCGCGCACGCCGCACCGACTGATAACCTTCGGCCGGGGGCGTTTCCCATCACGCCCGCCCGTGCAGCTTGACGCGGCGCGCGCGAGACGGCTCAACTGCCCACCATCATGGGACCCGGCATCATGGAAACGGAGACGGATATCGCGCTGGAAGCGCGCGCGCTGACCTGCCTGCGCGGCCGGCGCCTCGTCTTCGAGGGGGTGGACCTCGCGCTCGGGGCCGGGGGCGCGCTCGTGCTGACCGGGCCGAACGGCGCGGGGAAGTCCAGCCTGCTGCGCGTGCTGGCCGGGTTGATCGAGCCCCTGGCCGGTGAAATCCGCTGGCGCGGCACGCCGGTCGCTGGGGATCGGGAGGCCTACCGCGCGCGGCTCGCCTTCCTCGGCCATCTCGACGCCGTGAAACCGGCGGCCACCGTGCGGGAGAGCTTGCGTTTCTGGGCCGACCTCTCCGGCGGCGCGGCGGCACGGGTGGCGGATGCGTTGGCCGCGCTGGCGCTGGAGCCGCTGGCGGAGGTACGCGGCGCGGAATTGTCGGCCGGGCAGAAGCGGCGCGTGGCGCTCGCCCGGCTGCTGGTCGCGGATCGTCCGCTCTGGCTGCTGGATGAACCGGTGACGGGCCTCGACGCGGCCTCCGTCGCGCGGTTGGAGGCGATGATCGCCGATCACCGCGCCGCCGGCGGCCTCGTCATCGCCTCCACCCACGGGGGGCTCGCCATTCCCGATGCCGTGGGCCTGGATATCGGACGGTTCCAGGCGGAAGAGGCGGCGTGAGCGCATGACCGCCTTCCTTGCCCTTCTCAAGCGCGATGTGCTGCTGGCGCTGCGGCAGAGCACGGATCTGGGCATGATCCTGGGCTTCTTCGTGATCGCGGCGGCGCTGTTTCCCTTCGGCGTCGGGCCGAATCCGGAGGTCCTGGCGCGCCTCGCCCCGGGGATCACGTGGGTTCTGGCCCTGTTGGCGGTGATGCTCTCCCTCGACCGGCTGTTCCAGGGCGATTACGAGGATGGAACGCTGGAACAACTCGCGCTTTCGCCGATGCCGCTGTCGATGCTGGTGCTGGCCAAGGCATTGGCCCATTGGCTGACGGCCTGCGTGCCGTTGATCGCGGTGGCGCCGCTGATCGCGCTGATGCTCAACCTGCCGGCGGCGGGCTATGGGGTGCTGATCGCGGGGCTCGCGCTCGGCACGCCGTCGCTCAGCCTGATCGGCGCGGTGGGCGCGGCCCTGGCGCTCGGCGCGCGCAAGGCGGGGTTGCTGGTGGCGGTGCTGGTGCTGCCGCTCTATATTCCGGTGCTGGTCTTCGGGGTGACGGCGGTGGACGCGCATCTGACGCAAATCGCGACCGGGCCGCATTTCCTCTATCTGGGGGCGATCCTGGCGGCCGCGATCCCGTTGGCGCCCTGGGCGGCGGCTGCGGCGATTCGGCACAGCGTCTCGTGACCGCGCGCCCCCTGGTATCCGGGCCCGGGAAAGGGTAGATCATCCCCGCCGAGGCGCGGCCGGCGGAACACCCCCTCCATGGAGTAACAGCCCATGGGACAAAAAGACCGTGGGGTGTAAAAGACCAGGCATCCCGCGTATCATGTCGCGCCGGGCACCACTGCAGGAAAACGGTTCGTCGGTTCATGCATCGTTTCGCCAATCCCGGTCGCTTCATGCGCGTCGCGCGGCGGGTCCGGCCCTGGACGCTGGGGGCCGCGCTTCTGCTGTTGCCGGTGGGGCTCTATCAGGCGTTGATCGCCTCGCCCCCCGACTATCAGCAGCACGATACCGTGCGTATCCTCTATATCCACGTCCCGGCGGCGATCCTGGCCCAGGGGGCCTATGTCCTGATGGCGCTGGGCAGCGCCGCCTTCCTGATCTGGAAGCATCCGCTGGGCGATCTCTCGGCCCGCGCGGTGGCGCCGATCGGGGCGGTCTTCTGCCTGATCTGTCTGGTAACCGGCGCGGTCTGGGGCAAGCCGACCTGGGGCACCTATTGGGTGTGGGACGCGCGGCTGACCTCGATGCTGATCCTGCTGTTCCTGTTCATCGGCTACATGGCGCTGGCCAATGCCTTCGACGATCCGGCGCGCGGCGACAAGCCGGCGGCGATCCTGGCGATCGTCGGGATCGTCAATATCCCGGTGATCAAGTTCTCGGTCTATTTCTTCAACACGCTGCACCAGCAATCGACGCTGTTCAGCGCGGGCGGACCCGCCATGCCGCCGGAAATGCTGACCCCCCTCGCCCTTCTGGGGGGGAGCTTCGCCGCCTTCTTCCTGTGGCTCTTCGCCGTGCGGCTGGCCGGGGAATTCGCGAAGGTGCGCCTGCGCGCGATCCGCGGCGGCCTTATCCGCCGGGAGCGCCCCGCCGAAAGCCGTCCTTCCGCCTCGGCCCGGGGGACGCGCTGATGGGGATCGGGGCGCTTTTCACCGCGGAATTCTGGGCCATGGGCGGGCACGGTTTCTTCGTCTGGTCGGCCTATGGCTTTTGTTTCGCGGTGCTGGCCGCCCTGGCGCTCGGCGCGTGGCGGATGACCGCCCGGGCGGAGCGGGAGCTCGCCGCCCTCGACCCCGAGCGCGCGGCCCGGCGGAGGAACGGCTGATGGCGGCATCCGGTGGTCGGGGCCTGTCGCCCGCGCGGCGGCGCAAGCGCACGCGGCTCTATCTCGTGCTCGGCGGGCTCGCCTTCCTGGCTTTGGCGGTGGGACTCGTGCTGGCGGGATTCCGCGACAATATCGTCTTCTTCTTCGGCCCCAGCGAGGTCGCCGCCGGCAAGGTCGATCCAGGCCGGACCTTCCGTCTCGGCGGGTTGGTGAAGGACGGCTCGCTCGCCCGGCCGGGCGGGACGGACGGCGCGGTGCTGTTCACCGTGACGGACAACGCCGCCGAGGTGCGGGTGCGTTTCGCCGGGCTTCTGCCCGACCTGTTCCGGGAGGGGCAGGGGATCGTCGCGCTCGGCGCGCTCGATGGCGAGGGGTTGTTCGTCGCGGACGAGGTGCTGGCCAAGCATGACGAGAATTACATGCCCGCCGAGGCGGTCGAGGCGATGAAACGTGCCGGGACCTGGCAGCACGGGGAAGGCGGCCCGGGGACGGCCGAACCCGGCTATGCGCCGGAGGGGCAGTGACCGGGCGCCATCCCGCCTGGACCGATCGACGAGAAGGAGCAGGCGCGCCGTCATGATCGCCGAACTGGGACATTTCGCCCTGGCGCTGGCCGCCGCCGTCGCGCTGGTCCAGGCCGTCGTGCCGATGCTGGGCGCGGCGCGCGGCGACGGGGCCATGATGGCGGCGGCCGCGCCGGCGGCGCTGGTGCAGTTCGGGGTGTTGGGCATCGCCTTCGCAGCCTTGATGCATGCCTATATCACTTCCGATTTCTCGGTCCTGAACGTGATCGAGAATTCGCACTCCCTGAAGCCGCTGCTCTACAAGGTCGCGGGCACCTGGGGGAACCATGAAGGCTCGCTGCTGCTCTGGGTCACGGTGCTGGCGCTTTTCGGCGCCCTGGTCGCGGTCTTCGGACGCAACCTGCCGCCGAGCCTCAAGGCGCGCACGCTCTCGGTTCAGGCGCTGATCACGCTCGGCTTCCTGGTCTTCATGCTGCTGACCTCGAACCCCTTCGCGCGGGTCTTCCCGCCGCCGATCGAGGGGACCGACCTCAATCCGCTGTTGCAGGACCCGGGCTTGGCCTTCCATCCGCCGATGCTCTATGTCGGCTATGTCGGGCTCTCCATCTCCTTCTCCTTCGCGGTGGCGGCCCTGATCGAGGGCAAGGTGGATGCCGCCTGGGCGCGGTGGGTGCGGCCCTGGACGCTGCTTGCCTGGACCTTCCTGACCGCCGGGATCGCGCTGGGAAGCTGGTGGGCCTATTACGAACTCGGCTGGGGCGGTTTCTGGTATTGGGACCCGGTCGAGAATGCCAGCTTCATGCCCTGGCTGGCCGCGACCGCGCTGCTGCACAGCGCCATCGTGGTGGAGAAGCGCGATACGCTGAAAAGCTGGACCATCCTGCTCGCCATCATCGCCTTCGGGTTGAGCCTGATCGGGACCTTCCTGGTCCGCTCCGGCGTGTTGACGAGCGTCCATGCCTTCGCCAGCGATCCGGACCGCGGCATTTTCATCCTGCTGCTGCTGGTGGTGGCGATCGGCGGGTCGCTCGGCCTCTATGCCTGGCGCGCGCCCGGCCTGCAGGGCGGTGGACTGTTCCGGCCGGTCAGTCGGGAAGGGGCGCTGGTGCTCAACAACCTGCTGCTCTCCGCGGCGGCGGCGACGGTCTTCGTCGGCACGCTCTATCCGTTGTTCCTGGAGGTTCTGACGGACGATAAGATTTCCGTCGGCCCGCCCTATTTCAACCTGACCTTCACGCCCATCATGGGGGTTCTGGTGATCGCGCTGGGCGTGGGGGCGATGTTGCCGTGGAAGCGTGGGGACCTCGGCGCGGTCACGCGGCGCCTGACGGTCGCGTGCGTGGTGACGGCGGTGCTGATGGGGCTGGCGGCCCTGCTCTATTGGCAGCGCTCGGCGCTCGCCGTGGCCGGGCTCGGCATGGCGGCGTGGCTCGCCGCCGCGACGCTGACGCAACTCTGGCAGCGGGTCCGCCCGACCGCGCGCATCGGTGTGGGCGAGGGGGTTCGGCGCATGGCCGGCCTGCCGCGCGCGGCCTGGGGCATGACGCTGGCCCATTTGGGGGTCGCGGTGATCGTGGCGGGGGCGACCGGTGCCTCGCTGCTGACGCAGGAGACGATCTCGTCCGGTGGGCCGGGCGACCGTTTCACCGTCGGCGATTATGCCTTCACGCTGGAAAGCGTGGACCGCGTCGCCGGCCCCAATTACGCCGCCGAGCGGGGCACCTTCCGCGTCACCGACGCCGAAACCGGGGACGAGATAGCGACGCTCCACGGCGAGCGGCGGCGCTATGTCGCCGGCGGTCAGGAAACGACGGAGGCCGGTATCCGCTCCGACCTGGGCGGCGATCTCTATGCCGTGCTGGGCCAGCCGACGGACGATGGCGGCTGGACCGTCCGGCTTTATCGCAAGCCGTTGGTCCCGTGGCTTTGGATCGGCTCCGGCCTGTTGGTGCTGGGCGGGTTGTTCTCGCTCAGCGACCGGCGCCTGCGCGTGGGCGCGCCGCGCCGTTCCGGCACGCGGGCCGGCGGCGTCGCCCGGACCCAACCGGCCGAATAGGCCATCGATCACGCGCCGCCGCGCGACCCGACGTGAAAGGTTCCAAGCCCCGATGATCCGCAGCCGCCTTATCTTCCTGATCCCGCTGGTGCTGTTCCTGGTGCTCGCCGGGTATTTCGCGGTCCAGCTCCTCTCCGGCGAGGACCCGCGCGCGGTGCCCTCGGCCCTGATCGACAAGCCTGCGCCGGATTTCGATCTGCCCGGCCTTTACGCGGGGGAGCCGGGCTTCGCCACCGCCGATCTGAAGCGGGGCGGGCCGGTGCTGGTCAACGTCTTCGCTTCCTGGTGCGTGCCCTGCCGGGCGGAGCATCCCTTGCTGATGCGCCTCGCGGAGGAGGAGGGGGCGACCATCTTCGGCCTCAATTACAAGGACAAGCGCGCCGACGCGAAAGGCTTCATCGAGGAACTCGGCAACCCCTATGCCCGTATCGGCTTCGACGGGGAGGGTCGGGTCGCGATCGATTGGGGCGTCTACGGCGTGCCGGAGACCTATGTGATCGATGGGTCGGGCCGTATCCGGTACAAGCGTGTCGGCCCGCTGCAACCCCGCCATCTGGAGGAGGATATCCTGCCCCTGCTGGAGGATTTGCGGTCATGATCCGCTCTCTTCTCCTCGCCCTGGCTGTTGTGGTCGCCGCGTTGCCCGCGCTGGCCGTGCAGCCGGACGAGATGCTGGACGACCCGGCGTTGGAGCGGCGCGCGCGCGAGATATCCCAGGATGTGCGCTGTCTCGTCTGTCAGAACCAGTCGATCGACGAGTCGAACGCCGATCTCGCCCGCGATCTGCGCGTTCTGGTGCGCGAGCGGGTGAAGCAGGGCGACACGAATCAGGAGGTGCGGGACTATCTCGTCGCGCGCTATGGCGATTATGTCCTGTTGAAGCCGCCTTTCGGCCTTTCGACGCTGCTGCTCTGGGCGTCGCCGGCGCTGTTGCTGCTGGTGGGCGCGCTGGCGGTTTTTCTGTGGTTCCGGGGACGGGGCCGCGCATCGGCCACCCAGGCCGGCGGCGCCGAGGCGGCCTTGAGCGCGGAGGAACGCCGGCGGCTGGACCGTCTGCTCGCCGGGGAGGATGGGCCGGAGGATGATGGGTCGGGCCGTGATCCGGGGGACCGCCGCGCATGATCTTCTGGGTGATTGCCGCCGGTCTGACCGCGATCGCGCTTCTGGCCATTCTGCGCCCGATCCTGAGCCGGGGGGCGTCGCGCGCCTTGGCTGCCGCGGATTACGATATCGAGGTCTATCGCAGCCAATTGGCCGAGGTGGAGCGCGACGCGGCGCGTGGCCAACTCCCGCCGGAGGAGGCGGAGGCCGCGCGCACCGAGATCGGCCGGCGCCTTCTGGACGCCGACCGCCGGCGCGAGGCCGCACGCACCGGCACCGCCCCCGGCGGGGACGAGAAAGGGGGCGGTCTGCCGCATCGTCTGGCCCCCTATACCGTCGCGGCGCTGCTGCCGGCGGCGGCCTTCGGTCTTTATTTGGAATTGGGCAATCCCGGTGCGCCCGACCGGCCGCTCGCCCTGCGGGGGGATGAGGTTCGCGCGGCCCAGGCCCAAGCTCAGGCGCGGGCCGGCGGCGACGGGGGCGGCGGCATGGAGGCGGAGGGCCAGTCCTTGGACCAGGCTGCGGCCGCGTTGCGCCAACGCCTGGATCGCGCGCCGGACGATATCGAGGGATGGCTGATGCTGGCGCGTACGGAAATGGCGCGCGGTTCCTATGACGCGGCGGTCGCGGCGTTCGAGCGCGTGCGGACCCTGTTGCCCGCGGACGCCCCGGGCGGCGCGCGCGGGGAAGCGGCGGGCGCGTTGGCGGAGGCCCTGACACTGGCGGCCGAAGGGGTGGTGACGCCGCGCGCGCGAACGCTTTTCGAACAGGCGATCGCGCGCGACCCCGATGACGTCCGTGCCGAATTCTATCTGGCGGAGGCCGATATGCAGGCCGGGCGGATCGAGGCGGCGATGGAACGATGGATCGCGCTGGCCGACGCGGCGCCGCCGGATGCGCCCTATCTTCCGGCGGTGATCGAACGCGCGCGGGGCGCCGCCGCGCAACTCGACCGCGATATCGCGGACCGCCTGCCGGACCCGGCGGCGCCTTCCGTCTCCGCCGGTATCGAGGATTCCGATGCGTTGGCCGCGCGGGTCGAGGCCGACCCGATGGATTTCGAGGCCTGGATCGGCCTGATCCGCGCGCGCGCCGAGGCGGGCAAGGACGCGGCCGCGCGCGCGGCGTTGGCCGAGGCGCGGGCGGTCTTCGCGCAAGCCCCCGTCCCGCGCCGCGCGCTCGACCGGCTGGCGGCGGATCTTGGCCTGGAGCCCGGCGCCGATGGCGATGCCGCGCCGCGCGGCCCCAGCCAATCAGACATTCAATCGGACATCGAGGCCGTCCAGGCGATGAGCCCGGAGGAACAGCGTGCGATGATCGCGGGCATGGTCGACGGCCTCGCCGCGCGGTTGGAGGACGATCCCGACGATCTTCAGGGATGGCGCATGCTGGGGCGCAGCTATCGCGTGCTGGGCCGGACGGAGGAGGCGTTGCGGGCGCTGGGGCGCGCGCAGGAACTGGCGCCGGAGGATATCGACCTGATGATCCTGCGCGCCCGACTGATGCGCGAACGGGCGGATGGCGCGCCGACGGCGGAGAGCCTTGCCCTCATGCGGCGGGTCAAGCAGGCCCGGCCCGACAGTGTCGAGGCCAATTGGTTCCTCGCCCTCGATGCCTTGGAGGCGGGCGACCGGCAGGCGGCGGAAGCCTATTTCGATACCGCCCTGGAGGCCCTGCCCGAAGGGTCGGAACGGCGCGCCATGCTCGCCCGTGATGTCGCGCGATTGTTAGGGGACTGATAACCTATTCTGCGATAGGCTCCGCGCGGCCAGCTGGTTTGGAGTAGAACCTATGAACTCGAGCGTGCGCGCGCGAAAGCCTTTCCGTATCGAACGTCAGGCGCTTTCCGGCAAGGAGGCGCGTCAAGGCACGCCCGTCCATGGGGGCGACCGGGCCATCCGACCCGACGGCGCCGGGGAGGCGGAGCGGCATGAAGCGGTGATGGCCGCGCTCGACGCGATGAACCAGAAGTTCGACCGCTTCGCGGCCGGCGGCCAGGAGGCTCCGGCCCGGTCGGGTGGTATCGATGCCGAGACCTATCGCGCGCAGATTCTGGAGGCGGAGACGCTGCGCCGGGAACTGCAAGGGCTTTCCGACGCGATCCAGCGCACGAAGGAGGAAATTCTCTCCCTGCGGCGCGCGCCGGCGGGCAAGGATAAGATCGCCTCCGCCGGGGATGCGCTGCGCGCCGTCGTCGCCGATACGGAGGCCGCGACCAACGGCATCATCGAGGCGGCCGAGGCGGTCGAGGAATTGGGCGAGCGCATCAACGCCCAGGTCAGCGACAGCAGCACCCGCGAGTTGACCGAGGCGCTGGGCGAGCAGGTCACCCAGATCTTCGAGCACTGTAACTTCCAGGACATTACCGGCCAGCGCATCACCCGGGTCGTCCAGACCATGGAATTCATCGACGAGCGCGTCGCGCGGATGATGGAGATCTGGGGTGGCGACGCGGCCTTCGACCCCTCGACCCTGCCGCCGGAGGAAGCCTCCGCCCCGGTCGGCGAGGTGCTGGACGGCCCCAGCGCCACCGCGGAGCAGAAGATCAGCCAGGACGATATCGACAAGCTGTTCGATTGAGGGCCCCGGCGGACGGCCGCCGCGCGACTATGTCGCCGGGCCGTCAGCGCCTTGCGTGAGCGTCGCGCGCAGCCATCGGACGAACCCGCGCGCCGGTGCCGCCAGGGCACGCGCGGCGGGCGTGACCAGCCAGTAGCCGCCGATCGTCACCCGCCTGTCCGATAGCGGGACGAGGCGCCCGCTCTCCAACGCCCGGACGGAGATGATGGGGTCGGCCAACACGATTCCGGCCTCCTGCTCCGCCGCCATCTCGGCATGGGCGGCGTCGTTCACCATCAGCCCACCGTCGGACGGGGGCGCGACCCCGGCCCGCGTCAACCAACGGCGCCAGGGATCGCGGCTGTCCTCATGAATCAGGGGAAGGCGCGCGATCACCGCCGGGTCGGGCGCCGAACCCAGCCGCGCCGCCAGGGCGGGGGCGGCCGCGGGGAACAGTTCGAGGGCGAACAGCCGCTCCTGCAGGCAACCCTCCGGCACCGGCGGGTTCGCCTCCACCCGATAGCGAATGGCGACATCGATCGGCCCCGCCGCCACATCGGCCAGATGGGTGGAACTGTCGATGGAAATTTCGGCCTCCCCCGCTTCCCGCCGGAAATCGGCAAGGCGCGGCAGCAGCCACAGCGTGGCGAAGGCCGGATCGACACTGAGCCGGAGCGAGCGCCGCTCCGGCCCGCGCCGCACCGCCTCCACCGCGTCGGCCATGGCCTCGAACGGCCCGGTCAGGGCCGCGCCCAATTGCTCCCCCGTCCAGGTCGGAACCGCGCGACCCGGGTCGCGCCGAAACAGCTCGACGCCGAGGACCTGCTCCAACTGACGGACATGACGGCTGACGGCGCCGTGGGTCACGCCCAACTCATCCGCCGCCGAACTGAACCCCCGCAGGCGCACGGCCGCCTCCAAGGCGCGCAGGGCCGGCAAGGAGGGGAGGGCGCGTCGGGTCATAACTGTGAGTATAACTCACGGAGTCAGCGATTTCTTATGATTTTTGATCGTAAAGAACGCGGCGCATAGTCCCGCCATCGATCACCTGACCCAATGGAGACCCGCCATGCGCCCCGACCTGCTGAACCTCCCCTGGTCACTCCTGTTCGAGGGTGTCTTCGCCCTCCTCGCCCCGCCACGCCGGGATGGCCCTCGCCCCGATGCACACCGCGACGCCGGTCAAGGCCCATGTCGCCGGCGGTCGCACGGTACGTCCGGCGGTTGGCGGAACATGGGCAAACGGCACGGGTCCTGATCGTCACCGGGACGGGGCATAGGGATGGGTACCCATGCCCTGCACGCCGATGAAAGTCAGGGTTCATGCGGTCTGCGCGTGCTCAACGGGTCGGGCGGTCGGTGGCCTTGGAATGTAGCCCCCTCACACGTCCAGGTTCGCGACCTTCAGGGCGTTTTCCTGGATGAACTCGCGGCGGGGTTCGACGACGTCGCCCATTAGGGTGGAGAAGACGGTTTCCGCGTCGTCGCCATGCGCGATCCTGACCTGCAGGAGGGAGCGGGCCTCCGGGTCCAGCGTGGTTTCCCAGAGCTGGTCCGGATTCATCTCGCCCAGCCCCTTGTAGCGCTGATGCGACAGGCCCTTGCGGCCGTTCGCCATGACGGCGGCGAGCAGGTCCGACGGGCCTGTAATGCGTTTCGTGCTGTCCTTCACCTGGAAGCTGCCGTTGCGCTGGCCGTAGGTTTCCTGCAACGCGCCCGCCATGGCGTCGAGGCGGCGCGCCTCGGCGGTGCGCAGCATCTCGCCGTCGATGCGCACGGCCTCCTTCACCCCGCGGTTGATGCGGGAGAAGAGGAAGCCCCCGTCGTCGCCGAGTTCCGCCTGCCAATCGCGCGCATGTTCCTCCGACAGGCGGTCGAGCACGCCGGCGATGAAGGTTCCGGCCTCCTGCGCCTTTTCGGGATCGCCGAAGACGTCGGCGCTGAGCACGCCGAAGATCGCCAGTTGCTCCACCACCATGCGGCTGCCGCAGCGCCGGGCCAGTGGGTCGATCAGATGGCTGGCCTTGCGCGCGCTTTCGACGAGCGCGGCCAGATCCTCGCCCGCGCGCTGGTTACCCTGGGCGTCGGTAAAGACCGCGTCCTTGATGCCCTCCCCGATCAGGAAGGCCTCCATGTCGCGCTCGTTCTTGATGTATTGCGGTTTCTTCTCCTGCCCGCGCCGGACCATGTAGAGCGGCGGCTGGGCGATATAGAGATAGCCGCGCTCCACCAATTCGCGCATCTGGCGATAGAAGAAGGTGAGAAGCAGCGTGCGGATGTGGCTGCCGTCCACGTCCGCGTCGGTCATGATGATGATCTTGTGATAGCGCGCCTTGTCGGGATTGAACTCCTCCGGTCCGATGCCGGTGCCGAGCGCGGTGATGATCGTCCCGATCTCGGCCGAGGAGAGCATCTTGTCGAAGCGCGCGCGCTCCACGTTCAGGATCTTGCCCTTGAGCGGCAGGATCGCCTGGAACTTCCGGTCGCGGCCCTGCTTGGCCGAGCCGCCGGCGCTGTCGCCCTCGACGATGAAGAGTTCGGCCTTGGAGGCATCGCGCTCCTGACAGTCGGCGAGCTTGCCGGGCAGCGAGGAGATATCCAGCACGCCCTTGCGCCGGGTCAGTTCGCGGGCCTTGCGCGCGGCCTCGCGGGCGGCGGCGGCCTCGACCACCTTCTGGACGACGCGGGTCGCCTCCTTCGGGTGTTCCTCGAACCACTCGGCCAGCTTCTCGTTGACGACCGCCTCGACCACGGGCCGGACCTCGGAGGAGACGAGCTTATCCTTGGTTTGGCTGGAGAATTTCGGGTCCGGCACCTTGACCGACAGGACGCAGGACAGCCCCTCGCGCGCGTCGTCGCCGCTGATCGAGACCTTCTCCTTCTTGGCCAGGCCCGTCGCATTGGCATAGGCGTTGATCTGGCGCGTCAGCGCGCCCCGGAACCCGGCCAGATGCGTGCCGCCGTCGCGCTGGGGGATGTTGTTGGTGAAGCACAGCATCGTCTCGTGATAGCTGTCGTTCCACTGCATCGCGCATTCGACGGTAACGCCGTCACGCTCGCCGGCGATCATCACCGGCTCCCCGATCAGCGAGCTTTTCGAGCGGTCGACCCAACTGACGAAGGCCTTGATGCCGCCTTCGTAATAGAGTTCGGTTTCCTTCGGCTCGGCGCTGCGGCGGTCGGCCAGGACGATGCGCACGCCCGAATTGAGGAAGGCGAGCTCGCGCAGCCGGTGTTCCAGCGTGCCATAGTCGAATTCGGTCATCGTGAAGGTCTGGTCGGAGGGCAGGAAGGTGATCTCCGTCCCCGTCTCCTCTCCGGCCTCGCCGACCGTCTCCAGATCGGCTTCCGCCTCGCCGTGAACGAAGCTCATCCGGTGCAGCTTGCCGCCGCGCCTGATGGTCAGCACCAGTTTGGAGGAGAGCGCGTTCACCACCGACACGCCGACGCCGTGCAACCCGCCGGAGACCTTGTAGGAATTCTGGTCGAACTTCCCGCCGGCATGAAGCTGGGTCATGATGACCTGCGCGGCGGAGACCCCTTCCTCCTGATGCATCTCTGTCGGGATGCCGCGGCCGTTGTCGGAGATGGTGACCGAGCCGTCGCCGTTCAGCGTGACCAGCACCCGGTCGCAATAGCCGGCCAATGCCTCGTCGATGGCGTTATCCACCACCTCATAGACCATGTGGTGCAGGCCGGTGCCGTCGTCGGTATCGCCGATATACATGCCCGGGCGTTTGCGCACGGCTTCGAGGCCTTTCAGGACCTTGATCGATTCCGCGCCATATTCGGCGGACTGCCCGGCCCGCGCCTTGGCCCGCGCGGCCGCGAATTCCGCGTCGAAATCGCCGCCCTCCTGGGTGGCGCCCTGCTGCGCCGCGTTCTCCTGGGAGGTGCCGTTCTGTTCGGTATCGTCGCTCATGATCGGCCGATCCGCCTTTCGATCCAGTCCTGATAATCCGTAGTCCGCCGCGCTATCGCGCGGCCGCGTCGGGGCGGATCGCCGCCGCCTCGACCCGGAAGAAATCCGCCCGGCCCTCCAGGCCCTCGAAGATCGCCCGGTCGGTGCCGGTAACCCAGGCCTGCAGCCCGAGATCGAGAAGCCGGCGGTACAGCGCGCCGCGCCGTTCCCCGTCGAGATGGGCCGCCACCTCGTCCAGCAGCAGGATCGGGCCGGTGCCCGTCTCCGCGCCGGAAAGGCGCGCATGCGCCAGCACGATGGCGATCAGCAGCGCCTTCTGCTCGCCGGTGGAACATTGATCCGCCGGCAGGCCCTTGGCCGCGTGGCGCACCATCAGATCGCTGCGGTGCGGGCCCACGCCGGCGCCGCCGGCCTCCGCGTCGCGCGGGCGGGCGGCGCGGAGCCGTTCCTGGAACCGCTCCTCCGCCGCCAGCGCGCTGCCGCCGTCCAGCCAGTCGTCCAGATCGCCGGCCAGCCCCACCCGCGCCGCGGGGAAGGGTCCCTCAGCCTGCCGGCAGGCGCGGTCCAGGCGGTCGGCCATGTCGCGCCGGGCGGCGGCGATGGCGACGCCGCGCTCCACCATCTGTACTTCCAGGGCATCCAGCCAGCGCGCATCGGCGCCGCCGGGTCCCCGCTCCTTCAACAGCCGCGCGCGTTGGCGCATGGCCTGCTCATAGGCGCCGACGCGACCCGCATGGGCCGGATCGAAACCCAGGATCAGCCGGTCCAGGAAGCGCCGCCGCGCCCCCCCGCCGTCAAGGAACAGCCGGTCCATCTGCGGTGTCAGCCAGACGACGGCGACATGCTCCGCCAGCGCCTGCTGGTTGCGGGCCGGGTGGCCGTCGACGCGGACCAGCCGGCGCTCCGCCTCCGGATCGCGGCCGGTGCCGATATCGACGGTGCCGGCCGGCCCCGCCACCCGCGCGGCGATGGCCCAGGGCTTGCGCGCGCCGTGTTCGCTCCCGCCGCCGTCCACATCCGAGGCCGTTCGCGTCTCCGCCGAGGCCGCGGGGCGGCGATCGGGTTCGGAGACCTGGACGCCCCGCAGGCCGCGCCCGGGCGCCAGCAGCGAGACGGCCTCCAGCAGGTTGGTCTTCCCCGCGCCGTTCGGACCGGTCAGGACGACCGGCCGGCCACTCGGCTCCAGCCCGGCGGCGGTGTAGTTGCGAAAATCCGTGAGGCGCAGGCGCGTGACCGCCGCCGGCACGATGGCCGCCCGGTGGCTTCCCACCCCGCCTTCCGAATTGTTCGCCAGCGCCGTCAAGGGCCGCCTATACCCGCATCGGCATGAGAACGTAGAGCGCGCCCGGGTCCTTCGGATCGCGCACGATGGTGGGCGAGGAGGAATCGGCCATCACGAATTCCGCCGTCTCGCCCTCGACCTGATTGGCGATGTCGAGGAGATAGCGCGCGTTGAAGCCGATCTCGATCGCTTCCTTGCCATAGTCGATGCCGACCTCCTCGACCGCCTGGCCGTTCTCCTGGCTGGAGGCGGAGAGCTCCATCTGGTCGCCCTCGATCTTCATCTTGACCGCGCGCATCTTCTCCGTCGCGATGGTCGAGACACGGTCGACCGCCTCGGCGAAATCGTCGCAATCGACGGTCATGATCTTGTCATTGCCGCTGGGGATCACGCGCTCGTAATCGGGGAAGGTGCCGTCGATCAGCTTGGAGGTCAGTACCGCGTCCCCGAAGGCGAAGCGGATCTTGGTTTCCGACAACGCGATGGCGATTCCGCCGTTGGTTTCCTCGATCAGCTTACGCAACTCGCCGACCGTCTTGCGGGGGACGATCACGCCCGGCATGCCGTTGGCGCCGTCGGGCAGTGGAATCTCCACCCGGGCCAGGCGATGTCCGTCGGTCGCGACCGCGCGCAGCACCGGATGGTCGCCGTCGGCCGCGTGGACATAGATGCCGTTCAGATAATAGCGAGTCTCCTCGGTCGAGATCGCGAATCGCGTGCGATCGACCAGCGCGCGCAGCGCGTCGGCATCCAGCTCGAACTCATGCGGCATGTCGCCCCCGGACATGACCGGGAAATCGTCCGTCGGCAGCGTCGAGAGCGTGAAGCGCGAGCGCCCGGACTTCAGCGTCAGCCGTTCGGAATCGCCCGCCGTCTCGATATCGACCTGGGCGCCGTCCGGCAGCTTGCGCACGATATCGTAGAGCGTATGGGCGGGCGCGGTGGTGGCGCCGGCCGTGGCGATGTCGGCCGCCACGCGCTCCACGATGGCGATATCCATGTCCGTCGCCGTGAGACCGAGCGCGCCATCCTTCGCCTCGATCAGCACGTTCGAGAGAATAGGGATCGTGTTCCGGCGTTCGACGACGCTTTGCACGTGGTTGAGGGCGCGGAGCAGCGCGGCGCGTTCGATGGTGAGCTTCATGGATCTGTCTTATCGTTTCCGTTCGACCACAGGCGGTCCGTTCAGCATGGCGCCCCGGCCCGGTTCCCGACCCCGCGCGGGTCGGTACTGCCGGTGGCGGCCGGGTCCGTCACGCGGCCCTCGCTCGGCGGAAACCGCCGGGCCGCGCGCCCGTTCAATCGTCGGAAACTGCCCGATTCACCGATCTTCGGAAAGCGGGAATCGCGTACCCCCCGGAACGGGGAGATTTTATAGCATGCCCCCCCGCGCGCCGCAGCCCTTTTTCGCATTCGCACGATCCGCGAACCGGATGTGTAACGCGCTGATTCCACGCGGCTTTGTCAAACGTCCTTCCAGCCGGGAGGAACCGGCCGAAGGGCCCGCGATCACGCCTCCAGCATGCGCTTCAGAAGCTCCACATCCTCGGCGAAGCCGGCGTCGGAGGCGCGCAGTTCCTCGATTTTCTTGACCGCATGCATGACGGTCGTGTGATCGCGCCCCCCGAACTTCCGGCCGATTTCCGGGAGCGATCGGGAGGTGAGCTGCTTGGCGAGATACATCGCCACCTGCCGGGGGCGGGCGATGGCGCGGCTGCGCCGGGCGGAATGCATCTCGGCCAGCTTGATGTTGTAATGCTCGGCGACCCGCTTCTGGATTTCCTCGATGGTGATCCGGCGGTCGTTGGCGCGCAGCAGGTCATGCAGCACGTCCTGCGCCGTTTCCAACGTGATCTGGCGGCCGATCAGATTGGCGTAGGCGACGAGGCGGTTCAGCGCCCCCTCCAATTCACGGACGTTGGAGGTGATCTTGTGCGCCAGGAACTCCAACACCTTCTGCGGGACGGCGATGCCCAACTGCTCGGCCTTCGATTGCAGGATGCCGAGGCGCAGTTCGTAGGTGGTCGAATGAATCTCCGCCACCAGGCCCCACCCAAGGCGGGATTTCATCCGATCCTCGATGCCGTCGAGTTCGGCCGGCGATTTGTCGGCCGAGATCACCACCTGGCGGTTTTGATCGACCAGGGTGTTGAAGGTGTGGAAGAACTCCTCCTGCGTGTTCTCCTTGCCGGCGATGAACTGCACGTCGTCGATCATCAGCACGTCGACGGAGCGGAATTGCTCCTTGAACGCCATCGTGTCGCGATAGCGCAGCGCGCGGATGAACTGATACATGAATTTCTCGGCGGAGAGATACAGCACGCGCTTCTGCGGCGAATGCAGGCGGATATGCTGGGCGATCGCATGCATCAGGTGCGTCTTGCCGAGTCCGACCCCGCCGAACAGGAACAGCGGGTTGAAGGGCACGCTGGCCGCTTCCGCCACGCGGCGCGCCGCGGCGAAGGCCAGCTCGTTCGGCTTGCCGACGATGAAGCTCTCGAAGGTGAACTGGCCGTTGAGCGGCGCGCAGAGATCGTTCTGCGGCGCGGTCTCGACGCGCGTGGCGCCGGCCGCGTGCCCGGCCTCCTCCTCGCCGTCAAGCGCCTCTAGGTCGCCGCCGGCGGCGGAATGGCGCGCGCCGCCCTGCGGCGCATGGTGGATGACGACCTCCCGGACGGTTCCATTCTCGCCCGACCACATGCGCATCAGGCGCTCGCCATATTGGGATTCGATCCAGTTGCGCATGAAGCGGTTCGGGGCGGTCAGGCGGACGGTGCCGCCCTCGATGCCGTCCAGGATCAGGGGCTTGAGCCAATTCTTGAAGGCGGTTTCCCCGAACTCCGAGCGCAGACGGGCGCGAATACGCGCCCATTGCGCGGATGCCCGACCGTCCGGCGTGCCCGCCGTCGCCCGTGTCCCGGTTCCCGCCCCCGGTGAACCGGAACGATCCGTCCCATTGCCCTCTAAACCGCTTGCCACGCTTTCCGTCCGCTTGATGAAATTCGCCCTGGTGAAGTCCGTCGTTCCGTCCACGGCATTCGCGCCGTGGTCAAGATGCTTCGCGCCTTTCAAGGACAAGTCCCCCAACAGCCCGAGCTGTCGCCTGTCGGCGCATCGTCCCTCCCCATCGATCCAACCGTCCGGCCGGGGTCCCAATGGACCCCCAACTCATCAAAACGCCCCGCCACTTCGCACCGTTCGGATTGTCCGGATCGACCCTCATTCGAACGACCCGACTTTCCCGGCCCGATCGAACCACGACGATCCTTGAATCCATGGCCGCACGCTCACCACAAACTCAAAAAAATCGGGTGCGAGGCCCGACCCGGGCCGCTCCCATTCATCCATTTCATCCATGCGCGTCGTCCATGCATGTCGAACATGCATGCCGGGCATGCCGAACACCCCGGCCTCTTGCAAGCAAGTCGTGACGTGACCGCGCATCGCCCGGAGTCTTCGCCGAACGCTCAAAAAGTCACGAGCCCGAGAAGCCCGGACAGGCTTTGCTCACAAGACACAGAAAGCCGAGGGAAAGAAAAAAGCAGGGTCTTTTCTTGCAACGAAACGCTTTTTTCTTGTGTGTTCCCGATGGCTTTTGCCCGAGCCGATGCCCCGGGCATTTTTTATTTGCCGTCGGTGTTCGTGACCAACCGCGACGCCAAGACTGTAACCAACCGCGACGAGTCGAATCAAGCGCGCAAACCAACCGCTCTGAAAATATTACGGTTGACATGTCGGGCCGCCGCGGAGTCCGCGGGCCGGTGCGTCCGGCGCGGCCATCCATGCGGGAAAGCCTGGGAAACCGGGCTTCTCGGATGATTTTATCTCGAATTCCGATTGCTTCGGCGAGCGGATTGACTCCGCTTTCTGAATCCCGCTTTCATTAGTCAACTGACTTAAAGATGATCTTCCTGGGGTTGTGATCCTTGAGTGATGCTTCGCGAGTTGTGAGCAAGAAAAAGTCCGACAGGTCGGATCGACTGACGCGGGCGGCGCAACGGTTGTTTCACCGTCGTGGAGTCCATGCGGTGAGTCTGCGCGACGTCGCCGCGGCCGCGCGGGTGCCTCCGGGGGGTGTCTTCTATCATTTCCCCAGCAAGGCGGCTCTCGTGCGGGCGGCCGCGGAAACCCGGCGGGCGGAGGTGGAAGCCCTGCTGACCCGTCTGGAGGAGCGGCTGGCCGATCCGGCCGAGCGCGTGGAAGCGTTGTGCGCAGCGCTTGGCGAGGGGGCGTCGGTCACCGCGCGGCATGGTTGCCCGATGCTTCGGATGGTGACGGAATTGGACGGGGCGCGGGGCGATGAAGCGGAAGCGCGTGCGGCGATGCGCGCGGCGCTGGCGGATATTCGGTGGTTCGTGGCGCGCGCCCTCCGCGCGGCTGGCCGTGCACCCCGGATCGCGGAGCGGGAGAGCGCACGCTTCCTCGCCCTGTGGCAGGGGGGCATCGCGCTGGCCCTTGCCGGCGGCGGCCGGGCGGTCCTGGAGGAGGAGTTGGCCCGTCTGCCGGGCCGGGTGCTCGGCGCACAGGGACCCCGGGCACGCAAAAACCGCCCGGAAGGGGCTCCGGGCGGCTGAACGCGCACGGCAGGAGCAGCCGGATCGAAGCCGGCCCGCCCCTCGCGATCCCGTCTTAGCCGAGCGCCTTGAGGCGCTTGTTGAGGCGGCTCAGCTTGCGCGCGGCCGTCTTCTTGTGCAGCACGCCCTTGGTCACGCCACGGTGCATCTCCGGCATGACGGAGGCGAAGGCCGTCTCGGCCGCCGTCTTGTCGCCCGTCTTCAGCGCGTCCTCGAACTTGCGCAGCGAGGTGCGGATGCGGTTACGCCGCGCCATGTTGCGCGCGCGGCGCTTGGCGGTCTGGCGGATGCGCTTCTCAGCCGACTTGTGGTTCGCCATGATCGTCGAAATCCATATTCTTGAGTGCTGACATGATCGACCGGCCGATCCCGACCGCGATCGGGCCCAGCCGGACCGGCCCCGAGGGAATGCGGCGCGCGGCGCGGCCGGCATGTGCCCCGAGGACGCGGGCTTATATCGGCGCGGGCGCGGGCCGTCAAGCCCACGCCCGGCGGTTTCCCTAGCGGTTCTTCCAATGCGGCGTGCGTTTCTCGCCGAAGGCCGCCATGCCTTCCTTCTGATCCTCGGTGGCGAAGGTGGCGTGGAACAGGCGGCGCTCGAACTTCACGCCCTCGGCCAATGTCGTTTCATAGGCCTTGTTGACCGCTTCCTTCGCCATGAAGACGGCGGGGCGGGACAGTTCGGCGATCTTGGTCGCGGTCTTGACCGCGTCCTCGACCAATTCGTCGGCGGGCACGATGCGGCTGACGAGGCCGGAACGCTCCGCCTCCTCGGCATTCATCAGCCGGCCGGTCAGGCACATTTCCATCGCCTTCGACTTGCCGACGAAGCGGGTCAGGCGCTGCGTGCCGCCGGAGCCCGGGATCGTGCCGATGGTGATTTCCGGCTGGCCGAACTTGGCGGTATCGGCGGCGATGATGAAATCGCACATCATCGCGACCTCGCAGCCGCCGCCGAGCGCGTAGCCCGACACCGCCGCGATGATCGGCTTGCGGCAGGTGGAGACGCGCTCCCACCCCTTGGTGATGAAGTCGTGCAGATAAACGTCCATGAAGGACTTCGACTGCATCTCCTTGATGTCGGCGCCGGCGGCGAAGGCCTTCTCCGAGCCGGTGATGACGACGGCGCCGATTTCCTCGTCCGCCTCGATCTCGTCCAGCGCGTGGCCGAGTTCCTCGATCAACTGGGCGCACAGCGCGTTCAGCGCCTTCGGCCGGTTGAGCGTGATCAGGCCGACCGGCCCGCGCTTCTCGCTCAGGATCATTTCATAAGACATGGTCGCTAACGGCTCCCCTGTGCTTCCCCGGGGGCTGCGTTCCGCAGCATCCCGCGATGGTGCATTACGGTCCTGTTTGTCCGATGCCCGCGTGTCCGCGCCTTTCGCCCGGAACGCGCGGTGTTTTCCTCCTGCCGGGCCGATCCGTCAATCCATGCGTCCCGATCGCGGCGGCCATGGCGGGGCGGTTCGTTGCGGTGTTGCCCGCCTTTCCCTTCGGTCGCTCCTCAGATCGGCGCCAATGTGAACCGGACGGTCAGGTCCCCGTCCGGCCCGAAGAAATCGAGGGAGAGCTGCTCCCCCTCGCGGGTGAAACGGTCCCGGCCCCGTGCCGTCCAGCCGAGCGCGGGCAGCGTCTCGCCATAGAAGGCCAGCACCGCCTCCCGGTTCGTCGGCCCGGCGGCGAAGGCCTCGACGATGCGGCCGGCGGGTGAATCGAAGACGATGCCGGCATCCGGCACGCCCGCCAGCGTCTCCATCAGCGGGATATCCTCCGATCCCTCGATGAAGGTCGGGGTCTCGCCCCCGGCCGAGGCGCTGCCCGGCAGGCCGATCAGCGCCGGCAGGAGCGCCAACGCGAAGGCCAGCACCGCCCACCCCGGAAGGGTCGATCCCGTCCGCATTCTTCCGCCCGATATGGAACCCGCCCGCATCATGGCTCCAAGCGTTACCTATCTTTGGTGCGCCGGACAATAGAAACTGGACCGGCCCGATTGCACGATCCGCCGGATCGTGCCCGTGCAGCCCGGCTGGCGGCAGGGGGTGTTCTCCCGGTCGTAGACGTCCCAGGCATGTTGGAAGTAGCCCAGCTCGCCGCTGGTCTGGCGATAGTCGCGCAGGCTCGATCCCCCGGCGGCGATCGCGGCCTGCAGCACCGCCTTGATCGCCGGGACGAGGCGCCGGGCGCGCGCGCCGGGTATGGTGTGGGCGCTTCGCTTGGGGCTGATCCCGGCGCGCCAGAGGGCCTCGCACACATAGATATTGCCGAGGCCCGCCACCACCTTCTGGTCCAGCAGCGCCGCCTTGATCGGCGTGCGCTTGCCCGCGAGCGCCACGGTCATATGGCCGGCGTTGAAGGCGTCCGACAGCGGTTCCGGCCCCAGATCCTTGAGGTAGCGGCTGGTCTCCGCCGTGCCCGGCGGCAGCAGGTCCATATAGCCGAAGCGCCGGGCGTCGTTGAAGGTGACGCGCTGGCCGGTCTCGGTCTCGATCACCAGATGGTCATGCGGCGCGACCAGCGCCCAGCCGCTATTGTGCCCGGCCTGACCGGCGCTGGCCCGGCCGTCCGGCGGGGCGTCGATGGTGAAGCGTCCGGTCATGCCCAGATGGGTGAGCCAGACCTCCCCGGAATCGAGCGTCGCCAGGATGTATTTCGCCCGCCGCCGCAGGTCGGTGACGGTGCGCCCCTCCAGCCGCTCCGCGAAGCGTTCCGGCAGGGGGAAGCGCAGATCCGGCCGGCGCAGATCGGCGCGCGCGATCCGCCGGTCCAGGAGGGCCGGCCGCAATCCGCGCACCACGGTCTCGACTTCGGGAAGTTCGGGCATGGGCTCGGCTATAGCAAAGACCGGGGGCGGGCGCTATGGTCCTGCGCAATCGCCCCGAACGAGATGAGAAGCGCGCGGCCGATGACCGACAAGACAGCCGATTTCGGATACCGCACCGTCGACGCGGCGGAGAAGGCGGGCCTCGTGCGCGGGGTCTTCACCTCCGTCGCCGCGCGATACGACCTGATGAACGATTTGATGTCGGGCGGCGTGCACCGGCTCTGGAAGGCGAGCCTGATCGACGAGTTGCGCCCGCGCGCGGGCCAGCATCTCCTCGACGTCGCGGGCGGGACCGGCGATATCGCCTTCCGCTTCCTCGATGCGCTGGGGGATGGCGAAAGGCGGGGTGAAAGCGGCCGCGTCACCGTCTGCGACCTGACGGAGGGCATGGTGGCCGTCGGGCGCGACCGGGCGATCGATCGCGGGTGCCTCGCCGGGATCGACTGGACGGTCGGGGACGCCCAGGCGCTGCCGGTGGCGGATGCCAGCGTCGATGCCTATACGATCGCCTTCGGCCTGCGCAACGTGACCGACATCGATGCCGCGCTGGCCGAGGCGCGCCGCGTGCTGAAGCCCGGCGGGCTGTTCCTGTGCCTGGAATTCAGCCGCGTCGTGCTGCCGTTGCTCGACCGGCTCTATGACCGCTACAGCTTCCAGGTGCTGCCGGCGCTCGGCCGGTGGGTCGCGAAGGACGAGGAAAGCTATGTCTATCTCGCCGAATCGATCCGGCGCTTCCCCGACCAGCGGACGCTGGAGGCGCGGATGAAGGCCGTGGGCTTCGGCCGCGTCGGCCACCGCAATCTGTCCGGCGGCATCGCCGCGATCCATCGCGGCCGGCGGATCTGACCCCGCCGCGCGCGTCCCTCGCCATCCCGCGCCCGGTCAATCGAAGGCAGGCCCTACTTGTTCACCGCCCTTTCCCATATCGCCCGCATGGTCGGCATCGTGCGCATCCTGGCACGGCACGACGCGCTCTGGCCCCTCGACCCGGTGGCGGAGCGGGCGCCGGCCATGCGCGCGGCGCGCGCGATCGTCCGCCGTCTCTGGGGTCGGCCGGGACGGCAAGGGCGGCCGGGGGAGCGGCTGGCCGACGCGCTGACCGCCCTCGGCCCGACCTATGTGAAGCTCGGCCAGGCGCTCAGCGTGCGCGCGGATCTCGTGGGGGAGGCGGTGGCCCAGGATCTATCGCGCCTGCAGGACCGGCTCGACCCCTTCCCCTTCGCGGAGGCCCGGCGCGCGATCGAGGCGGAGCTGGGCGGCCCGCTGGAGCGCTTCTACGACGATTTCGAGGCGGTGCCGGTCGCGGCGGCCTCCATCGCCCAGGTGCATTTCGCGCGCCTCAAGCCCGACCCGGACCGGGGCGAGAAAGAGGGGGCGGAGGTCGCGGTCAAGGTGCTGCGCCCGGATATCGAACGGCGCTTCGCCCGCGATATCGCGCTCTTCCATTGGCTCGCGACCCTGGTCGAGCGGATGGTGCCGAGCCTACGGCGCCTGAAGCCGGTGGCGGTGGTCGATACCTTCCGCCGCTGGATCGAGACGGAGATGGATCTGCGCCTGGAAGGGGCGGCGGCCTCCGAACTGCGCGAGAATTGCGAGGATGACGAGGGCTTCCACGTCGTCCGCGTCGATTGGGAGCGCACCGGCCAGCGGGTGCTGACGATCGAACGGCTGCATGGCTGCCGGATCGACGATCTGGCGGCCCTGAAGGCCGGCGGGCACGACGTGAAGGAAATCCTGCGGCGTTCCGCCACCGTCTTCTTCCTGCAGGTCTTCCGCGACGGCTTCTTCCATGCCGACATGCATCCGGGGAACATGTTCGTGGCGCCGGACGGCACGCTCTGCCCGGTGGATTTCGGCATCATGGGGCGGGTCGACCGGCGCACGCGCTTCTTCCTGGCCGATATCCTGGTTGGGTTCCTCAACCGGGACTATCGACGGGTGGCGGATACGCATTTCGAATTCGGCGTGGTACCGCCCAGCAAGTCGCGCGACGAATTCATGCAGGCGCTGCGCGCGATCGGGGAGCCGTTGCTGGACAAACCCCTGGCCGAGATATCGATCGCGCGGCTGCTGTCCCACCTGTTCCGCACGACGGAGCGGTTCGAGATGGAGACGCAGCCGGACCTCCTCCTCCTCCAGAAGACCATGCTGGTCGCGGAAGGGGTGGGGCGGAAGCTCGACCCCGAGGTCAATATGTGGTTGCTGGCCCGCCCGATGATCGAGGATTGGGTGATCGCCAATCGCGGGCCCGAGGCGCGCGTCATCGATGGCGTGCGCGAGACGGTCGGCGCGCTGGAGCGCCTGCCCGCCACGCTGCGCCGGGCGGAGGAGACGCTGGAGCGGCTGGCCCGCGACGGTGCCCGTACCCCCAGGGAATCCGGCGGTTCCGTGGGCCGCGCCGGCGGCGCCACGCTCTGGCTGCCGGCGATTTTCGCGGTTCTCGTGCTGTTGTTGCTGGTCGAGATGATGTGAGCGCGACCGGCTCTAAACTACATTTGAAGTAGAATCCGGCTTAATCTTCCGTTAACCATTTCGGCATCGGATTCAATCGACCGCCCGCTCGCCGCCTTCGGCCCGGATTCCATAAGGAGTCGCGCGGCTTGTCCCGCTTTGCGATTCTATTTACATAGGGGGACCGTGAATACACCGGGGCCACGCGGGTCCCGGCCCCAAGGGGTGCGAGATGAGCGATACCGCGAGCGAGCCGCGCCGCATCCTGCTGATCGTCTCGGGCGGGATCGCCGCCTATAAGGTTCTGGAGACGATTCGGCATCTGCGCCGCCGGGGCGTGGCCGTCCGGTGCGTGCTGACCGCCGGCGGGGCGCAATTCGTCACCCCCCTCTCCCTACACGCATTGAGCGAGGACAAGGTCTATCAGGATCTGTTCTCGCTGACCGATGAATCGGAGATGGGGCATATCGAACTGTCCCGTCAGGCCGACCTCGTCGTGGTCGCGCCGGCCAGCGCAGACATCCTGGCGAAGATGACGGCGGGGTTATGCGACGACCTCGCGACGACCCTCCTGCTGGCGACCGACAAGCCGGTGCTGGTGGCGCCCGCGATGAATGTCCGGATGTGGGAACATGCCGCCACGCAGGAGAATCTCGCCACCCTGATCCGGCGCGGCATCTCCGTCATCGGTCCGGAGGAAGGGCCGATGGCTTGCGGCGAATACGGCTATGGCCGGCTGGTCGAGCCGGACCGCCTCGCCGCCGCGATCCTGCGGCGTCTCGGTCACGACACGGACGGCACGGATACGAAACAATCCGTGCTGGCCGGGCGGTCCGCCTTGGTGACGAGCGGCCCGACGCATGAGCCGATCGATCCCGTGCGCTATATCGCGAACCGGTCCTCCGGCCGGCAGGGCCATGCCATCGCGGAGGCGCTGGCGGCCTTGGGCGCGCGGGTGACCCTGGTCTCGGGCCCGACGCGCCTGCCCGATCCGGCGGGCGTGACCACCGTCCATATCGAAAGCGCGGAGGAGATGTTGAGCGCCTGCCGTTCCGCCCTGCCGGTCGATGTGGCGGTCTGCGCGGCCGCCGTCGCGGACTGGAAGGTGGCGGCCCGGACCGGCGAGAAGATCAAGAAGGAGGAGGGCGCGGCACCCCCCACCCTGGCCCTGGCGGAGAACCCCGATATCCTGAAGACCCTGGGGCAACCCGGCCCGGGGCGGCCGCAACTGGTGGTTGGATTCGCGGCCGAAACGGGGGATGTGGTCGCGCGTGGAACCGCCAAGCGCGCGCGCAAGGGCTGCGACTGGATTCTGGGCAATGACGTGTCGGAGGGGACGGGCACCTTCGGCGGGGCGGAGAACAGCGTGCATTTCATCACCGAGGCGGGGGCCGAGGCCTGGCCCACCGGCAGCAAGCGCGCGGTCGCGGACGAACTGGCCCGGCGTATCGCCGCCCATCTGGGCGCGGCAGGGGAACGGGGGGCGGCGGAATGACCGAGGCGCGTGAAAGTCGAATCGCCCGCGTACCGGTTCGGGTGGAGCGGTTGGCGCACGGCCGCGATCTCGACCTGCCGGCCTATGGCAGCGTGGAGGCGGCGGGTTGCGATCTCCTCGCCGCTGTCGCGGCGCCGCTGACGATCGCCCCCGGCCGGCGCGCCATGGTGCCGACGGGGCTGCGTCTCGCCCTGCCGCCCGGCTACGAGGCGCAGGTGCGCCCGCGTTCCGGTCTCGCCGCGAAGCACGGGGTGACGGTCCTCAACACCCCCGGCACGGTGGACAGCGATTACCGCGGCGAGGTGAAGGTGATCCTGGTCAATCTGGGGCAGGAGGCGTTCGAGATCACGCGCGGCATGCGGATCGCCCAGATGGTGGTCGCGCCGGTGACGCAAATCGCCTGGGAGGAGACCGGCGATCTCGATGAGACGGCGCGCGGCGCGGGCGGCTTCGGCTCGACCGGACAATGAGTGAACGGCGCGGACACCCAGGGCGGGGGAACAGGCGATGCGGCTGACGAAGAAACTGATGTTCGCGATCGAGGCGGTGCTCGACATCGCCTATCACGCCTCCGACCAGCCGGTGCAGTCGAAGGAGATCGCCGAGCGTCAGGGCATTCCCCGCCGTTATCTGGAACAGGTGCTGCAGGGCCTCGTCCATGCGGGTATCCTGCGCGGCGTGCGGGGCCCGCGCGGCGGCTACCGCCTCGCGCGGGAGCGCCGTCGCATCACCATCGCCGATATCGCCCATGTCGTGGCCGAGATGGAGGGCGGGCGCGATCCGCTGACCGATCCGGCCGGCTCCGACCTCGGCCATGTGGTGCTGCGCCCGATCTGGCAGGAGATCGAGGATTACGCCATGGGCCGCCTGTCCGAGACGACGATCGAGCATCTGTGCGTCGCCGCCCAGAAGGCCGGGATCAAGAGCCAGTCGCAGACCCAGTTCGACTTCATGATCTGAGGCGCGCGAAGGCTCCGCGTCGTCCCACCCGGCTGGTGAGGGGGGGGCGGACGGGGCGGCTGGAAAAAGTTCCGCGTCTGGGCTAGACCATGTGCCGGTCGTGCGGAAGTCGCGCAGAACAAGAACTTTTCCGTGGGGAAACTCCGAACATGACAGTCGATAAGGCCAGGCGGCGGGTCGAATGGCTGGCGCAGGCGGGCATCCTGACCGAGGCCCTGCCCTTCATGCGCCGCTATACCGGCAAGACGCTGATCATCAAATATGGCGGGCACGCGATGGGCGATGCCGCGCTCGCCCAGCTCTTCGCGCGCGACGTGGTGCTGCTGAAGCAGGTCGGCGTCAATCCGATCGTCGTCCATGGCGGCGGTCCGCAGATCGGCGAGATGCTGACGCGCATGGCGAAGGAGAGCGAATTCATCGACGGGTTGCGCGTCACCGACGCGGAGACGGTCGATATCGTGGAGATGGTCCTCTCCGGCCGGATCAACAAGCAGATCGTCGCCTCGCTCCAGGAGGCGGGCGGCTACGGCATCGGGCTTTCCGGCAAGGACGGCGCGCTGATCCGCGCGCGCAAGCTGACGCGCACGATCAAGGACCCGGAATCCAATATCGAGAAGGTGCTGGATCTCGGCTTCGTCGGCGAGCCGGAGGAGATCGACCCCACCATCCTCGACACCATCAAGGACACCAACCTGATCCCGGTGATCGCGCCGATCGGCCTCGGCGCGGCGGGCGAGACCTATAACATCAACGCCGATACCGCCGCCGGCGCGATCGCGGGCGGAACGGGCGCGCGGCGCCTTCTGCTGCTGACCGACGTGCCGGGCGTGCTCGACAAGGACGGCGAGCTGATCCGGGAGATGACCGTCTCCGAGGCGGAGACGCTGCAGGCGCGCGGCATCATCTCCGGCGGCATGATCCCGAAGGTGCAGACCTGCGTCGACGCCGTGCGACAGGGCGCGGAGGCGGCCGTCATTCTCGACGGGCGGCTCGCTCATGTCATCCTGCTCGAACTCTTTACCGAGCACGGCTCCGGGACCATCATCCGGCCGGACTGACGGATTTTTCAACATCGCGGGCGCGCGGCTTCTATCCGCGCTGTTTCTTGTCCGCGATTTCCGGAACGAGGAGAAGGCGATGTCCGGCGCGTCCGGATTGAGCGCGGGCGGGGCCTGGAAGGCCTACGCCCTTCTGACCGCGACCACGATGTGCTGGGGCATGAACGCGGTGCTGGGTAAGCTCGCGGTCGGTCATGTCTCGCCGATGGTACTGGTCACCGCGCGCTGGGCCGGCGTGGTGATCCTGCTCGCGCTGTTCCTGTCCCGCGATCTGCGGCGCGACTGGCCGGTGCTGAAACGCCATCTGCCGTTCCTGGGCGCGATGGGGGCGATCGGCTTCACCTGCTTCAACACGCTTTTCTATATCGCCGCCCATTCAACCACCGCGATCAATATCGGCATCCTGCAGGGGTCGATTCCGATCTTCGTGCTGATGGGAGCCTATCTCGCCTATCGCGACCGGATCACGCCGTTGCAGCTTCTGGGGGTGCTGATCACCGCGCTGGGTGTCGTGACCGTCACGACGGGCGGCAGTTGGGAGCGGGTGCGGTCGCTCGCCGTCAATGACGGCGATTTCCTGATGCTGCTGGCCTGCGCGCTCTATGCCGCCTATGCGGTGGGGCTGCGCCGGCGGCCGAACGTGCCGCCGCTCAGCCTGTTCGCGGTAATGGCGGTGGCCGCCTTCCTGGCCTCGCTGCCCTTCCTGGCGACGGAGGCCTGGCTCGGCCGATCCCAATTACCCGATATTCAGGGCGGGATCGTGATCGTATTGGTGACGCTTTTCCCCAGCTTCCTAGCCCAGATCACCTTCATTCAGGGGGTCGATATCCTGGGGCCGGGGCGGGCGGGTGTCTTCGCCAATCTGGTGCCGATCTTCGCCTCGATCCTGGCGGTCTTCGTGCTGGACGAGGCCTTCGCGATCTTCCAGGCGGCGGCCCTGGTCTTGGTGTTGAGCGGCATCTGGATGTCGGAACGCTATAAGCGGCGCATCCCGCGCGTGGGCAGCGCGCCGCCTTCCTCGGGCTGAAGTCGCCTAAAGTCCTGCGGCGGCTTCCTTCTCCTGGCGCATGGCTTCCATGGCCAGACGCTCGCGCTTGCCGACGCGCTGGCTCTCGCTCTTGAGCTGCCCGCAGGCGGCGAGGATATCCTGCCCGCGCGGCGTGCGCACGGGGCTGGCATAGCCCGCATCCATGATGATCCGGGAGAAACGGCGGATGCGCTCGTCGCTGGAGCGTTCATAGGCCGAGCCCGGCCAGGGATTGAACGGGATCAGGTTGATCTTGGAGGGAATGCCCTCGATCAGCCGGACCAGCGCGCGGGCGTCGGCGTCGGAATCATTGACCCCGTCCAGCATGACATATTCCCAGGTGACGCGCTGGGCGTTCTTCAGGGTCGGATAATCGCGCACCGCCCGCATCAGCTCCGCGATCGGATATTTGCGGTTGATCGGCACCAGCTCGTTCCGCAATTCGTCCGTGACGGCATGCAGCGAGATCGCGAGCTGCGGGGCCAGCGCCTCGCCGATCCGGCGCAATTCCGGCACCACGCCGGAGGTGGAAAGCGTGATGCGCCGCCGCCCCATG
This sequence comes from Marivibrio halodurans, assembly GCF_017963645.1. GTDB lineage: Bacteria > Pseudomonadota > Alphaproteobacteria > UBA8366 > Aestuariispiraceae > Marivibrio > Marivibrio halodurans. Next base: position 141,459 of record NZ_JAGMWN010000006.1, on the reverse strand, counting down.
CCCAGGCCATTGCCGTCGCCCAGCAGGCGCAGCGCCGCGATGACGTTGTCGGTGTTATAGAGTGGCTCCCCCATGCCCATGAAGACGATGTTGGTCAGCCGGCGCCCCGCGTCCGAGCGTTCCCAATCGCCCAGATCGTCGCGTGCCTTCATGAACTGGCCGACGATGTCGCCGGGCGTCAGGTTGCGCACCAGGCGCTGCGTGCCGGTATGGCAGAAGCTGCAGGTCAGCGAGCAGCCCACCTGACTGGAGACGCAGAGCGTCCCGCGTTCGTCGTCCGGGATGAAGACGGTCTCCGCCTCATTCCCGTCGGCATAGCGGAACAGCCATTTCTCCGTTCCGTCGGTGGAGCGCTGATGGGCGCTCACCCCCGGCCGTCCGACACGGAAACCGTCCTCCAGCTTCGCCCGCAGGGTCTTGGAGAGGTCCGTCATCTCGGCGAAGTCGCGCGCGCCGCGCACATAGATCCATTTATAGAGCTGCTTGGCGCGGAAGGCAGGCTCGCCCATCGCGGCGAAAAGATCGCTCAGCGCCGCGATCGACAGGCCGGTCACGTCGACGCGTTCGTCCGGCGCCGGCGCCATCGCGCCGCCCGGCATGAAATCGCCCAGCTCTGCCGCGCCATATGCGGGTCGCGGGTCGGTCATCCTGTCGGTCCTCCCGGACTCGGGCCCTATCGGTTCGGGGTGGTCCCGTTTCGGGCGCGCGCCCGTCTCTTGTGCCTGTCGTCGCGCCCCTCATATTGTAAGGGAGGGGAGGAAGTAAACGCCCAAAGGGCGCGCGGGCCAAGGTTCCGGGCGTGCGGAGGGCACGGATCGGGAGCGCCGGGGCCATGTCCTTCGATGAATACAAAGCCGAAATCTCGTTGCTGATGAACGAGATGGAGGGCGAGCAAGGCGACCTGCACGAGGTCATGATGCGCCTGAAGACCATCCTCGACACCATGCGGGCGGAGGGGCTTCCCATCCCGGACGATTTGAAACGGTTCGAGCAGGATCTGGATGCCCGCTTCAGCGTCCCGGGCGGATCGGGCGACTAACGCCTGTTCCGTCAGGTTCCCCGAAAGTTAAGCGGCTTCCGCGCGGCGTACCCGATCGCGGCCACCTGACTTGGCGGCATAGAGGGCCTCGTCCGCGCGCTCGATCAGGGCGTGAAGGGTGTGTTCGCGCGCCGTGCGCGAGGCGACGCCCAGGCTGGCCGTGATCGATAGCGTGACGGTTCGCGCGCCGTCCGCGACCTCCGCCGGAGCGGCGGAGAGCGACGCGCGCAGGCGCTCCGCCACCGCGGCCGCCTCGTCGATCGCCGTATCCGGCAGAAGGATCACGAATTCCTCCCCGCCGTAGCGGCCGAGCACGTCATGATCCCGGATCGCGGCAAGGCAGGTTTCCGCGAAGAACCGGATGACCGCGTCGCCGGTGGCGTGGCCGTGCGTATCGTTGACCCGCTTGAAATGGTCGATATCGGCGATCACCACGCTGAAGGGGCGGTCCTTGCGCAGGCCGAGCGCCCAGAGCGTCTCGCCCCCCTGCATCAGCGCCCGCCGGTTCCAGGACCCGGTTAGCGGATCGGTCTGGGCAAGGTTCGCCAGATCCGACTGCGCCCGGTCGAGGCGCTTGGCCAGCGGCCGGAACACCACGAGTAGCTCGACCAGCAACACCATCAGCGCGACGATGTAGAGCGCGATATTCACGAGCCGGAGTTGGTTCAGCAGCGCCTCCGCATCCGCCTGATAGCGGTTCACCACCCCATCAAGGGCATGGAGCAGCCGGCCCCGCGCCGAACCGACGAAGCCGGCCAGCCGGTCCCGGTCGACCGGTGCGCCCGACCCGATCATCGCGATGAGATCGCGTGCCTCCGCCAGGAAACCGGTCACGCGGTCGTCTACGCTGGGCTCGGCGGTGAAATAGAGGCGGCGCACCTGGTCGCTCAAGGTCGGGTCGACCGTGTCGGCCGTTTGCCCGGTCAAGCGGAGGTGGCTGTCCTCCATCTTATTGATGTCGGATAGAATATCGCCGATGACGGCAAGGCGCGGCGTGTGCGCGCGCGCCGCGACCTCGATATGTCCGGCGATCCGTTGGGAGAGCATCCGCTGCTTCCCGGCGAGATTGATGATGCGCGCATGCTGTTCCTGCTTCATCGCCGCGACCTCGGCCAATAGGTGCGAGCCGGTGATCACGGCGAAGAGAATTAAGAACGCGACGAGATAGACACGCCAGAGCGCCCGGCGCGAGATTCGGTCGATCGATAAGAAGGTATCGATATTCTGCATCGGCTTCATGCGCGGCGTTCAAATCAAGGGCGGGGTGGATTATTTCAAATGTCTCCCCCTTACTATAAATATCTTGGAAAAGAATCGCATTAAGTTTCGGATTGGTGAGCACATTTGAAAAATGTATTTATAATTTAAAAAATATACTATTAGTTGATTGTCCCGTTGCCGTGAACCGTTCGGGGTCGATAGCCTTTCCGGATGTCAATTGCTGGGCGGGGTCTCGGGTGACGTCTGCGCGCGCTGGACGCGGTTCCGTCCAGTCTCCTTCGCGACATAGAGCGCGCCATCCGCGCGTTCGATCAGGCTATGAAGCGACTCGTCGCCCGCCATGCGCTGCGCGACCCCGAAACTGACGGTGGATTCGATCGTCGCCGTTCCCTCCCCCGTCGGGATCGTGAGCGGCGTGCTCGCGAATGTTTCCCGGACTCGTTCCGCGATCCGGGCCGCCGCCTCGATCGTGGTGTTCGGCAGCAGGATCACGAATTCCTCGCCCCCATAGCGGCCGAGAATATCATGACCACGGATCGATCCGAGGCAGGATTCCGCGAAATGACGGATCACTTGATCGCCGATGGCATGACCATGGGTGTCGTTGACCCGCTTGAAATGGTCGATATCGCCGATCACCGCGCAGAAGGGTTGGCCCTGACGCTCGGTCAACGCCCAGAGCATGTCTCCGCCGCGCATCAGGGCGCGCCGGTTCCAGGACCCGGTGAGCGGGTCGGTCTGAGCCAGGTTGGCGAGGTCGGTCTGCGCCTTGTCGAGGCGCCGGGTCAACGGCCGGAAGATCAGCAGGACCTCGCCCAGCAGGACGAGGAGCGCCACGCCGAGAAGCCCCAGATCCAGATAGCGGAGCATGATCAGAAGATTGTCCGCGTCGTCCCTGTAGGCCTGGGCGACATGATCGAGGGCCCCCAGCAGGTCGGTTTGGGTGGCGGTCACGTAATCGGCCAGACGCGCCGGACCGATGGGCTCGCCCGCTTCGATTCCGGCGATGAGCGCCCGTGATTCGGCGATGAAGGCCCGTGCGCAGATCCTGGCATTCGATTCCGTGTCCTCGGAAAGGACGAGCCGGTCCGGCCCCGCCGTCACCTCGAGATGCAATGCTTCAAGACGGTCGATGTCCCTGCGAACGACGTTCAGGCTTCCCGTATCGGCCTGTCGGCGCAACGCCGCCACCTCCACCCGGCCGGAGACGCGCTCGATCAGCGTACGCTGCGTCTCCACCTGGTGCAGAACACGGGCGTCCCGATCCATTTTCGCCACGATGGTCTCGGTCAGGAAGTGCGAGGCCACTATGGTCATGAAAAGAATGGAAAGAGCGGATAGATAGATTTTCCACAGGGCCGTGCGAGAAACACGCTCGATCGACAGCAACCGATCCATGTCGTACATGCGTCGCAAATCCCCCCTTTACTTGCATGCCGGAACTAAAGAACTAACTATTTAGCGCAGTACTATCCAGAAGCGATTTTCTATCAGCCTTTTCCTTTCAATTCTCTTAATTCGTCGCGGATTTCCTTCAACTCGCGCATGATCTGGTCGTGCTCGCTGCCCAGCGCGCCGCGCGTCGCCGCCTCCTCGGCCGCGTGCTCCTGGCTCATGGAATCGACGATGATCGCGATGAACAGGTTCAGCACGGCGAAGGTGGTCAGCAGGATGAAGATGACGAAGAACAGCCACGCCAGCGGAAAGACCTCCATCACCGGCCGGACGATACCCATCGACCAGCTTTCCAGCGTCATGATCTGGAACAGCGAATAGAGCGAGGCGCCGATCGTGCCGAACCATTCCGGAAAGGCCGCGCCGAACAGCTTCGTCGCCATGACGCCCGCGACATAGAAGACGAGCGCCAGCAAGGTAACGACCGAGCCCATGCCCGGAATCGCGCGCAGCAGCGCATGCACCACCCGGCGCATCGAGGGCACGACGGAAATCAGCCGCAGCGCGCGGAGGATGCGCAGCGCGCGCAGCACGGTCACCCCCTCGCCCGCGGGGATGAAGGTTATGGCGACGATGACGAAATCGAAGACATTCCAGGCGGACTTGAAGAAGCGCCAGCGATAGACCGCGAATTTCAGCAGGATCTCGACCACGAAGACCGCCACCGCGATCCGGTCGAGCAGTTTCAGGAGCCAACCGGCCGCGTTCATCACGGTCTCGGAGGTCTCCAGGCCGAGGACGACGGCGTTCAGCACGATCACCGCGATGATCGCGTTCTGGAACCGCTCCGATTCGACAAGGGCGCGCAGGCGCTGCATCGGGCTATCCCCTCTCCCCGTTCATGTCCGGCGTTAAGAAGGGGAAGGGGTGGCGCGAGGTCAAGGGGCGGCGGTCACGGACCATCCCGGACCGTACCGCTCCGTCTCAGGATTCGCCGCGATAATCGGCCTGCGGATAGGTGCCCAGCAGCTTCACGCGGGTGGTGTAGAAATCCAGCTCCTCCAGCGCGCGGTCGACATTCTTGTCGCCGGGGTGCCCCTCGATCTCGGCATAGAAGCGCGCGGTCGAATAATCGGCGACGGAGATGTAGCTCTCCAGCCGGATCATGTTGACGCCGTTGGTGGCGAAACCGCCGAGCGATTTATAGAGCGCCGCCGGCACGCTGCGCACGGTGAAGACGAAGCTGGTGACGCATTTCATGCCGCCGGGCGGGGGTTCGATCCGCTGCTTCGCCATCAGGACGAAGCGGGTGACATTGCCGATCTTGTCCTCGATGCGCGGGCGCAGGATCTCCAGCCCGTAAATCTCGGCGGCGAGTTCGGAGGCCACCGCCCCGGCGGTAATGTCGCCCTCTTCCGCGATTGCCTGGGCGGCGCCGGCGGTATCGGCCATCTTCACCGGTTGGATACGCAGCTCCCGCAGGGTCTTGCGGCACTGCGCCAGGGCTTGCGGATGGCTGGCCGCCGTCTTCAGCCCGTCCAGTGTCGCGCCCTTCGGCGCCAGCAGGCAGTGATGCACCGGCTGGAAATGCTCCCCCACGATATAGAGGTTGTTCTCCGGCAGCAGATGGTGGACATCGGCCACGCGCCCGCCCAGCGAATTCTCGATCGGGATCATGGCGAGGCCCGCCTCCCCCGTCTCCACGGCGGCGAAGGCGTCCTCGAAACTGGTGCAGGGGACGGCCTGCATGGCCGGGAAGGCCTGGGTGCAGGCCAGGTGCGAATAGGCCCCCGGCACCCCCTGGAAGGCGATCACCGGATGGTCGATCACGCGCTCGATCATGCGTTTATGGTCGTCCGGGCCGTTCATCGCGCCGTGTCCTTCCCTCGTTCTCGTGATACCGGCCCGCGCCGGTCCCGTATCGCCGGTTTCCAGCCAGTCCGGCGCCAGTTTCAGCGCCAGGGCCAGCCGGCGTACCTGGGCGCGCGACGGCTCCCGCCGGCCGGATTCCCAGCGCGCCAGCGTCGATTGCGCGACGTCCAGGCGCGCGGCCAGATCGGCCTGGGTCAGGCCCCGGGCGCGGCGGCTGTCGGCGATGCGGCGGGCCAGGCTCATGATGGTGTTCTAGCGCGCCGACATGCTGGTAACAACATAAATATGCCAATATGGAATTTTTATGCTTTCTTGCGAAGAAGGCCCCAAGCCTCGTTCAACTGCGCCATGCGGGCATTGTCGCCGATGCCGCTGTCCGGGTGCAGGATGGCGGCCAGCATGCGGTAGCGCGCCTTGATCAAGTCCGCGTCCGGCCGGGCACCGGGGGGGAAGCCGAGGACGAAGAGCGCCTCGTCCCGTGTCCGTACCCCGCCCGGCAGCGCGTCGAAGGCGAGCGTGCGGACCATGGCGCGCAGCCGGTCGGCCTCGTCGCGGGACCGGGCCTCGACCTCGGCGCGCGCGGGCTTGCGCGCATCCTCGACCGCGAGGCGCAGCGTCCCGGCCTCCAGCGCCAGCGCCATGGCCAGCGCCTTGCGCAGGCGCGTGACATTCTGGCCCGCCGGCAGGCGCACCTGCAGCCGGGGCTTGCGCCGCCAGGGCTTACCCGCCTGGGCGCCGGATTTCAGGACAACGGTTTCCCGGTCGTCGCGCGCGGGCTCCCCCGGGTCGGGATAGGCGTCGATCATATCGCCCGGAACCGTCAACATGACGGAGCGCGCGATATCCCCGACATTGACCCCGCGCCGGTCGGCCAGCGCCTGCACCCGGTCGCGGAAGGCGGTGGCGCAGGGAATGGCGTAGGAATGCTTGCGCTCCGTCGCCATGCCCCGGCTGCCCCCGTTCCCTAGCCGCCCCTAGGCGCGCAGACTCGCGCCGGTCTGTTTCCCGACATTGGCGACGATCCGGGCCGCGACGGCCTCGATCTCCTTGTCGGTCAATGTCTTCTCGACCGGTTGCAGGGTAACGGAGATGGCGACGGATTTCCGCCCCTCAAGCTCCGCGCCCTGATAGATGTCGAAGACCCCGGCGGCGGCGACCAGTTGCTTGTCGGCGCCCAGGGCCGCGCGCAGGATCTTGTCCGCGGGCACGTCCGCATCCACCAGGAAGGCGAAATCGCGGGTCACCGGCTGCAGGGTCGATGCCTTCAGCAGTGGGCGCGTCTTCGCCCCGGCCTTGTCCGTGCTCTTCTTGGCCTTGGGCTCCGGGATCGCCTCCAGGAAGATTTCGAAGGCCGCGACGCGCCCGCGAATCTCGTAATCGCGCAGGATGCCGGGATGCACCTCCCCGAAGCGCGCCAACACCTTGGGGCCGAGACGCAGGCACCCCGACCGCCCCGGATGGTACCAATCCGGCGCGTCGGTGGAGACCTGAAGCTTATCGACCGGCGCGCCGCAGGCCGCCAGCACCGCCTCCACATCCGCCTTGGCGTCGAAGGCATCGACATCGCGCGGGGCCTCCGCCCAATGGCGCGGCCCGGTCTTGCCCGCGCGCAGGCCCGCGACGACGAGGTCCTGGCCGTCCTCGCCGCGCGCGCGGAAGGCGGGACCGGCCTCGAACAGCGCGGGATCGGCATGGCCGCGGTCGATATTGCGCCGCGCCGCCGACAGCAGGTTCGGCAGGATCGACGGCCGCATGGCGTCGAGATCGGCGCTGATCGGATTGGCCAATTGCATGGCCGCGTCGCCGCCGCCGAAGCGTTCGGCCGCCGCGCGCGGCATGAAGGACCAGGTCACGGCCTCCAGCATGCCGCGCGTCGCCAGCGTGCGCTTGGCGAAGCCGGTGCGCCGCTGCAGCAGCGTCAGGATCGGCTGCGGCAGGGTGCCGTCCGCGCGCACCAGGCTGACCGCCGGCACGGCGTCGAAGCCGTGGACGCGCAGCACCTCCTCGATCAGGCAATGCTCATGCTCGATATCGGGGCGCCATGTCGGGGGCACGGCCGTGATCGACGCATCCGCGATGCGGGTCTTGAAGCCCAGCCGCTCCAGGATGCCGGCGGCCTCCTCGCCCGGCACGTCGGCGCCGCCGAAGCTCTTCAGCTTGGCCGGGTTCAGCGTGATCTCGCGGGTCACGTCCGGCTGCGCGCCGTCGCGCGTGATCTCCGACGCCTCGCCGCCGCAGAGTTCCAGGATCAGGCGCGCGGCCACCTCCACCGCCCAATCGACGGAGGCCGGATCGACCCCCCGCTCGAAGCGATAGCGCGCGTCCGAATCGATGCCCAGCTTCCGCCCCGTCTCCGCGACCCGCGTCGGATCGAACAGCGCGGCTTCCAGGAAGACCTTCGTCGTCTCCTCCGTGCAGCCGGACAACTCCCCGCCCATGATACCGCCGATGCCTTGCGGCCCGTTGCCGTCGACGATGACGGTCATGCCGGCCTCAAGCCGGTAGGTCCGCCCGTCCAGGGCCAGGATTTCCTCGCCCCCTTCGGCCTTGGCCATGGTCAGGGTCTCGCCCTTCACCTTGGCGGCGTCGAAGACGTGCAGCGGCCGGCCCAGATCGTGCGTCACCAGATTGGTGATATCGACCAGCGCCGAGATCGGCCGCAGCCCGATAGCCTTCAACCGCTTCTGCAGCCAGTCCGGGGACGGGCCGTTCCGCACCCCCCGGAAATGCCGTCCGGCGACATAGGGGCAGTCGTCCCCGATATCCGCCGCCCGCGCCCAGGCGATGGGCGCGGGATAGGTGCCCGGAACCGGCGTCGCGTCGAAGGGCTTCAACCGCCCCAGGCCGCGCGCGGCCAGATCGCGGGCGATGCCGTGGACGCCCAGGCAATCGCCGCGGTTGGGCGTGATCGCGATCTCGATCACCGGGTCGTCCAGGCCCTTCCAGGCCGCGAATCCGGCGCCGACCGGCGCATCCGCCGGCAGGTCGATGATGCCGTCGTGATCCTCGGACAGCCCCATCTCCCGTTCGGAGCAGAGCATCCCGTTCGATTCCTCGCCCCGGATCTTGCCCGCCTTCAACAGCAGGTCCGTGCCGGGGACATAGGCCCCCGCCGGCGCAAAGACGCCCTTCATGCCCGCGCGCGCATTCGGCGCGCCGCAAATCACCTGCACCGGCTTGCCGTCGCCCGCGTCGACCATGCAGATCTGCAGCCGGTCGGCGTTCGGGTGCGGCTTCGCCTCCGTCACATGGGCGATGAGGAAGGGGGCCAATTGCTCCGCCGGGTTCTCCACCCCCTCGACCTCAAGGCCGAGATCGGTGAGCGCGGTGGTGATCTCATCCAGCGACGCCTCGGTCTCCAGATGCTCCTTCAGCCAGGAAAGCGTGAATTTCATCAGCTGAGCCCCCGGATCAGCGTGGGAACTTCCATCGGCGCGAAGCCGTAATGGTCGAGCCAGCGTAGGTCGGCGTCGAAGAAGGTGCGCAGGTCCGGGATACCGTATTTCAGCATCGCGATCCGCTCGATCCCCATCCCGAAGGCGAAGCCCTGATATTCGTCGGGGTCGATGCCGCTCATCGCCAGCACCTTGGGATGGACCATGCCGCAGCCCAGGATCTCCAGCCAGTCGTCGCCGGCGCCGATCCGAAGCTCCCCATCCTTGCGCGAGCAGCCGATATCCACCTCCGCCGAGGGTTCGGTGAAGGGGAAATAGCTCGGCCGGAAGCGCAGCGGCACGTCCTCCACCTCGAAATAGGCGCTGCAGAAATCCTGCAGGCAGCCCTTCAGATGGCCGAAATGGGTCACCTTGTCGATGACCAGCGCCTCCACCTGATGGAACATCGGGGTGTGCGTCATGTCGCTGTCGGAGCGATAGGTGCGCCCCGGCGCGATCACGCGGATCGGCGGCTCGCGGCTTTCCATCGTGCGCACCTGCACCGGGCTCGTATGCGTGCGCAGGACGGTGGTCATGTCGACCCCGCCCGCCTCGTCGGCCAGATAGAAGGTGTCGTGCATCTGGCGCGCCGGATGCTCCGGCGGGATGTTGAGGGCGGTGAAGTTCTTGTAGTCGTCCTCGATATCCGGACCTTCCGCCACCTCGAAGCCCATCTGGCCCAGGATGGCGACGATCTCGTCGATGGTCTGGCTGATCGGGTGCAGCTTGCCCGCGCGTTCGGGCCGGGAGGGCAGGGAGACATCGACCGCCTCGGCGGCGAGCTGCGCGTCGAGCGCGGCGGTCTCCAGGTCGCGCTTGCGCCGCTCGATCGCGCCGGCGACCTGCTCCTTCACCTGGTTCAACGCCTGGCCGGCGGCCTTGCGCGCCTCGGCGTCGAGTTGGCCGAGTTGCTTCATCTCGGCGGTGATGCGGCCCTTCTTGCCCAGCGCCTCGACGCGGATGTCGTCGAGGCTCCGCAGATCCTCGGCCCCCTCGACGCGCCGGATCAGATCCTCGGCCAGTTGGCTCGTATCGATGCTCATGATGTCGCTTCCCGAACGGTTGTCGGCGGCGGTTTCCGGTCCCGGCTGTCGTTTACCCGGTGAATCCCGGCTTGGAAAGGGGTGGGGCGGAAACGAGAAGGACCGGCAACGACCCGTCCCATCCCTCCGTATCGGAAGGGCGGGGCGGACCGGCCGGTCCTCGATTCCCGGGGAAAGTCGCCGATCCCCCCTTTCTCAAGCGTGAGGGAGGGGGGCGGCGGCCTTGCCGACTGACTTACGCCTGCGCGGCTTGCGCCTGCTTCACCAGGGCCTTGAAGGCCTCCGGCTCACGCACCGCGATGTCGGCCAGCACTTTCCGGTCGAGTTCGATCCCGGCCTTGCGCATGCCGTCCATAAATCGGGCGTAGGTCATCTGGTTCTCGCTCGCCTCGCGCACGGCGGCGTTGATGCGCTGAATCCAAAGGGCGCGGAACTCGCGCTTCTTGGTGCGTCGGTCGCGATAGGCGTACTGGCCGGCCTTCTCGACCGCCTGATTCGCGACGCGGAAGGTATTCTTCCGGCGCCCGCGATAGCCCTTCGCGTTCTTGATGACTTTCTTATGACGGGCGTGGGTCGTCACGCCCCGCTTCACACGTGCCATTGTCGGATGCTCCTGTGCTTTCGAAGAGGTTCGTTACGATCACGCGCGCAGGAAATTGCGCTTCACCAGCCGCGCATCGCCGGCGGCCATGATCTGGCCTCCCCGGTTCTGACGCTTCATCTGCTTCGGCCGGGTCGAGGTGTTGTGGCGCAGATAGGCGCTGTAGAACCTGACCTTGCCCTTGCCGGTGATCTTGAACCGCTTCTTGGCGGAGCTCTTGTTCTTCAACTTGGGCATTTCGCGACACTCCATTGAACTGGTCGGTTGGGGGAGGGGCCGGTTCGACCGTCTCCCGCGTCCTCTGGCGGCCGGGCATACCCAAGGGCCCGGGCGCGCCGCTTCACGCCCGCGGACGGCAAGCCGTCGCGCGAACCGCGGGCTTATACTAGCGGGGAAGGGCCCATGCAAGGCCGGATAAGCAGGGGGCTGGCGGCCCGCCGCCTCAGCGCGTCACCTCGCACACGCCGACCAGCGCGTCGCGGGTGATCAGCGCGGCCAGCGCCTCCTCCGACCAGCCGTCCGTCCCCCCGGGGCGCATCGGCAGCACCATGTAGCGCATGTCGGCGGTCGAATCATGTACGCGTACTTCGCGCTCGGGCGCGATATGCGTCCCGAACTCGGCCAGCACCGCGCGCGGCTCGCGCACGACGCGGCTGCGGTAGTTGCGGCTCTTGTACCAGTCCGGCGACTTGCCCAGCAGGAAAACCGGGTAGCAGGAGCACAGCGTGCAGACGATCACGTTGTGAACATGCGCCGTGTTCTCCATCACCAGCAACGGCGTCGGCCCGGTGTCGATATCCAGCGTCTCGGCCGCCGCGCGCGAATCCGCGACCAGCGCGCGCTTGAAATCCGGGTCGCGCCAGGCCCGCGCCACCAGCCGCGCGCCCAGCGCGGGCGTGCGGCTGGCCATGTAGTCGATCGTCGCGCGCAGGTCGTCCGCGCCGAAAACTCCCTTTTCAATCAATAGCTCAGCTACCGCATCCGCCATCGCGGGATAATAGCCGAGCGGCCCGTCCTCCAGATCGGGTTGATTGGGGTGTCGGTGGCCGTGTTCATGGCCGGAACCGGGGAGGTTTTCTGACGTCGCGCCGTTATCGCCGGTCATCGCGCGGGCTCCAGCCAATGTTCGTAGAGTTCGATCTCGACGCTGTCGTCCACCGCGCCGGCGTAGTCCGGCCAGAGGTCGCGTTGGCGGAAGCGCACGCGGTAGAGCGCCAGCGGCGCATGATCCGCGCGGCCATAGGCCAGTTCCTCCGGATTGCGGAAATGGCCGCACAGCCGCTCGACCTCGCCGATATGGCCGCGGCAGTAATGCGGCGTGCGGACATGGCCCGGCGGATGGGCCCGGCGTACGCGTACGCGCGCGCCGGGCGGGAAGGCGCCGTCGCTCGAGTCCGTCATTGCGTGCCCTCCTCCGGCCCGTCGGCCGGGGAGGATGCGTGCCGGGCGCGAACGGCCTCGATCCGCCGGCCGAGTTCGTCGACGGTGAGCACGCCCTTCTCGACCAGGATATTGGTGATCGAGCCGATCCAGCGTTCGTAATAGGTCAGCGTGTCGTAGACACCGGGTCCCATTTCCTCGATCCCCCGGCGCAATTCGTCGACGCGGACCAGGGGGCCGCGCTCCTTGGCGGCGAGCAGGCGCAGGATGGCGTCCGTCTTGTGCTCCCACGCCTCGTGGCCGTGCTGGTCGCGGTCGATCGGGCCGGCATTCAATCCCCCCATGTCGTGATGGCGCCGTCCGGCCTCGATGGCGCCGCGGATATCGGATGGATCGTGGGGGGCCGCGTTCGGCGCGCCGCTTGGGTGTTCGTTGTCGCTTTCCGTCATGCGATTCATGCTATCAAGGGATTATCGCGCTGGCCATATCGCTTTTCCGGCAGGGGATTAGCCGGTAGGCTCGACGGGCGGGAGGCACCCGGCGCGGGACCGCTTGTGTGCAGACAATGGGGGCGTCCGGCGGGGCGCGGAAGCGAACGACATGGCGCGTGAAGGCAATCGGCCCAGTCAGGAATATCTGCTGCTGGACTATGTTCAGCGGCTGGACCGTCACCGGGACGGGCGTCGCGGCGTTCACGTTCATCTATCCCGCTTGAAGCCGCAGAACCGGCGCGAGCACCATATCCGCATCGCGATCAACACGATCGAGGAGTTCGTCTCCGCCTATGAAGGGCAGATCTTCCTGCTCGGCAACAACGACATCATTTTCGTGACCAAGGGCGCGACGTTGCCGCAGTTGGACGAGGCGGTGATGCGCCTCAAATATCTGTTCAGCGAGGACCCGCTGACCATGACCGACCCGGACGGGGAGGACGGGCACGGCCGCTTCGCGACACTCTATAATATCGAGGGGCAGTATCATCGCTTCCAGGAGCTGTGCGAGCGCGTCTTCGAGGAGGAGCGCCAGCGTCAGAAGCGCCTTCAGAAGATGGCGGAGCAGACCGGCGACATGGTCGAGGATGCCCGCAAGCCGTTGAGCCCGCAGCAACTCGCCAAGCTGGAGGAGTTCCTGGAGCGCTCCGACCTCTCCTCCGTCTTCCGCCGTCAGGCGGTCTGCGCCGTGGCGCAGAAGAGCCCGCCCAAGCCGATTTTCAACGAGCTTTTCATTTCGATCATCGATCTCGCCCGCACCGTGCTGCCGGAGGTCAATCTGGCGGCCAATCGATGGCTGTTCCAGCATCTGACCCAGACATTGGATCGGCGGGTGCTGAAGATGCTGGCCCGGGCGGACGACAGCTCGCTGCATTCCTCCTTCTCGATCAACGTCAATGTCGGCACGCTGCTGGCGCCGGAATTCCTGGATTTCGACAACAGCCTGCGCATGGGCGGGCGCGGCACGCTGGTGGTCGAATTGCAGTTGATCGACATTCTCTCCGACTATCAGGCCTATGTCTTCGCGCGCGATTTCGTGCGCGAGAAGGGCTATCGCGTCTGCTTGGACGGGGTGTCGGCCGATCTCATCCCCTTCGTCGACCGCCAGCGCCTCGGCGTCGATCTTATCAAGCTGAATGCCAGCCCGGTGTTCGATGCCGGCGGCGACCAGGAGCGACGCGAGGATATCGCCGCCCAGGTGGAACGTTGCGGCAGGGGCCGGGTCATCCTGGCGCGCTGCGATAACGAGGCGATGGTCCGCACCGGCCAGCAGATGGGTATTTCCATGTTCCAGGGGCGCTATCTCGACGGCGTGCTCCAGCAACTGTCCCGCACGCGTAATCCGCCGCCGCCCAAGAGGGCGCGCGGCGGACGCTGAACGCCGGACTGGCCCGGAATCGGACGCGGCACCCCGTGTTTTCCTCCCTGCTCCAGAACGCACCTTCGAGCGATCCGGTCGCGATCCTGAATGGCGCGCCGGGCGTGCTCGACCCCGCCCTGGTGTTGCTGGGCGCGATGGCGCTGGACGCGGCGATCGGCGACCCGCGCTGGCTCTGGCGCCTTCTGCCGCATCCGGTGGTCTGGGCGGGGGCCCTGATCGGCTGGTTCGACCGCAAGCTGAATCGCGAGGACCGGAGCGCCGTCAACCGCACGGTGCGCGGCGCCGTCGCGGTGGCGATCACGGTGGGGCTGGCGGCCGGGCTCGGCTGGGCGGCGCATTATCTGCTGGCGCGCCTACCCTTCGGCATGGGGTGGGAGGCGCTGATCGTCGCGGTGCTGCTGGCGGGGCGCGGTCTCTTCGATCATGTCGGCCGGGTCGCCAAGGGGTTGAAGGCGGACGGGCTGGAGGGCGGGCGCGAGGCATTGCGCCATATCGTCGGTCGCGACGTCAAAAGCCTCGACAGCCACGGTGTCGCCCGGTCCGCCATCGAATCGCTGGCGGAGAATTTCGCCGACGGGCTGGTCGCTCCGGCTTTCTGGTACGTGCTGCTGGGGCTGCCGGGGCTGCTGGCCTATAAGGCGATCAACACCTGCGATTCCATGATCGGCTACCGGACGAAGCGGCATAAGGCCTTCGGGCTGGTCGCGGCCCGGCTGGACGACGCGGCGAATTTCCTGCCGGCGCGGTTGGCCGGCATCCTGGTCTGCCTCGCCGCGCTCTTCGCGCCGAGGGGCGATCCGGCCCGCGCGGTTCGGACGATGCGCGCGGACGCGGGCAAGCATGCCTCCCCCAATGCCGGCTGGCCGGAGGCGGCGATGGCCGGCGCCCTCGACCTCGCCCTGGGCGGGCCGCGCCGCTATCCGGGCGGTGTGACGGAGGGGGCCTGGATCGGCACCGGCCGCGCGCGGCTGGGCCCCCGCGATATCGCCGCCGCGCGCCGGCTCTATCTCATCGCCTGCGCGATCGGCTGGGCGCTGGCGGCCGGTGTCGCGCTCGCCGGGTGGGTGGGGTAACGATCGCGATAGCGCGCGCGGGGCGATTACGCGCCCCGCTTGCCACCCGGCGCGCCCGGGCCTATTGAGGCGGACATGTCCCGCTGGCTCCTCGACCGCTTCACCCGCCATTCCAGCGAGCTTGTCCGGCTCGCCGCGCCCGTCATCGTAAGCCGCGCCGGCGCGCTGATGCTGACGACGGTGGATATCGCGATGCTGGGCCGGGTGTCGGCGGAGGCGGTGGGCCATTACACGCTCGGCACATCGCCCTTCATCATCCTCATGGTGATCGGTATCGGCCTGCAACAGGGCGTGCTGGTCGCGACCAGCCAGCATCGCGGGCGCGAGCGTTGGGGCGAGACCGGGCAGGTCTGGCGGCGCGGCCTGCCCTATGCCGTGCTGTGCGGGCTGGTCGGTTTCGCCCTGACGACGCAAGGGGACCATTATTTCGCCCTGACCGGCCAGGACCTCGACCTGATCGGGCCGAGCGCCAGCGTCACCTTCTGGCAGGGCCTCGGCCTGGTGCCGATGATGCTCTATATCGCGACCGCCTTCTTCCTGGAGGGGCTGGGCCGGCCGGTGCCGGTGCTGGTCGCGATCTGGGGCGCGAATCTGCTGAATTTGGTTCTCAATCTTTGGCTGATCGAGGGCGGGCTCGGCCTGCCGGCCCTGGGCGCGGACGGCGCGGCGATCGCCACGACCGTGGCGCGCGCGGCGATGGCCGGGGCCTTGATCCTCTATGTCTGGCGGCTTTCGGATCATGGGGCGCTCGGCGTGCGGTTGCGGCCGAATCCGGGGTGGTTCAGCGGCGGGCGCCGGGACCGGCGCTATGGCTATGCGGCGGGCCTCTCGCTCGGCTTCGAGACCGGGGCCTTCGGGGTGCTGGCGCTTTTCGCCGGATGGCTGGGGCCGCAGGCGCTGGCGGTCTACGGCATCGCCAATGCGCTGCTGGCGATGCTGTTCATGGCGGCGCTCGGTATCGCCACCGCGACGGGCGTGCGCGTCGGCGTCGCCCACGGCCGGGGGGACGGGCCGGACCGCGCATTGGCCGGATGGGTCGGTTTCGCCTGGACCATGCTGGCGATGGGTCTCTTCGCGGTGATCCTTCACGTTCTGCCGGGGGAGGTCGCGGCGATCTATACCAACGACCCCTTCCTGGCGGTTGCCTCGGTACCGGCGATCCTGCTGGTCGGCTGGCTGGTCTGCGCCGATGGCGGGCAGGTGCTGGTCGCCAATGCGTTGCGCGCGGCGGACGACCCGTGGGTTCCCAGCATCATGGCCTTCTTCAGCTATTTCGTGGTGATGATTCCGCTCGGCTGGTATCTGGGCATCCGCCTGGAGCGCGGGGTGGAAGGGCTGTATGAGGGCATCCTGATCGCCAGCGTGATCAATGCCGCGATCCTGACCCTGCGCTGGGGCTGGATCAGCCTGCGCGGCGTGCGCGCCGCGCCGCCGCCGCTAACCGGCGGCCCCCCTACCCGGCATTGAGCGCCAGGCGGCGATAGCTCAACGCCTCCGCGATATGCGGGCGGCGGACATCGGCGGCGCCTTCCATGTCGGCCAGCGTGCGCGCGACCCGCAACACCCGGTGATAGCCCCGCGCGGAAAGGCGAAGACGCTCCGCCGCCTCCGACAACAGACGCCGTCCGGCCTCGTCCGGGGCGGCGATCTCCTCCAGCAGGCGCCCGTCGGCCTGGGCGTTGGTGGCGACGCGTTTCTCTTCCGGCAGGGCGGCGAAGCGGGCATCCTGGATGGCGCGTGCCTCGGCGACGCGGGCGGCCACCTGCCGCGATCCCTCCGCCGGCGGGGGCAGCGCCAGATCGGCGGCCGAGACCGCCGGTACATCCACATGCAGATCGATGCGGTCGAACAGCGGACCGGAGATCTTCGATTGGTAATCCATCGCGCAGCGCGGCGCGCGGGTGCAGGCCCGCTCCGGATCGTCCAGATAGCCGCAGCGGCAGGGGTTCATCGCCGCGATCAACTGTACCCGCGCCGGATAGGTGACATGGGCGTTGACGCGGGCCACCACGGCGCGGCCCGTCTCCAGCGGTTGACGCAGGCTTTCCAGCGCCTGCCGCTGGAACTCCGGCAGTTCGTCGAGGAACAGCACGCCGTTATGCGCAAGGCTGATTTCCCCCGGCCGGGCCCGACCGCCGCCGCCGACCAAGGCCGGGGTGGAGGCGGAATGATGCGGGTCGCGGAAGGGGCGCGCGCGGCTCAACCGCCCATCCTCCAGAAGCCCCGCGACCGACTGGATCATGGAGACTTCCAGCGCCTCCCGCGCGCCCATTTCCGGCAAAATGCCGGGCAGGCGTGCGGCCAGCATGGATTTCCCCGCCCCGGGCGGCCCGACCATCAGCAGATTATGTCCCCCGCTGGCCGCGACCTCCAGCGCGCGCTTCGCGCTTTCCTGACCCTTGATGTCGGAGAGGTCGGGCGGCTCCGCCCCCGGCGGGGCCAGCTTCGCCTCCGGCGCCGGCAGGACGGAGCTTCCCTTGAAATGATTGACCAGCGCGATCAGCGACGGCGCGGCCAGGATCTCCAGATCGCCCGCCCAGGCGGCCTCCCCGCCCTGCGCGGCCGGGCAGATCAACCCCCGGTCCGTACCATTCGCCGCCATCGCCGCCGGCAGGACGCCCGCGACCCCCGTCACCGTCCCGTCGAGCGCCAGTTCCCCCAGCACCACATAGTCGGCCAGCCGCTCCGCCGGCAGGATTTCCATCGCCGCCAGCAGGCCCAGCGCGATGGGCAGGTCGAAATGGCTGCCTTCCTTCGGCACGTCGGCGGGGGAGAGGTTGATGGTGATCCGCTTCGGCGGGAAGGCGAGGCCGATGGCGGTAAGCGCGCCGCGCACCCGCTCCTTCGACTCGGCCACCGCCTTGTCCGGCAGGCCGACGATGGCGAAGGCCGGCATGCCGGACGACATCTGGACCTGCACGTCGATCGGCAGGGTGTCGATACCGAGGAAGGAAACGGTGGAAACGCGTGCAACCATGAGGGTCTTTATGGCCCAGCCGCGCGCTGGTGTCAGGCGGAAAATGCACGTGAGGGCGGGCGTCCCGCGCCGTCTCGACAAGGGGCGCCGCCCCGCCTATGGTCGCGCCGGTTTTCCGGCATTTTCCTATAGTCAGCGAGGAGCAGCGGCATGACGTTCAAGACGGTCGGAATCATCGGCGCGGGCACCATGGGATCGGGCATCGCGACGAGCCTCGCGGGGCAGGACGTGGCGGTGAAGCTGGTCGATACCACCGAGGCGGCGCTGGAGCGCGGGCTGGGCGCGGTGCGGAAGTTCTATGACCGCGCGGCCGAGAAGGGCAAGATCGGCGCCGACGCGGCGCAGGCCGCGATCGCCCGGGTCGAGGGCGGGACCGACCTGTCCCACATCGCCGGCTGCGATCTGGTGATCGAGGCGGTGTTCGAGGAATTCTCCGTCAAGGAGACCCTCTACAAGAAGCTGAACGACGTGCTGCCCGATACGGCGGTGCTGGCGACCAACACCTCCGCCCTGAAGGTCTCCGAACTGGCGGAGGCCTATAAGGACCCGTCGCGGTTCCTCGGCCTGCATTACTTCAACCCGGCCGCGATCAACCCGATCGTCGAGGTCGTGCGCGGCGAGAAGACGGACCCCGCGCTGTTCGATGCGGCGCTCGCCTTCTGCGAGGCGACGGCGAAGAAGCCGATCGCCTGCAAGGATCATTACGGCTTCGCCATCAACCGCTTCTTCGTGCCCTACGGCAACGAGGCGGTGCGCCTGATGGACGAGGGGGTCGGCACCCCGGCACAGATCGACCGCGTCGCCAAGGATTGCCTGGGCGTCGCCGCCGGCCCGTTCCAGGTGATGAACCTGGTGAAGCCGAAGATCATGTATCATGCCCAGAACAATCTGAAGCCGCACGGCGCCTTCTATGCCATCGCCGACAGCCTGGCCGCGAAGGGCGACAGCGATTACGAGTTCGAGATCGACGAGGCTGCCGCCGGCGACGGTGCCAATGACGAGCCGATCGCCGACTGGTTGCGCGCCGCCGCCTTCTTCCCGATCCTGCAGGAGCTGGACGAGGACGTGGCCTCCGCCGCCGATATCGACATGGGCGCGGCGCTGGCGCTGCGTTTCGGTAAGGAGCCCTGCCGCCTGATGGACGAGCTTGGCCGGGACGAGGTGGCGCGCATCGTCGGCCTCGTCACCGACAAGTACGGCCACGCCATGCCGAGGAGCCTGGAGCGCGTCGGCGGTCTGCGCGCGTAAATGCGGGGGCGCGGTCCATGACCGGGCGGGAATTGGGCGATGGCTGAACCGCGCGACGGCCCTTCCGTCCTGATCGTCGGCGCGGGGCTGGCGGGGGTTGCCTGCGGCCTCGCGCTCGACGCGGCCGGTTTCCGAGTGCGGCTGGTCGATAAGGGGCGGGCTCCCGGCGGCCGTCTCGCCACCAGCGCGACCGGCGGCAGCCCGTCCGGCATGGGGCAGGACGCGCCCTGGCGCTTCGATCACGGCGCGCAATATGTCACCGCCCGCGACGATGATTTCCGGCAGGCGCTCGACCGGCTGGTCGCGGGCGGCTCGGCCGCGCGGTGGGACGGGCGGTTCCTGACCCTGCGTCCCGACGGGACGGCGCCGGAGGCGGACCCGCCGCCGCGCTATGTCGGCGTGCCGGGGATGACGCAGATTCCGGGGCAACTGGCCTTCGACCTCGACCTCGCGCTGGAGGCGGAGATGCCGCCGCCGGACCGGATGGCGGACGGTGGCTGGGATCTGGGCGCCTATGGCGCGGCCGACCTTTTCCTCGTCACCGCGCCGGCGGCCCAGGCACGCGACCTGCTGGCCGCCGCCCCGGACCTCGCCGCGCGGACGGACGCGGCCCGTTTCGCGCCCTGCATCGCCGCGATGGTCGGCTTCCAGGGGGGGATCGACCTGCCCGCCGCCGGGTTCTTCGTGGAGGACCCGGACGGGGTGCTCGCCTGGGTCGGGGTGAATGGCGGCAAGCCGGGACGGCCGTCGGGGACGACCTGCCTCACCCTGCACGGCACGGCGGAATGGAGCGCCGCGCACCTCGACACCGACAAGGATGTCGCCAAGCATGCGCTGCTGCGCCGGTTCCGCGCGCTGGCCGGCGATGCGCTCGGTCTCGACCTGCCGGGGACGCCCGCCTATTTCGCGGCGCATCGGTGGCGCCATGCCCGGGCCGTCTCCTTCGCCGCCGCCTGTTTCGACGAGGGGGCCGACGCCGGTTTCGCGGGCGATTGGGCGCCGCCGGACGGGCGGGGCGCGGGCAGGGCGGAGGATGCGTGGCGCGGCGGCCGGGCGCTGGCCCGGGCGGTGATCGCCGCGCGCGGGTGACAGGCGCCCCGACCCCTGAAAAGGAAGAAGCGGCTGGCTATCCCGGCAGGGCGATATCCGCCAGCCGGGCGCGCAGGATGTCGAGGCCCTGGCCCTTCACCGCGCTGGTGCGGATGGCGCGCGGGGCGGCGGCGGCGCGCTTGGCGACCGCCTGGGCCAGCATCGCGTCGATGCGGTCCAGCTCCCTCGCCTTCGGCTTGTCCGACTTGGTCAGGACGGTTTGATAGGCCACGCCCGCCTGATCCATCAATTCCATCAGCGCGCGGTCGGATTCCTTCGGCCCGTGGCGGGCGTCGATCAACAGGCAGACCAGGCGCAGCATGGCGCGGCCGCGGATATAGTCGCGGATCAGCTCGGTCCAGCCCTCGACCGCCGTCCTGGGCGCCTTGGCGAAGCCGTAGCCCGGCATGTCGACGAGGCGCAGCCGCTCGTCCAACTCGAAGAAATTGATCTCCTGGGTCCGCCCCGGCGTGTTGGAGGTGCGGGCCAGCGTCTTGCGTCCGGTCAGCGCGTTGACGAGGCTCGACTTCCCGACATTGGAACGGCCGGCGAAGGCGATCTCCGGCACGTCGGGCGGCGGCAACTGGGCGATCGAGACGCAGCCCAGCATGAACCGCGCCTCATGCGCGAACAGTCGACGGCCCGCCTCGATCGCGTCCGCCTCCGGGGCGTAGGCTGGGGGAAGGGCGTCGGCCACCGTCGCAATCCGTTCGTTCGTTCGTCCGCCCGCGTCAGCTGGACTTCGACTTGCCGCCGCCGACGGCGACGCCCATGCGGCGCATGATGACGTACTGCTGGGCGATGGACAGCGTGTTGTTCCAGGCCCAGTAGATCACCAGCCCGGCCGGGAAATGCGCCAGCAGGAAGGTGAAGATCAGCGGCATGAAGGTGAAGACCTTCTGCTGGATCGGGTCGGAGGGGGTCGGGTTCAGCTTCTGCTGCAGGAACATCGACAGGCCCATGATGACCGGCCAGACGCCGATATTCACGACCTGCAGGAACTCCGGCACCGCATAGTCGAACAGCCCGAACGCCGTCAGCAGGCCGAGCGGGTCGGGCGCCGACAGATCCTCGATCCAACCGAAGAAGGGCGCGTGGCGCATCTCGATGGTGACGTAGAGCACCTTGTAGAGCGAGAAGAAGACCGGAATCTGCACCAGGATGGGCAGGCACCCGGACATCGGGTTCACCTGTTCCTTCTTATAGAGCCCCATCAGCTCCTGGTTCATCTTCTGCCGGTCGTCGCCGTACTTCTCCTTGAGCTCCTGCATCTTCGGCTGGAGGAGCTTCATCTTGCTCATCGAGCGATAGGATTTGTTGGCGAGCGGGAAGAAGGCGAGCTTGATCACCAGCGTCAGCGCCAGGATCGCCAGCCCGAAATTGCCCAGGATGCCGTTCAACCAGTGGATGGCGAAGAAGATCGGCTTGGTCAGGAAATAGAACCAGCCGAAATCGACCGCGAGGTCGAAATTGGGAATACCGAGCTCGGCCTCGTACTCGTCGAGTAGCAGCGTGCGCTTCGCCCCGGCGAAAAGGCGGCTCGTCCGCTCCACGCTCTCGCCCGGCTGGATCGCCTGGGTCGGGCTCAGGAAATCGACCTGATAGCGGTCCTGCACGCCCGCCTTGGTGGCGGTATAGCGCGCGTCGACCGGCTGGCCCTGATCCGGGATCAGGCTGACCAGCCAGTATTTGTCGGTGATGCCCATCCAGCCGCCGGTGGTCTTGAAGCTCCGGCGCGCGCCCTCGGCGTCGCGGAGATCGTCATAGTCGATCTCCTCCAACCCGCCGTCGAGAACGCCGATCAGCCCCTCATGCAGGATATAGAGCTGGCTGACCGCCGGCGTGCCCGTGCGCGAGACGAGGCCGTAGGGCGCGGCGCTGACCGCCGCGTCGGACTCGTTCACGACGCGCTGCGTGACCGTGATCATGTAATTCGCGTCGATCGCGATTTCCTGCTCGAAGGTCTGGCCCTGGCCGTTCGACCAACTCAGCGTCACCGGCTCGCCGACCGAGAGATGGTCCGAGGAGGCCTGCCAGCGCGTCTGCCGGTCCGGCGTGGCCACGTCGCCGATTTGGGCCCAGCCGAACTGGGCGTAATAGGGGGCCGCGCCCGCCGCCGGCTGCAACAGGTCGATCAGCGGCGACTCCTCCTCCACCGTGACGTGATAGTCCTTGAGGGTCAGGTCGTCGAACCGCGCGCCCTCAAGATTGATGCTGCCGGAGAGGCTGGGCGTCTCGATGGTGACGCGCGGCGCCTGGGCCAGCGCTTCCGCCCGGGTCAGGCCCGCATCGCCCTGCGCCGCCGTGGGGGCGGAGCCCGGCGCGCTCGGCGCGCTGCCGGCCGTCGGCACGTCGGATTGTCCGGAGGCGCCGCCGCCCCCTTGCGCGCCCTGCTGGGAGACCTGCTGTTCCGTCTGCGCCTGCTGGGCCGCCTCGTCGGGCGGCGAGAACAGGGCCTGGTCGGGGAAGACGACCTGCCAGCCGATCAGAATCGCGACCGAGAGGACGATCGCTAGCCAGAGATTGCGGTTGTCCGGATTCATGCGCGGGCTCTTTCCTGCCTTGCCGTGACCTGCCTTGCCGTGATCCGCCCCGCATGGGCCGCGCGATCCGAATATGGCGCGCGGCTCTTGCCGGCGGTCAGTCTCCCTCGGCCCGTCCCTCGGACGGGCCGCGTTCCTTTTTCGGCGCCCGCTTCTCCGGCGCTCCCATCGTCGGCGCCGCTACCCTAGGCGCGGCGCGCAGACAGCGCAGCCGCTTGAGCGCGGACAAAAGGTCGCGCCGCAGGGCGCCATAGGCGCGGTCCGCCGTCGATCCGCGCGCGATCAGCACGTAATCGACCCCCGGACATGCCTGCGCGCGCAGAACCTCCTCGGCCAGCGCGCGCAGTCTGCGTTTCGCCCGGTTCCGGGTGACCGCCTTGCCGACCTTGCGGCTGGCGGTGAACCCGACCCGGATAATCTCCGGCGCGCCGTGTTCGGGCGTCCCATCTCCCGGCACCGTATCCCTCGCGGCCGCCCGGCCCGTCTCCCGGGCGATGCGCTCGGCCTCGCTTCGGTCCAGCGCGCGCGCCTGAAGCACCAGGCCCGGCGTCGCGGCGCTGTTCCGCGCCCGGGTCGCGCGCAGGAAGTCGCGGCGACGCTTCAGGCGGAGCATGACGGGATCGGGAACGGGATCGGCCATCGAACGGTCTCGATCCGGCCGACGCGCGCGTCCGTGCCGATCGGAACCGATCAGGCGGACAGGCGCTTGCGGCCCTTGGCGCGGCGGCGATTGATGACCTGGCGGCCGGCCTTGGTGGCCATGCGCGCGCGGAACCCGTGGCGGCGCTTGCGCACCAGACGGCTCGGCTGGAAAGTACGTTTCATCGTCCCGGTCTCCTAGACAAAGCGAACGGGGCCACGACGCGCGACGCATGATGGCACCCGCGCGGCCCCGGAAAATTGCCGGCGCTGTATAGGGGTTGGCGCGGGGTTAGTCAACGTGGCCTCCCGCGGGCGGATTATCATCCAGAGAAGCTTTTAATCGGGAAAATGAAAAATTCATTTTGTTCTTTATAAAAGGATCAAAATCCCGTTGGATAAATTATCCATGCACCCCTCTTGTGTCCGGCATAGGCACCGACCAATGCACGCTATCTGAGGGCGAAGGCATGTAGCCCAACAGGGCGGCCCGGCGGTCTATGTCGGAGCCGCCCTTTTTATTGCTTTATTGCGCGGCTTACCGAATCCGCCGCCGAGAAAATCGAGAGAGGAGAGTTCCATGGCGGGAAGCGAAGAAACACATGCCGAGACCACTAAGACCCATCAAGGGATGGAGACGGAGTTGGCTCATCGTGAGGGTAACGTGAAACCGGGTCGATCCGAGAAGGAAGCAGCACATGAGTCCCGGCGTTCCGAGAACATGTTTCTGGAGGAGGATTGGACCCGGACCCGGCGCGATCGACCCACCCAGCCCCATGTTCTTCCCCACCGAGATCCAGAGACGATCAAGCCTGAGCCACGTTCCCAGGTCACCGATATCTCTCGTTCTCGTTCCGGGCGGGATCCCTGGCGGCATTCGGTCCAACGAAATAAAGCGTCGATGCACCAATCCGAGGGTTCTAACATCCGTTTCTCGTCAGGAGACCGTGCCTCATTGGAACGCACGGCGAGGGCGCTTGATACTACGACCGATATCTCGGGGTTCGAACCCATCCTGAAGGGGGCGGTCGATCGAGATCCATCCGCCACCCTTTCAGAGGTCGATTTCCTGCGCACCGCGATGACGGATGAAAGCAATCGCGCGCATCTTGATCACATGCTGGACCGGATAATGCGGCACACGACTCCCACAGCCACGCCGCGAAGGGCGGGTCGGGCCCGTGCGCATGTCGCATCAACTTCGACCGAGGGGGAGGACCACTCATCGCGCACGCTTGCGCCGGGCGATCCCGTCGAGGCGGTTCGTCGCGGATGGGCCCGGAAGGCAGTGCCCAACAATTGGGTCGCGCGTAACAAGAAAACCGACGATCTCCACCCCCTCGATCCCGAAACAGGCAAGGTGATCGTAGGATTGGATGATATGCCGCTCCGGTTGCGGGCGGATGGTTTGGAGCCGACCACCGCTACCGAAGACGCTTTTCGTGCTCTTAAGGAAGGACAGGATTTGGTGCGTGCCATGGCGCGAGGGGTGGATGGCGAAGGAGCGATCGGCATTCGTGATCGTGAGGCACTCCGGGAGCAAGTAGCGAACCGCTATGCTCGGCTACCGGCGGTTCGAGGCACGCTGGAAGAAGCACTCCGCTTTCTCGATGACGATCGGCCTGAAAGCCGAGCTTACGCCAAGCAGGTGCTCGAACGGGCCTCGCAAATGATCGCCGACCCCGCCCTTCTGGGGCGGGATATCGCCAATAGACGTTTCGCCGAACACCTTGGCACGAAGGAAATGCGCGATGCGGGTGAACGTCGCCTCGCCTTGACGGAACGAAAACGGGCTCGCCAATCGTCGATCGTCGGGACACTTGTGCGCTTCGATAACATAATACGAGACATTCCTTCCGACGCACCGAGCCGTGATGCGCGGGTCGAGGCCGCGCGCGAGGAACTCTGGGCCCGGATTGCCCCGGCGATCGACGATTATGCCTTAGTGAATTCCGCGCTTCTCGAAGTGCCCCGCCCCCCTTACCCGGAGCAAGACGAGGCGGCGGCTTTCGCCACCGGTCTGCATGCGGAGGAACATTTGGCGATGCGTCGTACCCTTGCCGATCTAGGTGTTGGTGCGATTACGGGTGCCGGGGTGGCCGGAGCCGCCTGGAAACTAGGCCGTGGCGCGGCGGGTTTGCTCGGCCTGGGCGCCACCGCCGTCGATATCGCGCGATCGTCCGCCGAACGGCAATCGGCGTTGTCGAATGAGCTCTTCGAGCGGGCGTCACGCGAAGGCGTCGATATCGCCGATCCTGATGCCGTCACGGCTTATATCAAGGACCGCCCGGAGCTCGGCCGCGCCCTGAGCCGAAAGCTCCTGACCGGTCTCGCCACCGATGTCGTGTCGGGCGAACTCGGCGGATGGCTCGGCAGGAGGCTTTCCGAGAGGTTGGGCGGCGGTCGTGTAAGTGACCACATATATTCTCAAGCGGCGGAGAAGGTGCTCAAGAACGCGGTGTTCGAGGATGAACCGGAATAGTTCATCGCGCACATCCGTCGACCTCTTTCGGAGTTAGACGTTTCGCGAGGCTTTCGGCGGTTCGCTCGATCTCATCCCAAACGCCGCCATCGCGAAGATCCTTCTCCGCGCGCTCGAGGTTGATCCGTGCCGCCTTGCTTCCGCTGTTCCGCGCGAGGAGAAGCCAAGCGAATCCCATTCGATAGGATTCGCCGCGCAACAATGCGATTCCGAGCCGATTCTGGGCGGCCGTGTCGTTGAGGAAGGCGGCTTCCCGCAACAGCGTGACCCCCTGTTCCCTTTCCGTGGGAGCCCGGCCAAGTTGCCATTTCCCCAAGGTCGTCATGGCCGCTGGCATGCCGCATTCGACGAGGGCCTGGAGGATGGTTTCGGCGCGGTCGGCGGCGGGTCCCCGGATATCTTCCCGGATGACGGTCGCGGCATGGTCGAGCCCGGCGCGGTTGTGGCCTTGTCGATAGGCGCGGTCGAGCCAGTCGAGGCCCCGCCCGATGGCGAGGGTGCCGCCGCGCCCGGTCGTCAGCAGGAGGCCGAGGCGGTATTCCGCCTCCGCCTGCCCGGCCGCCGCCAGCGGTTCGAGAAGCGCGGCGGCATCATCATGGGCACCCGCCTCATAGGCCGCGATGGCTTCGGCGAGCGCCGATGGCGGGCCGGGTGGCGAGCCCGATAGCGAGTTCGGGGGCGGTGCCTCCGCCGCGCCCGCCAAGGGGGGCTGGAGAAGGGCCGCGATCAGCAGGGCGAGGAGCGGAAGGGCGCGCATGGCGCGAATCCTATCCGCCGGACACGTGCCCGCGCAAGCCGCCGGGCGCGGGCCCATGGCCTTGACCGCCGCCGTGGCCGGGGGGCGCCACCGTGGCGGGAAGGGGGGCGCCGCCGGGGCCGGGGGTCAGCCGTGGGGATGCAGCGCGTCGCCATTGCCCCCGCCCTCGGCGAGGCGGGTCAGCACGCGCTTGCGCGCCGCGCCGGAATCCCGGTCCTCGACGCCCAGCATGCCGGCCACCCGGCGGACGAGGTTGGCCTCGTGATCATGCAGGTCGCCGTCGGCATAGGCGACGTCCCATAGCATCTCGATCAACTGCACCCGTTCCTCATAGTCGAAATGGGCGTTCACCACCCGCAGGAAGGAATAGATATCGACCGAGGCGTCCTGCTTGCTTTCGCCCCGCGCCACGATCTGGTCGACCTCGGCGCGTTGGATGCCGAAATGGCGTTCGATCAGGGCCGCGATGCGCTCGCGCTCTCGCTCGTCGATGGCGCCGTCCATCATGGCGGCCTCGATCAGCATCGCGGCCGCCGCGACATGCAGTTCGGCCTCGCTGTGCCGGGTGGGGCCGTCGGCGGGCTCGCCGCCCATCTCGCTGAAGAATTGCTTGATCCGGTTTAGCATTTTTCTCCCCGCGCCTCCTGTCGGCGCGGTCATCCTGATTTGTTTCCGGCGCCAGTTTGGCAAGACGTCGCCCGTCTGTCACCCGCCCGCCGGTTAATTTCCCTCTGACTCAGAGGGTTGGGTCGTCGGGGTTCGGTTTCAACCGGTCGAGTTGCCGCCGCTCGCGCTTGGTGGGCCGGCCCGCGCCGGGCTCGCGCTTCGCCGCCGGGGCGGGGGTCGAGGCTTTTCCATCCGCGTCGGCGCGCGGTTGGGGCGGGTCCAGATCACGATAGAGCGCCTGCGCCTCGCTGGCGGGCCCGCGCCGGTCGGAGAGCGCGCGAATCTCGATCACCCGCACATGGTGCCCCTGGGGGAAGGTCAGCACATCGCCGACGCGCACGGTCTGGCCCGGCTTGGCGACCGGCACGCGGTTGACCCGCACCCGCCCGCCGCCGGCGGCCGTGCCGGCCAGCGTGCGCGTCTTGAAGAAGCGCGCATGCCACAGCCATTTGTCGAGGCGCATGCCGGGGCGCGCGCCGCCGGCTGGATCGGGTGCGCCGCGGCCGCTCATCGCCGGCGGCTCCCGCCGCCGCTGCCTCCCCCGACCAGATCGCGCAGGATCGCGAAGGGCGAATCGGGATTGACCGGGCTCTCGCGACGCGGCGCGCGGGCCGGGGCGGTCTTCTTGCCCGCCTTCTGGGCGCCCGACCGTTTGGTCGCCCCGCGCTTGGGCTCCGACCGTTTCGCGTTCGGCTGCTTGGCGTCGGGCTTGCCGCCTTTCGCTCCCTTGGACGCTTTCGTCTTCCCCGTGGCCTTGCGCGCGGTCTTGTCCCCCTTCGCGGGGCGGCGCATCCGGCCGGGCGGATCGTAGAGCGGGGGCGCCGCCCCGCCGGTCGCCTCCCCCTGTTCGTTCTCGGGTCCCGTTTTCGCGGGCTTGAAGCCGAAGGCGCGCAGGACGCCGTCCGCCACGTCCCGATCGACGGTGCCCGCCGCGCTATCGGCGCCACCCAGTTCTTGCAGCAGCGCGGCGTCGAGCGCGACCGGCCCCGCCTTGGCGCGCCGGCGCAGCAGGGCGGCCAGCCGCTCCCCCCGGTCGAGGCGCAGCGCCAGCGGCCCCCGGACACGATAGCCGAGTGCCTCCCACGCATCGGCCGGGAAGCGTGCGGCCTCCAACACCGGCGCGGGTTCGTTCGGCACCTCGGGCGTCGGACGGTCGTGCCAGGCGGCCCAGAGGATCGCCTTCGCCCGCATCGCCTTCGGCGCCAGCGCGCCGTGCCAATAGACCGCCTCCGTTCCGAAGCGGATGCCGGCGGCCGCCAGGGCCTTCCGCCCGGCGGGGGAAAGGGCGTCGATCTGGTCGCGCGCCTCGGACCGCGCGACGGCTCCCAGCCCCTCCCGCAGCCGATAGAGCAGCCCGCGCGCGGGCGCGTCATCCGCGCTCAGCGCCGCCTCCCCCCCGCGATCGGGGGGGATCAGCACCGGCGCCAGGCGGCGTGCCAGGAACCGGTCGAGGAATCCTTGAAGCCGCGCTTTTACCCGGTCCTCCAGCGTCCGGTCGTTGAGGTCCGTCGGCGCCAGCCGGACGACGGGCGCCAGCGGCGTCGTTCCGCGCGCGACCCGTGCGATCGCCCGCCCGCCCCAGGTGATGCGCCCGTCCGGCTCCATGCCGAAGGCGCTATCGTCGGCGGCGGCGAGGCGCGCGACGCGGGGTCCCGCCTCCTCGCGCAGCGCGCGATGCGCGGCGGCGGCGAGGCGCTTGGCCTCGCGTAGGTCGGCCGGGTCGTGCGGGGTGAAGCGCAACCCCTCCATCCGGCCGACAACATGGCCCTCCACCACCACCTCGCCCTTGGGGGTGACGGCGGAGAGCAGGCCCTCGGCCGAGTCCATGCCTCGGCTCAGGCTCGCCGCGCGGCGATCGACGAAACGGTCCGTCAGCCGGTCGTGCAGCGCGTCGGACAGCGTGTCCTCGATCGCCCGCGCGCGGGCCTGCCAATGGGCGCAGTCCGGCACCCAATCGGCCCGGTGGGTGACATAGGTCCAGGTGCGCACATGGGCCAGCCGCGCCGTCAGCGTGTCGATATCGCCCTCCGCGCGGTCGAGACGCTCGATCTGCGCGCGCACCCAATCCTCCGGCAGGCGGCCGCCGTCGCGGTCGACCAGATGGGTAAAGACCTGCCCCAGAAGCTGGGCGTGGTGATCCGGCATGACCTTGCGGAAATCCGGGATCTGGCAGACTTCCCAGAGCAGGCGCACCCGGTCGCGGCTGGCGGCGCGGGCCATCACGCCCTCGTCGCGCATCAGGGCGGCCAGCGCCAGTTGATCGTCGGCATCGCGCGCGCGCACCAATTCGGCGCGGGGCGGGGCCTGCGTCAGGCTTTGCATCAGGCGGCCCGGGCTGGCGAAATCGAGCGTGCGGTTGCGCCAGCTCACCTTGGTCAGCGCCGGGAAGGCATGGCCCTCGATCTGGCGGATTACCTCCTCGTCCGGCGGGCGCGCGTCGCCGGTGACGCCGAAGGTGCCGTCGTTCATGTGCCGGCCGGCGCGCCCCGCGATCTGGCCGATCTCGGGCGCGGTGAGCGGCCGGCGGCGCATGCCGTCGAACTTGGTCAGCCCGGCGAAGGCCACATGGTCCACATCCATGTTGAGGCCCATGCCGATGGCGTCGGTGGCGACGAGGTAATCGACCTCGCCTTCCTGGTACATCTGAACCTGGGCGTTGCGCGTGCGCGGGCTGAGCGCGCCGAGCACGACCGCCGTGCCGCCGCGCTGGCGGCGCACCGCCTCCGCCGTGCGATAGACCTGATCGACGGAGAAGGCGACGACCGCGCTGCGCCGGGGCAGGCGGTTGAGCTTCCGCGTCCCCGCCCAGGTAAGGGTGGACAGGCGCGGGCGCGTCTCGATCCGCGCTTCCGGGGCGAGCGCGCGGATCAGATCCGCCATCGCCTCCGCGCCCAGGAACATGGTCTCCTCCCGCCCGCGCGCATGCAGCAGCCGGTCGGTGAAGACATGGCCGCGTTCCGGATCGGCGCAAAGTTGGATCTCGTCGACCGCCAGGAAATCGACCGCCGTCTCCAGCGGCATCGCCTCCACCGTGCAGATCCACCAGCGCGGCCGGGGCGGCACGATCTTCTCCTCGCCCGTGATCAGCGCGACGGAGGCGCGGCCCTCCAATTCGACCAGCCGGTCATAGTTCTCCCGCGCCAGAAGGCGCAGCGGGAAGCCGATCATGCCGGTGGCGTGCGCGCGCAGGCGCTCCATCGCCAGATAGGTCTTGCCGGTGTTGGTGGGGCCGAGCACCGCGCGGACGTCGCCGCGCGCGGGATCGTAACGGGGCATGGCGTAGGCGTCGCTGGGCGGCGTCATGACGGGTCCGACTGTGGCCGCTTCCGTCCCTTCCCGCAAGGGGGCCGCAAGAGAGGCGCGAAGGGATGGCGGACGCGATTGGGATGCGTGCGCGCGATGCGAAGATTGGTTAGTCAACCAATTTATTGTATGGTCCGTCAATCAACCTTTTGGACGATGGGCACCTTTTGGACGATGGACTGGGAGCGGCGGCATGGGGCGCACGGCACTGGACACCATTCGGCGCGAGGAACTGGTCGCCGCCGCCGTCGAGACCGTCGGGCGCGAAGGACACGAGGCCGCTACGGTGGCCCGCATCGCGCGTGCGGCCGACATGTCGCCGGGGCTCGTCCATCATTATTTCTCGGACAAGGGTGATCTGCTGGCCGCCGCCTACCGCGCGACGCGCAAGCCGGTGGCGGCGGCTTACGTCCGGGCCGTCGGCGCGATGCCGCCGGGGCATGCCGTGCCGGCGGGTCTGCGCCTGATGGCGGCGGTGGAGGCGCATCTTGTCCCGTCCGTCCTGACCCCGGTGCGCGCGGCCGCCTGGTCGGGCTTCACGGCGTTGACCCCCTATCGCGCGGACTATGCCCGCATCCGCGCGGCCCAGCGCGCGCGGCAGGCATCGGCGCTGCGCGCTGCGCTCTCCGGCCTGGGTGTCGGCGGGGAGGAGGCGTCGGATCTGGCGGTGGCGGCGGCGCTGGCCCTCGACGGTTTGTGGCTGGAGGCGGCGACGCGCGAGGGGGGGCTCTATCCGGGCGAGGGGGAATTGTTGCTGGAATCCGTGCTCGCGCCGCACTATGTCAGCGCCGACCCGCTGGCCACGGCCCAGCCGCCCCTCTAGGATCGGAGCCATGTTTCCGCGTCCCGCCCGTCTGCTCATGCCGCTGTGCGCGTTGCTCGCGCTGGCCGGTTGCTATCTGCCCGACAACTTCCGGGCCGATCTGCAGGTGGCGGCGGACGGCCGCTATGCCTTCGTCTATGAAGGGGACCTGACGCAGCTTCAGTTCCTGCAGCGCATCGGCACGGGCGAGTTGGACGGAGAGCGGCTGGCCGAGTATGTCGGCATCTACGAACGCGATCTGAAACGGGATTCAGGGTTCAAGAAGATCGAATATCTCGGCAATGCCCGGTATCACGTGCGCTACGAGCAGAGCGGCGATCTGACGGAAACCCGGCAATTCAGCTTTCCCCGGCGGAACGCCAAGTTCCTCGGTCTGCGCGTCAGGGAGGACGGGTTGATCGAGATCTTCGGCGACAAGCTGCCGGAGCAGCATCGCGAGGAATTGCTCGCCCGGGGCTTCGACGCGCGCGGCATCGTGCGCGTCTGGGCCCGGGGCGAGGTGTTGACCCACAACGCGGAAAGCGTGACGCAGGGCAGCCCGCCCCTTTATCAATGGACCATCCGTTCCCTGCGCGACCCCACCCCCAATTTGATCCTGGCGCCGGCGCGATAGGCAGGACGCGTCCCGCGCGATAGCAAGAAAGACGGAAAGGCAGCGTGACAGGCGCCGAACTCATTCTCATGTTCGCCTCGGGTTTTCTCGCGGCGACGATCCTGCCGATCGCCTCGGAAGCCGTGCTGGCGAGTTTCTCCTCCTCGGCCAGCACGGGCGATCTGGCGGTGCTGATCGCCGTCGCGACGGTCGGCAATGTGCTGGGAGCGTTGCTCAACTGGTGGATCGGCGGCTGGCTGACCCATTGGCAGGAGAAGCGCTGGTTCCCGATCAAGGCGCGCTCGCTTGAACGCGCCAGCAAGGTTTTCAACCGCTGGGGCCAACCCTCGCTGTTGCTGGCGTGGACGCCGTTCCTGGGCGATCCGCTGACCTTCGTCGCGGGCTTGCTGCGGGTGCCGATCGTCCCCTTCCTGATCTATGTCACCATCGGCAAGGTCGTGCGCTACGTCCTGGTCGCCGGTCTGGCGTCGGAGTGGCTCTGAGAGGCGGCGCCCCCCCGATCACGGCCGGGCTCGCGCGGGTTTCACGCAGGCTTGATTGGCGGGCGGCGGGATTTGGCCGCATCTCGACTCCGTTGGCGGTCGGGCGCGTGATAGGGCTGGATGGCGGGAAACGGGACGAAGCGGATGCGTATGCGCGACGAGGAGGCCGGGAGCGGCGCGGACGGATATGACGGGTCGGACATGAACCGGCCCGGGGCGGAACCGCCCGCCGGCCGCGCCGGCTTCGACTGGCGGCGCCTGTGGCCGCTCGCGGTGCTGGCGGCGGGGCTCGTCGCGGCTAAGGCGGCGGGGCTCGACGCCTATCTGAGCTTCAATCAATTGCAGGCGCATCGCGGCGCGCTGTTGTCCTGGGTGGCGGCGAACGGGTCGCTGGCGGTGTTGGTCTATTGCCTGCTCTATGTGCTGGTGGTCGCCTTCTCGTTGCCGGGCGGGGCGGTGATGACGGTGGCCGGTGGGTTCCTCTTCGGCCAGTGGCTGGGCACGGGTCTCGTGGTCGTCTCGGCGACCCTGGGCTCGGTGCTGGTATTCCTCGCGGCGCGTTCGGCGCTGGGCGATCATCTCGCGGCACGGGCCGGGCCGTGGCTCGGACGGATGCGCGCGGGTTTCAACGAGAACGCGCTCAGCTATATGCTGTTCCTGCGCCTGATTCCGATTTTCCCCTTCTTCGTGGTCAATCTGGTGCCGGCTTTCCTGGGGGTTCGGCTCGCGACCTATACGATCGGGACCGTGCTCGGCATCATGCCGGGCAGCTTCGTCTTCGCCAGTTTCGGCGCCGGAATCGGCGCGCTGTTCGACCGCGGGGAGCGGTTGAGCCTGTCGGCGGTACTGACGCCGGAAATCCTGACCGCGCTTTTCGGCCTGGGGCTGCTCGCGCTCTTGCCGGTCGCCTATCGAAAGCTGCGCGCGCGCCGGAAGGGGCGCGCCCGCGATCCTTTCGCGTAGCGTTTGTGCGTAATGGCACGGATCGCGTGACCCGGGCGGCCGGTTCGGCGTAATCTGGCCGCCCGAGACCCTCGACGACGAGAGGGCGACGACAGATCGTGAGTTCCGGTTGCAACGCAGTCTCTCCGCCCGCCTTCTGGTTCTGACCATCGTCTTCGTCATGTTGGCGGAGGTGCTGATCTTCCTGCCGTCGGTCGCGCGGTTCCGCGTGTCCTGGTTGAACGAGCGGCTGGGCGCGGCGCATCTGGCGATCCTGACGCTGGAGGCCGCGCCGGACGCGATGGTCTCGCAAGCGCTGGAGCGCCAGTTGCTCGATTTCGTCGGGGTGCGCGCGATCGCGCTGCGCCGGGCGGGGGAGAGGCTCGCGCTGCTCAACGACATGCCGCCGGCGGTCGATGCGACTTACGACCTCGCGACCGAGGGGCCGGTCGACATGATCGTCAACGCGCTTTCCCTGATGGGTCGTCACGGGGAGGCGATGACGCGCATCCTCGGCCCCTCGCCCAAGGAGCCGGCGAGCGAGATCGAGATCGTGCTGCGCGAGCGCGCGCTGCGCGACGCCATCCTGGGCTTCGCGGGGCGTATCCTGGGACTCAGCCTGGTGATATCGATCATCACGGCGGGTCTCGTCTTCCTCGTCCTGCGCTGGCAGTTCGTCCGGCCGATGCGCCGATTGACGCGCAACATGATCCGTTTCCGAGAAGCGCCGGAGGAGGCCGGCCGGATCGTGCGCGCCAGTGCGCGCGACGACGAGTTGGGCGTGGCGGAGCGCGAACTCGCCACGATGCAGAAGGCGCTGCACGATACGCTTGCCCAGCGGCGGAAACTGGCGGCGCTGGGCACGGCCGTCGCCAAGATCCAGCATGATCTGCGCGGCATCCTCTCGACCGCGCTGGTGGTCTCCGACCGCCTGGAAAGCTCCGACGATCCGGAAGTGCAGCGGGTGACGCCGACCCTCGTCGCCTCGATCGAGCGGGCGGCGAAGCTCTGTTCCCAGACGCTCGACTATGTCGGGCGCGGCATGCCGGAACGCGACCCGGTTCCCGTCGACCTGCGCGTTCTGGTGGAGGAGGCCGGCGTCGGCTTCGCCCGGGCCGCGCACCTCGACAACCGGGTGCCGGAGGGGCTTACCGCGCATGCGGACCGCGATCAGCTCTTCCGTATCGTCAACAACCTGTTGCGCAACGCGGCCGAGGCGGGGGCCGAGACGGTGACCGTCGGCGCGCCGGAAGCCGGGCGCCGGGACCGGATCGCGCTCGACTTCCTCGATGACGGGCCGGGCCTGCCGCCGCGCGCGCTGGAGAAGCTGTTCCAACCCTTCGAGGGGTCGGCCCGCGCGGGCGGTGCGGGCCTCGGCCTCGCCATCGCGCGTGAACTTGCCCGCGGTAATGGCGGCGATCTGGCCTTGAGCGGTACCGGCGCCGCCGGAACGCGGTTCCGATTGACCTTGCCCCGTACCCCGGCGCAGTCTCCCGGAACCTGATTCCACCCGACCCATAAGGACCGATCCCGAAGCCATGCGTATCCTTTGCGCGACTTTCAAGCACGAGACCAACACCTTCTCGCCGATCCCGACGGATCGCGCGCGCTTCGCCGATTGGGGGCTGCATTTCGGGGAGGCGGCGGCCGAGGCGATGGCGGGCACGCGCATGCCCCAGGCCGCCTATATGAAACTCGCGCGCGAGCGGGGGGCGGAGATCGTCACCCCGCTCGCCGCCGAGGCGATGCCGGCCGGCCCGGTCGAGGAAGCGACCTATGAGGAACTGGCCGGCGCCATCCTGGTGGCGGCGGCGGATTGCGACGCCGCGTTGCTCGACCTGCACGGCGCGATGGTCGCGACCCATCTCGACGACGGGGAGGGGGAGTTGCTGCGCCGGCTGCGCGCCGCGCGGCCCGACCTGCCGATCGCGGTGACGCTCGACCTGCATTGTAATCTGACGCCGGCGATGGTCGACAATTGCACCGCGTTGATCGGTTACAAGACCTATCCCCATGTCGATATGTACGAGGTGGCGGAGCAGGTCGGCCGTATCCTGTTCGACGCGATCGACGGGCGGGTCGATCCGGTGATGCGTTGGGCGCGGCCGCCGTTGCTCTCCCAGACCCTGTGCCAGGGCACCGACGACGCGCCGATGAAGGATCTGATCGCGCGGGCCCGGCGGTTCGAGGCGGAGGAACCGGGTATTCTCGCCGCCACGGTCTTCGGGGGGTTCGCGCTGGCCGATATCGCGGATGCGGGGACTTCCGCGCTTCTGATCGCCGACCGAAAGGTCGCGGGCGCGGAGGAAGCGGCGGCGGCCGGTGCCGGGGACCTCGCCGCCCGCGCCTTCGCGGCGCGCGCCGATTTCGTCTATCGCCATCGCCCGATCGAGGAGGCGGTGGCGGCGGCGGCGCGCCTCGACGACGGTCCGGTCATCCTATTGGATCATGCGGACAATTGCGGGTCCGGCGCGACGCAGGACGTGATGGCCGCGATCCGCGCGGTGATCGAGGGCGGGCTGGACGATGTGGCGGTCGCGACGCTGTGGGATCCGGCGGCGGTCGAGGCGATGCGGCAGGCGGGGGAAGGCGCGACGCTGACCCTCGATCTCGGCGGGCGCACGGACATGCCCGCGATCGGCCTCGAGGGCCGGCCGCTTTCCCTCACCGGCACGGTGGAGCGGTTGAGCGACGGGCGTTTCACCGTGGAGGGGCCGATGTATACCGGCGTCACCGTCGATTGCGGACCGAGCGCGCTGTTCCGCGTGGGCCAGCCGGATGGGGGGCCGGATGGGGCCCCGGATGGGGAAGGCGGGGACGGTGTGCGTATCATCGTGACCTCCCACCACCACGAGCCTTGGGATCTGGGCGTCTTCCGCATGATGGGGCTCGACCCCGCCACCCGGCGTTATCTGATGCTGAAGTCGCGAATCCACTATCGCGCGGGCTTCGGCGATCTGGCGCGCCATACCCTGACGCTGGACGGGGAGGGGGTGGCGACGTCCGACAACGGCTTGCTTCCCTATCGCAAGGTGCGCCGGCCGATCTATCCGCTCGACCCGGAGGTTTCCTGGCCATGAGCGTGCGCCCCGGCCCCCGCAATCTGATCAGCGATGTCGCCGGTCTGACGGTCGGCCATGCCCAGGACGACCGGGTGAAAAGCGGCGTCACCGTGCTGCTGCCTGAAACCGGCTGGGTCGCCGCCGCCGATATCCGGGGCGGTGGCCCCGGCACGCGGGAGACCGATGCCCTCGGCCCCGGCCGGCTGGTGGCGCGCGCGGACGCCCTCGTCTTCTCCGGCGGCTCGGCCTTCGGGTTGGCGGCGGCGGACGGGGTGATGAACTGGCTCGCCGCGCGCGGTCGGGGTTACGATACGGGCGCCGCGGTCGTGCCGATCGTGCCGGCG
This sequence comes from Marivibrio halodurans, assembly GCF_017963645.1. Lineage (GTDB taxonomy): Bacteria > Pseudomonadota > Alphaproteobacteria > UBA8366 > Aestuariispiraceae > Marivibrio > Marivibrio halodurans. Next base: position 104,559 of record NZ_JAGMWN010000006.1, on the reverse strand, counting down.
GCGATTCTCTACGACCTCGCCAATGAGGGCGATAAGCATTGGGGGATGGAGCCGCCCTATCGCGCGCTCGCGCTTTCGGCCTGCGAGGGGGCCGGTGCGGATTTCGCGCTCGGCCGCGTCGGGGCCGGGCGCGGCGCGCGCGCGGGCGGACTGCCGGGCGGGATCGGCTCGGCCTCCGCCGTGGACGGCGGAGCGGCAGATGGCGGGACGGTAGACGGCGAAACAGGGGATGGAACGGGGGTAACGGTCGGCGCGCTGGCGGCGGTCAACAGCTTCGGCTCCGTCACCATGGCGGACGGCACCTTCCTTGCCTGGCCGTTCGAGATGGGGGATGAATTCGGCGGCCGGCGTCCGACCGGCGCGCCGGAATCGCCGGAACCGCATTTCCCCAAGCTGGCCCGGCCGCGCGGGAACACGACGCTGGTGGCGGTGGCGACCGATGCGGCTCTGGACCACTCACAGGCGATCCGGCTGGCGGCGATGGCGCAGGACGGGCTCGCCCGCGCGATCCGCCCGGCGCATACGCCCTTCGACGGGGACAGCGTCTTCACGCTCGCTTCCGGGGCGGCGGGGCGGGTGGACGCGCTGGGGCTGGCGCGGATTGGCGCCATCGCGGCGGACTGCGTGGCGCGCGCCATCGCGCGTGCCGTTTACGAATCGGCGGAGGGGTTGCTAAACTCCGCCCCGACGGGGACCTAAGAGAGAACAAGCGACCGGCCGTGTTCGCCGCGGGCCGTGCGGGTAGCGCGAGGCGGCCGGACCAGAAACAGGGATTATCGATATCATGACCAATCGAAGCCGGCGCGCGCGCGCCCTCGCCCTCTCCGCCGCCGGGCTCGTCGCGGGGTTGATCGGGTTCGGGGTGGGGCCGTTCGCCATGGGCGCTGCCACGGCCCAGGCCCAAGGCCAGGGCAAGGATACCGTCGTCATCGGCATGACGCTGGAGCCGCCGCATCTCGACCCGACGGCGGGCGCGGCCGCGGCGATCGACGAGGTGGTCTACGCCAATGTGTTCGAGGGGCTGACGCGCATCGATTCCACCGGCACGGTGCAGCCCGCGTTGGCGCAGGAATGGACGATCTCCGAGGACGGGATGCGCTACAGCTTCGATTTGCGCCGGGGGGTTACCTTCCATGACGGTGCCAGCTTCGAGGCGTCCGACGTCGTCTTCTCCTTCGAGCGGGCGATGGCCGAGGAGTCGGTCAACGCGCAGAAGCAGCTTTTCTCCGGGATCGAGACGGTCGAGGCACCGGACGATCATACGGTGGTGATCGACCTGAAGCAGCCGCAGGGTCTGTTCCTGTGGAACCTCGGCTGGGGCGATGCCGTGATCGTCGATCCGGCGAGCGCGGAGACCAATAAGACCGATCCCGTCGGTACCGGCCCCTATCGCGTCGCCGAGCGCAAGCCGGGGGACAGCATTACGCTCGTCCGGCGCGACGATTACTGGGGGCATGCCCCGGCGCTGGCCCGCGTGACCATCAAGTTCATCGGCGACGCGGCCGCGCAGGTCGCGGCCCTGATGGCGGGCGACGTCGATGCGATTCCCAATATCGGGGCGCCGGAAACGGTGGCGCAGTTCGAATCCGATCCGCGTTTCGACGTCTATGTCGGCACGACCGAGGGGGAGACGATCCTGGCCCTCAACCACCGGCGCGCGCCCTGGGACGATGTGCGCGTGCGCCGCGCGATCCAGCACGCGGTCGACCGTCAGGCGATCGTCGATCTGGCGATGTTCGGGTTCGGCACGCCGATCGGCAGCCACTTCGCGCCGCACAACCCGGCCTATATCGACCTGACCGACACGGTGCCGCACGACCCGGAGAAGGCGCGCCAGCTGCTGGAGGCCGCCGGCGTCGAGACGCCGATCAAGGCGGTGATGAAGCTGCCGCCGACGGCCTATGCCCGGCGCGGGGGCGAAGTCGTGGCCGCGCAGTTGCGCGAGGTCGGCATCGAGGTCGAGATCGTGCCGGTCGAATGGGCGCAATGGCTCTCCGACGTCTTCAAGGGCGCGCATGATTTCGATTTCACCATCGTCTCCCATACCGAGCCGCTGGATATCGGCATCTATGCCCGCGACGACTATTATTTCGGCTATGACAACCCGGCCTTCCGGGAGCATATGGCCGAACTGGAGCGCGAGGCCGACCCCGACCGCCGGGCGGAGCTTCTGGTCGAGGCACAGGAGATGGTTGCCGACGATCAGGTCAGCGTCTTCCTGTTCCAACTCGCCAAGATCGGCGTCAAGCGCAAGGGGCTGGAAGGGCTCTGGCCGAACGCCCCGATCCAGGCGAACGACATGACGAACGTGCACTGGGCGGAGTAGCCGCTTCGCCCGGCGCGGCTTCCAGTCCGGGGCGCGCGCGATGTTGAGCTATCTGGTTCGACGGCTGGTCCAGTTCGCCGGAACGCTTCTGGCCGCCTCGCTGGTCGTGTTCCTGGCGCTGGAGTTCCTGCCGGGGGACGCGGCGCAGGTTCTGCTCGGCACGGAGGCGAGCGCGGATACGCTCGCCGCACTTCGCGAGCAGTTGGGGCTCGACCGGCCGGCGGCCGGTCGATACCTGGAATGGCTCGCGGGGTTCGCCACCGGCGATCTCGGTACCAGCCATATCTACGGCGTGCCCATCGCGGGCATGTTGGGGGACCGGCTGGCGATCTCGCTACCGCTCGCGCTCATCGCCTTCGCGCTTTCGACGGCGATCGCCATTCCGCTCGGCATCCTGGCCGCGACGCATCGGGGCGGGCCGGGCGACTGGGCCGTGATCGGGTTCGCCCAGATCGGCCTCGCGGTGCCGAATTTCTGGTTCGCCATCCTTCTTATCCTGGTCTTCGCGGTGCATCTGGGCCTCTTCGCCTCGGGCGGGTTCCCGGGATGGGAGGGCGGCATCGGCCCGGCCCTTCGGGCGTTGGTCCTGCCGGCGGCGGCGCTTGCTCTGTCGGAGGCGGCGATTCTCTCCCGCGTTACCCGATCCGCCATGTTGGAGACGCTGGGCCAGGACTATATCCGCACGGCGCGCGCCAAGGGGCTGTCGCGCGGGCGTATCCTGTTCGGGCACGCGCTGCGCAACGCGATGATCCCGGTCGCGACCATTCTGGGGCTGCAATTCGCCTTCCTGGTGATGGGCGCGGTAATCGTGGAGAACGTTTTCTACCTGCCGGGGCTCGGCCGTTTGCTGCTGCAATCGATCTTCCAGCGCGATCTGGTGGTGGTGCGCGATCTGGTGGTGCTGTTGTCCGGCTTCGTGATCCTGGTCAATCTGCTGGTCGATCTCGCCTATGCCGCGATCGATCCCCGGCCGCGCGCCGGCGTGCAGGACGGGGCCGCCCATGGGGCCGCCCATGACGGCTTCGCCCATGATGGGGCGGCGGCATGAGCGGCGGGCCGCTGATCCGCCGTCTGTGGCACGCCCGGCGGCACCCAAGCCTGGCGATCGGTGCCGGGCTGACGGCCCTGGTCTTGCTGGCGGCGCTGGTGGCGATGATCTGGACGCCCTATCCGGTCGACGGGGTCGATGCGACGGCACGCCTCGGCGGGCCCGGTCTCGCCCATCCGCTCGGCACCGATCATTTCGGCCGGGATGTGTTGAGCCTGATCCTCGCCGGGGCCCGGACCTCGGTCGCGGTGGGGCTGGTGGCGGTGGGGCTGGGTCTGGGGCTCGGCGTGCCGCTCGGCCTGATCGCGGCGTTGACGCGGGTGCCGCTGGTCGATGCCGGTGTTGGGCGGCTGGCCGATCTGATCTTCGCCTTTCCGGCGGTGCTTTCGGCGGTCTTGATCACCGCCATCCATGGGCCCGGCGCGGTCAATGTCATCGTCGCGGTCGGCATCTTCAACATCGCGGTCTTCGCGCGGGTGGCGCGCGGGGCGGCGATCGGCGTGGCGGCGCAACCCTTCGTCATCGCGGCACGCGCGATGGGGCGCCGGGGGTTTTCCACCGCGATGGTGCATGTGCTGCCGAATATCGCGGGAATCCTGATCGTCCAGGCGACGATCCAGTTCGCGGTGGCGATCCTGGCGGAGGCGGGGTTGAGCTATCTCGGCCTCGGCGTCCAACCGCCGCAGCCGAGCTGGGGCAAGATGCTGGCCGATTCCCAGACCTTCATGTTCGCCGCGCCGTTGCAGGCGGTCTTTCCCGGCCTCGCGATCATGCTGTCCGTCCTGGGGTTGAACCTGTTGGGGGACGGGCTGCGCGACACGCTCGACCCCCGGCTCAAGATCCTGCGAACCGCGTGAAGGTCGCTGTCAGCCCGTGGCTTTCCCCGACAGCGAGAGCCGTCGGGCGAGCGCCTTCAGCCCCTTGTGCCGGGGCGCGCAGACGAGCCCGGCCTTGAGCGCCTCCAGAGCCTCCTCCCGCCGCCTTAGCGCGGCGAGCGCCAAGGCGCGCTCGTAATGCGTCTCGGCCTGGATCGGCTTCAGGGTAAGCGCCGCATCGAAGCTATCGACCGCCGCCTCGGGCATGCCGGCGAGCCGCCGGGCGCGGCCGAGCGCGTAATGCGCGGCGGCGGAATCCGGTGCCAGACGGCAGGCTTCCCGGGCCGTCTCGATCGCCTCGTCGAGCAATCCGGCCTCGGTCAGCGCCAGGCTCAGCATAAGATGGCCGATCGCCGCGCGCGGCTGCACGACGAGCGCGGCGCGCAGATGCCGCACGGCGGCGGCGTGATCGCCCTTCGCCCGGGCATCGGACGCCGCCTCGACCAGACGTTTCCACTCGGCGCCCGGTTCGCTCACGGGCCCCTCCCCTCACAGCACATGCCAACCCCTTCCCCACCGCGGGCGATACTGTAGGGCGAATTCGATCCGTTGGAAATCGTTCGTCGCGGGTGGCGCGCGCACGCTCAGGCGGGCAGGAACCCCCGGTCCGGGGCGCCGGCCTCCACCAGACGCAGGCCAGCACCCGTGCGCCGGAACCCGTCGCCGTCCCACAGGCTCTCCTCCTCCGAGGCGCCGAACCAGCCGGGACCGACCGCCGCCCCCCGCAGGCAGAGGCCGCCGCCATCCGCCCCGGCGGCGCGCGCGGAAAGCCCCGGCAGGGGGACGAGGCCCGGCCCCGCCACGCCGACGCCCGGGCGCCGGTCGGCCAGCGAATCCGCGCGCCGCCAGAGCGCTATCCCCGCCGTTTCCGCCAGCGACAGCCCGTCCAGCAGCGCGATCCGCTCGCCGCGGGTGCGCCGGCCGAAGCGGTCCAGCCGTTCCGCCAGCGCCGCGTCCGCCGGTCCGTCGAGCAGCCATACCGCCTCCAGCCGGGAGGCGAGGTGATCGGCCAGGAGCTGGTCCTCCTCCGCCGCGTCGAGCAGATGGCCGAGGGCGGCCGCCGGCTCCGCGATGATGGTCGGCCCGGTCTCGCCGGACGCCTTGAGAAGCGCCGCGATCTCCCCCCGCCGCGATTGGCCGGCATGCAGGATCAGCGTGCCGCCGACCGCCATGGCGATGCGCAGCGCCGCCGCCGCCCCGCCGGGGTCGAGCGGATCGCCGGAGGTTAGGATAACCGTGTGGCGCATGGCCGCGAAGGGCCAGGCGGCCAGCAGCGAGGCGGTCGCCGTCCCGGCCGACCGGCGCGAGGCGATGACGGAATGCGGGGAGGGGGCCCGCGCGCTCGCCGGATAGAGGGCATAGGGCCGGTCGGGCGGCGTGCGCTCGCGCGCTTCCATGATCTCGATCGTCGCGCGGGTAAGGGCGATTCGCTCCACCCCGCGCACGCCGACCACGGTTTCCGGCCGGCCGGTGCCGGTGGTCTCCAGGATGTCGCTGACCGCCTGGGCGGCCGGGTTGTCGAGGCCGTAGACCAGCCCCGGGCCGGATTCCGCCGCCAGCCGCGCCGGCGCGCGCGGCGCGATCGCCGCCGGCACGCCCGCCTTGACCGCGCCCGCCTGCATCAGCACCGCCGCCGGTTCCCCCGGCCCGTGGATCATCAGTGGCCGGTCGGCGCCCAGATCGCGGTCGATCAGCGCCTGCGCGATGCCGTCGGTCAGGCCCGCGACCTCGTCGAAGCTGAGGCTGAGGCCCGGCGCGATCAGGAACGGCCGGTCCGGCGTGCGCACCGCCGCGCAGTCGAGCCACTCGGCGATCGACCCGAAGGAGGGCGGCTTGTCCGGCAGGCCCGTGACGGTGGCCGCCGTGCCCTCCACCAATTCGACGCGCACGGACGGGGCCGGCAGGTCGATCGGCGCGGTCGGGGTCGGTCCGTCGGGATTCAACTCCATCACTTCGGCTCGTTCTCCGGCGTCGGATGCGTTCCGTCGCGCGACGGAACGGGATCAGTCTAGCATGGCGGCGCGCGCCACCCTATCGAAAGCGACGGGGCCCAGTGTAGATCACCGGAGTCGGCTTGAAAAAGCGCCGCGCGGGCTAAATGGTAGCCTCTGCGTAGGAGTGCAGGGATATCGGAGGATCATCACGATGGCCGAGAACGGCGAGATCAAGGAGAAGCTGGTCCGTTCCAAGGAGAAATGGGCCGAGCAGGGGCGCCTGCTTACCGGCACGCATGGCGATCCCGCGACCGACCGCCTGCCGCCCGGCCAGCGGGAGGTCGGGCAATGGCCGGTCCTCGACCTCGGTATCCAGCCGGAGGTGGGCCGGGATGAAATGCGCCTTACCGTCGACGGGCTGGTCGAGAACCCCGTGACCCTGGATTGGCGGGGACTTCAGGATCTGCCGGCCGTCAGCCGGGTGCTGGATATCCACTGCGTCACCGCCTGGTCGCGCTTCGACAATCGTTTCGACGGGGTCGCGGTGGAAAGCATCCTGAAGCTGGTTCGCCCGAAGGACGAGGCCCGCTTCGTCCTGTTCGAGGCGCATGACGGCTATACGACCAACCTCGCCCGCTCGCTCTTCGAGACGGAGGACGCGATGCTGGCCACCCATTGGGAGGGCGAGCCGCTGACGCGCGAGCATGGCGGCCCGCTGCGCGTCGTCGTGCCGCGCCAGTATTTCTGGAAGAGCCCGAAATGGGTGAAGCGCATCACCTTCGCGGCCGAGGACAAGCCCGGTTTCTGGGAGGTGCGCGGCTATCACAACGAGGGCGACCCCTGGCGCGAGGAACGTTATTCCGAGTGAGCGGACCTTCGGCCGAACCTCCCGTCCCCGACGGCGTGTCCGCGCGCCCGCCGGTCGCTTTCGGGCTAGGCGCGGCGGGTGGGCTTCGATAGGCTCGGCCCCATTATGAGCATCCGGTCCGCCTTTCCGAAAAGTTTCGCGCCGCCCGTGTTCGAGCCCGGATGGGTTTGGCTGGTCGGCGCGGGTCCCGGCGATCCGGGGTTGCTGACGCTGAATGCCGCCCATGCGCTGGGAGAGGCCGATGTCGTCGTCTATGACGCGCTGGTGGATGAGCGCATCCTGGAACTGGCCCGGCCGGAAGCCGATCTGATCTATGCCGGTAAGCGCGGCGGCAAGCCGAGCCCACGGCAACGCGCGATCTCGCTGCGTCTCGTCGAATTGGCGCGCGAGGGGCGGCGCGTGCTGCGGCTCAAGGGCGGGGACCCCTTCGTCTTCGGACGCGGCGGGGAGGAGGCGCTGACGCTGGTCGAGCATGCCGTCCCCTTCCGCGTCGTCCCCGGCATCACGGCGGGGATCGGGGGGCTGGCCTATGCCGGGATTCCGGCGACCCATCGCGATACGAATTCCGCCGTCACCTTCATCACCGGCCATTCGGTGACGGGCGAGGTGCCGGACAATCTCGACTGGGCGGCCTTGGCGCGCGGGGCGCCGGTGATCGTGCTCTACATGGCGGTCAAGCACATGGCGCGCATCGCCGATAAGCTGATCGCGGGCGGCCGCGACCCGGCGGAGCCGGTGGCCTTCGTCTCCAACGCGGCGACGGGCGATCAATCGGTGATCGAGACCACGCTGGGCGAGGCCGGGGCCGCCGCCGCGCGGGTCAGTCCGCCGGCGGTCATCGCCATCGGTCCGGTGGTCGGGCTGCGTCCCGCCCTCGACTGGTTGGGTGCGGCGCGCGACGGGCGGCGGCTGGTCCCCGATCCGCTGGGCCACAAGGCGCGCGACGAGGCGATGTGACCGCGCCCGACCCGCCCGCCCCCCATCCGGCACACCCCCATCCGGCACACCCTCGGCCGACAGCGCCGGGCCTGATCGTCGCGGCACCGAAAAGCGGCAGCGGCAAGACCGTCCTGACGCTGGGCCTGATGCGCGCGTTGACGCGCCGGGGCCTGCGTGTCGCCCCCGCGAAGGTCGGTCCGGACTATATCGATCCCGCCTTCCACGCCGCCGCCTGCGGACGGGCGTCCGTCAATCTCGACCCCTGGGCGATGCGGCCCGCGACGCTGGATCGGCTGGCGGCCGAACTTGGTGGCGGACGTGACGGAACACCGAGCGATATCGTGTTGGTGGAGGGGGTGATGGGCCTGTTCGACGGGGCGGCGGACGGCACGGGCTCGACCGCCGATCTGGCCGCGCGCGCGGGCTGGCCCGTGCTGCTGACCCTCGACGTCACCGGCCAGGGGGCGAGCGCCATGGCCGTGATCGACGGCTTCGCGAGGTATCGCGCGGATATCTCCTTCGCCGGCGTGGTGCTGAACCGGGTGGGCAGTGCCCGCCATCGCGCCCTGATCGAAGGGGCCGGCGCGCGCGGCGCGGCGCCGGGCGTCCCTGCCGATTCCCCCCCCATCCTGGGTGCGCTCATGCGGAATGAGGGGCTGGCCTTGCCGGCGCGCCATCTGGGGCTGGTCCAGGCCTCGGAGACGGCCGATCTCGATACCTTCCTGGAGCGCGCGGCCGACGCGGTGGAGGCGGGGGTCGATCTCGACCGGCTGGTCGACGCCGCGCGGCCCGCGCACCTCGCCCCGTCTTCCCCCGCCTCCATGGACGCGGCGTGGGGGGCGCCGCCCGGCCGCCGCATCGCGGTCGCCCGCGACGCGGCCTTCGCCTTCGTCTATCCGCACCTGCTGGCGGAATGGAGGGCGGTGGGCGCGGAAATCCTGCCCTTCAGCCCGCTCGACGGGCAGGGGCCGGACGCGGGCGCGGACGCGGTCTATCTGCCCGGCGGCTATCCGGAGCTGCACGGCGCGCGGATCGCGGGCAATGCCGCCTTCCTCGACGGGCTGCGCGCGGCGGCGGGGCGGGGGGCCGCGATCTTCGGGGAATGCGGCGGCTATATGGTGCTGGGGGAGCGGATCGTGGACGGAGACGGCCGGGGACACGCGATGGCGGGGCTGCTGCCGCTCGTCACCAGCTTCGCCGAGCGGCGGCTGCATCTGGGCTATCGGCGGGCGGCGGCGCTGTCGCCCTGCGCGCCGGCGGCGGCGGGCGCGCGGCTTTCGGGCCATGAATTCCATTACGCCACCACGCTGCACGAGGGGCCGGGCGATCCGCTGTTCCATCTGTGGGACGCGGGCGGGGCGGACCTGGGAACGGCGGGGTTGGCGCGCGGGACGGTCGCGGGCTCGTTCCTGCATATCGTCGATCGGGCTTGAAGCGCGCCCCCGGTAGGCTCAGTTTGCCGCCCATGACCGACGATCCGTCCCGCGACAAGCCCTTCTGGGAGACCAAGCGCCTCGACGCGATGACCCGCGCCGAGTGGGAGAGCCTGTGCGACGGCTGCGGGCTGTGCTGCCTGCATAAGCTGGAGGATGTCGATACCGGCGAGGTCGCCTTCACCGACATCGCCTGCCGGTTGCTGGATTGCCAATCCTGCCGCTGCGCCGACTATCCCAACCGCAAGCGCCATGTGCCGGATTGCGTGCGATTGACGCCGGAGACGCTGCCGGAGATCTATTGGCTGCCGCGAAGCTGCGGCTATCGCCGGGTGGCGGAGGGGCGCGGGCTCGCCTGGTGGCATCCGCTGGTATCGGGCGATCCGGAAACGGTGCATGAAGCCGGCATCTCCGCGCGCGGGCGCGTCGTCTCCGAGGCCGCGATCGACGACGCCGAAACCCATGTCGAGCAATGGCTGAACGCGGGCGGCGAACCCCTGGTCCGGATTCCGCCCCGGCGGTAGCCTTCAAGAGAGTTGGCAATGAGCTTTAGCTTAATGTGTAAGAGACGAACCTTGAATGGCTTTAAGTGACTCAAGCAGGCGACTCTTTATCTTAAGGTGTCAAGCTGGACAGCCATGAAGAGGTTTTCTGCTAATGTGTTAGAGGGTTGCTTAGTAGTTTAGAACGTTCTTTGTTTCATTGAGTGAATGAAGAAGAATATTTTAAAAATGCAGAAGGAAAATTTACATAACTAGATATAAGATATTAATTTTCCTTGGAAATTCAAATTTTATCAAAAGACACGATATTTTTCTCGGGCTTTTCATGTTTCCTGCCAAGCATGAATCTGGCTACATAATTGTTGAAATCGCTGGCGTCCCTCTTTCGGTTCCCAAGGCGCGCGCAGCTGACGCGCCAAGGCGTCAGGAGCGATGGGCTCTTCCCATCGTATGAACCGGAAGGAGGTGAGGGCTATGGCTGGGCCGAAAACGGTCCACGTGCGCGCTTACGAGCGTACACGTAACGGCCGCCAGGAGCACGTTTGTGCTCACTGGCGGTCGCGACCTAACCAGCTAACGTTGCCATTCATGTAGGAATGGCGGGCAACGTTCGCCGGGACGCCAGCGGTTTCCCATTGGCATCGGACCGAATTCTGCGCATGCGTGAGCTGCGAAGGTAAAGGGTTATATGCGAAATTTCTCAGGCCATTGATTTTGATCCGAGAAAAGTCTCGTGGGATCGATGTTTTCCCCCGTGATGACGGCCTCTCCATACGGAAATTAACCAATTGCATCGCGAACGGCGTTCGCGGCACCGAATCGGGAGTCGCAAATTTGGGTCAATTGGCGGTTCACTTAGATGGCCCCCCAAGGTGGCTTGTCGAGATAGCTGTGCACGTAATGAGATTAAAATGAAAGATGTGCCGAAAGTTCTGTTGATAAAGGTTAGGAATCGGAAAAACTCTAATTTGGTCAATTGTTGAGATAAGGATGAAAAAGAGATGGCTGATAGGAAGATTGCCGCAATTAGAAGTTCTTTAGCAGAGGCACGGGCGTTGGTGGATACGCTGGAGTTTACCTTGCAGTCGCGCAAAATGATCGAGACCATGGGTTGGTTGCCTGAGGCAATCTCTATAATGGAGGGGCAATATAGAGATTTTCTTTCTTTGTCGGTAGCAATTAAGAGCCTTGGGTTTAAAATAGATATTGTTCCTAATAGAGTTATCGATGAGTTTTGGCATATGCACGTACTTGATACAGAAAAATACAAGAGTGATTGTGAGCGCGTGTTCGGGGAGATGTTCCACCATTATCCATATTACGGCATGCGTTCCGAGGCTGATCGATTAGCCTGGCTCGATGCTGGTGACGAGAGTGGACAACTTTGGAAAGTCTGCTTTGGCTATGATCTCTATGGGACAGGCGAAGAGACGGTCGATCCTTATGCCGAGGAGAAAATGCTCAACGCAGTACGTTCTCATTCGATTGTGGCTAACTCCGGGGCTGGGGCAGAGTTTCCGGGAAGGGCGCGTTGCCGACGTCAATGTGCTCCGATGAAGTGCAAATAACCGCGCCTTTAGCCTGGAGTGGGACTTATGCCCCGGGGACTATCGTTCCCGGGGTTTTGCTTTGGCGGTGACTGAGTTTACCCCCCAACTATCGGGCGATTCCGACTTCTGTTGTAAGCACCCGGAAGCCCCGTCACTATATCGCCCGCGCCGCGAACGGGCGGGCGCGCGAGTGAAACCAAGCACAAGGGTTAGGGAGCGGTCACGACCATGGCGGAGGAACGTCGCAAGATCACGGAGGAGGACGCGCTGCAATTCCACGCGCAGGGCCGCGCGGGGAAGCTGGAGGTGGTGGCGACCAAGCCGCTGACCACGCAGCGCGATCTTAGCCTCGCCTATTCGCCGGGCGTCGCCACCCCGTGCCTGCGGATCGAGAAGGACCCGCTGGCGGCCTATGACTATACCGCCAAGGGCAATATGGTCGCCGTGATCACGAACGGCACGGCGGTGCTCGGGCTGGGCAATATCGGCGCGCTCGCCTCCAAGCCGGTGATGGAGGGCAAGGCGGTCCTCTTCAAGCGTTTCGCCGACGTGGACGGCATCGACCTGGAGGTCGAGACCGAGGATGTCGACGAGTTCGTGAACTGCGTGCGCCTTCTGGGACCCAGCTTCGGCGGCATCAATCTGGAGGATATCAAGGCGCCGGAATGCTTCATCATCGAGCAGCGTCTGCGCGAATTGATGAACATCCCCGTCTTCCACGACGACCAGCACGGCACCGCCATCATCGCGGCCGCGGGGGTGATCAACGCGCTGCATCTCTCCGGTCGGACGATTTCGGACACGACCCTCGTCGTGAACGGCGCGGGCGCGGCCGCCATCGCCTGCGTGGAACTGCTGAAGGCCATGGGCATGCCGCACGACAATGTCGTCATGTGCGATTCCAAGGGCGTCATCTATCAGGGACGCGAGGAGGGCATGAACCAGTGGAAGTCCGCCCACGCCGCGCGCACCGACGCGCGCACGCTGGAAGAGGCGCTGGCGGGCGCGGACATGTTCTTCGGCCTGTCGGTCAAGGGCGCGGTGACGCCCGCCATGGTGGAGAGCATGGCGAAGAACCCCATCATCTTCGCCATGGCCAATCCCGACCCGGAAATCACGCCGGACGAGGTGTCGGCCGTGCGTTCGGACGCGATCATGGCGACCGGCCGCTCCGATTTCCCGAACCAGGTGAACAACGTCCTGGGCTTTCCCTATATCTTCCGGGGCGCGCTCGACGTGCGGGCGTCGACCATCAACGAGGCGATGAAGATCGCCGCCGCCGAGGCGATCGCCGCCCTCGCCCGCGAGGATGTGCCGGACGAGGTCGCCCGCGCCTATGGCGGGCGACGGCTGCAATTCGGCCCGGAATACATTATCCCCGCGCCGTTCGATCCACGCCTCATCGTCTCCGTCCCGGCGGCGGTCGCCATGGCGGCGATGGAATCGGGCGTCGCGACGCAGCCGATCATGGATGTGGAGGGGTACCGCACGGAGCTGCGCGCGCGCCTCGACCCCACGGCGTCCATGCTGCACTACATCTTCGAGAAGGTGCGCAGCCAGCCGCGCCGCGTCGTCTTCGCCGAGGGAGAGGAGGAGCGCGTGATCCGCGCCGCCGTCTCCTTCAAGAACGCCGGCTATGGCGAGCCGATCCTGATCGGGCGCGAGGAATATGTCCGCGAGACCATGAAGACCCTCGGCATCGACCAGTCGGTCGAGTTGGAGATTCACAATGCGCGGCTGTCCGATCACAACAAAAAGTACACGGACTTCCTGTATCGTAAGCTGCAACGCCAGGGGCATCTCTACCGCGATTGCCAGCGGCTGGTGAATCGGGATCGCAATGTCTTCGGGGCCTGCATGGTGGCATTGGGCGACGCGCACGCGATGGTGACGGGGGCGACGCGGTCCTTCTCGGTCGCCTTCGACGATGTGACGAAGGTGATCGACCCAAAGCCGGGCGAACGCGCGATGGGCGTCACCATCCTGCTGGCCAAGGGGCGGACGATCTTCGTCGCCGACACCACGGTGCATGATCTGCCGACGCCGGAAATCCTGGCCGATATCGCGGTGGAGGCGGCGAACTACGCCCGGCGCCTGGGGCACGAGCCGCGGGTGGCGCTGCTCTGCTCCTCGAATTTCGGCAATCCCACCCGCGATTCGACCGAGCGTGTGCGCGCCGCCGTCGAGATCCTGGATACCCACGGCGCCGATTTCGAATATGACGGCGACATGTCGGCCTCGACCGCGCTCAACCACGATATCATGCGGCAGGTCTATCCGTTCTGCCGGCTTTCCGCCTCGGCGAACGTGCTGGTGATGCCGGGGATCAACTCCGCCCATCTCGGCACGGTGCTGTTGCAGGAGCTGGGCGGGGGCACGGTGATGGGGCCGCTTCTGGTCGGCCTGTCCAAGCCGGTGCAGATCGTTCAGATCGGCGCCAGCGTCAGCGACATCGTGGCGACGGCCGCGCTTTCGGCCTACGATTCGCTTCTTTAGACCCTGAATGGAGACTGGAGCGGGAAGAGGATGAACGCGTCCGGATTGAGATCGCTGCTGGTGGCGGTGGTACCGGCGTGCCTGTTGATCCTCTATTTCGCGATCCATGGGGAAATGACGCCCGGTCCGGCGGGTGTCCTGGCGCTCGTCATCCTGGCGGGTGGCATCTACGCCGTGCGCCGGCGCGTCCATGCGGAGCGCGCGGTGCTCGACCGGCTGAACCGGCTGTCGGAGGAGACCCAGACCCAGGCAGACACGCTGCGTTACAAGGCGGCGGCGGCCGACCGGATCGTCTCCTCCCTGCCGGACCCGATCTTCTTTCTCGACCGGCGGCGGCGCGTGGTGCGCATGAACCGGGGGGCGGAACGCCTGCTGGACCAGGATCTGACCGGCCGCGATCTGGGGGAGGGCTTGCGCCATCCCGACCTGCTGGCGGCGATCGACCGGGCGCTGGCCGACGGCGCGGCGCAACAGGTGGAAGTGGCGCTGCCCGGCCCGGTCGCGGCGACCTATATCGCCCGGATCGAACGGGTGGAGACGCCGCCCGGCGGGTCCCGCGCCGCGCGCGGGGAGGAGCCGCCCGCCCTGCTGGTCGATCTGCAGGATGTGACGGCGCTGATCCGCTCTGAGCAGATGCGGGTCGATTTCGTCGCCAATGTCAGCCACGAGCTGCGCACGCCCCTGACCAGCCTGACCGGCTTCATCGAGACGCTGCGCGGCCCGGCCAAGGACGATGCCGAGGCGCGCGAGCGCTTCCTCGCCATCATGCAGGAACAGGCGGAGCGGATGTTCCGCCTGATCAACGACCTGCTCAGCCTCTCGCGCATCGAACTCGACGAGCACAGCCGCCCGACCGAGACGGTCGAGATCGCCGGCGTCGTCGAGACCGTTTCCAACATGCTGGCGCTGAAGGCCGAACGGAAGGGGATGACGATCGACGTCTCCCTGCCGGAGGAGGGCGGCTCCGCCGTGCGCGGCGACGAGGACCAGCTGGTGCAGGTCTTCCTCAACCTGATCGACAACGCCATCAAGTACGGCGCCAAGGGCACGGCGGTGAAGGTGGTGGCGCGCCGGCGCGACCAGCGGCGCCTCGCCGTCGATGTGATCGATACCGGCGCCGGCATTCCGGCGGACCATATCCCGCGCCTGACGGAGCGGTTCTATCGCGTCGACGCCGCGCGCTCGCGCGAGTTGGGCGGCACCGGCCTCGGCCTCGCCATCGTGAAGCATATCGTCAACCGCCATCGCGGCCGGTTGACCATCACCAGCCGCGAGGGGGAGGGAAGCTGCTTCACCGTCACCCTGCCGACGCCCGCCGGCGGCCGCGCCGCCGACACCCCGGCGAGTGGCCCCCAAACGGGTGGCCGCCAAACGGGCCGCGCGGCGGAATAGACCTGCCCCCGTCATCCCGCGCCATGTGACAATCCGCCCGGCGAAAGAATCGCCCGGTCTAGGGCCGTGTCACACACTCGTAACCTTTCCATCATAAAAGCGCAGCCCAGCGGGCGTACATCCGGCGCCAACGTCGACGGGGCGCGAGGGATGTTTCGGGCTTTCACGCGACCGCCCAAGGGGGTCGCGCGGGTCCGCGCCGGGCACCGCCGACGGACGCGAACACGCTTATCGAATGAACACCACCAGGATGGAATTCAGCATGAAGGCACTCCAGAAAACCGTCGCGATCGCCGCTTTCGGCTGCGTCGCGATGGCCGGCGCCGCCGAGGCGCGCGATCAGATCCGCATCGTCGGTTCCTCGACGGTCTTCCCCTTCGCCACGTCGGTCGTCGAGACCTTCGGCAAGACCACCGACTACAAGACGCCGGTGATCGAATCGACCGGCTCGGGCGGCGGCCTGAAGCTGTTCTGCGCCGGCGTCGGCGTCGAGCATCCGGACATCACGAACGCCTCGCGCCGCATCAAGTCCTCGGAGATCGAGAACTGCGCCGCGAACGGCGTCGACAAGGTGACCGAGGTCAAGATCGGCTATGACGGCATCGTCTTCGCCAACTCCAAGGACGGCGAGACGGTCTCCCTGACGCGCGGTCAGATCTTCCTGGCGCTTGCCAAGGAAGTGCCGAACGACGCCGGCGAACTGGTCGAGAATCCCTACAACAAGTGGTCCGAGATCGACCCGGCCCTGCCGGACGCGGAGATCGAGGTTCTCGGGCCCCCGCCGACCTCCGGCACGCGCGACGCCTTCGTCGAGCTGGTCATGCTCGAGGGCGCCGAGAGCATCCCGGCGATGGCGAAGATCGCCGAGGAGGACGAGGACCGCTTCGAGGAGCTGGCCGGCACCATGCGCGAGGACGGCAAGTTCATCGAAGCCGGCGAGAACGACAACCTGATCGTTCAGAAGCTGGAAGCCAACCCGGCCGCCTTCGGCATCTTCGGCTATTCCTTCCTGGAGCAGAACGCCGACGACATCCAGGGCGCCACGATCGACGGTACCGCGCCGACCTTCGACGCGATCGCCAGCGGCGACTATCCGGTCAGCCGGTCGCTGTGGTTCTACGTCAAGAACGCCCATGTCGGCACGATCCCCGGCATGGAGGAGTATCTCAACGAGTTCACCTCCGAGAACGCCTGGGGCCCGGACGGTTATCTGATCGACAAGGGTCTGATCCCGATGCCGGAAGCCGAGCGTACCCAGTACCGCGACGCGGCCAAGAACCTGACCCCGATCGGTTCGTAAGTCGGCACGTCGTACGACGGTTGGTGGCGGTCGGTCCGGGTCCGGGCCGGCCGCCCACCGTCCCCGCCTAATTCGTTCGTTCCTTGATCTTCCGCGTTCGTCGTGGCGTTCGGGGAAGGGGTGCCCCGGCCCCCTTCCGAGCGGCCTCGTCATTTGATCCACCGCCCGCATGCGAGAGGCTGAAAGCATGTCCGTCGTCTTCGTGATCGCGCTCTTGGGTCTGATCGCGGCTGGGTATTATCTCGGCCAGAATCGGGCTCTTCGGTACCGGGCGGCGGATGGGCCGCGTCTGCACTCCCTGCCCAGCTATTACGGGTTCTATGCCGCGCTTTGGTGCGCGCTGCCCGCGGCGGCCCTGCTGCTCGTCTGGATGGCCGGCGAGGGCATGCTGATCGAGAGCCTGATCCTCGCCGATATCGAGAGCGAGTTGACCGGCCTCAGCGCCAACGAGGTCGGCCTGGTGATGAACGATATCCGGAACCTCGCATCCGGCGGCATCACCTCCGGCGACCCCTCGCCGCTGATCAAGGCGGCGGCGCAGCGTTACGCCAATCTCCATCACATCAGCCTGATGGCGATGTTCGTGCTCAGCCTCGCGATCGGCGCGGGCGGCCTGCTGCTGGCCTATCGCCGGGTCAATCCGACGTTCCGGGCGCGCAACCGGGTCGAGCGGATCATCATGGCGCTTTTGATGCTGAGTTCGACGATCGCCATCCTGGTGACGATCGGCATCGTCCTGTCGCTGCTGTTCGAGGCGCTGCGCTTCTTCGCCCAGGTGCCGTTCACGGAATTCATCTTCGGCCTGAAATGGTCGCCGCAGATCGCGATCCGCGAGGATCAGGTGGGCAGTTCCGGGGCCTTCGGCGCGGTGCCGGTGTTCGCGGGAACGCTGCTTATTTCCTTCATCGCCATGTGCGTCGCGGCGCCGATCGGCCTGTTCTCCGCCATCTACATGTCGGAATACGCCTCGCGCCGCTTCCGCTCGGTGGTCAAGCCGGTGCTGGAGATCCTGGCCGGCATTCCGACCGTGGTCTACGGCTTCTTCGCGGCCCTGACGGTTGCGCCCTTCCTGCGCGAACTGGGCAATTCGCTCGGCCTCGACGTCGCCTCGGAAAGCGCGCTGGCCGCCGGCGCGGTGATGGGGATCATGATCATCCCCTTCGTCTCCTCGCTGTCGGACGACGTCATCACGGCGGTGCCCAACGCGATGCGCGAGGGCAGTTACGGCCTGGGCGCCACCAAGTCGGAGACGATCCGCCGCGTGGTCCTGCCGGCCGCCCTGCCGGGTATCGTCGGCGCCCTTCTTCTGGCGGTCAGCCGCGCGATCGGCGAGACCATGATCGTCGTCATGGCGGCGGGCCTATCGGCCAACCTGACCGCCAATCCCTTCGCGGCTGTCACCACCGTCACGGTGCAGATCGTGACGCTGCTGACCGGCGACCAGGAATTCGACAGCCCGAAGACGCTCGCCGCCTTCGCGCTCGGTCTGGTGCTGTTCGTCGCCACCCTGGGCCTCAACATCATCGCGCTTCGCGTCGTCCGGAAATACAGAGAGCAGTATGACTGACACCACCGCCGCGCCGCTCAACGATCCCAAGAAGGCGTCCGAACGCGTCCGCCAGTCCCTGGCCCGACGCTACGCCGCCGAGAAACGGTTCCGCGCCTACGGGCTGATCGCCATCGGGCTCGCCATGTGCTTCATCGCGATCCTGTTCTTCGACATCATCTCGAAGGGCCATTCGGCCTTCCTGCAGAGCCATGTGACGCTGAGCGTGGAACTGACGAAGGCCGAGGTGGACCCGAAAGGCGACGGCAGCGTCGACTCGCTGCGCTCCGGCAATTACCGGGGTCTCGTGCGCGGCGCCTTCGCCGGTCTCTTCGAGGGGATCGAGGGGCGGAGCGAGCGGCGGGAACTGCTGGAGATGCTCTCCGGCTCCGCCGACAGCCAACTCCGCGATTATGTCCTGGAGAACCCGGACAGCGTCGGCCAAACCGTCGATATCCAGGTCAAGCTGGATGACGACGCGGACATTTACTTCAAGGGCAAGACCGTCGAGGTCGAGACGATCGCGGTCAACGGCACCGCCTCGCCGACCGGCACGACGGGCGAGGTCCGCGTGCTGTCCACCGCCAACGACTTCGGCGGCGTCCTCTCCGACGTGAAGGGTCTGCTGGCCGAACGGGCCGCGGACCTGGAGGAGACCATCGCCGGGAACGAGCGGCGGATCGAGCTGTTCCGCGAGCGTCTGGCGAACGCCGGGACGGAGGAAGCGCGCTCCGACATCGAGAGCACGATCGCCTCCCTCGAATATGATATCGGCGCGGATCGCGAGCGGATAGAGGATCTGCGCCGCCGCATCGCCAATCCCGGCAACGCGGAGGAACTGACGGACGAGATGCCGTCCTTCTTCGTGCGCATCAACGGCGGTGTGGTGAAGGCGACCTCGGTCGACAACGCCGAGATCGCGGGCCAGGTGATCCTGCCGCTCGCCAACCAGAACGACGCGCTCAGGGGCGAGTGGGAAATCCTGCATCTGCCGATCGCGGAATCGGACCGCCGGCTTACCGACAAGCAGGTGATCTATCTCTGGGACCTGGAGCGTCGTGGGCTGGTCGAGAAGCAGTTCAACACCACCCTCTTCACCGCCGGCGACAGCCGCGAGCCGGAGCAGGCGGGTATCTGGGGCGCGGTCGTCGGCTCCTTCTACACGCTGGTGGTGACGCTGTTGCTGAGCTTCCCGATCGGCGTGATGACGGCGGTCTATCTGGAGGAGTTCGCGCCGAAGAACAAATGGACCGACCTGATCGAGGTGAACATCAACAACCTCGCGGCCGTGCCCTCGATCGTCTTCGGTCTGTTGGGCCTCGCGATGTTCCTCAACTTCTTCGGCCTGCCGCGTTCCGCGCCGGTGGTGGGCGGTCTGGTGCTGACCCTGATGACCCTGCCGACCATCATCATCGCGGGCCGCGCGGCGCTGAAGGCGGTGCCGCCCTCCATCCGGGAGGCGGCGCTGGGCATGGGGGCGAGCCGTATTCAGGCCATGACGCACCATGTCCTGCCGCTTGCCATGCCGGGCATGCTGACCGGCACGATCATCGGCATGGCCCAGGCGCTGGGCGAGACCGCGCCGCTTCTGATGATCGGCATGGTGGCCTTCATCGTCGACATTCCGGGCGGCTTCACCGACCCGGCGACGGTGCTGCCCGTGCAGATCTACATCTGGGCCGACAGCCCCGAGCGCGCCTTCGTCGAGCGGACGTCGGCGGCCATCATGGTGCTGTTGGCCTTCCTGATCACGATGAACCTGACCGCGGTCCTTCTGCGCAAGCGCTTCGAGAAGCGCTGGTAGGAAGGCGGGGACTAGGAAGACGGGGATTTTTCGACGTGTCCACCGAACGTCGAGCAACTGGGAGCTGAGTTGTCATGAGCGAACAGGCCGAAACCGGCGAAGCCAACGCGACGGTCCAAAAGATGGGGAAGGTGGACACCTCCACCGTTCCCACCCCCACCGCCCCCCAGGCCGAGGGCACCGGCCGGGTCAAGATGAGCGGTAAGGATGTCTGCGTCCATTACGGTGAGAAGCAGGCGCTTTTCGACGTCAATATCGATATCATGGAGAAGGAGGTCACCTCGCTGATCGGCCCTTCCGGTTGCGGTAAGTCGACTTTCCTGCGCTGTCTCAACCGGATGAACGACGTGGTGGATATCTGCCGCGTCTCCGGCGCGATCGAGATGGAGGGCGACGATATCTACGCCCCCGACGTCGACGTGGTGCATCTGCGCGCGCGTGTCGGCATGGTGTTCCAGAAGCCGAACCCCTTCCCCAAATCGATCTATGAGAACATCGCCTACGGCCCGAAGATCCACGGTATCGTGCGCGGCAAGGCGGAGACCGACGAACTGGTCGAGAGCGCGCTGCGCAAGGCGGGCCTGTGGGAAGAGGTGAAGGATCGCCTCGCCGCCCCCGGCACCGGCCTTTCCGGCGGTCAGCAGCAGCGCCTGTGCATCGCGCGCGCCATCGCGGTGCAGCCGGAGGTGATCCTGATGGACGAGCCCTGCTCGGCCCTCGACCCGATCGCGACGGCCAAGATCGAGGACCTGATCCACGAACTGCGCGAGAACTACACGATCGTGATCGTCACCCACTCGATGCAGCAGGCCGCGCGCGTCTCCCAGAAGACGGCCTTCTTCCATCTCGGCATCCTGGTGGAGTACGGCGAGACGGAAACGATCTTCACCAACCCCCGGGACGAGAAGACGCAAGGCTACATCACCGGCCGCTTCGGCTAAGGTCATGCGGGAATCATGCTAGACTCGGGAAGCTGGCCGGGCCCGCTTCCCTTTGGTTGGAAAGTGACAAGAAATGTCGGTCGATACGGGACATCACATCGTCGCCGCCTATGACGAGGAGTTCCAGAAGCTCACCAAGCTGATCACCCAGATGGGCGGTCAGGCGGAAACCCAGCTTCAGGATGCCCTGCGGGCGGTGGAGAAGCGCGACGACAAGCTCGCCGCGCGGGTCAAGAAGCAGGATAAGGAGATCGACGCGCTCGAACGCTCGATCGACACGCTCGTCGTGCGCATGCTGGCGCTGCGCCAACCGGTGGCGAACGATTTGCGCTTCATTCTGGCGGTCCTGCGCTGCGCCTCGGAGTTGGAGCGCATCGGCGATTACGCCAAGAATATCGCCAAGCGCGCCACCGCGCTCAGCCAGATGCCGGTGACGCCGCTGACCCGGGGCGTCGCGCGCATGGGCGCGTTGACCCAGGCGATGCTGAAGGACGTCATGGACGCCTTCCTGCAGGGCGACGTGGAGAAGGCGGTCGAGGTCTGGGAGGCCGACGAGGAGGTCGACAGCCTCTATACCAGCCTGTTCCGCGAGCTTCTGACCTACATGATGGAGGACCCGCGCCACATCACGCCCTGCACGCATCTGCTGTTCATGGCGAAGAACCTGGAGCGGATCGGCGACCACGCCACCAATATCGCCGAGATCATCCATTTCCACGTGGAGGGCGAGGCCCTGGCGGAGAAGCGGCCCAAGGCGGATTCCTCGAACTACACGGTAATGGACCCGGAGGACGTTCTCGACGAGGGGGCCGATGACGTTTCCCTCGACGGGGAGGAAGGAAAGGCCGATCGATGAGCGGCTTGAAACCCCGCATCCTGATCGTCGAGGACGAAACGGCGGTCGTCACGCTTCTGCGCTACAATCTGGAACATGAAGGGTTCGAGGTGGATGCCGTCTCCGACGGGGAGGAGGCGCTGGTCGCCGTCGACGAGAATCCGCCCGATCTGGTCTTGCTCGACTGGATGTTGCCGCAGCTTTCCGGCATCGAGGTCTGCCGCCAGCTTCGCCGCCGCTCCGCGACCAAGCAACTGCCGATCATCATGCTGACCGCCCGGGGCGAGGAGGCGGATACCGTGCGCGGCCTCGACGCGGGGGCCGACGACTACGTGCCCAAGCCCTTCTCTCCGGCGGAACTGACGGCGCGGGTGCATGCGCTGCTGCGCCGTTCCCGTCCGGCGCTGTCGGAGGAATCACTGACGGTCGCCGATATCCGCATGGACCTCGCCGCGCACCGGGTGCGCCGGGGCGAGACGGAGATCAAGCTGGGGCCGACCGAATACCGCCTGTTGCGGCATTTCATGGAGCATCCGGGCCGGGTCTTCAGCCGCGAGCAGCTGCTCGATGCGGTCTGGGGGCGGGATGTCTATGTGGAGCTGCGGACCGTGGACGTCCACATCCGGCGCCTGCGCAAGGCGTTGAACGACGGCGGTGGGGACGACCTGATCCGCACCGTGCGCTCCGCCGGCTATGCGCTGGAAGCGCCGGCGCACTGAGCGTCGGAAGCGTCCCTTCCGGCCGGCTCACCCTTTTTCCCCGTCCTCCGGCCCGAACAGCAGGGGGGCCTCGTCGACCGGCTCCGACTCCGCGTCGATCGCGTCCTTGCGCACATCCAGCTTCGGCAGCGGGCCGGGCAGGCCCTTGGCCGGCAGGCTGAGGCCCTTGCCGCCCATGGACTTCATCACCGGCAGCACCCGGCGGTTCATCGACCCGGCGAAGTCGTCATAGCCCTTCGCCGCCTGGGTGATGGCGTTGCCGACCTTTTCCGCGTGCGAGAGCGCCGTCGTCAGCCGGTCGACGAGGTCGGTCGCCAGATCGCGGATCACCTCCGCGTTGTCGTGCTGGGTCTGCAGGCGGATGCGGGTCGTCGCGATGCCGACGGCGGACCACAGGCCGCTGGGTCCCGTGACGAAGATATCCGCCTGCGCCGCCTTCGCGGTGAAGGTCGGATCGGCATGGCCCAGCTTTTCCACCGCCCCCTCGTTCGGCAGCCACATCAGGGTCAGTACCTGGCGCGCTTCCGCCCGGCGCCCGGCGCCCTGCAACGCCTCCGACACGGCCTTGCGGTAATCCTTGCGCGTCAGGTCGGCGAGGTGCTTGCGCATGGATTCGGTGAAACGCTTGCGCGCGGCGGCCAGCGCCTCCTCCCCCTCGTCCTCCGCCTCGGCCAGTTCCAGCAGGTATTTGGAGGATTTGCTGTCGATCACCAGCACCGTGTCGCTCGGCAGGAAGACGACGGCGTCCGGGCGCAGCCGCCCGGCACCGTCCTCGCCCGTGCCGGTGACGGTATATTCGAGGTGATAATCCCGCCCCTCCGTCAGGCCGAAGCTCTTGAGCACGTTGCCGAGCGTCGTCTGCGCCGCGTGCCCCGAGGTTCCGGGGGCGGACAACGCGCGCAGCACGGTCGAGACGTCGTCGGCATTGTGCCGGCTCACCTCGTCGATACGCACGACCCGCTGGCCCAGTTCGTCCACCTGCTTCAGCAGATCGGCGGTCAGCTTCTGGGTCCGTTCCTCGGACTGCTTCCGGGACAGCTCGTTCTCCTGCTTGTGATCGTTGAGCAGCTTGGTCGAGAGTTCGGAGGCCGTGGCCGTCACGCTCGATTTCGCGATGGCGAGGAAATCCTGCTTCAGCTTCTCGAAATCCGCGATCGCCTGTTCCTGGTCCTTCAGGCGCTGTTCGACGCGCGCGATCGCCGTATCCTTCTCGGCGATGGTGCGCTCGCGCGCCTCGACCCGGCTTTCCAGCATCGACAGGCGCTCCTGGCCCTCGGCGCGGGCGCGCGCGGTCTCCTCCAGGCGCACGCGCGTCTCGCCATGGGCCAGTTGCTCGGCATGGAGCTGATCGGCGAGCGCGCGGGCATTCTCCTCCGCCGCCCGCGCGCGGCCGGGCGGCCGGGCCAGCAGCGCGAGCGCCGCGCCCAGCGCCACGCCGGCGAGCAGCGCGCCCGCCAGCATCATCTCCATCGTTACCTCGAAGGCCATCGCCGTCCATCCTTATACCCGGCCGGGCAGCCGGCCCGGCGCCGTCATCATAGCCGCGCGGCCGGCGCGGGAAAGCGAGGCCGCTTGACCTCCCGGAATGCCCGCCTTACCTAAACCCTGCATTCAAGACGAAAGGACGGCGGATCCGCCATGGCGATTCTCCCCATCCTCGTCGCCCCCCACCCGGTGTTGAAGCGCAAGGCCGACCCGGTGGAGACGGTGACGGACGAGGACCGCAAGCTGCTCGACGACATGCTGGAGACGATGTACGACGCGCCGGGCATCGGACTGGCCGCGCCGCAGGTCGGCGTGTCCAAGCGCATGCTGGTGATGGATATCGCCCGCGCGGACGAGACGCCGCGTCCGATGAAGATCGTCAATCCGGAAATCCTGGCGGCATCCGACGATCTGGCGACCTACGAGGAAGGGTGCCTCAGCTTCCCGGAGCAATATGCCGAGGTGCGGCGTCCGGCGCGGATCACGCTGCGCTATCTCGACGAGACGGGGGCCGCGCACGAGATAGAGGCCGACGGCCTGCTGGCCACCTGCGTGCAGCATGAGATCGATCATCTCGACGGCATCACCTTCGTGGATCATATCTCGCAGCTAAAACGCACGATGATCCTGCGCAAGCTTCAGAAGCTGAAGAAGCAGGGCCGCCTGCAGGCCGCCGAATGACGGTGCGGACCGGCCTATATTCCGGATCACGCCACGGCCCGCGCCCATGACCCTCGATATCGCCTTCATGGGAACGCCGGATTTCTCGGTTCCGGCGCTGGATGCGCTCGTCGCGGCCGGGCATCGGATTCGCCGGGTCTATACCCAGCCGCCGCGCCCCGCCGGACGTGGCCAGCAGGCCCGGCCGAGCCCCGTGCACCGCGCGGCGGAACGCCACCGCCTGGACGTCGCCCATCCGGCCAGCCTGAAGGACGAGCGTGAACTGGCGACCTTCCGCGCGCTCGGCCTCGACGCGGCGGTGGTGGTGGCCTATGGGCTGATCCTGCCGGAGGCGTATCTGTCGGTGCCGCGTCACGGATGCCTGAACATTCATGCCTCCTTGCTGCCGCGCTGGCGCGGGGCGGCGCCGATCCAGCGCGCGATCCTGGCCGGCGACGCGGAGACGGGGATTTCCATCATGGAGATGGCCTCGGGTCTCGACACCGGGCCGGTGGTCCTTGAGGAGCCGGTGCCGATCGGGCCGCGCACGACGGCGGGCGATCTGCACGATCAACTCTCCGAACTGGGCGCGCGGCTGATCCTGGAGGCGCTCGACGGGCTGGCGTGGGGGGGGCTCCACCCGGTACCGCAATCGCGGGAGGGCATTACCTATGCCCACAAGCTCGAGAAGGCGGAGGGCTTCGTCGACTGGTCCCATTCGGCGCGCGACATCGACCGGCAATTACGGGCGCTTACCCCCTGGCCCGGCTGTTTCTTCGAGTATGGCGGCGAACGGCTGAAGCTGATCGACGCCCGTCCGGCGGAGATGCCGGTGGCGGCAGGGCAGGGAGAGCACCCGGCCCCCGGGACGATCCTGGATGCCGACGGGACCGTCGCCTGCGGGAACGGGGCGCTCCGGCTCGGCCGGGTACAGCGGCCGGGGCGCAAGCCGGTGCCGGGCGATGCCTTCCTGCGCGGCATGCGGCTCCAGCCCGGGGATTGTCTTCGGTAAGTCTTCCGTCTTCCCTATACTCCCCTCAATCTGCGGTGGGGGAAAATCCGGGCCAACCGACGAGATGACGACGAGGGGGAAGTCCATTGCCCATGATGCGCTATTCCATCTTCGCGGCCGTCCTGCTGGCCGCGATGGCGAGCCTGGCCCTGGCGGTGGCGGTTTCGATCTACTTCCTGATCGCGGGCTTGCTCCTGGGCGCGCTCGCGTTGCTGGGGATCTGGGATCTGTGGCAGCCGCGCCATTCGATCCTGCGCAACTATCCGGTCATCGGCCATATGCGGTGGCTGTTCGAGGGGATTCGGCCGGAAATCCGGCAGTATCTGATCGAAAGCGATCAGGACGAGGAACCCTTCAGCCGCGAGGTTCGCTCCCTGGTCTATCAACGCGCCAAGGGGCAGGAGGACAAGCGCCCTTTCGGCACGCGCGAGCGGGTCTATGACGCCGGCTATTCCTGGCTGACCCATTCGATCGCCGCGCGCCATATCGAGGACAGTGATTTTCGCGTCACGATCGGGGGGCCGGATTGCCGCCAACCCTACGAGGCATCGCTCTACAATATCTCGGCGATGAGCTTCGGGGCGCTCAGCGCGAACGCGATCCTGGCCCTCAATCAGGGGGCGAAGGCCGGCGGATTCGCCCATGATACGGGCGAGGGCGGGATCAGCCGTTATCACCGGGAGGGCGGCGGCGATCTGATCTACGAGATCGGTACCGGCTATTTCGGTTGCCGCGACGCGCAAGGCCGGTTCGATCCGGACCGTTTCCGGGAACAGGCCCTGGCCCCCCAGATCAAGATGGTGGAGGTGAAGCTGTCGCAGGGGGCCAAGCCCGGCCATGGCGGCATGCTGCCCGCCGCCAAGATCACGCCGGAGATCGCCGAGGCGCGCGGCGTGCCGATGGACCGGGACTGCATCTCGCCGCCCGGCCACTCGGCCTTCACGACACCGATCGAGTTCATGGAGTTCCTCGGCCGGTTGCGGGAACTGTCGGACGGCAAGCCGGTCGGCTTCAAGCTCTGCATCGGGCATCGCCGCGAATTCATGTGCATGGTGAAGGCCATGGTGGAAACCGGGATCGTTCCCGATTTCATCGTCGTCGACGGCAAGGAAGGCGGCACCGGCGCCGCGCCGTTGGAGTTCAGCAACCATATCGGCACGCCGCTGGTCGAGGGGCTGACCTTCGTCCACAACACGCTGCGCGGCGCGGGATTGCGCGATCGCATCCGCATCGGCGCGGCGGGGAAACTGGTCACGGCCTTCGACATCGCGCGGATCTGCGCGCTCGGCGCGGACTGGTGCAATTCGGCGCGTGGCTTCATGTTCGCGGTCGGCTGCATCCAGGCCCAGTCCTGTCACACCAACCGCTGCCCCACCGGCGTCGCCACCCAGGACCCGGTGCGCCAACGCGCCCTGGTCCCCGCCGACAAGTCGGTGCGCGTCACGCGCTTTCACGCCAACACGCTGCGCGCGGTGGCGGACATGGTGGGGGCGGCCGGTCTGCGCGCGCCGATCGATCTGGAACCCCGGCACTTCAATATCCGCCTTAAGAGCGGAGAGACCGTCAGCGGCGATGTCGCCTTCCCAGAAATTCCGGTGGGGTGCCTGAACGACCCCGACCATTTCGACGAGGTCTACAGCCACCGCTGGGCGCGCGCCCGGGCGGAAAGCTTCGCGCCGGTGGATTGAGGGCGCGGGCGGCCGGAAGGCCGGACCGGGGCGTGACGGATGAAGCGGAGGAGATCGCGCTCAGTCCGCCTTTATCTCGCGCGCCTCGTCGGGAAGCATGATCGGGATGCCGTCGCGGATCGGATAGGC
This sequence comes from Marivibrio halodurans, assembly GCF_017963645.1. Lineage (GTDB taxonomy): Bacteria > Pseudomonadota > Alphaproteobacteria > UBA8366 > Aestuariispiraceae > Marivibrio > Marivibrio halodurans. Next base: position 77,076 of record NZ_JAGMWN010000006.1, on the reverse strand, counting down.
GAGGCCCGCCTGACGGGAGATCAACTCCTGCCGTTCCGCGTCATAGTCCAGCGGCCCGTGCGTCACCGGGCAGACGAGGAACTCCAGAAGCTTCGGGTCGATATCGCCAGCGGGATCGGCCATCGCGTCGGCTCCGTCGCCAGTGGTCATTGCTTGGCGTTGTCGCCACCCCCGCCGCCGGTGTCAAGTACCGCCATCTCGACCAGGGCGGTCAGCACCTCGGCACGCTCCTTGAGCGAGGGGGCTTCGAGCAGGGCCTGCTTCTCCGACGCCTCGAACGGACAGATCATGGCGAGCGAATTCACCAGCCGCTCGTCCGGCGTCTCGTTGAGCGCGTCCCAACTGGCCTCGATCTCCTGCGCCTTGAAGAAGCTCTTCAGGCTCTTGAACAGCTTCTTCCGCTCGACCGCGCCGTGGGACGCTTCCTCCAGGTCCGTCTCGAACCCGGTCCAGTCGGGCCGCACCCGGCGATAGCCGCGCGTCGTCGGCATTTCCTCCGCCACGGTGAAGCGCGCGACCCCCTTGAGGGAAACCAGGAACCGCCCGTCGTCCGTCTCCTCGAAGGCGACGATGCGTCCGGCGCACCCCATGGCGTAGAGTGGCGGCTCCTTGTCCGAGCGCGCCGGCGTCGCCGAGGGCTGGATCATGCCGATCATCCGGTCCGCCTTGAGGGCGTCCTCGATCATGTTGAGATAGCGCGGCTCGAAGATGTTGAGCGGCAGCATGCCGCGCGGCAGCAGCAATACCCCGGAAAGCGGGAAGACCGGGATGCTGGCGGGTAAATCCTCGAAGGCCGGGTCGTACCGACTCATGCGGGCTCCGATCGTGGTCCTAGCTGAACAGCAGCGAGGAAAGCCGCCGCCGACCGCTCGTCACCAACGGGTCGGTCGGGCCCAGCGCCTCGAAGATGGTGAGGAGTTGCTGGCGCGCCGCCCCGTCGTTCCAATCCTTGTTGACCGTCAGGATGTCGAGCAGATGGTCGATCGCCGCTTCGTGACCGCCGGTCGCGGCCTCCGCCTCGGCGAGGTCGAAACGCGCCTGATGATCCTTCGGGTCGGCCGCCACCTTGGCCTTCAGGGAATCGATCTTGGCCGCGGCCTCTCCCGCCTTGCCGGCAAGCGCGATCGCCGCCTTGGCGCTGGCGACATGGCCGGAAATTTCCGGCTTCGTCGCAGTGCCGTCCGGCAGACCGTCGAGCAGTTCCTGCGCGGCCTCGGTCTCGCCCATCTTGGCATAGGCGACGGCCAGTTTCGCCATCACGGCGGCGTTGTTCGGATAATGCTCCAGAATCTGGCCGTAGATCGCGGCGGCACGGTCGTGATCGCCGTTCGCGGCGGCCTCGTCGGCCTGTTCGATCGCTTCCTCGATCGAGGGACCCTCGCCCTCGCCGCCGGCTCCGCCGCCGAGCTGGTCGGCGACCTCCGCCAGCTTGGCGACGAATTCCTTCAACTGGCTTTCCGGCAAGGCACCCTGGAAGCCGTCCACCGGCCGCCCGCCCGCGAAGGCATAGACGGTCGGAATCGACTGGATGCGAAGCTGCTGGGCGATGCCGGGGTTCTGGTCGATGTCGATCTTGACCAGCTTGACCTTGCCGCCCGCGGCCTTGACCGCGCTTTCCAGCGCCGGGCCCAAGGTCTTGCAGGGGCCGCACCAGGGCGCCCAGAAATCGACGATCACGGGCACCTGCATGGATGCCTCGATCACATCGCGCGCGAAACCGGCCTCCGTGCCGTCGACGATCATCGCATCGGCCGACTGCGCGCCGTCCGCGCCGCCGGCGGGCGCACCGCGTCCCGCCCCGCCGATATCGAGGCCGATCAGTTGGTCGGGAGACGGTTGGCCCGCGCCGCCCGCGCCGGTGTCGATCGGCGCCCCGCCACCCTGATTGCCGCCCTGGCCGGCACCGTTAGGGCCGTTGCCGGGTCCGTCCGGGTCCTGGAAAAACGTGTCCGACATGCTGTCCTCTCGTTCGTGGGTCGAGGGTGGCGGCGCGGTTCCCCCCACGCGCGTCACGCCTTCGCATCTGGTCGTGTCGGGCCGGGCCGCCAATGCGCCGGCCTCCTCTTAGATATTTCCGCCGGGTCGCGAGACAAGAGAGCGCCGACGCGGTTCATTCCTCGGGGGCGAGCGGGGCACCGAAATCGACGATCTCGGCCTCGTAGCCTTCCGCCGCGATGAAGCGCTTCAGATCGGCGGCGGCGATGCGCGTCGTCTTGTCGTTGCGCAGCGGATGCGCGTTGACCGTCCCGTGCCCGAAGATGCCCGCGTCGAGCACCACTGTCAGCCGCTTCTCCGCATCATTGATGACGCCGAAGGGCGTGACGGACCCGGGGGAGACGCCGACCACCGCCATCAGCAGGTCCGCGTCCCCGAAGCTGAGCGAGCCCTGCGCGCCGATACGCTTCTTGAGCGCCTTCAGATCGACCGCGCGGTCCTCCAGCACGGTGACGAGCCACAGGCGCTTCTTCTTGTCGCGCAGGAACATGTTCTTCACATGCGCGCCGTCGAGCTGCCCGCGCAGCGCCTGGCTCTCCTCCACCGTGAAGACCGGTTCGTGCGCGACCGTCTCATGCGCGATGCCGAGCGCGTCCAGCCGCGCCAGAAGGTCCGCTTCTCCCTTGGCCATGATGCCGTCCGTCTCCTCCGCCGTTTCCACGTCTCGTGACGGGCCGCTTTTAGCGGCGGTGAGGATCGATCGCAAATCCCCTCTTGCAATGCCCGCCGCCGATCGATATATCACCCGCCGTCGGCGCGACGCGGTGGCTGCCGTGTCCCAAGGTGCCGACCGAGAACTGGATCGTTAAGCGGGCGTAGCTCAGGGGTAGAGCACAACCTTGCCAAGGTTGGGGTCGTGAGTTCGAATCTCATCGCCCGCTCCAGTTTTCTTCCTAAAAAATCAGAGGCTTATAGCTGGGCAGGTGGATTGTCGATCCCTTGAAAGATCGACGATATTCACGCTCGTTCACACCGTCAATATGAATGAAGCTGCTTGGCAAGGTGGCACGCTCTGTTCGCTGGCGCTCACGTCGCTCCGGGTGCTCTACCCCTGAGCTACGCCCGCGAGTAACCGTTGAACGCCGAAGGCGAGAGTTTGCAGGGGCTGCTGCCGGGGCAAGGGGGCTAACCGGGGGCTTTCCGTATATGCAACGGGCCTCAAAATTTTCTCGCGGAAATTCACGGATCGCGACTGCAGAACCTGTTTTCGTGGGCATTGTCGCCCTCGATGCGGTGGGCGAAACGCGAGGAAACGTCGCCCTCGATACGCGACCTCATCGTTTGACTGCTCTGGCATCGTGAAGCCATGTTCTCCGGGGTTTAATGTGTACGGTTGGCAAGAACTCCCCTGCACCAAGCCTAACTCTAAAAGAAATGCTGTCTGGCGGAAGGTTATGGCGGAAGAGATTGCGGTTGATCTAACGAACTCGCGGCGAAACCGCGTTGATCTAGCTCCTGCGAATGCGGCGGCACGAAATTCCATCGCCGAATTGATGGGTGAGTATGAAGCGGAACGAGCGGCACAGGGCGAGAACCGGCTAAGGGAAGTCGATCGACATACCTATTTCCGCCAACTCTGTATTCTCGTTCTCGATCTGCTGTCAGCTTGGGAAGGTGATCGAACGAAGTTCATTGGTTACAGCAGAGGCAAGCAAAACTTCATTAAGGGCGGGAGTTATTGGGACCACGAGACCGATACGCCTTTGCTCTCGCAACACGTTTATCGGACCCTCGTCGATTTTCTCGCTGCCAATGGATATGTGGAAAGCCACATTGAAACGCCGGGCTTCAAGGAATTCTCATCCCGCATGAGAGCATCGCCTAGGCTGGCGGAATTTTTTGAACGGCATGAACTGTCTTGGGTCTCAGTATCGTTTGATCCTGCCGCCCCTGTTATCGTGGTAAAGGACGAGAGGAAGCGACTGATCCCACTTCCTGAGCCAGTGAACTTCGATTTCGACGGGGCCGCCGCAAGCCTCCGGCGGATTAACGAGAATCTCCAACAGAGCTTCATCAACCTCAACGTCACAGATGCCGAGCACGACGAGATCCTCGCTCGACTGTCTGGCGACCAAACCAGTGCCGGTGAGCACAGTGAGATTGGAGAGCCACGCCAGCCACTGGAGTTTGCGAACCGTACGCTAAAGCGAGTATTCGCGAATTCGAGCTACGAGAATGGCGGAAGGTTCTATGGCGGATGGTGGCAGGGGCTGCCTTCCGAGTTCCGCAAGTTCATCGAGATTGATGGCTTTATGACAGTCGAAATGGATTTCACGACGATGCAGCCAAGCATGATGTACGGGCTGATTGGCGAGCCAGCACCAAAGAACGCCTACATCCCCGAGGGCTGGCCGAATGAAGTAAGAGAGATCGGCAAGAAGGCGTTCATGCAGTTAATCAACGCCAAAACAGTCATGCAGAATGAGAAGCGGTGGCGTAGCAGCTTCGCGCCCAACTGTTTTCCAGATGCCCTTCCGGCAGATTGGGAAAACCTTAGTAAGAACGCAAAGGCCCGTATCCAGAACACTGCATTCGAGGAAAGGTTTGGGCGCCCCTATACCGACCTACTGAACGATATGGTGAAGTTGCACGGGCCGATATCTGAGTATTTGTTCTCGCAAGCATGGGGACGAATGCAACGGCTGGATTCCGATATCGCCGAGCGAGTGTTGATCCGCTTGCTCGACAACGAGGTTCCCGTCACCGCCCTGCCGATCCACGATTCGTTCATCGTGAGACGAGGTGCCGAATGGGACTTGTTTCATACGATGCACGAGGTGTTCGAAGAGGTCGTTGGGGTGCCGTGCGATATTCGAATTGATGAGGCTGTCTACCATCGGCCAGAGGGGTATGAGCCTGATGGTCTTGTCTTTGGCGAAGATATCCATGACGCGGCCAAACGATCATTGATCGAGAAGTCCCGCTATCATCGTCGCGAATCTCAATGGGAACGAATGAATGGTCCTGCCGACTAGGCAATGAGGGTATACGCTCGCTTAAGCCATTCATCGCTTATCGTATGGGGCGCCTCCGTTTGGGGCTACGGCGCCCATACAGGATAAGTTATTAAAATATATTATTTCCCTCCAATTCTCATTCGTAACCTAGGGCACTCCACCCTCAAACTAGACCACGAAAATACGTACATCGGCCTTGACCATGTGTTGGTGCTGAACCTTTCGGAGGCGTTCTCGGTCCCTGCTATTAATCCATTGTTGGCATTAATGTCCCAGAGCCGTCGGGCGTGATTAGCTTCAAACCAACAGCGGCTTTCTAGTGAATCGATCGCATCCCGTATTTGAAGAATGGCGGAACGTTCGGGCGCTTGTTAATTCGGTAGGTGATCAAGTTTGAGAGGAATAAGCTGATTTTTTTCTGTGTCTGTGAGCTCTACCGAAGCGCCTCCCATTTGTTTCGCCAAGCCGATGTTGTACATTGTCTCAAGGTCGTTGCTGCGTAAGACGTATTCTACGGGGGTGCCTATAACTTGGCCACGTACGCGTTCTGTCGTTTGCAGGCTATAGACTAACTTATACCGGCCCGCCGGAAACTCGCTGCTAACTATCGGCTCTGTTGCTTTGTAGGCTGCGCCTGAACCCTCTGTGGGGGCGTCAACCTTGTTCGCATCAGGTTGAGTAGTGCTGAACTGATCCAAGGATTCCAGCAATCCTGAAAAAATAAATGAGTGCCGACTCCAATATGGTAGATTGGATTTTGCTTTATCAAGCCGGGCATGAAGCGCCTCATAACATTGACGCCGCGTGATGTTACTTAGTCCCTGATCAAGAAGTCCCTGCTCCAGAATGCCACAAGCGTGCAAAAATGACGCATTAGGCTCTTTTCGATAGTACGATTGTGTGCGCAGCGCTTCGAGATGTTGAAATGCCCAAGCACGAGAAAGAAGCGTGCTAATTAGCCCTTGGTCGTCTGTCTGAGCTCTGATTTCCGCCGCTACGGTTGCTGCGAAGTATCGCCGTTTGAGGTATGTCAACATGAGTCCTCCAAAAACTAGTCAATCAGGCCGACAACATCCTTTACCCTTAAGTGAGTGTATCTCTGAACGCTACGCACGTCACGGTGTCCGCTCACCATCATGATTTGCGCCTGGTTAAGACCTTTCTTCGCGACGTTAGTAATCCGCGTATGTCGAAGCTGATGGAGGCGAATATCAGGACTTAGGCCTGCCTTCTGTCTGGCCCTTCTGACGGCTGTTGTGACACTGTGAGGGACGACGGGGAACAATGGGGCGTCGGGGTGCTTAACTCGCGCCAGCGCCTCTCTGAGAAGCTCTACAGCCCGCTGAGTAAGCGGCACATCGCGATCCCCAGTCTTGCCCTCGACGACTGATGCAACACGCTCTGAGAGATGCACATGGCGGGCTGTCAGTCTCACAATCTCGCTTCGTCGCATGGCTGTTTCGTAGGCCAGTTCGATGATGGGGCGCATGGTCTTTGGAAGGTTGGCAAGGAGCCGATCAAGCTCGCTCCTTTCAATTACTTTGGTGCGGGGTTTGTTGGACGGTGGGATATATACGTCCTCGCATGGCGAGGGATGGTGAGCTTTATCGAGGATCATTTCCCGGTGCGCCCAGCGATAAAGCCGATGGATGAAAACAAGTTCGTCGCGACAGGTGGTGGTGGACACGGCGCGGAGGCGAATTTGGCGGTAAGCATTCACGTCCTGCCGGGATATGTCCGTTAGCTGGCGCGGCAAGTTCCGGGCGATTCGTTCCACCCGATTGAGTGCAATGTCCCGCGACGGTCGCCCTTTCAGAACGGTGTCGCAGTATCTTTGACCCAGTTCCAGAAACGTTAGGCCCTCGCCTGCTTTGAGAGCGGCCCTGCCTGCAAGCTCGTGCTCGGTTGCCCACTGTTGGGCATCTTCCATCGCATCGAAGGTACGGCTGATTGGGTGGGCGTTCTTGCGCCGGATTTGAACGTTGAACCGGCCTGACGGAAGCTTTCTGATGGTCGCCATTCACTCTCTCCTGTGTGAATGAGACCGACAACAGTTTGATATCGCTCACCGTTTCCCTACCTTGCCAAGGTTGGGGTCGTGAGTTCGAATCTCATCGCCCGCTCCAGTTTTCCTTCCGACAAACCACGAGGATGGGCACGACGAACGACCCCGAGCCACATTGCGGCGGGGTGGTTCGGATTTTTGACGGGGCATCTATTTCGCCCGCGTGCCGGGTTTGATATTCATTTTTCATGGAATGCCACGAAACCGGCTCCGGCCATCAGGGGTTAGGATACCGAGCACCCTTTCGCCGGGGGTAAAAAAAGGTCGAGCGGTGGAAGCGCTGGAGGTTCGATCGGACCGCCTGAAGCGGGTCTTGGCGGTTTGGCGTGGTCTTGAAATGATCGCGGACGGCACGCCGCGCCGGGCTTCCTTCTCTCCGCATTGTCTGGATTCGTCGGATTTGCCCTATGTCGTGTTGGTCGATGTGATCGACGGCGGCGCGGATTTCCGATTCCGGTTGGCGGGCACGGAGGTCGTGCGCGCGGTCGGCCGGGAATTCACCGGCCTGCGCCTAAGCGAGAATCTGCATCTGCCCGAAGTGCCGGACCTCGTCGCCAGCTACCGCGAATGCCTGCGTGCGCGCGCGCCGGTGGTCTATCGCGGGACGCTCGCCAGGTTCGGCAAGAAATTCGTCACCTACGAACGGTTGACGCTTCCGCTCGCCGACGAGGCGGGCGACATCACCACGATCCTCGGCGCGCTGGATTTCGGTGTCCTGGAAGGGCGGTGATCCGATCCCCCTTGTCCCGCGCCGGCGCCCGCGGATAGTCTCGCCCGCGTCATGAGCGATTCCTTCGACGACGGCCCGGAAGCGCAGGCGCGCCGCCTGACGATCGAGTTGGCGGAAACCCGGCGGCTGGCCGAGGCGGGCGAGCGTCTCTATACCGAAATTCTCGATTCCCTGCGCCGACGCGTCGGCCGGGACGGGGATCAGGATGTCGCCGGTCTCGCCAAGGACCTTAACGCGGCGCTGACCCGCTACGCGCCGGCCGCCGCCGAGGTACGCCGCCGCGCGCCGCGCGACGGCGGCGGTTCCTGATTTCCGACCGCAACCGTTTCGCCTGTCATCATTTCGCGCTAGGCTTCCGCTATAAAACAGTCGGCGGCGCCTCTCGGCGCGTGCGACCGGCATGACATGCGGGGGATTATCCAAGCGATGGGCGAGTCAATCGATCAGCGCAAGCAAGAGCTTTTGGACAAGGTCCATGCCTTGATCGCCAACCGGATGTCCGGCGAGAAGGCGCGGCGGGCCCAGCTCTTCACCGACCATTACTATCGGCATACCCCGCCGGAGGATATCCTGGACCGGGAGCCGGAGGACCTGTACGGCGCGGCGCTCTCGATGTGGGCCTTCGGGCAGGAGCGCACGCCCGGCCGCCCGAAGATCCGGGTCTATAATCCCCGCTTCGAGGAACATGGCTGGCATTCGACCCACACGGTGATCGAGGTCGTGAACGACAACATGCCGTTCCTGGTGGATAGCGTGACGATGGAGCTCGCGCGCCAGGATCTGACGGTCCATCTGGTCGTCCATCCGATTTTCGGCGTGGAGCGCGACGCGAACGGCGTCGCCCGGGACTTCCCGAGCGAGACGGTCGACCGCGCCAAGCTGCCGCGCGAAAGCTTCATGCATGTCGAGATCGACGAGCAATCGGCCCCGGCCGTGCTGGAGGCGATCGAGGAGGGGCTGGCCGAGATCCTGGTCGATGTGCGCGCGGCGGTCGAGGATTGGCAGGCGATGCGCGACCGCGCGGCCGAGGTCGCCGCGACCCTGAGCAAGAAGCCGCCCAAGGGCGTCGACAAGCGCACGGTCGAGGAAACCGCCCAATTCATGCAGTGGCTGCATGACGACCATTTCACCTTCATGGGCTATCGCGAAGTCGCCTTCGAGGGCGGTGGGGAGAGCGCGCGCCTCGTCATCGATCAGGAGAGCGGGCTCGGCGTGCTCCGCGATTCCGACCGTCAGGTTTTCGAGGGGCTGCGCCATCTCGGCACCCTGCCGGTCGAGATTCAGGAAACCATGTTCGAGCCGACGCTGGTGCGCATCACCAAGGCGAACCGGCGCTCCACCGTCCACCGACGGGTCCATATGGACACGATCGCGATCAAGACCTTCGACGCCAAGGGCAAGCCCGTCGGGGAGAAGCTGTTCACCGGGCTGCTCACCTCCGTCGCCTATAACCAGAGCCCGCGGGAGATTCCGCTGCTGCGCCAGAAGGTGGAGGCGGTGATCGAGCGTTCCGGCTTCGAGACGGGTGGCCATTCCGCCAAGGCGCTGACCCATATCCTGGAGAGCTATCCGCGCGACGAGCTGTTTCAGATCGAGGTCGATCAGCTCTACGAGATCGCGATGGGCATCCTGCATCTGCAGGAACGCCAGCGCATCGCCCTCTTCCTGCGGCCGGACCCGTTCCAGCGCTATGTCTCCGCCATCGTCTATGTCCCGCGCGAGCGTTTCGCCACCGCGCTGCGGCGGCGCATCGGGGAAATCCTGGCGAAGGAACTCGATGGCGGCGTCGTCGCCAATTACACCCACATGTCGGACGAGGCGTTGAGCCGCGTTCAGTTCATCATCAAGACGACGCCGGGCAATGTCCCGGAGTACGACCGCAAGGCGCTGGAAGCCAAGCTGCGCGAGGAGACGCGCACCTGGGAGGACAAGCTGCGCCAGGCGATGGTCGAGAATCACGGGGAGGAGCGGGGCCTGACCCTGCTGCGGAAATACGCGGAGGCCTTCCCCGTCGCCTATACCGAGCATTTCAACGTTCAGACCGCCGCCTTCGATATCGACCGGGTGGAAGGCGCGCTGGAGACCGGCGGGCTGGGCGTCAGCCTCTATCACCCGATCGAGACGGAGAAGCATCAGCTTCGCCTCAAGGTCTATCACCCGGGCGGCCCGATGGTGTTGTCCGCCGTCATGCCGATGCTGGAGAACATGGGGCTGCGCGTGATGGAGGAGCAGCCCTTCGAGGTGCGCCCCGATCCCGACCCGGTGAACGACCGCGACGGCAACCGGGCCAAGGACGCGCCGCTGCTCTACATGCATGATTTCGCGCTGGAGACCCATGGCGGGCGTCCGGTCGATTTCCACGCGGTGCGCGACGTCTTCCACGACAGCTTCCTGCGCGTGTGGAACGGCGAGATCGAGGATGACGGCTTCAACCGGTTGGTTCTGACCGCCGGGCTGGGCTGGCGCGACGTGGTGGTGCTGCGCGCCTATTCGAAATATCTGCGTCAGGCCGCGATCCCCTTCAGCCAGGAATACATGGAGGAGACGCTCGCCTCCAACGGGGCGATCGCCCGGGCCTTGGCGGAGCTTTTCCGGGTGCGCTTCGACCCCGATTATTCCGGCGATCGCGGTACCCGGGAGGAGGCGCTGGTCGCGGAGGTCCATCATGCCCTCGACGCCGTCAGCAACCTGGACGAGGACCGGATCATCCGCCGGTTCCTGAATCTGATCCGGTCGACGCTGCGCACCAATTTCTTCCAGCCGGGCGCGGAGGGCGGCTTCAAGCCGATCGTGTCCTTCAAGCTGGCCAGCCGGGAGATCGAGGAAATCCCGCAGCCCGCCCCCTTGCGCGAGATCTTCGTCTACAGCCCCCGTTTCGAGGCGGTGCATCTGCGCTTCGGGCTGGTCGCGCGCGGCGGCCTGCGATGGTCCGACCGGCGGGAGGATTTCCGCACCGAGATCCTGGGCCTCGTCAAGGCGCAGCAGGTCAAGAACGCGGTCATCGTGCCGGTCGGCTCGAAGGGCGGGTTCGTGCTGAAGAAGGCGCCGCCCGCCAGCGACCGGGAGGCGTTCCTGGCCGAGGGGGTCGCCTGCTACAAGCTCTTCATCGCGGGCATGCTGGATATCACCGACAATCTGGTGACGGGCGACATCCGCGCGCCGGAGAAGGTGGTGCGCTGGGACGGCGACGACCCCTATCTGGTGGTGGCCGCCGACAAGGGAACGGCGACCTTCTCCGACCATGCCAACGCGGTTTCCCAGAGCTACGGTTTCTGGCTGGGGGATGCCTTCGCCTCCGGCGGGTCGGCGGGCTATGATCACAAGAAGATGGGGATCACCGCGCGCGGCGGCTGGGAGGCGGTGAAGCGCCATTTCCGCGAGATGGGCCATGACACCCAGAGCGAGGACTTCACCGTCATCGGTGTCGGCGACATGGGCGGGGACGTCTTCGGCAACGGCATGCTGCTGTCCGAGCATATCCGCCTGGTGGCGGCCTTCAACCATCTGCATGTCTTCATCGATCCGGACCCGGACGCGGCGGCCGGCTTCAAGGAGCGCAAGCGCCTGTTCGAGGCGGTCAAGGGCTGGGACCAGTACGATACCAAGTTGATCAGCAAGGGCGGCGGCGTGTTCGAGCGCAAGGCGAAGTCGGTCAAGCTGACGCCGGAGATCAAGCAGCGCTTCGATATCGACCGGGACGAGCTGACGCCCAATCAATTGATCAAGGCCATCCTCGGCGCGGAGGCCGATCTGCTCTGGTTCGGCGGGATCGGCACCTATGTGAAGCATTCGGAGGAAAGTAACGCCGATGTCGGCGACCGCGCGAACGACGCGATCCGGGTCGATGGCGGGGCGTTGCGCGTCAAGGTGATCGGGGAGGGCGCCAATCTCGGCATCACCCATCGCGGGCGCATCGAATTCGCGCGCGCCGGCGGGCGCATCAATACGGACGCGATCGACAATTCCGCCGGCGTCGATTGCTCCGATCACGAGGTCAATATCAAGATCCTGCTGGGCGATGTGGTCGCGCGCGGCGACATGACGGAAAAGCAGCGCAACCAGTTGCTGGAGAAGATGACCGCCGAGGTGGGCGCGCTCGTCCTGCGCGACAATTATCAGCAGACCCAGTCCGTCTCCGTCACCCAGGCGCGCGCGGCGACCTCGCTCGACCGGCATCAACGCCTGATCCGGGCCTATGAGCGGGCGGGCGACCTCGACCGGGATTTGGAATTCCTGCCCGACGACGAGGAAATCGCCGAGCGGATGCAGAAGAACCAGGGGCTGACCCGGCCGGAACTGGCGGTGATCCTGGCCTATGCCAAGAACATCACCTATCGCGAACTGCTCGAGTCCGACCTGCCGGACGATCCGGTGCTGGAGGAGGATCTGTTCCGCTATTTTCCGAAGCCGCTGCGGGACAATTACGCGGAGAACATCGCGGGCCACCGCCTGCGGCGGGAGATCATCGCGACCTCCGTCACCAATTCGATGATCAATCGGACGGGGCCCAGCTTTATCAACGAGATGCAGCAGCGCACCGGGCGCGGCTCGGCCGAGATCGCGCGGGCCTACACGGTGGTGCGCGAGGTCTTCGGCCTGCGCGATATCTGGGCGCGGATCGAGGGGCTGGACAATAAGATTTCCGCCAGCCTGCAGAACAAGATGCTGCGCGAGACCGGCCGCACGGTGGAGCGCATGACCGAATGGTTCCTGCGCAACGAGAAACCGCCGATCGATATCAAGGGCGCGATCGACACCTACGAAACCGGCGTCCGGACCCTGCAGGAGCATTTCGGCGCTATCCTTTCCACCCGGGCGAAGCAGGATATCGACGCCCGCATCGAACGCTTCGGCCAGGAGGGGGCGGCGCCGCGCGATCTGGTGACCGCGATCGCGCAATTGAAGGTGCTCTCCTCGGCCTGCGACGTGGTGAAGCTCGCCGCCGGCGGCAGCCATCCGGTGAAGGCGGTGGGACAGACCTATTCCGCCGTGGGCGCGCGCTTCGGTCTGGATTGGCTGCGCTCGGCCGCGAACCGGATTCCGTCCGACAATCAGTGGCACCGCATGGCGCTCGGCGCGATCATCGACGACCTCTGGGGGCTGCAGGGCGATCTGGCCGCGCGCATCCTGCAGGGGGCGGAAACCGGCGAGGCCGCCATCGCCGCCTGGGTCGAGGGACGCCACGAATCGGTCGAGCGAATCGACGGGCTCCTCGCGGAACTCGACCGGTTGCCGCAACTCGACCTCGCCATGCTGGCCGTCGTCACGCGCGAATTGCGGACCCTGACCGTTAATGGGTGATGCCCCCAAAGGGTGATGCCCGAAACGGGAGGGGGCAGCGGGTAGGTGTCGGGTGATGGGGACTATCCCGGCCGGGACGCGCGCCGTTCAGATTCTGAACCCTTCGAACCCCGCCATGCGGGCGGGATGGAAGGGGCACGATTACCGAGGCTCGGCACCGAGACTTGGCATCGAGAGACGGCATAAGGAACCGGCCCGGGGAACCACCCCGGACCGGTCAAGTCGGCACATATCGAACAGGGGATGGCCGTCCGGTATGGAACTCCGTGGGACGGCCGGTCACAGGGGGGCGGGCGGCGTTAGAACACCAGCCCGACCAGCATGATGCCGACGGCCGCGAGCGCGGCGAGCGCGCCGTAGCTGCCGGCGGGGAGATGGCCAAGGGAATCGAAACGGATCGGCATCGTCGAACACTCCCTCTCGCATCGGGTCGGCGGGCGACGGCAGTCTCTACACAGGCGCGCCGCCCGCCGATCCGGATCGAATGATGGAATGACCATAGGGCGGCACGGGCCGCCACGCTGTGTTCCTCGTCACAGCACTCGAATTTCGGACGAATCGGTAAGCAAGCCACCGATGGGCATCGGGTACGTTCAGCGCGTCGGCCCCGGCCGTTCGTGATGCCAGGGCCAGCCGGGGGCGGTATAGGGGCTGGCGCCGCGCAGGTCCGGGTCGACCGTGTAGCGCAGATGTACCGGCGGGAAGGCGCGCTGGCCGCAATCCATCCGCTCGCAGATACGGCAGGCGACGCCGATTTCCCCGAAACGTTCGGGTCGGTCGAGTTCGACATCGTCGGAATAGACCATCTCGCGGGCATAGCGCAGATCGCAGCCGATGCCGATCGACTGGAAATAGGATCGCGCGCCGTGCCCCACGCCGCCCTTGCGCACGGTGCGCGCGATGCAGAAATAGGCTTGCCCCTCCGGCAGCTTCGAGACCTGGGCCTGGATCACGCCGGGATTGAGGAAGGCCGAATAGACGTTCCAGCGCGCGCAGGCACCGCCGTGGCGTGGGATCGGCAGGCCGGAGAGCGTGAAGCGCTTGGAGATGTTGCCCGCGGTATCGACGCGCAGCATGTGCAGAGGAATCCCGGCATCGCCCGGCCGGGTCAGGCTGGTCAACCGGTGGCAGACCTGCTCGAAGCTGGCATTGAACTGATGTTGCAGCAGTTCGATGTCGTAGCGCGTGGCGCGCGCGGCGCCCAGCACTTCCTCGTACGGCATAAGAAGGGCGGCGGCGAAGTAGTTGGCCAGCGCGACGCGCCCCAGCGCGCGGCCCTGTTCCTGCTTGATGCGGTTCTCGGTCAGCAGCATTTCCAGCACCGGATCGGCGGAAAGCTGGCCGATCTGATGGGCGAGTTGGAAGGCGCGCGCCTGCGCGTCCAGCCGTGCGGAGATGGTCAGCGCCCGGTCGCGCTTGTCGAAGCGCCTGGCGATCCCGCCCGTTCCGGTTCCCGCCTCGCCGCCCGTGCCGGGCGTCGGCTCCGGTGTCGCGAAGACGGTGCGCACGCCATGGGCCTCGCGCAGATAATCCGCCATGCGTTCCCAGGACAGGGCGGCGGTGTCGTGGCCGACCGTGTCGCCCACCATCTTCACCTCGCGGCGCACGCGGTCGGCCTCGTGTTCCAGATCGGCGAAATGATTCTGGTTCTCCTGAATCATGTCGGAGATCAGGTCCGCCGGTGCCAGATCGGCCAGCGCGAAGCCACCGATACCGAAGCCGCCGCCGTCTTCCTCCCCATCCGTCATCTGGGCGGCGAGCGAGCGGGCGTCGTTCAGCGTCTTGTAATAGGCGTCATAGAGGGTGAGCAGCGCGCGGGCGGCCTGGGGGCTGGCGGTGACCAGCTCTCGCACGTCGGTGTTCGTCAGTTCCACCTCCTCGAACAGACGGTCGCCGAAGGCGTCCATCACGTCGTTATAGAGGCGGCTTTCGTCGTCTTCCGCCAGGCTGGCGAAGTCGAGCTTGAATTGCTCCGCGATGCCCAGAAGCAGGTCGGTCGTCAGCTTGCGCCGGTTATGCTCGATCAGATTTAGATAGGAGGCGCTGACCCCCAGGCGCTCGGCCAGTTGCGCCTGGGTCAGGCCCTGCTCCCGGCGCAGGCGGCGGATCTTGGCGCCGATCTTCGGGGCTTGCTTGGCCGTGGATTTCCCGGATTGCGCGGTGTTCGCCATATCGTCCCATCGTCGTGAATTTACATGATTTACTAATAGTAAATAATTTACCAACCTTTTGTCCATCGCTGTCATGTTTGAAAGCGTTGTGCGTCGCACCATCCCGGCGTTATCAAGCCTTCAGGGCGGAAATGCGAAGCGTGAAACGGTCCGAACGAGGCGCGCGCTTCTTGTAAATCCGTTTGTAAAGGCTTCACAGCGGGGGCGGGACGCCCCACGCATCCGGGAAGGAGTGAGAGACATGGACAGCATCAGCTCCGGCTACAATTGGGAACCGACGCCCGAGGGCGGCGAGGACTGGCCCGCGCCGGATTACGCGCCGGACCGTTGGGCGACGACGCGCCGCGACTACAGCCGCAAGGAGGTGGAGCAGCTGCGCGGCTCCGTCCAGATCCGCCATACGCTGGCCGAGATGGGCGCGGAGAAGCTGTGGAAGCTTCTGCATGAGGAGCCTTATATCAACACGCTGGGCGCCTTCACGGGCTGTCAGGCGGTGCAGCATGTGCGCGCCGGGTTGAAGGCGATCTATCTCTCCGGCTGGCAGGTCGCGGCGGACGCCAACAATGCGGGCCAGATGTATCCGGACCAGTCGCTCTATCCGGTTTCCTCGGTCCCGCAGGTGGTGGAGCGGATCAACAACGCCTTCATCCGTCAGGATCAGATCCAGACGATGGAGCAGCATCAGGGTCAGGAAACCGACGATATCGACTGGTTCGCCCCGATCGTGGCCGACGCGGAAGCCGGTTTCGGCGGCCCGCTCAATGTCTTCGAACTGATGAAGGCGATGATCAAGGCCGGCGCGGGCGGTGTCCATTTCGAGGATCAGCTCGCCTCCGAGAAGAAGTGCGGCCATCTGGGCGGCAAGGTTCTGTTGCCGACGCAACAGGCCGTTCGCAACCTGAACTCCGCGCGTCTGGCGGCCGACGTGATGGGCGTGCCGACCATCATCATGGCCCGCACCGACGCCGAGGCCGCGCGCCTCATCACCTCCGACGTGGATGAGCGCGATGCGCCCTTCCTGACCGGGGAGCGCACGGTGGAAGGCTTCCACCGCATCACCGGCGGCGTCGAGATGGGCATCGCCCGTGGTCTCGCCTACGCGCCCTATGCCGATCTGCTCTGGATGGAGACCTCCACCCCGGATCTGGGCGAGGCGAAGAAGTTCGCCGAGGCGATCCGCAAGGAATATCCGGATCAGATGCTGGCCTATAACTGCTCGCCCTCCTTCAACTGGGCGAAGCATCTGGACCGCGACACGATGGAGAAGTTCCAGCGTGAGCTGGGCGCGATGGGCTATAAGTTCCAGTTCATCACGCTGGCCGGGTTCCACAGCCTGAACTACGCCACCTTCGAACTGGCTCGGGCTTATAAGGAGCGCGGCATGGCCGGCTATTCCGAGCTTCAGCAGGCCGAGTTCGCGGCCGAGGCGCATGGCTTCTCCGCCACCCGCCATCAGCACGAGGTCGGGGTCAGCTATTTCGACACCGTTAACAACGCCACCGCCAATGGCCTCAGCGCCACCACGGCGATGGGCGAGAGCACCGAGTCGGCCCAATTCTAGAATAAAAGGGTCCGGAATAAGGGCCGCATTCCAGGGGAGGGACGGCTTCCGACCGGCCGGCGGTCCCGGATGTGACCGGGGGGTTCAACCCGGGTCCGTCCGGTCGGTCACGAGGAAACGCCCCTTTGGCGAAACGCCCGCCGGAGCGATCCGGCGGGCGTTTCAGTGTTCGGGCGGCCGCGGTTGGGTACGCTCAACGCCGCCGGCGCAGCATTGCCTTGACCTCGCTAAAGCGCGCGGCGCCAAGCAGTTGGGCGGCGGCGAAATAGACCGCCGCGCCGCCCACGACCAGGATCAGGAGCGCGGGCGCCCGCGTCTCCAGCCCGCCGGCGAACCAGGGGGCGAGTAGGTAGGCGCCGCCCACCAGCGCCGCCGCCATCAGCCCGGCCGACAGCACCATGCGGCCGCCCCGCCGGACCAGACGCCGGTCCGCCCGGAACAGTCCCCGCCGCGCCAACAGGAAGGCGAGCGTCCCGGCATTGACCCAGGCCGTCAGCGCCGTGGCGAGCGCGATCCCCGCATGCGCGAGCGGCCCCATCAGGACGAGCGCCAGCGCGATATTCAGCCCGACCGCCCCGGCGGCGATCTGGACCGGGGTCTTGGTATCCTCCCGCGCCCAGAAACCGGGGGAAAGCGCCTTGATCAGGACATAGGCGGGCAGGCCGATCGCGAAGGCGCGTAGCGCGTCCGCCGTCGCGGCCGCCGCCGCCGGGCCGAAGGCTCCGCGCTCGAACAGGGTCAGGACGATCGCGTCGGGAATCGCGACCAGGGCCGCCGCCGCCGGCAGGGTCAGCAGCAGCGAAACCTCGATAGCGCGGTTCATGCTCTCTGCTGCTTCCTTGTCTCGACCGGCCTTCAAATGGCGGGAGAGGAGCGGCAGCAGCGCGATTCCGACCGCCACGCCGACGACGCCGAGCGGCAATTGGTTCACCCGGTCGGCGTAATAGAGATAGCTGACGGAGCCCTCCGCCAGGAAACTGGCCAGCACGTCGCCGATCATCACGTTGATCTGGACGACCCCGGCACCGACCACGCCCGGCACCATCAGCACGATCAGCCGCCTGACCCCCGGGGTCAGACGCGGGCGCGGCACGCGCGGCAGCAGGCCCGCGCGCCGGGCGACCAGGGCCAGCATCGCGAACTGCAGGGCACCCGCCAGCGCGACACCATAGGCCAGCCCCGGCCCCGGTGCGCCGACGATGCCCAGATGGATCAGCGCCAGCGCGCCGAGCAGCACGATATTGAGCAGGATCGGCGCCGCCGCCGCCGCGCCGAAGCGCCCTTGCGCGTTGAGGATGCCCGAGAGCAGCGCCGAGAGCGTCATGAACAACAGATAGGGGAAGGCGATCCGCCCCAGTTCCACCGTCAGCGCGAATTTCGCCGGGTCGTCGGCGAAGCCGGGGGCGATCGCGCTCATGATCCAGGGCATGGCGCCCATGGCGATCAGCGTGAAGACCAGCATGAAGAGGGTGAGGGCGCCCGCGACCTCGCCCGCGAAGCGCGTGGCGCCGTCCGGGCCGTTCTCCGGGTTGTCCTCCGGGCTGTCCTCGTTCTCCGCCGCCTCCGCGCGCCCGGCATAGAGGGGGACGAAGGCGGCGTTCAACGCCCCTTCGCCGAACAGGCGGCGAAACAGATTGGGAAATTTGAAGGCGATGAAGAAGGCGTCGGTCACCATGCCGGCGCCGAGCACATTGGCGATGCCGACGTCCCGGGCGAAGCCCAGGACGCGGCTCATCATGGTCCAGCCGCCGACGGTGGCGATCGCGCGAAAAAGTGCCATGGAGCGGCCTTACACCGAATCGCGGGACCCGACCAGTGGCACCGAATGTTCCGGGACGCCCGGTCGCGCTAGGCGGCGTGGCTGGAGGTCTGCGGCTCGGTCAGCAGGCCGTAGAGCGCGTCGGCGTTGTCGGAGCCGCGCAGCTTCTCGCAGGTGGTGCGGTCGCGCAGCAGCCGCGACACCCGGGCCAGCGCCTTCAAATGGTCCGCGCCCGCGCCTTCCGGCGCCAGCAGCAGGAAGATCAGGTCGACCGGCTGATCGTCGATCGATTCGAAGTCGATCGGCCGTTCCAGCCGCGCGAACAAGCCATGCAACCGGTCCAGCCCGGCGATCTTGCCGTGCGGGATGGCGATGCCGTGGCCGACGCCGGTGGAGCCGAGACGCTCGCGCTCCAGCAGCACGTCGAAAAGACGACGTTCATCGAGGCCGGTGATCTCGGCGGCCTTCCGCGCGATCTCCTGCAACGCCTGCTTCTTGGAGGCGACCGTCAGGCTTTCGATCACGCACTCGGTGCTCAACAGATCGCTGATATCCATGATGCTCTCGACCCTTGGCTCGACCCGCTATGGGTTCGCCCTCATTTGGCCACGGCCGGGCCGAGCGCAAGGCCCGGCCCGTCGCGTACCGTCGTTCATCGATCGTGGGTCAGTCGGCGCCCGCGCCGCCACCGCCCGTCAGCAGCTTGGGATCGACCCAGCCGTAGTTCCCGTCGCTGCGTTGATAGACCATGTTCAGCCCGCCGTGCTTCGAATTGCGGAACAGCAGCGCGGGCAGGCCGCCCAGATCCAGGCGCATCGTCGCCTCGCCCACCGTCATGCTTTCCACCTCGGTCGGCATTTCGGCGACGATGATCGGCTCCGCCGGCGGTGCGTCGTCGGCCGGTTCCTCGTCGCCGCCGCGCTCGGCCTCCAGGATATATTGCAGCGCGGGCACGGCTTCCGCCGTCGACATCTTCTGCTTGTGGTCGCGCAGGCGGCGCTTGTGCCGGCGCAGACGCTTCAGCACATGCTCGGCCGCTTCCTCGAAGGCGCCATAGGCGTCGCCGGCGGCGCCCCGGCCTTGCACCAGCACCCGTTTCGAGACATGGGCCTGGATATCGACCGTGAACTTGTGCCCGTCCTTGGCGATCGTGACCGTGACATCGGTCGTGTTGTCGAAATACTTGCCGATGGAGTCCGGCAGGGTCTCCTCGATATGGGTGCGCAACGCATCGCCCACATCGACCTGCTTGCCTTTCACTGCGAGCTGCATGATTCCCCTTGGATCCTTTCCTGTACCGGACGCGTCGGCGCGGGCGCCGCGTGTCCATTTCGCCATCGGCGGCCGGGATCTGCCCGTCCCGCGAACCGTCCCGTCATCGCCCGGCACCCGATCGGGCGGCGTGGCGGCGGCGGGGTCGTCGATCCGCGCTCGGCCGGGAAGCCGTTCGGCTTCGCGTGCGGCCGCCGGACCGCAATCGTATCACAGCCATCCCGTCTGAATAGGGTTTGCGCCCAAGCCCGTCGGTCCCGTTCGTCGGATACGCCCGTTGACCCCGTTTCGTCGTCTCGCCGTATCGCCCGCGCCGCCGATCCGGCGCCCCCACCGTCCGGCCGCGTTCCGGGCCCGATGCACCCGAATGGCGGCGGAAGCTACTGAGCGCCCCCTGCCGCGTCAAGTATCGTGATTAACCCATGAAAACATGACCTTAGTGTTCAGATCGCGGCTTTTTTTCGACGCCGGCGCTGCACCGAGGAGGGAATCCGCATCGCTTCACGGTATTTGGCTACCGTTCTGCGCGCGATATCGACGCCTTCCCCGCGCAGCATCTCGACCAGCTTGTCGTCGGAGAGGACGCTGTCCGCCGTTTCCGCGTCGATCAGCGCGCGGATGCGGTGGCGCACGGATTCGGCGGAATGCGACTGGTCCCCCTCGGTCCCGGCGATGCGGGTGGTGAAGAAGTACTTGAGTTCGAACAGCCCGCGCGGACTGGCGATATATTTGTTGGAGGTAACGCGGCTGACGGTCGATTCATGCATTTCGATCGCATCCGCGATATCACGCAGCACCAGCGGTTTCAGATGCGCGACGCCGTGGCGGAAGAAGGCGTCC
The DNA here is from genome assembly GCF_017963645.1 of Marivibrio halodurans. Lineage (GTDB taxonomy): Bacteria > Pseudomonadota > Alphaproteobacteria > UBA8366 > Aestuariispiraceae > Marivibrio > Marivibrio halodurans. The sequence continues at coordinate 56,425 of NZ_JAGMWN010000006.1, read as the reverse complement.
TGTTGGCGGACCAGTTCGCTCGACACCTTCAGGATGGTGGTGGCGCGCTGATGCAGGCTCTTCACCAGCCAATTGGCGGTCTGCAGCCGCTCGGAGAGATATTCCTTGTCCCGCCGCTCGCGCGCCGTGCCCGCGATCTCGGCGTAGAAGCGTTCGTTCACCAGCACCTTGGGCAGGGTGTCGGGATTCAACTCGATGATCCAGTCGCCCTTCGGCCCGCGTCGCATCAGCACGTCGGGGATCACGGGCTCGGCCGGCTCGAAGCCATGCGTCAGGCCGGGTTTGGGGTCGAGGGCGCGCAGCTCCGCCGCCATCTCCGTCAGGTCCTCGGCGTCGACGCCACACAGCTTCATCAGTTTCGCCCGTTCGCCCCGCGCCAGCAGGTCGAGATTGTCCAGCAGCGCGGCCATGGCGGGATCGAATCGGTTCTTCTCGATCAATTGCAGTTTCAAGCATTCCGCGAGCGATCGCGCGAAGAGACCCGCGGGCTCGAACCCTTGAAGCCGTGCCAACACGGCCTCGACTGTCGCGCGATCGGCGCCGAGGGCGTCCACCACCTCGTCCAGATCGATGGTGAGGTAGCCGGAGGGGTCCAGCGAATCGATCAGATAGAGGCCGATCATGCGCGCCGCCGGCTCGGCGGTGTCGAGGTGGAGCTGGGTGACGAGACGGTCCTGCAGGCTCTCCGGCCCGGCGAGCGTTTCCTCGAACCCCCGTGGATCGTCGTCGAAACCGCCCCCACCGCCGCCCATGCCGGGGCCGGTCAGGCTCAACCCCGCCTCGCCCCTGTCCTGTCCGCCATCGGCGCCGGGGCCGGCGATATCGCCCTCGTAGGTGCCGTCGTAATCCGCGTCGAGTGCCCGGTCATCGATGCCCTGGGCACCGTCGGCGGACAGCATTTCCGCGCTGTCGCGGCGCTCGTCCGTGGTGGAGGAGGGGGCGTGGCGGTCGGAATCCTCGGCGCGCAGGCGCTCGTCCGCCGCCTCGCGCTGGCCTTCGTCGCGCTCCAGCAGGGGGTTGCGTTCGAGTTCCTCCTCGACGAAGGCGGCGAGCTCGACGCTGGAGAACTGCAGCAGCTTGATCGCCTGCTGCAGCTGCGGGGTCATGACCAGCTGCTGGCTTTGTCGCAGATCGAGCCTTGCGGTCAGCGACATCGCTCTACGTCACTCCCCCTTCGGCACCGTCCCGCGCGGCGCCTTCCAAGGACCCGGGACAGACCGCCGCCCGATGCATCACAGGCTGAACCGGTCGCCCAGATAGACCCGCCGCACCTCCTGGTTGGCGACGATGTCGTTGGGCGAGCCTTCCATCAGCACGGTGCCATTGTGCAGGATGTAGGCCCGGTCGACGATATCCAGCGTCTCGCGGACATTGTGGTCGGTGATCAGCACGCCGATGCCGCGATCCTTGAGGTGGCTTACCAACTCGCGGATATCGCGCACGGCGATCGGATCGATGCCGGCCAGCGGCTCGTCGAGCAGGACGAAATGCGGCTGGCTCGCCAGCGCGCGGGCGATCTCGAGCCGCCGCCGCTCGCCGCCGGACAGCGCGATGGCGGGCGTGCGGCGCAGATGGCTGATCGAGAACTCGGCCATCAGCCCTTCCAGCGCGCTTTCCCGCCGGGTGCGGTCCTTCTCGATCAGTTCCAGCACGGCCATGATGTTCTGTTCGACCGTGAGGCCCCGGAAGATCGAGGCTTCCTGGGGCAGATAACCGATGCCCAGGCGCGCGCGCCGGTACATCGGCAGTTCCGTGATATCCTCGCCGTCCAGCTTGATCTCGCCGTAATCGGCGGAGATCAGCCCGGTGATGATGTAGAAGCAAGTCGTCTTGCCCGCGCCGTTGGGGCCGAGCAGCCCGACCGCCTCTCCCCGCTGCACCTTGACGGAGACATCGCGCAGGACCGGCCGTTTCTTGAAGGACTTGCCGAGGGAATAGACCTCCAGCCCCGCATTGGCGGCGATCAGCGTCGGCCCGTGATGTCCGGCCGCGGGCGTCCCGGATTCGGGCGCGGAACCGGCCGTGCGCGGCGTCCGGGGCGTGGTGGAGGCGGCGGCCTTCGGGCGGGCTTGCAGACGGCCTTCCGGATGCGGCCTGGCGGAAGCCTGCCGGTGGGGGCGTTCCTCTCCGCCGTGACCGGCGCGCTCCTCGTCCGCGGGTCCCTTTGCCGGCCTTGTGTCGGCGTCCTCGGTCGAGCGACGGCTTTTCTTTTGCGCGTCGCGCAGGCGTTCGCGAAGGCTGGGCGTCGCGGGTTCGTGCGCGCCGGATGTCCGTTCACGGGATGCCGCGCGCGGGGGCGCCATGGACTCGGCCCCGGTCGGCTCCCGTCGCGGGGAGGAAGGCCGGTCGCTCATCGACCGGGTCGAGGGTCGCCTATCCGGTTCGGTCTGGTTTGGCCCAGCTTGGCTTGGCCCAGCTTGGGGGGAGCGGCCCGGCAGGGCGCGGCTGCTATCGGCCGGCGGGGCGACCTCGTTGGCCGGGCGTTGGGAAGGCCGGGGGGAGGGTCGGGTCGGCGCTTGCGGGCGTGCCGCCTCGACCCAGGCCGGCGGTTCCGCCTGGGGTGGTTCGATATGGGACATTCCGGCGTGCGATGCATCCGGCCCACCCGATCGATAGGATGTGTCCCCCGATGTGGTGGGGCCCGATGTGGTGGGGTCCGAGGTGGGGGGCGGCGCGTGACGGGGTGGCTGTTCGCTCTTCCGTGTCGCCTCGGCGCCGGATGCGCGCGCGCCTGCCGCCGAGGCGTCGTCGCGTGGGGGCGTGTTCGTCGCATCGGTTGCCGCGTCGGCCGCCGCATCGGCCGTGTCCGCCTGATCGGCCCGGGACGGCCGGCGCAGCGGCGGCGGCGCGCCGAAGCGGGCAAGGCGGCGCGGCGGCTCCCCCTCGCCAGTAAGCGGGTCGCCGGAAAGGGGCGCGCGATCGCCGGCGTTCAGACGCGGCGGCCGGGGCCGCCATCCATCATCCTTTTGGTCGGGAGGATCGTCTCGCTCGCTCATTGCCCTCGAACTGGTTCCACCGGGGCCGTCGGCCCACCCACCGATTGATTCCGGGCCGGGTATCCGGTGCCACGGCGCCGCCGCCGATTCGGGCGTCGATGCCGATGCAAGAACCCTGCCTCGTTAACGAGTCTAACAGCTTCGTGCGCTATTGTGTGGGAAGAATCAACCCTTCCACCTTTTCGCCCCGCCCTTCCAGGCGCGAGCGCCCGGTCTTCATGTCGACGATGGCGCATTGGCCGTTGAGCTGGTTGTTCTCGCGCGTGATCTTGACGTCGCCGCACAGCGTGATGCGCTCGTTCGGGACGTCATAGACGCCTTCCTTGCCGGTGACGATCTCCTCCTTGGTGGAGACATGGACGCCGCCGGTGGCGTCGATCCGCTCGACCTCTCCGCCGCCGAGGGCATCCTCGTTCCCCGACGCATCCGATTCGCCGGTCGCGGCCTGCTGGGCCTTCTGCTTGATGAAGGCGGTAAGAACACCGGCCCGGAGACGCTGATCCTCGCGCACCACCAGCGCGTCGCCCCGCGCCACGGCGAGCGAGCGCGCCTCCCAATATTCCAGGCTCTCCTCCGCCGTGATCGTCGCGTTGTCGGTAATCATGCGGAGGTCGTCCCCCACCAGGACGGCCACCTGCCGCTCGACGTGATAGACGCCCTTGTCGCCATAGGCGATCCCGTTGGGGGAGCTGACGGTGACGTTGCCGATCGCGTCGAGGCGGAAGATCACCTGCCGTTCCCCATCCTCGCCGCCGCGATAATAGGCGATCAGCGTATCCGCATCGAGTTGCAGATTGTCCCGGATGGCGCGCGCATTGCCCCGGGCGCGATATTGCTTGGCGTCGCGGAACCATTCGATGCCGTCGTCGGCGGTGATCTCGATCGCGCCCCCGCCCGCGCCCCCGGTGGTGGCGCCTTGCGCCGACGCCGGCGCCGGAACCAACGCCAGCGCCGGGATCATCGCGAGCGCGGGCATCAGCAGCGCGCGCAACAGGCGCCGGGTCGCGGCCCCCCTCACGAGTCGCCGCCCTGGTCGGGATAGATCACGACCTTGCTCTTGCCGGTGAGCGCGATCCGGTCGCCGCGTTCGAGCACCCGGAAGCCCTCGCCCTCCAGCCAGCCGAACGGGCCCTGCCCGGAAACGGGAAGATTGCCGGAAGCCGTTCCTTCCGCCAAATCCAGCACCGCCTGATTGGTTCGGAATTCATAGCCGAGGTCGTGGAACAGATTCACGTCGTCCGTAAGCTCCAACACCTGCGTCGGGCGATTGAGCAGGCCGTTCTCCGCCGTGACCGCGACCCAGTTCCCGTTGGAAAGCAGAATGTCGGCCTTCGGCCGGACAAGGTCCACGAAGTCGGAATCGATGCTTTCCTGCTGCATCGATTCGGCCGTGATCGTAAAGGGTTGCCCGTTATCCTCGATCCCGGCGTAGCGTGGGTTCTTCACCGCCAGGTTCTCCGCCGCGCGGCGGTCGGCGCCGGTCAGCACCTCGACGAAGCGGCCGTCCTGTTCCGAGATCATCGGCCAGGCGATGGCCAGCAACACCAGCGCCACCGCCAGGGTCGGCAGCAAGACCTTGAGGCCGCCCACGAAACGGCCATAGAAGCGGTTGAAGCGCACGACGCGCTGGCCCAGCGGAATCCGGGCGCCGCGCGCATGCGGTGCTTGCGGGCTCTGGCCGTCATTGTCGCGGGGCGGGTTCATGCGGCTCCTCTTGGACGGGCCCGGATAGCCGGCGGGCCGGGGATCGCCCCCTTAGACCGTGCCTTCGTGGCACAGATAAGGCCGCATGCACGGCTTGCCCAGGCCCAAATTCCGCCGACGGGCGGGGCGTGGTGGCACGCTCAGGCCACGCCCGAGCGCAGGAAATCATGAATATGCACGATTCCGATCGGCCGGCATGCCTCGTCCACCACGAAAAGCGCGGTGATCGGTACCGTCCGCGTGTTCATGAAGGACAGCGCCTCGCCGGCGACCCGGTCGGGGGTGATGGTCGCGGGCGCGCGGGTCATGATCTCGGCCGCGTGCTTTTCCATCAGATCGGGCGCCATGTGACGGCGCAGATCACCGTCCGTGATGACGCCGACCAGGGCGCCGGTCGCCGGATCGGTGATGCCGACGCATCCGAAGCTTTTCGAGGTCATGACCAGCAGCACGTCCTGCATGCTGGCGTCGGGGCCGGTCAGTGGGATCTCCGCGCCGCGATGCATCATGTCGTCGACGCGGGCGAGTTGCCGGCCGAGCTTGCCGCCCGGGTGGAACAGCCGGAAATCGCTTGCCGTGAACCCCTTGCGCTCCAACAGCGCGACCGCCAGCGCGTCGCCGAGCGCCATGGCCATCGTCGTCGAGGTGGTGGGGGCGAGGCCCATGCTGGCGGCCTCCGGCTGGTCCGGCAATGTCAGGGTCACCTGGGCAACCCGCGCCAGCGTCGAATTCGACCGCGCGGTGATCGCCACCACCGGGATGTCGTAGCGCTTGGCATAGGACAGAACGTCGGAAAGCTCCGGCGTCTCGCCCGAATTGCTGAGCGCCAGGATCGCGTCGTCCTCGGTGATCATGCCCAGATCGCCGTGGCTTGCCTCGGCCGGGTGGACGAATTGCGAGGGCGTGCCGGTGGAGGCGAAGGTGGCGGCGATCTTACGCCCGACATGGCCGCTCTTGCCCATGCCGGTGACGACGACGCGCCCGCTGCGCCGTCCGTCGCGCCGCCGCGGGTCGGTGCCGCCCAGCAGCCGCACGGCAGTGGCGAAGCGCGCGTCCAGCGCTTCCGCGCAGGCGGCCAGCGCCGCGCTCTCCAACCGCAAAACGCGCTGGCCGGCGGCGAGGTCGCGGTCCGCCTGGCCTGCCCGGTCATGGTGGTCCGGGGAGGCGTCGTCCCGCGCGTCCCGCTCGTCGAGGTCGACGCGGCGCGCGGCCGCGTCCCCGCTGGTGATCGTCTTGCTCATGGATCGTTCCGTCCGATCGAGGCCGGGCCGGCCGCCGAGCCGCTTCCCGACCTTGGAAACTATGGTGGGCGGGCCCCTGTAAGTCAATGAATCCAGGATGTTCGGCCGTCCAGCGGTCGGGGTCGTCCCAGCTCCATCCGTTTGGCCCGCCCCTCAGGCCACCCCTTCAGGCCCATCTATTAGGAATGCGCGAAGATGTCGGTCTCCTCCCAACCGGCGAGGTCGAGCGCGGCGCGGGTGGGAAGGAAAGAGAAGCAGGCTTCGGCCAGATGCGTCCGGCCCTCCCGCGCCAGCATGGCGTCGAGCTTGGCCTTCAGGCGGTGAAGATAGAGCACGTCGGCGGCGGCATAGTCGAGTTGCGCGGCCGAGAGTTCCGGCGCCGCCCAGTCGCTCGACTGTTGCGCCTTGGAAAGATCGATGTCGCACAGTTCCTTCACCAGCGCCGCCAGCCCGTGCCGGTCGGTATAGGTACGGACCAGCTTGGAGGCGATCTTGGTGCAATAGACCGGCGACAGATCGACCCCCAGCCAGTGCCGGATGACGGCTACGTCGAAGCGCGCGAAATGGAAGATCTTGAGGACGTCCGGCCGGGTCAGCAGACGCTTCAGGTTCGGCGCGGCATAGTCGCCGGGCGCGAACTTGACCAGATGGCAGACCCCGTCGCCGGCGCTCAACTGCACGAGGCAGAGCCGGTCGCGCAGCGGGTTCAACCCCTGGGTCTCGGTGTCGATCGCGACGCTGTCGCCGAAATCGACATCGGCCGGCAGATCGCCATGATGCAGGTGAATGCTCAAACCGCTCGCCTTCCCCCAATGATCCACGTCCGGATGGTTTTCCCCGTCCGGCCCGCGCTATTCAAGCCTGTTTTTGCCCGGAAGGGCAATGGGGCGGCCGAAGGCTGTTGGTGCGGTGCGTAAAAACACGATCGGCCGGCGCGCCCCGGGGGATCGCTGGGCGATCGTCGGGGCGCGGCCGGCCGATGGTGAATGGTGCCCAGGAGAAGACTCGAACTTCCACGGCCGTTAGGCCACAGGTACCTGAAACCTGCGCGTCTACCAGTTCCGCCACCTGGGCATGGGTGCGGGCGAGTGGCGCGGGTTTTGCCGTTTGCGCCGGGGCTTGTCAACCATCTTCATCGATCTTCGGACGGGGGGCCGGTTTTCATGCGGCGGCGGTTGGCCTCGGCTCGCCGATCGGCTATATCGGGGGCGTCCGGACAGGCCGCCGGGGGCGGCGCGGCTGCGGAGAGCGGCTGGGGGAAGAGGACGGGAAAAGGCAGACAAATGACGGTTCAACTGGTCACCATCTTCGGCGGGTCCGGCTTCATCGGCCGTCAGATCGTGCGCGAGCTCGCGCGGCTCGGCTGTCAGATCCGCGTCGCGGTGCGCGATCCGCACGGCGCCCTGCCGCTGAAGCCATGCGGCGATGTCGGGCAGATCACGCCGATCCAGGCCAATGTCGCCAGCGAGCGTCAGGTGAAGGCCGCCTGCGAGGGCGCGGACGCGGTGATCAACCTCGTCGGCATCCTGCATGAGAAGGGCGGGCGTGGTTTCGAGGCCATGCATGTCCAGGCCGCCCGCCGCATCGCCGAGGCCGCGAAGGCCGGCGGCGCCGGGCGTTTCGTGCAGATGTCGGCGCTCGGCGCCTCGACGGAGAGCCCGGCGCGCTACGCCCAATCCAAGGCGCGCGGCGAGGCGGCGGTGCGCGAGGTCGTGCCCGACGCCGTCGTGCTGCGGCCGAGCGTGGTTTTCGGGCCGGAGGACAATTTCTTCAACCGCTTCGCTCAGTTGATGCGGTTTTCGCCGATCATGCCCCTGATCGGTGGCGGTCAGCAGAAATTCCAGCCGGTCTATGTCGGCGATGTGGCCGATGCCTTGCGCATGGCGACGCTGGAGCGCGCCATGGCCGGAGAAACCTATGAGCTGGGCGGCCCCAATATCTACAGCTTCCAGGAATTGCTGGAACTGATCATGGCGGAGACGGACCGCCATGTCGGGCTCGTGCCCTTGCCGTTCGAGTTGGCGCGTCTTCAGGCGGCGCTCCTGGAGCTGCTGCCGGTGCCGCCGCTGACGCGCGATCAGGTCGAGTTGCTGCGCGCGGACAATATCTGCACCGGTCGTCATCCGGGCCTGCGGGATTTGGGGATCGCGCCGACGGCGCCCGAGCTGATCCTGCCGAGCTATCTCGACGTCTATCGCAAGGGCGGGCGCTTCAAGCGAATGCGCCCGGTTTGAGCCACCCGATCCGCCGAGGCTAATCCGTCCCGTCCAATCCGCCCGGGCCACTCGTCCGGCATCTCCCGTTCCGGCTCCCCCCTGAACGGGCGTCCGCATGGGGCATGATCGACAAGATTTGGTATTAGATCGGGACCGCCCCGCTATAAACCCACCAGAGCAAGGCGCCGCCCAGCACGAGGCGGTAGATGACGAAGGGACCGAAGCCCGATCGGCGGAACCAAGCCATCATCGCCGAGATGGCGACGAAGGCGGAAACGAAGCTCAACCCCGCCGCGATGGCCATGTCCAGGCCGAGACGCAGGTCGCCCGCCCGATAGACGTCCCAGCCGGCGAGCCCGCCGGCGGCCAGGATGGTCGGGATCGAGAGCAGCATCGAGAAACGCGCGGCCTCCGAGCGCTCCATCCCCATGACGCGGCCGGCGGTCATGGTGACGCCCGACCGGCTCGCCCCCGGGATCAAGGCGAAGATCTGCATGAGGCCGATGGCCAGCGCCGAGGCGATGCCGATATGCTCGATCCGGCGGATCGTCATGCCGATCCAATCGGCGATCCAGAGCAGCAGGCCGAAGCCGATCGTCGCCCAGGCGATCACCTCCACATTGCGGAAGACGGACTCGACATAGGGCTTGGCGAAATAGCCCACGATCAGAACCGGCAGGCTGGCCACGACAAGGTTGACGACGAGACGCGCGGGCTCTCCGCCGCGTCCGGTCGCGAGCCGCCCGACGCCGGCCAGAAGCTGCCAGATGTCGCGCCAGAAATAGAGCAGCACCGCCAGCAGGCTGCCGAGATGCACCGCCACATCGATCGCGAGCCCCTGATCCGACCAGCCGAGAACCTTGCCGGTCACCACCAGATGGCCGGAAGAGGAGATCGGCAGAAACTCAGTCAGGCCCTGGATGAGTGCCAGCACCAAAATGTGGTGTAGCGCCACGGACTCCCCCCACTAGATGACTCCGCCATTGAAATAGCATGGCGCGCGGCGCGATGCATCCGGTTCGCGCTGGAAAAAATAGTACCAAAACGGGATTACTATAAAGCTCTATAGTTTCGTAACCCGAAACGATGACGTTGAGGGATCATGCTGCGGTGCAAAACAAGTAAGCAATATTGACCTATATTCGGATTTTCGCTGGATTCCCGGGCGATCGCCCTATATAGACTGCGGAATGTCAGCGCGGTGGCGCGGCCCGGCATCCGGGCGCCCGGACCCTGTTGAATGGTAACCCATGTTGAACGTGACGAGGAAGCGGACAGGGCGATGACCTCGAAGAGCATGCTGCGTTTCGTGTCGGTGGCGCGACAAACCCCGGAGAAGCGGGAGGTCGCCATCCGCCGGCATGATTTCGCCGAGATCTATGCCGGCTGGGCCGAGGCCAAGGCGGAGGAGCAGGCCGCGCGTTGCAGTCAGTGCGGCGTTCCTTTCTGTCAGGTTCACTGCCCCTTGCATAACAATATCCCCGATTGGCTGATGCTGACGGCGGAGGGCCGGCTGCGGGAGGCCTATGAGGTCTCCAGCGCCACCAATACCTTCCCCGAGGTCTGCGGGCGCATCTGCCCGCAGGACCGTCTGTGCGAGGGGAATTGCGTCATAGAGCAGTCGGGCCACGGCACGGTCACGATCGGCGCGGTCGAAACCTACATCACCGACACCGCCTGGGAGGAGGGCTGGGTCCAGCCCGTCGTCCCGCCGCGCGAGCGCGCGGAAAGTGTCGGTATCATCGGCGCCGGCCCCGGCGGGCTGGCGGCGGCGGAGCGGCTGCGCCGCCGTGGATATCAGGTGACCGTCTATGACCGGTACGACCGGGTCGGCGGGCTGATGATCTACGGCATTCCCAACTTCAAGCTCGATAAGCAGATCATGCTGCGCCGCGCCCAATGGCTGAAGGACAGCAAGGTGACGTTCGAACTGGGCGTGGAGATCGGCCGCGACATGTCTTTCGCCGATCTGCGCGCCCGGCATGACGCCGTGCTGATCGCGACCGGGGTCTACAAGGCGCGTGACATGCAGGCGCCGGGCATCGGGCTTGGGAACATCTTCCCGGCGATGCGCTTCCTCACGGCGTCCAACCGCAAGGGTCTCGGCGACACGGTGCCGGATTTCGAGGACGGCACCCTCGACGCCGAGGGCAAGCGCGTCGTCGTCATCGGCGGCGGCGACACCGCGATGGATTGCGTGCGCACGGCGGTGCGGCAGGGCGCCAAGTCGGTTTCCTGCCTCTATCGCCGGGACCGGGCGAACATGCCGGGTTCCCAGCGCGAGGTGCAGAACGCCGAGGAGGAAGGGGTCGAGTTCCGCTGGCTTTCCCAGCCGGAGGCGTTTCACGGCGACGATGTCGTGACCGGCGTCAAGGTGCAGAAGATGCGCCTCGGTCCGGCCGACGCGACCGGCCGCCGCGCGCCCAAGCCGGTGGAGGGGGAGAGCGAATTGCTCGACGCCGACATGGTGATCATGGCGCTCGGCTTCGATCCCGAGGATCTGCCGACCCTGTGGGAGCAGGAGGACCTGCCGGTCACCCGCTGGGGCACGGTCAAGATCGACCACGGCAGCAAGATGACCCGGGTGGAGGGTGTCTTCGCCGCCGGCGACATCGTGCGCGGCGCCAGCCTCGTCGTCTGGGCGATCCGCGACGGGCGGGATTGCGCGGATGCGATCCACAAGTACCTGACGGGTCTGGAGAAGGTCGCCGCGCCCGAGATGAGCCCCAGCCAGAAGGCCCCCGCGGCCGCCGAGTGAGGATGAGAGAGATGACCGACCGCGAGAGCGATTATCAAAGCTGGGTCGAGAACTATCGCCGCGACGCCGCCATGCTGGCCGAGCAGGGGATGTACAACCCGGCGGACGAGAAGGCGGCCTGCGGCGTGGGGCTCGTCGCCTCCATCGACGGGGTGCCGCGCCGCGACGTGGTGCTGCGCGCGATCGACGCGCTGCGCGCCCTGTGGCATCGCGGCGCGGTCGACGCCGACGGCAAGACCGGCGACGGGGCGGGCATCCATGTCCAGATTCCCCAGGATTTCTTCAAGGAACATGTGCGCCGCACGGGCCATGAGCTCGGCCGCGGGCGCCTCGCCGTCGGCATGGTCTTCCTGCCGCGCACCGATCTGGGCAAGCAGGAGCGCGTGCGCCAGATCGTCGAGAGCGAGATCCTGCGCATGGGTCACCGGATCTATGGCTGGCGTCAGGTGCCGGTCGATATCTCCGTGATCGGCGAGAAGGCGAACGCGACCCGGCCCGAGATCGAGCAGATCATGGTCGAGAACGCGCGCGACGTGGATGACAGCCAGTTCGAGGTGGACCTCTATGTCATCCGCCGTCGGATCGAGAAGGCGTTCCTGGCGGAGAATGTGGCGGAGGCCTATATCTGTTCGCTGTCCTGCCGTTCCGTCATCTATAAGGGTCTGTTCCTGGCCGAGCAGCTGACCGCCTTCTATCCGGACCTGCTGGACGAGCGCTTCACCTCCAATTTCGCGATCTACCATCAGCGCTATTCGACCAACACCTTCCCGAGTTGGCCGCTGGCGCAGCCCTTCCGCGTGCTCGCCCATAACGGCGAGATCAACACGCTGACCGGCAACGTCAATTGGATGAAGAGCCACGAGACCCAACTCGACGATCCGGTCTTCGGCGACCATGTCGAGGACATCAAGCCGGTGATCCAGCCGTCGAGTTCGGATTCGGCCGCCCTCGACGCGGCCTTCGAGGTGCTGCTGCGCACCCGGCGGCAATTGCCGGAAGTGAAGTCGCTGCTGATCCCGGAGGCCTGGGAGAATTCCCCCGCCATGCCGGAGAGCCTGCGGGCCTTCTATCAATATGCCAACGGCGTGATGGAGCCCTGGGACGGCCCGGCGGCGATCGCGGCCTATGGCGGGCGCTGGGTGCTGGCGGGCCTGGATCGGAACGGCCTGCGGCCCATGCGCTATGTGGTGACGGGCGACGGGCTGCTGATCGTCGGCTCCGAGGCCGGCATGGTGAAGACCGAGGAGACCAAACTGGTCGAGAAGGGCCGTCTCGGCCCCGGCCAGATGATCGCGGTGGACCTGAAGAACGGCAAGCTGCTGCGCGATCCCGCGCTCAAGGAACATGTGGCGAAGCTGAACCCCTTCGGCGAGTGGGTGAAGAACATCACCGAGCTGGCGCAGCTCGACGGCGCGGGCGCGGGCGATCCCGGCGATACCGACCGCGACGCCTTGCGCCGGCGCATGCTGACCGTCGGCTGGTCGATGGAGGATGTGGAACTGATCCTCCACCCCATGGCGGAGGACGCGAAGGAGGCCACCGGCTCCATGGGCGACGACACGGCGCTGGCCGTGCTGTCGGAGACCTATCGCGGCATGCACCATTATTTCCGCCAGAACTTCAGCCAGGTGACCAACCCGCCGATCGATTCCCTGCGGGAACGCTATGTCATGTCGCTGACGACGCGGCTCGGCAATCTCGGCAATATCCTGGAGGAGGACGCGCGCCAGCTCGCCATTCTCCAGCTCCCCTCGCCGATCCTGCTGAACGGCGATTTCGAGGCCGTGCGCACCCATCTGGGCGGCGCGGCGGTCGAGATCGACTGCACCTTCGAGCCGGCCCAGGGCCCGAACGCCATGCGCCAGCAGGTCTATGCCATCCAGCGCCAGGCCGAGGACGCGGTGCGCGGCGGCGCGCAGCATTTGTTCCTGACGGACGAGGCGGTATCGGACGGCCGCGCGGCGATCCCGATGATCCTGGCCGCGGGCGCGGTTCATACCCACCTGGTCAAGAACGAGTTGCGCACCTTCACCAGCATCAGCGTGCGCACGGCGGAGGCGCTCGACACCCATTCGCTGGCGGTGCTGATCGGCGTCGGCGTGACGGCGGTGAACCCCTATCTGGCGCAGGCGGCGATCGCCGACCGGCACGCGCGGGGGCTGTTCGGCGACCTGTCGCTCGATGATTGTTTGAGGAACTACAAGAAGGCGGCCGAGGATGGGCTGCTCAAGATCATGTCCAAGATGGGCATCTCGATCGTCAGTTCCTATCGCGGCGGCTATAATTTCGAGGCGGTCGGCCTGTCCCGCGCGCTGGTGGCGGAATTCTTCCCGGGCCTGCCGAGCCGGATTTCGGGCGTCGGCCTGACCGGCTTGCAGCAGAATGTGATGGACCGCCACGCCATCGCCTTCGACGAGGAGGTGCTGGCGCTGCCGGTCGGCGGCTTCTACCGGTATCGTCGGCGCGGCGAGGCGCACGCCTGGGAAGGCAAGCTGATCCACACGCTGCAACAGGCCGTCGGCTCCGATAGCTATTCCGTCTATAAGCGCTATGTCGAGCAGGTGCAGGCCCTGCCGCCGATCAATCTGCGCGATCTGCTGGATTTCACCTATCGCGGCGAGCCGGCGCTGGTCGACGACGTCGAATCCATCACCGAGATCCGCAAGCGGCTGGTCGCGCCCGGTATCTCGCTCGGCGCGCTCTCTCCGGAGGCGCATGAGACGCTCTCGGTCGCGATGAACCGCATCGGCGCCAAGTCTGACAGCGGCGAGGGCGGCGAGGATCCGGCGCGCTACAGCCCGCGGCCGAACGGCGACAATGCCTCCAGCGCGATCAAGCAGGTGGCCTCCGGGCGCTTCGGCGTGACGGCGGAATATCTCAACAATTGCAAGGAAATCGAGATCAAGATGGCGCAGGGCGCCAAGCCGGGCGAAGGCGGTCAGCTTCCCGGTTTCAAGGTCTCGGAGATGATCGCGCGGCTGCGTCACTCGACGCCCGGCGTGACCCTGATCAGCCCGCCGCCGCATCACGACATCTATTCGATCGAGGATCTGGCGCAGTTGATCTACGACCTGAAGCAGATCAGCCCGGACGCCAAGGTGTGCGTGAAGCTGGTGGCGCGCGCCGGCATCGGCACGATCGCCGCCGGTGTCGCCAAGGCGCATGCGGACACGATCCTGATTTCCGGCCATTCCGGCGGCACCGGCGCCTCGCCCCAGACCTCGATCAAATATGCCGGCCTGCCCTGGGAGATGGGGTTGAGCGAGGCGCATCAGGTGCTGACCCTGAACGGGCTGCGTCATCGGGTGCGGCTGCGCGTCGATGGCGGCATCAAGACCGGGCGCGACGTGGTCATCGCGGCCCTGCTGGGCGCGGAGGAATTCGGCGTCGGCACGGCCAGCCTCGTCGCCATGGGCTGCATCATGGTGCGCCAGTGCCATTCCAACACCTGCCCGGTCGGGGTCTGCACGCAGGACCCGAAGCTGATCGAGAAGTTCAACGGCACGCCCGAGAAGGTGATGAATCTCTTCAGCTTCATCGCCGAGGAGGTGCGCGAGATCCTGGCCTCGCTCGGCAAGACCACGATCGCGGAGATCGTCGGGCGCACCGATATGCTGGCCCAGATCAGCCGGGGGGCCTCGCATCTCGACGACCTCGACCTCAACCCGCTGCTGGCCCAGCCGGGCGCCCATGGCGGGGCGACCCATTGCACGATCGAGGGGCGGAACGAGGTGCCGGACACGCTCGACGCGCTGATCCTGAAGGACGCGGAAGGTCTGTTCAGCGACCACAGCGCCAAGATGCAACTCCAGTACAATATCCGGAACACCTATCGCGCCATCGGCACGCGGACGAGTTCGGCCATCGTGCGGAAATTCGGCATGACTGGCCTCGCCAAGGGGCACCTGACCGTGCGCATGCGCGGCTCGGCCGGTCAGTCGCTGGGCGCCTTCGCGGTGCAGGGGCTGAAGCTGGAGGTGCTGGGCGACGCCAACGACTATGTCGGCAAGGGTCTCTCCGGCGGGGAGATCGTGGTGCGTCCGATCGCGGCCAGCCCGCTACTGTCCCAGAAGAACGCGATCATCGGCAATACGTGCCTCTATGGCGCGACCGCGGGTGCGCTCTTCGCGGCCGGGCAGGCGGGCGACCGCTTCGCCGTGCGCAATTCCGGCGCCAGCGCGGTGATCGAGGGGTGCGGCGCCAATGGCTGCGAATACATGACCGGCGGCCTCGTCTGCATCCTGGGGGAGGTCGGCGACAATTTCGCCGCCGGCATGACCGGCGGCCGCGCCTTCGTCCATGATCCGGACGGAACCCTGGAGGAACGGATCAACCCAGAATCGGTTCAACTCCACCGGCTGGAGACGGCGCATTATGCCGAGGAATGCCGCCGCCTCGTCCAGGATCATCTGGAGCGGACCTACTCCAAATGGGCGGAGGAACTGCTCGCCGAATGGGACCGGGTGCGCGGCCAGTTCTGGCACATCGTCCCGCACGAGATCGTGGCGAAGCTGGAGCATCCCCTGAGCGAGGACATGGCGGCCAAGCAACCTGCGGAGTGAGACGGCGCGGGGCGAGAAGGCGGCAATGCGCGGCGCGCGTTGCCGGGGGCGAAAAGAAAGCGGCGGAAAAGAAAACCGCCCGGCGGAGCGATCCGCCGGGCGGTTTGTCTTAACGCGATCGTCGGGCGATGCGCGCGATCACTCGCTGCGCATGATGCCAATGATGTTCAGGATGTGGATGAACATCACGACGAAGCTGCCATAGAGCTGCAGCGCGCCGAAGATCGCCATCTTCGAGACCGCATCCTGACCGTAATGCTCCGCGTACATGTTCTTGATCATCTGCGTTTCCCACGCCGTCATGCCGGCGAAGAGAAGGACCGCGATGACCGAGAAGGCCATGGAGAACTCGGTCGAGGGCTCGAAGAAGATCCAGTTCACGAGGCCCGCGATGATCAGGCCGATGACCGCCATGAACAGGAACTTGGCGATCGGCGCCAGGTCGCGCTTCGTCACATAGCCGAAGATGCTGACACCCGCGAACATGCCGGCGGTGATGAAGAAGGCCCGCGCGATGTCGAGCGCGCCGCCCTCCAACTGCAGGAAGGCGTAGATCAGCGGCGAGATCATCAGCCCCCAGAGCGCGCAATAGACCCAGTAGAAGATCTGGGCGCTGACCACGCTCTTCATCGTCACGATCTTGTGGGAGAAGAAGCCCATGCCGAGCACGGCGATGAACAGCACCCACTTCGCCGGACCCATGGCGATCGTCTGCATCAGCGCCGGATTGGCGGCCATGAAGAGGCAGATCACGCCGGTACCGGCGACACCGAGCGCCATGTAGTTGTAGACCCGCAGCATGTAGCTGCGCAGCCCCTCGTCGATCGCGGCGCCCGTCTGGGTGCCGGCGGTCGCCGCGTAGTTGCGATTCGGATTAAGCGCCATCGTCGTCGAACCCCTTTTCAGTCCCTGGAGATGCCCGTTTTCAGACCCGTTTTCGGACCCGCCTCGGGCCCATTCTTATCCCTGCGCCTATATTGGCAGATCGGGGCCCGATTGCAACGGGCGCCGCCGTCGAAAACCGCGCGATTCTTAGGGTTCGGGCGGTTATTCGTTGCGCAGCAGCGGGGCCGCCTTGCGGCCGAGCGCGATCCAGGTCCCGATCAACCCGCAGCCGATCGTCACCGCGACGGCCAGAAGCACGGTCGCGCCCAGCGCCTCCGGCACGAAGATCCACTCCGCCCCCATGATCCGGGAAACCACGACATAGGCCGCGCCCGCGCCGACGGTGCCCGCGATCAGCGCCGTGATCAATCCCATCAGGCCGTATTCCATGGAGAAGGCCGCGATCACGTCGCGCCGCGTGGCACCGAGCACCTTGAGCACGACGCTGTCGTAGATTCGCCGTTCGTGCCCGGCGGCGAGCGCCCCGGCGAGCACCAGGATGCCGGCCAGGATCGCCACGCCCGCGATGGCGCGCACCGCGATGCCGAGATTGCCGAGAATCTCGTTGACGCTTTCCAGCACCTCCTTGACCCGGATGGCGGAGACATTGGGGAAGCGATCGACCACCGCCGCTTCCAATTCCGTCTCCCGGTCCGGCGGCAGATAGGCGGTGGCGATATAGCTTTGCGGCGCCCGTTCCATCATGCCGGGGGAGAACACCATGACGAAATTGATGCCCAGGCTGGTCCAGTCGATGGCGCGCAGATTGGCGATCTCCGCCTGGATTTCGCGGCCCAGCACATTGACCGTCAGCGTGTCGCCGGGGGCGAGGCCGAAGGCGCGCGCCGCCTCCACGTCGAAACTGACCAGCGGCGGGCCGTCGTAGTCCGCCGGCCACCAATCGCCCTCGACCACCTCGCTGCCCTGATTGGGCGGGGTGCGAGCCCAGGTGATGCCCCGGTCGCCGCGCAGGATCCAGGCTTCCTCCGGCGGCGGGTCGATCGCCTCCACCGGCGTGCCGTCCATCGCCGTGATGCGCCCGCGCAGCATCGGCACGGTTTCCACGTCGCGCACCCCGTCGAACCCGCGGGTCAGTTCCAGGAAGGGCTCGATCTGGTCGGGCTGGATGTCGATGAAGTAATAGCCCGGCGCCTCGCCCTTCAGCGTCTCGTTCACCTGCCGGTTCAGGTTGGCCTCGATCAGGGCGACCGCCGCGAGTACTGTAAGACCCAGGCCGAGCGAGACCACCACGCTGCCCGTCGGCGCGCCCGGCCGATGCAGGTTGGCGAGCGCGAGACCGAGGCGGATGCCCTTCGGCCGGGGGGCCTTGGCGGCCGCGCGCATGACGGCCCAGGCCGCGAGGCGGAAGGCGACCAGCGTCGCCGCCGCGCCGGCCACGAACCCGGCGGCGACGCGCGGGTCGTCCGCCGTCAGCAGTGCGAGCCCCGCGAGGCCCGCCCCGCCGATCGCGATCGCCACCAGGGTTCGCGGTCCCGGCCGGCCCGTCACCGGCGTCAGCACGTCGCGGAACAGGGTGGCCGCCGGCACGCCGCAGGCCTTGGCGAGCGGCCAGAGCGAGAAGACGAGCGTCACCAGCAGCCCGAATCCCACCGCGATCAGGAGCGGTTCCGGATAGAAGCCGAGGCGTGCCTCGACCGGCAGGCGGTCCGCGATCAGCGGACCCGCCACCATCGGCGCGCCCGCGCCGATGACGAGGCCGATGGCGATTCCCGCCAATGCCAGCACGCCCACCTGCATGAGATAGACCGAGAAGATCGTGCGTGCCGGCGCGCCGAGGCATTTCAGCGTCGCGATCGTCCCGGTGCGTTGGTTCAGGAAGGCGCGTACCGCATTGCCGACCCCGACGCCGCCGACCAGCAGCGCCGTCAGCCCGACGAGCGTCAGGAACAGCCCCACCCGGTCCACGAACCGCTGGATATTGGGGGCCGCGTTATCGAGCGCCTGGATACGCCATCCGGCGTCCGGGAAGCGTTCCTTCAACGCCGCGATCCAATCGCCGACCGCCTGTTCCGGGGCGAGGCGCACGCGGTAGTGATAGCGGATCAGGCTGCCCGGCTGGACCAGGCCCGTGGCCGGCAGGTCGTCATAGGCGATCATCACGCGCGGGCCCAGATTGAAGGCCTGGGTGCCGCCGTCCGGTTCCTGCGCGATGATGGCGGCGAGATGGAAGGTCTGCTCCCCCACCCGGAACCGGTCGCCGACGGCGATATCGAATCGCCGGGCCAGTTGCGGCGCCACCGCCGCGCCGGGCACGCCGTCCACGGGGTTGAGCGCCTCCTGGATATCGCCGCCGCCTTCGAGCGCCACCGCGCCATAGAGCGGATAGGCGCCGTCGACCGCCTTCAATTCCACCAAACGCCGGTCGGAACCGTCGGGCAGGATCGCCATGGCGCGCATGCGCACGGTTCGCCCGATCGCCTCCGTGTTGTCGTCGAGCCAGGTGAGTTGCGCGTCGCTCGCCGTCTGGTGGGTAAGCCGCAAATCGACATCCCCGCCGAGCAGCGTCTTGGCGTCGCGGCGCAATCCGTCCTCGATCGAGGACGCGACCGAGCCGACGCCCGCGATCGCCGCGACGCCGAGCGCGAGACAGGCGAGGAAAACCCGGAATCCCTTGAGCCCACCGCGCAGTTCGCGCCGCGCGATGCGCCAGGCGAGGGGCAGGGTGGCGGGCCGTGACGTGTCGTTGGTCGTCATGCGCCCGACCCTAGCCCGCCGCCGCCATGGAAGGCGCGCCCGCATCCTCGATGATGCGGCCGTCCGCCATGCGGATGACCCGGTCGCACCGCTCGGCCAGCTTCGGATCGTGGGTGATCAGCATCAGGGTGGTGTCGTGCGCGCGGGAGAGGTCGAACATCAGTTCCACGATCTGCTGACCGGTTTCGCCGTCGAGATTGCCCGTCGGCTCGTCCGCCAGGATCAGATCGGGTTCCGCCACGAAGGCGCGGGCCAGGGCGACACGCTGTTGTTCCCCGCCGGAAAGCTGGCCGGGATAGTGCGTCGTGCGGTGGCCGAGGCCGACCGCCTCCAGAATCTTCCCGGCGCGGGCGAAGGCATCGGACCGTCCGGCGAGTTCCAGCGGGATCGCGGTATTCTCCAGCGCCGTCATGGTCGGCACGAGGTGGAAGCTCTGGAAGACGATGCCGACATGGTCGCGGCGGAAGAGCGACAAATCGTCCTCGCTCAACCCGCCGAAATCGCGGCCGCCGACGGCGACCCGTCCGTCCGTCGCGCGTTCCAGCCCGGCGATCACCATGATCATCGATGTCTTGCCGGAGCCCGAGGGGCCGACCAGGCTGACCGTCTCGCCGCGACCGACGGCGAGGTCTATTCCGCGCAGAATATTGACCTCTCCCGCCCCCGACCCCAGTCTAAGTTGGACGTCCTGGAGCGAGATCATGGGGCCGGTCGGCCCGCTCTCGGAATTTCGCCGCGGCGAGGCATCTGGCATGGTATTTCCCTTGAGTAGAACCCGTGGCGCGCGCGTGGCGCGCTTGAGCCGATATGGCGCGGATGGGCACGGTTTCAACGGATTCCTGGCTGTCTGCTTGTTGACGGCCGTGATGGCTGTCGTCCTGGTGGGCTTGGGGGCGGCCATGAGCGCTGGCGCGCGCGCGCAGGAGGGCGGCGGGAAGCCGGTGATCCTGGCGCTGGGCGACAGCCTGACCGCGGGCTATGGGCTGTCCAAGCAGGACAGCTTCCCGGCGGAACTGGAACGCGCGCTGGCCGAGGCCGGGACGCCCGCGCGGGTCGTCAATGCCGGCGTGTCCGGCGACACGTCGAAGGGCGGGCTCTCGCGGGTCGATTGGCTGCTGGCCGAGGACCCGGACGTTCTGCTGCTCGAACTCGGCTCCAACGACGGGTTGCGCGCGCTCGACCCGACCCAGACCCACGACAATCTCAAGGCCATCATCGAGAAGGCGGAGAAGGCGGGTATCCACGTCCTGCTGGCCGGCATGATGGCGCCGCCGAATCTGGGGAAGGAATATGGCGAGGACTTCAACGCCATCTTCCCCCGCCTCGCCGAGGAGCATGACGTCACCTTCTATCCCTTCTTCCTGGAAGGGGTGGCGGCGCGGCCCGCCCTCAACCAGTCCGACGGCATGCATCCCAACGCCGAGGGCGTGGACGTCGTGGTCGAGAATATCCTGCCCAGCGTCCAGGAAGCGTTGAAGCGCGCCGGCGCGCTTTCGCGCGGGCAGGCGTCGGGATGAGTTCGAACGCGGAGAGCGAGAGCACCGCCCCGATCCGCTCCGCCTACGCGGCCGGGGACAATTGGCAGGTGGCGGCCGGCGCCCTGGTGCGGCGGCTGGGCGCGCTCGATCAGGGCTATCGGCTTGGAATCCTCTATGTCACCCCGCCCTTCGCCGCCTATCTGAAGGATATGGAGATATTCCTGCGGCAATCGACCGGTGTCCCGCATTGGGTCGGCACGGTTGGGCATGGCGTCATCGCCACCGGCA
Source organism: Marivibrio halodurans (assembly GCF_017963645.1). Lineage (GTDB taxonomy): Bacteria > Pseudomonadota > Alphaproteobacteria > UBA8366 > Aestuariispiraceae > Marivibrio > Marivibrio halodurans. Next base: position 35,582 of record NZ_JAGMWN010000006.1, on the reverse strand, counting down.
TGGAGGCGGTGGAGGTGCCGGCCATGGCCGCCATGGTTCTGCCCATCGCCGAGGATGCCTTCCGTGTCTTCGACGGCGTGGAGGAGGAGACCGACGGCGTCACCCGCGCGCATGCCGACTGGCTGGCGACCACGACGGCGCCGCTGATCGTGGCGCATGCGGATGGCGCGAACGCCTATGTTCCGGGGCTGATCCGCGATCTGGTGGAGGAGACGGACGGCTATCTGGTCGGTGGGCTCGCCTGCGCCAGCGGGTCGGCCGCGCAACTGGCGGACGGGCCGACCGGCGGCGGTTTGAGCGGGGTGATGATCGCGCCGGAACGCACGCCGCTGCAGACCGCTCTGACCCAGGGGTGCAGCCCGATCGGCCCGGTGCATGCGGTCACCCGCGCCGAGGGGCCGGTTATCCTGGAGCTTGACGACCGTCCGGCATTGGAGGTCTTCAAGCGCGATATCGGGGAGCCCCTGGCGAGCAATCTCCAGGATTGCGCCGGGCGGATCTTCTCCGCCCTGCCGGTGCCGGGCTCCGACCGGCGGGACTACATGGTACGGCCGTTGACGGGGATCGACATGGGCCATGGCGCGATCGCCATCGGCCAGGCCGTCTCCGCGGGGGACAAGGTGCTGTTCTGCCGCCGCGGCACGGAGGCGGCGGTGGAGGACATGCGCGGCATGCTGGCCGATCTGAAGCGGCGCGTCGGGGGACGGCCGGTGCGCGGCGGGCTTTATGTCTCCTGCGCGGCGCGGGGGCCGCATCAATTCCGCGCGCCCGAGCGCGAGCACCAGTTGATCGCGGAGTGTTTCGGGGATATCCCCCTGGTCGGCTTCTTCGCCAATGGCGAGATCAGCCGCGACCGGCTCTATGGCTATACCGGGGTGCTGACGCTCTTCTTCTGACGGCGCGGCCGGTAGGGCCTTTCGGAAAATCCACCCATTCTCCCCCCTCTTATTCGCGAAGGAACCCGCGCGCATGGAATATCGTAAGCTAGGCCGCACCGATATCGAGGTCAGCATGATCTGCCTCGGCACCATGACCTGGGGCGAGCAGAATACCGAGGCCGACGGCCATGCCCAGATCGACCGCGCGATCGAGCGTGGGGTCAATTTCATCGACACGGCCGAGATGTATGCCGTTCCCACCCGCAAGGAGACCGCCGGGCGGACCGAGGAAATCCTGGGGAGCTGGCTCGCCGAGAATAAGGCGAAGCGCGGCGATCTGGTCATCGCGACGAAGGTCGCGGGTCGCGCCGGGAAGCTTTCCTATCTGCGCCCGCACCTGCATGGTGGGGAGACGCGCCTCGACCGGCAATCGATCACCGAGGCGGTGGAGGGAAGCCTGCGTCGCCTGGGCACGGACTATATCGACCTCTATCAATTGCACTGGCCGGATCGGAAGACCAACACCTTCGGCGCGCTCAACTACAGGCATCAGGCGGACGACGATCCGATTCCGGTGGAGGAGACGCTGCGCGCCCTCGACGACCTGGTGAAGGCGGGCAAGGTGCGGACCGTCGGCCTCTCGAACGAAACGCCCTGGGGCATGATGGAATTCGCGCGCGTGGCGGAGCGCGAGGGGCTGGCCCGCGTCGTTTCCTGCCAGAATCCCTATAACCTGCTGATGCGCAATTACGAGTTCGGGTGCGCCGAGGTCTCGATGCGCGAGGATATGGGCCTGCTCGCCTATTCGCCGCTGGCGATGGGGGTGCTGTCGGGCAAATATCTCGACGGTCAGTGGCCGGAAGGCGCGCGCCTCACGCTTTTCGGCGACGAGTTCAAGCGCTATCTGAGCGACCGCGCCCGCCGGGAGACGGCGAAATATGTCGATATCGCCAAGCGCCACGGCCTGGACCCGTCGGCCATGGCGTGCGCCTTCGTGAACCGCCGTCCCTTCGTTACCAGCAATATCATCGGGGCGCGGACGATGGACCAGTTGGAGGTGCTGCTGGACTCCGCCGATCTCGACTTGTCACAAGAGGTTCTTGGGGAAATCGAGGCAATCCACGCGGAAACCCCTATCGGATACTGAAGAATCGGGTATGAAGGAAGGGAAGGGGCGCCCCGCCAGGGTTCGCGCGGCCTTGCAGGAAGTTAGCACGAGCCCGCCCCGGGACGCTTCGCCATCGACGGTAAAGGAGCGCGCCCATGGTTCGTCTTTTCGTCGCGCTGCCGGTTCCCGACGCGGTTCGGGAAAGCCTGCGGGTCATCTCCAACGGCTTGCCTGGCGCCCGCTGGGTCCCGCCCGAGAACTTCCACATCACGCTTCGGTTCGTCGGCGAGATCGATCACGGCCTTGCCCACGACGTGCACGATGCGCTGGAGCGGATCGACGCCCCGGAAATCGATGTGGCGCTCGACGGGTTGGATTGGTTCGGCAGTAAATGGAAGCCGGCCAGCGTCTATGCGCGCGTGGCCAAGACCGACGCCATCATCCATCTTCAGCGTAAGGTGGAATCGGCCGTCGTGCGCGCCGGCCTGAAACCGGAAAGCCGGAAATACTGCCCCCATGTGACGCTGGCGCGCCTGCGTCACACGACGATCCAGGATGTGGAGCGTTATATCCGCGAACGCCACGCGCCGGAGCCGACGCGCTTCACGGCGGAGCGGTTCATCCTCTATTCCAGCTTCCTCAGCTCCACCGGCCCGATCTATCAGGAGGAGGCCGACTATCCCTTGCGCATGGTGGCGGAGCCGGTGTTCTAACCCCCTTTCGGCGCTACCCCACCGCGCGCCGCAGGATCGCGTCGGCCCGGCGGCCGTAGCCCGCGCCGAACAGCGTGGCATGCACCAGAAGGGGATAGAGCAGGTAGAGATCCCGGCGTATGTCGTGAAAGCCTGGGGCGATCGGCCGGTGCTCCGCATAGCGGGCGAAGAAGGTGCCCCCGAAGGTGCCGAACAGGGTGGTGAAGGCCAGTTCCACCTCCGGATGGGCGTAGTGGATGGCGGGGTCGATGAAGCCGGTGATCCGCTCCCGCCCATCGGCCGGCGCCACGATCACATTGCCACCCCACAGATCGCCATGGATCAGGCTGGGATGGGGCGGTTCCTCCAGATATCGGTCGAGGCGCGCGGTCAGCCGTTCGATGCGAGTCATGGTCTCCGCGCCGATTCCGCCGGCCTCCAGCGCGGCGCGGCCGAAGGGCAGCAGCCGCCGTTCGGCATAGAAGTCGAGCCAGCGCGCCGCCCATCCGTTCGGCTGGTCCAGCGGACCGATCAGCGTATCGCGCGCGAGCCCGAAGGCTTCCCCCCGAACGGCATGAAGGGCCGCGATGTGATCGGCCGCGTCGATCTCCGCCGCGCGGGTGATGGCGCCGCCGCCCGCGACATGGTCCATGATCAGCAGGCCAGGCGCGGCGTGATGCACCGCCGGGACGGGCAGGTCGCTTAGCCGCGCGAGTTCCCGCAGCATCCAGCCTTCCCGGTCGAGCCGCCCCGCCGCGTCCGACCCAATGGTGCCCGCCGTCTTCGCGACGAGTCGTCGCCCGCCGGCCATTTCCAGCAGCAGCACCTGCCCCGCCGCCCCGGCGCCGAGGGCGCGCATGGCGGCGGGCACCTCGCCCAGGGCCTCTTCCAGCGCGCGTGCGAGGGGGGCGCCGGTCGTGTCGCCGTCCCGGGTCAAGCCCGCTGCAGCCGGTCGATCCAGCCGCGGCATCCCGCCTCGATCAGGTCGAGGGCATATTCATATTTCGCCGGGCCGCCGTAATACGGGTCCGGGACCTCGTGGGCGGCGGCGTCCGGCGCGGCGGCGAGGAAGAGGGCGATGCGCGCGGCCTGATCGCCCCGGGCCATGCGGCGCAATTGCGCCTCATGGCCGCCATCCATCGCCAGGATCAGGTCGAAGCGGTCGAAATCCACGCGCTCGAACCGGCGCGCCCGCAGGGTGGAGAGATCGTAGCCGCGCGCCGACGCCGCGTCTTGCGCGGCGCGGGTCGGCGCCTCCCCCACATGATAGGAGGCGAGGCCGCAGCTATCCGCCGCCGCCCGCTCGGCGAGGCCGGCGGCCGCCGCCATGTGGCGGAACACCCCCTCCGCCGAGGGGGAGCGGCAGATATTCCCGGTGCAGACGAAGAGGAGGCGGGTCGGCGCGGCCATGCGGGTTTCCTCTCGTGGACTTGTGACGTCGGGGGCGCTTGGTACCATGTTCGGGCTCGTGACAGAAGGATTGGAAGGAGATGCTGGGACCATGGCGACGGATCTTGACCGGCTGGGCTTGGCACGGGTGGACGGCCCGATCGTGATTCTGACGGGGGCGGGCATCTCCAAGGAATCGGGGATCGACACCTTCCGCGACAAGGGTGGCCTCTGGTCCCGCGTCTCGATCGAGGAGGTGGCGACGCCGCAAGCCTTCGCGCGCGATCCGGCCCGGGTCCATGATTTCTACAATACCCGGCGCCGCGATCTGCAACGCCGGGAGATTCGCCCCAATCCCGCCCATCACGCCATCGCGCGGCTGGAACGCATCTGGCCGCATCCGGTGCTGACCGTCACCCAGAATATCGACGACCTGCATGAGCGTGGCGGGGCCGAACGCCTGATCCACATGCATGGTGAGTTGCTGAAGGCGCGGTGCGCCCACTGCGGCGATGTGCGCGGCTGGCGCGACGACGTGACGGTCGCGACGGAATGCGCGGCCTGCGGCCTCGCCGGCGGTATGCGCCCGCATGTTGTCTGGTTCGGGGAAATGCCCTTCGCGATGGAGGAGATCGAGGCGGCGCTGGCCGAGGCCGCGCTGTTCATCGCCATCGGTACCTCCGCCACGGTCTATCCGGCGGCCGGCTTCGTGATGGCCGCGCGGGAGCATGGCTGTCCCCTGACGGTCGAGATGAATAGGGAGGAGACCGACGGCTCCGGCTTCTTTCACCACACGGTGGAAGGCCCGGCGGGGGAGACCGTGCCGGCCCTGGTGGACCGGTTGCTGGCGGCGCGCGTGGCGTGACGGGCGGGGACACGGGCCTTAGCGATTTGCTGGCATCCGTGCGCGGTTGCCGCCTGTGCGCGGATCACCTGCCGCTCGGCCCCCGGCCGGTGGTGCGGATGCGGGAGACCGCGCGGCTTCTCATCATCGGTCAGGCGCCGGGAACCCGGGTGCATGAAAGCGGCGTGCCCTGGGACGACCGCAGCGGGGAGCGGCTGCGGGACTGGCTGTGCCTCGACCCCGCGGCTTTCTATGATGAGAGCCGCGTCGCCATCATGCCGATGGGGTTCTGCTATCCCGGCCGCGACGCGAAGGGCGGCGACAAGCCGCCGCGCCCGGAATGCGCGCCCGCCTGGCACGACGCGCTGCGCGCGCATCTGCCCGATGTGGCGCTGACGCTGTTGGTCGGGGCCTACGCGCAGAAACGCTATCTCGGCGGGCGGGACAGCATGACGGCGCGCGTGCGCGATTTTCGCCGCCATCTGGCGGCCGGTTTCCTGCCGCTGCCGCATCCGTCCTGGCGCACGACCCATTGGCAGAAACGGAACCCCTGGTTCGATACCGAGGTCCTGCCGGAATTGCGGGCGCGGGTGGCGGCGCTTCTATAGCAACTCAGCGTGCCCGCTCGAACGCGCCCATATGGAAGGCGGACTGGGCGTCGTCATAGGTGAAGGTGCTGCCGACCGGGCAGGCATGGCGCGCGCGGCAACCGCGATCGAGGCAGTCCGTGCCGGCGGGGCTTCGGATATGGGCGGTGCAGGCGGGCACGTCATAGCCCGTCTCCGCGTCGAAGGCGCCCACCGGGCAGGTCGAAAGACAGGGGCGCGCGACGCAGCTCTCGCAAGGGCTCGGCCGTCTATCGCGGGGCGGCAAGGCCAGCCGCTCCCGGAACAGCAGCGCCGCGCGATAGGCGTGCCACAGCCCGTAATCCGGATGGATCAACAGACCGAGAGGGGAGGGATGCACCGCCTCCGCCCGCATGGCCCAGCGCTGGAAGGGGTGATAGGGCGGCCCGCCGAAGGGATAGAGCGCGCGTGCCCCGAAAAGCGCCGCCACATCCTCCATCACCGCGCGGGTCCAGCGGTCCATCGGATGCGGATCGGTATCGCGCGCCGCCACCCCCTCGAACACGCGCCACAGGGCGGGGCCCGCATTGCCGATCATCACCACGGTGGCGGCGTCCAGGCCGTCCTCCGCCGTGGGGTGGAAGCCGCCGCGCGCGATCAATCCCTTCGGCGCGAGCGCATGGGCCAGCGCCGCGAGCCTGGGATCGGCGGCGGGCGCCTCAGCCACCACCGCCGTTCCGATCCGTATTGGGTTGGTCCATGCCGGGACGCCAATCGGGGGGCGCCATCTCGAACCCGTCGAAGGAGAAGGCGGGCGCCACCGTGCAGCCGACGAGGGTCCAGTCGCCGAGGCTCTCCGCCGCCTGCCACCATCCCTTGGGCACCAGCACCTGTGGCGTCTGTCCCGCCATCAGGTCGGGGCCGAGGCGATGGGCCTGCGCCTCCACGCCATCGGGCGAGAGGGTGAGCGCCAGCGGCGCGCCGGCATGGAAATGCCAGATTTCGTCCGCGTCGCTCACCCGGTGCCAATGGGAGCGGTCGCCCGCCTCCAGCAGATAGTAGATCGCGGTCATCGCGCCGCGCGCGTCGGCTCCCGGTCCGTCCGGGTCCGGCCGGTGGCGATAGGTCTCGCGGAACCAGCCGCCTTCCGGATGCGGTTCAAGGCCGAGATGCTCGACGATCGCGCGCGCGTCCCGCATGGCCGAACCGCCTCAGGCCGGGGGCGGGGCGGTCGCGGCCATGGACGGCCGCGCGGCGAAGGTCTCGTACCAGGCGGCGAGCTTTTCCCGCCCCTGGCGCCACTGCAATTCGTCGAAGCGGAGATCGAGATAGCCGAGCGCCGTCGCGACGGAAATCTGACCCAGGTCGATTTCGCCTTCCAGCGCGCCCATCTCCGCCTCCAGCGCGTCGGCGCCGGCGTGGATCGCCTGACGCTGACGCTCGTGCCACCAATCGTCGGGCAGGGGCTGGCCGGACTTACGCTCCCGCACCCGCTGGACCTGGAGCAGCAGGGCCGCGTCGGTCATCCCCTGGCCCAGCGCGTGGATGCGCAACACCCGGTCGCGCGCCGATCCGCCCTCGGGGATGAGGCGCGGGGCGTCGCCGATCCGGTCCAGATGGTCGCAGATCACGATCGAATCATAGAGCGCGGGCCCCCCGTCGTCCGGCACCAGGGCCGGCACCTTGGCCAGCGGGTTGGCCGGGCGGTGCTCCTCCCCGAAACCGTCGGTGGGGAGGCGCTCGATCCGGTCGTCCAGGCCGCGCTCGATGGCGGCGATCAGCACCTTGCGCACATAGGGGGAGGTCGCGCTGTAATAGAGCTTCACCGACGGGTTTCCTTTCCATGGTTCTTGTAAGGCGGCGTTCCCGCCACTTATGGGGCGGGCGTTAGAAGCTGTCCTTGCGGCGACGCACCTCGGCGAAGACCTCGACCGGCGGGGCGCCCACCATGTCCATCGCCTGGGCAAGCGCGGGGTCGTCCGCGCGCAGGAAGGGATTGGTGCGCTTCTCCTCGCCCAGCGTCGAGGGCACGGTCGGCTTGCCGGCGGCGCGGGTCGCGTCGATCTCCTTCGCGCGGGTGGCGAGCGCGGCGTTGTCCTCCCCGAGGCTCAGGGCGAAGCGGGCATTGGCCTGGGTATATTCATGGGCGCAATAGACGCGCACGCCGTCCGGCAGGCGCTTCAGCTTGCCCAGGCTCTCCCACATCTGCGCGGGCGTGCCCTCGAACAGCCGGCCGCAGCCCAGCGCGAAGAGCGTGTCGCCGGGGAAGAGGACATCCTCCGCCTCGAACCAATAGGCGATATGGCCGCGCGTATGGCCCGGCACGTCGAAGACGCGCGCCCGCGCGGCGCCGAAATCATAGATATCGCCGTCGCCCACCTCCGTCTGGATGCCGGGAATGCGTTGGCGGTCGGCGCGCGGGCCGACGATATGACAGCCGGTCGCGCGCTGGATTTCCAGATTGCCGCCGACATGATCGCCGTGATGATGGGTGTTCAGAATATGGGTGATGGTCCAGCCGAGCTTGTCGGCCTCCCGCAGCACGGGTTCCGCCACAGCCGGGTCCACGACGGCGACGGCGCCTGTCCCGCTCTCGCGTACGAGATAGACGTAATTGTCGTTCAGGACCGGAATCTGTCGAACATCGAGGCTCATCGGCTACATCTACTCCCGCTCGCGCCCCTCGTCGGGCATGGTCGGCGATATCCAATCGATGGAATGCGGCCCCCCCGATAAGGACACCGCCGCATTCTAACACGCGCGGCCCCGGGCGAAAGGGTCGCCGGGGCCGCGCGTCCGTCCGGAAACCGGGCGATCAGAGCTTGTAGCCCAGATCCTCCGCGTTCTTCTTCACCTCCATGAAGGCTTGCTGGGCCATCTGCTGGCTCCACTGGCGGCTGATCTGGCGCGCCATGCCGACGGCCTGCGGCATCTTCTGGGCGATGGCCTGGCCCTCGGGCGTGTCATAGAAGGCCACGAGGCGGTCCAGCTCATCGTCCGTGAAGGTCTTGGCATAGACCGGCACCAGCGCCTGGGTCAGCTCGTCCCTGCCGGCGTCGAAGGTGGTGGAAACGCTCTTAAGCAGTTGCTTGCGTTTCGCCTGGCCCATGTCGGGGGCGCGCTTCTCCAGCATCGCGTTCATCTGCTTGGCGGCAAGCGGCTTGATCGTCTCGACGGTGCTGTCGACCCGCGTCAGATCCAGCAGACGCTCGATCTTCTCGCGCTTGGCGTCCGAGATGTCGATCTGCTGGGTCTGCTGCCCCTGTTGGGCGGTGCTGTCCTGATTGGCGGATTGGGCCGCCGCCGGAACCGGCGCGAGGCCGAGGCCGAGCGCGATCACCGCGGCGCCCCCCAGGGCCATTCCGGTGTGAAGAAAGGGGCCGGCGTGAAGAAAGGGGCCGGCGTGAAGAAAGGGGCCGGCGTGGAGGAAGGGGGCGCGGGCCTTGGTCTTGATCGTCATATGCTGTCGCTCCGTTCGGTTTCTCCGGACGTGCCGGAATGGTATTCTCGCGTCGCGTGGGAGATAAAGGCGGCACCATTCCGGCGCCGTCGTCCCGACCCCCCACCTAATGCGCCTCGGCGCGAGTTTAAGGGGTGGGGCATGGCAAGTCGGGGCCCGGCGGGTGGGCGAAGCGATCGGAAACGGGATCATGTGGACCGATGTCGTCGATCTGAACGAGTTCTATCGCGGACCGCTCGGCAAGACCGCGCGCCATATGATCCGGTTGGAAATCCGGCGTGTCTGGCCGGATGTCGGCGGGGACGTCGTGGCCGGAGTCGGCTATGCCACGCCCTATATGAAGCAGTTCGCCGGGGAGGCGGAGCGGCTGATCGCCGTGATGCCCGCCTATCAGGGCGTGACCCATTGGCCGCGCGGCGAGCCGAACCGCGTGGCGCTGGCGGACGAGACGGCGCTGCCCTTCGCGGACATGTCGATCGACCGGCTGCTGTTGGTCCATGCGGTCGAGAATACCGAGCATCTGCGCGACCTGATGCGCGAATGCTGGCGGGTGCTAAACGGGGCGGGGCGGCTGCTGGCGGTCGTGCCGGCGCGCCGGGGCCTGTGGGCGCGCAGCGAGCGCACGCCCTTCGGGCATGGAAAACCCTTCAGCCGCGCCCAGTTCCAGCGCCTGCTACGGGACGGGGAATTCGATCCGACCCACACCAGCCGGGCCCTCTATGTGCCGCCGGTGCGCTGGCCGATGCTGCTGCACGCCGCCCCCGCCTGGGAGCGGATCGGCCGGCGCTGGTTCAACACCGTCGGCGGTGTCCTGGTGATCGAGGCGCGCAAGCAGGTCTATGCGCCGACCCCGGCGCGGACGCGGCCGGTCATGCGGCCGCGTCTCCTGCCGGTGCCCCGCCCGCAGCCGGTCGCGGGACGGCTACGGACGGGGGATTGACCATCCGTTCCAGGCGAGTCAGGCGGCAGGCGCGGGCCGGGCCGCGCGCACGATCGGCCGTTCGTCGATCGGCAGATGGATCACGGCCGCCATCAGCCCCAGCACCACGCCGGCCCACCAGACCGGATCGTAGGTGCCCATCGTGTCGTAGAGATAGCCGCCCAGCCAGACGCCGAGGAAACTGCCGATCTGGTGGCTGAGGAACACGATGCCGAAGAGCGTCGCCATGTAGCGCATGCCGAAGACCTGGGCCACGATTCCCGTCGTCAGCGGCACTGTGGAAAGCCACAGCAGCCCCATGACGCCGGCGAAGACCAGGATGGTAACCTCCGTCTTCGGCAATAGCAGCAGGGCCGTGATGGCGATCGCGCGCACGAAATAGATGGCCGAGAGGCCCGAGCGCTTCGACCAGCGCTGGCCGAAGGCGCCGCTGGCGAAGGCGCCGACGATATTGCACAGCCCGACCAGCGCCAGCGCATAGGCGCCGATCGCGGGGTCGAGACCGAGCCCGGTGACATAGGCCGGGAAATGCACCGTGATGAAGGCGATGTGGAATCCGCAGACGAAGAAACCGGCGGTCAGCAACACATAGCCGCGATGACTCAGCGCCTCGCGCAAGGCACCGCCGATCGTCATGTCGGCGAGCGGGTCGCTCTCATCCTGGGATGCGCCGGGCAGGATGAAGGCGAGCGGGATCACCAGCAGCGTCGTCGCCGCCACCACGAACAGCGCGTCGTGCCAGCCGATGCCCGCGATCAGCGCCTGGCCGAAGGGCGAGAACACGACCTGACCGGCCGATCCCGCCGCCGTGCCGAGTCCGAGCGCGAGCGAGCGCCGCGACGGGGCCACGACCTTCGCCATCGCGGCCAGCGCGATCGAGAAGGCGGTGAAGGCGACGCCCAGTCCGGTCAGCACGCCGCCGGTCATCTGGAAGGCGAGGCCGCTGTCGCTCACCGCCATGCCGGCGACCCCGGCGGCGTAGAGCAGCGCGCCCACGGCGAGCACGCGCGGCGCGCCGAACTTGTCGGCCAGCGCGCCCGCGAAGGGCAGGCCGAGGCCCCAGAACAGATTCTGGATTGCCATGGCGAGCGCGAAGGTCTCCCGGCTCCAGCCCTTGGCGAGCGTCATCGGCTCCAGCCACAGGCCGAAGGAGGAGCGCACGCCGAACCCGACGAGCGCGATGAGACAGCCGCAAATTACGACGATCAGCGGCGTGCGCCACGGGGCGGCCGCCGGATGGGAGGGGGATGTCATGGCATCGACCTTTCGAGGCGGGCCCTCCGCCGAGGGCCGCGCGCGGACGGGCGAACTATCGATCCACCGCGCGGGGAAGGCAAGAGATCGCGCGCGCAAAAGACTCGTGACGGCGGGGGAATAAAAGGGCGCCGATGGGGGTGGTGACGGGTGGCCGGACTCATGGGGGCTTGACGCCCCGGCCCGATACCTCGACATCGGGGCGGGGAAATAGGGGTTTGTAGCCGGGGAGCCATTCGAGACCATGTCGGAAAAGATCGAATCCATTCTGTTGAACAATATCCCGCCGATCCTGCGGCTCGTGGCGGGCAAGATCGACGCGTCCGGGGAACTGATGGTGCGTAACGCCCTGTTCGCGATGGCGGGCGAGCTGTCGAGCGAGCAGACGATCGCGATTTCGGAGGAGGACGGCCCCGCCCGGATCGAAGGTCTGGTGCGCGCGCAGAAGGCGGTGACCGACAAGCTCGGTGCGCTGCCGAACGACAAGCAGGAAACCCCCGCCGCCCAGCAATTGGCGCTGTGCGGCGAGGCGTTGGGCGAGATCAAGGAATCCTTCCTGCTCGCCATCGAGGAAGGGTTGACCGCCAAGGTCAATGTGCGCCGTCTCGCCGATGCGCTGCGTGAGGATGACGGCGAGGAGGAGGACGCGGAAGACGCCGCCGGCTAGGTCTCGCGGCCTTTCCGGCTGGCGAACGCGAAAGCCGTGAGGCCGATCACGCTGACCGCGAGCAGGGTCTGGAGAACCAGGTCGTAACCGCCGGTTCGCCAGATCAGCGCGCCCGCGACCGGGGCCAGGGCGAAGGCCGCGAGGAACGGCACCGCCAGCGCGCCGGAGACGGCGCCGAACCCTTCTTCCCCCAGGATATCCCGGGTGACGACGGGTTTCATGATGCTGGAGACGCCGGCGCCGCTTCCAAGCAGCGCGACGAAGGGCAGCAGCATCAGCGGGGTCGCCGCCGCCGCCATCAGCGCCAGAACGGCCAGCGCCAAGGCCAGGAAGCAGGCCAGCGTGATGGCGCGGTTCGTGACCCGATGCTCCACCGCCAGCATGGCCAGCCGCCCCAGCACCTGCATCGGTCCGATCGCGGCGGCGGCCAGGACGGCGATATCCGGGTCGACCGCCCGTTCCTCCAGGATCGGCAATAGATGGGTGACGCAAATCCCATGCGTCAGCGCCAGAGCCGCGAAACAGACGGCCAGCAACCAGAAGGACGGGTGCGTCATATAGCGCAGACCGCGATCCGGTTCCGTGGGGTGGGTCTCATGGGCTTCATCGGCGGGCACGCCGCGCGGCGCATATTCCGCCTCCAGGCGCCGGGCCGCCATCCCGGCCAAGGGCAGCGCGATTCCCAGGATCAGGGCCGAGAAGACGATCAAGGGGCCGCGCCAGCCGAGTAGATCGCTCAACAGATGCGCGCACGGGAAGGCGAGGGTGCCGGCGAAACCGGCGACCAGGGTGATCAGCGTGATCGCGCGCCGGGCCCCCGGGCCGCGCGCCCGCGTCACCAACGAGAAACAGGGGATGTAAAGCGCCCCGCCCATCGCCAGGCCGATCACCGCCCAGAGCGCGGCGAAGGACCAGAAGCCGTCCGCCACCGCCAGTCCGGCCAGCGCGACCCCGCCGAGGCCCGCGCTTCCGGCCAGGACGCGCGGGCCGTGTCCCCGGTCGATCAACCGTCCGGCGATCGGGGAACAAAGCGCCGAGAAGCCGATCGATAGGGTGAAGACGGCCGAGAGGTCCGTGCGCGCCAGCCCCGTCGCCGCCTCGAAACGCAGGATCATCGCCGGGAACATATAATAGAGGCCGGCCCAGACAATCGTCTACGAGACGGCCAGCATCCAGATCGGCCGGTTGTCCGGTGTCCCCGGCGCGCGATGGGCGCCCGTGGCATGCGGTTCGCCGGAAGGAATGCCGGGACGGCCGGCGTTACGTACGCTCATGGTGAAACCATGCGGGGTGAAACCATGCTGGGTGAAACCATGCTGGGTGAAACCCTGCCGGGTGAAATCACGCCGGGCGCGCCGGGGAATGAGTGCGGGGAACGGATACGCGCCGGTTCCGCGGATAGTAGCCCACGCGCGCGGTGGCGCAATGGGGTGACCGGCCCGGCGGCGTGACCGGCCCGGCGCATGGAATGGCGCGCCGGGCCGGTGGGCCCATCAGTCCGCGCGCATCGTATTCAGGAAACCGTCCACGGCGCCGCGTAGCGTCTCCGCCTGCCGGGACAGTTCCCCGGCGGCCTGCAACACCTCGCTCGCCGCCTGCCCGGTATCCCGTGCCGCCTCCGACACGGTGCCGATCGTCTCGCTCACGCCGCGCGCGCTGGCGGCGGCCTCCTGGACGTTGCGGGCGATCTCCTGCGTCGCGGCGTTCTGCTGCTCCACGGCGGCCGAGATGGTGGATGCGATCTGCTGCGTCTCGTCGATGATCGCGCTGATCTCGCGGATCGAGGCGACGGTCTCCGCCGTGATGCTCTGCATGTCGCCGACCTGGCGGGTGATCTCCTCGGTCGCCTTGGCGGTTTGGCTCGCCAGGGTCTTCACCTCGTTGGCGACGACGGCGAAACCCTTGCCGGCCTCACCGGCGCGTGCCGCCTCGATGGTCGCGTTGAGCGCCAGCAGGTTGGTCTGGTCCGCGATGTCGCGGATCAGGTCGATCACCTCCCCGATATGAGTGGCGGCGGTGTTCATGCCTTCCACCTTGCGGTCGGCCTCGGCGGCGGCGTCGACCGCCTTGGCCGTCACTTCGCTGGATCGGCCGACGGATCGGCCGATCTCCTGCGTCGAGGCGGCGAGTTCCTCCGAGGCGGCGGCGACCGTCTCGACATTCTGGGAGGTGGAATCCATCGCCTCGCGCACGCTCTCCGACCGGTTGGCGGTCTCCTCCGCCTGACCACGCATGCCGCCCGCCGTCGCCTCCATCTCCGTCGCGGCGGAGGCGAGAACCTCGACCACGTCCTTCACCGAGTCCTCGAATCGGTCGGCCATATGGGAAACCCGGCGGTCGCGGTCGCGCATATAGGCCACGGCCTCGTTGATCGAGCCGGCGGCGCGCTGGAATTCCCCCTGGAGACCACGCAGCAGGATACGGCGATAGAACTTGCCCTCCGCGACATGCCTCAGGGAGGCTTCCGATTCCCGCGTGAAGGCATCGACCACGTCGAGCAAATGGTTGATCGCGTGATGCAGTTCCGCGGTCGGCGTGCCCTCCGCGATGCCGACGATACGCGCCTCCATGTCACCGGCCGCGGCGCGTTGGCAAATCGCGGTCGCGCGCGCGATCTCCGCCTCGGGGGACCGGCGCTTGGGTTTCGCGCCGGCGGGCGCGGTACCGGGGCCCGGACGCCCGTCCGTCGCGTCGTGCCTAGAGCGTGAAAACAAATTCATCATAGACCATCCCTGTTTCGTCGATTTTCTCGTTCAGCATCCGCACGCCCGCTTCCAGCCCCGACTTCGCGTTGTCGTGCCGGGCTTCCTCCGCGAGCAGCGCGGCATAGAGCGGCTCGACCTTCTCCACGGCGGCCGGGTCCGGCAGGCGTCGGTTGGAATGATAGGCGCTGATCTCGCCGGCCTCGTTAAAGGTCGGTGTCACATGGGCGAAAACCCAATAATGGTCGCCGTTCCGCGCCATGTTCTTCACATAGGCGAAGATTTCCCGTTTCGCCTCGATCCGCGCCCACAACAGCTTGAAGACGCAGCGCGGCATGTCCGGGTGGCGCAGGATCGAATGCGGCGCGCCCAGAATCTCCGATTCCGCATAGCCCGCGACCCGGAGGAACACGTCGTTGGCGTAGGTGATGCGACCCTTGGGGTCGGTCTTGGAGACGATGATCTCGTTCTCCCCGAAGGTACGGGCCCGGCCCGTCGGCGTGGCGGCGTATTTTGCCATGCGATCGTTGTTCTCCCATCATACTGGCACGCGGGTGCTCCGGCTTTCGTCGATTGATATGTTAGTACGAAACCCTAGATGTTGAGCGAGATCAATCGGCTGGTGCGTGTCCCGGTCGGCGCGGCGAAGGACGCGCGCGCCGGTTGAAGCGCGGGCCGGAGTTGGGCAACATGCCGAGTCAAGAAAGCGCGCCTTTGCCCGGGCCCGGTGTCAAGCCGGGTGCGATGGAGGGTACTGGCGTGGAACGGGACCGATCGTCGGCGCGTCGCCCGCGCCCAAGCGGGTCGGTTCGTGAGAGCAGAGGGGAACACTGCCCATGTCGGAAGAACAGGTCTTTCCCGTGCCGGACGCGATCGCGGAACAGGCATGGATCGACAACGATACCTACGAGAAGATGTACAAGCAGTCGGTCGAGGACCCGGAAGCGTTCTGGGCCGAGCACGGCAAGCGCGTCGATTGGATCAAGCCCTTCTCGACGGTCAAGAACGTCGATTTCAATGCGCCCGGCGTGTCGATCAAGTGGTTCGAGGACGGTACGCTCAACGCCTGCTATAACTGCGTCGACCGCCATCTCGAGAAGCGTGGCGATCAGGCGGCGATCATCTGGGAAGGCGACGAGCCGGACCAGGACAAGACCATCACCTTCAAGGAACTGCACGAGAAGGTAAGTCGCCTGGGCAACGCCATGAAGGCCCAGGGCGTGAAGAAGGGCGACCGGGTCTGCATCTACATGCCGATGATCCCGGAGGCGGCCTATGCGATGCTGGCCTGCGCGCGCATCGGGGCGATCCATTCGATCGTCTTCGGTGGTTTCTCGCCCGACTCGCTCGCCAACCGCATTCAGGATTCCGAATGCAAGATGGTGATTACCGCGGACGAGGGGCCGCGCGGCGGCAAGAACGTGCCGCTCAAGGCGAATACCGACAAGGCGGTGGAGAACTGCCCGTCGGTGACCAGCGTCCTGGTGGTCAAGCGCACCGGCAATCCGATCGACATGAAGGACGGCCGCGACCATTGGTATCATGAGGTCACCGAGGCGGCCGATACCGACTGCCCGTGCGAGGAGATGAGCGCGGAGGACCCGCTCTTCATCCTCTATACCTCCGGCTCGACGGGTAAGCCGAAGGGCGTGCTGCACACGACCGGCGGCTATCTCGTCTATACCTCGATCACGCACCAGTACGTCTTCGACTACAAGGATGGCGAGGTTTATTGGTGCACGGCCGATGTCGGCTGGGTGACGGGTCACAGCTATATCGTCTACGGCCCGCTGGCCAACGGCGCGACCACGATGATCTTCGAGGGCACGCCGACCTACCCGGACGCCTCGCGCCATTGGCAGGTCATCGACAAGCACAAGGTCAATATCTACTACACCGCGCCGACGGCGATCCGCGCCCTGATGGCCAAGGGCGAGGAGCCGGTGAAGAAGACCAGCCGCAAGAGCTTGCGCATCCTGGGCACGGTCGGCGAGCCGATCAATCCGGAGGCATGGCGCTGGTATTACGAGGTAGTGGGCGACAAGCGCTGCCCGATCGTCGATACCTGGTGGCAGACCGAGACCGGCGGCATCCTGATCACCCCGCTGCCAGGCGCCACGAAGCTGAAGCCCGGGTCGGCCACCCGCCCCTTCTTCGGCGTCAAGCCGGAGATCGTGGACAATGAAGGCCATCTGCAGGAAGGCGCGACGGAGGGCAATCTCTGCATCGCCGATAGCTGGCCGGGTCAGATGCGCACGGTCTATGGCGATCATGAGCGCTTCGAGCAGACCTACTTCATGACCTATAAGGGCAAGTACTTCACCGGCGACGGCTGCCGCCGCGATGCCGACGGGTACTATTGGATCACCGGCCGCGTGGACGACGTGATCAACGTCTCCGGGCACCGCATGGGCACGGCCGAGGTCGAGAGCTCCCTGGTCGGCCACCCCAAGGTCGCGGAAGCGGCCGTGGTCGGCGCCCCGCACGATCTGAAGGGCCAGGGCATCTATGCCTATGTCACCCTGAATTCGGGCGAGGAGCCGTCGGACGACCTCAAGAAGGAACTCGTTCAGTGGGTGCGCAAGGATATCGGTCCCATCGCCAGCCCCGATTGGCTGCAATGGGCGCCGGGCCTGCCGAAGACGCGCTCGGGCAAGATCATGCGCCGCATCCTGCGCAAGATCGCCGAGGATGATTTCGGCAGCCTGGGCGATACCTCGACCCTCGCCGACCCGGGCGTCGTCGACGACCTGATCGACAACCGTCAGAACCGCAAGGACGCCTGACGGCGGCATCTGCTATCGGCGGAACGAAGAAGGGCGGGGCCGCGTGGCGCCGCCCTTTTTCTTGAACGGGTTTTTGGGGTGGGGTTTCTCGGGCTGGGAATCGCGGCATTGCGTCGACGGCCGTCAGTCCCCACAATCGCGCATGGGAAGGGCGGCACCTGGGGCCGCGACGACATTATGAATTCCGATCCGCGCGAGGTGCTGAAGTGGCGCTATGGGGTGTGCGCGCTCGATGCCGCGCCGGAGCGCTTCGGCCCCTTCGCCGAATTGGTCGCGCTGTGGCGCGGGCGAACGCCAGCGGGCGCGGTCATGCCGCGCCGGGCCGATATCGATGTCCTTGATCTCAGGCGCTGGCTCGGCCGGATCTTCATCGCCCGTGTTGAACGCGATCCCTTCGCCCTGCGCTTCGCGCTCTGGGGCACGGTGCTGACCCGCTGGTGGGGGGTGGACTATACCGGCAAGATCCTCGGGGAGGAATCGCGTAACCCCGATCTCTGGACGTTGGTCGAGATCGCCTATTTCAGGGAAATGGACCGCGCGCCCTTTCTCGGCATCGCTACCGGCTATCTCGACCAGCATGACCGCTCGCATATCAAGGTGATCAGTATCGACCTGCCGCTCGGCGAGGCGGGGCGGATGATGCATGTCCTGTCCGTGCATCAGAAGATCGGCCTGGACGAAACACCGGAAAGCCTGATGCCGGACTGCCCGATCGATCGTTATTTTTGAGAGGGTGTCCCCCGGGCGATGGACGGTATTAGGCCATCACGAGATCGAGCGCCCAGTAAAGGACCGCCGAGAGCAGCGCCGCCGCCGGCACCGTCACGACCCAGGCGGCGATGATGGTCAGGAAATGCGCCCGGCGCACGAGGCGGCGGCGTTGGCGTTCCTCGCGCGAGAGCGGTGGAGGCTCCGCCCCGCCGCTTACTAGCCGGCGGCGGCGCTTGCTGCGTTCCACGAAGGCTTCCCGGAAGAAGCCGACACCGAAGACCGCGCCGACCGCGATATGGGTGGAACTGACCGGCAGGCCGAGCCAGGAGGCGACGATGACCGTGATCGCCGCCGACAGCGCGACGCAATAGGCCCGCATCGGGTTCATCTTGGTGATCCGCGAGCCGACCATGCGGATCAGCCGGGGACCGTAGAGGAACAGGCCGAGCGATATGCCGAAGGCGCCGATGATCATCACCCAGCCCGGCACCACGACCGCGCCCGCGATGTCGCCGACCTCGACCGCATGGAGGATGGCGGCCAGCGGCCCGATGGCGTTCGCCACGTCGTTCGCCCCGTGCGCGAAGGAAAGCAGCGCCGCCGCGCAGATCAACGGCAGGCGGAAAAGCCGCCGCAGCGATTGGTTGCGATTCTCCATGCCCGCCGATTGCCGGCGGATCACGGGCCGCATGACGGCATAGGTCGCCGCGAAGACAGCCGCCGACAGCAACAGGACGGTCGCCGTGTCGGGGCGCCAGATGCGCTTCAACCCCTTCACCGCCAGATAGCCGGCGAAGGCGGCCGCCATGATCGCGACCAGGATCGGAATCCAGCGCCGCGCGGCGGCGATCTTGTCGTCCCGATAGATCAGGCGCAGCTTGATGAAGGCCAGGAACAGCGCCGCGATAATTCCGCCGAGCAGGGGGGAGATCACCCAGCTCGCCGCGATCGCGCCCATGGTCGGCCAATCGACCAGCCCGAAGCCCGCGACCGCGATACCGGCGCCCATGACGCTGCCGACCACGGCATGGGTGGTGGAGACCGGCGCGCCGATCACGGTGGCGAGATTGACCCACAGCGCGGAGGCCGCGAGCGCCGCCATCATCGCGCGCACGAAGATCGCGTCGTCGCCGACCTGACCGGGGTCGATGATCCCCTTGGAGATCGTATCGACCACGTCGCCGCCGGCCAGCAATGCCCCGGCGCTCTCGCACAGCGCGGCGATGACGAGCGCGCCGGTCAGCGTCACCGCCCGCGCGCCGACCGCCGGGCCGACATTGTTGGCGACGTCGTTGGCGCCGATATTGAGCGCCATGTACCCGCCCAGCACCGCCGCGATCACGACCAGCACGATGCCGGACTGATCGCCCGCGAAACCGTAGGCGACGGCGCCGGACAGCAGCAGGAAAAGGCTCGCCAGAGCCGGCGCGGTGAGGCCGCCGGTCAGCGCGCGGCTCGCCGCCTCCACATGGGTCAGCTTCTCCAGGTCGCGGTCGAGCGTGCCGCGCGCGGCGGCCGCGTCGCCCCGCGTCCCCTCATTCCGACCGCCGAATCGCGCTCTACGGTTCCCGTCGTCCTGCGCCAAGGGTCACCCGGATTCCGGGCCGGTTGTACGGGCGGCGGATGGGCGCAGCCACTGGCCGACCCTGTCCATCAGCCGAACGAGTGGCGGGTCGGCGGGCAGGGGACGGGGATGGGCCAGGAAGACCTCCAGCCCCGCTTCGTCGAATTCGTCGGACAACCGGCGCAGTAATCGCCGTAGGCCGGGCTCCGCGACCAGCGTGGCGGCCTCGGCGGGGGGCACCCATTGGATACGGCGCTCCCCGCGTTCCGGCCAATCCGCATGTTCGGTGGTCACCCGCATCGGATAGACGCTGACCGCGCAGGGTACGCGATAGCCGCTGCGAACCCGCTTGATATAGCGGTAATGGCCGATCGCGCGCGGCGCCACCTCGCCATGCACGCCGGCTTCCTCGAAGGCCTCCTGGCCGGCCATCTCGGCCAGGGGGTCGCCGGCCTTGGGCCAGCCCTTGGCCAGAATCCACCGCCCGCGCCGGCGGGAGGTGATCAACAGGAACCGCAGCCCTTCCGCATCGTTGCGATAAGGCAGTACGGAAACTTGTTGCACCGTCCTTGCCGAGAAAAACATGCCACCGCCGGTCCGCTCGCGCGGCCGCCCTGTCATCAAAGTGTTACCCAAGCGTCACATTTCATGACATATGATTCGCCCCAAGGAAACCAGCGGGGGAAACCAGCGGGGGAAACCAGCGGAGGGAAACCGGCGGGGACGAAACCGGCCGGCGATTCATTGTTCGTAGAGGTCGCACTCCCAGGCGCGGGTCAGGATATAGAATTGCGGCTCCGTATGGGCGTCCACCGGGTCCGCGCCGTCATCGGCGCGGCGCGTCCACCGGCCGTCATGCGCGACACCGGACGCCATCTGACCGTCGGGCGTGTCGTAGAGGCGGGTGATATTGAAACTCCACCCCCACCCGACGCGGGCGGAAAGCGCCGCGTCGCGCGCCGATACGCTCGGCGCGCGATAGATATACGCGCCGTCGCCGCGTGGCGCGCAGGCAATGTCGAACTCTCCCGGCGCGAGGCGCGACTCGGTCCCGATATCGGAGACCGGCCGTTCCTCCGCCGACGGGGAAGCGTGGAGGCCGCCCGCCCACGCGGGCATCACGCACCCGGCGGCCACGACCGCGGAGAGAAGCACGGCGATCCGGGTGGCTCGCGCCGTCGTTCGCGCGGTCACAGGCTTTCGCGCACCTGCCTCGCCCCCTGGGCGAGCGCGGTCAGCTTCGCATAGGCCAGATCCCGGTTCATCGGGGCCATGCCGCAATTGGTGCAGGGATAGATATTCGCGGCCGGCATGTGGCGCATCGCGTCGCGGATGACGGCCGCGACCTGATCCGGCGTCTCGACCGTGTCGCTCGCCACGTCGATCGCGCCGACCAGCACGTCCTTCCGGTCGCCGACCAGTTCCAGTACATCGACCGGCACGCGGGAACCCGCGAATTCCAGCGAGATCTGGTCGATATCGCTGCCGACCAGCGCGGGCAGAATCTCGCGATACTGCGCCCAGACCTTGCCAAGCGTCTTCTTCCAGTCGTTGTTCTGCTGGATGCCGTAGCCATAGCAGATATGGACCGCCGTCTTCTTCGCGCCCACGCCCGCGACCGCGCGGTTCAGCGCCGCCACGCCCCAGCCCGGAACCAGATGGGTGTAGGCGTTGAAGGCGGGCTCGTCGAACTGGATCACGTCGGCGCCGGCGGCGACGAGGTCGCGCGCCTCCGCGTTCAGGATATCGGCGAAGGCCATCGCCATGGATTCCCGGTCGCCATAGTGATCGTCGGCCAGTGTGTCGACGATGGTCATCGGGCCGGGCAGGGTGAATTTCAGCGTCCGACCGGTCTGCTGGCGGGCGAAGGCCACCTGATCCGCATGGACGGGCTTGGGCCGGGACAGCGCGCCGACGATCACGGGGCAATCGGCCTCGTACCGGTCGTCGCGGATGCCGATGCGGCGCTTGTTCGTGAAATCGATGCCCTCGATCCCTTCCAGGAAACCGTGGACGAAATGCTGGCGGGATTGCTCCCCGTCGCTGACGATGTCGAGGCCGCTACGCTCCTGATCGGCGATGGCGAGGCGGGTGGCGTCGCGCATCGCTTCCAGCCGCCGTTCCGGCGATTCCTGCGCCCAGGGGGCCCAGAGCCGCTCCGGCTCCGCGAGCCATGCGGGTTTCGGCAGCGAGCCGGCGAGCGTGGTTTCGAGCATTCTCGTTTCCTTCCCTGGGGCATGCACCCTGGGCATGCATGGTGTGGTGGCCGGCGGACCGGTGGGTTCGGAACGGTCGCCGGCACGCATCGGATCATGGCCGCGCGGAGTATCGCACCACCCGCGCGCGGATGACAATCGGGACCCGCGTCGCCGCACCCTCCCGTGTCCCACGCGCGCCCGCGCCGACCCGTCCTAGGACGTCTTCTGGACGGATATGCGAGAGCGCATCGGGAATTTTTTCGGCCAATCCCTTGGTTTTGCCCCAGTCCTACCAGGTATTAAGGCCTATTGCGCGTTGGAGCGATCCCGAGAGTTAGCCTGTTTTGACTTGCTAACCTTCTTTCAGAACGCGGAAGGCGGGAGGCAAAATTTAATTGCTTTCGGCCACGGCATGATATGTTATCACATCACATTCTGACGTCTGAAATTCTACGCAACCTTGCGGTGGGGCAATTTTGCGGCGTCAGGGAGTCCGAAAAAAATGAAAAGGGCAATGTAATGCAAAGGGTTAGCGCTGTTCGAAAGGTAGCTGCGGGCGTTTTTGCCGGTGGGATGATGGCCGCCACAATGGTGACCGAGGTAGGGGCCGCCGAATTGAGTACTGAGGAGCTTCTTCACAGGATCGAGGCGCAGCAGCGTCAGATCGACGAGCTGCATGCGGCGCTGACGGAAACGAAGGCGGCCGCAGAGACGGCGGCCGCAGAGACGGCGGCCGCAAAGACGGCGGCGGCTCAAGCGGCGCAGGAGCCCGCGCCGCCACCAAGTTTCCTCGACACCGTCCAGATCGGCGGTCTTGCCGAGGTCGAGTTGACCGATACCGAGGACTTTACGGGCCAGGGCGGCAACGACATCACCCTCTCGAAGGTTGAGCTGTTCGTGGATGCACAGCCGCACAAATATCTCTCGACCCATGTCCAGGCGATCTACGAAGACGATGGGAACGAAACCATAGAGCTGGACGAAGCCTTCGCCATCGTCGGCAACACGGAGGAATTTCCCGTCTTCCTGCAGGCCGGCAAATGGGCCCTGCCGTTCGGCGGCTTCGATACGGCTATGAGCAGTGATCCCCTGACACAGGATCTGGGCGAGACGAAAGAGGCCGCCGTGCTGGTGGGCGCAGAGTACCAAGGGTTCCATCTAGCCGGCTTCGGCTACAATGGCGACACGCAGAAGGCTGGCCGCAGCAATTACGTCGACCAATTCGGCCTGGCCGCCGGATACGCGGGCGAGACCGGCGACGTCACCTATTCGGCTGGTGTCGGATACATCAACAATATTGCGGATTCGGACGGGCTGACTGATGGGTTGGGCGGGGTGGCCGGTACCCTTGACCACTACGTCGCCGGGTTCGAAGGGCATGGTGAGATCGGATTCCGCGGCTTTGCGGTGCGCGGCGGATATTTGACCACGCTGGACTCGTTCGAAGCCGGCGAACTGGCCTTCAACACGCAGGGCGCGCGACCGGCTGCCTGGAATGCCGAAGCCGCCTATACGGTGCCGATCCTGACCAAGGAGGCGACCTTTGCGGCGACGGTCCAGGGAACCCGTGAAGCCTTGGCGCTCGGCCTTCCCGAACTGCGCATGGGAGGCGCGGTAACGGTCGGGCTGTTCGAACATTTATCCGTCACCGGTGAGTACCTGCACAACGAGGACTACAAGCCGTCCGACGGGGGCACCGGAAGCAGCGGCCACTCGGCGACGCTAAAACTCGCAGCGGAGTACTGACCGAAACATTGTCACGTCAACCTTGCCAACATTTTGGATGGGGGGAGGTTGGCGTGACAATACGAAAGGAAAGCAGGTCAAACTTTAGGTGCTCAACCATCTGGATTTGTGTTGTGTGTGGTGCATTGGTCTCCGCATTGAGCGGAGGTTCTGTGATGAACGCGAAGCGGTACGAACTGACAGATCGTCAGTGGGAGGGGAGTGCCGGGCTTCTGCCGGGCAAGGCAAGCGATCCAGGCCGAACGGCTTCGGGCAATCGGGTCTTTGTGAATGGCTGCCGCTGGGTACTCCGTCGGGCGCTCATTGGTGTGACCTTCCCGACCGTTACGGCACGTGGAAAACCGTCCATCGCCGGTTCAGCCGATGGTGCCATGCCGGTGTCTGGGAGCGGGTGTTCGAGGCTCTGACCGCCGACCGCGATAATCAGTATCTGATGCTCGCCGCTTCAATGATATGGATGATTTGAGTGTCGACCCGGCCTAGGGCGTCATTCCGCCCTTCTCGCGGATCATCGACCAGGCGTCGGCCGGGATCGGCATGACGGAAAGGCGCGATTGCTTGATCAGCGGCAGGTCGGCGAGCGCCGGATCGGCCTTGATGTCGGCCAGGGTGACCGGATTCGGCATCGGCTCCACCGCCTTGACGGTGACCATGCCGAAACGGCCGCTCTCGTCCGTCGGGTCGGGGTGATATTCCTCGATCACCTCGACCACGCCGACGATCCGCTTCTCGTTGACGGAATGGTAGAAGAAGGCGTGGTCGCCGATCTTCATGGCCTTCATGTTGTTCGAGGCCTGATAGTTGCGAACGCCGTCCCAGCCCTCGCCCACATCGCCCTTGGCGACCTGATCGTCCCAGGACCAGGTGCCGGGCTCCGATTTAATCAGCCAGTAGTTTCGCGCCATCTTCCCCGTTCCCGTCTATCGCGGCCGCGCGGTCAGCCGGCCGTGTCGGCGACGTTCGCGCCCTTCGGCCAGATATTCTTGTAGATGGTGATCTTGGCCATGTCGTAGACGCCCGCCTTGGTGAAGGGCTCCTCCGAGATCCAGGCGCGCGCCGCCTCGATCGAGGGGAAGTCGACGACCAGCATGCTGCCGATCGGCGTCTCGCCATCATCCGCGATCAGCGGGCCGGCGCAAAACATGTCGTCCTTCTTGGTGTCGAGATATTCCCGGTGCGCGGGCCGGATCTCGGTGCGCTTCTCGGTCATTCCAGGCGCATCGACGAGATGAAAACAGACCAGCATTGCGGCTTACTCCTCTTGTTATTCGTGGTCGCAAAAGGCGGCCCCGGCCGGAGGCACAATAGCCGACGCGGATCGGGCGCGCCCGGCCGACGGCATGCGCCGCCCGCGCGCCCGTCCCGATCGGATACCGATGATCCCGGTCCCAGGCGATTCCGGATCGACGGAAATCGACCGAAATCCAACGAGGCCGCTCGAATGTCTCAAGCGCGCGGAGCGTAACGCCCGCGGCCGGCTATTGAAAGCCCGACCCCGATCGCGGCATATCCGGCGCAGAGCAGCAGGATCGTCTCGATATCCAACCCGGCATCGATCAGGGCCCCCAGGATGAAGGGCGAGGCCGCCGTGCTGAACACCATGCAGGCGGTGGTCAGCGCCCGGATCGCGCCCAGATGCCGCACGCCATAGACCTCCGCCCAAAGCGCGGAACCGAGTGTCTGGGTCATGCCCGCGTTCGCCCCGCCGAAGATCATGAAGATCCAGACGGTCAGCGGATGGTCCCCCGTCGCCAGCACGATGCAGGCGATCACCATGCCGGGCAGGAAATAGGGCAGGGCCCGGGCCGCCCCGATCCGGTCGATGACCACGCCGTAGATCAGGCCCGCCGGCACGGTGGCGGCGGCATAGGCGACGAAGGCGGCCGAATACCAGGCGAGCGACCAGCCCTTCACCTCCACGATATGGACCTGATGGAAGAAGATGCCGGTGATGATGAAGCTCGGCGCCAACATCGCCGGCATCACGAGATGGAATCGCGGATCGCGCAGCACCTCCGCCCGTGTCCAGTGCGGGCCGCGCATGCCGCTGGGACGGGTGGCGGCGGCCGCGCGCTCGGCCTCCTCCTCGCGGGCCAGGCGCGCGACATAATCCCGTTGGCGCGCCCCGTGCCCGCCGAGCAGCGCGAGCTGCGCCGGCAGGAAACCGACCAGCATCGCCCCGGCGGCGATCAGCCACATCTCCCGCCAGCCGACGGCCGCCATCAGGGCCACGGCGGCGAGCGGGAACAGCGCCTCGCCCAGCGGATAGCCGGCCCCCGCCATGCCGATGGCGCGCCCCCGGCCGGTGGTGAAATAGCGCGCCAGGCTGGTGGCGCCGGTATGGCTGAGCAGCCCCTGGCCGAAATGGCGCAGCATGAACAGGGTGACGAGCAGCAGCGCCACGCTTTCCACCTGGCTCATCAAGGCGCAGGCGGCGGCGAGCGCCAGGATGATCGCGCTGGTCCATAGCCGTAGGTCGATGCGGTCGATCAGTTTGCCGGTCCAGATCAGCGCGCCCGCGCTGGCCAGCGTCGCGGTGGAATAGACGGCTCCGAAATCGCCATGGCCGAGGTCGAAGGTATCGCGAATCGCGCCACCGGAGAGCGCGATGAAATAGGTCTGCCCGAAACTGCTGGCGAAGGCGGCGGTAATACCGAAGCCGAGGAGCTTCGGGTCCGTGCCGAGGAACCGCCCCGTCCGGGCGGCGAGCGAGGCGGCCATGGACATCGGTCCCCCTCTCAGCCGCCGCTTCCGCCGCCGCCCGCGCAATCCACGCAGGTCGCGATCGAGGGGTCGGCGGCGAGGCGCTTCGCGCCGATCACCTCCTCGCACAGCACGCAATAGCCGTAGTCGCCGGCTTCGAGACGGTCGAGCGCCGCCTCGATCCGCTTCACCTCCGCTTCCCGCCGACGGTTCTGGGCCAGCGCCATCTCCTGCCCCTGCATCGCGTCCATGCGCGACAGGCGTCCGATGCTTTGCTGGTCGAGGGTGACGGGGCGGCGGCTCTCGGCGCTCGATTCCGCGACGGCGCGCAGTTCCGCCCGACGCGTCTCCAGCATGGCGCGCACGCTATCGGTATCGTATCGGGGGCTATCGTCGGTCATGATCCGGGAATAGCATCGGCCGTCCGGGGGATCACGCCTTCAAGGGCGTGTCCGGGCGATCGTCGTCGGGCTCGTCCGGGTCGATCGCGTCGGGCGAGCGTTCGTCGGGGGCAAGCGGCGGCTCCGGCATGTCGTCCTGCAGATCGTCGGGGGCGGGCGCGTCGGCGCTGTCCGGCCAGTCGATCTCCGGGTTGAGGGAGGCCGTGACCGGCGTCGGGTTGGCCGGCACGGCGACATAGGCGCCCTGTTCCTCCAGCGGACGGGCCGGGCGGCGGCTGATGCGGTAGATCGCGAAGAGACCGAGTATGGTTTGAAGGACCGCCAACGCCCAGAAATAGCCCCAGGGCCCGACCGAATCCATGGCCGCGGCCGCCATCATCGGCCCCATGATCGAGCCGATGCCGGTCAGCATCACCAGCGTGCCCGAGGCGCGCACCATCTGTTTCGGCGTCAGGAAATCGTTGGTGTGCGAGATGCAGAGGGAATAGAGCGGCTGGTTGAAGCCGCCGAATAGCGCCATCGCGAGATAGAGCATCCAGTCGAGCCGGTTCGTCAGCAGCGCCCCGCCGACCGCCGCCAGCGCGGCGCAGAAGGTGGTGCCGGTCAGAATCAGCCGCCGATCGAAGACGTCTGAGAGCCGGCCGATCGGCCATGTCATGATCATGCCGCCGACGAAGGCGCCCATCATGAAGATCGAGGTTTCCGGCACCGATAGGCCGGCGCGCGTCGCGTAGACCGCGCCCATGCCGAAGAACAGCCCCTGGGTGGAGCCGACCAGCAACGCGCCGACGACGCCGAGCGGCGAGGCCTGATAGAGCCGCTTGAGCGACATCGCCTCCGGCTGGTCGACGGCGGGCGCCGGGGCGGCCGACAGCAGGATCGGGATCACCGCGAAGGACATCAGCACGGAGATCAGGATGAAGGGCCGGAAACTCCATGGCGCGACCGTGCCGAGCAGCAGCGAGCCGGCCGCCGCGCCGCCCAGCATCACGATCATGTAGGCCGCCAGCAACTGGCCGCGCGTCTTGTTGGTCGCCCGGTCGTTCAGCCAGCTTTCGCACACGATATAAAGGCCGGCATAGCCGAGCCCGGTCAGGAACCGCATCGCCGTCCAGACCCAGGCATCGACATAGGCCGGGTGGATCAGGATCGTGATCGAGGTGAGCGAGGCGAGCGCCGCGAAGGTCCGGACATGGCCGACCTTCAGGATCATGTAGGGGACGAGACGGGAGCCGACGAGGAACCCGACGAAATAGCCGGTCATGATGATGCCGGTGACGGTGGCGCCGAATCCTTCGAGTTCCGCGCGCACGCCGAGCAGCGCGCTCTGTAGACCGTTGCCGATCATGATGAGCGCCAACCCGAAGAAAAGCGCCCAGGCCGAGCCTACCGCCGCCAGCATGTCGATACTCCCCAGCCGGACCCGTGCCGTCGCACCGGTCGATCCGTCCCCTTGAAACGCCGCTCCTTCGGCGCCTTATGCCTTTGGGCGCGAGGCGCAACCAATGAATTTTTTGCATTGCCCGGGGCGGGCGCATCGATACCGTGCATATCCCGTCCGTTCCCTGACCGGTTGGTCCGGCGATTCGGCCCCAACGGCTTGGTCATGAACAGCGAGGAGCGACGAACGGCCCATGCGCATCTCCGACAGTTTCGATTCCGGCAATATCCTGGTGACCGAGATCGCGGGCCCCCGCGCGCGCCTCGCGATCAAGCCCGACCCGGGCGAGGACGGCTTCTTCCAATGGTTCCATTTCCGGGTCAGCGGCGCCAAGGGCGAGGCGCTGGAACTGGTGATCGAGAATGCCGGAGAGGCGTCCTTCCCCAAGGGGTGGGAAGGGTACGCGGCCTGCGCGTCCCATGACCGGCGCCATTGGTTCCGTTGTCCGACCGACTATGCCGACGGGCGCCTGACCATCCGGGTCACGCCGGAGACGGACAGCATCTGGCTGGCCTATTTCCCGCCCTATTCCCGCGAACGCCATCACGATCTGATCGCGCGCTGCCAGGGCCGGCCGCGCTGCCGGCACGAGGTGCTGGGCCTGACCCTCGACGGCGAGGATATCGACCTGTTGACGATCGGCGAACCGGGGCCGGACAAGCAATCCTACTGGGCGATCGCCCGCCAGCATCCGGGGGAGAGCCAGGCGGAATGGTGGATGGAGGGGTTCCTCGACCGGTTGCTGGACCCGGACGACCCGGTCGCCCGGGAAATCCTGAAGGCCGGTGTCTTCCATGTCGTGCCCAACATGAACCCGGACGGCAGCCGGCGCGGTCATCTGCGGACCAACGCGGCGGGCGCGAACCTCAACCGCGAATGGGACAAGGCGAGCCCGGAGCGCAGCCCCGAGGTCCATCACGTCCTGGCGCGGATGGACCGAACGGGTCTCGATTTCTGTCTGGACGTCCATGGCGACGAGGCCCTGCCCTATGTCTTCATCGCCGGCGGTGAAGGCGTGCCGGGGTTCGATGCGCGGCAGGAAAACCTCCTCGCCCGTTTCCAGGAGGAACTCGTTCTCGCCAATCCCGATTTTCAGACGGCCAAGGGCTATCCGAAACCCGCGCCCGGCAGTTCGACCACGCTTTCCACGGCGACGAAGCAACTGACCGACCGGTTCGGCGCGCTGGCGATGACTCTGGAGATGCCGTTCAAGGACAATGCCGACGCGCCCGATCCGGTTCACGGCTGGTCGCCGGAACGGTGCCGGGCGATGGGGCGCGCGGCGCTCGACGCGTTGCACCGGATCAAGGGGGCCCTGCGCTGAACCGGCGGGGCACGGCGGACCGCGCGACATATGTCCGCATGAATGGGGGCGTGGGATGACGCTCGACCAATGCCTGATCCTCGGGCTTCTCGCCCTGTTGCTGTGCTTCTTCGCCTGGGGGCGGTGGCGTTACGATCTGGTCGCGATGGCCGGGTTGCTGGCGGGCGTGCTACTCGGTCTCGTTCCGGCAGAGGAGGCATTCCAGGGCTTCGGCCATCCGGCGACGGTCACGGTGGCGCTTGTCCTGATCCTCTCCCGCGCGCTCGCGGTCTCCGGCGCGATCGACGGGCTGGCCCGATTGGTCCAGCGGGGTTCGCGCGGCGTGCCGACCCATGTGGCGAGTCTGTCCGGCACGGCGGCGCTGCTTTCCGGTTTCATGAACAATGTGGGGGCGCTGGCCCTGTTGCTGCCGGTCGCGCTGCAATCCTCGCGCAAGGCCGGCTTCATGCCGGGACCGGTGCTGATGCCGCTTGCCTTCGCCTCGATCCTCGGCGGCTTGGTAACGCTGATCGGCACGCCGCCTAACATCCTGGTCAGCAGTTTTCGCGACGATGCGCTCGGCGAGGGGTTCGCGATGTTCGATTTCGCGCCGGTCGGCGGCGCGGTCATGCTGGTCGGCGTGCTCTATCTGGTGACGATCGGCTGGCGTCTCGTCCCGGCCGGCGACAATGCGCGCGGTGTCGCGGAGAGCTTCGAGATCGAGAATTATCTGAGCGAGGTGCGGATTCCGAAGAAAAGCGGCGCCCACGGCCGCACCGTCGCCGCGATGGAGGAGGAGGCCGGGGATATCGACATCCAGGTCGTCGCCTTGATCCGGCGGGGGCGGCGCTATGCCGTCCTGCCCCGGCATGAGCCGTTGCAGGCGGTCGATGTCCTGACCATCGAGGGCACGGCGGAGGAGATCGACCGCTTCGTCGATAAATTCGATCTGGAGGTCGCGGCCGGACCCGGCCAGGCGGCGAAGGACCTGAAAAGCGGCGATGGCGCCATCATGGAAGCCGTGGTCAGTCCCGGCGCGCGGGTCGAGGGCCGCACGGTCGAGCAATTACGCTTCGGTCCCCGCCACGGCGTCACCCTGTTGGGGCTTTCGCGCCATGGGCGACCCTATCGCGGGCGCTTGCGCAAGTTCCGCCTGCAGGTCGGGGACGTGCTGCTGTTGCAGGGGCACGCCAAGGATCTGCCGGATGTTATCGCGCAACTCGGCTGCCTGCCTTTGGCGGAGCGCGCGCTCGCGGTCGGGCGGCGCTCGAAAGGTCTTTGGGCGCTCGGTCTGTTCGCGGCGGCCGTGGCCGCGGCGGCCCTGGGCGTCGTGCCGATCACCATCGCCTTCGGGCTGGCGGCGCTGGGGGTGGTGTTGGTCGGCGTGCTCAGTCCGCGCGAGCTCTATCAGGCGATCGAATGGCCGGTGATCGTCCTGTTGGGCGCGTTGATCCCGATCGGCCATGCCATGGATACTTCCGGGGCCACGTCGTTGATCGCGACGGGCCTGATCGATTTGACCGACGGTCTGCCGGCATGGGTCCTGGTGACGGTGTTGCTGGTCGTCACCATGACGTTGTCGGATGTGCTCAACAACGCGGCCACGGCGGTGGTCATGGCGCCGATCGCCGTCACGGTGGCGCAGACGCTGGGCGTACCGCCGGACGGTTTCCTGATGGCGGTCGCGCTCGGCGCGTCCTGCGCCTTCCTGACGCCGATCGGACACCAGAATAACGCGCTGATCATGGGACCTGGAGGCTACCGCTTCGGCGATTACTGGCGGGTCGGCCTGCCGCTGGAGGCGCTGATCGTCGCGGTCGGCGTGCCGATGATCCTATGGGTCTGGCCGGTATCCGGCGGGTGATCCGCGAGATCACAACAGCGGCGCCAGCATGAAGCATAGGCCGGCCAGCGCCGAGGCCACCGTGCGCCGATGGTTCCACGCGGTCCAGCGTTCCAGATAGCGCGCCCACAGCCGCGCCGCCTCCGCCCCCGCCGGGTCGAGTGGCGCCAGTCGCTCGTTCAGCGGCACGTTGCGCAGCCCCGTGACCGCGAGGCACCCCAGAAGATAGGCCCCCGCCCCGATAAGCAGCGCGAGGCCCCGCGCCACGCCCCCATCCGCCACGCCCCCGTCCGCCACGCCCCCGTCCGCCAGGGCGAGGCCGCCGGCGACGCCGAGCCCCAGGGATACCATCCCCGTGCCGAACAGCAGCGCCATGATCGGCGCGTTCAGGACCCGCACATTGATCCGCTGCATGGCGAGGATGCCGGCGGCCGGCGGCATGTCGGCCAGCGCCCGCATGACGAAGCCCGAGAAGGCGAGGAATATCCCCGCCACCAGACCCGCGCCCAGGCCGCCGCCAATCGCCAGGAGGTCGAGCGTCGAGATATCGAGCACCGGTATATCGACGGCGGATGCATCGACGGTGGATGCATCGACGTCGGGGGCGGTGGGCGTGGCGGGAGATGTCGCGGCGCTCATGCCGCCCGCTCCCACAGGCCGGTCGCGGCGATCGCCGCCAGGGTCTCCGACACGGGCCGGGGCGGGCGCCCCAAGGCACGTTGGACGCCGTCACCCAGGCTCTCGTTCCGCCCGTCCGTCACCTCGGTCATGAGATAAAGCAGCAGATCGATCATCTCCTCCGGCAGACCGGCGGCGGTCAGGTCCGCGCGATAGCGCGCCGCCGAAATCCGCTCGAATCGGACGGGACGGCCAATCGTCGCCGAAAGAGCTTCCATCATCTCCTCATAGGAGAGAAGCGCGGGGCCGGTGACTTCGTAAAGCTGGCCTTCATGGCCGGGTTCGCTCAACGCGGCGGCCACCACGTCGGCGATGTCGTCGGCATCGATGAAGGGTTCGCGTGCCGTGCCGACCGGCAGGGTCACATGACCGGCGCGGACCGGGTCGATCAGGAAGCTTTCCGAGAAATTCTGAGTGAACCAACTTGCGCGCACGATGGTCCAGTCGCAATCCGCCGCTTGCAGGACGGCCTCCGCGCGCTGGGCTTCCGCCTCGCCACGTCCGCTCAACAGCACGAAGCGGCGCACCCCCTGGGCCAGCGCTTGCCCGACCAGGGCGCGGACCGCCTCCGGCGCGCCGGGCACGGCGAGATCCGGTTGGTAGGTGATGTAGACGGCCGAGACGCCGTCCAGGACGGCGGGCCACCCTTCCGGCCGGTTCCAGTCGAAGGGACGGTCGCCCGACCGGGAGCCCGCGCGCACCGGAATGCCGCGTCGGGTCAGGCGTTCGGCGACGCGCCGCCCGGTCTTGCCGGTGGCGCCGAGGACGAGAACCGGGGCGTGAGGGGACAGGGGCGCGGCGGACACGGGCGCGGCGGCATCGGTTGGTGAAGGGGGCATGAGGACGTCTCCAAATATGAGGAAGATTCACGTTTGCATGATCTGATAAATCCTCATATTCTCGGCGTCAATGAAAAATGATATATCCTCACATTCTGAAAAGGGCGCCATGCGTCGCCGGCCCGCGCAGAAGCGCAGTCGGGAACGGGTGGAACGTCTTCTGGAAGCGGCCGCGACATTGATCGCCGAGTCGGGCAGCGACGGTCTCCGAATGAGCGAGGTCGCCGCCCGGGCGGGTGTTCCGATCGGTTCGCTCTATCAATATTTCCCGGACAAGAGCGCGATCATCCATGCCCTGTCGGAGCGCTATTTCGCGGAAGGACGGCGGTGCGTCGAGGATGGGCTCGACGGGGTGGAGACACCGGCGGCGCTGTCCACCGCCTTCGCCGATCTGGTCGACGAATATTACGCACTCTTCAAGGCGGAGCCGGTGCTCTGCGATATTCGCACCGGAACCCAGGCCGATCGCTCACTGCAGGCGCTCGACCTGGAGGACAGCCGCGCCAACGGCGCGATCCTGGCGGCGGCGCTGAGGCGTGTCGGAAGCGGCGCGCCGGATGCGGTCCTGACGGCGGAAACCGTCCTGATCATGCATTTCGGGGAATCCGCGATGCGTCTCGCCGTCGTGACCGGCGGGGCGGAGGGGGATGCGCTGGTCGCTGCCTATAAGCGCATGGCTCTCGACCGCATCGCCCGGCTCGTGGAATAGAGCGGACGATGCGGTGGGGAGATCAACGGCCTCAGCAGGTCGCGGTGCCGGACGCCTGACAATTCGCTCCGATCGCGGCGGCGGTATCCGTCCCGCTCAGGTCCGGGGCGGTCGCGAAGCGGGCCTCGGTCTCGCGCATGACGGTCTCGAAGCGGGTCAGGTCGGCGCCGGCCAGCACCTTGCCGGTCGGTAGCTTGACGCCTTGCGGGTTCACCTGCCGGCCATCCTGATGGACTTCGTAATGCAGATGGGGGCCGGTCGAGCGGCCGGTGGTACCGACATAACCGATGATCTGTCGCTGGCGTACCCGTGTCCCCGCCTTAACCCGGCTGTCGATTCGCGACATATGGGCATAGGCGGTCTTGTAGGTGCCGTTGTGGCGGATGCGGACATATTTGCCGTAACCGCCGTTCCAGCCGGCGGCCTCGACAACGCCGTCGCCGGCGGCATAGATCGGCGTGCCGGTCGGCGCGGCGAAGTCCATGCCCTTGTGCATCCGGGTATAGCCGAGGATCGGGTGGGTCCGCTTGCCGAAGCGCGAGGAGATGCGCGCGCCGTCCACCGGCGTGCGCAGCAGCGCCTTGCGCACGCTGCGCCCCGAGGCGTCGTAGAAATCGACGAAGCCGTTCTCGTCCTCGAACCGGTAATAGCGGCGTTGCTCGCCGCGCACCGTCATCTCGGCCATCAGGACGTCGCCGGTATCGACAAGCCGGCCATCCTCGGCGCGTTGCTCCTCGAACAGCAGCGCGAACCGGTCGTCCGGCTGAATCTCGCGCTGGAAGTCGATGTCGAAGGAGAAGATATTGATCATCTCGCCCAGGATCGGCATCGGCACGCCGGCTTCCACCGCCGCGTTATAGAGGGAGCTGTCTATTGCCCCCTCGGAGCGTGACAGCCGCGTGATAACGGGCCGGTCGGTCGCGTTCGCGAGAAACGTCTTCTCGGCATCCGCCCCGACGGAGGGCGCGCGCGTGACCCGCACGGTCTTCGTCAGATCCGGGGCGAAGGTCAGTTCGCGCAACGTGGCGGGAATATCCCCCGTCGAGGGCTCTAGAAGAAGGTCGAAGGAATGGCCCGGCCTCAGCTTGCGGGGGCTATAGACCTCGGCCAATGCCTGGATCGCGCGGTGCGCTTGCGGCGGGTCCAGCCCGGCCTCGGTCAACAGGCCCATCAGCGTATCGCCGGATTCCACGGTCAGGGTCACGCGATAGGGTTCGGAGAGCAGCGCCGCATTGCTGGCCGCGTCGGAGATCGCGGCGACACGCGGGCGCTCCGGTGGCATGGGGTGGGCCGAAATCGGGTCGCCGTCCTGCGCCGGCGCGGCCAGCGCGGCATCGATGCCCGGCTCGGGCAGCAGGTTCGGCCCATTACCCGGCAAGGCGAAGTAAAGTGTCACGGCCATGAGGACCAGTCCCGCCGCCGCGGCCGCCGCGCGCAGCACCAGACGCCGCGCCGGGTTGGGTGATGGGGCGTCGAGCGAGGGGGGTGAATCAGGATGGGTTTGCATCACCTGGACTACTCCATGGGCGGTGGCTACTTCACGAGGCCGCGCGGCCGAATCGCCACCATGACCGCCCAAGGAACGACGGGGTCGGCGACGCAATCGATCGGCCGGGAGGAGGCTCGTCGTGCGAGACTCGCGGATGGGTCGTCAGGGAAATGGCACATGCCCGGCACCTCGTGGCGCGGTCAATGCTTCGCCATCCCCATCGGAGCCGGCAATAGCGCCGGATTCGTCCCATGCGCGGGTAACGACGTGCCCCTCCGTCGGTACCGCAAGCCTTATCAGATTCGTGGCGCGAAGTGAAAGGCGAAAGCGTGCGTCGCGCGCGGATCGGCATCGCTGCGGGCGCCGGCCGACGGGGACGTTCCGGGCGCCGGATAAGAGCCCGGAACCCCGGGGCTTTCGCGGGGGCTTTCGCGGCCCGCAAAAAAATCGTCATGAAAGGGTTTGACACCCCACGGCGCCGCCCGTATAAGCCGCCCCCGCAGCACGGAGCAACTCGGCGACGCGCTGCGGCGGACGGCAAAAAAAGTTCCCTCAACCGCTTGATCTTGCGGAGAAAGGGGAGTAGAAGCCGGCCTCGCTTTATCGGACATTGTTAAGAATTCGGAAGGGATATGCGGGCGGCGATGCTGTTCGGTATTTCGGGGCTGGTT
>NZ_JAGMWN010000005.1 GCF_017963645.1 Marivibrio halodurans | reverse complement strand
CCATCGTTTGTCATGGTGAATCAGATTTGCGGCCCCATGGGAATCCCTCGTGAGTCTCAATCAGCGAGAGTTGGTATTATGTCCCGAATCCGGCTACCGCGCGCATACCATCGTCGTGGTCGACAAGACGGACACCTTCTCGCCGTCGCAGCGCAGCTATCTAGGCCGGATCATCCGCACCGTCGGGGAGGAGATGCGGCAGTTCGACAAACTGTCGATCTATGTGCTCGACCATAAGAATTTCAGCGCCCCGATCCCCGCCTTCGATCTCTGCAATCCGGGCGACGGCAGCGCGGCCAACACGCTCTATCAAAACCCCAGGAAGATCCGCGCGAAGTTCGAGGCGACCTTCGGCGAGCCGCTCGACCGCGCGATCAACGCGCTCGCCACGACGCAGACAAGTCCGCGCTCGCCGATCATGGAGATGATTCAGGAAGTCGCGCTGCGCGACGATTTCAAGCCGCGCCAGGCGCCGCAACGGCTGATCCTGTTCTCCGACATGTTGCAACACATGCCGGGCGACTACAGCCAGTTCCGGGACCCGATCTCCTTCGACTGGTTCGCCGCGCGGACCTACGCGCGCGAGGTCGCGACGTCGCTGGGCGGGGCGGATGTGGAAATCGTTTATCTGCTCAATCCCGAATACGAGGCCCTGCAGACACGGCGGCATATTCTGTTCTGGGAACAGTATTTCAAATGGATAAATGGAAATTTGGTTGAAGTGAGGCCGATAAGATGAGCCTGAGCTACAAACTGGGCCGAAGTGCCACACGGGCCGCCTCTCCATTGGGCTTCGATGTCCTGACCATATCGTTCTTTGTCGCCGTGGCCGGCGGGGCGTTCTTCAGCTTCTCCTTCTATTTCGTGCCGCCGGCCGGGGTTTTTCCTATCGTGGGACCGTTCCTGCTCACGCTCTTATATTGTGGGGCGGCCGTGGCTCTTCTTGCCACGAAGAAGCGCTTCGACTTCGAGCAGATCGGGGACAGTTGTTATTATCTCGGCTTCCTCATCACTCTCTTCTCCTTGATTGCGAGCCTCCTGGCGCTCGGCGGTGGGGACCTCGGGGTCGGTAATCGCGTGATCCTGGAGCGCTTCGGCGCGGCGCTCAGCACCACCGTGATCGGTATGTTGGCGCGCGTCGTGATCGTGCAGGTCCACCGCTCGCCCGAGGACAATCGCAGCATGGCCGATCACGAGATGTCGCAGACCATGGTGGATCTGTCGGGCAGCGTGAGACGCGGGGTCGAGGAGTTCGACGCCGCGCTTCGCAAGGCATCCGCAATGCTGACCGAGATGGCCGAGGAGGTCAGGACCGAACTGCGCGACGGCGCCGCGCAGCAGACGCGTACCGTCGAGGAGATTACCCGGTCCTTCGAACGCGCCCTGGACGGCGTCACGGACAGGTTGAGCGAACGCATCGGCACCGTCGAATTCGAGCCGGAGGGCTTCAAGCAGTCCCTCGGCGCGCTCACCACGGCGATCGAGGAGGAGATCGCGAAATTCCGGGAGCAGCTGGCGGACCTCAAGAAATCCACCAATCAGAATAAGACCGCCTGGGGCAAGCTGACGGAGCAGGTCGATGGCGCCACGGAGCGCATGCAGGCGGCGCAGGAGAACCTGAAGGCGATGGAGATGATCGTCGAGGGGCTGTTCAAGGGCGCGAGCGCGTCGGAGCAACTGGCGGCGCGGCTCGACTCCTTGAATACGCGGTTGGAGGAAACGGCGTCGGCCATGGAATCCGGCGGTAACGCGATGCGCGAGCAGGCCACGGCCGCCCAGGAGGATATCGATCTCATCCGTAAGCTGCGCGAGGAGATGGAAGCGGAGCGCCGGCAGATCGTCACTGCGGTCGATGATGTCTTCGCCCAATTGACGAAGGCCGCCCGCGCAATCGTCGACGTGTTGAGGTGAGGCATGGGAGCTTTCGGTGAGAGAGGGGCTCAGGCCCGGTTGCGCAAGGCGGAGGTCCGAAACGCGAGCGTTCTGGAGTTGATGCTGATCATCATCTTTGTCGCGTTGCTGATGTTGGGCGGCGCGATGACGCGCCTGACCGAATATGAGGGGCAGGTCGAGGATCTCCAGAGCGAGGGGGCGAGCCGCGAGGCGTTGGAGAAGCGTCTCGCCGGCGCGGCCGCGCGGATCGGGGAACTCCGCGCTCAAATGCTCGATCTGCGGCGGCAACTTGCCCTCATGCGCGACAAGGGCGAGGAGGTCGGCGAAACCCTGGTCGCCATCGACCGCATCAAGGAGCAGTTGGAAGGGTATGGCGGCGGCACGCCGGTCGAAACCTTAGCGGATGTCGAGGCGGCGGTGACGCGTCTCGTCCGCGACATGGATGCCGCGAAGTCGGCGCGCGCCGCGTCGGACGACTTGGTGGCGGAGGTGGCACGTCTCGAAGCGGAGATGTCGGCGCGCCGTGCGCGGGCCGAATCGCTGGAGCAGGCGGTCTCCCGCGTTGCGCAAAGTCTGAACGTGCCATTGGATACGCCGGTGGGTGACGTGCTGCGGCGGGTCGAGGATGAGGTGGGCGCACTCCGCTCCGACCTGACGAGCGCCCGCGACCGTGTCTCCGCGATGGAGGCGGCGGAGCAGGAGCGCCTGCGCAAGGTGCGCGGCTATGTGCCGTGCTGGGTCGACGCGCGGGACAATCCGGAATTCACCTACGATGTCACGATCGCGGACTATCGCTGGATCGTGGAGCCCGGTTGGCCCGCCCACCGCGCCGACGATGTCCGGGCGCTGGATATCCTTCATATCCCCCGGAACAATAGCCTGACGCTGGAGCAATGGCGGGACTTCGCCGCGCCGATCTATGATCATGGCCGCGCGCGCGAGGATGATTGCCGGTTCCGCGTCCGGCTCTACGACCGGACGACGACGAAGGAGAGTTATCAAGCCGGCCTGCGCTGGGCGGAGCGCTATTTCATCGCGGCGAAGCGAAGCCGGTGAGCGATGATGGCGGCGGGAACGCAAGCGACCGGTCGCGAGGATCTGCTGCGGCAGGTCCTGGCGCGGCTGGATGCGGCGGTTCGCGGACGCATCGAGGCCAAGTGGTCGGCGCATTCCGCCTCCGCCGAGGAGGCGGCGTCCACCCGCCACGACGGTCTCCTCAAGGCGCTGCGGGAGAGCGGTCACGCGGAGGTGGCCACCCTCTTCGAGGACCTGATACGCGATTTTGAGGATTTACGCGAGACGGCCCGGCGCCGGGAGATGCGCGCCCGGGAGGACCGGAAAGGCTTCAAGAAGACAATCAAGCGATTGAAGGCGGAGAACCGCGCGCTACGACGTCGGGAACGCGAGGTGCCGCAGCAAATCGCCGCCGCCCTCCGATCAGAGAGGGAGGAGTTCGAGCGAACGATCAAGGAAATAATAGAGGATTCGAGGCGGATCGTCACTTGGCGGAATGCAGTGCTGTCATTCGTTGTAATTACAGTGAGTTTGGGAGGCATTCTTTTGGCCGCCTATGTCGGCGCGGGGATGAGCATCTGGGTCTCAAAGGATCACTGGCACGATGCCAGGGGGTACCTGCATGACTGGTTCGCATGGGCTGTGGAAGTCTCCGAGGAGCAGCCGGTCGACGCCGAACCCGAGAAAGGCGATCCCACAAATTCGCGCGAGGACGTGACGCAGGACGAGACCGGAGAGCAGTCCCAGGGCGCGCCGGTGATCGCCCCTTCCTTGAAGGGCGGTGGCGGTCCTCCCTATGGGGCGGGACGCGAAGGCGTGGACGACCATCCCCGCATGCATGCCAACCCACATGCCGCGCGCAGCCGGTTCGTTCCGTAAACCCCGCCTTGGGCCCTATGCCGCCCCCATGCTTGCGGCGGGTCGTCGGGGCCCCTTATGCTCCGACGGTCATGGAACCGGTCGTCACCCTTCCCGATATCGAGGCCGCGCGAACGCGGA
The DNA here is from genome assembly GCF_017963645.1 of Marivibrio halodurans. Lineage (GTDB taxonomy): Bacteria > Pseudomonadota > Alphaproteobacteria > UBA8366 > Aestuariispiraceae > Marivibrio > Marivibrio halodurans. Next base: position 375,973 of record NZ_JAGMWN010000005.1, on the reverse strand, counting down.
TCGAGGGGCATGTGATCCGCACGCCGCTGGTTCCCAGCCCATCCTTGAGCGCGGTTACGGGCGCGGATGTGCGCCTCAAGCTCGATCTGCTGCAACCGTCCGGCGCCTTCAAGCTGCGCGGGGCCACGAATGCCCTGCTTTCCCTGTCCCCGGCGGACCGGGCGCGGGGTGTCACCTGCTGTTCCACCGGCAATCATGGCCGGGCGGTCGCCTATGCGGCGGGGCGGTTGGGCATTCGCGCCGTCATCTGCATGTCCCGGCTGGTGCCCGCCAACAAGGTTCGCGCGATCGAGGCGCTGGGCGCGGAGGCGCGCATCGTCGGACGCAGCCAGGACGAGGCGGCGGTGGAGGCCGGGCGTCTGGTGGCCGAGGAGGGCATGGTGATGATTCCGCCCTTCGACCACAGGGACGTGGTCGCGGGGCAGGGGACCTGCGGGCTGGAGATCGTGGAGGATTGGCCGGAGGTGGATACGGTGATCGTCCCGCTGTCCGGCGGCGGGTTGATCGCCGGCGTCGCCGCGGCGGTGAAGGCGCGGCGGCCGGCGGCGCGCATCGTCGGCGTCAGCATGGATCGCGGCGCGGCGATGCAGGCCAGCCTCGCGGCCGGACACCCGGTCGCGGTGGAGGAGGTGGCGAGCCTCGCCGATTCGCTGGGCGGCGGTATCGGCCTCGACAACCGGATTACCTTCGCTATGTGCCGCGCGCTCGTCGACGAGGTCATCCTGGTGGATGAGGCGGCGATCGCGCGGGCCATGCGCCATCTCTATCGTGCGGAGCAACTGGTCGCGGAGGGCGGCGCGGCGGTGGGCGCGGCCGCGTTGCTGGAGCGGTCGGTAACACGTCCCGGCGGTCACATCGCCGTGATCGTGACCGGCCGGGGCGTCGATATGGACTTGTTCACGCGGATCGCATCGGGTGAGGATGTCGATCCGGCAGCGGTATCTGGTTAGGTGCCGTGCATGGGGAGATCGGAGGGCGGATGCCTGACATTCTGATCCTGACGGAAAAGGACCTGCGGGCCTGCGTGGCGCTCGACGGCGGCACGGTGGATATCGTGGCGGAGGCCTTCGCCACCCTGTCCGGGGGCAAGGCCGTCATGCCGCCGGTGCTGCGCATGGACATGGCGGAGCGCAACGGCGAGGTCGATGTGAAGACCGCCTATGTGCCGGGCTTGGACGGATTCGCGGTCAAGACCAGCCCGGGCTTCTTCGACAACCCGAAGAAGGGCCTGGCGACGACGAGCGGACTGATGACCGTCCACGGCGTGGAGACGGGCCATGTTCAGGCGGTCCTGCTCGACAACGGCTATCTGACGGATGTGCGCACCGCGGCCGCCGGCGCGGTCGCCGCGCGCCATCTGGCCCCGGAAGCCATGGATACGCTGGGTATCGTCGGTACGGGCATGCAGGCGCGCCTTCAGGCGCAGGCCTTCTGCCTGGAGCGTCGGGTCGACCGGGTTCTGGTCTGGGGCCGCGATCCGGACGCCTGTGCCAAGGCGGCGAAGGATATCCAGCGCCTGACCGGCCGGGAGAGCGCGCCGGCGGCGAGCCTCGCCGGGCTTGCCCGGCAGTCCCAGGCCATCGTGACCGCGACCGCCGCGCGTAAGCCGCTGATCGATACCGGCCTTATCCATTCGGGGCTGCACATTACCGCCATGGGGTCCGATTCCGAACATAAGAACGAGATCGCCCCGGAGGTGGTCGCCGAGGCCGACCTCTTCGTCTGCGACCATCATCAGCAATCGGCCCGCCTTGGCGAATTGCACCATGCGATCGGCGCCGGGCTGGTGCCGGAGGATATGGAGGTGACGGAACTCGGCGCCATCGTCGCCGGGACGAAGCCCGGCCGGACGGACGCGGATCAGATCACGCTTTGCGATCTGACCGGCACGGGCGTCCAGGATACCGCCATCGCCGTCCATGCGCTGAAGGTGGCGCGGGACAAGGGCTTCGGCACGGTGATCGCCAATTGATTGCTCGACGGACGGCTTTCACCGCCCGCTATAGATCGATATCGGGGTGCGGTCCCCGTTCCAGATAGGTGCCGAGCACGACGAAGGATTTCGCGGCCCGCACCCCCTCCATCTCGTAAAGCCGGGCGAGCAGGCGTTCGAGATCGCCCGTGTCGCGCGTGCGCACCTTGAGAACCACGCCGGCATCGCCCGCGACGGTATGTACCTCCTCCACGTCCGCGATCGCCGCGAAGCTGTCGAGCGTCCTGGTGAAGGCGCGCCCTTCCGTCTCCACATGGATGAAGGCCAACAGCGGACAACCGATCGCCGTTCCGTCGAGCCGCGCCACCGTGCCCCGGATGACGCCGTCGCGCTTCAGGCGGCGCACCCGCTCATGCACGGCGGGCGGGGAGAGATGGACGCGTCGCCCGAGTTCCGCATAGGTGCGCGTCGCATCCTCGGCCAGCAGCCTTAATATCCTTCGGTCGGTGTCGTCGATGGCGGGCGGCGCGGTCGGCCGCCGCCGAGTTCCATTCGTTTCTTCCATGCCGGTTGCCCATTCTCCTTGCCGCATCGGGCGGAACCTCATACGGAAAATATAGATCGTACCGAATGAAATATGGAGGAATCAGCCATGAAGGAACAGGATTCGGGCGCCCCCGGCATATGGGTTCTGACCCTCGGGATCATGGTGATCGGGTCCAATTCCTTCGTGTTGAGCCCCATCCTGATCGACGTGGCCCGCGACCTGGACAGCACACCCATCGCGGTGGCACGGGCGATCTCCGCCTTCGGGGCGGCGACGGCACTGACCTCCTTCCTCTTCGCGCGGAGCGCCGTCACCTGGTCGGCGCGGCGCATCCTGTGCGTCGGCGGCACGGTGCTTGCCCTTTTCCTGTTGGGCAGCGCGCTGTCGCGGGCATGGTGGCACCTCGCGCTCTGCCAGGCGGCGATCGGGGCCATGGTGGGGGGCATGTTGCCGACTATCTACGATGCCGCCACCGCCAATGCTCCGGCGGGACAGGGCGGCCGAACCCTCGGCCGCGTCATCCGGGGATGGGGGATCGCGCTGGTACTGGGGGTGCCTTTCTCCGCCTTCGTCGCGGACATGGCCGGGTGGCGGGCGGTCTATCTCATCCTGGCCGGGTTCGCGGCGCTGACGGTGGCGGGCTTCGCGCGTCTGCCGCGCGGTGCGGCTGGACCGGCTGAACCGGCTGGACAGGTTGGGCCGGCGGGGCCGCGCCCCAGCCTGGGGGAGAGCCTGTCGGCGCGGGGCGCGCGGCCGCTGCTGTTGATTTGCCTGCTCTATATGACGGCGTTTTATGGGCTCTATCCCTATCTCGGCACGCGCCTGCACGAGGCGATCGGGGCGAGCGCGAGCCTTTCCGGGATCGTCGTCCTGGCCTATGGCGCGGGTTTCGGGTTGGCGAGCTATGCCATGGGCGCGGTCGATCGCTGGGGCGCGCGGCGGGTTTTTCCGGTGGTTCTGCTGGTGCTGGGGGCGATCTATGTCGGGCTGCCGCCGGCGACGACGCATATCGCGCCCGCGCTCGCCGCCGCCTTTCTCTGGGGCGTGGCGAACCATGTCGGGGTCAATCTGATCATCCTGTTGCTGTCGCGGCGTGGAGAGACGCGGCGGCGCATGCTGCTCGGCCTGCATACGACGATCACCTATGGGTCGATCTTCCTGGGGCCTTTCCTGCTGGGCCAGCTTTATGACCGGATCGGCTTCGCGGCCGCCTGCGCGGCGTCGGCGCTGTTCGTCGTGCTGGCGGCGGCGGTGGCCTGGACACGGCGCGCGGACTGGTAGGGCGAGCCGACGTGAGGGGAGGCGTGGCGGGCGCCCCCGCGATTGACCGCGCCGCCGCATCCGCCTATATCGCCCGCACCCGTAGAACGGACGCCGGGGGCGTGGCCCCTGCCGCGCTGGCCCACCCGCCCCCCGATGGGGAATGGGCAAGCCAATCCGCCCGGCGCATGAGGGATGATAACGATGACGGACACGCGCGTTCGGGCGGGGCTGTTGCTGCCGCCCATGCTGGCCATGGGTCTGGTGATCCTGGCCGCCAATATCCTCGTCCAATATCCGATCCAGGCGACCGTCGGCGGCTTGAACCTCGCCGACTGGCTGACCTACGGCGCGGTCAGCTATCCGATCGCCTTCCTGGTGACCGACACGACCAACCGGCTGTTCGGCGCGGGCGCCGCGCGCCGCGTCGTCTATGTCGGCTTCGCGGTCGGGGTGATCCTGTCGCTGATCTTCGCGCCGACACGGATCGCGATCGCCTCCGGCTCGGCCTTCCTGCTGGCGCAGTTGCTCGACGTCACCGTCTTCGATCAACTGCGTGCCAAGAGCTGGTGGAAGGCCCCCTTTGTCAGTTCGTTCCTGGGATCGGCGGTCGATACGGCGCTTTTCTTCTCGATCGCCTTCGCCGGTACGTCGGTACCGTGGGTCAGCCTCGGCTTCGGCGATTTCCTGTCGAAGCTCGCCATGGCGCTGCTGCTGCTGCCGGCCTTCCGCGCCATCGTCGCCTTCTATCCGAGGACCCTCCGCGCGGCCGAGGCGGCCTGAGCGCCGGCGCCCGAGCGAAACCGTCCATGCGTGTCGATCTGTTCGATTTCGACCTGCCGCCGGAGCGGATCGCGCAGGCCCCCGCGAGCCCGCGCGATTCCGCCCGGCTGCTGCATGTGCCGGCGGTGGGCGGTTTCGCCGATCGCGGGGTCCGCGACCTCCCGGACCTGCTGCGGGCGGGCGATCTGCTGATCGTCAACGACACGAAGGTGATACCGACCCGCCTTCACGGGCGGCGGGCGGAAAGCGGCGGCGCGATCGAAGCCACCCTGGTGGAGGAGATCGCCGCCGACCGCTGGCGCGCCTATTGCCGCCCGGCGAAACGGTTGAAGCCCGGCGACGCGATCCTCTTCGCCGATGGGGTTTTAGGCGCGCGGGTGGCGGAGAAGCAGGCGGACGGACGTGTCGATCTGCTGTTCGACCGGTCGGGGAGCGCGTTGCGCGAGGCCCTATGGGCCGTCGGGCGGATGCCGTTGCCGCCCTATATCAAGCGTCCACGCCCTGAAGCGGATGCGGATATGGAAGCCGAAGCGGCCACCCCGGACGACCGGGCGGCCTATCAGACCCTCTTCGCGCGGGAGGAAGGGGCCGTCGCGGCGCCGACGGCGGGGCTGCATTTCACCCCGCGCCTGATCGAGGCGCTGGAGGCGGCCGGGATCGGCCGGGCCCATGTCACCCTGCATGTCGGTGCCGGCACCTTCGCGCCCGTGAAGGCGGAGGATACCGACGCCCACATCATGCACAGCGAATGGGCGCGCCTGCCGAAAGAGACGGCGGAGGCCATCGCCCGCGCGCGCCGCGACGGCGGGCGCGTCGTGGCCGTCGGCACGACGGCGCTGCGCACGCTGGAGAGCGCGGCCCGGGAAGCCGTCGCGACCGGCCGGGCGGGCACTGTCCCGCCCTTCGAGGGCAGCACAGACATTTTCATCACCCCCGGTCACCGCTTCCATGGGGTCGATCTGTTGTTGACGAATTTCCATCTGCCGCGCTCCACCCTCTTCATGCTGGTCAGCGCCTTCTCGGGGCTGGAGAGGATGCGGGCGGCCTATGCGCACGCCATCGCCGCCGATTATCGGTTCTTCAGCTATGGCGACGCCTGCCTGCTGGAGCGGGCGGATGGCGGCGGCGCCGATGACGGGAGCCCGCGCCGATGACCGATTTTTCCTTCACCCTGCATGCGACGGACGGACAGGCGCGGCGCGGAACGGTGACGACCGCGCACGGGCCGGTTGAGACCCCCGCCTTCATGCCCGTCGGCACCGCCGGCACGGTCAAGGCGATGACGCCGGAGGATGTCGCCGCCACGGGGGCGGAGATCGTGCTGGGCAATACCTATCACCTGATGCTGCGCCCGGGCGCGGAGCGGGTGGAGCGCCTGGGCGGCCTCCACCGCTTCATGAATTGGCCGGGGCCGATCCTGACCGATAGCGGCGGGTTCCAGGTCATGTCGCTCGCCGATCTGCGCAAGCTGACGGAGGAGGGGGTCCGCTTCCGCAGCCATATCGACGGCAGCTATCACACGCTGTCGCCCGAAAGCTCCATGGATATCCAGCGCCGGCTCGACGCCGATATCACCATGGCTTTCGACGAATGCACGAAATATCCGGCCAGCCGCGAGGAGGTGGAATCCTCCATGGAGCTCTCCATGCGCTGGGCGGCGCGCTCGCGCGCGGCCTTCGTGGCGCGTCCGGGCTACGGCCTCTTCGGTATCGTGCAGGGGGGCGTTCACCAGGATTTGCGCGAACGCTCGGTCGCGGCGCTGACGGATATCGGCTTCGAGGGCTATGCCGTCGGTGGCCTCGCGGTCGGGGAGGGGCAGGAGCTGATGTTCGAGGTGCTGGATTATACCGTGCCGCTGCTGCCCACGGACAAGCCGCGCTATCTGATGGGCGTGGGCAAGCCAGACGATATCGTCGGCGCGGTGGAACGCGGCATCGACATGTTCGATTGCGTGCTGCCCACCCGGTCCGGCCGGACGGGGCAGATCTTCACCGCGCGCGGGCCGATCAATCTGAAGAACGCCCGGCATGCGGACGATCCCCGCCCGTTGGAGGAGGACTGCCCCTGCCCGGCCTGCGCGAACTATTCCCGTGCCTATATGCACCATCTTGTCCGCGCGGGTGAAATGCTGGGGCCGATGCTGGCGACGCGCCACAATGTGCAGTTCTATCAGCGCCTGATGGCGGGGCTGCGGGGCGCCATCGCGGAAGGCCGGCTGGCGGCGCATGCGGCGGCCTTCCGCCGAACCTACGCGATGGGCGACATCGCGCCCTTGTAAGGGTACCGTCCCGCCCATGACGGACGACGACCGCAAGCAGGCGATCACCGACCGCGCGCTGGCCGAGGGGTTCAGTGTCGCCGGCGTCGCGCCGGCCCGGGTCGGCCCGCGGGAGCAGGCGCGCCTCGACACCTTCGTCGCCAATGGCGAACATGGTGAGATGGGCTGGATGGCCGATACGCTGGCCCGCCGGCGCGACCCCCGAACCCTCTGGCCGGAAGTGGAGAGCGTGCTGGTCCTCGGCCTCAATTACGGGCCGGAGAGCAACCCGATGACGGCGCTCCGCCGGCGCGACCGGGCCAATATCTCCGCCTATGCCCGCAATCGCGACTATCACGACCTGATCAAGAAGCGGCTGAAGCGCATCGCGCGTTGGATGGTCGAGACCTATGGCTGCCGGGTGAAGGTCTTCGTCGACACGGCCCCGGTGATGGAGAAGCCGCTGGCCGCGCTGACCCGCGTCGGCTGGCAGGGCAAGCACAGCAATCTGGTCAGCCGGGACCTGGGAAGCTGGCTCTTCCTGGGGGAGATATTCACCGACATGGCCCTGCCGCCGGATTCGGCGGAGGGCGATCATTGCGGCGGCTGCCGGCGGTGCCTCGACATCTGTCCGACCGATGCCTTCCCGGCGCCCTATACGCTCGATGCGACGCGCTGCATCAGCTATCTGACGATCGAGCATAAGGGGCCGATCCCGCACGAATTCCGGGAGGCGATGGGCAACCGCATCTATGGCTGCGACGATTGCCTCGCCATCTGCCCGTGGAACAAGTTCGCCGTCCCGACGGAGGAAACCGCCTTCCTGCCCCGCCCCGGCGCGCATGGGGCGCGGCTGGAGCACCTCCTGACCCTCGACGACGCGGCGTTCCGCGCGCTCTTCACCGCCTCGCCGGTGAAGCGGATCGGGCGCGACCGCTTTCTGCGCAACGTGCTGATCGCCTGCGGCAATAGCGGGGAGGAAAGCCTCGCCCCGCCGGTCGAGCGCCTGTTGGAGGATGCCGCCCCCGTGGTGCGCGGGGCGGCCGTCTGGGCGCTCTCGAAACTGGCGCCCGCGCGCTGCGCGAGCCTCGCCGGCAAGCGCGAGGCGGAGCGCGACGCCGACGTGATCGAGGAATGGGCGCGCGCGCTGGGGTGAATCTACCGCCAACTGCTTATGGAATGCCTCTTACCCTTCATATCTTCAAACTGAAGGCCGGCATCTTGGTCGATCGTCGCTTATGTCCATGCGGGTCCCGCAAAAGACGTATAGGAGCCGATAAAAATCTACTGCGTGTAGCATAAAAGAAGAAACCAAGAGATCAGATAGCTTTAATTGTAGCTATGGAAATTAGCACAGGCTGAGATATTAAGCGAATGAAGGGCATTTGATCTAACTGACTAAGCGTGCGCACTCGTCACCAGCTAATAAGAGCGAGCAGCCCGATAGATGCCCCCAGAACAAAAAGAAAAAAAGAGTCAGCCAGGAAAGATCCCGTGCGTGGTTCTACCCAATTTCCGAATCGCGTTACCGGTTTGCTATTGATCGAAATATCTGCTCCGTGTGGATTCGCATCATCCATTAAATACACACGGTATGAAAAAGTCAATTGACCCAAAATAACAATGCCTGCAATAACCAGTCCGGCAACAAAGAAAAATAGAGAAATGACAGCTATATTTGGAGACAGGCTGCATGTAAGGCTTGCGCCAATAAAACTTAGGACTGCGACTGCGCCTCCCGCATTGATCAAAACAAAGTAGCGTGTGGCCGTTTGTAACCATTGCTCGAATCTCTGTTCGGGGGTGTCGCTCATTGTTTTTTCCCGGTTTGGTCTGTGTACACTCTTAATTTTGCTGTTTTGTCATTCTTTGTCAGCAATCTAAGATCGGCTTTCTCCTTCATGTGTCTAGGGGCTGGTACAGGTCAGAAGCGGGTATTGTGTCAAAGTTTGAAACTTCTTCGCTCCCTGCTGGAGCCGACCCGGAAGAACGGAACGCTCTATATCGGATCGACGACAGAGATCGGTCGATGCCTGGAACAGCATCGAAACGGCGCGGTGCGCAGCTTTGCGCATAAATATGGCGAGCTCCGCCTGGCCGTCTCCAACCTCGCGATTAGAAGCGCAGCAGGAACCGCACCAGCTTGCGCGTTCGCTCCGAGAAGAGCGTGCCGGTGAAGGCGCTGCCGGCGGCGCGCTTGCTGGCTTCGGAGCGTGTGGGGTAGGGGGCGATGACACCGGCGAGCTTGCCGATCCTCATCCGCCCCTGCACGGCCAGCGCCCAGGGCAGCAGCAACTCCCCCGCCCCGGCGCCGACGATGGTGGCGCCGAGGACGCGGCCGCGCTTGTCCAGCACGGCCTTCACGAAGCCGTCCGTCCGGCGTTCGGCCTGGGCGCGGTCGTTCTCCTCGAAGCCCCAGCGCAGGATCGTGACATTGCCTTCGCCGTGGCGCGCGAGCGCGTCGTCGGCCAGCAGCCCGACATGCGCCAGTTCGGGATCGGTGTAGGTGACCCAGGGGACGGCGCGGTCGTCCGTCCGGGCCCAGACCATGCGGAACAGCGCCTGGCGGATCACGATCCCGGCGTGATAGCCCGCCATGTGCGTGAATTGCGGCCCCCCCGCCACGTCGCCGATGGCGAAGACGCGGGCATTCGTCGTCCGAAGGCGCCGGTCGACGGTGATGCCGCGCCGGTCGTGGGCGATGCCGGCCGCCTCCAGGTCCAGGCCGTCGGTCGTCGGCACCCGCCCCGCCGCCACCAGGACATGGCTGCCGGTAACGGTCTCCGTCCCGCCGTCGGCGTCTTCGACGGTTAGGGTGGCGCCGCCGCCCTCGCGCGCGCTTGCGCCGGTTACCTTGGTGCCGTCGCGTAGATCGACGCCTTCGGCGCGCAATCGCTCGACCACGACGGCGGTGGCCTCCGGATCGTCCTTGGCGAGGAAACGGCCGGCCTCCAGCACCGTCACCCGCGCGCCGAGGCGCCGGTGCGCCTGCGCCATCTCCAGCCCGATGGGACCACCGCCGATGACGATCAGATGATCGATCTCCTCTTCCAGGCCGAAGATCGTCTCGTTGGTCAGATAGGGGATGTCGGCCAGCCCCGGAATCGGCGGCACCAGCGGCGTGGAGCCGGTGGCGACGACGATCCATTTCGCCCGCACGACGGTGTCGCCCGCCGTTACCTCGCGCGGGCCGGTGAAGCGCGCGCTTTCCTGCAGGACGGTGACGCCGAGGCCTTCGAACCGCTCGACACTGTCATTGGGGGCGATTGCCTCGATCACGTGGCGGACATGGCGGTGCAGGCCCGCGCGGTCGATGGCCGGCTCGACGGGCGCGATACCGAAGTGCCCGGCGGCGCGCATGCCGTGGGCCGCGTGCCCGGCGGCGATCAACGCCTTGGAAGGGACGCAACCGTGATTGAGGCAATCCCCGCCCATGGCGCCACGCTCTATCAGGACCGTGCGCGCGCCCATCTGCGAGGCGCCGGCGGCGACGGACAGCCCACCGCTGCCCGCCCCGATGACGCAGATGTCGGTATCGATCGTCTCGCCCATGAAACCGGTTCCGTCGCCCGCCTTGATCCATACCCCGATGAGGTGGGCGCGAGACTAACCCGGCGCGAGGGGCGCGCGCATCACAAAGCCGTCACAAGCGCGTGGGCTTACAAGGGAGCGGGCCTTCAGTCGGCGAGCGCCTTGGACGCGATCTCGTAGCAATCGCGGCTCAAATCCTTGGTGGCGAGGATACGCTCCAGCGCGGCCTTCATCATGTCGCGCCGGGTCTCGTCGAAACGCCGCCAATGGCCCAGCGGCCCGATCAGCCGCGCCGCCACCTGCGGGTTCAGCCGATCGAGCGCGATGGTCTGTTCCGCCAGGAAGTCGTAGCCCGCGCCGTCCGCGCGGTTGAACTGCACCGGGTTGGCGGCGGCGAAGGCGCCGATCAGCGCGCGCACCTTGTTCGGCTTGCGCATGGAGAAGACCGGGTCCTGCATCAGTTTTCGCACGCGATCCAGCGTATCGGCCTCGGGCGAGGTGGCCTGGACGGCGAACCATTTGTCCATCACCTGCTCGTCCTCCTTCCAGCGCTCGCGGAAGGCGGCCAGTGCCTCGTCCCGGCCCGGCAGGCCGTTGCCGGTCAGCAGCATGATCGCCGCCATGCGGTCGGTCATGTTGTTCGCGGTCTCCGCCTGAAGCCGGACCAACTCGGCCGTATCCGCCGTGCCGCTCGCCGCCAACAGGGCGAGACAGGCATTCTTGAGCGCCCGGCGCCCCGCCTGCTCGGCATCGGGGGCGAAGGCCTCGTTGCTGCGGCGCGCCTGATAGGTGGCCAGCAGGCGGTCGTAATGCGCGTCGGCCAGGGCACGCTTCAGCGTCTCGCGCGCGGTGTGGATCGCATCCACGTCGACGATCTTCATCTGCTCGCCGATATATTCCTCGGTCGGCAGCGCCAGGACCTGCGCGCGGAAGGCATCGTCCAGCCCGTTATTGGCAAGGGTGTGGCCGATCGCCTCGATGAAGGCGGGATCGGCCTTCGGCGTCTCGCCCCGGCCGAGGCTCTCGATCATCTCCAGCAACAGGTCGCAGGCATATTGCTGGCCCGCCTCCCAGCGCGCGAAGGGGTCGGTGTCGTGCGCCATGAGGAAGGCGCGGTCCTCCCGTCCGATGCGTTGGTTGAGGCGGATCGGCGCGGAGAAACCGCGATTGAGGGAGAGGCGCGGCCGCTCCGCAACCCCCTCGAAGGTGACGCTCTGGCGGTCCTCCGTCAGCAGCAGGACGGTTTCCGTTCCCCGGTCCTCGCCCTCGATCCGGATCGGCATCTCCCGCCCGTCGGGCCCGATCAGGGCCAGCGCCAGCGGAATCGTCACCGGCTGCTTCTTCGGCTGGCCCGGCGTCGGCGGGGTCATCTGGGCGAGAGTGAGGGTCAGGGTCTCAGCCTCGGGATCGTGATGGCTTTCCACCGTCACCTCGGGCGTGCCGGCCTGGGCATACCAGCGCTTGAAATGATCGAGGTCGCGGCCGTTCGCGTCGGCCATGGCGGCGACGAAATCGTCGCAGGTGACCGCCTGGCCGTCATGCCGCTCGACATAGAGGCGCATGCCCTTCTGGAAGCCCTCCTCGCCAAGCAGCGCATGCAGCATGCGGATCACCTCCGCGCCCTTCTCGTAGACGGTCGCGGTATAGAAGTTGTTGATCTCCATATAGCTGTCGGGCCGCACCGGATGGGCGAGAGGGCCCGCATCCTCCGGAAACTGACGCGCGCGCAGCATGCGCACGTCCTGGATGCGCTTCACCGGGCGCGAGCGCATGTCGGCGGAGAATTCCTGGTCGCGGAAGACGGTCAGACCTTCCTTCAGGCTCAATTGGAACCAGTCGCGGCAGGTGATCCGGTTACCGGTCCAATTGTGGAAATATTCATGCCCGACGATGGATTCGATCGCGGCGAAATCGCCGTCGGTCGCGCTTTCCGGGTCGGCCAGGATATATTTGGCGTTGAAGACGTTTAGGCTCTTGTTCTCCATCGCGCCCATGTTGAAATCGCTGACGGCGACGATGTTGAAGATGTCGAGATCGTATTCGAGCCCGAAGCGTTCCTCGTCCCATGCCATCGAGCGCTTCAGCGATTCCATCGCGTAACCGGCGCGGCCCTCGTTACCATGCTCGACATGGATGCGCAGATCGACCGCGCGGCCGGAGCGCGTGGTGAACCGGTCCGCGATCCAGGCGAGGTCGCCCGCGACCAGCGCGAAGAGATAAGCGGGCTTCGGGAACGGGTCTTCCCATACGGCATAATGCCGGCCGTCGTCGAGATCGCCGCTCTCCACCAGATTACCGTTGGAAAGCAGGACCGGGCACGTCTTCTTGTCCGCGCGGATGGTGACCGAATAGCGGCTCAACAAATCCGGCCGGTCGATGAAGGGGGCGATCCGGCGGAAGCCTTCCGCCTCGCACTGGGTGCAGAAGACGCCGTTGGAGCGGTAGAGCCCTTCCAACCGCGTATTGCTCTGCGGATCGATGGCGACACGGGCGGTGAGGGTGAAGCGCTCCGGCACCTCCGCGATGGAGAGCTTGTCGTCCTCCATCCGATAGGCGTCCTCCGGCACCGAAGTGCCGTCGATTTCAAGGGCGAGCAATTCCATCCCCTCGGCGTCGAGGGTGAGCGAGGGGGCGCCGCCGTCGACCCGCTCGACCTCCAGCACCGCCTCCACGATCGTGCGCGTCGGGTCGAGATCGACCGTCAGCGCCGTCCTGGGGATGGCGAAGGCGGGGGCGGTATAGTCGGAAAGGCGGATGACGGGCGGTTGCTCGGTCTTCATGAAAGCTCCACGGCGTTCGATGTGACGGCGGGTACGGACGGCGCGCGGGCCGCGCCTCCTTCTTCGCACCCATCTGTTACTTACATCGGATGCGCGGGGCGCAGGTCAAGCCGCTGCGGCATTCTCGACCGCCGCGGCACGTCGGCGGCGGGCCAGGATACGTAGGCGGGAATGCAATTCCTCCCGCTCAACATAGCAGCCGCGCAGCCAGCGATCGCCGGTCGTGGGATCGAAGCCGGTGCGTCCATGCAGGATACGCCGGTTATCGAAGCCCAGCAGATCGCCCGGCTTCAGCCGAAGGCGGATGGTGAAAGCCGGGTCGTCGGCCAGCGCGAAGATCGTGCGCAGCCCGTGATAGATGCGATCGGTATCCTCGAAGGAGGCGCGGACGGGCGCCCGCAACCAGGGGCTCCACCGGATTTCCTCGTAACCGCCGTCCGGGCCGAGGCGGATCATCGGCGCGTCGTGCCGGTAATCGGTGGCCGTCGCCTTGTTGTAGTAGGTCAGCGGCAGGGTCGTCAGCGCCTCGAAGGCCGCCGGGTCCGCCACGCGCAGATCATCCGCGATCCGGAAGCCGTCCACCAGCAGGCTGTCGCCGCCGTCCGCTTCGTTGGCGAGGCAGTGGAGGAACTGCAGGCCCGGCACGAATTCCCGCGTGGCGAGGTCGGTATGCACCGGCAGCGTCATCGTGGTGTAGGCGTTGGAATCCGCGTCCGGTTTGGAACGTACGTCGAAGACGGACCCGAAATTGGTCGCGCGGATCGGCCCCAGGCGGGCCGGCACGGTCTCGATAACCTCCGGCGTGCTGTCGAGATTTTCCAGGATCGCGAGACCGTGGACATGCAGCGCCTCGACCCAGCGCGCCTCCTCCGCCGGATCGGAAAGGACAGTGGGGCCGTCGAAGCGCGGCACCGCGTCCGCCATCATGGCCGCGTCCCAGCGCACGCGGGATGGCAGCGCGTGGAGGCCCGCGCCGTCCTCGCCGTCCGTCGCGCCGTGGCTATAGGCACGCAGCCAGCCCGGGTGGAAGCGGGAGCGCTCGCCGCTCGACCAGCGCACGCCGAGTCCGCCGGCCGCATCGACCCAGGCCTCCGCGGCCTCCAGGTCGGTCGGTATTTCCAATAGCTGCAACGCCTGTTCGCGCGTTACCGGATGGGTGGTTTCGGGGTCCGGCGCGTTCTCGCGCAGCCAGAAGACATGATAGCGGCAGATCAGCCCGTCCTCCCAGACGACCCGCACGGCGCGGCCCGCCGCTTCCGCCTCCACCAGCCGATGGGTGATCGGATAGGCGTCGAAATCGGGCGGGTCGGCGGGGGCGGTGGCGTCTTGCCCGATGGGGTCGTGCCCGATGGGGGCCTGCCCGGTGCGGCGCGTCGTCGTCTCGGTCATGCCAAGCCTCTCTATCATGCTCTGGTCGGGTGGTGTCGGTGAATGGCCGGACGCAAGACAAAGGAAACCCGCCGGCCTCTTTCAAGAACCGGCGGGTCCCTTCAGGTCGATCGGTCAGGGTACGATCCGGAGATCAGCCCTGGTTGATCTTCACCGCGACGAAGCGCTGCTCGCCGTTCCGCTCCAGCCGCATCAGCACGGTCTTGCGACTGGCATCGACCGATTTCTGAACCTCGGCGGCGACCTCGCCCGGGTTGGTGACCGGGTTCTGGTTCACCTCGAGGATGATATCGCCGGGTTGCAGGGTCTTCTGCGCGGCGTCGCTGTTCGGCTCGACGTCGGTGACGAGCACGCCCTTGGTATTCGGGTCGAGTTCGAGGCGCTGGGCCACCTCGCCGGTGATCTCGGCGAGCGACAGGCCGAGGGATTCCACCGTGACGGCGGCGGATCCGTCGCCCTGGCCCTGTTCGCCATCCTCGGTGCGGAGCGAGGCGAGATCGACCTTCTCCAACTCGCCGAGGGTGACCTTCAGGGTCTTCTCCTCGCCATTGCGCCAGACCACGACATCGACTTCCTTGCCGACATCGGTGTTGGCGACCATGCGCGGCAGCGCCCGCTGGCTCGGAACCTTCTGGCCGTCGAAGCGCAGGACGACGTCGCCGGACTTGAAGCCCGCCCGTTCGGCAGGGCTCTTCTCGTAGACATTGGCGACGAGCGCGCCGGCGGCTTCCTCGAGACCCAGACTGTCGGCGATATCCGGGCTGACTTCCTGGATGCCGACACCGAGCCAGCCGCGACGGGTCGTGCCGTATTCGCGGATCTGCTTGATCACCTGTTCCGCCTGGTTCGACGGCACGGCGAATCCGATGCCGATCGACCCGCCGGTCTGGCTGATGATCGCCGTGTTGATGCCGATCACCTGACCGTCCATGTTGAAGAGCGGCCCGCCCGAGTTGCCCCGGTTGATCGGCGCATCGGTCTGGATGAAGTTGTCGTAGGGGCCGGCATTGATGTCGCGGCCGCGCGCCGAGACGATGCCCGCCGTCACCGTGCCGCCGAAGCCGAGCGGATTGCCGATGGCGACCACCCAGTCACCGATGCGCGCCCCGTCGGAATCGCCGAAGGGTACTTCCTGCAGCTCGTGGCCTTCGCCGACGGAGAGCACCGCGACGTCGGTCTTCGGGTCGGTGCCGAGCAACTCCGCCGTGAGTTCCGTGTCGTCCTGCAGGATGACCTTGATCTCGTCGGCGCCCTCGATGACATGGTTGTTGGTGATGACGATACCGGCCTCGGCGTCGACGACGAAGCCGGAGCCCAGGCTCTGCGCCTGACGCGGCGGGGAATTGCCGCCGGGATTGCCGAAGCGCTCGAAGAAATCCTCCAACGGGCTGCCCGGGGGAAGCTTGAAGCCCGGCCCCTCGGACCGGCCCTCGATCTTCTGGGTCGTGGAGATGTTCACGACGGCCGGAAGCAGTTTTTCGGCCAAATCGGCGAAGCCGTCCGGCGTCCCGCGCGCATGGGCGGGGGCGGCCGAGACGACGGCCATGACGAGCGCGAGGGCCACCGCGGCGACCCGCGCGAACACCGGGTCCAGGCCGGCGCGCGGCTGCGCGAAGGCTTGGACGATTGGTTTGTCGGCGCGATACATGATCGGTCTCACTCACTCCGCTTCAATTCGAGTGCACGTCCGGACCCGAAGCATTGGCCGCCGGACGCGGACCTCTAGGGTCTTCAATCGGCATGGGCGGTTCGTGTTCGTCGGGTATCCATTCTCCGGTCCCGACCCAAACCCGCTTCGATCTGGGGCAAGCGCTGGATACTTTCCGAAAGCTTGCCCCGGATCGGCATCGATGACCAGGGATATAGGGGACGTGACGAAACCGCCAATGTCTGTATCGCGATGTGGGAAAGGATTTCGACCCTATCAATGCACGCTGCGGATAGCAGTGTAGAAATCCTGAAACTGCCACATTTCGTTCCGCTTGATGGTGCCCGGTCGCGGCCGGAAGGCACGCGTTCTCCCCATCTTATCCCCGCACCAGCCAGACCAGCAGGGCGCCGGCGATCGCGGCGATGAGGCCGCCGCGTCGCAGACTACCGGCAGGCAGGGATTGCGCCAACGCGGCGAGGCGCTTCGCTCCCTCGGGAAAGAGTGCATAGGCCATGCCCTCGATCACGAACACCAGGCCGAGCGCGGTTAGGATCGCGGTCCAGAAATCATCCATGATCGCGCGCGATGGAAAGGGAAGGGGGAGGCGGGTGCCCCCGCCCGGCGCGCGGCCGGGCGGGAAACGTCCCGTTCAAAGGATTACTCGGACGGCCCCGTGACCGTGGCGCCACCGGCCGGCTCCTGGCTCTGGAAGAACCGGAAGAAGTCTGAATCCGGCGGACCGACGAGCGTGGTGGTCTCCGGCGACAGGCCCTTCTGCATCGCCTGCATGGAACGCCAGAAGTCGAAGAACGCCACATCCTGCGTGAAGGCCTTGTTGTAGAGGTTCTGGGCCTCGGCGTCGCCCTCGCCACGCAGAACCTCGGCCTCGCGGCGGGCCTCGGAGACGATCACGCGCTGCTGCTTGTCCGCGTCGGCGCGGATGCGGCGGGCCTCCTTGTCACCCTCGGCGCGGATGCGGCGGGCCTCCTGCTCGCGCTGCGTCTGCATGCGGCGGAAGATCGCCTGGCTGTTCTCCTCCGGCAGATCGACGCGCTTGATGCGCACGTCGATCACCTCGACGCCCAGATTGCGCGATTCCTCGTCGACCACGTCGGCGATTCGCTCCATCAGGTTGGCGCGTTTCTCGGTCAACACGGTGGAGAGCGTGATCGAACCGACCTGCGAGCGCAGCGCGTTCGACAGGATCTGGCTCAATTGCGCGCGGTAGCCCTGCTCGTTGCCGACCGCCTGATAGAATTTCAGCGGATCGACGATGCGGTAGCGCGCGAAGGCGTCCACCACGAGCTGCTTTTGGTCGAGGGTCGGAATCTCCTCCCGCTCCGCGTCGAAGTCCAGCACGCGCTTGTCGAAATAGGTCGCGTTCTGGATGAAGGGGATCTTGAAGTGCAGGCCGGGGTCGCCGACGATCCGCTGCACCTCGCCGAACTGGCGGATCAGCACCTGCTGCGTCTCGCGCACCGTGAAGGCGGCGCTGGACAGCACGATCAGCAGGACGGCGACGATACCGCCGATGATAATCACTGTGCGGTTCATCAGTTGCTGCTCCCGTCGATGTCGTCCTGGTCCTGCTGCAACGGATTGGTACGCCCCGCGCGATCCTTGTCGATCACGTCGAGCGGCAGATAGGGCAGCACGCCCGAGCCGCCGCCTTCGCCGTTCTCGATCAACACCTTCTCCATGTTGGCGAAGATGTTCTCCATGGTCTGAAGATAGATGCGGCGCTTGGTGACGTCCTTGGCCTGATTATATTCCGTCAGGATCGCCAGGAATCGGTCGGTCTCGCCCTTGGCCTGGTTGATCTGTTCTTCCTTATAGGCCTCGGCCGCGCGGACCACCTGCTCGGCTTGGCCCTGGGCGCGGTTGGTGATCTCGTTCAGATAGGCGGTCGCCTCGTTGATCGACCGTTCGCGGTCGGCCGCCGCCGCCTGCACGTCCCGGAAGGCGTCCAGCACGGATTCGGGCGGATCGACGCTCTGCGTCTCGATGTTGGTGACCAGGATGCCGGCCTCGTAGGAATCGAGAATCTGCTGGGTCAGGTCCTGCGCCTGATTCTCCACCTCGGCGCGGCCGTTGGTCCGCGCGAACTCGAACGGGGTCTGGCCGATGATCTCGCGCATCGCGGATTCGGCGGCGTTCTTCACCGTGTCGTCCGGATTGCGGATATTGAAGAGGTAGCGCCCGGCGTCCCGGATCTTCCAGAAGACCGTGAACTGAACGTCGATGATGTTCTCGTCCCCGGTCAGCATCAGGCTTTCCTCCGCGACGTTGCGCGCGGTCGACCGCCCGCCATCGCGGAATCCGATATTGATCTGGTTGATGTTGGTGACCTGGGGCAGCAGCACGTCGCCGATCGGGGCGGGGAAGTTGTAGTTCAGCCCTTCGCCCGTGGTCTGCCACAACTCGCCGAAGACGAGTTCCACGCCCTGCTCGTTCGTGTTCACCTGATAGAAGCCGGTGGCCAGCCACACCGCGACGACGATCGCCGCGATCACGCCGGCAAGCTTGCCGCCGCCGAAGCCGCCGGGAATCATCCGTTTCAGGCGGTCCTGCGCCTGCCGGATCATCTCCTCGGTATCGGGCGGTTGCGGGCGCCGCCCACCACCGCCGCCGGAGCCGCGCCCCCAGGGGCTTTGCGGGCCGCCGCCACCCCCGCCGTTACTGCCGCCACCGCCGCCCCAGGGGCCGCCGCCATTGTTCTGCCAAGGCATTCAGCTACTCCGATTGCGTTCGCGTTTGCCGGCGCCGGGCCGTGCCGCCTGATCGCGCGATCCGACCGGGCGGTCGCGACGGCATGCGTCGCGTCCGTTGGGCGCGGCGCATAACACTATCATTGCCTGGGACGAATCAACCCCACTGTGATCCATTCGATCCCGCCCGCGTTCGAAACGGGATCGCGAAACGCCGCCCCTTTGCGTCCCGCCGCCGCTTCATATATGGAATGAAGTCATGCCGCGCCAAGGATTTCCGGCGCGGCGGCAAGGAAATTAAGCGGTTCCACCGAGCCCCTTCGAAAGGTAGCCAGCACGCCATGGCCGATATCACCGAAGCGACCATCCTCGACGCGCTTCAGGGCGTTCAGGACCCGAAAGCGGGGAAAAGCCTGGTTGCGCTCGACATGATTTCCGGCATCGCGATCAAGAACGGCATGATTCAGTTCTCGATCGAGATCGACCCCGCGCGCGCCGGCGATTACGAGGACACGCGCCGCAAGGCGGAGGAAGCGGTGGCCCGAATTCCGGGCGTGTTGTCCTCGACGGCCGTCCTGACAGCGGAATCCAAGAAGAGCGCTTCCGGGAGCGCGCCGAAGGGGCAATCCGGGAACGCGTCCCAAAATCCGCAGGGCGCCGGCGCGGGGGCCGGCAACAAATCGGCCAAGAAGGGCGGCGCCGCCGAGATCAAGCACATCGTCGCCGTCGCCTCGGGCAAGGGGGGCGTGGGTAAGTCGACGACGGCCGTCAATCTGGCGCTGGCGTTGAAGGGGCTGGGCCTCTCCGTCGGCATGTTGGACGCGGATGTCTATGGGCCGTCGCAGCCGCGCATGCTCGGCATTTCCGGGCGGCCGAACTCGCCCGACGGCAAGACCCTGGAGCCGATGGAGAATTACGGCATCAAGGCGATGTCGATGGGCTTCATGGTGGCGGAGGACCAGCCCGTCGTCTGGCGCGGGCCGATGGTGATGGGCGCGTTGCAGCAGATGCTCTCGGACGTCATGTGGGGGCCGCTCGACATCCTGATCGTCGATATGCCGCCGGGCACCGGCGACGCGCAGCTCACCATCTCCCAGAATACGCCGCTTTCCGGCGCGGTGATCGTCTCCACGCCGCAGGACATCGCGTTGCTCGACGCGCGCAAGGGCCTGAACATGTTCCGCAAGGTGGATGTGCCCGTCCTCGGCATCATCGAGAACATGTCGATGTATGTCTGCCCGAACTGCGGGCACGAGGCGCATGTCTTCGGCCATGGCGGCGCCAAGCGCGAGGCGGAGAAGCTGGGCACGCCCTTCCTGGGCGAGATACCGCTCGATATCCTCATTCGGGAGACTTCCGACGGAGGCCGTCCGGTCGTGGTGAGCGAGCCCGACGGGCCGCATGCCAAGGCCTATGAAGCGATCGCGGTCCAGGTGCGCGACGCCGTCCTCGGCGGGGCGCGTCAGGCGCCGAAGATCACGGTCGAATAACCGCTGGGGGCGGGTCGGGCGGTGCGGCGTCGCGTCCTTCTCTTGGGGGCCATTCTCGCCCTTTGCCTGGTGGGGGGCTCGATCGGCGCGGCCCGCGCCCACGCTCTCGACGGGGCGGAGCGCGGCCTCATCGAGGCGATCAACCAATTGCGGATCGAACGTGGTATCGCGGCGTTGCGCCATGAACCCAGGCTGGCGCGGATCGCGGGCGACTTTGCCGGGGCGTCGGCGCGGGGCGCGCCGCGCAGCGACCGTGCCCTCGATGTCTCGGCGCGTCTGCGCGACCACGCCTATGCTTTCCTGTCGATGCGCGCCTTCGCCGACCTCGGCGTCGCCGATCCGGTGGTGCAGGCGCGCGTCTGGGCGGAGGACCCGGAACGCCGGGACCCTCTGCTCGACCCCGCTTACCAGGAGGTCGGCATCGGCCGGGTCGATCTCAGCGAGCGTTTCGCGGGCGCGGCCGGGGAACCGCGTGTCAATGGCGGACGCACGCAGGTTTGGGGTATCGTCCTCGCCGCGCCGACATCGCCGGTACCCGCCGGCTGGGGCGAGCGGGTGCTGGAGAACGTCAACATCTTCCGCCAGCGCTATGGCCTGTTGCCGCTCAGCCGGAACAGGTTGCTCGACCGCGCGGCGCAGGCGCATGTCGAGGACATGGCGCGGCGTGATTATTTCGCCCATCGCACACCCGACGGGACTGGTCCGGCCGACCGGGTCGATCGCGTCGGCTATCATTGGAGCAGGGTGCTGGAGAATTTGGCCGCCGGACAGCCCAGCGCGCGCGAGGTCGTGCAGGGGTGGATCGACTCGAAGGCCGGGCATCGCGAAGCGATGCTGGACAAGACCGTTCGGGAGGTCGGTATCGGCTATACCTATCGACCGCAGGGCGGGAGCCGCGTGCCGGTCCAGCATTTCTGGGCCATGACCATGGCGGCGCCGCGATAGCGCGATAGCCGGTCCCATCCGCCCCCATCCGCCCGCGACATCTTGCCCGCATCCCCGCCCATCCCTTTCAATCGCCCGAGCGGGAAACTAACATTGCGATGCATTCGCAAGTTCGGGCCGGTCCGCGTGATCGGGCCCGCTTCTCGGTTCGAGGGAGAAGAAGGATGAGACTGTCCCGTCGCGCGGTCATGATGGGTGGGGCGGCGTTCCTCGGCGCGCCGGCGCTGGCCGGGTTCGCGACGCGGCGCGCGCTCGCGGCCGATGCGTCGCTCGACGCCGGGCGCTTGTCGCATGAGATCGTCGCCGGCAAGCCCACGGCCGATATGATGAGCTTCGCGGCCGACGGCCCGCCGCCCGTCCTGCGCATGACGCAGCACCAGCCCTATACGATCGATGTCACCAACAGGCTCGACGAGGTGACGACGGTGCATTGGCATGGGCTGCGTATCGCCAACGAAATGGACGGCGTGCCCTATCTGACGCAAGCGCCGATCGAGGGCGGGGAGACCTGCCGCTATCGTTATACCGCGCCGGATGCCGGCACCTTCTGGTATCACCCGCATTGCAATACGTTGGAGCAGATGGCACGCGGCATGACCGGCGTGCTGATCGTGGAGGAGGCGGAGGACCCCGGTTTCGACCGGGATATACCGCTCAATATCCGGGATTTCCGGCTGGGGGAGAATGGGACGTTTCTCTCCCTCTATACCCCTCGGAACGCGGCGCGGGGTGGGACGACGGGTACGGTCGCGACGGTCGATTGGCGGCGGGAGCCGGTCCACGACCTGCCGGCCGGAAGCCTGGTGCGGCTACGCCTCGCGGTGACGGATACGGCGCGGATCGCGACCTACGATATCGACGGCGGCGAGGCGGATGGCGCCGAGGCCCGGCTGATCGCGCTCGACGCCAATCCATTGGCCGGGGCGCTGCCGTCCAAGGGCTTCGTCCTGGCCCCGGGGCAGCGCGCGGACGTCGCCCTGCGCGTGCCCGACCGGGAGGGGGCGGTCGTCACGCTCTCGCGCCGGCGGTTCGGCGAGGCCGCGCCGCTGGCCCGGTTCCGCGCGGTCGGGGCGAGCGCCGGGCGCGACCTGGCGGAGTTGCAGCCCCTTCCCCCCAATCCGGTCGCCGAACCGGATTTAGACAAGGCGGAGGTGCTGGATTTCCTCTTCGGGTGGACGCCGGGGGGCGACGGCCCCTTGCCGTCGATCTGCGGTACCCTCGGCTATACCTTCTGGTCGATCAACCGGAAGCCCTGGCGCGGCGACGTGCCCGACCCCGCCGCGCCGCTGGCCGAGATGCGGCTGGGCCGCAGCTATATCCTGCGGATGAAGAACGAGACGCCCAATTCCCACCCGATCCACCTGCACGGCCATACCTTCAAGCTTTTACGCTCGAACCAGCGAAAGCTGCCGCCCTGGTGGACCGATACCGTCCTGATGCAGCCCCAGGAAGTGCTGGAGGTGGCGCTCGTCGCCGACAATCCGGGCGATTGGGCGTTCCATTGCCATGTGATCGAGCATCAGAAAACCGGCTTCTCCGGCTATCTGCGGGTGAATGCCTGAGGGACGGCGGGCATTGGCGATTTTCGCATGCACGGCCGGGCGAAGTTGACTAGGCTCGGCTTCCCGCGACCCATTAGGGAGGTTTCGAGGAGGGAGGCCCGTGCAACAGCCACTGCCCGCGCTCGGCGAAGGGCCGGACAGGCAGTCCGGCATCCTGCCCGCGCAACTCGTCAAGGCCGCGATCGAACTCGGCGATATCCGCGCCGAGCGCAGAATCGATGAAGCTCAGATTCAGCCCGCCAGCCTCGATCTCCGGCTCGGCGCGGTAGCCTATCGCGTGCCGGCGAGCTTCCTGCCCGGCCCGACCAAGACGGTGGCGGAGAAGCTGGAGCAATTCGCGCTGGACCGCATCGCGCTGAATGGTGACGAGGGCGCGGTATTGGAGCGCGGCTCGGTTTATCTGGTGCCCCTTCAGGAGGGGCTGCGGCTGCGCTCGCGCTGGTCGGGCTCGGCCAATCCGAAGAGCTCCACCGGCCGGCTCGACGTCTTCGCCCGGGTGATCACCGACCACGCGACGGAATTCGATGCGATCCGGGAGCGCTATTGCGGGCCGCTGTGGCTGGAGATCGCGCCGCGCTCCTTCCATGTGCGGGTGCGCGAGGGCTCGCGGCTCGCCCAGGTGCGCCTGCGCATCGGTCGGCCGCGCACCTCCGACAGCTTCATCCGCGACCTGAACGAGCGCGCGCGCCTTGTCCATGCGGGCGAGGACGAGGAGGCGGGCGCGGGAGAGGGCGCGGACATCAAGCATGGCGCGATCGCGCTGTCCGTCGATCTGGCGAGCGCGGGGGCGGACAATATCGTCGGCTATCGCGCGAAACGCGCGGAGGACCCGATCGACGTCGATCGCGTGGGCGCCTACGACCCCGACGATTTCTGGGAACCCGTCCATAAGCCCGATGGCGGCGGAATCGTCCTCGATACCGACGATTTCTATATTCTCGCCAGCAAGGAGCGGGTGGCGATTCCGCAGGACTATGCCGCCGATATGGTGGCTTACGATACGCTGGTGGGGGAGTTCCGGGTTCATTACGCGGGCTTCTTCGATCCCGGATTCGGCTATGAGGGGGAGCGGCCCGTCGGTGCCAAGATCGTGCTGGAGGTACGCAGCCACGAGGTGCCCTTCCTGATCGACCATGGTCAGATCATGGGGCGCGTTCTGTTCGAGCGGTTGAGCCAACCGACGGACCGGCCCTACGGCTCCGGCATCGGCTCCAATTACCAGGGGCAGGCGCTGGCGCTGTCGAAGCAGTTTCGCAGATAGAGGGCGGGCCCCCACCCATTGGTAACGGGTCCGTCATGAATCGAGGGGAGACACCAAGCCCATGCATGCACGCGCCTTGAAGAAGATCTGGAGCGACGGCGGTACCGCCGTCGGCGCCATGGTGATGGCCGACAGCGCCATGATCGCGGAGGCGATGGCCCATGCCGGGTTCGACTTCCTGATCGTCGATCGTCAGCACGGCGCGATGGACGAGGGCACGGCCGTCGACATGGTGCGCGCGATCGGCGGGGCCGGCATCGTGCCCATCGTGCGCGTGCCGTCGAACGACGCGGCCACGATCGGCCGCATGCTGGATTGCGGGGCGGGTGGTATCATCGCGCCGTTGACCGACACGCCCGAGGATGCGCGCGCCATCGTCGCCGCGACCCGCTATCCGCCCGACGGCAAGCGCAGTTGGGGGCCGGTGCGCGCGGGCCTGACCGGCGGGCCGGATTACGCGGCACGGGCGAACGAGGCGGTGGTCGCTTCCGGCATGATCGAAACCCGCGACGGGTATGAGGCGCTCGACGAAATCCTGACGACGCCGAACCTGAACGCGCTGCTGGTCGGGCCCAACGACCTCGGCTTCAGCTACGGCAATCTGCCCAAGCCCATGCCGGACGACCCGCAGGTCGTCCGTGCGATCGAATCGATCCCCGCCCGCGCGGCCAAGGCGGGCGCCATGCCCGGCATCCATTGCGGCGACGCGGCCATGGCGAACCGGATGATCGCGCTCGGCTATCGCTGGATCAGCCTCGCCGTCGACCTGGGCTACATGGTCGACGGGGCCAGGGACGCGCTCGGCCGACTGGAACGTTGATCCACCGGCGGATGACAAAAATGTGAGAATGCGGCGTCACCATTTTCTTGGTGTGCTCGAAGAGTCATGCCATTTTTCCGGGAAGCCTTGTTAAAGAATCAAGGATATCGGGATGGCGTCCAAGGAGCGGTGGGTTTTCTTTCGCCGGATTTATTCGCAGAAGGTTGTTCGAAGCCGGATGGCGGGGACGCGCCTGGCGTCCTATTTCGATGCGATGGGCGATCGTGAGCGGGCCGAGCGGGCCAGGACGCTCGCGCTTCAGGCGGAGGCTTTCTCCGAATGGGCGGCGAGTGGGCACGAGGCGCCGGTGGATGTGGAATTCCGGTTGATGGAGGTCGAGACCGCCTTGGAGGCTCTTCATTGCGAGGCGGGAACCGCGGAGCAGCGGGATTACCAGACCTGCTTCACCCCGGAGGGCGGCTGGGAGAACTATTTCCGCGCGCACGGTCTTTAAGATCCGCGTCCTAATGAAATCGCCCCGGATTACCGAGGGCTAGCCAGTTGCGCCGCTCCCGCCCGGCTGGCACCATCGCGCCGTCTGGCGACCCAAACGATTTTCCAGGAGGAAACGGACGATGAAAGCACGCGCCGCGGTGGCCTTCGGGGCGGGCAAGCCGCTCTCGATCGAGGAAGTGGATATCGAGGGCCCGAAGGAGGGCGAGGTCGTCGTCGAGATCAAGGCGACCGGAATCTGCCACACGGACGCCTTCACCCTCTCGGGCGAGGATCCGGAAGGTGCTTTCCCCACCATCCTCGGCCATGAGGGCGCGGGCGTCGTCGTCGATACCGGCCCGGGCGTGCGCCATCTGAAGAAGGGGGATCACGTCATTCCCCTCTACACGCCCGAATGTCGGGAATGCGATTATTGCCTCAATCCCAAGACCAATCTCTGCCAGGCGATTCGCGGCACGCAAGGGCAGGGGGTGATGCCGGACGGCACCTCGCGCTTCTCGCTCAATGGCGAGAAACTGCTGCACTACATGGGCTGCTCGACCTTCTCCAACATCACGGTGCTGCCGGAAATCGCGCTCGCCAAGATTCGCGAGGACGCGCCCTTCGACAAGGTTTGCTATATCGGCTGCGGCGTCACCACCGGCATCGGCGCGGTGATCAACACGGCGAAGGTGGAGCCGGGCGCCAACGTCGTCGTCTTCGGCCTTGGCGGCATTGGTCTCAATGTCATCCAGGGGGCGCGGCTTGTCGGCGCGAACATGATCGTCGGCGTCGATCTCAACCCGGAGAAGAAGGCGATGGCCGAGCGTTTCGGCATGACGCACTTCGTCAATCCGAAGGATATCGAGGGCGACCTGGTGCCGTATCTCGTCGAATTGACCGGGGGCGGCGCGGACTACAGCTTCGAGTGCATCGGCAACACCAACACGATGCGTCAGGCCCTGGAATGCGCCCACAAGGGCTGGGGCGAGAGCATCATCATCGGCGTCGCCGGCGCGGGCCAGGAGATATCGACCCGTCCGTTCCAACTCGTCACCGGGCGGAGTTGGCGGGGCACCGCCTTCGGCGGCGCGCGTGGGCGCACGGACGTACCCAGGATCGTCGACTGGTACATGGACGGCAAGATCGACATCGATCCGATGATCACCCACACCATGCCGCTGGAGCGGATCAACGAAGGCTTCGACCTGATGCACGAGGGCAAGTCGATTCGCTCCGTCGTGACGTTCTAGGAGAGGCGGGCCGCACGCGATGACGATCGAAACCGTTGCCGAGAACAAATGCTTCGGCGGCATCCAGGGTGTTTACAGCCATGACAGCCGGGAGACGGGAACGCCGATGCGGTTCTCCGTCTATATGCCGCCGCGTGGCCTCGACGGGCCGCCGCCGGTGCTCTACTGGCTTTCCGGTCTGACCTGCACGGAGGAGAACTTCACCGTGAAGGCCGGTGCCCAGCGTTGGGCGGCGGAGCATGGCATCGCCGTCGTGGCGCCCGATACCAGCCCGCGCGGCGAGGGCGTGCCGGACGAGGATAGCTACGATTTCGGCAGTGGCGCCGGATTCTATGTCGATGCGACGGCGGAACCCTGGGCCGCGAACTACCGGATGTATTCCTATATCGTCGAGGAATTGCCGGCGTTGGTGGAGGCGAAATTCGGTCTGGACGGCGCCCGGCGCGGTATCTTCGGCCATTCCATGGGGGGGCACGGGGCATTGACCATCGCGCTCCGGAATCCGGATCGTTATAAGTCCGTCTCGGCCTTCGCGCCGATCGTGGCGCCGACCCGGGTCCCCTGGGGGGAGAAGGCGCTGGGCGGTTATCTCGGTCATGACCGTGCGGCCTGGGAAGCCCATGACGCCTGCCTGCTGGTGGCGCGCAAAGGGTGGCCCGGCGGCGACATTCTGGTCGATCAGGGCGATGCCGATCAGTTCCTGACCGAACAGCTCAAGCCGGAGCTCTTCCAGGAAGCGTGCGGGACGGCCGGCGTGGACCTTCAGTTGCGCATGCAGCATGGCTACGACCACAGCTATTTCTTCATCGCGAGCTTCCTGGGCGAGCATTTCGAATGGCACGCCGAACGCCTCGGCGGCGCCTGATGGCGCGGGACGGGGCGGCATGATGAGCGAGGATCGTTTCGCGGGGCTCGGCCAACTCGGCCACGGAACGGCCGTGCCCACCTCACCGGACGAGGCGATCCTGGAGACCGTGCCCAACGGCCATGCCGACAGCGACTATGTCGCGCGGTTCGTCTGCCCGGAATTCACCTCGATCTGTCCGGTGACGGGACAACCGGATTTCGGCCATCTGGTGATCGATTACGTGCCCGACCGGCTGCTGGTCGAATCGAAGTCGCTGAAGCTGTTCCTGCACGCCTTCCGGAACCATGGCGGCTTTCACGAGGATACGACCCTGATGGTCGCCAAGCGGATCGTCGAGGCGGCGGAGCCGCGTTGGCTGCGCATCGGCGGCTATTGGTATCCGCGCGGCGGTATCCCGATCGACGTCTTCTGGCAGACCGGCACCCCGCCCGAGGGTGTCTGGATTCCGGATCAGGGCGTCGCCCCCTATCGCGGCCGGGGGTAGCCCCCGGGGGAAAGCGGGGCGATTGGGGACAGGCGGGCCAGGTGCGCGCCGGTCAGATCGCGCAGGGCCCGTCAGTGGTGACGGCGGGCGCGGCCTTGGTCTCCCGGTCGGTACCGATCCGCCTTGGAAGGGTCACGGTGACGGTGGTCCCCTTACCGACGATGCTATCGATCGAAAGACGGCCCGACAGTTCGTGCGCCAGCATGTTGGATATGGCGAGGCCCAGCCCGACACCGTCCTTCGCGCGCACCATGGCGTCCCTGCCGCGTGCGAAGGGGTCGGTTATGCGCAGCAGGTCTCTGCCCGCGATGCCGATACCCTGGTCGCTGACCCGGATATCGAGATGCTCCTTCCCCAAGGGGCGGACCGTGAGCGTGACCGGGGTTTCCGGAGCGGAGAATTTCAGACCATTCGTCAGTAAATTGTGCAGGATTTGACGTATGGCGCGCGCATCGCTGACTAGGTGTCGGCAGTCGGATGCGATATCGATTCGCACGCGCCCGGGCGACCCATGTCGTTTGACCTCGGTGATGTGGGCGACCTCCTGAACAAGTTCCGGAAGATCGATTTCGGCGGGGTCTATATCGAAGGCGCCGCTTTCGATGCAGGAGAGATCGAGCAGCGTCTCGATGATGTCCAGAAGGTGCTGGCCGCTTTTCTTGATGTTGGCGTGGTATTCCTGATACCGCGCGTTGCCGATCGGCCCGAAGACCTCGGCCTCGATCATGTCGGCGAATCCGATAATGGCGTTGAGCGGGGTGCGCAGCTCATGGCTCATGCTGGCGAGAAAATAGGATTTCGCCTGGTTGGCCTGCTCCGCCTGATTCTTCGCTTGCAGGATAAGCTGATCGGCCTTCTTGCGTTCGGTCAGGTCGTAATGGATCGTCACGGTGCCGAGTTGCGCGATGCGCTCCTCGATAACGAGAGACCAGGAGCCGTTCGGGCCCTCGAGCTCGAAGGCGCCCCGGGGCGATTTGTGACGCTCTATGCGCCAGGCGATGAATTCTTCCGTCGTCATGCCCGGTAGCGGCACGAATTGCCCGGACTCCACCGCGTGCCGGAAGATCGTGGCGAATGGCGTTCCGACCTTGAATATCTCCCGGATGTCCGCGCGCATGTCCCGGAAGCTTTTGTTGCTGAGAACCAACCGGTCCTCATGGTCGAACAGGGCGAAGGGCTCGGTCAGGCTGTCGACCGCATTGGCGAGGAGACGATTCTGGCTCTCGCTGGTGCTCTGCGCGTTGATCTCCTCGCTCACCTCCTGGCCATAGCCGTGGTAGCCACGGAATCGGCCGTCGGCGTCGAAGCGCGGCACGCCGCAGATCCGGCACCAATGATCGGACCCGTCATCGCCGGTCAGATGAAAGGTGAACGCCCGGATTGGCCGGCGTGATTGCAAGTCGGCCCGATATCCGCCGACCGCGCCGGGATCGGCCTGGATATTGGAGAATTGCAGATGTGAAAGGCCTAGGAAGGTACCGGGCGATGTGCCGAGGATCGTTTCGACGGAGTCGGAGATATAGGTGCAACGGTGGTTTTCGTCGGTTTCCCATTCCCAATCAAAAACCGATTCCACGAAAACGGATGGATCGCGCAGGGCGCCCCCCCGCGATACCGGGTGTCGCCGCGGTAAGAGGTCGGGCCTCGCGGCCGCGGTGAACCGCCCCTCTTCCGGTCGTGTCATGCACGATCCCTCCCCGCCCGGAACTGACAGACACTAGCACCATACGCCCCCCCCGGGGCTTCGCAACTCCGTACGGTCACCGAGAGAGAAGTTCACCTAATGGTTGTTGGAAAATCGTGCGTTACTCCTTCACGAAAAGGTCGCGCGGGACGTTGGCGAGGCATTCGCAGCCTGTTTCCGTCACCCGGATCGCCTCGGAAATCTCGACCCCCCAGGTGTCGTACCAGATCCCCGGCATGACATGGATCGTCATGTTCGGTTGCATCACGGTCTTATCGCCGGTCCGCAGCGAGAGCGTGTGCTCGCCCCAGTCGGGCGGATAGGCGCAGCCGATGGAGTAGCCCATGCGACTGTCCTTCTCGATCCCGTATTTCGCGACCACTTTCTGCCAAGTTTGAACGATCTCCTCCGCGGTGACGCCGGGCTTGATGAAATCGAGCACGGTTTCCAGCGCCTCGACCGCGCCCTTGGCGCAATCCTGGAGATAGTCCGGCGGCTCGCCCAGGAAGACGGTCCGCGCCAGCGGGCTGTGATAATGATGGCGCGCGGCGGCGAGTTCGAGGATCGTCGCCTCGCCCTCGCGGAACGTCTCGTCGGTCCAGGTCAGGTGCGGGGTCGAGGTGCCGATCCCGGTCGGCAGCATCGGGCAAATCGCGGTATAGTCGCCGCCGAAATCGCCCATGCCGCTGATCTGGGACTGATAGATGGCGGCGGCCGCGTCGCACTGGCGCACGCCGGCGGAGATATGGGCGACGCCGACCTGCATGACCAGTTCCATCAACCGGCCGGCCTGTTTCATGTACTGGATTTCCATGTCCGACTTGATGTTGCGCACCCAGCGCACGATCCAGTGGGCATTGTGGAAACTGGCGTTCGGCAGGCTCCGAACCAAGGCGTCATGCGCGGCGGCGGTATAATAGTAGGCATCCATTTCGACGCCGATGCGCTTGGAGGCGAGGCCGTGGTCGCGCAACACGTCGGCGACGTAATCCATCGGATGGCAGTCGCGCTTCTGCACATAGTCGTCCGGATAGCCGAGGATCGAACTGTCCCCGAGGAAGGTGGTCACGCGCGCGCCATTGGCATCCATCGCCCGGCCGATCCAGATCGGCTCGGGCTCCGCCAGCGCCGTGATGACGCATTGCGGCACATAGAAGGACCAACCGTCATAGCCGGTCAGATAGTTCATGTTCGCCGGGTCGGCGGAGATCAGGACCTCGATCCCCTCATTCTCCATCGATCGCTTCACGCGGTCGATGCGTTCGAGATATTCGTGCTTCTCGAAGGGCAAGGTCATCGGTCGCTCTCCCCAAGGCTTGCTGATGCCGGTGGTTATATCGTCGGGCGGTTCAGAACCCCAATCGGTTCTCCCGTCGATTGAATTCGAGTTCATCCTCGCTCAATGCGAAGCCGAGGAAGACCAGATAGTCCTGTACGCCGTCATCCTCGTGACGCGGAATCTCGACGGTGATCTCCTCCCGGCTGATGACGCGCACCTTGTTGGCGGGGAAGGTGAGGCGGACCGGCAGTTCGCGGCGGGAAAGAATCTCGCGTCTCTGATTGGCCACCGCGACGAAAAGGGTGACGTCGGACAGGCCTTCCTCGTTGGCGGGGCCGCGCTGGGCCGTGACGGCGATCGGGAAGCCGAGCTCGATCACCTCGTCGTCGATCTCGCATGTTCCGGAGAGATAGGTTACCTCCGCCTGCAGGCGTACGTCGGTGATATCGCGCCCCTCGCCCGGGCGGAACCGGGTCAGGCGTTCGGTGTTTTGCGGGATTCGAATCTCGGGGCATTTCACGCCGAGATCCGAGGACCCGGCGCAGGCGGAAAGACCCAGGGCCGCCGTCAGGACCAATGCGGCCCATCGAACCATCGTCACCTTCATACTCTGTCCCTTTATCGTCCCCCGCGCCATGACTACGACCGCGACCAGGGCCGTGATCCTAGAGGGTGGCGTGATAGCCGTCGCACAGGGGTGGTTTCTCCGTTCTCTTGCATCCGCAGAAGAAGACGGTGCGCGCCTTCCTCGAACTGTAGGGGCGCGGCGCGATGCCCGTGCCCGCATGGCTGCCGTCGCAGAAGGGTTGCCGCGCCGAGCGGCCGCACGCGCACCACATATAGACCCTCCCGGCCTCGACCTCGACGGAATAGGGCGCCTTCTGCGGCGTTTCCGGCGCGCTCATCGCGGACGCGTCTCCCTGAAGGATTGGATCCCGGGACGCCGCGTGTGAACGGGAAAGAGGGCGTTGGAATCCCCCGTCCTCGGTCGTGCCGCGTCCCTCGGCGGACACTACCCGACCCGTGATTGCGCGACAAGCGCCGCCGGGCGGGAAGAACCTGTTCCGGCGCATGTCGCGGGTGGGGCGCATGCCGGCGGGTCGTTCGAAAAAGGGGAGGCCCGCGCTTCCTCATCCCACATGCACACAATCTACGGTGTTTTTCCGTGGGGCCGTGCGTGAGGTCGCGGGAGGCCGGGCCGGTCCGTCCATCCGGGGTGGTGGAGCATCCCGTGCGACCGGACAGGGAATTGCGAATGCGGGTCGAAGCCGATCACGCACTTACCACTTCGTCCTAGACATTGAAATTTCGATATGAAAGGTTACGCGCGCGATCGCCATTCGCGCTTGGTTCCGCGCACTACAGGTTCGTGGGAATGCGCGGCCCCGCCGGAGGCGGAGGGTGGTTCCACCGCTTCATCGTGCGCGCCGCCCCAATTCGAGGGAAGAGCGGTTCGGGTTTCGCGCGCAATAAGTGTATTCTGTGAAGTTCGATGTGGGGGAGTGCTTCATGTTTCCTATACTGGGCCGGTCCTTTATTCCGGCCGTCGCCCTGGCCTTGTCGGCGGTCGTCGTTTTGCCGCTCGCGGCTCAGTCCCAGGCTCAAACTCAGTCCCAGAACCAGACCGCGCCGGAGATGTCCGGCCGGGACATCATGGACGAGGTGTCCGGTCGCCACGACAGGCCCTATGAGACCGAGGATCAGGCGATGACCCTGATCGACGATCGCGGCAATACCGAGGAGCGGAGCCTGCGCCGTTTCGCCCGGGAGGTCGAGGACGACCTTTATCGATATCTTGTGGTCTTCGACGAGCCCGCGGGCGTCCATGGCGTGGCCTTGTTGACCTGGCAGAACCGGGGCGCCAGCGACGATCAGTGGATGTATCTGCCCGCCTATGGGCGGGAGATGAAGCGCTCCGCCGACGGCGGTAAGCGGAATTATTTCATGGGCACCGATTTCGCCTTCGAGGACATGACGTCCGAGGACCGCTCGAAGTTCCGCTATGAGCGTCAGGCGGATGAGATGGCCGAAATCAAGGACGAGAATGGCGAGACCGTCGACACGATCGATTCCTTCGTCGTCGATGCCTATCCGAAGGACGAGGAACTGGCGGCGGAGACCGGTTACGAATACCGCCGCCTCTATATCAGCAAGGATCGCTATTTCATCCGGCGAATCGATTTCTACGACCGGCGCGGGCGCTATCTGAAGACCCAGCATTCCCGCGACATGGTCCGGATCGAGGGGGAGACGTGGCGCGCCAACACGACGCTGATGGATAACGACAAGCAGCGTCACAAGACACTGATCCGGGTGGAGGGCCGAGAGCTTTCCGAGAACGCCGTCCCGGCCCGCATGTTCGAGCAGCGCTGGGTGACCAGCGGACGCTACCTCCGCTAACGCGCCGGCGTCCGAACCGCGCGCGGCCCGGACACCGGGATTTCCGGATTTCCCATTCCATGCAGACAATCCTGACCTTCGGACTCCGCCATCGGTGGATCACCTTGATTTTCCTCCTGCTGGTCACCGCCTTGACCGCGCCGGGGCTGGAGAAGCTGCGTGTCGACACCAGTTTCGACAGCCTGATCAGCGACAGCGATCCGACCAAGGTTACCTACGAGGCGGTGAAGCGGGAATTCGGGTCGGACAACACCACGATCGTCTATGTCCGTTCCGACGATCTTTGGACGGAAGAGCGCCTCCTCGATCTGGAGGAGATGCATTACGCGTTGGAGGACCTGTCCTTCGTCGAGAAGGTGGAAAGCCTCTTCAACGTTCGCAGCATCCAGGACCGGAACGGGATGATCCAATCCTCCACCGTTCTGGACGGCGTGCCGTTCGACCGGGAGGGGATCGAGGAGGCGAAGGCCCGGGCGCTCTATTCCCCGCTCGTCGTGGGCAATTTCATCTCGGAGGACGGCTTCGCCACGGCGATCAATGTCAGCGTGACGAAGGACCCCGCCGATCCCGATTTCGACCGCCATGCCTATCAGGCGATCGAGGCCGCGATCGCCCCCCATGCCGGCTCATTCGACGAGGTGTTCCAGGTCGGTCCGCCGCGCGTCAATCATGAGCACATGGTCAACCTGTTCGCCGATCTGTCCCTGCTCGTGCCGATGTCGCTCGGCCTGCTGATCGCGATCATCGTGTTGTTCCTGCGCAGCGGCATGGCGACGGTCTTCCCGGTGCTGACGTCGACGCTCGGCCTCTCCTGGGCCTTCGGGCTGATGGGATATCTCGGCGTTCCGATCAACATCCTCTCGGCCATGGTGCCCTCGCTGGTGATCGTCATCGGGTCGACCGAGGATACGCACATGCTTTCCGGCTATCTGTCCGGCCTCGGCCAGGACGGGGAGACGGAGAGCCGGTCGGAGCGCCGGCGGCGCGCCGTGCTCTACATGATGCGGCATCTGGGGTTGCCTTTGATTCTGACTTCCGTGACGACGGTCCTCGGCTTCGCGGCCAATGGTTTCGCGGAGATGGAACTGGTGCGCGATTTCGCCATTGCCGCCTCGCTGGCGATCGCCACGAACGCGGTGGTGACGCTGCTGGTCATCCCGCTGATGCTTTCCGTCCTGGGGCCGTTGCGCAGCCGTCTGCACGATCCGGAGACGGGCGACGGGGGCGGCGAAGGTACCGGCCTGCGCGGTCCCGTCGGCTGGACCCTGGTGGCGGTGCGGCATATCGGAACCTATCCCAAGACGGTGATCGGGGTGACGATCGTCGTGATGGCGGTGTGCGCGACCTTCGCCGGGCAGACCAAGGTGTCGAACGACCCGATCTCCTATTTCAAGCAGGAGCATCCGCTGGTCGCGGATGTGAACACGCTGGCCGATACGCTCTCCGGCATGGAGATTTTCTATATAAACCTCGTCTCGACGGCGCCGGATGCCTTCGGTCAGCCGGAAAACCTGCGCAAGCTCGCCGCCATAAAGGATTATATCGTGGAGGACGGGCGCTTCGACACGGCGCTGTCCATCGCCGACCACCTGTCCATGGTGAACCGGGAGTTCCACGGCGGCGATCCGGGGATGATGGTGGTCCCGGACACGCCCGATCTGGTCGATCAATATCTTCTGTTCTTCCAGCGCGCCGATCTGGAAAGCTATGTCAGCGCCGATTTCCGGCGCGTGAACATGGTCGTGCGCCACAATATCCACGAAAGCCATGCCTTGAAGCAGGCGGTGGCCGATCTGGAAAGCCGCGTGAACGAGATCGCCGGCCCCGATTTGACCATCAACATCGTCGGTCAGAATCTGATGATCAACAACGCGGCCGAGGATCTGATCTTCGCCCAGGTCCAGTCGGTGGGACTGCTGCTGGTCGTCATCTTCATCATGATGTCGCTGGTCTACACGTCGTTGACCGGCGGTCTTCTGTCGCTGGTGCCGAACGTCATACCGATCGCCATCGTCTTCGGCGTGATGGGGCTGTTCGACATTCCGCTCAATCCCGGCACGGCGACGGTGGCGGTGATCGCCATCGGCATCGCTATCGACGACACGATCCATCTGCTGTCGACCTATGCGCAGGAAAGCCGCCGGACGCCCGACCGGGCGCTGGCGATACGCCGGACGCTGGCCCATCAGGCGATCCCGGCGGTCTCCACCTCGATCGCGTTGATGGCGGGCTTCCTGGTGCTACAGGGCTCGACCTTCGCGATCATCGCCCAGTTCGGCCTGCTCGCGGCGATCGCGATGATCGCGGCCCTGGTCGCGGACCTGATCGTCACGCCGGTGCTGATGTCCTTCGTGCGGCTTGTCGGGCTGGACGAGATCCTGATGCTTCAGATCGACCCGAAGGTGATCGATAACAGCCCGCTCTTCGCGGACATGAACCGCTATCAGGTACGCAAGGCGATCCTGCTGTCGGAGATCGTGTCCTTCAAGGCGGGGGACCGTTTGGTGCAACAGGGAACGGTCGGTCGTGACATGTATCTCGTTCTGTCGGGAAGTGTCGCGGTCATAAAGGACGGGCCGGGCGGCGGCACGGAACTCGCCACCTTCGGTCAGGGCGAGGTGCTGGGCGAGGTCGGCTTCGTGCGCGAGCAACAGCGGACCGCCAATGTCGATGCCGTCAGCGACGGCGAGATGCTGGTCTTCAACGCCGAGACGGTGCGCCGGAACATGCGCCTCTATCCGCATATCGCGAATAAGTTGAACTTGAATATCGCACGGATTCTGGGCGACCGGCTGGCCGACACGTCGACCCGCCTGACCCGGGCCGACATTTCCTGAATGGGGGCCTGATGACATCGGGACGGGGAATGAATGCACGCATCCGCGCCCGGCGCGCCGTTCTATCGGGTGCGGCGGTGGCGGCGATCGGGCTCTTGCCGGTTTCCGCGCCCTTGGCTCAGGACGAGGAGGAGGCGCCGGGCCTTCTGGAGCAGGTCGTCGAGAACGCGCGCTATGAATCCGAAACGGTCCTGAGCCTCTATTCCCGCCCCCCCGATCAGGCGGCGGCGAACGGTGTCGAGAACCAGGATTTCGAGGCCTGGACCCATCTCAGCATGGAGAGCGACACCTTCCTCAATGACTACTGGACATTGGGGGTTGGGTTGGAGGCCGTGGCCTCGACCTATAGCGGGGCGGAACGGGGTCTCTTCACGCGGCCCGGCAGCCGCTCCGGTCATGGCCGGTATCTCGACGCCAGCCGGTTGACGTTGAGCTATCTCGGCGATGTGGTCGAGGTGACGATGGGCAAGGACTCCGTCCCCTTCGGCGTGGCGGAGATTTATTCGCCGACCGACATCTACGGGGCCGACAATTCGGTCAATCCGCAGCATGCCGTCGATTTCGGGGTTTGGCAGGTTCGCGCGGACGCCTATCTGGGCAGCGACCGTCTGACCGGCATTATCATGCCGGTCGAGGAGAACACGCCCGGCCCGCACGAAAGCTCGCGCTGGGGCGGTAGCAACGGGTCCGGCGGGTCCGAATTCGCCGCGATCGACATTCCGGGCCTGCCGCCCGGTCTGACGGCGGAGATCGAGGAGGATCTGCGCGGGGTCACGCCGGAGGAATGGGGCTATCTCGTGCAATATAAGGGCACGGCGACGGGCCTCGACTATTTCGTTTCCGGCTTCAACGGACCTGGTCCCTATCCGGTATTGAAACGGCCGCCGAGGGGACGATTGAACCCCTATGACAAGGTCTATCCCCGGGTGACCGTCGCCTCGTTCGGCGCGGCGGTGACGGAAGGGGCATGGAAGCTCTATGCCGAAGGGGTCGGCTATTGGGCGATGCGTGGGCGCGACGACGATCTGGCGCGCGGGCTGATCGGCGCGAAATACCGGGAAACCCGCCTCGCCAACAGCATGGGGTTGGATGAGATCACGCCGGTCGTGGAATATGCGCGCGAGGTGCGCCTGGACAGCCAGTCCGACCCCGATTACGTGCTCTCGTCGGAGGATGCGCGGCCGAACCGAAACAACATCATCGCGTCCCTTACCGTCACCGTGGACAGCGAGTGGAAATTCGGGGGGGCCTATAACCGGGCGTTGGACGAACGCGACAATCTGGCGAGCCTGTTCCTACGCTACGAGCCGACGGACAATCTGCGCCTGTCCTGGACGGCGACCCGGTACGAGGGGCCGGATGACACGCTGTTCGGGCGCTACGACCGTAACGACAATGTCGAGTTCGCGGTGAACTACCGTTTTTGATGCGTCCGGTCGCTATGTGGAGGTCACGCAACCTCGACGATCGCCTCGACCTCCACCGCGACACCCAGCGGCAGGGAGCCCGCGCCGACCGCGAAGCGTGTGTGCTGCCCCTTCTCGCCGAAGATGTCGCCCATCAGGTTGGAGGCGCCGTTTATCACCTTCGGATGGTCGGTATAGTCCGGCGTGGAATTGACGAAGCCACCCAGCTTCACGATCCGCGCGACCCGGTCGAGATCGCCGTCGAGGGCGCGCTTCACCTGCGCCACGATGTTGAGGGCACAGGCGCGCGCGGCTTCCTGTCCCTCCTCCAGCGAGAAGTCCCGGCCAACCTTGCCGACATAGGTGATCTCGCCGTTGCGGAACGGAACCTGGCCCGAGATATAGAGTAGATTGCCGACACGTAGCACCTGAGTATAGGCACCGGCCGCGGCGGGCGGTTCCGGCAGGGTGATGCCGAGTTCGTCGAGGCGGGCGTCGATCGTTCCTGCCATGGGGGGCTCCTTCGGACGGGGACTTAAACATGCGCGTTCGGCGCGCGTGGATCATAGTCGCCATGCGTGGGCTTTGCCAACGGCACGCGCGATTGATATCACCTTATGGGAAGTCACGATGACGCGTCCCCCAACGAGCGCGAACGCGTCCCTTTTCGAAAGCGAGAGCCGGAGCATGTGTGACGGTGATCCGCCACAAGACCGCGAAAGCGCACAGACCGGGTATGCCGCGCGCGTCGACGGGCTCGACGGCGTTTATCGCCTGGCGGCGGCTGTGCCGGATGCGGTGGTGGCGCCGGTGGTCCTGGATTCGCCGCATTCCGGTGCCTGCTATCCGGCGGATTTTCGACCCAGCGTTCCGATGCGCGACCTGCGCCGGGTCGAGGACGCCTTCGTCGATGAGCTTTTCGCCGATGCGCCGGCTTATGGCGCGGTTCTTCTGGCGGCGGAGTTCCCACGCAGTTTCATCGACCCCAACCGGGCGGCGGACGATATCGATCCCGGCATGATCGAGGGAATCTGGCCGGGCCGCATCGCGCCGACGGAGAAATCGCGCCTGGGGCACGGGCTGATCTGGCGCAGCTACCCGAGCGAGCGGCCGATGTATGATGGAAAACTGCCGGTGGCCGAGGTGGCGCGGCGGATCGAGGGATATTGGCGCCCCTATCACGACGCGCTGCAAGGGGAGCTGGAACGCGCCTATGCCGCGTTCGGCGCCGTCTGGCATATCAACTGCCATTCCATGCCGGCCTCCAGCAGCCCGGCCGTCGCGGGGCGGCCCGGCGCGCGGGCGGATTTCGTCCTGGGCGATCGGGACGGGACGAGTTGCGCGTCCGGTTTCACCGAATTGGTGCGCGACTGGCTGGTCGATATGGGCTATAGCGTGCGGCTGAACGATCCCTATCGCGGGGCGGAACTGGTGCGCGCCTATGGACGGCCGGCCCAGGACCGGCACAGCCTGCAGATCGAAATCAACCGGAGCCTCTATATGCGCGAGGCGACGGTGGAGAAGGTCCCAGGGTTTACCACATTGCGACGCGATCTCGGCCGTCTGGTCCAGGCGGTCTGCGATCATGCGCTCTACCAGACGCGGCGGATCGCCGCCGAATAGCCCGGAATACCGGATTGCACCGGCCAGTCCGCGCATCCCGCGCGGACCCCGGGCATTTGACGCGTGTTGATAAGGAGACAGGATATCATGCCCAAGGTTTACGGCCTGAGGAATTGCGATAGCTGCAAGACGGCGGTGAAGGCGCTGAAGGGCGCCGGCATCGACTATGAGTTCGTCGATTTCAAGAAGATGCCGCCCGACACTGAAACCACCATGCGTTGGGCCGAAGGTGTCGGCGCGGCCAAGTTGGTCAATCGCGGCGGGACCACCTGGCGCAAGCTGGACGAGGGCCAGCAGGCGCTGGCCGATGCGACGGAAGGGGCCGCGATGCTGGTTAAGGACAATCCGTCGCTCGCCAAGCGGCCGGTGATCGAACATGACGACGGCAGCGTGACGGTCGGCTTCGACGGGTCGGTCAAGGCGAAGCTCGGCATCGACTGAGCCCGCGGCGCGGATAGGGAAACAACGCGGAACTGGGGAGGTGATCATGGCGCGGCAGGATGGGCGGATTCCACTGCTCGGCTATGCGGACAGGCTGACGGTACGGCCGGGAGAGGAAATCGGCTTCAAGGTCTCCTCGCACGGGCCTGCTCCGTTCGATGCCTGGCTTACCCGTTCCATCACCGCCGATCCCAATCCGGACGGGCCCGGCGTGGTGGAGGAACCGGTGGCCGCCTCCTTCGCCGGACGCTATCCCTCCCGCGTGCAACCGTTCAATCCGGGCTCCCATATAGTGGTTGAAGGGGCCGGCGCTCTCGACCTGTCCCGTGGCGGGTCGGTCGAGGCGCGGATCTGGCCGACCCTGCCGGCCGATGGGCGCGAGCAGGTAGTGATCGCGCTTGGCCGATTGGTCCTCATGCTCGATGGCTCGGGACGCCTCGTCGGCCGGTCCGGGGAGGCGGCCGCCACCGTTTCGGAGCCGTTGAAGGCGGAGCGCTGGTATCGCATATGCCTCGATCTCGCGGACGGCCGGCTCTCGGTTTCCTGGGAGGCGCTGCCTCATGGCCGCGCCGATGCACCGCGCCCGGGCGCGCGTGGGGAGGCTTCGGTTCCTGCCACGGAAACGGTTTCCCCCGCCGCGGTGCTGACAATCGCCGCCCGCCTGGACGCGGACGGCGCGGCGATCGACCATTTCGACGGCCGGATAGAGGCCCCGGCGGTCCGCGACGGCGGGGGGAACACCCTCGCCACCTGGGATTTCGCGCGGCGGATCGAGAGCCTGGCGGTCGAGGATGCAGGTCCGCGTGGTCTTCATGGCCAAATCGTCAATCTGCCGACGCGCGGGGTCGCGGGCTCGCTCTGGGACGGGACCGTCTTCCGCTGGTGCGAGAAGCCGGCGCATTATGCCGCGATCCATTTTCACAGTGACGAGATCGTCGATTTCGGCTGGGATGACGATATCCGCTGGACCCTGCCGACGGACCTGCCGACCGGAATCTATGTCTGCCGCCTGAAATGCGGGGAGGCGGAGGACGCGATCCCCTTCTTCGTGCCGCCGCCCAAGGGCACGCGCACGGCCGATCTGGCGGTGCTGGTCTCGACCTTCACCTATTCGGTCTACGGCAATCACGCCCGGCCCGATTTCGCACCCTTCTGGCGCGACCGGTTCCGGGATTGGGGCGCCTATCCTTATAACCCCGCCGATTACCCGGAATATGGGCTCTCCACCTACAACCGCCACAGGGACGGCTCCGGCATCTGCCATGCCAGCCACCGGCGCCCGCTCTTCACCCTGAAGCCTGGCTACGCGACCTTCGGCTATGGCGAGGGCTCGGGCCTGCGGCATTTCCCGGCGGACAGCCATCTGATCGGCTGGCTGCATGCCAAGGGCATTCCCTATGACATCGTCACGGATGAGATCCTGGA
Source organism: Marivibrio halodurans (assembly GCF_017963645.1). Taxonomy (GTDB): domain Bacteria; phylum Pseudomonadota; class Alphaproteobacteria; order UBA8366; family Aestuariispiraceae; genus Marivibrio; species Marivibrio halodurans. The sequence goes on along the minus strand of NZ_JAGMWN010000005.1, from coordinate 334,924 downwards.
CGAGGAGGGGGCGGCCGCGCTCGACGGCTACAAGATGCTGACGACGGGCAGCCACCCGGAATATCACACCGCCAACACGCTGGACGCCTTGACCGGGTTCCGGAACGCGGGTGGGAAGCTCGCCTATCTCGGCGGCAATGGCTTCTACTGGAAGATCGCGCGTCACGAGGAACTGCCGGGCGCGATCGAGGTGCGCCGGGCCGAGGGCGGCATCCGCGCCTGGGACGCGCGGCCGGGGGAATATTACCATGCCTTCGACGGCGGCCATGGCGGTCTCTGGCGTCGGCAGGGACGGGCGCCGCAGCTTCTGGTCGGTATCGGCTTCAGCGCGCAAGGCCAGTTCGAAGCGGACGCCTATCGCGTGGAGGAGGTAGCCGGTGACGCGCCGGGCGCCTGGATTCTTGAGGGGCTGGAGGCTGGCCAATTGCTCGGCGATTTCGGGTTGAGCGGCGGCGGCGCGGCGGGCTTCGAGCTCGACCGCGTGGACCCGATGCTGGGCAGCCCGGAGGGGATCACGGTCCTCGCCCGCTCCGCCGGCGCGCCGGAAAGTTTCGTGACCGTGCCGGAGGAGATGCTGACCCACATCACCACGGTGAACGGCGAGCCGCCGGAGGCGCTGAAACGCGCCGACATGGTCTATTTCGACGTGCCGGGCGGCGGGGCGGTCTTCGCGACCGGCTCCATCACCTTCTGCGGCAGCCTGCCGCCGGACGGCTACGACAATCCGGTGAGCCGGCTTCTGGAACGGGTTTTCCGACGCTTCCTGGCTTAGAGCATGATGATATGATGTGGCCCCATCCGAGACGCCGCCTTCGGTCGTTTTTCCGGGCCCCCGGACCGCGTCGAGGCCGCTTGACGATGACCCATATCGCCCGCGCGTCCTCTCCTTGCCGGAAACCCGGAAAAACGATCTCGAGTGGGCCACATCATATCATCATGCTCTAGCCTTTCCCGGGTGCGGGCCACCGCAAAGAAAAACCTCCCCCCGGTCGCCCGGGGGGAGGTTCTCGGCGTCTCGAGAGACGCGGGCGTTATCAGACGTAGCTGATGTTGCCCGCCGAGGCGCGGCCGTCACGGCCGGTCTCGAGCTCGAACTTCACCTTCTGGCCTTCGGCGGGGCTATTGAGGCCCGCGCGCTCGACGGCGGAGATGTGCAGGAAAACGTCCTTCGAGCCGTCTTCCGGTTCGATGAAGCCGAAACCCTTGGTCGGGTTGAACCATTTCACGGTGCCGGTAGCCATGGCGTCCGTACTCCTAGTCTATTTAATACGCCGCGCGCGATATGCCGCGGCTGTGGCTCGTCGGTCGCAATTGAAAGGGACCGGCAGCCTTCGAGAGACGGACAGGTCTTCAGATTGGAGAGCGATAGCAGCCCCTATATCAAATGCTTGGGCCGCGAGTTCAAGGAAAATCGTAGGGCCCTGTTCCGATAAAAGCGCGGGTTAACGATCCCCGGACATCCGGCATGCTGGATTCCGGCGGCTTGCCACGTCGGGGGTGCTTTGGGAAAATCCAAACCACATCGAACATGGCGGAAGTGAAAAGGCGAGGAACGCATCATGGCGCGCGAGAGCGTGACGGCGGAAGTATCGGCGGACGGCAAGACGGTGACGCTCGATTGGGGCGGAGGGGCGACACGGCGCTTCCCCGCGCTCTGGCTGCGCGACCATTGCGAGACGCCGGAGAGCCTGCATCCCGATACCCTGCAGCGTCAGGTGGACGTCTTCACCTTCGAGCAGCTGATCCTGGCGCGCGAAGCCGCGGTGACGGACGGCGGGCGGGTGCTGACCGTGCGCTGGCGTAACGAGGACCATGAAAGCGTCTTGTCCCTCGATTTCCTGCGTCGCTTGGCGGAGGAAGGGGAGGCGTCGGAAGCGCCGCTCTGTGCGCCGGTCCTTTGGCCGGATGCGGGTGTCTGGGATGTCGATGCCTTGCCGAGCGTGCCGCATGCCCAGGTGATGGATGGCGATGAGGGCTTGCGCGCCTGGCTGGAGGCGGTCGCGCGTGACGGCTTCGGGCTGGTCGACGGCGTGCCGGCGACGCCGGAGGCGACGCGCGCGCTGGCGGAGCGGGTCGGCTATCTGCGCCAGACCGTCTTCGGCGATTTCTGGGACTTCACGGCAAATCTGGCGCGCGCCGACACGGCCTATACCAACCTGTCGCTGACGCCGCATACGGATTCGACCTACAGCCACGATGCCCCGGGCCTTCAGATGTTCCATGTCATCGAGTTCGACGGCGAGGGGGGCGAGAGTGTTCTGGTCGATGGCGTCGCGATCGCGGAGGAGATCCGCGCCAAGGACCCGGCCGCCTTCGAGGTCTTGAGCACGGTCGCCGTGCCCGCCCGTTACCTGGAGGAGGGACTGCATCTGGAGGCGCGGCGGCCGGTCTTTCGCCTCGACCGTAAGGGCGCCGTGGAGCAGGTGAGCTTCAACCATCACGACCGCGCGCCCTTCCTGCTGCCCGAGGCGGAGCAGGAGGCCTTCTATCGCGCCTACGGCCTGTTCCATCGCATGGCGAACGAACGCGCGCGCCAGCTCGTCTTCGGCTTGCGGCCCGGCCGCGCCCTGCTGTTCGACAATTGGCGCACCCTGCACGGCCGGTTGGCCTATCACGGGCGGCGGCGGCTTTGCGGCGCTTATCACAACCGGGAGGATTTCGAGAGCAAACTCCGCACGTTGCGCGGTATGGCACGGCAAGAGGCGGCTTGAGATAGACGGCCTCGGCCCGTAAAACGCTGGTCGGTGGCCGGACGGTACCGGCCTGGAAAATGACCCAAACAAGAGTCGGGCGATCGACGCGAGGAACGAACGGGCGACCGATCGGCTGATCGACATCAAACGAGCGAGGAGCGTCCCCATGACCGAGACCCTGCAACATTTCATCGGCGGCAAGTATGTCGCGGGCGAGAGCGGCCGCTTCGGCGACGTTTTCAACCCGTCGACGGGCGAGGTGTCGGGGAAGCTTCCCTACGCCACGACGGCGGAGGTGGATGCGGCGGTTCGTAATTCCCAGGCCGCGGCCGAGGAATGGGGCAAGACGGCGGTGCCGAAACGCTCGGCCGTGATCTTCAAGATGCGCGAGTTGATGGTGGCCCGGCGCGAGCAGTTGGCCGAGGTGCTCTGCAAGGAACACGGCAAGACCAAGCCCGACGCGCTGGGCGAGATTCAGCGCGGCATCGACGTGGTCGAGTTCGCGGCCGGCGTGCCGCATCTGATCAAGGGCGAATTCAATTCCAATATCGGCGGTGGCATCGATCTCTATTCGATCCGCGAGTCGCTGGGTGTCGTCGCCGGCATCACGCCCTTCAACTTTCCGGTCATGATCCCGCTTTGGATGGGGGCCATGGCGATCGCCTGCGGCAACGCCTATCTCAACAAGCCGTCGGAACGTGATCCCTCCGCCCCCAACATGCTGGCGGAGATGTGGAAGGAAGCCGGCCTGCCGGACGGTGTGTGGAACGTCATCCACGGCGACAAGGAAGCGGTCGACGCGCTGCTGCACCATCCGGACGTGCCGGCGGTCAGCTTCGTCGGGTCCACGCCGGTCGGCGAATACATCTATCAGGAAGGCTCGCGCCACAATAAGCGCGTGCAGGCCTTCTGCGGCGCCAAGAACCATATGGTCATCATGCCGGACGCGGACATGGACCAGGCTGTCAATGCGCTGGTCGGTGCCGGCTACGGCTCGGCCGGCGAGCGTTGCATGGCGATCTCCGTCGCCGTGCCGGTCGGCAAGGAGACCTCCGAGCGGTTGATCGAGAAGCTGGCACCCGCGGTCGAGGGCCTGAAGATCGGCGCCTGGGACGACCCCGATGCCGATATCAACGCGCTGATCACCCGTCAGGCGAAGGAACGTGTCGAGGGCCTGATCCAGCGTGGCGTGGACGAGGGCGCGAAGCTCCTGATCGACGGCCGCGGCGCGACGCTCCAGGGCTATGAGAATGGCTACTATGTCGGCGGCACGCTGTTCGATCAGGTGACGACCGAGATGGAGATCTACAAGACCGAGATCTTCGGCCCGGTTCTGTCCGTCATGGCGCCCTCGACCTACGAGGATGCGGTGCGGATGATCAACGATCACGAATATGGCAACGGCGTCGCGATCTTCACCCGCGACGGCGATGCCGCGCGCAGCTTCACCGATCAGGTCGATGTCGGCATGATCGGCGTCAACGTGCCGATTCCGGTGCCGATGGCCTTCCACAATTTCGGGGGGGCGAAGCGCTCCAAGTTCGGCGACACCCAGATGCACGGGCCGGAATCGATCCGCTTCTTCACCAAGATGAAGACGGTGAGTTCGCGCTGGCCGTCGGGCATCAAGGACGGTTATCAACTCGCCTTCCCGACCAACGACTAAGGTGGATGACGCCTTCGTCGTGGCGACTGGACAAAGCCTCCCCCGTCTTGTCGGGGGAGGCCGTCGTCGGGAAGGCGGGGGCCGGGAAGACGGGCACGGGGAAGACGGGCGCCGGCAAGGCGGGCATATGTTTCCTTAGCCGTTTCCGAACAGGACCGGAAACCAGTCCTGCCGCAGCCGTTGCCCCGGAATCATCCCGTGGCCCGGGAAGGGCGGCGAGGTGCGGCCCGGACGCTCGGCATAGCGCGCGTCGTCGCCAACCCAGCGCAGGGACAGCGCCCGGCGCCGGGCGGCGGTCAGGTTGCCGGGCGCGCCATGGGCCGTGCGGAAATCGAACAGGATCGCGTCGCCGGGCTCCAGCGCCCAGCTCAGGATATCGAAATTCTCGACGCTTGGGTCGGGAACCGGGCGATAGAGGCTGGGGTCGGGATAGAAATCGCTGTCGTCGAGCCAGCGCACCGGCGTCACCATCTTCTCCCACCGGTGAGAGCCCGCGATGAATTGCGGGCAGGTGTCCTCCGTCACGGGATCGACCGGAATCCACATACTGAGCGTCTGATGTCCCGCCACGAAATAATAGGGCATGTCCTGATGCCAGGGTGTCGCCTTGGCCGTTCCGGGTTCCTTGACCAGGATATGGTCGTGAAAGAACTGCGCGCTGCGTGAGCGCATGGCGGCGGCCGCGATTTCGGCGGCGGGGCTATCCTCCACGATCCGGCGGATCTCCGGCAGGCGTTGCCAGTTGCAGTAGTCGTCGAAGAAGCGCCCCGCCTCGCCCGGCTTCAGGTTTTCCGCCGCGTAGGGACCCGGCTCCGCCATGTTGCGCGCGATGCCGGCGGCGATCGTCTCGACATGCGCCGCGAAGGCGCCGCGCACCACGACGGCCCCATCCCGTTGGTAGGCGTCTATCAAGGTATCGTCGATCATGACGAGGATGCTATGGGGCGCCGGCCGGTCATGGCAAGCGCGCCGTGCGGCGGTCACTCCGACTTCAGGACGTGATGTTCCAGATCGATTCGTCCGACCGCCTCTCCCCGCGCGACGACCGGTGTCTCGGGGCCGGTCCGGCCATAGTCGAAGACCTGACTCGCCAGGATGAACCGCACCACATCCGGCGCGTCCGTGGCGGTAAGCGGCATCATGAGGCGGCGGGTATCGAGTGTCCGGCCTTGATCCCATTGAAAACGGCTATGCGAGAAGACGCAGGACCGTGTCTCGATCGTCTGATCATAGAGTCCGCGAATGAAGTCGTGATACTCTCCCGTCATGATTTGGGAAAGTGTTCGGCCGGTATAGTCGAAGCCCCAGGCCTCCACCTGATCCGTGCCGACGACGCGGAAAGTGAGTTCGATCCCCGTTACCTCGGCCAGCACCAAGGTCGATAGTGCCGAAGGTGTGTCGAGGGGGTCAAAGGCCGAACGCGGCGGCGGTTGCCCCGGCGCCGGACATAGCGCCTTCCAATGCTTGAAAAGAGCGTGCTGTCTTGGGTCGAGCACGTGAACCGCTCCCCACCGTGTGCCATCAATCCCGCCTTGGGTATCAGGGTAGGGTAAAACGATCGCCTCGACCAGGGACTCAATCGGGTACTCCGTATCCTCCCCCAGTCGGTGTTTGCAGGACGAAGACGTCGCCGGGGTGGACCGCGCGGCTGTCGGTGCCGCTCATCTCCTCGACCGTGCCGTCGGCGCGCTCGACCCAGTTGCGGCCGCACTGGCCGTCCTCCCCGCCCTTCAGGCCGAAGGGCGGCACGCGCCGGCGGTTGGAGAGGATGACGACCTCCATATCCTCCAGGAAGCGCAGACGGCGCAGCGTGCCGTCGCCACCCTTATGCTTGCCCTTGCCGCCGGTGCCCTCGCGAATCTCGAAACTGTCGAGCCGCACGGGGAACCGCCATTCCAGCACCTCCGGGTCGGTCAGGCGGGAATTGGTCATATGCGTGTGCACGCCCGCCGTGCCGTCGAAATCGGGCCCCGCGCCGGAGCCGCCGCAGACCGTCTCGTAATATTGATAGGTCTTGTTGCCGAATGTGGTGTTGTTCATCGTGCCTTGCGCGCCCGCCAGCACGCCCAGCGCGCCATAGATCGCGTCGGTCACCACCTGGCTGGTCTCCACATTGCCGGCGACGACGGCGGCCGGATAGACCGGGTTCAGCATGGAGCCTTCGGGTATCACGATGTCGATCGGCTTCAGGCAGCCCTCGTTCATCGGGATTTCGTCCTCCACCAGCGTGCGGAAGACATAGAGTACCGCCGCCCGGCAGATCGCCGAAGGGGCGTTGAAGTTGGTATCCCGCTGCGCGCTGGTGCCGGTGAAATCGACCGTTGCCTGACGGCGCGTCCGGTCGATCGAGACCGCGACCTTGATGACCGATCCGTCGTCCATCTCGTACGAGAAATAGCCCGGTTGCAGCACGTCGATGACGCGGCGGACGCTTTCCTCCGCATTGTCCTGAACATGGGCCATATAGGCCATGACGGTCTTCAGGCCGAATTGATCGACCATCTTGCGCAGTTCCTGAACGCCCTTCTCGTTCGCCGCGATCTGGGCTTCCAGGTCGGCGACGTTCTGTTCCGGATTGCGCGCGGGATAGCGGCCGGAGGAAAGAAGCGCGATCAAGGCATCGCGCCGGAAATCGCCGCGATCGACCAGCTTGAAATTGTCGATCAGCACGCCTTCCTCCTCGACCGTCCGGGAATTGGATGGCATTGAGCCCGGCGTCGTTCCACCGATATCGGCCTGATGGCCGCGGCTGCCGACATAGAACAGGATATCCGCGCCCTTCTCGTCGAAGACGGGGGTTATCACGGTGACGTCCGGCAGGTGCGTGCCGCCATTATAGGGGGCGTTCAGCACATAGACGTCGCCGGGCCGGATCGTGCCCTCGTTATTGCGGATGACGGCGCGCACGCTCTCGCCCATGGAGCCCAGATGGACCGGCATGTGCGGGGCGTTGGCGACGAGGCCGCCGTCCCGGTCGAAGATCGCGCAGGAGAAATCCAGCCGCTCCTTGATATTGACCGAGAAGGCGGTGTTCTGGAGCGTGAAGCCCATCTGCTCGGCGATCGACATGAAGAGGTTGTTGAAGACCTCCAGCATTACCGGATCGCTCTCCGTTCCGATGGCGTGCGCGCGGTGCAGCGTCTCCACCCGGCGCAGGACCAGATTGCCGATGGCGGTGAATTCCGCTTCCCAACCGGGCTCGACCACATTGGTGCCGGTTTTCTCCGCGATGATGGCGGGGCCCTTGATCCGGTTGCCGGGTTTCAGCGCATCGCGGTCATGGACCGGGGTCTCGTGCCGCGCCCCGCCGGAATGCATCGAGACGCGGGCCAGCGGTGCGGGTGTCGCGCCCTCCGCGCCTTCCTCGTCCTCGGCCAGGTCGAAGGTCTTGCCGACCGCTTCCACGGCGGCGTTGGCGGCGATCATCCCCTTGCCGGCCATCACGAAGCCGAAGCGTGCGCGGTATTCCGCCTCGAAGGCGGCGATCATCTGCTCCTTCGTGCCGAAGGGCACGTCGAGCGGCGTGTCCGACCCGTCATAGCGGATATGCACCCGCCGATGGATCGCGATCTTCTCCTCCGGCACGTCCTGGCCGGTCAGTTCGTCATGCGCGGACCGGGCCATGCGGTCGAGGGCCTCGGCCAACTCGCCGCTTTCCAGCGATCGGTCCAAATCCTTCTCGATCGACTGCTCGCGCAGCGCCCGCACGTCGGCCAGTCCCATGCCATAGGCCGATAGCACGCCCGCGAAGGGATGCAGCAGAACCCGGCTCATCCCCAGCGCGTCGGCGACCAGGCAGGCATGCTGGCCGCCGGCGCCGCCGAAGCTGACCAGGGTATAGTCGCCAACGTCATAGCCGCGCTGGACGGAGATTTTCTTGATCGCGTTCGCCATGTTCTCGACCGCGATCTTCAGGAACCCTTCGGCCACGTCCTCCGGCGCGCGGTCGTCGCCGGTCGCGGCGCGGATTTCCTCGGCCAGATCGGCGAACTTGCGTGCCACCGCCTCGGTGTCGAGGGGTTGGTCCTGGTTCGGGCCGAACACGGCCGGGAAGAAATCCGGCTGCAACTTGCCCAGCATGACATTGCAGTCGGTCACCGCCAGCGGCCCGTCCCGGCGATAGCAGGCGGGGCCGGGGTCGGCGCCCGCGCTCTCCGGCCCGACGCGATAGCGCGCGCCGTCGAAGCGGCAGATCGACCCACCGCCGGCCGCGACCGTATGGATCTGCATCATCGGCGCGCGCATGCGCACGCCGGCGACCAGGGTCTCGAAGGCGCGCTCCAATTCACCGTTGTAATGGGCGACGTCGGTCGATGTGCCGCCCATGTCGAAGGTGATGAGCTTATCGAATCCGGCCTGCGCGCTGGTCTTCACCGCGCCGACGATACCGCCCGCGGGACCGGAGAGGATGGCGTCCTTGCCCTGGAACAGGCGCGCGTCGGTCAGGCCGCCGTTCGATTGCATGAATTGCAGGCGGACATCGCCCAACGCCCCCGCCACCTGATCGACATAGCGCCGAAGGATCGGGGAGAGATAGGCGTCCACCACCGTCGTATCGCCGCGCCCGACCAGCTTTATCAAAGGGCTCGTCGCATGGCTGGTGGATATCTGGGTGAAGCCGGTTTCCTTGGCGAGTTCGGCGATCCGCTCCTCGTGCTGGGGATAGCGATAGGCATGCATGCAAAGGATCGCGACCGCGCGGATGCCGTCGTCATAGGCGGCGCGCAGCCGGGGCTCCAAATCCTCCAGGTCGAGTGGGGTCACCACCTCGCCCCCGGCGTCGAGGCGTTCCGCCACTTCCTCCACCCGGTCGTAGAGCAGTTCCGGCAGCACGATATGCCGATCGAAAAGGCGCGGGCGTGCCTGATAGCCGATGCGCAGCGCATCGCGGAAGCCCTTGGTCACGATCAGAAGCGTCCGGTCGCCCTTGCGCTCCAGCAGGGCGTTGGTCGCGACCGTGGTGCCCATCTTGACCGCGTCGATGGCCTCGGCCGGGATGGTGTCGTCCGGGCCTAACTCCAGCAGATCCCGCACGCCCTGCACGGCGGCGTCGGCATAGGCTTCCGGGTTCTCGCTCAACAGCTTGTGCGTCACCAGCCGTCCGTCGGGTGAACGTCCCACCAAATCGGTGAAGGTGCCGCCGCGATCGACCCAGAATTGCCAGCCGTCGCGCTGGTCGGCGACATCCTGCAAGCCCGCGGTGGGGCCGGCGCTCGCATTCTCGCTCATCGGCCAAGCTTTCCTGTCAGATCGTTCCCACCGACGCGGGCGGGGCGGAAGAAAAGGGCGGGCTTACCGGCCCGGGACGCAGGCCGATTTGAGCGGTTGCGGGATCGTGCGTCAATCCAGCGGCGGTCCGGCGGCGGTAAGGATGGGCCGTACCCTGCACCGACCCTCCGGGAAAAGCGCGGCCTGTTGTCTAAAATGCTCGCATTTGTGGCGTCGTTTCCCGCCATGATATAGTGAGGTCATGAGCGATTCCGCCGATGACCGGGGGCGGGAGCCGACGGTCGATACCGTATATCCACCCGTTACCCCCGCCGAGACGCGTGTCTCGCGGCCAAACGCGACACGGCGAATATGGGATGGGCGGCCGCCGATCGTGCCGGGTCGTATCGTGCCTGAGGATTTTCGGGCGCTGTATCGTGATTGGCTTTCCCTCCGCCATGGACACGCGGCGCCGTTCCAGTCCGCCCTATCGGCTGAAATGATGGCGCCGTGCCGTGCCGCGCTCGCCATGGTGGAGGTCGAGGCTCCGTTCCGCGCCCGGTATCTCTGGGTGGGGGCGGACTTGGTGCGCCTCTACGGCGCGGACCCGTCGGGAAGCTATGTCGATGGTCATTTCAGTGCGCGAATCAGGCGCGAGGTGTTGGCTGCCTATGAGCGTTGCGCCATGAAGGCGGAGCCGCTCTATAAGCGGCGAAAGCTCTTCGGGGTCATCGCGCGCTACGGGTATGACCGATTGATGCTGCCGCTTACCGCCAACGGCCAGCGTGTCGACCGGGTGTTGGTCGCGATTCGTCCGACCGATCCCCGTCTGACGGATGCGGCGCAATGGCGCGCCGACGCGCCCGCGCCATATGGCGGCCGCGTGGATTGATCCCCAAGCGGGGCTCTATCCGATCGGCTCCTTCCTCCGGCCCCCTGCCAACGCCCTGTTCCCGGGTCCATTCCGCCGAGGCATCACGCCATCGGCATGACGGCTCGAAGCAGGACGACCGATCCGACACCCAGGATCACCGCCGCCAGCGTCGGCAGACGCCATGCCGCCAGCACGGTGATCGCGGCCGCGATGCTCTCCGCCGGGCCGGTGGCGAGCGTCATCGGCGCCACCAGACTGGTCAGGACGGCGGGCGGCACGCTTTCCAGGGCCGCCTTGAAGCGGCCGGTCGGGTTGAGACGCGCGACCGCGACATAGCCCGCCCAGCGCGTGGCCAGCGTTACCAGCGCCATGCCCAGGATGGCCGCGAGATTCATCGGATCGAGACTCCAGAAACCCTCAGCCGTCATCGCGCGTCTCCCCCGCCGTGCGCGGGGCGGTGAGCGCCCCCGCCAGCGTCCCCGCGAGCGCGCCGGCGAAGATATACCAGACCCCCGGCACCGCCAGATGCACGAGCGTCGCGCTCGCGGCGGCGGCCAATACCGGGGCGGTGGAATGCCGGCCGCGCCAAAGCCCCACCACGAGGCACAGGAACACGGCGGTGAAGACGAAATCCGCGCCGATTCGCGCCGGATCCCGCACCAGGCCGCCGAACAGGCACCCGATCACGCCCGCCGCCGGCCATTGCAGATAGAAGGGGACGATCATTCCCAACACGTAACCGGGGCTGAGACCCACCCCCCGCGTCGCCCGGCGCATGCCGACGGCCCAGCTCTCATCCGTCAGGATGGTGATGTAGAGCGCCCGGACGGGCCCCGGCAGATGGCGAAGATGTGGGGCGATCGCCGCGCCCATCAGCACATGGCGGGCATTGACGAGAAGCGTCGTCGCGACGACCGCCAGCACGGGCGTCGGGCTCGCCCACATCTCGATCGCGATGAACTGCGCGCCGCCGGCATAGACGGCCGCGCTCATCAGCCCTAGCTCCGCCGGGCTCAGGCCCTTCTGCGCGGCGAGCGCGCCGCACAGCATGGCGAAGGGAACCGCGCCCAGCAGCAGCGGCAGGATATCGATCAGGCCCCGCCGCGCCTCGCTCGCGAAGGAGGCGGCCGCGGGGGAAGAGGGCGTGTCGCGCATCGATCCTTCCCGGTAATTCCATCGGAGTCGGGAGGACGCATAGCGCCGTTCACGCGCGCGGGCTTGCAGATTTGTGCGCCCCGGCCTGTGCGGGCCGGGGCGGTCGGTGTCAGGTGAGACAGCCGCGCCGGAAGGTGGCGGGCGTGACGCCGACGACGCTCTTGAAGACGCGGGTCAGATGCGCCTGATCGTAGAAGCCGGCCTCCAGCGCGGCGATCGCTGGCGTGGCCCCGGCCGCCAAGCTCCGCTTCGCGCGGATCACCCGGCGCGAGGTGCGATAGGCATGCGGCGTCACGCCGAGCGCCCGGCGGAAACAGCGGATCAAGCGATAGCGGCTGAAGCCGACCAGGGTGGCCAGCGCCTCCATCGACCAATCCTCGTCCAGGGTATCCTCGATCGCCTCGCACACGCGCGCGACCGCTTTGTCCTCCCGTCCGGCGGGACGATCCACCGGCGCATCCCGGCCGTGGCGCCCGATCAGCAGCGCCATGGTTTCCAGGAACGCCCCGTCGGCCTGCAATTTCTCCGGCGCTTGGCCGAGCAGGGCGTGGAGACGCGCCACGGCGTGCCCGACCTCCGGATCGGTCAGTTTGGCCTCGGGGAAATGCGGGGCGCGCGCCGGTCCGTCCGCGATCTCGCCCGCGATCTCCGCCATCAGGCTCGGGGCGGGATACATCATGCGATAGCGATAGCCGCCCTCCGCGGGACGGCCGTCATGCAGCTCGTGCGGGTCGAGGATCACGAGATCCCCGGCCCCCGCGACATGCTCCACCCCGCGATAGCGATAATGCTCCGCGCCCGCCAGGATGACGCCGAGGGCATAGGTGTCGTGGACATGCGGGGCGTAGACATGGCGAACGAAACGGGCCGCAAGGCACTCCAGGTCGTGCCAGCGTGGGTCGCGCCAGAATAACGTCGAGTCGTCGGCGCCGAGGGCCCCGGCGTCTATGGCCTCATATTGCGCGATGGCGCGGTTCGCTGGCGACCTCATGGCGTTACCCTAGCAGGAATGTTTCCCCGGCTCTTGTAGATTAGTGCGACCCCGTTCCCGCGCGCGCCGAGCCTGACAGCCCTCGGTGACTTTACCAGGGGAGGCGGGCTTGCAATTTCGCCGGCCACCCGCATATCTCAGGGGCTTTGCGTGGGGGGAAACACGCGTAAGCGAACCAAGGCGGGGTCCGCGATTCTTATGGATTTCATATTCGTGGCCGTTGGCTTGGCGATGTTGTTCATCGCCGGCGAGGGGGCTTTGCGCGGTGCGATCGGGTTGGCTCAAAAGCTCGGTGTGTCGCCCGCGATGATCGGGTTGACGGTCGTGGGGTTCGGGACCTCCGCGCCGGAACTGGTGGTGACGCTGGATGCCGCGTTGCAGGGGCAATCGGCGCTCGCCATCGGCAATGTCGTCGGCTCCAACATCTCGAACCTCTTGCTCATCCTGGGCGTGGGCGCGGTGATCTCCCCGCTGACCTGCGAGGCGGGCGCGGCCAAGCGCGACGCGGGCATGATGATCGGCACGGCCATCATTCTCGTCGCGCTCGGCATGACGGGCGAGATCGTGCGCTGGCAGGGCGCCATCATGGTGGCGATGCTGGTCGGTATCCTGTTCTGGTCCTATCGCTGCGACCGGCGGACCCAGAAGAAGGCCGCCGCCGACAAGGCGGCGGCGGACAGGGCCGCGGCCGAAGCCGCCGCGGAGGCCGGCACCGACCCCGACGATATCCATGTGAAGGAACTGGAGGAAGTCGGCGAGGTTCCCCAGAACATCTGGGTGATCCTGGCGCTCAATATCGTCGGGTTGGCGGGGTTGCTGTTCGGCGCGCATCTGTTGGTCGATGGCGCGACCGGTATCGCCTATCGATTCGGCGTGCCGCAGAGTATCGTCGGCTTGACGCTGGTGGCGCTCGGCACCTCGCTCCCGGAATTGGCGGCGACGGTGGTGGCCGCGCTGCGCCACCATACCGACGTCGCGATCGCGAACGTCATGGGCTCCTGCGTCTTCAATGTGCTGTCTATCCTGGGCATAACCGCGATCGTCCAACCGCTGGTGATTTCGCCGGATATTCAGGCGATCGATCTATGGGTCATGCTGGCGGCGTCGCTCCTGGTCATGGTGTTGCTGATCCGGGCCTGCACCATCGGCCGGTTCGGCGGCGCGGTGCTGCTTCTGGCCTATGTGGCCTATATCGGCAGCATGGCCGTGCGGTTCGTGCCCGCGATTTGAAATATCCGTCTCGAAAGCGCAATGGGGCGCTGCTACTCTCCGCGCCATCATGACCATCGATCCCAACCGCCCGTCCGCCATCCGCAACATCCTGCTGGTTACCTTCGACCAGTGGCGGTGGGATTGCCTGTCCGCGATGGACCATCCCTTGCTGCGCACGCCCGTGCTGGACGCCTTCGCGGCCGATGCGACGCATTTCGCCAATCATTGGTCGGTGACCTGTCCTTGCGGCCCGGCGCGCGCATCGCTCTTCACCGGGACCTATCTTCACCGGCACCGTTCCTTGCGCAACGGCACGCCGCTTGACGCGCGCTTCACCAATCTGGCGTTGGAGACGCGGCGCCTCGGCTATGATCCGGCGCTGTTCGGCTATACCGATATCTCGCCCGACCCTCGCGGGCGCGACGGCGCCGATCCGATCTTCGACAGCTATGAGGGCGTGCTGCCCGGGATGACCCGGGTCTGCCGGTTGGACGACGATTTCGGGACATGGTTCGCGGATTTGAAGGCGAAGGGCTTCCCCGTTCCGGAGAAACCCTGGGATATCTTCCGTCCGACGGCGGAAGCGCTGGCCGAGGCGGAGGCGGCGGGTCGCGCCTATTGCGCGGCACCCGCGCGCTACAAGGCCGCCGACAGCAACGGCGCCTTCCTGACCAACGAGGTGCTGCGTTACCTGGAGGCGCGGGGTGGCGCCCCGTGGTTCGCCCATGTCAGCTATATCAGCCCGCATCCGCCCTTCATCGCGCCGGCGCCCTATCACGCGCGCTACGCGCCGGAGAAGACGCCCGCGCCGGTCCGCGCGGAAAGCGCGTGGGCGGAGGCGTCGGTCCATCCCTTCCTGGATTTCAAGATCAACGGCCGGGCCGGCGGCACCAATGCCGGTGTCGGCGCTTTCGTCGGCCGGTCGGTCGCGCCCGCGGAGATGGCGGACGAGGAACTGGCCCAACTTCGCGCGACCTATTACGGCATGATCAACGAGGTGGAGGACTGCTTCGCCCGAATCCTCGATTGGCTGCATGAAAACGATGCCTATGACGAGACGCTGATCGTCCTTACCTCCGATCATGGGGAGCAGTTGGGCGATCACTGGATGCTCTCCAAGACCGGCTTCTTCGACGAGAGCTATCGCGTGCCGCTGATCGTGCGCGACCCCCGCCCGGAGGCGGCCGCCGGGCGCGGCCGACGGGTGGAGGCCTTCACCGAATCGGTCGATGTGGCGCCCACGGTGCTGAGCCTCCTGGGCGCGCCGGTGCCGCGCGGCATGGATGGGGTCCCGCTCCTTGCCTGGCTGGAAGGAAGGACGCCGGCGCGTTGGCGCGATGCCGCGCATGTGGAATATGATTTCGGCGATCCGGTCGGGCGTGGGGCCGAGCGTGCCCTCGGCCTGCGCAGCCAGGATTGCGGGCTCGCCATGATCAATGACGGGCGCTTCAAATACGTGCATTTCCAGGCCCTGCCGCCGCTGCTCTACGATCTGGAGGCGGACCGGCATCAATTGGTGAACCGGGCGGACGACCCGGCCTATCGCGAGGTCCTGGCGGAGATGCGCGCGAAACTGCTGTCCTGGCGGATGGCGAGCGACGAACAGACCTTGACCCATTACCATATCGATCGCGGAGCGACGGCATACGAGGATGAACGCTTCGAGGGCGCGCTGTGAGCGAGCCCGTGTCCCGTTACCATCCGCGTACCGATGTCCCCCGCCTGATCGCCCATCGCGGGGCGAGCGCGCGGGCGCCGGAGAACACCATCGCCGCCTTCGAGGAAGCCGCCCGCCTGGGTGTCCGGTGGGTGGAATTCGATGTGATGCTTTGCGGCGACGGGACGCCCGTGGTGATCCATGACGAGACGCTGCGCCGCACGACCGGCACGGAAGGGCGGGTCGCGGAGACGGGATTGGACGCGTTGAAGCGGCTTGATGCCGGGCGGTGGTTTTCCGCCGCCTTCGCGGGGGAGGCCGTCCCGACCCTCGTGGAGGCGCTGGCGGCGCTCGACCGCCTCGACCTCGGCGCCAATGTGGAGATCAAGCCGGCCGAGGGCCATGAGGTCGAGACCGGGGAGGCCGTCGCCCGCCTGCTGCGCGATCACTGGCCCGCGCGCCTGGCGCCGCCGGTCGTCTCCAGCTTCTCGCCGGATGCCCTGCGCGCCGCGCATGCGGTCCATCCGGGACATGACTATGCCCCGCTTTTCGATGCGATCGGCGTGGATTGGCGCGCCCATATGGATGCCGTCGGCGCCCAGGCGCTGCATTGCGATGCGGTGCGCCTGACGGCGGACCGGGCGGCGGCGGTCGTCGCCACCGGCGCGGCGATCCGCTGCTATACGGTCAACGATCCGGCCGATGCGCGGCGGCTCCTCGCCATGGGGGTGGAGAGCGTCTTCTCGGACGATGCGATCCCGTTGGATTGAGGCGCGGGTCCCGCCTCCCTCTGCCGGAGCGGAAAGAGAGGCGGGAACGGGGCGTTAGCCCATCCGCATCCGTGCCTCGATCTCCGCGATCACGTCCGCGACATCGGCGACCGTGTCGACCACGAAATGCGCGCCGGCACGGGCCAGCTTCTCGCCCGCCTTGGCGCGCAGCGGGGCCTGTCCCTCGGGCGAAAGGGCGCTCCATTCCTCGAAGGACAGCCCGACCTCGTTACCGGAACAGGCCAGCCCGATGGTCCACATGCCGGCGGCCAGCCCGGCCTCGATGCCCGGCGCGCTGTCGTCGACATTGACGCAGGCCCCGACATCCGCGACGCCGAGATTGAGCGCGCTTTGCAGGCACATATCCGGCTTCGGCCGGCCTTGCGCGACATCGCTGGCGCAGACGAGGCTGTCGGGCACGATCCCCTGATCGGCGAGCTTTCCGGTCAACGCCCGCATTACCTCGCGCGGGTAGCCGGTGGTGGTGCCGATCTTCTTCCCCGCCTCGCGCAAGCGCGCGAAGCACTCGACCGCGCCGGGAATGACCGTCGCGTGGCTTTGCAGGCATTCGACCTGAAGCGGCAGGAACTCTTCGTACATCGCGTCGATATCGGCTTCCGTCGGGGCCTTGCCGTGGGCGGCCTCCCAGCGCGCGGCGACGCCCGGCATGGCGCACATCTGGGCGATGTGATCGCGCTTGGCCGCGCCCATCGGGCCGCGCGCCTCCTCGACCGAGACCTGAACCTGCCTGCGCTTGAAAAGCTCGACGAAGGCCATCACCGGCGCGGTCGAGCCGAAATCGACGATCGTGCCGGCATTGTCGAACAGAACGGCCTCGACCGGTCCGATGTGGCGGCGGGTATAGCGGTAGGTCATGGGGCTGAAATCCTCTCCATATTCTTGCAAATCCGTCAGGCGGCGACGCTCGTCACGCCCATTTCCGCCAAGACGGCATCGACGGCGGCGAGCGCGCCTTCCATGTCCGCGCGGGCGAGCCGGCCGATGCAGCCGATGCGGAAGCTCTCCGCGACCGTCAGCTTGCCCGGATAGATCAGATAACCGCGCGCGGCGAGTCCGTCATAGAAGCGCGTGAAGTCGAAGGCCGGGTCGGCCGGCATCCGGAAGGTGACGATGATCGGCGCCTGCAATTCGTCGGGCAACAGCGTCTCGAACCCGCGCGTCCGCATGCCGTCCACCAGCACTTGGCAGTTCTCCGCATAACGGGCGCCGCGCCCGGTGACGCCACCCTCCGCCGCGTGCTCCGCGATCGCCTGGTCCAGGGCCGCGATGACGTGGATCGGCGGGGTGAAGCGATATTGGCCCGTCTTCTCCAACACCGCCTGTTGGTCGGCGAGATCGAGGGCGAGCGAGGGCGCGTTGCCCGCCGCCGCGGCGAGGGCCCCGCGTTCGCACAGCACGAAGCCGAGGCCCGGCACCCCCTCCAGGCATTTGTTGCTGGAGGCGGCGAGCGCCTGGAACGGCACCTCCCCGGCGTCGAGCGGCAGGGCGCCGAAGGCACTCATCGCATCGATCAGCAGCGCGCGGCCGGCGTCGGCGACGAGGGTGGCGATCTCCTCCACTGGGTTCAGGATGCCGCTCGTCGTCTCGCACTGCACGGCGAGGACATGGGTGATCGCCTGATCCTCCGCCAGGCGCCGCTCCAGCGCGGCGAGGTCGGGGGGCGTGTCCTCCGGCGTTTCCAGCGTGGCGACGGCGCGGCCGATGCGCGCGCAGATGCGGGCGGCCCGCGTTCCGTAGGCGCCGTTGACCAGCACCAGAAGTTTGCCGTCGCGCGGCACCATGGTGCCGATCATGGCCTCCACCGCGAAGGTGCCGCTGCCCTGCATCGGCACGCAGGCATGGGTGGCGGTGGCGTTCGCCATCCCGGCGATGCGGGCCAGGACCCGTTCGTTCATTTCGAGAAAGGTCCTGTCGCGGGACCCCCAGTCATGCAGCATCGCCCGCTTGACGCTGGCCGATGTGGTCAGCGGCCCCGGAGTCAACAGCAGGGGATCGCCGGTCTCGCTCGCGCCGCGCCCGTCTGCTTCTCGATCCGTCATCGTCTTCGCCTTTCGCTCGCGCCGATATCCTCGGTAGCCGTCAGATAGCGTTCGGCGGACATCGCGTCCAATCGATAGGAAGCATATCGGGGATAGGTTTCATCTATGCGTATCCGCGGGCCCGTTCCATTGCGTCAAAGCCTTTGCCAAGCGGCGGGGAAGGCGCGTACCGTCCAGTCATGACCGGAACGGCAGCTACCATCGACGAGGCGACCCGCGCGGCCTACCGCCGCGACGGTGTCGTGTGCCTGCACGGCGTGATCGGACGCCGTTGGCTCGACCTGATCGCCGAGGGGATCGAGGCGGATCGTGCCGCGCCCGGCCGGTTCTTCCGCGACCAGACGCCGGAGGGGTCGCCCGCCCGCTATCTCTTCAGCTATTGGATGTGGCCGGACAATCCGCCGATCGCGACGGTCGCCCGGGAGGGGCCGGTTCCGGCGATCGCCGCCGGCCTGCTGGGGGCGGAGCGCGCCTATCTTCTGATGGACAACTGGTTCCTGCGCGAGGCCGGGGCGGTCAACGGCGCGCCCTGGCATCATGACGAACCTTATTTCGATTTCACCGGCGGCGGCATGTGCGCGGTCTGGATTCCGTTGGAACAGGCGTCCCCGGAGGAGGGGTTGAGCTTCATCGCCGGCTCGCACCGCGACTATCCCCTGTTTCAACCGAAGAACTTCAAGCTGGACCAACCGTTCGACGGGGTGGCGGAGGAGTACGCCGCGATGCCGGATTTCTCCGACCCGTCCTTCGACGATCGGCGGCTGTCCTGGGCGATGGCGCCGGGCGATTGCCTGGTCTTCGATCTGCGCACGGTTCATGGGGCGAGCGCGGGGCGCCGGCCGCTGGATAAGACGATCCGGCGGCTTTCCCTGCGCTATGGCGATCAGGATGTCCGGTTTCATCCGCGCGGCCCTTGGACGGCGGAGACGGCGGAATTCCTGATGGAACGGGGACAGCGGACGGACGCCCCGCTCGACTGCCCGATGCTGCCCCGTGTCTGGCCGCCGGAGGCCGGCGCCGAACGGGCGGAGCCGGCGGAAGCGTGAGCGCGCCGCGTCCCCTCGGCCCCGACCCGGGGGCACGCCGATTGGCCCGGCCCGACCGGGAGGACCCGTTCGCTCCCTTCCTCGATCTCGTGGCGGCGCATCTGCGCGCCCGCGCCAAACGGGAAGGAGCACGGATCGCGGACGAGATCGATGGCGTGACCGCCGCGCGCCCGCGCCGGTCCGCGCGAAGCCGCGCGCCGGCGACGGCCTTCCTCGATTCGGCGTTGGCGTTGAGCGCGCCCGCGACGGCGGATCTCGTCGGCGCGGTGGCGAGCCTGCGCGGACAACTCGACTGGATGCGCCCGGACGCGTCGGAAACCGGCTGGGAGGTCGCGGGCCGTGTCGCCTGGGCGGAGATCGTCGGCCCCCGCGCCCCGGTGCCGAGCGACCGGTTCCGCCTCGGCCTGCATCTCCAGGCGCCGCGCACCCATTATCCTTCCCATCTGCATGCGGCCGACGAGCTTTACCTGACCCTGGCGGGGGAGGCCTGGTGGGCGCGTGGCGGGACATGGAGCGGCACGCC
Source organism: Marivibrio halodurans (assembly GCF_017963645.1). Classification (GTDB taxonomy): domain Bacteria; phylum Pseudomonadota; class Alphaproteobacteria; order UBA8366; family Aestuariispiraceae; genus Marivibrio; species Marivibrio halodurans. Next base: position 315,069 of record NZ_JAGMWN010000005.1, on the reverse strand, counting down.
CGACAAGGCGGGAAGCCTGCGCCTGCATGCGCCATGCGAGCCGCATGCGACCGAAACCCGACCGAAGCCGATGCTGGCTCTCTATGCCTGGTGGGGCCCCGGCGCCTCGCCGGGGCTGGAGGCCTATCGGACGCTCTGACCTGTGAAGGGAAACGGGATGCCCTGCAAACGTTAATGGATGAGGTGCTGACGGGATAGTAGATCTTTGATGGTATGGTCTTCCTAGATGCTCTCAGGGAACTCCGCCTCGGCTATTTCCTCAGCCCTTTGCTGGAGCATCAACGTTTCATGATATTCTTGGGCTTCCGCGTCGCGATAGAAGTCGGCGGCGGGAGCTACTTCCGAAACGGCCTGCTCAACCTCATCGAGCGTCACTCGAAAGAACTCTTTGCGCATGTTCGCAGCATTTACGCGCTTATCCTCGAACCGATTATGCAAGGCGGACTCAAGCGCGGGTGCGTCCTCAGAGAAAATGAGTGCATGGGTGTCGAAGCTGAATGGGACGGAAGCGTCTCCCAGTTCTTTGATGCGATCATGCGGATCAAGTCGACGCGTCAAGCCGATCTTGAACACGCCGCCGCCGAACGAGCCCTGATTGGAGATCACATAGACGTGGCCAAGACGGGTTTGCTCGGCCATCGATTTTGCGCGTTCGGTTAGAGAATGGGCTTGCTCCAGTTGCTGGCGAAGTTCCTCGATCTGCAGGTTTAGGGCGTCTAACTCTTCGCCAACCGCCTTCTCCGCCTGTGCGCGCGCTTTGGTGAGGCGCTCTTCAGCTTCTTTCTCCTCTTTCTCTGCGCGCCGCGCTTCTTCCTGAAGCTTCTTCTCCTCTCGCTCCTGGCGCCGAAGTTCTGCAGTCTCCTCACGCTCACGCTTGCGCTTTTCCTCTCGCTCGATTGTCAGTGAGAGTTCGTCGAGCTTCAGTTCCAGATATACTTTGCTTATGGATGCGCCGAGAGGTTCGTTCTCCTTGTTGATCTGTTCAAAGGCGCGGTTGATACGCTTCGCCATTGCTTCGGCATTTCGCCACGTCACATTGGCAACTGCGGCGTCGCACTCGTTGTTAAACGCCCTAAGCGTGAGTCGAACGGTACGGTTCTCGAGTTTCTTACCTTCCTGTCGAGAGCCGTTCACCGTCCAATTGCTTGGAATGATGATCGCCCGCTTTTGCTTGACGAGAGCCTTCTGCTCATCTTTCGCATAGCGGATGGCTGTCTTGTAGCGCTCGCTATCATCGAAGCGGAAATGTGGTTGGTAGAACCCAATCTGCGCCAACTCGATTGTTTCATCATAGATGGCCGCTTCAGCCTTCACGGCATTATAGATCGCCTTTTTGTCGGAATAGTCCTTCTGGAGCGTCTTAAGACGTGCGGCCATATCTTCGGCCCTATCGTGCTCCGCGTTGGCCTCTTCTTTAAGGCGTTGCACTTCCCGCTCTCGGGAAATCGGATCTGCATAGAGTTCTTCAAGCCTACGAACCTCGCTTTGGGTGGCGTCATGTGCCTGTCCCAGGGTGTTGAGCGAGAGGCGAAGCGAGATTAGAGCGCGACTACGTTTGATGCTGAGCGCGATGGAAACCGAAGAGGCAATGATCGCAACCGCGAGGGCAGCTGAAACCCAGTATCCAACGTCTCCGCCAGCAGGGGATGTCTGTAACCAAGAAAGCCAAACCGAATAATCAAACATTCCACCCTCCACCCAAAGTGCGACTATTAAGGGTAGTTTGAATTCACCTTCAGCGTCTACCTTGTACATGCGGTGGCTCGGAGATCGTCCAACTGGCATCAAGCTTCGAGCAACGTCCTTCGCTCTAGCTGTGAAGCCTCAACAGGTTGTCCTCGGATAGTGCGAGTCGGCTGATGGGGGGTGAGTTCAGGCTACTGCGTGGTTGGTGCCAATTGTAACTGTGGCTCCAGTTTGGGGGGGTCACGCTTTGGGCGCTCGTTTGGCGTGGCTGGAGTCAGGGTACGCCCGCGGGGCTTTCGCCATCCGGCCATGCAGCCTATATCCGAGCCGACGAGAGAATGAGCGCGCGAGGTCGAAGCGGGAACGCCATGACGATGACGGTGGATGAGTTGGTCGAGAATTTCTCCCTTCTGGATGATTGGGAGGATCGCTACGCCTATGTCATCGATCTCGGCAAGAAACTGGAGTCCATGCCGGAGGCGGAGAAGACCGAGGACACGAAGGTCCGAGGCTGCATGAGCCAGGTTTGGCTGGTACATGAGCCGGTCGAGCGCGACGGCGAGACCCGGCTGCATTTCCGCGCCGATAGCGACGCCTTCATCGTGAAGGGGCTGATCGCGGTGCTGCTGGAACTCTATAATGATCGCCGCCCGGCCGAGATCCTGGAGACGGACGCGGTCGATACGCTGGGACGGCTCGGGCTCTCGAATCATCTATCGCCGAACCGTCGCAACGGCTTCGTCGCCATGGTCGAGCGAATCAAGGCGATCGCCGCCGATCACGCCTGAGCGCCCATGGTCGAAGGTGGCCTATCGTTCCGCCACCGCCAGTCGTCCGGCGAGCGCGATCAGCAGCACCCCGCTGACCCTCCTTTGCCAGAGCAGGATGCGCGGCCGCGCCGATAGCCACCGCCCGATGCGCGCGAAGGTCACGGTCTGGATGCCGAGCCAGACCAGGCTGCCCGTGTTGAAAAGCGCGCCCAGGATAAGGATTTGCAGAGTCTGGTCGACGCCGTTCGCACCCGGCGCCTGGGAGGCGAATTGTGGCAGGAAGGCCATGAAGAAAAGCGCGATCTTCGGATTCAGCAGATTGACCAGGAACCCTTGCCGGAAGAGCCGCCAGGATCCGGCCCGCGCCATCCCGCCGGTAGGGCGGGCGGCCGACCCCCGACCCATCAGGGCCGTGACTCCCAGATAGAGCAGATAGGCCGCGCCCAGCCATTTCACCAGCGTGAAGGCGATCGGCCAGATCACCAGCACGGCGGCGAGTCCGAAGGCGGCGGCCAGCATATGCACGACAAGCCCGGCGGAAACCCCTAGCGCGGCGAGCATGCCGCCCCGAATGCCGTCCGCCATCGCGCGGTTCGCCACATGGAGCATGTCCGGGCCGGGCGAGATGTAGAGAACGAGGCTCGCGCCCGCGAAAAGCATGAGGGTATGGATGTCGGGCATGACCGCTTCCTCGGGGCTGGAAGAGCATTCAGGGGACAGGATGATGGGGCCGAGTCGCGGACCACCCGGAACCGCCGAGGGGAGGCGGTCAAGCGGTGGTCCGTTATCGTACGGTCGCGTGCGCCGCGCGGGCGGCGGGCGGCAGGTCGACCGTCAAAATCAGGAAATGCGTCACGGCTTGGCCATCGTCGGAAAGCGGCAGTTCCAGGAACGCCATGGTGATGAATTCCTTACCCGACCAGTAACGGGTTCCGGAACAGCAGCCGATCCGCTGTTCCGTCGCCAGTTTCTCCAAATGGGCGAGGTCGTTCGCGGTCTCGATCCTCGGGGCGGCGTTCCGCACGGTTCGCCCGGTCAGGTTCACGCCGTAAGCCTCGGTGGGGAAGGTGCCGAACAGCCGGCAATAAAGGTCGAAAGGAGGGCCCGTCACTTCATGGAGGATGATATGGCGATGCCAGCCGACGAAATCCGCGATGTCGAAATCCGACCAGGCGGGCATCGGCCGTCCCCCTCTTTTCCCGGCCCAGAGCGACAATATGCGGTCGAAGACGGGAAAGGGGGTGGTTTCCACCTCCAGGGGAAGGTGGAAGTACTCCCAACTCTCTATTTTCCGGTAGGGTATCACGCTTCACCACCGCTAATTCCGCCACGCGCCCCGATACCACCCGCCGAATGGGCGATCCGGGTATCATGATATGCCATCGTAGATTTGCACCTTTGGGTCACCGCCGCAACTTGGGACGGTCCGGTGGCAGGGGACGATATTTGCGGTCGAATGGCGTGGTCGTTACTCTCGTCGGAACCGATGATATGGCGGGTTGGCCGGGAGGCGGTGGATGAGAGGTCGCGCATGATTTCGGTCCTGGTCGGTTTCGGCGCGTTGTTCGTCTCGCTCGCGATCCTGTCGCTCGGCAACGGGTTGCTACCGACGCTGATCGCGGTGCGCGCCGCGATCGAAGGGTTCAGCGCGGTCGAACTCGGCCTGATCGCGGCCGCCTATTTCGCGAGCTTCGGGATCGGGTGCCTCGCCGCCGTGCCGCTGGTCCGCCGTGTCGGCCACATCCGATCCTTCGCGGTCATGGCGGCGGTCGTCGCCTCGGCCGCGACCGCGCATGCGTTGAGCGTCGATCCGTGGAGCTGGATCGTCTTCCGCGCGGTCGCCGGGCTGGGGTTCGCGGGCCTTTACGTCGTCATCGAAAGTTGGGTCAACGAGCTTTCGACCAATGAGAATCGCGGGCGCGTGCTGTCCGTCTATCGCATTGTCGATCTGGCCGCGATGACGGGCGGACAGTATTTGCTGCCGCTCGCCGATCCGGCAGGGTTCGAACTGTTCTCGGTGGTCACGATCCTGATCGCGCTCAGCCTCGTGCCGGTCGGCTTGACCAAGGGGGTGCAGCCCGGGCCCGTGGCGGCCAGCCGGGTGCGCATCCTGCATTTCTTCAAGGCGTCGCCACTCGCCATGGTCGGTTGCGTCGTGGTGGGCGTCACGCTCGGTACCTTCTGGGGGCTGGCGGGGAAGGTCGCGGTGGATGCCGGTCTCGACAGCACCGGCGTCGCCACCTTCATGGCCAGCGCCATCGTCGGCGGGGCGGTCCTGCAATTGCCGGTGGGGCGGCTGTCGGACTTCTTCGACCGCCGGCTCGTTCTGACCGTCGCGTCCGCGCTGGCGGGGGTGAGCGGGCTCGTGCTCGCGGCGGTTCTGATCCTGGGGGCGACGGATTGGATGTTGTTCGCCGCGGTCGGGTTCTTCGGCGGTCTTTCGATGCCGATCTATTCGCTTTGCGTCGCGCATATGAACGACCATCTGTCGGCCGGCGATTTCGTGGAGGCCGGTGCCGCGCTTCTTGTCGCCTATGCGGTCGGCGCGGTGGCGGGGCCGGTGGCGGCAGGGGCGTTGCTGCCGCGTTTCGGGCCGGCGAGTCTGTTCATCTTCACCGCGGCGGCGCATGGTCTGCTGGTGCTCTACGCGCTCTACCGCATGACCCGGCGGGCGCCGGTGCCGGCGGAGGAGCAGGCGGACTTCGTCGCGACGGAGCGCACGACCCCTCAGGTCTTCGTGCTCGACCCGCGCAGCGAGGCCGATCTCGATCAGCCGGCGGAGGAGGATCGTGGCGATGATGACGATACCGTCGCGCCCGCTTCCCCGGATGACGCGTCGCCCCCGGACGCGCCCTGAGCCTTGCGCCGCTCGATCTCGGCGGCGAAGCGTGCCTCCATCTTGCGGCGCTGGCGGGCATGCAGGCGCCGCAGCAGCTTCAGGCACCAGACATAGCCGAGCCATGCCCCGCCGATCGCCCAGGGGATGCAGCCGACGAACAATGGCAAGCCCCATGCCTCGAAGATACCGATGGTGTAGACGAAGAGCGATTCGAAGAAGCTGGCGTCGCTGCTGAGCAGCCCGTGCATATGCGCGACGAAATGCTCGAACCCGCCGAACGGATCGGGCTCGCCCAGCATGAGGCGTCCCGTCACCAGGAAGACGTAATAGACGAAGGGGATCGTCAGGATATTGGTGACCCAGATCCATGCGGCCGCGACGATCAAGTTGAACCGCCATTGTGGCCTCAACCATCGCATCGCCGCCCAGAACAGGCCGAGGAGCGCCAGTTGCACGCCGACCGTCGGCATCAGCGCGAAGAACAGACCGATCGCAACGCCGCGCGCGGCCGGCCGGGGGTCCTGCCGGTTGCGGTGGATCGGAATCATCAGCCGATAGCGCATCAGCCGGCTCACTCCGCCGAATGTCGCCTTCTTCTCCTCGGGTCGTGCCATGTGTCTCGTGCGTGCGTTCGTAGGGTTGGGCGCGATAGGAACGGGGGCGTCCTACCGCATGGTTCTGAAGATTGAATGAACGCGTCGCATGGCCATATCGAACGGGACGGGTCCAGTCATCCCCGCGACCCGCTTGGGTCCGGGACATTACGGGTGATATGGTGTAAGGGCAGCAGGCGGGAAAGACAAATCGCGCAATTCCGCCCGTTCCATCGCGCGATTTCCGGGAGGTTCCATTATCATGACCGCGGATGCGAGCACCATTCGAGACAGTTCCCAGACCGAGGGCCGATCGGGCCGGGTCGAGGCCGATAAGCTGGAGCGCGCGATCGCCATCCTTCGCCAGCGCTTCGGGGAGCGCGCCTCCACCGCCGAGGCGGTGCGCGAGCAGCACGGGCGGGGCGAGGGGTGGTATCCCACGATCGCGCCCGACCTCGTTATTTTCGCCGAGACGACCGAAGAGGTGGCCGAGACCGTACGCGTGTGCGCCGAACACGGCGTGCCGGTCATCCCCTTCGGCACCGGGACCTCGCTGGAAGGGCATGTCGCCGCCGTGGAAGGGGGAATCTCCATCGACCTTAGCGCGATGAAGGATGTGCTGGAGGTCAATAGGGAGGATCTGGACTGCCGCGTCCAGGCCGGACTTACGCGCAAGGCGCTTAACGAACATCTGCGCGATACGGGGCTTTTCTTCCCGATCGACCCGGGGGCCGACGCCTCCATCGGCGGTATGACCGCTACGCGTGCCAGCGGCACCAACGCCGTACGCTATGGTACGATGCGCGAGAATGTCATGGGCCTGACCGTGGTGTTGGCCGACGGTAGGGTGATCCGAACCGGCGGCCGGGCGAAGAAGTCGGCGGCTGGCTACGACTTGACGCGTCTTTTCGTCGGGTCGGAAGGGACGCTCGGTATCATTACCGAGATTCAACTCAAGCTTTACGGCATTCCCGAAGCGATATCGAGCGCGGTATGCCAGTATCCCGATCTGGAAAGCGCGGTAAATACCGTCATCTTGACGATTCAATCGGGTATCCCCGTCGCACGGATCGAACTGCTGGACGACGTTCAGATGGGGGCCTGCGTCGACTACTCGAAACTGGAGGGGTACGAGGCCAAGCCGACCCTTTTCTTCGAGTTTCATGGCAGCGAGGCATCCGTGCACGAGCAGGCGGAACAGGTGCGCGCGATTTCCGACGACCTGGGGGGCGGGGGTTTTTCCTGGTCCACGCGAACAGAGGATCGCAATCGGCTTTGGCAGGCTCGCCACGACGCCTATTACGCGGCCATGGCTTTGTCGCCGGGCAAGAAAGGGATGGCGACGGATATCTGCGTGCCGATCTCGAAGCTGGCGGACTGTATCCTGGATACCAAGCGCGATATCGAGGAGACGGGGCTTGTCGCCCCGATCGTCGGCCATGTCGGCGACGGCAATTATCACCTCGTCCTGTTGTTCGATCCGTGCGACACGGCGGAGCAGAAGCGCGCCAAGGATTTGGTGGAGCGTATGAATCACCGCGCCATCGCCTATGGCGGCACCTGCACGGGCGAGCACGGTATCGGCATGGGGAAGAAGAATTTCCTGACCCATGAACATGGCGACGCCGTCGCCGTCATGCGCACGCTGAAACAGGCGATGGACCCGGGCAACATCCTGAACCCGGGTAAGATCGTCAGCCTTTAAAAGCGGTTCCCGGCATGGGAACGGCCGGTGACGGGTGTGCGTCACCGGCCGTCCGCTTCCGGCGGGGAAAGGCCGGTCGGGGCTTCGGGGGTGGCCGGGTTCCGCCATGAACCGGTATCGACGCGCCGTCCGCGCGATTGCGTGTCGATGCCGGCACGGGGCGGCGGAACCGGGCCGGCTGAACCGCCTAGGCCCGCCAGAAGGGCTTTTCAACCTCGGCCCGCACCTGCTCATGCGTCAGGCCGAGATCCGCGATCAGGAAATCGGGAAGGTCCCGCAGCGCCTCGCGTTCCTCGCGCCGGCGCTGCCAGAGCGCGAGCAGAGAAAGTGGACCCATCCCGTTCGTCACGGTTCCGCCGAAGGAATAGGCAGGCTTGCTCATAAAGGATTGTGTGCTCATCGATTCTTCTCCATCCGTCAGGTGCGCCAGCCTGTCCGGCGCTTGAATTTCCTTGCTGGTGAGAAATCTATGGCTTGACCGTATAAGTCACAAACGGGAATATCTGAGCTTTAGAATAAGCAAAACTTGGCCTAATCATGCGTCGATCCCTGCCTCCCTTGAACGCGGTCCGTGCTTTCGAGGCCGCCGCCCGGCATGAGAGTTTCGCGCAGGCCGCCGATGAACTCGCGGTCACCCCCTCGGCCGTCAGCCAGCAGGTCAAGATGCTGGAGGATATCCTGGGCTGCGCGCTCTTCACCCGTCATGCGCGTGGGTTGAGCTTGACCGCCGCCGGCCGGCGCTACCTGCCGGCATTGAGCGAGGCGCTGGACCTGATCGCGGACGCAAGCCGCACGGCGGCGGCCGGTACCGATGACCGGACATTATCCGTGACCTGCCTCGGCTCCTTCGGGGCCCTATGGTTGGTGCCGCGTCTGGTCGATTTCGAGGCCGCGGTGCCGGATATCGATGTGCGTCTCTCGACATCCGACAAGATCGTCGATCTGGGGCGGGATGGAATTGACGCAGGCGTGCGCTATGGCCCCGGCCCTTATCCCGGTATTCACGCGGAACCCCTGATGGAGGAGACGGTCTTTCCCGTATGCGCTCCCGCCATGGCGAAACGTCTGACGCGCTTGGAGGATCTGGCGAATGTGCCCCTGCTGCACGATGCCAGCGCCGGTGCGCGCGCGACCTATAGCTGGCAGTCCTGGTTACGCCGGTGGCCCGCTTGGTTGAATGCGCATGATATCAAGGGGTTCGATGCCTCACGCGGCCCCGGTTTCACCAATAGCACCTTCCTGGTGCAGGCGGCGATCGCGGAACGCGGGGTGATGCTGGGCCGTTCCGTCCTGGTGCATGACGCACTGTGCGCGGGCACGTTGGTTCGGCCCTTCGACATGACGCTGCCGGCGGGCGCGCGTTACTGGTTCGTCACCACCGCTGACGGATTGACGCAGCGCAAGGTCGCGCGCTTCCGTGAATGGCTGTTCGACGCCGTCGCGCGGATGTAGGGGCGCGCCGTTCGGCCCTTCTACCAATCATCAGAATTCAGGCTATAGAGACAGCTTCCGCTCATAAAGATCGGGCAGGTCGTTTTCCAGCAGCACGATGTCGCCGGATCGGCGGTTCTCTCGCAGCCAGGTATCGGCCTCGGCGAAGCTGGCGCAGCGGATGACTTCCGCCGTCTCCCCCCGGGCGCCGCGATAGCTCTCGATCAGCGGCTCGATCCGTTCCGGCACGACGGCGAGAAGCACGTCGATCGTGGCGGCGGCGGCCTCGCCCGCCTTGGCGTGCTCGGCGCGGTGCGCCTCGCCCAGTTCCACCATGCCAGGCGTTACCAGGATGCCGCGTCCGCCGTGCTTCCCCTTGAGCAGGCCGACGGTCTCCACCGCCGCCTTGAAGCCGACGGGGTTGGAATTATAGGCATCGTCCAGCGTGACGCTGCCGTCGGGCCGCGGCTTGACCTCCAGCCTGTGGGCGATCTGAGGCAGGCGCTTGAGGCCCAGCTTCGCGTCTTCCGGCCGGACGCCCAGCGCGCAGACCGCCGCGAAGGCGAGCGCGAGATTCGTCGCATGATGGCTGCCGAACAGCGGTGCGCGCAATTCGTGCTCCACGCCGTCCCAGACAACGCGCACCAGGATGCCCTCGGGCGTCTGGCGGCTCTCCAGGATGCGCAGGTCGCAGCCCTCCGCCGCGCCGCAGCGGATGAAGCGATCCGGCCGCTCCGCCATCCGGGCGGCGGCGGGGCCGATCTCCGCCAAGGATGTCGGCACCACGACGTGGCCGTCGCGGGCGATGGCGGCCTCGGCCAGTTCGAACTTCGCCTCGGCCACGGTCTCCAGCGTCTTGAACCGTTCGTAATGCGCATGGCCGATCGCCGTGATGATGGCGAAGTCCGGCGGAGCTAGACGGCATAGCCGCGCGATGGACCCGGGACCATAGGCCCCCATCTCCGCGATGAAATAGCGATGGTGCGCGCCCAGGCTCTCGCGCACGACACGGGCGATGCCCATCGGCGTGTTCACGCTGCCGGGCGTGATCAGGGTGGGGGCCACGGTCTCCAGCATATGCCCCAGGATATGCTTCACCGACGTCTTGCCATAGGAGCCGGTGATGCCGATGACGGTCGGGGCGAGGCGCGTCAGCTTATCGTGCGCCTCGGTCCAGAAGCGTTTCTGCACCCGTGCCTCATAGGGCATGAGCAGAAGATTGCCGAGCACCAGGGCGATCGGAATCGACTGCACCGCCACCAGCCAGGACCAGACCGGCAGCGGGATCGCCGCGATCGCGATCGCCGGCACGGCCAGCACGGCGGCGGCCAGATAGAGGATGCGCCGCGCGCGCCGGGTCATCGCCAGCTTCTTCTTCGCGGCCTTGCGCGGGTCGTTCTCGATCGCGGCGAGGCCGAGGAAGAAGAGCAGCGCGAAACCGGCCGCGATCCAACTGCCGTTTATCCCGCCGATCCCATGGAGCAGCGGCGTGGCGAAGCCGAGCGCCGCCAACGCCAACGTCATGCGACGGTCGACGGCCCCATTGCGCGCGATCCATTTGATGAAGCGCGGGCCGTCATATTCCTCCTGCTGGAAGACATGCAGATAGGTCAGCAAACGCCGCCGGGCGAAGAGGGCGAAGCCCGCCAGCAGGGCAATCGGGGGGAGATAGGCGAGCCACTCGGTCATAATCCGTCCAGGAAGTCCTTCAGCCTGTGCAGTACCTGATGCCGCCCGTCGCCCAGCACGGTATAGTGATCCAGGCCCGGCAGTTCGACGAACCGCGCATCATGCATCAGCCCGGCATAGCGTGCGCCGAATTCCGCCGGGGTCTCCTGATCCTCGCTTCCATAGACCAGGAGGGCGGGACAGGTGACACGGCGGGCCTGATCGCTCAAATCCTCGCGCACGACGCGCACGAAGATCGGCCGCATGGCGCCGGCATTGCGGTAATCGGGGCTGCCGAAGCGCTGGGCCAGCGCCTCGCGCGCCGCGTCGTCCCGGGCAAGCGCGCGCAGCATCCTATATTGCCGTTGACGGACCTTGCGGCGCAGATGGTCGACCGGCCCGCGCTTGCGTTGCAGGCCCGCCCCGGCGATCAGCACGATCGCATCGACCGCGTCCGGATGGCGGGCGGCCAGTTGCACCGCGACGCGCCCGCCGAAGGAATGCCCGATGAAGACCCGTTTCGCCCCCGCCGCCCGGGGCAGGGTGGTGAACCATTCGGCCATCTGGTCGGCATAGTCGGCGGTGCCCCAGTCGTCCGGTGGTTTTGGCGCCGCGCCGAACCCGGGCAGATCGATCAGCCAATTGGCGGCCCGGCGCGCCGTCGTCTCCGCCAGCGGCGCCATCAGCCGGTGATCGACGCCCCAGCCATGCGCCCAGATGAGCTGCAACGGGGCTTCACCGGCCGCGAGGCCGAGCGCGCGGACGGCGAAGCGCGCGCCGTTCGCCTCGATCGGGTCCATGCTGTCCTGGCCGTTGGCGGTCATGCGGGACCTTTCGGTGGATTGTCTTCGCCTCTCCTACAGGGATTCCAGGGAGGAACAAAGCCCCTCCACCGCACCGGAAGGGCGGAAAGCAGAGGCGGGACGCCCAGATTTGCCTTGGACCTGCCGCCGAATCGTCCATGATTCGTCGGAAGCTCGAACGAGCCTTCGGACAAGCGTAAAGGGTGGATTTCGGCCATGGCGGGGAAGATGCGGATCGCGGTGCTGTTCGGTGGCCGCTCGCCGGAACATGACGTCAGTGTCGTCTCTGGCCTGCAGGCATTGGCGGCGGTCGATAGCGCGCGATACGAGGCCTTTCCGGTCTATATCTCCACGCGTGGCGACTGGTTCGTCGGCGATGCGCTGCGCCGGCGCGCGGCCTACATTCCCGGCCGTCAGGCGGCGGAGGGGCTGACGCCCGTTACCCTGGACCTGACCGCGCGGGGGGAGGGACGGTTGATCCCGCTTTCCGGCGGCGGCCTCTTTTCCAAGCCGAAGCCGGTGGGCTTCGACGTGGCACTGCCCGCCTTCCACGGGAATATCGGGGAGGATGGCCAGATCCAGGGCCTGTTCGAGACGGCGGGCATTCCCTATACGGGCATGCGTACCCTCGCCTCCGCGCTATTGATGGACAAGGGCCTGACGAAGCGTGCCCTGCGCGGCGGGGATATCCCCTTGTTGGACGACGCGGCCGTTGACCGGCCGGCCCAGGGGCTGATCCCCGACCGCGCGGCGGTCGAGGTGGCGGTGCAGCGCATCGGCTTTCCGGCCATCGCGAAGCCGGCGCATCTCGGCTCCAGCATCGGGGTGGCCAAGGTCGACGACCTAGAGACGCTCCTGGAGGTGCTGCCGGACCTTTTCCGTCTCGACAGCCGCGCGGTGATCGAGCCCTATGTCCCCAATTTGGTGGAATATAATATAGCCGTCGCCCGGATCGACGGCGCGGTTCGCACCAGCGCGATCGAGCGGCCGAAGCGCAGCGACGATCTCCTCGACTTCAAGCAGAAATACATGTCCGGCGGCGGCAAGAGCGGCGAGAAGGGCGGGGCCAAGGCGCCGGGGCAGGCCAGCCAGGGCATGTTGTCGCTGACCCGCGATCTCAACCCCGACATGCCGGCCGGGATGGCCGACAATATCAGGGAATGGGCGGCGGAGGCCTACCGCATCGTCGGTGGGACCGGGGCACCGCGTATCGATTTCCTGTGCGATGGGGAGAGCGGGCAGGTCTGGCTCAACGAGGTCAATCCCTGCCCCGGTTCCTTCGGGTATTTCCTGTGGGAGGCGCTCGACGAGTCGCCGATGCTGTTCACCGAACTGTTGACCCATCTGATCGAGGAAGCGGTCGCGCTCTCCCGCGCGGGTCAATTGCCGGACGATCCCGTTCCCGTCGACGCGCGGCTGTTCCCTCGCCCCTGATCGTGGGTGCCTGTGCGGGTGTCTGCGCGGGTGTATAGCGGCAGCGCGCGCCCGCGTGTGAGGGCCCGTGCGTGAGGGATGGTGCGTAAGCTCCCGGTCGGGTAACTGCGTCGACATGCGGGACAATTGTAAAAGGCACGTGTCGCGGGCTAGAGTGCGGCCGGAATAGAGAAGCGCGTGCGGATCGGGGGGATCGGGAATGCTCGATCCTTTCCCGATTCCGCGAAGGGAACCGTCCGTCCACATGGCCGATTCGACCGAATCAGGGGGAGCGGTCGGAAGCGCTGGCGAGCAGAGCGACCTCGTCAGTGCGCTTCCGATTGGCGTCTATCGAACGACACCGTCCGGCCGGTTGCTGCTCGCCAACAAGGCGTTGGCGGACATCTATGGCTATCCGGGGGTCGATTCCCTGGTCGAGGCGGCAGCGGAAGGGAAGCTTGCCTGGTATGCCGATCCGGATCGGCGGGATGCCTTCGTACGCTTGATGGAGTCCTGGGGAGAGATAGACCGTTTGGTCTCGGAGGTGCAGTCCCGCGACGGCCGGAGGATATGGGTTAGCGAGACGGCGCGTTTCGTGCGCGATGCGGATGATACTCCCCTCTATTACGAGGGGACGATACAGGACATTACCGATTTGTTGTCGGTGCAGCGCGCGTTACGGGAGAGCGAGCGGCGGTTCCGGGACTACGCGGAAATCGCCTCCGACTGGTTCTGGGAAATGGACGAGACACTGTGCTTTTCCTATTTCTCCGACACGCTCGCGACCGAAACGGGCATCGACCCGCAGAAGCTGCTGGGGCGCGGCCGGCCGGAGAGCGCGCTGGGTGATACGGGCGACCCGCATTGGCAGGCCCATCTCGACGATCTGAAGAACCGGCGCGCCTTCTATGATTTCCGCTATCCCTTCAAGCGTCCGGATAACCACGACCCTCTGGTCATCAGCGCCAGCGGCGTACCGATTTTCGATGAGAATGGCGTTTTCCGGGGCTATCGCGGTGTCGGCTCCAATGTGACCGAGGAAGCGCGCGTCCAGCAGTCGCTTTACGAAGCGAAGCTGCAGGCCGAGTTCGCGAACCGTGCCAAGTCCGACTTCATCGCCAATGTCAGCCATGAATTGCGCACCCCGTTGAACGCCATCCTCGGCTTCACCGACATCATGCGCGATGAGCTTTTCGGGCCGATCGGGGTGCCCCGCTATACCCGCTATCTGGAGGATATCCATACCAGCGCCTCCCATCTGCTCTCGATCATCAACATGATCCTCGATCTATCGAAGATCGAGGCGGGCAAGCTGGAGCTGGACGATGTCGAGATCACGCTGGACGATTGTATTCGCGGCGCGATCGAACTGATCAACCCCCTGGCGCGCGAACGGCAGGTCCGTATCGAATTCACGCCCAATCCGGACATCCCGACCTTGATCGCGGATGAGCGCGCCTTGCGGCAGATGCTGCTCAATCTCCTATCCAACGCGGTCAAATTCAGCGAGTCCCGAAGTTCGATCGAGGTCGCTGTCGATATCGGAGCGGACGGGGAGGGGGCGGTCGTCCGGGTGAGTGATGTCGGCATGGGAATACCGGAGGACAAGCTCGATCTCGTCACGCAACCTTTCGGTCACACGGAAAGCTCGCTCTCCCGCAGTTACGAAGGCTCGGGATTGGGGCTCGCCATCACGCGTCGGTTGATCGAATTGCATGACGGGGCCCTGGAGATAGAAAGCACTGTCGGACAGGGCACCACGGTTCGCCTGATCTTTCCGAAGGAAAGAAGAGGCGGCGTGGTCGCGGATCGGCAAATGTAGGAAGCCCGGTGCGTGCCGTATGCGTACGGCATCGGGCTTTATTCTGGCCGCGCTATTTCCCCGGCCCGGCATGAACGTTGATCAAGGCGTGGAAATGCGGGCTGTCGCGTTCCAGGGTTTCGTAGTCGCCGGTCGCGACGATGCGGCCCGCGTCCATCACGATAATCCGGTCGCATTCCTTCACCGTGGTCAGACGATGCGCGATCACCACCTGCGTGATCAGTCCACGCCGGGCATGGATCGCGTCCTGGATGGCGCTTTCGGTCACGGTGTCCAGCGCGCTCGTGGCCTCGTCTAGAACGAGGAGCGCGCAATCCTGGTAGAAAGCGCGCGCGATTCCGATCCGCTGGCGCTGACCGCCGGAAAGCCGGTTGCCACCCTCGCCGATCACGGTGTCGAGCCCATCGGGCAATTGCGCGATCAGATCGTCGAGTTGGGCGAGATGGGCGACATCCTCGACCAGGTCGCGGTCGATCTCGTCGTCATTGAGGCCGAAAGCGATATTGTGCGCGAGGCTCGCGTCGGTCAGGAAAACGAACTGTGGCACATAGGCGACGCTCGCCGACCAGCTTTCATGCGCGGTCGCATCCAGCTTCCGGTCATCAATCCAGACCGAGCCGCTCGTCGGCTCCAGCAGGCCGAGCATGACGTCGACAAGAGTCGTCTTGCCGGCGCCGGAGCGGCCGACGATACCGACGGATTCGCCGGCCCGGATGGTCAGGTCGATCTCCTTGAGCGCGCCCTCCCGGTTGTCGTAATCGAAGCCCACGGCCGTCATCGTGATCCGGTCCCGAAATGGCAGGGGGGTGACCGGCGGGCGTTCCAGAACCTCCAACTCCCGCCCCCGCTGGACCAGAACCTCGGCGATCGCGGTTCGGATGGCCGTGTTGAAGCGAAGCGAGCCGAAGGTATTCACGATCCGGTGCGCTATCGGGGTCAGGCGATAGCAGGCGAGCACGATCACCGCGGCGCTCGGGGCGGCTTGGGCGATCGATCCGCTGGTCCAGACCAGCGTCGCGAAGACGCTGAAAAGACCGATGATGATGGCTACTTCGAGGATGTAGCGCGGCGACTCCAGCATGAGTTGATAGCGCACGTGCAGATCGGTCAGTCGCCGGAAGGTGCGCGAGAACAGATCGTAGAAATAACGCTCCCGCCGCAGCAGGCGGATTTCCTTGATGCTTCCGATCGATTCGTTGACGAGCTTCAGGCGTGTCTCGTTTAGCTTTCGGTGCGTGTGTCCCATCTGCCCCAAGCGGTTCTTGAGGATCACGATCACCGTGCCAGCCAGCGCGCCGGTACTGACCAGGATGATCAGTGCCGCGCCCGGCGATTGAACGATCATGAAAAGGATGATCGCGCCGGAGACGATCACGTCGCTGGCCAGCAGAACGATGCCGTTCATGTAGGTCGAGACGAAATCATCGATCTCGTGCGTCACGTTCTTGGCGATGGTCGCCGAATTGATCCGGTAGAAGAAACTGAAGGGCTGGGAGAGATAGCTCGCCAGCAGGCGGCTCGCGACCGTTTCGCGCAAGCCCTCGACGACGCTCAACCGGTACCAGGTGACCCCGGCGGCGATGATGTTGCGGAGCACGACGGAAAGGATGAGGACGCCCCCCACCAGCCCCGCATAGATGATATCGGATGTCGGGTCGAACTGGCTTTGGATGGTCGACAATATCCAATTGTCGCCGGCCTGACCGGGGTCGGTCACCAGCAGCATGAAGGAGGCGATCGTGGCGAGCGAGGCGACCTCGATCCCGGCGAGCGCCGTCGTCGCCAGCACGATGCTGGCGAGGCGGGCCTGATCGCGCCTGCTTAGGATGACGCCTACCTCCGAGATCGCGTCGCGTATCGAACGGGGAAACATCATGTCGGATATACCCGCCGCGTCGCTGAAGGGCGCGGCGAAAGGATGGTCGAGAACGGGGAGGGAGGCGGCCCGAATTCGCCGTCCGGCATGTCGCTCGAGGGAGGACTCATGCGGCGGCCGACGGGGCGGGAGATCCGACCCGCCCCACGGACGGGGCAAAGGGGGACAGGGCGCGGCAGCCGATGGGTGCTGTTACGTCTCGATACACGAAAATATCCTCGATCCACCCGAAAGACGGCCTCTGTCCACTCACGCGGGGGCGCCGTCTGGGCAGGGTGAGCGATGCCGTCACATCCCCTCCCGCACTGTTTACCGTCTCCGCGCTGTTCGCCGTCCCCGCGCTGTTCACCGTCAACGATCCTTCACCGCCGATTGGTTTCTCTTTCGATCATCCTGTCCGCCATGCTGCGAAGAGGGAGCACCATTGGGAAATGGCCGTCCAGAGGCGCGTATCCGCCAAGATCGCTGTCATAATGCATGGTTTCGGCGACCGTCGGCGCGTATTGCTTACCCCATGCAACATGCCGTCTGCGAGGGAGGCGCGCAAGCAATCGCGTCGTGGTCGCCTTGCAATTACCACAAAGACAGTGTAGTTAACGGTCCAACCAACCGAGCAAGAAAATCGATCGCCGATTTCCTGGAGGCCCAGCGTCGATGCATGACATTTCAGTCGGTCGGGAGAATCGCTCGATCAAGGCGGGTCGCGACGACCGCGCCGCGATGGAGCGGTGGTCCGCGTGGAAAACGACGCGGGCTCATTCCCTCCGACCGGGGTTTCGCATCATCGGGACATGGAATCCGGAGTTGGAACGGTCGAACGCATTCCGGGAAACGCCCATTCCCCCGCGGGGGATGTCCTCACGAGGGGATCTGTCGGCGCCAGTGCCGATGATATCCCCGATACGTCATGCGCGGATGCGCGCGCGGCCGGGGACAACACGAGAAAGGATCGGGTAGGACCCGATCGTTGAGAGTGGGCGTCGATAGTCCGGGTTCTGCGTGTCCGCCAGCCGGCGCGAGACCGGGTCGGGGTCCGCGCGACCGGCCATCCATGGCCTGATCGACCGGCCTTCGGCCGGTCACGGAATAGAGGGGAGCGGCTCTAAGATGGACCGCAGGCTGACCCATCTTCGCCGTTTGGAGGCGGAGTCCATCCATATCTTGCGCGAGGTCGCCGCCTCGTTCGAGCGGCCGGTCATGATGTATTCGATCGGCAAGGACAGCTCGGTGATGCTGCATCTGGCGCAGAAGGCGTTTCATCCGGCGCCGCCGCCCTTTCCCTTGCTGCATGTCGATACGACCTGGAAGTTCAGGGAAATGATCGAATTCCGGGACCGCCGCGCGGGCGAGGTGGGCATGGACCTGATCGTCCATGTGAACCGGGAGGGGGTCGAGCAGGGAATCGGACCCTTCACGCACGGCTCCGCGTTGCATACGGACGTCATGAAGACCCAGGCGTTGAAGCAGGCGCTCGACAAGTACGGCTTCGACGCGGCGATCGGCGGCGCCCGCCGCGACGAGGAGAAGAGCCGCGCGAAGGAGCGCGTCTTCTCCTTCCGCACCGCGACCCATCGCTGGGACCCGAAGAACCAGCGCCCGGAACTCTGGAATATCTACAACACCCGGATCGCCAAGGGGGAGAGCATCCGCGCCTTTCCCTTGAGCAATTGGACCGAGCTCGACATCTGGCAATATATCCACGCCGAAGGGATCGAGATTCCGACGCTCTATTTCGCCAAGGAACGTCCGGTGGTCGAACGCGAGGGGCAACTCATCATGGTGGATGACGATCGGATGCCGCTGGAGGCGGGGGAAACGCCGGCCATGCGCAAGGTGCGGTTCCGCACGCTCGGCTGCTATCCGCTGACGGCGGCGATCGAGAGCGAGGCCGACAGCCTGCCCGCGATCATCCAGGAAACCCTGGTCAGCCGAACCTCCGAGCGCCAGGGCCGGATCATCGACCACGATTCCGCAGGCTCCATGGAGAAGAAGAAGCAGGAGGGGTATTTCTGATGGACGATCCCGCCCTGCAAGCGATCGCCGAGGCCCAATCGCCGGAGGAGGTCGCCCGTTTCCTGGAGGAGCAGGAGAAGAAGGACCTGCTGCGCTTCATCACATGCGGCAGCGTCGATGACGGCAAATCGACCCTGATCGGCCGGCTGCTGTTCGATTCGAAACTGATCTTCGACGATCAGATGGCGGCGCTGGAGAAGGACAGCCGGAACGCGGGCACGGTGCGCGACGGCCTCGACCTCGCGCTGCTGGTCGACGGCCTGCAGGCGGAGCGCGAACAGGGCATCACCATCGATGTCGCCTATCGCTTCTTCGCGACCGACAAGCGCAAGTTCATCGTCGCCGACACGCCGGGGCACGAGCAATATACCCGCAACATGGCGACCGGCGCCTCGACGGCCGAGGCCGCGGTCATCCTGATCGACGCGCGCAAGGGCGTGCTGACCCAGACCAAGCGGCACAGCTTCATCGCCAGCCTGACCGGCATCCGGCATGTCATCCTGGCGGTCAACAAGATGGATCTGGTGGGCTACGAGCGCGAGACGTTCGAATCGATCGTCGCCACCTATCGGACCTTCGCCGAGGGCCTCGATTTCGAGAGCGTGACCGCCATCCCCATCTCCGCGTTGGAAGGGGCGAACGTGCTGCGCCGGGGCGCGGAGGAAACGCCCTGGTACGAGGGGCCGACCCTGGTCGAGGTGCTGGAGACGCTGCAGGTCGCGCGCGACTGGTCGGCGCTGCCCTTCCGTATGCCGGTGCAGTATGTGAACCGCCCGGACCGGGACTTCCGCGGCTATTGCGGCACCATCGTCGGCGGGACGGTCAAGCCCGGCGACGCGGTCACCGTGCTGCCGTCGGGCAAGTCCAGCCGGGTGGCGCGCGTCGTCGCCTTCGGCGGCGACCCGGCGGAAGCGGTCGCGGGGCAGGCGGTCACGCTCACGCTGGAGGACGAGATCGATATCTCGCGCGGTGACCTGATCGCCGCGTCCGACCAACCGGCCCAGGTCAGCGATCAGTTCGCCTGCCACATCCTGTGGATGGACGAGGCGGCGATGCTTCCCGAACGGCAATATCTCTTCAAGTTCGGCGGGCAGAGCGTCAACGGCGCGGTCACCAGCCTGAAGCATCAGATCAACGTCAATACGATGGAGCACAGCTCGGCCAAGACGCTGGGGCTCAATCAGGTCGGCTACTGCAATATCGCGCTCGACCGCGCCATCGGTTACGACCCGTATCAGGACAATCGCGAGACCGGCGCCTTCATCATCATCGACCGATATTCCAATCGGACGATCGGGGCCGGCATGATCGCCTTCGGGCTGCGACGGGCGACCAACCTGCATTGGCAGGCGCTCGACGTCGATAAGACCTCCCGCGCGGCGGCGAAGGGACAGAGCCCGGGCGTCCTGTGGTTCACCGGTCTTTCCGGCGCGGGCAAGTCGACCGTCGCCAATCTGGTCGAGAAGAAGCTGATGAGCCTCGGCCGGCACACCTATCTGCTCGACGGCGACAATGTGCGGCACGGGCTCAACCGCGACCTCGGGTTCACGGATGCCGAGCGGGTAGAGAATATCCGGCGCGTGGGCGAGACGGCGAAGCTCTTCGTCGATGCGGGGCTTATCGTGCTGGTGTCCTTCATCTCGCCCTTCCGGAGCGAGAGGGCCATGGCGCGCGCATTGGTCGAGGAGGGCGAGTTCATCGAAATCCACGTCGACACGCCGCTCGAAATCTGCGAACAACGGGATCCGAAAGGGCTCTATCGGAAGGCCCGCTCGGGCGCGATCAAGAACTTCACGGGCATCGATTCCCCCTATGAGCCGCCGGAATCCCCGGAAATTCGGCTCGACACCGGCACTCTCTCCGCCGAGGATGCGGCCGAGTTGGTGGTAGCGAAGTTGCGGGAACGCGGGTTGATCGACTGACGGGCGCATGCCCGCGTGCATGAAGGGCGGTAGGCGGCGATGGCGGTGGTGGTACGGCAACGTGATGGCTCCGGGGGCCCGGGGCGGGGCCGCGATTCCGCCACGGCGATGGGCCGGTCCCGGGCGGGGCGCGGCGGTATAGGGTGATGCAACGTCCCATCACCCTGTTGCGGCGCACGGCGCCACTCGGCCAGGCCGTTCTCGACGGCGCGCGCGACATCGATCCGGCGCGTCTTTCGGCGGTTCTGCTCGGTCTTTCCGTACCGTCCGTATTGTTCGGACGGGCGGTGTTCGCCCTGGTCTTCGGGATCGCCGTGATCCTGATCCTTCCCCGCTTCCGGGACCATGTCCTGCGCTGGCGGTTCCGCGATCTCTTCATCGGATGGCCGGGAGGAATGGCCGGCGGCACCGCGCTCTGGTGGGCGCTTTCCAGCGCGTTCTCCCAGGATCCGCTGGCCTCGTTCGAGGTGGTGATCCGCATCGGCGTGTTTATCGCGGCCGCCGTTGCCTTCGTGATCGTCCTTGCGGAGCGCGCGGATCTGCGGGAACTGGCGGAACGAACGTTCCTCGTCGCCTTCACGGCCGTCATGCTGATCGCGGTGACCTCAATCTACGAGGCCTATGGGCTGGTTAGAATTTTCGCACCTTTCGACAGCTCCGTTTCCGACCCGGTCTATTTCTTCAAGAGCTTCACCTCGGTGGTCGCCATCGCGATACCCGTGATGCTGTGGATCGGCTATCGCGCCGGGGGGATTTGGCTCGCACTGGCTCTGACGGCGACGTTGGCGGGCGGTTTCGTCGTGCTGGGCGACGGGCGCCAGCCGGGGCGCGCGGCCTATGGCGGCTTGCTGGCCGCGCTGCTCGCGCTTGGGGCCTATTGGGGGGGGCGGCGACTGCCGTCGGGTACGCGCCTTTGGGCCGTCGGCGGGGCCGGTGCCGTGCTCGCCGCGCTCGCGCTGGTCGTTCTGATGCGATTGCCGAGCCCACCCGTCACCGAAGCGGACGAGGCCGCGCCGCCTCTGCCGGTGGTCGATTTCCATCGCCAGGCGATCTGGGGTTTCGTACTCGACAAGGCGCTGGAGCGCCCGCTGCTCGGCTATGGCATCAACACGATCAATATGGTCGAGGGCGCGCATGACGAGGTCCTGGACATCGGCCAGGAATATGTGCCCTCCCACCCACATAACTGGCTCCTGGAGGTTCTCTCGGAAACCGGGATTCCCGGCCTCCTGCTGTTGTTGGGAAGCTTGGCCGCCCTGGCGGCGGTCTTCGTTCGAAACACGATCGCGGGGCGGGCCGGCGCGTTGGTGTCGCTCGCCACGCTGGCGGCCTTCTGGGTCAGCTCGCTCGCGAATTTCTCGATCTGGTCGGCGTGGTGGCAGGTCGCGCTCCTGTCGATCCTGGTGCTGCCCGGCGCGCGGATGATCGGGCCGCTCACCGGGCACCGTGAGGTCGATCACCTGCCGCCGATGAATTGGCGCCGCGCGGGTCTGATCGGCCTCGCCGCCTTCCTCGCCCTGGCTCTGGGGCTCGTCTGGTATGCGCGCAAGACGGACTATGGCTACATGGTCTATAAGCGCCTCAAGGCCGACAGTCCCTATCTCTACGAGGAAATCTCCTCCGACCTTCTGACCATCGATCCGGCCAAGCTGATCGATGCGCATGAACCGTCGGATATCGTGCAACTGCGCGGCGCGCTGCGCGACGCCGTCTGGGGGCCGTCGGGCGTGCCGACCGGGCGTCAACCGTCACAGGTCGAGGCGGGGCGCCTGGACCCCTATGGCGTGACAGCCGGAATGGAAGGCGTGACGGCGGAACGCCTGACCATGCCGAACGAGGCCAATTACGTCAGCATCGGCTATATCCTGACCCCGCCGGAGCCGACGGGCGAGGCGGTGATCTATCAGAACGGCTATGCCGGCGATTTCTCGCAATCGAAACGTTTCATCCAGGCCTTGTTGGAGGACGGCCATACCGTCGGCCTGCTCAATTTCCCGGGCTATGGGGAAAACCAGTTCCAGATCTACAATTCCCCGGAATGGGGGCCGGTCAATCTGACGCTCGACTATCTGCTCTATTATCTGGAGCATCCGATGCGCGTCTATATCGAGCCGGCCATCGTCATGGCGAACCGCCTGCGCGAGGGACATGGGGTGAAGGCGGTCGATCTCGTCGGCTTCTCCGCCGGCGGGTGGGTCACCGCCGTCGCGGCCGCGGCCGATACGCGCTTCCGGCGCAGTGTCTCCGTCGCCTCCTTCCTGCCGCTTTATCTGCGGACCTGGTGGGCGCCGCCGGAATGGACGCCGCCGCATCTCTATGCCCCGCTGATCAAGGCGACGAACTATCTGGAGATTCCGCTCCTCGCCAGCGAGGGGGAGGGGCGCAGCTACCTGCAGGTCTTCAATCAATATGACCGCTGCTGCTTCATGAACCGGCGGGGCACGCTCTATCAATCGGCGGTGGCGGGCCGGTTGGAGACGCTGGGCCTGCCCGGCGATTTCGGCGTGGCGATCGACGATACCCATGCGCAGCATCAGATATCGCGCTGGGGCGACGCGCGTATCCTGGATTTCCTGGAGAATGGCGAGATCCGCGAGACGGAACGCCACGAATCCGCCGTCGACCTAGCCGAGGAACGCGGCCTGCCGCCGCCGGGCGGTCCGGGACAGCGCTAAGTCGCCGGCGCCGCGCCTTACTAAGCCACGTGCCGGGAGCGGGACGGACGCGCGCCCAACGCGTCGAGATAGGCGCGCACCGCGCCCTCTAACCCCATCCACAGCGCATCGGCGGTGAAGGCATGGCCGATCGAGACCTCGTCGAGGCGCGGCAGCGCATTATGCAGCGGCCCCAGATTCTCGGTCGTCAGGTCATGGCCCGCATTGATCAGCAGGCCTGCTTTCACCGCGGCCTCGGCGGTGCGGACATAGTCCTCCAGCACCGCTTGGCGTGCCTCGGTCGCGAAGGCCTGGGCATAGGGACCGGTATAAAGCTCGATCCGGTCGGCGCCGATCCCGGCCGCCTTCGCCATCACCGCCTCGGCCCGCGCGCCGTCTTTCTCCGCGTTCATGAACAGGGAGACACGCGCGCCGAGTTCGTGCAGCGCGGCGATGCGGTCCGCCAGCCGATCGGACTCCGCCAGGACGTCCCAGCCATTGTCGGACGTCGCGGCCGTCGGGCCGTCGGGCACCAGGGTCGCCTGATCCGGCCGCACGGCGGCCACGAGGTCCATGTAGGAGTCGAACGGATTGCCTTCGATATTCAGCTCGATGCCCCGGCGGCGCCATCCCTCGACCGCCATCATCTCCGCGATGGCATGGACGTCCGCGCGCCGGATGTGCCGTTCGTCCGGGCGTGGATGGACGGTCAGGCCGTGCGCGCCCGCCTTCAGCACCGTGCGCCCCGCCGCGACCGGATCGGGATAGCCGACGTCGCGCTGGTTGCGCAGTAGCGCCACCTTATTGAGATTGACCGATAGCTTGGTCGTGCCGTAGGCGCTCATAACCCTCTACCCGATGAATGATTCCTCGCAATGGCCTTATAAGTAAGGTGCAATAAAGCAATCGGGTAGGGCCATTTAAGGGGGATGTCGCCGGACCGGCGGAAGGGGCGAGGCGATCGGTGCGTCGCGGCTAGCCCCGCTTCTCCAGGACGATGAGAAGACGGAAAGCCATCCACAGGCCCAGCCAGGGCATCAGCCTGTCTTCCAGCCGCGAAAGCGGCGCGACCAGCCCTTCCGGCATGAGGCCCCATTCCTTGAAACCGCCGGATAGCGGATAGGCCATAAGGCCGAGCCAATCCCGACGGCGGATCGCGAAATCCGGGACCGCGTCCATGAACGCGATACGATGCTCCTCCCGGCGGAACAGCAAGGTCGGTACCGCGAGGTTCCCGTCATAAGGGCCATGATGGCCGGCGGTGGGGTGCAGCGGATCGGCGCTCATCTCCACCGGGGCGCCGCGCAGATAGCGATGCACCGGCCAGGACAGCGGGGTGATGCCCGGTTCAATCGCGACGAGGCGTCCGCCCGGTCGCAGCACCCGCGCGGCCTCCGTCAGGAAGGCGCCGGGCTCGACCGGATGTTGCAGCACGTCCAGCATCGCGATACCGGACAGGCTGCCATCCTCATGAGGAAGGCGGTCGGCATGCGCGCCATGCTCGTCGATCCAGGCTGTGTCCAGGATGTCGAGATGGAACCGCGCGCCGAGCCCTTCCAGGGCGCAAAGGGCACCCGCGCCGATCGCCAGCCAATCGCCGTCATCGGGCAGGGCCTCGGTCATGCGATCGTGGAAATCCGAATAGATGGCACGCAGGGCCGGCTTCTTCTCCCAAATCCGACGGACCTCCGCCTCATTGGGCGGTTCATCGAGCATGCCGTTTCGCCCTTCATAGTTCGGTCGGGCCGTGACCGCCGCGCCCCCGCCAGGATATATTGACCGCCGCCCGAGGAGGCGTCCGGAAACCGGTACCGCGCGGTAGCGGCTGAGGAGGGGCCGGATGCGCGGCGCGCGATCGGCGTCAGGTCAGGATATTCACCACTTGCCCACGCCCGCTACTGTTGAGCGCTTGGCCGCCATCCCGCACGGCTTGGGTCACGAGTTGCAGGACACCTTCATCCATCCGCTGTTGTTGCTTGACGGCGGCGATCGCGAAATTCTGCTGCGTGACGGCATTGGAAAGCGCGACTGCACCGGCGGCCGAAACGGACATGGCGGCAACTCTCCACAATCGTGGATCGGCTTCTGCGATCCCGCTATGGACCGGCCTCGTCGAGGGCCGGGCGGCGAAACGGGCGGCCGCGCGCCTGCTCGGGCTTCTCCCGAACAGGCGCGATTATAGCGCCGGCGCCGCATATCGGCAAGCGATGGCGGATTACGGTACTGTCTCAGTTTGAATTCTTTGGCCGCAAATCTTTGAAGGCTTCCCGAGCGTAGGCGCTAGTGCGGCGGCCGTCCGCTCTCAGGGCCTCTTGTTCTTCTGGCGTCAGCATATCCACTGAAGCGCGTTTCTTGTACGGCCCGCGCGGCCCTGGTTTCGGGGCAGCCGCGTCGATCAGCCCCACGATATCCTCCATGCTCCACACCCGATACGTGACGCCAGCCGCCATCGCGGGCGTAACCCGCAGCGACTTGTGGATACGCACGAAGTTGTACCAGACGGTGTAGAGCGCGATCATGTGCATGTGGTTCTCGAACTTCTTCGAGAACGCGTTGGTAAGCCGCGTGAACCGACGCATTTGCATACGCATGGTGAGGTTCTGGCGCTCCACATGCGACGTGCTGACGTGGTTCGGGTCGGGGTTACCTTCGACGCGCTGCTTGCGGGCGCCCTTGCAGACTGACGGGCTGTACTTCCGCTCCGGCGACTTCTCCGCAGGCTCACCGTACAGCTTCACAAGCTGCGCATAGTCCACGTCGCCGCCGAACGCGCCTTCCACGGCCTCCAAATAGGCGCGGTGCCCGTCCGTCGTGAGCTGCACCCGATTGGCCAGACGGCTGCGTAGATCGTCCATGAACGCCATCGCGTATTCGCTGTCACGACCACCGACCAGCCAAGAAACGATCAGCTTGCTGTCGCTATCCAGCGCCGTCCACGTCCACGTATCGCCCGCATTCTCCGGCGCGGCCTTCGCCGTCTTCACGTTCTTCTGCTTCGCATACGTGAAGGACCAGATTTCGTCGCACTGGACGCGGCGGGCCTCGACGCCCCGCACCTTGTCGTCATGGAAGGCGCTGCACGCGTTCCCCGCGTCCACCAGCAGCTTGCTCACGGTGTTGATGGACACGTCCGTAACCCGCGAGATCGAGCGCATGGACGATCCCTCGCACAGCATGCTCAGGATTTGGACGCGCTTCTGAAGGGGCAGTTTGTTCATACCCCTAATATGTGAACTTATATGCTTGGCGTCAAGTACATTGCTCACTTATAAGCTACTTGCACCTTTGAGAACCTTACTTTAAACTTTTGGCGCCCTACTTAACTCCCCGGACACGATAAAGGCGCGCTGATGATTGACAAAATTGAACGGCCTAAGACTCCCGAGGATTGGTTGGCGCTAGAGTTCGATATTGCGCAGCTTTTTAGCACCGGCCCTGTCGATGAGGAACGCCTCTTTGCTGGTCGTACGAGCCAGGTTCGGTTGCTGCTTGAAACGGTATTTGACAGGTCGAAGCATGCAATCTTGTTCGGCGAGCGTGGCGTTGGGAAAAGCTCGTTGGCCAACATTTTTTGGCGACGGTACGGAAAGACTTTGCAATCATTCGTGATAGGACGCGTGCAAACGGATCCTTCCGATGATTTTACTTCCTTGTGGACAAAAGCTCTCGAAGAATTGTTGGCATTTGCCAAAATGACGGGCCGGGCCGAACTTGTTCCTATTGAAGTGGAGTTTGACCGCGTCTCCCCTGATACAATCAGAAGGGAATTACAAAAGTGCAATCCAAATTCTATACCCATTATAATTATTGATGAATTTGACAAGCTTTACGATGAAGACGCTAAAGAGCTCACCGCGAATCTTATAAAATCTTTGTCCGATTACAATGTTACAGCAACCATAATTTTAGTTGGTGTTGCAGAGAATGTTTCTGATTTGGTTAAAGGTCACGAGTCCATAAGAAGGCCTTTGGTTCAAGTTAAACTGGACCGAATGTCAAATGAAGAACTCAACGAGATACTTAATCTTCGTCTTAAGCTAACGCCACTTAAGCTTGACGGCGATGCTAGGTGGAAAATAGTTACCCTAGCCAGAGGGTTACCTTTCTACGTTCATATGCTCGGAAAATATTCGTTCCAGAATGCCGCTCGCGAGCGGAGGCTTACTGTAAAAGACGGGGACGTTGATGCGGCTATGGACCGATTTATTTCAGAGACCGAGCAATCTTTTCAAGATGACTACGTCACAGCCACGGCCAGCAACCAAACGGATGCGAAATTCCAAGAGGTTCTTTTGGCTTGTGCTTTGGCCCAATCAGACGACGCCGGCTTTTTCTCACCGACTAGCGTGATACCGCCGTTAAAGATGATTAGAAAGCGGCCGGTGACCCATGCCAATTTTCAGCGGCACCTAACGGAGTTTGTCTCCGAAGATCGGGGGCGCGTCCTTATTCGCCGCGGCCAGGACCGGCAGTTCCGTTATCGATTCCGAGACCCGATGATGCAGCCATACATCATCATTAAGGGAATTCGCGACGAAATGGTTGATGAATCTACTCGGAACGCTCTGTCGTATCCGGAGGCCCCGCTACTTCCTCTTTCCGATCCGACTTCCAACGACGAGTAGCAGCATTTTTCGCGATTTCGGAGCGTCGTTCCGCCGTCAGCTTCTTCGCCCGCGATGCGCCGCCCTTGCGCCCGAGTTCTTGCGCGGCCTTGTTCTTGCCGTCGTCGTCGTATTCTTCCTCAGCCTCGCCTGTGGCGATCTGCATGACGCGCACGGCGTTGCCGATCACGTCGGCGGGGCGCTTTTGTCCTTTGGGGCCTTTAGGCATCAATCGTTTTCCAATGCGCCAACACATGCGGGGCATTCACCGTGCTCGCCCAAATCTGTGCCGTACGGCACGACGCTTCCGCAGTACCCGCACCGCCGATCATCGCGCTCAGCCGCGTCGCGCTGGGCTTGCTCCCGCAACTCCATTTCCTCTTTCTCGCGTCCCATTGGACCCTCCTATGCTTCACGCTAAGCATATAGGAAGGCGAGCGGGTTCGCGACAGGGAGTCAATCCCGGCAGACTTCAAACTGAGACACTACCCGGATTACTGAACGTCCGCCATCACCCGCAGGGTCACGATATGATCGGGGTTGCTGACCATGCCGCTTCCCGGCGCGCCACGCTTCAGGCCGTCGATCAGATCCATGCCGTCGACGACTTCGCCCCAGACGGTATATTGACCGTTCAGGTGCGGCGCGCGGTCGAAAACGATGAAGAATTGGCTGTTGGCCGAGTCCGGATCGGGTGTGCGCGCCATGGAAACCGTGCCGCGCACATGCGGGGCATCGCTGAATTCGGCCTTCAGGTCGGGATAGCTGGAGCCGCCCGTGCCGGTGCCGGTCGGGTCACCGGTCTGGGCCATGAAGCCGTCGATCACCCGATGAAAGACCACACCGTCATAGAAATTCTCGCGCGCCAGCGTCTTGATCCGCTCCACATGGTTCGGCGCGAGGTCGGGCCGCATGGCGATGGTCACCTCGCCGCTTTCCAGCGTCATGATCAGCGTGTTCTCCGGGTCCAGATCCTGGGCCTGGGCCGCGCCGCCCCCGGCGGCGGAAAGCGTCAGCCCAAGTCCGAGCGCGAGAGCGAGACGGCGGAAGGGGGGGCGCGGGGAAAAGGCCATGTCGGTCGGTCTCCTGATCAATCGGCGTCTGTCGCGGGCATTGCCCCTCTGGAAAGGGGGCGGCCGGCAATGGGTTCACGATAGGGTTTAGACGGCGCGCGGCCGACGGTAAACCCTACCCTTCGCGATGCGAACACGATAGGAAGAGGGAAGGGCGCGCCGTCCCGGGCGCGTGGAAACGGGTGGGGACCTGCCGCATGGGACGCATGACGATTTGGCGCGTGGGAAAACTGTCGGTGGCGCTGGCCGTGCTCGGCTTCGTGTCGGCGGTATGGGCCTGGTCGGCTGCGGCCAATCCGGTGCCGGTCGACGGCAAGGACCCGAAGGACGGAACAGATCTGACGGGCTTCCGGTTGCAATCGATGGACGGCAAGGCCTTTCTCTATTTCCTGTGCGACGCGGGCGATGCGAATCCGGAACTGTGGATTACCCACGGGCATGAGATCGGCGCGTCGACGCAGCCCTTCCGCGTCACCTATTCGATCGATGGCGGCCCGGTTCAGGAACATTGGTTCTACGTTATGGAGAATCTGAAATCCGGCGCCTTTTTTCCGCGCTACAATCAGATGTACGAGGCGCGTTTCGGCCCCACGCCGGAGATGTTCGACAAGGAGGCGGGCAGCGTCTCGCCGGAGTATGTCGATTGGTACAACAACATCTATAATACCCTGATCGCCGATTTCGGGTTCGGCGGCACCACGGCGGATTTCACGATTATCGATACCGAGGGCAACAGCCACGGCTATCAATTCAACCTTATTCCGCTGCGCGATTCCATGGCGCGGTTGAAGCGGTGCTACGAGCCACCCGTCAACTACACGCCCATCAGCCCTTCCGGATAGCGGCGTTTCGGTATACTGGCCGCTTTTCGGCCCGTGCCCTATATTCATTCGATGAATTCGATCATGACTCCGATTCCATGGGGCTCTCTCGTCAAGCAACTCGCCCATGGTTTGTTTCCGGCCGTTCTGCTGGCGATATCGCTCATTCCGGCATGGTCTTCCAACTCTGCGGCGTTGGATGGGGATGCGCTCTCCGCGGCCTTGCTCCGGCAGGTGGGCGAGCAGGGATTTGCCGCTCCGACGTCTCGTGACGCGGCCGGTCGGACCCGGATCCAGGGGGAGCTGCTGGAGGCTTATGAGGCCCGGGGATGGCGTTCCATCTGGTTCGCCGAGGGGCTGGCGGCCGGCGCCGGACGGTTGGCGGCGGCACTTTCCGTGCTGAAGGACGCAGGCCGGGAGGGGTTGAATCCCACGGACTACCCGCATTCCATATCCGCCGACCGGGTCATCCCCTTCGTCGAGGACGCGGCGTCGGATGTTGAACGTCTCGCCGCCCTGGAGGTGGAGAGCACGACGGCGCTCCTTGCCTATGCCCGCGACGCGGCGGTTGGGCGTGCCGCCCCTCATGACCGCGATCCCAATGTTTTCGCGGAAGCGCGTACCTTCGAGGCGGCGGGCTTCGTCGCGCGCGCCTTCGCCGATGCCACGGCCGACCCCCGGGCGGCATTGTTGGCACTGCATCCGGGCCATCCGGAATATCGGGGGTTGCGGCGGGCGCTTTCCCTATACCGTGCTTTGGCGGAGAAGGCCGAGCCCCCACCGATCCCCGAGGGGGGCAGCTTGAAGCCCGGTATGCGCGATGCGCGCGTGGCGGCGGTGCGCGCGCGGCTTGCCCGTTTCGGCGATATCTCCGTGCCGGAGGCGGAGGCCGATCTGTTCACGCCGGCGCTGGCGATCGCGCTGCGTAGTTTCCAGCGGCGCCACGGCCTCGACACCGACGCGGTCGCGGGCAAGCAGACCTTGGCCGCCCTCAACCTCCCGGTGTCGGCGCGGGTCGATCAGATCCTGCTCAACATGGAACGCTGGCGTTGGTTGCCGCGCGAACTCGGCCCGAACTACGTCCTCGCGAATATCGCGGGTTTCGAGGTGACGATGGTCGAGGAAGGGTCCGTCGTCGACCGCATGGCGGCGGTCGTCGGCCGCCCCTATCGGATGTCTCCGGTCTTCTCCGACGCGATTTCCTATATCGAGTTGAACCCGACATGGACAGTGCCGCCGAAGATCGCGCGCGAGGATCTACTGGCCAAGATCCAGGCCGATTCGGCCTATCTGACCGACGGGGGCTTTCAAGTGCTAAGTGGGTGGGGCGCGGATGCGCGGCCCGTCGACCCGGCCACGGTGGATTGGGCGCGCGTCACGCAGAAGACCTTCTCCTACAAGCTGCGCCAGGGGCCGGGGGAGCGGAACGCGCTCGGCCGGGTGAAGGTGATGTTTCCGAACCGCTTCGACATATACCTGCATGACAGTCCGGCGCGTGACCTCTACGCCAAGCGTGTGCGTACCTTCTCCTCCGGCTGTATCCGCCTGTCGCGGCCGTTCGACCTGGTGAATTGGCTGATGCGATTGACCGGCGGGCCCGATGCGGCGGAGATTCGGACGATGCTGGATACGGGCGAGACGCGGGTCGTCAAGCTTCCCCAGCGCGTGCCGGTTCACCTGATCTACGCCACCGCCTGGGCGGGGGAGGACGGGCAGGTTCATTTCCGCGACGATGTCTATGGCCGCGATTCCCTGCTGCGCGGGGCGTTTCGGAATTGAGCGCGATGAGTTTCGTGCGCCGTCTTCGCGGTGCCGCTCACGGCGCCCCGCATCGCCGCGCCGCGTGCTCCCAACCGAGACCTCGGGAAAGCCGTCTCCATGGAACCCGATCACCGACATGCGGTGTGGGGACACCATGTGGAACCCTCATCCGCCGGGAGGTGCCCCCGGATATCGCGCATCCTGGTCATTTAGCGGCATGGCGCGATTGCAGTTGACGGCGCCCACGATTTGGCCGCCTATGTGTGATCACATTCTAGCGAATAACAACGCCCGGACCCTTCGGCATGGCCAGCCCCCACGATCCGATCGCGACCGCCGTGCGCGTTTTGCCCGATGCCTTCACGACCCGACGCGCCACCCTTGTGGGATTGGGCGGTTTCGCGGCGGCGGCGCTCCTGCCCACCGGCCCGGCCATGGCCGCGAGCGTGCCGGTGGCCAGACGTCTGGCCTTCACCAATCTCCATACGGGCGAGAGCTGTATGCTTACCTTCCAGGAGAAGGGGGTCTACGACCCCGCGGCACTCGACGAGATCGCGCATGTGCTGCGCGATCACCGCACGGGCGAGGTGGCGGCGATCGATCCTAAATTGTTGACCTTGCTTGCCGATCTCCGTCGCGCGGTGGACAGCGCCGAACCGTTTCAGGTCTATTCCGGCTATCGTTCCCCCAAGACCAATGCGATGCTGGCCGCGAAGAGCGGCGGGGTCGCGAAGAAGAGCTTTCATATGCGCGCGATGGCGGTCGATTGCTTCCTGCCGGATGTGCCGCTCGACCGGCTTCACAAGGCGGCGCTCGTCGCGCGGCGCGGTGGCGTCGGGCGATACAACAACCCGGGTTTCCTTCATATCGACGTCGGCCCGGTGCGGCGGTGGTAGCCTCGCGCTCCGGCGGGTTTACCCGGCGGTTCCGGTGGCGGTGAAATATAGATAGGCGATCCCCATCGCCAGCAGGGTGGACGGAATCCCGACCGCCGCGAAATCCCGGAACCGGAGGCGCACGCCTTGGTGTGCCGCGCGCTCGGCCACGATGATGTTGGCCAGGCTGCCGATCAGCAGAAAGTTCCCGGCGAGTGTCGAGAAGACAGCCAATCGCGTCAGTGTCTCCGGGCCGAGCGCCGGAAACCAACTCAGGAACAGCACGACGAAGGGCACATTGCCTATCGTATTCCCGCCGAGGAGACTGGCACCCGCGAGGGTCGCGAGGTCGATCCGGTCCTTGGCTGCGAATGGGGCGACAAGATCGCGAAAAAGCGGCGCCACCGCCTGCGTCACGATGAAGAGCGCGCCGAGTAGCAACAGCACCCCCCAGTCCACCCGCCCGATCAGGGCGCGGGTGGTGTTCCGCCGGCTGACGAGAACCAGCGCGGCGATGGCGAGCCCGGCGAGCCAGCGGGGTATCGGGCTTGCGAATAGGCCAAGGAGCAGCACGGTCAGCACGACCGCCTTCGTGAGGGGGCCGCGATCTATTCGTCCATTCCCCGGCTCCTCCTCCGCCGGAGTGGCTTTCATTTCGTTCCGGTGCGGGGCGGGCGGCAGATGATAGCGTCCGCGCCACAACAGATGGACGAGAAGAACCGTGCATCCCGTCGCGATGACGGCCACCGGCATGGCTTCGATGAGATAGCGCCAGAAGTCGAGATCCCCCGCTTCACCGATCAGGATGTTCTGCGGATTACCGATCAGCGTCGCCGCCGAGCCCGCGTTCGCGGCCCCGGCATGAGCGAGCAGGAAGGGAACCGGATCGCGGCCACCGGCCCGCAAACCGATGCACAGGATCGGTGTCATGGCGAAGACGATGACATCATTGGCGAGCAGCGCGGAGAGCGTGCCCGTGACCCCCGCCACGCCCGCCACCAGGGCGAGATCGCCACGGCGGGCGGCGGCCAACCGTCCGGCCGCGACGCGATAGAGGCCGGAGGCTTCGAACTGGGCCGACAGCAACATCAGCCCGAATAGAAGTGCCAGCGCCTCTCCATTGATCGTGGCGAGAAGTTCGCCACGATTCTCCGCCAACGTCAGGAGCAGCACCGCACCCACCAGCGCGATGCCGGCTCGATCCATTCTAACCCCGGGCCAACGCCCAAGCGCCATGCCGGTATAGACAGCCGCGAAGACCGCGATCGACACGGCGGCGGAGACGTCGAGGGAATGCATCGCCAAAACCGTTCGTCACATGCGATTTCAGGGAAGGAACGGATCGTTGGGGCCGGTGGGCGCGTGCATGACGCGGCGGGGCGCGGGGAACCATTCGGGCCCCGATCGAACATGATGCCTTCGTCGCATCCTCTTCCCGCCAAGAGGGGGCCAGGCAACCGCCGAGACAGAGCGGTCAGATTTTCTTCATCGTCTCGGTCTTGGGCGGGGTTTCGGCCTCCATCGGCTGCTTGTCCAACACGAATTGATTGGCGCCGAAGGCGAGCCCGGCCAACAGCAGCAGAGCACCACTCAGGAGACAGATGGTGATCGCTCGTGTATCGCGCATGTCGGCTCTCCCCTTTTGGGCATCCCGTCGCGGGCCGCCGCTTCTTTCGCTGCCCCGTGTCGTGCAGCTTTTTGGGCATTCGGCGGTATCGTGATCGGCGGGGCCATTCCTTGACGGTGACTCATAAGTCTATTTAATTCGGCTACCGAAATTATATGATTGATACAGGGACGAGGCAAGCGCGCGTTTCCCCGAGGCCCGGGGGCGGGTGTGAATTTTTCATGTCGACCGGGAGGAGGTTCACGCAGTTCCCGGCCTATGTCTTGCCGCCCGCGCGGGGCTGTGGCAGAACCACGATACTTTACCAAGGGCGGAAGAGTCGGCGCGGGCGAACCGTTGGGTCGATATCCGCGTTCAGATTTCCGCGCACTGCTATTCGGGTTCCATGGCAACGACATCGACGCATCAGGTTCGCACGGCGGTACTTCCCGTCGCGGGGTTCGGCACGCGGTTCCTTCCCGCGACCAAGGCGATGGCCAAGGAAATGCTGACCGTCGTGGACAAGCCTTTGATTCAATATGCGGTGGAGGAGGCGCTCGCCGCCGGGATCGAACGTTTCGTCCTCGTCACCGGACGCGGTAAACAGGCGATCGAGGATCATTTCGATCTGGCCTATGAGCTGACCGCGACCCTCAAGGCGCGCGGCAAGGACGCGGCGGTCGCGGAGATTACCGATTTTCTGCCCCCTCCCGGCGCGATCCACTATGTCCGTCAACGCGAGGCATTGGGATTGGGGCATGCGGTCTGGTGCGCGCGCGAACTGGCCGGGGATGGTCCCTTCGCCGTGATCTCCCCGGACGATCTCGTGCTGGCCGAAACGCCCTGCCTTAAGCAGATGGTAGAGGCGCATGCGGCGCTTGGCGGCAATTTGGTCGGCGTCATGGACGTTCCGCGCGAACAGACCGACCGCTACGGCATTCTGTCGACCCCGAACGAATCCGACCGTACCCCGACGGTCGAGGGGTTGGTCGAGAAACCGACGCCGGCGGAGGCGCCCTCGACGCTCTCCATCATCGGCCGCTACATCCTGATGCCCGAAGTTTTCGAGGCCCTGGGACAGCACGAGCGCGGTGCCGGCAATGAGATTCAATTGACCGATGCAATGGCGAAGCTGATCGGCCGCCAGCCGTTCCATGGCTTGCGATTCGAGGGTGAACGGTTCGACTGCGGGACGAAGGATGGTTGGCTGTCGGCGAACATCGCTTTTTCCCTGGCGGACCCGGATCGGCGCGCGGCGACGGAGGCGACGCTCCGGCGGTTCGCCGCGAACCTCGACTGAAGAGCCGGTGCCGCCGTCGTGGGGACCGGCGGAGATAGGGGACGAAGAACAGCATGAAGATCGCGACCATCGGCGCCGGCTATGTCGGCCTGGTGACGGGAACCTGCTTCGCCGACATGGGGTGGGACGTCACCTGCATCGATATCGATCCGAAGAAGATCAGCGCGCTGGAAGCGGGAGATATCCCGATCTACGAACCGGGCTTGGAGGAGCTGGTCCGGCGCAATGCCGAGGCGGGCCGGCTTCATTTCACGACCGAGGTGTCGGAGGGCGTGCCGGGGTGCGACGCCGTCTTCATCGCGGTCGGCACCCCGCCCCGGCCCGAGGACGGTCACGCGGACATGAAATATGTGCATGCCGCCGCCGAAAGCATCGCGGCGGCGATGACCGGCTTCACCGTGGTGGTCAATAAATCGACCGTGCCGGTCGGCACGTCGGTCGCGGTGGCGGAGATCATGGCCCGAACCCGCGACCCGTCCGAATTCGAGGTGGTCTCCAATCCGGAATTCCTGCGCGAGGGCGCGGCGGTCACGGATTTTTCCCGCCCCGACCGTATCGTCGTCGGGGTTCGTTCGGACAGGGGCGGCCAAGTCATGCGCCAGCTTTATAAGCCTTTGACGGACCAAGGGTATCCGATGTTGGTCACGGACCCGGAATCGGCGGAGTTGATCAAGTACGCGGCCAATGCCTTCCTCGCGACCAAGATCAGCTTCATCAACGAGATCGCGGATATTTGCGAGCGCGCGGGCGCGGACGTCTCCCAGGTTGCCAACGGCATCGGTCTCGATACGCGAATCGGGCCCCGGTTCCTGAAGCCCGGGCCGGGCTATGGCGGCAGTTGCTTTCCGAAGGACACGCAGGAATTCGTTTCGACCGCGCGCGAATATGGCCGTCCGAGCCGGATCGTGGAGGCGGTGGTCGAGGCGAACGACGCGCGTAAGCGCGCCATGGCCGACCGCATCGAAGGGGCGGTCGACGGGTCCCTCGACGGCAAGCGGGTGGCGGTCCTCGGCGTTACCTTCAAGGCCGAGACCGATGACATGCGAGAGAGTCCCGCGCTGACGATCATTCCTGACCTTCAGAACCGGGGGGCGACGGTCGCGGCCTATGATCCGCAGGGGATGGAGAACGCGGCCTCCCTGTTGCCGGACGTCGACTGGGCGGAAGATCCCTATGACGCGGTCAAGGGCGCGGATGTCCTGGCGATCGTCACCGAATGGAAGGTCTTCGCGACGCTCGATCTCGTGCGGGTTCGCGCCGCGCTTAAATCTCCCATAGTCGTCGATATGCGGAACCTGTACGATCCGTCTATCATGGAGGCGGCTGGGTTCCGATATGTAAGCATCGGCCGGAAATCGGCGGTGTGAAACACCCCGCTTATGATGTGATCGTCCGGGGACATCGCCGAATGCCGGCGGGGGGCGGTGGTCGGGCCCGTTAGCCGGGGCCGCTCAAGAGGGGGAAGCTGGGAAAGATGGCGGTGCGCGGTCATAGATTCGATCCGACGATTCTGCGCGAATACGACATTCGCGGGGTGGTCGGGCGATCGCTGACCCCCTCCGACGCGCTCGCCCTCGGCCGTACGCTCGGCACGATCGCCGCCGCGGGAAGCGGCCGGGTCGCCGTCGTCGGCTATGACGGCCGGATGAGTTCCACCGTGCTGGAGGAGGAACTGTGCCGGGGGATCGCCTCCTGCGGCCTCTATGTTCTGCGGATCGGGCTGGTGCCGACGCCCTGCCTTTATTTCACCGCGCGGATGCTGCGGGCGGAACTCGGCGTGATGGTGACCGGCTCGCACAACCCGCCGGAATATAACGGGTTCAAGATGGTCGTCGGCGGCAAGCCGTTCTATGGCGACGATATCAAGCGTCTGCGCGATTTGGCGGGGCGCGGCGTATGGGCGCGCGCCGAGGGCGGTGTGGTGGAGGTGGATGCGATGTCCGCCTATATGGCGCGTGTCGCGCTCGACTATACCTCCAAGCGCGCGCTGCGCGTCGGCTGGGACGCGGGCAACGGGGCTGCCGGGCCGGCGGCCCTCGGCATCGCGCGCCGCCTGAAGGGCGAGCATCTCTTGTTGAACGAGACGGTCGACGGCAGTTTCCCGAACCATCATCCCGATCCGACCGTGCCGGCGAATCTGGAACAGCTTCGCACGCTGGTGCTGGAGGAGAAGCTCGATCTCGGCGTTGCCTTCGATGGGGACGGCGATCGGATCGGCGTTATCGACGATGAGGGGGAGATTCTCTGGGGGGACCAGCTTCTCGCCATTCTGGCGCGAGAGGTTCTGAAGACCCGCCCGGGCGCGCCGGTGCTGGCCGATGTGAAGGCAAGCCAGGTGTTGTTCGACGAGATCGAACGGTTGGGCGGAAAGCCGGTGATGTGTCCGACGGGCCATTCCATCATCAAGTCCATGATGGCGATGCATCAGGCCCCGCTCGCCGGCGAGATGAGCGGGCATATCTTCCTCGCCGATCATTATCTCGGCTACGACGACGCGCTCTATGCGGCGGTGCGGCTGATCAATCTCGTCGCGGAGTCGCGCCAGAAACTCTCCGACATGCGCAAGGCGCTGCCCCAGGTGGTGAATACGCCCGAGGTGCGCATCGACGTGCCCGAGGAACGCAAGTTCGACATCGTGCGGGAGGTGAAGGAACGCCTCGCCGCCGCCGGGGCGGAGGTCAACGATATCGACGGCGTGCGCGTACGGACCGAGGACGGCTGGTGGTTGCTGCGTGCCTCCAACACCCAGAACGCGCTGGTCGCGCGCTGCGAGGCGCTGGACGAGGCGGGACTTGTCCAACTCAAGCGCGCGGTCGCGGAGCAACTCGCGGCGTCGGGCGTGACGGGAAATTCGATC
Source organism: Marivibrio halodurans (assembly GCF_017963645.1). GTDB lineage: Bacteria > Pseudomonadota > Alphaproteobacteria > UBA8366 > Aestuariispiraceae > Marivibrio > Marivibrio halodurans. The sequence continues at coordinate 276,977 of NZ_JAGMWN010000005.1, read as the reverse complement.
GGCATGCTCGCCGCGTGAAGGGGCGGCGCGTGGCGCCGTGCCGACGCATGGGGTAGAGACGAGCACGAATGTAGCATCGGGTGGTGCCGGGGGTGGCCAGAGCCGGCCCGATCGGGGAAGGTATCGCCGACTATTAGTTGACCGTCCAATAAAAGACCAGGGAGTCAAGCCAATGCGCATGACAGCTTTCAAACGGGTCGCTCTCGCGGCCGTCCTTTCCGCCGGCACGGCCGGCGCCGCCATCGCGCAGGATTGCGAGGCGCCGCGCTTCTCCGATGTCGGGTGGACCGACATTACCGCCACGACGGCGGCGACCAGCGTGGTTCTGGAGGCGATGGGCTATTCACCGGAGGCGAAGGTCCTCTCCGTCCCCGTTACCTATAAGAGCCTGGAGAACGGCGATATCGACATCTTCCTCGGCAACTGGATGCCGACCATGGAGGGGGATATTCGTCCCTATCTCGACAATGGCTCCGTCGTGCAGCTCGATGAGCCGAACCTGACCGGCGCCAAGTACACGCTGGCGACGAACGCGACCGGCGCGGAGATGGGGATCGGGACCTTCGCGGATATCGCGGCGCATCGCGATGCCCTCGACGGAGAGATCTACGGCATCGAGCCGGGCAATGACGGCAACCGCCTGATTCAGAGCATGATCGACGAGAACGCCTTCGGCCTCGAAGGCTTCGCGGTGGTCGAAAGCTCCGAGCAGGGCATGCTGGCCCAGGTGGCCCGCGCCAAGAAGCGGGGCGAGGCCGTGGTTTTCCTCGGCTGGGAACCGCATCCGATGAACGCCAATTTCGACCTGACCTATCTCGAAGGCGGCGATGATTACTTCGGTCCGAACCTGGGCGGCGCCACGGTCTATACCAATGTGCGCGCCGGCTATCTGGAGGCCTGCCCGAACATCGGCAAGCTGCTGACCAACCAGCGGTTCAGCCTCGCCATGGAAAACGAGATCATGGGCAAGATCCTGGATGATGGGATGGACGCCCAGGATGCCGCCGGAGAGTGGCTGAAGGCCAATCCGGGCGTGCTTGACGGTTGGCTCGATGGTGTCGAGACGATCGACGGCGAGCCTGCCCTGCCGGCCGTGAAGGCGGCCCTCGACCTCTAGGGTCCGCTTCCGGGGCCGCGAGCCCGGAACGACGACGATCCCCCGTCGGGGTGGTTCCGTGAAACGAGCCCCCCGACGGCGGTGGTCGATTGAAGGGAGGGGACGCCGATGGACAGTTTCACCGAAGCGATCGAGTCCGCGAAAATTCCGCTCGGCGATTGGATCGAAGCCTTCGTCGATTTCCTGAACACCTATTTCTTTTGGTTCTTCGACGGTCTGACCCAGGGGCTGGAGGTGCTGATCGAGCTTCTGGCGGAGGGCATGCTGTTCCTGCCTTCGCCGCTCCTGATCCTGCTCTTCGCCGGGGGGGCCTATTGGCTGCACCGCTCGTGGAAGCTTTCGCTCTTCACCGTGCTGGCGCTGTTGCTCGTCATCAATCTGGGCTATTGGGAGGAGACGGTCTACACGATCGCGCTCGTCCTTTGGGCCACCTTCATCTGTCTGGCGATCGGCGTGCCGCTCGGCATCGCGGCGGCGCACCGGCCGCGGCTTTGGGCGGCGATGCGGCCGGTGCTCGACATGATGCAGACGATCCCCACCTTCGTTTATCTGATCCCGGCGCTGATCTTTTTCGGCCTCGGCCTCGTGGCGGGGCTGGTGGCGACGATCATTTTCGCGATTCCGGCGCCGATCCGGCTTACCTATCTCGGTGTTTCCTCCGCGCCGAAGCCCCTGATGGAGGCGGCGGAGAGTTTCGGCGCGACCAAGAGCCAGTTGCTTTGGAAGGTCGAGATTCCCCACGCCCTGCCCACCATCATGGCGGGGCTGACGCAATGCATCATGCTCTCGTTATCGATGGTGGTGATCGCGGCGATGGTGGGGGCGGACGGCCTCGGCGTGCCGGTCCTGCGCGCGCTCAACTCCGTCAATGTGGCGAAGGGGTTCGAGGCGGGCCTCGCCATCGTCGTCGTCGCCATCATCATGGACCGCATCTGCAAGCAACCGGGGAAGGGGTGAGGCGATGAGCGATGATGGCCCCATGCCCCCCATGCCCATGGTCTCCTTCCGCCATGTCGATATCCTCTTCGGCGATGCGCAGAAACGTGCGCTCGGGCTGCTCGACGCCGGGGGGACGCGTGAATCGATCCGCGACGATTGCGGTGTCGTGCTCGGCGTCGCGGATGCCACGATGGATGTGGCGGAGGGGGAGATTTGCGTTCTGATGGGCCTTTCCGGCTCCGGTAAGTCGACGCTGCTGCGCGCGGTCAACGGCCTCAACCCCGTCTCGCGGGGGGAGGTGCTGGTGCGTGACGGCGCGTTGAGCCAGGGGGGCGACGGCACGGTCGATATCGCGTCGTGCGACGCGGCCACCCTGCGGCGCATGCGCACCGACCGCATCGCCATGGTCTTCCAGCAGTTCGCGTTGCTGCCCTGGCGCACGGTGGAGGAGAATGTCGGCCTCGGCCTCGAACTGCGCGGCATGGGCGCGGCGGAGCGCGCGGAAATCGTCCACGAGAAGCTGAAGATGGTCGAACTCGACCGCTGGAAGGATAAGTACGCGCACGAGCTTTCCGGCGGCATGCAGCAGCGCGTGGGCCTTGCCCGCGCCTTCGCCACCGATGCCGATGTGTTGTTGATGGACGAGCCCTTCTCGGCTCTCGACCCGCTGATTCGCGATCATTTGCAGGACGAGCTTCTGGAATTGCAGAAGAACTTGCGGAAGACGATCATCTTCGTCAGCCATGATCTCGACGAGGCTCTGAAGATCGGCAACCACATCGCCATCATGGATGGCGGCCGCATCGTGCAATATGGCGAGCCGGAGGAGATCGTGCTCAACCCTGCGAATGACTATGTGGCGGAGTTCGTGGCGCATATGAACCCGCTCAACGTGCTGCGCGGGGCGTCCCTGATGACACCGCTGGACGATCTAGCCCGGGCCGACGGGGACGTGGTGCTGGACAAGCGCGGGCATTTCCGCGTGACGCTGGACGATGCGGGGCGGCCCACGGCGGCGACATGCGACGGCGCGCCCGCGCGCATCGTGGAGACGGAGGAGGACACGGATGTCGCTTCCCTCGACGCGGATGTGCTGGCCGCCGCGCCGGCCTCTATGCGCATGAAGCGCGCGATCGAACTGCGCCATCATACCGGCTGGCCCGTGCTGTTGATGGAGGCGGGCAAGCTTGTCGGCGTTGTCGGCGACGAGGAACTCTATAGCGGGATCCTGCGGCAAAGCACGCTGGGCAGCGCGCGCGAACGGGCGGAGGCGTGAGGTTGGCGATGCTTCCATCCGGTTTCGATGCCATTCTTTTCGACAAGGACGGTACGCTGCTGGACTATCACGCGACCTGGATGCCGGCGAACCGGGCGGTCGTGGATGTCTTGGCGGAGGGGGATGCGGAACTGGCGCGCTACCTGCTGATCCGGGGCGGTTGGGACCCGGAGAGCGACCGGGTGGCCGCTGGCTCGCCGTTGGCGGCCGGTGCGCTCGACGAGATCGTCGCCTGTTGGGCCGATCTGTTGCCGCCCGGACGGGCCGACGACCCCAAGGCGCTGGAGGCGGAGATAGACCGGCTGTTCATCGCCCATTGCGAGCCGACCGCCGTCTGCGATCTGGCGCCGTTGTTGGACGGGCTGCGAGGGCGCGGCCTGCGGCTGGGCGTGGCGACGGCGGACAGCGAGGCCGGCGCGCGCGCCAGCCTGGGGCGCTTCGACATCCTCGACCGGTTCGATTTCCTTGCCGGCTATGACAGCGGCCATGGCTGCAAGCCGGCGCCGGGGCAGGTCGCGGCCTTCTGCGCGGCGACGGGGCTGCCGCCCGCGCGGGTCATGGTGATCGGCGACAATGCCCATGATATCGAGATGGCGCGCGCCGCCGGTGCCGGTGCGGCCGTCGGCGTGTTGACCGGCACCACGCCGCGCGCGGCGCTGGAGGTGATGGCGGATGCGGTGTTCGAGGATATCCGGTTCCTCGCTGCCTGAAATTGCCTCATCGGGTTCTATGTCCGGCGGTGCCGCACGAAGCGTTGCTCCTCGACCGTGCGGCCCCATTGCGTGCCGGGGTGCTGCTCGACCAGTTCGAAGCCGGCCTGTTCGTAAAGACGCCGCGCCGCGTCGAGGCCGCTGAAGGTCCAGAGATGGGTTTCCGCGAAGCCCGCCTCGTCCACGAATGCCATGGCTGCGTCGATCAACTTCCGGCCGATGCCCGTGCCGCGCTGGCCGTCATCGACGATGAACCATCGTAAGTGAGCGCGCCCGTCGCCGAGATCCTCGCCGTCGATGGAGACACTGCCGACGATTCGTCCCGCCCGTACCGCCGACCAGGTGGCGTTGCGGGGATTGTCGAGCCGCGTCAGGAAGGCGCATAGCTCGCCGCCGACCTTCGCCTCGAACGGCCGACCGAAACCGGCGCTTCGACCGTAATAGGTGATATGCATGTCGAGAATACGGGCGGCGAGGCCGGGCAGATAGCCCCGCCGGATTTCGATTGCCGCAGATATCGTGCCCTTCGCGGTGCCCGGCCCGGCCGTTTGGTGAAGCGCGCCGGAATAGGATTCCAGGCCCCGGACGACGTGGTCGATGTCCGCATCGTCGAGCACCGACAGCGCCGTGGCGACACGGTCCCCGGCCCTCCGGGAGATGTCGTCGAAGGATTGGCGGCCTTTCTCCGTCAAGGCGAGGTGCTTCCGCCGGCCGTCCTCATAATCCCGATGTTCGGTGACGAGCCCACCGTCGATCATGGGTTTGAGCAGACGGCTGACCGTGGATTTCTCCAAGCGAAGGGCGGTCGCCAGGTCGCCGGCGGTCGTCGCGCGCCGCGCGCCGATCTCCAATATCGCATGGACGGCGGAGGCCGACATGTTCGTGCCGGCCAGCGTATCCTCCATGAAGCCCAATTCGCGAACCAGCCTGCGTGAGGCGTCGCGGATACGCTCGATCATCGGGGGGGCGATCAAGGGTGGGCTTGCATGCATCATGGTGCGTCATCCATGTTGTTGTATAATGCAACTATATTAAATGAGGGGGCGTGACAAGGAAGGGGATATTCCCCGATGGCAATCGGTTTGAGGCGGCGATACCGCACCTCATACTTGCTGAATGCTTCCTGTTCCGGCTAACCTATAAGTCTCCACTCCGGGACAGGCCGTTCGGCCGGTTTCCCTATTCACTTGGTATCTACCGGCGCCGACTGTTGGCCGAGGGGGAGTTATCCATATGAAAACATGTTTCATGAGGGGGCTGGTCTGTCTTCTGCTGGTCCTCGGCCCCGTTGCTTGTCAGACGACGGATCCCATCACGGAACGGATGAACCAGTCCTATCTCACGCTCCTAAACGCGTCGTCGATCGACACACCGGACGTTCAGGAAGCCCTTGCCTGGTTGGAAGAGCCGGCTTCGGAAACACGGCGGATATCCTTGTCGCACCTGATCTACCAGGGCACGCATCCGGATATCATAATGGCCCTAGTCGATATCTACGGCGTGGATACGCTGTTCGGCGACAAATATCAGCGTCTGTTCCACGACTATATTTTCGATACGCCCTATGCCTACGGCAACGCGTTCCAACTGGCGGTATCGGCGTCACGCCCTGAATTGGCGGAACGCATCGCCATCCATGCGGCGAAACAGGCCGGCGACTATCGGGAGGGACTTCCACTCGGCGCGATTCCCAGCGTCGCGACCATGGCCAGCCAAACCGTAAGCCAAGCGTTCTGGCAGGGGCGCGGCCATTTCCAGCATTTGAGGCACGGACAGGATAGCTGGGCGGAATTCTACAGTGACGAGGCCACGATGCGCCGGGTCAACGCCCAGCCGCATGATACCTATGTGAATCCGCCGGGCCGGGGTCTCCTTTTCAGGTTCGCGGCGACCATGCGGCCGGGATGGGCCTACGATACGATCCGCCGCCACGGTTGGCCGCCCGAGGATGTCTATCCGCGTTTGGAAAGCCCGACGACGATCACGATCGTCGACTATGACGGGGATTTGGCGAGGGCGTATGAGAAGGAGTTGACGGAGCGGGCGACCGAGAACCTTCAGTTCGTCCTGAAGAACTTCGGCGGCGATGTGAACGAACGCCTGCCCTATTGCATGATGCGCGAGGGGGAGCCCGTGATAGTCTGCCCGACGGTCAGCCCGGTCCATCTGGCGGCGCGCAACACGACGATGCGCGACAGCATTCATCAGTTGGAATGGCTGTGGTTGCCGGCGGGCAAGTTCCAGGCGTTCATGAGCGTCGGCGGTGATCCGAACCAGCCGGATTCCTATGGAATCACACCCGTTGCCTATGCCAGGAGCGGCGGCCAACATCCGGGCGCGACCGATCACGACGATGATTTCGATATTGGTCAGTTGTTCGCGGGCGCGGCGATCGTCGCCGGCGCGGGAATGATAGCGGGCGAAGGGGGCTATGACAGGGCCGCCGGGTTCCTGGCCGGCGGCATGGCCGATGTCATCGACGGCACGCCCGACAATCTGGTGGCAATGCAGCAGCAGGCGATGCGCGAGACGTCCCAGTCGAATGGCCAGTCGAATGGCCGGTCGGGTGGCCAGGAGGCCGGGCAGGGTGGTGCCGCCGGCGGCGCGACGGCTCAGGCCGCGCGCACGCTTTCCTTCGGGTTCACCTGCCCGGAGACGGGCCGTAGCCATAGCATCCCGATCACCGCGGCCAGCGGGGCCTGCCGACGCGCGATGGAGCGTTATGCCCGCGCGGCGAGTTGCAACATGATCGACGACCTGCCGGGCGCGGAGAAGGCCTATTATTCCGCCTGCGCGTCGGAGATGTATTGATGGATCGCCGGCCGTGATGCGGCGGGCGCGAATGGGCGGGGTTCTCCGTGCCCTTCCGGTGGCGGGCGCCTTGGTAACCGGTGCGGTCCATGCCGAAGCGGACGCTTGCCGCGAACGGTTCGTTGCCTGCGTGGAGGAAACGGGGAACCCGATGTCCTGCCATGCCGTCTCGGCCGCCTGCGCGACAGAGGGGATTCCGAAAACGACCGACCTTCGCGATTTGCATCAAACGCTGGAAATGGAACAACATGACGGTCAGGCCTATGCCCGCTTGACGATCGAGAACCGGGGTGGGGGCGCGGTGAAGATCGCCGCGATCGTGCGTGACATGGTTTGCCCGGATACCGAAAGGGACCGGCTATATTTCGTCTTCGAACGCGAAATACAGCCGGGGGAGCAACTGCGCTCCGCCCCGATCGTCGCCTGCTATGGCCAGGGGGCCGCGCGGCCGCTGGAGGATACCGGTCCCGGCCCGATGGAAGGGGGGTATTCGGCCCGGACCGCTACGATCCATTGCGACCTTGCCGGGGATGAGCCCGTGACCGTTGGTATCCGCGATAACGGGTTGATCGACTATCGCCGCGCCGACGGACGGTTCGGCGTCTACCGTGCCGAACGCCCGGATGGGGCAGGCTTGTTCGAGACTGCCTGCGTCGGATGGGAGATGAAGCCGCCCGATGATATCCAGGCGCTGCGTCGGGACGCGATGCGGACGCTCGACGGGCTTCTCGACCGTATGGGTCACGCGGGCGCGGAGACGGCGTCAGGCGGCAAGACCACCGCGACCGGCCCGCGTAACTGATCGATGGGGCTGCCGACCCTATGCCGCGCCGAACAGATCCCCCGCGTTGACGAGCGCGAGGAGTCCGAGCGCCGCGAAGATCAGGGCGGCGACGGCATGCACGAAGGTCAGGGGAATCCGGGTCGCGGCGGCCTTGCCGACAAGGACCGCGGGCACATTGGCGATCATCATGCCGAGCGTGGTGCCGATCGTGACCATGACGATATCGTCGAACCGCGCGGCGAGCGCGATGGTGGCCACCTGGGTCTTATCCCCGATTTCCAGCAGGAAGAAGGTGACGAGGGTGGCGAGGAACGGCCCGAACCGGCTCGCCGACAGCGTGTCTCCATCCTCCACCTTGTCCGGGATCAGCATCCATGCGGCCATCGCCAGGAAGGATAGCCCCAGGACCCATCGCAATATCTCCGGCCCCAGCCAATCCGCCACCAGAAGACCGACCCACGCGGCCAGCGCATGGTTCGCCACCGTGGCGATCAGGATGCCGATAATGATCGGAACCGGCTTGCGGAAGCGCGCGGCGAGGATGAGGGCCAGCAATTGCGTCTTGTCGCCGACCTCCGCGATCGCGACGATGCCGGTGGAGATAAGGAAAGCGTCCATTGGATACCCTGGGGCCGGGCGGACATGAACCATTGGCTCGACCCCCTCTGCCCGGCCCTCTCCGTGACAGCGGTCGAAGCCAAAGGTCTCGCCAAGCCCGAAGCCGGATGTACCATGGGCCGTGGCCCAAGTTTGTTGATACATCCCCCTCTTCGACGAGGGCGGCTACTCCCCAATGACGGGAGAAATCCTAGCCGCCTCCGTCCGCGAGGGCAACCGTGCTTATGGGAACGGATGGAGAGCGGGGCAGGAAAAGGGAAGGGGGATTGTGATCACATTTGCAAATGTGATCACATTTGATATTGTGCCGGCCATGATGCCAGCCTGGAGGAATGCCCGATGACCGAAATGATCCGCAATTACGATGTCGAGGCGCTGGTTCGCAGCGACACGGCCCATCATCTGCATCCCTTCACGGATCACAAGGGCCTTCATGGCGAGGGGGGCGCGCGGATCATCACCCGGGCGGAGGGTGTCTATCTCTATGACGGGCATGGCGCGCGCATCCTGGATGGGATGGCGGGGCTTTGGTGCGTCAATGTCGGCTATGGCCGCAAGGAACTGGCGGAGGCCGCCTATCGCCAGATGCTGGAGCTTCCCTTCTACAACACCTTCTTCAAGACGTCCCACCCGCCGGCGATCGAACTGGCGGATAAGGTAGCCTCCAAGCTGCCGGCCAATTTCAATCGGGTCTTCTTCGCCAATTCCGGGTCGGAGGCGAACGACACCAATCTGCGCCTCGTCCATCACTATTGGCAGTGCGCCGGCAAGCCGGAGAAGGTGAACGTCATCAGCCGCGAGAACGCCTATCACGGCTCGACCGTGGCGGGCGCGGCGCTGGGCGGCATGAAGCCGATGCATAAGCAGGGTGGCGCCCTGATCCCGACCATCCACCACATCATGCAGCCCTATTGGTTCAAGGACGGCGGCGACACGGACCCGGGCGAATTCGGCCTGAAGGCGGCCAAGGCGCTGGAGGACAAGATACTGGAGCTGGGGCCGGACACGGTCGCGGCCTTCATCGCCGAACCGATCCAGGGCGCCGGCGGCGTCATCATTCCGCCCGACACCTACTGGCCGGAAATCCAGCGCATCTGCCGCGACTATGATGTGCTGCTGATCTGCGACGAGGTGATCTGCGGCTTCGGGCGTACCGGCAACTGGTTCGGCTTGGAGACCTTCGGGATAGAACCGGATCTGATCACCATGGCGAAGGGGCTGTCCTCCGGCTATCTGCCGATCGCGGCCTGCGGCGTTTCCGACCGGATCGCCGACACGATCATGGCGAACGGCGGCGAGTTCTATCACGGCTATACCTATTCCGGACATCCGGCGGCCTGCGCCGTGGCGCTGGCCAATATCGAGCTGCTGGAGAAGGAAAAGCTGGTCGAGAAGGTCGCGACCGAGACCGGCCCCTATCTGGCGGAGGCGATCAAGCGCTTCGACGATCATCCGTTGGTCGGCGAGACGCGTAGTCGGGGCCTGATCGGCGCCATCGAGTTGGTGAAGGACAAGAAGACGCGGGAGCGCTTCAAGCCGGACGGCAAGGCCGGCACGGTGACCCGCGATCATTTCTTCAAGCGCAATGCGATCATGCGCTCCTGCGGCGATGTGATGGTGCTGTCCCCGCCGCTGATCATCGAGAAGACCGAGATAGATGCGTTGTTCGACGTGGCGGAACAGGCGCTCGACGCGGCCGCGAAGGATCTGGGCTTGATGTAGGCGCGCATGCGCGGCAACCATATGTCAGGGGCAGGACGGGCAAGGATGGACACGCGCTTCCCAAGCGATGACGGCTTCGCGATGCCGCCCGAATGGGCGCCGCATTCCGCCACCTACATGGCTTGGCCCTGCAATGCGGCGGTCTTCCGCGACCGGCTGGAGCAGGCCCGCGACGTTTATACCGCCGTCGCCCGCGCGATCGCGGATTTCGAACCGCTCGTGATGCTCGCCGATCCCGTCGACGCGGCCGATGCATCCGCGCGGTGCGGTCCATCGGTCACGGTGGTGCCCCAGCCGCTCGATGACAGTTGGGCGCGCGATATCGGCGCCACTTTCGTTACCGACGGTGCGGGGCGGCTCGGCGGGATCGATTGGCGCTTCAACGCCTGGGGCGAGGGCTATCCGCATTGGGAGAAGGATGCGGAGGTCGCCGCCGCGATGATCGAGCGCGAGCGCGCCTCGCGCTTTCCCATGCCGGTCTTCATGGAAGGCGGCGGGCTTCACACCGACGGGGCGGGTACCGTCCTGACCACCGACAGCGTCATCCTCAACCCCAACCGCAATCCGGGCCTGACCCGGACGGAGGCGGATGAGATCCTGACGCGCGCGCTGGGCGCGGCCCAGGTGATCTGGCTCGACGGGGAGGCGCTGGACTATGACGATACGGACGGGCACATCGACAACCTGTCCTGCTTCGCGCGCGACGGCGTGATCGCGACGCTGGTCTCCGCCGATCCCCAGGATTCGCAATATGCGCGCCTGAAGGAGAACGCGGATCGCCTGCGCGCCGCCCGCGACGCGAACGGCAAGCCCTTCGAGGTGGTGGAGATCGCGCATCCGGAAAAGCGCGTGGAGCACGGCAACCGTCTGGCGCTTTCCTATATCAATTTCTATATCGCCAACGGGGCCGTGATCATGCCGGTCTTCGACGACCCGGCGGATGCCGCCGCCGTCGAGACGATCACCGCGTTGTTCCCGGACCGCAAGGTGATCACCTTGCCCGGCGTGGAGGTGGTGCGCGGCGGCGGCTGCTTCCACTGCATCACGCAGCAGGTTCCCAGACTCTAGCCCTTGCCGGAGCCCCTTGCTGGGGCGCGGAATGGCGGAACGAGGCCGAGGAGAAGAAATGAGCGAGGTTACCCTGGCCGCCACGCAGATGGCCTGCGATTGGGACACGGACGGCAATCTCGACCGCGCCGAGGGGCTGGTTCGCGAGGCCGCGGCCGCGGGCGCGCAGGTGATCCTGCTGCAGGAGTTGTTCGAGACCCCCTATTTCTGCCCCGATCAGAAACAGGAAATGTTCCGGTTGGCCCAGCCTTTCGAGGGCAACCCGATCGTCGCCCGCATGGCCGGCCTGGCCAGGGAACTGGGCGTGGTGCTGCCGGTCAGCTTCTTCGAGCGGGCGAACAACGCCTATTACAATTCGCTCGCGATGGTCGATGCGGACGGGCGCGTCATGGGGTGCTATCGCAAGAGCCATATCCCGGACGGGCCGGGCTATCAGGAGAAGTTCTACTTCAACCCCGGCGATACCGGCTTCAAGGTCTGGGATACGGCCTTCGGGCGGGTCGGGGTCGGCATCTGCTGGGACCAATGGTATCCGGAATGTGCCCGCGCGATGGCGCTGCAGGGCGCGGATATCCTGATGTATCCGACCGCGATCGGCAACGAACCGCAGGCGCCGGAGATCGACAGCCGCGACCATTGGCACCGCGCCATGCAGGGCCATGCCGCGTCGAACATGGTGGCGCTGGTCGCCAGCAACCGCGTCGGCACCGAGGCTTCGGACGCCGCGGAAATGACCTTCTACGGCTCCTCCTTCATCGCCGACGAGACCGGCGCCAAGCTGGCGGAGGCCGGGCGCGAGGAACAGGCGGTGGTGACCGCGACCGTCGATCTGGAAGCCATGCGGCTCGCCCGGGCGAGCTGGGGGTTCTTCCGCGACCGGCGTCCGGAACTCTACGGCGCGTTGATGACATATGACGGGGCGACGAAACGCCCGTGACGGGCGCGTCGCACGGTTGACGCGAAGGCGCGACCGCGGCGACACTCCCACCGGCGGCAAGGGGGACGGCAGAACTCCCGCCTCGGAGGGAAAAAGGCATCGGCCGGCGGCTTTCCGCGCGTGTATCCGGCACGCGGTGGCGGCACGGTCGGGGCGACAATCAGAACGACGGCGCGCCGGATCGATCGGCCGCCGCATATTGGAACAGCAGGAGGTATCAGGGATATGAGCGTGGGAGCCACTTTCTCGCCGAAGACGGCCCTCAAGGCCGGCGTCGCCGCCCTGGCGGCGGTCGTCGGATTGTCCGGCGCGGCCTCGGCCCAGGACGAGGTCGTCAACGTCTACAACTGGTCGGACTATATCGCCGAGGACACGATCGCCAATTTCGAGGCGGAGACCGGCATCAAGGTCCGCTATGACGTGTTCGATTCGAACGAGGTGCTGGAGGCGAAGCTGCTGGCGGGCAATTCCGGCTACGACATCGTCGTGCCGACCTCCACCTTCCTCGCCCGTCAGATCCAGGCCGGCGTCTTCATGGAGCTCGACAAGTCGAAGCTGCCGAATTGGGAGAATCTCGATGAGACGCTGTTGAAGCGGGTCGATCCGATGGACCCCGGCAATGCCCATGGCATGCCGTACATGTGGGGTACGACCGGCTTCGCCTATAACAAGAAGATGATCGCGGAGCGCATGCCCGACGCGCCGGTCAATAGCTGGGACATGATGATGGACCCGGAGGTCGTCTCGAAGTTCGCGGATTGCGGCGTGTCGTTCCTCGACGCCCCGACGGAGGTGATCCCGGCCGCGTTGAACTATGTCGGTGCCGACCCGGCCGGCCAGGACGTCGACAAGATGGAAGAGGCGATGGCGCACATGGACAAGGTGCGGCCGAGCATCAAGTACTTCCACTCCTCCCAGAACATCAACGATCTGGCCAATGGCGACATCTGCCTGGCGATGGGCTGGTCGGGCGATATGTTCATCGCCCGCGACCGTGCCGCCGAGGCCGATCAGGGCGTCGAGATCGAGTATGTGATCCCGAAGGAGGGCGCGCTGCTCTGGACCGACATGATGGCCATTCCGAAGGACGCGCCGAACGCGGACAACGCGCACGCCTTCCTCAACTACATCATGAAGCCCGAGGTGGCCGCCGGCATCTCCAACTATGTCTGGTACGCCAATGCCAACTCGGCCGCGACGGAGTTCGTCGACGAGGAGGTCAAGGGCGATCCGGCGATCTATCCGGACCAGGAGACCATGCAGAACCTCTACACGGTTCTCCCCTGGAACCCGCGCTATCAGCGCGAGGCGACCCGGGCCTGGACCAAGCTGAAGACCGGCCAGTAAGGCCGGCCTTTCGGTCCCACGCGCGAAGGGGGGCGCCGCCTCCCGTCAACGCCTCCCCGCCATTTCCCGTCCATGACGGAACAGGCGGGGAGGTACCGGCCGGAATCGGCGTGTCCCTTCATCGCGTCTCTTCCTTCCGTCGTGGTTCCGGTGCACTCTATTCCCCGGTCCACGATGCGTGACGGGATATCTGAGCCAATGAGCGATACGGCGGAGAAGCGGCCAGGGCCGCACAAGCCGTCCGGCTGGGCGGTGCCCGGCGGCGACCCCTATATCTCGATCCAGAATGTCACCAAGCGCTTCGGCGAATTCGTGGCGGTCGATAATGTCAGCCTCGACATCTATCGATCGGAGCTGTTCTCGCTGCTCGGCGCGTCGGGCTGCGGCAAGACCACGCTTCTGCGCATGCTGGCGGGGCTGGAGGAACCGACGGAGGGGCGCATCCTGCTCGACGGGCAGGACATGGTGGGCGTGCCGCCTTATGAGCGGCCGGTCAACATGATGTTCCAGTCCTATGCGCTCTTCCCGCATATGACGGTGGCGCAGAATGTCGCCTTCGGCCTCAAGCAGGAAGGCATGGGCAAGGGCGAGGTCGAGGAACGGGTCGAGCAGATGCTCGGCCTTGTCCAACTCGGCCGGTTCGCCCGGCGCAAGCCGCATCAACTCTCAGGCGGCCAACGGCAGCGCGTGGCGCTGGCCCGGGCTTTGGCCAAGCGGCCGAAGCTTCTGTTGCTCGACGAACCGTTGGCGGCGCTCGACAAGAAGCTCCGCGAATCGACGCAGTTCGAGTTGATGAACATCCAGGAGGAACTCGGCGTCACCTTCATCGTCGTCACCCACGACCAGGAGGAGGCGATGACGCTTTCCACCCGCATCGCGGTGATGAACGAGGGCGTGATCCAGCAACTCGGCACGCCGAGCGAGGTCTATGAATATCCCCGAACCCGCTATGTCGCAGACTTCATCGGGTCGGTCAATCTGTTCGAGGGCACGGTCTCCGGCACCGGCGCGGAGGGGATGCGCATCACCGCGCCCGAGGCCGGAATCGACATCCATGTCGATGCGGGGCAAACCGACGCGCGCGCGGGCCAATCGGTTGCGGTCGCGATTCGCCCGGAGAAGATCGCCATCGCCAAGCAGGACGATAAGCCGTCACAGGGCGAGAACGTGATCCAGGGCATCGTCGACGAGATTGCCTATCAGGGCAGCCTGTCGATCTATCAGGTGCGGCTCGCCGATGGGAAATTGGTAAGGGTGACAACCCCGAACCTGACCCGCACGGCGGAGCGTCCGATCGACTGGGAGGAGCCCGTGTGGCTTAGCTGGGGACGCCATGCCGGCGTCGTGTTGACGTCATGAGCGCGGGTGGGGCCGGCGGCCTCGGCGCGCGCCTTAGGGCGCGGCTGTTCTCGCAGCGCACGGTCGTGCTGTTGCCGCCCTATATCTGGCTGCTGCTTTTCTTTCTGGCGCCCTTCGTGATCGTGCTGAAGCTCAGCATATCGGAGGCGGCGATCGCCATGCCGCCCTATCTGCCGATCCTGGATTGGGCGGATGGGCTGATCCCGGATTTCACCGGCACCTTCTATAATTTCAGTTTCCTGTTCACCGACGACCTTTATGTCGTCGCCTATCTGAACTCGATCAAGATCGCGCTGGTTTCCACCATCGCTTGCCTCCTGATCGGCTATCCGATGGCCTATGGCATCGCCAAGGCGCCGGGGACGTGGCGCAACGCCTTGCTGATGCTGGTGATCTTGCCTTTCTGGACGTCGTTCCTGATCCGGGTCTATGCCTGGATCGGCATCCTCAAGAACAACGGCATCCTCAATAACCTGTTGATCGGGCTCGGCATCATCGATCAACCGCTGCCGATGCTGCACAATGATTTCTCGGTCTATGTCGGGATCGTCTATTCCTATCTGCCCTTCATGATCCTGCCGCTCTACGCCAATCTGGCGAAGATGGACGAGAGCCTGCTGGAGGCGGCCGCCGATCTTGGCGCCAAGCCGTGGAAGACCTTCCTGGCGGTGACGCTGCCGCTCTCCGTCCCGGGCATCGTCGCGGGCTCGATGCTGGTCTTCATCCCGGCGGTCGGTGAGTTCGTCATCCCCGAACTGCTGGGCGGGCCGGATACGCTGATGATCGGCCGGGTTCTGTGGAACGAATTCTTCCATAACCGCGATTGGCCGGTGGCCTCCGCGGTGGCGATCGCGATGCTGCTGTTCCTGGTGGTGCCGATCGTCATCTTCCAGCATTACCAGGGCAAGACGGACGAGGCCGCGTCATGAGGAAGGGTCTGCATCCCGTCACGATCGCGATGCTGCTGTTCGGCTTCGCCTTCCTCTACGCACCGATCGTCATCCTGATCATCTTCTCCTTCAACGAGGGCAAGCTGGTTTCCGTCTGGTCCGGCTTCTCGCCGAAATGGTATGGCGAGTTGCTGCGCGATCCGCAGATTCTTTCGGCCGCCTGGATGAGCCTCAAGATCGCGGCGATGAACGCGAGCGTCGCCACGGTGCTCGGACTGTTCGGGGCCTATGCGTTGGGGCGGTTCGGGGCCTTCAAGGGACGCACGCTGTTCACCGGCATGATGACGGCGCCGCTGGTCATGCCGGACGTGATCACCGGGCTGGCGACGCTGCTGCTCTTCGTCGGGCTCGCCTGGCAACGGGGCATGTCCACCATCACCATCGCGCATATCACCTTTTCCATGTGCTTCGTCGCGGTCATCGTGCGCGCGCGGCTCTCCTCCCTTGATCAATCCTTGGAGGAGGCGGCGATGGACCTCGGCGCGCGGCCGGCCAAGACCTTCCTGTTGATCACCATTCCGATGCTGGCGCCGGCGCTGGTCGCGGCCTGGCTGCTGGCCTTCACGCTCTCGCTCGACGATCTGGTGATCGCCAGCTTCGTGGCCGGCCCGGGATCGACCACCCTGCCGATGGTGGTGTTCTCCAAGGTCCGGCTCGGCGTCAGTCCGGAAATCAATGCGCTGGGCACGTTGATCGTGTTGCTGGTGACGCTGTGCATCGTGGTGGCCGCGTTGATCTTCCAACGTCAGGAGGCGCAACGTCTCGCCGACGCCCAGATGGCCGACCGCGCGGACTAGAGCGATAACCGAACAAGATCGAGAAGAGCGAATTTCCATGACATCCCCACCCGTCGATCCGGTCGCCAGCGACCCGGGTCTTCCCGATCATGTCGATGCCGTCGTCATCGGCGCGGGTATCGTCGGCGCCGCGGCCGCGCTCGATCTCGCGGAGAAGGGGCTGAAGGTCGCGCTGGTCGAAAAGGGAACCGTCGGCGGCGAGCAATCGAGCCGCAACTGGGGATGGTGCCGCCAACAGGGGCGGGACCGGCGCGAGATTCCGCTGATCAAGCACAGCCTCGCCGCATGGGGCGACCTCGCCGAGCGCACGGGCCGCGATCCCGGCTTTCGGCGCACCGGCGTGATCTGGGTGACGGACGATCCCAAGCGCATGGCCGAATGGGAGGGCTGGGTCGATCAGGCGCGTCAGCACCAGATCGACACCCGCCTGCTTTCCCGCGCGGAGATCGCCGCGCGCCTGCCCGATGCGCGCGCCGGCTGGATCGGCGGTATCGAGACGCCGAGCGACGGGCGCGCCGAGCCGTCGCAAGCCACCCCGGCGATCGCGGAGGCGGCGCGCGCCAAGGGCGCCGCGATCCTGACCGGCTGCGCCGTGCGCGGGTTGGAGACGGAGGCGGGCGCCGTTTCCGCCGTGGTGACGGAACGCGGGTCGATCCGCGCCCGCCTCGTCCTGCTGGCGGGTGGCGCCTGGTCGAACCTGTTCCTGAAGCGCCACGGCCTCTCCATGCCGCAGCTTTGCGTGCGCGCCTCCGCCCAGCGCACGGACCCGGCGGCGGAGGTGACGCCGGGCGGCCTCGGCGCGCCGGATTTCAGCCTGCGGCGGCGGGAGGACGGCGGCTACAGCATCGCGCTGGGCGGCGGCGTCACCTTCGACATCGTCCCCGATGCGATCCGCCATATGCGTCTTTTCTGGCCCGCCTTCATGGCGGAGCGCAAGGAGATGCGCCTGCGTCTCGGCCGGCCGTTCCTGGAGGCGCTGTTCCAGCGCGCGGACTGGTCCATGACGGAACCGGGGCCGTTCGAGGCCTGCCGGACCCTGGACCCGGAACCCGACCGGAAGGTGCTCGACCACGCATTCGAGGCGGTGAAGCGCGCCTTTCCGAAGCTCTCCGACCTGACGGTCGCGCAACGCTGGGCCGGCATGATCGATGTGACGCCCGATGCCGTGCCCGCGATCGGGCCGGTGGACGCGTTGCCGGGGCTCCATATCGCGACCGGCTTCTCCGGGCACGGTTTCGGCATCGGGCCGGGGGCGGGTCGGCTCGCGGCCGACCTCCTGGCCGGCGACGCGCCGATCGTCGACCCCGAACCCTTCCGCTTCTCCCGCTTCCATGACGGCACGAAACTGACCATGGATGGCGGCCTATAGGGCGCGCGAGCATGGCCTTGCGGCCGCTCGATTTCCTGATCGCGTTGTCGGTCCCGATGATCTGGGGGTTGGGGTTCGTCTTCGCGAAGGGGGCGATCGCGCATTTTCCCCCGATCCTGCTGATCGCGTTGCGCTTCACGGTGACGGCCCTGGCGCTCGTCTGGTTCGTGCGCGCGCCGGTTCACCTGTTCGGACAGATTTTCGTGATCGCGCTCGTCTCGGCGACGATCCAATATTCGATGACCTTCACGGCGCTTCGCTATCTCGACGCCTCGACGGCCGGGCTGGTGGTGCAGTTGGAGACGCCGTTGCTGGTGTTGATGGGCTGGCTCGTGCTTGGCGACAGGCCGAGCCTGCGCAAGCAGATCGGTATCGCCGTCAGCTTCGCCGGTGTCGTCCTGATGACCGGCGACGCGAAGCTTCAGGCGGCCTGGCAATGGCTGGCGCTCTTCATCCTGGGGCTCGTCATCTGGTCCTTCGGTCAGATCCTAGTCCGCAAGCTGGGGGAGGTCGGCGGCTTCACGTTGGTCGCCTGGGTATCGGCCTTCGCGGCGCCGCAACTCTTCCTCACCTCCTGGGCGCTGGAGCGTGACCAGATCGAGGCGGTCCTGGCCGCGGATTGGCGCATCTGGGGCACGGTCGTCTATCTGGGGCTGGTGATGACCGCGCTGGGATACGGGCTCTGGTATCACTTGCTGGGACGCTATCCGGTCAGTCAGGTGGGGCCGTTCCTTCTGCTCATCCCCGTGGCGACGCTGGCGGGTGGGATCTTGCTGCTGGGGGAGCGCGCATCGGCCGAGGTCCTGCTGGGCGGCGCCGTCATCATCGCCGGCGTCGGCTTCATCCTGGTGGAGCGGAAGCGGCCCATCCCGCCACCGCCTTAGGCATCGCCCCTTCCTCGGCGTGCCGCGCCGCGCCGGTCTGGTCAAAGCCCGGCATGGCCCGTATATCACCGGGCGCAAGAACCGATAGGACGAGTGATGGCGACGTTGAAATTGGATCCGATCGAGAAGGCCGTGGCCGATATCGCCGCCGGCAAGCCGGTCGTGGTGGTGGATGACGAGGACCGGGAGAACGAGGGCGATCTGATCATGGCGGCGGAGAAGGCGACGCCCGAATCCGTCGCCTTCATCGTCCGCCATACCAGCGGCATTCTCTGCGCGCCGCTGGAGGGGCGGGAGGCGAAGCGCCTCAACCTCTCCCCCATGGTGGCGGAGAACGACGCGCCGCTCGCCACGGCCTTCACCGTCTCGGTCGATT
Source organism: Marivibrio halodurans (assembly GCF_017963645.1). Classification (GTDB taxonomy): domain Bacteria; phylum Pseudomonadota; class Alphaproteobacteria; order UBA8366; family Aestuariispiraceae; genus Marivibrio; species Marivibrio halodurans. Next base: position 257,913 of record NZ_JAGMWN010000005.1, on the reverse strand, counting down.
TCCGGCACGGGCTGACCACCGGCATCTCGGCGGAGGAACGCTGCAACACCGTGCGCGCGCTCGCCAATCCGAACAGCGGATCGGGAGATTTCGTGCGACCCGGCCATATCTTTCCGTTGGTGGCGAAGGATGGCGGTGTCCTGATCCGCACCGGCCATACGGAGGCGGCGGTCGATCTCGCGCGGCTCGCCGGCTGCGCGCCGGTGGGATTGATCTGCGAACTCGTCAATGACGACGGGTCGGTCAAGAAGGGCGGGGATCTGCAGAGCTTCGCGGTGGAGCACGATCTGGCGCTGGTCTCGATCGACGATCTGATCGCCTATCGCCAGAAGCGCGAGCGGCTGGTGGAGCGGATCGACGACCGCATGACCGATACCGCGATCGGCCCGGTGCGCGCCATCACCTATACCACCCGTTACGATCAGGCGGAGCATGTCGCCCTGGTCTATGGCGAGGTGGAGGGCAAGGACGACGTCCTGGTCCGCCTGCAGGTCGAGAATGTCCTGCGCGATGCCTTCGGTCCGGCCGACCGCCCCGTCATGACCGCGCTGGAACGCATCCGGGAGGAGGGCGGCGGTGTCCTCGTCTATCTGCGTCACGGCGCGGCCGGGGTGAGCGAAAGCCGACGGGCCGAGGCGGCCGAGAACGGCGAGGGGGCCGAGAGCGATGCCGCCCGGCGCGAGCATTGGCGCGATGTCGGCCTTGGCGCGCAGATCCTGCTCGACCTCGGCATCCGGAAAATCCGTGTACTGGCGAGCCGGGAGCGGCAATATATCGGTCTCAGCGGCTTCGATATCGAGATCACGGAGACCGCGATCTATCCGGAAGACGCCTGACGGACCACCGTGCGCGATGGGGATGGCGTGAGGGGAGGCGCCGCGATGAGCGAGCAGGATCGCCAGAAACAGTTGGTCGGCGAGGCCGCGGCCGGCCATGTCGAGGACGGCATGACCATCGGGCTCGGCACCGGCAGCACGGTCGAACGGTTCGCCGAGTCGCTGGGACGGCGGATCGCGGAAGGGCTCTCCGTGCGCGCGCTGCCGACCTCCGAGGCCTCGATCGATCTGGCCCATCGTTTCGACATTCCCCTGATCGACTGGACGGTGACGACGCATCTCGATCTCTGCATCGACGGGGCGGACGAGGTGGCGCCCGATCTTTCGATGATCAAGGGCGGGGGCGGCGCCCTCCTGTGGGAGAAGATCGTGGCGAGCGCGGCGTCGCGCCGCCTCTATATCGCCGATTCCTCTAAGCTGGTGGGCGCGCTCGGTACCTTCCCCCTGCCGGTGGAGGTGGTGCGCTTCGGCCATCAGGCGACGGCGGAGAAGCTGGCCGCGCATTGCCCCGATCTCGCGCGCCGGGAAAAGGGCGGAGAGCCGTTCGTCACCGACAGCGGCAATTTCATCTATGACTGCCGCTTCGGCCGGATCGACGATCCGGCCGCGCTGGAGGCGGCCCTGGGCGCGATCCCCGGGGTCGTGGAATGCGGTCTCTTCGTCGGCATGGCGGACAGCCTGATCGCCTTGCGAGACGGGGTCGTGGTGACGGTCGACGGGCAGACGGACGTCTGGTGGGGGTGACGGGGGCCTTTCCCGCCCGTCCATTCGCTTGATCCCCGGGGGGCGCGCGGCTATCACGGCCCGTGAACGCCCCGCCTTCCGCGCGCGCATGTGAACGAGCGAACGATATGATCGAGAAACAGAAGCTGAAGCCGATCAGCGGCTTCCCCGAATGGCTGCCCGAGGTCCGGATGGTGGAGCAGGCCTGGATCGACCGTATCCGGGGCGTGTTCGAGAGCTATGGCTTCGCGCCGATCGAGACCCGGTCGGTCGAGCCGGTCGAGGTGCTGCTGAAACAGGGCGATACCGACAAGGAAATCTATGCCCTTCGCCGCCTGATGGAGGAGGAGGCGAGCGCGTCGGAGGCCGATTACGCGCTGCATTACGACCTGACGGTGCCGATGGCGCGCTATGTCGCGGCCAATCTCAACGACCTGACTTTTCCCTTCAAGCGCTATCAGATTCAGCGCGCTTGGCGGGGGGAACGGCCGCAGGAAGGCCGCTTCCGCGAGTTCACCCAGTGCGATATCGACGTGGTGGATACGCGCGACATCCCGCTGCATTTCGACGCGGAGATGCCGGCGATCGTCTATGAGGTGATGCAGGCGCTGGATGTCGGCCCGACCGTCACCCGGATCAACAATCGCAAGGTGTTGGAGGGGTTCTATCGCGCGCTCGGCGTCGAGCAGCCGCACGAGGTCATTCGCATCGTCGATAAGCAGGACAAGATCGGCCCGGACGGCGTCTCCAAGATGCTGACGGACGAGCTGTCGCTGGACGGTGCCACGATCGGCAAGGTTCTCGACCTCGCCCGGGTGACCGGCACCAAGGCCGATGTGGTGGAGCGTGTGCGCGCACTGGGCATCACCGGCGACTTGCTGGAACAGGGCCTGGATGAACTGCACTTCGTCATGAAGGCGCTGGAATCCTATCCGGAAGGCGCCTTCGTCGCCGACCTCTCCGTCGCGCGCGGTCTCGCCTACTATACCGGCACGGTTTATGAGGTGAAGTTCGCCGACGATCCGTCCTTCCCGACGATCTGCGGCGGCGGACGGTACGAGAACCTCGTCGGCTCCATGCTGAACAAGCATCTGCCGGGGATCGGCATTTCGATCGGCCTGACCCGCATCTTCTCGAAGCTGGTGCGCGAGGGACGCATCGCGCCCACCCGCAAGACGCCGACCCAGGTGATGGTCTGCTATCTGCCGGATGCGTCCTACGAGGCCGTGAACGGCGTTGCCCGGACGCTACGCGCGCGGGGCATCAAGACGGAGCTGTTCCACGAGCCGCGCAAGCTCAAGCAGCAGCTTGCCTATGCCAGCAACAAGGGGATTCCCCATGTCTGGTTCCCCGCCGTCGGCGCGGAGGGCAAGCATGAGGTGAAGACGCTGGCCACCGGTGCGCAGGCGGATGCCGATCCTGAAAGCTGGCTCCCGGAGGGCTGACGCTTTAAGGGAATACCCCCTACCCCCCTAAAGCGCTGCCTCCGTCCGGAACTTCTGACGCAGCACGTCGAGGGGGACGGCCTTGCGCGCGTCGCTCGCCACCTGCCAATAGGTCCAGCCGTTGCAGCTCGGCGCGCCCTGGACGGCGGCGCCCACCTGGTGGATGGAGCCCTTGTGGTCGGCGGAGATGATGGTGCCGTCGGCGCGGACCTTCGCGGTATGACGGCGGCAGGGGCTGGTCAGCATGGTACCGGGGGCCAGGAGGCCGTTCTCCACCAAGGTGCCGAAGGGCACGCGCGGTTCCTTGCGCTTCGGGCGGGTATGCTGGATCGCCTCGGCGTCGCTCGCCTCCGGGATCTCGGCGAGCCGCTTGCGGGCGAGCTTCACATAGCCCGCATCCTGGTCGATACCGATATAGCGCCGGCCCAGCTTCTTCGCGACGGCGGAGGTCGTGCCGCTGCCGCTGAAAGGATCGAGGATCAGGTCGCCCGGATCGGTGGCCGCGACGATGGTGCGATAGAGCAGCGATTCCGGCTTTTGCGTCGGGTGCGCCTTCTTGCCGTCCGCGCCCTTGATGCGCTCCTCGCCCGTGCATAGCGGCAGGGTCCAGTCGCTGCGCATCTGAAGGTCGTCGTTCAGCGCCTTCATGGCTTCGTAATTGAAGGTGTATTTCGACTTCTGGCTCTTGGCGCACCAGATCAGGGTTTCGTGCGCGTTGGTGAAGCGCCGGCCCTTGAAATTGGGCATCGGGTTCGATTTCACCCACACCACGTCGTTCAGGATCCAGAAGCCGATATTCTGCAACGCGGTGCCGACCCGGAAGATGTTGTGATAGCTGCCGATGACCCAGAGCGTGCCGTTCGGCTTCAAAACCCGCCGCGCGGCCGCCAGCCAGTCCCGCGTCAGTCGGTCATAGGCGTCGAAATCGTCGAACTGGTCCCAGGCGTCGTCGACGCCGGCCACCCGGCTGTTGTTCGGCCGATAAAGCTCCCCCGCCAATTGAAGATTATAGGGCGGGTCCGCGAAGACCATGTCCACGGATTCTTCCGGCATGGAGCGCATGAACTCTATGCTATCGGCACGGATTATTTGGTTTTCCGGGATGCTTTTCATCGGGACTCTCGATTCGACTTGCCAGGGCGACAAGGCGAATCATGATTCGCGACGAGTCTTGGGTCAATAACTATTTGGATTTATTAAAATTTTACAATATCTAGAGTCTCGCCTGGGCGTCAGGACTCAATATCTAGCGCCGCGCGCACCGGCGCGAAGCTGCGCCGATGGTGGATCGTGACCCCTTGCACGCGCAGGGCCGCCAAGTGTGCCTTGGACCCGTACCCTTGGTTAGTCTCCCACCCATAGCCCGGATGGGCAAGGGCGAGGTCCGCCATGAGCCCGTCCCGCGTCACCTTAGCGAGGATCGAGGCGGCCGCGACGGAGAGCGACCGGGAATCGCCCTTCACCAGCGGCCGTGACGGCACGCTCGGCCCCGGATCGCGGTTACCGTCGATCAACGCGGCGGCCGGTGGGACGGGCAGGGCGTCGACCGCCCGGCGCATGGCGAGCATCGCGGCTTGCAGGATGTTGATCCGGTCGATTTCCTCGACGCTCGCCTCCGCCACGGCGAAGGCGAGAAGCGTGCCGGGGGTCGTCAGCGCCTCGAACAGATACGCGCGTCGTTTCGCGCTCAGCTTCTTGCTATCGTCGATCAAGGCCGCCAGATCGGCCGGCAGGCCCGTCGGGGGAAGGATGGCGGCGGCGGCCACGACGGGGCCCGCGCACGGGCCGCGCCCGGCCTCGTCCACGCCCGCGATCGGCGCATCGGCCGGCAAGGCTAGGTCGCGCCGCAGAATCTCTTCCTCGCTCAGATCCGGCATGGCGCGTTTTCTACGCGTCCCCGGCCTCGCGCGCCACCCATTCCGCGCGGGCCATGCGGAAGCCCGGACAATCCTGGGCGAAGGCGCGCCGTATCCCGGTCTCCCGCATTCCCGCCTTCAGAAGCACGCGACGCGAGGCCGCGTTGTCCGGGTCGATGACCGCCGCGACCTCGTCGAGCGCCGTCGCCTCGAAGGCGAAACGCAGCAGGCGCGCGCAGGCCTCCGTGGCGATGCCCCGGCCCCAGGCGGCGGGCTTGATCCAGTAACCGATCTCGATCTCGCCCTCCGGCAGGTCATCGCCTTCGATCTTCCCGAAGGGGGTGTCCTTCTCCTCGACCGGGAGCGGCAGGAGGAAGACGGTGCCGAGCTTCTCGCCCCGCGACCGGTCGAGGATGACCCAAATGCCGATGCGTCCCTGCGCGCAGCGCCGGGTCAGATCGCTCATCTGGGCCGTGATGGTCTCGGCCGTTTCCACAGGGCCGATGAAGCGCATCACCGCCGGATCGGTGCCGAGCGCGATGCAGAGATCGAGGTCCGCCACCGTCAGCGGACGGAGCCGTAGGCGTGCTGTTTCCAGGACGAGTTCGGGGGCACCCTCCGTCACGAGGTGCCGCCTTCGCCCGAATTGTTCGCCTCCCTCTTGGTGGCGGTGTCGGATGGACGGCCGGTCTTGCCGCCCGGTGCTTTTTTCGCCATCGTTTTTTTCGGCGCCGCCTTTTTCGCCGCCCCTTTAGTCGGGCTGGCCTTCTTGGCGGGCTGTTTCTTTCCGGCTGCCTTGCCAACCGTTGATTTCGCCTCCGTCTTTCGGGACGCCCCTTTTTTAGCCGCGGTCTTTTTGGCGGTGCTTTTTGGGGGAACGGCTTTCTTCGTGCCGGCCTTGCGCTCGGAGACGGCGCGCTCCGCCGCCTCGCGCGCGGCGTCTATATGGGCGCGGGCCCGGGCGCGGCGGGGGCCGGGCTTGGGCGCGTCGGCGCGCACGGGCGAAAGCGCGCGCGGATCGAACAGCGCGTCCGTCTCCGCGCCCTCGGCGGGGGCGCTGCCGTCGGGGCTCAATCGCTGGCCGGCGGTTCTGCGGGCGCGTTGACGGGCGCGCTCCTTCTCGACGCGCAGATGCATGGCGGTGGCGTACCGGAAGCCCAGCGCGTAGACCGTGCGCGACAGGCGCTTGGTCAATTGCCATTCGCGGACATAGGCGAAACGCAGCAACCCGCCGAGCGATTCGATGTTCCGCGCCGCGCGGTGCCCCAGCCTGTGCGTCAGGTCGGTATAGATGGGGCTGGTCATCAGCGAGATGACGGTGAGCGCGACGATCAGCCGGTATACCTCCGAATCGATCACCGCCGCGGACAGCCCCGCCGCGCCCAGCAGGAAGGAGAATTCCCCAAGCTGCCCGATCACGAGCGAGACCTGGAAGGAGGTCTGCCAAGTCTGACCCTGCAGGCGCAGCAGCGCCGTGTTCAGCGCCGTCTTGAACAGCGTCACGAAGGCCCAGAGCCCGATCAGCAGCCAGAAATTCTCCCACACGAAGGGCAGGTCGATCAGCAGCCCGACCGAGAGGAAGAAGATCATCATCAGCACGGCCTGCACCGGCACCGCATTCTCGTGCACGGTCTGGCGTTGCGCGCTGTTGCCGACGACGAGGCCGGCCAGGAACGCGCCGAAGGCCGGCGACAGCCCGATCAACCCCGCCACCGTCGCGAAGGCGAAACACCATGTCAGCGCCGCCAGCGGCGTCAGCGCCGGATTGTCCATGGTCAGCCGGTGGAAGGGCAGGTTCACCTTGGTCCGCCGCGTCAGAACCAGGATGAAGAGAAGCAGCAGCCCGATCGAGAGCGCGACCTCCACGATGACCTTGGGGTTGAGCCCGCCCTCGCCGGAGAGGTTTGAGGTCACGACCAGCATCGGGGCGACCGCCAGATCCTGGGCGATCAGCACGCCGACCGCGACCTTGCCGACGGTCGTGCGCAACTCCCCGGCACCTTCCAGGACGTTGATCGCGACGGCGGTGGAACTGAGCGCCAGGCAGAACCCGAAAAGCAGCGCCCATTCGAACGGCCAATCGAAGACCTGCGCGATGCCGTAGACGGCCCCGACGCTCGCCAGGATCTGCACCATGGAGGTGATCAGCGCGATCTTCCAGATATGGCGGAAGGCGCGCAGCGACAGTTCCATGCCGACGAAATAGAGCAGCATGATGACGCCGAGTTCGGCCAGCAGCCGGATCGACTCGCGGTTCTCGACGAGGCCGAGCGCGCTCGGCCCCAGGATCACGCCGGCCAGGATATAGCCTACGATCGGCGGTTGTTTCAGGCGCACCATCGCCATGCCGCAGAGCGTGGCGGCGACGGCGACGAGGGCGATACCGGTCAGATCGGGTCCATGCATGATCGGACGAGACTAGCATAGGCGCGCCGGCCGGCCAGGGGCCGCATGCCGGGGAATGCGGTTGCGACGCCCCGGGCGAGGTGTCAGCCTGCCGGAAAGAGCAAGTAGCCGCGTGAAGGCGAAACCGACGGGGGAAGCGCGTGACGGATCTGCCAAGCACCATGAAGGCGATGGTGCTGACCGGCCATGGTGGGCCGGAGAAGCTGGAATATCGAACCGATGTGCCGGTGCCCGCGCCCGCGCCGGGCGAGGTGCTGATCGAGGTCAGCGCCTGCGGCATGAATAATACCGACCTGAAGGTGCGAGAGGCGGCCTATGCCGTCGATTTCGATCCGAATTCCGGCGCGGAGGAGGAGGGCGCCGCCGCCTCCATCGCCGCGGCCGACGGCACCACCAGCCTGACCTTCCCACGCATCCAGGGCGCGGATACCGTCGGCCGGATCGTGGCGGTCGGCGATGGCGTCGCGGCCGCGCGGATGGGGGAGCGGGTGCTGGTCGATTTCAGCCTCTATCACGGCCGCGACGCCGAGGGGCGGCCCGCGATGGACCTGTGGAACGTCGATTATATCGGGCATGGGCGGGACGGCGGCTATGCAGAGTATGTGGCCGTGCCGGCGGAGAACGCGCATGCGATCGGCCGGGAGATCGAGGACGCGGCGCTCGCGACCTTCGGCTGCTCCACGCTCACGGCGGAGCATATGCTGGCGCGGGTCGATGTCCGCGCCGGTCAGTATGTACTGGTCACGGGCGCCAGCGGCGGGGTCGGTTCCGCCGCCGTGCAACTCGTCCGCGCGCGTGGCGCGCTGCCCATCGCGGTCACCAGCCGCTCGAAGGAGGAGGCGTTATTGGCGCTGGGCGCGGAGGCCTGCGTCGCCCGCCAGGATTTCGAGGATGCGGACGGCCGGTTCGACGGCCGGCGGTTCGTCGATGTCGTGGCGGAGGCGGCGGGCGGCTCCTATCGCGTCGACGCGGTGGTCGATCAGGTCGGCGGCACGATGTTCCACAGCCTTCTGCGTTGCCTGAAACCGGACGGACATTACATCACCGCCGGGACCATCGCGGGCTATACGCCGCGCATCAATCTGCACACGGTCTATATGGCGTTCCTCAATATCCACGGTTCCTCCCAGGGGCAGCCGCGGGATTTCGCGCGCATCGTCGGCCATATCGAGGCTGGGCGCATCGCGCCGGTCCTGGGCGGCGCCTTCCCGCTTTCCCGCCTGCACGAGGCGCAGGAGGCCTTCCGCCGCAAGTCCCATATCGGCAATCTGGTGATCGTGCCGGACGCGAAGTGGGAGGCCGTCGGCCAAGCCCATGCCCTCTGATCTCGATCTGCCCACGATCCGTCTCGCCGATATCGAGGTCGGCGGCGATATCCACCGCATCATCCTGGACGGCATCGCCGTGCCGCCGGGAATCGACGCGCGCGCCCTGCGCGGCCTGATCATGGGCGGGCATGACGGGCTGCGCGGGCTGATGCTGAATTATCCCTACGGCAATCAGGATATGTGCGCGGATTTGCTGTTCCCCTCCGCCCTGCCGGGTGCGGCGAGCGGCTATATCATCATGGAGTGCATGGGCTATCCGCATTATTCCGGCTCCAACACCATGGCCGTGGTCGCCGCCCTGGTGGAATATGGGCGCATCCCGCTCGGCCGGGACTGGTCGTCGGTGACACTGGAAGCGCCGAGCGGCCCGATCGCCGCGCGCTATCGCGCGGAGGCGGGACGCCTTGCCGAGGTCGCCGTGCGCGGCGACGATTCCTATGTCATCGAGGATGGGTTGAGCGCCGACCTGTCGGGGATCGGCACCGTGCCCTATGCCCTGGTGTGGAGCGGCGCCTGCTTCCTGGCGGTGGAGGCCGGGCCGCTGGGCATCGAGATCGCGCCGGAGCATCTGCCCCGCATGAAGCAGGTGGGGGCGGCCTTGATCGAGGCGATTCGCCCCTCCTTCGCCCGGGCGCATCCGGAAATCGGGCCGATCGATACCGTCGGCTTCGTCCATTTCATGGGGCCGCTGGAAGCGAACGGGCAGGGCGGCATGGCCGCGCGCGGGGCCACCTACGGCTATCCGTCGACCGTCTTCAACTGTCCGACCGGGACGGGCGTGGCCGCGCGCATGGCCGTGGAGGTGTCGCGCGGGCGGCTGGCCGACGACGCGGTGCTGACCTATCGCTCCCCACCGGGACATATCTTCGTCGGAACCGGCCTCGGCCCCGTGTCGCGGGGCGGGCACCCGATGCTGGGCGTCAGTGTCGCCGCCGCCCCGCGCGTGCTGGCGACCAACGACTTCCATGTCGATTTCGACAATCCGTTGCTGGCGCCCTTCGCGGATATGCGGCCCCTGTTGGCGCGGGGGTGAGAGGGGCCCTTAGTCCCGGTGATAGGGATGGCCGGCCAAAATCTGCTCGCAGCGATAAATCTGCTCGGCCAGCATGGCGCGGACCAGCAGGTGCGGCCAGGTGAGGGAGCCGCAGGCGAGCACCAGATCGGCCTGCGCGCGCACGGCGGGGTCGAGCCCGTCGGCCCCCCCGATCAGGAAGCACAGGTCGCTCTTGCCGTCGAGCTGCATGCCGCCGATCCAATCGGCCAGCTTGCGGCTGGTGATGTTCCGGCCCCGTTCGTCCAGCGCGACGATCACGGCACCCTTCGGCACGGCGCCCAGCAGAAGCTCCGCCTCGCGTGCCTTCAGGGCCTCGCCTTCAAGCGGTTTCTTCTCCTCGACCTCCTTCAGGGTCAGCGGCCAGGAGAGACGCTCGCGATAGGTTTCGAAGAGTTGCTGTTCGGGGCCGCGCCGTCCCTTGCCGACGGCGACGATGGCGATACGCACGGCTCAAGACCTCCCGCCCGCGTGGCCGCGGGGCTTCGAAGCGGCATGGGCGCGACGATGCACGCCGCACGCGATCCAGCGCTTGTACCCGGCGCGCGCCGAACGCTCAAGGGGGCTGCTGCCCAGGGGCGATCCCCCGGGACAACCCCCCAGGGACGCCGCCAGGGACGCCCCCCGGGACCGTCAGCCTAAATCCCCGCAGCGCCAACCCCTTGTCCGCCGCGATCCCGGAAGGATGAATCGGTGCCGCGGCGGCGTTGGGTTACGCGTGCAGCGGCTCTTCCCGTTCCAACGGCGCCTGGGCCGTCAGCTCCGGCATGTCCGCCCCCCACATCTTTTCCAGATTGTAGAAGGCGCGGACTTCCGGCCGGAACAGGTGAACCACCACGTCGCCGGCATCGATCAGGACCCAGTCGCCCTGTTCCTGTCCGTCGATCGCGGGGTGCGTCACACCGGCGGCCTTGATCCGCTCCATCAGATGATCGGCCATGGCAGATACCTGCCGGCGCGACGTGCCGGAGGCGATGACCATGTGATCCGCGATGGTGGATTTGCCGGTGAGATCGATGACCGTTACCGCTTGCGCCTTGTCGTCGTCGAGGCTCCGCTCGACGAGCGACTTCAGGGCGTCCGGGGCGAGATTCGGGGGAAGACCGAACTGGTTCTCCGCTCCCGCCTCGACCGTTTGCCCGTGACCGTGCTGCGTAGCTATGGCCCGTCTCTCCTCATGCCGTTACCGCCGACACGCGTTCCATCGACCGATACCGCGTTCGGCCCGCCGCCCGCGCTCATGATCCGGAGAATCCCTCGCGCGCCCGAATGGCCGTCGCGGAGGCCGGGTGTCGGCGAATTGCCAGGAACACCCAGGCGGGCGGCTCGCGGTAAGCCAGCGACGCCGCCTTGCGTTCCGCCAAGCGGGCCGCCGAGAACCGCGTGGCCGCCAACCCGGCCAACGCACGGGAATCATAGGACGGACGGGCGAAAACGGCAATGGGTATGGCCGTGAATATTTTGTGCCAATGCTTCCATCGGTGAATGGTCGCCAAATTATCCGCGCCCATCAGCCAGACGAAGCGAATCCTCGGATACCGTTCACGCAGTCGGACCAAGACATCGGCGGTGTGGGAGAGGCCGATTCGGCTTTCGATATCGCTGACCCTTATGCGGGGATGGCGCGCGACCGACCGGGCGGAGGCCATGCGCTCGGCATGACTTGCCATGCCTTCGCGCGCCTTCAACGGGTTCTGGGGCGAGACCAGCCACCAGACCTGATCGAGGCGCAGGCGCTTCAGCGCCTGTTCGGAGATATAGCGATGCCCGTCATGCGCCGGATTGAAGGACCCGCCGAGCAGCCCGACGGTCAGCCGCCCGCCACTTCCTTTCCGCTCGAACCCGAAATCGCGGGCACGGTCGCGTTCGGCCGGAAAGATATGGGTCGTCCGGTTGCTGCGATGCCTGATCAACGGAGAACCTCGCGCGCGGCCCTCACGGCCGGGTCTGGCCGGTGCCGCGCACGCGGTACTTGAAGCTGCAGAGCTGTTCCGCGCCCACCGGCCCGCGCGCATGCATGCGCCCGGTGGAGATGCCGATCTCAGCCCCCATGCCGAATTCCCCGCCGTCGGCGAACTGGGTCGAGGCATTGTGCATCACGATCGCCGAATCGCATTCGGCGAGGAAGCGGTCGGCCGCCGCCTGATCCTCCGTTACGATGGCTTCCGTATGGTGGGAGCCATAATGGTTCACATGGGCGACCGCCTGATCGATACCGTCCACCACGCGCACGGAGAGGATGGGCGCCAGATATTCGGTGAACCAGTCCTGCTCCACCGCCTCGGCCATGGCGGGGACGATCCGGCGGGCCGCCGCGTCGCCGCGCAGCTCGCACCCCGCCTCGCTCAGCGACGATGCGATCCGGGGCAGCAGCGTCTCCGCCACCGCCTTGTCGATCAGCAGCGTCTCCGCCGCGCCGCAGATGCCGACGCGGCGCATCTTGGCGTTCAGCGCGATGGCCGCCGCCTTTTCCGGGTCGGCGGCCGCGTGGATATAGAGGTGGCAGAGCCCCTCCAGATGGGCGAAGACGGGCATGCGCGCCTCCGTCTGGACGCGCTCGATCAGCGACTTGCCGCCGCGTGGGACGATGACGTCGACATGCTCGCTCAGGCGCAGCAGCGCGCCGACCGCGGCCCGGTCGCGCGTCGGGATCATCTGCACCGCGTCGCGGGACAGGCCGCTTTCCTCCAGCGCGTCGGCGAGGCAGGAGACCAGCGCGGCCGAGCTGTTGAGGCTTTCCGACCCACCGCGCAGGATCGCGGCATTGCCGGATTTGAGGCACAGCGCGCCGGCATCCGCCGTCACGTTCGGCCGGCTCTCATAGATCACGCCGATAACGCCGAGCGGGGTCGCCACCCGCTCGATATGCAGGCCGTTGGGCCGGTCCCATTCCGCCAGCACCCGGCCGACCGGGTCGGGCAGGGCGGCCGTCGCCGCGACGCCGGCGGCGATGCCCTCGATCCGCTCCGGCGTCAGCTTTAGCCGGTCGAGCAACGCGTCGTTCAGCCCCTTGGCCCGGCCGAACTCCATATCCTTCTCGTTCGCCGCGGCGATATCCTCGGCGCGCGCGCGGATCAGCTCCGCCGCGCGGTCCAGCGCCCGGCGCTTGGTCTCCGCCGGGGCGAGCGCCAGCGCCCGCGCCGCCGCGCGGGCGCGCTTGCCGATCTGGCGTACCTCGGTCTCGATCGCCGCCTTGGTGGCGTCGGGCGTCACATCCGCGATATCCGCGATGGCCGCGTCGCTCATATCGAACTCCTCCGTTCCACGCTCGCCGTTACTCTAGGCCCGCGTCCGCCGGGCGGGCAACCGGCGGGGTCCGCTCGTCCGACGCGCCGCGTCCCGGCCGGGCCAGCGCCATGTCGTCCGCGTGGATCAATTCCGAGCGTCCGTCATAGCCGAGGATATCCGCGATCTCCCGCGTCTTGCGCCCCAGGATGCGGATCGCGTCCTCGGCGGCATAGGCGCTGAGGCCCGTGCCCAGGACATGATCGTCGGGCCCCAGCACGCGGACGGGGTCGCCGCGCTCGAAAGTGCCCTCGATGCCGGTGGCGCCGGCGGGCAGCAGGCTCTTCCCCCGGGCGAGGGCGGCGGCCGCGCCCGCATCGACCCGGATGGCGCCGACCGGTTTCAGCGTGCCGGATATCCACCGCTTGCGCGCGGCCAGCGGTTCGGTCGCCGGGCGGAACCATGTCGCGCGCGCCCCCGTCGAGAGTTGGCCGAGCGCATGCATCTCCCGCCCCGCCGCGATGGCCATGGCGCAACCGCCGCCGACCGCGATGCGGGCGGCATCCAGCTTCGTGCGCATGCCGCCGGTGGAAAGGCCGCCGCGCTCGCGCGTCACCATGACGTCGCCGGCCATGGCCGCGATCTCCGGCGTGATCTCCGCGACCTCCGCGATATGGCGGGCATTGGGATCGCGATGCGGATCGGCGCTGTAGAGCCCATCGACGTCGGAGAGCAGGATCAGCAGGTCCGCGCTGACCATCGTCGCGACGCGCGCGGCCAGCCGATCGTTGTCGCCGTATCGGATTTCGGCGGTGGCGACCGTATCGTTCTCGTTGATCACCGGCACGGCGCCGAGGCGGCAGAGTTGCAGGATCGTGTTGCGGGCATTGAGGTGCCGGCGGCGTTCCTCCGTGTCGGCGGGACTCACCAGGATCTGGGCGACGGTGATGTCATGCCGGGCGAGCGCGGTCTGATAGGCATGCGCCAGGCGGATCTGGCCCGTGGCGGCGGCGGCCTGCTTCTCCTCCAGCTTTAGGGAACCGTTGCCCAGGCCCAGATGCCGCCGGCCGACGGCGATCGACCCGGAGGAGACGACCAGCACCTCGCGCCCACCGGCCTTCAGCGCCGCGATGTCGTCGGCCAGCGCGTCGAGCCAATCCTGCCGGATCGCGCCGGTCGCGCCGTCGACCAGCAGCGCGGAGCCGATCTTGACGACGAGGCGTCGCGCCTCGGACAGGGGGATCGCGGGGGTGTCCATCACCGATCCTTCCCTAGCGGCTCACTCGATCGGGGACCAGAGAGGGGCGGGGGCATCGTCAACGGCGCGATCGTCCTCGTCGCCTGCTTCCACCTCGTCCGCCTCCTGCCGGTCTCGCTTTTCCGACGCGCGGAAGACCGCGACGTTGTCGGCCAGCGCGTGCAGGACCGCCGGCATGCCCTCGCCGCTCGCGCCGGAGAGCGCGAGGATCGGGCTGTCGGTCTCCGCGCGCAGGGCCTCCATCTGCTCCGCCACCATTTCGGGGATCGAGGCGTCGATCTTGTTGAGGCCGACGATCTCCGGTTTCTCGGCCAGCCCTTGGCCGTAGGCTTCGAGTTCGGCGCGGATGGTACGATAGGCCTCGACCACGCGCTCGTCCGTGCCGTCGATCAGATGCAGCAGCACGCCGCAGCGTTCGATATGTCCCAGGAACCGGTCGCCCAGGCCGGAGCCCTCATGCGCGCCCTCGATCAACCCCGGAATGTCGGCCAGCACGAACTCCCGGTCGGCGACGCCGACGACGCCCAGTTGAGGGTGCAGCGTGGTGAAGGGATAGTCGGCGATCTTGGGCCGGGCGCGGCTGGCGGCGGAGAGGAAGGTCGACTTGCCCGCATTGGGCAGACCGACGAGGCCCGCGTCCGCGATCAGCTTGAGCCGCAGCCAGATCCACATCTCCTCGCCGGGCCAGCCGGGTTCCGACTTGCGCGGCGCCTGATTGGTGGAGGTCTTGAAGGCGGTGTTGCCGCGCCCGCCATCGCCGCCGCGCGCGATCACCAGGCGTTGCCCCTCCACGGTCATGTCGGCGAGCAGGGTCTCCTTGTCCTCGGCCAGGATCTGCGTGCCGACCGGCACCTTCAGCACCGCCGCGTCGGCCGAGGCGCCGGTGCGGTCCGTGCCCATGCCATGGCCGCCGCGCGAGGCCTTGAAATGCTGGCGATAGCGATAGTCGATCAGGGTATTGAGGCCGCCGACCGCCTCGACCACCACATCGCCGCCGCGTCCGCCATCGCCGCCGTTCGGGCCGCCGAACTCGACATATTTCTCGCGCCGGAAGGAGACGCAGCCCGCGCCGCCGTCGCCGCTCTTGACGAATACCTTGGCTTCGTCGAGGAACTTCATCGATCCATGCCGCCGCGTCCGGCGCGGCGCTCCTTGATCATCGGCCGCAAGGCGGTCGAAAAACGGAAAAAGGGGAACGGCCGGGCCGTTCCCCTTTCCCCTGAAACATCGGTCTCGGGGCCGGCCCTACTCCGCGGCGGCGGCCTCTAGCGGCGAGACGGACACATAGGTACGCTCGCGCGTCTTGCGGAAGGTCACATGGCCCTCGACCAGCGCGAACAGCGTGTGGTCCTTGCCGATGCCGACATTCTCGCCGCGATGGAACTTGGTGCCGCGCTGCCGCACCAGGATGTTGCCGGCCAGCACGCGCTCGCCGCCGAATTTCTTGACGCCGAGACGCCTGCCTTCGGAGTCGCGCCCGTTCCTGGAACTGCCGCCTGCTTTTTTATGCGCCATGACCCGTCTCCTTACTCGTCACCGTCCGCCTTCTTGGCGGCTGCCTTCTTGGCGGCACTTTTCTTCGCGCCCGCCTTGGCGGTGGTCTTCTTCGCGTCGGATTTCGCCGCCGCCTTCTTGGCGGCCGCCTTCTTCGGCGCCTCCGCCTTGGCTTCGGCGGTCTTCGGCGCGGCCTTCTTGGCCGCCGCCTTCTTGCCGGCATGCTTCGGGCCGTCCAACGAAATCTCGATCACCTTCAGCACCGTCTGATGCTGGCGATGACCTTTCTTGCGCCGATAATTCTGGCGGCGCTTCTTCTTGAAGACGATGACCTTGCGGGTGCGTTCCGCAGCCAGGACCTCGGCCTCGACCACCGCGCCGGAAAGCGCCTGCGCACCGACCTTCGGCTCGCCGTCGCCGCCGACCATCAGCACCTCGTCGAGGGCGACGATCTCGCCTTCCTCGACGTCGAGCTTCTCGACCTTGATCACATCGTCCTTGGCGACACGGTACTGCTTGCCGCCGGTCTTCACCACAGCGAACATGGGCTACCTTCCCACTATTCTCACGCGTCCTGCGGCGCCTCCCATCCGGGAGAACTTTCGCGGGTCCCTCCGTCATGGGGGACCCGGTACTCAGGCCTCGAACCGCGCACTAACCACATGCGCCCGAACCGAACGATCCGAGCGCGACCGGCGCGCACTATAGGGATGGACGCGCCCAAGTCAACGTCGGATGTGCGCCCCATATGGGGTGGCGGAGGGCTTCCGAAAAGAAGATCGAACGGCGTGTCACGAAGCTGTCGAGAAGGCTTGCCAGCCCCTCGCGCCTTCGTTAGGTTCCGCCGCGATTTCGGCCGGTCCTGTCGGCGAACGAGAAATCATGACCGCGGAGAGGTGCCGGAGCGGTCGAACGGGGCGGTCTCGAAAACCGTTGTGCGCGCAAGCGTACCGAGGGTTCGAATCCCTCCCTCTCCGCCATTGCCCTGCCGGGCATCCCATTTCCCATTAACGCCTTGAAAGGCAATGCAAATTCCGGGTTTAAAAATCCGGAATTTCGGGTGTACCGGGGGCTGCGCTCGAAAGTCAGTTTCAACAGCAATTTCTTGTGATCCAAGATGCCGTTTTCCAGCAATCACAAGGCGTTGTGAGAAACCGGAGGGGGCGTTTAAAAACCTTCTCGAAAGGCTGTATCGGCTGGCCTTCGGAGACGAGCCGTTCCCGTAGCATCGCCTGTTTGCGTTCCAGCTCCGCAATGCGGGTTTCATGGCGCGCGACCACGCTTGAGCTGGAGGTCTCCACGATCCGATCCAGCAAGGATGCGATCTGCTTCTCGCCTTCCTCCAATCTGGTGCGGATCGAACGACGCATCGCCGCGCCGCGTTCGCGGTACTGACCCCACGCCTTGGCCGTGAGCGTCTTGAAGAGGTCGAGCCTGCCGGACTTGGGTTCGGCACGGCGCAGGATCGCCTCGAATTCCCTTTCGACCAGCAGGTGGTCGGCGGCCTGTCGCAATCGCCGCACAGCACGAAATTCCGCAACGGGAAAATGCTCCGAGAGATCGGCGCGCGTGGGGTGGGGGCCTTCGCGCCTTCCTTGAGGCGTTGCTGGATGCGCTCGAAGGTCTGGAGGAGACCAACGGCTCATCGCGCTTCAATGTCTTGCTCCGCCACCAGCGCGTTAGCTGGGCGCGTCGAGGGTGGGGAACGGCCGATCCGCGATCAGCCGCCCCATTCCCGGGCACCATCGACGAAATAGTCCCAGAGATAGCGGGCGAAGGACCAGCGGATCTGAATGTCGTAGCTGGCGCCGCCATCCGTGTCCGCGTCCGTTTGGGCGAGGAAAATGGCTGCGTGGTGGAAGACCGTGCCCGCGCACTGGCCGGGGCCGAAGGTGCGCGGATGCAGGTCGATCGGGCAGCCCTTCTGCAGCAACCGGCGGGCCTTGGCGCCCTGGACGCGAATCACGGTGTAATAGTCCGATACATCCACGATCGCTGAATGGATACCCTCGAGCGCGGCCTCCAGCTTCGTCTTGAGCGGCCCTTCCGCGCCTTCGGGCACATGGATCAGCCAATTGTCGAAGCCGATCCAATGGACACGGAAGCCGTCATGCTCCACGAAGCGGCAGGGATCGGTCGGAATATCCGTGCCCAGCACCTTGCCGGCCGCCGCCATGAAATCGGCGTTCGACGGATCGCCGCGCAAGGTGAGCTTGCCGACAAAGGGACGTTCCTCGAAGGTGACGGGTCCGCCGGCGGGGCCGAGCAGGCCGGAGAGGGGGGAGCGCGTGCCGGCCGCGTCGAGCGCGCCCGGTTCCGTCGACACCGTGCCCTCGGCCGGCGGGTCGGTGAAGGCGGCGCCCGCCGCGGCCAGGCGCTGGGTCACACCGGGTTCAGCCATTGGTCCGCTTCCCTTCCTTATCGAAGAAGACGGGCTCGGTCAGCGTTACCTTGTGCACCGTCTTGCCGTCCATCATCGGGGCGTGGAGCGTATCGCCGATGCGATCGCGGCCGCCCTTTATCAGGCCGAGCGCGATGGAGCGCCCGACATTCGGGCTCATATAGCTGGAGGTGACATGCCCCTCCATCGCGATCGGCGGCTTGCCCGGCTGGTTCACCAGATGCGCGCCCTCGGGCAGCACCACGTTCGGGTCCTCCGTCATGATGCCGACGAGTTGCTTGCGCCCCTCGCGCGCCGTGTCGGAGCGCGAATGCGATCGCTTGCCGATGAAGTCATCCTTCTTCTTCGACACGATCCAGTTCATGCCCAGATCCATCGGTGTCACCGTGCCGTCGGTATCCTGGCCGACGATAATGAAACCCTTCTCGGCGCGCAGCACATGCATGGTTTCCGTGCCGTATTGGACGAGCCCGTGCTTGCGCCCGCGCTCCAGGATCGTCGTCCAGACGGCGAGGCCATGACGAGCCGGCACATTGACCTCATAGGCCAGATCGCCGGTGAAGCTGATCCGATAGACCCGCGCCGGCGCGCCCGCGACCGTGCCGGTGCGATAGGCAAGGAAGGGGAAATTCGCCGGATCGACGTCGATATCGTCCGTCAGGTCCGCCATCAGCGCCTTGGCGTTCGGCCCGGTGATGGTGCAGACCGCCCATTGTTCCGTGACGGAGGTGCAATAGACCTGCCGTTCCGGCCATTCGGTTTGCAGCCATTCCTCCAGCATGCCCAGGACGCGCGCGGCCCCGCCGGTCGTCGTGGTCATGTGGAAATGGTTCTCGGCCAGCCGCGTCGTGACGCCGTCGTCGATCACCATGCCGTGCTCGTTCAGCATGACGCCGTAGCGCCCCTTGCCGACGGCGAGGGTGTCCCACTTGTTGGTATACATCATGTTCAGGAACCAGGCGGCGTCCGGCCCCTGGATATCGATCTTGCCGAGTGTCGAGGCGTCGAGCAGCCCGCAGGTCTCGCGCGCCTGACGGCATTCGCGCTGCACGGCCTCGTGCATGTCCTCACCGTCCCGGGGGAAGTACCAGGGGCGCTTCCAGTCGCCGACATCCTCGAACACGGCGCCGTTCGCGACATGGGCCGCATGCATCGGCGTCGTGCGCTCCTGAAGGAACAGGTGGCGCCGGTTCTGGCCGCCGATCGCGCCGAAGGTGGTCGGCACATAGGGCGGGCGGAAGGTGGTGGTTCCGACCTCCGGAATCCGGGCGTTGCGGATATCCGCCATCACGGCGAGCGCGTTGACGTTCGACGTCTTGCCCTGATCCGTGCCCATGCCGGTGGTGGTATAGCGCTTCAGATGCTCGACGGAGACATACCCCTCGCGCGCGGCAAGGTGGATATCGGCGGCCGTCACGTCGTTCTGATGGTCATGGAAATGCTTCTTTCCATGACCCAGCGGCACGTCGGAGGGCACGATCCAGACCTGCCGGGCGGGGCCTTCCTCGCTCAGTTCCACCGCCGGGGCCTCGGGCGCGGCGCCTTTGCCGAAGCCCGCCTCATGCGCGGCCGCCGCGCCGGCCTTCAATCCTTCGTCGAGGCAGCCGGCCAGATCGAAGGTGCCATTGCCGGCACCGGCCGAGCGTGTCGGCCATTGGCAATAGCCCGGCACGAAGCATTGCTTCGTATCGTCCCAGCTAAGCTTGCCGCGCGCCTGGCTGTGCAGATGGACGGTCGGGTTCCAGCCGCCGGCCACCGCGATGCAGTCGCAGCCGATCGAGAAAGGCTCGTCCGCCAGGCTCTTCCCATCCTCCGACAGCGGGGCGACGTCGCAGCCGTGCAGCGCCTTCGTCCCCCGCGTGCCGGTAATGCCGCATCCGGCGTGGATCTCGATCCCCTGGGCGCGGGCATGGTCGACCAGCGGTCCCTTCGGGTCGGTGCGCAGGTCGACGATTTCCACCCGCGCACCGGCCGCCTTCGCGTCGAGCGCGGCGGGGTAGGCCGAATCATTGCCGGTGAAGACCACGATCTCCCGGCCCGGCAGCACGCCGTACCGGTTGATATAGGTGCGCGCGGCGCTCGCCAGCATGACGCCGGGGCGGTCGTTGTCGGCGAAGAGAAGCGGGCGCTCGATCGCGCCCTGGGCCAGGATCGTCTGCTTCGCGCGCACCTTCCAGAAGCGTTGGCGCGGCACGGAGTCGTCCGCCCGAGGACCCATGTGATCCGTCACGCGTTCCGTCAGCGTGAGGAAATTATGGTCGTAATAGGCACTGACCGTCGTGCGCGGCAGCAGCGTCACCTCCGGCATCGCGGTCAGTTCCGCGACCGTCTCGGCGATCCAATCGGCGGCGGGCTTGCCCGCGATCTCGACCGTGTCGGCCAGCAGGCTTCCGCCGAACTCCGCCCCTTCGTCGGCGAGGATGACGCGCGCGCCCGTTCGACCCGCGGCCAGCGCGGCCGAGAGTCCCGCCGGCCCGCCACCCGCGATCAGCACGTCGCAATGCGCGAAATGCTGGGCATAGCTGTCGGGGTCGATCTCCTCAGGGGATTCGCCCATGCCGGCGGCGCGGCGGATGATCTTCTCGTAAAGCGGCTCCCACAGGGCAGCCGGCCACATGAAGGTCTTGTAATAGAAGCCGGCCGGGAAGAAGCGCGAAAGTTTCGCGTTGAGCGCGCCGACGTCGAACTCGACCGACGGCCAGCAGTTCTGCGCGTTGGCCGTCAGCCCGTCATAGAGCTCGGCCATCGTGGCGCGCGTGTTGGGTTCGGTCCGCGCGCCTTCCTCCAATTGGACGACGGCGTTCGGCTCCTCCGACCCGGCGGTCATGATGCCGCGCGGACGGTGGTACTTGAAGGACCGTCCGACCAGCCGGACGCCGTTCGCCAGCAGCGCGGAGGCGAGCGTGTCGCCCTGATAGCCCTGATAGGACCGCCCGTTCCAGGTGAAGCGGATCGGCTTCGACCGGTCGATCCGGCCCTTGCCCTCGATGCGATAGGATTGGCTCATTTCTCGTTCCCGTCCGGGGCCGCCGTCTTTTGGGTGGCCGCCTGATACTGCGCGCGCGTGGTGGCGCCGTCCCAATCCTCGGGCACGGCGGGCTTCTCCTCGCCGATCTTGTAGACGTCCCAGAAGATGTCGGTCACCGTGTGCCGCACCGCGTTGAACCACTTGCCGCAGCCGTGGCTGTGCACCCAGCGTTCATAGTGCACGCCCTTCGGGTTCGTGCGGGTATAGATGTAGGCGCCCCATTCCTCGTCGCTCAGTTCGGCCGTGTTCTCCGGCCGGGCGATATGGGCCTCGCCGCCGGCGGTGAATTCGATCTGCTCGCGCTCCCCGCACCAGGGGCATTTGATCGTCAGCATCGCGGATATGTCCTCCCAGGGCTCGCGCCGGCGCTCAGTGCGCGACGGCGGCGGCGGCCGCCTCGTCGATCAGCGCGCCCGTGTTGAACCGGTCCATAGAGAAGGGGGCGGCGATGGGGTGCATCTCGCCCTTCGCGATGGAATGGGCGAAGACGTGCCCCGACCCGGGCGTCGCCTTGAAGCCGCCGGTTCCCCAACCGCAGTTGAAATACATGTTGCCGACCGGCGTCTTGGTCAGGATCGGGGATCGGTCGACGGTCACGTCCGTGATGCCGCCCCATTGACGCATCATCCGCACGCGGCTGAAGACCGGGTAGAGTTCCAGCACCGGCCCGGCGACATGCTCCACCTGATCGAAGCTGCCGCGCTGGCTGTAGCTGATATAGGGGTCGCCGGAGCCGCCGATCACCAACTCGCCCTTATCGGACTGGCTGATATAGGCGTGGATCGCGTTCGACATGATGACGCAGTCGATGACGGGCTTCAGCGGCTCGGAAACGAAGGCCTGCAGCGGGAAGCTCTCCAGCGGCATCCGGAAGCCCGCCATCTCGGCCATGACGGAACTGTGGCCCGCCGTCACCACGCCGACCTTGCCGGCGCCGATGCGCCCGCGCGTGGTCTCGACCGCCTTGACCGTGCCGTCCTCGATCTCGAAGCCGGTGACGGCGCAGTTCTGGATGATGTCGACACCCATCGCGTCGCAGGCCCGCGCATAGCCCCAGGCGACCGCGTCGTGCCGCGCGGTGCCGCCCCGGCGCTGCAACAGCGCGCCCATGACGGGATAACGGCAGTTCAGATTGATGATCGGCACCATTTCCTTCACCTGGGCGGGGCTTAGGAACTCGCTGTCGATGCCGTTCAGCTTGATCGCATGGCCGCGGCGGCCAATCTCCTGCATGTCGTGGACATTATGGGCGAGGTGCAGCAGCCCACGCTGGGAGAACATCACATTGTAGTTCAGGTCCTGGCTCATGGTTTCCCAGAGCTTGATCGCGTGATCGTAAAGCGCCGCCGACTCGTCCCACAGATAGTTGGAGCGGACGATGGTCGTATTGCGGCCCGTGTTGCCGCCGCCGAGCCAGCCCTTCTCGATCACCGCGACATTGGTGATGCCGCATTCCTTGGCGAGGTAATAGGCCGTCGCCAGCCCGTGTCCGCCGCCGCCGACGATCACCACGTCGTAGGCGGGCTTCGGGTCCGGACTGCGCCAGGCCTTCTGCCAGTTCTCGTGATAGCTGAGCGCGTTGCGGATCAGCGAGAAGATCGAATATTTCGTCATCGCGAGGGCGCCACCCGGTTCCATGGGATAAGACGCGTGCCCCGGCATCCCTTTCGATCGGGGACGGGCGGCGACGCGCGGGGGCGGGGCCGTTGGCGGTCCACCGGCACGCCCCCTCATCATGCGGTCATTACGCCATGGCGGCGGTGGCGCCTTTAGGCGGCGCGACAGCATTTCTAGCGAGCGCGACATGGCCCGGCACCGACATCGCGGCGAATCGTGGCGCACGGGTCGCGAAGGGCGCGGAAACCCAAGGAAACTGGCCGGTGGCCGGCCCGCGCGATGGCCGATTGCGGGGCGGTCGAATGCGATATAGAAGCGTTTGACAAAGCCCCCGGGGCGGGCGCATAGAGCGATGTCGCTTGGATGCAATTGCCGATATGCGTGGCGCCGATATTTGTTGAGGTACCACAAGGGATTAGGTGCGCCGCACCCGGTCCGTCATGTCGCAACGGAATAAAAGCGATCGGCTTGGTCGGCCGTCCGGACATTACCGGCGGCATCGCTGGCGGGGTTGATCGGTATGGTCGAGCGTATGTTCAAGGGCAAGGGGGACGAGCCGACGCGGCTCACCCTCGTGTTGGTTCCGAATTTCTCGATGATTGCCTTCACCAGCGTCGTCGAGCCGTTGCGTCTTGCGAACTATGTCGCCAAGCGTACCTTGTACGAATGGGATATCGCGAGCCGCGACGGCGATCCGGTCGCGGCCTCCAATGGCATCGCCATCGCCGCCACGCGGTCGGTCGCGGACTATGACCGCGCGCCGCCCAACGTGATCCTCTGTTCCGGCGTCGAGGCGCATGTCTATAAGGACAATGCCGTCTTCGGCTGGCTACGCCGCTGGGCGCGGGAGGGCAGCCATATCGGCGCTATATGCACCGGGGCGCATGTGCTTGCCCATGCCGGGTTGCTCAACGGCTATCGCTGCACGCTGCATTGGGAAAATCTCGACAGCTTCCTCGAGGAGTTCCCGGATCTCGACGTGCGCGCGGAACTGTTCGAGGTGGATCGCGACCGTTTCACCTGCGCCGGCGGTGTCGCGGCTCTCGATATGATGTTGAGCGAGGTATCGACTGCGCATGGCCCGGAACTGGCCGCGGCCGTCTCCGAACAGTTCATGCATGAGCGCATGCGCGAGGGCAGCGACGACCAGCGCCTGCCGCTTCAGGCACGTCTTCGCATCAGCCACCCGAAGTTGATCCGCGCCATCGCCGAGATGGAAAAGAACACTGAGGAGGCGCTGTCCCGCGACGAGATCGCGGAGCGGGTCGGCCTCTCCCGCCGTCAGTTGGAGCGTCTGTTCCGCCGCTATCTCAATACCAGCCCGGCGCGCTACTATCTGAAGCTTCGCTTGAACCGGGCGCGCACGCTCCTGACCCAGACGACGATGCCGGTGACCGAGGTCGCCTTCGCCAGCGGTTTCACGTCGGCCTCGCATTTCTCCAAATGCTATCGCGACATGTTCGGCCGCACCCCGCGCGCCGAGCGCCGCGCGCCCGGCCTCGCGCCGGAGGTGCGTCTGGCGGGCGAGCAGGATGCCTTCGGCGATGTCGGCGAGGAGGTGGACTGGGACAGCGGCGAATCGATGGAGGCCTGAACGAGCCGCCGGCCGGCTGCCCGCCCTTCCGTCAGTCCGGTACCGTCTCCAGCAGCGCGGCGTAAAGCGCGGCCAGGGCCGGTTCCTCCAGCCCCCCGTCGCGCAGCGCCAGCGCGACCCGGCGCGTCAGTGGCGGGCCGGGCAGGGAGGCGGTCCATAGCGCCTCGGCGAAGGGGCCGCGCAGGCTTCGACCCGGCAGGATGGCGACGCCCAGGCCCCGGCTTGCCATCATCAGGATTGCCTCGATGGAATCGAGTTCCATCGCATCCTCGACCGCGATGCCGTCCGCGCGCAGGCGCCGGTCGATGATCCGTCCGACGCCGGTCGCGCGGTTGAAGCGAATGAAGGGGCGGGACGACAGCGCCGTCATGGCTTGGCCATCGCCCGGCACCTCCCGCGCGGCGACCAGCAGGGGCTCCTCGTAGAGCGGGTGGAGGCGGATGCCGGTCGGTGGATCGCTTCCGGCGGTAAGGATGGCGGCGTCCAACTCGCCGCTCGCGACGCGCGCCGCCAGCCGGTCGGACAGGCCGCTTTCCACTCGGGCGCGCAGATCCGGATGCGCCCGGCCGAGCGCCGCCAGCGCATCCGGCAGGAACCCGGTGGTCGCCGTTGGAATCGCCCCGATGGCAAGCGTGCCGGCCAGCGCATGCGGATCGCGCGCCACCGCCCGAACCCGATCGATCGCCTGCAGCACGGCCCGCGCCCGTGCCGCCGCCGCGCGTCCGGCGACGGTGGGCAGGGGCGGCCGGCGCCCTCGGTCGAACAGCGCGATGCCGAGCTCCGTCTCCAACGCCTTCATTTGCATGGAGACGGCGGATTGCGTCAGGTTCAGCCGGTCGGCGGCGGCCTGGAACCCCCCGGCCTCCACCACCGCGATCAAGGTTTCCAGCGCGCGTGGGTTCATCCGCCTAAACTAACAAAATTTGATGATGTATATCAGTATAATTCGGTTGTCTTATGAATCGGTCGCTCACACCCTCGTGAAACTTGTTCGAGGGAGACCGAACCATGACACGAAATCCGTTCGCCCCCAGCGCCGCGCAGGAAGCCTTGCGCGAGCGCGCGCGCGACCTGGCGCTCCGCGAGATCGCGCCCCGCGCGGCCGAGACCGATCGCGGCGAGCGCTACCCCTGGGACAATGTCGCGGCGTTGCGCGCGGCCGGCTTCATGGGCATGACCATCCCCAAGGCCCTCGGGGGGCAGGGCGCGGATTTCCTCGATGCCGTGCTGATGATCGAGGAGATGGCGAAGGTCTGCGGCGTCACCGGCCGCATCGCGGTGGAAGCCAACATGGGCGCCCTGTCCGCCGTCATGCAGTACGGCACGGACGCCCAGAGGCGCCGGGCGGCCGATTTGGTGCTGGCCGGCGACAAGCCCGCGATCTGCATCACGGAGCCGGAGGCGGGCTCCGCCGCCAGCGAGATGACGACCCGCGCGGACCGGCGGCGCGGCGGCTATGTGCTGAATGGCGGCAAGCACTGGATCACGGGCGGCGGTGTCTCGAAACTGCATCTGATCTTCGCGCGCGTCTTCGACGCGGATGGGGCGGAGCAGGGGATCGGCGGCTTCCTCGCCGTGCGCGGCGAGGCGGAGGGGCTGCGCGTCGGCGCGCGGGAGCCGACCATGGGCCTGCGCGGCATTCCCGAGACGGAAATCCTGTTCGAGGATCTGTTCGTCCCCGACGACATGGTGCTGAGCCCGCCGGGGGGATTCGCCAAGGGGTTCGGCGCGCTGATGGCGGCCTATAACGTCCAACGCGTGGGCGCGGGCACGGTCGCCCTCGGTCTCGGACAGGGGGCCTATGATCTGGCGCTCGACTGGGTGGGAAAGCGCGAGCAGTTCGGCCGCCCGATCGCGGAGTTCCAGGGCCTGCAATGGATGCTGGCGGATATGTCGATCGGGTTGGAGGCGGCGCGGCTGATGCTGCACCGCGCGGCGGCGGGCGCCGATCCCTTCCCCGATGTACGGCTTGCCGCGCAGGCCAAGATCCTGGCGGCGGAAACCGGCATCAAGGTCGCGAACGACGCCTTGCAGATGTTCGGCGCGCGCGGCTATAGCCGCAATCGGCCGCTGGAGCGTATCTGCCGGGACGCGCGCATGTTCACCATCGGCGGCGGCACCGCCCAGATCTTGCGCACCGTCGTCGCCGGCCGCATCCTGAACCGTAAACTGCCGCAAGGGCGCGACGGCCATGTCGCGCCCGACCGGCGCGGTGAGGCGGCGCGCGCGGCGGAGTAGGCCGCCCGACCCCGCCGTGGAAGGGGGCTCTGGGACAAGCATATGGAACGCACGGTCTCGGCCGCCGATATGGTGGCGCGTTATCTGGCGGCCGCGGGCTGCCGTCATGCCTTCGGCATTCCGGGGGGCGAGGTGGTGTCGGTCGTCGATGCGCTCGACCGCGCGGGGATCGCCTTTCACCTCGCCAAGCATGAGAATGCCGCCGGCTTCATGGCGGAGGGCACGTGGCACATGACCGGCGCGCCGGGCGTGCTGGTCGCGACCCTGGGCCCCGGGGTCACCAACGCCGTCACCGCCATCGCCAATGCCTGGCAGGATCGCGTGCCCCTGATCGTCCTCACCGGCTGCGTGGAGGCGGCGGAGGCGCTGACCTATACCCATCAGGTGCTGGATCATCAGGCATTGTTGCGTCCCGTCACCAAGGCGAGCTTTCGGCTCGCCGACGGCGCGGTCGGGGAGTTGATGGAGAAGGCGCTGGCCATCGCCATGGGACGCACCGGCGATGGGCGGCCTGGGCCGGTTCATATCGACCTGCCGATCGATCTGGCGCGCGCGCCTCGGGAATGGACGGGCGCCGCGTATCTCCGGGGCCCCCAGGGACGCACCGCCCCGGCCGGCCCCGATCTGGAGCGCGCCCGATCCTGGCTGGCGGAGGCGGCCGCACCGATCGCGATCGTGGGGCTCGATGTGCTGAATCACGGCGCGGAGCAGGCGGTCGCCGATTTCTGCCGCCGCTTCGGCATGCCGCTCATCACCAGCTACAAGGCGAAGGGCGTGCTGGCGGAGGACGATCCGCTCAGCCTCGGCGGGGCGGGTCTCTCGCCGGTGGCGGACGGGCATCTGCACGGCCTCCTCGGGGAGGCGGACCTGATCCTGCTTCTCGGCTACGACCCGATCGAGATGCGCGCGGGCTGGCGCGATCCCTGGCACCCCGACCGCCAGCGGGTGATAGAGATCGCGGCGGAAGGCAATACCCATTCGATGCATCGGGCGAGCCTGAGCTTCGTCTGCGATATCGGCGCGGGCGTCGAGGCGCTGGCCGCCGCCGGCCCGGCGCGCGCTCGGGTCTGGGAAGGGGGCGGTCCCGCCCGCGTGCGCGCGGCGTTGCGGCAGGCCTTCGGCGCGGACGAGGCGTGGGGACCGGCCGCGGTGGTCGATACCGCGCGCAAGACCCTGCCGCGCGGCGCTGTCGCGACCGTCGACAGCGGCGCCCACCGCATCCTGTTGAGCCAGATATGGCAATGCGAGGCGCCGCGCGGGCTTCTGCAATCCACCGGGCTCTGCACCATGGGGGGCGCGCTGCCGCTCGCCATCGGGGCGCGCAAGGCGGCGCCGGAGCGTCCCGTCGTCTGCTTCACCGGCGATGCGGGGTTGGAGATGGTGTTGGGGGAACTGGCCAGCGCGCGTGAATTGGAAACGCCGGTCGTCGTGGTCGTCTTCGCGGACAACTCTCTGGCCTTGATCGAGATGAAGCAGCGCGGCGCCGGCCTCGCCAATCTGGGGGTCGATTACGGCGGCAGCGATTTCGCGGCGATCGCGGCCGCGATGGGCGGGGTCGGCGTGGAGGTGGATAATCGCGCGGATTTGGCGGATGCGCTTCGCGGCGCGCTAGTCCGGGACCGGTTCACCGTCATCGCCGCGAGGATCGACCGCAAGGCCTATGACGGCCGGATATAGGGTGTCCTCGTCACCGCCTTCCTTGCGCCCGGGGCCGAATCGCGACGGAGTCCACCGAGCGATCGCATGAAGCGGCGGGTGTGTCCATGCAGCTCGATATGAAGGTCCTGGTCGGCAAGCTCAATCCGACCTGCAAGCGGGCGTTGGAGCAGGCGGCGCAACTCTGCGTCCAACAGACCCATTTCCATGTCGAGATCGAGCATCTGCTGCTGAAGCTGATCGCGCAGCCGGAAAGCGACCTGACCGCCGCCTTCGGCCCGCACGATATCGACGCGGCCGCGCTGACGGCCGATCTTCAAGCGGCGATCGACGGCTTCCGGCGCGGCAATACCCGCACCCCGGCCCTGAGCCCGCAGATCGCGGACCTGTTGCAGGCGGCCTGGATCTATAGCTCCGGGACGCTGGATCAGAAGGCGACTCGTTCGGCGGCGCTGTTGCAGGCGGCGCTGGCGACGCCGGGCCTGCGCGACGCCTTGGTGGAAAGCTGCCCCGCCTTCGCCGATCTGCCGGTCGAGGCCCTGGGCGAGAATTGGCCCGAGATCGTGAAGCATTCGCCAGAGGCGATGCCCAGCGCGATCGAAAGCGCCAAGGCGGATGCCGCCGCCTCCCGCGCCGCGCGCAAGGACGCCAGGCGCGTCAAGGCGGAGGCGCCGGACGAGCAGGCCCCGCAGGGCGGGGCGGAAGACGAAGCGACCGAGCGCGACCCGTTGGAGGTGCTGGACCTCTATACCGTCTCGCTCACCGATCAGGCGCTGGTCGGCGCGATCGACCCGATCATCGGCCGCGACGCGGAAATCCGCCAGGTGATCGATATCCTGATGCGCCGCCGCCAGAACAACCCGATCCTGACCGGCGAGGCCGGGGTGGGAAAGACCGCCGTGGTCGAGGGCTTCGCCCAGCGTATCGCCGATGGCGACGTGCCGCCGCCGCTGCGCGACGTGGATGTGCGGCTGCTCGACCTCGCCCTGCTACAGGCCGGCGCCTCGATGAAGGGGGAATTCGAGGAACGCCTGAAGGGCGTGGTGGAGGCGGTGAAGGCGTCCGCCCGGCCGGTCGTCCTCTTCGTCGACGAGGCGCACACGCTCATCGGCGCGGGCGGCGCGGCGGGGCAGGGGGACGCGGCCAATCTGCTGAAACCCGCGCTGGCGCGGGGCGAGTTGCGAACCGTCGCGGCCACGACCTGGGCCGAATATAAGCGCTATATCGAGAAGGACCCGGCGCTGGCGCGGCGCTTCCAGGTGGTGAAGGTGGAGGAGCCGGATGCCGAGCGCGCCGTCGCCATGGTGCGTGGTCTGGCCCGGCGTCTGGCGCTGCATCATGGCGTGCGTATCCTGGACGAGGCGATCGCGGACGCGGTTTCGCTCTCCGCGCGCTATATCGCCGGACGGCAATTGCCGGACAAGGCGATCGCGGTGCTGGATACGGCTTGTGCGCGGGTCGCCGTGGCGCAGGCGGGCGAGCCGCCGGCGCTGGAGACCGCCCGCCGGCTGGTCGAACGCCTGGAGACCGAGGCCGGCATTCTGACCGCCGAACGGGTGCGGGAAGAGGATCATAAGGAGAGGCTCGCCGGTATCGACGCCGCGCGCGTCGCCGCGGAGGCGGAGCGCGACACCCTCCTCGCCCGGTGGGAGCAGGAGCGCGCATTGGTCGCGGAGATGCGCGAGATGCTGGCCAACCGCCCGGAGGACGGAGAGCCGCCGGGTGAGGCCTATGCCGAACTGGAGGAGAAGCTGGCCGCCCTTCAGGGCGACGATCCGATGGTGCCGGCGCGCGTCGACGGGGCCGTCGTGGCGCAGGTGATCGCCGGCTGGACCGGCATCCCTGTCGGCCGGATGATGCGCGACGAGGTGAAGGGGGTCCTCGAACTGGAGGACCGTCTGGCGGAGCGTATCGTCGGCCAGGATCATGCGCTGGCCGCCGTCGCGAAGCGCATCCGCACCTATCGCGCGGGCCTGGACGACCCGGTGAAGCCGGTCGGGGTGTTCCTGTTCATGGGGCCGTCCGGCGTGGGCAAGACGGAGACGGCGCTGGCGCTCGCCGAACTGCTCTATGGCGGGGAGACCAACCTGATCACCGTCAATATGTCGGAGTTCCAGGAGGCGCATACCGTCTCCGCCCTCAAAGGGGCGCCGCCGGGCTATGTCGGCTATGGCCAGGGGGGCGTGCTGACGGAGGCGGTGCGGCGCAATCCCTATTCCGTCGTGCTGCTGGACGAGGTGGAAAAGGCGCATCCCGATGTGATGGAACTGTTCTTCCAGGTGTTCGACAAGGGCATGATGGAGGATGGCGAGGGCGTCGAGGTCGATTTCCGCAACACCGTCCTGATCCTGACCAGCAATCTGGGCGACGACGTGATCGTGGAGGCCGCCTTCTCCGGCGCCGATTTGACGGTGGAGGACCTAGCGGCGCGGGTCCGGCCCGCGCTCCTCCGGCGGTTCAAGCCGGCCTTCCTGGGGCGTCTCGTCGCCGTGCCCTATCTGCCGCTCGGCGAGGATCAGATACGCGGCATCGTCGATCTCAAGCTCGCCCGTGTCGCCGCGCGCTTCGCGGAGAATAACGGCGCCGAACTCGTGCTCGACCCCGGCGTGGCGGCGGCGGTGGCCGAACGCTCGACCGAGGTGGAGAGTGGCGCGCGCTCGATCGACGCGATCCTGACGCACAATCTTCTGCCCGCGATTTCCGATGCCGTGCTGGCGGCGATGGCCGAGGGAACCGCCTTCGCGCGCGCGCAGGTGACGCTCGGCGAGGGCGGGGGCTTCGCGGTGCGTTTGGATGACCGCTGATGTCCGACGATTTCGGCTATAGCCAGGATAACCTCTATCTCTCGGTCACCACGCCGCTGGGCAAGGACAAACTGCTCCTGAAGTCAGTGCGCGGGACGGAGGCGGTTTCCAGGCTTTTTCGTTTCGAATTCGAAATGACGTCGGAGGATCCGGCGATCGACTTCGCCGGAATCGTGGGTGAGAGCGTCACCGCCCGGATCGAGATCGGCGACGGCACGGAAAGCCGTTATGTGAACGGCATCGTCACCGCCTTTTCCCAGCATGACAGCGACCCGCGCTTCTGGCTCTACCGCGCGGTGGTGGAGCCGACCTTCTGGCTCGGCACCCGGCAGGCGGATTGCCGCATCTTCCAGGACCAGTCGGTGACCGACATCATCGAAACGGTGCTGGGGGAATTGGGTGTCAGCGACTATTCGCTGGAGACGGCGGGCAGCTATGCCGCCCGCGAATATTGTGTCCAATACAATGAAAGCGCTTTCGACTTCCTCAGCCGTTTGATGGAGGAGGAGGGTATCTTCTATTTCTTCCGCCACGAGGACGGAAAACATACCCTCGTCCTGGCGGACGACGCGGATGTCCACGCCGACTGCCCCGGCGCCGAGCAGGCGACCTATCGCCCCACCATCCCCGGCCGGCGGGAGGAGGAGGATACGATCTTCCAACTCGCCTACGTCCAGCGGGTGACGACGGACAAGGTGGCGGCGCGCGACTATAATTTCGAGCAGCCCTCGACCGACCTGACAACCCAGGCCGCGGGGGACGGTACCGGCTCCGACATGGAGGTCTATGAATATCCCGGCGGCTATACCGCCAAGGACGCCGGCGACAAGCTGGGCGATATCCGCCTGCAGGCGTTCGAGACGCCGGTGAAGGAACTGAGCGGCCGGTCGAGCGTCAAGGGCTTCGTCGCGGGTTATAATTTCTCCCTGATCTGGCATGAGCGCGAGAGTCTCAACGACAGCTACATGATCCGCGAACTCAGCCTGCGCGCCGATGCCGACCGGTACGAGAACGGCTTCGTCGCCCAGCCCGCGACCCATCCCTTCCGGCCCGCGCGCGTCACCCGGCGCCCGCGCATCCACGGCAGCCAGACCGCGCTGGTCACCGGCAAGGCGGGGGAGGAAATCTGGACCGACAAGTACGGCCGCATCAAGGTTCAGTTCCATTGGGACCGCGAGGGCGAGAAGGACGAGAACACCACCTGCTTCGTGCGCGTCGCCCAGGGCTGGGCGGGCAAGAGTTGGGGAAGTTGGTTCATTCCGCGCATCGGGATGGAGGTGGTGGTGAGCTTCCTGGAGGGCGATCCCGACCGGCCGCTGGTCACGGGCTGCGTCTATAACGGCGAGAACATGCCGGCCTACGGCCTGCCGGGCGACCAGACCAAGAGCTGGATCAAGACCAACAGTTCCAAGGGCGGCGGCGGATCGAACGAATTGCGCTTCGAGGACAAGAAAGGCTCGGAGGAGGTCTATCTCCACGCCGAGAAGGATTGGAACAGCGTGGTGGAGAATCTTCGCACCACCACGATCAACGAATCCGACGACACGCTTACCATCAAGAAGGGCAACCGCACCTTCGCGGTCGAGAAGGGCGACGAGACCCACAGCGTGAAGGGCACCCGCACCCTGACCGTCGACGGCGCGCAGAACCACAAGACCGGCGACGGCTTCACCCACAAGGTGACGGGCGATTACACGCTCAAGGTCTCCGGCGATCTGGTCATCAACGCGACCGGCAACGTCACCATCAAGGCCGGCAAGAAGATGACCCTTCAGGCCGGGACCGACACGCTGATGAAGGCGGGCAAGAACCTGACCGCCCAGTCGGGCATGGACTGGACCCAGAAGGCGGGCAAGAACCTCGCCATCAGTTCCGGCATGAACACGACCAACAAGGCGGGCATGAACATGACCAACAAGGCGGGCATGAACATGACCAATCAGGCCGGCATGAACATGACCGAGAAGGCCGGCATGACCTTCAAGGCCGAGGGCGGCATGACCTATCAGACCAAGGGCGGCATGCAGATGACCCAGGAAGGCGGCATGATGGCGACGATCAAGGGCGGCCTTCAGGGCGTCTATGAAGGCGGTTTGATGAGCACGCTCAAGGGCGGGGTGATGGCGGCCCTCAAGGGTGCCATCAACAAGCTGGGATAGGGACGATGGCCGAGGAGGAGCAGACACCGCCGCCGCCCGACCCGGACGATCCCGCCTTCGACGCGCTGTTCGCGGACGAGGCGGAGGGGCCGGACGCCGGCGGCCTGCCGGACGGCGATCATGAGGATCGGGACGAGGCGGGCGCGCTCGCCGGCCGCTACAGCGTGCGCGACGGCAAGCTGGAAGGCCCGGCCGAGTTCTACGATTCGGGCCGGTTGACCCAGACTTGCGCCTTTCGCGCGGGGCTGCTGCACGGCGAATGCCTGATCTACGAGGGTGGCGCGCTGGTCCAGCGCACCCATTATGTCGACGGCGTGATCGATGGCGAGGCGGTGGAATATGACGGCGCGGCGCCGCGCCTGCGCATGACCTTCGCGGACGGCCAGCCGCATGGGACGGCGGAGTTCTACGAGGACGGCCGGCTTTCCCAGCGCTCCAGCTTCGATCGCGGTTATCTGGAGGGAGAGACCCTGTTCTTCGACCCCCAGGGCGCGGTGCTGCAGCGTCTGCCCTATCGCGGCGGCATGCGGGACGGAACCGCGGTCATCCACGAGCAGGGCCGCCGCCTCGTCACCATGGATTTCGTGGAGAACGCCCAGACCGGCTGGCTCGTCACCTACGGCCCGAACGGCAAGCCGATGGCGCGCATCCCCTATGAGGCGGGCTTGAAGCAGGGCGAAGCCCGCTATTTCGATCCCGAGGGGCGGCTGGTGAAGACCGAATGCTACGCCGCCGACAAGCTCGACGGACCGACGCGCGACTATATGCCGGGCGGCCCGTGCGTGAAGGAGAGCACCTTCGTGGACGGTGTCCTCGACGGCTGGGTCGTGGAGTATTCGCCGAAGGGCCGGGAGACCGCGCGCCAGGAATTCCGGCAGGGCGAACCCGCCGGCCCCAAGCTTGAGAAGACCCGCTTCGGTCACCGCGAGGCGGAGGGGGGAGGCGACGCGGAAGGGTAATACCAAATCTTGTTGCTCATGCCCCATGCGGATCGCGTTCGGCTTTCCCTTGAACGGACGGAGGCGGGTAGGAAGGGTGGCGCGGGCGATGCGGGGCATCGCCGGGGCACGCGCTCCTGGCCGAGAACCCGGGAGGGACGTCCCCATGGGTCGTGATCGACAAGATTCGGTATAAGGAAGGACCTTCGCCGAAGGGCCCTCCCCAGCCGCCGGCCGTCGTGCCACAATGTCGGGACCGTTCCGCCGGCTCGATCAGGGAGGATCGCACCCCATGCCGATGCCCGCCGCCACGCTGACCGCCATGCATGTCTGTCCCATGGTGACGGGGATCGTGCCGCATGTGGGCGGGCCGGTGGTCTCGCCCTCCATGCCGACGGTGTTGGTCGGTGTGCTGCCGGCGATCGGCCCGGGGTCGATGGCGGTGTGCGTCGGCCCGCCCGACACCGTCGCGATGGGGTCCCCCACCGTGTTGGCCGGAAGCCTGCCGATGGCGCGCGTCACCGACACCTGCGCCCATGGCGGTCTGATCGTCGTGCCCATGCCGACGGTTCTGGTCGCGTGATTGGCGCCGCGCCGCATGGCGCGCGAAATCATTGCAAGGAATCCATTGGGTTGTTCGGGCGAATATTCCGTTTTTCTTAGCAATGCTTTCTTGTATTCAAGATTCTTGAAGTGATATCATTACTTTGAAAATTCTATATTTAGCGTCATTTTGTCGTTGCGGCACGATATGTTGTGGCGCGGCGGGGCGTGAGATGGAGGTCCGGCGCGATGGCGGCGGCGAGCTTCGACGGCGGCGGGACGGGCCGCGCGGGATTGGGCGGCGGCCGATCGGGCGGCAGCCGCTGGTCCGGCGTGGGCGATCGCGCACGCCTGTCGGCCGCGCGGGATGGTGATGCCCGAACCGAAGGCGGGTGGGGCGATGGTGGTTCCCTCCTGGGCTTGCTGGGGCTGGGCGGGCGGGCGGGTATCCGCCCCGAGGGTCCGATGGATGCCGGGCCTCGCGGGGAGACGGGGCCGGGCGCCGATGCCGACGGGGGGGCGCCCCGCGGGCGCCGCCGCGCCGCGCCGAGGTTCGACAGCACGGCCTATGAGGGCGCGCCGCGC
Source organism: Marivibrio halodurans (assembly GCF_017963645.1). Lineage (GTDB taxonomy): Bacteria > Pseudomonadota > Alphaproteobacteria > UBA8366 > Aestuariispiraceae > Marivibrio > Marivibrio halodurans. The sequence continues at coordinate 222,728 of NZ_JAGMWN010000005.1, read as the reverse complement.
ATCCGCCATGGCGGGGACCGGCTGCGCTTCACGCTGACGCCCGGCGCGGCCTACGGTCTCGTCGGCGGGGCGGCGACGGCGGCATTGTTGCTGTTCGTCGCGGGGTTCATGGCGGCTTTCTGGCTGTTCGCGCCGGAAAGCCCCTTCGCCCAGGCCCGCGCGCCGGAAGTCGCGGCGACCGGCGTGGTGGGATCGTCCCCAAGCGACGCTGACGGCGACGGCGGAACGGTACCGGCCGCGACGGGACATTCCTATCTGATCGGGGAGGCGGAGGCCGACGGCGCGCCGGAGAACCCCGCGCCGCCGTCACCGGAAATCGCGGCGGTCGAGGCGATGCGCGCGGCCAATGACGACCCGCCCGGGGCCCAAATGGCCGCCCTGCCCGAGGCGGGGGAACCCAAGAACGCCGCGGCCTCCGCGTCCGATAACGCGGAACGGAGCCCCGCGCCGCAGGGCGCCGCGACACCCTCTCCGGCCAGTCCGCCGACGGCGCGGCTTAAGCCCGGGAACGGCGCCGGGGCATCCGATTCCGTCATCACGCCGCCGCCACCACCCAAAACTGGCGCGGCGCAGGCAACCGTCGCCGCGCCGTCTGACGCGGGCCCGTATCGTCTGCAATTCGGTGCGTTCCGGGAGAAGGCGAACGCGGAGGTTTTGCGCGCCAGGATTCCGGACCGCCTGGGCGCGCGCATCGTAACCGCGCCCGACAGCCAGGGGCGGCCGCTCCATTACGTGCGCAGCATGGGTTTCGCCACGCCGGGCGCGGCGCGTGAGGCCGGCCGGACGGTGGAGCAGCAGGCGGGCTTGAAAAGCTTCATTCATCGCGCGCCCGGCACGGCGGGCTAGAACCCATGCGGGGAGGGGATATGACGCGTCGCGCGAGCCGGCTAGGAACGGCGATGGCGATGTCGGCCGCGCTGCTGCTGTCGGCCTGCGGATTGATCGGCGACGACGGATCGGTCTTTTCAATGAACTGGGTCGCGGTCGCCTCCGACCCGGATGCCAACCGCAACAATCCGACGGCGGTCGATCTGGTCCTGGTCCACGACCCCGGCGTGACGGATGCGATCGGGGCGTTGAGCGCCGGCGAATGGTTCCAGCGCAAGGGACAGTTCCGGCGCGACTTTCCGAAGGGGTTCAAGGTGATCGGCTGGGAGGTCGTGCCGGCCCAGGCGATCCGGCCGCGCGAGCTTTCCGACGAGGATCTGGAGAACGACGAGGGCGACCTTCCCGCCGCCGCTTTCGTCTTCGCCGATTATTTCACGCCCGGCGATCACCGCGCGCGCCTCGAATCCCAGCGCGCGGTGCGCATCCGTCTGGGAGAGGATGACTTCACCCTCGAATCCTTCGAGCCCCCCAATTGACGACTGACGGATTTCTTTCCACAGGGAAGGGCCGAGACGACAGCCCCTTATTTTTATTGTAGTCTTTCGGCGCGTTTTCTTTAGGCTGGGCGCGCATCGCGGCGTCGACCCGGTGGCGTCACCCAGGGGGATACCGAACCATGCCGAGATCGGCTCAGGACCTGCCGGAAGCGATCGAGTGGCATGAGGGCATGCTGCTCGCCCCGCAGCATTTCCAGCAGCTCGCGCTGCGCGGGGAGGAACTGACCACCTATCACATGCTGACGGCCCAGCCCTTCCATTGGGGCGTGCGCCATTTGAAGGCCGATCCGGTGCTGCTGGTCTCCGGCATCTTCCGGGTGCTGGAGATGGAGGCGGTCCTGCCCGACGGGTTGATCGTCCATCATGTGCAGGGGGAGGGGGAGCCGCTGGAGCTCGACCTGACCCAGCATGCCGACGCGCTGGCGCGTGGGCGGTTGCGTATCCATGTCGCGGTCCCGGTACGTCGAGCGGGCGGACGGCCGACGGCGGGCGATCTCCCCCGCTATCGCAGCACGGAGGGCGCGCCGGTCAGCGACGAGACCTCCGGCGAGAACGCGTTGCAGATTCCGCGCATGACGCCGCGCCTGAGCCTCATGGCGACGCGGAGCCTGCCGGAGAAATATACCGGCTTCCCGGTCGCGGAGATCGCGCTGAAGGAGGAAGCCTTCACCCAGACGGGCTATTGTCCCCCGGCGCTGTGGGTCTCCCGGACCTCGCCGGTGGGCGAGGCGTGCTCCGCGCTCGCGACCAAGCTGCGTGAGAAGGCGGTCTTCCTGGCGGAGCGCGCGAAAACCCCGGTCGGGCAGAGCGACCGGCCGATGCTGCAACAGACCCAGACCGTGATCCATGCCCTGGTCGCCGGCCTGCCGCAGTTCGAGGCGATCCTGAAGACGGACCGCTGCCATCCCTTCGTGCTCTATCTCGCGCTCAATAACATCGTCGGTCATATGACGGCGGTCGGTGGCGCGCTGGTGCCGCCGACATTGCCGACCTACGACCATGACGACATGAAGGCATCCTTCGATGCGGCGATCCAGTTCGCGGTGCAGATGCTGGACCGGGTGTCCGAAGCCTATGTCGCGATTCCCTTCAGCGAGGAGGATGGCGTCTTCAGGCTGACCCTCGACCCGTCCTGGTGCGACGACGCCCTGACGCTCGGTGTGCGCGCGCGCCCGGAGATGACGGAACCCGACGTGATCGCCTGGATGGAAAGCGCGCTGATCGGGGTGGAGGGCGTGCTGACCTCGATGCAGGAACGCCGGGTGCTGGGCGCCGGGCGGCGTCGCATCGACCGGGATCAGGCGCTCGACCTCGTGCCGACGCGCGGCGTCGTGCTGTTCCGTGTCGAAATCGATCCGGAGTTCATCGAGGCGGGCGAACCGCTGCTCGTGCTTTCCGGCGACCGGGGGCGCAGCGAGCCGCCGCAGGAAATCGTCCTCTATGTCCGCAACCCCGCGGGCCCGGACGCGGGCTAGGCGGCCATGGCATCCCTGGGCAGCCCCGTTTCGACCGGCAGCGCCGGCACCTATGTCCTGGATCAGTTCCGGGAGTTCCACGCGGAGGCGGTGCGGCTCAGGGATGATGCGCTGAAGAGCGGGCGCGCCGGTGCCCGGAACAGAAAGGCGTCGCCCGCCCGCCCGACCCCACCGCCGGACGGCGTGCTCCGGCCCCTGCCGCCACCCTTGCCCGGCCGCCCGAAACCCGCCGAGCCGGAGGCCGAGCCACCGGAGGACGATGAGTCCGAGGCCGGGCGCGAAGGGCGGCGCCCGGGCCCCCTGCTGACGGCGGAGGAAGCGGTGCAGCGTCTGCAATCCCTCCTGGAGATGCAGGCGCTGGAGGCCGGACGTCGTGGCGGCGAATATGGCGTCCTCTATTACAAGGAGGCGCAATATGTGATGGCCGCGCTCGCCGACGAGATATTCCTCCATCTCGATTGGCCGGGGCGTGGCTATTGGAAGGACGATTTGCTGGAAACCCGGCTTTTCGGCACCTACGCGGCGGGTGAGCGATTCTATCAGCGCCTCGACAAGCTTCTGTCGACCGGGGACCGGGTGCAGGCGGAATTGGCGGTGGTCTACCTGCTGGCCTTGTCGCTCGGCTTTCGGGGCAAGTATCGTGGGGCGAAATATGACCGGAAGCTGCTCGATTACCGCAAGCAGCTCTATTACTACATCTATCAACGCCGTCCTGATTTGGCCGATCACACCCGCCGCATGATGCCGGATGCCTATGAGCATACCCAGGCCGATGCCGTGCCGCGCATGCTGCCCTCGCCGGCGCGCTGGTTCTGGCTGCTGGGGGCGGTGGTCGTCCTTTATCTGGGTGTCGCTCATGTCGCCTGGCTCGATGCGATCGCGCCGCTTTCCCGCACCTTGGCCGGGGGCGGCTGATGAGGTGGCTCGACGCGATCCGCGACTTCCTGATCATGCTCACCCCCTATTTGCCGAGCATCATCGGCATGCTGGTGGGCTTCGCGCTGACGCTGCTGCTGGTTCTATGGATGTTGCTGCGCCGCTCGAAGCAGAAGCCGGCGGGGGAGGCGGCGGACACGGACGCGCGCGAGACACAGGCCCTGGATGCGGCCGAACCCTTCCAACTCGAACCGGACGATCTGCCGCTCCTGCCGCTCAAGCGCAGCTTCAAGCATGCGCTGAAGCTGTTGAAGGCTCATGTCGCGGGCCGCGATTGGCGATATGCCATCCCTTGGTACCTGCTGATCGGCCCGGAAGGGGCCGGTAAGTCCACCCTGATCGCCCATACCGACCAGAATTTGCCTGTCGGCGCGCCGGCGGAGGATTGGGAGGATGTGCGCCCCGCCTGCAAATGGTGGTTCTTCGATCACGGCGTGGTATTGGATATCGCCGGGCAGTTCGTGCGCGGTCGGGCGAGCCGCGCGTCGAACCGGCGGGGATGGGCGCAGCTTCTGCGGCTGCTCGACCATCATCGTCCCCGACGCCCGGTCGACGGCGTGATCCTGGCGATTCCGATCGAGGATCTGCTGGACGAGCATGGTGCGCCGCGCCCGCCGGAGGATGTCGTCCAGCGGGCGGAAGCGATCTACAAGAAGCTCTGGCAGGCGCAGAGCACGCTCGGCCTCGCCTTTCCGGTTTATGTGCTGGTGACCAAGCTGGACCGGCTGACGGGGTTTCAGCCCTTCGTGCGGGAACTTCCGGACAGCGCGCATGCCGATATCCTCGGCTGGTCCAGCCCCTACAGCATCGAGACGGAATTTCGCCGCGAATGGGTGGATGACGCGATCGACCGGATCGGCGCCGCCGTCCGCGCGCGCCAGATGGAAATTTTCGCCGAGCGACCGGACCTCGACGAGGCGGAAGCGCTCTTCCAACTCCCGGCGGAGATCGAGCGGTTGCGCGCGCCGCTGGCTCAGGCGTTGCGCGCGATCTTCAAGGCCAGCGCCTATCACGAGGCATTTTCCCTGCGTGGGCTCTATCTGACCGGCGACGGCGGGGTCCCCGCGCCGCCGGGTTTGCGTCCGATTCCTGTCCTGCCCGGTGTCTATAGCGGCCCGAAGGAGGAGATAAGGCCGGTCTTCCTGCATGACCTGTTCGTCGAGAAGATATTCCCGGAGGATGGTCTGGGCCGGCCGGCCCGCCGCGCGCTGCTGTCGCGCAATCGCACCGCGCTCGCGGCGCAGGCGGCCTCGCTCGCGCTTCTCGTCCTCGGGGGCGCGGGGCTGGCCTGGGATTACGCGCGGGTCGGCGCGGGTGTCGCTTCCGTCGATCCCTTCATCCAGGCGGTGCGCCGCGACATCGCGGCCGAGGAACGCTTCCGTCGCGACGCCGTTGCCCGCGGCGAGACGCCGGGGCAGCGTGGCAGCTTCGACCGGGAAAAGGCGCTCGCCCTGCTGGCGGGGATGAGCCGTGTCGATACCGACAGCTTCGACAGCTTCTTCATGCCGACCAGTTGGGTCAGTTCGGTCGACGAGGAGGTGGTCCAGGTCACGACGCGGGCCTTCAACCTCTTCATCCTGCAGTCGATGCGCGCCGCGCTGGCGGAGCGCGGGCGCGCGGTCGTCGCCGGTCGGTTGGGCGCGGAGACGGGCGCGGAGTCTCGGGGAGACACGGTCGCCCAGGCGCTGGATGCGATCGGGATTTCCTCGCAGGCTGAGGCGGAGCCGGCGGTGGAGCGTGGCGCGGCCTTCCAACGATTGGACGGCTATGTTCGCGCGTTGCGCCGGTTCGAGGAAGCGGTCGCGCGCTATAATGCCCTCGACCAGACACGGGACCTCCGGGATTTGAAGGCGCTCGTCGCCTACCTCTTCGATGTGGTGTTGCCGGAGGAGTTCGTGGAGAATTCCGGTTTCTACGAGGCGGCGCTCGATTCCGTGGAGTATCAGGCCCTCGACCTGTCCAGCTTCCGCGCGCCGGCGGTCGAGCGCTATCATGCCTTGGCGGAGGAAGCGCTGCCGTCGCTTTTCGCCGACAACCCGCTGATCACCGCGCTGCGCCAACTCGGTATCCTGATCGACGATGCCGCCAACCGCCGTACCGGCGGAATCGACATGCTGGAGGATCTGCGCGCGCGCATCGCGGCGATCCGTGGGATGTTCGACGCGCCGCGTTTCGCCTGGATGGAGGACCCGGATTTCGACCCGGCAAGCCAGCTTGGTGGCGTGATCGAACGGATCGGGGGGGCGAGCCTTCTCGGTCCCGATCTGGCGGAGGGGTTCCGCCGCCGGGCGGAGCAGGGGCTGGCCGATGTGCGCGGCGAACTGCCGGACCTGCGCGCGAACACCATCGGCGCGCTGCTGGCGCGGGAAGGGGACAGGCCCGTCTTGCGCTTCGCGGAGCCGGTGGCGGCGCTCGATACCCTCGTCTCCGCGCTTTTCCAGCGGCCGTTCATGGCTGACGGTCGCCTGCAACCCCTGCCGGCCGCGCCGCCGACCGGGGTCGTGGCGCTGTGGAATGCCGAACGGTTGGGCGAGGCCACGGGGCTGATCGACGGCTATCGCGACTTCATGCAGAACGACCTCGTCCGCGCGCCCAGCACGCTGCATCCGATGATCCGGGCGGCCGCCGCCGAACGTTTGACGCGCACCGTGGATGACCGTGTCGCCCGCGCGCTCGAGGTGGGAGGCGACGGCCGGACCGCCGGTTTGCGGCAGGAGGAAAGCCTGCGCCGGTCGGTGGCGAGCTTCACCGGCGCGGCCCAGCCGCTGGCCCGAATTCTCGCGACCTATGACGATCTGGCGATGGAGGACAGTTATCTCGACCTCGGCGATCTGGTGCTGGGCCATGCGGTCGGTCTTTTGCAGGAGGCCGACACGCTCTTCGCGGAGGAAGCTTTCTACGAGCCTCAGGGCGGCGATTTCCGCTGGTGGCAGGGGGAGGCGCGCATGGCACTCGACGCCTATCGCGCCCGCGACCGGTTCGAGCTGAACGATATCCTGACCCGCCAGCGCGAGCGTATCGGCCTGATCGCCAGGGACTATGTCCGCCCCGTCGCCACCTTCCTGGACGAGCGGGAGGTGCGTCTGCCGGAGGCGGCGGAGAATCTGGTCGCGCGCTGGCGGCGGATCGCTGACGAATTGGAGAAATATTCTCTGCGCCGCGCGGACAACAGCGTCGCGGAGCTTGAGAGTTTCATTACCGGACCGATGATGACGATCAGCTTCGCCGATTGCGGCGAGACGCTGGACGCGGTCGCGGATGATGGCGGCGGCGGTGATTTCTTCACCGCGCGTATGAGCCGGCTGATACGCGGCATCCGCGATCGCTGCGGCGATCTGGCGGGCGTCCAGGCACAGATTTCCTATAGCGAGATCCGCGACGCCTTCGATACGCGTCTGGCCGGGCGCTATCCCTTCGTCAGCGGCGGGTATCGTCCCGACCTGCCGGAGGTGGGCCCGCGCGAGCTTGCCGATTTCTTCGCGCTCTATGATCGGGAGGTGGGGCCGGCCCGCAATGCCTTGCGGGAGAGTGTCGACCTTGGCCTCGCGCGGGAACGCGCGCTCGATTTCCTCGACCGGATGGACCGCGCCCGCGCGCTGTTCGCCCCCTGGCTCGGCGCGCCGGGTGTCGATGATGGGCCGGTCTATGACGTGACCGCCAGCTTCCGTGTCAATCGGGAGCGCGAATCGGGGGCCAATCAGGTGATCGATTGGTCGTTGAGCGTGGGGGGAACGCGGCTCGATCAGCGCTCCGGGGACCGTACGGCGCGCTGGGGGCTGGGGGAGGCGGTGCGCCTCACGCTCCGCTGGGCCGGCAATTCCACCGCCGTGCCGGTGCCCGTGCCGGAGCGCCCCGAACTCAGCGTCAGTGATCGCACCGTCACGATCGGCTATGATAACGCGTGGTCGTTGCTTGAGCTGATCCGGCGCCACCGCGCGGGCTCCGACGATTTCGCGCAGTTCGTCGACCCCCGGCCACATACGCTGAGGGTCGATCTGCCGACGCGGCCGGCGGCCGGTGGCCCGGTGGAGACGGCGCGGCTCTTCCTGCGGGTGGAGTTGAGCGCGCAAGCGGATGGGGGCGCCGTGCCGGTGACCGTGCCGGTCTTCCCGGCGAGCGCGCCCGACATCGGCGAGTGAGGGAGAGGGACGAAGCCATGGCCGAGCCCGAAGCGGAGAAGGACCAGTCGTCGGATGCGGCGGTGACGGCGGCGCGCGTCAACACGCCGCCGCGCCCGGTGGCCGAGGACGGCCCGGCGGAGGCGCTGCTGGCCGAGCTAACGGGTAAGGACGGCCCGTGCGGACCAAGCCTGCGCTACGATCCGTTGTTCGACCGTATCCGCGCCGCCCGCCGGGAGGAGGCGGATTTGCCCCAGGGCGTCTGGGAGCGCGATATCAAGCATGCGGAATGGGCCACGGTCCGTGATCTTTGCACTGAGGCCCTGGCGACGCGGAGCAAGGATTTGCACCTCGCCTTCTGGCTGGCCGAGGCCTGGACCCATCTGGAAGGGTTCCGGGGATTTCGGCGCGGCATCGATCTGGCCGCCTCCCTATGCGAAGATTATTGGGAGGATCTGCATCCCCGGATCGACGAGGACGGTGATCTCGACTTCCGGCTGGGGCCCGTGCAATGGGCCAACACGCAGTTCGGCCGACTGCTGCAACTGGTGCCGATAACGCGGCCGGAGGGGGATGAGCGGCCCTACGATCTGCATGACTGGCACGACGTGCTTCGCGTCGAGAATCTGCGCCAACGCGACAAGGCGGCGGCCGAGCGCGAGGCGCGCCGCAAGCCGAGCCGCGGCGCCTTCGAGGCAAGCGTCAGCATGACCGACGTCCGCTTCTACGCCGATCTGGTCACCGTGGTCGAGGCGTCGCTGGGGGAGGTCGCCCGCCTCGATGCCGTGCTGGATACGAAGGCGGGAAACGAGGCGCCGAGCCTTGCCCGCATGCGTGACAGCCTTGTCGAGATCGACGAACTGGCCCGACGCTATCTGTCGGATAAGGGCGGCGAATTGCCCGACCCCGAGGACGAAGCCGCCGAGGAGCCCGGATATGGGTCGACGCACGACCCGGATGCGCGGGAGGCGGCCGTTTCCGCGAAGGAGTTGACGATGAGCGAGAACAAGCCCACGTCCAAGATGCCGGGAAGCGGCACCCCTTCCGGCGGTGTCGGGGGGCCGATCGAGAGCCGCGCCGACGCCTATCGACGGTTGGCCGAGGCGGCCGACTACCTGATGCGTACGGAGCCGCACAGCCCCGTGCCCTATCTTGTCCGGCGGGCGGTGGTGTGGGGGAATATGAGCTTCGGCGAATTGCTCGTCGAACTGATGGAGAATGGCGGCGATCATCAGAGGGTTCTTCGCCTGCTCGGTCTCGACGAGATGGGGCGGCCGCAGGGTGCGCGCGAGGACGGCTGAGTTTCCTGAAATCGAGGGACGGCGATGGCGAAGGCGGCGGCGAGTTTCCTCCTGGATCATCCGAACTGGCACTATGTGCTGCAGGAATTCTATCTCGCCTATCGCTTCGGGCCCGCCGGCGGCAGCGCCGAAATCCGCCGCCACCAACGGGTGGTGCAGTCCTGTATTTCCCGGTGCCTGAACAGCGAGCCCAGGCTGACCCCCCAAACGCCGGAGGCGAAGCCGGTGGTCGCCCATCTCGGCCGCGCCCTGGACAATGGGGAAACGGACCGGATGGCGAGCTTCATTCGCGCGCTCGCCAAGATCACCGACGAGCTTAATTGGCAGTACGGCTATGACCGGATGCCACGCAGCCTCCAGAAGAAGTACGCGTACGCCGAATTGCTGGGGCCGCGCGGACCCGTTCAGTGCGAGGATTTGATCCTTGGGCTGGTGCTGTTCTCGCCGAAATGCACCTATCCGGCGCACAGCCATGTGGAGATCACGGAAAGTTATCTGTGCCTGTCGGGGTCGTTGTCGGAGAACGACGCGGGCGTTTATCCGCCCGGCGCGCTGATCCTGAACCAAGCGAACCGGGAGCACGCGATCACCACCTCCGACCGGGAGCCGGTGTTGCTCGCCTATGCCTGGACCGGCCCGGCGGAAGCGCTGTGTGGTTTCAAGATGAGTTTCGCCGGCGGCAAGCCGGCGGCGGGGAAGGGATAGGGGATATCTCCTATTCCCGCTCCGCCTTGCGGCGCTTGGCGCGCAGGTTCGCGAAATAGTCCTGGCGCTTCCTCAATTCGCGTTCGAAACCGCGCTCCACCGGTTCATAGAGGGGGAGACGCGCCATCTCGTCGGGAAAGTAGTTCTGGCCGGAGAAACCATCCTCCGCGTCATGGTCGTAGGCATAGCCCTTGGAATAGCCGAGATCCTTCATCAGCTTCGTCGGCGCGTTCAGGATATGCTTGGGCGGCATCAGGCTGCCGGTTTCCTTCGCCGCCCTGATCGCCGCCTTATAGGCCGTGTAGGCGGCGTTCGATTTCGGTGCGGTGGCGAGGTAGATCACAGCCTGGGCCAGCGCCAACTCCCCTTCCGGCGAGCCGAGGCGCTCGTAGGTGTCCCAGGCCGCCAAGGCCTGCTGGCAGGCCGCCGGATCGGCCAGACCGACATCCTCATAGGCGAAGCGCACCAGGCGCCGCGCGACATAGAGCGGGTCCTCCCCGCCCGCCAGCATCCGGCCCAGCCAATAGAGCGCCGCGTCGCAATCCGAGCCGCGCAGGCTCTTATGCAGGGCGCTCATCAGGTTGTAATGGCTCTCCGCCGACTTGTCGTAGACGGGCATGCGCCGTTGCACGGCCTTGGCCAGTTGCTGCGCGTCCATCGGCGTGGTGGTGCCCATGCCGTAGAGCGCCTCGACCATGTTGAGCAGATAGCGCCCGTCGCCGTCCGCCATGGCGAGCATCGCCCGGCGTGCCTCCGCCGTCACGGGCAGGGGGCGTTCCTCCAACGCCTCCGCCCGGGCCAGCATGCGCTCCAACGCCTCGGCGTCGAGGCGGTTCAATGTGAAGACCCGCGCGCGGGAGAGCAGGGCGGCATTCAACTCGAAGCTCGGGTTTTCCGTCGTCGCCCCGATCAGCACGACGGTGCCATCCTCCACATAGGGAAGGAAGCCGTCCTGCTGCGCCTTGTTGAAGCGGTGGATCTCGTCGACGAACAGGACGGTCCCCTGGCCGGCCGCGCGTCTGTCCTTCGCGCGGTCGAAGACCTTGCGCAGATCGGCGACGCCGGAGAAGACCGCCGACAGAGGCTCGAAGGCGAGGCCGCTGCGCTCCGCCACCAGCCGCGCGATCGTCGTCTTGCCGCATCCGGGCCCGCCCCAGAGGATGAGGGAGGTCAGCCGCCCCGTCTCCAGCATCTGGCGCAAGGCACCGTCGGGGCCGACCAGATGCTCCTGGCCGACCACATCCTCCAGCGCCTGGGGACGCAGCCGGTCGGCGAGGGGGCGCGGCGCGTCCCCCTCGAACAGGCTGCCCATTCCTCCCGACGACGGTGCCATGATCAGCGCAGCGCCGCGCGCAGGATCTCGCCATCGCGTTCGATCTCCAGGCGCCATTCGACCGGTCCGTCGTCGAGCACGCGGCGTAATGTCGCCGTTCGTTCGATCTCGATGTCGTTGATCGCGCGCAGGATATCGCCCGGCCTGAATCCGGCGCTCGCGGCCGGGCTGCGCTCGGCGACCTTGAGCGCCATGACGCCTTCCAGGTCCGTCGGCAGACCGAGCTCGTCCGCGACGGCGGGGGAGAGATTGACGAAGGTCGCGCCGGAAAGCGGCGTGCGCCCCCCGACCGCCACCGGGTCGCGCGGCGGTTCCTCCGGCGGGGCGATCAGGGCGAAATCGGCGCTTTGCTCCGCGCCGTCGCGCAGGAAGGTCAATTCCGCATGCTTGCCCACCCCCTTGGTGGCGAGACGGAAGCGCAGCGATTGCGCGTCGGTGATCCGGTGACCGTCGATGGCGGTGACGATGTCGCCGGGCTCCAGGCCCGCGTCCGATGCCGGCCCGTCCGCGCTGACGCTTTCCACGATGACGCCGCGCGGCGCGCGCATGCCCAGCGCCTCGGCGATGTCGGCGTCCACGTCCCGCCCCGCGAAGCCGAGCCAGGGACGCCGCACCGGCCGCCCTTCGATCGCCGCGCTGACCACGGTACGCGCCATATCGACCGGCACCGCGAAGCCGATGCCGTGGCTGCCGCCGGATTTGGAGAAGATCGCGGTGTTGATGCCCACCACCTTGCCGTCGAGAGCGACCAGCGCCCCGCCGGAATTGCCGGGATTGATCGCCGCGTCGGTCTGGATGAAGGATTGAATGTCGGTGATGCCGACCGAGGTGCGGGCGAGGCCGGAGACGATCCCGCTCGTCACCGTCTGGCCGACGCCGAAGGGGTTGCCGATGGCCAGCACGAGGTCGCCGACCTCCAGGTCGTCCGATCGGCCCAGCTCGGCGACGGTCAGGTCCGGGTCCGGATCCTTTATCTTCAGGACGGCGATATCCGTGCGCTCGTCCGAGATCAGCAGTTCCGCGTCGAACTCCCTCCGGTCGGCCAGCACGACGCGGATTTCGTCCGCGCCGGCGATGACATGGTGGTTGGAGACGACGAGCCCGTCCTCGGAGACGATCACGCCGGAGCCGAGCGAATTTTCCACCCGCTCCCTCGGTTGGCCGAATCCCTTCAACATGTCGCCGAAGAACCGCTTGAAGAACGGATCCTCCAGCAACGGGCTGGAGAATCCCCGACTCTCGACCGTCTTCTTGGCGTAGATGTTCACGATGGCGGGAGCGACCTGCTTCACGATCGGCGCGAAGGACAGGTCTATTTGCGCGCGGCTCCTCGGCACCTCGTCGGCATGCGCGGCGGGCGCGTGCGCGGAGGGGGCGAGGAGGAGCAGCGCGAATAGGGCGGCGAGGGTCTGTTTCATGCCCTTGAAAATAGGCACGCCGACGCCGCGATGAAAGACGCGGGTTCGCGCCTTCGTCCTATCCCCGCATCCGCTCCGCCCTCGGATCGAACAACGGTTCGGTGAAGAGCGTGGCCGCGCGGCGTTCGCCCAGGATCTCGATCTCGAAGGCGGCGCCGTCCGCCGCCATCTCGCGCGGGATCATGCCGAGCGCGACCGACTTGCCCACATAATGCGCGTAGCCGCCCGAGGTACAGAAGCCGATCACGGCCCCGTCCTTGAAGATCGGCTCGTCGGCCACGACGTCGGCGTCCGCCGCCTCGACCGTGAAGGCCGCCAGGGTCATGCGCGGCGGGCTTTCGCGCTCCGCCGCGGCGGCGGCACGGCCGATGAAATCCTCGTTCTTGTCGAACCGGATGAACCGGTCGAGGCCGCATTCCGCCGCCGTGAAGTCCGGCCGGTATTCGCGCAGCCAGGCGCCGAAAGTCTTCTCCAGCCGGAGCGACATCATCGCCCGCATGCCGAAGGGCCGGATGCCCAGGTCCGCGCCGGCCGCCATCAAGGCGTCATGGAGCGCGATCTGATGGCGCCAATCGACATAGATTTCATAGCCGAGATCGCCGGTGAAGCTGACCCGGGCGACCACCGCCGGAACACCGCCGACATCGGCGCGCATGACCGACAGGAAGGGCAGGCCCGTGTTGGAGACATCCGCGCGCGTCACCCGGGAAAGCAGTTCCCGCGCCTTCGGACCGGCGATCTGGAAGCCGATCTGGCTATCGGAGATGTTGGTGAGTTCCAGGCCGTCCGAGGGCATATGCTCCAGGAACCAGCGCATATGGAAGGCCTGGGCGGCGTAGCTGGCGGTCAGGCGGTAATGCCCCTCGTCCAGGCAACTCATGGTGAAGTCGCCGATCAGCTTGCCGCGCCGACTCAGCATCGGGGACAGGCAGATGCGCCCCGGCTTCGGCGCGCGATTGCCCATGATGCGGTTGAGGAAGTCCTCGGCCGCCGGGCCGAACAACTCGTACTTGCCGAAATTGTGAATTTCGTTGATGCCGACCGCCTCGCGCACGGCGCGGCATTCCGCGCCCACCACGTCATGGGCGTTGGAACGGCGGAAGGAGGGGATCTCGAACGGCTCCTCCCCCGCCGGCGCGATATAGTTCAGCACCTCCATGCCGTAGCCATGGCCGAAGACGCCGTTCCGCGCCTTCCAGATGCCATAGGCCGGCGTGGTGTTAAGCGGCCGGCCGGCCGGCAGTTCCTCGTTCGGATAGCTGACGGCGAAGCGGCGTTGATAGTTCTGCACCACCGTCTTGCGCGTATAGTCCTTGGTGCAGTAATCGCCGAAGCGCGCCACATCCATGGCGAAGACGTCGCGCGTCGGCTCGCCTTCCACCATCCATTCGGCCAGCGTCAGGCCGACGCCGCCGCCCTGGCTGAAGCCCGCCATCACGGCGCAGGCCGTCCAATAGCCCGGCAGGCCCGGCACCGGTCCGACCAGCGGATTGCCGTCTGGGGCGAAGGTGAAGGGGCCGTTGATGACGCTCTTGATCCCGGCGCGCTCCAGGCAGGGATAGCGGCGATAGGCGGCCTCCAGCGGCTCGGCGATGCGGTCGAGCTTATCGGGCAGCAGTTCGTGGCCGAAGTCCCAGCGCGTGCCGTCGACGGCCCAGGGCTCGGCCTCCTGCTCGTAGATGCCGAGGACGAGGCCGCGCCCTTCCTGGCGCAGATAGCTTTCCCCCGCCGGGTCCATGACATGCGGCAGTTCCCGGTCGCGATCATAGACCTCCGGGATGTCGCCGGTGACGAGATATTGGTGCTCCATCGGGTGGAGGGGAAGCTGGAGGCCCACCATCTCGCCGACCTCGCGCGCCCAGAGGCCGGCGGCGTTCACCACCTTCTCCGCGCGGATGGTGCCCTGTTCGGTCACCACGTCCCAGTGGCCGTCCGGGGTGGGCTTCAGTTCCAGCACCCGGTTGCGGAGATAGATTTCAGCGCCCTGCATGCGCGCCGCCTTGGCATAGGCGTGCGTCGTGCCGGAGGGGTCGAGATGGCCATCCAGCGGATCGTACAGCGCGCCCAGGATACCGTCGGTATTTGTGATGGGGGAGAGCTTGGCGATCTCCTCCGGCCCGACGATCTCGGTCTCCAGGCCCATATAGCGGTGCTTGGCCCGTTCCGCGCGCAGGAAGTCGAGACGATCCTTGTCCGTCGCGATGGTGAGGCCACCGACATGGTGCAGGCCACAGGCCTGGCCGGAGATTTCCTCCAGTTCCTTATAGAGCTTGATCGTATAGCCCTGCAGCGCCGCCATGTTGGTGTCGGCGTTTAGCGTGTGGAAGCCGCCGGCCGCGTGCCAGGTCGAGCCGGAAGTAAGCTCCGAACGCTCGACCAGCACCACGTCCTTCCAGCCGAACTTGGTCAGATGATAGAGCACGCTCGCCCCGACGACGCCGCCGCCGATGACGCAGACTTGTACATGGTCCTTCACGAAGCCCCCGAACGTCTTGATGGATCAATGCGGGAAGTGTTCGCGTAGCGCCGTCGAGAACGCAAGCGCGCATTATCACCGCTCGCATGATCTATGCGTGGCACCATCCGAGCAGGGCCGTGACGATCTGCAGGAAGAAGGCCCCGGCCACGAGCCAGAGGCCGTCCACGTACCATTGGATCGCGTCGGGCGGGATGGTGGCCTTGGCCTCGATCGCGACGATCCGCCTGTGCAGGGTACGCGGCGCGAGCGGGCCCTGTTCGGGCGGTCTTGTCTCCGGGAACGGCTGAATGGAGCCTTTCGGCTCGCCCCCGTCGCTTCGCGAAGTGTCCCGATATCCCTTGAAGGTCGGTATCACGAGGATGATGGTCCCGGCGAAACCATAGAGACCGGCGAGCAGGTTCAGGAAGAATTGATAGTTGGCGCGGAAGAAGGCGGCCTCGACCGTGACGCCCGCGCCGCCCGCCAGGACAGCCAGGATCAGAAGAAGGACGAACGGATGGCGCGGGACGAAAGGGGATTGGAACCAGCGTCCCGATCCGCCGGCGTGGGCATCGGGGGAGGCGTGTCGGGTGTCGGCGGCGTTATTCTCGCTCACCCCGGTCACGCTCCGCCAAGGAATCGACGATGCGCGCGGCGGCCGCGCGCGCGGCTGTCGCCGGGCCGTCGGAGACGCTGTCGGCCTCCATTGCCGCGATATAGGGCCCGTCCGGCCGAAGGCTCAACGCGGAATACATCGGCTGAAGGCGTCGCCGGCCCGCGTCCTTCGTGCCATGACCCTCGGACCCGGCGGCCTTCAGCGGGGCGCCGTTCGTTTGGAATTCAGCCATCTAGCCGTCTCCTCGCCGCGCACTTCCCAGCAGATGCTCCCCAATAGGATGTTCCGCCGACGGGGCGCGCGCGATCATGCGATGTCTCATTATATAGCATTTCGCCTCCCGAACGCCACCGTGCGTCGGGTTGGGGGCCGGTTTCGATCGTTACCCATTGTCCCATACGAAACGCTCGATCTGCCGGCGCGGCGGCTCTGGAAGGTTGCTGGCGTTCATCTGCGCGACACGCAGGTCGTCGGGATCGAGATCCGGGCCATGGGGGCACGCGACCATCAGCCTGGCCGTGCCGTGCGCCTCGGTGAAGAACAGGATCGCCCAATAGGCCTCCACGATCAGCCAATGGCAGGTGATCTCGACGGTTCCACCCCTTTTGGTGCGAAAGGATTCCCGCGCATAGGTGTTCGCGGAGACGCCGAATAACGCCCAGGCACGGCTTTCCTTCCGCACCTCGCGTTCGAGCGCGCCACTTATGTCCCAGGGCGAGAAGCGCCGGAAGGTTTCCGCGCCCGCGTCCAGAACCTGCAGGGCGAATTCGAAGGCCCTGAACGGCTCCAGGAGATGCAGGCCGCTGGAACGCGTCTCCAGGTCGAGGAATCGGGTTTCCGCCCAGAATCCGGGCTCCGTCCCCTCGGCCTCGTTCATAAGAAAAAGCGGCGATCCCACCGAATTTCCCCCCGCGCCCGGCATCCTGAATATAGGCCGCGAAGGGGATGATAATATCGAATGCGCGCGCGCGTGAAGCCCATGCCGGTCACGCGCTGGCCGTGTGGGAGGCCCGCGCCGCGTCGCGGGATCAGATCCCCAGCGGGTCGAGCAGCTTCGCCTTCACCTTGTTGCCGAGAAGCCCCACCTTGTAGAGGCGATGCAAGGGCACGCGCCGCAACCCGTCCGTGATCGGCAGCGCCGTTTCCTCTCCCGTCAGGGCGCGGGCCAGTTCGCGGCCCATGGCGGTCGCCATCGCCACGCCCCGCCCGTTATAGCCGAGCGCCGCGATCACCCCTTCCGCCGGCCGCATCAGGCGCGGGAACCAATCCGGCGTGAGCGCGACATACCCGCCCCATTCATAATGCCAGCCGATCCGCGCCAATTGCGGGAAGAGCCTTACCGCCATCTTTCGGGCACGATGCGCGGGGCCGGAATCGGGGGGCGAGAAAATCGGACCCCGCCCGCCGATCAGGAACCGGCCGGCCTCGTCGCGCTTGTAATAGAACATCTCCCGACTGGTGTCGGAGAGGGCGTGACGACCCGGCAGGACGCTTTGGGCGACGTGCTCCGGCATCGGTTCGCTGGCGGCGATGACGCTGGCGATTGGCACGACTGTTTCCCGCAAACCCGGCCAGAGCGTGTCCGTATAGCCGTTCGTGCAGATCAGGACATGCTGGGCCATGACCGAACCGCCCGCGGTGTCGATACGCCAGTCCTCGCCGATGCGCTCGATCCGCGTCACGGCGCTCTCGCCATGTAGTGCCGCCCCGGCGGCAAGCGCCGCCCGCGCCAAACCCCGTGCATAGGCCAACGGATTGAGGTTCCCGCCGCGCGGATCGCGGGTGGCCGCGATATAGGCGTCCGTTCCGAGAAGTTCCGACGCGTCGCCCTGTTCCAAATAGTCGATGGTTACGCCGTGCCGTGCCCAACTCTCGACCCGGCGGCGCAGCAGCTTGGCGCCTGACGGTGTTTTCGCCGCCTGGACATAGCCGGGACGCACGGCCTCGCATGCGATGCCGTGACGCTCTATTAGATCGAAAACGAGATCCGGTCCCCCGCCGGAGAAGGCGACGGCGCGTCGTCCGCCGGCCCCGCCGCCGAAGGCCTTGGCCGTTGCGTCCGGATCCGGTTTCCAGCCGGGATTGACCTGACCGCCGTTTCGCCCGGACGCTCCGAATCCGGGCTCCGCCGCTTCGAGGAGCCGAACGCTTCGCCCCTCCTCGGCCAGATGCAGTGCCGCCGAAAGGCCGGTGAATCCGCCTCCCACGATGACCACCTCGGCCGTTTCCGCAGTGACGAGGGGTGGACAATCCGGCCCGACCGGCGCGGTGGCCGCCCATAAGCTGGGGGGGCGGGTCCAAGCGGCGTCACTCATTCATCGATCCTTATGTCATGGACGGGAAAGGCCCTGGCACGGGCTTTAAGGGCGTGGCATGGTTCTCGCATCCAAAAGGGCGGGAGCGTTCGATACAAGGACTGTTCTATCATGTTCAGCCGTCTCATGCGTATCATCAAGGGAGGTGACCGGCGAAAGGAACGTCGGGTGCCGATACGCGTGCCCGCGACCATGAACGGCTTCGCCGGACGGGTCACCGATCTCAGTCTCGGTGGATGCGGTTTCTACACCAATGAAGGGGATGTGCTGGAGGTCGGCGAGACGGTGGCCGCCCAATTGATGCCCCCGCATGAAGAGCCGGTCGAGATTCCCGCCCTCGTGGTCGGCCAGGATGACGAGGGCATGGTCTATTGCATTGCCTTCACGCGCGTCGATCCGATGGTTTTCGACCGGCTGCAGGATTTGATCGTTCATCAGGCCCTGGGCGGACACGAACAGGCGGGGTAGGGCGCCCGCGCCGAAGCGGTGGCTATGCCGCCGCGAACAGCCGCGCGAGACACCGCCGATAGGCGGTGGCGGCCTCGCCCTCCAGCGCGTGCCGCCCCTCGCCGACGACCCACCGGCCCGCCACCCAGACTGAATCGACCGGCGTTTCATCGGCGGCGAAGATCCAGCCATCCAGGATCGCGTCCCCGTCGCGTTCCGTGATATCCGGATGCGCGCCGTCGAGCGCGATCAGGTCGGCGCGCCGGCCGAGGGCTATCGCGCCGGCATCCGCGCCCGCCGCCTGGGCGCCGCCCGCGGCCGCCGCCCGCCAGAGCGTCCCCCCGACGGAGGGGGTATCCATGTCGGTCGCGCGGTTGCGGCGACGTTCCGTCAGGCGGATGCCATATTCCAGCAACGCCAGTTCCCGCGCCGGGTCGCGGCTGACATGGCTGTCCGATCCAATGCCGATGGCGCCGCCCGCCTCGCGGTAAGGCAGAAGGGGGAAGAGACCGTCGCCGAGATTGGCCTCCGTCGTCGGACACAGCCCGGCCACCGCGCCGCGCGCCGCCAGGGCACGCGTCTCGGACCCGTCCAGATGGGTCGCGTGGACGAGGCACCAGCGCCCATCGACCGCCACGCGGTCGAGCAGCCAGGAGACGGGACGCGCGCCGTGCGTGGCAAGGCAGTCGGCGACTTCCTTCTCCTGCTCCGCGACATGGATATGGATCGGGGCGGCATCGTCGATGTCGTCCAGCCCGTCCACCGCCTCCGCGATCATCTCGACCGGGGCGGCGCGCAACGAATGGGGCGCGAGGCCGACCCGAACCAGCGGGTCCGTCCCATGCCGCGCGGCGGTGCGCCGGACGATCTCCAGGATCGTCTCGGGCGTGGTATGGAAACGTCGTTGACGATCGCCCAGCGGCGCTTCGCCGAAACCGCCACGGGCATAGAGGACGGGCAAATGCGTCACCGCGATCCCGCTTTCCCGCAGGCCGCCGACGGTGGCGAGGCTCATCTCCGCCGGGTCGGCATAGGCGTGGCCGTCCGTGTCATGGTGAAGATAATGGAACTCGCACAGTGCGGTATAGCCGCGTTTCAGGCATTCGATCGCCAGATGGCGGGCGATGATACGGGCATCCTCCGGCTGTAGGGCGAGGGCGAGGTCGTACATCGTCTCGCGCCAGGTCCAGAAGCTGTCCTCCCCCGCATGCGACGGCCCGCGCGTCTCGGCCCGCCCGGCCATCGCCCGCTGGAAGGCATGGCCGTGCAGGTTCGTCATGCCGGGCAGGATGGGCCCCGGCGCGCGGGGCGCCCGTCCTGGATCGGCGCCGGGTCGCAGGCCGGTAATATGCCCGCCCTCGTCCCAGGTGATCAGGACATCGCGCGCCCAGCCATCGGCCAATAATGCCCGTTCCGCGAAAAGCTCGGTCATCGTCCGCTTGCCCCGACGGTGGTCGTTGGCGCAACCTGACGCCTCTTCCGCCGCCCGGCAAGTCCGGTCGCGCGGGTTTGCGAACCGTCGAATTGCCGAACGGCTATGGAGAGCGCGGGCGATGTGGGATCAACTCTGGATCAATGCGGATCTCGCGACGATGGAGCCGATGCGGGCCGCCTATGGGGCCATTCCCGATGGCGCCCTCGCGGTGGAGGATGGCCGCATCGCCTGGGTCGGCCCGCGCGCCAAGCTGCCGGATGCGCCGGAGGCCCTGGCCCGGCAGGTGCGCGATGCCGGGGGGCGCTGGATGACGCCGGGGCTGGTCGATTGCCATACCCATATCGTCCATGGTGGCGACCGCGCGCGGGAGTTCGAGCTGCGGCTGGAGGGCGCCTCCTACGAGGAGATCGCCAAGGCAGGCGGCGGCATCGTCTCCACGGTCGAGGCGACCCGCGCCGCCGATGAGGAAGAACTGCTTGATAGTGCCGGTCGACGCCTCGACGATCTGCTGGCCGAAGGGCTGACGACGATCGAGATCAAGTCGGGCTACGGTCTCGACCCCGAGACGGAAGCCAAGATGCTGCGCGTCGCCCGCCGCCTGGGGGAGAGCCGGCCGGTCGATGTGCGGACGACCTTTCTCGGCGCCCATGCGCTGCCCGCCGCCTTCAAGGACGACAAGGACGGCTATATCGACCATGTGATAACGGCGCAGCTGCCGCGCGTGGCCGAGGAAGGTTTGGCCGATGCGGTCGATGCCTTTTGCGAGGGTATCGCCTTCTCCCCCGATCAGGTGCGCCGGGTGTTCGAGGCGTCGGCGAAGCTTGGTCTGCCGGTGAAACTCCATGCCGACCAGCTCTCCGACCTCGACGGCGCGGCGCTCGCGGCGTCGTTCGGCGCGCTTTCCGCCGACCATCTGGAATATACCAACGAAGCCGGGGTCGCCGCGATGGGGCGGGCGGGAACGGTCGCCGTGCTGCTGCCGGGGGCTTTCTATACCTTACGGGAAACGCAATTACCTCCGATGGATGCCTTCCGCCGGCACAAGGTCGCGATGGCGTTGGCCAGCGACGTCAACCCGGGTTCCTCGCCCGTCACTTCGTTGCTGTTGGTGCTCAACATGGCCTGTACGCTCTTCCGCATGACGCCGGAGGAGGCGCTCGCCGGCATCACCATCAATGGTGCCAGGGCGCTTGGGTTGGCGGACGATCGCGGATCGCTGCGCGTGGGGAAGCGGGCGGACTTCGTCCTCTGGGATATCGAGACGCCGGCGGCGCTCGCCTATCGGATGGGTTGGAACCCGTGCGCGGGCGTGGTGCGCGGCGGTCAGGTCGTGCGGTGAGGGCGCGCGTTCTCGCGCTTCTTCCGTTCGTGGCGTTCGTGCTCGGCGCTTGCGCGGAGAGCCAGCCGTACGCGTACGAGAAGGGGTCGTTTCGGGATTGCGCGGACTGTCCGGAAATGGTGCCGATTCCGGCCGGAACCTTCACCATGGGGCGCGACGGTGGGCGCCGCGCCGGGGCGCCGGCCCATCGGGCCGTGATCGACCATCCCTTCGCCATGGCGCGGACGGAGACGACCTTCGCGCAATACGCGGCCTGCGTCGAGGACGGTGGTTGCCCGACCCTGCCCTGGGACCGGGATTGGGGCCGGGGCGCGCGCCCCGTGATCTATGTCACCCATGCGGAGGCGACGGCCTATGCGGCCTGGCTCGCCGCGCGGACCGGCCGTCCCTACCGCCTGCCGAGCGAGATGGAGTGGGAATATGCCGCGCTGGGCGGCGCCCCCGCCCCCGGCATCGCGCCCGCCCCGGGGGAGGAAGGCGGTGAAGCACGCGTCCAGTGCAGCGGCTGCCGCGCGGAGGCGGTGCATGGCACCGTTCCCGCCGGCAGTCTGCCGCCCAATGGTTACGGCCTGCATGAGATGCTTGGCAACGTCATGGAATGGACGGCCGATTGCTGGCGTCCCGACCATTCGCAATCCGCCGTTCGCGACTGCACCCGGCGCACCCGTAAGGGCGGTTCCTGGTACTTCGACCGGACGGTCTCGATTCCGGCCTATCGTGCCGGCGGCCGATTGACCCACAAGGCCTACGACGTCGGGTTTCGCGTCGCGGTCACCCTGGGAGGCAATCGTTGAGGATGGATTACAGCCTTTCCGTCGCGTGGCGGGTGACCTCTTGAAGCGGCGCGCCGCCGTCCGGGAGGGCGACGGCCATCTGACGGCCGCCATTGATCGAGGTGCCGACCTTGAGCGACCCGTCGATCAACCGGGCGAGCGAGGCTACGAGCGAAAGGCGAAGCGCGGAGGGGCTGGTATGGCGCATCGTCGACGCCTTGACCTTCTCGAAGGATTCCAGAACGCCCGGGGCGGTTTGAAATTCCGGCGGAACGTCCCCGTCGGCCCAGGCGGCGTCGCTTTCGATATAGATCGTTACCTTTCCACCGCGCGGCGCGGCCGCCACGAACACGCGCGTCGTTGAATCCGGGGCGTCGATCGCGATCTCCAGAAGGTGGAGAAGAACCTGCTTCAGATAGCGCGGATCGCTTGTGACCATCATATCGCCGGAGATATCCGAATCGATCTCCAGCGCGATGCCCCGTCGCTGCGCCTTGTGATGCGCCAGATTGATCGCCCGCCTTATACCGTCGAGCAGCGATAGAGGCTCCATTTCTATGCACGCCGTGCCGGCCTCCGCGCCACTCAGGTCCAGGATCGCGGTGACGACGCTCAACAGATCGCCGCCGCTGGTTCCGATATCCTCGGCGTAATTGACATATTCCTTTCGGCCGAGCGGCCCCAACGCTTCGGTCGAGAGAAGTTCCGCGAAACCGATCACATGATTGAGCGGCGTGCGCAGATCGTGGCTGAGGCCGGCCAGCATCTCGAATTTCTCGCGCTTGGTGGTCACGGCCTCGTCGCGCTGGCGGCGCGTGGCGTCAAGCGCGAGGTCGAGGCGAGTTACCGCCTCCTGCACATTGGCGAGCAGAATTCCCGCCCGGTCGCCGTGACGGGTCGGCAAGACGGGTATCGTCCCGTCCGCCAGATAGGCGCGCAGCGCGTCCGATGCCTTCGTGACAGGGGCCAGAAGGGCATGAAGGGCGGCGAGGGTCGCCACCGTTCCCAGCAACGTGGCCATGAGCAGGGCGAGCAGGATGCCGAACGAATCGTCGAGGGAAAGTCCGCTTCCAATCACCACGTACAGAACCGTGCCGATTAGCGGGACGTGCACGCCCAGGAAGCTGACCAGCAGTATCTTACCCAAATAGCTGCGTGGCAGGGAAAGATGGGTCATGGCGGTATAAAAGCGCATTTATCGTCGACTCCTTGGATGCGGCTTTGCCGGGGGCGCGGCGAACGGGCGGGCGAATATCAGACCATTCGTAAAAATGCCGTTACCATGCGACGGTCGGACGTGAGTGTCCTTCTATTCCGTCTCGGCCCTCGCTATTATCTCCCAAAGAGTACGATCGCGGCGGCTTGGTGGATTAAAAACGGGTGGCATCCCATGCGTGAAGGGCCCGTCTTGGATCACTGGCGGCCAATACCATGTTCATAAGCGATGTTTGAAAGCCATGTTTCCAGGCATGGGTTTCCGATGGGAAAGACCGCCTTCGTTCGAGTTGTCTTAATGGGCATGCTGTCGGAATCGATGGAATGTCACTCGCGGATGTGAATTGGAACACGCTACAATAATCATGACGAATTGGCTCCCGCAGCGCGCACCGGCGGTTTTCCATGCTCGACGATAGTCGGTATGCCCATTCCGCGCCCTCGATCGAAAAGCCCGACGTTTCCGACGCGCGGCTGCGGGAGGAATTGCGCGCGCGATTCCACCAATCTCCCTTTCCGGCGCTCTCGAACATGGCGGTCGGAACGATTCTCGTAGGGGCGCTTTGGCGGCCGGATATTGCTTGGGCGCTCGTCATTTGGCTGGCCGCCATGGCCGGAAGTTGCGGGCTGCGGCTATGGTGCCGGCGGGTGGCCACCGGGTCTGGGAGCCGCATGGAGGCTTCGCGCCTCGATCGGATGGCGCGGGCCAGTGTCTTGCTGAGCGGGGTGCTCTGGGGACTTTGCGGGCTTGTGGTCGCATTCGGCTCCTTGCCGCCTTTGTCCGAGGCCTTGGTGGCGATCGCCGTCGGCGGCATGATGGCGGGCGCGATCTTCTCGCTTACCCCGGATCTCGTCGCCTTTCGGCTTTACGTCCTTCCGGCCTCGGTCGGCCCGATTCTGGGCTTCGCATCGATCCAGACGGTCGAGCATCTGAGCGCGGCCGCGATGGGATGCATCTATGCGTTCGTGGTTTGGAGCACCGGGCATCGGTTCGGCCATGGATCGACGCGACGGGTTCGGTTGATCCTGGAGAACGAGGCCCTGGTCGCGAAACTCGCCGCCGCGCAGGAGAGCGCCGCCATCGCGGAGCGGTTGAAATCGAACAGTTTCGCGATCATCGGCCATGAATTCCGAAGCCCCCTGAACGCGATCGCCGGCTTCGCGGATACGATCCGCAGCGAGATCTGGGGGCCGGTCGGCGATCCCCGCTATAAGGACTATTCGGAGCGGATCATGCTCAGCGCCCAGCATCTCAATGATCTGGCGAACAGCGTGCTCGACCTCGGGCGTAGCGAGTATGGCGCGTTGACGCTGTCCGTGGCGCCTGTCTCGCTCGACCGGATCGTCGTTGAATGCCGAGACATGCTGAACGGGCTTTCGCGGGAGAAGGGGGTGGCTATCCATACGCCCGGGTTGGCCGGCGGCGCGGAACGCGACCGCCCGTGTATTCGAGGCGATGCCACCAAGCTGCGTCAGGTGCTGATCAATATCGTCGCCAATGCCATCCGCTTCACGCCTTCGGGCGGGTGCGTGACGATCGCCCTTGTCGAGGAGGAAGGCGGCGCGGTCGTGTTGACGGTGCGCGATACCGGCATAGGAATGGCCGAGGAGACGGTGAATCGGGTGTTCGAGCCCTTCGCCGCGAGCGAAGCGGATGACGCCCAGGGCGGCACGAGCATCGGCCTCGGTCTGGCGTTGTCCAAGCGGCTGGTCGAACTGCACGACGGCAGCATTGCGATTGAAAGCAAGCTGGGCGAGGGAACGGCCGTGCGCATTACCTTCCCGCCGGAAAGACGGTTGGAGCCGTCCTCTTGCGCGGAGGAACGCGCGGTGAGCGCGAAGGCGTCCTGAACGGCGCTGGCATCGCCGGTTCAGCAGGGCCCCGCTCTCAGCCGGGGCGCCAGTCGATCGCCGCGCGCAGCATGGGGGTCAGCACCGCGCGCAATAGCTCCGCCCGTTCCGGCCGGTATGTGAAGGGGGGATCCTCGTCCATATAGGCGCGTTGAGCGATCTCCAGTTGGATCGCGTGCCAACCCGCATCCGGGCGCCCATAGTGGCGCGTGCTGTAACCGCCCTTGAAGCGGCCGTCGGTCACGCGGCTGAAGGCCGCGCCGTGGCGCGCCGCGGCGTCTTCGACGGCTTGGGCGAGGGACGGCGCGCAGGCGGACCCGTTGGCGGTACCGATATTCAAGTCGGGCAGGCGTCCCTCGAAGAAGCGGGGAACATCGCCGCGAATAGAATGCGCTTCCCATAGGACGGCGTGGCCGTGACGCTCGCGGATGCGGCTCAATGCCTCCGCCAGCGTATCGTGATAGGGATGCCAGAAGGCATCCAGCCGCTGGATGGTCTCGGCATGGTCCGGGATCGCGTCGTCCACATAAAGGGGATCACCCGCGAACGTGTCGATCGGAAGGAGACCCGTCGTGTCCTGCCCGGGATAGAGGTTGGCGTCGTCGGGCGGCCGGTTGAGATCGATCACATAGCGCGAATAATCCGCCGCCAGCACCGCGCAACCCATGTCGGCCGCGAAATCATACAGCCGATCGACATGCCAGTCGGTGTCGGCCAGCATCCGTGCCTCCGGCGTCATCCGCTCGACGATCTCGCCCGGAAGCCGGGTTCCCACATGGGGGATGCTTATCAGAACGGGGGATGTCCCCTCGCTTAAACGAAAGATTTTCATGGCGCTCTATATCCTTTGCGAGGGCGCTTGTCACCGGATGGGGCGGGGGCGCATGCTATCGCGCGGAGAAGGTCCGAGCGGGGACGCTTCTTGCATGTCCGGGCGATCCGAACCAGATCGATGCTTTCCGTTTAGACGATCCATTCAATACGAGGCGAACGATGCTTGCGGGCAACATCCTGGTAAGCGAGACCGACCGTGCCGATCGCACGGGTGGGGAGATCGCGGAAAATGTTCGGATCGCGGCCGTGGAGGCGCGCGGGGATCATATGGTGCTGCTCTGGCGCGATCATCCGGACGGCAGGAGGGAAAGCCGCTTCCATCATTTCTGGCTGCGCGGCAATTGCCGGTGCGTCGAATGCCTGCATCCCCATACCTGGGAGCGAACGGTGGACAGTTTCGTGATCGACCCGGCCATCGCGCCCATGGAACAGTCGGTGGTGGAGGAGGGCGCGGCCCTGCGCCTGATATGGTCCGATGGACACGAGACGCGGCTGGGCGCCGGCTGGTTGGCCGCGAAGGATTATGACGGCGCCGGCCATCTGGCGAACAAGCGGCCGGTCAGGACTTGGGACGCGGCCGACCTGCGCGCGGCGATGCCGGAACACACCCACGACGCCTATATGGCGGACGACGCGGTGTTGCATGCGATGCTGGTCGATCTGCGCGAGCGCGGCCTCGCCATCCTGCGTGGCGTGCCGACGCGGGAGGGGGCGGTCATGGATGTCGCGCGGCGCATTTCCTTCCTGCGCGAGACGAATTTCGGCGTGAATTTCCAGGTCGAGAATAAGCCCGATCCGAACAATGTCGCCTACACCGCGTTGGAGTTGAAGGCGCACACCGACCTGCCGAACCGGGAAATGCCGCCGGGCATTCAATTCCTGCATTGTCATCTGTCAGAGGCGCCGGGCGGGGAAAGCCTGCTGGTGGATGGATTCCGCGCGGCCGAGCGTCTGCGTGCCGATGCGCCCGAGGCGTTCGATCGCCTGACCCGCCACGCCATCCCCTTCCGCTTCGTCGATGGCGGCGAGGATATCAGGTGGCGGGCGCCGACCATCGCGCTCGATCCCGATGGGGATTTGATGGAGGTGCGCTATCACGACGCGCTGACGGCGCCGCTGAACGTGCCGTTCGACGATATGACGCCGCTTCGCGATGCGCTGCGGCGGTTCACGGAAATCCTGCGCGATCCGGCGATGGAACTGCGGCTGCGGCTCGGTCCCGGCGACCTGATCGCCTTCCATAATCGTCGGGTTTTGCACGGGCGCGGTGCGTTCGACCCCAATGCGGGGCGGCGCAAGCTGGAAGGCTGCTATGTCGATTGCGACGACGCCTGGTCGCGTCTTCGCGTGTTGGAGCGCGGGTGACCCGACCCGGCGGGCCGGGCCACCTGGTACCCGGGCGCATCAGCTTCCGAACTGCTTGTCCAGGAAGGCGATCGTGCGGTCCCAACTGGTCTCGGCCGCGTTCTTGTCATAGACGTCCGAGGTCTCGTTGAAGAAGGCGTGCTCGCCGTCATAGCGATGGATTTCGACCACCGGCGCGGGTGATTCCTTCAACGCCTGTTCGAGCGCGCCGATCGCTTCCGGTGTGCACCACCCGTCATTGGTCGCGAAATGCGCCTGGAAGGGGACGCGCATCTGCCTGGGATCGGCCTGCTCCTTGGGTGGGATACCGTAATAGCAGATGGCGGCGTCGCATTCGTCGAGCTTCACGCCCGCGATAATGCTGAGCGCGCCGCCCATGCAGAAGCCCATGACCGCGACCTTGTCGGCCTTGCCCTTGAGCAGCCGCGCCGCGCCCTTGACCTCCTGATCGACCGCGCCGACCCAATCGAGGTTGGTCATGATGTGGTTCGCCTCGTCGGCGTCGCCCGCGATCCGCCCCGCGAAGAGGTCGGGGGCCAGCGCGGTATAGCCTTCGGCGGCGAACCGGTCGGCCACACCCTTGATCTGGTCGTTGAGGCCCCACCATTCCTGGATCACGACGACGGCGCCCTTCGGGTTCTCGGCCTCCGCCAGATAGCCGTCGGCCTGATGGCCTTCGGGACAGTCGAACTTGATCATATCGCCCATCGGGAACTTCTCCTCCTTGTTCAATACGTGCGCGCCGGGCGGAAGCCACTGCTTCACGGCCGGGCATCCGACATGGCGCGGCGGCAGGACCGGATCGTCGACCTTCTCTTCTCCACATGGGGATCAATTCCACTATGGAGAAGATGTCGGAACATCATGATATTATCGTTATAATTGTGTGTTCTCGTTTTTTTTAATTGACCGTCCAATATAAAAACAATAGCGTTCGCATCTCTAATCAGGCGAGTGGATCGATGCCGAAACTTGGAATGGAGCCGATCCGCCGCCGCCAGTTGATCGAGGCGACGGTCGCCGCGATCCATGAGCAGGGCTTGGCGGAGGCGACGGTAAAGCAGATCAGCGCGCGCGCCGGGGTCTCTTCCGGGATCATTCATCATTATTTCGGCGGCAAGGACGCGCTGCTGGCGGCGACGATGCGCGCGATGCTGCGCGATCTAAGGCGGGAGGTGAATACGCGCCTCGCCACCGCCCAGACGCCCGAGGCGCGCCTGGAGGCGGTGATCGAGGCCAGCTTCTCCATCGATCAATTCTCCGGCGCGGTGCAGACGGCTTGGCTCAGCTTTTGGGCGCAGACGCCGCATTCGCCCTCGTTGGCGCGGTTGGCGCGGCTCTATCTGCGCCGTCTGCGCAGCACGCTACGCCATGCGCTGCGCGGCGTGATCGCGGACGAGGCGGCGGTGGAGGAGGCGGCCGATGGCCTTGCCGCCATTATCGACGGGCTGTGGCTGACGGCGGCCGTGGCTCCGCGCTCGATCGATCCGGCGGCGGCGCGCCGGATCGCCTGGAACTATGTGCGCGCGCAAATCGCGCTCGCGGAACGCGATGGGATACAAGGATCATGAGCGAGAACGGCGAGAGCTTCGATTACATCATCGTCGGCGCGGGCAGCGCCGGTTGCGTCATGGCGCACCGACTGACCGAGGATCCCGAGGTCAGCGTGCTGCTGATCGAGGCGGGCGGCAGCGATAAGTCGATCTTCATCCAGATGCCGACGGCGCTGTCGATCCCAATGAACATGCCGCGTTTCAACTGGGGCTATGAGTCGGAGCCCGAGCCCCATATGGACGGCCGCCGCTTCGATTGCCCGCGCGGAAAGGTCTTGGGCGGCTCGTCCTCGATCAACGGCATGGCCTATGTGCGCGGCCATGCGCGCGACTTCGACCAGTGGGAGTCGGAAGGTGGTCTCGACGGCTGGGGGTATCGTCACTGCCTGCCCTATTTCAAGCGGGCCGAGACTTGGGTCGAGGGTGGGGATACCTATCGCGGCGGCGACGGGCCGCTGGGCACGTCGCTCGGCAACCGGATGCGAAACCCGCTCTACCGTGCCTTCATCGAGGCCGGGGATCAGGCCGGTTACGGCGTGACGGAGGATTATAACGGTTATCGTCAGGAAGGCTTCGGCCCGATGCACATGACGATCAAGGATGGCGTGCGCTCCTCCTGCGCCAATGCCTATCTGAAGCCGATCCGCGACCGCCGGAACCTGCATGTCGTGAGCGAGGCGGTGTCCCGCCGCATCCTGCTCGACGGCAAGCGCGCCACCGGGATCGAATATGAGCGCGGCGGCAAGGTGATCCGGGCGACCGCCCGGCGTGAGGTCATCCTTTCCGCCGGCTCGATCGGCTCACCCATGCTGTTGCAGATGTCGGGCATCGGTCCGGCCGCGGTGCTGAAGGACGCGGGCGTCGACGTGGTGCACGACCTGCCGGGCGTCGGCGCGAACCTGCAGGACCATCTGGAGGTCTATTTCCAGTTCCGCTGTAAGCAGCCGATCACCCTCAACGCCCATCTGGACCCCTGGCACAAGTTCCTGATCGGGGCGCAATGGTACTTCTTCAAGACCGGCCTCGGCGCGACCTGCCACTTCGAGAGCTGCGCCTTCATCCGCAGCCGCGCCGGGTTGGAATGGCCGGACATTCAATATCACTTCCTGCCGGGGGCGATGCGCTATGACGGGCGGGCGGCCTTCGACGGCCATGGTTTCCAGGTGCATGTCGGGCCGAACAAGCCGAAGAGCCGGGGACGCGTCGCGATCAAATCGACCGACCCGCGTCATAAGCCCTCCGTCCTCTTCAACTACAATGAGGCGGAGGAGGATCGCGAAGCCTTCCGCAGCGCGATCCGCCTGACCCGGGAGATCATGGCCCAGCCCGCCATGGCGGACTACAATGCGGGCGAGATTCAACCGGGCGACGATATCCAGTCGGACGAGGCAATCGACGCCTGGATTCGTGGCGCGGCGGAGAGTGCCTATCACGCCTCCTGCACCTGCAAGATGGGGGCGGGGGACGATCCAATGGCGGTTCTCGACTCCGAGACGCGGGTGCGTGGGATGGAGAATCTGCGCGTCATCGACAGTTCGGTCTTCCCCACCATCACCAACGGTAACCTGAACGCCCCGACCATCATGGTGGCGGAGAAGGCGGCCGATATCGTGCGTGGCCGTGATCCCCTGGCGCCGTCCAACGCCGATGTCTGGATCGCCCCGGATTGGCAAACGAAGCAGCGCGAGCGCGCGGCTTGAGGCCGTCTCCGCGCCCCTCTCCCTTATCAGGGGAGGGGCGCGGAGACTCATCTTATCCGCCACGGCCTAGCAGCTTTGCGGTTTGGGCATGGCGCTGGGGGTGGACAGGCCGCGCGTGCTCGCCTATTCGAAACTCATGCCTGAAAAACCCTCCCCCGCCAACCGCCATGCTCCCCTGAGCTTCGGCGGTTTCGTCGCGTTGGTCGCGGCTCTCATGGCCCTCAACGCGCTCGCCATCGACATCATGTTGCCGGGCTTCCCGAATATCGAGCGGAGCTTCCATCTCTCGGACCCGAACTATGCCCAGACCGTTATCTCCGCCTATCTGATCGGGTTCGGTCTCGGGCAGTTGGCCATGGGGGTGCTTTCGGATCGGTACGGCCGGCGGCCGGTGCTGCTGGCCGGGCTGGTGATCTACGGCGCGGCGGCGTTCTTCTGCGCGATCTCACCGTCGATGGAGGCGCTGCTGATCGGCCGCTTCGTGCAGGGGCTGGGCTCGGCCGCGCCGCGCGTGGTGGCGGTGGCGGTGGTGCGCGACTGTTACGGCGGCCGGCAGATGGCGCGGGTCATGTCGCTGGTCTTCATGGTCTTCATGGCGGTGCCGGTGGTCGCGCCCTCGCTGGGGCAGGGGGTGCTGCTGTTCGCGAATTGGCACATGATCTTCGTGCTGCTGTTCGTTTATGCGGTCATCGTCTTCTGGATTTGTCTGCGCCGCTTGCCGGAGACCCTGAATCCCGAGTATCGGCGGCCGATCGAGGTCGCGCCGGTCCTTGAAGCGCTGGGCTCGATCTTCGGCGCGCGGCAGACGGTGGGCTATATGCTGTCCGCCGGTACTTTCCTGGCCGCGCTTTTCGGCTTCATCAATTCCGCCCAGCAGGTGTTGGCGGAGGTGCTGGGCCTCGGCCAATGGTTCCCGCTGGTCTTCGCCGTGGTGGCCAGCGGAATCGCGCTCGCCTCCTTCGTCAATTCGGCGCTGGTGGAGCGGTTCGGCATGCGGATCATGGGGCACGGCGCGGTGATCATGTTCCTCGTCTTCTCCGTCGTGATGCTGGTGCTGGCGCATCTCGATCTTCTTTCCGCCTATGTTTTCCTGCCGTTGCTAGGGTGCACCATGCCGCTGGTGGGGTTGATCTTCGCGAATTTCAACTCGATCGCCATGGAACCGCAGCAGCATGTGGCGGGCATCGCCTCCTCCATCATCGGGGCGGTGACGATCCTGGTCGGCGCAGGCGGCGGGTTCCTGGTCGGTCAAGCCTTCGACGGCACGATCCTCCCTCTGGCGACGGGATTCAGCGGTTTCGCCGCGCTGTCGCTCGTGATCCTATTCATTACGGAGCGCGGCAAGCTGTGCCAGCCGACGCCGGAGCATGAGAAGGAGGCCCGGTCATGAGCAATTGGGACGAGCGTTATGCCGTCCCCGGCTATCTCTTCGGGACGGAACCGGCCGGGTTCCTGACGGCGCATGAAAGCTTCCTTCTGCCGGGGCAGCGCGCGCTCTCCGTCGCGGACGGGGAGGGACGCAATTCCGTCTTCCTGGCGCGGAAGGGGCTGGAAGTCACCGCAATCGACGCGTCCGAGGTGGCGTTGGAGAAGGCCCGCGCCCTGGCGTCCAACCGCGCGGTGTCGGTTCATTTCCGAGCGGTCGACGTGCTGAACTGGGACTGGCCGGAGGCGGCCTTCGACCTCGTCGTCGCGATCTTCATTCAGTTCGCGACGCCGGACGAACGCCCGGCACTGTTCGCCGGCATGAAACGTGCGCTGAAGCCCGGCGGCACCTTGCTGCTGCATGGCTACCGGCCGGAGCAGATCGCCTACGGCACGGGCGGGCCGCCGCATGCGGAGAACATGTATACCGAGGATCTGTTGAACGAGGCGTTCGGCGATTTCGAGATTCTGGAACTGATGAGTTACGACCGCGAGATCGAGGAAGGAAGCGGCCATTCCGGCATGTCCGCCTTGATCGACCTCGTCGCCCGCAAGCCGATCGCCTGACCGGTCGTATCCCTTACCCGCCGTATCCCTTAACCATAGATTTCGCCAACATTCCGCCGGGCCGTCACGGCGCGGGGCTGCGGGTGCGTGTCCGCGCGATCGCATACGGAAAGTTCATCCGAACGTTCATTTGAAACCAAAACGTCATGCGCGCGACGTCGTGGTGAAACCGACCGCGTCTATCCCTGACATCGACGGTCGGGGTGGCCGGTCGCGCGGCGATGCGTCCGGCCTCCCCACCCAACCCAAGGGAAGGCGAAGGCGCGGACGAGATGACGGGCGGGTCGATCGGCGGTGTGACGGAGCGGCAGGCGCAGATCGCCGAGCGCGTGCGCCAGCACGGATTTCAGACGGTGGCGGAACTGGCCGCGCATTTCGCGGTGACGACGCAGACGATCCGTCGCGACATAAACGATCTCAGTGACCTCGGCGTATTGAAGCGCCGACATGGCGGGGTCGAGCTTCCCAGCCCCGAAACCAACCTGAATTATGGCGAGCGGCGCATCCTGAACGGCGCGGCGAAGGAGCAACTTGCCCGCACCGTCGCCCGCCATGTGCCGACGGGCGCCAGCATCGCGGTCAGCATCGGCACGACGCCGGAGATCGCCGTGCGTCACCTCGTCCGCCATCGCGGGCTCAGGCTCTATACCAACAATCTGATGGCGGCGCTCAGCGCCTGCGACGCGCCGGGGGCGGAGGTGCATATGCCGGGCGGCACCATCCGGCTGGCCGCGCGCGACGTGATCGGCCCGGAGGTCGAGGCCTTCTTCGCCCGCTTCAAGGTCGATATCGGCCTCTACGGCGTGGGCGGTGTGGACGCGGACGGCGAACTTCTGGATTTCCATGAGGACGAGATTCGGGTGCGGGAGGCCATCCGGCGCAATTGCCGCGCCAGTTATCTGGTCCTGGATTCGACGAAGTTCGGTCGTGCCGCCCATGTGCGCGGCGGCCATATCACGGACGCCGATGTCATCTTCTGCGACGCGCCACCGCCGACGACGATCGTGGCGGCGCTGGAGGCGGCGGGCCGTACCCTCGTCCTCTGCCGGGACGAGGAGGTCGCATGAGCGGCGTGTCGATCGAGGTGCGCGCGTTGGAGAAGCGCTGGGGCGAGACGGTGGCCGTGGACCGGGTGAGCTTCACGGCGGAGGCCGGGGCCTTCACCGTCCTGCTGGGGCCGTCCGGTTGCGGCAAGTCCACGACACTGCGCCTGGTGGCGGGGCTGGAAAGCGCCAGCGGCGGGCAGGTCCTGATCGACGGCCGGGACGTGACGCATCGCCCGCCGAACGGTCGCGATATCGCGATGGTCTTCCAGTCCTATGCCCTCTTCCCGCATCTGAACGTGGCGGAGAATATCCTCTTCGGCCTCAAGGTCCGGCGCGTGGCCAAGGCGGAGCGCGCGCGGCGCCTCGACCGGGTTGCCGAGATGCTGGGGCTGACACCCCTGCTTCATCGCAAGCCATCCCAGATTTCCGGCGGTCAGCAGCAGCGCACGGCGCTGGCCCGCGCGATCATCGCGGAGAAGCCGATCTGCCTGATGGACGAGCCGCTCTCCAATCTCGACGCCAAGCTGCGGCACGAGATGCGCAACGAACTGCGGGCCCTGCAACGCGCGCTGGGCCTTACCATGGTCTATGTCACGCACGACCAGGCCGAGGCGCTCAGCATGGCCGACCGTATCGTGGTGCTGAACCAGGGCCGGGTCGAGCAGGCGGACGCCCCCCGCGCCCTCTATGACCGGCCGACCAGCGCCTTCGTCGCGCGCTTCATCGGCACCCCGCCGATGAACCTGATCGAGATCGCGCGTTGCGAGGACGGGTGGCGCGCCGCCGGCGTGGAGAATGGCGGCACCTCGCGCGGCGGCGCGATCCTGGATCGCGCGTCGGTGCCGGTGGCCGACGCGCGTCCCGTACTTCTCGGCGTGCGGCCGGAGGATCTGGCGCTGGCCGATGCCGGCACGCCGGGGATCGAGGCGACGGTCGAGAGCGTGGAATATCTCGGCGCGGACAATCTGGTTTCCTGCCGAACGGCGGATCAGGTCCTGACGGCGCGCCTGCCGCATCGGCGGCGGCTTCAGGCCGGCGCGCCGATTCGGCTGACATGGCCCGCGCGCGCGCAGCATTTCTTCGACGGCGGGAGCGGCCGGCGCCTGGATGGCGACGGTCCCGCGCCGATCCCCGCGATAAGCAAGGCGTGACCCGATGGTCGACGGCGCGCCGGTATTCCGAACCCACCATCCTTCCCCAAGCATGAGGAGCAAGGTCACCATGTCCATCCTGAAGAAAGCGGGTATGCTCGCCGGCGCGGCCGCGCTTGGCGCCATGCTCTCGACCAGCGCGCAGGCGGTCGAATTGCAGTTCTTCTTTCCCGTCGCGGTCGGCGGCAAGGCCGCCCAGACGATCGAGGATCTGACGAACGACTATGTGAAGGCCAATCCGGACGTGACCATCGACGCGGTCTATGCCGGCAGCTATCAGGACACGATCACCAAGACGCTGACGGCCGTTCGCGGCGGCACGCCGCCTCAGCTCTCCGTGATCCTGTCGGTCGATATGTTTACGTTGATCGAGGAAGACGCCATCGTCGCCTTCGAGGACGTGATCGAGGACGGGGCCGACCAAGCCTGGCTCGACGCTTTTTATCCGGCCTTCATGGATAACAGCACGACCGGCGGCAAGACCTACGGCATTCCGTTCCAGCGCTCCACCCCGGTGCTCTATTGGAACAAGGAAGCCTTCGCCGAGGCCGGGCTGGACCCCGAGACGCCCCCCGCCAACTGGGAGGAGCAGGTCGAATTCGGCAAGAAGCTGACCAAGCGCGACGCCGACGGTAACGTCACCCAATGGGGCGTGCGCATCCCGTCCTCCGGCTTTCCCTATTGGCTGTTCCAGGGGCTGACCACGCAGAACGACGTGATCCTGGCGAACGACGCCGGCAACGAGACCAATTTCGACGATCCGAAGGTGATCGAGGCGCTGCAATATCTCGTCGACCTCTCCACCAAGCATGAGGTCATGCAGCCCGGCATCATCGAATGGGGCGCGACGCCGAAAGCCTTCTTCGAGGGGCAGACGGCGATGATGTGGACGACGACCGGCAATCTGACGAATGTGCGCGAGAACGCGCCCTTCGATTTCGGCGTCGGCATGCTGCCCGCGAAGGTGCGCCCGGGCGCGCCGACCGGCGGCGGCAATTTCTACATCTTCAAGGACTCGACCGACGCGCAGCAGAAGGCCTCGCTCGACTTCATCAAGTGGATATCCGCGCCGGAGCAGGCCGCGCGCTGGTCGATCGCGACCGGCTATGTCGCCCCGCGTCCCGACGCCTGGGAGACGCCGGCGATGAAGGAGTATGTCGAAGGCTTCCCGCAGGCGAAGGTCGCGCGCGATCAGTTGGAATATGCGGTGGCGGAGCTTGCCACCTACCAGAACCAGCGCATCACGACGATCCTGAACGACGCGCTGGAAGCCGCGATCACGGGTCAGAAGGACCCGAAGACCGCGTTGGATGAAGCGCAGGCCCAGGCCGACCGCATCCTGAGCGCCTATCGCTGAGGCGGGGGCGGCCGACCGTCGGCGGCGGGGGTCCTGGACCCCGCCGCCGGTGGCCCGGCCGTGACCCCCATCGGGTGGGGATATGAGGCGATGACGCGACGTATCGAATGGATCCACGGCTGGCTGCTGCTGACGCCTGCCCTGGTGCTGCTGTTCGCCTTCACCCATGTTCCGGCCGTCAAGACGATCATCGACAGCTTCTTCTCCACGCCGCGCGGTGCGCGGCCGGCGACATTCGTCGGCACCGCGAATTACGAGTTCCTGCTGAACGACGCGACCTTCTGGCGGGTGCTGGAGAACAATGCGCTCTACGCGCTTGTCACCATTCCGGTATCGATCGCGCTGGCGATCGCCATGGCGCTTTGGGTCGACGGCAAGCTGAAGGGGCGCGGTTTCGTCCGCATGGCCTATTTCGCGCCGACCGTGCTGCCGCTGATCGCCACCGCCAATATCTGGATGTTCTTCTATACCCCCGGTTTCGGTCTGATCGATCAGGTGCGTGCCCTGTTCGGCGGCGCGCAGGTCAATTGGCTGGGCGACCCGCAACTCGTGCTCGGCGCCGTCATGGTGGTGGCGATCTGGAAGGAGGCGGGCTTCTTCATGATCTTCTATCTGGCCGCCCTGCAATCGATACCGCCCAGCCTGCGCGAGGCCGCCGCGATCGAGGGGGCGAGCCGCTGGACCTTCTTCCGCCGCGTGACCTTTCCGCTGCTGATGCCGACGACGCTGTTCGTGTCCATCAACGCGGTCATCAACGCGGTGCGGCTGGTCGACCACATCTTCGTCATGACGGAGGGCGGGCCGGACAATCACAGCTCCCTGCTGCTCTACTACATCTACGAGACCGCGTTTAAGTTCTGGGATACCGCCTATGCCTCAACACTGACGGTGGTGGTGTTGGCGATTCTCTCCGTGCTCGCGATCGGGCAGTTCCATCTGATCGACAGAAGGGTGCATTACCGATGACGGCGCGCTCCCTCTCCGCCGGTATCGGCCGGTCCGTGGACTATGACCGGCTGTTGAATTCGCTGGGGGCCTGGGCGCTGGCGCTGATCTGGTTCCTGCCGTTGATCTACGCGCTCTGGACGGCCTTCCATCCGGGGGAATTCGCGACCCGGTTCGATCCTCTCGCGCCGCTTACCCTCGACAATTTCGCGCGCGCCTGGGAGGCGGCGCCCTTCGCGCGCTATTTCCTCAACACGGTGCTGCTCGTCACCTTCATCCTGGTGGGGCAGTTCGTGCTCTGCACGCTCGCGGCCTATGCCTTCGCGCGCTATCGCTTTCCGGGTTCGTCTATCCTGTTCACGCTGGTGCTGCTGCAACTCCTCGTGATGCCCGATATCCTGATCGTGGAGAATTACGCCACCATGCGCATGCTGGGGCTGGTGGACACCATCGCGGCGATCGGCCTGCCCTATATCGCGTCGGGCTTCGGGATTTTCCTCCTGCGCCAGACCTTCATGACGGTGCCGAAGGAATTGGAGGAGGCTGCCCGGGTCGAGGGGGCGGGCCCCCTCGGCGTCATGCTGAAGGTCTATGTGCCCCTGGCCAAGCCGACCTATCTGGCTTATGGGCTGGTTTCCGTCAGCCATCATTGGAACAATTTCCTCTGGCCGCTGATCGTCACCAACTCGGTCGAGACGCGGCCGGTTACGGTCGGGCTCTCCGTCTTCTCCGCCGTCGATCAGGGGATCGACTGGTCGATCATCACGGCGGCGACGCTGATGACCTCCGGCCCGCTATTGATCGCCTTCCTGTTGTTCCAGCGCCAGTTCGTGCAGAGCTTCATGCGCGCGGGCATCAAATAGCCGCATCCCCGAACGGTGGGGACTCACAGCCGCTTGAACATCACATGGGCGTCGACGAAGCCGTGCGTCGGATGCGCGAAGGCACCGGGCAGGGTGCCGACGATCGCGAAGCCCTCCCGCTGCCAGAGGCGGACGGCCCCCACGTTCGTGGCGACGACGAAATTGAACTGCATCGCGCGATAGCCGCGTGCCCGCGCCTCGTCCTGGGAATGGCGGCACAGCGCGGTGGCCAGCCCCTTGCCCCGCGCGGCCGGGTCGGTGGCGTAGCCGCAATTGCAGACATGGGCGCCGCGCCCCGACTGATTGGGTTTCAGGAAATAGGTGGCGAGGATGCGGGTGCTTCCCTCCGCGTCCTTCTCCTCGGCGACGAAGCTTGCCTCCGGTGCCCGGGTCCAGAGGCGCCGCGCCTCCTCCTCCGCGATATCGCCGGGATAGGGATAGCTGTCCCCGGCGTCGAAGATCGGCTGCAGGATCGCCCAGACCGCGGGCCAATCGCGGTCTTCATAGGCACGGATGTCGGCCATGATCGTCTCTCCCGTTAAAGGGACAGGATACGATCCATGAAGCGGGCGATCACGCTTTCCGGCGCGGCCTGTTCGGTGGTGTCGGGATCGTCGCCCGTCGCTTCCATCCGGCGGGGGCGCGGCGGCAGATATTTGTTGGTCGGCTTGCAGCCCTGCTCCGGCATCAGGTCGTAGCCGCCACGCGCCGCGACCAGCTTGGACACGTCGCTCTCCGGATCGCCGAGATCGCCGAAGCTGCGCGCGCCGGCCGGGCAGGTGCTGACGCAGGCGGGAACGCGCATATCCGCCGGCAGCGCCGAATTATAGATCCGATCGACGCAGAGCGTGCATTTCTTCATCACGCCGGCGTCCTCGTCATATTCCCGCGCGCCGTAGGGGCAGGCCCAACTGCACAGCTTGCAGCCGATGCAATGGTCGGCATTGACCAGGACGATTCCGTCCTCGGCCCGTTTATAGCTGGCCCCCGTCGGGCAGACGGTGACGCAGGGCGCATCCTCGCAATGCAGGCAGCTTTTCGGGAAATGCACGGTCCGCCCGCCCTGGCCGTCCTCCGCCTCGACCTCGAAGCTGTGGATGCGGTTGAACCAGACGCCGGACGGGTCCGCGCCATAGGGGTTGTGGTCGGGCAGCGGGCCGGAATGGCCGCCAGTATTCCATTCCTTGCAATGGACGGCGCAGGCATGACAACCGACGCAGATGTCCAGGTCGATGACGAGGCCGAGCTTGCGGGCCGGTTCGACGGTCGGGAGGCTGGTCATCGCCGCGTCTCCTCTTCGTCCGCGCCCTCGGTCGGGAGCGCCTCGTCGATCCGCCGTCCGCCGCCCATGGCCGCGATGCCCGTGCCGGCGGCGGCATGCACCGCGCGCTGGCCGATCCAGTCGGCCTGGCGGGCGGGGGTGGTTTGCGCGACCCCGTCATTGCGGCCGACCGCGCGCAGAACCGTGGGCCGTCCGCCGGTGGGGGGCGGGGCCTCCAGGCGCTCGAACATCGGCTCCGTCGTCCCGGCCTCGTGGGGGGCGCATTTCTCGACCCGCACGCGCAGATCGTACCAGGCGGCCTGCCCCGTCACCGGATCGGCGTTGGCATAGCTCAACCCGCCGTCGCGCACCGGCAGCAGATCGTTGATCAGATGGTTGAGGAGGAAGCCCTTCTCCGTCTCCGGCGCGCCTTCGTCGAGGCCCCAGGCCCCGCGCCGCTTGCCGATCGCGTTCCAGGTCCACACGGTGCCCTTCTCCACCCCGTGCATGGTTTTGATCTGCGCCTTCACCCGCGCGATGGGGGAGGTGATCCAAACCCAATCATCGTCGCGCGCGCCGATCGCCGTCGCTGTTTCCGGGTGGAGATAGAGGCGGTTGCGCGCCGTGATCTGGCGCAGCCAGGCATTCTGGCTTCCCCAGCTATGATACATATGCATCGGGCGCTGGGTGATGGCGCTGAGCGGGAAGTCGGCCGCGCTCTGCCCCGCCTCCTCGGAGGTTCCCTCGAACGGCGGATACCAGAAGGGGATGGGGTCGAAATAGCGCGCGACGCGGGCCCGGTCCTTCTCCGGCGGCTGGTTGGGGCCGTGGCCCTGGGCCGCCAGACGGAACTTCTGCATCACCTCGGAATAGAGGCGAAGGACGATCCGGTCGCTGGAGGGAATCCAGCCCTTGGCGTGCGCGTTCTCCAGATAGGCCTTGTTGGCGTGCTTGAAATAGAGCTGGTCGTCCGGGAAATGCTCCCGCCAGAAGCCGCCATTCTCGATATAGCGCTTCAGTTGGTCCGGATTGACCGCGCCGCGGCCGTGATCCGCGCCCGTCTCGCCGCGCCAACCGGCCAGCGGGCCGATACCCGGCGCGCGCTCGTGATTGACGATGTAATCGGGATAACCGCCGGGATAGGCCGGATTGCCGGCCTCGTCGACGAATCCCGGCAGGCGCAGCCGCGCGCCCAGTTGCAGCAGCACATCCTGGAACGGCCGCACGTCGCGGTCGGGTTCCACCACGGGCCAGCGGATGGAATCGCCCGGCCCCTCCGCCCCGCTGATCGGGCGATCCAGCAGCGAGATGCAATCCCACCGCTCCAGATAGGTGGTGTCCGGCAGGACCAGATCGGCATAGGCCACCGTCTCCGAATAATACGCATCGGAATAGATGATCCTCGGGATACGGTAGC
This sequence comes from Marivibrio halodurans, assembly GCF_017963645.1. GTDB lineage: Bacteria > Pseudomonadota > Alphaproteobacteria > UBA8366 > Aestuariispiraceae > Marivibrio > Marivibrio halodurans. The sequence goes on along the minus strand of NZ_JAGMWN010000005.1, from coordinate 182,124 downwards.
TGCCGTCCTCCTTCTTGTCGGTCAGGTATTTCAGCGTCGCCGGGACGTTCATCGCGCTGTTCCAGCCCATGTTCGCCATGTACATGAACAGCACGTCGACCTCGTAGGGATCGCCGGCCCAGGCATTGTGCAGCACCATGTGCATCAGGCCGTGCGCGGCGATCGGATATTCCCAGCTATAGGCCTTGTCGATGCGCAGCGGGGTGCCGTCCTCCTCGACCAGCAGATCCTCCGGCCCCGTCGGGAAGCCGAGGGGCATGCCGGACAGCGCCTCGTTCGGCCCGGCGGCCGGCCCCGCCGGTTTCGGGCCCGGCGGGCAGGGGCGCGGAAAGGGCGGCTTGTGGCGGGAGGAGCCGGGCCGGTCGATCGCGCCCAGCATCATCTGCAACAGATGAAGCGTCCGACAGGTATGGAACCCGTTGGAATGGGCGGAAATCCCGCGCATCGCATGCATCGCGACGGGGCGTCCCGTCATCTTGTCGTGCCGGCGTCCGGCCCAATCGGTCCAGGCGACATCCAAATCCGCGCTATCGTCGAAGGCGGCTTCCGCCAACTCACGCGCGATGCGGCGGATCGTGGCGGCGGGCACGCCGGTCTTGGCGGCCGCTTCCTCCGGGGCGAAGCCGGGCTCCAGGAACCGTTCCGCCACCAGTTGGAAGGCCGGTACGGCGCGCCGGCCGTCGGGCAGCGCGCGTTCCCCCGCCAGGACGGGCCGGGCGTCCGGATCGTCGGAGGGCGCGCAGGCGCCGCGCGCGCCGTCCCAGACCAGTTCGCGCCCCTCCTCGTCCCGGGCGTAAAGGCCGTCATCGGCCGCGCCGGGATCGCGGATCACCAGGAAGGCGGCATCCGTCATCGCGGCGAGCCATGCATGATCGATCCGGTCGGCGCGCAGCAACTCCCGGATCAGCGCGCCCGCGAACAGGCCGTCGGTGCCCGGCCGCACCCCGACCCATTCGTCGGCGATCGCCGAATAGCCGGTCCGCACCGGGTTGATGGAGATCACCTTCGCCCCGCGCGTCTTCAGCTTGCCGAGGCCGAGCTTGATCGGATTCGACTCGTGATCCTCCGCCACGCCGAAGAGCAGGAACAGCTTGGTCCGCTCCCAGTCGGGTTCGCCGAACTCCCAGAAGCTGCTGCCGATCGAATAGAGCCCGGCCGCCGCCATGTTGACGGAGCAGAAGCCGCCATGGGCCGCGAAATTATGCGTGCCGAACTTGGCAGCCCACCAGCCGGTCAGCGATTGGCTCTGGTCGCGGCCGGTGAAGAAGGCCAGACGCTTGGGATCGCGGGTGCGGACATCGCCCAGCCAGTCGGTCGCGAGGCGCAGGGCCTCCTCCCACTCGATCTCCTCGAATTCGCCGGCGCCGCGCGGTCCCACGCGCTTCAGCGGCTTGGTCAGGCGCGCGGGCGAGAGATGCTGCATCAACCCGGCCGATCCCTTGGCGCAGAGCACGCCCCGGTTCACCGGATGATCCGGATTCCCGTCGATATAACGGATCGCGCCATCCTTCATATGCACCCGGATGCCGCAGCGGCAGGCGCACATATAGCAGGTGGTCTTGCGGATTTCGTCCGCGGCCGGGCGGGTGAGGGGGACGTCGGGTTCCTGGAAGGCCATGGCCTCTTTTCGGTCGGTTCGATGACGATGTCTGACAATTCTCGCCTGATTCTATAGAGGAAAAGCTTCCCCTTCCGACCGTGCCAATCCCTCATGTTCGATTCGGCCAGTCCGAGAGTCGATGAACGCCGGAATATTTGCTTTTTGACAACCATTGGATGACGCGCCTACCGTGATTAGGCAACCGAACTAATAAGCGGCGTTTCCGGGACCCACCGGCGGCCGCATCACGATGGGTGGAGGTTGATCATGCAAGGGGCTTTGTCCACGGCGACGTGGTTCTGGCTGTTCGTGCCGATGTTGAGCGTGCTCGCGCTCTCTCTTCTCACTTACTTCCTCAAGAAGTAGCGGACAGGGGAAGGGAACGGCACCATGGCCATGGGAACGATATTCGCCTTCGCGATCTATCTGATCGGGATGCTGGCGATCGGGCTGATCTGCTACAAGCTGACCAGCAATCTTTCGGATTATATTCTCGGCGGCCGTGGGTTGAACCCCGCCGTCGCGGCGCTCTCGGCGGGCGCGTCGGATATGAGCGGATGGCTCCTGCTGGGCCTGCCGGGCGCGGTCTACGCATCGGGCATGAACCAGATATGGATCGGCATCGGGCTCGTCATCGGCGCCTACCTCAACTGGCAGTTCGTCGCCAAGCGGCTTCGCGTCTATACCGAGGTCGCGAAGGATTCGATCACCATTCCGGACTATCTGGAGAATCGGTTCGATGATCGCTCGCATATCCTGCGCATCATCTCGGCTGCGGTGATCCTGTTGTTCTTCACCTTCTACGTATCCTCCGGCCTCGTCGCCGGCGGGGTGTTGTTCGAGGAGACGTTCAACCTCTCCTATCAATGGGCGCTGTGGATCGGGGTGCTGGTGATCGTCTCCTACACCTTCCTCGGCGGCTTCATGGCGGTGAGTTGGACCGACTTCGTGCAGGGTATCCTGATGTTCCTGGCGCTGATCGTCGTTCCCATCATCGCGGTCAACGAGATGGGCGGCTGGGACCAGTTGACCGACACGGTCGGCCAGATGGACCCGAGCTATAACGGCGTCATGACGGACATGACCCTGATGGGCATCATCTCCTTGATGGCCTGGGGCCTCGGCTATTTCGGTCAGCCGCATATCCTGGCCCGCTTCATGGCGGTGCGCAGCCCGTCCGACGTGCCGACGGCGCGTCTGATCAACATGGGCTGGATGATCTTCGGCCTCTATGGCGCGATCTTCGTGGGTTATTCCGGTATCGCCTATTTCGCCGACAACCCGTTGGCGAACAGCGAGACCGTCTTCATCTCCTTCGTCCAGGTGTTGTTCCACCCCTGGGTGTCGGGCTTCCTGCTGGCGGCGATCCTGGCGGCGATCATGAGCACGATCGATAGCCAGTTGCTGGTCTGCTCCTCGGCGCTGACGGAGGATATCTACAAGGCCTTCCTGCGTAAGGACGCCAGCCAGAAGGAACTGGTCCAGGTCAGTCGCCTCGCGGTGGTCGGGATCGCATTGCTCGCGACGCTGCTGGCGATGGACCGGGACAGCAACGTCCTCGACCTCGTTAGCTACGCCTGGGCCGGGTTCGGCGCGGCCTTCGGGCCGATCGTCATCCTCTCGCTCTTCTGGCGGGGCTTGAGCCGCAACGGCGCGGCCGCCGGTCTCATCGTGGGGGCGGTCACGGTCGTCGTGTGGAAGCAGCTCTCGGGCGGTCTTTTCGACCTCTACGAGATCGTGCCCGGCTTCATCCTGTGTGGCGTCGCGGCGATCCTGGTCAGCAAGATCGGGCCCGCCCCGTCGAAGACGGTCACCGACGACTACGACCGCACGGAGGCGTCGCTGCGGTCCGGTCGGATAGAAACGGCGGGGTGATGCTTTTCTAGAAAAGCATTCGATGGCGCGCTAAGTGTCGTCGGGTGCCTGGAAGATATCGGGTTCCGCCGCCGGCCTCGGCCGGCGGCGGGCTCGCTTCCGCCGGGTGAAACCAAGATCAGGGACAGAGAACGGGCAGGGAGAACGGGTAATGGCGGGAGCAATGGTCCTGAGGAAGCCGCTGGGCGAGCGGAGCGCGCTGCGCGCGGCGATCGACCGGCACTACCGCGCGGACGAGACCGCGTGCATCGAGAGCCTGCTGGGCCAACTCGACCTGAAGGACCAATCCCGCGCCAATATCGATTCCTATGCCCGCAAGCTGGTCGAGACGGTGCGCAAGGAGACCGCGCACCAGGGTGGCATCGACGCCTTCCTGCATGAATACGGCCTTTCCACCCAGGAAGGTGTCCTGTTGATGTGCGTGGCGGAGGCGCTGCTGCGCGTGCCCGACGACGGCACGCGGGAACGTCTGATCCGCGATAAGCTGGGCACCGCCGATTGGAAGAAGCATCTGGGCCATTCCTCCTCCCTCTTCGTCAACGCCTCCACCTGGGCGTTGATGATGACGGGCAAGGTCGTCGGGATGCACGGTTACAAGGGACGTTCGCCGGATGCCGTCATGCGTCGTCTCGTGGCGCGCCTGGGCGAGCCGGTGGTGCGCGAGAGCGTCAATCAGGCGATGCGCATCATGGGCCGGCAGTTCGTCATGGGCCGGACCATCGAGGAGGCGCTGGAGCGCGCCGAGAGCTTCGAGAAGCGCGGCTACAGCTATTCCTACGACATGCTGGGCGAGGCGGCGCGGACCATGGCCGACGCCAAGCGCTATTTCCAAAGCTACAAGCAGGCGATCGAGAAGATCGGCGCCCGGGCCGGGAAGCGCGGGCCGATCGCGGGGCCGGGCATCTCGGTCAAGCTGTCGGCGCTGCATCCGCGCTACGAGGTCGGTCACTACGCGCGCGTGATGGACGAGTTGGTGCCGCGCCTGCGCGCGCTCTGCGTCGAGGCGGCGAAGCACGATATCGGCCTCAATATCGACGCGGAGGAGGCGGATCGCCTCGACATCTCCCTCGATTGTATCGAGGCGATCTCGGCGGACCCGGACCTCAAGGATTGGAGCGGCTTCGGCGTGGTCGTCCAGGCCTATCAGAAGCGCGCGCCCCATGTGCTCGACTATCTGGCCGACATGGGACGGCGGCACGGGCGCCGCTTCATGGTGCGTCTGGTCAAGGGCGCCTATTGGGATATGGAGGTCAAGCGCGCTCAGGAATTGGGGCTGGGCGGCTATCCGGTCTTCACGCGCAAGGCCAACACGGACGTCTCCTATCTCGCTTGCGCGCGGAAACTGTTCGCCAACCGCGATGCCTTCTATCCGCAACTCGCGACGCACAACGCCCATTCGATCGCGGCCGTGCTGGAATTCGCGGGCAATGAGCGGGATTTCGAATTCCAGCGCCTGCATGGCATGGGCGAGGAACTCTACGAACAGGTGATCGAGCAGGACGGCATCGGCGCCGGCTGCCGCATCTACGCGCCCGTCGGCCAGCATGAGGACCTGCTGGCCTATCTCGTCCGGCGGCTGTTGGAGAACGGTGCCAACAGTTCCTTCGTCAACCGGATGCAGGATATGGACACGCCGGTCGAGGAGATCATCGCCGATCCGATCCGGACCGTCGCCGCCTATCGCCGCAAGCCGCATCCGCGCATTCCCATGCCGGCGGATATCTATGGCCATGACCGGACGAACGCCAAGGGCGTGGATTTGAGCGATCGCGTGGTGCTCGACCGTCTGCGCGAGGAGATGTCGGAGGTCCTGGGCAAAAGCTGGCGCGGCGGCCCCATCATCGACGGCGCGGCGCGCGACGGGCAGGCGGAGAAATCCGTCGTCTCGCCCCAGAACCACGCGCTCACCATCGGAGAGGTAAGCGAGGCGACGGCCGATCAGGTGGACGGCGCGCTGGCCACCGCCAGCAAGGCGGCGCGCGAATGGGCCGCCCGCCCGGCGGAGGAGCGCGCGGCCTGCCTGGAAAAGGCGGCCGACCTGATGGAAGCGGAGATGTCGCGCCTGATGGGCCTCTGTGTCATCGAGGCCGGGAAATCCGTGATGGACGCCGTCGCGGAAATTCGGGAGGCGATCGATTTCTGCCGCTACTACGCCCTGCGCGCGCGCAACGATCTGGCGAAGGGCGAGCGGCTGCGCGCGCCCGACGGCCGGGGCGGGGAGGTCGCGCTGACCGGCGGCGGCGTCTTCACCTGCATCAGCCCGTGGAACTTTCCCTTCGCGATCTTCAACGGCCAGGTGACGGCGGCGCTGGTCGCCGGCAACGCGGTGATCGCCAAGCCGGCGGAGCAGACCCCGCTGATCGCGGCGGAGGCCGTGCGCCTGCTGCATCGCGCCGGCGTGCCGGGGGAGGTGCTGCATCTCCTGCCGGGCGACGGGGAGCGGGTCGGCGGCGCGCTGGTCAAGGACCCGCGCGTCACCGGCGTGTGTTTTACAGGTTCGACCGAGGTCGCGCGCATCATCAATCGCACGCTGTCCAAGCGGGCGGGCGAGATTCCGCCGCTGATCGCGGAGACCGGCGGCATGAACGCGATGATCGTGGATTCGACCGCGCTGACGGAGCAGGTCTCGCGCGATGTCATGATCTCCGCCTTCCAAAGCGCGGGGCAGCGCTGCTCGGCCCTGCGCGTTCTCTATGTCCAGGACGACGTGGCGGAACGCACGATCGACATGATCGCGGGCGCGATGGAGGAACTGACGGTAAGCGACCCCGCGCTGGTCTCCACCGATGTCGGTCCCGTCATCGACGAGGAAGCGCAGTCGATGCTCAACAGCCACATCAAGCGCATGCTGGGCGAGGCGAACGAGGTGAAGCGCGCGAAGCTGGGCGGCGGCACCGACGCGGGAAGTTTCGTTACCCCCGCCGCCTTCGAGATCGACAATATCAACGTCCTGCAACGCGAGGTCTTCGGCCCGATCCTGCATATCGTGCGCTATAAGGCCGACCGGCTGGATCAGGTCGTCGATGCGATCAACGCCACCGGATATGGCCTGACCTTCGGCATTCACACCCGGATCGACGAGACCTGGAAACAGGCCTTCAACCGGGCACGGGTGGGCAATACCTACGTCAACCGCAACCAGATCGGGGCCATCGTCGGCGTCCAGCCCTTCGGCGGGCAGGGGCTCTCCGGCACCGGGCCGAAGGCGGGTGGGCCGCACTATCTTCACCGCTTCGTGGCCGAGACCAACGGCGGCGGTTCGGGCGCCGGCGCGGACTGGGCGACATCGCCGGATTTGGCGGAAAAGGTGCTCTCGGGCGAGAGCCTGAAATCCGCCCTCGCCGCGATCGAGGCGGAGGGGCGCGAATGGGGCGGCGACGTGGAAACGCGGGCCGATGCACTCGATGAGGCGGCGGATATGCTCGACCGGGACGGCGGCCCGCTCAAGGGCGTGGACGGCGCCGACAAGGCGGAGCGCGCGCGCGCGGCCCATTTCCTGCGCGTCCATGCGGCCCAGGTGACGGCGGAGTTCACGGAGCCCCTGGCCCTGCCCGGCCCGACGGGGGAGCGCAACGAGATGAGCCTCTGGCCGCGCGGGCTGGTCGCCTGCGTGGCGGGCGAGGGTCCGCGCGCCTTGAGCGCGCTGGTCGCGCAGTGCGGGGCCGCGCTTGCCGCCGGCAACATGGTGCTGATCCATCATCCGGATGGGAAGCTGGCCGGGGGCGTCGCTACCCTGTTCCACAAGGCCGGCGTGCCCAAGAACAAGGCGGTGGCGGTCGCGCCGGGCAAGGACCGGCCGCTCACCGATCTGGTCGCCTCGGGGCAGGTGAACGCGGTCGCCTATGCCGGGCCGTTCGAGCGGGCTTGCGGCATCAATGCGATCCTGGCCGATAGCGACGGAGAAATCCGCCCCCTGATCCTCTTCCGGGAAAGCCCGGAAGAGGCGCCGGGCGAATCGGCGGCACCCGGCTTGCCGCTGGTCGGGGGGCCGAACTACCTGCACCGCTTCGTGCACGAACGCTCGCTCAGCATCGATACGACGGCTTCGGGCGGTAACGCGTCCCTGCTGTCGATCGAGGATGGCGGCGGCCGGAGCCTGCCCGGCGAGCAGTGATTCCGCGTGAAACGTGACGGCTCGGCGTCGTTATTGTTGCAGCGCGGCGGCGGCCGTCCCACAATCCGCGATCATAAGGGCGCCGACCGGGCGTCGTCGAACAGGACAGGAGGTGTCACGGCCATGCAGTGGAGCAAGACAATCGGGAAGACCGCCGGGGCGGCCGCGCTGGCCGCGGTGCTCGCGACGGGCGGCCTCGCCTCGGGCGGGGCGTCGGCGGAAAGCTGGGATATGCCGACCCCGTATCCGGACGCGACCTTCCACACGCAGAACATCATGCAGTTCGCGGAGGATGTGAAGGAAGCGACGGACGGCGCGCTGGAGATCACGGTTCACTCGGCCGGGTCGCTCTTCAAGCATCCGGAGATCAAGAACGCCGTCCGCAGCCGTCAGGTACCGATCGGGGAGTTCTTCCTGTCGCTTCTGACCAACGAGAACGCGGCCTTCGGGATCGACTCCCAACCGTTCCTCGCCACCACCTACGAGCAGGCGGAAGCCCTCTGGCGCGCGCAGGCGCCGGTCGTGACCGAACTTCTGGCGGAGCAGGATCTGATGCCGCTCTATGCCGTGGCCTGGCCGCCGCAGGGGCTCTATACGAAAGAGCCGGTCGAGACGGTCGAGGATCTGAAGGGCATCAAGTTCCGCTCCTACAACGCGGCGCTGGAGAAGTTCGCCCAGCTCGCCGGCATGGCCCCGACGCAGGTCGAAGTGCCGGATATTCCGCAGGCTTTCGCCACCGGGCGGGTCGAGGCGATGATCACCTCGCCCTCCACCGGCGCCAATTCGAAGGCGTGGGATTTCGTCGAGCATTATTACGACATCAAGGCGTGGGTGCCGAAGAATATCGTGGTGGTGAACCGCAAGGCCTTCCGCGCGTTGGATGAGAGCGTGCAGACCGCCGTCCTCAACGCCGCCAAGGCCGCCGAGTCGCGCGGTTGGCAGATGAGCCAGGAAGAGACCCAGGCCAAGACCGATATGTTGAGCGAGAACGGCATGGAGGTGCATCAGCCCTCCGAGGCGCTGATGCAGGGCCTGAAGCAGATCGGCGAGGAGATGATCGCCGATTGGAAGGCGGAAGCCGGCCCCGCCGGCGAGCGTATCCTCGAAGCCTATCAGGCCGATTGACGGTGACCGGCGGACGCGTCGGGGCCGGATGCCCGGTTTCGCCGCGCCCGCCGTCACGAGACCCGGGCGAGGTCCCGAAGCGCCCATGCGCGCCATTCTGAACCGGCTATATGAGGTAAGCGGCCTGATCGCCGCCGCGTTCCTGGTCGCCATCTGCGCGGTGGTCGTCGCGCAGGTGGCGCTCAACGCCATCGATCGCGTGGCGGGGCTGTTGACCGGCTCCGCCATCGGGTTGGTGATCCCCTCCTATTCGACCTTCGCCGGGCTTTTCCTGGCGGCGGCCAGTTTCTTCGCGCTGCCCTATGCCTTCCGGCATGGCGCGCATATCCGTGTCTCGCTGGTGCTGCAGCATATCCCGGCGGGTGCGCGCCGGGGGTGCGATATCCTGGGCGCGGCGATCGTGACGCTCTTCAGCGCCTATTTCACCTGGTACATGGGCGTGCTGGCGCTTGAATCCCACGCGTTCGGCGACGTGACGTCCGGCATGGTGCCAGTCGCACTTTGGATTCCGCAGGGGGCGATGACGTTGGGGCTCGGTGTGCTGACCATCGCCTGCCTGGACGACCTGGTCGTGCTGCTCCTGGGTGGGGAAGCGGCCTTCAACGCGGAAGGACAGCAGTTGCTCGCCGGTAGGGACGAAGGCGCCTCGGGGTCCGCGGCCGGGGCCATGGGTCGGTCCACGGATGGGGGCGGGCCCATGGATGGGGACGGCCGATGACGGAAATCCTGCTGTCCGCCGGCGTGGTGGCGTTGCTCTTCGCCCTGCTGGCGATGGGGGTGTGGGTTGCCTTCGCGCTGTTCCTCGTGGGGGCGCTGTCGCTGCTGGTCTTCTCCAACGCGCCGCTCGGCACGGTGCTCGCCACTTCCACCTGGGGGGCGAGCAACAGTTGGGCCCTGGCCGCCCTGCCGCTCTTCATCTGGATGGGCGAGATTCTGTTCCGATCGAAACTCTCGGACAATCTGTTTTCCGGCCTGGCGCCCTGGCTGACGCGGCTGCCGGGGCGGCTTCTGCATGTGAATGTCTTCGCCTGCGCGGTCTTCGCGGCGGTTTCCGGCTCGTCGGCGGCGACGGCGGCGACGGTGGGTAAAATCTCGATCCCCGAACTGACGAAGCGCGGCTATTCCGAACGGATGATGATCGGCACGCTGGCGGGCTCCGCGACGTTGGGGCTGCTGATTCCGCCCTCGATCATCCTGATCGTCTATGGCGTCGCGACGGAACAGTCGATCGCGCGCCTCTTCGTCGCCGGGGTTCTGCCGGGCGTGTTGCTGGTGCTGCTGTTCTCCGGCTTCATCGTCGCCTGGGCGCTCGTCAATCGCGCCAGGGTGCCATCCCAGGAGGACCGGACGAGCCTCGCGGAGCGGCTGCGGGCCGGGCGTGAACTGCTGCCCGTGATGCTGCTGATCCTGGGCGTGATCGGGTCGGTCTATCTCGGCATCGCCTCGCCGACGGACGCGGCCGCTGTCGGCGTGGTAATCGCGCTGATCCTCGCCTGGCGCTCGGGCGACCTCTCCTGGACGAGCTTCCGGGACGGGCTGATGGGGGCGGTGCGGACCTCCTGCATGATCACCTTCATCCTGGCGGGCGCGGCCTTCCTGACGACGGCGATGGGCTTCGCCGGAATTCCGCGCATGCTGGCCGCCTGGATCGGCGATATGGGGCTCAGCGCCAACGAGTTGCTGGTCGCGCTGACGATCTTCTTCGTGGTGATGGGCTGTTTCCTCGATGGGATATCGATCATCGTGCTGACCACATCGATCATCATGCCGATCGTGGAGCAGGCGGGCATCGACCCGATATGGTTCGGCATCTATCTCGTCTTCGTGGTGGAGATGTCGCAGATCACGCCGCCGGTCGGCTTCAACCTGTTCGTGCTGCAATCGCTGACGGGCAGGAATATCCTGCAAGTCGCCTGGGCGGCGCTGCCTTTCTTCCTGTTGATGGGGGGCGCGATCGTGATCCTGACGGCGGTGCCGGATCTCGCGCTCTATCTGCCGAGCCTCATGGGGCGCTGACCTCCCAAGGCGCTATCGACAGTTCGGCCGCAGCCTGACCAGTCCCCAGCCGAAGCGCGAGTCCCGTCCTTCCTCCCCCAGATCGTGGGCATAACGTTTCATGCTGGCGCGGATCTTATCCGGGTCGGCCGGGAAACCGGCGTCGAGATGAAGCGCCACCATCGCGGTGATGAAGGGGGTGGCCATGGAGGTGCCGGATTGCTGGCGCAATCCCGTCGGCGTCTCGGTCAGGACATCGACGCCGGGCGCGGCGAAATCGATATAGGGCCCGGCATTGGCGAAGGGGTAGAGTTCCAATCCCCGGTCGATCGCGGTGACAGCCAGGCTTTCCGCCGCCGCGGCCGGCCAGGCGGGGCGTGCCTCCGGTCCGTGGTTCCCGGCGGCGGCCACCATGATCAGTCCTTTCGCGCTCGCGGCGTGGGTCGCCATGCGCATCAGCACATTGTCGCCCCCCTCGATGGCGAGGTTGGCGACCTGCACGCCATTGCCGACCAACCAATCGATCGCCCGGATCAGGGCGGCCAGATTGCCCTTACGGCGCCCCTTCCAATATTCGAAGATATTGGCGGCATAGAGTTTGGCGCCCGGCAGCAAGCCGCCGGACCGGCCGGGGCGCGGCTTGCCGATCAGCATGATCGCGATGGCTGTGCCGTGATCCTCCGCCGTCTCCCGGCGGTCCGCCTTGATCAGGCTTTCATAGACGAGGTCCCGGTCGATCAGCGCCGGATGCTTGGCGTCGACCTTGCCGTCGATCTGGCCGAGGACGAGGCCCTTGCCGCAGCTTTCCGGTACCTGCCCCCAGCCGACGGCGTCGCGGGCATAGTCCTGGCGGGTTTGGGCGATCTGCACCCGGCCCGCGTCCCGCCCCGCGCCTCTGCCCGCGCCCCGCGAAAGGTCGAGCAGGTCGTTGGTGTCGATCAACGCATCCGGCATCGCTTCGCGCAGGCGTCGCATGGCCTCGGGCAATGTCAGGTCGTCCGGCGTGCGAACCCGGAGCATTTCGACCGCCAACGCATCCAGGGTGATGCGTTCCAGCAAGCTGAACCCCAACCTCCCCAGGATTGCTTCCGCCTCCGCCGGAGGATCGGCGACGAGGAGTTCGGCGGACTCCACGGCCTTCTCGTGCGCGGGCCGCGCATCCGGGGCCGGCGCGGCCGCGTCCGGGAGCGCGTCTTCCACCGCGCCCTCCGACACGGAACCACGGCGGGTTCCGACGACGCGGCCCTGCGTGTCATATTCGAGCACGGTCCAGCCGGAATGCCCGGTTCTCTCCGTCGCGGACGGTTCCTGGGCCGTCGCGGCCATGCTCAGACCCAAGACAAGCATAACCGCGACCGGAATAACGGCCGTGTTAAAGAAGCGCGCCTTGAGTATTCCCCCCGTTATGTTCCGCATCGCGATCTTCGCCGCTTTGTTTATCTTGTATCAGGTCGAGCCAGTCGTCCTCGGACAGCGTGGCGACGCCGAGTTCCGATGCCTTCTTGGCCTTCGAGCCCGCGTCGGCCCCCACAATGACATAATCCGTCTTCTTGGACACCGATCCCGCGACCTTCGCGCCCAGGGATTCGGCGCGGGCCTTCGCCTCGCTGCGCGTCATCTTCTCCAGCGTGCCGGTGAAGACCACCGTCTTGCCCGCGACGGGAGAGCCATCGGCGGCGGGGGCGGCGACATCCGTCACGTCGAGCTCCCCGGCGAGCCCGTTGAGGACGGTCAGATTATGGGCCTCCCCAAAGAAGGCGGCGAGGCTGTCGGCCGCCGCCATGCCGACCGTATCGATGCCGGTCAGTTCCGCATAGGCCTCGCCGACGCGGTCGGGCTTCTTGGTCTCGTCCGGGGTTTCCTTGCGCTCGTCCGCGACCCTCTCCATCGCCGCGCGCCAGGCGTCGAGGGAGGTATAGTTGCGCGCCAGAAGCTTCGCCGTCGTCTGCCCGACATGGCGGATGCCGAGGGCATAGATGAACCGGTCGAGGGGAATTTCCCGCCGGTCCTCGATCGCCTCCAGCAGGTTGCGGACCTTCTGGTCGGCCCAGCGATCGCGTCCCTTGATCGCCTCGGCATGGGGGGCCAGACGGAAGATATCGGCCGGCTCCTTGATCAACCCGTCGGTCCAGAATTCCTCGATCACCTTGGTGCCCATGCCTTCGATATCGAAGGCGTCGCGGCTGACGAAATGCTTCAGACGCTCGACCGCCTGTGCATCGCAGATCAGTCCGCCGGTGCAGCGCCAGACGACCTCGCCTTCCTCGCGCTCCACGTCGCTGGCGCAGACCGGACACTTGTCGGGGAAGCGATAGGATTCCCCGCCGCCGTCCTCGGTCACTTCCAGCACCTGGGGGATCACGTCGCCCGCGCGCTGGATACGCACCTTGTCGCCGATCTTGACGCCCAGACGCTCGATCTCGTCCTGGTTATGCAGGGTCGCGCGGCTGACCACCACGCCGCCGACCGTCACCGGCTCCAGATTGGCGACGGGGGTCAGGGCGCCGGTGCGGCCGACCTGGATGGTGATGTCCTTGACCAGGGTTTCCGCCTTCTCGGCGGCGAACTTGTGGGCGATGGCCCAGCGCGGCGCGCGGCTGACCTGCCCCAACCGCTGCTGCCAGTCGAGGCGGTTGACCTTATAAACGACGCCGTCGATATCGAATTCCAACGCGGCGCGCGTCCGTTCGATCTCGCGATAGTGGTCGAGCATCTCGGCGACCGTTCGGCACAGGCGCGCGGGCTCGTTCAGCGTGAAACCCAGACCTTCGAGCGTCCGGCGCGCCTCGTCTTGCGTTTCGCCCAGCGCGCGGCCGACCTCGCCCCAGGCATAGCCGAAGAAATGCAGCGGCCGGTCCGCCGTGATCTTGGGGTCGAGTTGGCGCAGGCTGCCGGCGGCGGCATTGCGCGGATTGGCGAAGACCTTGTTGCCGCGTTCCTCTTGCCGCGCGTTGAGGGCGAGGAAATCGGACTTGCGCATATAGACCTCGCCGCGCACCTCCAGAACCTCGGGCCAGTCGCGGCCCGGCAGGCTTTCCGGCACGTCGTCGAGGGTCAGCATGTTGCGGGTGACGTCCTCTCCCTCCGCGCCGTCGCCGCGTGTCGCGGCATGGACGAGACGCCCGCCCTCATAGCGCAGATTGGCGGAAAGCCCGTCGATCTTCGGCTCCGCCAGGACGGCGACCTCCTCCTCCGCGCCGAGGCCGAGGAACCGGCGCACCCGCTCCACGAATTCCTCGACATCCGCGTCCGCGAAGGCATTGCCGAGAGAGAGCATCGGGATCGCGTGGCGGATCTTGCCGAAGCCGCTCTTCACCTTGACGCCGACGCGCTCGGACGGGCTGTCGGCGCGCTTCAGGGTGGGGAAGCGTTCCTCGATCGCCAGATTCCGCTGGCGCAGCGCGTCATAATCGGCGTCGGGGATTTCCGGCGCGTCCTCCTGGAAATAGAGGGCGTCGTGATGGCCGATCTCCATCGCCAGCCGGGCGAGTTCCTTACGCGCCTCCGCTTCGCTCAATGCGTCGACGGGTTTCTCGGATGGCTTGCCGCTCACGCCCGCACTCCCTCGCGCAGTCGGTCGGCGGCGGCCCGGGCCTCGTCCGTGATTTCGGCGCCGGAAAGCATGCGGGCAATCTCCTCGCGGCGCTGTTCGTCCGACAGACGTTCCACGGCGGTCGACATATGGCCGTCGCGCTCCGCCTTGGCCACGCGCCAATGGTCGGCGCCACGGGCGGCGACCTGCGGGCTGTGGGTGACGACCAGCAGTTGAACGCGCCGGGCCAGACGGTCCAGGCGCTCCCCCACCGCGGCGGCGGTGGCACCGCCGACGCCGCTATCCACCTCGTCGAAGACGAGGGTCGGGATGGTACCGACCTCGGCCAGACAGACCTTGATCGCCAACAGGAAGCGGCTCAGTTCCCCGCCGGACGCGATCTTGTCGAGCGGCCCGGCCGGCATGCCCGGGTTGGTCTGGACCCGGAAGGCGACCTTGTCGATGCCGCGGGGGCCCCAGGCGCTCTCGTCCAGCATGTCCTGCTGCGTTTCGAACCGGGCTTTCTCCAGCTTCAGCGGCGGCAGTTCCGCGTTGACCGCGCGGTCCAGTGCCTCCGCCGTCCGGCGCCGGTCCTCGGAAAGTGTCCGCGCCGCCTCCAGATAGGCCTCGCGGGTGCGGGCGGCTTCTTTATCCAGCGCGGCGATCCGCTCCTCCCCGGCGTCGAGGAGGGAGAGCCGCTCTCCCAGGGTGTCGCGCAGGGCGGGCAGGGCGTCGACTTCCACCTTATGCTTGCGCGCCACATCGCGCAGCGCGAAGAGACGCTCCTCGATCGTCTCCACGTCGCTGTCGCCGCCATCCATCTCCGCGCCCGCGCGGTTGAGGGCGGCGAGCGCCTCCTCGATCTCGACCGACGCCCGGTCGAGCGCGGCCAGCGCCGGATCAAGGCGGCCCTCCGCCTTCGCCGCGACCCGGTCGAGCGTGCGTTGCGCCGCGCCTACACGGCTTTCCGCGCCTTCGCCGCCGCCGATCTCCTCCAGCGCGGCGGTCAGCGCTTCCACGATCTGTTCGGCGTTTTGAAGCATCGTGCGCTTGGCCGCGAGGTCGGCTTCCTCCCCCGGCTTCGGGGCCAGTTGGTCGAGTTCCTCCACCGAGAAGCGCAGAAATTCCTCCTCCGCGCGGGCCTGGGCGGCGCCGGCGCGGGCATCCTCCAGCTTCTTCATGGCCGCGCGCCAGATGCCGTGCGCTTCCTTCGTTCGGGCGCGGGCGTCGTCCAGCCGGCCATAGCTATCGAGCAGCCGGATATGCGTGGCCGAATCCATCAGGCCCTGTTGGTCGAACTGGCCCTGAATCTCGACCAGCGTCTCGCCGACCTGCTTCAACAGGCCGACGCCGCAGGGCGCGTCATTGATGAAAGCCTTGCTGCGTCCGTCGGCCGACAGTACGCGCTTGAGGGTCAGACGGTCCTCCGGCTCGATCTCATGTTCCGCCAACAGGGCCCATACGGGGTGCCCCTCCGGCGGGGCGAAGCCGGCAACGACCGTCGCGCGGTCGGCGTCCGGGCGCACCAGCCGCGCGTCGCCACGCCGGCCGAGCGCGAGGCCCAGCGAATCGAGCAGGATGGATTTCCCGGCCCCCGTCTCGCCCGTCAATACCGCGAGACCCGATCCGAAGTCGAGATCGAGCCGGTCGATCAGCACCACATCACGGATTGAGAGGTCGCTCAGCATGCGCGTTCGGTTCGGCCTCCGGCCTAGAAAATCCAGTTCCAGGCGGATCGAAGCCAGGAATTCGTCGAGGGGTCCGCCGCGAGATCCTTGCCCTCCAGCAGGGCGTAGGAATCACGATACCAGGTGCTGCCTGGGAAATTATGACCGAGAACGGCGGCGGCCGTCTGTGCTTCCTGCGTGATGCCGAGCGCGATATAGCATTCGACCAGCCGGTGCAGCGCCTCTGGAACGTGGGTGGTCGTTTGATATTCCTCGATCACTGTTCGGAAGCGGTTGATGGCGGCCAGTTGCTCGTCCCGGCGCTGATAGTAGCGGCCGATAGCCATCTCCTTGCCCGCAAGGTGGTCGCGCGTCAGGTCGATCTTCAGCGCGGCGTCGCGCGAATATTCCGAATTGGGGAAGCGTTGCACCACCTGCTGCAACGAATCGAGCGCCAACTTGGTCACCCGTTGGTCACGTTGCACATCGACGATCTGTTCGTAATAGCTGATGGCGCGCAGGTAATAGGCATAGCCAATGTCCCGGTTCCCGGGGTGCAGGTCGGTGAAGCGGTCGAGAGCGATGATGGCCTCGTCATATTCATCGGCGAGATAATGCGTATAGGCCGTCATGAGCTGGGCCTTCGTCGCCCAGACGGAATAAGGATGTTGGCGATCCACCTCCTCGAAGGCGGTCACCGCGTCCTCGAAATTCTCGGCTTCCAGTTGGTCGAGCGCCTCGTTGTAGAGTTCCTCCACCGGACGCTCGACATATTTCGGTTCCTCGTCGCTCGAACAGGCCGCTAGCAGGCCGAGCGCCGCGATCCCGATCAGGGCGGCGCGCAGAGCGCGGAGGGCGGGGCGAGGGACGCTTTCGCTCGTCATCGGACGCATCACCGGAATGCCGTGGTCGGGCCATGCTGCAACAGGTCAGCCATTCCCATGTCATAGTGCCTTGGCGCCCATCGGAAAAGGGGGGATGGGACCCGAACGACGATCGAATGATGGGGAATCGGCAAGATCACCCGGGGGATCGCTCCCAAAACGGACCGGTACGCGGAGGCGAATGGCCCGGCGACGACAGGGAAGCGATGCGGGGAAGGCGGGGGAACTAGGACGGCGAGACGGCCAGGTCGGTCGCCGGAACCAGCGCGTAATTGTCCTTGTCGGCGAACAGCGCGCGCAGGAGGCGGTTGTTGATCGCATGTCCACAGCGACGGCCGCGCAGATGTCCCCGCAACGAATGGCCGGCCAGGGCCATGTCGCCGATACAATCCAACACCTTGTGACGAACGAACTCGTCCTCGAAGCGCAGCCCGTCCTCGTTGATGACCCGATCGCCGTCGACGACCACCGCGTTTTCGAGACTGCCGCCAAGGCCAAGCCCCGCCTTGCGCATGGCCTCCACCTCATGAAGGAAGCCGAAGGTACGCGCCCGGGCGATCTGGTCCCGGAAGGTGTCCGGCGTGACTTCCAGGAA
The DNA here is from genome assembly GCF_017963645.1 of Marivibrio halodurans. Classification (GTDB taxonomy): domain Bacteria; phylum Pseudomonadota; class Alphaproteobacteria; order UBA8366; family Aestuariispiraceae; genus Marivibrio; species Marivibrio halodurans. Next base: position 164,737 of record NZ_JAGMWN010000005.1, on the reverse strand, counting down.
AAGTTCCTGACGGCCGATAGCGCGGCTCTGGAATTCGATGTCGAGCCCGATGGTGAAGCCGTCGGCGGGTTCCAGCGCCGCGCGCGACGCGCCGTCCTCGATCGCAACCGGACGGTCGATGCGCAACACCCGGCGCGTGGCCTTCTGCCGCACCACGCCGGTGCACTCGATCAGGAAGACGAAGGGCTCGCTGCTGCCGTCCATGACGGGAACTTCCGGAGCGTCGAGTTCTACGATGGCGTTGTCGATACCGCAGCCGGCGAAGGCCGCCATCAGATGCTCCACCGTGGCGACCCGGCTGCCATGATCGTTCGTCAGCGTGGTGCACAACCGCGTGTCGCAGACCGCGTCGAAGCGCGCCGGGATGTCGCGCGCGCCATTCTTGAGGTCGATCCGGCGGAAGACGATTCCCGTATCGGGCTCGGCGGGGCAGAGGGTCATGCCGACTTGCTCGCCACTATGCAGACCGATGCCGCTACAGTCGATCGGAGCCTTTAGGGTGGTTTGCGCGGTATTGTCGACGCCGCCGGTGCGCACTTGATCGGAGAGCATGCCGCTCGGCGATACCCAACGCGTATCGAGCCGGTTCGTCTCTTCGCTCATTCCGTCAAGCATCATCGTCCCCACACCTAATACGACCCTAGCGATGCGTCATCCGTGAAACGGTGCCGCCTTACCTGTACGTCGTGGCATGCATGCCACGACCGGGGGATTGAACGCGCGATCACCTTGTTTCCGTCGCCCCATCGTCCGGTTTTCGCCGGAATCGCCGCCGATCCTCAATGAGGACGATCGGTGCCGGCCCGAACGAACGGTGGACGTCTATCGCGCTATTTGCCCCTCGAAACCACTCTTGTGCCGGAGCGCGAAATCGTTGTTCTTGCCAATCCGCTTATCCAGCAATTGCTGATGTAGCAACGGGGCCTCAAGCTCTCAAATCAAATAGTGTTACGGAATGTTGCACTGCACGTAAATTTACGGAACTCCAATATGTCCTTGGGATGTCCATGAATTCAAGCGACTTCATGATGTTGTTCCGCCTGGATTTCCTGGGGGTGGTTCGGGGGGCCTGGCTAGCCTTCAAACCAGTTCGGCCGCCCCTGTCGAGGGGCGGCCGTACCGGTCCTGGCTCCGATGTTTCACGCCCTCGCGGGCGGACCCGTGGCGGCGGTCGCCACGCGTCGTGTCGTCAATTCGCCTGACGACGCAGGAAGGCCGGAATCTCCAGCATCTCCTCGTCGGCCCGGGTCGGGGCCTGTTCCTTGGCCTCCGGTTCCGCGCGCGCCGATTCGGCGGGCTGGGCCCGTTCCGTGGCCACGGCTTGCCGCGGCGTCTGGCCGTCCGGCCGCTTCAGGAGGGTCGGCTCGCTCGCCTGGGCGGCCGCGCGTGGGGCGGGCCGGGCGTCCTGTTCCTCCCCGCGCGCCCCGAGGCCAAGTCCGGTCATGCGGCTGAACAGGCCGGCTTTCGGCTTCGGTTTGCTTGCCTCGCGGCCGCTGCCATTGGCCATGGCGGCTTCGGCGAAGGCATCGGCCCGGGAGGATTGCGGCCGCGCGCCCTTCATCTCCTCCGGCCGGGATGCCTGAGGCGGGATGAAGGCATCGCGCGGGCGTACCGGCTCGGGTGCGCCCTCCGCCTTGTGGCGCGTCGATGCGGGGGGCGCCGACGCGGGAGCCGCCGGACGGGCATGGTCCGCGTGCTCCGCCCGCGCGGGGGGCGTCTCGTCGTCATCCATCGGGAAGAGAGCCGCTTCCCGGGGCGCTTCCGCCGGATGCTCGGCCGCGCCCTGTTCCTCGCCGGATACGGCTTCCGCCCGCTCGCCGGTGGTCTCGGCGACATGCGTTCCCTCGCCGTGCGCGGCGGAGGTGGTGGCCTCCCCGTTCGGCGCCTCCTCGGGCGTGGCGATGGTTTCGTTCGCGGCGCCGCCGCTGGGATCGATCTCGGCGACCTCGATCGACTCGGCGGAGGGCTCCTCGCCGCTTTCCGCTTCGGCGGCGATCTCCGCGGGGGTGTCCTCGGGCGTCGCGGCGGGAGCCGTTTGGGCGCGGCCACGCAACGGGGTGGACGTCGCCTGCTTGCGCGGCAAACCCTGATAGGCCTCGCCCTCGATGCCGGTGGCGACGACGGAGACACGCATCATGCCGTCCAGTGACTCATCGAAGGTGGAGCCGAAGATGATGTTGGCGTCGGCGTCGACTTCCTCGCGGATGCGGTTCGCGGCCTCGTCGACCTCGAACAGTGTCATGTCAGCCCCGCCGGTGATGTTGATCAGCACGCCGCGCGCGCCCTTCATCGACACATCCTCCAGCAGCGGGTTCGAGATGGCGCTCTCGGAAGCGACGATGGCGCGGTTCTCGCCCTCGGCCTCGCCGGTGCCCATCATGGCCTTGCCCATCTCGCCCATCACCGTGCGGATATCGGCGAAGTCGAGATTGATCAGGCCCGGCATGACCATCAGGTCGGTGACGCCGCGCACGCCGGAATAGAGCACGTCGTCCGCCATCTTGAAGGCGTCCGCGAAGGTCGTTTTCTCGTTGGCGACCCGGAACAGGTTCTGGTTCGGGATGATGATCAGGGTGTCGACGAACTGTTGCAGCTCGGTGATGCCCTGTTCGGCCGCCTTCATGCGGTGCACGCCCTCGAAATGGAAGGGCCGCGTTACCACGCCGACGGTCAACAGGCCGGCCTCGCGCGCGGCCTCGGCGATCACGGGCGCGGCGCCCGTGCCGGTGCCGCCGCCCATGCCGGCGGTGATGAACACCATGTTGGCGCCCTGCAGGTGGTCGAGCATCTCCTCCATGCTCTCCAACGCCGCGTCACGGCCGATATCGGGACGCGCGCCGGCGCCGAGCCCCTTGGTCACCGTCGCGCCGAGTTGAATCTTGCGATCCGCCTCCGACTGCTTGAGCGCCTGGGCATCGGTGTTGGCGACGATGAACTCGACCCCCTCCAGGTTGGAGCGGATCATGTTGTTCACGGCGTTGCCGCCGGCGCCACCGACGCCGACGACGACAATTCTGGGCTGCAAGTCCCCCTCCATCGTTGGGGCTTGAATCTTTATCGTCATGGCTGACCTCCTTTCGAGTCTACCAGAGCCAGGATGCGGGGAGAAAGCCGCCGGACAGGCGACGATTCCCCCGGTTCACCGCGCCGCTGGACGGGCGGGCGGGACCTCGGTCGCCGCGGCCCGGCGGGCGCGCGGCATGAATTCGTGGCGGGGCGGAAAAGCGGTTCAGAAGTTCTCACGAAACCACCCCCCCATGCGGGCCAGGAAGCCCGTTTGCGGACCGGACGGCGGCACGGTGGCGCTGCGCGCCTCGCCGCGATCGTCGACCGCGAAATGCAGCAGGCCCGCCGCCGTGGCGAAGGCGGGACCGCCCGTCGCCTCGGCCAGACCCGCGATGCCGAGCGGCCGGCCGAGCCGCACCTGCTTGCCCAGCGCCCGGGCCGCAACGTCCCGAACGCCGGGAAGCTGGCTGGCTCCGCCGGTCAGCACGACGCGTTGTCCGGCCAATCCGGCCACGCCGGAGGTATCCAGCCGGCGCTTGACCAGTTCGAAGGTCTCCTCGATCCGCGCTTGGATGATCGAGACCAGGAAGCTTTTCGGCACGCGGTTGGATGAGGCGTCGTCCTCTTCGCCGACTTGCGGGGCGTCGAGCAGTTCGCGATCGTCGGAGGCGGCCGGAACCGCGCTGCCGTAGAGGGTCTTGAGGCGCTCGGCGTGGTTGACCGGCGTGGCGAGGCCGCGTGCGATATCGGAGGTCACATGGTGCCCGCCGATCGGAACGCTGTCCGCATGAACGGCGGCCCCTTCGTAGAAGACGCAGAAACTTGTCGTCCCGCCGCCCATGTCGATGACCAGGGAGCCCAAATCCTTCTCGTCCTCGACAAGGGCGGAGAGACCGGCGGCATAGGGCGCGATCGCCAGATCGGAGACGTTCAAATGGCAGCGCGAGATGCAGGTCGCGATATTCTGGACGGCCGCGCGGTTGGCGGTGACCAGATGCATTTTCACGCCCAGGGTCTGGCCGTGCATGCCGCGCGGCTCGCGCAGCAGCGGGCTGCCGTCGACCGAATAGCCGGCGGGGATCGCGTGCACCAGCATGCGGTCCTGAAGGTCGACCGAATTGCGGGAATCCTGCAGCAGGCGCCGCAGGTCGAGGTCGCGAATGGCGCCGCCGCCGATCACCATCTCCCGCAGGAGCTGGGTCGAGGTCATGTGTGGGCCCGCGATCGAGACCACCACGTCCTCCAGCGTCGCGCCGGCCATCTGCTCGGCCGCGTGGACCGCGGCGAGCACGGCGCGATAGGCGGCCTCCATATCGACCAGAACGCCGCCACGAACACCGGCCGAGGCATGATGGCTCATGCCGGTCACGCGGATGCGTCCCGCCTCGCTCACCTTCGCGATGAAGCAGCAGACCTTGCTCGATCCGATATCAAGCGCCGCTATGGTGCGTTCCGTCGCCACCGCCGTGCTTCCTTCTCAACCCTTCGTTTCGTCTTTCCGTCGCGTCGTCATTCAACGCGCGTTCGATCTCGATCGGTCACGTATTCTTGCCGGTTCGCCGCATGTGGATCTGCGTGGCGCCGTCCTCGGTCATGCGCACGATCAGCCGGTCCGGCTGGCGCAGGTCGATGGCGTCGACCGCGCGCGCCAGCAGGCCGTGATCGCGCTCCAGCCGTGCGAGGCGCGTCCAGGCATCCGCCGGGTCGTCTTCCGGCAGGCGGACATCGACGCCGTTGTCGAGGCGCAGGTTCCACCGGCGTTCGCCCATCCACACGGCGGCGACGACCCGTGCCTGCAAGGCCGGTTCGCGTTCCAGCACGTCGAGCAGATGCGCCGTCTCCTCCGGCGCGCCTTCTCCGACGACGAGTTTCAGATGGCCGTGCCGGCTCACATCCTCGCCGCCGATAACGGTGCCCTGACGGTCGATCAGCGCGAATTCCCCGTCATGCTGCCAGATCGCGGCCGCGCGCCGTTCGATCAAGCGCACGACGATCGTGTCGGGCAGGTGGCGTTCCACCTCCGCCCGCGCGATCCAACCCAGCGCCAGGAGGCGCTCGCGAATCTCGTCCGGGTCGAGGCGCAGGATCGGATCGCCGATATCGCCGTCGACCGCCTCCAGGATCGCCGCGCGGTCGGTCTCCTTGCGTCCGACCACGAACACCTCGCGCAGCGCCAGGCCGCCGTCGCGGGTGGAAGCGAGGATTCCGGTGCCGATCGCGGTCTGCATGCGCGACAGCGCGCCCGATTGAACGAACCAGAAGCCGCCACCGGCAAGCGCGCCGATCACGCACAGGACGGCCCCGCCGCCGAGCGCCGCCTTGAGCCACCGTTCACCGCGCGGGTCCCGTCGCGCGGCGGGCTTGGCCGGTTGCGCGCCGCCCGGCAGGAAGCGACTCCAGAGGCTCGGTCGCGTCTTCTTGTCGGTCTTGCGGGTCATCGTTCCTGCGACTCCCCCACGCGCTTGATTTCCCATTCCAACTCGGTACCACTCGTCTCGCGCACGCGGCGCCGGACCTCCTCGCCCAGTGTTTCAAGGTCGGCCGCGCGCGCGCCGCCGGTATTGATCAGGAAGTTGCAATGCTGCTCCGAGACCTGGGCGGAGCCGACCGTGAGCCCCCGGCACCCGGCCGCGTCGATCGCCTGCCAGGCCTTTCCACCGGCCGGGTTCTTGAAGGTGGAGCCGCCGGTACGGGTGCGGATCGGCTGCGTTTCCGCGCGGGAGCGCTGTATTTCCTCGATCCGGCGGAAGATATCCGCGCGCTCGCCGTCCACGGCGCGGAAGCGCCCCTCGACGAAGATCCAGTCCGCGGGGGCGTCGGTGTGGCGATAGTGCATGCCCATCTCTTCGGGCCCGACGCGGTGCAGCGTTCCGGTCCGGTCGAGCGCCGTCGCCTCGATCAGGACATCCTTGGTCTCGGTGCCGTAGGCGCCGGCATTCATGCGCAGGGCACCGCCGATCGTCCCCGGAATGCCGGCGAAGAATTCCAGACCGGTCAATGCGTGATTGGCGGCCGTCTTCGCGACATTCGCATCGAGCGCGGCGGCACCCGCGACGATCTCCTTGCCGTCCGCCGCTTCCTTCATATCGATGCGCGCGAAATCCCCGCCGAGGCGCAGCACCACCCCGCGCACGCCACCGTCGCGCACTAGCAGGTTCGAGCCCACGCCGAGCGGCATCACCGGGATATCCGCCGGCAAATCCATCAGGAAGCGTTGAAGATCCTCCAGATCGGCCGGTTTGAACATCACCTCCGCCGGACCGCCGACACGGAACCAGGTGACGCGGCTGAGTTCCGGGCCTTCGGTCAATCGCCCGCGCACCGGCGGCAATCGATCGATCAGGCGGGGAGAGGGGGCGGGCTTACCGAATCCCATCATGCCTCGCCTCCCGGCGCGCCGCGCGCGGCCAGCATCTCCGGCATGGCGTTCGCCCACTGCGTGATAGATCCCGCGCCGAGGCAGACGACAAGGTCGCCGGGCTTCGCGGTCCGCGCCAGTTGATCCGCCAGATCCTCCGGCCCCTCGACGGTGGCGACCCCGCGATGGCCGCGCGCCTTCAGGCCGGCGGCCAGGGAATCGCGATCCGCCCCTTCGACCGGGTCCTCGCCGGCGGCATAGACCGGGGTCACGATCACCCGGTCGGCGTCGTTGAAACAGGTGCAGAAATCCTCGAACAGATTGTGCAGGCGGCTATAGCGGTGCGGTTGGACGACCGCGATCACCTCGCGCTCCGTCGCCTGACGGGCGGCGCGCAGAACGGCGGCGATCTCCACCGGATGGTGCCCGTAATCGTCGATCACGGTGACGCCGTGCCATTCGCCGGTGCGGGTGAAGCGCCGCTTCACCCCGCCGAAGGCGGCCAGCGCCTTGGCGATGGTCGCATCGTCGATCCCCATCTCCACCGCGACACCGATGGCGGCGAGCGCGTTCTGGACATTGTGGTCGCCATGCATCGGAAGCTTCAGCCCCTCGATCCGGCGCGGCGCGTGCCCCCGGATGGCGAGCGCCACGTCGAAGGTGAGTCCGGTCGGGTCGGCGCACAGATTCTCGCCCCGCACTTCGGCCTGGGGACTGAATCCGTAGGTAATGAGGCGACGGTCCTCGATTCGGCCGATCAGCGCCTGTACCTCCGGATGGTCGAGGCAGACCATGGCGAAGCCATAGAAGGGCAGGTTGTCGATGAAGGTCCGGAAGGCGGCGCGCAGGGTGTCGAAATCGCCATAGTGATCCATATGCTCCGGATCGATATTGGTGACGACCGCGACCGTCGCCGGCAGCTTGATGAAGGTGCCGTCGCTCTCGTCCGCTTCCGCCACCAGCCAATCACCCCGGCCGAGGCGCGCGTTGGTTCCGTAGGCGTTGATGATGCCGCCATTGATGACGGTCGGGTCGAGGTCGGCGCTGTCCAGCATTTGGGCGACCAGCGAGGTGGTCGTGGTCTTGCCGTGCGTGCCCGCGATCGAGATCGACCATTTCAGGCGCATCAGCTCGGCCAGCATCTCGGCCCGGCGGACGACGGGGATCATGTTCTCCCGCGCGGCCGCGACCTCCGGGTTGGTGCGCTTGACCGCGGTCGAGACGACGACGACCGCCGCGCCTTCGACATTGGCGGCGTCATGGCCGATCGCGACCGGGATGCCCAGGCCGCGCAGGCGCTTGACGTTGGCGTTCTCGCTCATGTCCGAGCCGGAGACGTCATAGCCGAGGTTCTTCATGACCTCCGCGATTCCGGACATGCCGATGCCGCCGATCCCGACGAAATGCATCCGGCCGATGGTAAGCGGCATGCGCATCATGAGCCGGTTCCTCCCTGGTTCTTTTCCGCGTCGTCGACCAGCCCGGCGACCATGTCGGCCAGATTGCGCGTCGCTTCCGGCATGCCGATGCGCGCGGCGGCGGCACCGGCGGCGGTCAATACCTCCGGCTTGGCCAGCAACTGCATCAACCGGTCCGCGAGGGCATCGGGTGTCAGATCCTTCTGGGGGATCATCCAGGCACCGCCGTCGTCGCACAGCCGCGCGGCATTCGCCGTCTGATGGTCGTCCACCGCGTAGGGGTAGGGGATCAGGATCGCCGGCCGGCCGACGCAGGTCAGCTCCGCCGTGGTCGAGGCGCCGGCGCGCGCGATCAACAAATGCGCCTCGCCCAGCCGCTTCGGCATGTCGTCGAAGAAGGCCCGGACATCCGCCGCGATGCCCGCGGTGCGATAGGCGTCGGTGACGAATTCCAATTGTTCCGCGCGCACCTGCTGGGAGATGCGCAGACGCTTGCGCATCTCCTCCGGCAGGCTGCCGATCGCGGCCGGGACGGTTTCCCCGAGGATCTGGGCGCCTTGGCTGCCGCCGGTGATCAACAGGCGGATCGCCTGCCCGGCCTCGATGGAGGGATAGGATTGCGCCGCGATCGCCGCGATCTCCGGGCGAACCGGGTTGCCGGTCCAGAGGCTGCGTTTCTGATCGGCCTCGCGCAGATCGGCGGTGCGCTCGAAACTGAGCGCGATGCGCCGCACGCGCGGGGCCAGCAGCCGGTTGGCGCGGCCCAATATGGCGTTCTGCTCGTGGATCGCGGTGCGGAGCTTCAGGTGGCTCGCGGCCATCATCGTCGGCACGGAGGGGTACCCGCCGAAACCGACCACCGCCGCCGGCGCCAGTTCGCGCAGTAGCCTGCGCGCCTGGAAATAGCCGAGGCCGAGCTGCACCGCCGCGCCGAGGCGCGCGCCGAATCCCTGACCCGAGACGCCGGCCGCGCGGATCGTATGCGTTTCCAGCGCGCCCAGCGGCCCGCCATAGATATCGCCGCGCCGGTCCGTGATCAGCATCAGCCGATAGCCGCGCGCGCCCAGTTCCTCCGCCAGCGCCTGGGCCGGGAAGACATGGCCGCCGGTACCGCCGGTGGCGAGCGCGATTGCCTTGTTTCCGCTCATCCCATTACTCCCGGCCGCTTGCGGGTTAACGCCAGCAGCATCCCCATGCCGACCGCCAGCGCGATCAGCGAGGAACCGCCATAGGAAATGAAAGGCAGGGTCATGCCCTTGGTCGGGATCAGGCTCAGCGTGGATGCCATGTTGATCAGCGCCTGCAATCCGAACTGCATCAGCAGGCCCGTCGCGGCCAACACGACGAACAGGTCGTTGTCGTGCAGCACGCGGGCGAAGCCGCGCAGCACCACGAAGGCGAAGATCGCGACGATGACGAGGCAGGCGATGAGCCCGAATTCCTCGCCCGCGACGGCGAAGATGAAATCGGCATGCCCGTCCGGCAACACGGTCTTCACCGTGCCCTGGCCGGGGCCACGCCCGAAGACGCCGCCGGCGGAGAAGGCCTCCATCGCGCGGTCGATCTGGTAGCTGTCCCCCAGGCCCGGGTCCAGGAACCGGTCGATGCGGCTTTGTACATGCGGGAAGGCGAAATAGGCCGCGACCATGCCGGCGGCACCCAGCCCCGCCATGGCGATCACGGCGGCCATCGGCAGGCCGGCCAGGAAGAATTGCGTGAACCAGATGGCGGAGAGAACGGCCGCCTGTCCGACATCCGGCTGCAACAGCAATAGCGTCAGTACCAGGGCATAGAGGCCGGTCGCGATGACGAAGCCGGGGATTTCCTCGCCCAGTCTCTGGGCCGAGAACATCCAGGCGCCGACGACGGCGAAGGCGGGCTTCACGAACTCGCTCGGCTGCACGGTAAAGCCGGCGATGGAGACCCAGCGCGTCGCGCCCTTGATTTCCGCGCCGAATAGCAGCGTGCCGGCCAACAGCAGCAGGCTGCCCCCCAGCATCGCGACCGCCACGCGGCGCACCAGCCGCAGATCCGCCAGCGAGACCGTCAGCATGATGGCGAGCGCGGGCAGCAGCAGTACACCCTGCTTGCGCGCGAAATAGAAGGGGTCGGCCCCGATGCGCTCCGCCACCGGCGGGCTCGCGGTGACGGTGAGGATCATGCCGACCGCCGCCAGCGCCACCAACGCGGCAAGCGTCCAGCGGTCGACGGTCCACCACCAGCGGCCGAGGACGGAGGTATCGTTGCGTGCGATCGCCATTACGCCCCCCCCTCTTGATCGGCGAGGCGGGCGACGATTGCCCGGAAGGCGTCGCCGCGCTGCTCGAAATCCTTGAACTGATCGAAGGAGGCACAGGCCGGCGACAATAGAATCGCCGCGCCCGTGCCCCCTTCCTCACCTGCCAGGGTGGAAGCCTGCGCGACCGCCGTCTCCAGATCGCCGGAGCGCGTGGTCGGAACGTGCGCGGAGAGCACCGCGTCGAGCGCGTCCGCCGCCTCGCCGATCAGGAAGGCATGCCGGACCGCGCCCAGATGCGCCGGCAGGGCATCGAAACCGCCCTCCTTCGCGCGTCCGCCCGCGATCCAGTAGATGCGGTCGTAGGAGGCCAGCGCCTTCGCCGCCGCCTCGACATTGGTGGCCTTGGAATCATTGATGCAGAGCGCGCCGGCCAGCCGGCCGACCCGTTCCTGCCGATGGGCGAGGCCGGGGAAACTCTTGAGCCCGGCGGCCGCCTGCGCCGCGTCGAGGCCCATCATCCGGCAGGCGGCATAGGCCGCGACCGCGTTCTGCCAGTTGTGACGCCCGGGCAGCGCCGGACAATCGGCAAGCGGGAGCACCGCGCGCGCCGCGCCGTCGATATCGTCGATCAGTGTCGCCTTCGCGCCGTCGATATGGACGCCGCCGGGACAGGGACGCTCGGCCGAAACCGGAATCAGTCGCCGGGTGCCGGCGGCGACCAGATCCGCGGCCAGACGGCGCGTATGCGCGTCGTCGACCGCGACGATCGCCACGCCGCCCGGCTTGTCGTTGCGGAACATCCGGCGCTTCGCGGCGATATAGCCATCCAGCCCGCCGTGCCGGTCGAGATGATCCGGCGTCACATTGAGGAAGACGCCGATATCGAAGGCCCCCCGGTCGATCAGATCGAGCTGGTAGGAGGACATCTCCAGGACATAGGCCCCCTCGCCGGACTCCAGCGGCGCGAGCGCCAGCGCGGCCGTGCCCAGATTGCCGCCGACCTCCGCCCGGTGCCCGGCCACCGTCAGCATATGGCCGATCAGTGCCGTCGTCGTGGATTTGCCGTTGGTGCCCGTGATGCCGATCGCGGGCGTTCCGGCTTTCTGGCGCAGCAGAAGTTCCACATCGCCCAGGACCGGCACGCCTTCCGCCTTGGCCTTGGCGATCGCGGGGTGGGGGGCGGGATGCGTCAGCGGGATGCCCGGCGCGGGGATCAGGGCGGCCACATCCTGGAAGCCGCCGGGGCGGGTCGGATCGGCCAGCGGGAAGCCCGCGCCCTCCGCCGCCGCGCGGCCGGCCTCGGAATCGTCCCAGCACAGCACTTCCGCCGCGCCCTCCCGGAGCGCGCGCGCCGCCGCCAGTCCCGAGCGTGCCATGCCCAGGATCTGCGTGCGTTGTCCGCGGAAGATGTCGACCGGAATCGTCATGGCGGTGGCTTTGCCTATTCCCTCAGCGCAGTTTCAAGGTGGCGAGACCGATCAGCGCCAGCACCGTGGCGATGATCCAGAATCGGATGACGATGGTGGGCTCGTGCCAGCCCTTCTTCTCGAAATGATGATGCAGCGGCGCCATGGCGAAGACGCGCTTGCCGGTCAGCTTGAAGGAGAAGACCTGGACGATGACCGAGATGGTCTCCAGCACAAACAGCCCGCCGATGATGGCCAGGACGATCTCGTGCTTGGTGACGACCGACATGGTGCCGAGCGCGCCGCCGAGCGACAGCGAGCCCGTATCCCCCATGAAGACCATGGCGGGCGGGGCGTTGTACCAGAGAAAGCCAAGGCCCGCCCCGAGGATCGCGCCGCAGAACACCGCGAGTTCACCCGCCCCGGCGACATAGTGGATTTGCAGGTAATTTGCATAGACCGTGTTGCCGACCAGATAGGCGATGAAGCCGAAGCAACCGGCCGCGATCATCACCGGCACGATGGCCAGCCCGTCGAGCCCGTCGGTCAGATTGACCGCGTTCGACGCCCCGACGATCACCAGAAGGGCGAAGGGGACGAAGAACCAGGACAGATTGATCAGCAGGTCCTTGAAGAACGGCACCGCCAAACCGCTGGCCAGCGGTTCCGGCGTGGTGGTGACGAACCACAGGGCGGCCGCGCCACCGATCAGGAACTGGAACAGCAGCTTCAGCTTGCCGGGCAGGCCCTTCGAATTGCGCTTGGTCAGCTTCAGGAAATCGTCGCCGAAGCCGATCGCTCCGAACCCGACCGTCACCAGAAGGACGACCCAGACATAATGCTGCGAAAGATCGGCCCAGAGCAGGATGGAGAGCGACAGTGCGAGCAGGATCAGCACGCCGCCCATGGTTGGCGTGCCGGCCTTCTTCAGATGCCCCTCGGGCGTGTCCTCGCGTACATTGCTGGCGCCGCGTTGCTTGGCGCGCAGCCAGCGGATCACCGGCGGCCCCAGCACGAAGGCCAGGAACAGCGCCGTCATGATCGCGCCGCCCGTCCGGAAGGTCAGATAGCGGAACAGGTTGAAGGCCTGGAATTCGTCCGCCAACGGCGAGAGGAGGAGATAAAGCATGGTGGTCGGATTTCCCCTCAGTTTCCGGTCGTCGCCGTTTGGTGCGCATCCGGTCCCGCCGCGAAGCGCGACGCCGCGCCCGTCACGTCGCCGCCGAGTACCCGGACGGTCGCGAGCGTGGCCAGCGCGGCGTCGATAAAGGCAAGCCCCGGCGCGCCCATGCAAAGGTCGAAGACGTCGCGTCCGATCCGCACGCTGGCGGACGAGCAACTGGTATAGAGTTGACAGTCGATCAGCCGCACATCGGCCCCCGCATGACGGCCGTAATCGACACACCGCAGGCGCGGCAAGGTGCGGAGCGTGTCCAGGCATTGCCCATGACGCGGGTCGTCGCGATCGAGGACAACGGCCTCCGGACTGCCCAGCCGCTCCATCGTCTCGAAGCAGATAGCGGGGTCGATTCCCCCGGCGTACAGCATGACGTCGGGGGCGAGGGCGCGAGCGGCCGCGCCAGCCCGCTTCACGACAGCGGGGTCGACGACAACGATCAATGCCGTCGCGGCCGCCGGCGGATCCATCAACCCGTCGCGCAATTGCCGGGGCGCGCCGTCGCGCCAATCGATCAGGCCGGTCCGCTCGATCCCGCCCAACGCCGTGCGCAGGGCCGATGCGGTGATCCCGCCGCGATCCCCGGTCAACGCGATGACCGGCGCGCCGAAGGCCGCGCGCAGGCGCGCGATCTCCTCGACCCATTTTGCATAGGCGCCGATCGGATGGCTGGTCTTGGTGGTGCCTTCCGGGGCGCCACGCAGCCGGTCGCTCATCGCGTGTCTCCTTCGTTCGGGGCGCCGTCGAGGCGGGCGAGGCTTTTTCGAACCGCCTCCACATCGTCGAAGGGGTGGACCGTGGTGCCGACCGTCTGACCCTGCTCGTGCCCCTTGCCGGCGACCAGCAGAACATCGCCCGCGGCGAGGCCCGCGATCGCGCGTTCGATCGCCTCGGCGCGCTCGCCGATCTCGATCGCATCGGGGCAGGACGGCAGGATTTCCGCGCGGATCGCGGCCGCGTCCTCGGTCCGGGGGTTGTCGTCGGTGACGATCGCGACATCGGCATGATCGGCCGCGACGGCGCCCATCATCGGACGCTTGCCCCGGTCCCGGTCGCCGCCGCAGCCGAAGACGACATGCAAGCGCCCGGCGACATGCGGGCGCAGGGTCTTCAGAACGGTTTCCAGCGCATCGGGGGTATGCGCGTAATCGACATAGACACGCGCGCTATTGGTCCGCCGGCCCGCCGGTTCCAGCCGTCCCCGCACGCCTTCGAGCCGGGCCAGCAAGGGCACCGCCACCCGCACGGCGGAGCCGGTCGCGAGCACGAGGCCGAGGGCGGCCAGCGCGTTCTCGATCTGGAAGCGGCCGGGCAGGGGAAAATCGACCCGGAAACGGTCCCCCATCACGTCGAGCGCGAGGTCGAAGCCGCCGCCGCGCGGTTCGATCGAAAGGCAACGGATGCGGCCGTGTTCCAGCCCGTAACTGTGAAGCTCCAAGCCGCGCTCGTGCGCGATGTTGCTGAGCGCCTCGAACTCCCGCGCGCGGGCATTGACGACCGCCGCGCCTCCGCGTGGAAGGAGTTCCTCGAAAAGCCGGAACTTGGCCGCGCGATAGGCTTCCATGCTGGCGTGATAGTCCAGGTGGTCGCGGCTGAGATTGGTGAAGGCCGCGGCCGCGAAGCCGACACCGTCCAGCCTGTATTGGTCGAGCCCGTGGGAGGAGGCCTCCATCGCCACATGGTCGATCCGCGCACGGGCGAGGTCGCGCATCTCGCGATGCAGATCGACCGGATCGGGCGTCGTCAGGCCCGCTCCGCCCGGATAGCCGGGCCCCTGAATGCCGAGCGTGCCGATGCTGGCCGCCGGATTGCCGAGCGCGGCCCAGAGTTGGCGCGTGAAGCTGGCGACCGACGTCTTGCCGTTGGTGCCCGTCACCCCGACGCAGAGCTTCGGCTGCGGGCTGTAGAAGCGCGCGGCCATCTTGGCCAGCCGGCGGCGCGGGTTGCTGTCGGTGACGATCGTCACCTCGGGGCCGAGGTCGAGCCCGTCGAGCGCGCCCGGCGGGGCCAGCACGGCGATCGCGCCGGCCGCGACGGCATCGCGGGCGAAGCGCGCGCCATCCACCTTGGTCCCCGGGATCGCGGCGAACAGATAGCCGGGACGCACCCGGCGGCTGTCCGCCGTCAGGCCGGTCAGGGGCAGGTGGGGCAGGGCGCCGTCGCCGTTCATCGCCTTCTCTCGGTCCTTTTCGCGCATGACCTCTATCGGGGCCGGTCGCCGGCCGTCGGTTCCTTACACGTCGTCAGTCGGTCTGGATGGCGGATGCCATCCGGGTTTCGAAACTTGCCAGGTGCTTTTGTTCCTGCATCGGCGGTTGGATGGCGAGCGCGAGGCGAACCGAGGGGTCCTGCGGATCGACCGGCGTGATGCCGGCGATCGGCGCGATCCGTTCGATCACGCGCCCGACCATCGGGGCGGCGACCCATCCGCCGGTGGCGTAGTTGAGGGTCTCCTTCGTGCCCTTGGGTTCGTCGAGCACGGCATAGACCACGTAGCGCGGGTCGGTCATCGGAAAGGCGGCGACGAAGCTGGAGATCAGCGCCTTGCGGGCATAGGTGCCGCTGGCACCGATCTTCTCGGCCGTGCCGGTCTTGCCGCCGACGACATAGCCCGGGACGTTCGCGTTGCCGCCGGAGCCTTCCGGGTCGATCGTGTTGAGGCGCATCAGCTTGCGCACGGCGGTGCTGACGTCGGGAGAGACCACCCGCGCGCCCACCGGCGCCGCGTCGCGCTTGAGCAACGTGGGCGAGACGCGCGTGCCGCCGTTCAGCATGCTCGCGACGCCGCTTGCCAGATGCAGGGGCGTCACCGACAGACCGTGGCCGAAGCTGATGGTCATCGTGTTGATGGGACGCCAAATGTCCGGATATTGCGGCGTTCCGGTCTCCCCAACCTCCAGATCGAGGCGGTCGAGGAAGCCCATGCGCTGCATGAAGGCCTTCTGTCCCGCCGGCCCCACCTCCAGAGCCATCTTGGCCGACCCGATATTGGAGGAGTGGATGAAGATTTCCGGCACGGAGAGCCAACGGTTCTCCGCGTGGAAATCGTTGATCGTGTAATTGGCGACGCGCAGCGGCTTGCTGGCGTCGTAGCCGCCGGCCATCGAGACCGTGCCGGCGTCGAGCGCCATGGCGGTATTGAAGATCTTGAAGGTGGAGCCGAGTTCGTAGACGCCCAGCGTCGCGCGGTTGAAGCGCGTCTCCTGCGGGTCCGCGGTCGGATGGTTGGGGTCGAAGTCGGGCAGCGAGACCAGGGCGGCGACTTCGCCCGTCTTGACGTCGAGCACCACGCCCGCGCCCCCGATCGCGGAAAACTGGTCGATCGCGCCTTGAAGTTCCTCGTGCAGGACATGCTGCATGCGCACGTCGATCGAGAGGCGCAGCGGCTCGTCGCGCGCGCGCAGACGCTCGTCGAAGCTCTTCTCCAGGCCGGAGATGCCCTTGTTGTCGACATCGGTATAGCCGAGCACGTGGCTCAACAGCCGGCCTTGCGGATAGACGCGGGATTCGCGCTTGTGAAACTCCACACCCGGGATGCCGAGGCGGTTGACCCGCTCCTGTTGGCGTGGCGTCAGATTGCGGTGAATCCACACGAAGCCCGTTTCCTTGGAGAGGCGGCTGGCCAACCTCTCCGGGTCGAGTTCCGGCAGGACCGTGGCGATCTTCTGTGCCGCTTCGACAGGGTCGAGCAGCTTGTGCGGATTGGCGCTGAGCGACACGGTGCCTAGGCTGGTCGCCAGCAGGACGCCGTTGCGATCAACGATCGCCGCGCGCTCGGTCTCGACTTCCTGCGCGCGCACGGCCGTCAGTTGGCGCGGCTCGTGCGGATCGGCGATCGCGGCGACATCGACCAGCCGGCCGCTGACCGCGACGAAGGCGAGCGCCATCACCGCGCCCGTGATCAGAAGGCGCGTGCGTCCGGTCTCGATCGCCTGACGGAAGACGCCGTCGGCGCGCGTCGGGCCGCTGCTCGGTGGTGCCTCGCGCCGCATCTCCTCGGTTTCCCCGCGTTCGGAACCGGCCCGCCGTGCGGCGTGCCGGCGGGCGGTTCGACCGTCGTCGGCGAAATGACCATCCAGCCGCGGCTCCCGCCTATGGCCGGGCGCGGCGTCGCGCGAAGTCCTGAATGAACCGAACATCTCTCATGTCCCCCCTTCTGAGGTTGTGAGACGGTTGTCGGATGTGATGCTGGCCGGGAGCGCTTCTGCTCCTGGGGCCGGCTCGTTCGATCCGAGGGCCGGGCCGAGGGCCGGACGGCCGTCGTCGGTCGACCGGCGCTTGGGCAGATCCTCGAGACGCAGGACCTGGGTCGGATTCACCCGCCCCAGCATCGGCAGGAACGTCTCGCTCAACTGCTCGATCCGTTCAGGCCGGTTGAGATAGGACCATTCGGCTTCCAGCACGTGGACGGCCTCCTGTTCCTCGACGATCTGCTTGTTGAGGCGCGCGAGTTCGCTCTCCAGCGCCTCGACCTCGAAGGTGATGTGGAAAAGCGTGTAGCCGGTCGCGCCCAGCAGCATCACCCAAGTGAAAATGATGAAGGTCCTCATCGCGTACCCCCCGCCCATACCGGCGCGTCGGTGCGGACCGCATGGCGGAGCCGGGCCGAGCGCGCACGTGGATTGCGGCGGCATTCGGCCTCGCCGGGTTTCTCCACGCCACCGCTCTCAAGTCGGAAGGAAGGCGCGCGGGTCGCGTCCGGATGCTGCGGCATGTGGCGGCTTCCGCCGCCGCCGCGCCCGCTGCGCGCCTTGAGGAAGGTCTTGACCCGGCGATCCTCCAGGCTGTGGAAGGAAACGACGACGAGCCGTCCGCCCGGCGCCAGCAATCGTTCGGCCGCCAGCAACGCGCGGTCGAGTTCGCCGAGCTCGTCATTCACCTCCAACCGCAGGGCCTGGAAGGTCCGGGTCGCGGGGTCGATGCCGTCCTTCGATTTCGGCACGACGCCACGCACGATGGCGGCGAGGCGCGCCGTCGTCTCGATCGGTGCGTCCGCGCGTTCCGCGACGATGGCTCTGGCGATGCGTCGGGCGAAGCGTTCCTCGCCATATTCCCTGATGATCCGGGTGAGGTCGGTTTCCTCCCAGCCGTTGACGACGTCGGCGGCGGTCGGCCCCTCCATCGACATGCGCATGTCGAGCGGCCCGTCGAACCGGAAGGAGAAGCCGCGATCCGCGTCGTCGATCTGGGGCGAGGAGACGCCGAGATCGAGCACCACGCCGTCGAGCCGGGTCACCCCGACTTCCGCCAGCAAGGCTTCCATCTCCGCGAAGCGCCCGGCCAGCAGGGTGAGGCGCCCCGCGCTGGCCGCCACCAAGTCGCGGCCACGGGCGATGGCCGCCGGGTCCCGGTCGATGGCGAGGAGGCGGCAATCGGCGGCGCCGAGGATCGCGCGAGCATAGCCGCCCGCCCCGAAGGTGCCGTCCAGATGCACTTCCCCATCGGCGGGCGCGAGGCGGGCGATCACCTCCTCCAGCATGACGGGGAGGTGGACGGCGCCGGCCGCTTCGGTCCGGGCGGTGGAGGGCATGGGTCCGCGCATCGGATCAGCCCTCCCTGTTTCCGGATGGGGCGCCGGGTTTGGGTCGCAGGGGCAGGGTGCGGCCCTTCACGCGCTGTCGCGCGCGGCTCGAATGTTCCGCGAAACGCTCGGGCGACCAAATCTGGAAGCGCGATCCGCGGCCGACGAAGGTGGCGGTGCCGTCGATTCCGGCCAAATGGGCGAAGTCCGAGGGCAGGACCAGGCGCCCGGTTTCGTCCAGCTGGGCCTTTCGGGCATTGGCCACGATGCTGGCGCCGAGATCGTCTTCCTCGTCGGAATAGAGGGGGGCGTCCTCGATGGAATCGACGATGCGCTGCATGAAGGTCTTGTCGCAGGCCTCCAGGGCATCGTCGCGGGGCGAGGGATAGACATAGACGACGCGCCGCCCGTCATCGGGCAGTTCGGCACGGAAGTCGGCCGGAAGGGACACGCGTCCCTTCTTGTCGACCTTGTTCTCGAAGGTGCCGGTGAACAGCGCCATCGCCCTTAGGGGTCCGATCCCGTTGCCGCGCCGGTCGCGCGGCGTTTCGCCCGCATGCATCCCGGCCCGTCGGCCGGCGCATGGCCCAAGAATTTTCGCCTGTCGAGGCGCGTTCCGCCGCGGTTCCGCTCCGTCGCTGCCCCTCGACGGAACGGACGTTCGTCCGCGATCTTTTTCATGGGCATTCATGGGATATCATGGGAATAAGCTATCAGTCAACGCGAAAGCAGGTAATGGGAAGACGAAACCCCAGTCTTTCCGCGGGTGCGCGAAGTAGTGAAGCGGTGTGCAGGGCCTTCCGGTCCTGGTCCGGCCATGCTTTCCCAAAAAAATCCCGAGCATGTTGGGGGGCTGAGTATTTTAATTGATCTTGATATGTTCTCTTTAATTTAACAGGAACAAGAAAAGAACAATTTTCCCGCCGGGAGATGGAGCGGTATCGGCATGTCTGCGCGCGTGACCATGTCTTCGTGCGTGACAAGGAAGCGCCGGCTTCATACCGTGGCGGTCATGGGAACACGCGATAGAAAGCCGCTGAATCTCGCGTTGCAGGGCGGCGGCTCGCATGGCGCCTTCACCTGGGGGGTGCTGGATCGTCTGCTCGAGGAAGATTGCTTCGATTACGAAGGGATCGTCGGCACCAGCGCCGGGGCGATGAATGCGGTCGCGCTCGCCTATGGACTGCGCACCGGCGGCGCGGAGGGCGGGCGCGCCTGCCTTGCCGACTATTGGCGGCGCAACATGCGGATGGGCGCGCACGCGCCCTGGCCCTCGCCGATGGATCGGATGTTCGGTGACGGCAACCTGACCTATTCCCCGATGTTCCAGATGCTGGACGCCCTGTCGCGCGTGGCGTCGCCCTATCAGTTGAACCCGACCGGCTTCAATCCGTTGGAGAAGCTGGTGGAGAACATGATCGATTTCGACATATTGCGTGATACGTCCGCCGGCCCCCGCCTCTATCTCTGCGCCACCAATGTAATGAACGGGCGCGCCAAGGTCTTCGAGGGCGCGGACCTGTCGGCGAAGGCGGTCGCGGCCTCCGCCTGCCTGCCCTTCATGTTCCAGGCGGTCGAAATCGACGGCAATTATTATTGGGACGGCGGCTATATGGGGAACCCGCCGCTTTTCCCCATCCTCTATAATTGCGAATGCCGCGATCTGTTGGTTGTTCAGGTGACGCCGATCAATCTGCCGGAACTGCCCACCGACGCTTCCGCGATCTTCGACCGGATCACGGGGCTCAGCTTCAATTCCTCGCTGATGCGGGAAATGCGCGTGGTCAAGTTCGTCTCGGACATGATCCAGCGGGGGAACGACGACGGCGGCCGCTTGCGTGAAGCCTTCGTCCACACGATCGACGCGGAGGAGCGTATGGGTACCCTCGGCGCGTCCAGCCAGGCTAATCTCGACAAGGATTACATCGATGGGCTGTTCGCGATGGGGCGGGAGAAGGGGGCGCGTTTCATCGAGGCGCATTTCGACGCGATCGGCCGGGAGTCCACGACCGATATCGAGGAAAAATTCATGTAGGCCGATTCCGGCGGCATGCCCGCCGGTAGGGGGCGGCGCGCCATGGCCGGGTAGGAAATCGGGTCAGACGGTCTGTAAGCCGGGTTCTGTCCACGCCCGATGAAGGGCGCTGGATGGCCATTCGTCTGGGACGTCCGTCGCCGGACGCCTCGCGCGACCTACCCGGACGGGGCGCGGGAACGCGCCTTGGGCATCTCCGGTCCGCCGTGGCGGTCCGGCCCTGCCGTCCCTATTCGGTCTTGCTCCCGGTGGGGTTTGCCATGCCGTCCCCGTCGCCGGGGCCGCGGTGCGCTCTTACCGCACCCTTTCACCCTTGCCGCGCCCCGGGTTGGCGCCCCCGGACCTGATCCGCGCGGTGCGCGTCGGTTTCCGTGGAGCCCCGGGGCGGGCGGTCTGCTCTCTGTGGCACTTTCCCGGAGGTCGCCCCCGCCGGACGTTATCCGGCACCGTGTTCCCGTGGAGCCCGGACTTTCCTCGGCACCTCGGGTTTCCCCGCATATGGCGCCGCGGCCATCCGACCGTCTGACCCGACCGGCTATGTAGGCCGGCGGCGGGTCGAACGCAATCGCGCACATGCCGGTATTCTGGGTTATGATCGCGCGGCCAAGCGATTTCGGAGAGTTTCATGAGGATAACGCCGTTTCAGGGCACGGATACCCCACGGGTCACGACGGGGCTCGGCGGACTCGGCGTGCGCGAACCGCGTGGCGGCCGCGCGGCGTTGAACGTGGGCATCGTGCTGTTGCCGCGTTTCACGTTGAATGCCTTCGCGTCCTTCGTCGACGCGCTCAGGCTCGCCGCCGACGAGCGCGACCGATCCCGCCCGATTCAGTGTGCCTGGACCGTGATGAGCGAGACGGGCCAGAGCGTTCCCGCCAGTTGCGGCGTGGAGGTAAGCGTGCAGTCCGCCTTCCGTGACCCGGCGGCGTTCGACTATATCCTGGCGGTCGGTGGCCTGTTGGAGCACGACATGACCGCCGACGCGGCCGTGGCCGCCTATCTGAAGCGCGCGGATGCCGCCGGCGTGCCGCTGATCGGACTTTGCACCGCCGTGTTCACGATGATCCGCGCGGGATTGATGCAAGGGCGGCGTTGCTGCGTCAGTTGGCTGCATTATCACGAGTTGCTGGAAGCCAGCGACAGCGTGACCCCGGATGCCAGTCAGCTTTATGTCATCGACGGCAATCGGATCACCTGCGCGGGCGGCGTCGGCTCCGCCCGGTTGGCGGCGCGCCTGATCGAGAAGCATGTCGGCCGCGATTGGGCGCATAAGGCGCTCAGTATCATGATGGTCGACGGGGTGCGGGCCGACGGCGCGCCGCAGCCGCAGCCTCCGGCGGGCCTGCGCACGAAGAATCCCAGGGTGGCGCGCGCCATCTCGATCCTTGAGCAGAATCTCTCCGACCCGCCGTCGATCGATGATCTGGCGCGTACCGTCCATATTTCCCGCCGGCAACTCGAACGCGGGTTCCGGGAGGAACTCGATATGAGTTTCGGCGATTTTTCCCGTCGGCTGCGGCTCGATCACGGGCTGTGGCTGGTGCTGACGACGGACCGGCCGATCCTGGATATCACGGTGGAATGCGGCTTCAACGGCCAATCCCATTTCGCGACACTGTTCCGGCGGGCCTTCGATATGTCGCCCAGCCAGGCGCGGCGTCTCACGCGCCGCGACCGGGACCGCCTGATGCGCCGCGCCATGCGTTTCCAGGTGCGCGACCGCATGGCGGAGGCGGAGCCCGAACCCCGTCGATAGCGCGGGTGCCTCTCGACCCTTGCGTTAGGAAGCCGGAAGAGGGCGCCGGTCGAATCCATCGGCTCGGCGGGCGCCGATGCGGCGCGCGCGCTCCGGCGGGTGGGCGATCGTCAGGCTGTCTCGATCGGCCGGCGCCGCGACACGCAGTTCCAGCAGAACCCGCGTATCCGGTTGCTCGAAATCGAGACGCAGGGTCCGCTCCGCCATGCGTCCGGCGGGCAGGGCGGCGACGACGCGTCCCGTCCGTGCCTCCACCAGCGCCAATTTGGGCAGGCGCGCCGGCTTCTCCAGCCGGAGTGTGAGCTGTGCGGGCCGCAGGCCGGCCCAGCCGGCGGTGATCTCGTAGCCGAGGGTCGGCGCCGGGGTATGGGGAGGTGCCGGGGCATGGGCCCGCGCCGGATTCGCCCTTCGCCGCGCCGGATCGGCCAGCGAAACGGGCATCGGCGGAATGTCCAGACCGTTCGCCGGGCCGCTGGCGGGCGCGGAATCCCCGGCCGCCGGGGTGGTCGTCGGGGCCGCCGCCGGGTCGGCCGCCGGGGACGCGGCGCCGGTCGGCGTGCCCGGCCTGGACGTTTCCTGCCGCGAGACGGCGGGCTGGTGGCGGCGCAGCTCCGCCGCGCGGATCGCCGCGCGCGGCGTGACCAGCAGTCGCTCCGGCGGGGCGAGCGGGATGCGCAAGGCTTGCTCGCGCACCTCGTCCAGAAGGGAGAGCGCGGGGCGTCCCGCGATCTCCTCCCCAATGAACAGGCGCCGGTCGGCAAGCGCCGGGTCGCTTTCCCACAGGCGGGCCAAGTGGCTCCAATCCGGCCGTCCCCCTTCCAGCGCGCGGCGATAGGCCGACGCCCAGCCGTCCAAGGCGTCGAGCGCCGTCCCGATCTCCGCCATTCTCGCGCGATAGCGTCTCAGGGCCGGACGGTCGGCGAGCGCCGGGCTCTCCCGCCAGAGGTCGAGCGCCATGCGCGCGTCGCCCCGGGCCAGCGCGCGCTCGAAGGCGAGCGCGAGGGGCCAGAAGGGATCGGACGGCGTTGCCGGCTCCGGGAAGGCGTCGCTGCCCGTCGCCGCCAAACGCGCGCACCAGGGGCAGGCTCCCCGTTCGGGCAAATAATGGTGATGCGGCCGGTCGGGACAGCTTTCCAGCGCGGCGAGCGCGAGGCACAACGCCTCTTGCCATTCCCCGCCAGTGGGCCGCGCGGCCGGGTCGTCCACCCCGCGCGCGAAGGCCCGCCGGAAGAGGGCGGCCAGATTCGGCGCCAGTACCTCCAACGGCACGGCACCCTTGGCCGGGATCAGGCGGCTGCCGTGCCGGTGGGGCCAGTCGCCGGACTTGATCAGGCTATCCCGTGTCGGCGGGTCGCCGCCGCCGATCCATTCGCCCGTCCAGGGATGCCGGCCGAGCAGGAGTTGGAAGATCAGCACGGCGAGCGCGAAACGGTCGCTGGCCGGTGTGCGCGGCGCGCGCTTCAGGTTCTTGCCGATCAGTTCCGGGGCGGTGAAGCCCTCCGTGCCGACGGGGCAGGGGAAGGGGGGTGCCCCCGCCGCGCGCGGATCGGGGATCTGCCAGGAATCGCAATCGATCAGCGTCACCAGCGCCCGGTCGTCGACCAGCACGTTGTCCGGCTGTAGGTCGCCGATAACGAATCCCTGGGCGTGGGCATGATCGACCGCGAAGGAGAGATTGGCGGCCAGCGCATGCAGATAATGCCAGTTGATTTCCGCCGCCTTGCGCCGCCGCAGCTTGGTCGAGCCCAGCGCCGTCAGGCCGCGCGCCCCGGGCACGGCTGGGATAAGGAGGCCGACCGCCTGGCCGTGCGCGTCGCGCAGCACGTCCGTCGGCCAGGCGAAGGCCCGGTGGAATCCGCCAAGCGATGGGTCCGCCGGCGGCCGCGCGATGAGGGCGGCGAGCTTCGCCGCCCGCTCCCTGTCCGGACCGGCGGGCCGGCCGGTCCCGTGATAGATCTTGGCGAGGATATCGGGCGTACCGGCGACGGCGCGTATCTCGGCCTCGCCGCTGTCCGCGATGCGTTCGGCCAGTGTCACCGGCGCGCCGTCGCTGTAGCGGGTAAGGCCCATCGCGTTCACGCCCGCCCGAGCGGGTGCCACCCGCCCAGCATCAGGGTGACGTCGTCCTCCACCCGCGCGCGCAGCCCTTCTGAGCGCAGGAAGCCCCGGATCGCGCGATGGGCGTCGGCGGCGTCCTCGGTGCTGGCGATGAAGCTGTCGAGCGGTTGGAAGAACGCAGCGTGTGGCCGGTCGTCCGCCGCCGCGATCGAGACGTGGGTGAGGCCGTCGGTCGCCGCGCACAGAAAGCGGATCGGCTCCGCGATATGGGTGATGGCCAGCGTCTCCTCGGCATCCGCGCCGGTCACGAAAACGGTTTCGTTCGCGTATTCGCCCCGTTGCGGATGACCGACCAGCGCATAATCACCCTCCGGGCCCCGGCTGACGATCCAGCCGTCACCGATTTGGAACACGGCGACGCCGAGCGGGCCGGCCGCGAAGACCGTGAGCGTGGTGGCGAGGGCATCGATAGGCCGGCCCTGGTGTCGCGCGGTTTCCGAGATCGCCGCGCGCGCGGCTTCCAACAGCCCGTCGAACAGCGCGTCCGCCCCACCGGGGCCGCCCGCCGGATCGCCGCGCAGTCCCGGGTTCGCACCGAGTCGCGGACCGAGCAGCGCGATCGCCGCGCCCACCGCCGCCTGCGCGCCCAGATGGCCGAGCGCGGCGCTGCCCGCCCCGTCCGCGATGGCGCCCAGCAGCACATCCTCCGCCGGATGGACGACGCGCCCGAAATCCTGGCACGGCACGCCGGCCGCGCGATGATGGCGTCCCTGGGCGAAGTCGAGAGCGGCGACCCAGCTCATGCCCCCGCCCTCACACGCCGACCCGCGCCCAGCCATTGACCGGCGGAAGCGCGACATGACGCGCGTCGACACGGCTCAAGGAGACGCGCCGCACGCTGGCGGAAAGCCACTGGAAGAGATCGCGGAACTTGAGTCCCTGCAACATCAACGGCGGGCGGTTGGGCGAGGCGATCTCGCCCAGGATTTCCATGTCCGCGCCCTCCACGCCCACCGTGAAGAAGGAAAGGCGCCCCATCAGGTCCGCCTCCTGCGCGCGCATCGCCGCTTCCTGCCAGAGCAGGCCGTCGGTCGGCGCGCCGTCGGTGATCAGGAACAGCCAGGGGCGGTAATAATGCACGCCGGCGCGGCGATAGACGCGCTTGCGCGCTTCCAGCGTGCGCAGGCCGAGGTCCAGCGCGCCGCCCATCGGCGTGTTGCCATATGCCTCCAGCCGGGGCGTGGAGAGATCGTCGATGGTGACGAAGTCACGTACCAGTCGAACCTCGCCGCCGAAGGCGATGACCGACAATTCGACCCGCAGGCTCGCCGTGTCGTCCATCAGGATTTGGTTTCGGAAGGAGGCGACACCGGCGTTCAGTTCGTCGATCGGCGCCCCGCGCATGGAGGCCGAGGTGTCCAGCAGCAGGACCACCGGACAACGATTCTCCGGATTGTCGACGAACTCCGGCAGCAGGCCGCCGTCGCCGAACGCCAGGGTCATCAGCTTCGCCGCCTCGTCGGCATGTTTCGACCGGGCCGAATACGGTCGAGTCCTTGTCTCACCCCAAGGACTCCCCCAGTCGCCTTTCAAATACCACACCGAATCGATGCAGTATCCATGCCATCCTACGCGTGCGAATCGGTATTCGCAAGGAATCGGTATTTGAGAAGTATTTCGGTCGCGGGATCGGGGCGTCCGCTATTTCCCGTCGTCGCCCAACCGGGCGCGGGCCGAGGTCCCGAACCGCTCCAACCCATCGTCGATGTGGAGCCAGGACAGGCGCTCGCCGGCATGCGAATGAAGGCGCGGGGCGAGATCGTTCGCCTGATCCAGAAGGCCGATGGCGATATAGATCTTCCCCGGAAGGTAGTCGTAGCGCCCGGCCAGCGGCGAGCCGCAATGCGGGCAGGAGCTGCGCGACACGCCCGGATTGACGGTGACGCGCCGTCCCTCGTCCGGTGTGAAGGTCACGCCGTCCTCGTCGAAGGCGGCGAAGGCAGCGACCGGCGCGCCCGTCACCCGTCGGCAATCGGCGCAATGACAGTAGGCCACGGTCTCCGGCGCGCGTGCGGCGCGGATCGTGGTGGTGCCGCAATAGCACCGCCCCGTCACGGCCGGCGCCGCCCCTTCCGCGTCCGAGGTCATGGCCGTCGCGCCTTCATCAGAGTTGGTCGAGCTTCATCTCGATGCGGCGGTTGCGTTGATAGGCCGCCGGTGTGTCGCGCGGGTCGAGTGGCTGGTTGTCGCCGAAGCCGGTCGCTGCCAGACGGTCGGAGGGCACGCCCCGTTCGATCAGATATTTCACGACCTCGATCGCCCGTGCGGTCGATAGCTCCCAGTTGGAGGGGAAGCGCGCCGTCGCGATCGGCACCTTGTCCGTATGGCCGTCGACGCGGAGAATCCAATCGATGCTGTCCGGGATCTCGGTCGAAATCTCCGTCAGCGTCCGGGCGAACTGGGCGAGCTGGAACTTGCCCGCCGTGCCGAGCTCCGCCGAGCCCTGGTCGAACAGCACCTCCGACTGGAAGACGAAACGGTCGCCGACGATCTGGATATCCTGGCGATTGCCCAGGATTTCACGCAGCCGCCCGAAGAATTCGGAACGATAGCGGGCCAGTTCCTGCACCTTCGAGGCAAGCGCGACATTGAGCCGCTTGCCCAGATCGGCGATTTGCGCCTGGGCCGCCTCGTCGCGTGCCTCGGATGCCTCCAGCACCTCGTTCAGGCTGGCGATCTGGGCGTTGAGTTCCTTGAGCCGCTTGTTGAGAAGGGCGACTTCCGCCTGGCTCTCCACCAGTTTCTCGCGCTCCTCATCGAGGGTCAGGTCCTTCTGCGCCAGGTCGTTCTTGAGTTCCTCCTCAAGCGCGCGCAGCGATTCGACCCGGTTTTCCAGCGCGGCGATTTCCTGCAATTGCAGGCCGATCTTCTCCTGGCTCGCCTCGATCACCTTGTAGGCGTCCTCGAGCTCCTTCGCGACCTTGTCCACTGCACCCTGGGCGCCGGCCACGTCGGCGCGAAGCGAGGTGTTCTCGCTGCGCAGATCGGAGAGTTCCGCCTGCAGCGCGTCGCGCTTGGCGAGCGAGGCGCGCAGATCGGCGGATAGCCGCTCGATATTGGTGCGCAGGTCCTCGTTCGCCTCGCGCTCCAGCGCGAGCGTGGAGGACAATTCGTCGATCCGGGAGTTCAGCCGGTCCAACGCCCGGTCGCGGCCGATCAGTTCCTCGTTCAGGTAGAGTTGCGAGACGACGAAGATCATCAACAGGAAGATGATCACCATCAGGAGCGTCGCCAGCGCGTCGACGAACCCCGGCCAGATATCCTGATTGTTGCGTTGTCTGCGCGCGAGCGCCATGGCCTAAGCCCCGATCCTGGAAATGGAACCCGTCAGTAGTCGTCCGTCCGCAGACTGGAGCCAGCCTCCGGCTTGCGGCCTTGCGCGATCGCGGCAAGCGTCCGGGCCAGGAGCCGGATTTCGCCGCGCACTTCCTGGACGAGTTCGTTCCGCCCGCGCGGCATCTCCTCCAGGAGACGCGCGAGGTGGGTGTCCACATTGCGGATATGCTGGCGGGTCTGGCCGTCGTCCGCGCTTCCGGAATGCTCGGTCGCCTTGGCCAAACGCTCCAGCACGGTCTTAAGCTCCATCTGCCCCTCGGCGAGGCGCAGCATCAGGTCGTGCTCGGTCTTCATGGCATCGGTCAGGGCCGTTAATTGGTCGTTGAGCTGGCGCATATCGCCTTGGCCGCTGGCCCGGTTCTCCTCCGCCCGCGCCATGGTGCGTTGCAGGTTCTCCAGGCTGTCGGCCGTTTGCTCCAGCAGGGCTTGGATGTAGGCCGGGACCGATTGCTCGCCGTCGCCATCTCCAGAGATCGCGCCGGAGGAAAGGCGCGTCAGGCTGGAAAGCCATTCCTCCAACTCGTTATAGAAGCGGTTCTGTGCCTGCCCCGCCTGAAGCGTCAGGAAGCCCAAGATAAGGGAGCCCGCCAAACCGAAGAGGGAGGAACTGAAAGCCGTGCCCATGCCGGCCAGCGGCGTTTGCAAGCCCTGCTTCAATTCGCCGAAGGCGCCGGCTGCTTCCTCCCCCGTCAGATCAAGGCCGGCGATCACGCCGCCGACGCTCTTCACCGTCTCCAGCAGACCCCAGAAGGTGCCGAGCAGGCCGAGGAAGACCAGCAACCCCACCATGTACCGGCCGATCTCCCGGCTCTCGTCCAGGCGCGTGGCGATGCCGTCGAGGATCGTCTTCATCGCGCCGGCGGAGATATGCATCTGCCCTGTCCGGCTGGACCGGCTGGAGAGCAATGTCGCCGCCGAGGCCATCAGGCGCGGCGCGTCCTTCGACGATGGAACGCCGCCATTGGGGCCGAGCTTGAATCGCTCGATCCAATTCACCTCCAGGTTCAGCATCGCGACCGTGCGGAAGGCATGGATGATGCCGATCAGCAGGACCCCGAGGATTACCCCATTGATGAAGACGTTGGCGAAGAAGGCCTGTTCGAGTTGCGGGAAGATCAGGAAGACCCCGATGGCCACGAGCAACACGAAGATGGCCATGCGGATCAGGAAAGCATTGGGTCGGCTCACGGATCTACCTCTCCCGCCCGCGCGGCCGGAAAAGCCTATGCGGGCCCAGATACGACAAGTCGTCGGGCGGCGTCTCGCGCTAGCCTCGCGTCAGCGCTGGATCAGGACGTCCACCCGGTTGGCGGCCCCACCGTCCTCCGGCAGGTTCGATCCCAGCGCCTGGACATCCATGCGCCGGCTATTGACGTCGCGCTTCATCAGATAGGTGCGAACCGCGAGCGCGCGGAACAGGGAAACCCGGCGCGACTGATTCGCGGTATCCCCGTCGGCCAGCGCATAGCCGCGCAATCGCAGCCGCAGATCGCTGTCGGCCTTCATTTGATCGGCGATCGCGTTGAGCGCCGCTTCCGCGCCGGCGGGCAGGTCCTGCGCGCCAGGCTCGAACAACACCGCCAATCCTTCCGGCCGCTCGACGACGACGGACGGGTCGACCGCCGCGACCTGGGTCTGGCTGTCGCTCTGCGAAGGGGCCGCGACCGGCTCCTCCATCTCCGGGACCGCCGCGTTCGCCGTGGAAGAATCCTCGGAGCTGTCCGGGGAACTGTCCGGCGCGGCTTCTTCGGAGTTGGGCGACGCCCCCTCGTCGGTGTCGCTGCCCGGAGGTGGTTCTATGCCCGGGGCGGGCGGCGGGGCGCTCGCCATCGTGCTTTCGCCGTTCGTCCCGCCGTCTGTGCCGTCGTCGTCTTCTCCACTGGCCGGCGCGGGCGACGGCGCGGAGTCGGTCTCGGAGGCGGTATCGGACGAGGGCTGCGGCATGTCGGCCGGCGGCTCGGTGCTTTCGGCCGTGCTCGCGGGCTCGGCTTCATTCTCCGACTCGGGCTCCGGCTCCGGCTCCGGCTCGGCCGCTGGCGGTGGTTCCGGCGCGGGCGCAGGGGAGGGCGTCGTTTCGGAGGAGGCCGCGGCCTCAGGCTCAGGCTCCGAGATTGGCTCCGGCGCGGCTGTACTGGCGGGTTCCGGCGCGGCGGGCTCGTCCGCGATCTCGGGCTTCGGTGGGGGGGCCGAGGGACGTTCCGGTTCGCTCTCGGGCGTGGGCTCATCGGCGACGCTTGGCGCGGTCGTCTGCGACGGCGACACGTTCAGTGTCGATTGCGGAGCGCCCGACGGGGGCTGTTCAAGTCCGGAGGTCGCCGATTCGGCCGACGCGGTTTCGGCCGGCTCCGCCTCGGATCGTGATGGGGCGGGGCTCGAACTCGCGGGCTGGGGAACGGCGGGCTTCGGCCGCGCCGGCTGCGGCCGTGCCTGTTCCGGCGTGGTGGGTTGCGCGGCGATCCGCGGTGTCGCCGGTTTCGGCAGGGCGCGCGGCGGTTGCTCCGACGCGGATTGGTTCGTCTCGGGTTGCGTGGACCGCGGGACGGCGGCGCGCGGGCTGTCGGTGTCCGAGGGCTGCCTCGGTTCGGCCGGACGCAGCATGCCGGGGAGGTTCGGCGGTTCCCCCAATTTGTCCAGCACGGAGAAATCGACGATCACCGTCTGATCGCTTTCCGCGCGGCCTTGATAATAGGCCTTCTGGGCCAGCGCCGGATAGGACAGGACGAGGAGGCTGGCGGCGCCGAACAACGCCGCCGAGAACGACACCGCGCGCCAGCCGCCCCAGCCCCCTTTGAATGGCTCTTTGGCCGCGCCGAGTGGGGACGCGAGCGGGTGCGTCCGTTTGGTCAATCTGTGCGTCACGAAAGGTCCGCCCTATTGTTTCTCTGCATCGCCGCCTGGCAGTCCCTTGCCCTGGCAAATCCCTGGCGTCGCGCATCGGTATCAGGACCCGGCCCCACGCCCCTGGAATATCGACACCATAGACCGCCGACTGCCACGCGCTCAACCGTCAAACGGTGCGCGAAACCACCAATCGTATCGGAGGGCGCGGTGATACGGGTGTCATTCGGAGGAGGGGAGCGCCGCGAGGGGGCGGCGAACCGGGTCGCGAGGCCGGGCTGAGGCTACTCCGCCGCGCGCAATAATTCGAGCATCGGCTTCTGAAGATGCTGGTTGATCGCGACCAGGTCCGGGCTGTCGAAGCCATAGCGCCGGCCCTTGAGATCGACGGCGAAGCCCCCGGCCTCGCGCAGGATCGCAATACCGCCCGCGACATCCCAGGGGCTGAGCCCGCGTTCCCAGAAGGCGTCGTAGCGTCCGGCCGCCACATAGGCGAGGTCGAGCGACGCCGTGCCCCAGCGCCGCAGGCCCGCGCAACTCGCCATCGCCTTTTCCAGGCGGCGCAGGAACTGCTGCTGGCCCGCGCCTTCCTGGATGCCGAGATGGGGGATGCCGGTCGCGACCACCGCATCGGACAGACGCTGGCGGTTGGAAACGCGGATGCGGCGGTCGTTCATATAGGCGCCCTTGCCGCGTTCGGCCCAGAACATCTCGTCCTTGATGGGGTCGTAGACCACGCCGGCGAGGAGTTCGCCGCGTTCCTCATAGCCGACGGAGACGGCCCAATGCGGAAGGCCGTGCAGGAAATTGGTCGTTCCGTCCAGCGGATCGACGATGAAGCGGCGGTCCGGGTCGGCGCCCTTCACCGAACCGCTTTCCTCCATCAACAGGCTGTAATCCGGCCGCCCCTTGAGCAATTCCTCGCGCAGGATCTTCTCCGCCTTGCGGTCGGCGGTGGAGACGAAATCTGCGGGTCCCTTGCGGCTGACCTGCAACTGCTCGACCTCGCCGAAGTCGCGCACCAAGGCTCGCCCCGCCTTCTGCACGGCCTTGGTCATGACATTGAGGGTGGCGGAGCGAACGATCATGGGAAATGCCTGATGCCTTGTTGATCGGAAAGTGAATGGTCCGGGTATCGACCGGCCCGGCCCCGGCCCCGGCAGCGGTCCGTCAGTCCTTCGCACGCTCCACATAGGAGCCGTCGGCCGTCATGACGACGATGCGGGTGCCGGCCTCGATATGCGGGGGGACGAGGGTCGGGCGGCCGTTCTCCAGCTTCGCCGGCTTGTAGGAGGAGGACTGCGTTTGGCCCTTCACCACCGGATCGGCCTCGGTCACTTCCATCGTCACCTTCTGCGGCAGGCTGGTGGAGATCGGCCGGCCCTCATGCGTCGAGATCGTGACGGTCATGTTCGCTTGCAGGAAATCCTTCGGGTCGCCGATCACGTCGCCGGGAACCTCGAGTTGCTCGAAATTCTCCTGGTTCATGAAGTAGTAGATGCCTTCCATCTCATAGAGATATTGATAGTCGGCATCGAACAGCTCGGCCGTCTCCACCTGCTCCTGAGTGCGGAAGCGGAAGTTCGACTTCAGACCGGTGCGCGCGTCGCGGGCCTCGACCTGGGCGACCGCCGCGCCCTTGCCGGGCTGGTTGATATCGTTCTTCGTGACGATTAGAAGCTTGCCGTCGATTTCAATGGCACTGCCGGGACGCAGATTGATCGCGTTGACCTTCATGATCCACTCGCTCGATAGTTCAGGCGACATTTGGTGCGCCCGGGGCCGGACCGTCCGGCCGGGCGCGATGTCCGATAGGGGATCGCGGCGACATTCCGTCCCCCGCGAAAGCGCGGCTGTCCTACCACCGGGGCCCGCTTCGGACAAGCCGGGAGCGCCGGTATGAGCGGTGGCGGTCATGGACATTTCTGGGACGGCGCGGCGATGGTGCGCCGCGCGCCCTATCTTCGTGGGCGCGCGGCGGTGCTCGACGCCACGCGGGCGACCTTCGCACGCCTTGGCTTCACGGAGGTCGAGACGCCGGCGTTACAGATAAGCCCCGGCATGGAGCCGCATCTGGGGGTGTTCGCGACCCGCTTGCTCGCCCCGGGCCATCATGCGGCGGCGGGGACCGTGAACGGCGATACGGGCACGCCGCGCTATCTCCACACCAGCCCCGAATTCGCGATGAAGAAGCTGCTGGCCGGCGGGAGCGGCCTGCCGGAATTCGCGCGAATCTGGCAACTCGCCCCCGTCTTCCGCAATGCCGAGGGTTCCCCCACCCATCACCCGGAATTCCGGATGATCGAATGGTACCGCGCCGATGCGCCGGTCGAGGCGCTGATCGCGGATTGCCGCGCGCTTCTCCTGGCGGCGGTCGAGGCGGTCGAAGGAACGGCCGACGAGGCGGCCGGAAAGGCATCGGGTACCGGCATGCTGCGTCACGGGGCGGTGACCTGCGATCCGCGCGCCGACTGGCAGGTCATCGGCGTGGCGGAGGCCTTCGCGCGTTATGCCGGCATCGATCTTGCGGCCGCCACGCGGGGCGATCCGATGGCCCCGGACCCGGCACCGCTGGCCGAGGCCGCCGCCGCGCGCGGCGTCCGCACGGCAGAGGGAGACCGGTGGGAGGATATCTTCTTCCGTGTCTTCGACGAGCGGATCGAGCCGCATCTAGGCCATCCCGCGCCGACGGTGCTGACGGATTATCCGATCGCCATGGCGGCGCTGTCCCGTCCGAAGCCGGATGACCCGTCGTTGGCGGAGCGGTTCGAGCTTTATGTCGCGGGCCTGGAACTCGCCAACGCCTTCGGGGAACTGGCCGACGCGGCCGCGCTGCGCCGCCGGTTCGAGGCCGACCAGGACCTCCGCGCCCGGCTTTACGGCGAGGGCGCGCGGGTTCCCATCGACGAGGGCTTCCTGGCGGCGGTCGACGCCATGCCGCCGAACGCGGCCGGCATCGCGCTGGGCTTCGATCGCCTCGTCATGTTGGCGACGGGGGCGGCGGATATCCGTGACGTGCTGTGGGCGTGGGTGGAGCAGGCTTGAAGGGCGCGCGAAAGCCGACACTGCTGCCCGAATTCGGTTGCGCGGGGCACGGGCTTTCTGTAGAAACCGCGCCGGATCAAGCATGACACCGACACATGCGACAGGAGGCGGCCCAGACGCGCCGCCTGCGTCCCATGCAAGGAGACGAAGACGATGAAGGCCGAAACGCACCCCGACTATCACACCATCACGGTGCAGCTGGTCGACGGCACGACCTACGAGACCCGCTCCACCTGGGGCAAGGAAGGCGATGTCCTGAAGCTCGACATCGACCCCTCGACGCACCCGGCATGGACCGGCGGCCCGGCCCGCCTGATGGAGAGCGGCCAGCTGGCGCGCTTCAACAAGCGCTTCGCCAGTTTCGGCCTGAAGTAACGGACGCGCGGCCGGTCCGACGGCCGGCGCGATGCGATCTCGGAAAGGGCGGCTTCGGCCGCCCTTTTTCTGTGTCCGGTTCTGTGTCCGAACGGGGACGCGCGGCCAGGGCGGCCTCTTGACATCGTGAAACGTCTTGCCCATCTCGAACGCGTTCGCCCGGGACGCCCGAAGCGGGTCCCGACCAGGGCGAACGATGGATGGGCCGCCGCCGGCGAACCGGGGCGGCCTGGGATGAAACGGTTATCGCTTCTGAAAGGAGGATAGCTCCATGCGTACCTATGATCTCTCCCCGCTTTTCCGCACCTCCGTCGGCTTCGACCGGCTGGCCCGTATGCTCGATACGGTCGGGCAGGAGACGGCTCCGTCCTATCCGCCCTACAATATCGAGAAGGTGAGCGATGATGAATATCGCATTACCATGGCGGTCGCCGGCTTCGGCGAGGACGATCTGGACGTGACGGTCGAGCGGAACACGCTCACCATCTCGGGCCGGATTTCGGAGACGGTTTCCGAAGGGAACGACGGCGATCAGGCCGAGCGCCAGTTCCTGCATCGCGGCATCGCGGCCCGCGCCTTCGAGCGTCGCTTCAATCTGGCCGATCATATCAAGATCGACCAGGCGTCGCTGGAGAATGGGTTGCTGCACGTAACCCTCAAGCGCGAGGTGCCCGAGGAAGCCAAGCCCCGCCAGATCGCCATCAACGGCAAGAGCAAGGCCAAGGCGATCGAGGGAAAGTCCTCGGCGGAGTCCGGCAAGGAAACCGCGTAATCAGGCGTTTCCTGGACTCCATCATCAAAGGACGCCCCGCCGGGGCGGCATGACCCGAGAACCGGAAGGGCGGCGCGATGGCGCCGCCCTTTTTCTTATTGGTCGATGCGGCATGCGTTCCCTTTGAGAGCGCGCATGTTGAATGTAGGATCGTACGATACGGCATCGAACAAAAAGAATGCCGTTTCGGGGGGAGGTTCTCATGTTCTGGTATCCGGTGCCGGGTCGCGCCGATGTCGCGCATATCGATTTTCCGCCCTATGTCACGGGGCGTAACGTTTTCACCGACGCCGAGATGGATGCGCTGATCGCGCGAATGACCGGCCAGCCGGGCCAGGAGGTCCGCACCGGCCCGGACCTGCAAATCCGGCCCGAGCAGAATAGAAGCACCGCGCGCCATATCCTGCCCGATCCAGAAAGCGGGTGGATATACCACCGCATCATGACGACACTGTCGGTCCTCAACGCGCAATCCTATCAGTTCGATGTGAAAGGCATGGATGAACCGCTCTATTTCGTGACCTACGAAGGGAAGCGGCAGGGACATTATAGCTGGCACTACGACGGCACCGCGGCGGGGCAGGCACCACGTAAGCTAAGCATTACCTTCCAGTTGAGCCGGGCCGAGGACTATGAGGGCGGCGAGTTGGAGTTCAACCGGACGGGCGAGCCGACCACGGCGCCGAAGGAGCGGGGGACATTCGTTCTGTTTCCCTCCTTCATCCTGCATCGCGTGCGGCCGGTAACGAGGGGCATCCGGCATGCGTTGGTCGCATGGGTTAACGGCCCCCCCTTCAAGTGACCCGGTCCAGGTGACTGCCTCCAACTTCGAACTTTCCCGCCCGCAACGTCGTTCCCGTTTCGCCGACGATCGTACTTATGATTTATTATGACTTTTGTGTTCTCTGGGAAGGGTGCCTCATAGGGGAGTGTGTCACCCTTCTGGGGAATGGGAGGGAACCAAGGTGACACATAAGACGGAATGGCGGTTTTCCAGGCGGTCGGACCTCGACCTTCTGGAACTCTGCGCGATGCCCATCTGGATATTCGATATCGAGCGTCATGCCATCTGGTGGGGCAATGCCGAGGCCGTGCGGTTCTGGGGGGCGGAATCGCGGGAGGATCTGGTTCGACGGGATTTCTCGACCGACAGCCCGACCGTGCGCAAGCGTCTCCGTCAGGTCATGGACCATGCTTCGCCCGGAACACCGATACAGGATAGCTGGACCCTCTATCCGCGCGGCACGCCGGTTGCCGCGCAGATAAGCTTGACGCCGGTGCGCATCGGCCGAGGAGCGCGGGATGCGGTCATGATCGAGGCGCGGGAGACGCGGGAGACCGGGGACGGCATGCTCTCGGCCAATGACCGCCGATTACTCGAGGCGACGCGCTATACATCCATCATGATCAGCTATATCGGTCTCGACGGGACCGTGCTCACGATGAATCCCGCCGCGGCCGACCGGCATGGCCCTGTTCGTTCCGAGGCCGAGACCTTCGATGGTGCCACCGCTCCAGCGGCCCGGTTCGAGGACCGCTTCCGGGACAAGCGGGTCGCCGAGCGCCTGTTGCGGGAAGGCGCGATGGGGGCGGAACCGTCCGGGGAATTCCTGATCGAGAGCCGGCAAGGACCGCGCTGGCACCTGATTACCCTGCGCATCGCCCGCGATGCGGTGAGTGGACAGCCGGCGCTTATCGTCGTGGAGGAGGATATCACCTCGCTGAAGCGCGCGATGGACGACTTGGCCGCCTTGAACAACAGCCTCGAGGACCGGGTGCGCCGCCGCACCAAGGACCTGAATCAGGCGCGCGAGCGGGCGGAGGCGGCGAACATCGCGAAATCCGATTTCCTGGCACGGATGAGCCATGATTTGAGGACGCCGCTCAATGCGATCATCGGCTTCTCGGAACTGCTTTACACGCCGGCGACCGAGGGGTTGGCACGGGCGAATTTCGCCGCCTATGGACGCGACATCCATGCGGCCGCGGGTACCTTGCTGGCGTTGGTCGACGATCTCCTGGATCTCTCGCGGATAGAGGCCGGAAAGTACCCGATCCATCCCGAATGGATCGATCTTGGCCGGTTGATCCGGGAAGCGGTCGACCTGACCCGGGCCGGACATCCCGGCCGCCGTTTGCGGATAAACACCATCGCGCCGGATTCCGTCGCCGTCCGGTCGGATCACCGGGCCGTCGCGCTTATTCTCGGCAATCTGATTTCCAATGCCGTTAAGTTCACCGCCGACGGTGGAACGGTCTCCGTCCAGTTGATCGCGCTAGAAAAGCCGGCCGGTGGCGCCCGCATCGTGATCGCGGATACCGGGCGCGGGATTCCGGAGGATGATCTGACGACGATCTTCGAACCCTTTTTCCGGGGACGCACCAGCGTCGCGCGTCGGGACCCGGGAACCGGCCTGGGCATGCCGATCTGCAAGCGGCTTACCGAACTGCTGGGCGTGGATCTCTCCATCACCTCGATCGTCGGTGTCGGCACGACCGTGACCCTGGGCTTTCCCGTGCATGCGCGGGTGCAGGATACCTTGCTGGTCGAGATGCACGATGCCCTTTAAGGGCGGGGCGGTTTCGCTCCCCTTACCTAGACCAGGGGGCTTTGGAGGGTATTTTGCCTATCCGGCGTGGTTCCCGCGATCGAGCGGGAACAGGGTTCGGCGCGTCATCGCCCGCAGTCGGCGTCTGGCGGTTTCCGTCTCCTCCATATAACGGGCCGTCAGCGGGTCTTCGACGGCCCGTTCCCGCTTCTCATTGATCTTACGCGCGAAATGGGCGCGGGTTTCGGCCTCGGACCGGACCGGTCCGTCGAAGACATGCGCCAGCGCCTCGAATCCCGCCGCGTGCCCTTCGAAAAGATCCTCCGCCCGCAGGTCGATATGATGTGGCGATGGGTGGGTGGTGGCGAGGGCGTGGAAGAAATCCTCGGTGAAGGTGATGTACCAAGCGACCATCTCCGGCAGGTGTGTGCTGGCGGGAAGATGGAAGCGCGCGCCTTGCGACGCCCTCGCGCGCCGATAGGGCAGGGGCAGCAACTGCCCCATGGCGAACTGGCGCTTGCCGATTTGGGAGGAGGCCACCGCCGAAGGGGCGCGGTGCATATGGATGAACCGCATGTCCGGGAAGGCGGCCAGCAGAACCGGGGCGAAGATCACATCGAAATGGCTGATCAATACCGGCGTGCGGCCAAGCCTATAGGCAGCCAGGATCTCGCTTACCCGGGCACGCAGATAGCACCGAGCGACAGGCCGCAGCCCGTCCCGGTCGATCGTTCCGGTCAACAGTCGGTTCAGCATCTCCCACCGGTGTCGCGGGGCGAGTTGCCAGACGAAACCGTGATAGGGCTCGAACCGGCTGCCGGCGAGATAGCCATGGAGCGCGGTCGTTCCCGCCCGCCCGGTCGAGATCACTTGGACAGGGTCGCCGGCCGCCGGGGCGAAGTGCCGGCGCGTCTGGCCGATGAGCGCCAGCCGCTCCGCGAACCAGGGCTCCCGCATCATGTCGCGCAGCGTGTCGATCAGGGTCGATAACGTTTCGACGAGGCTGTCGGGTGTATAGGACGGGGCGGCGGCATGTCCCCCTCCTTCTCCCGGCAGGTCGATACCCTCCGTGCCGGACGGACAGAAATGAAGCATGTGCTTGCCGGCGGGAAAGACCGAGGCGGTTGGCCGGGGAAGTCGGTCGATATCGGTGGGCGCCGTGTGGCGCAGCCGCTCATAGACGGTCCAACTGTTCCGGCGTGTAAGGCCGATCGGCCGCAGCACGTCGTCGAACGCGTCTCCATCGTCCGGGTCGACGGCATGGGCGGCGACGAACATAGCGTTCCGCGCCACAAGGTCGTGGCTGCGAACGGCGCGTCGCAACGCGCCGCCCATGAGGTCGAGCGCGCGGCCCGCGTGCCCCGTCTGCGCCATGCACTGCGCGGCGTACATCAGCAACTCCTCCTCGCCGGCCGACGCCTTTAGCGTGATTGTCCCCCCGGTCATCAAATCGCCCCGCCCCGCGATGGCGGCGACGCGGGCGATCGCTGTCCGCGAGGGTCGTGGCAGGCTGGCGGTGGAGTCCGCCGTGCCGGCTATGCGCAGGACGTCGTCATGATGCCCGAGAACGTCGGCGATATTGATCAGGTGGGCGACGACATCCGCGCCGAGACCGGCGCCATCCGACAGGGCCTCGATACCGCGTTGGGCGGAGTAGGGGCGGCCCGCCTTGATATGGCCGACCAGGTCGTTCAAACCGTCCGTGTCCTCTATCGTCGGCATTGTCCCATCCGTCGCGTCGCTCTGCCGGGAGGCAATCTTGAGGGAAGACGGTACAGGATTCTCGCCAGGGTACCTAAGAATCGGTGTCTGCCGGCTTCGGGCTGGGTGTCCAGGGTGGCGCCACCTCCGCGGCCGCGCGCCGGGCGTCATGGGCGGCCAGCGCGCGCTCGATATAGCCGGCGGTGTTCGGGTCGTCGAAGCTGTGATCCTGCTTCTCGTTGATCTTACGGCCGAAATGTCGGCGGACCATATCCTGGGTGACCGGCGCGTCGGGAAAGACGGCATGCAGGGCGTCCAGGGCTTCCGGCCGGGCCTCGAACAAGGCCTCGCTCGCCAGATCCGCATGCCGGTCGGAGGGGAAGGCCCGCGTCAGCGCCTCGTGGAAATGGCGCGTGAAGGCCATGTACCAGCCGACGCAGTCCGGCAGCATGTCGCAGGGCGGCAGGAGGAACGACGCCCCTTCGTTCGTCCCCTCGCCGCGGTCGCGATGGGTCGGCAGGGCGATCAACTGGCTCATCGCGAACTGGCGCTTGCCGACCTGGGATGCCGCCACCCCCTCCGCCCGGCGGTGCAGGTGGAGAAAGCGTGCCTCCGGGAACATGGCGCGCAGGAAGGGCGCGAAGATCACATCCCAATGACTGACGATCACCGGCGTCTTGCCGAGTCGGTAGGCGGCGATCCATTCGGTGATCCGGGCCGATAGATAACGCCGCAAGGCGGGGGCGAGGGATGCGGGGTCGTTCGCGTCCGTCAACAGCCGGTTCAACAGGTCGAACCGGTGTCGCGGGCCCAATTGCCACACGAAGGTATGATAGGGCAGATAGGCTCCGCGCCGCAGGAAAAGCTGCAGTGCCGTCGTTCCCGCCCGCCCGGTGGAGATTACCTGGATCGGATCGGCGGCATCGGGGGCGAAACGCTCCCGCACGCGGGCGAGGCCGTCCAGACGTTCGGCGAACCAGGGGGCCCGCAAGGCCGTGCGCGCGGCCTCCGCCTGCCTCGCGACGAGATCGGAGAGCGCGTCCGGCCTATAGCTCGGCGCAGGTCGGAAGGCATCGACCCCCAGCCCGTCCCAGCCCGCGCCGTCACGCGCGGCGATGCGTTGTCGTCCACCGATGCAGGTGTGGAGCGGCATCTTCTTGCTCGGGAAGACCGCTTCGCCCGGCTTGCGCAGACGCGCGACGTCGCGCGGCACGGGCACGTAGCGCAGGGATTGGTAGAGGACCCAATTGTCGTCGGGGGCGAGGCCCAAGGCCTTGGCCATGGCGGCGAAGCGGACGCTGTCCTCCACCTCGAACAGCGAGGCCCCGATATGCATCGCGACCCGGCCGGCCAGATCGTTCGTGGCCACGGCCTGTTTCAACGGCCCGGCCATGATGCTCATCGCCTTGCGGCTTTCCCCCACCTGTTCAAGGCATTGCGCCATGTTGAGCAGCAGCCCGAGTTCCTGGCGCTTCGGTGAAAGCGGGACCGCGCCGGAAGCGACGAGATCGCCCCGTCCGGCGATGAAGAGGCCGAGCGTGCCGAGCTCCCGCATCGCGGGCGATAGCGAGGCCGCGATGCCGGGCGCGCGCATGATGCGCATCAACTGATCGAAATGCCCGAGCGCCAGCGTCAGATGGATCATCCGCTCCGCGGTGCCGGGGGGCAGGGCGGCGGGGTCGTCCAAGGTCTCGAACGCCCGCAGACCCGCATAGAAATGATCCGCCTTCAGGGCGGCGAGAAGGGCGTCCCGCGCCGTCGCCTGCGTCATGACCGTCCGTTTCCGCTGATCCCCGCCGCCGGACCGGGCGGGAAAGGCGCCGTTCCATGTCCAGCCGAAACGGTGGCACGGATTCGCGCCGTGCGAAAGCGAGGGAGACGTAAGGTCGTATCGCAATATGAGTTTTAGCTGGGGCGAATAATTTCCCAAATACGCCCCAGACGCAAAGCGACTCGCTCTTTGGGAGATATATTTATATTATTACAACTAGATATAAGGAGAGGGCCATGATGCAGAATGTTAGCGTTACAGAGAACGATATAGCGTTTGCGGTGCTACAGATTGCTGCGGGCCAACCAAACGGCATCGCGACATTTCCACGAATGAAACGGGAGGTTCCCGACTATGTCGACCTCTCCAACGCAGATCGGCGCCGATCAGTTCCTCGGCAGCGTGAAGAAGTGTGGGAACAGCGTATACGTAATATTAAGTCGCACTATGAGACGCCCGGCAATTACATTTGTGAAGGATATCTTGAACACGTTCCTCGGTCCGGTTACCGCATCACTGAGCATGGAAGGCAGTATCTCCGCATGCGGACCTAATCCGAGTAACGCGCCTTATAGCCCGGCTCCAACCAGCGGAGTTCTGTTGTGCTTGGGGCATCCTTGTCCCACACAAACCAAGCGTATGCCGTAGTCCCGCTACCTTTCCGCTCGACGCCAGCAGGGTAAAAGGTAATGCGCTCACTGAATACCCAAACTCGAGAGGGCGGGGCTTTCGAAAATATCGTGCGCTGGCGGTTCGCCCCTTCAAGGAAGGCTAAACGCAACAAGAGCGCGAATTTCTGATCCGCTGATATCAAACCGGAACGAACGAAGCCCTCGGCGGCATTGTAGGGCGGATTGGTGACGATGTTGTTAGCGTGTCGGTCGGGTGAGAGGAAATCCACCCCTCGCTCGCCATATCCACGATCATAAAGGTCAGAGCTAGCCACGGAGCTTCCCGTGTTCTCCAACACGCCAGACATGGCTCCATCACCACAGGCGCACTCCCAAATGTCACCTTGGAACCTTTCATTATCGATTAGAGCAAATGTTGCCCAGCGCGGTGTCGGGAAAAAATCCGGCCCACTAAGATCAGCGAACCGCTTGAGCGTAGGCTTGTAGCTGCCGTTAAGGTGGTACGTCGTATCCATGAGAAAATTATAAAAGAATCAGATGTTTAGTCAATATTCACTAAGTGATTATAACGACTCACTCTTTTTACTTCTCGCATTTCTTGTGTCGCCCGCGCGATCCTGGCTATGCGACGGTCGAGTCGATTGACTCAATGACAGTATTCTTCATGTTCCAGACCCAGCCGAGACATGCTGTCTATGCGTTGGAGTTCCTTCACGGCCATTTTTAACCATATTTTTCCTTAGCTTACAGATTGCGATCTGCATGGCGTTGTCGATCACCTTCTGTCCTTAGGGTCTTTACCGTTCACTATCTATGTTTGCGTAGTGTATAGTGGCGCAAGCGGCCCCGTTCGGATGGAGTCGGCGTACTTGGGACTTAGGTTCCTCCGCCACTTTAGCGGGGCCGCCCCTTCCTCACTTCCCCGAAGCGTTTAAGAGGTCGGGCAGGTTCGCGACAGGGCGACAATCCCGGCGAATTTCAAACTTAGGCATCACTAGGCAATGAGAGTCGGAATATCTGGGCAAGGCCAAGCGGGGCTTGGTCTCGCGCCCTGAAAATCTCGCTTGCGGGCGCGCGTGTCGCCCGCAGAATTCCGGTATCATCTCGCGCGAAAGAGGGAGGGGACGGATGCTTACGCTCCATGACTGTCTGGAAAGCGGTAACGGCCACAAGGTGCGCCTGTTGCTCGCCCTGCTGGGGCGGGATTTCCGGCTGGAATTGCACGATATTCATTCGGGCGGAACGCATAGGCCGGCCTTCCTGGCGCTCAACCCCAACGGCAAGATCCCGGTGCTGCAGTTGGAGGATGGGCGCTGCCTGCCGGAATCGAACGCGATCCTGTGCTATCTGGCGGAGGGAACGGCCTTCCTGCCGGAGGAGCCGTTCGCCCGTGCCCAATGCCTCTCCTGGCTATTCTGGGAGCAGTATAATCACGAGCCCAATGTCGCCGTCGCC
The DNA here is from genome assembly GCF_017963645.1 of Marivibrio halodurans. Classification (GTDB taxonomy): domain Bacteria; phylum Pseudomonadota; class Alphaproteobacteria; order UBA8366; family Aestuariispiraceae; genus Marivibrio; species Marivibrio halodurans. The sequence continues at coordinate 122,229 of NZ_JAGMWN010000005.1, read as the reverse complement.
CGCTTCTGGTGCCACCATCTGGAGATGACGGCGGAACGCAGGGTGCTCTTGGCGAAACGGCAGGCGAAGGGACATGCGGCGCTCAAGCTGATGGACGATCACCTGACGGCGCGCGACTGGCTGGTGGGGGACGGCGCGACGGTCGCCGACATCGCCCTCTATTCCTACACATCGGTCAGCGCGGAAGGGGGGATCAAGCGCGACGGCTATCCCGCGCTCACCCAATGGCTCGCGCGGGTGGAGGCGCTGCCCGGATTCATCGCGATGGCGCCCTGGAACGGATAGGCGTGTGGCGCCTATCCGCTAACGCGTCGCCTTCAGGGCCCGGGTCAAGGCGCGGACGCCCGCGCCCGGCCCGTCCGGATGGTTCCAGACGGCGGAGACGGCGCAGATGAAATCCGCGCCGGCTTCCACCGGCCGCGTCAGATTGTCGGCCGTGATACCGCCGACGGCGACACAGGGGACCTCCATCATCTCGCCCCACCACTCGATCGCGCTCAGTGCCGCCGGGTCGGCCGGCAGGCCCTTGGTGGCGGTATCGAAGACGGGGCCGAAACTGACATAGTCCGCACCCGCTTCGCCCGCGTTCATCGCCTCGTGGCGGGAGGTGCGGGCGGAGACGCCGACGATCGAATCCTCCCCCAGTACCTTCTTCGCCGCCTTCACGTCGGCGGCGGAGGCATGATCCAAGTGCACCCCGTCACAGCCCAGATAGGCGGCGAGCTTCACGTGGCCGTTGATGACGAAGGCGGTGTCATGACCCTGTACCACGCCGCGCAACGCCTTGGCGGCGGTGCGCAGCCGGTCGTCGTCGGCCTCCGGCAGCCAGAGTTGCAGGCAGGCGACGGGGCCGGCCGCCAGCGCCTCCTCGACCAGAGGCGCGAACGCCGCCGGATCGAACTCCGGCGGCGTCACGAGATAGAGTTGGCAATCATGCCGATCGGTCATCGACTGGATACCGGCCCTGGGATCAGGCCTTGCCCTTATAGATGTCGATGATATGGCTCAGCATTTCCAGCGCCTCCTCGCGGGGGCGCTGGAAGGTGTTGCGGCCGATGATGGAGCCGTTGGCGCCGCCGTCGCGCAGGCCCCGGATTTCCTCGTAGAGGCCGTCCAGACCCTTGGAGGCACCGCCGGAGAAGACGACGATGCGCTTGCCGTTAAAGGCGGCCTGCTTCACATGCGCGACGCGCTTGGCCATCGTCGAGATGTCGATGCCTTCCTTCTCGTAGACCTTCTTGGCCTCCGGCTGCTCCAGATGCGCCGTCGGCGGCTTCACCTTGATGATGTGCGCGCCGAGCTGGGCGGCGAGGTGCGCGGCATAGGCGCAGACATCCATCGCCGTCTCGCCGTCCTTCGACAGATCGCCGCCGCGCGGATAGGACCAGATGACGACGGCGAGGCCGACGGACTTCGCCTCTTCCGCCATCTTGCGGATTTCCTCGAACAGTTCGTTCGCGAAATCGGAGGCCGGATAGACCGTGAAGCCGATGGCCGCGCAGCCGAGCTTCAGCGCGTCGTCGACCGAGGCGGTGATCGCCTGGTCCTTATCGGTCGCCCAGCTATTGGAGCTGTTGACCTTCAGGATCGTTGGAATCTGCCCGGCGAAGGTGTCGGCGCCGAGTTCGAGCTGGCCGAGCGGCGCGGCATAGGCATTGAGGCCCGCGTCGATCGCCAGCTTATAGTGATAGTGCGGGTCGTAGGCGTCCGGGTTCGGCGCGAAGGAGCGCGCCGGCCCATGCTCGAACCCCTGATCCACGGGCAGGATCACCATCTTGCCGGTGCCGGCCAGCTTCCCCTGCATCAACATCGAGGCGATGTTGCGCTTGGTGCCGGGATTGTCGCTCTCATAGTGCGAGAGGATCTTCTTGACGGTCTGCGTGACTTTCATGGCTGTCGTCCCCCTGATCTATATGGCCGATCTCAACCCAGCTTGCCGATCGCGACGGCGGTGTCGGACATGCGGTTGGAGAAGCCCCATTCATTGTCGTACCAGCTCAGGACGCGCACCAGCGTGCCGTCGACCACCTGCGTCTGGGTCAGATCGAAGGTGGAACTGGCCGGGTTGTGGTTGAAATCGCTGGAGACGAGCGGCTCGTCGTTCGTCGTCAGCACCCCCTTGAGCGGACCGGAGGCGGCGGCCTCCTTGATCGCGTTGTTGATCGCTTCCGCGTCCGTGGCCTTCTTGGCGTCGAACTTCAGGTCGATCAGCGAGACGTTCGCCGTCGGCACGCGGATCGCCGTGCCGTCGAGCTTGCCCTTCAGTTCCGGCAGCACGAGGCCGACCGCGCGCGCCGCGCCGGTCGAGGTCGGGATCATGTTCTCGCTCGCCGCGCGGGCCCGGCGCAGGTCGCTATGCAGCGTATCGACGGTGCGCTGATCGCCGGTGAAGGAGTGGATGGTGGACATGAAGCCACGCTCGATCCCGACCGCCTTGTTCAGCACATAGGCGACGGGCGCGAGGCAGTTGGTGGTGCAGCTCGCGTTGGAGATCACCGTGTGATCGGCCTGCAGCGAGTCATGGTTCACGCCGTAGACGATGGTCGCGTCGGCCTCCGAGCAGGGGGCCGAGACCAGCACGCGCTTCGCGCCCGCCGTCAGATGCGCCGATGCCTTCTCCTTGGAGGCGAAGAGGCCCGTGCATTCCAGCGCGACGTCGATGCCGAGATCGCCCCAGGGCAGCTTGGCCGGGTCGCGCTCGGAGGTGACCTTGATGCGGCCGGTGCCGAGGTCCATCCAATCGTCGCCGGTCTTCACCTCGCCCGGGAAGCGGCCATGCACGGTGTCGTACTTCAGCATATGGGCATTGGCCTCGACGGTGCCGAGATCGTTGATCGCCACGAACTCGATATCCTTGCGGCCCGCTTCCATCGCGGCGCGCAGCACCAGCCGACCGATGCGCCCGAACCCGTTGATCGCTACCCGTACCGCCATCGTCCTCTTTCCTCCTTGAGACCTGCTTGGTCGGGCCACCCCGGCCCGTCTTCCATGTCCTTGTCAGCCCAGCCGCTGGCGCACCGCGTCCGCGACCGCCTCGGCCGTGATGCCGAAATGCTCGTAGAGCTCCTTATAGGGCCCGGATGCGCCGAAGCCCGTCATCCCGACGAAGCCGAAATCGCCACCCAGCACCGCGTACCAACTCTCGCCCGTCGCGGCCTCGACCGCGACCTTCACGGTATCGGCGTCGCCCAGCACGCTCTCGCGATAGGAGACGCTCTGCGCCCGGAAGAGTTCCTGGGACGGCATGGAAACCACGGCCGTCGGAATACCGGCGGCCTGAAGCGTCTCGCGCGCGGCGCAGGCGATTTCCACCTCCGAGCCGGTGGCGACCAGGGTCGCCCGGCGGGCGCCTCCCTCGGCGTCCAGCATGATATAGCCGCCCCGGGCGCTGAGATTCTCGTCCTGCGCGATGGTGCGAAGCGTCGGCAGCCCCTGTCGCGTCAGCGCCAGGATCGACGGCCCGTCCGCCCGTGCCAGAGCCAGGCCCCAGCATTCCGCCGTCTCCACCGCGTCGCAGGGACGGAAGACCGCGACATTGGGGATCGCGCGCAGGGCCGAGAGATGCTCCACCGGCTGGTGGGTCGGCCCGTCCTCGCCCAGGCCGATCGAGTCGTGCGTCATCACATAGACGACGCGCTGCCCCATCAACGCGGAAAGCCGGATCGACGGCCGGCAATAATCGGTGAAGACCAGGAAGGTACCGCCATAGGGGATAAGCCCGCCATGCAGCGCGATGCCGTTCATCGCCGCGGCCATGCCGTGCTCCCGCACACCGTAATGGATGTAGCGGCCGCTATAGTCGTCGCGGGTCACGACCGCCATGTCGCCGGCCTTGGTATTGTTCGAGCCGGTGAGGTCGGCCGAGCCGCCGACCAGTTCCGGCACCGCGTCCCCCAGGACCTTGAGCGTGTTCTGCGAGGCGACGCGGGTGGCGACCTTCGGCGCCTCCTCGCTCAGCTTCTTCTTGTAGGCGACCAGTGCTGCGTCCCAACCCTCCGGCAGGTCGCCCTGCTGGCCGCGCTCGAAGGCGGCGCGGCGTTCCGACGGCTGGCCGGCAAGGCGCTTCGCCCATTGCGCATTGGCCTTAGCCCCCCTGCGGCCCGCTGCGCGCCAAGCTTCCAGCACGTCGCCCGGAATCTCGAACGGGTGATGGGGCCAGCCCAGCGCCTCGCGCGTCGCCGCGATCTCCTCCGCGCCCAGGGCCGCCCCGTGCGAGCCGGCGGTCCCCGCCTTGGTCGGCGCGCCGAAGCCGATCACGGTCTTGCAGGCGATGAGGGAAGGCTTGTCGGAGCGCTTGGCCGCGCGGATCGCCTTGTCGACCGCTTCCGGGTCGTGGCCGTCCACCTTCTGGACATGCCAGCCGGAGGCCTTGAAGCGCGCGGCCTGATCGTCGGACACGGCGAGGTCCGTCGGTCCGTCGATCGAAATGCCGTTGTCGTCGAACAGCACGATCAGCCGGCCCAGCCCCAGATGGCCCGCCAGCGAGATCGCCTCGTGGCTGATACCCTCCATAAGGCAGCCATCGCCGGCGATGACGTAGGTATGATGGTCGACCAGATCGTCGCCGAAGCGTGCGTTCAACATCCGCTCCGCCAACGCCATGCCGACCGCGTTGCCGAGACCCTGGCCGAGCGGACCGGTCGTGGTCTCGATCCCCTTGGCATGGCCATATTCCGGATGGCCGGCGGTCTTGGCGCCGAGCTGGCGGAAATTCTTCAGATCCTCCAGCGTCATGTCCTCATAGCCGGTGAGGTGGAGGAGCGCGTAGAGCAGCATCGAGCCGTGCCCGGCCGAGAGCACGAACCGGTCGCGATCCGGCCAGTCCGGGGCCGCCGCGTCGAACTTCAGATGCTTGGTGAACAGGACCGTCGCGACATCGGCCATGCCCATGGGCATGCCCGGGTGGCCGGATTTCGCCGCCTCCACCGCGTCCATCGCGAGCGCGCGGATGGCATTGGCCATGGTCCGGGACGGGACCGCCCCCGTATCGGACGACGAGGAAGGAAGCGGTTCGGATTTCGACATGGCGTTCGGTACTCTTTCGTCAGTCGTTCGTGTCGCGTGGACTCGCCTTCGGGCGGGTCATACGCTGAATGCCGGCGCGGCGGGCGGTCTTGCATCTCGCGTTCGACGGCCACGCGCCGTTGCGCTCCGACCGGGCCGCGTGCACCGCCTCGGACCGAAAAAATGCCCCAAGATGCCCCGGAGAATCCCCTTTCCCCGAAAGCGGGCGCAAGATGCAAGCGCCGACCCGGCAGGTCAACCGGATTCACCCCCGCCATGCCCGGTTTCGCGCGGCTTCGCGGACCTGGGGCGTGGCGAAGCGATGGCGCTCGAAACGGAGGGTCGAGTTGACGCGCGCCGGGGCCACGCTTAACGTCGCGGACGCTTCCGACGTAGCATCAACGCCCTCAAGCGGAGCCGTGGCCGCCATGACCGACATCCCGCAAGCGGAAAGCCGCCTTGCCGCCGCGTTGCAGCGGGTGGAGACGGCCGCGACCGCGCAGCGGGAGAAGGCGGAGACCGAGCGCGCGCGTCTCGCGGAGGAAAAGCGCGCGCTGGAGAGTCGCGTCGCCGACCTCGAAACCGAGCTGAACCGTCTCAAACGCGGCGCGTGCGCGGAGATCGATGCCACCCTGGCGGATATCGACGCGGTGCTCGCACCGGAGGGCGGCGGGAATGGCGGGAAGGTCGACGGGGACGCGTTACGCGCCGGACCGGCCTCCGCCGGCCGGGAAGAGCCTTAGGAAAGGGCCGCGAGGACATGCGCCAACTCTCCGTCACGATAAATGACCGCGACTATATGATCGCCTGCGAGGATGGGCAGGAGGAGCATCTGGGCGCGCTCGCGGCGCAACTCGACGGTCGGGTGCGCGACCTCGCCGGTTCGATCGGTCAGGTCGGTCATGCGCGGCTGCTGGTGATTGCTGGTCTGCTGGTTTCGGACGAACTCTCCGACGCCCAACTCGAAATCGCGCGTCTGAAACAGCGTGTCGACGCGCTGGAGGCGGAAGGTGCGCGGACCGCCGAGGCCGGAGCCGATGCCACGGATTCGGCGCGCGCCGAGGGGGCGGCGGCGATCGATCGCGCGACCGAACGACTCGACGCTATTGCCGCGCGGCTTCAAGACTCCTAAATCTGCGCCAGGGCGCGTGCTGCGGCGCGCGTGTAGCCGATTATGTCCCGGGGGCTATACTCACCTCTAGGGAGCTGTCCCTGCCGGGGTCTTGGCCTCGGTACAACGGCGCCCACCTGCTCGAGCAGGCTCCAGAGGATATGTTCCGGCCACGGCGATCGCGGTTCGCGCCCGCTCGTTTTCCGAGACGTCGAGGTCGGCGGCTCGTTCCCGTGACCCAAGGTGTCCGCATGACGGAATCGCAGGATGGCGAGTCCATCGCCGAGGCGAAGCGCGCCGCTCGGCGCGAGGCCCAGGCAGCCCGCAAGGCCGCGCACGCGGAGAACGGCGTTCAGGCCGCGATCGAGGTGTCGCTGAAGGTGATGGCGGCGCTCGACCCGCCGAAGAAATCGACCGTCAGCGCGTTTCTGCCGATCGGCTCCGAACTCGATACGGCGCCGTTGATGCAGGCGCTCTGGGCGCGGGGTTGCCGGGTCGCGTTGCCCTGCGTCGAGGGCAAGGACCGGCCGCTGACCTTCCGCCTCTATCGCCAAGGTGACGCGTTGGTGGAGGAACCCTTCGGAACCCGCGCGCCCGCGCCGGAGGTCGAGGCGGTAGAACCCGATATCCTGCTCGTGCCGATGCTGGCCTTCGACCGGGCCGGCTATCGGCTGGGCTATGGCGGCGGTTTCTATGACCGCACGCTGGAGAGGCTGCGTGGCCGGCGCCGGGTGATCGCCGCGGGTGTCGCCTATGCCGCGCAGGAGGTGGCGGCGGTCCCCCGCGAGGCGACGGACCAACCGCTCGACTGGATCGTGACCGAGCGAAAGGCATTCCGTCCATGAAGCTTCTGTTCCTGGGGGACATCGTCGGCCGGCCGGGGCGCGACGCATTGAACGCGCACCTGCCCCGTCTGCGCGAGCAGTTCGATTTCGATTTCGTCGTCGCCAATGGCGAGAACGCGGCGCACGGTTTCGGTATCACGCGCAAGATCTGCGAGGAGATCTTCGAGGCCGGCGTGGACGTCATCACCGGCGGCAATCACAGTTGGGATCAGGCCGAGATCATCGGCTATATCGACGAGGAGCCGCGCCTGCTGCGTCCCGCGAACTTCCGGGCGGGCACGCCGGGGCGGGGCACGGCGGTCTATGACACGGCGCGCGGGCACCGTGTGCTGGTGGTCAATGTCATGGGACGCCTTTTCATGGAGCCTCTGGACGATCCTTTTCAGGCGATCGACGAGGCGATGCCCGACGGCGCGCCGGTGGAAAGCGGATTCGACTTCGTCCTGGTGGATTTCCATGGCGAGGCGACGAGCGAGAAATACGCGACCGGCCATTATTGCGACGGACGGGCCAGCCTGGTGGTCGGGACCCATACTCACGTTCCGACGGCGGATGCCCATGTGCTGGCCGGCGGTACCGGCTTTCAGTGCGATGCCGGCATGTGCGGTGATTACGATTCGGTCATCGGGATGAAGAAGGAACTCTCGATGGAGCGCCTCCTGGGCCGCCTGCCGCGCCCGCGCATGGAACCGGCGGAGGGCGATGGCACGCTGTGCGGTGTCGTGGTGGAAACGAACCCCAGGACCGGCCTCGCCGTGCGGGTCGAGCCGCTGCGCGTCGGCGGGCGGTTGTCCGTCGCCTGGCCGGGGTAAGGGGGCGTCAGGACAGGCCGTGTCTCGTTAGGTATTTCCGCGTCGCCTGTTCCAGCCCCTCGGCGATCTGGCGGCCGGTCTCGCCGCCGTCGCCGCTGACCTTGTGACCGATTACCGCGCGCATCGCGTCGACATGCGTTGATAGGATGTCGATCGCGCCGGCATCGAGCGTCTCCATTTTCTCCATGAAGCGGCAGAAGGAATTGGCGATCCGCGTCATCAGCGGATAACCGAAGCTGCCACCCTGACCACGCATGTCGTGGGCAAGGCGGAAGGCGTCCCGCGCGGCGCCGGTATTCGTCGCCTGCTCCGGAGACAGCGTCTCTACCAGGGCGCTGAGCTTTTCCACGTCCTTGCCCGCCCATTCGGGATAGTCGTCGCTCATCTTTGCGATGGCGGCTTCGGCGCGTGCCAGCATCTCCGGCGTCGGGCCGCCGCTGCCGGAGACCTTCTTTTTCAGAGTATGGGGGGGCGTCACGATCTCCACATCGCCGCGATCCCCCGATCCGTCGCCGCCGTCAGCCATAAGTCTTTATCCCGTTCGCGTGGCCGGCCATGTGGCCGGCGGTCGGTCAGCCTCGCGCCAGCCCCGACCGAATGGGCGCAATATGACGCGCCGTGGCGCGGCATGGCAAGAGGGCCGCGCAAGAGGGCCGCGCAAGAGGGCCGCGGAAGGTCGTTGCGTCGTGGTGGGGCGGGCGACGAAGCCGCTCGTTGCATGGCGGGCGGTCTTGCCCTAAAGCTTGCCCCGCGCGGGCCCGCGCACCGGGAGACTACGGTTCCGATAGGAAAGCCGTGCGTGCCTACCACATATCGGGTAAACTCGACGCGGGCAGCGCTAGACTTTGTGGAAACCGGGCGGCGACATGCGACCGTCCCCGAAACCGCCCCCGGGGCGCGGGGACGCGCGGAGCCGGCCTCAGGGACGATATGATCGGGACGGGCCACCATGGCAGGGCATTCCAAGTTCAAGAACATCATGCACCGCAAGGGCGCGCAGGATAAGAAGCGCGCCCAACTTTTCGCGCGGCTGTCGAAGGAAATCATGATCGCGGCCAAGATGGGCGATCCGGACCCGGCGGCCAATCCGCGCTTGCGCCTCGCCGTGCAGGCGGCGCGCGCGCAATCGATGCCGAAGGACAATATCGAGCGCGCGATCCAGAAGGGCGCCGGCGGCGGCGAGGGCGTCGAGTACGAGGAGATCCGTTATGAGGGCTATGGCCCCGGCGGCGTCGCCATAATCGTCGACGTGATGACCGACAACCGCAACCGTTCGGCCGCCGATATCCGCTCCATCTTCAACAAGAACGGCGGCAACATGGGCGAGACGGGCTCCGTCTCCTTCATGTTCGAGCGGGCGGGCGAGGTGCGTTACAAGCCCGATGTCGCCGGCAACGAGGCCATGTTCGAGGCCGCGCTGGAAGCCGGCGCGGAAGATGTCGAATCCGACGAGGAAGGCCATGTCGTGACCTGCCAGGCGGACGATCTGAACGAGGTCGCCTCGGGCTTGCAGGAGACCTTCGGCGAGGCGGAGCAGGCGCGCCTTGTCTGGAAGCCGAAGAACATGATGCCGGTCGAGGGGGATCAGGCGGAGACGTTGATGAAGCTGCTCGACGCCCTCGACGATTACGACGACACCCAAAATGTGTGGGCCAACTACGACATCCCCGACGCGGAGATGGAGCGGCTGGCGAGCTGATCGGCAATCGGGATGCGCATCATCGGGCTCGATCCGGGATTGAGGCACACGGGCTGGGGCGTCGTCGACATGGACGGCGTCCATCTGCGCTTCGTGGCCTGTGGCACCGTCGATCCGCCCGACCGCCTGCCCATGGCCGACCGGTTGAAGGCGTTGCATGACGAGTTGATGGCGGTGCTGGCGTGTCACGCCCCCCAGGAGGCGGCGGTCGAGGAGACCTTCCTGAACAAGAATCCGGGCACCACGCTGAAGCTCGGCCATGCGCGCGGCGTGGTGCTGCTGGCCCCGGCGCTCGCGGGGCTGGCGGTGCACGAATACGCGGCCAAGAGCGTCAAGCAGGCGGTCGTCGGCACCGGCGGCGCCAGCAAGGACCAGATCGGGATCATGGTGCGCACGTTGTTGCCGGGCGCCGATCCGGGCAGCGAGGACGCGGCCGACGCGCTCGCCGTCGCGATCTGTCACGGCCATCACGGCGCCACCAATCGGGCCTGGGCCCCCGGCAGCGGTCTCGCCACGACGCGGTTCGCGACCGGCGGGGCCGGGGGAGGCGCGCGGTGATCGCGAAGTTGAAGGGGCTGGTGGAGCAAGCGGAGGAAGACGGTCTCGTCGTCGATGTCGGCGGGGTCGGGTATCGCGTCTATTGCTCCAGCCGCACGCTGTCGCGGGTCCCGGCGACGGGCGGGGCCATCGCCCTCGATATCGAGACCCATGTGCGCGAGGATCATATCCATCTCTATGGCTTCGCGGAGCGGGCGGAGCGCGATTGGTTCCGCGCGCTGACCACGGTTCAGGGGGTGGGCGCGCGCGTGGCGCTCGCCATACTTTCCGTGCTGGCGCCGGATCAGCTGGCTCAAGCGGTCGCCGCGCAGGACAAGGCCGCCGTCGCGCGCGCCAACGGCGTCGGGCCGAAGCTGGCCCAGCGCATCGTGGCCGAGTTGAAGGACAAGGCAGGCGGCATCGCGCTTGGCCCCGGTGGGGCGTTTTCCGGCGCGGGGAACGCCGGGGGCGCCAGCGGCGCGGGCGGTAAGGCCGACGGGGCCGGAGCACCGGATACCGGCGCGAGCGACGACGCGGTCTCCGCCCTCGTCAATCTCGGCTATGGCCGGTCGGAGGCTTTCGCCGCCGTGGCCAAGGCGGCGCGGGCCGGCGGGGCCGCGGGTGAGGACGGCGGCGGGACCGTCGACGCGGCCTTCCTGATCCGTGGCGCGTTGAAGGAGCTTTCGCGATGAGTGCCGCGGCGAGCACGCCCGAGGATCGCGCCGTATCGCCCGAGCGAACCGCCGCCGACGGGGAGGAAAGCCGCGACGGCGCGGTCCGGCCTCTTAGCCTGGCGGCATTCGTCGGCCAGGGGGCGGTGAAGGAGAATCTGGGCATTTTCGTCGCCGCCGCGCGGCAGCGGGGCGAGGCGATGGACCACACGCTGTTCTATGGCCCGCCCGGCCTCGGCAAGACGACGCTCGCCCAGATCGTCAGCCGTGAACTCGGCGTCGGGTTCCGCGCGACGTCCGGGCCGGTGATCGCGAAGGCGGGCGACTTGGCGGCGCTGCTGACCAATCTTCAGCCGCGCGATGTGCTGTTCATCGACGAGATCCACCGTCTCTCGCCGGCGGTGGAGGAGATTCTCTATCCCGCGATGGAGGACTTCCAACTGGATTTGATCATCGGGGAGGGGCCGGCTGCGCGGTCTGTGCGTATCGACCTGCCGCCCTTCACGCTGGTCGGAGCGACGACGCGCGCGGGGCTCATCACCACGCCGCTGCGCGAGCGGTTCGGCATCCCGCTCCATATGAATTTCTATACCGAGGACGAGTTGACGCATATTGTCTCCCGCGCCGCCGGAATTCTCGGCATGGTCCTGACGGAGGACGGCGCACGGGAGATCGCGCGCCGCTCACGCGGGACGCCGCGCGTCGCCAACCGGCTTCTGCGCCGGGTCCGCGACTTCGCCGCCGTCGATGGGGTGGCGGAGGTGGATGCGGATGCCGCCGACAAGGCGTTGCTGCGGCTTGACGTGGATGCGCGCGGTCTCGATGCGATGGATCGGCGCTATATGCGCTGCATCGCGACCAATTACGGCGGCGGGCCGGTAGGGGCGGAGACGCTGGCCGCCGCGTTGGGCAATGAACGCGATGTGCTGGAGGAGGTGGTGGAACCTTTCCTGATCCAGCAGGGGCTGGTGCAACGCACGCCGCGTGGTCGCATGCTGACGCCGCCGGGTTGGCGCTATATCGACCTGGAGCCGCCGGCGGCGGTCACGGCGCAGCTCGACATGTTGGCCAAGGCCGGCGCGCTCGACGATGGCTCGAACGAGGCGCGTGACGACGGAACGGACAACGGGGGCGCCGCGTGAGCGATAGAACCGATGACGTTGCCCATCGTCTGCCGGTGCGTGTCTATTACGAGGATACGGACGCGGGTGGAATCGTCTATCACGCCAACTATCTCAAGTTCGCGGAGCGCGGGCGAACCGAATTCCTGCGACGGGCCGGCTATGAGCATCGCGCGTTGATGGGCGACCTGGGCGCGGGTTTCGCGGTGAGGCGCTGCGCGATCGAATTTCTCAAGCCGGCGCTGCTCGACGACATGCTGGAGGTGGAGACGCGGGTTGCCGCCGTTGGCGGGGCGAGCGTCGATATGCTTCAAACCATCCGGCGCGACGGGACGACGGTCGCGACGATCGATATACAGGTGGTCTTGATCGACCGCGCCGGCCGGCCGAAACGCCTGCCGCGCGAGATGGCGGCGGCGGTCGGCCGCCATGGCACCACGGCAAGGTCGTGAGGTCGCCATATTTCCGACACCGGAATCTCCGACAAGGGACGGGACAGCATGGAACAGGATCAGATGGGTGGCGATGGCTTGGCGAACGGCGTCTCGGAGGGCGCGAGCATGATCGATACGCTGATCATGGGCGGTGATATCGCGGCATCGCCCGACATGTCCTTGGTCGCCCTGTTCCTGCGGGCTGATTGGGTGGTCAAGGCGGTGATGATCCTTTTGATCCTCGCCTCGATCTGGTGTTGGGCGATCATCTTCGAGAAGATCGGCCGCATGCGGAAGCTGCAGCGCCTCGCCAACAAGTTCGAGGATGCGTTCTGGTCGGGCGGCTCTCTCGATGATCTTTATCAGCGGGTGGGGCAGTATCCGGGCGATCCGATGAGTTCGGTCTTCTCCGCCGCAATGCGCGAATGGCAGCGTTCGGCGAGCCGGGGCCATCTGCGCGAGAGCGCGGCCGGGCTGCAACAGCGCGTCGACCGTGTGATGCAGGTGACCATGGCGCGCGAGATCGAACGGCTGGAGAAATACCTGCCCTTCCTTGCCTCGGTCGGTTCGGCGGCGCCCTTCGTCGGGTTGTTCGGCACGGTTTGGGGCATCATGAACAGCTTCACCTCGATCGCGGCGACGAAGCAGACGAGCCTCGCCGTGGTGGCGCCGGGTATCTCGGAGGCGCTATTCGCCACCGCGCTCGGCCTCGTGGCGGCGATTCCGGCGACGGTCGCCTACAACAAGATATCGACGGACCTTACCCGCTATGCCGGCCGGTTGGAGGCTTTCTCGGGCGAGTTTTCCTCGATCATTTCCCGCCAGTTGGACGAGGAGGCCTGATCCATGGCCGGTGGCATGCTCGGACCGCCGGGGGGCGGGCGATCGGGAATTTCCGGGCGCTCGCGCTATCGCCCGATGGCGGATATCAACGTGACGCCCTTCGTGGACGTGATGTTGGTGCTGTTGATCGTCTTCATGGTGACGGCGCCGCTCTTGACGGTTGGTGTGCCCGTCGATTTGCCGGAAACCAAGGCGGCGAGTCTCAATGACGCGGATGAGCCGCTTGTCCTTACCGTGGATCGGGACGGCAAGGTCTATATCCAGGAAACGGGGATCGAGCTGGAGAACCTCGTGCCGCGCCTGCGGGCCGTCACCGGTAACAATCCGGATGTCCGTATTTTCGTGCGTGGCGATAGCCGTATCGCCTATGGCCGCGTGATGGAGATCATGGGGACAGTCAGTGCCGCCGGGTTCAACAAGGTAGCTCTGCTCGCCAAGTTGCCGGGCCAAGAAGAAGGTGTCGCCGGACAGTGACGCGGAGCCCGATCAGGCGGACCGACCGGTACGGCGGAGGCTGACGCGATGCGCGGGTCCGTTGTCGGTTCCATCATGCTGCATGCCGGCGTCGTCGCGCTGGCCTATGTTTCTCTTCCGCGCGCCGACGTCGAGATCGCGCCGATGGGGGCCGTTGTCGATGTCGAGGTGGTGAGCGAGCAGGATCTGGCGATGCGCCAGACGCCGCGGGAGCCTGCCCCCGAACCGGAACCCGAGGCCGCGCAGGAGCCAGAGCCGGAACCTCAACCGGCTCCGGAGCCTCCGCCAGAACCTCCGCCCGCGCCCGAACCGGCCCCGACACCCGAACCGCCGGAACCGGAGCCCGTGCCCGTGCCCGAACCGGAGGCGGAGCCCGTGCCCGAACCGGAGGCGGAGCCCGTGCCTGAGCCGGAGCCAGAGCCGGAACCGGAGCCCGAGCCCGAGCCCGAACCCGAACCAGAACCGCAGGCAGAGGCCCAGCCCACGCCGCCGAGCCCGCGTCTGAAGCCTCAAGCGCCGAAGCAGGAGAATTTCGCCTCATTGCTGAAGGACCTGGAGAAGGAATTGCAGGAGGATGCGCCGCCGCCTTCGCCCGAGCGGGAGGAGCCGGCGGAGCAACCCGAGGAGCAGGCGCAACCGTCCCTTCAGGACAAGATCAAGCAAGCTCTGGCCGATACGCCGGAAACCCCGGCTCGTCAGGAGTCCTCGATCCGCGCGGAAGGGGCGTTGAATGCCGGCGAGCTCGACGCGGTCCGGCAACAGATCGCTGGATGTTGGGCGGTTCCGGCCGGTGCGCGCGATGCCGACGATCTCGTGATCGAGATGCGGGTCACGGTGCGGCCGGACCGGACGGTCAGTTCGGCGACCCTGCTCCATCCGGAGAAGGCGTCCGATCCCTTCTGGCGGGCGGCGGCCGAAAGCGCGCGCCGGGCGGTACTGAATCCGCGTTGCAGTCCTTTAAAACTGCCGCCCGACAAATATGATGTCTGGAACTCGATAATCTTTACCTTCAACCCGAAGGAGATGCTGGGGTGATGGGATATCCGAGCGAGATCGACGCGGACCGCCCGCAAGGGCCGGAAACGCATAGTCCTTCCTTCACGCGTCGCGCCGCTCTCGGCCTTCTCGGAGGGGGCGCGGGATTGGCGCTGGCGGGCGCGCGGCCCGCGGGCGCGGAGGTGCGCATCGATATCACGCGCGGCAATATCGAACCGCTGCCGATCGCCATCACCGAGTTCTTCGGTGTGAACGAAACGGAATCCGGCATCGGCCGCGATATCGCGCAGGTGGTCACGGCGGACCTGGAACGTTCCGGCTTGTTCGCGCCGATCAACCCGCGCGCCTTCATCCAGACGGCGGCCAGCATGAAGGTGCGGCCGCGTTTCTCGGATTGGCGGGTGATCAACGCGCAGGCGATGGTCAACGGGTCCGTCGAACTGCGCGAGGATGGCCGTGTCCGGGTCGAGTTCCGGCTATGGGACGTCTTCGCCGAGGCGCAAATGCTGGGCCGCGCCTACCAGACGGAGCAGCCGCACTGGCGTCGTGTCGCGCATATCATCTCCGACGCGATCTATCAGCGGATTACCGGGGAACAGGGCTATTTCGACACCCGCATCGTCTATGTCGCGGAAAGTGGCCCGAAGACCGACCGGACCCGGCGTTTGGCCATCATGGATCAGGACGGGGCCAATCATCGTTTCCTGACCGATGGTCGTGCCATGGCGTTGACGCCGCGTTTCTCGCCGGCGCGGCAGGAGATCACCTATCTCAGCTACTTCAACAACACGCCCCGGGTCTATCTGTTCAATATCCGCACCGGCCGTCAGGAGGTGTTGGGCGCGTTCCAGGGCATGACTTTCGCGCCGCGCTTTTCGCCGGATGGCAATTCGGTGGTCATGAGCCACGCCGTGGATGGCAATACCGATATTTATGTCATGGATTTGCGTACGCGCTCGCCACGCCGGTTGACCAGCAACCCCGGCATCGACACGGCTCCGTCCTTCGCGCCGGATGGTACGCAGGTCTGCTTCGAATCCGATCGGGGCGGCTCGCAGCAGATCTATGTCATGGATGTCGAGGGGGGCGATGTGCGGCGCATCAGCTTCGGTGACGGGCGTTACGGCACGCCTGTCTGGTCGCCGCGCGGGGACCTTATCGCCTTCACCAAGCTACATGGCGGCGAATGGTTTATCGGCGTGATGCGACCCGACGGCAGTGGTGAGCGGTTGTTGGTAAGCGGCTACCACAATGAAGGGCCGACCTGGGCGCCGAACGGCCGGGTGCTGATGTTCTTCCGGGAGCAGCGCGGGGAAAACACGAACAGCTCTCTATACTCGATAGACCTGACGGGATACAATCTACGCGAGGTCGTCACCCCGGGCGATGCCTCCGACCCGGCTTGGTCGCCGCTCAACCCCTGAGGGTTTGTACGGATGCGCGGTTAGATCAAAAATCGCGAAAATTCAGTATTTTTCACGGCGCTTCCCTCGCGGTTTCTGTTGATAATCGAAACACCGCATGCTTAAACTTCCATGCCGGAAACATGCGGTGTTCCGGGGCAGAGGCCGGATCGCGCCGATCGGACCCGTCCGATCAAACCAGCTTCGCGGGTGGCGCTTTCCCGGCCCTTTCCTTGTCGGACGTCTCCGGCGGGAACGCCGCGTGGAATTCGGGTTAGGGTTTCGGCCGGCAATGGCCGGAGTGCCCGCGACGAGGCGCGATCGGGATTGATCGCGACGGATCGCGGGTCGATCAAGGACTTACGGGCGGCGCGGTGGTGCGTCCGCCCTTCCTTTAGGGGGTGCTTCTATGCGCGTGAAGATGATCAGCCTGTTGGCGGCTTTGACCCTGGTGGCCGCCTGCGCCTCGGAGCCCGAGGAAACGGCCGATACCAGCGGTCAGGGGTCGAGCGAGACGACGACCACGACCACCACCAGCGAACCCACGACGTCGTCGGCTCCGTCGATCACGCCGGGCTCGGAGGAGGAGTTCATCACCGAGGTCGGTGATCGCGTCTTCTTCGCGCTCGATAGCTCGGAACTGTCGTCCTCGGCGCGTGCGACGTTGGATCGCCAGTCGGAGTGGCTGCAGCAGTATCCGTCGACCCAGGTCGTGGTCGAGGGGCATTGCGATGAGCGCGGTACTCGCGAGTATAACCTGGCGCTCGGCGAGCGTCGCGCCAACGCGGTCAAGGAATACCTGGTCAGCCAGGGCGTCGATCCGAACCGTGTCCGTACGATCTCCTACGGCAAGGAGCGGCCGGCGGTCGCCGGCTCGACCGAGGCCGCCTGGGCTCAGAATCGTCGCGGCGTGACGGATATCGTCAGCGGCGCGGCCAGCTAAGGACCGCTTGAGCGGCGGCGCGGGCGGCCGAAGCCTCGGCTCAAGCGCTCGTCCCGGAACGGAGCGACCGACCTCGTGGAACGGGGCCGGTCGTTTTGTTGCGACCGTTTCATTTCGCGTCTGGGTTCACGGGGCTCGGTTCTCCCAATCCCCGGGCGCATCCCGGATGCATCCCGGATGGTGGGAGGCGGTGCTTGGTGGGGCCCCTCTGGATCTGGCGTTCGCGCCTTATTGCCGTCAAAATGGGCGCGTATCAGGCAGCATCTTCGAAGCTGCGCTTCCATAGAGTGAACGAGACGTCAGACCGGATGCCGATGACCGATTCAAGCCTTTCCGCCCGACGGACTTCCGCCACGCGCCGCTCCGCGCGCCCCTCCGCCTATGTCCGGGGCGCATTCGCGGCCGCGGTGCTCGCCATGCTGATGGCGCCGACCCTGCCGGCCGCCGCGCAGAGCGATCTGGGCCGCGAGGTCGAGATTCTGAAGCGCGATCTGAAGGATCTCCAGCGCTATATCTATCGGGGGGAGGGGACGATTCCCCCGGCCTCTCTCGGCGACGGGGCGGCGGGGCAAGATACTGGCCAAGATACCGGCACGGCGCCGTCCGGAAGGTCCGGCGAGCCCATGCCGAGTGATGTCGCCGGGCGATTGCAGATAAAGATTCAGCGCGTCGAGCGCGAGATGCGCGAGTTGACCGGCCGGGTCGAGGAAGTGGAATTCCGCGTTCGCCAAGCCGCGGACCGAATGGAGAAGCTGGCCTCAGACATGGACTTCCGCCTGCAGCAATTGGAGCAGGGCGGAGCCCAGATTTCCGGTAATGGGGGGTCCGGTAATGGGAATGGCGCCCGGCCGGCCGGCGCCCCGCAGCAGTTGGGCCGCGCGGCCAATTCGTCCTCTGGCGCCGGGGGATCGACAGGCGCCGCCACGGGGACGGATGAAGGGACGACCGTGATTTCCTCTACGGGCGCGACCCGGGAGGCCGGCCAAGGCGCGGGGGCGGCCGGCGCCGGTCAGACCCTCGGCAGCTTGCGCACCAACGCGGCCGGCGAGATTCTCGGCGCCGACATGTCGCAGGGCACCGGCGATGGCCAGTCGGGCGCCGTCGCGTCGGGTGGTGGGAACGCCGGCGCCAACGGCGGTGACGCGCAACCTCGCGTGCAGGCCTCGCCGGGATCGGGTAACGTGTCCGGGGCCCAAACCACGGCCTCCGCGGCGTCCGGGGCTTTGCCCGACGGGTCGGTGAACGAGCAGTACGAATATGCCTTCTCCCTTCTGCGCAAACGCGATTTCGCGGCCGCCGAGGCGGCGATGCGCAGTTTCGTGGATCGCCACGGCGAGAGCGATCTGGCCGGGAACGCCATGTATTGGCTGGGCGAGACTTATTACGCGCGAGGCAATTATCGCGATGCCGCCGCGACCTTTCTCGATGCCTATACCGGCTACCCGAAGAACGACAAGGCGAGCCACAGCCTGTTGAAACTCGCCATGTCGCTTGGCGCGCTGGGTAAGACGGATGCGGCATGCCAAGCCTTTTCCACGCTCCGCCAGGAAGGCGATGCCGGACCTCGCATCCTGGATACTGCGAAATCCGAGGCCGGGAAGCTCGGCTGCGGGAACTGACGCGCGCGGAGCCGGCGATCCGGGGGATACCTTCACCCCTGCCACCGGATCAGGCCGGACGGTGCGTGACCCGGCGGAGACGACGATGACGGCAGACCCGACATCGAAAGCCCATCCGATCGATGCCGCCCCGGTCGATCCTTCCCGGATCGACGCGGCTATGGCGGTTTGCCTGCCGCGGGCGCCGGCCGGTCTGGCGGTCGCCTGCTCGGGCGGGGCGGATAGCATGGCGCTGGCCCTATTGCTCAAGGATTGGGCGGCGGCCCGGTCGATCCCTTTTCGGACCTATACGGTTGATCACGGGTTGCGGCCCGAAGCGGCCGAGGAGGCGGCGAGCGTATGCCACCGGCTCGGCGTGCTCGGGATTCGCGCTGACGTCCTGCGGGGGGAATCGGAACGCGCGATCGGAGCCGGCGGGGATATCCAGGCGCGGGCGCGCGAACTGCGCTATCGTCTGCTGTTGGATCGCTGTCGGGCGGACGGGGTGGAGGCGTTGGCCTTCGCCCACCATCTGGAGGATCAGGCGGAAACCTTTCTCCTGCGTCTCGCGCGGGGGAGTGGGGTCGATGGCCTATCCGCCATGATGCCCGCGCGGGAATGGGCCGGGGTACGGTTGATCCGACCGTTGCTCGCCATGCCGAAAAGCGCGCTGACGGCCCATCTGCGCGCCGCTGGCGTGGCATGGGTGGAGGATCCGTCGAACCGGGATACCCGTTTCGATCGGGTGCGCGTTCGTCAGGCGCGCGCGGCGCTCGACGCGCTTGGTCTCACGCCGGAACGCTTGGCCGGGACGGCGCGCCGCATGGCCCGCGCGCGCGCCGCCTTGGAGGGGGACTGCGACGCGCTGTTGACCGAGGCTTCACGGGATCACGAGACCGGATATATCACCGTGGCGATCGCCCCGTTGCGCGACGCGTCGGAGGAAGTCGGTCTACGTGCCTTGGCGCGTCTGGTTTGCCGGGTCGGGGGGCGGGTTCACCCGCCGCGCCTCGACCGGTTGGAACGACTACGGGACGCGCTTCTCGACGGTACGCTCGGACGCGGGCGGACGCTCGCCGGGACGGTGGTGTCGTCGCACGGGGCGGATCATATCCTGGTGCGCCGAGAACTGGCGACCGTGCGGGAGGATGCGCCCCTCGCGCCGGAGGTGCTGTGGGATGGTCGTTTTTCCCTTCATTTCCCGGTGGGCGCTATGGGAACGGCCTCGGCCTACCGGATCGGTGCGCTCGGCCTCGACGGTTGGCGGTATCTGCGTCGCGTGGACCGGGCGGCCGGCCGGCGGGGCGAGGCCCTGCCGGGAACGATCCGGCCAACATTGCCGGCGCTTTGGCGCGGGGAGGAACTCGCGCATGCGCCCCATCTACAACCGGACGGGCCGCTGATTGAGGAGGCTCCGCGCGTCGAGCGGTTGTCCTTCGCCGGGCCTCGGTCGTGAGGGAGAGACGATCGCCGCGCGGCGCCGGGCGGCGCGGCGGCGGAATAGCGTGCCGCGGCCCTTTTTTCGCGGGCGCGTAGGCACTATGTAGCTGAGGCACGTTTCATGCGATCCGCACAGGAGGCTTCGCTGGACGTGGCCTTCCAAAAGGCGTTTAATCCCGCGATCGGCCGGTAGGGGCCCGCGGGGGCGGCGTGGATGACGGCTCGACAGGGCGCCTCTTCTGCGATCATCACGCAGGCTTTGGGCTGGGGCGCCCGCGACTGACAAGAGGCTTTGGCTCGTGAATTTCTTCGGCAGAAACCTGGCACTGTGGATTATCATCATCGTGTTGATGGTGTTCCTGTTCAATGTGTTCCAGAACAACACCGGCCCGACGCAAACCCAGCGCACGCCCTATTCCCAGTTCCTCGCCGATGTCGAGAGCGGCAGCGTCAAGGACGTGACGATCCAGGGCAACAACATCAGCGGGCATCTGGATTCCGGCCGGGCCTTCAGCACCTACTCGCCGAACGACCCCGGCTTGATCGAGAAGCTGCAGGCGAACGGCGTGATGATCCAGGCGAAGGAGCCGGAGGGGACGAGCTTCCTCGGCCAATTGCTGATCAGCATGTTGCCGATCCTGCTGCTGGTCGCGGTTTGGATTTTCCTGTTCCGCCAGATGCAGGGCGGTGGCGGCAAGGCGATGGGCTTCGGCAAGTCCAAGGCCAAGCTGCTGACCGAGCAGAAGGGCCGCGTCACCTTCGACGACGTGGCCGGCATCGACGAGGCCAAGCAGGAACTACAGGAGATCGTGGAATATCTGCGCGACCCCTCGAAGTTCCAGCGCCTCGGCGGCAAGATTCCGAAGGGCGTGCTGCTGGTCGGCCCGCCCGGCACGGGTAAGACGCTGACCGCGCGCGCCGTCGCGGGCGAGGCGAACGTGCCGTTCTTCACCATCTCCGGCTCGGATTTCGTGGAGATGTTCGTCGGCGTCGGCGCCAGCCGCGTGCGCGACATGTTCGAGCAGGGCAAGAAGAACGCGCCCTGCATCATCTTCATCGACGAGTTGGATGCGGTCGGCCGTCATCGTGGCGCCGGTCTCGGCGGCGGCAATGACGAGCGTGAGCAGACGCTGAACCAGATGCTAGTCGAGATGGACGGTTTCGAGGCCAACGAGGGCGTCATCATCATCGCCGCCACCAACCGTCCGGACGTGCTCGACCCGGCGTTGCTGCGTCCCGGGCGCTTCGATCGTCAGGTCGTGGTGCCGAACCCGGATATCGTGGGCCGCGAGAAGATCCTGCGGGTCCATCTATCGAAGGTGCCGCTGGGCCCGGACGTGGAGCCGAAGATCATCGCCCGCGGCACGCCCGGCTTTTCCGGCGCGGATCTCGCCAATCTGGTGAACGAGGCCGCCCTCATGGCCGCGCGCCGTAACCGCCGTGTCGTTTCCATGAAGGAGCTGGAGGATGCCAAGGACAAGGTCCTGATGGGCTCCGAGCGCCGCTCCATGGTGATGACGGAGGACGAGAAGAAGCTGACCGCCTATCACGAGGCGGGGCATGCGTTGGCCGGCATTTATATCGATGGGAACGATCCGCTTCACAAGGTGACGATCATCCCGCGTGGGCGCGCGCTGGGCGTGACCATGAACCTGCCGGAGCGGGACCGCCTCGGCTACAAGAAGATGGAGATGACCGCCAAGCTCGCCATGATGTATGGCGGCCGCGCGGCGGAAGACATCATCTTCGGACCGGAGAACGTGACCACCGGTGCGGCCAACGATATCCAGCAGGCGACCAACATGGCGCGCGCCATGGTCACCGAATACGGCATGTCGGATAAGCTTGGCCGGCTGCGCTACAACGAGAACCAGGACGAGGTGTTTCTGGGCCATTCGGTGGCGCGGCAGCAGAATATCTCCGAGAAGACCGCGCAGATCATCGACGACGAGATTCGCCGCATCACCGAGGAGGCGGAGGAACGCTGCTACAGTGTCCTGCGCGAGCATGAGGACGAGTTGCACAAGCTCGCCCAGGCGCTGCTCGACTACGAGACCTTGTCGGGCGCGGAAGTAAAGAAGGTCATCAAGGGCGAGCCGATCAGCCGGGAAGAGGATAATGCCGGTCCCTCCGGTGGCGCAGGTGCCCGCTCCTCGGTGCCCAGCACGAACAAGGGCGGCTCCCGCCCCATCGGGCCCGATCCGGACCCCGAACCGGGCCCGGCCTGACCCTGTGACGACGAAAGGCCCGATCCCCGGATCGGGCCTTTCTCTATCGACTTCCGCTCCCTGCCCAATCTTGCCAGGGGACAAGAGTCCGGTCAGACTCCAACGGATTGAAAAAGCGCGGAAAGAGTAGGATGACGCGTAAATATTTCGGCACCGACGGCATGCGGGGGACCGCCAATCGCTGGCCCATCACGCCGGAGGTGACGCTGCGGCTCGCGATGGCGGCGGGCGCCGTCTTCCGGCGGGGGGACCATCGCCATCGCGTGGTGATCGGTAAGGATACGCGGCTTTCCGGCTATATGCTGGAGCCGGCGCTGACCGCCGGTTTCATCTCCATGGGCATGGACGTGATGTTGCTGGGCCCGTTGCCGACGCCGGCGGTGGCGATGCTGACGGGCTCCATGCGCGCGGATCTGGGGGTCATGATCTCGGCCTCCCACAACCCCTATCAGGATAACGGGATCAAGCTGTTCGGACCGGACGGCTATAAGCTTTCCGACGCCATGGAGAGCGAGATCGAGGCGCTGATGGAGAACGGGCTGGCGGATGGCCCATCGGCGCCGGCGGCGCCCCAGGCGCTCGGCCGGGCGCAGCGGCTGGAGGACGCGCCGGGCCGCTATATCGAATTCGTGAAGGCAACCTTTCCGAAGACGCTTCGCCTCGATGGGCTCAAGATCGTGGTCGATTGCGCTCATGGCGCGGCCTATCGTGTGGCACCGGTGGTTTTCCACGAGTTGGGCGCGGACGTGATTCCCGTCGCCGTTCAACCGGATGGCACCAACATCAACCGGGATTGCGGCGCCACCGCGCCCCGCGCCATGCGCGAGCAGGTGGTGGCGCACGGCGCCGCGCTGGGGCTCGCGCTCGACGGCGACGCGGACCGGCTGATCGTTTGCGACGAGGCGGGCGAACTGGTCGACGGCGACCAGTTGATGGCGCTGATCGCGGGGTCCTGGGCGGAGGCCGGGCGCCTGAAGGGATCGGTCGTGGCGACCGTGATGTCCAATCTCGGCCTGGAGCGTTTCCTGGAGACGCGCGGCATCGGCCTTACCCGCACGAAGGTCGGTGACCGGTATGTCGTGGAGGCGATGCGCGCCAGCGACTGCAATCTGGGGGGGGAGCAGTCGGGCCATATCGTCCTCGGCGATTACGGCACGACCGGCGACGGGCTCGTCGCCGCCTTGCAGGTGCTCGCCGTCATGGTGGCGAGCGGCCGTCCGATGAGCGAGCTTGGCCGTCAGTTCCAGCCGGTTCCCCAGCTTCTCAACAATGTCCGTTTCGCCCGCGATGCCCGGCCGTTGGAAAGCGATCTCGTGCGCGATGCGATCGAGGCGGGCGAGGCGCGCCTCGCCGGCGGCGGTCGGCTCGTCATCCGCCCGTCGGGGACGGAGCCGGTGATCCGTGTCATGGCGGAAGGGGACGATGCCGGTCTGGTCGACGCGGTGGTCGCCGATGTCTCCAAGGCGATCGAGGCGGCGGCCAACGTCTGATCCTGATCCGTCGCTGCCGGCCGAAGGCGGTGCTACATGACCTCCGCTTCGGCCAGGGGGTCGTGTTCCTCCAGGATTTTGCGCAGGCGGGTTAGGCCCTCCACGACGCGGGCGTCGTCCCTAGGACCGCCGAGGCAGATGCGCACGGCGCCCGGTGACGGCGCCTCGCCGACCGTGAAGGCATGGGCCGCCGTCAGCACGACGTTTCGTGCCGCGGCCGCCGCCACGAACTGGCTCGCCCGCCATTCGCGCGGCAATGTCAGCCAGAGATGCAGCGCGCCTTCCGGCATGCGGAAATCATGTCCGTCGAAGATTTCCCGTGCGATCGCGTTGCGCCGGATCAGTCCCGCCTTGCGTTCGGCCAGGATATGGTCGGCCGCGCCGCTCTCGATCCATCGCGTCGCGATCTCCGCCGTGATGTGAGAGGCCATCCAGGTGCTGGCCCGTACCGAGGCCGCGACATGGTCGCGCATCCGCCGGGGCGTGTGCACATAGCCGATGCGCAATCCCGGCGCCAAGGTCTTGGAAAGCGAGGTCACGTAATAGCCCATGGTCGGCGCGTGCCGGGCGAGTGGCGGCGGCGCGTCGTCGATGAAGAGGCCGCAGATATCGTCCTCGATGATCGGAATCTCGTAACGCTCGCATATGGCGGCGATTTCCGCCCGGCGTGCCTCCGACTGGATGCCGTTGGTCGGATTTTGCAGGACCGGCACGGTATAGATGGCGTCGATTCGTCCGGCCGCGGCCTCGGTCGCGATGCATTCGGCCGTCAGCCCTTCCTCGTCCATTTCGCCGGGGACGAGCGTCAGGTTGAGAAGGCTCGCCACCGTCTTGATGCCGGGATAGGTCAGCGCTTCGGTCATCAATCGCTGGCCCGGCTTCAGGATCGTGGCCATGGTGGCGGTCAGACCGTTATGCGCGCCGGCGGATAGGGCGATATCGTCCTCGCTCGTATCCAGTCCCCGCCGGGAGAGCCACGCCACCCCGCCGAGGCGGAAACGCCGCGCCGCGTCGCGTGGGTTATAGGCCAACAGATCGGCCATCCCCTGCGCTTCCGACATCTCCGCCAGCGTCCGCCGAAAGATTTGCGCTTCCGGGCCGGGGGGCGGCACGTTGGATTGCATCGCGATCGGGCCGGTCTCGGGCCCTTCCAGCGATTCCTCCATCACCGGATCGCCGGCGGCCCAGGGTGTGCCGGGTCCCGGTTGCCGGCCGGCCAGCAAGCCGCCGATTCGGGCTTCGCGTCCCCGCACATAGGTGCCGCGCCCGACCTCGCCACCGATCAGGCCACGATGTTCCGCCTCGCGATAAGCGCGGCTGACGGTGCCCAATGTGACTCCGAGCCGCCAGGCCAGTTCCCGCTGTGGGGGCAGGCGCGTGCCCACGGGTAGGACGCCGCCGCGTATATCATGGGCCAAACGATCGGAAATGGCGCGGTAGAGCGGACCTTCGGCATTCGAGATGTCGGGAATCCACGTGATATCGGGCGCGGCGGCATCGGTCGTTTTGGTCATCGGAGCCTTTCGGTTTGGCGGAAGAGACGCTCCATGAAAATTGTTATGGTGACAATATAGGGATTGAACCACACAAAGTAAACAATTTATACAATGTTTCGAGACAATCATGTCTCCACATCTGGGTGAAGGAGGATTGTATGAGTACAATTATCCAAAAACCCGGATCGTTCGGGTCGAAGGCCGCGTTCTTGGCGGGATCGGATCGCTCCGGGTCGGAAATGGAGGGCGCGCCGCGCCTTGCCAATACCGGGTATCAGCCCATCCGCGTGACGAAGACGGTCCTGGCCACGGTATGGACGCTGCTGCGTCTTTGGCAGGAACGGGTGGAGATGCGCCATCACGTGCGCACGCTCGACGACCGCCTGCTGAAGGATATCGGCGTCACCCGCGCGGATGTGGACAGCGAAATCGCCAAGCCCTTCTGGCGCCCCTGATACCCCCGGCGCCGCGACCGTTCCCCGACGGTCCGGCGCATTCAGAAATCCGACCTTTCTCGCCCCCCTTACCCCTATCGGGCGGAGAGGCCGGAGCCCCGGGCCGGAAGGGCCGGCGATGGGCGGCCCCGGCGGACAATAGCGCGGACACCGCCGGGGCCGTCGTTTCGTCCATCGCGTGGACGGATTATAGTACGCGCGGCTTTGATCGCGGCGCCTTCCGTTGAACCGGGGCGCCGCCATCTTCGAACCATGCGATTTGACGAAGGGGAGAATGATGGCCCGCACGCCGACCAGGGCGCAGATCGAAAGCGCGCAGGAGCTTGTCGCCACCCTCTTCCCCGGGACGGCGCAGTATATGTGGCCGTTGCTGGCCGAGCGGACCGGCTGCGAGACCTGGGTCAAGCACGAGAATCATACACCGACCGGCGCCTTCAAGGTGCGCGGCGGGCTCGTCTATATCGAGGATCATGTCCGCCGCCTGGGCGCGGAGGCCGGTGTCATCACCGCCACGCGCGGCAATCATGGCCAGTCGATCGCGACGGCCTGCCGGCGGTTGGGCGCGCGGGTGACCGTGGTCGTTCCGGAGGGGAACAGCCGCGAGAAGAACGCCGCCATGCGCGCCCAGGGCGCCGATCTCATCGTTCACGGTCATGATTTTCAGGCAGCCGCCGATCATGCGCGGGAACGCGCGGCGGCCGACAAGCTCCTGATGTTGCCGAGCTTCCACGAGCTTCTGGTGCGCGGTGTCGCCACCTATGCGATGGAGTTCTTCCGGGGCTGTCCCGATCTCGACACCGTCTATGTGCCGATTGGCCTCGGCTCCGGCATATGCGGGGTCATCGCGGCGCGCGACGCGCTGGGCCTCGGGACGGAGGTGGTCGGCGTCGTCGCGGAAGGGGCGCCGATGTACAAGCTGAGCTTCGAGGCCGGCCGTCCCGTCGCCACCAACAGCGCCGATACGATGGCCGACGGCGTTGCCTGCCGCGTGCCGGTCGATGAGGCGTTCGAGATTATCCGCGCCGGCGCCTCGCGCATCCTATCCGTCAGCGATGCCGCGATCCGCGCGGCCATCCGGGCCTATTACCACGATACGCATAATATAGCGGAAGGGGCGGGCGCGGCGCCGCTCGCCGCCCTGATGGCGGAGCGCGAGGCGATGCGCGGACGCAAGGTCGGCCTTGTCCTCACCGGGGGCAATATCGACCGGACGCTTTTCCTCGATGTGTTGGGTGAGGCGGACGCCGGGGACGAGAAGGATTTTCCCGCATGACCAAGACATTCCCGCTTTATCAACTCGACGCCTTCGCGGAGGCGCCCTTCGCCGGGAATCCGGCGGCCGTGGTTCCCCTCGACGCATGGCTTCCCGACCAAGTGATGCAGGCGGTCGCGGCGGAGAACAACCTCTCCGAGACCGCCTTCGTCGTGCCCATGCCGGACGGGGCGGAGAGCGACTATCACCTGCGCTGGTTCACGCCGACGGTGGAGGTCGATCTGTGCGGGCATGCCACGCTCGCCACCGGCGCGGTGCTGTTCGGGGAGATGGGCTTCGCGGGCGAGCGGGTGCGATTCCACAGCCGCGGCGGTCCCCTCTTCGTCGCGCGCGGGGAGGCGGGGCGCCTCGCCCTCGACTTCCCGGTCGCGCCGGCGAGACCGATCACGATGCCGGCGGGGCTTGCCGAGATGCTGGGCGGGGTGGATGTCCTGTCCTTCCACAAGGCCTATATGAACATGGCCGTTCTTGCCGACGAGGCGGCGGTGCGCGCGGTAACGCCGAACTTGAAGGCGATCGCGGCGCTGCCAGGCGACGGGTTGGTCGTGACCGCGCCGGGTGCGGGGCGCGATGGGGCGGGCGGCGATGTCGCCTCGCGCTATTTCGCGCCGCATGCTGGAATAGACGAGGATCCGGTCACCGGCTCCGCCCATTGCATGATCGCCCCCTATTGGTCGGAGCGGTTGGGCCGGACGCGGCTTCATTGCCGCCAGGTCTCGGCCCGGGGCGGGGATCTCCATTGCACCGTCTCCGGTGATCGTGTGCGGATCGAAGGGCATGTCCGTCCATATCTCGAAGGGCGGATCACGATCTGAACTCCGCTGCCCGATCCCTGCTGCGCGGCCCGCGCGGCCGGGGTAGGATCGGGGCGCGCGATCCACTCTGGAGGAACATGCCGTGTCCGGAACCGAGGCCGAGACGGCGGTCGTCGAGATCGAGCCCGTTACGTCGGGCGACCGGCTGAGCTATCTGAAGACACTCTTCGTCGAATATGCCGAGGCGCTCGAATACGACCTGTGCTTCGAGCATTTCGACCGTGAATTGGACACGCTTCCGGGTCTCTATTCGCCACCGGACGGCAATCTGTGGATCGCGCGCGTGGATGGTGCGGTCGCGGGCTGCGTCGCGTTGCGCCGGGTGATCGACCTCAATGACGGCATGCCGGCGGGGGAGATAAAGCGCCTCTATGTTCGGCCCCGTTTCCGGGGGCATTCGCTGGGCACGCGGTTGATCGAGGCGGCGATCGATTTCGCCCGCTCCGGGTCCTATAGACGCCTGTTGCTCGACACCGTCGGCGGGCGGATGGAGCGGGCGATCGGCCTCTATCGCGGTCTCGGCTTCCGGCGGACGGGCCGGTATTACGAGGGCGCGCCGGACGGTGTCGATTTCTACCGGCTGGACCTCTGAATGTCGCGTAAGGGCCGCAAGAACCGGGTGGGCGCCACATGCGGACCGGGCTATTCAAAGGTCATGGATCATGGCAGCCGGAGAAACGCCCGTGATGACCGATACCGCGCTTGAGGAACGCCCCGTGACGCAGACGGACCACGCCCATTACGATCTTGTCGGTGAATCGCTTGCCTATATCGCGGAGCATTGGGGAGAACACCCCTCGCTCGGCGACCTCGCCGCGCGCGCGGGCATGAGCGAGCATCACTTCCAGCGCGTCTTCACGCGCTGGGCCGGGTTGAGCCCGAAGAAGTTCCTCTCGCTCGTCAGCCTGGACCGGGCCAAGGAGGCGCTGCACGGGTCCGGCAGCGTGCTGGACGCGTCGTTCGATGCCGGGCTGTCCGGTCCCGGACGGCTGCACGATCTGTTCGTCACGGTCGAGGCGATGACACCCGGCGATTACAAGCGCATGGCCGAGGGGCTGACCATCCGCTGGGGCTGGCACGAGGGGCCGTTCGGGGAGACCCTGCTGCTGCGCACCGAACGCGGGCTATGCGGTCTCGCCTTCCTCGATGCGCGCGGCCGCGCGGCCTGTTTCGAGGACATGGCGATGCGCTGGCCGAAGGCGCGGCTGGTCGAGGATCGCGCCGCCGTCGCGGACGACATGGCGCGCATCTTCGCGGATCGTTCGGCCGGCGGGAACCGGCCGGAACTGCGCCTGCTGCTCAAGGGAACGCAGTTCCAGGTGAAGGTGTGGGAAGCCTTGATGCGCCTGCCGCCGGCGGGGATGACGACCTATGGCGATATCGCCCGGCGCCTCGGCATGGAGCCCGGCGCGGCCCGCGCCGTCGGCACGGCGGTCGGCGCCAATCCGCTCAGTTGGCTCATCCCATGCCATCGGGTGATCCGCAATTCGGGCATGCTGGGCGGTTATCGCTGGGGCTTGCCGCGCAAGGTCGCGATGCTGGGACATGAGGCATCGGGCCGGGGATTGGCGCTTCATCCCACCGGAAAGGCGGCCTGAACATCCGTATCTATCCATTCGTACCGTGCCGGCCCGCCACCTTGCCGGATTTGCCAAAATCGATGAAACACGTTATTGACTGAACAATTGTTCAGTCAATAAGCGAGGCAAGGTGCGGTCATGAGCGAGAACCGGACAATCCAGCGGTTCGATAACAAGGCAAGCGACGAGGCCGTCAACGAGGCCTTGATGCGCGTCGGCGCGGCGATCGTGGAGGGCGCGGCGCCGCGCGACTTGATCGACCGCGTGCAGGCCGATTTCCGCGAGCCCTTCGACCGGGAAGGGCATGTCTTTTCCAATGACTTCAACGGCTACAAGACGTTGCGGCTGGGCGGTGTCCTCGGCATCTCGCGCGCGTCGGCGGAATTGATCGCGCATCCGCGCGTGATGGCGGCGGCCGACGCGGCGCTCCTACCCCATTGCGAGAACTATCGCATCGGCAGCACCACCGCGATCGAGATCCACCCGGGCGAGGGGCATCAGGAGCTTCATCGCGACGATAATTTCTATCCCTATCGCATTCCGGGGATCGAATATCAGATCGCGGCGATGTGGGCGCTGGACGACTTCACGGTGGAGAATGGGGCGACCCGCGTCATCCTGGGCAGCCAGGACCTGCGCCCGATCGAGGATATCCCGGAGGAGGACGTGATCCAGGCCGTCATGCCGCGCGGCTCCCTCCTGCTCTATCTCGGTGCGACGGTCCATGGCGGCGGGGCCAATCACTCAAACGGCCCGCGCTCCGGTCTGATCAATACCTATAGCCTGGGTTGGTTGCGCCAGGAGGAGAACCAGTATCTCACCGTCCCGCGCGAAATCGCCGATAGCTATCCCGAGAACATCCGGCGCCTGATGGGCTATCAGGCGCACGGCACCATGCTCGGCGTCTATCCCGGCGATCCGGACGGTTATTGGTACGACGCGTGAGGGCTGCGGGCCGTCCCCCGGTTACATCGGCAGGCACAGCCTGAGCGATTCGTAGATCGCGGCGTGGATATTGCGGCTGGCGACGGCATCGCCGACGCGGTACAGGCGATAGGTACCCGCCGGATTGCTCTCCACCCGCTGGGGGCGGAGGTCGGTGAAGGCGCGCCAGTCGATCTCCCCGCGATTGATGGCGCCTTCCTTGAGGTCGAAATAGAGGTCGTCGAGGGGGAGCGTCCCATGCTCGATGACGAGTTGGTCGATCTCCCGCGTCTCCGTGCGTGTCGAATAATCGCTGCCGACCGTGGCGATCAGGCCGTTGCCGGCACGCTCCACCTTCAGGACGCGGCTGTTGATGGTGATGCGCACGCCGTGCTCCGCGAAGCATTCGGCGTATTTCACATGGTTCAGCCCGCCCATGTCCGGGGCGAAGAAGCGCTCCGGCGAGACGATTTCCAATTGGGCGCCGCTCTCCGCGATCAACTCCGCCGCCTGCATGCCCGGATGCTGGCCGTTGTCGTCATAGACCAGCACGCGTTCCCCCGGTTTCACATCGCCGGATAGGATGTCCCAGGAGCTGACGGCGAGGTCGCTTCCCGCCTCCAGGATATCCGTATTGGGCAGGCCGCCCGTCGCGACGATCACGATATCGGGCGTCTCGGCCAGTACGTCCGGGGCCTCGACATAGCTGTTGAACCGCAGGGCGACGCCGTGCCGTTCGCATTCCGCCGTCAGCCAGTCGGTGATGCCGATCAACTCGCTCCGCCGTTTCGAGCGGGCCAGCAGCCGGACCTGACCGCCGGGCCGGTCCGCCGCCTCGAACAGCACGACATCGTGGCCGCGCATGGCCGCGACGCGCGCGGCCTCCAGCCCGGCCGGACCGGCGCCGATGACGACAACCTTGCGGGCCGGGCCGTCGCCCTTCGGTATTTCCTGCGGGATGGTGGCTTCCCGGCCGGTCGCGGGATTGTGGACGCAGAGCGCCTCGCCCCCCTCATAGATGCGGTCGAGGCAATAGGTCGCCCCGACGCAGGGGCGGATGCGGTCCTCGATGCCGGCGGCGACCTTGCGCATGATGTGCGGGTCGGCGATGTGCGCGCGGGTCATGCCGACCATGTCGAGCTTACCTTCCGCGATGGCGTGGCGGGCGGTGGCGACATCGTTGATGCGCGCGGCGTGGAAGACGGGGAACTTGGTCTCCGCCCGCACCTCGCCCGCGAAATCCAGATGCGGGGCGGAGCGCATGCCTTGCACGGGGATAACGCGGCTCAGGCCCAAATCGCTATCGACATGGCCTCGGATGATGTTGAGGAAATCGATATCGCCAGTCGCCACCAGGCGCTTGCAGATATCGACCCCTTCCTCGCGGCTGAGGCCCTTGTCCCAATCCTCGTCCGCCACGGCCCGGGCGCCGACGATGAAGTCGGGGCCGACGGTCGCGCGGATCGCCGAGAAGACGCGCCGCGCGAAACGCAGGCGGTTGTCGAGGCTACCGCCATAGTCATCCGTGCGGTGGTTCGTCGCGGGCGACCAGAAACTGTCGACGAGATGGCCGTAGCATTCGATCTCGATACCGTCGAGGCCGGCGGCCTGCATGCGCTGCGCGGCGGCGGCATAGTCGGCGACGATACGCTCGATATCCCAGTCCTCGATCTCCTTGGGAAAGGCCCGATGCGCGGGCTCGCGCACCGGGCTCGGCGCCAGGACGGGCAGCCAGTCGCCCTTGTTCCAGTTGGTGCGCCGACCGAGATGGGTGAGCTGGATCATCACCGCGGTGCCATGGGCCTGACAGTCCTCGGCCAGATGCTTGAGCGGCGCCACGATCTCGTCGCGATAGGCGTGGAGATTGCCGAAGGCGGGTGGGCTGTCGGCCGAGACGATGGCCGAACCCGCCGTCATGGTGAGCGCGATCCCGCCCTTCGCCTTCTCCACATGATAGAGGCGGTAGCGCGCGCCCGGCAGGCCGTCCTCGGAATAGGCGGGCTCGTGCGCCGTGGACATCACGCGGTTGCGCAGCGTGAGATGCTTCAGGCGATAGGGCTGAAGCAGCGGGTCGGTGGCCGCCATGGCGAAATTCTCCGGAGAATGGCCCTGCGGGGGCGCGATTGTAGCGCCTTAGTAGAGCAAACCGGAGAAGCCCGCGTAAAGGGCGGCGTGGCCGGCGCGGGGGAAACGGTAATGTTGGGCGAAGACCTTATGGCAGGCCTTCAATCCCCCTGCTGGCCGGGCCGGGCCGGCGAGGTTTCGGGCGGTTTCTCGCCGGGGGCGCCGACGATCTTGAAGAGCACGCGCTCCAACCCATCCGCCATGCAGTTCAACGTTCCCTCATCCATTTCCGCCAGCGCATCCGAGAGTTGGAGGAGAGGGTCATGCTCCATCAACGCTTCCGCGTCGTCGGTAAGGCGCAAGAGGAACTGGCGGCGGTCGTTCGGATCGCGCTCCTTCTCGAGCAGGCCGCGCTTGACCAGCAGAGAGATTGTCTCCGACGCGGTGGCCGGCGCGATTTTCTGATAGCGCACGAGCCCCATCATCGTGGGGTCGGTGTTGCGCGCCCGCTTCAGATAGCGCAGCACGGCCCATTGCGCGGGCGTCAAACCGCGGTTGTTCGACACGGTATAAACCGAGCGCGCCGCCTGATCGATCAGCAACGCCAACCCTTCCGGCCTGACCGCCTGGGAAAGTGGGGGGCCCGAATAACTCGTATTGACCGTTTGGACGCTGAACGCCCGCCCGTTGTCCTCGAAAGAATTCATCGTCATGAAGTCCGACCGCTGTTCATTCCGCGCACTGGGCCCTTCGGGAACGTGATACCCGCTTCCGAAACCCCTCGATGACTACCAGTAAGCTCAATGCTTCGGCTTGCTGAGTATAACATATGTTATGATTTCTCATCTACATTTCGAGGGCCGAAAGGTCTATTTTTTCGGAATTTCGTTTATAAATTACTAAAGTTTCAGGGAGTGTGATTCCCTGATTCCGTAGGGAAAAGGGCGGATATCGGGCCTTTTTGCCGGATGGGGGTTAGTCGCGAAATCGGTCGTTGGTACTATATGGTGAATAGGCCGTGACGCGTGCGTCGATCGCGCCGAACAGGGAATGCCCGTCTGGATCGACCATCTCGATTCGCACGTGGTCCCCGGTTCGCAGGAACGGGGTCGTGGGCGCGCCGTCGCGAATCGTCTCGACCACGCGCTGTTCCGCGATACAGCTATAGCCGCGCCCGCCCCATGCGACCGGCCTTCCGGGGCCGCCGTCCGGGTCCCGGTTCGATACCGTGCCGGAACCGATGATCGTGCCCGCCCCAAGGGGGCGCGTTCGTGCCGCATGCGCGATCAGGCGGGGGAAGTCGAAGGTCATGTCCTCGCCCGCCTCCGGTCTGCCGAACAGGGTGCCGTTCAAATAGCTGGATAACGGCAGGTGAAGTTTCCGCCCGTCCCAAGCGTCGCCGAGTTCATCCGGCGTGACGGCGAGCGGGGCGAAGGCGCTGGGCGGTTTCGATTGGAAGAACCCGAACCCCTTGGCCAGTTCCCCGGGGATCAGACCGCGCAGGCTGACGTCGTTCACCAACATCAGGAGCCTGATATGTCCGGCCGCCTCCTCCGGATCGACACCCATCGGCACATCGTCGGTGACGACGGCGATCTCCGCCTCGAAATCGAGACCGAAATCCGGATGCGCCAGCGCGATATCGTCCGTCGGGCCGAGGAAACCGTCGGAGCCACCTTGATAGATCAGCGGGTCTTCCCAAAAACTCTCGGGAAGTTCCGCCCCACGTGCCCGCCGGACCAGCGCCACGTGGTTCACATAGGCCGACGCGTCGGCCCATTGATAGGCGCGCGGCAGGGGGGCGAGACACCGAGACGGGTCGAAGGGGCCGGCATCCTTCAGGGTGCCCGCCTCCAACGCCATTGCCAGATCCCTCAAGGCCGGCGCGAAGGTCTTCCAATCGTCGAGCACGGCCTGCAGGGTCGGCGCGATGTCGGTGGCATGGACCATGGAGCGCATGGCGCGATCGACGAGGACGAGCGTGCCGTCCCGGTGCGCCGGCGTGCCGGGTACCGCGTCCCGCAGGCTGGCCAGTCTCATTTCGAAGCCTCCGGAGACGATGCGCCGGATGCGTCGCCGTCCATCCAACTACGGTGATAGTCGGGGTTCTCGACCCCGGCGGGAAGGGGCCCGACCTCCAGGGGATCACGGGTATCGATCATTACCGCATATTCGTCGGTCGCGGATTTGCGCGGGGTGAAGGCGGCCTGGAGCGCCTTCGGATGGGGCCCGTGCGTGAAGCCGCAGGGATGGAAGGTCACCATGCCGGCATCGATATTGTCGCGG
This sequence comes from Marivibrio halodurans, assembly GCF_017963645.1. GTDB lineage: Bacteria > Pseudomonadota > Alphaproteobacteria > UBA8366 > Aestuariispiraceae > Marivibrio > Marivibrio halodurans. The sequence goes on along the minus strand of NZ_JAGMWN010000005.1, from coordinate 87,687 downwards.
CTGAAGAAGTCGCCCGCGTGATAGAACAGCACCTCGTCGTAATCGTCGTTGTTGTGGAAGAACGGCACCTTGAGGGCATCCGGATCGCTCTCGAACGGGCGCGGCGCGAAGGTGCAGACGACGAAACGATTGCCGACGAAGGTGGTATGGGCCGAGGGCGGCAGGTGATAGCGGTGGCTCATCAAGGGCCGGATATCGCGCACATTGATGCGCACCGGCGCGAGATTCCCCTTCCAGCCGACCGCATCGAGCGGATTGAAGGGATAGGTGACGGTCGAAATCTGGCCCAGGCGCCGGATGCGGACCCGCCATTCGACGCCCGCCTCCGGCCCCGCGCGCTGCGCGTCGAAGGCCTCGTCCAACCGCGGCAGGTCGAGCATCGCTGGATCGAAAATCGCATGCGGGCCCACCAGCCCCTTGTCGGGAAGCATGTAGCTGCCGCCCGTCGCCTCGATCAGCAGGGCTTCCATCCGGCCCGAAGCCGCCATCCGCCACATGGTGCCGCGTGGCAGGACGATATAATCCCCGGCCTCGACCGCCAGATGCCCGAAATCGCAAAACAGGTCGCCCTGGCCGGCGTGGATGAAGATCAAGTCGTCCCCGTCGGCGTTACGCGCCAGATGGTCCATCGCGCCTTCGGTTCGCCAGAAGCGCATCTTGCAATTGGCGTTATGCAGGAAGGTCGGGGCGTCCCAGGGACCCGGCGCCACCGTTTCGATCCGGTTCAGGTCGAAGGCACGGGGTTTCAGGGGACCTTCCCAATCGATCCAGCCCGTCGGCGGATTGGCGTGATAGAGATGGGAGGCCGGGCCGAAGAACCCTTCCTTGCCCATCTCGCGTTCATAGGTGCCCTCGGGCAGGCCGGCATGCGCCTGACGCGATGCCGTGCCCTCGACATGGTGCACGGGTATATGATGCCGCATGATGGGCGTCCTCCTCGTTCTTTCTCTTATCCCCACCTTCGCTTTCACCGATGCTTCGCGCAAGATGGTTGCAAATGAAACCGAATGGCTGGCCCCATCGGCGTGCTTGAGCGCATCGACCCGCCCGCGCATATAGACGAGATGTACTGGACAGCGGACGATCCGAATCTCCTCTTCACGCTCTCGGCGGTCGTTCTGGCGCTCGCGGCTCTTGGTCACGTTTTGCTGAAGAAGCGGGACAGCAGGGGCGCCGTGGCTTGGGTTGGCTTCATCCTGTTCGTCCCCGTGGCGGGGGGCTTGATCTATTATCTGTTCGGTATCAACCGCGTGGCGCGGCGGGCCGCGAAGTTGAAGGGGCTGCGCGTACGGGATGATCCGGCCCTGGCCGGAACGGGGGTGGGGCCGAAGGCCGCGCGCGCGGCTTTGTCTCCCCGCCTGCACCATCTGGCGGGTATCGCGCGTCGAGTTGATTACCTGTCGAGCAATGCGCCGGTCGGCGGCAACAAGGTGGAGCCCTTTGACGGCGGAGACCGGGCCTATGCGGAGATGCTGACCGCCATCGACGGTGCGACGCGCAGCGTGGCGCTCTCCAGCTATATTTTCCGGAACGACGCGATCGGCGGGCGTTTCGCGGATGCGCTGGAACGCGCCCATGATCGCGGGGTGACGGTCCGGGTGCTGGTTGACGGTGTCGGGGCCTATGACAGTTGGCAGCCGGTTCTTTATCATCTGCGTCGGGCCGGTGTTCCGGTGCAGCGGTTCCTTTTCAGCCTCGTTCCCTGGCGCATGCCCTATCTCAACATGCGCAATCACGCGAAGCTGCTGATCGCGGACGGGCGGCTCGCCTTCACCGGGGGGCTTAACATCAAGGAGGAATGCCTGCTGGAGACGGTGGGGCCGGCCGAGGGCGTCGACGACGTGCATTTCCGGCTGGAAGGGCCGATCGTCACCCAGGTGATGGAGCGCTTCGCCGCCGATTGGTGCTTCACCACCGGCGAGACGCTGATGGGGGAGGAATGGTATCCCGATCTCGCGCCCGCCGGCGATCTGCTCGGTCGCGGGATCGCTTCCGGCCCGGATTACGAGGAGAATCCGCTGCGCTGGACGCTGCTGGCCGCCATCCTGTCGGCGCGGCGGTCGATCCGGATCGTCACGCCCTATTTCCTGCCGGACGAGACGGTGCTGTCCGCCTTGAAACTCGCCGCGGCCGGCGGTGTCGGCATCGAGATCGTGCTGCCGGAGACGTCGGACCATCGTATTCTGCAATGGGCCGGCCGGGTCGAGCAGGAGACGGCGCTCGCCGCCGGGGCCAAGATCTGGCTCAGGCCCGCCCCCTTCGATCATACGAAGCTGATGACCGTCGACGGCGCCTGGTCGCTGATCGGCAGCGGCAATTGGGACATGCGCTCGCTGCGGCTCAATTTCGAATATGTCGCGGAATGGTACGATACGAATTTCGCCGCACGGATCGATGCGCTGATCGACCGCCGGGTCGCGGTGGCGCGGCCGTTGTCGCTGGGTGAACTGCGAACCCGTCCGATTCTGACGAAACTGCGCGACGGCGCCGCGCATCTGGTTCAGCCCTATATGTAAGCGGTGAACAGCCGAAGGCCGTCAGATCAGCCCGTCGCTGCGCAGACTGACTGTGTCCTTGCGTCCGATGATGATGTGGTCGTGAAGCCGGATGTCGATCTTCGACAGGGCATCGCGCACCGCGTGCGTCATGGCGATATCCGCCTTCGACGGGGTAGGGTCGCCGGATGGGTGATTGTGGACCATGACAAGCGCGCTGGCGCCGAGTTCCAGCGCGCGCCGCACCACCTCGCGCGGATAGAGGGGGGTGTGATCCACGGTGCCGGTCTGCTGCACCTCGTCCGCGATCAGCCGGTTGCGGTTGTTGAGGAAAAGCAGGCGGAACTGCTCCACCTTTTCCCGGCCCATCGCCGCGCGGCAATAGTCGAGCACGGCGTCCCAACTCGATAGCACATGACCATCCGTGATCTCGTGACGCAGGAGGCGGATCGCCGCCTGCTGGATCGCTTTCAATTGGATGGCCGAGGTCTCGCCCATGCCCTCGACCCGGGCGATCTCGCGCGGGTCGGCGCCGATCACATCGCCGAACCCGCCGAATCGTTTCAGCAACGCCTTGGCGATCGGCTTCACGTCGCGACGCGGGATGATACCGCAGAGCACCAGTTCGAGCAGTTCGTAGTCCGGCATGGACGCGCCCATGTCCCCCGTGAAACGGGCGCGCAGACGTTTCCTATGCTCATGGTAGTGTGGTTTCTCGCGCGGTTGTTCCGGCGGATTGCCCTCGGCCATCGGGTGCGGGTCTCTTGCGCTTGAGCGATATGGGATCAGGCGTCGTACGGGGGTTGGTTCCAGCCCTTGGGCGAGAGCGTGAATATCTCGTACCCGTCGGCGGTAACCGCGATCGTATGCTCGAACTGGGCGGAAAGGGACTTGTCCTTGGTCACGGCCGTCCACCCGTCGTTCAGGATCTTCACCGGATACTTCCCGGCATTGATCATGGGCTCGACCGTGAAGAACATGCCTTCCTTCAGTTCCAGGCCCTCGCCGGCCTTGCCGTAATGCAGGACGCTCGGCGCGTCGTGGAAGACGCGGCCGATGCCGTGCCCGCAGAAATCGCGCACGACCGAGAAGCGATGCGCCTCCGCATGCTCCTGGATCGCCGCCCCGATGTCGCCCAGCGTCGCGCCGGGCCGCACGACCTCGATCCCCTTCATCATGCATTCATAGGTGACGCGGGTCAGGTTACGGGCCTTCACCGACACCTTGTCGCCGACCAGGAACATCCGGCTGGTATCGCCGTGCCAGCCGTCCAGGATTACCGTGATATCGATATTGAGGGTGTCGCCATTCTTAAGTTTCTTCGAATCGTCCGGAATACCGTGGCAGACGACATGGTTGATGCTGGTGCAGACCGATTTCGGGAACCCGCGATAATTCAGCGGCGCGGGAGTAGCGCCCGCGGCGGTGATGAAATCGTGACACAGCCGGTCCAATTCGCCGGTGCTGATGCCGGGTTGGACATGGTCCGTGATGAAGTCCAGCACCTGGGCCGCCAGCCGTCCGGCGCGGCGCATGCCCTCGAATTCGCTGGCGCCATGCAGCTTTATGCGGCCAGCCTCGCTATTATAGATCTTGTTCATCGGTTATGTCCGATCTTCGAGAGAGACACCCGACGGGCGGTCGGGGAACGGGGTCAGGGTGAAATGTTCAAGGCGGAACGGAGTTCTATGCCCTCCGGCCCCACGACACAATCGTAGCACAAACAATCGACGCATGCCCCCCGCGCCTCTTCCAGCGCCTCGGCATAGGTGGGATCGATATCGTCCGCTATCCGGAAATGGGTGCAATCGGCACGCTGAACAAGATAGAGCATGACGGCGCGCGCGCCTTCCGCCCGCATCGCGGCCAGTTCGTCGAGATGCTTCGCCCCGCGCGCGGTGACCGCGTCGGGGAACTCCGCGGCCCCGGGAAATGGGCCGTCCGGGCGGCGCAGCGTGACGCTCTTCACCTCGACATAGCAGGGCGGCGCGTCCGCCTCCGGGCTTTCGAGCAGGAGATCGACGCGGCTCGCCCGGCCGTACTTTACCTCCCGCCGCAGGCTTTCATAGCCGGCGAGCTCCGGGATGCGCCCGGCCAGGATCGACTCCTCCGCGATGCGGTTGGCGCGCCCGGTATTGATTCCGACCATGTGGTCGGTGCCGTCGATGCGCTGTGTCGCGATCTCCCAGCGCCAGTCGAGCTTCGCCTTCGGATTGGGGTTCGGGGCGAGCCAGACCGGGCTGTCCGGCGCGGCCAGTCCCATCATTGATCCCGGATTGGCGCAATGGGCGGTGACGAGGCTTCCGTCCTCCAGCCGTACGTCCGCCAGGAACCGCTTATAGCGGCGCGTCAGCCGCCCGGGGACGAGGGGCGTCGGGAAGCGCATCCGTCACTCGGCCGTCGCGCGCGCCTCGGCTTCGTCGAGCAGCGCCACGATCCGCTCATAGGGAACCGCGCCCGGTACCAGCGTGTCGCCGATTACCAATGCCGGCGTACCGGTGACGCCGATTTCCTGGGCCAGCGCCTTGGTTTCGGCGATATGCCTGGAAATCTCCCCGGCGGCCATGTCCTGCCGCAGCCGGTCGAGGTCGAGGCCGACGGAGGCGGCCGTCTCCAGGATACGTGCTTCCGTCATCTGGCCGCGCATGGACATCAGGGCTTGATGGAAGGGGAGATAGAGGTCCTGCCTGTCGGCGGCCAGCGCGGCGCGCGCCGCGATCTCCGATTCCGGTGTCAGGATCGGGAATTCCTTGAAGACGATGCGCAGATCGTCCCGCTCCTCGATCAGCTTGGTCATCACGGGCAGCAGCTTCTTGCAGTAGCCGCAATTGTAATCGAAGAACTCTACCAGCGTGACTGGCGCGTCGGCGGGGCCGTGGGTCGGGTCCATCGGGTGATTGTCGATATCCTCCGCCCGGTCGGCGAGCGCGGCTTGGGAGCGCGCCTCCTCCTCCGCCTGCTGGCGGGCCTGCAAGCGCTGCACGGCCTCCAGGATCACCTCCGGATGGTCGAGGATATAGTCGCGTACCAGCGTCTCGACCTCCGCGCGCTCACGTTCGCTCAGCCCGTCGTTCCCCGATGCGTCGTCATCCGCCCGCGCGATGCCCGTTAGCGTCAGGGCGAGGCATGCGGCGAGAACCAGGGCGGGCAGGGGGCGGATGGTCGTGAACATGGGCGCCTCGTTCTCCATTACAGGGGGCGTGTCGGCGAATGCGCAGGCTAGGCGGATGCGCAGGCTAGGCGGGCCGGTGGCGCGGGCCAAGGAAAAAGCATCTCGATCCTCTCCCGATCACGCGGCTTTGAGCGGATGCGGCCAAGACCGCCCCAAGACAGCCCTAAAACCGGGAGTAGACGGGATGCGCGGTCACTCGGACGCTTTTTCGAGTTGCAGCGAGATATCCTGCGCCCGCAGCCATCCGGCGGACCCTTCGGGCAGTTCCACCATGGCGCGATCGGCGTAGGTCTTGGCCTCGGGCCTGCTGCCGCTCCGGAAGGCGCGCTCGGCCTGGGCAAGCGCCGCCTGGCCGCTATTGCCGAGCCGTGTTTGAACCGCCGCCGTCAGGCGCCACAGCTCCGAGGAATCCGGCTCGTAACGGCGCGCCTTGGTCAGGTGGTCGAGCGCCTGTTCCTCGTACTGGCTTTCGTTCATTTCCAGGAGCGCACGGGCGAGATTGATGCGGATCAGCGCGGCCCAGGGCAACATCTCGATGGCTTCTTCGTAAGGCTCGATCGCCTCGCGCACTTGGCCGGTATTGAGATAGATATCGCCCTTCAGTTCGCGGAAGAACGGGTCCTTCGGAAAGTCCTCGATCAGGCCGTTGGCGAGTTCCAGCGCATCCTCGCGCTGATAGGCGCGCATATGAGAAATCGCCCGCGCATAGCGTGATTTCAGATCCGTTTGCGACGGCGGATATTGTTCCAGCACCCGTTCGGGCTCCGCCAGATAGCCGATCAGCTTGGCGCGCACCCGTTCATGAAGGTCGTAGAACGACTTTGGAATGCCGGGCGCGTCCGTCGGCCAGTTGGCCAGTTGGTTCTCGACGAAGGCGATACGATCCTCGGTCACCGGGTGGGTCTGCTCATAGGGGTTGGCGTTCGCGCTATAGAGCTTCGCGCGGTTCGCCAGCTTTTCCAGGATGTCCCGGTATCCCTCCGGCGTGAAGCCGGCCTGATGCAGGAATTCCATCGCCGCCTGGTCGGCCGAGCGCTCCATCTGACGGGTATAGCTGAGGAGCGAGCGGCGTCCGATCTGCGAGCCCAACATGGTCGCGGCCTGCACGCCGCCCGCCTCGCCGGCCGCGATCGCCGCCGCGCCGCCCAGGATCATCGCGGCGAGTCCCTTGATCTGGGCGTTCGCCGCGTTTTCCTGGAAACGCGCCAGATGACCGCCGGTGATGTGGCCCACTTCGTGAGCCAGCACGCCGATCACCTCGTCCGGCCCGTCGGCCTGGATCAGGAGTCCGGTATGGATGAAGATGTTCATTCCCCCGGCGACGAAGGCGTTGATGGCATCGTCCTGGATCAGGTGAATCTTGACGGAAGCGGGGTCCAGCCCGGCGGCATCGAAGATCGGCGCCAGATAGACGCGCATCGCGTTCTCGATCTCGGTATCGCGGATAAAGCGCAAATCCCGCCCTTGCGCCGCGGCCTGGAAGGCGGGCGTCACCGTCGCCGCGCAGAGCGCGAGCAATCCCATGAGGAACGCGCGGACGGGACGGATGCGGCCGATCGTCCCCATCCGCCGGGGCCATGCATGTTTGACTGAGATGTGGTACAGGGTAGAAAGATGCATGGGCCTCTTGGTCCCGTCCCGTCCTTGTCCGCCACCTAATCTAGTGAGTCTGATGATCCGTCGCAAACAGCGCCCCAGTATCGCCCCTTTTTTCTCCCGGATCTCGCACTCCCTATCCCTGGCCTTCGTCGTGGCGCTTGCCGGCGCGCTCGCGGGCTGCGCGGGTGATGAGGAAGAAAGCGTTTTCGGCGAGGTCGGCTATATTCAAGGGTTTTATGGCGGCTTGGCCGTCGATGAGCCCAACGCCGCCCTGGTTGGCCGGGACGTCCTGACGGCCGGCGGCTCGGCGGCCGACGCGGCGACGGCGATCAGCCTCGCGCTCTCCGTCACCTATCCGTCCGCCATCACATTGGGTGGGGGCGGCAGTTGCGTGGTGCATGACGCGACGCTGGGCGTGACGGAGGCGCTGGATTTCGCGCCCGGCGCGGGAAGCGGGCCGGCGGGAGGACGCCCGACGGCGGTGCCCGGTCTGGTTCGCGGGTTGGTCGCGCTGCATGCCCGCTATGGGCGGCTCGATTGGCGGTTGCTGGTCGCGCCGGCGGAGCAGCTTGCCCGTCTCGGCCATCGGGCGAGCCGGGCCTTCACCACCGAACTCGCCCCCGCGGCGCCCGAGTTGTTCCGGGACGAGCCCCTGCGCCGCGTCTTTTCCGGTCCGGGCGGACAACCCCTGACGGAGGGGGAGCGGTTCCAGCAGATCGATCTCGCCGGGACGCTCGGCCGCATCCGGGGGCAGGGCGGTGGCGTGCTCTATACCGGGAATTTCGCCGACCGGCTGGTCGAGGCCTATCGCGAGGTCGGGGGGACGCTGACGCGCGAGGATTTGCGGGAATTCATCCCCGAATGGCGCACGACGGTCGTGATGCCCCAGGGCGAGGTGGAGATGCATTTCGCCCCGCCACCCGCCCAGGCCGGGGTGGTGGAGGCCCAGGTCTTCGGCATGCTGGGAGCCGAGGATCGCTATGCGGAGGCGGACCCGTCGGAGCGCCCCCATCTGCTGGTCGAGGCGTCGCGCCGCGCGCTCGCCGACCGGCGGCAATGGCTGGACGGCTATTTCGCGCGGCCTGATTGGCGGGCGCTGGTCGCCCAGGCGCATTTGGAGGATCTGTTCGCCGGCTACGATCAGAACGCGGCTTTCGCGCCCGGGGGCGCGGGGGGCGGTGCCGGCCTCGACATGGTGGAGGCCCCGGCGGGAACCGGCTTCGTCGTGGTCGATCGCGACGGCATGGCGGTCGCTTGCGATCTGACCAACTATTATCCCTTCGGTATCGGACGCGCGGCGCCCGGCACCGGCATCATCCCGGCCGCCGCGCCCACCGGCCATGGCCGCAACACGCTGGCCCTCGGCCCGGCGATCGGGGTGGAGGCGGGCTCCTTCGCCTTTCGTTTCGCGGTCGCCGCGAATGGCGGGGTCTTCAGTCAGGCCACGGTCAATCAGATCGCCGCCGATGTCGTCCTGCGCGGCGAGAAGCCGGGCGACGCGGTGGCGGCGAAACGGGTGCTGGGCTTCGACCAGCCGTCGCTCGCCGTGGTCGAGCGCGGCGCGCCGGAGACGGTCGAGGCGCTGCGCCGCGCCAACCATCAAGTACAGGAGACGATCTGGCCCGCGCGGGCGAACGTCATCCATTGTCCATATGGCCTGCCGGACAGCCAATACGACTCCTTGTGCGCGGTCGCGCACGACCCGCGCGGCTTCGGTCTGTCCGTGAGCGCGCCAAGCGAGGAAAACTGATCCATGACCTTGAAAGTCGGCAGTCGCGGCACTCTCCCTCCCTTCATCGTGATGGAGGTGATGATGGCCGCGGCCGAACGAGAGGCCCAGGAGAAAGCGGTTTATCATTTGGAGGTCGGCCAACCCAGCACCTCCGCGCCCGCGGGCGTCATCGCCCGTGCCCATCAGGCATTGCAGGAGGATAAGCTCGGCTACACCGTATCCCCGGGGATTCCGGAACTGCGCGAGGCGATCTCGGCCCACTACGCGCATTTCTACAATCTCGATATCCCGATGGATCGGATATTCGCGACCACCGGGTCCACCGGGGCCTTCATCCTCGGTTTCCTGGCGGCCTTCGATCCGGGGGACCGGGTGGCGCTCGCCTCGCCGGGCTATCCCTGCTATCGCCATATCCTGAAGGCGCTCGGCCTTGTGCCGGTGGAGATCGAGACGGGACCGGAACACCGCTTCCAGCCGACCCCGGAATTAATCGACGAGGCGCGGGCGGGCGGCGACATCGCCGGTCTGATCGTTGCCAGCCCGTCCAACCCCGCCGGAACCATGCTGGACGAGACGAAGATGCGCCGGCTGGTCGATTATTGCGACGCGGAGGGCATCCGGCTCATCTCCGACGAGATTTATCACGGGCTGGAATACGACTTCAAATCGGCCACCGCCGCCTCGCTTTCCGAGAGCGCGATCGTGGTGAACAGCTTCTCGAAATATTTCTGCATGACGGGGTGGCGTCTCGGCTGGATGATCGTGCCGCCGGATCTGCAGCGTGCGGTGGAATGCCTGGCGCAGAATCTCTTCATCTCGCCACCGACCTTGAGCCAGATCGCGGCAACGGCGGCCTTCGACTGCCATGACGAACTACGCTCGAACGTGAAGCGGTATCGGGAAAATCGCGCGCTGCTGCTCGACGAACTGCCGAAGGCCGGCTTCACCAATATCGCGCCGAGTGACGGGGCCTTCTACCTCTATGCCGATATCTCGGACATGACCAACGACAGCCGGGAATTCTGCGCGCGCATCCTGGCGGAGACCGGGACGGCCGCGACGCCGGGGCTGGATTTCGATTCCGCCCGGGGGCACCGGACCATGCGCTTCTCCTTCGCCGGCAGCACGGAGGAATGCGCGGCGGCGGCCGAGGCGCTCAAGGCCTGGCGGGTATAACACCAAGTCTCCGAAACGCGAACGCCCCGCCATTCCGCATCCTATCCCGGTTGGGAAGTAGGGGGCGGAGCGGCGGGGCGCGCTTTATCGGATCGATAGCGACCGGCGGGCGTCAGGCCTGAAGCTGAACGTCGACGCCCTTGGTCTGCAGCATCTCGGCCAGCTCGCCGGTCTCGAACATCTCGCGGATGATGTCGCAGCCGCCCACGAACTCACCCTTCACATAGAGCTGCGGGATCGTCGGCCAGCTGGAGAAATCCTTGATACCCTGGCGGATCGAATCGTCCTCAAGGACGTTGATCCCCTTGAAGGGCACGTTCAGGTGATTGAGCACCTGGACCACGGCGGCGGAGAAGCCGCACTGCGGGAAGACCGGGGTGCCCTTCATGAAGAGGACGACATCGCCGCCGTCGACCTCGCCCTGGATGCGTTCGCGAACCTGTTCGTCCATGTCTCTCGTCTCCTCGTCCCGGCCCGGTATCGGGCCGCTGCTGTTCCGGTTGGGCGCGCTCAGTCTTCCGGCACCGCCGTTTGAAGCGCCAGCGCGTGCAGTTCGCCGCCCATGCGGCCCTGCAGCGCCTGATAAACCATCTGATGTTGCTGCACCCGGCTCTTGCCCTTGAACTCCGCCGACTTCACGAAGGCGGCATAGTGGTCGCCGTCGCCGCGCAGATCGTTGATCACGACCTCGGCGTCGGGCAGGGCTTCCTTGATGAAGCGTTCGATCTCCCCCGAGCTCATCGGCATGGGCTTGTCTCTCTCCCTTTCGCGTCGGCGTGCTCAGCCTTCGCCGGACATATAGGTGGGCAGCCACCCCTCATGCGCCGTGCCGAGCGCCGCGACCGATATGGTGGCGAGCCCGCCCAGCTTCAACGCGTCGCCGCCGGTCTCGCCGATCGCGACGAGCGGGACGGACGCGCCGGTGGCGGCCTGCTCGACCGCGGCCGCATTCGGTGCCGCCACCGCGAGAACATAGCGCGCCTGATCCTCTCCGAACAACCAGGCGTGTGGCGGCAGGGTGTCTGCGGCATCCTCCACCGCGATGGCGGCGCCGACGCCGCCCGCCATGGCCATCTCCGCCAGTGCCACGGCCAAGCCGCCGTCGGACAGGTCGTGACAGGCGGCGATATGGCCGCTCTTGATCTGGTCGCGCACGAAGTCGCCGTTGCGCCGTTCGACCGTCAGGTCGACCGGCGGGGGGGCACCGTCCTCGACCCCCTCGACAAGTCGGCGGTAGATGGACTGGCCGAGCCACCCGGCGGTTTCCCCCACCAGATAGAGGCGATAGCCCGCGCCGGGAAGGGCGAGGCCGACGGCCTTGTCCGCGTCCGCGAGGAGCCCGACGCCGCCGATCACGGGCGTCGGCAGGATGGCTTCGCCATTGGTCTCGTTATAGAGCGAGACATTGCCCGAGACGACGGGGAAGTCGAGCGCGGAGGACGCCGCCCCCATCCCCCGCACGCAGCCCACGAATTGCCCCATGATGCGGGGGCGCTCGGGATTGCCGAAATTCATGTTGTTGGTAAGCGCGAGCGGCGTGGCGCCTGTCGCGGTGAGGTTGCGCCAAGCCTCGGCCACGGCCTGTCTGCCGCCGGCCTCCGGATCGGCGAGGCAATAGCGCGGCGTGCAGTCGGTCGTGACCGCCAGCGCCTTCGCGGGGCCGCGTTCGGCGATCGCGGTGCCTTCCTTCGGCAGACGCACGATGCCCGCGTCGGCGGCGCCCGGCGGCATGCGCGTCTCGCCCCGGATCAAGTGATCATATTGCTCCCAGATCCAGCGGCGCGAGGCGAGGTCCGGGTCGGCCACGAGGTCGAGCAGCAGCGCGCCGTAATCGGCGGGCGCCGGAACCTCCGCCGGGGCGATGGGGGCGCGCGGCGGGGTGGGCTCCCAAGGCCGCTCATACATCGGCGAGGCATCGACCAACGGCGAAACCGGGATCGCGGCCGCCGGCTCCCCATGCCAGAAAAGCTCCAGCGCGCCGCTTTCCGTCACTTGGCCGATCACGGCGAAGTCGAGTTCCCATTTCTCGAAGATCGCGCGCGCCTCATCCTCCCGGCCCGGCTTGAGCACCATCAGCATGCGCTCCTGGCTTTCGGAGAGCATGAGTTCGTAGGGCGTCATCGCCTCCTCGCGCATCGGCACGCGGTCGAGATCGAGACGGATGCCGACGCCGCCCTTGTCCGCCATCTCGACGGAGGAGGAGGTCAGGCCGGCCGCGCCCATGTCCTGGATCGCGACGATCGCGTCGGTCGCCATCAATTCCAGGCACGCTTCCAGTAGCAGCTTTTCCGTGAAGGGGTCGCCGACCTGGACGGTGGGGCGCTTCTCCTCCGAATCCTCGCTGAACTCGGCCGAGGCCATGGTGGCGCCATGGATGCCGTCCCGCCCCGTCTTGGAGCCGACATAGACCACCGGATTGCCCACGCCGGCGGCGGCTGAATAGAAGATCTTGTCCGCCTTCGCGAGACCGACGGTCATCGCGTTTACCAGGATATTGCCGTTATAGGCCTTGTGGAAATTCACCTCGCCGCCGACCGTCGGCACGCCGATGCAGTTGCCGTAACCGCCGATCCCGGCAACCACGCCGGACACCAGATGGCGCGTCTTCGGGTGGTCCGGATCGCCGAAACGCAGCGCGTTCAGGCTGGCGATCGGGCGCGCGCCCATGGTGAAGACGTCGCGCAGGATGCCGCCGACGCCGGTCGCGGCGCCCTGATAGGGCTCGATGAAGCTCGGATGGTTATGGCTCTCGATCTTGAACACGGCCGCCTCGCCGTCGCCGATATCGATCACGCCCGCATTCTCGCCCGGCCCCTGGATCACCTGGGGCCCCTTGGTCGGCAGGGTCTTGAGCCAGACCCGGCTCGATTTGTAGGAGCAGTGCTCCGACCACATGACGGAGAAGATGCCGAGTTCCGTCAGGTTCGGCGCACGGCCCAGGATGTCGAGCACCGTGCGGTACTCGTCCGTCGTCAGCCCGTGTTCCTTGACGATGTCGTCGGTGATCTCGATCTCGGGATTGGCGCGCGGGGCGGTGCTTGCGCTGTCGCTCATGGGCGGGGGCGATCCTTCGGATGGACGGGGTGACGCTCGCTCGCGCGCTCAATACTCCGGTTCGATGACGAGGTCAAAGCGGGAGGGCGATTCCAGCCCGCCGCTTGCCCTCCCCCGATGCGGGGGCTAGAACCCGCCCGCACGCCCATCCGCGCTTCCGAAGGAGGTTCCGCCCCATGATTCCGCGCTATAGCCGGCCCGAGATGACGGCCATCTGGGAGCCCGCCAACAAGTTCCGCATCTGGTTCGAGATCGAGGCGCATGCCTGCGACGCGCTGGCGGGGCTGGGCGTGATCCCGAAAGAGGCGGCGGCGGCCGTGTGGGAGAAGGGCGACAAGCCCTATACCGAGGCGCGCATCGAGCACATCGACGCGATCGAGGCGGAGACGAAGCACGACGTCATCGCCTTCCTGACCGAACTGGCGGAACATGTGGGCGAGCCCGCGCGGTTCGTGCATCAGGGGATGACTTCCTCCGACGTGCTCGACACCTGCCTGAACGTACAGTTGACCCAGGCCGCCGATATCCTGCTGGCCGATCTCGACCGGCTGCTCGCCGCCCTCAAGACGCGGGCGGAGGAGCATAGGGAAACCGTCTGCATCGGCCGCAGCCACGGCATTCATGCGGAACCGACGACCTTCGGCCTCAAGCTTGCCGGTCATTACGCCGCCTTCAAGCGCGGCCGCGACCGGCTGGTCGCCGCGCGGGCGGAGGTCGCGACCTGCGCCATATCCGGCGCGGTCGGTACCTTCGCCAATATCGATCCGGCGGTGGAGGTGCATGTCGCGGACAAGCTCGGCCTGAAGCCGGAGCCGATGTCGACCCAGGTCATCCCGCGCGACCGGCATGCGGCGTTCTTCGCCGCGCTGGCGGTCGTCGCGGGTTCGATCGAGAACCTCGCCATCGAGATTCGCCACCTGCAACGCACCGAGGTGCGCGAGGCGGAGGAGTTCTTCTCCAAGGGGCAGAAGGGCTCCAGCGCCATGCCGCATAAGCGCAACCCGGTGCTGACGGAGAATCTGACGGGTCTCGCCCGCATGGTGCGCGGCTATGCGGTGCCGGCGTTGGAGAATATCGCGCTCTGGCATGAGCGGGATATCTCCCATTCCTCGGTCGAGCGCATGATCGGCCCGGATGCGACCGTGACGCTCGACTTCGCGCTGGGCCGGCTCGCCGGGGTGGTGGAGAAGCTCGTCGTCTATCCGGAAAAGATGCAGGAGAATCTCGACAAGCTGGGCGGGCTGCACAATTCCCAGCGCGTGCTGCTGAACCTGACCCAGGCCGGTGTCAGCCGCGAGGACGCCTATCGCCTCGTCCAACGCAACGCGATGGAAAGCTGGCGGACGGGCACGAGCTTCCAGGACCTGCTTAAGGCCGACCCGGAAGTCTCCGGTCCGCTCGGACAAGAAGCAATCGACGCGCTGTTCGATATCGGCTACCACATGAAGCATGTGGAGACGATTTTCGCTCGGGTCTTCGCCGAGGGGTAGGTGCCGCGCCGGCCTCGGCCGGGGCATGCGGTCGCTTACCCACTCGCTCGTCCATAGCCTTGCCATTGGGGCGGTGGGGGTCCTGACGCTGGCGGCTCCGCCGCTGGGCGGGGTGGCTCGGGCGCAACTCGCCGATTCCTTCAACCCGCTATCGCTCGATCCCGTCACGCGGGAGGTGTTGAGCAATGCCTTCACGCGTCTTCGTTTCCTCGCCATTTCGATCGAGGGGGAGGACGAGACGGGCCAGGCACTGAACGGCATCGTGCGTGCCCGCCTCGCGCGCGATGAGCGGGCGGAGGCGGTGGACGAGGTTACCCGCATCTACGACCCCATCTGGTCCGGTCGCTCGCTCGTCGCCATCGCGCGCCATGATCATGCCCGTGGTGATGATGAGAGTGCCCGGGACTTGCTGCGCCGCGCGAGCGGCAATTTCTCCGGGCTCGACGCCGGGCGCATACGCGACGGTGGCGAGGTGCTGCGCCTCATCGCCGTGCATCAGGCGGAATTGGGCGATCGCGAAGGGGCGATCGAAACGGCCCGGCTGATTCCGGACCCGCAATTCCGTGTACGCGCCTTGCAACAAACGGCGAGCGCGTCGCTGACGGCGCTCGACAATTCCCAGGAGGCGCGTCGCGCGGCGAGCGCGCTGTTGCAGGAGGCTTTCACACAGGCGCGCGGGATCGAGGGGGACGAGCATGAGACCGCGCATCTGTTGATCGAGATCGGCCGCGCGCAAATCGCGGCGGGGGACGTCGCCGGGTCGCGTACGAGCTTCGAGACGGCGCGCGAACGCATCGCGGCCGGCCCCGACAGCGGACGGTTCGACGCCTATGCCATGCTCGCCGGCGCCATGATCGAGGGGGAGGACGCGGAGGAGGCGATGCAGATCGTCCGCCTGATCCCGGAGGGCGCCGCGCGGTCCCGCGCCATCGCCTCCGTCGCGCGGGCACGTGGGGAGACCGGGGATCTCGATAGCGCCGTCCCGCTCTTCCGTCTCGCCCAGGAGGAGACGGATCGGATCGAGGACATGGCCGCGCGCGCCGACGCGTTGGAACATCTGATCGTGGAACTGGCGAAGGTCGGCCGCCTTGCCGATGCCTTCACCGCCGCCGGCCGGATTTCGGACAAGCTGCGCCAGTCGCGCGCGATGCTCGCCATGGGTAAGATCCTGCTCGGCCAGGGGAAGTACGAGGAGGCGCTGATCCTCACCGACTACATCCCCTATGTCGGTCTGCGTGCCCAGATATTCGGGCCGGTCGCGATGAACCGCGGCCTCAACGGCGATCCGCAGGGGGCGAGCGAATTGTTGTCCCGTGCCCTGGAATCGACCGGGTACAAGCCGATCCTCGATTTCCTGCCGGAGGCCTTGCGTCAGGTGCTGCAGGCACAAACCCGTGCCGGGCAGCCGGAGGCCGACGCCGCGATCTTCGCCCGTGCCCGGGATCTCATTGATCTCATCCCCGGCGATATCCAGAAGGTGCGCGCGCTGATCCAGATCGCCATCGCCGAAGCCCAACGCGGACGGATCGAGAATGCGCAGAAGACCATTAGCGCGGCCTACCGCACCGCCTGGGAGAATAAGGACCAACCGGGCTTCCAGGAGGCGCTGGAGGATATAGCACTGGCCCAGATCGCCGCCGGCGATCTGCTCTCCGCCTTCGATACGGCGGCGCGCATTCCGCCGCCGAGACCCGAGGACTACCCGATCCGCGCCTCCGACGGCAGTTTCCTCGCTCCGCGCTATCGCTCGCTGACACGGGTGGCCGCGGCCTCCGCACGCCTAGGCGAGACCGACCTCGCCATCCGCGCCGCCCAGCAGATGGAGGAGGCGAGCGCGCGGGCCGCCGGCCTCGCCGCCGTCGCGGTGGCCATGGCCGCGCCGGAATCCGACCTGCTGGAAATCGTGGGCGATGCCGGACGCACCGACCTCGGCGTCACCACGGCCCCGCCGGAAACGCCGCCCTCGCCGTTGGGTGAGGCGCCGGCGCTGGAGGAGGCCGTCGAGGAGGAGCCGCCGGTTGAGCAGGATGGTTCCGGGGAGCCCGGTTCCGCGCCCGGCGAGACGCGGCCAGAGGAACCGTCGCCGCCCGCGCGGCAGGGCTCTCGGGGTGCCCCAGGCGGAAGGGCGCAACCCTTGATGCCGAATGCGATCCGATAGGACGGCGCGCGCCGGGTTCTAGAGCATGATGATATCATATGGACCCACCCGCGATCGTTTTCCGGGTTTCCGGCCCATGGCCCCATGGGGGGAGGGCGCGCGGGCGATGTGGTTCATCGTCAAGCGGCCTCGACGCGGTCCGGGGCCGGAAAATCGACCGAAAGCGGCATCTCGGATGGGGCCATATGATCTCATCATGCTCTAGCGTTCGGGAGAGAACGCTCCCGTTTTCTCCAAGACCGTCCAGGCGCGTCGCAGATGTTCCGGGTCGA
This sequence comes from Marivibrio halodurans, assembly GCF_017963645.1. Classification (GTDB taxonomy): domain Bacteria; phylum Pseudomonadota; class Alphaproteobacteria; order UBA8366; family Aestuariispiraceae; genus Marivibrio; species Marivibrio halodurans. The sequence goes on along the minus strand of NZ_JAGMWN010000005.1, from coordinate 70,539 downwards.
GGCGATGCCCGTCGTCGTGGAGGCAAAGATCGAGCAGCTTGCGCCGCGGGTTGCGCCATCTCTCGCACCGCAGGTCGCCCTGTTCGAAGCGACGGGTAAAGCGATAGCCTCCGGCGGCGCGGTACATCGTGACCGCTTGGCGAACGACGCCCTGTTTGGCCGGGCCGATTCGCCGTCCTCCCAGCGGCACCACCGGGTCGGCGCTCCCATGGGTATGAAAGAGATGGGCCGGCTCGGCCGGACAATCCTCCGGAACGGGCGTCCAGAAAGTGCCGCTGACGGGAGCGAATCCGACGGCGAGGTTCGAGCGTTCGCAGGCAAGCCACCAGACCATCATTGCGCCGGCAGAGAAGCCGGAGATCATGACGCGGTCGCGATCTATGCCGAAACGGTCGGCCGCGTCCGCCAGCACGGCTTCGAAATAATCGTACGCGCCGTCGAGGTCGGCCGTCGTCTCGCCGCGCAGGACGGACGGGGAATTCGGCAGCGGCCAGTCGCCGCCGTCTGAGTTCGCGGCGATCAAGGCGATGCCGAGCGACCGGGCGAGGGCGCGCAATCCAGAATTCCCCATGCTTCCGGCGGCTGTTCCCTTATAGCCGTGGACATAGAGAATGGCACCGACGGGTCCGCGGTCGCCCCCCTCCGCGCCCGTAGCGTTCGGCATGGCGATTCGATAGGTCCGTCCGTTGTCCAGCCGACAATCGCTGTCGGGGCCACAGGCATGCGCCGGTGGAATGACCATCGTCAGGACGGCGATGCCGCAGGCCGCGATCCAACGCGCGATCATGACGGCGTTCCCCTTTCTCGTTCGGGCTCCTCCCAGGAAGGACAGTGGCGCGCATCGGCCTCCGGGACAAGGGTGGCCGCTTGCTCTGTTGCCCGGGGGGCGGGTGGCTGATAAAAGCCACGCGATCCCCGGCGAATCGGCTATTCGGCCCGGGACAGCGACATTCCTCACCGATCCGCGAAGGGCGCCGCCATGAAAGCCAAAGTCTTCGTTACCCTTAAGCCCGGTGTCCTCGACCCGCAGGGCAAGGCGATCGAGCATGCGCTCGGCGGTCTCGGCTTCGACGGCGTCAACGAGGTCCGTCAGGGCAAGGTGATCGAACTCGACCTCGCCGCGGAGGACGAGGCGAAGGCGGAGAGCGAGGTCGAGGCGATGTGCCGCAAGCTTCTCGCCAACACCGTGATCGAGAACTACCGCATCGAGATCGAGGCCTGAAGGCCGCAAGCGGGAGCGCCACGCCGATGAAATCCGCCGTTATCCTCTTCCCCGGCACCAACCGCGAGAAGGACATGGCCGACGCGATCGAGCGCGCTTCCGGCCGTCGCCCCGACATCGTCTGGCACCGGGAAACGGCGCTCGACGGGTATGATCTGATCGTCGTGCCGGGCGGGTTCTCCTATGGCGATTATCTGCGCTGCGGCGCGATGGCCGGCAATTCGCCGATCATGCGCGCGGTCAAGGACGCGGCGAATCGCGGCGTGGCGGTGCTCGGCGTATGCAACGGCTTCCAGATCCTGACGGAGACGGGGTTGCTGCCGGGCGCGCTGTTGCGCAACGCCGGGCTGAAGTTCATCTGCAAATATACCCACCTGAAGGCGGAGCGTTGCGCGCCGCCCTTCACCCAGCGCCTGACGCCCGGTCAGGTGACGGAGGTGGCCGTCGCCCATAACGAGGGCAATTACTTCGCGGACGATGCGACGCTCGACCGTCTGGAGGGCGAGGGGCGCATCGTTTTCCGCTATTGCGATGCCGCCGGCAGGGTGGACGCGACGACGAACCTGAACGGATCGCGCCGAAATATCGCGGGTATCGTCGACACGACGGGGCGCGTGCTGGGCATGATGCCGCATCCGGAAGACGCGACCGACGCGGGTCTCGGCAAGACCGAAGGCATGCCGTTGTTCGAGAGCGTGGCCGAGGCATTGGTGAGCGCATAGCGCGGGGGATGGGCCGAAGGGCGCCGGATGATGCGTGCCGCGAACGACGACCGTCAGCGCAATGTCTTCGGCGAGCCGATCATGCCCTGCTCCGTCGATCCGGTAACCGGCTTCTACCGCGACGGCTGCTGCAATACCGGGGTGGAGGACATCGGCTCCCACACGGTTTGCGCCATCATGACGGAACGATTCCTGGCCTTCAGCGCCGCGCGTGGCAACGACCTGTCCGCGCCGATGCCGGATTTCGGCTTTCGTGGGCTTCGGCCGGGCGACCAATGGTGCCTGTGCGCCGCGCGCTGGCAGCAGGCGTTCGAGGCCAATGCCGCCCCTCAGGTCAATTTATTGGCGACCAACGAGAAGGCGTTGGAGATCGTCGATATCGACGATCTGAAGCGCCACGCCGCCGACCTGATCTGACGGGGGAACGCCAAGATTAACCGGCCTGCCCCAAGGTTCCCAGGCCGATCAGGGCCAGCACACGGGCGTTGAAGCCCTTTCGCGCGATACGATCCTCCACATCCTCGTCCTCTGGGCCGGGGGCGTGAACGCGATCCTCCCCCACCGCCGGTGGGGCGAGCAGTTGCTTGAGCGGCATGGCGAAGATTTCATCCTCCGCCGCTTCCAGCCCGTCCACCGCCTTGGCGAATCGTTGCCCCCAGGCGGTGCGCAGATGCACGCGTGGGATGCCGGTGCCGAGGCCGAGATCGAGGTCGCGATGCAGATCGGCGAGGGTGACCGTTTCCAGATCCCGGCTCAGGACCCATTGGTTGCGGGTGGTGCGCGCGATATAATCGTCCTGGTCGAGGCGCCGCGTCGCGTAGCCGAGTGCGTCGGGCCCCAGTCGGCAGGCCCGCGAGAGATTCCGGTCGCTCAGGCTCTTCCCGGCGCGGGCCGCCTGGGAAAGTGCCCGCAGGACCGCGAGCGCGGCGGTTAGTCGGCGTATGGGCGACAATCCCTCCCGCCCGAGCCGCCGCGCGCCGGTGCGCCATTCCGGCAGGCCGGCGGCGACCTCCGCGCCGAACAGGATCACCATCCAGCTCAGATAGACCCACATCAGGAAGATCGGGATCGTCGCCATGACGCCGTAGATCGTCTCGTAGGTCGGGAAATTGGTGACATAGAAGGCGAAGCCCTGCTTCAGCCCCTCCAGCAGGACCGAGGCGACGAGCCCGCCCATCACCGCGTCGCGCCGCCGGACGGGCGCCGCCGGCATGACCAGGAACAGCACGGTCAGCCCCGCCGCCTGAAACAGGAAGGGCAGCGCGAAGGCGAACCGCGCGAGGCTGCCGGTGACGCTTTCCACCCCGCTTGCCTGGGCCAATGCGAAGAGCACGCTGGACAGCGAGATCGACGCGCCGAACAGCAACGGCGTCAATGTCAGCACCGACCAGAAAACCATCAGCCGCATCACCAGCCCGCGTGTTTGCCGCGCGCGCCAGATGGTGTTGAGCGTGCCGTTGATGCTGGAGAGGAGAAGTACCGCGCTGAGCGCCAGAAAAACGACGCCGACCGCGCTCAACTTCCCCGTCTGGGCCATGAAGGTCTGGATATGGCCTTGAACCTGGGTGCCGACCTGGGGGACGAAATTCTCGAAGATATAATCCTGGACCTTCACTTGCAGCGAATCATAGGCCGGGAAGGCGGCGAAGATCGCGAAGCTGACGGCCAGCAGCGGCACCATCGCCAGCAGCGAGGTGAAGGTCAGCGATGCCGCGCGCTGCGGGCAGCCATCGCGCGCGAATCTTTCCGCCGCATAGAGCAGGAACCGCGCGGTGTCCTTGACCGCGTTCGGTGCCTTCTCGGGCGGCTGCTTGCCGGCCGGCGGCGGGGATGTCGGTTCGTCCATCATCGCCCGTTTCCCATAGCATAGAGGATTGGTGCGAGTCGGCTCTTTTCAACCGATTGCCCAATGCGTCCACGCCGGCTTTGACCGCCCGGAACCATCGTGTAGGATGTGCGCGCTTCCGGCCCGGGTGCCGGATTTTGGGGGGTCGTGCCGATGGAATCGGCCGGGATACCAGTCTAAGGTTCACATTTCGCCGCCGGTTCGCTGGGCGGCGTCGCTTCCAGGGAGAGTTTCGGCATGGACGGTTCCGGGCCCATTCAATCGGGCACGCTCATGGCCGGTAAGAAGGGCGTCATCCTCGGCGTCGCGAACGATAAATCGATTGCATGGGGAATCGCCAAGGCGATCGCCGCGCAGGGCGCGGAAATCGCCTTCACCTATCAGGGCGACGCGCTGAAGAAGCGGGTGGTGCCGCTGGCGGAAAGCCTCGGATGCTCGCCGGACATGGTGCTGCCTTGCGACGTGACCGACGAGGAAAGCGTCGACGCGGTTTTCCAGGCGCTGGAGCGGAGTTGGGGCAAGATCGACTTCCTGGTCCATGCCATCGCCTATTCCGACAAGGACGAGTTGAAGGGCGAGTATCTGGCGACCACGCGCGGCAATTTCCTGCGCACGATGGATATCTCCTGCTATTCCCTGACGGCGCTTTGCCAGCGCGCGATGCCGTTGATGTCGGAAGGCGGTTCGATCCTGACGCTCACCTATTTCGGGGCGGAGCGCGTGATGCCCCACTATAACGTCATGGGGGTGGCCAAGGCGGCGCTGGAGGCCTCGGTGCGCTATCTCGCCGTCGATTGCGGCAAGCGCAATGTGCGGGTCAACGCGATCTCCGCGGGCCCGATCAAGACGCTGGCGGCGAGCGGTATCGGCGATTTCCGCTATATCCTGAAGTGGAACGAGATCAACAGCCCGATGCGCCGCAACGTCACGATCGACGAGGTCGGGGGCGCGGGCCTCTATTTCCTCTCCGATCTCGCCTCCGGCGCGACGGGGGAGGTCCATCACGTCGATTGCGGCTACCACACGGTCGGCATGGTGCGCGAGGACGCGGCCGACCAGATTTCCGAACTGCTGCAGGGGTTGCGCCGCAACGGCTGATCCGCGGGGTGCCTGAGGGAAGGGGCGGTCCCCGGCCTTCGGAAGCGAGACCACATGTCGTCCAATACGTTCGGCCAGCTTTTCCGCTTTACCACCTGGGGCGAAAGTCACGGGCCCGCCATCGGCTGCGTCGTCGATGGCTGCCCGCCGCGCATCCCCCTGGCGGAGGCGGATATCCAGCATCATCTCGACCGCCGCAAGCCGGGCCAGTCGAAATACACGACCCAGCGGCGGGAGCCCGATACCGTCGAAATCCAATCGGGCGTGTTCGAAGGAATGACCACCGGCACGCCGATCAGCCTCGTCATCCGCAATGTCGATCAGCGCTCCAAGGATTATTCCGACATCGCGCCGAAGTTCCGGCCGGGCCATGCCGACTATACCTATGACATGAAATACGGCATCCGCGACTATCGCGGCGGCGGGCGCTCCTCCGCGCGCGAGACGGCGATGCGCGTCGCCGCCGGCGCGGTCGCGCGCAAGGTGCTGGAAACGGGGATCGAGGGGGGCGCGATCTCCATCCGCGCGGCGCTGGTCCAGATGGGGCCGCACGGCATCGACCGGGGTAACTGGAACTGGGACACGGTGGATGCCAACCCCTTCTTCTGTCCGGACGCGCGGGCGGCGGAACGCTGGGCGGATTACCTCGACGGTGTGCGCAAGGCGGGGTCTTCCTGTGGCGCGGTGATCGAGGTGGTGGCCGAGGGGCTGCCGCCGGGTCTGGGCGCGCCGATCTATGGCAAGCTCGACACCGACATCGCGGCGGCGATGATGTCGATCAACGCGGTCAAGGGCGTCGAGATCGGCGCCGGCTTCGAGGCCGCCGCGCTTAGCGGCGAGGAGAACGCGGACGAAATCCGCATTGGCAATGACGGCCATCCGATCTTCCGCTCCAACAAGGCGGGCGGCATCCTGGGCGGTATCTCGACCGGCCAGCCCGTGGTGGCCCGCTTTGCGGTCAAGCCGACCAGTTCCATCCTGAAACCGCGCGAGACCGTTACCCGCGACGGTGAGGAGACGGAGATCGTCACGAAGGGCCGCCACGACCCGTGCGTCGGCATCCGCGCCGTCCCGGTGGGGGAGGCGATGATGGCCCTTGTCCTGGCGGATCATCTGATGCGTCATCGCGCGCAATGCGGCGCGCCGCTTCCGCCCACCCCGCCGCTCGGCGCGTAACGGACCCGGGAGTAAGCGATGGCGCCAATTCCCGGCGGCGGGCTGGCGGATGAACCGACGCGCCTCGGTTTCGAGGATTTGCAGGCGCTCCTGAACCTGAGCACCGCGCTCGATTGGCCGCATACCGAGGTCGATTGGCGCACGATCCTGCTTTCCGGCATCGTCTACGGGGTTCGCGCGGAAGGCGGCGGCCTGGGCGCGCCGATCCTGGCCTGCGCCGCGCTCTTCCCCTATGGCGAGGGTATGTGCGCGCTTGGCATGGTGATGGTGGCGTCCGGGGCGCGGCGGCGGGGTCTTGGCCGGCGGGTGGTGGAACGCTGCCTCGCCGCGCGGCCGCATGACGGGGTGCCGGTCCTGCTCGCCAGCACGGTGGAGGGGGAGCCGCTCTATCGCCGTCTCGGCTTCGCGACGGTGGGCCGTCTGGAGAAACTGCTGCATGACGGGCCGCTTCCCACCGCATCCCCGGCCTTGCCGGCGGGGTGGCGCCTCGGCCCGCATATCGCCATGGCGGATCTGATCCCGGTCCTGCGGCTCGACCGTCGGGTTTTCGGCGGCGCGCGCGACGGGTTCCTGAAGCATCGCATTTCCCAGGCCGCGGGCGCGGCGACCCTGTTCGATGCGGCCGGCCGACTCGCGGGCTACGGGCTTGCCGTGCGGCAGGGCGATCTGCTGATCCTGGGTCCGATCGCGGCGGACGACGATCGGGCGGCGCTGGCACTCAGCACGGCCCTGGCGGCGGGGCATGAAGGCCCCTTGCGCATCGACGTACCCGCCGGACATACGGCTCTTTCGGACGGTTTGCAGGGCATGGGGTTCCGGGTCGCCGACCGGCCGCCGCTTATGGCGCGCGGCATGACGGCCCTGCCGGCCGGTGGTTGGGCGGGTTATGCCGCGATCGCGGCGCAGGCGTTTCTTTAGAGCATGATGATTTCATATGGACCCGCCCGAGACGCCGCTTTCGGTTTCTTGGGCTAGGAGCGCCGCGCGCGGCGATGCGGGGCATCGGAAGCGCGGCGCGACGCTGGCCCCCATGCCCCAGGGGAGCCGAAAGCGGCGCCTTCGGTCGATTTTCCGGGCTCCCGGACCGCGTCGAGGCCGCTTGACGATGACCCACATCGCCCGCGCGTCCTCTTCTTGCCGGAAACCCGGAAAAAAGATCTCGGATGGGTCCATATGAAATCATCATGCTCTAGCACGGGCGCGATAGGGGGATGGTGGCCCCGCGGCGCCCCGACGGTTACACTGGCCCCGCGACGGCCGGGCCGACCGACGACCCGGGCCCCGAGGGAGCGGAACGCGCATGGCACTGCATAAGGATGGCTGGGGACACGACGTGACGGCGGCCGACGCGGCGGCGGTCGCGCGGCTGGATGGCGCGATCCTGGCCTATTGCGGCATGCGCGTGGATATCGGCGACCGCATGAAGACGGTCTTCGAGGCGGACGCGGAGATGCCGATGGCGCTCGCCGCCAAGACGGCCTTCCTCAAGATGTTCGCCACCGCGAAGATGGACGCGGCCGCCGCCAAGACGCACGCGCAGTTATCGGCCGTGATCGCGGCGGGCGAGACGACGGCGCGCGAACGCGCGCATGCCGGGGCGCTCGGCCATTATGTCGCGGGCGATCTGGGTGCCGCCTGCGATGCGTGGGAGGCGATCCTGATCGATCATCCGCGCGATCTGTTCGCGATCAAGCTGGCGCAGCTCAACCGCTTCTATCTGGGGCAACCGTCCGCGATGCGCGGTGGCATCGCCCGGGCATTGCATGGCTGGTCCGAGGCGATGCCGGGCTATGGCTACCTCCTCGGCTCCTACGCCTTCGCGTTGGAGGAGGCGGGGCACTATCCCGAGGCCGAGCGCCATGGGCGCCGCGCCATCGAAATCGACCCGACCGATATCTGGGCCGCCCATGCCGTCGCCCATGTCATGGAGATGCAGGGCCATTCCGGCCAGGGCTATGGCTGGCTCGACGTGCTCAAGGGGGAATGGGCGGGCGTTCATAACTTCAAGCACCATGCCCATTGGCACCGGGCGCTCTTCGCGCTCGACCTCGGTCTGCATGACGACGTACTGGATATCCATGACCGCGATATCTGGACCGAGGTCGCGGGCGATTATCTCGATATCTCCAACGCCGCCTCCCTCCTCTGGCGGTTGGAGGAGGAGGGCGTCGATGTCGGCGACCGCTGGGCGCCGGTCGCCGCCCTGTCGGCGGAACGGGTGGAGGAGCACGCCCTCGTCTTCGCCACCTGCCATTTCGCGATGGCGTTGGCGGGCGACGGCGGGGACGGCGAGGGGCATGCCGATGCGCTGGACCGGCTGGAAGCGGCTCAGGCGGCCCATATGCGGGCGCATCCGGACACCACCTTCGCGCATGTCTGGCGGGCGGCCGGTGCCGCCATCGTCAAGGCGGTGCGCGCCAGCCGCGCCGGCCGCCCGGGGGAGGCGGTCGATCATCTACTGCCCGCCCGCGCCGAAATCCTGCGTATCGGCGGCAGCCACGCCCAACGCGACGTGTTCGAGCGGCTGTTGTTGAGCGCGGCGCTCGCCGATGGGCGCGACGCGCTGGCCCGCGCCCTGATATCCGAGCGGCTGGCCGCCCGGCCGGAGGAGCGCTGGACCCTCGCCTGCTGCCGGGCGCTCGATACGGGGGAGGTGAGGGCGGACGGCGCAACCGCGACTGCATGACCCCTTGCCCGGTGGTCGGCCATGCGGCATCTCCCAATCCGATACGGCGCATGACCGGTGGGCGCCGTGATAGGCGGCCTTGGGGGATAGGATCGCCCCGGGATCGTCCCCGACCCGATAACCCGATGGCGTCGCCACCCGGCGGCGCGGAGGAGGATGGATGCGCGCCTTCGGTCGCTTCACGCTATGGCTTTTCGCGATTTTCGGTGGATTATTCGCCGTTCTGCTACTCGCGGTCACGGCCTTCACCCTTTCCGTGCGCCAGGACGACCCGACCCTGCCGGAGAACGCGGTCCTCAGCCTCGACCTGACCGTCGCACCCTTGGAAAAGCCGGGCGATCCCCCCTTCTTCGACACCGATCCCGCCCCCAGCCTGCGCGAGATGGTCGAGGCCATCGAGCGCGCGCGCGACGATGCGGGGATCAAGGCATTGGTCGCCTCGGTCGGCGGGGCCGGGCTTGGCGTCGCGGAGGCGCAGGAACTGGCCGAGGCCATCCGCCATTTCCGGGAGAGCGGCAAGCCCGCGATCGCCTTCGCGGAGGATCTGGGCGCGCTCGGCGATCAGATGCCGGATGTCGCCGTGGCGACGGCCTTCGACGATCTGTGGCTGCAGCCTTCGGGCGGGGTCGGTTTCTCCGGCATCGCGATCGAATCGCCCTTCTTCGCGGAAGCGTTGGCGGATCTCGATATCGAGGCCGAGGTCGGCCAGCGCCACGAATATAAAGGTGGTATCGATCCGCTGATCCGGCGCGATTTCTCGCCGCCGGTCGAGGCATCCCTGCGTCGCGTGGTCGACGGCTGGGTCCGTCAGTTGAGCGGGATCGTCGCCCTCAATCGCGGCCTCGACCCCGCGGGCGTGCGCGGGCTGGTGGATGCGGGCCCCTTCCTCGCGGCGGAGGCGCGCGATGTCGGCCTCGTCGATCGCCTCGGCTATCGCGACGAGATGTTGGCGGCCGTGGACGCGGCGGTCGGGGGGCAGGCGCGTCACGTCCATCCCGGGCAGTATCTCGCCGTGGCCCGCGCGGATGTGGAGGGGACGGCGGAGAAATCCGTCGCCCTGATCTATGGCGTCGGGCCGATCACGCCGGAGGAAGGCTCGGGCAATCCGCTGTTCGGCCCGCGCGGTTTCGCCCCGCATGCGGTCGCCCAGGCGCTCGCCGACGCGCGGGAGGATGCGGGCATCGCCGCCGTCCTCTTCCGGGTGGAAAGCCCGGGCGGCGCCTACGGTCCCTCCGACATGGTGCGGCGGGAAGTGCGCCGGTTGGTCGAGGCGGGTAAGCCCGTCATCGTCTCAATGGGGGATGTCGCGGGCTCGGGCGGCTATATGGTCAGCCTGGACGCGAGCCGCATCGTCGCCTCGCCCGGAACCCTCACCGGCTCCATCGGCGTCTATTCCGGCAAGCTCGCCACGCGCGAGTTGTGGAACCGCCTTGGCGTCGAATGGGACAGCATCGCGGCGGGCGAGAATGCCGGGATGTGGAGCTTCGTCGACCGTTTCGACGCGGGCGAGCGGGCGCGCTTCGACGCCATGCTGGATTCGGTCTATGACGGCTTCACCGGCCATGTCGCGCGGGCGCGGGGCCTGGACGATGCCGGGATCGACCGGGCCGCGCGTGGGCGGGTCTGGCTGGGGGAGGACGCGGTCGATGTCGGCCTCGTCGATGCGCTGGGCGGCTTCTCGCAAGCCGTGGCGGAGGTGCGCGGCGCGCTCGACTTGCCGGCCGACGCGCCGCTCGACCTGCGGCTGATGCCGGAGCCCAAATCGCCCTGGGAGCGCGCGGTGGAGTGGGTCGATGGCGGGGGCGGGTTCGACGACCTCGTCGCCACGGCGGGCGCGCGCATCCTCGGCCGGGAGGTGGAGGCGGTGACGGGCGATCTCGCGCCCTTCCGCGCGCTGGCCGCCGGGCCGCTTGCCATGCCGCCGATCCGGGTGGCGCGGTAGGGCAACCGGGAAAGGGCGTCGGGCCGCTATCCGGCCCGCTTGCGCCCGCCAATCAGGAATTCGACATTGCCCTGGGGGCCGGTGATCGGGCTTTCCGCGAAGCCCAGGACATGCCAGCCGGGCAGGGCGGCGAGCCAGTCGGAGACCTCCCCGCACACTCGTTCATGCAGGGCCGGGTCGCGCACCACGCCGCCCTTGCCGACCTCCCCCTTGCCGACCTGGAACTGCGGCTTGATGAGGGCGACCAGCCACGCTTCCGGCTTGGTGCGCGCCAACGCGGCGGGCAGCACCTTCTCCAGCCCGATGAAGCTCGCGTCGCAGACGACGATATCGACAGGCTCCGGCACATCCTCCGCCGTCAATTGGCGGGCGTTGCGGCTCTCCAGCACGGTGACGCGGTCGTCCTGGCGCAGCTTCCAGTGAAGCTGACCGCGCCCGACATCGACCGCATGGACATGCGCCGCGCCATTCTGCAACAACACGTCCGTGAAGCCGCCGGTGGAGGCGCCGACATCGATCGCCGTCATGCCCGCCGGGTCGATGGCGAAGGCGGCGAGACCCTTTTCCAGCTTCAACCCGCCGCGACTGACCCAGGGGTGGTCCTGGCCGCGCACGTCGAGCGGCTTGTCCGCCGCGATCGGCTGGCCGGGTTTCTCGACCCGTTGCTCGCCGGTGAAGACCTTGCCGGCCATGATCAGGGCCTGCGCCTTGCTACGCGTTTCCACCAGCCCGCGATCGACCAGCGCCTGATCGGCGCGTTGCTTCGAGGGTTTCGACGCGCTCATGCCGCGGGCGCCTCCTCGCGCAGCAGTCGGCGGAAGGCTACCCCCTCGCTTCGGGTCAGCAGATGGAAGCGCGCCAGCGCCAGCGCCGCCACCATCGCCAGCCCGACCGACAGGCCGTAGATCACCCCGTCCCCGCCCATTGCCAGCGGGAAGGCGAAAAGCCAGGCGAAGCCCACCCCCGCCGCGATATAGCCGACGAGGCCGAGCCACAGTGCCGCCACCGTGTCGTTGAGGCCCCGCAGCACGCCGCAGGCGACGATCTGCAACCCGTCGACCAGTTGGAAGACGGCGGCGATCGTCAGATAGCCGGCCCCCATGCGGATCAACTCCGCCGCCTTCGGGTCGGCGTCGTTGACGAAGAGGGCGAAGATCTCCTCCGCGCCCAGCCATAACACGACGCCGAGCAGCCCCATCAGCACCGCCGTCAGCCGGAAGGCGAGCCGCCCGCGCCAGCGCACCAACGGCAGGTCGCGCGCCCCGGCGGCCCCGCCGATCCGGATCGACGCCGCCTGGGAGATGCCGAAGGCGACGACGAAGATCATCGAGATCACCTGGGTCGCGATGTGAAAGGCGGCGAGCTGCGTCGTCCCGATGACGCCCATCAGCAGGGCGGCGATGACGAACATCCCATGTTCCACCATCGCGAGGCCGCCGGCCGGCAGGCCGATCCGGCACAGCGAGCGGAAGCGCGGCCAATCCGGCCGGTGGAAATTGCGGAACAGCGCCATGGCGCGGAACTTCGGTGCGCGGAGTAGATAGACGATATAGAGCAGGACGCCGATGCTCTCCGCGATCAGGGTGGAGAGCGAGGCCCCCGGCAGCCCCATCGGCGCCACCAGCCCCAGCCCGCCGAACATCAACACCCAGTTGAGCGCGACGTTGAGCGGCACCATCGCCATGATGAAATAGAGGCCGGGGCGCACCACCTCGAACGCCGCCATGGTGTTGCGGAAGACGATGATCAGGAACACCGGCACCAGCGTCCAGGCGAAATAGTCGAGATAGGTCTGCGCCAATGCCGCGAGGCCCGGGTCCTGACCCAGCGCGATCAGGATAGCCTCCCCCTGCAACATGATCGCGACGCACGGTCCGCTCGCCAGCACCGCGAACCACACGCCCTGGCGCATGGTGCGGCGCACGCCGCGCGCATCGCCCGCGCCGATCGCCTGCGCGCCCAGCGCGGCCACCGCGCTCATCGAGCCGACGGCGAACAGGATGAAGAGGATCGCGAAGTTGAAGCCCAGCGCCGCCGCCGCCAACTCCCGTTCCCCCAGATGGCCGATCATCACCACATCGACCGTGTCCGTCGCGATCAGCAGCAGCATCGACCCCGCGATCGGCCAGGCAAGCGTCAGCATCGCGCGGGTTTCCCCGCGCGCATCCAGATTGTCGATGGCCGTCGGCTTGCTCATGGCGGTGGCTTATGGGGGAAATTCCCGGGAATTTAAAGCGCCGCGCGCCGGCCCGCGCCGCGCTATCTATCGGCCGCTATATGCCGGCTCCGGGCGGCGGGCGGGACGGGCGCGTGCAGATATAGATCCCGACCGCCGTCATCGCGACCGCCGCGCCGACCACGGCCCAGGCGGGAACCTCGGTGAACAGCGCCGTCAGCGTCAGCCCGCCGGCCATCGCCAACACGGACCACAGCTTCGCCAGTGGCGGGATCACCCGATATTTGTCCCATCGGCGAAGCGTCGGACCATAGGTGGGATGGTGATAGAGCCAATCGTGGAACCGGCGGCTCGACCGCGAGAAGGCCCAGACCGCCACGATCAGGAACGGCACCGTCGGCATGATCGGCAAGGCCACGCCGACGAAGCCGAGCGCGGTGGCGACGATACCGATCGCGAAGAAAAGATGTCGGCGCGCGGCGTCGGTCACGGGCGGGCTTCCGCTCCCCAGGGAAACAGGCGAAACATCCCTTGGCTATCGCGCCCGTCCCCCGGCGGCAAGCCCGACGCGCCGTCGACGAGGCGTGCGGCGGGGCCGCATCATATCTTCATGCTCTAGTCGGCTACACTCTGCTGGCGTGGTCATCGGATTGCGCCAGGGTTGCGGTCTTTCCGTGAACAAGGTGAAGACCACAAAATGAAACGCGGCCTCCTTTCGGGGACCGCGCTTCGACGTCAGGCCCGGGCGGGGGCGTCCTTGTCGTCGCTGTTCCCTCGATCGCCGGCGTCTATGCCGAGGGCGTCGAGGGCGGTGGCGACGATCGCGTCGGCGTCGAGGCCGGCGAGGCGCACCTGCTCCTCCGGCTTGTCCTGGTCGAGGAAGCGATCCGGCATGGCCATCGGGCGCACGGCCAGCCCCTTCATCAGGTCGTTGCGCGCCAGGAAGTCGAGCACATGGCTGCCGAAACCGCCGATGGAGGCTTCCTCGATCACCATGAGGAGGTCGTGGCTTTCCGCCAATTGCCGGATCAGGTCGCCGTCCAGCGGCTTGACGAAGCGGGCATCCGCCACCGTGGTGACGAGGCCGCGCGCTCCCAACCGGTCGGCGGCGGCCAGCGCGTCCTGTAGGCGATTGCCGAGGGAGAGGATCGCGACCGCGCCGCGCGCGCCCTTCGCGCCCTGGCGGACGATGCGGCCCTTGCCGATTTCCAGCGGGGCGGGGTGTTCCGGCATTTCGACGCCGACACCCTCGCCGCGCGGATAACGCACGGCCGATGGCCGGTCGTCGATCCCGACCTGGGTGGCGACCATGGCGGCCAGTTCCGCCTCGTCGGACGGGGCCATGACGATGAAATTCGGCAGGCAGGAGAGATAAGCGACATCGAAGGCGCCGCAATGGGTCTGCCCGTCCGCGCCGACATAACCCGCCCGGTCGATGGCGAAGCGCACGGGCAGCGATTGGATCGCCACATCGTGCACCACCTGATCATAGGCGCGCTGCAGGAAGGTCGAATAGATCGCGGCGAAGGGCTTATACCCTTCGGCGGCGAGGCCGGCGGCGAAGGTGACGCCATGCTGCTCGGCGATGCCGACGTCGAAGCTGCGCGTCGGGTGTGTCTCTTGGAAGATGTCGACGCCGGTGCCCGACGGCATGGCGGCGGTGATGGCGACGATCTTGTCGTCGGCCTCCGCAAGCTTGGAAAGCGTACGGCCGAAAACCTTGGTGTAGGCCGGGGCGTTGGGCTTGCCCTTCTTCTGGGTGCCGGTGACGACGTCGAACTTGGCCACGCCGTGATACTTGTCCGCCGACTGTTCGGCCGGGTCGTAGCCCTTGCCCTTCTGGGTCACGACATGGATCAGGACGGGGCCCGCGTCCTTGGCGTTTCGCACGTTCTTCAGGACGGGCAGCAGATGGTCGAGGTTATGGCCGTCGATCGGGCCGATATAGTAGAAGCCCATCTCCTCGAACAGCGTGCCGCCGGTGACGAAGCCGCGCGCATACTCCTCCCATTTCTCCATCGCGCGTTCCAGGCGCTTGGGAAACCGTTCGGCGATGCCGCGTCCGAATTCGCGCAGCCCCATATACTGCTTGGAGGAGAGCAGGCGGGAGAGATAGGCGCTCATCGCGCCGACGGGAGGCGCGATCGACATATCGTTGTCGTTAAGGATGACGGTCAGACGGGAATGCATCGCGCCGGCGTTGTTGAGGGCCTCGTAAGCCATGCCCGCGGACATGGCGCCGTCACCGATGACGGCGACCACGTGGTTGTCGCCGTCCGACAGATCGCGCGCCACCGCCATGCCGAGACCGGCGGAGATCGAGGTCGAGCTGTGCGCCGCGCCGAAGGGGTCGTATTCGCTCTCGTCCCGCTTGGTGAAGCCGGAGAGGCCGCCGCCCTGGCGCAGCGTTTCGATCCGGTCGCGCCGGCCGGTCAGGATCTTGTGCGGATAGCACTGGTGCCCGACATCCCAGATCAGCTTGTCGGCGGGCGTGTCGTAGACGTAGTGGAGCGCCACCGTCAGTTCGACCACGCCGAGGCCCGCGCCCAGATGTCCGCCGGTCTTGGAAACGGCGTGGATCGTCGCCTGGCGCAACTCGTCCGCCAGCGTCCGCAATTCCTCCGGCTGCAGGCGGCGTAGATCGGCCGGCAGGTGGACCGTGTCGAGGGTTGGGGTCGTCAACGTCAAGAGATCGCTCCTCGTCGCCCAGCCGCCCTGTCTCTCGCGGGGGTATCTTCCGCGGGCCATTCTCCGCAGGCCGTGCGCCGCAGGGCTGGAAGGGTCGATGTAACGTGTCGCGGCGGGTATTTCCAGCCCGAAGCCTGGCTACCGGGCGGCGTTCCCTCGCCACCCGCGCATTCGTCATTGCCGGAACACGCCGTTCGTCGGCGAGGGGCGACGGTGGGCGAGGGGGTGCTTCATGACCTGATAGGGCCGGCCGTCGATCGTGACCGGCTCGACCGGCGCGAAGCCCCGTGTCGCATAGTAACGCGCGAGCGCCCCGGGCACGCAGTAGAGATAGAGGTTCGCATGGCCCAACATCGCGGCGCGTGCGGCGACGGCCTCGATCAACCGCCCGGCGATCCCGGTTCGGCGCCATCCGGGCTCCACCAGCAGGCTCGACAGCCAGGGTCCTTCCGCCGCGGGCCAGGGCAGGTCGTTCGCCACCAGAAGGGCGCAGCCGACGGGGTCCTCCCCCGCGCGGGCGAGGAAGACGGCCTCGCTGGCCGCGCCGGCGGTATCGCGGAGCCAGGCGGTCGTTTCCGCGAGGCTATAGGTATGAGAATCCGCCCAGGTCTCGTTGATCCGCCGCGCGATGTGGGGCAGGGCCGGATCGTCGGCGCCCATCTCGGCGATATGGGGCCGGTCCGTCAGCTCTCCCGCTCCACAACGAAGCGGGCGAGTTGGCGCAGCAGGTCCGCTTCCTTGCCGAAGATCGATAGATGTTCCACCGCTTGGTCGGCCAGCCGGTTGGCCTGGTCGCGCGCCCGATCCTCCCCAAGGACCGAGACGAAGGTGGCCTTTCCGGCATCCGCGTCCTTGAAGAGCTTCTTGCCCGCCTTGGCCTCGTCCCCCGCGACGTCGAGCAGGTCGTCGGCGATCTGGAAGGCGAGGCCGAGATCGTGCGTGTAGCCCTTGAGCGCGCCGCGCGCATGTTCCGGCGCCCGGCCGAGCGCCGCGCCCGCCGCGCAGCCGAAATCGATCAGCGCCCCGGTCTTCAAGCGCTGAAGGCGCGTGATTCCACCGATGTCGAGCGGCTTGCCGCCGGTCGCCGCCTCGGCGGCGGCGAGGTCGATCATCTGTCCGCCCACCATGCCGTGGGCGCCCGCGGCCTTGGCCAGCATCTGGGTCAGTTCCGCCCGCACCATGGGGTTGGAGTGGGTCGCCGGGTGGACGATTACCTCGAAGGCGAGGGTCAGCAGCGCGTCGCCCGCCAGGATCGCCGTCGCCTCGTCGAAGGCCTTGTGCACGGTCGGTCGGCCGCGCCGCAAATCGTCATCATCCATCGCCGGCAGATCGTCATGCACCAGCGAATAACAATGCACCAGCTCGAGCGCCGCGCCCGCGCGCAGCCGCGATTGCTCCGCCACCCCGAACAGCTTCGCCGATTGCATCACGAGGAAGGGGCGGATCCGCTTGCCGCCGCCCAGAACCGCATGGCGCATCGCCTCTATCAAGCGCTTCTCCGGCGCCTTTTCCAATTCCAGCAGCCGCTCCAGTTCGCCTTCGACCGCCTTCGCGCTCTCCTTGAGCGCGGTTTTCAGATCGTTCATGACCGCTTGCCGCTCCGTTTCAGTCGAGATCCGCCGGATCGGCGGAGACCGTGCCGTCCGATCCGACCGTGATCTTCTCGACCCGCGCCTTCGCTTCCTTCAGCTTCGTCTCGCAATGGCGCTTTAACTGGGCGCCCCGGCTGTAATGCTCGATCGCGGCGTCGAGGCTGGCCTCGCCCTGCTCCAACTCGCGCACGATCGCTTCCAGTTCCTGCATCGCCTGCTCGAAGCTCATGGCCCGGATATCCTCGGGCAGGGGCTCCGCTCCCGATTCGTCCGGGTCTGTGCGCGCGGTGTTGGCTTTGGCTCTGGCCATGGCGCTCGGGCTCCCTCTCTATCTGGCGTGAACGGCCTCGCGATGGAGGCGCGAGCATAGACGGCGCCGATGCCGCCTTCAACGCGTCAGCGAGTGGCGTCAGGGCCCTTGTCCGGGGGGCGGTGCCTGTCTAGCTTACGGATATCATGACCGATTGCCTTATTCTCTCCCATCCCGCCTGCGCCGGCCACGACATGGGCCCCGGCCATCCGGAAAGCCCGGCGCGCCTGAAGGCCGTGCTGCGGGCCCTGGATGCCGATGAATTCAAGCATCTGCCCCGCCGGGAGGCCCCGCGCGCGCCGCGTGAGGTCCTCGCCCGCGTTCATCCAGAGCCATATCTTGACCGGATCGATGCGGTGTTCGATCAGGCGGAGGCGGAGGACGCCCGCGTGCGGCTCGATGCCGACACGGCGGTCGGGCCCGGATCGCGGGAGGCGGCGCTGCGTTCGGCCGGCGCGGCCGTGGCCGCCGTCGACGCGGTGATGGGGGGCGAGATACCGCGTGCCTTCTGCGCGACCCGTCCGCCCGGCCATCATGCGGAACCGGCCCATTCCATGGGCTTCTGCATCTATTCCAACGCCGCGATCGCCGCCATGCACGCGCATCATGCCCATGGGGCGCACCGGGTGGCGATCGTCGATTTCGATGTTCATCACGGCAACGGGACGGAGGCGTGCGTCGAGAACGAGGCGGCGATTCTCTATGCGTCGACCCATCAATGGCCGCTCTATCCCGGCACCGGCCGCCCCGGCATCGGCGGCATAGCGGAGAATATCGTGAACGCGGCCATGCCGCCCGGCGCGACCTCCGTGGAGTTTCGGGAGATCATGGAGAGCCGCTTGCTGCCGAAGGTGGCGGCATTCCAACCCGAACTTCTGATCATATCCGCCGGGTTCGACGCGCATCACGACGATCCGCTCGCCGATTGCGATCTGACGGACGAGGATTATTTCTGGGCGACGGAGCAACTCGTCGCGATCGCCGAGGCGGCATGCGGCGGCAAGGTCGTCTCCTTGCTGGAGGGGGGCTACGACCTGGGCGCGCTCACCCGCTGCACGACCCAGCATATGCGCGCGCTGATCGGTGGCTGAAGGCGTTTGGCCGTCGCCCCCATTTCCGCCGCGAACACGGGGTGAAACCGGGCGAGGGGGATATCGTATCGAGGCCGCGTGATCGTGCATACTGGTCAGGCCGGTGCTTTGGTCCTATCTTGTGAACTAAGTGGGATGGGTGTCGCGGCCGGGGTCGGAGGGCCGTCCCTGTCCGGGTTCCCGGCGATCGCGTCGCCGGATCGACGGCCCGGCCCTTCCGTCCCGGCGTGAAACCGGATGAACAGCATGGCCAAGTACACGCTTTCCGCCGCCGATGTCGAACGGCTGATGACCGACCCTTCGGGGGAAGGCCGCATCGCCGCGGCCGAGAAGGTTTCCGGTGCATTCGGCACCGGGGGAATGACCGCCGAGGAACGCGTCATCGCGGAGGATATCTTTCGCGTGCTGGTGAAGGACGCGGAGGAACGGGTTCGCGCCGCCCTCGCCCAGAATCTGAAAACCGCGCCCGATTTGTCGGGAGAAATCGCCGGGGCACTGGCGCGCGACCGGGAGGATGGAGTGGCGCTGCCGATGCTCCGTGAATCCTCGGCGCTGTCGGATGAGGAGTTGGTCGAGATATTGGGCGCGGCCACGCCGGCCCGTCAGATCGCGATCGCGGAACGGGAAACGGTTTCGGACGCGGTGGCTTCCGCGATCGTCGATATCGGTAACGAGGACGCCGTGGTCAGCCTGGTCGGCAACAAGGGGGCCGACCTTTCGGAAACGACGTTGGAGAAGGTGGTCTCCGATTTCGGCCATAGCGAGCGGGTGCAAGCCCCCCTGGTGAATCGGGAGCATCTGCCGGTCACGATCGCGGAGAAATTGGTGAGCCTCGTGTCGGAGGCTCTGCGTACCCATCTGGTCACGCATCACGCGCTGCCGGAGGAGACCGCGACCGATCTCGTCATGCACAGCCGCGAACGCGCGACGGTCCAACTCGCCGCGGAGAATAGCGGGGATGCGGCGGCGCTGGTCGAGCAACTGGCGGCTAATGGCCGTCTGACGCCCTCGCTGGTGCTGCGCAGCGTGTGCCTCGGCGATCTCGGCTTCTTCGAGGCCGCGATGGCGCGTCTCGCCCGGGTTCCGCTCGAGAACGCGCGGGTGCTGATCCATGACGAGGGCGCGCTGGGCCTAAGATCCCTCTACGACAAGGCCCGCCTGCCGAAACCGCTCTACCCGGCCTTCGAGACCGCCATCCGGCAGGCCCATAACGCCGAATTGGAGCGCACGGACGAGGACCCGGATACGCGGATGCGTCGGCTCCTCGAACATGTATTGACCGAGAATGAGGCGATCGTGGACGAGTTCGGAATCGATAATGTCGATTACCTCCTCGCCAAGTTCAATCAGCTCTCCGATACCCGTCATACGGCCTGAATGCTCCCTCCCTCCTCCCCGTTCGGGGGAGGCATGGAAGGGGGGTGCATCCAACTTGCGGCGGGGAAGTGCGAATGGTATAGGTTTTGCGTGCCAGAAGGGCATGAATGGCGTGATTTCGTGGACTATGGCGCCATGAGTTGATCGCGCGCGGTTTCCGTGGCGGGGGACGACGCCCCCGATCCCACAAACCGTGACGACGATATCCTTGATCGTGCGAACCAGGGAGTCGTAGAAATGGCTTCGGAGATTGGTGCCTCGGGCGCGAGCCAGATTCTCTCCGCCGCGCAGCAGAAGCCTGGATCCTTCAAGATCAAGACAGGTGGCGCCGTCGATATTCGCCGCACCCTCGATCAACTGGGGGCCGATGCCAATCGCCAACGAATTTTCCAGTCCGCGCTAACGCGCCTGCGGGGCATCGCCCAAGGCGTGATCCAGCCCGAGCAGGAGTGGGAGACCATCGGCGGCTTCCTGCAGTCGACCGGACAGCCTTTCACGTTGGAAATCGACGAGAAGGGACAGATCAAGGCGGCCGCCCAGAGCGAGAGCGACCTCCAGGGCAAGACGGCGCGTCAGCAGGCCGCGATCCGCGAGGCCATAACGCAGATGCAGGACTTGGTGAAGCAGTCAGATTTCGAGGATACCAAGGCCAATATGCGCGCCGAGCTTGCTTTCGGTATCCTGCGGATCGAGGAGATGAAGAACTATTCCCCGCCGGAGGAATATTGGGAGCGGCGTTTCCAGTCCCTGGCGGAAGCCGGCCGGCCGGTGAAGCTCGCCCTCGACGGGGAGGGCAACAAGGTCGTGATCGACCAGCTCGAGCATAATTTCAGCGATGTCGAGAATGGCGAGGATCGGCTCAAGCTGATGCGCGCGCGCGACGAGTTGCGGTCGATCCTGCGCGGCGACTCGATCGCGACCCAGGCTTGGCATTTTAGCGCGATCGGCAATGCCAGCAGCGGCGACGACTATTTTCTCGATTTGGATGAGGCGGGCAATGTCACCGTCCAGCGCAATACGATCGACACGGTGACTCCGGAATTCCTGGCCGCGGACGAGGATGGGCCGGAGACCACGGCCCCCTGGCAGGAGGAGGCGCTCGCCCTTTATAACGCGGGCAAGGGCTTTCATTTCGACGCCTTGGCCGACGGCACCATCACGGTCGTCGAGAACACGCTGCAGAGCATGACTCGCGACGACGAGATCGAAGCCGGCCGTCAACGCATTCAGAGCGCGCTGGTCTCGCTGCTGGCCTGACCGGCCGCATCCGCGTCCAAGGCATTTCCAAAACAACAAAACCCCTTGGATACCAAGGGGTTTCGGTGGTGGGCGCGACTGGGATTGAACCAGTGACCCCTGCCGTGTGAAGGCAGTGCTCTCCCGCTGAGCTACGCGCCCGTTTCGCGATGAGTGGTAGGGCATTGCCCCGCCCGCGACGCCGCGTCCTTTACGCGGGCGCGGGGGGCGTTGTCAAGCACGGGGCGCGTGTCGGGATGCGTCGAAGGGGCTTATCCGCGTCGCAGCACGTCCTTCAGGATGTCGACGACGACACGGGTTCCTTCCTCGATGATCGTGACGTCGTCGCCGACGATGATCCGTTCCAGCCCCGCCCGCAGTCGCGGCAGGCGGGAGGAAAGATCCGCCGGCAGTGTGCGTTTCGCGATACCCGGTGGCAGCGGCTTGCCGCGGGCCACGTTCTTGGCGATGCCGGGCGGCAGACTTTTCCCCTTCAACCCGTGGCTCTGGGCATAGCGTTCGATGATCGTGCGTTCATCCTCGCCGAATATGCCGTCGAGGACTTCGTCGATCACCTCGTCCTCCAGGCGGTCGCCGGTGGAGTTGCCGCCCTGGCCTTGGGAGGCGGAATGACCGACCCCTTTCGCCTTGTCGTTCTTGGCCTGCGCTACCGGAATTTGGGTCAGGCCGAGGACGAGCGCCACGGCCAGACCCGCGAATGCCGTGGAAACGCGGCGGGTGGTCGGGCGCGGACTGAAGACATGGGGATATGACATAGGGCGTCTCCCTTCCGGTGTTTCCCGGTTCTCGACGAGATTGCCCTCCCAACCAGGGAAATGGTGTCCCGACCGGTCCGAGGCAAGATTTTCGCGAGGAAGCCCTGGCTCCGCGCGGGGGCGTGCCTATATCGGACATCATGGAGACCATTCCAGATATCGCGCGGCATGGGCGCGGAGCGGGGTCCGGTAGGAGCGGGCTGCTGGCGTTCGCGGTGTTCTCCCTCATGCTGGCCGGTCCGGTGGGGGCGCGCGCCGATACCGCGGTGGACACCGATGCCGCCCTCCCCAAGACACTGCCGGGCGCGCCGATCGAGGTGCCTTTGGATCGCGGGTTGCGTCTGGAATACGAGGCCTATTTCGGCGGCATGCATATCGGTTCCGCCCGCGCGGCGCTGGAGCGACGGGCGGACCGCTATCACCTCAGCGGGGAGGCGCGGGCGCGCGGCCTGCTCGACTGGTTCTCCGAATGGCGCGGCCGGGCGGAAAGCCGGGGAACGCTTGCCAGGCGCACGGCCGAAAGCGACGGCCAGGCGGCGCATCGCCCTCCCTTGATCCCGAAACCGGCCCAGCACCGCAATCGTGGCGAATGGCAGGGAGATCCGCGCTGGGCAATCCTCGAATATGACGCGGATGGTGATTTCGAAAGCCGCCGGGCGTCCCGTCCCGACGAGGATGACGACTTCACCCCCATCCCGGTGGGCGCGACCGACGGCACGGTCGATCCGATGAGCGCGATCGTCGCGTTGTCGGAGATGCTGGCTTCCGGCGGGACATGCGAGGCGACGCTGCGTCTGTTCGACGGAAGGCGGCGCTATGACGTCAGGGTGAGCGATGGGGGCACGACGCAATTCGCTCGGAACGACTACACTATCTATGCCGGCGAGGCGCGCGCCTGCCGATTGGAGATCGAACGCATCGGCGGCTTCCGCGCGGAGCAGTCGAAATATTCCGAGACGGCGCGGGACCGTACCGTCTGGGTCGGTCGTCCGATCGCGGACGCGCCGCCCGTGCCCGTGCGCGCGGAGGTGGAGACGGCCTTCGGACGGCTCGTCATTCATTTGGTCGGTGCCTATGCGGGGGCTGAACGGATAGCTCTCGACCCCGGTCGGGACATCATGGCGGAGGAGTAGCGCCGGTTGTCCGACGCACGCGGCTATGGTCGGGACCGGCGCGCCAAGCCGTCGAGCGCCATGGGAAGCCCCGCGAAATCCTGGATCAGCGCGTCGGCGCCCAGGTCCTCGGGCCGCCCCCGGCAATAGCCGTATCCGACCGCGACGGCGGCGATGCCGGCGGCGCGCGCGGCCTCCACGTCATTGTGGCTGTCGCCGATCATGACCGACGCCTCTGGCGCGGCTCCGATCCGGCCCAGCAGCCCGAGCAGCGGGTCCGGCGCGGGCTTCTTCTCCGCGAAGCTGTCGCCGCCGACCACATGGTCCGCCGGAAAGAACCGCGCGAGGTCGAGCGCGTCCAGCACCGCCAGGGTCGGTGCCAGCGGCTTGTTGGTCGCGATCGCCAGCGCATGACCTGCCTCCGCCAGACGGTCGAGCGTATCCACAACCCCGTCATAGACCCGTGTATGGCAGGCGAGCGCCCGGCCATAGATCGCGAGGAAGCGCTCGGTCTCCGCCCCCAGGTCGTCGGGCGGACCGCCGGTGGCCTCGAATCCCCGCTCCACCAGCTTCGCCGCGCCGTTGCCGACCATGCTCCGGACCCGGGCGAAGGGCAGCATCTGGCGGCCCGCGACCGCCAGCACGCGATTGAGGGCGGCGGCGAGATCCGGCGCGCTGTCGATCAGCGTGCCGTCGAGATCGAACAGCAGCACGGGAAACCGGGTGGTGGCGGGGGAGGGGGATGCGGATGTCGATGACGTCATGGCGTCCGTCTTATGCCGTGCGCCGTCCCGCCCGGCAATGTCCCGGAAGGGGCCGGGCGAGCGGGATGTCGGAAATCGCGCATAGGGTGCTGAGTTGATGGCCGTTTCGCGCATTTGGCGGCTACACGCGCCGCGCCCGATTGGCTATGATGGTATCCAAGGGTGGTGAGGGCGCATGAGCGACAGATGTACCGACACGCTTCCGGTGCTGGAGGGGAAACTCGCCGTGATCCTGGGCGAGGATTTGGCGGTTAGTCTGATTCGCGCCGCGCGGCATCGCGGGGAATGGGGCCTCGACATGCAACTCGCCATCAATGACGGGTTGGAGAGCCTGCCGCCGGAAAGGCGGGCGCGCGCGCTGGTCTTGATCGACCAGCTTCTGGCGGAAGGGCGCGGGCGGCAAGCGCAACAAGACTGATCGTCCCGAGTTGCTCGTGCACCCTGAACGAAACCGTCATAAACCGTAACAGTCGGTAAAATCCGGTAACAGCTTGTGACTTGGCCTCGGACATGGGCTGTGGCACGTTCTGCCCGGTTTCCGGCGGGTTTAGAGACGGCGCGCCGGGCCCCCCTTCCACGATCCGAACGATCCCGAGCCGAGAGCGTTATAGCCCGTGCCGACATCCCCATCCCTCAAGGAACCGATCGCGGCCGTTCTTCTGGGGGCCGGTCTCGGCACCCGGATGAAATCCGCGCGGCCCAAGGTCCTGCATGAGATCGCGGGGCGTCCGATGATCGGCCATGTGCTGGCCGCCATCGAGGGGCTGGCGCCCGCGCGGCGGGTCGTCGTCTCCGGACCGGATACGCAAGCCCTGCTGGCCGGGGCCGTGGCGCCGGTTCCCGTCGCCGTGCAGGCGGAACGGCTTGGCACCGCCGACGCGGTCAAGGCGGCGCGCGCGACGCTCGACGGGTTCGCGGTGGGCACGGTGTTCGTGCTGTTCGGCGATACCCCCTTCATCCGGATGGAGACGCTGCGTGCCATGGCGGCGGCGCGGGAGGAGGGCGCGGGCGTCGTCGTCCTGGGCTTCCGCGCGGCGGACCCGACGGGTTATGGCCGCCTGATCCGGGACGAGGGCGGCGCGCTCGCCCGTATCGTCGAGCATCGCGACGCCAACGCGGAGGAACGCGCGGTCGATCTCTGCAATGCCGGTGTCATGGCGATCGAGGCCGGCCGGCTCTTCCGCTGGCTCGACCGGATCGGCAACGACAATGCGAAGGGTGAGTATTATCTGACCGATATCGTCGCCCTGGCGCTGGCGGATGGGGCCCGCGCCTCGGTAATCGAGGCGGCGGAGGACGAATTGCTCGGCGTCGACAGCAAGCGCGACCTGGCGGACGCGGAGGCGCGCTGGCAGCGCGCGCGCCGTATCCACGCGATGGAGGAGGAGGGGGCGATCCTCCTCGATCCTCAGAGCGTGTGGTTCAGCCACGACACGGCCCTCGCCCGCGATGTCAGCGTCGGCCAGAACACCGTCTTCGGTCCCGGCGTGACGGTCGGGGAGGGGGCGGTGATCAAGCCCTTCTGTCATCTGGAAGGGTGCGTCGTGCATGCGGGCGCGACCATCGGCCCCTATGCCCGGCTGCGCCCCGGCAGCGCGATCGGGGAGGGCGCGCGCATCGGCAATTTCGTCGAGGTCAAGAATGCCCGCTTCGCCGCCGGTGCCAAGGCGAACCACCTGAGCTATATCGGCGACGCCGAGGTCGGGGCGGAGGCCAATATCGGTGCCGGGACGATCACCTGCAATTACGACGGCTATTCCAAATATCGCACCCTGATCGGGCCTCGGGCCTTCATCGGCTCCAACAGCGCGCTGGTCGCGCCGCTGGAGATCGGGGCGGGCGCGCTGGTCGCCGCCGGGTCCACGGTGACGGAGGACGTGGCGCCGGACGCGCTCGCGCTTGCCCGGGCACGGCAGGAGACCCGCGACGGCGGCGCGGCACGCTTCCGTGAGGCGAAGGCGGCGGAAAAAGCCGCCCGCGAGAAGAAATCCAAATAGAAAGGTCGGTCTATCAAGCCATGTGCGGCATCATCGGGATTCTCGGCAAGCAGGAGGCGGCGCCCCGCCTGATGGACGGGTTGAAGCGGCTGGAATATCGCGGCTATGATTCCGCCGGTATCGCGACCCTGGTCAACGGCCGGATCGATCGCCGCCGCGCGGAGGGAAAGCTCGACAATCTCGCCCGCGTGCTGGAGGGCGAGCCTCTGACCGGCACCGCCGGCATCGGCCATACGCGCTGGGCGACCCATGGCGTGCCGAACGAGGCGAACGCCCATCCCCACGCGACGGACCATGTCGCCATCGTCCATAATGGCATCATCGAGAACTACCAGGAGCTGCGCGAGCGGGTGGGCGACCCGAGCCTCTTCCTGTCCGAGACGGATACCGAGGTCGTCGCCCATCTGGTCGGCGCCTATCTGGCCCAGGGGCTCTCGCCGGAGGAGGCGGTCGATTGCACACTGCCCCTCCTGGAAGGAGCTTTCGCCTTCGTCATGATCTTCGCCGGCCATCACGATCTGATGATCGGCGCGCGGCGGGGCAGCCCGCTGGCCATCGGCTATGGCGAGGGGGAGATGTTCTTCGGGTCCGACGCGCTGGCGCTGGCGCCGTTGACCAAGCGGATCTGCTATCTGGAGGAAGGCGACTGGGCCGTGGTCCGGCCCGATGGCGCGACGATCCGGCAACTCGGCGAGGATGGGCGGAGCCGCCCGGTCGAACGCGCGGTGCGGGAGACCGCCGTCTCCGGCGCCATGATCGGCAAGGGCAATTACCGCCATTTCATGGAGAAGGAAATCCATGAGCAGCCCGCCGTGATCGGCGATACGCTGCACAGCTATCTGAACCCGGCGGAGGGGACGCTGACCCTGCCGGGATTGCCGATCGATCCGGCGGCGGTGCCGAAGGTCACGATATCCGCCTGCGGCACGGCCTCCTATGCCGGGATGGTCGGGAAATACTGGATCGAGCAATTGGCGCGCCTGCCGACCGAGGTCGATATCGGCTCGGAACTGCGCTATCGCGAGACGCCGCTGCCGGAAGGCGGCCTCGCCCTTTTCATCAGCCAGTCGGGCGAGACGATGGATACGCTGGAGGCGCTGCGCTATGCCAAGCGCGCGGGCCAGACCATCCTCTCCATCGTCAATGTGCCGGAATCGACCATCGCGCGGGAATCCGACGCCGTGCTGCTGACCCAGGCGGGGCCGGAGATCGGCGTCGCCTCCACCAAGGCGTTCACCACGCAATTGACGGTTCTGGCCGCGCTCGCCATGGCCTTCGCCAAGGCGCGCGGCACGCTCGACCGCACGCGGGAGGCGGCGCTGGCCGCCGCGCTGGCGGAGGTGCCGGGCCGCGCGGCGGAGGTGCTGAACCATGACGCGCATATCGCCAGCATCGCGCGCGCCGTCGCGGACGCGCGCGACGTCTTCTACATGGGGCGTGGGACGGGTTATCCGATCGCACTGGAAGGGGCGCTGAAGCTCAAGGAAATCAGTTACATCCACGCCGAGGGCTATGCCGCCGGCGAGATGAAGCACGGCCCCATCGCGCTGATCGAGGAAGATGTGCCGGTCGTCATGATCGCGCCCTCCGGCCCGCTGTTCGACAAGACCGCCTCCAACGTGCAGGAGATGGTGAGCCGTGGCGGCAAGGTGATCTTCCTTTCCGATGCCGAGGGGCTGACCCGCATGCGCACGATGGCGAAGCCCTTCGCGGAAATCGAATTGCCGAAGGTCGACCCCTTCGTCGCGCCCATCCTCTATGCCATCCCGATCCAGCTTCTCGCCTATCACACGGCGGTGCTGAAGGGCACGGACGTCGACCAGCCGAGGAACCTCGCGAAGAGCGTGACGGTCGAATAGGCCCCCGAAGACACCGTGCGATGTTATGGGCGAGGGACGTTTCGCCCATTCCTCCCTGTCACCGGGTGCTTGGGTGCACGGTCGCGATCACGTGGACGGGTGGGAACTGGACGAGTTCTGCTTCCGCCGTCCGGCCATGTAACGTCGTCGTCATGTCGTGGGCGCGGTCCATGATGCCCCCGATATTTCGCAAGGCGGCGCCGACGGTGATATGCGGCACCCAGTTTCCGACACGGTGATGCATATGGACGGTATCGGTGGGGAACACCCGCACCAGCGTGTCGTGGAGGGTGAGAAGATCTTCCGTGACCACGGGGGCCAGGAAGATATAGGCAGGTTTTCCCGGGAAGACACCGACATGCGATATCTTGATGGGTGTTCGCGGGAAGGTGCCGGACAGCCCGGATAGGACCCGTGTCGCCTCCTCGGCCGGCATGGCATCATCCAGGATGGCAAGGGTCAGGTGAGGCGGATAGGGCAGGCGGGGCACCATATCCTTGTCAGTCGGGCCAAGATCCCGCCAGAACGATTCGATGTCCGCCGACAGGGCACGGTCCAACCTGATCGTTACGGCGAGAGGCATGCGCTATTCCTAGGGATCGATATCCCGTCCCCCTCCAATGCTTTAGTGATTGGGCACGGAAAGCGGGTCATATCGTCACCACGTCACCGGGAACACGTAGACGCGGCATTCGCTGGTGCCGTCGAGGTCGAAGAGATAGCCCTGATTGGGACCCTTCAGGTTGTTTGGATCGCGCAGGTTCATGCCGTTGGAGCCGGCGAAGCCGAAGCGCTTGCGCTCGCCGGACGGCAGATCCAGCGTGATGTGATAGCGCCCGCGCTTGCGCTGGTTGAAGCGATCGGTGGCGCAGGCGTTGGAGAGCGGCTGGGACAGGTTTTCCTTCAGCTTGCCCGCATCGGCCGCCATCCGCACCCGCGTGCCGAGGGCATCGAAATCCGGGACACCGTCCATCGCCGGCGCGTTATCGCGGGGAACCTCCAGACGCGGGCGGGTCTCGCCCGTGTCGTAGAGCGTCTGGGCGGATAGCTGTCCCGCGCCGGCGAGTAGGGCGGCGGCAAGGATCGTCGGCGCGAAGGGGCGGGTGATTGTTTCTGCCATCAGCTTGTTCATCGGTCGCCTGTTCATCGACCGCCGGCCTCCGGGTCGGGGAAGGCGGCCTGGAGCGCGGCGATGTCCCCGGCGGCCAGGCGGTCCACGATGAAGGGCACGTCCTCCGCTTGCGCGCCGAGCAGGAACGGCCCCCGGGGCGAGAGCCTGAGCGTCGGGCCGAGATGGCATCGACCAAGGCAATGGACGGGCTTGAGGGTCATGTCGGGCAGGGCGCGCGCCATTTCCTCGCCGAGCGCCTCATGGAGCCTCTTCGCCCCGCGCGCCCCGCAGGAGGGCAGGAAATCCCCCGCCCGGAAATTGATGCACAGGCGCAGCGTGCTGAAGCCCGCCTCCGACGACGCGTTCTCTTCCTGGCCCTTCCCTTGCCTGGACGTGGGGGGTGTATCCCTGTCCCCCCGGCTCGATTCTGGCCTATCGGTCATTTTCGGTCCCGTTCGCGCCGCTTCGTGCCGCCCGATCATAGCTGTCTCGCCCGACCGGGTCTTGCCCCATTGCGATATGGGCCCATCTAAGCGACAGATCATCCCGTGGAGACGGGATCACCACGATTTTCATCCGCCGCGACCGGCGGCGCACGCAGGCGCCACCCGCCGCGAAGGGGGCGGGTGCAACGGATAGGGGACAGCATCATCATGGCCGAGCGCGAGACGCAATACGACTACGACCTTTTCGTCATCGGCGCCGGGTCCGGCGGGGTGCGCGCGGCGCGCATGGCCTCGACCAACGGCGCCAAGGTCGCCATCGCCGAGGAGCGCCATCTGGGCGGCACCTGCGTCAATATCGGCTGCGTGCCGAAGAAGCTCTTCACCTATGCCGCCCATGTCGAGGAGGAGATCGAGGACGCGGCCGGCTATGGCTGGACGGTCGGTGAGCGGTCCTTCGACTGGCCGACCTTGCGCGACAACAAGACGAAGGAGATCGAGCGGCTGAACGGCATTTACGGCAAGCTGCTCTCCAATGCGGGGGTCACGCTCTATGAATCGCGCGCGGTGCTGCGCGACGCCCACACGGTGGATGTCGGCGGCGAGGCCGTGACGGCGGAGCGTATCCTGATCGCCGTCGGCGGCCATCCCAACCGGCCGAGCGAACCGGGCGCCGAATACGGCGTCGTCTCCGACGATATGTTCTATCTGGACACGCTGCCCCGGCGCGCGGTCGTGGTCGGCGGCGGCTATATCGCGGTCGAGTTCGCGGGCATTCTGAACGGCCTGGGCGTCGAGACGGTGCAGCTCTATCGCGGTGAATTGTTCATGCGCGGTTTCGACGACGAGGTGCGCGGGCATCTGGCGGGCGAGATCCGCAAGAAGGGCATCGATCTGCGCTTCAAGACCGAGGTCGAGAAGACCGAGAAGCAGGCCGATGGCTCGCTTCTCCTCCACCTCTCCGACGGTTCCACGCTGGAGACGGATCTGGTGCTCTACGCCATCGGTCGTTCCCCCAAGGTCGAAGGGCTGGGGCTGGAGGCCGCCGGCGTGAAGACCAAGCCCAACGGCGCCATCGTGGTGGACGCGGATTATCGCACCAACGTTCCCAGCATCTATGCCATCGGCGATGTGACCGACCGGATTCAACTGACGCCGGTCGCGCTGGGCGAGGGAATGGTCTTCGCCTACAACACCTATAACGGCGAAAGCCGGAAGATGGACTATCGCGACGTGCCGAGCGCCGTTTTCAGCGCGCCGCCGATCGGCACCGTCGGCCTGACCGAGGCCGAGGCGGTCGCCCAATATGGCGAGATCGACGTCTATCGCGCCGAGTTCCGCCCGATGAAGCATACGTTGAGCGGCAATGAGGAACGCGCGCTGATGAAGCTCCTCGTCGATGTGGCGAGCAACCGGGTCGTGGGCCTGCACATGGTGGGCCCGGACGCGGGCGAGATCGCCCAGGGCTTCGCCGTCGCCTTCCGGGCCGGCGCCACCAAGGCCGATTTCGACGCCACGGTCGGCATCCACCCGACCAGCGCGGAGGAATTCGTCACCATGCGCGAGGCCGCGCGGCGCGTGACCCGCGAACAAGCGAGCGCGGCGGCGGAGTAACGCACACCCCCACGACCCCGGGGCCCCGCCGCCCCGGGGGCGTTCATTGATCCTAGGCCCTTTTCCGGTGCCGTCGGGAGATTTCCAATCGTGTCCGCGTCACCGGTTACATCCTTCGGGATCGACTTCGGCACGTCCAATACCGTCGTGGCGAAGGCCGCGCCCGACAGCAATGGGGCGGTAGAGATTCTGCGCCTCGGCACGCCGCCGGGTGAACGGGGCGTCCATCCGTCGGTCCTCGCCTTCGAGGAGGCGGAGGAGCGGGGACGCCCCGTCCTGGCGGCGGAGACGGGCGATCGCGCGATCGATCTCGCCTCGCGCCATCCCGAGGATTTTCGCTACGTTCAATCCTTCAAGAGCTATGTCGCGAGCCATGCGTTCGACGGCACGCACATCCTCGGCCGGCGGTTCGAGTTTCCGGACCTGCTGAGCGCCTATCTGACCCGCGCCGGAATCGCCCGCCTGATCCGCGAGACGCCGGGACCGAAACGCGTGGTGGTCGGGCGGCCAGTTACCTTCCACGGCGATGCGCCGGACGACGATCTGGCCGTGTCGCGCTATCGCGCGGCCTTCGCGGCGGCGGGGATCCCGGATTTCGACCTCGCGCTGGAGCCCGTCGGTGGCGCCTTCTCGTTCTTTCGTGCGCTTCGCTCCTCGGTGCGCGTGCTGATCGCCGATTTGGGCGGGGGGACCAGCGATTTCGCCGTCGCGCGCTTCAGCCTGGGGGATGACGGCGTGCGCTCCGCCCTGCTGTCCCATGCGGGCGTGGGCATCGCGGGCGACCGGTTCGATTTCCGCATCGTCCAGAACGCGCTGCTCAAGCATTTCGGCGCCGGTACGGGCTATCGCAACGAGGGCAAGCTGCTGCCGGTGCCGAAGAACTACTATACCGCCCTATCGCAATGGCACCGGCTGACGCGGCTGCGCGCGCCGCGCTATCTGGATGCGCTCAAGGACATTCGACGAACGGCGGAGGCACCGGCGGCGATCGATACCCTGATCCATGCGATCGAGCATAATGCGGGCTTGGCGATCGCCCGGGCCGTCTCGCAGGCGAAGGCACGCCTGACGGAGGAGGAGACGGCGGAAGTCGCGATCGATCTGGGCGCGGCGCGGCTGCGCGAGACGGTGGCACGGGCGGATTTCGAGGCTTGGATCGCGGAGGATCTGGCGCAAATCTCCTCGGTCATGTCGCGCGCGATCGACGCGGCCGGTCTGCGCGAGACGGAAATCGACCATGTCTTTCTGACCGGTGGCACGTCGCTCGTGCCCGCCGCCCTCGGCCTGTTCGTCGATCGCTTCGGCGCCGGGAAAATCCGCGCCGGGGAACGATTCAGCGCCGTCGCCGAAGGGCTGGCGCTTATCGGGCGCGCGCCGGATTCGGACCTGTGGCTTGCGAGATAACGCCGGGTGGGTCTCGCCTGGACCGCGGCCCGCCTCCGGTGCGACGGAAGCGGGCCGCGTCCCGGGTCAAGCCGCCCGTTCCCGGAAGACCAGCACCAACCCGGCGATGATCGCGCCCAGCCCGAGCAATGCCGCGCCCGGCATCGGATTGCCGAGCAATGCCCAATCCATCGCCGCGGTGACGCCCGGCACGAGATAGAGCAGGCTGGTGACGTTCACGAGATTGCCGCGCGATATCAGCCGGTAAAGCAGGAATGTCGTGCCGACGGAGATGACCAGCCCAAGCCAGAGGACGGCGAACAGAAACGCCGGGTCCCATGTGGCCTTGAACGGCGCCACCGGCGCGACGGCGCAGATCAGGACCAGCCCGACGGCATATTGCATGGGAAGGACGGCCCAGGGTGCCTGCGTTTCGCGTTTCTGGGCGATCGCGCCGAGCGTGATCCCCAGGAGAGACAGGCAGGTAAACCCAATGCCGGGGATGGTGAAGCGTGCCGCCGCCAGACCGTCCCAGACGACGAGCGCCAGCCCACCCAGGGCGCAGAGAAGACCGCCCAGCCGCCGCGTGGTGACCCGCCGTTCCGTCAGGAAGACGGTCAGGATCGGTTGCACGCCCAGCATGGTCGCCAGCGCCCCCGGCGTGACCCCGTGGTCCAGCGCCAGGAGATAGCAGATCGAATAAAGCCCCGCGATGGCGAAGCCGACGAACGCGACGCGTGCCCTGCTTCCCCGTTCGGGAAGCAGCCTTCGGTTGGCGATCGCGAAGGTCGCGAGCACGCCCAGGGCGATGGCGTAGCGCAGGATCAGCAGGGCGAAGGGCGAGCCGTGACGAAGGCCGATTTCGGAGACGATCGCGCCGCTGCTCCACAGCAGCACGAAGGCGGCGGTCGGCGCGAACGCCGACGCATGTCGAGTGAACATGGTTGAAACACCTGAATATGGGGTCGTTGCATGCGCGTGGCCGGACGGCCGCGCGAGCGGATCGACTGGCTGGCTTAGCCGGCCGCGACGACCGGTGGCGGAGGCGACGCCGCATTCACGGCGCTAACCCGCGCGACCAGTTCAGGTGGTGCGATTGGAGGCGAAATGCCGGATGCGGAACGGCCCAGCAAAGGCGTGTGGCGATAAAGGGGCGTGTTCGGCATCATGGATGGTATTCTAGACGGGGCCCGAACGCACGGCAAGCACCCGGCAAGGCCGGCCATGGCGCGGCTCATGGTTTCGATTTCGGGCCGGACAAGTCCGTAAGGCGACGGGCATAGCTGACGCGTGCGCCCGGTGCCACCTTGTGGTAGCTATTCGACCTCGGGAGGGTCGTCGGTGAGAGGGAGCACGGACGTGGCAGGCAAGGGGCGTCTTTCGGTCCTGTGGTCGCGATGGCATGGCGCGGCGCGGCGGCGTGATCGTTGTTCCGCCCTGTTCGGGGTGACTTGGCGCGTGACCCTGGGCGCGTTGGTTCTCGTCGCGATGGCCTCGGCTCACCCGGCCAGGGCGGGCAGCGGCACGGCCGAGGACCCCTTCGTCATCTATATCGTCACTTGGCGCGGTTTGACGGAGGTGGAGGAGGGCTTCAAGGCGTCCTTCGCGGAGGCCGGTCTGTCGGTCGATTTCCGCCATCGCGACGTCGATCGCGAGCGCGCGAAATTCCCCGCCATCATCGAGGAGATCAAGCGCGAGCGTCCGGACCTCGTCTATAGCTGGGGCACGGGGCCCGCGCTGGCGCTCTCCGGCCGCTACGACGAAACGGACCCGGAGCGCTACATCACCGATATCCCGCATGTGTTCACCATGGTGACGACCGCGACCGGCGCGGGCCTCGTGCCCTCGGAGGAAAGCAGCGGGCGGCATGTGACCGGCACCAGCCACGTGCCGGGCGTGGAAACCCAGCTTCGCGCGATCCAGGCCTATCTGCCGGTCAAGCGCTTGGGCGTGATCTACAATCCGGGCGAAAGCAACATGGTCTGGACGGTCGAGCGGTTGCGCGAGGCGGCGCCGGCGCTTGGTATCGATCTGATCGAGCGCGCGGCCCCCCTCGACCCGGCGACGGGCAAGGCGATCGGCGGCGATACGCTGATCCGACTGATCCGGGAGGTCGCGGCGGAGAAGCCGGATGCGCTCTATATCGGGCCCGACAGCTATATCGGCTCCTGGGGCGCGGAATATGCCGAGGAGGCGCGGCGCCTGAAGCTGCCGACCTTCGCCGCGACCGAGCGCGTCATCCGCGAGAACGGCATCATGGCGGGGCTGGTCAGTTCGTTCATGGCGCTTGGCCGGTTCACCGGCTACAAGGCCCGGCAAATCTTGGTCGAGGGCAAGGCCCCACGCGACATTCCGATCGAGACGCTGTCGCGTTTCTCCTATGTCGTCAATATGAGGACCGCGCGGGCCGTCGGGGCCTATCCGCCTTTGGAGTTGCTGCGGTTCGCCGAAATCGTCGAGCCGGATGCGGCATGGTGAGGGGAAGATGAACCTAGCGGTACGTAAAGAGGAGCCGCCGCTGCATGCCAGCGGGCGGGTCGATATCGGCGGACGGGAGACCGATTTCGTCGTGCGCGTCATCGGGGCGGAGGATCTGGATGCGCTCGCCACCGCCCAGCAGGCCGCCGCCGCCGGCATCGCGGAAGAGGATTGGGACCTGTTCCATCCCCATCCGCGCGAGGAGATCGAGCTTTTCCTCGACGGCGAGGGGGCGATCTTCGGTCTCTTCATCGACGGCGCGCTTGCCGGCTATTGCATGCTGGGCCTGCCGCGTGCGCGGCTCGGCAATTTCGCCGACTTCCTGCCGCCGGGCAGTTCGGCCGTGCCGGCGGAGGAACGCCGGCTGGTCGCCCATATCGACGGTGTCTATGTGCCGCCCGATCTGCGCGGGCACGCGCTGCAACGGCTGTTGATCCGAGTTCGGATGGATCACGCGCTGGCGCGCGGCTGCCGGCATTTCCTGGCGAACGCCAGCCCGCGCAATACCGTCTCCGGCCATAACATGGCGCGCAGCGGCATGTTGGTTCGCGCGGTGGCGGAGATGCACCCGACCCCGCGCGGGCGGAAGCTGCGCTGCCTGTTCCACAAGGATGTCAGCCGCCCGGTCCATTTCGACCCCAATATCGCCCCCGTCGCCGTGCCGGCGATGGACAAGGCCGCGCAACAGGCGCTGATCGCCAAGGGGTATCTGGGCGTTGATTTCCACCGCCGCGACGGAGCTCCGATGATCCTCTACGCCCGCCCCCTCGCGCCGTAGGCGGAGGGCCGGGGCGCGCCTTGATCGGGGGGGGGGCGTAAAGTCCGAACGGAGGTCGTGTGCGCTTTTGACCCCAAGCTATACGGCGTGAACCGTCATATCCGTCATGCGTGCATCGGGCGACCAGGAAGAACCGGGTCACACGAAGTCCGGGCCGTGTACCCAGGCCACCAGGGAAAGTCGGTTGCCGGATATCACCGGGGCCACGCGGTGGATCGTATGGGCCGCGAATACCACCATCGTCCCTTGATCCCTTGGTGCCTGAAAGGGATGGCCGTCGGCGTTCAGTTCAAGCTCCCCACCCAGATAACCGGCCGGATCGGTCAGTTGCACGGATAGGGTTAGCTTCCGGCGGCCCGCGACGGCGCCGCGGCCACGATCGATATGCCAATTGTAGTAGTGACCGGGGCCGTAGGATGCGAGTTGCGTGCGCTCCTCGAACCCGTCGAGCACGAAACGGAAGCGGTCCCGGTTCGCGTCGCCCACCAAGCGCGCCATGCGTTGCGCGACCCACTCGAACTCTTCCCCGTCCGGAAGCCACACGAGGGACGACTGGCGTACCTCCGTATCGAACCTTCCGGCGACCAAGCCACCCTTTCGAGCGTTCATGGCCGAGAATGCCGTGCCGAGTCGTTCGCATTCACCTTGGGAGAAGGCGTCCTTGATGACGACCCAATGGCGTGGAGGTTTCCCTCTGCCCGGACCGGGGGGAAACTGAGAGTCCGATTTTATGGGAGACATTCGATGCGCCCGCATTTGCCCGCAACGTTCTTCGGTTCGTTCTATAGGCTCATTTTTGCACGGTGAGTAGCTGGAAAGTGCGGGCCTTGGTTGCTTGGACCCCGGTCGGATCGGGTTTTTAGGATATTGCCTTCCGGACAATTATCTGACTAAAGTCAGATAATGAATGTCGCCGAAACGGATATCGAAAGCGTTCGGGCTTTCAATCGGGTCGTCACGCGGCGGGTGGGGGCGTTGGAAAGCTCCTTCCTTGGGCGGGGGCGCCCGTTGGCGGAATGCCGGGTGCTGTTCGAAATCGGGCCGGGGGAGGGCGTGCGCGTCGCGGAACTGCGCGCGCGGCTCGGTCTCGATTCCGGCTATATGAGCCGGCTGCTTCGATCGCTGGGACGGGAGGGGCTGATCGTGCTTGCCCCCGATCCGGCGGACCGCCGGGTCCGGCGCGCGACGCTGACGGAGGCGGGCGCGCGCGAGTGGCGCACGCTCGACGAATTGTCGGACGGTTTCGCGCGCGACCTGCTGATGGCGGTCGATCCGCGCCGCCGGGAGCGGTTGGTCCGCGCCATGGCGGAGGTCGAGCGGCTGTTGACCGCCGCGTCGGTGGCGGTCGCGCCGGTCGATCCCGAGGCGGAGGAGGCGCGCGCATGCCTCGCCCGCTATGTGGAGGAGCTGTCGACGCGATTCGAGGCCGGATTCGATCCGGCGCGCAGCATTTCCGCCGCGGCGGCGGAGATGCGCCCGCCGCGTGGCCTTTTCCTCCTGGCCCGGCTGGATGGCCGGGCGGTCGGTTGCGGCGGGTTGAAGGCGGGCCGCGAAGGGGGGGGCGAGGTGAAGCGCATGTGGGTCGCGCCGGACGTGCGCGGCCTGGGCGTCGCCCGGCGCCTGTTGGCGGCGATCGAGGAGGCGGCGGTGGATGAGTTTGGGCTCGACACGCTCCGGCTCGAAACCAACGGCGCGTTGCGCGAAGCTCAGGCGCTTTATCGCGCCAGCGGATATCGAGAGGTCCCGGCTTTCAGCGACGAACCCTATGCCCACCACTGGTTCGAGAAGGATCTGTCCGCGCGGGCGTGACGCCGCCGGTCTTTCAATCCCGGGTCCGCTGTGGAAAAGTGACGGGGAGGCGCTTATATGTGCGCCTTCGCCGTGATTCATGAAGGCGCGGCGCAAACCAACAAGCGATGACGCGGGTTTTTGAAGGAACGGACGTTATGGCGGGCAATTGGACTCCGCGAAGCTGGCGCGAAAAGCCGATCAAGCAGGTCCCGG
The DNA here is from genome assembly GCF_017963645.1 of Marivibrio halodurans. GTDB lineage: Bacteria > Pseudomonadota > Alphaproteobacteria > UBA8366 > Aestuariispiraceae > Marivibrio > Marivibrio halodurans. The sequence continues at coordinate 33,058 of NZ_JAGMWN010000005.1, read as the reverse complement.
ACTATGCGGATCAGGCGCAGTTGGAAGCGGTCGAGCAGCAGCTCGCCGCCTATCCGCCGCTGGTCTTCGCGGGCGAGGCGCGCAAGCTGAAGAAGTCCCTGGGCGAGGTCGCGGAGGGCCGCGCTTTTCTGCTGCAAGGGGGCGATTGCGCGGAAAGCTTCGCCGAGTTCAGCGCCAACAACATCCGCGATACCTTCAAGGTGATGCTGCAGATGGCGGTCGTGCTGACTTTCGGCGCGGCCTGTCCGGTGGTGAAGGTAGGCCGTCTGGCGGGGCAGTTCGCCAAGCCCCGCTCCGCGCCGACGGAGACGCAGGACGGCGTCGAACTGCCGAGCTACCGCGGCGACATCGTCAATGGCATCGATTTCGAGGAAGGCGCCCGCCGCCCCGATCCGGAGCGCATGGTGCGTGCCTATAATCAGGCGTCCTCGACGCTGAACCTGCTGCGCGCCTTCGCCCAGGGCGGTTTCGCCGACCTGCATCAGGTGCATCAATGGACGCAGGATTTCGTTTCCAACAGCCCGGCGGGCGAGCGGTACCGGGAACTGGCCGATCGCCTGACCGAATGTCTGAGCTTCATGTCGGCCTGTGGCCTCACGGCCGACCGGGTGCCGCAGATCCAGGAGACGGACTTCTACACCAGCCATGAGGCGCTGCTGCTGTGGTACGAGCAGGCGCTGACCCGGCAGGACAGCATCACGAACAAATGGTACGATTGCTCGGCCCATATGCTCTGGATCGGCGATCGCACGCGCGAGCCGGACAGCGCGCATGTGGAGTTCCTGCGGGGCGTCGAGAATCCGGTCGGGATGAAGTGCGGCCCCTCGCTCGATCCCGACGATCTGCTGCGCATGATCGATATCCTCAATCCCAGGAACGAGCCGGGGCGCCTGACGTTGATCACCCGCATGGGCCACGACAAGGTGGAGAAGCATCTGCCGGCCCTGATCCGCGCCGTGGAGCGCGAGGGCCGGAAGGTCGTCTGGTCCTCCGACCCGATGCATGGCAACACGATCAAGGCGGAGAGCGGCTACAAGACCCGTCCCTTCGACCGCATCCTGGCGGAGGTCCGGTCCTTCTTCGATGTGCACGCGGCCGAGGGCACCTATGCCGGCGGCGTTCATTTCGAGATGACCGGCCGCGATGTCACCGAATGTCTGGGTGGCGCGCAGGCGATCACGGACGACGGGCTCTCCGCGCGGTATCACACCCATTGCGATCCGCGTCTCAACGGGCCGCAGGCGTTGGAACTCGCTTTTCTGATCGCCGAGCAACTCAAGACCGAGCGGGCCGCGCTGGCCCAGAGCCTCGCGGCGGCGTCCTGACGGTCGTTCGTTCGGTTCCTGGAAAAAGGGTATGACCGATGGCCGGCGGGCCACGGCGTCTTGTGGGGATGAGGCGATGAGCAGCGATCGGCGGGACAGCACGGGCGTCGGCGGGGCGCTCACCGGCCGCGACGACGCGGAGGTGCGGCGTTGGACCGATGCCTATTTCAACCGGACGAAAACCACGATCGAGACGTTCGGCGATTGCGAGGTCACCTACGCGGTCTTCATGCGCCGGCCGGTGGTCTCCGCGCCGCGCCTGGCGATCGAATGGCTGGAGGCGATGGCGAAGCGTCGCGGCACCGCCTTCCGGATCGACTTGAACTATGCCGAGGGGCGCTGGGTCGGCGCGGGCGAGCCGATCCTCTATATCACCGGCTCCTTCCGGCATCTGGTCGATCTGGAGACGCTGCTGCTGCAGAAGATCGGCCCGGCCTCCGTCGCCGCCTATAACGCCTTCACCATGTGCCAGGAACTGCCGCGGGTCGCCTTCCTGGCGATGGATGCGCGCCATTGCGCCGGCGCGGAGATGGCGGAACTGATGGCCTATGCCGCTTCCGTCGGCTCGGACCGGGCGAAGCGCAAATCCGGCGCCGTCGGCTTCGTCGGCAACGCGACGGATGCGACCGCCCATTATTTCGGACGCGACGAGGGGCTGGGTACCATGCCGCACGCCCTGATCGGCTATGCCAACTCCACCGTGCGCGCGGCGGAGATGTTCCATGAAGCGCATCCCGATACCAACCTGGTCGTTCTGGTCGATTATTTCGGGCAGGAGGTGACGGACGCGTTGGCGGTTTGCGAACGGTTCCGCGACCTTGCGGCGGAGGGCAAGCTCTCCGTGCGATTGGATACGCCGGGCGGGCGGTTCTGCGAGGGGTTGGACCCGGCGGCTTCCTATGCCGTGCTCGACCGCAACGCGCCCCGCGCGATTCGCGGCTACCGGACAGAGAACGAACTACGCCACCTGATCGGCGCCGGCGTCTCCGCGGCCGCGATCTGGCATATGCGGGAGCGGCTGAACAGCGCCGGATTCGACAAGGTGAAGATCGTCGCGTCCTCTGGCTTCAACCCGGAAAAATGCAAGACGATGGCGCTCGCCGACACGCCGATCGACGTGATCGGGTCGGGTTCCTACCTGCCGGACCGCTGGTCGGAGACCTATGCGACCGCGGATATCGTCGCCTATGACGGTGAGTCGCGCGTCAAGGTCGGGCGGGAGTTCCTGCTGCGCCGACCGACCGAGGAGGAGGACGCCGACCCATCGGAGCGACGGGCCCGGGCGGCGATCGGCGCCGGCTATGGCGGGCCGACCGCTGGTGCCGTCTCCGGCAAGGCCAGCGGCAGCGACGCCCCGCCGAATCCAATCGCGCGCGGGCGTGGGTAGTCTTCCCATCGCCCGGACCTCCTTTTCCACACTGGCGAAATGGTACTGGCGAAACGGCACCGGGGAAATGGCGGAGTAAGACCCGTAGTGCGCGGATTCTCAGCGCGCACGCACGGCAGGGTCGCATTTTTTTCGCCGAGCCCTCAACTTTAAGCTTAACAATTCGAAATCATGTCCCTATCATCGGTTTATCCGCAGCGGACGGTTTTCCCTCCTGTTTACCGTCCGGCCCGCAAGGCGGCGGCGCGCGAAATGGGGACGGCTTTTCCCAGGGGCCTACCCGTCTGACGGTTCGCAAGGGCCGGCACGCGCGCCGCCGTCGTTTTTCGGCATCGGTTTCTCCCGGATCACGCATGAAGAAGCCCCGACGCGCGCGCCGGGGCTTCATGGAACGATAAGGTCCGTGTCGCCTAGTAGGAGATGCCGAGGGCCTCTTCCGCTGTCTGGAAGTCGTAGCCGAGCGTTTCGGCGACGGCCTTATAGGTGACCGTTCCCTCATGGACGTTGAGTCCCTGGCGCAGATTCCGGTCCTCGGCCATCGCCTGACGATAGCCCTTGTCGGCCAGCGCGAGCGTGAAGGGCAGGGTCGCGTTGTTGAGCGCGAAGGTCGAGGTGCGTGCGACGGCGCCCGGCATGTTCGCGACGCAGTAATGCACGACCCCTTCCTCGACATAGGTCGGATCGGCATGCGTCGTCGGACGAGAGGTCTCCAGGCATCCGCCCTGGTCGATGGCGATATCGACCACCACGGCCCCGTCGGGCATGGTCTTCAGCATGTCGCGGGTCACCAGCTTCGGCGCGGCGGCGCCGGGGACCAGAACGGCGCCGATCGTAAGATCCGCTTCCTGCACGCCCTTCTCGATCGCGTCGACGGTGGAGTAGAGCGTCCGCACCCGGCCCTGGAACAGGTCGTCGAGTTGCGCGAGGCGCGCCGTGCGGCGTTCCAGGATGGTGACGTCCGCCCCCATGCCGACCGCCATGCGCGCCGCGTTCATGCCGGAGACGCCGCCGCCGATGACCAGAACCTTCGCCGGCGGCACGCCCGGCACGCCGCCCATCAGCACGCCGCGCCCACCTTGCGCCTTCTCCAGGCAATGGGCGCCGGCCTGGGCGGACATGCGGCCGGCCACCTCGCTCATCGGAGCCAGCAGCGGCAGGCCACCGCGCTCGTCGGTCACGGTCTCATAGGCGATGGCGGTCGCGCCGCTCTTCACCAGGAGTTCGGTCTGCCCGGGGTCCGGGGCGAGATGCAGGTAGGTGAAGAGCAATTGCCCCTTGCGCAGCTTCTCGCATTCGAAGGGCTGCGGCTCCTTGACCTTCACGACCATTTCCGCGTCGGCGAAGACGGCGTCCTGATCCGGCACGATGCGCGCGCCCGCCGCTTCGTACTCCGCGTCGGCGGCGCCGATGCCGCCGCCTGCGCCGGTTTCCACCATCACCTGATGGCCGTGATGCACCAGTTCGCGCACGCTCGTCGGCGTCAAGCCCACGCGATACTCGTGATTCTTTACCTCTTTCGGAACACCGACCAGCATTTCCGTCACCCCGTTTTCTTAAGCGCCTGTTGCGAGAAGGCGGTCTCCGCCGCCTGATTATTCGGGGAGGATAGCCGGAACGGGTAGGGAATGTCCTTGCGTAGTAGTGGGACGGACTCTCTCTTTTTGGCGATATTTTGCGTTGAAGGAACAAAAAATGGGGATATCGTGCAATTATGGACTTCGATGCTCCTGATATCCGCATCCTCGAGGCGATTCAAGATGGCGCCCGGATGACGCTGGCGGAGTTGGCGGAACGGGTCGGCCTCTCCGCCTCAAGCTGCCAGCGCCGATTGCAGCGGTTGGAGCAGGATGGTGTGATCGAGCGCTATAGCGCGATCCTGAATGAGAGCCGCCTCGGCTATCAGTCGAGTGTCTTCGTCAAGATCACGCTGGATTCCCAGACGGAAGCCGCGCTCGGCGCCTTCGAGGCGGCCGCGGCCGATTGTCCGGGCGTGGTCGATTGCTTCCTGTTGGCGGGGGAGGCGGATTATCTGATGCGCGTCGTCGTGCGGGACATGCGGGATTTCGAGCGCATCCACCAGCGTCATCTTTCGCGGTTGCCGCATGTGCAGCGGATCCAGTCCAACGTGGCCCTGCGCCCGGTGGTCCACCGTAGTGTGCCGATCCCGGGGACGGCGCGGGAGCCGCGTTGAACGGGGCCTACTCGAAATCCTCGAGGAGGAGGCCGAGGCGGGAACAGACGCCGATGATCTGATCCCGCTCGCTGCGGGCGTAGTCGCCGTCGGCCTGGCTGACGGCCAAGCATATCCTGACCAGAAGTTCCCCGGACTCCGCATCGTCGGCCATCCGTTCCACGGTATCGAGCGCGGCTTTCCGCCCCTTCACCGGGTTCTCCCGAATACCGTCGACATAGGCGTTGAAGAGGTCGATCGCCTCGTGCACGTCGAACAGGCTCAGGCGGTCGATTGCTTCCAATACGTCGTCGATGCGGCTTTGCTCCGACAGCGAGACCTTTCCGTCGGCCATGGCAACGAGCGCGCAGGAGGCCATGCAGGCATCTAGGAATGGCTGCTGGCGGTGACGTTCCAGCATCTCCTCGATGGATTTCTTCAGCGTGTCGAACATAGGGGCCGGGCGATCCTGCGCATGTCCCGGCCGACGGCGCGGCGGAGACGAAACTCGAACAAGGCGGGAGTTTCGCGCAAAGGCCGTGCCACGGTCAATCACGCGTGCGCGGTTCTTCGTCGCGCGCGGCCATGTCGCGCTTCTCAACGGCTTCACGCACCGATGTCTGGTGTCGATCTGGTGGAGACGGTGTCGCGCGCGGGCGGAGGGGTGTCGCTTTCGCCTGGGCAAGGGGCGCGCGCGGGCCTATCCTAGGCTCTATCGTGAGGCGGTTCCCCGATGCAAAGGGGACGAAGAGGGAATCCGGTGCCGATCCGGTCGGGAAACCGAACGGAACCATGCCGGAGCTGCCCCCGCAACTGTAAGCGGCGAGCCTCCTGCCATGATGCGCCACTGGCGCCGACCGGGCCGAACAGGCCGGGGACGCGTCCGGGAAGGCCGGCAGGATGCGCCTTGACCCGCGAGCCAGGAGACCTGCCGCCTCGTTGGCCCATTCGTTCGACCGGGCGGGGTGTCCCGGGAGGAGGTAGCTCATGACGCATGCCGTCGCGCCGTCGTCGCGTTCGTTCGATCATCATTTGTCGCCGTCTCTGTTCGGCCTGTCGGAAGTGGCGCTGCGGCGTCTCGATCCCAGCGCATGCCTGCGCCGCGCCTTGTTGGAGGAGACTCCCCCGCGCGGTCGGGCCGAGGAGGTACTGCTTGCCTGGTTGATCGCCTTGCCGCCGGGGATCGACCCGGCCGAGGCCGCGGGCCATCTCGCGCCCGGAGCGCCGGAGGGCGGCATGCATCCCGAAATCGAACGATTGCTGGGCTTGCTCAAGGAGGTGGCCCGCTATCCCGCCGCCAGGCTTTCCCGCCGCCGCGCGCGGGGATAGGATCGGTGCCAATAACGAATAAGTAGCGGACCACGGCGGTCGGTGGAGGTATGTGCATGCCCTATGTCAGACGCGGATCGGACGGGGCGGTTCTGGCGGTCCAGGCGGAGCGGAGCGAGGAATGCCCGCAGTTCCTGTCGCCGGACGATGCGGACCTCGCCGTCTTCCTGGAACAGGCCGGAATAGGTTCGGGCGCCCGCGACCCGCGTAACATGCTGGCGCAGAGCGACTTGGAGATGTCGCGCGTGCTGGAGGATCTGATCGATCTCCTGATTCGCAAGGGTGTGTTGAGCCCGGGTGAACTGCCTACCACGGCGCGCGACAAGTTGAGCCGGCGGCGGGAATTGCGTGGCCATTTGAAATGGCTCGCCGACATCGTTGGCGGCGATAAGATCGGGTGACCCGGATGACCGGCGGACCCGGCGAGTGTGCGAGGAAACGGTGGAAAACCGGCAGGAAGATGCGCGGGGGCAGGAGATAGCGGGACGTGATGGGTCGGAAAGCGCCGGCGAGGCCGCGGCCGAAGACGGTGTATTCCGGTTGGAGGCGTTCCTGCCCTATCGATTCGCGGTGTTGGCGGCCACGGTCAGTCGCGCGCTGTCGACGATCTATCGCGATCGGTTCGGATTGACGATTCCGGAATGGCGCGTGATAGCGAATCTCGGCCGGCACCGATCGTTGGCGGCCAACCGGATCACCGAACTCGGCGCGATGGATAAGGCGAAGGTCAGCCGCGCGGTCGCGCGCCTGGTCGATGCGGGGCTGGTCGCCCGCGCCCCGGACGGGCACGACAATCGTCTCGTGATCCTCAGCCTTACGGAGGAGGGGGAGCGGGTGCATCACGAGATCGGCCCCTTGGCACTTGCCTGGGAGCAGGATTTGGCAAGTGTCCTCGACGCGGAGGAGCGCGTCGTGCTCGACCGGGCGCTTACGAAATTGACGGAACGGGCGTTTCAGTTCCGCCGGGAGTCGGACACCGACGGCGATTGATATGGAGACGCGGCCGGCTGGGCGATGGCGAGGGGTTATTCCCCCATCTCATGGCCGGGCTTCCATTGCGTCGGCCAGGGATCGCCCAGGTCGGTCAGGCTGACGGCGAGGCCCTCGACCTCGATACGGATCGCGCGATCCTCGGCGAATTGCAGGTGGATCGAATCGGGTGCGCCGTCCCCGCCCGCCGCATAGGCGACGGCGAGAAGGGAGAGCAACCGCTCCCTGTCGCCGCCGGGACTGATACCCTTGCGGCGTACGGCCTTCACCTTCTCCACCCGCAGGGCCGCGTGCGTGCGGGCATAGGGGGGGCCGTTCTTCGCCGTCTCCCACTTGAAGCGGTTGAGCGCGATCGCGAAGGCCTTGTCCTCGGGCCAATAGGCCATGTCCGCCGGCGGCACGATCGCATCCTGCACCATGCTGGACAGGACGGAGAGATCCTCCAGATCCTGCGCCACGAGCTTGAGCGGGCCGGACATCGTTTCGGTCATGGGGTCGTGCATCCTTAAACCAAGTGCATTGACGTTTCCGGACTCGTCGTCACGACGACCAATGCCGCCACCGGGGAACTATACCGATCACGCTTGCCGGGTCCACCGTTGCGGCCGACAGGGCCATAAAGCGACCATGTGCTCATGGCTATACGGTGCGCGGGAAGGGGGAGGAGGAGGGGCTACCGGCCCGCCACGCGTTCGATATCCGCGCCGCAGGTGGCGAGCTTCCGCTCCAGGCGCTCATAGCCGCGGTCGAGATGATAGACGCGGTTGATCACCGTCTCGCCCTCCGCGACCAGTCCGGCGATGACCAGGGACATGGAGGCGCGCAGGTCCGTCGCCATGACCTCCGCCCCGGTCAGGCGCGCGACACCGCGCACCATCGCCGAGCGGCTGTGCAAATTGATATTCGCCCCCATGCGGCATAGTTCCGGCACATGCATGAAGCGGTTCTCGAAGATCGATTCGGTGATCATCGAGGCGCCTTCCGCGCGGACCAGCATCGCCATCATCTGGGCCTGCAGGTCGGTGGGAAAGCCGGGATAGGGCTCCGTCATCACATCGATCCCGACGACGCGGGGACAGCGCACGCGCACCCGATCCGCCTCGCAGTCGATCACCGCGCCGGCCTGACCCATCGCGCGGAAGACCTGCTCCAGCATGTCGGGCCGCGCGCCCAGCAGCGTCACGTCGCCACCGGTCGCCGCCGCCGCCATGGCGAGGCTGCCGGTCTCGATCCGGTCCGGCGGCACGGCGTGGTTGGCGGTGCCCAGGCTCTCCACGCCCTCGATCACCAGCGTGTCGGTACCGATACCGGAAACCCGCGCGCCCATGGCGTTGAGGCATTCGGCGAGGTCGGTAACCTCCGGCTCGCGCGCGGCGTTCTTGAGGCGGGTGGTTCCTTGCGCCAGACATGCGGCCATCAGGAGATTCTCGGTCGCGCCGACCGAGACGAAGGGGAAGACGATATCCGCGCCGGTCAAGCCGTTCGGGGCGTGGGCGAGGATGTAGCCCTGATCGAGTTCGATCTCGGCGCCGAGTTGTTCCAGCCCCTTGAGATGCAGGTCGACCGGCCGCGTGCCGATGGCGCAGCCGCCGGGCAGGGACACGCGCGCTTGGCCGTGCCGTGCGACCAGCGGGCCCAACACCAGGACGGAGGCGCGCATCTTGCGCACGATATCGTAGGGCGCGGTCGTATTGTTCACGCCGCGCGCGTCGAGGGTGGCATTGCGGCCGGACACGCCGTCCTCCGGCTCTTCCAGCGTGATGGTGACGCCGTGTTGTTCCAGCAACGCCTTCATCGTCTCGATATCGGCAAGGCGCGGCATATTGGCGAGGATGAGAGGCTCGTCGCTCAACAGCGCCGCGGTCATCAGCGGCAGGGCCGCGTTCTTGGCCCCGCCGACCCGGATCTCGCCGACCAGGGGACGCCCGCCCTTTATCCGGATGCTATCCATGCCGGCGGCGCCGGTTCGTGCCGGCTCGATAAGGGGCGAAAGATCGTGCGGGGCCATGAAGGGACTTCTCCGAAACGCTGAGTTGAAAAGCGGCACGCCGAGCGTCGATGCAAGGCATGGGCGCGAGCGTGGTTAGGGAAAGGGGCGAAATCATGACCGCGAGGGGGGCTCGTTCCGCCCACCGTCATCCGCCGTGTCGCGGCGTGCCCGCTGCTGGGCCTTCCGCCGCGCGAGATTTTCGCGCAGCTTCGCGGCCAGACGGTCCGTCGCCGGGTCCGATGCCGGTTGACCGGCGCCGGATTTCCCGGACCCGCGGGTGGTTGGGCGGTCGGCGGGGCTCATCCTTTCGATCGACCTCTTGATGGCGCGCGTATCTTTGCTGCGGGGCGTCCGGAAGAGGCCCGTCCGATGAGACGGGAGCGGTCACCTTTCGTGCCCCGATGTTCAGCGCGCGCCACTATACCGGGCGTCGGCGCACGGTCAATCAAGGGCGGATACGCGCCGGGGCAAGGGCGAATATATGCTGGGCGGGGGGTGCGCATTTCCGGGCACGACCCGCTTGCAGCCCGCGACCCCCTATGGCATACACCGCCGCGCATCGGGGGATGTGGCGCGTACGCCCCTCCTTTGCCATTCGAGCTGCAGTAGCTCCAGCGGTAGAGCGCGCCCTTGGTAAGGGCGAGGTCGGCGGTTCGAATCCGCCCTGCAGCACCACCAAAAAGCCCCGGGAAACCGGGGCTTTTTGCTTGTTAAGGGGCATGTGCCCGATGGCGCGCCTCTGTGGCGAGGGAGCGCCGGGCTCCATGCCCGGCGCATCCCGATGTCATGCCTTCAAGGTTGGCATGGGACTTGTCCGCTGGGCTCAGTGCGCCAGCATCTCCTCCACGATCTGATCCGCGCTCAGTTCGGAGGGGTAGTAGGTCGGCCAGTTCGTTACCTCGTCCAGAAGCGCGGCGCGGTCGCCCCCCCAATACAGGTGATAGTGATCCGCCTTGGCGGGCGCGATGCGATGGTCGCTGAACTGGATGAACGCCGGCGCTTCCTCGTCGCCGCCGACCTTCTTGAAGATGAAGCGGACGCCGCGGTTGCCGGCCTTGTAAGTCAGCACCTCGTAGCCGTCATCCTCGTACCGTCCCTGAACCGGTTCGTCCGGCCCGAAGAAGGTGACGCTGTCGCCGTCGATCACGATGCGGTCGACATCGGTTTCGTATCCGACCTCGTAATAGGCGCGGTATTCCTCGGCGGTCTTCTCGCCGTGCGTGGCCTTGTGCGCCATCACCGCGTCGAGCGTCCCGTCCAGCAGATAGGGATAGACCGACTGCCAGTCGCCTTCCCAGTTCGAGAGAGGGCGACTCGCGATCTGGTCATCGTCGAAATAGCCCCTGTAGATATCGTCGGAACCGTGCTCGTGCCCATCATTGGCGGATTGCGCGAGCACTGGCGCCGCGATGGCGAGCAATGCGCTGGCCGCGAGCGCGCCCAGGAAACCGGTGACCGTCCTTCTCATGTGGTTCTCCATCGTCAGAGGGGATGTCTTGCATGGTGAATGTTATGTTATTACATAACGTATTCTGCTTAATGGGGGACGCGCGTTATGGCAATAGGCGCATTGCCCTCCGTCGAAGCGGGGTGAATATGCCGGGTGGCGGAGTGCTTCGCGGGCTAGAACCGATTGCGTATCGTTTCCGGTGCCGGCGCGCCGAATCGCGATCAAGGCGTGGGCATGGGAGGGGCGGATCGTGCTGCCGGCCTGGATATTCTCGTCCTGACGTTCGCCTCGTCGCGCGCCGCGCGCGCCATGATTCCGGCGTCCCGGAAGGAAGGTGATCGCCGGCTCACAGGGGAACCCAGACTTCGAGAGGAGGCGGGAAGGAGGGAACGTGGCCTGTTCGTGTCCCCGGCCGGGACGTGCCAGGGGGGCGGCGCGCGCACCCCGGCTCGCGGGAAGGAATTCTTTGTCCGTACGCCCTTCCCTTCCCAACCGCGTCGCACAATATTACCCTCACATGGCTAGCCTGAGGCTGGAAGGTCTTTCGCCGGCCGACGGGACCTTTCCAGCGGGATCATCGAACGGGACGATATGACCGAGAGACCGCACCGCGACTGCCCGCGCCCTCTTCCGATCGCCGTCAGCACCTTGATCGTGCGCGCCGGCGATGACGAGGGCGTGGACGACCCCCGCGCGCCGACCGGGCCCGGGGGAGCCGTCGTCACCAAGACCAAACCGAAGACGAAGAAGCCTTCGATGTATAAGGTCTTGATGCTGAACGACGATTACACACCGATGGAATTCGTCGTTTATGTGTTGGAGCGTTTCTTCTCCAAGACCCGCGACGAGGCGACGCAGATCATGTTGCATGTCCATCATCGGGGGGTGGGCATATGCGGCGTCTATACCTACGAGGTGGCCGAGACCAAGGTCACCCAGGTGATGGACACCGCGCGAAAGGAAGGACATCCGTTGCAATGCACGCTGGAGAAGGATGCGTGAGGCGACGGTTGAGTGATGGATCGGACGGGACGCGCGCGAAGGGCTTGCGGCCCGGGGCGATGCGGCCCTACGCTTTACCGATCCGAACCGCTTGCATGAAGGTCGGCGCCCACCCTGTCGCCGGCCAGAAAGGATAGAGGCGGCCCATGCTGTCCAAGACGCTCGAAGAGACCCTGCACCGCGCTCTCGCTTATGCCAGCACGCGCAATCACGAATATGCGACGCTAGAGCATCTGCTGCTTTCGCTGACCGAGGATCAGGATTCGGTCGCCGTGATGCGCGCCTGCGGCGTCGATATGGAGAAGCTTCGAGCCGACGTTACCGAATATCTCGACAACGATCTCTCCAACCTGGTCACCGTGCTGACCGAGGACCCGAAACCGACGGCCGGTTTCCAGCGGGTCCTGCAGCGCGCCGCGATCCATGTTCAGAGTTCCGGCCGGGAGGAGGTGACGGGCGCCAACGTGCTGATCGCCATCTTCTCGGAGCGAGAGAGCCACGCGGTCTATTTCCTGCAACTCCAGGACATGACCCGCTTCGACGCGGTGAATTATATCAGCCACGGCATCGCCAAGGTCCCCGGCCATGACGCGCCGGAGAAGAAGGCGCCGTCCGGCACCGAGGAGGGCGCCAAGTCCGACGAGGTGAACAAGGACGGGCACGAGGCGCTGGACGCCTATTGCATCGACCTCAACACCAAGGCGGCCGGCGGCAAGATCGATCCGCTGATCGGCCGGGCCCAGGAGGTCGAGCGGGTGATCCAGATTCTCTGCCGGCGGACCAAGAACAATCCGCTGCTGGTCGGCGACCCCGGTGTCGGCAAGACCGCGATCGCGGAAGGGCTGGCCAAGCGGATTGTCGAGAAGGACGTGCCGAAGGTGCTGGAGGATTGCACCATCTTCGCGCTCGACATGGGCGCGCTGCTGGCCGGCACGCGCTATCGCGGTGATTTCGAAGAGCGCTTGAAGGCCGTGATGAAGGAGTTGGAGGCCACCGAGGGCGCCATTCTCTTCATCGACGAGATTCACACCGTGATCGGCGCCGGCGCCACGACCGGGGGGGCGATGGACGCCTCCAACCTGCTGAAGCCGGCCCTGGCCTCCGGCACGCTGCGCTGCATCGGCTCGACCACCTATAAGGAGTTCCGCGGTCATTTCGAGAAGGACCGCGCGCTCGCGCGGCGCTTCCAGAAGATCGACGTTAACGAGCCGAGCATCGCCGACGCGATCAAGATCCTGATCGGCCTGAAGCCCTATTACGAGGAGCATCACAAGGTCAAATACACCCAGGATGCGATCAAGACGGCGGTGGAACTGTCGGCGCGTTATATCAACGACCGGAAATTGCCGGACAAGGCGATCGACGTGATCGACGAGGTCGGTGCCTCGCAGATGCTGCTGCCGGATTCGAAGCGCAAGAAGCAGATCGGGCCGCGCGACGTCGAGGGTATCGTCGCCAAGATCGCCCGCATCCCACCGAAGCAGGTCAGCCGGGACGACCGGACCGCGCTGAAGAACCTGGAGGGTGAACTGCGGACCATGGTCTACGGCCAGGACAAGGCCATCGAGGCGTTGTCGGCCGCGATCAAGCTCAGCCGCGCCGGGCTGCGGGAGCCGGACAAGCCGATCGGCTCCTATCTCTTCTCCGGCCCGACCGGCGTCGGCAAGACGGAAGTCGCGCGGCAGCTCGCCCGCTCCATGGGGATCGAGCTCAAGCGCTTCGACATGTCTGAATATATGGAGCGTCACACCGTCAGCCGCCTGATCGGCGCGCCGCCGGGCTATGTCGGCTTCGACCAGGGCGGGCTGCTCACCGACGCGATCGACCAGACGCCGCATTGCGTGCTGCTGCTGGACGAGATCGAGAAGGCGCACCCGGATCTCTTCAACATCCTGTTGCAGGTGATGGATTACGGGAAGCTGACCGACAACAACGGCAAGACGGTCGATTTCCGCAATGTGGTGCTGATCATGACCACGAACGCGGGCGCGACGGAACTTGCCAAGCCGGCCATCGGCTTCGGCAGTTCGAAGCGCGAGGGCGACGATACCGAAGCGATCGAGAAGATGTTCACGCCGGAGTTCCGCAACCGGCTGGACGCGGTCATTCCCTTCGCCCCGCTGTCGCAGGACGTGATCGGGCGCGTCGTGGACAAGTTCGTCATCCAACTCGAAACCCAGCTCGCCGATCGCGATGTCGCGATCGAACTGACGGACGAGGCGCGCGAGTGGCTCGGCCGCAAGGGCTATGACGAGAATTATGGCGCCCGCCCGCTTGCCCGCGTGATTCAGGAACGGATCAAGCGTCCGCTGGCGGAGGAGTTGTTGTTCGGCAAGCTCTCGAACGGCGGGTCCGTCCTGGTCGATCTGGATAAGGAAGGCGATACGCTCAAATTCGCCTTCCCGGAAACCGGAACGGCGAAGAAGAGCACGGCCAAGAAGAGCAGTGCCAAGAAGGCCGCGCCGCCCGCCACCGATACCGCTGATTCCTCCGACGGTTCCGGCGACGACGAGGGCGGCACGCCCGCCGGCGGCAAGGACCCGGCGCCGGTCGAGGGACGGTAAGGCGGGGGCCGCGATGGATCACGCGCCATTCCTGGACGCGGCCTATGCCCAGGCCAGGAAGAGCTATGACGAGGGCGGGCTCCCGATCGGGTCCGTCCTCGTCGCTTCCTCCGGCACCGTGCTGGGGGAGGGGCACAATCAGCGTGTCCAGAAGGGCAGCCCCATCCTGCATGGGGAGATGGATTGCCTTCAGAATGCCGGGCGCCGGGCGAGCTATCGCGACACGGTGCTCTATACCAGTCTCAGCCCCTGCATGATGTGTTCCGGTACCATCGTGCAGTTCGGCATTCCCCATGTCGTCATCGGCGACGTGGAGAACTTCACCGGCAATGTCCCCTTCCTGGAAAGCCAGGGCGTGGTGGTGGAGGTGATCCCCCACACCCCTTCCATGGACCTGATGCGCCGTTTCATCGCGGAGAAACCGGCGCTATGGAACGAGGATATCGCGGAGGAATAGGGGTGCTTCAGAAGCGCTCCTCCCCGCGTACGCGCTGCGGGTCTGGGAAATCGCGATAGAGCGCGAAGAATACCTGCTCCACGCAGGAATTGACGCAGTGATGCAGCGCCTCGTGTTCGCCCGCGCGGGTGGAGACGACCCGGAAGGCTTCGTCCAATTGGGCGAGGCCGTCGGTTTCCACCATGAAATGGAATTCATGCAGGAAATCCGGACCGAGGCCCAGCTTGCGGCGCATCAGCCGCCAGCCGAGAATCGCGCCGTCGGCCTTCAAGCGCTCCATATAGGCCGTGAAGCGGTCCGCGAAATCGACGTCGCGCACATCGTCCTTCAATGTGAACCATCCCTGATAGATATCCATCGCGGGCTCTCTTCGCTCGATACGGCGCGGACGGAGGAAGAGTGCCCCAGCCCGGCGGAACCGGCAACAGGGTGGCCGACACCAGGACGGGCGACAACAGGGTGGGGGCGGGGATGCCGGACATTCCCCTAATCACGGACGCTCAATCGGCATCCTGCCGACGGTTTGTTCCTGCCGCTCGGTTTCTATCGCGCGGCATGGATCGGCCGGATTTCTCATGGCGGGTGATTGGCGCATTTTTGTGCGAGCCTCCTCAAGGAATCGTGGTTTGATTCCCGAAAGGGCACGGGAGGGGGACGGCCTTGCTGAATTTCCTTTTCGGGCAATCGAGACCGGCCTTGGGTGCGCGCCTCAATGCGTTGCGCGCGACGCCCGCGTCGGCCATGGGCAATTACACCTATTGCTTGGATACACCGTCCTTCAGGCAATCCACTAGCTGCTCGATTTCCGAGACCGGCGATGTCGCGGGCGCCTGTCTGTTGCGGATGACGCCAGCGCCACAAGGTGGTTCGGATTATTTTTTCCCTTACGCGGGAAATGCTTCAAGCATCGCCGTTCCCGCGAACGTGCCATCCGGGACGATCGCCATCACCACGGAAATGACCGGCTGCGCCCTGGAGGTAAGGTATCAGCATCAAAACAGTACTTATGTCTTCTATCATGACAGGAATGGTCAAGGCATGCCGGCCCTGACCGCTCAGGAAACCCGGGTGTTTCGGATGAGCGACAGCACCTATTGGAGTGTTGCCGAACAGGGAGCCAGTTGGCCCACCAGCACCCCGACCTATCAGTTCCTGTGCGTTTTCGATGGCTATTTATGGCAAGTCGGCTGCTACTGCATCGTGCGTTCCACTGGAGCTGGTTCAGGTCCAAGCGGCACGGTTGTGCGGTTGGGACAGTCGGTGATGGGAGGGCATGTGGGTTTCTTTCATCGGAAACGAAGTCTGATTTTCCCGTGATTCTGCAGTGTCACGCTGTGCCGAATTAGCCATTTGACGGTATTCTCGATCGATAAAGACCAGAAACCGGCCGTGATGGTCGGTGCGGCCTGTGGTCGTGCGTGAAGGCTATCCCGGCGGGGCCGGTTACGTGCGTGTCGGGACGCGTTTTCCTCGCTCGACCTCGGTATTCGCGAAAAGTCGGGGCTTTCGCGACGTGATGCGCTTTCTGATTTCATATGATTGACGTTTACGTAAACGTTAAATAGCGTGCCTTCGTGAAAATGACGCCATCCGAATGATACGGGATCGTGCGTCACCCGAATGATACGGAATCGTGCACGGGGAGTTAGCGGGCTGAAGCTGTGGGAGGGCGTTGCCGTGGGAAGTCGAGCGGGAAGAACGGCCGAATCCGCCGTCCGTTCGCTCCTCCCCCTTCCCGACCGCCGCCAGACCTTGCGAGGAGGACGCCGCCGATGAGCGAATTGCTGGCCGAGCGCGCGGCCTGGACCATCGCGGAACTCGCGCGGGAGTTCGGCGTGACCACGCGCGCCATCCGCTTCTACGAGGCGGAGGGCATGATCGCGCCGGAGCGTCAGGGACAGCACCGTCTCTATCACCCGCGCGACCGGGTGCGCCTCAAGCTGATCCTGCGGGGCAAGCGGTTGGGCTTCACCTTGGCCGAAATTCGCGAGATCATCGACCTCTACGACCGGGAGCCGGGCGAGGCCGGGCAGCTCGACCATTTCCTGGAGAAGATCGCGGAACGGCGCGCGGAGCTTGAACAGAAGCGGCGCGATATCGCGCTGACGCTCGACGAATTGGCGGAGGTGGAGGGCAATTGCCGCCGCCGCCTGCGGGAGCTTGGCCGCACGGATGGACGATAGACAATAAAGGCGGGCCCGGACGCGGGGCCGCGACATGGCGAGGAATAGGCGAGGAACGCATGACGATTTCCAACCAGTATCCGACGCTCAATTTCGACCTGGGCGAGACCGCCGACATGCTGCGCGACAGCGTCGCGGCGTTCGCCGCCGACGAGATCGCCCCGCGCGCGGCGGAGATCGACAGCAGCGACCAATTCCCGATGGATCTCTGGCGCAAGATGGGCGATCTCGGCCTGCTCGGCCTCACGGTCGAGGAGGAATATGGCGGAACGGGGCTCGGCTACCTCGAACATATCGTCGCGATGGAGGAGATCAGCCGCGCTTCCGCCTCGGTCGGGCTCAGCTACGGCGCGCACTCCAACCTCTGCGTCAACCAGATCCGGCGCAACGGCACGGAGGAGCAGAAGCGCAAATATCTGCCCAAACTGATTTCGGGCGAGCATATCGGCGCGCTCGCCATGTCGGAGCCGGGCGCGGGGTCCGACGTCGTCTCCATGAAGCTGAAGGCCGAGAAGAAGGGCGATCGCTACATCCTGAACGGCTCCAAGATGTGGATCACCAACGGGCCGGATGCGGATACCCTCGTCGTCTATGCCAAGACGGACCCGGAGGCCGGGGCGAAGGGCATCACCGCCTTCCTGATCGAGAAGGGGATGAAGGGCTTCTCCGTCGCGCAAAAGCTCGACAAGCTCGGCATGCGCGGCAGCCATACCGGCGAATTGGTCTTCGAGGAATGCGAGGTCCCGGCGGAGAACGTGCTGGGCGCGGTCGGGCGCGGCGTCAATGTGCTGATGAGCGGCCTCGACTATGAACGCGCGGTGCTCTCCGGCGGGCCGACCGGCATCATGCAGGCCTGCATGGATGTGGTTGTGCCCTATGTTCATGAGCGCAAGCAGTTCGGCCAGCCGATCGGCGAGTTTCAGCTGATGCAGGGAAAGCTCGCCGACATGTACACCATCATGAATGCCGCGCGGGCCTATGTTTATACCGTCGGCAAGGCTTGCGACCGGGGCGAGACGACGCGCAAGGACGCGGCCGGCGCGATCCTCTATTCGGCGGAAAAGGCGACCTGGATGGCGCTGGAGGCGATCCAGGTGCTGGGCGGCAATGGCTATATCAATGATTATCCGACGGGCCGCCTGCTGCGCGACGCCAAGCTCTATGAGATCGGGGCTGGGACGAGCGAGATCCGCCGCATGCTGATCGGCCGCGAACTGTTCCAGGAAAGCGCCTGAGCCGATCACACCGAATGGGAAAGTACGCGCGGAAACGGCCGGCGGGGCCGGCGGGAAAGGACAAGCACGGATGAGCACCGACACCCAGCACAGCGACAATGCCGGCAGCCCGGACGACGCGATCGTCATCGTCGGCGCGGCGCGCACCGCCATGGGCGGGCTTATGGGCGATCTGAAGGACGCGAGCGCGGCGGAGCTTGGCGCGGCCGCGATCCGGGCGGCGGTCGCGCGCGCCGGCCTGGCGCCCGAGGATGTCCAGGAAGTCATCATGGGCAATGTCCTGCCGGCGGGGCAGGGCCAGGCGCCCGCGCGGCAGGCGAGCCTCGGCGCGGGCCTGCCGCTCGGCGTCGGCTGCACGACGATCAATAAGATGTGCGGCTCCGGCATGAAGGCGGCGATGCTGGCGCACGATCTGATCAAGGCGGACACGAACGCGATCATGGTGGCCGGCGGCATGGAGAGCATGACCAACGCCCCCTATCTCCTGCCCAAGGCGCGGGCGGGTCTGCGCCTCGGCCATGGCGAGGTGATCGACCATATGTTCCTCGACGGGCTGGAGGATGCCTACGACAAGGGCCGGTTGATGGGCACCTTCGCGGAGGATTGCGCCGCGCACTATCAGTTCAGCCGCGAGGCGCAGGACGGATTCGCGATCGAGAGTCTGAACCGCGCCCGCAAGGCGATGGAAAGCGGTGCCTTCGCCGACGAGATCACGCCCGTCACGCTCAGGACCCGCAAGGGAGAGCAGGAAGTCGCCGAGGACGAGCAGCCCAAGAGCGCGCGGCCCGACAAGATTCCGCAGTTGAAGCCCGCCTTCCGCAAGGACGGCACGGTAACGCCGGCCAATTCCAGTTCGATCTCCGACGGGGGCGCGGCGCTGGTGCTGATGCGGATGAGCGAGGCGGAAAAGCGCGGGCTGACCCCGCTGGCCGCGATCCGCGCGCACGCGACCAACGCCCAGGAACCCAAATGGTTCACCACCGCGCCCGTCGGCGCGATGAAACGCGCGCTGGAGCGGGCCGGCTGGAAGGCGGGGGATGTCGATCTTTACGAGGTGAACGAGGCCTTCGCCGTCGTCACCATGGCGGCGATGAAGGAATTGTCGCTGCCTCACGATATCGTCAATGTGAACGGTGGGGCCTGCGCCTTGGGTCATCCGATCGGCGCGTCCGGCGCGCGGATCGTGGTGACGCTGTTGAACGCCATGAAGCGCGCCGGCGCGCGGCGGGGGATGGCCTCGCTGTGTATCGGCGGGGGCGAGGCCACGGCCCTCGCCATCGAGACCATCGGTTGAGGAGAGAGGAAGCCCATGCCCACAGTGCTCGTGACGGGCGCCAATCGCGGTATCGGCCGGGAGATCGTGACGCAGTACATGGCGGACGGTTGGGATGTCATCGCCGCCTGCCGCGATCCCGATGGGGCGGGTCTGGATTGCGAGACGCTGGCCCTGGATGTCGCCGATCCCGACGATGTGGAGGCGGCGAAACGGACGCTGGGTGACAGGCCGGTCGATCTGCTCTGGAACAATGCCGGCATTTATCCGGATAAGGGCCAGGGGCTCGATACATTGAGCTATGCGCGCTGGCTGGAGGCGATGCATGTGAACTGCCTCGCGCCCGTGCGGCTGGCGGCCGCGCTCAGCGGGAACGTGGCGGCGTCGGATCGCCGCATCATGGCCTTCACCAGCACCATGATGGCCTCCATAGGCCGCGACCCCAGCGGCGCCTATGCCTACCGGTCCTCCAAGGCCGCGCTCAACATGGCGGTCACTTGCCTCAAGCATGATGTCCGGCCGCTCGGCATCGCCTGCTGCCTGATCCATCCGGGCTGGGTGCGCACCGACATGGGGGGCGAGGCGGCCGCCATCGACGTCGCCACCAGCGTTACCGGCATGAAACGCGTGCTCGACGGCTTCACCATGGAGCACACGGGCCGATTCCTGAGTTACGACGGGTCGGAATTTCCCTGGTGATCCGTCCCGTCCATAGTGCGTTGAGGAGAGGATGCGCGCGCGATGATCCTGAGCGAAGAGCAAACCATGATCCGCGATATGGCGCGGGATTTCGCGGCGCGCGAACTCGCCCCCCATGCGGCCGGCTGGGACCGGGAAAGCCGCTTTCCGAAGGAAGCGTTGGCGGCGATGGGCCCTCTTGGCCTGATGGGCATGCTGGTGCCGCCGGAATGGGACGGCGCGGGGGCCGACTATGTTTCCACCGCGCTGGCGCTGGAGGAAATCGCGGCCGGCGACGGCAGCACCTCCACCATAATGGCCGTCCACAACTCCGTCGCCTGCATGCCGGTCCTGACCTTCGGCACGGACGAGCAGAAGGAGCGGTTCCTGCGCCCCTTGGCGAAGGGGGAGATGCTAGGCTGCTTCTGCCTGACGGAGCCGCATGCGGGCTCAGACGCCTCCGCCATCCGTACGCGCGCCGTGCGCGAGGGCAATAAATGGCGCCTCGACGGCACGAAGCAGTTCATCACCTCCGGCTCCAACGCGGATGTCGCGATCGTCTTCGCCGTTACCGACCCGGAGGCCGGGAAGAAGGGCATCAGCGCCTTCGTCGTGCCGACCGGCAGCAAGGGCTATCACGTCGCGAGCGTCGAGAGGAAGCTCGGCCAGAAAGCCTCCGATACCTGCCAGATCGTGTTCGAGGATCTGGAGCTGACGCCCGATCTGCTGTTGGGCGAGGAAGGGCAGGGCTATCGCATCGCGCTCGCCAATCTGGAGGGCGGGCGCATCGGCATCGCCGCCCAGGCGATCGGCATGGCGCGTGCGGCGCTCGACTGCGCGCTCGACTATGCCCGGGAACGGACCAGCATGGGCCGGCCGATCGCCGAGCATCAGGCCGTCGGCTTCCGGCTGGCGGAGATGGCGACGAAAGTGGAGGTCGCGCGCCAGATGGTCCTGCATGCCGCGAGCCTGCGCGACGCGGGCGAACCCTGCCTGCGGGAAGCGTCGATGGCGAAGCTCTATGCCTCCGAGATGGCGGAGGAGGTGGTCTCCGACGCGATCCAGACGCTGGGCGGTTACGGCTATGTGAACGACTATCCGGTCGAGCGGATCTATCGCGATGTCCGCGTCTGCAAGATTTATGAGGGGACGAGTGATATCCAAAAGCTCGTGATCGCCCGCCAGATGCTGGCGGGGTGACGGGGATGGTATCGCTCGCGAACAGGAATATCGTGGTCACGGGGCTGGAAGAATTCGTCGGCCGGCCCGTGGCCGAAACCCTGGCGGCGGAGGGCGCGCGGGTCCTGGCGAGCGATCCCGGCTTCGCCGATCCGGAAAAGCGCGCGGCCTTCGAGGCGGAGAATCCGAGCTTCCTCGCCGCCGCCTCGACCGAGCCGGACGTGCTCGCCGCCGAGGCATTGGAGCGGTTCGAGGGCCGCGTCGACGTGCTGGTCAGCAATGACGGTTTCCCCGCCATCCGCGCGCCGGTCGCCGAGGCCGAGGCGGGCGACATGCGCGACGGGCTGGAGGCGTTGGTGGTTCGCCCCTTCGCGCTGGCCGGGAAACTCGTGCCGGCGATGCGGGCGGCGGGGGGCGGGCGTCTGCTGTTCGTCACGTCGGCGGCGCCGCTGGTCGGCCTGCCGAATTACGGCATGTACGCGACCGCGCGCGGTGCCCAGAACGCGATGGTCAAGAGCCTCGCCCGTGAGCTTGCGCGCGACAACATCCTGGTCAACGCGATCGCGCCGAACTTCGTGGAGAGCCCGACCTATTTCCCGGAGGAATTGCTGGCCGACGAGGCGGCGCGCGCGAAGATCCTGAAGAACATACCGCTCGGCCGATTAGGCGCGCCGCGGGAGGTCGCGGAGCTCGTCGCCTTCTTCGCCTCCGACAAATGCGGTTTCGTCAGCGGCCATGTCCTGCCGGTCGCCGGAGGGTGGGCGTGAAGCGCCCGACCGTCGCGCCGCGATTTCCCGGAGTGTCCCGATGACCGGTCCCATCGCCTTCTATTATGAATTCTCAAGCCCGTACGCCTATCTCGCCTCCGAACGGATCGAAGCGATCGCGGCGCGGCACGGCCGTGCGGTCGACTGGCGGCCGTTCCTGCTCGGCATCGTCTTCAAGCGGACGGGGGCCGGGCCGCTCACCACAATTCCGTTGAAGTCGGATTATTCACGGCGCGATATCGAGCGCACGGCGCGGCTTATGGATATTCCCTTCGTATGGCCCGGGCGTTTTCCGTTCCTGTCGGTCAATGCGGCGCGCCTGGCCTATTGGGTGGGGGCGGAGAAACGTCCGGCATTGAGCCATGCCCTCTTTCGCGCATCCTTCGCCGAGGGTAGGACCCTGCATGAGGCGAGGGTGACGCTGGATGTCGCGGAGGAATTCGGGCTCGATCGCGCGGCGGCGGAGGCGGCGCTGCGCGACCCGGAGGTGAAGCGGCGCCTTGCCGATGAGACGGAGGCCGCGATCGCGGCCGGTGTCTGCGGCGCGCCCTATATGATCGTGGACGGCGAACCCTTCTGGGGTGCCGACCGACTGGAGATGCTGGAGCGATGGTTGGAGACGGGCGGATGGTAGAGCGCGCGCCGACGGAGAAGCCGGGCGTCAGCTTCGTCGTGCCCGTCTATAACAAGGCGCCGTGGCTGGAGGATGTGCTGTCCCGCATCGCGGCCCAACGGGGCGATTTCGCGCGGCAGTATGTCTTCGTCGATGACGGCTCCACCGACGAGTCGCTGACGATTCTGCGCGACGTGACACGTGATTGGCCGGATACGGTGGTCGAGACGCAGGCGAATGCGGGCTCCGCCGTCGCGACGAATGTCGGCATCGCGCTGGCGGACCGGGCCTATGTGAAGTTCGTGGACGCCGACGATCTGCTGCACGCCGATGCGACGCGGATACTCATGGCGGCGTTGGAGGCGGATGGCGCGGCCTGCCTCGCCTTTGGCCGGGCGGAGCGGTTCACGGACCGGGCGGCCCTCGACCTCGACGGGGCGCTGTCGCCGCCGCCCGCGCGGCGGGTGGACCGGGCCCTGCGGCGCGCGATGGCCAATTCCCTCTTCAACCCGACCCAGTTCATGGCGCGGCGCGCGGCGTTGGTCGCGGTCGGCGGGTGCGACGAACGGATCGTCTTCAGCCAGGAATACGCCCTGACCATGCGGCTCGCGCGGCGGTGGCCGCTGCTCCGGCTGGATGCGCCGGTCGCCTATCTGCCGGATGCGGTGGCCGGGCGGCTCAGCAACAACGAGGGGCGTCAGCTTCAGCGCGTGACCCATTCGCTTGCCTATTTCCTGCGGGATTATCCGGATACGCCCTGGCGGCTGAAGCAATATGCGGCGAAGCGCATGGCCTATCGGGCGTGGAAGTATCTGCACCGCACGGAGCGGCCCTTCTGGTTGTTCCACCCGGTGTTCTGGCGTCAGGCACGCGCTTGGCTGCCGATCCTGGGCGACCATGCCGATTTCATCGCGCGATGCGGCCGCGTCTTCGAGACCGCCGACGACCGCGTCGCGGGCCATCGGGTGGGCTAGGCGCGATGTGCGGAATCGCCGGCTTCATCGACCGGAAGAGAGGGCGTCCGCGCGATCGCCTGATCGCCGAGGTAACCGGCATGGCCGATGCGTTGACCCATCGCGGCCCGGACGACGCGGGGCAGTGGGTGGCGCCGGAACTTGGCCTTGCCCTCGGATTCCGACGGTTGGCGATCCAGGATTTGAGCCCCGAGGGCGCGCAGCCCATGACCGGCGCGGGCGGGCGCTATACCATCGTCTTCAATGGCGAGATCTATAATTTCCAGGACCTCCGCCGCCAGTTGGAGGGGGAGGGCGTCGGTGGCTGGCATGGCCGCTCGGATACGGAGGTGCTGCTGGCCGCGGTCGCGCGGTGGGGCCTCGACGCGGCGCTTGCCCGGTTCGACGGGATGTTCGCCTTCGCGCTTTGGGATGCGGAGACACGGACGCTGACCCTCGCCCGCGACGCGATGGGGGAGAAGCCGCTTTATTTCGGTTGGCACGGCGATCTTTTCCTTTTCGGAAGTGAGTTGAAGGCAGTCGCGGCCCATCCGGATTTCCGGGGCGCCATCGCGCCGGAGGCGGTCGCGGGTTTCATGCGATACGGCTATGTGCCCGCGCCGCGGTCGATTTTCGCCGGGATCGAGAAGCTGCCACCGGGCGGCACGGTGACCCTGTCCCTTGATGGCGATGATCGCGGCGGCGAGGCGTCGGCCACGCGCGGGGCCTTCTGGGACCCGATCGCGGAGGCGGAAGGCGCCCCCCCGTTCGAGGGCGGCGCGGGCGCGGCCGTCGACCGGCTGGAACATCTGATGAAGCGGTCCATCGGCCGGCGCATGGTGGCGGACGTACCGCTCGGCGCGTTCCTGTCGGGCGGGATCGATAGTTCCGCCGTCACCGCCCTTATGCAGGAATTATCCGACCGGCCGGTGCGCAGCTTCTCCATAGGCTTCACCGACAAGCGCTATGACGAGGCCCCCTTCGCCCGCGAGGTCGCCCGCCATCTCGGGACGGAGCATACGGAGCTTTATGTCGATCCGGCGCGTACGGTCGAACTGGTGCCGCAATTGCCGCGCGTTTATGACGAGCCCTTCGCGGATATCAGCGCGCTGCCGACCATGATGCTGGCGATGCTGACCCGCGCCCATGTGACGACGGCGTTGAGCGGCGATGGTGGTGACGAGTTGTTTTGCGGCTATCCACGCTATTGGGAGACGGTGGCGCAGTGGCGGCGCGATAGCCCGATATCCGCCAATATGCTGAAGCTGGTGCCCTTCGGGCCGCTCAACCTGATCTCCAGCGGGGTGGGCAAGCCCGGCCGCTTCGGCGACAAACTCTGGCGCCGGTTGAGCGAACGCTCGGCCCCTTCGCTGGAGCGGCTCTATGAATTGAAGATGAGCCGCTGGCGCATCTGGGATCGCCCGGCGGCGCTGCCGACCGATGGCTATTTCGCGCCGGGCGCGCGGCGGGCGGCGCTGGATGATGACCTGCAGCGGTTGATGCTGGCCGACGCCGTGACCTATCTGCCCGACCAGTTGCTGGTGAAGATCGACCGCGCCAGCATGGCGGCCTCGCTGGAGGCGCGCGCGCCGCTTCTGGACCGGGATATCGTGCGTTTCGCCTGGAGCCTGGGCAGTGAGCATAAATGGAAGGACGGCACGGGCAAATGGGTGCTGCGCCAGGTGCTCGACCGCCGTGTGCCCAAGCAACTGATCGACCGTCCGAAGCGCGGGTTCGAGCCGCCGATGGCCGACTGGCTGCGCGGTCCCTTGCGCGACTGGGCGCAAAGCCTGATCGCCAGCGACAGTCTCGCGGCGGACGGCCTGATCGATCCCGAGCCCGTGCGCGCCGTCTGGGAGGAACATCTGAAACGGCAACGCAACTGGCATAATGAACTTTGGACCGTGCTGATGCTGCAGAGTTGGCGCCAGCATTGGGGGGTTTAGTTAGCAGGCCCCACGCGAGCCTCCGAGAGAAGGACATGAGCGACCATGACCCGGCTTAAGTCCCAGTACGATCCCCGCACGCCCGAGGCGGAGGCGAACCGCGCGGCGATGACCGCCCTCGTCGACGACCTCGCGGAGAAAGTACGTGCGGCGAAGCAGGGCGGGGGGGAACGCGCCCGCCAGCGCCATGTCGATCGTGGCAAGCTGCTGCCGCGCGATCGCATTCGCGCTCTGCTCGATCCGGGCTCGCCTTTCCTGGAGTTGAGCCAACTGGCCGCGTACGGCGTCTATGCGGACGACGTGCCGGCGGCGGGCATCATCACCGGCGTCGGGCGGGTCAGTGGGCGCGAATGCGTGATCGTCGTCAATGACGCGACGGTGAAGGGCGGCACCTATTATCCGCTGACTGTGAAGAAGCATCTGCGCGCGCAGGAAGTGGCGGAGCGGAACAATCTGCCCTGCCTCTATCTGGTGGATAGCGGGGGCGCCAACCTGCCGAACCAGGACGAGGTCTTTCCCGACCGCGATCATTTCGGCCGCATCTTCTTCAATCAGGCCAACATGTCGGCCAAGGGCATTCCGCAGATCGCGATCGTCATGGGGTCCTGCACCGCGGGCGGCGCCTATGTCCCCGCCATGTCGGACGAAAGCATCATCGTGAAGGAGCAGGGCACCATCTTCCTCGGCGGTCCGCCGCTGGTGAAGGCGGCGACGGGGGAGGAGGTCTCGGCCGAGGATCTGGGCGGCGCGGACGTGCATAGCCGGGTCTCCGGCGTCACCGACCATTATGCCCAGGACGACCATCATGCGATTTCCATCGCCCGTCGGATCGTCGGTAACCTGAACCGCACGAAGACTCCGTCCGTCACGGTGACGGAACCGAAGGAACCGGCCTTCGACCCGGATGAGCTATACGGCATCGTGCCGAGCGACCTCAAGAAACCCTATGACGTGCGCGAGGTGATCGCGCGCATTGTCGACGGATCGGAATTCGACGAGTTCAAGCAACTCTACGGCACCACGCTCGTCTGTGGGTTCGCGCGGCTGTGGGGCTATCCGGTGGGGATCGTCGCGAACAACGGTATCCTCTTCTCCGAATCGGCGTTGAAGGGCGCGCATTTCGTGGAACTCTGTTCCCAGCGTGGCATACCGCTCGTCTTCCTGCAGAACATCACCGGCTTCATGGTGGGCTCGAAATACGAGCAGGGGGGCATCGCCAAGGACGGGGCGAAGCTCGTTACCGCCGTCGCGACCACGGCCGTGCCGAAATTCACCGTCATCCTGGGCGGCAGCTTCGGGGCCGGGAACTACGGCATGTGCGGGCGGGCCTATGACCCGCGCTTCCTGTGGCTGTGGCCGAACGCGCGCATCTCCGTCATGGGCGGGGAACAGGCGGCCAATGTGCTGGCCACCGTGCGCGAGGACGGCATGAAGGCCAAGGGCGAGGAATGGAGCGACGCCGACAAGCAGTCTTTCATGAACCCGATCCGCCAGCAGTATGAGGAGCAGGGGCACCCCTATTACGCGACCGCGCGTCTGTGGGACGACGGGGTGATCGACCCGAAGGATACGCGCATGGTGCTCGGCCTCGGTCTGTCCGCGGCGATGAACCGCCCGATAGAGCCGACGCGCTTCGGGCTCTTCAGGATGTAATGGGGCAATGCCGCCGAACCGGAAGGAGGGTCACGCGTGACCGAGACCGAAAGCCGGAAATTCACCGTCCTGCGCGACGGACCCGTCGCGCGCGTTCGTCTGACCAACCCGGACAAGCACAACGCTTTCGACGACGGGTTGATTCGGGGCCTGACGGATGCCTTCGCCGCCCTCGGCGCCGAGGGCGATATCCGCGTCGTGGTGCTGGAGAGCGAGGGCAGGAGCTTTTCCGCCGGCGCGGACCTCAACTGGATGAAGCGCATGGCGGGCTATGACGCGGCCGAGAACAAGGCGGACGCCATGGCGCTCGCCGGATTGCTCGATGTCATGAATTCCCTGCCCAAGCCCTTGATCGGACTGGTTCAGGGGGCGGCCTTCGGGGGCGGGGTCGGGCTCGTCTCCTGCTGCGATATCGCGATCGGCACGGACCGCGCGAGCTTCGCGCTCTCGGAGGTGAAGCTCGGCCTTATTCCGGCGGCGATCAGCCCCTATGTGGTGAAGGCAATGGGGCAGCGGGCCGCGCGCCGCTATTTCCTGACGGGGGAGCGGTTTTCCGCCGGGGAGGCGCATCGCCTCGGCCTGCTGCATGAGGTCGTGGCGGACGAGGCGGCGCTGGTCGAGGCCGGGCAGGTCGCAATCGACGCGGCGCTCACCGCCGGACCCATGGCGTCGGCGGAGGCGAAGGACCTGATCTTTGCCGTCGACCGGCCATTGAGCGCATCGGTGATCGAGGACACGGCCGAGCGGATCGCGCGCGTGCGCGCCTCCGACGAGGGCAAGGAGGGGGTGAATGCGTTCCTGGAGAAGAGGAAACCGGCATGGCTGAACTGAGCTGGGAGACGATCCGCGAATATTACCCGAACGGGGCGGAGGGCTCGGACCGCACCTTCCTCGATCGTGCGGTCTTCACGCACGGCCTGCCGAAGCTGTTCTACGGCAGTTTGCGGGACGCGCGCGTGTTCGAACTGGTGACGGGTCGTCCGCTCGCCGAACGGCGGGTGGAGCGTGTCACCGTGCCCGACCACAAGCTGGGCCGGATCATGACCCATGCGGGCTATCCCGGCATCTTTCCGGAACCGGGCGGGGCGGTCGAATGCCTGTTGGTTCATGATCTGGGCGTGGAGGAGCATGCCTGCATCGCCTGGTATGAATGGGACGAATATAGGCTGGAGCATTTCCCGCTGGCCGACGGGCGGGTGGCGGAGGCCTTCGTGCCGGATGTGGAGCGTATCCGCGCCGTCTTCGGCATGGTCGATTTCGAACCCTGGTCGTTCGAGAACTGGCGAGCCTCGCACTATGACCATGCGTTGACGGATCTTCGGGCCTGGATGTCGCTTATGCCGGACCTGGCGGATGACGATCCGCGCCTCGTGGCCGGGGCCGGTAATGAGGAGCATGCGGCGAAACGGGAGGTGCGTCGTGTTCGATAGAATCCTGATCGCCAATCGGGGCGAGATCGCCTGCCGCGTCATCCGCACGGCGAAGCGTTTGGGGATCGGCACGGTCGCCGTCTTCTCCGACGCGGATGCGCAGGCACCGCATGTCCGCATGGCGAACGAGGCCGTGCGCCTCGGCCCCGCCCCGGCGCGGGAGAGTTATCTGCTGATCGACCGGCTGGTGGAGGCATGCCGGCGAACCGGCGTCCAGGCCGTTCATCCCGGCTATGGTTTCCTGTCGGAGAATGCGCATTTCGCCGATGCGCTGGAGGCGGCGGGGATCGCCTTCATCGGCCCGCCGGCGGACGCGATCCGGGCCATGGGATCGAAATCACAGGCGAAGGCGCTGATGGCGGAGGCGGGCGTGCCCCTCGTCCCCGGCTATCACGGCCAGGAACAGGACCCGGATTTCCTCGCCGCCGAGGCGGAGAAGATCGGCTATCCCCTTCTCATCAAGGCATCGGCCGGCGGCGGCGGCAAGGGCATGCGGCGTGTCGACGGATCGGCGGAATTCGCCGACGCGCTCGCCGGGTGCAAACGCGAGGCGGCGGCGAGCTTCGGCGACGAGCATGTGCTGATCGAGCGCTTCGTCACCCGCCCGCGTCATATCGAGATGCAGGTCTTCGCCGACGCGCACGGCAATGCGGTGCATCTTTTCGAACGCGATTGCTCCGTCCAGCGGCGCCATCAGAAGGTGATCGAGGAGGCGCCGGCGCCCTTCATGCCCGACAGCCTTCGCGCCGCGATGGGCAAGGCCGCGACGGATGCCGCCCGCGCCATCGGCTATCGCGGCGCCGGCACGGTGGAATTCATCGCCGAGACGGCGGAGGACGGCGCGCCCGCCGACTTCTTCTTCATGGAGATGAACACCCGCCTGCAGGTGGAACATCCGGTGACGGAGGCCATCACCGGCCAGGATCTCGTGGAATGGCAATTGCGCGTGGCCGCCGGGGACCCGCTGCCGCTTCGCCAGGAGGCGATATCCGTCACCGGCCACGCGGTCGAGGCGAGGCTCTATGCCGAGGACGCGGATGGCGGCTTCCTGCCCGCGACCGGCCGCCTCGACCGGTTGCGCTTCCCGGAAGGGCGGCCCGGCCTGCGCATCGACAGCGGCGTCGTCGAGGGGGATTCGGTGACGGTTCACTACGATCCGATGATCGCCAAGCTGATCGCCCACGGCGCGGACCGGGACCGGGCGCTGGCCCGTCTGGCCGACGCGTTGGAGGCGACGGAGGTCTCGGGCCTCGTCACCAACCGGGAATTCCTGTCGCGTCTCGTCCGGCATCCGGCCTTCGCGGCCGCGCGCCTCGATACCGGTTTCATCGAGAAACATGCGGACGACCTCATTCACCCGGCCGGGGCGGCGGTGCCGGAGGTCGCGCTGGCGCTCGCCGCGCTCGGCGAGATCGTGGGACGGGCGGAGGCTTCGGGCCGCGCGGCGGCGGCGGGCGGCGACCCCTGGTCGCCCTGGGCGCTTTCGACCGGGTGGCGGCTCAACGATACGAGCTTCAACGATCTCCATTACGACACCGGCGCGGGCGAGGTGCGGGTGCGGTGCCGCTACCGGGCGGACGGGTCCTATTCGCTGGACCTCCCCGGCGGGACGATGGAGGCACGCGCGGAACGCCGGCCCGACGGGCGCCTCGCGGTCGAGTTGGATGGCATCAAGCGCACCGTCTTCGTCGCCGTGGGGATGGAGAGCGTCACCGTTGTCGACGGCGCGGAAACCCATCGCATTCATCGGATCGATCGGCTCGCCGCCGCAGGGATCGACGAGACCGACGACGGCAAGCTGGTCGCCCCCATGCCCGGCAAGGTGACGGCCGTTCATGTCGCGGCGGGGGAGGCCGTTTCGGCCGGCGCCGCCCTGATGGTGCTGGAGGCGATGAAGATGGAGCATACGATTCGCGCGCCAAAGGACGGCACCATCGCGGCGGTCCGCTTCGCCGTTGGGGAGTCGGTGGCGGATGGTGAGGCGCTGATAACCTTCGAGGACGGCTGACGCCCCGAAGAGGAGCAGGACCATGGCGGATGAGGATCGCGTACGCTTGGTGGAGGTGGGGCCGCGCGATGGCTTGCAGAACGAAAAGGTGGAGGTTTCCACCGAAACGAAGATCGCGTTGATCGACCGGCTGGCCGCGGCCGGTTTCGCGGCGGTCGAGGCGGGAAGCTTCGTCTCCCCCAAATGGGTGCCCCAGATGGCGGATTCGGCCGATGTCTATCGTGGCATCGACCGGGTGCCCGGCGTCGCCTATCCCGTGTTGACACCGAACCTGAAGGGGTTCGAGGCCGCGATGGCCGTCGGCGCGGAGGAGGTCGCGATCTTCGGCGCCGCCTCGGAGAGTTTCTCCCGGCGCAACATCAATTGCTCGATCGCCGAGTCGCTCGACCGATTTCGACCGGTTTGCGAAGCCGCCGCGGATCGGGGCGTACGCGTACGTGGCTATATCTCCTGCGTTCTCGGCTGCCCCTATGAGGGGCGGATCGACCCCGCCGCGGTCGCGGAGGTGGCCGCCGCCCTGCGCGCGATGGGCTGCTATGAGATATCCCTCGGCGATACGATCGGGACCGGCACCCCGCGTGAGACGGCGTCGATGCTGGATGCCGTCGCCGCCGTCGTGCCGGTCGCGGCGCTCGCCGGGCATTTCCATGATACGTACGGTCAGGCGCTGGCCAATATCTGGGCGGCGTACGATCATGGGGTACGCACCTTCGATTGTTCGGTCGCGGGCCTGGGGGGCTGTCCCTATGCCAAGGGGGCGAGCGGCAATGTCGCCAGCGAGGATGTCGTCTATAGCCTGGGTCGCTCCGGAATCGATACCGGCGTCGATCTCGACCGATTGATGGTTGCTTCCCGTTTCATTTCCGACCGCTTGGAACGGGAACCGGCCTCCCGCGTCGCTCGGGCACTCGCCTCGCGGGCTTTATGAGGGTACCGCCCGGTTGAGGCGGTTGCGCCCGGACGAGGGCCGGGTTAGGACGGATGTCGGGGCGGTCGCTGGGACGATCGCGGGCAGGAGGGCGTCGCGCCGGGCCGTCACGGCTCGCACGCGGTGATTCGGCATGGCATATGATCTCGGCAAGCTGGGTTTTCTGGTGGTCGAGGATAACGTCCCCATGCGTCATCTCGTCCGACAGATGTTGCAGGCTTTTGGCGTCAAGCGAATCGCCGATGCGAGCGAGGGGCATGGCGCTTTCCGGGTGCTGGAAAGCGCCGATTTCGACATCGCCTTGGTCGATTACCTGATGGCACCTATGGATGGCGTCACCTTCACCCGCCTATTGCGAACCGAGCGGACGAGCCCGAACCCCTATTTGCCGGTGATCATGATGACGGGTTATACGGAGCGGGAACGCGTTATCGAGGCGCGCGACGCGGGCGTGACGGAACTGATCTCGAAACCCCTGTCCGCGCGGGGGCTCTATCATCACATAACCGCGGTGATCGAGTATCCGAGACCCTATGTTCGCGCACCGGGCTTCTTCGGACCGGATCGGCGGCGACGCCAGATGTCCTTCGCCGGTCCGGAACGTCGGCGCGGGACCCCGATAAAAGGAGCGCGCTATCCGGGACGACCCGATTATCTGGATGTTTGAAAACGCGCGGGCGGCGCGCGGCAACTTACAACTTAACGGACATGGCATGGTGCTTCATTTACGCAAACTCTGCGTCGGCGTGGATCGGCTGGAGGATCTGAAGGCGTGGCAAAAGCGCCGCCTCGCCGTTCCCGGCGCTCATCTGTGGCACGCAACTCGGAACTGGCCGCGCCGTCAGCAGGAAATTCTGGATGGTGGCGGATCGCTCTATTGGATCATCCGGGGCCAGATGGCCGCGCGTCAACGTGTGCTCGGCTTCGAGGCCGCTCCGCGGGAGAACCCCGAGGACCCGGACGAGAAACCCCTTTGCCGAATCCTGCTCGACGCGGATCTCGTGCCGACGGAACCCTGGCCGCATCGGCCGTTCCAGGGATGGCGATACCTGACGCCGGGTGAGGCGCCGCCCGATATCGTCTCCCATGGGGCCGAAGGGGGCTTGCCGCCCGATCTCACGGCGGAGCTCAAGGCTCGGGGCCTCTGGTGAGGCGGCGTGGACCGGGGGTCGGATAGGCCGGCATGCCAGCGCTTGGAAAAAATTCTCGACCGCTTCGAAATTTATCCTTGCCTCGCCCGGCGGTGACCCTTATATCCCCGATCCACGGACGGCGGGGCGCCGAAACGAAGCGTTCGGAACCGCCCACCGTCACGGTCGCTGGTATCGACTGATACTTGAAGCGGCTCACTCATGAGAGTAGGATCAACTCTTGCGCCGGTTCCGAATCGGTTCGGCGTAGGGGCTTTTCGGTCCCGGTTTCATGGGTGCGGGAGAATTCCGGTCGGCATCCTCGGGTGTCTTGGGGTTATCTCGCTTTATCGGACATTGTTAAGAATTCGGAAGGGATATGCGGGCGGCGATGCTGTTCGGTATTTCGGGGCTGGTT
>NZ_JAGMWN010000004.1 GCF_017963645.1 Marivibrio halodurans | reverse complement strand
GCGTCGGAGGACCATTCGGGGAGCAACGGTCTGCCGGACGGCTTCAGCTACACGATCGCGGATGCGGACGGGACGGAATCGACGGCGAGCCAGGGGATCACGGTGACGGACGGTGTTCCGGTCGCGGTGGACGACACGACGGTCACGGTCGAGGAAGGCGGCGCCGCGATCACGGGCGACGTGATGGCGAACGACGTCGAGGGTCCGGACGGGGCGACGCTGACGAGCTTCGGCTACACCGACGCGAACGGTCAGGCGCAGACGGCCAATGCCGGGTCGACGGTGACGACGGCGAACGGGTCGCTGACGGTGAATGGGGACGGGACGTGGAGCTTCACGCCGAACGCGAGCGTGGACAACACGAACGGGGCCGTTGTCGACGGCTTCAGCTACACGATCACGGACGGCGACGGGGACACGTCGACGGCGGAGCAGGCGATCGAGATCACGGACGGCGGCGATCCGGTCGCGCATGACGACGGCCCGGGGGCCGGCGACGGCGGGGCGAGCGTCGCGGAAGGCAGCAACAGCACGACCGGCAATGTCCTGACGAACGACGAGGGCGGCGCCGACGGCGGGCTGACGGTGACGGGCTTCACCTACACCGACGAGAATGGCGACGAGCAGTCGGCGTCGGCCGGGGATACGGTGAACACGCAATATGGCGAGCTGACCGTCAATGGCGACGGCACCTGGAGCTATACCTCGGACGCCAGCGAGGATCATTCGGGCGGCGATCTGCCGGACAACTTCACCTACACGGTGTCGGACGCCGACGGCTCGACGGACAGCGCGACGCAATACATCACCATCACGGACGGCGTTCCGAGCGCGGTGAACGACGATTTGGGCAGCGTGACCGAGGGCGATGGGACGCTCACCGGAAACCTGATGGCGAATGACAGCGAGGGGCCGGACGGCGCCACGGTCACGTCCTTCACGTACACGGATGCCAACGGTCAGGCTCAGACGGCCAGTGCCGGGTCGACGGTGACGACGCAGTACGGTTCGCTATCGGTCAATGCCAATGGGTCCTACAGCTTCACTGTCGACGCGGCCGTCGATCACAGCGGTGGTGACATGGTGAGCGAGAGCTTCACCTACACGCTGACCGATGCGGATGGGGACGAGAGCACGGCGTCCGCCACGATCGACATCGCCGACTCCGACGATCCGACCGCGGATGCGATCGCGGTCGACGGCACGGGTGTCGAGGATCAGTGGTTCGATGTGAGCGTCGACGCGACGCTGACGGCGGGCGATGGGGCGGCGAACGCCACCATCACGCTCTCGGGCGTGCCGTCCGGTGCGCAACTCAGCGCGGGCGTTGATCAGGGGAATGGCGTCTGGAGTCTCTCCCAGGGCGATCTGGACGGCCTGCAGATGCGGGCGCCGGAGGACTTCTCGGGCGAAATCGACCTGACGCTTTCCGTCACGGCCGAGGATGCCGACGGCGATAGCGCCACCGACAGCGAGAGCTTCACGGTGTTCGTCACGCCGGTCGTGGATCAGATCGATCTGACGACACAGGATGCGACGGCGACCTATAATGTCCCCACCATACCGCAGGGTGACGGGCTGGTCGGTGCGATCTACGACTTCAATCACGGCATCGGCAGTCTTGCCCAGGCCGACGCGGTCATGGATCAGGATCAGCCGTCGGTGTCCTTCACGTCCACGACCATCGACTATAATGGCGGCAGCACGATCCGGCAGTTCCTGGGTGACGACGGCGCGTCGGCGACCGGCAACGCGGATGCGCACGCGGACCAGTTCGTGGTGAACCTCAAGGGCTATGTCTATCTCGAGGCCGGGACGCACGACTTCACCAGCTACACGGATGACGGTTTCCGACTGCGGGTGAATGGCGAGGATGTCGTCACCCACGACATGAACAGCGCGGCGACGACCGAGACCGGCAGCCTGACCGTCTCGCAGGCCGGCTTCTACGAGATCGACGTGACCTACTGGGAGGACGGCGGCGACCAGACGCTGAAGCTGTCGATGGACGGCGAGACGATGGACAGCGACATGCTGTTCACCGAGGCGCCGGCAGGCTTCCCGGTCTTCGGTCCCGGAATCTCGGAGACCGGCACGGACGGCAATGACGTGATCGATGGCACCAGCGGCGACGATACGCTGATCGGCGGGGCCGGCGACGACACGATCGACGGGTCCGACGGTGATGATCATATCGAGGGTGATGGTGGTTCCGGCGACGGGGGCGGGGACGGTACCGTCCAGGTGGCGGAGCCGAGCACGGTCTTCCACAGCTCGTTCGAGCAACTGCCGGGCGACGTGCAGCAGTCGAACCCGTCCTATTTCGCCAATGCCATCGATGGTTGGACGACGACGTCCGATCGCGTCGAGATTTGGACCAACCAGATGGTGCGCGACCTGGGCAATCAGCCCGATGGCAAGACCAGCGCGGCCGACGGCAACAAGTTCATCGAGTTGAACGACGACTCGCAGGACAATTTCGCCGACGCCAACGGTGTCTACCGTGATGTCCAAACCGAGGCGGGACGGATCTACGAGCTGACCTTCAGCTATTCCGGGCGCCCCGGCTATGACGAGACGATCAACCAGTTCGAGGTGTCGGTCGACGGCGATGTGCTGGGTGAATACAGCCACGACATGTCGCAGGAGAACAACCATGACTGGCAGACGGTCACGGTCCGGTTCACCGGCAATGGCGAGACCATGCGGTTGATGTTCGAGGAGACCTCGGACAATGATCAGGACGGCGGTCGCGGCGTGTCGATCGACGACATCACGCTGGTCGATACCGGGCTTGAATATGATGATGGCGCGAGCGGCAGTCACGACGACTTCCTGGTCGGCGGCGCGGGCGATGACGTAATCGACGGCCAGCAGGGCGACGATGTGATCTATGGCGATCGCGCGCAGCCCGGGCAGCTCGCCGCCGGCACCTTCACGGCCGCTGTCATGATCTCGGTCGCGGACAATGATGTCGACGGCTCGGAGGTTCTGTCGGTCACGATCGGCGACGTGCCGGACGGCGCGGTGCTGACCAATTCGGCCGGCGACAGCTTCTCCGGCGCGGATTCCTTCACCCTGACCCCGGATCAGCTAGACGGGTTGCAGATCGAGGTGCCCGGCGGTACCGGAACCTTCGACCTCTCGGTGGACGTCACGTCGATCGATACCGATCCGGATCGCGGCACGACCGATACCGGCACGACATCTGGGTCGCTCACCATCGAGATCCCGGACGATGTCGGCGGCGGTGACGAAGGAAGCTATGACGACACGCTGACCGGCGGTTCCGGCGCGGATACGATCTTCGGCCAGCAGGGGGACGATATCCTCTACGGCGACGATCCGAACGCGCCCGCCGATGGTGGCGACACGGGCGGCGGCACGGGTGGCGGTACGGGTGCCGAGGCGGTCTTCCACTTCAAGATGGAGGACACGCACTGGGGCTCGAACGAGACGGTTACCGATGCGGTCAACGGCTTCACCGGCATCGCCAAGTACAATACCGGCGAGGCTTCCGGCCGGGAGGGCGAGGCCGCGCAGTTCGACGGCAATTGCGATGTCATCGAGGTACCGCACAACGCCGCGATGGAAGTCGAGCAGGGGACCTTCTCGCTCGACTTCATGGCCTGGAACAACGGTACCCTGGCCTCCAAGGACAGCTACGGCTACGACGACGGCGGTCACTTCAACATGGAGGTGAACAACAGTCGCCAGGTCGAGGTACGCATCCAGACCGAGGATGAGAGCTTTACCCTCCACGGTGGGAGCATCAATTACGAGAACTGGTACAACGCAACCGTCACCTGGGACGGCGATACGGTCACCCTCTATGTCAACGGCCAGGCGGTCGACAGCGTGGAGAGCGACTGGAATCCGTCGAACAACCAGAACCCCTGGACCTTTGGCGCCAGCCAATCCTATAGCGGCGATGATCAGGCCAATAACCTGAACAGCTATCTGCAGGGGCGGATAGACAACCCGGCGCTGTTCGACGGCGCGCTCTCGCCGAGCCAGGTGGCGGAGCTCTATCAGGAAGGGGCGAGCGAGTTCATCGACACCATGCCTGCCGGCGGCTCCGGTTCGACCGGCGGCGAGGAAGTCACCCTTCTCGAACATGACTTCGATGACGGCACGGGCGGCTTTACCTACTCGGACAACACCTTCCGGGGGACCAGCCAGGGCTATTACGCCGAGGGCGATGTGAAGAGCGACAAGATCGAGGTCACGCTCGGCGGCCAGAACAACGGTACCGTGAACAACATGTCCGGCGGGTTCTCCAAGACCTTCACGGTCGACGAGGCGACCAGCGATGGGCAGGTGACCTTCCAATACCGCATCGACATGTCGCACGAGTTCGAGCATGACGAATATTCCGAGGTGCTCATCAGCATCGACGGTCAGCTCTACGGCCTGAACGGCAACGACTATGTCGCCCGCCTGTCCGATGGCGGCGATACCGGTTGGCAGACGGTGACGATCGATATCGACGGTCTCCCGGCCGGCGATCACACGATCACGCTGGGCGGTTTCCTGAACAAGAAGACATCCTCGGACGAGAAGGTCGATATCGAGTTCAAGTCGGTCTCGGTTACCGGAACGACGGTGGTGACCGAGACGGGTCAGGATGGCGGTCAGGAGGGCGGCGAGGCCATCGCGCTCGACATCGACGGCATCAATATCGATCCGTCGAGCGTCGCCGCGAACTGGCAGCAATCCGGCGTCTCGCTTTCCGCGCATCGGGTCGATGGCTCCGGTCAATACACGGATGCGGAGTTCTCGACGAAGAACATCACCTTCTCGCTGGATGGCGACAACACGGACAACGGCGCGCTGCACGGGAACTACGCCTACTCGGGAATCTCCGTCGGCGGCGGTCTGGACAGCGGAGAGATCGACACCGGCGATGGCGACGACGATAATGGCGGCGAGGTTCTGCGCCTCGACTTCCAGACGCCGATGCAGCAGGTGACGGTCAAGCTGTCCGCGTTGTTCGACGGCGAGACCCAGCAGTCCGACGATCAATCGCCGTTCGATCATGGCTATCTTGAACAGGCGCGCTGGACCGCTTTCGGCGCGGACGGCGAGGAGTTGAGCGGCGTCATCGACGGCACGGTCAACGGCTTGGCCGAGCACACCATTCAGGCCGACTTCGATATCACGCGGGTGGAACTCTCCGCCGTGGATGATGGTGCGGGGAACTCCGGCAACAACTCCGACTTCCTGCTACAGGGCGTCAGCGGCGTGACCGCCGGGGCCGCCACCTTCGGCGCGGGGGCCAATGACGACTATCTGCATGGCGGGACCGGGAACGATCAGGTCCTCGGCATGGAAGGGAACGACGATGTGCGCGGCGGCGCGGACGACGACATCGTCGCAGGCGGCACCGGCAGCGACTGGATCATGGGCGGCAGCGACCATGGTTCGGCCGACTTCTCGGAAAGCCTGACGGTCACCTTCGACGGCACGAACGCAAGCTACTCCAACGCGGTCGGTTACTATGTGATGGACGATCAGGGGCGTCCGGAAAGCGGCGAGATCATCTGGTCGAACATCCATCAGACGGCCCAGGGCACGACCCATGAGATCGTGCTGGACGGCTTCTCCGCGGATGAGGTCGGCTTCTTCATCATCCCGGACGGCGCGAATCAGAACGGCAATCTCAGTAACGGCTTGTCGGTGACATTCGACCAGAACCAGGATGGTGATTTCGTCGCCGTCACCGATGGCGGCGTCACGTTGAACGGCCAGGACGCGCCGGCCTATTTCTCCGGCTCGGCCGACCTGAACCCGGATGGCGAGGTGCATATCCAGATCAACGAGGACGGGTCGATCGGCTTCGAGGATTTGATCGAGCAGAAGAGCGACCAGGACTTCGACGACGCGGTCTTCGATGTCGCCGGTCCGCATATGACGGTCACCGACTTCCAGGCGGGCGACCAGCTCTGGGGCGGCGAGCAGGGCGGTACCGGCGATGGCGAGCACGACGTGTTCTTCTACGCCAAGGGTGACGGGGTCGATACGATCAACGACTTCGAGATGGGCACCGATCAGCTCTTTATTTCCGGCTATGACGCGGACGATCTTTCGATCGTTCAGGATGGCGACGACACGGTCATCCGGCTGGGCGAAAGCGGCGATGCGATCAAGCTGGTCGGGGTCGACGCGGAAGCCTTCGGCGATGCCAGCAACATGGCGAGCTATGATGCGGACAAGAACACCGACGGTGTGCTCGACGCGGAGGAATTGGTCGACATGCAGCAGGATGTCATGGATGACGGTGGGTCGGCGCCGAAGCCGGACGACGCGGGGATCGTCTTCGTCGCGCCGGTGGAGCCGGGGCTCACCGACACCGGCGGTGGGGAGGAGCCGAGCGTCTAATCCGCCGGCGTTCTTTCCTCGGTGACGTTAAATCGGCGGGCGGCCGGTCCTACAGGATCGGCCGCTCTGTCGTTCGTTCATGCGGGTGCGTTCGTGCGAATGCGGGGCCGTTCGAACATGGTGACGTGAAAGCGGCCCGATGCTTGCATGGGCGTGACTGCCGGGGCATCGTTTCCTTGCGTGCCGATGCTGGCCGACCTGCCGACCCGGGTGGCATGTCTCCTGGGCGCGTCGGGTCGGCTGTGCTAGGATTCCTGCGACTCGGCGCGGTACGCCGGTTTTTCCCACCGCATTGGGCGCGTGAGCATGGCGAACGACGATAGAAACCGCCCCGGAGGGGCCGAGGACGGGGAGGAGGAAGACGACTCCCTCGAAGCGATCGCCGCGCGCGCGATGATGGAGGATTCACCCCGGCGTCCTCCGACCCGTGCGCCCGCCGCTCCCCGCGCGGGGGGCGGAGCGGGCGCGGCGCGGCGCGATGGGAGCGCCGGGCCGTCGGGGACATCCGGTTCTTCCGGTAAATCGCCTCCTTCGCGGGGGCGCCTGGTGGCGGGGGCCGAGGCGGTCGACCATATCCTGGGATCGGGGGCGAAATCGAACTCCGGCGCGCGCCCCCCGAAGCGACCGCCGGAGGAGACCCGCGACACCGGCGGGTCCCGTCAGGGGGGGACCTCACGTCCCACCCAACCGCCCAGGGCCGCGCCCGAGCGTTCCGGCACCGAGAGGCCCAGCCCCTCGGCCGCCGCGGCGGCGAAAACGGGGGCGGGGCGTCGCCCGCCGTCCATCGCCTCGAAACCGCAGGCGGCTGGCCAAGCGTCACCGGACCAGCAGCGCCCGCACCCGGAAGGCCGGTTGGCCCGGCCCGCGAAGAAGGGGGGCGCGCGTGCGGATGCGCCGCGTCCGATTTCCGCGCCG
Organism: Marivibrio halodurans; assembly: GCF_017963645.1. GTDB lineage: Bacteria > Pseudomonadota > Alphaproteobacteria > UBA8366 > Aestuariispiraceae > Marivibrio > Marivibrio halodurans. The sequence continues at coordinate 430,300 of NZ_JAGMWN010000004.1, read as the reverse complement.
GCGCCGATGCCAAGTGCCCGCGACGCGGAGACGGAGGAGGATACATCCTTCGATTTCGAGATTCCGGCACGCCCTCGCGCGGATGCCGATCCGCGTGAGATGCTCGTCGGCGGAACCTCGGAGCCGTCGGCCGCCGCATCGGGCGCGCGCGCCGATCGGGAGGACCTCGATGGACCCGGCTGGGATACAAGCCCTTTCGAGCCGGAAACGCGTGAATCCGCCGCCACGGACAGCGTCGTTACCGATGGGGGGGAGGACGCGACCGGGGACGGGAGCACGACGCGAGCGCGTCCGGATTCCCTGGACGCGCCGGCGCGGCGCGCGGGCGTGACCCAGGGGCGGCCAACAGAGGAGCGGCCCCGGGACGGCGATCTTCTCGACCCGAGAGAGGCAGAGGGCGCGCCGGCGCGGGAGAAGACCCCGTCGCGCGATCCCGATGCGGGCAGCGGCGAGCGAGACCTCCTTTCCGAACGAAACCTGAAGGAATATCTCGAGGCACTCGGCGCCGGTGCCGCGCGGAACGAGACCCCGCCGGAGGGGCGCGGGCGCGAAGGCGAACGATCCGAAATGCCCAAGGCCGAGGATCGGGCGGTGGACGCGTATGGCGACCGGGAGGATGGCGGCGGGGAAGACGGCGGCGGGGAAGACGGCTCGGGGGATGAGGCGCGCGCCGAGAAAGCCCGGCGCAATTGGCATATCAAACCGAGCCCTGGCACCAAGGACGATCCGCTGCTGGGATCGTTGACGATCCTGTGCACCTTGCTCGACCGGAATATCTCTGCCGAGGGGCTGACCTCCGGCCTGCCGTTGGTCGACGGCATGCTGACGCCGGAATTGTTCGTGCGCGCGGCTCAGCGCGCCGGCGTTTCCGCGCGCCTGGTCCGACGGCCGCTGGACGGCATCGGCAAGCTTGCGCTGCCTTGCGTGCTGTTGCTCGACAATCAGCGCGCCTGCGTTCTGACGCATCTGAAGCGTTCGGAGGGCAAGGCCACCATCATCCTGCCGGAAATGGGCGCGGGCGCCCGCGACGTCGATTACCAGGAACTGGCGCAGGATTATGTCGGCTATGCGCTCTTCGCGCGGCCGGAATTCCAATATGACCAACGGGCGCAGGAAACCCGCATCGCCGATCCCAAGGGCTGGTTCTGGGGCACGATCTTCGGCTCCTGGAAGCTCTATGTCGAGGTGATGATCGCCGCGATCATGATCAACGCCTTCGTGATCGCGAATCCGCTCTTCGTCATGAATGTCTATGACCGCGTGGTGCCGAATTTCGCCGAGGAGACCCTGTGGGTCCTCGCGATCGGCATCCTGATCGTCTATGCCTTCGACTTCCTGTTGAAGCTGCTGCGGGCCTATCTGGTCGATGTGGCGGGGAAGACGGCGGATACGCGCATCGCCTCGCGTCTCTTCCAGCATATGCTGGGGATGAAGATGGCGAACCGGCCGCCATCGGCCGGCGGTCTCGCCAACCAGTTGCGCGAGTTCGAGCATCTGCGCGAGTTCTTCACGTCCTCGACCATGACGTCGCTGATCGATCTGCCCTTCATCTTCCTGTTTCTGGCGATCATCTCGGTGATCGGAACCTGGAAAATCGTGGTCATCCCGGCTTTTATCGTCTTTATCACGGTGATTGTCGGCATGTTGATGCAGATTCCGATGCAGCGCGTGGTGCGCGAGACGCATCGTGAAAGCCAGCAGAAGAACGCCATCCTGATCGAGGCCATCAGCGGCGTCGAGACGATCAAGGCCACGGGGTCCGAGGGGCGCATGCAGCGCGCCTGGGAGACCTTCGTCGACAAGACCGCGCGCTCGGCCATGCTGGCGCATCGATGGTCCAGTCTGGCGATGACCTTTTCCGGCTCGATGATGCAGATGGTGACGGTCGCCGTCGTCGTGGTCGGGGTCTATGAGATCCAGGAAGGCAATATGACGACGGGCGCGCTGGTCGCCTGCACGATCCTGTCGGGTCGCGCCTTGGCCCCGCTCTCCCAAATCGCGGGCATCGCCACCCGGTTTCACCAGTCGCGGCAGGCGCTGCACGCGTTGGACGGCATGATGAAGACGCCGGTGGAGCGCCCGGAAGGACGGTCCTTCGTCACCCGGCCCAGCTTCAACGGCAATATCGAGTTCAAGAACGTCTCCTTCACCTATCCGGAGGCGAAGACCCAGGCGCTGAACGACGTTACCTTCAAGATCGAGGCGGGCGAGAAGATCGGCGTGATCGGCCGCATCGGCTCCGGTAAATCCACGTTGGAGCGGCTGATCCTCGGCCTCTACGACCCGGACGAGGGGTCGGTCCTGGTGGACGGTACCGATACCCGTCAGGTCGATCCGGCGGATCTGCGGCGCGCGATCGGCGTGGTGCCCCAGGACGTCTATCTTTTCTGGGGCACGGTGCGCGAGAATATCGCGCTCGGCGCGCCCTATGCCGACGATCAGACGATTCTGCGCGCCGCGCGGATCGCCGGCGTGGACGAGTTCATCTCGCGCCATCCGCTCGGCCTCGACATGCCGGTGGGCGAGCGCGGGGCGTCGCTCTCCGGCGGTCAGCGTCAGGCGATCTCGGTGGCGCGCGCGCTGTTGCTCGACCCGCCCATGCTGGTGCTGGACGAACCGACGAGCGCGATGGACAATACCACCGAGGCCCGGTTCAAGGCGCGTCTCGGCACCATACTCGCCAACAAGACCTTGATCCTGGTGACGCACCGGGGCTCGCTTCTGAGCTTGGTGGACCGGCTGATCGTCATGGATGGCGGGCGCATCGTGGCCGACGGGCCGAAGGATATCGTGATGGAGGCGCTCAATGCGGGGCGTATCCAGACGGCGCGTACCTGACCGACCGTCGTGGGGCGGGCGGAAACGGACGCGTAACGGATCGGACGAGAGATGACCACCGGACGCTGGGAAGACGAAATCGCCGATATCGAGGAGGGCCGGGGTCCCGGCCGTGGGGCCAGCCGCGTCGCGCATGTCATGCTGTTCGCGGTGGGCGCCTTCTTCGTCACCTTCCTGCTCTGGGCGCATAATGCAACGTTGGAGGAGGTGACACGCGGCGAGGGCAAGATCGTCCCGTCCGGCCAGACCAAGACCGTCCAGCATTTCGAGGGCGGCATCATCACCGAAATCCTGGTCGAGGAAGGCGAGGTCGTGCAGGAGGGCACGGTGTTGATGCGGATCGAGAACCGTTCCGCCGAGGCGCAGCTTTCCGAAAAGCTCAAGGTCTTCCGCAATCTGCGCGCCAAGGCGGTCCGTCTCTCGGCGGAGGCGCAAGGGATGCAAAGTCTCTCCTTCCCCGAGGAATTGCGCCAGACCTCGCCCGAGGTCGTTCGGAACGAGCAATTGCTGTTCGAATCCCGCCGCCAGCAGTTCCAGCAGCAAATCAGCATCCTGGAGGATCAGCGGACCCAGAAACGTCAGGAATTGCAGGAGCTCAACGCCAAGGTCACGCAGGCGAAGGAGGCTCTGTCGCTTGCCCAGCAGGAGGAGGCGCTGACGCGCCCACTGGTGGAACAGGGGGCCTCCTCGCGCATCGAATTGCTGCGGATCGAGCAGAAGCTGCAGGAGCTTCGCAGCGAGATCCAGAGCGTCGAGCTTGCCATTCCGCGCACGCGCAGCGCGATCAGCGAGGCCGAGCGACGGATCGAGGAAAAGCGCACCACCTTCCGCACCGAGGCGCAGCAGGAGCTCAATGAAGTGCGGGTCGAGGCGACGCGCGTGCAGGAGGAGATCGAGGCCGGCGTCGACCGGGCGGAGCGAACCGAGGTGCGCTCGCCGGTGCGCGGCACGGTCAACAAGCTCGTCATCAACACGTTGGGTGGTGTGGTCCGCGCCGGCGACCCAGTGGCGGAGATCGTCCCGCTCGGTGATAATCTGGTGGTCGAGGCACGGATCAAGCCGTCGGATCGCGCGCAACTCTATCGCGGTTTGCCGGCCACGGTGAAGGTCAGCGCCTACGACTATTCCGTCTATGGCGGCCTGGATGCCGAATTGATCGATATCAGCGCCGACACGCTCGTCGACGAGGAGGGCGCCAGCTATTACCGTATCCGTCTGCGCACGACGCAGAACAGCCTGGGCGAGGACAAGCCGATCATTCCCGGCATGACGGCGACCGTCGATATCCTGACCGGGGAGAAGACCGTTCTTCAATATCTCCTGAAGCCGATCATCAAGGCGAAGCAGAACGCGTTGCGCGAAAAATAAGAAGACGCGCGCCTGCCGCGTGTCCAATCAAGGGAAGGGGCGCCGTCTTGCGCGATCCGCTCAATTGCTTCATCGATCCCGACCTCGCGATCGACGGCGCGGCCGAGGGGCCGCTTGCCGGCACGACCTTCGCGATGAAGGATCTTTTCAATATCCAGGGGCGGGTCAGCCATTGCGGTAACCCCGATTGGGGGCGCACGCATCCGCCCGCCAATCGCAATGCGCCGGTGGTCGACCGGTTGCTGTCGGCGGGCGCCGACCTGCGCGGGAAGACGCATACGGACGAGCTCGCCTATTCCATAAACGGCGAGAATCCGCATTACGGCACGCCACAGAATCCGAACGCCATCGGCCGCATTCCGGGCGGGTCGTCCAGCGGATCGGCGTCCGCCGTGGCGGGTGGGCTGGCCGATTTCTCGCTGGGGACGGATACCGGCGGCTCGGTCCGGGTGCCCGCCAGTTTCTGCGGTCTCTTCGGCATTCGGCCGACGCATGGGCGCATCGCCCTGGAAGGGGTGATGCCGCTTGCCCCCAGTTTCGACACGATCGGCTGGTTCGCGCGCGATCCGGCATTGTTCCATCGCGTCGGCAAGGTCTTGATCGAGGACTATGCGCCGGATGAGAGTCGACCGGCGCGCCTGATCGTACCAAGCGATATCTGGGCGCTATGCGATCCCGGCACGAAGGCGGCGCTGGCCCATGCCATGCGGGCCTTGGAAGGGCGTTTCGGCGCGCCGGAGGAGGTTCTTCTCGCCCCGGATGGCCTGAAGCCCTGGTTCATGCCCTTCCGGATCGCGCAAGGTTGGGAAATCCATCGCGCGCACAAGGATTGGATCGCCGAATTCAACCCGCGCTTCGGACCCGGCGTGGCGGAGCGCATGGAGTGGATCGCGACGTTGAGCGACGCCGACCGGGCGGAGGCAGAGAGGGTTCGCGCCCAGGTGCGTGCGCGCTTCGTGGAGCTTCTGACGGGCGATAGCCTGATCGTCATTCCGACCGCGCCCGGTCCCGCCCCGGAGGTGGGTCGGAGCGCGGAGGCATTGGAGAGTTTCCGCTATCGCGTGCTTCAGAACTCCGGCATGACGCCGCTTTCCGGCAATCCGCAGGTCAGCCTGCCGGTCGGCCGGTTGGAGGGCATGCCCGTCGGCCTGTCCCTGATTGCCGCACATGGGCGCGACGAATGGCTGCTGCATCTGGCGGAAAGCCTGTGCGGCGAGGCCCATTCCGGGCTGGCGGAGATCGCGTAGGGAGGGTTGGAATGGGGCGGTGAAGAGGGGGGTGCCCCTTCCCGGCCCTATTCCTCGTACTGAATCAGCGATTCGAAGGGCACGCCCAATTCGTCCCGGCCGCCCAGCCCGGTCAGTTCGATGATGCAGGCCGCGCCGGCGACCTCGCCGCCGACCTTGCGGACCAGATCGACGGAGGCCGCCATCGTCCCGCCGGTCGCCATCAGGTCGTCCAGGATGACGACACGCTCGCCCGGGGTGATCGCATCCGCCTGGATTTCCACGGTGTCGGTGCCGTATTCCAGTTCATAGACATAGCTGACGGTCTCGCCCGGCAACTTGCCGCGCTTGCGAACCATGGTGAAACCGAGCCCCAGTTCGAGCGCCAGCGGCGCGGCGGTCAGGAAGCCGCGCGATTCGATGCCGACCAGCTTCTGCGGCTTCCAGGGGCGGACCTTCTCCGCCAATTGCTCCACGCAGGCGCGCCACGCCGCATTGTGCGCGAGCAGCGTCGAGATATCGTAGAACAGGATGCCCGGCTTCGGGAAATCCGGGATCGTGCGGATATGTTGCTTGAGGTCCATGAGCGCGTCTAATCTTCCGATCGTTTCAGGGTAAAGCCGGAGCGTAGCGAGTGTCGCGGCGTGCGGCAACGGCGCTCCCTTACCATGACCCGCGCGCGACCGGCGCGCGGGTGGGTGACAGGACAGGGGCCGGATCGCCGGCCGGGCGAGGGCGCTCAGTGGCGGAGTCCGATAGCATGACCGAGGAGAGCGCGGGCTGGGTTGAGCCCGCGCCGGATGGTGCGGCGTTTCTTCGGGCGCGCGGACAGTGGACGATCGCGCGAAGCGGCGCGATCGAGCGCCATCTCGCGCGGATGGACGGGATGCCGCCCGGTGACATGAGTGTCGATCTCTCCGGCATCGCGCGGCTGGACACGGCGGGGGCGTGGCTGCTGTTCCGACTGATCGCGCGGTTGCGCGCCGAGGGTCGTCAGATCGAGGTGACGGGCGTGCGCGACGCGCATCGCCCCTTGATCGAGATTGTCGCTCGAATCCATGCCGACGGGCCGAAGGGGGGCCATACCGAAAGGGTGGGCCCGTTCGCCTGGCTCGAAGGGCTTGGTCGCGGGCTTTTCGATGCGCTCGATCACGGCAAGCAACTGTTGAATTTCCATGGCATGGTGACGATCGTCTTCCTGCGCACCTTGCTCGATCCGCGCCGGTTGCGTCCCAAGGCGTTGGTGACGCAGATCGAGATCACGGGCCTGAACGCCTTGCCGATCGTGGGGCTGCTCTCCTTCCTGATCGGGGTGGTGCTGGCCTATCTGATGTCGGATCAACTGACGCAGTTCGGGGCGGAGGTCTATACGGTCAATCTCCTCGGTCTCTCGATCACGCGGGAGATCGGGGTGCTGCTCACCGCGATCATGATCGCCGGGCGCTCCGGCTCCGCCTTCACCGCCCAGATCGGCACCATGAAAGTGACGGAGGAGATCGACGCCATGGGTACGCTCGGCCTCGACCCGATCGAGGTTCTGGTGATTCCGCGCGTGCTGGCGCTGATGCTGACCTTGCCGATCCTGACCATCTGGTCGGATGTCGCGGGCATCCTGGGCGGGGCGGTGATGACGATGGTGGCGCTCGATCTGACGCCGGCGCGTTTTCTCTCGCAATTGAAGGAGGCGATCGATCTGGGCGACGTCCTGGTCGGCCTCGTCAAGGCGCCGGTGCATGCCTATATCATCGCCATGGTCGGCTGCTACGAGGGACTGCGTGTCCGGCGCACGGCGGAAAGCGTGGGGCGGCAAACGACGCTCTCCGTCGTCGAGTCCATCTTTCTGGTGATCGTGGCGACGGCGGCCTTCGCCATTCTTTTCTCCGTCCTTGGGATCTAGGCGATGGCGGTTCACGACGCTCCGGCCGCCCCCATTCGCGCGGCGGACGGTGACGGGATGACCGATCCCGTCATCCGGATCGAGGGGCTGCGCACCCAATTCGGTGCCCAGGTCATTCATGACGACCTCGACCTGGACGTTTACCGCGGCGAGGTGTTGGGCGTCGTCGGCGGCTCCGGCAGCGGCAAGTCGGTGCTGCTGCGCGAGATTGTCGGCCTGCAGCGGCCCACCGCCGGGCGAATCGACTTGCTGGGCCAGGATGTCTGGGCCATCGGCGCGCGCGGGCGCCGCGCGCTGAATACGCGCGCGGGCGTGTTGTTCCAGGACGGCGCGCTGTTCTCCTCCCTGACGGTGGCGGAGAACATCCAGGTCGGCATGCGCGAGCATCTCGACCTCGCGCCCCGGCTGATGGATGAATTGGCGGCGCTTAAGATCGCTATGGTCGGTCTGCCGCCGGATGCGGGGGAGAAGCTGCCCTCCGAACTGTCGGGCGGCATGCGCAAGCGCGCCGGCCTGGCACGCGCCCTGGCTCTCGATCCGGAGATAGTGTTCCTGGACGAGCCGACGGCGGGACTGGACCCGATCGGCGCGGCGCGATTCGATGAATTGATCGCCTCGCTGCAGGGGTCGCTCGGCCTAACTGTCTTCATGGTGACGCATGATCTCGACAGTCTCGCCACGGTCTGCGATCGAATAGCGGCCTTGGTGGACAAACAAGTTCGCGTGGCTACCATGGCGGAACACATGAAGGATGATCATCCGTGGCTGAAGGAATATTTCCACGGGCCCCGGGCACGCGCGATCGGCGGCGCCGGCGCATGACCTCTCCTCGCATGGACGATCGGCGGCGCGGCCGCTCGGCGGGTCGCGCCGGGAAGCAAGGGTGAGGCGCGATGGAGACGCGGGCAAGCTATATCCTGGTCGGGGCGTTCGTGCTCGCATTCCTGGTGGCGGCACTGGCGGGCATCGTCTGGTTGGCGGGCGTCGATCTGGACGACGAACAGGTCGCCTACGATATTTTCTTCGAGGGGTCGGTTTCCGGTTTGAAACCGGGTAATCCGGTGCGCTATCGCGGCATTCCGGTTGGGATCGTCACCGACATGCGGATCAATCCCGACAATGTGGAGGAGGTGCGGGTCACGATCGAGGTGCCGGAGGATACGCCGATCAAGCAGGACGCGACCGCCAGCCTGGAGTTCCAGGGCATAACAGGCGTCGCCTATGTGCAGATCGCCGGCGGGTCGAACGATGCGCCCGCCCTGACCGCCGGGCCGGGTGAGCGTCATCCGACGATTCCCTCCGCCCCTTCCCAGATCCAGGAGGTGATCGACCGGGCGCCGGAACTCCTCAACCGTTTCATCGGGCTGGTCGATCAGGCGCGCGGGATCATGAATGATCGCAACCGCAGGAACCTGGAGGAGACGCTGGCCAATCTCGCGACCTTCACCGGCGCGCTTGCCGATTCGTCCGACGATATCCAAGCGACGCTGGCGGAGACCGCCGGCACCCTCGCCCAAATTCGCCGCACCACGGCGGAAGCCGAGACGCTGATCGCCAATTTCTCGAAGCGAAGCGACGGCATCGCCGACTCCCTGCAAAAGACCCTGGCCAACGCCGACCGCATGACCCGGGAGGCAGCCGATTTGATCGAGGCGGCCCGCCCGGTCGTGAATGAGACGGGGCGGACCATGGAGAGCGTCGGCCGCATCGCGCGGGATATCGAGCCGCATGCCGGTCCGATCGCCGACGAGACGGAACGCGCGGTGCGCGATGTCCGCGCCATAACGGCCGATCTCAAGGGTGCGGCCGACAATATCGCCACGGCGGCTGACCAGGCGGCCGCCTTGATCGCGGATGCGCGTGAGCCGGTGAACACCTTCACCAATACCGGCCTTTATGAATTCACCCAACTCGTGGTGGAGATGCGGGCGCTCGTCACCTCGCTCGCGCGGATATCCACGGAGATCGAACGCGATCCGGCACGCTTCCTCTTCGGTGACAAGACGCAAGGTTTCGAGGCGAAATGACAGAAACGACCGGCCCCCTCTCATCGCCTTCCCCGGCCCCGCGCCGGCCCGATCGGCGCCGGGCCGTCAAGCTCGTGGGGCTTGGCGCCCTATTCCCGCTGGCGGCGGCCTGCGCGGTGGAATTGCCGGGCAGCGGCGAGCCCCCCCGAATCTATGTACTGACGCCGAAGAATACCTTTCCCGACGACCTGCCCAACGCCGATTGGCAATTGCTGGTGGAAGCGCCCACGGCGCCGGCGGGTCTCGCGTCGAGCCGGATCGTGTTGCGCCGGAAGCTGGTCGAGATCAATTATTTCGCCCGTGCCGCCTGGACGGACAGCGCGCCGGCGATGCTCCAGACCCTGTTGATCGAAAGCTTCGAGAATAGCGGCCGGATCGTCTCCGTCGGCCGTCAGGTGATCGGCCTGCGCGCGGATTTCATCCTGAAGACCGATCTGCGCGAGTTCCAGGCGGAATACATGACGGAGGACGGAACCGCGCTGCCCGAGGGCACGCCGCCCTTCGTGCGGGTGCGGTTGAACGGTAAGCTGGTCCAGATGCCCCGGCGGGAGATTGTCGCTTCGGAGACCTGGGAATTCCGGATACAGGCGGCTTCGAGCGAGATGGAGGCGATCATCAACGCCTTCGACGAGGCCTATGGCAGCATCCTGAAGCGGATGGTCACCTGGACTCTCCGCCGCGGCGAGGAGATCATGACGGCCGGTGGCGCCGACGGTTGAGCCGAGAGTCCGGCGTCCGCGCGACGCCCTTCATCCCTCCGATGGAGCTTTCCCTGATGAGTCATGTCCTGCATCGCAATTCCAAGACCGTGCCCCCGACGGCGGCGCGCGGCGATGGCTGCTATATCGTCGACAGCGACGGCAAGCGCTATCTGGACGCGAGTGGCGGGGCGGCGGTCAGTTGCCTCGGCCATTCGCACCCGAAGGTCGTGCAGGCGATCAAGGATCAGGTCGACCGGATCGCCTTCGCGCATACCGGCTTCTTCACCAACGAGCCGCTGGAACGGTTGGCCGACCACTTGGCTGCCCGCGCGCCGGCGGGGATCGATTATGTCTATCCCGTATCCGGCGGGTCGGAGGCGGTGGAGGCCGCGCTGAAGCTCGCCCATCAATATTGGGTGGAGAAGGGCCGAACATCGAAGCGATGGTTCATCGCCCGGCGCCAGAGCTATCACGGCAACACGCTGGGCGCGCTCGCCGTTGGCGGCAATATGTGGCGGCGTGATCAATTCGCCTCGATCTTGATCGATTCGCAGCATATCGCCCCATGCTATCCCTATCGCGACAAGCGCGACGACGAGAGCCTGCATGCCTATGGTCAGCGCGCGGCGAATGAATTGGAAACCCGGATCGAGGAACTGGGCGCGGAGAACGTCATCGCCTTCGTCGCCGAGCCGGTGGTGGGGGCGACCGCCGGCGCGCTCGTCCCGCCGGATGGTTATTTCAAGCGCATCCGGGAGATTTGCGACCGGCACGGCATTTTGCTGATCCTCGACGAGGTGATGTGCGGCATGGGCCGGACGGGCACGCTCTTCGCCTGCGAGCAGGACGGTATCGCCCCCGATATCCTGGCGATCGCGAAGGGGCTGGGGGCCGGCTATCAACCGATCGGCGCGGCGCTCTGCTCCACGGAAATATATAAGGCGATTCGCGACGGTTCCGGCTTCTTCCAGCACGGCCATACCTATATCGGTCACCCCACGGCCTGCGCCGCCGCGCTCGCGGTCCAGCAGGTGATCGAGGAGGAGGATCTGCTCGCCAATGTCCGCTCCAAGGGCGAATTGTTGCGCGAACGTCTGGAGGCGCGCTTCGGGAACGACCCGCATGTCGGGGAGATCCGGGGCCGGGGGCTGTTTCTGGGCATCGAACTCGTCGCCGATCGGGGAACGAAGGAGCCGCTCGACCCGGCGCATCAGATCCACGCCCGGATCAAGCGCCAGGCCATGGCGCGGGGCCTGATGTGTTATCCGATGGGGGGCACGATCGACGGCCGGCGGGGTAATCATGTCCTGCTGGCGCCGCCCTTCATCATCGAGGACGCGCATGTCGAGGAGATTGTCGAGAAGCTGGGCGGCGCCGTCGACGCGGCCAAGGCCGAGGTTGGGCTATGAGTGGCGAGGTCGCCGCGTCCGGCGCCGACGGTGATCGGGATCCACTGATCATCGCGGTGGCGCCGAACGGCGCGCGAAGGACCAAGCGCGATCATCCCGCCCTGCCGATCACGCCGGCGGAATTGGCGGAGGAGGCGGCGCGCTGCCGGGCGGCGGGGGCGTCGATGATCCATCTGCATGTGCGCGACGCGGAAGACGGGCACAGCCTGGACCCCGGCCGCTATCGCGAGGCGACTGCGGCGATTCGCGCACGGGTCGGCGACGATATGGTGATCCAGGTGACGACGGAGGCGGCGGGCCGTTTCGCCCCGGCGGAGCAGATGGCCGCGATGCGTGATCTGCGGCCGGAGGCGATGTCGATCGCCATGCGCGAATTGCTGCCGGAGGGCGGAGATGTCGAGGCAGGCGCCGATTTCCTGGCGGAGATGCGCGCGGGCGGTACCTTGCTGCAATATATCCTTTATGACGCCGAGGATGCGCGGCGGTTCGCCTCGCTTCGGGCCTCGGGTCGCTTGCCGGGGGGGCGGGCCAGCGTGCTCTATGTCCTTGGGCGGTATCGTGCGGACAGTCGATCGGTTCCACGCGATCTGTTGTCTTTCCTGAATGCGGTGGCGGACGACCCGTCGGTCCTCTGGTCGGTTTGCGCCTTCGGGCCGTTGGAGGCCGGATGTTGCCTGACGGCGGCGGGCCTCGGGGGGCATGTTCGGGTCGGGTTCGAGAACAACCTGCTGCTGGCCGATGGCGGTCGTGCGCCCGATAATGCGGCACTCGTGACCCAGATCGCGGACGCGGCCCCCCTCATGGGGCGGCAGGTCGCGGGGGCGGCGCACGCGCGCGCGCTGATGGCGGCGTGACGTGACGGGTGGAGCGTAAGGATTCATTGTCGGGCCGGCGCGGTCCGTGAGGGGAGAATGACGGTGCGAGCTATATTTGGGGGGCGTCCGATCGTTGCGGGCGTCGCGTTCGGTGTCGCCGCCTTGGTGCTCTCGATATTGGGTGCGCCGGCACCATCTCTGGCGCAGGAGGGGGAGGAATCCAGCCTTTCCACGCCGAGCGCCGGCGTGACGGCGGCGCCGGTGATCGGTGGCGGCGTGCCCTTCGGCCTCTATTTTCCGTTGGCAGGCGCGATTTGCACCATGATCGACGCGGCCGAGCCGGCCGCCTCGGACGTGAATGACGATGGCGAGGAAGGCGCGGATTTACCCGTTGGCGCCGGTCAGTGCACCGTCGCGCCGATGGCGGACAGCGCCCGTGCGATCGAGGCTCTGCAGGCCGCGACCGTCGATCTCGCCCTGGTGCAGAGCGACTGGCTTGTTCACGCGGTGGAGGGGTCCAGCCGCTTCGGCGCGGCCGGCCCGGCGGAGGGGCTTCGCACCGTGGCGGCTCTTCATGGCGAGGGGCTCGTCCTTCTCGTGCGATCGGACGGCGAGATTCGCGCGCCGTCCGATTTGGCGGGTGCCCGGGTCAGCAGGGGGCCGGCGGATAGCTACCGCTCGCTTCTTACCTACGCGCTTTTGGAGGCGGTCGATCTCGATACGAGCGACCTCGCCCTGATCGGGGAGGAGGAGGTCCGCCCCGGCGTCGAGAAGCTCTGCCGGGGGGAAACCGACGCTGTGGCGGCGGTCACCGCCATGCCGGATAGTATCGCGGCGGCCGCGCCGCCCGGCTGCGACGTCGATTTCCTGACGATCCCCGAGGATATCGCCGAGCGCGCGAGTGATAATATGCCGGGGGTCGAGCCCCTGCCGCTGCCCCGGGAAGCCGCGGCAGGGGCCGACGTGAAGGAGCGCTTGACGAGTTTCGGTCTAACCGCGGTCTTGACGACGATGGTGGATGCCAACCCCACCACGATCGCGCGCGCGGTTCGTGCCTTGATCGCCGGGGCGCCGGCCCTGGCCGCACGGCATCCGGCCTTGGCTTCCATCGCGCCGGAACGTCTGTCAGGCGCGGATAGGTTCGGGCCGCTTCATCCCGCCGCCGCCTCGGTCTATGGCAAATAATCGTGTCGGTGCGGGTCGAGCGCCCTGCGGTTGACGGCATTGCGGCACCGGGGCATAGTTTTTACGTGGCTTTCTTTTAGGGACACGAAAAACCAACGGAAGCCATTGGATTCGTTTCAGAAAACAGGATCGCAGAGTGCGGTCCCGGACAATCTGACAGGTGAATCCGAAACAACGATAACACGTGTAAGGTTAACGCGTGTAAGAACGAAGAGCAGGGTTGGTCCGGCCTGCCGATCCACCAATGGTTGGCGGTCTGGAAATCAGGGGAATCGAGCACGACGGAACGAAAGCCGGCGGCGCGGGAACGATTGATCCCAAGCGGATAGGATCACGGGGTAATCGCTTGGCCCCGGTTCGCCGTCCGTGTCCTGGCGCCGTGCCGGACGATCGCCTCGCGAGTCTCGAAACCGCTTTCGACCAATCCGGCCGCGGGCCCACCGCGCTGTCCTCGGCACCATCATGGGGGGCATGCGATGCGGTGGAATGGAATAGGGCCGGGCTCCACCAGTTGGGCTCGCCCTGGAAACCGGCCGGGCGACCGGCCGGCAGACAAGCAAGGGAGTACAGGCATGTTGATTCGGAAACTGGGTGCCGCCGCGGCGGCCGTGGCGGGCATGGCGATGCTGTCCGCGCCGGCATCGGCGGAGACCTTCATCACCATTGGCACGGGCGGCCAGACGGGCGTCTATTATCAGGTCGGTGGCGCGGTCTGTAAGCTGGTGAACCGCGGCACGGCGGAGCACGACATCAAGTGCACGCACACCACCGGCGGCTCCGTGGACAACATCAACGGCATCCGCAACGGCGACCTCGATTTCGGTGTCGCGCAGTCGGACTGGCAGTATCATGCCTATAACGGCACCCGCGACGATGTCTTTCCGGACGGCGCGTTCGAGGAACTGCGCGCGGTTTTCTCCGTCCATCCGGAGCCGTTCACCGTCGTCGCCCGCGCCGACAGCGGCATCACGACCTTCGAGGATCTGAAGGGCAAGCGCGTCAATGTCGGCAATCCCGGCTCCGGCCAGCGCGCCACGATGGAAGTCGTGATGGACAAGATGGGTTGGACGATGGACGATTTCGCGCTCGCGTCCGAGCTGAAGTCGGCCGAGCAGTCCGCCGCGCTTTGCGACAACAAGATCGACGCGTTCGTCTTCGTCGTCGGCCATCCGGCCGGCTCGATCGAGGAGGCGGCGACCACCTGCGACGTCACCTTCGCGACCGTGAAGAACGACGCGATCGACGAACTCGTCGCGAACAATCCCTTCTATGCCTATGCCACGATCCCGGCGGGCATGTATCGCGGTCAGGACGAGGACGTGACCGTCTTCGGTGTCGGCGCGACCTTCGTATCCTCGACCAATACGTCGGACGACGTGGTCTATGAGGTCGTCAAGGCGGTCTTCGAGAACTTCGACCGGTTCCGCCGGCTGCACCCGGCCTTCGCGAACCTGCAGAAGGACAAGATGATCAAGGACAACCTGTCCGCGCCGCTGCATGAGGGCGCGAAGAAGTATTATCAGGAAGCGGGCCTGATGTAATTTCAGGGCACTGTCCGGAGCGGGCCGGCGTCTTCTCTCTTGGAGGGAGGCCGGCCCGGTTTCCGGACCTTCGGCCCCAGGTTCGGCTCCAGGCTTTGCCCTAGGTCTTGGCTGGCCCCGGCTTCCTTGGGGGAGCATTTTCGGGCTCTCCGGCCCCGGCCCGGCCGCGATGGTTTTCTTTCCATATAGGTCTCTCTTTCTTTTCGTCATTTTTTCCGGGTTGGCGGTACGGTGTCGGTGGAACGTCGGTGGGGAGGCGTCAGGGACATCGCGACCGATGGGCGGATCGGCGCCCGCGCGCACAGGGGATGGCAGCGATGAGTGATCAGACGCAGAACAGTGCCGACGGCAGCGGCGGGGATAAGCGCGACGATATCGACGATCTCGTCGCTTCCGTCGATACGGGCGGGCGCGCGCCGGACAACAGGATGATCGGACTGTTCCTGGCCGTCGTCGCCTTCGTCTGGTCCGCGTTTCAGCTATGGTACGCCTCGCCGGTTCCCTATGCGATCGGCATCGGCGTCTTCAACACGACCGAGGCGCGGGCCATCCATCTCGCCTTCGCGCTGTTCCTCGGCTATCTGTTCTATCCGGCGTTGAAGCGCAGCCCGCGCGACCGGATACCGGTTCAGGATTGGGTCCTCGCCATCGTCGCGGCGTCGACGGCGCTTTATCTCTATGTCTTCTACGAGGAACTCTCGAACCGTCCGAACAACTTGATCACCCAGGATGTGGTGATCGCCTGCATCGGCGCCGTGCTGTTGCTGGAGGCGACGCGCCGCGCGCTCGGCCCGCCGTTGATGATCGTGGCGATCGTCTTCCTGGGCTATACCTTCCTCGGTCCCTATGCGCCGGGAATCCTGGCCTGGAAGGGGACGAGCTTCCAGTCGGTCGCCTATCACCAATGGATCTCGACCGAGGGTGTGTTCGGCATCGCGCTCGGCGTGTCGACCGATATGGTGTTCCTGTTCGTTCTGTTCGGGGCGCTGCTGGAAGGGGCCGGGGCCGGAAACTACTTCATCAAGGTCGCCTTCGCGCTGATGGGGCACCTGCGCGGCGGGCCGGCCAAGGCGGCGGTGGTGGCGTCGGCCTCGACGGGGCTGATCTCGGGTTCCTCGATCGCCAATGTCGTGACCACCGGCACCTTCACCATTCCGATGATGAAACGCGTCGGCTTCACCTCCGAGAAGGCGGGCGCGGTGGAGGTGGCCTCCTCCGTCAACGGCCAACTCATGCCGCCCGTGATGGGGGCAGCCGCCTTCCTGATGGTCGAATATACCGACACGCCCTATGTGGAGGTGGTGAAGCACGCCTTCCTGCCGGCGGTCATCAGCTATATCGCGCTCGTCTACATCGTCCATCTGGAGGCGGTGAAGCAGAAGATGAAGGCGCTGCCCCGGTCGACCGATCCGAAGCCGGCGCGCTGGGCATTGCTCTCGCCGCTGCTTACGATCGGCGTGTTCGGCGGAATCGCGGGCGGGCTGTTCGCGATCTCAGAGCTTTGGCTCGCGCTGGACAGCAGCGCGGCGCGCCTTGCGGCGGTCGCGATCGCCTTCGCCGCTCAGGCCGGGGTTTATCTCGCCTTCCGGTCCGCCGCGCCGGAGGATGTCCGGAAGAATGCCATCTCGACCGGACTCGTCGTGTTGATCAATATGGTGATCGGGGCGTTTGGTCTTTTCTTCCTCCTCGACCTGATCCGGGCCGGCTTTGGCGACATGACGCCCTATGTCGTGGCGCTGTTGATCCTCGCGACCTATGTCGGGCTGGTCGCCTTCTGCGCGCGCTATCCCGACCTGGAAATGGACGACCCGAACAGTCCGGTGGTGAAGCTTCCGTTGCCGGGGCCGACGATCAAGTCGGGATTGCATTTCCTTCTGCCGGTCGTGCTGCTGATTTGGTGCCTGATGGTGGAACGGCTCTCGCCCAGCCTCTCGGCCTTTTGGGCAACCGCCTTCATGATCCTGATCCTGCTCACGCAGCGTTGGCTTTTCGCTCTTTTCCGGAAGGAGAGCCGCTCGGGGAGACTCCGCCTCGGAATATCCGAATTCGCGCAATCGATGATCGCGGGCGCGCGTAACATGATCGGTATCGGGATCGCCACCGCGACCGCCGGGATCATCGTGGGCGCGGTCTCGCAGACGGGGGTCGGGCTGGTTCTGGCGGAGCTGGTCGAAATCCTCTCGATGGGGAATATACTGCTGATCCTGCTGCTGACGGCGGTTCTCAGCCTGATCCTCGGCATGGGGTTGCCGACGACGGCGAACTATATCGTCGTTTCCTCGTTGCTGGCCCCCGTGATCGTGCAGTTGGGACAGCAGAACGGATTGATCGTGCCGTTGATCGCGGTCCATCTGTTCGTTTTCTATTTCGGCATCATGGCGGATGTGACGCCGCCGGTCGGTCTCGCCTCCTTCGCCGCGGCCGCCGTATCGGGCGGCGATCCGATCAGGACCGGCTTCGTCGCCTTCTTCTATTCGCTGCGCACGGCCTTGCTGCCGTTCCTGTTCATCTTCAACACCCAGCTTCTGTTGATGGAGGTCGGTTTCGCCGAGGCGGTGCTTGTCTTCATCGTGGCGACGGCGGCGATGTTGGTCTTCACGGCGGCGATGCAGGGGTTCTTCCTGACCCGCTCGCGCCTCTATGAGACGCTGGCCCTTCTGCTGGTCGCCTTCACTCTCTTCCGGCCGGGCTTCTGGATGGATTTGGTGGTCGCGCCTTATGATTGGCGGGAGCCCACGGCGCTTGTCGAATCCCTGGGCGAAGCCCCTGTCGGGGCGGAGATCCGCGCGCGCGTGGACGGCCTCAACGACTATGGGGAACCGATCACCTTCAGCGCCAACATTCCCGTGATGGAAGGGGCGACGGGCGAGGAACGCCTGGAGGCCTTCGGTCTGCTGCTGTTCGAGGATGGTGGCGAGATTATCGTCGATGGCACGGACTATAACTCACCCGCCGACGAGGCCGGTTTCGATTTCGATCAGGTCATCACGGAAATCGGCGTGCCGGCCGCGCAACCGCCGAAGGAGTTGATGTGGATCCCGGGCCTTCTGCTCCTGCTTGTCGTGGCCTGGGCCCAGCGCCGTCGCGGCGCGCGGGAGGCGGCGGAAAGCGGCGGCGGTCAGACGGCGTGATGAAATCGCGCCGCGCGCGACGGGCGCCATAGGGGAAGGAACAGCGGCCCATGTATAGCAATATTCTCCTCGCGATCGATTTGGGGCACGAGGATAGCTGGGCGAAGTCCCTGCCGACGGCGGTGGAATACGCGCAGAAATTCGGATCGAGCCTGCATCTGATCAGCGTCGTGCCGGATTTCGGCATGTCGATCGTCGGTGGGTATTTTCCGGAGGGCTATGAAAAGAGGGCGCTGGAGGCTGCGGGGGGAAAGCTCGCATCCTTCGTCTCGGATCATGTGCCCGAAGGTGTCGACGTGCACCCCCATATCGCGCACGGTCGCAGTTACGACGAAATCCTGTCCGCCGCGAAGAAGCTTGCCGCGGATCTGATCGTCATTGGCTCGCACCAGCCGGGGACGGAAACCTATTTTCTGGGGTCGACCGCCTCGCGCGTCGTGCGGTTCGCGACCTGCTCGGTTCTCGTCGTGCGGGACTGACCGGAAACTTCGGACGCGATATATCGGTAGGATCGGCCGCCGACCGCTTGGCCAGGCGGGGCGGGTCCGTGAATTCGGTTCAGTTCAATTCCTCGGGCGAGATCAGGAGATCCTCGCCTTCCGGTGCCTCGGGAACGGGCGGCGGCCCCGAAAGCACATCCTGTTCGCCGGCCCTGTCCTGGCTGGGGCTTTGCGTTTGGGGGGCTGTCTGCTCGTTATCGAGGACGTCGCGGCTGGTCTCGGGGGCCTGGTCCTGCGGTTGTGGCGCCAGCAGATCGGTCGATGGACGCTCTTGCGGTGCGGGCGTCTCCGGGGCGTTCCTCTCCGGCTGAAGCGTGGGGTCGGATGTGGGGCTCGGTTCTTCTTCCCTCATCCGGCCCTCGTCCAGGGTGGCCGACGGCGCGCTCTCGATCGTCGGCGCGCTTTGCAGGACGTCGCTCTCCGACGGGGCGGACGGCGCGGGCGTATCCTCCCGCGTTTCCGTTGGCTGCGTGGGGGGCATGCCCAAATCGGATGCGGGCGCCGATTCCACGGGCGGATCGCTCGGCTGTAAGGGCGAATTGGGATCCAACGGTGCTTCGGAATCGGGCGAGGCGCCGGCGTCGAGCGGTGCGCTCGAATCAAGAGCCGCATTCGGCTCAACCGGCTCCGCATCGGCGCCGGGATCGAGTGGGGCGCCGGGGTCGAGTGGGGCGCTGGGGTCGAGCGGCGCCCCGGGATCCAATGGCGCGTTTGGATCGAGCGACGCGCCCGGATCGAGGGGGGCGCTTGGGTCCAAATCCGCATTGGGATCGAGTTCCCCGGGCGCCCCTTCAGTATCCGGCCCGGCCCCGAGGGGCGATGCCGTCCCGGTGGGCTGCTCCGGCGCCTCGATCGTCTCAGGCACCGTGCCCCCGTTCAGAAGCGCGAGGAAGAAGCGATCGCTCTCCTTGGCCGCGCATCCCGAACAGACCGTCAGTTGCGCACCGCCATAGCCGTTGGTCGCCCCGGTTATCGTGCCGTCCGGCTCGATCACGGTGTAGCGGTAATTGCCGAGCGGCCCGGTGAAGGCCTGCCCCATCTTCTCGATCAGGGTGAGCGGTCCGGGCTCCAGGACCCCGTCCGGTCCGACCGTGAAGGAGGGCGCGGCCAGGATGGAGCCGACCTGCATGTCGCGGTCGAGGAAGAGGGTCATGTCGCGCCGCAGGGCCCGGTCGTTCGCATGAATTTGGACGTAACGGCCGTCCAGCAGTTCGGCCACGTAAGGGGCCTCGACGGGCATCGGAAAATCCGGATAGATCCGGGCGAGCGCATGACCGGACTGGCTGTAGGCCGCGTGCAGGCGGGGTGCCATGCAGTCATAGGCGGCCCGCGCCTCGGCCGGGGTCAGGCTGCGTTCGGCGACCGTGATCGGCTCCGACGAGGGGGGGGGCATCGGCGCCCGCGCGACTTTCTCGGCCGGGTCTTCCCCGATTGGCGGGGTGGGGGTCGACTGTTCCTCCGCGCCCATCTCGCCGAGGCGAACCGGCCCGCCGCTCGATGCCGGATCACGGTCCTCGCCCGGGTCCTTCCCATTCGCCTCCGCCTCTGCCGTCGCCGCGGCTTCCTCCTCGATCGGAAGGAGGATTTCCTCATCGAGCGCGGTGGTGGCCGGGTCCGTCGGATCCGGCAGGGGCGCGGTCACCGCGCCTTCGGCGATCTTGCGGCGAAGTTCCCGGCTTCGTTCCGCCGATTGCACCAAGCGCGAAACGACGCATTCCGGTCCGCGGCTGACGATACGCGGATCGTCGGAATCGCTCGCGCCACGGATATCGGGCGGGGCGGCTACCGTCTCGGTCCCATCGACCGTGGTCTCGGCCTCTGTCGAGAGGTTCTCGGTTGTCGGGGATGTTTCGGCGGGCGGTTCGGCGTTCGCCATGCCGCTTGCGGTATCTGAAGCGCGCGTGTCCATATGCTGACAAGCCGACAGCGCGGCCATCGCCGTGCCGGCCATCAACATCGCGAGCCAGATCCGTCCCCTCCCCATCGGTATCCTCGACCGCCGGTGCATCGCACTCTCGAGTTTCGCGCGCCAACATTTCGCGCAATTCTAAAATTGTTAGGGCGATTCGGGGGCGCGTTCCAAGTCCCTAATGAGGGAATTGATCGCCTTTACCTTTGGGCGCGGCGTGGCGCCCGCCCAATCCCGCGATGGCCAGCATCAGCCATCCGGCGATCAGGCAGAGTCCGCCAATCGGCGCGATTATGCCGAGGATGCCCGGACCACCGAACGCGAGGAGATAGAGCGCGCCCGGGAAAAGAATCGCGCCGAGCGTGAAGAGCACGCCGGCCGCGAGCGCGACCCGCCCCCGCGCGAGGCCAGGCGCGACGAAGCCGGAGACGAAGAGCGCGACCGCGTGCGGAAGTTGGTACTGCGCGCCGAGCGCGGCCCGGTGCGCGGCCTCCGGTCCGAAGGTTTCCGCCATTCCATGGGCGGCATAAGCCCCCATCGCGACGGCGACGGCCCCAAGAAGACCCGCCAGGGTTATGAGAAGGCGTGACGGTTCCATCATGACGCTTGTCTATCATGCGTCCCCGGCGGCGTCTTGCCCCAAGGGCACCGAGCATGCACGAAAAAGCCCGCGAAATTGTCGCGGGCTTCTATCCCTCCCTCTCTTTTGCGGGCAAGAGACGAGGGAGGTGTCGAAAACAAGACGTCAGGCGAATTGATCGACCAATTGACCAAGGGTTCGCGTGGTCTCCGACTGGTTGTTCTGATTGCCGTTGACCTCGGTCGTCGTGTCCTCTTGGCGGGCGACCTGATTGGTTTCGTTGGTCGCGCGCGCGCCCTCCGCGCTCAAATTGCCGGCGCCGGGTTCGACCGGCCGGTCGACGGGAGCGCCCGCGTCATTCGCCGCCAGCGCCTGTTGCGCGCCATCGCTCAGGCTGACGGTATCCTCCGCCAACTCCTGCTGACCGCCGGGAGACGTTTCCTGATCGGTATCGGCCGGGGCGGTGTCCGCCGCGGTGTCGTCGAGGGCGGGAACCTCCGTCCGGTCCTGAACGGGACGGGTCGCCTCTTCCTCGAACCGGCGGGACGCGGATGCATCGTCCGCCCGGATATCCTCCGCCGCGCTACGCGTCGGACTGTATCCGAAGGCGCCCGATCCGCCGCCAATGCCCGCGATGTCAGCCATCGTCGTTATCCTCCGTCCACGGGTAGAGCCCCGCGTCCGCTCCTCATGCTGCGGGATGCAGCCACAGTATCCCGTGGCTCTCGCGATCCCCGCATGGGAAATATAGGCGTGTCCCGGTGAAAATGCAAGAAATCCGCCCGGCCCGCCGGTCATGCCGTCGGGTTCATGCGGGGACGCTCAATCGCCCGCCTTCGGGTCGAGCGCGTCCTGCAACCCGTCGCCGAGGAAATTGAAGGCGATCACGGTCGCGAAGATCATCAGGCCGGGCCAGACCGCCAGATGCGGCTCGGACCAGACGAGATCCTGGGCGTTGGTCAGCATGTTGCCCCAACTGGCCGTCGGTGGCTGGATGCCGAGGCCGAGGAAGCTCAACACGCTTTCCAACAGGATGATGTTCCCGATGGAAAGCGTCGTCGCGACCACGACGACGGCAAGCGCGTTGGGCAGGATATGCCGTCGCATGATGCGGCCCGGCCGCGCGCCGAGCGCGCGCGCCGCCGTCACGTAATCCCGCGTCTTGAGGCTCAATGTCTCCGCGCGCACGAGGCGGGCGACGGTCGGCCAGCCGACGGCGGCGATGATGGCGATCAGCCGCGCGAGATCGGCCGTCTCGCTGCCCGCGCTCTCCGCCGTCAGGCCCAGTTTCGAGAGATCGACCGCCGCCAGCACGATCAACAGGGGCAGGATGGGCAGTGCGATCACCCCGTCGGTGACGCGCATCAGGATCGCGTCGACCCGCCCGCCGTGGAACCCGGCGAGCAATCCGATCATCGTGCCGATCGCGGCCGAGAAGACCGCCGCCGTCAATCCCACCGCGAGCGAGACCCGCCCGCCATGGAGCAGCCGGGTGAACAGATCGCGCCCCACCTCGTCCGTGCCGAGGAGGGAGGCGCCGCCCGGCGGCGCGAAACGGTTGAAGAGATCGACCGCGAAAGGATCGACCCCCAGACTGCGGGCGATCAGCGGCGCCGCCACGGCGCCGAATGTCATCAGCAGGAGAAAGATAAGACTGCCGACCGCCAGGCGGTGACGCAGGAAGCGGCGCACCACGCGCCGGTGCCGGCCCGGGCCGTATGAAGAGAGGCCGTGCCCGGTGGGGGAAGGGTGGTCGATTTGCATGTCCGTACTCATGCCGTGCTTCCGCCCCCGGTGCCGTCGCTGGCGGTCTGGAAGCTGATGCGGGGGTCGAGCCCGGCATAGAGCAGGTCGGCCAGGATATTGCCGGCGAGCGTGAAGCCCGTCGCCGTCAACAGCCCGACCAGCGCCAGATTATAGTCATTGCCCAGCGTCGCCTCGTAGATCGTGCGGCCCATGCCGGACCAGCTGAACATGGTCTCCGTGATCAGCGCGCCGGAGAACAGCGTGCCGAAACTGAGCGCCACCACCGTGATCAGCGGCAGCAGCGCGTGACGCAGCGCGTGTCCGATCAGGATGCGCGCGCGCGAAAGTCCCTTGGCCCGGGCGGTACGGATGTGATCGGCGCGCAACGCCTGTATCATCGCCCCGCGCATGAAGCGGGTGAAACCGCCGATCGAGGCCAGAGTCAGCGTCACGACGGGAAGGAACAGATGGCGCAGCCGCTCCAGCAGCCCGGCACCGGCCTCCCCCATGCCACCGGCGGGGATGGCCTGGAAGGGAACCGCGACCAGCAGGATCAGGATCAGCGCGAGCCAGAAGGGCGGCACGGAAATCCCGGCGAAGCAGATCATGTTGATCCCGTAATCGACCCTGGAATAGGGCCGCGCCGCCGCCCAGACACCCAGCGGTATGGCGATCATGACCGTGAGCGCGAGGCTCGTCCCCAGCAGAACCGTCGTCCAGCCGAGGCGCGGCAGCAGGATATCCCCCACCGGCTGTTGATAGAGCCGCGAATAGCCGAAATCGCCCTGCAGCGCCGCCCAGAGCCAGGTACCGTAGCGCTCCAGCAGGGGACGGTCGAGGCCGTAAAGCGCCTTGAGGCGCTGGGCGTCGGCGGCGGTGAAGTCCGGGTTGGCCGAGATCATCAGGTCGATCGGGTCGCCCGGCATCAGCCCGATCAGCCCATAGACCAGGAAGGACATGACGAGGAGTACCAGCAGGCATTCCAGCAGGCGGGTGGCCGTATAGCTCAACATGGCGCGCGCCCTTCAGGCCGGGAGGTGGCGGAGCGACCGCGCCGCGACGTCCCGACGCGCACCGCCGCCCTCACTCCGCGAGCCGCCATTCCTCGACCCACAGGGTGGAGGGGAACTGATGGCCGGTCGGGGTCAACCCCTCCAGGTTCTTCGGCAGAAGGTAGCTGTTGGCGCGGAAATAAAGCGGAATCGCCGGCAGGTCCGTGGCATAGAGGGTCTGAAGCTCCCGCCAGAGCCGGGCCTGCGTCTCCGGCGCGCACTCGGTCTCCAGCCCCTCCAGGATACGGTCCATCTCCGGATTGGCGTAGCCGGTATAGTTCTGGCCGATGAAGCTGTTTTCCTCGCTCGGAATTTGGTCGGAATGAAGCGTCGTGCGCGGGATCGATTCCGGCGCGGAAAGCCAGGCGAAGAGCGCCACCCCGTCGAAGCGCCGCTTGCTCACCGTCTGCTCGAAGAATACGCGGGGTGGTTCGTTTCGGATCGCGACATCCGCGCCGATGGCATCCCATTGCGCCTGCAATACCTGCTGGACCTGCTCGCGCGATTTATTGCCCGCGGTCGTCATCAGGGTGAAGGAAAGACGCTCGCCGTTTTTCGTCCGCACGCCGTCCGGGCCGATGGTCCAGCCGGCTTCCTCCAGTTTCGCGGCGGCCGCCTCCGGATCGTAGGCGTATTTCGGTAGATCCGCGTAGTACACGGAATCCAGCGGATTGACGTTGCTGTTCGCGACCGGCTGCTTGCCGCCGAACAGACGATCGCTGATCGCCTGCCGGTCGATCGCCTGGATCAGGGCTTGGCGCACCGGCCGTTCCTTCAACGCCGGGTGATCCTGGATGACGTCCAGATGCTCGTAGAACAGGCCCGGATTGTAGAGGATTTGGAAATCCTCCCCGAAGCTTTCCTCGAAGGCCAGCGCCTGATCGATCGCGATGCCGAGTTCGCCCGCGATCATGTCGATATCGCCGGAGCGCAAGTTTGCCGTCAGCGCCGCCGTGTTCTCGATCGTGCGCACGACGATCTCGTCGAAGTAAGGGGATTCGCCCCACCAATTCGGATTGCGTTCCAGCACGATCCGCTGGCCGGTGACGATGTCCTTCACCCGGTAGGGGCCGTACCACAGGGCGGGATTGGTCGGGTCCGTCTGGTAGGCCGTTCGTTGGCGGTAGTCGCCGGGCGCGCCGGATTCGAAGATCGGCCGTTCGATATGGGCGGGCAGGAGGTTCAGGTCGCTCAACCCCTGAAAGTCGCAGGTCCGCTTGTTGATGTGGAGCGTGAAGCGACGGTCGTCATGGACCTCGACCCGGTCGATGCGGCGATAGAGTTCATAGGCGTCGAAGCCCGTTTCCCGGTCATGGCCGACCCGCCAGGCGAAGGCGACGTCCGCCGTCGTGATCGGTGTGCCGTCGCCCCAGACCATGCCCGGCTTTAGGCTATAGGTGACCGCCATGCCGGGTGCGCCGTCCTCCGCCGTCTCGTCGGTGACGGTGCCGTCCTCATAGGTCGGCAGGCCGGTGCAGAGCAGGCAGGTCAGATTCCAATCCGGGTCGTAGGCCGTGATCGGCCGCCGCGCCAATCCGGCCACGTAACTCTTCGCCAGCATGGAATCGAAACTGGGATGGAGCGTCGAGGGGAATTGCGAGATGCCTATGACCAGCCGCTCCTTCGAGGCGGCGTCGGCCGGTGTCGGCAACCCGACGAGGGCGAGCATCAAGAGCGCTGCGAGCGAGGCGGGAAGCTTCATGGGCGGATCGTCTCCTTTTCCCCGACGATGGAGGCGAAGAAAGGGTAACACCCGCGCGCAAGGGGGCAAGCGCCGCGCGCGTCGGGCGCGGGCGGCGCGCCCGCTCAGCCCTCCTCGCCTCCATGCGCCCTGGACCAGCCCTTCGGGTCGTTCAGGAAGGCCTCGACCGCCAACATCGCGCCTTCGTCGAAATAGCCGGAGGCGCGCGCCGTGCCCAGCACATCCCACCAGGTGGCGAGCGCGTGGAGGGTGACGCCCTCCTTCGCGAGGTCCGAGACGCTTTCCGGAAAGATGCCGTAATGGAAAACGACGAAGCAGTGGGCGCATTCCGCGCCCGCGTCCCGGATGCCCTGGACGAAGGAGAGCTTCGAGCCGCCGTCGGTCGCCAGATCCTCCACCAGCAGCGCCCGCTGTCCCTCGCGCAGATCCCCCTCGATCCGCGCGTCGCGGCCGAACCCCTTCGGCTTCTTGCGGACATAGGCCATCGGCAGCATCAACCGTTCGGCGAGCCACGCGGCATAGGGGATGCCCGCGGTCTCGCCACCGGCGACGACGTCGAGGCTCTCGAACCCGACCGCTTCCTCGATCCGGGCGGCGGCCATATCCATCAGGCGGCGGCGCGCGCGGGGGAAGGCGATCAACCGCCGGCAATCGATATAGACCGGGCTCTTGCGGCCGCTGGTCAGCGTGAAGGGATCCTCCGGGCGGAATAGCACGGAGCGGGTTTCGATCAGGATGCCGGCCGCGATTTGGGCCGTGCTGGGGGGCGTGCTTGAGGTGGTCTGGTTCTCTGTCATGGCTGGAAAGGGTCCGGTTTCAGTCCTCGGGATCGGTCTTCGCCGCCGGCAGGCGGAACAGGCGGCCGGCCATCAACGCCTGTGCCGTCTTGGCGAAGACGATTAGCGTGACCAGCGTGGTCAGGGCCAATGCCGCGATGGCGATCGCGTCCGCCGCCCAATGCGCGTGACGGTCGCCGTGAAGCGTTGCCGCGACCGTGAAGGCGGCGAGCGGAAAGGGATAGGACCAGGCGGTCAACCCGAAGGGCAGGCGCAGGAAGGCGGGTGCCTGGACCAGCAGCAGCACCGCCACGAATAGCGCGAGACCGTAGAGCATCGTCCCGAAGCCCCCGATCGCGCCCAGTACCGCGCCGTTCGTCAGGACCTGATAGGCGACCGCGGCGAGCGCCGGCGGGGCCAGCAATATCGCCATGGTGGGACGCAGGCCATGCGCCAGCGGCGCCTCGAACATCAGGCGATAGAACAGGATGCCCTGCAACATCAGCCAGAGCACGAGGCCGACCGCGAAGATCATCCAGCCGATCTGCTCATATCCCGGCGGCACGGCGATCGCGGCCAGGAGGTTCCCGGCGATGGGCAGGAACCAGACCGGCGTGGCGTCGCGCATGTGGAACTCATGGCGCATCCAGCCGACGGTCAGCGCCATGGTGATGGCCAACGTGACCGGCGCGCCGAGGGCCCACAATATCTCGGCCACCTCAGGCCCATGCGGCCGGGCGGCGGCCGCCATCAGCAGCAACCCCATGCCGGCGGCCGCGAAATAGCTGCCCCGGATGGGGTCGATGAAATCCGCGATCACCGCGTCGGGGTGGCGCAGGGCCTTAAGGCCGTAGAGCGCCAAAACGGCGATGTAGAAGCCGGCGGCGAAACCGAGGAACAACTCCCCGACGGCGGGGGTGAAGGAGAAGCTTTCCGCCGCTTCCCGCCAGGCGATGCCGAGCCCGCCGATCCCCAGCACGCTGAGGAAGATATGCACCGGGAAATGCCGGGTGGACGGGGCGCCGGGCGCGGGCAGCTTCTTGCTCCGCGTGGTGTCGCCATTCTTCGGCTCGCCGATCGTTTCGCCGGTCGTCGCGGCAGGAGATTTCTTCTCGGCTTTCCGGGGGGAGGCTTTTCTCGGCGAGGATTTCTTGGCGGTCTTCGAGGAGGGCTTTTTGGAGGCGGCTTTCTTGCCCCCGCTCTTTTTTCCCGATGCGGTCCGGCCCGATGTGGTCCGGGTGGGAGTCTTCTTCGCCGGGGCGGCACGGACGGGCGCCCCGCGGGCTGCGTCCTCCCCGGGCGCGGCGTCGGTCTGCGCGTCTGTCGGCCGGTCGTCGCCCACTGGCGCGATCCCCTCGTTCAATTCATCGTGTGAAGCGGCGCATAGCTGCCATCGTCCCGCCGCTCGCCGAGGAGGTCATCGATCATCGGGTGATCGATCGGGGAATCGTCCGGGTCGCGCTCCAAATGCCGTTCCGCGACATAGGTCATCGCCTCCTCGGCATCGACCAGGACATGGTACCATGGACGGTCCTTGGGCGGGTGGCTGCGGGCCATCTCCGCGTACCACTCCTCCGTGCCCTGGAAGACCGGATCCACATCGACGATCACGCCACGATACTCGAAGCGGCGGTGGCGCACGATCTCGCCGGGGATATATTTGGCACTATGCAACATCGCAGGCCCGTATTCGTTCGGTCCGAGGGTGAGGATGAAATCCCGCGAGCGACGGGTCCCGAGGAAGAATGACCAAGGGCGCCCCGGGTGCGTCGGATGCGGCCCAAACCGGGCCATCATCATCGCTCCCCCCACTCATAGCGTCCGACGCCGGTTAATGCAAAAGCTGGCTGCATCGCTCGCGCGTGCCGCCAGGGCCCTCCATGGGGCTGGGAGGCCCCGGTGTCCGATACGAATTCCCTTGCCGTGCATCCCGGGACCGCCCTAGCGTTCCAAGCGGGACAGGGCCATTTCGAGGGGATGCCGGTCATGGCAAGCGGTCTTTCCAATCATTTTCTAAGGGCGTCGGTCATATATGCGATATTCGGCATGGGATTGGGCATTCACATGGCGGCCAGTCATGATCATTCACAGATGCCGACCCATGCGCATCTGATGCTGTTCGGCTGGGTCGGGATGACGCTCTACGCCGCTATCTACCGGCTTTGGCCGGCGATGGGGGCGGGGCCATTGGCGCGGATTCACGCGGCCGTCGCCCATCTTGCGCTGATCGGGCTGACGGCCGGACTTTACTTCATCTATGGCGGCAATATTCCGGTGGGAGAGCCTCTCGCGACCGTCGCCTCGTTGGCACTGCTGGCCAATATGGGGCTTTTCGCCTGGATCGTCTTTCGGGGGACGGGGCGGGCGGCGGCCGTGTCGTGAAGGCCGGTCTTTGCCGCGGCGGAACACATTCCATGCCGCGGTAGGGACTGGAATCCGGAGCGTCGAGGTCATAGCGTCCGACCATGACAGAGACCGCGCCGCCGAAACCACTTCCGCCCTCTCCGCCGGGCGACGACCCCAGGGCCACGCTCAAGGGCGTGGCCTTGATGTGCCTCGCCGTCTTCCTCTTCATCATGTTGGAGATGACCGCCAAGGCCTCGGCCGAATACATGCCCGTGGCGCAGACGGTCTGGGCGCGCTATTTCTCGCATCTCGCCCTGATGACGTTGTTCCTGGCACCGCGCTACGGCATGCGCCTGATCGCCACCCGCCGGCCGGGTTTGCAGATCGTGCGCTCGTTGCTGCTGCTCTTGATCACGGGCTGCACCTTCTTCTCGTTGCGTCACCTTCAGATGGCGGAGGTAACGACGATCGGTTTCGCCGCGCCGTTCTTCGTCGCCGCGCTTTCCGTGCCGCTCTTGGGCGAGAAGGTCGGGGTGCATCGGTGGAGCGCGATCGCGCTCGGATTCATCGGGGTCGCGATCGCCATGCGCCCGGGGCTGGGTGTCTTTCATTGGGCGGCGCTGGTGGTGCTCGGCGCGGCGCTCGCCAATGCCTTCTATCTGATCGCGACGCGCAAGGCGAAGGACGAGGATCCGGTCGTCTCGATCTATTTCACCAGTTTCGCCGGCGCGCTGGTGATGAGCGCGGTCGTTCCCTTCTTCTGGGTGACGCCGTCGGAGCCGATCGGCTGGGTCATCATGGTGGCGCTCGGCATTTTCGGCGGGCTCGGCCATTTCATGCTGATTCTCGGCCATACGATGGCGCCGGCCTCGCTGTTGGCGCCCTTCTACTACACCCAACTCGCCTTCTCCGTCGGGGTCGGCTACGCGGTGTTCGGCGACGTGCCGGACGGCTTCACGATCGCCGGGGCGCTGATCGTGCTGGCGAGCGGCCTCTATCTCATCTACCGCGAACGCAAGAAGGCGCGCGCGTAGACGGAATCTTTACCGATTCCATGCTCTAAGCTCCAGGTGCGAGGGTGCCGCCCGGCTTCGGCGCGCGCGTCCATGTTTACAGGGAGCCCGGGGCCGATGTCCGAAACGCTACTCATCCTGTTCGCCATCGGCAGCCTGGGACTGTTGGGGCTCGCCGCCTTCCTCGCCTGGGGGTATGTGCTGTGGCGCGATCTGCGGGCGGCGCGGCTCGCCCGCCTTCGGGTCAGGCCCTGATGTCGCCCCGTCCCGCCAGCATCGTGGTGTAGAGCGCCAGCGTCTCGGCCACGATCCGATCGGTGGCGAAGCGCGTCTCCGCCATGCGCCGGGCCGCGGCGCCCATGCGCGCGCGCAACGCCGGGTCGGCCGCGAGGCGTTGCAGGGCATCGGCCAGCGGCTCGACCGCGCGGGCGGGAACGCGCAGACCCGTCTCTCCCTCGACGCAGATTTCTCGGCAGCCGGGCACGTCGGTCGCGACGATCGGACGCCCGCAGGCCGCCGCTTCCAGCAGCGATTTCGGCAACCCCTCCCGATAGCTCGGCAGGACCGCGATATGGCTGGCGGCATAGGCGCCCGCGATATCCGCCGTGCGGCCCAGGCTCTCGACCAGCCCCTCGCGCGTCCAGGCTTGAAGCTGCTCCGGGTCGATCGCCGCCGGATTGGCGTCGCCGGGGCCGACGAGGCGGATCGTCAGCGGGACGCCGCGCCGGCGCAGCAGGCGGGCGGCCTCGACCAGTTCCCCGATCCCCTTATCCCACAACATCCGCGACAGGCAGAGCGCGACCGGCGGGTGCCCGTCATCGACCGCCGGTTCCGGCGCGGGGCGCAACGCGTCGACATCGACGCCGGAGCCCCGGATCGTCGCGATGCGCCTGTCCGGCACGCCCAGATGCGCGCGGAACAGGTCGCGGTCGTCGTCGTTCTGGACGATGACGCGGACCCGCCGGCCGCGATTGGCGAGGCGCATGGCCGCCCGGATCGCGGGCCGCAGCAGCCGCGCCTTGATCCCTTGCGAGATGAAGAGGAACCCCATTCCCGCCATGGCGTTGACGATATGCGGCACGCCCGCGAGATAGCCGGCGAGCGTGCCGTAGAGCGTCGGCTTCATCGCCACGTGATGGACGATATCGGGCGCATGCCGGCGATAGCAGGCATGGATCGCGCGGATCGTCGCGAGATCGCGCAGCGGGTCGAGGCCGCTTCTGTCGAAGGGGATGGGGACGACGGTGAAGCCTTCCGCCTCCAACCGCGCGCGGGCATCGTTGATCCGCGTCGCCACGACGACGCGCGCGCCCGCGTCCCGCGCCGCCCGGGCGAGCGGCAGGCGGTGGGACAGGAAATACCAATCCTCCGTCACCAGGAAGAGGATCGTGCGCCCGTCCAGCGGTTGGCTCGATGCCGTCCCCGCCGTCATCGGTCGAGCCACCGTTCCGCCCAGGATTCCAGCATCAGGATATTCCACAAGGCTTCCGCCCGTCCCTGGCCGGTGCCTTTCAGATGGTCGGCCCAGGCGGCCCGCACGGGCGCCGGGTCGACAAGGCCGCGTTGCTTCAGCCGTCGTTCGCTCAACAACTCCTCCGCCCACTCCCGCAAGGGATCGCGCAGCCATTCACCGAGCGGAATGGCGAAGCCGGCTTTCGGCCGCTCCACCAGATGCTGGGGGACATAGCGATAGAGAATCCGGCGCAACGGCCATTTCCCGATACCGCCCTTCATCCGGACGGAGGTCGGCATGCGCCAGGCGAGTTCCACGACCCGATGGTCGAGCAGCGGCACCCGCGCCTCCAGACCGACCGCCATGCTGGCGCGGTCCACCTTGGTCAGGATGTCGTCCGGCAGATAGCCGAGTGTATCATAGGCCGCCGCCCGCGCGGCCGGGTCCAGCCCCCGCGGCAGGGTCGTGGGCGGAAGCTCTCCCGGTTCGCCCTCGGGCACGAGGCCGTCCTCGGCGCGCCAATGGCTGATCAGGTCGAGATAGCGGTGATCGGTGTCGGGTTGCGCCAGCGCGCGGGCGAGCTTCAGCGCCTTGTCGGCAGCCTG
The DNA here is from genome assembly GCF_017963645.1 of Marivibrio halodurans. GTDB lineage: Bacteria > Pseudomonadota > Alphaproteobacteria > UBA8366 > Aestuariispiraceae > Marivibrio > Marivibrio halodurans. Next base: position 398,480 of record NZ_JAGMWN010000004.1, on the reverse strand, counting down.
ACGGGGGCGCTTACTCTTGGGCAGCAGGCTGGCCAGACGCTCCACCCCGCCGGTGCCCAGCGCCTCGATCGCGCGCGCGGTCAGTCGGCGGAAGCCCGCCGGCAGATGGTCGAGCCGCGCCAGCCGGGCGAGCGCCAGATGCCGGTTATAACCAAGGAAGGCCTCGTCACCGCCATCGCCGCTGAGGGCGACCGTCACCTGTTCGCGGGCGAGCTTGCTGACGAGATAGGTGGGCAGTGCGGAGGAATCCGCGAAGGGCTCGTCATACCAGTCCGGCAGGTCGGGAATCAGATCGCGCGCGATGCGCGGGGCGAGATAAAGCTCCGTGTGGTCGGTCCGCAGATGGGCCGCCACCTGCTTGGCATGCGCCGCTTCGTCGAAGCCCTGATTGTCGAAGCCGATCGTGAAGGTCTTGATCGGTCGGCCCGACGCCTCGGCCATCAGGGCGACGACCGTCGAACTGTCGATCCCGCCGGAGAGCAGGGCCCCCAGCGGCACGTCGGCGACCATGCGGCAGGAGACGGCCTCGCGCAGACGCGCATGGAGCCGCTCCACGGCCTCCTGCGGGTCGTGGAGGTCGCGAGGCCCGTCTATCGCATCCTCCAGCCGCCAATAGCGTCCGCCGGTTCGGGTGCCGTCCCCCGCATCGATCCGCAACCAATGGCCCGCGCCCAATTTCTCCACGCCGCGATAGATCGTGCGCGGGGCGGGAACCCTGTTGAATTGGAGATAGCGTCCCACCGCCTTCCGGTCGACTTCCGGCCGCCAGTCGGGATGGGCGGCCAGCGCCTTCAACTCCGACCCCCACAGAATCAGATCGCCCTGACGGCCGTGGTAAAGCGGCTTGATCCCGAGCCGATCGCGAAACAGCCAGAGTTGACGCTCCCGGCTGTCCCAAAGGGCGATAGCGAACATGCCGACCAGCTTCTCGACCGTGGCGAGCGGGCCGTGCCGGGCGACATGCTCCAGCATCACCTCGGTATCCGAATGGCCGCGAAAGCGGACACCTGTCGATTCGAGATCGGCCCGCAGGGCTTTGTAGTTATAGATTTCGCCATTGTAGGAGACGGTCCATCGCCCGTCGGCGGAGGTCATCGGCTGGTGACCGGCTTCGCTGAGGTCGATAATCGCCAATCGGCGGAATCCCAGCGCGAGGCCCGCATCCTCGGCGATGAACCGTCCGGAATCGTCCGGTCCCCGATGGGTGAGCGCCCGCGACATCGCCTCCACCCGCGCGGCCATGGCCTCGCGGGCGGTCGATCGGGTAAGGTCGAGGAAGCCGGCCAATCCACACATGATGGCGGACATTAGCCGCGACGGGAGTGGACGTCACGCGGTTGCGGGATTGGTGATCGCCTCGGAGCTAACGTCGATAAAGAACGGCGCGACCAGCCCCACCCCAACCCTTCCCCTCCCCCTCGTTCGGAAGAGGGGACGTGCGCCTAATGCAATTGACAATCACTCTCAATTTCAGTAGCGATATCCGCCTAGGGGATTCACCGAAGGGGGAGGCCACGTGTCGGGAGCGCGTGGTTCATCACGGAAAGACGAACGAGGGAGCCAACGACCAATGAAATCGACATTCCTGAATGGCGCCGCGATCGCGGTCGCGGCCTTCTTGACGGCCGGTGCGGTCGCGCCGGCGCAGGCCGAGGGCGAGATCAATCTCTATAGCTCACGCCACTACGACACGGACGAGCGACTCTATTCCGAGTTCGAGGAAGAAACGGGGATCAAGATCAACCGCATCGAGGGTGATGCCGATCAGTTGATCGAGCGTATCCGGGCCGAGGGCGAGAACAGCCCGGCCGACGTGCTGCTGACCGTCGATGCGGGTCGTATCTGGCGCGCGGAGGAGGAAGGTCTCTTCCAGCCGGTCGAATCGGACTTCCTGCATGCGCGCATTCCCGCGCATCTGCGTCACCCGGACGACCTCTGGTTCGGCTTCTCGCAGCGCGCGCGGATCATTTTCTACGACAAGACGCGTTTGGATCATGGGCAGGTCGCGACCTATGAGTCGCTCGCCGATCCGTCGCTGGAGGGAATGGTCTGCACGCGCTCCAGCGGCAATATCTATATGTTGTCCCTGATGGCCGCGATGATCGAGCATCACGGCGCGGACGAGGCCAAGGCCTGGGCCGAGGGCATGTGGAACAACCGCGCGCGCGAACCGGAAGGCGGCGATACCGATCAGCTTCGCGGCATCGCGTCCGGCCAGTGCGGCGTGGCCGTGGCCAATACCTATTACTTCGCCCGCGCGCTCGGCGGCGGGGTGAAGGGCCTCGGCGAGGAGGAGATCGCCAAGATCGGCTGGGTCTTCCCGAACCAGAACAGCACCGGCGCGCATGTGAACATCTCCGGCGCGGGCGTCGTGAAGAGCGCGCCGAACCGCGAGAACGCGATTCGGTTCCTGGAATATCTCGCCTCCGACGAGGCGCAGGAATATTTCTCCGCCGGCAACAACGAATATCCGGCGGTACCGGGCGTCGCGCTGAGCGAGAATGTCGCGAAGCTCGGCCTGTTCCGGCAGGACACCCTCAATCTAGAAGCGCTGGGCCGCAATCAGAACGAGGCCCAGATGCTCTATGACGAGGTCGGCTACAAGTAAGCCGCGCGGACACGCGAACGCCCCGGGCGATAACGGGGCGTGGCCGCTCGGATCGACCGAAACCCTTTCAGGCTGTTGGGGTCTGAAGCAAACTGACCCGCCCGGCACCGTCGGGCGGGTCCTTTCTTTTCCGGATGATTTTTCCGCGTGCCGGCATTGCGTCGGATTCCCAGCCAAGGAAAAATGAGGGCGGGAAAGGCGCGGAGGGAATGATGGATCGGTTCAACGGGGCCAGGCTTCGATTGACGCTCGTGGAGATCGACCCGGCGCCGTGGCGGGAGATCGTGGTCCGAACGTCGATGACGCTCGCCCGGTTGCATGAGGCCATCCAGGCCGTGTTCTGTTGGTATGATTATCATCTCTGGGCGTTCGAGGTCGGGGACAAGCACTATGGTCCCGAGATGGAGGATGCCGACCCGCCGGTCCTGTCGGCCCGTAATGCACGGCTTCGGACGCTGATCGCGCGCGGTGTCGAGAATTTCCACTATGTCTACGATTTCGGGGATTACTGGCGCGTCGAGATCCAATTGCTCGACACCCTGCATGTCGAGGATGCGGAGCGCCTGCCCCGCTTCCTGGGCGGCGCGCACGCGGCGCCGCCGGAGGATATCGGGGGGCCGCCCGGCTATGCGCATTTTCTCGAGGTCCTGAACGATCCCAAGCATCCGGACCGGGAAGATTACGCGCAACTTTTCGAGATGGCCTTGGGGGGCGACTTCGATCCGCGCGATATCCAGGAGGATGTGATCGGGGGGCTGCTCTCGCGCGTCGCCCGGAAGAAGCCCGCGGCACCCAAGCGGCGGGGGGAATGGCGGTTCCGAAACGACCCCGGCGGATAGGTCGGAGGTTATTCGGCCGGGTCGGCGAGGGCGTCGGGCCGGCGAGGGGCACCGCGCTTGCGTCGATATTTCGCGGACGCGCCCGGCCGGGCGCGGGCGATGCGACGGCTCAACAGCACGATCGGCAAGAGGCCGACCAGCACGATCATCAGCGACGGTGCCGCCGATTGCGTCAGACGCTCGTCGGAGGCCAGATTGTGCGCCGTGATGGCCAGGGTGTTGAAATCAAAGGGCCGCAGGATCAGCGTTGCCGGCAATTCCTTCATGACATCGACGAAGACGATCAGCGCGGCCGTCAGCAGGCTGGTCGAGAGGATCGGGGCATGCACCTGGCGCAGCGTGCGAAGCGGACCCCGGCCCAGCGTGCGCGCGGCATCGTCCATGTTCGGCGTCACCTTGGCGAGCCCCGCCTCCACCGTCTGCAGGGCGACCGCCATGAAGCGCACGAGATAGGCATAGATCAGACCGATCAGGCCGCCGGTGAAGATCAGGCCGGTCGAGAGGCCGAATGTATCGCGCATCCACCCGTCCAGGGCATTGTCGAAGGCGCCGAGCGGAATCAGCAGACCGACCGCGATGACCGACCCGGGAATCGCGTAGCCGAGCCCCGAGAAGCGCACCGCCCCGCGCGCCAGACGCGAGCGGTCGAGGCGGTTGGCATAGGCCAGGATCACCGCCGTCAGCACGGCCGTCACCGCCGCCAGCAGGGCGAGCGAGGCACTGTTCCAGACGAGTTCCGCCGTGCGCGCCTCGAACAGATTGCCGGCCTTGATCGTCATCGCGACCATCAACCCGCCCGGTATCAGGAAGCCGAGCGCGATGGGTATCGCGCAGGCCGCCATCGCGCCGACCGCGCGCCAGCCCTTGAGCGTATAGCCGGGCAGGATCTTGTAGGCACCCGTCGATTGGAATCCGCGCTTGCCGCGGCTCAGTCGTTCCACCGTCAGCAGCAGCGCGACGAAACCCAGCAGCATGCTGGCGAGCTGCGCCGCCGCCACGGGGTCGCCATAGGAGTAGTAGGCCCGATAAATGCCGGTCGTGAAGGTCTGCACGCCGAAATGACGCACGGTGCCGAAATCGGCCAATGTCTCCATCAGCGCCAACGCGACGCCGGTGACGATCGCCGGCCGGGCGAGCGGCAGGGCGATACGCCGGAAGGCCGCGAAGGCGCTGCATCCCAATGTGCGCGCCGCCTCGAAGACGCCGACCGACTGTTCCAGGAAGGCCGCCCGGGCCAGCAGGTAGACATAAGGATAGAGCGTCAGCGTGAAGAGGATGATCGCGCCGGGAAGCGAGCGGATATTTGGGAACCACCCTTCGCGGGGGCCCCATCCCATGAATTCGCGCACCGCCGTCTGAACCGGGCCGGAATGCTGCAGGAAATCGGAATAGACATAGGCCAGGATATAGGCGGGCGCGGCCAGCGGCAGGATCAGCGCCCATTCGAGGATCAACCGTCCCGGGAACCGGCACATCGTGACCAGCCAGGCGCAACCGACACCGATCACCGCCGTGCCGGCCGGCACGCCGATCATCATCCAGACCGTGTTCGCGATGTAGCGGGGCAGCAGGCTTTCCGCCAGATGTCCCATCAGATCCGTTTCCTGGAACAGGAAGGCCGCCACCGTCAGGATCGGCAGGGAAATGATGGCCGCGATGGTCAGCGCCGCCAGCCCGATCGATCCGGGTCGCCAGCGCCGTGCGCGCCGGCCGGCCGGACGGGCACTTGGCTCTGTTCGGGAATTCACGCCCGGGTCGGCGCCTGGGGCCGCAGCGTTGCTCTCGCCCGGGGCCGCGGGCGAGGGGGCGGTCGGCACCGGACCAAAGGCCGGGTCGCTCTCGCGAGCGGGGTCGTTCATCCTGCGCGCGCTCCTGTCCGTCGCGCGATCGGGCCATCATGGCCGCGCGCGCGACGGATCAGGAGATACACCCTGTATCCACGGTTAGAAAGGCCTCCAGGACAAGCGGCGACAAGCGGCGCGTATCGCGCGTCGGCCTCCCTCAATCCACGATGGAGACGGCATCGTTCGCCGCCATGATCCCGCGTATGTCGGGGAGCGCCGTGCGGGCGTCCCGGTCGGCGGTCGCGGGCCCTTCGGTCCGCTCCGGGCCGACCGGCGCCGGTTGGGTGAGTGCCGTCTGGTCGGGGGTGGATTTATGCTCGCCCGTGCAACCGGCGAGCGCCTCGAACGACAGGCCGACGATGAGGGCGCTGCTGATCAGGGCGGCGGAAAGCAGGAGACGGATACGCAATCTGGTGATCGGAAACCGGGACATGACGTAACCCTCCAATTCATTAGGGAACCTGAAGGGTATCACGGGTGCTGTGACATGGCTGTGATGAATCGCACGCCCTCACGATTCCGTGAGACTCTATTCCGCCGCGCTGCCCAGCATGAGGGGCCGGTTTGCTCGAATTATCGCCTTTATTTCATGGATGTAGGCTTGGCCTCTGGCCGAATAATCGGCAAGACCATCGGCCATCGCGCCGTCTTTCGGCGTCATGTCGGCGGCGCGCGCGCGTTGGCGTGTCTGCCTCAGGAGGCGATAGGCACCGCCGGTGTTCAGGTTGCGCAGATAGGCCCGGACGGAGGCATTGATGCTGTCGAAGCGCGCGACCTCATGCGTGTCCTCGGCGTCGCGCGCTTCGGGGACGAGGCCGCAGCCTTCGCTAAAGCACCATTGACCGAAGAGATTTTGTCCCTCCTGGGCGAAGCGGGATCGGCCCCAGTTGGATTCATTGGCCGCCTGGGCCAGCGCCAGGGTGAGAGGCACCGTGTCGACGCGGGCGAGGAGCGACGGCCAATCGGCCGCGTCCGCGTCGTCCGCGTTCCAATCCTCGATCCCGTAGCGCGCGGCCAGTTCGGCTGCCGCCCCGCCGCTCTCTCCCGCGTCGCGCGCGGCCAGGATGGTGGCGCGCTGTTCGGCGACCCGGGCGTTCTCCGCCACGATGATGGGGCGCAGCCGGTCGAAGAATCGGCGCTTGCGCTCCTCCACCGGCAGGGCCTCGTCGGTCAGGAAAATCTCGGCCTGGAGATAGCCGACGCCTCCCGTCGCGCGCGTCTCGTGCAGCCGGTTTCCGACGAGCGCGGAGCCGACGAGGATGAGAAGCATGACGACGATCAGGGCCGGCCGGCGCCGTGCCCAAGGGACCAATGGGGCCAGGATACGTGCTCTATCGCGCCAAGGGGCTGTCATAACCGGCCACGTGGCAGGGCAGGTCGACTTGGACCTCGTAATAGTCCGACTTCTCGCCGAGGAAGATATGGCCCGCGGTCGAAAGGCCCGTCGGCGGGTCCAGCGTGCCCGCCATGATGCTGATCCGCGGGCCCGGCACGCCGCCGTCCGTCAGTCGGTAGAACAAGCTGGAGCCGCAGGTCGCGCAGAAACCGCGTTCCGCGAAATCGGTGGAGCGGTACCAGCGCAGCCCCTCGTCCGCCTCGAAATGCAGGTGATCGACCGCGCAATTGGTGGCGTTCACGAAATGGCCGCTCGTCCGCCGGCATTGCTCGCAATGGCAACCGACCGTGGGACGCAACGGCCCCTCCACCCGGAATCGCACCGCACCGCACAGACACCCACCGCTGGCGCTGGTGACGCCGCTATCGCTCAAATCCATCGCATTCGTTCCCGTGGTTCTTCCATCCGTATAACAAGGAAAAGGCCGCGCCATCGTGGGACGGCGCGGCCCGGATGAAAAGTGGCCAGTTGTCTCCGGCCCCGTCGGACCGATACCGATGGTGCGTCAGGCGCGCTTGCCGAAGCGCTCCTCGGCGAGCCGGTCGGCGGCGACATGCGTCGGAACCTTCGCCTTGGCGGCGCGGTCGTAGATCTCGGCCAGGGTGTCGGCGATTTCCCCGACATGGGCGAAGGCGCGCTGTTTATCGTAGTTCGGCCCTTCATGGTAGATGTGGATCACGCCACCGGCGTTGATGACATAATCCGGCGCATAGAGGATGCCGCGGTCGGCCAACGCCTGCCCATGACGGTCGGCGGCCAGTTGGTTGTTGGCCGAACCGGCGACGATCTTCGCCTTGAGGGCGCCAACCGTCTCGTCGTTGATCACGGCGCCGAGCGCGCAGGGCGCGAAGACATCGACATCCTCCGCATGGATGGCGTCGCGCGCGACGACCTTCGCGCCGAGTTCGTTGCGTGCCTTGGCGATGGCGTTCTCGTTGAGGTCGGCGACGACGAGGTCGGCCCCCGCCTCGCGCAATTGATGGGCGAGGTCGTAGCCGACATGGCCGAGCCCCTGCACCGCCACGCGGATACCCTCCAGATCGCTGCGGCCCAGACGTTCCTTCACCGATGCCTTGATACCGGCGAAACAGCCATAGGCCGTGGCGGGCGAGGGGTCGAACCCCTTGCCCTTGACGCCGCGCACATGGTCGGTCGCCTTGTCGATCTCGACCATGTCCTCGGGCGTCGTGCCGACATCCTCGGCGACGATATAGCGGCCGTTCAGGCGCTCCACCGCGACGCCCATCGCCTCCATCATGGCGGGGGTCTTGTCGGATACCGCGTCGGCGATGATCACCGACTTGCCGCCGCCCCAGGGCAGGTTGGCCAGCGCGTTCTTGTAGGTCATGCCGCGCGACAGGCGCAGCACATCGGCGATCGCCGCCTCCTCGCTGTCGTAAGCCCACATCCGGCACCCGCCCAAGGCCGGGCCGCGATTGGTGTTGTGGATCGCGATGATCGCCTTCAGGCCGGTCGTTGCGTCGGAGGCGAAGACCACCTGTTCGTGGTCGTCGAAATGCTCGCTGGTGAACAGGGTCATGATACTCGAAGCCTCCATGGCGGCGTGGGGCGGGGATCTCGCCAGCCCGTTCCGGGCGCGCATCGGTTTCGGTGCGCGGCATCCTCGCGTGAAAGAATATTACTCCCATATAGGGACTAGTCGGGGGAGCCGTGAAGAGGGAAAATCGCTTCGCCCCAACTTCGCAGCAAAGCGCGCGCCGCGCCCCCCGCTTCCGAAATCTTGCTGCGCCGGCAGCCGCCATCCGGTAATCGAGGAACCGTCACGAGGCGAGGCGACGGGAGGCGTGCATGGCCGCGGTGCGGCGGATTCTGATCGATTGCGATCCGGGACTGGACGATGCGGCCGCGATTTTGATGGCCCTCGGTGCGCGGGCGGTGCTGGATCTCGTCGCGCTCACGACGGTCGCCGGCAATGTCGGGTTGGCGGCGGTGACGCGCAATGCCTCGGGGCTGCTGGCGCTTGCCGGGCGCACGGACGTGCCGCTTCATGCCGGATGCCCGCGTGCCCTGGTCGGCGGGACGCTTCGGGCGCAGCATGTTCATGGCGAAGGCGGGATCGGTGGTGTCGATCTGCCGGTGGGCGTGTCGGCGCGGTCGGAACACGCGGTCGATGCCATCCGCCGCATCGCCCGGGAAAGCGGGCCCAAGGGGCTGACCCTGGTGCCGATCGGTCCGCTGACCAATATCGCCTGCGCCCTCGTGATGGCGCCGGACATCGCCGATTGCCTGTCGGAGATCGTGGTGATGGGCGGGGCCGCGCGCGTCGGCGGGAACGTGACCCCGGTGGCGGAGTTCAATTTCGCGGCCGATCCGCATGCCGCGCGCATCGTGCTGGAAAGCGGGGTGCCGGTCGTCGTGATGCCGCTCGACGTCACGCGCCAGGCGGTCGTGACGGAAGCCCGGATCGATGCCCTGCGCACGCTCGCCACGCCAGTTGGGGAGACACTCGCCGCCATGCTCGCCGCCTATCGTGGGCGCACGGGACGCGCTGTGTTGCACGACCCCTGCACCATCGCCTATCTCCTGGCGCCCGATCTGTTCCGGGGGGAGGGTGTCGCGGCCACGGTCGATACGGCTTCCGACGTTTCGATGGGGCGCCTCGTCGCGGACTGGAACGGCCAAACGGGACGCGACCCCACCGTCACGATCATGAGCGACCTCGACGCGGACGGATTCTACGATCTTCTGGTCGCGCAGATTCGGGCTTTATCCTAGGACAGGGCCGACTACACCACGCCCAGCCGTTGGGCGACGAAGTCCAGGCGGTCCTGCCCCCAGAAAGGCTCGCCCGCCACATCGTACCAGGGCACGCCGAAGCAGCCGGCGGCGAGCGCCTCCTCGCAAAGGGCGGCCAGGCGATTGTCGGCCTCCATGCTTTCGCTTTCCGTCACCAGCGCCTCGCCGTCATGGCCGAGTTCCGTCGCGATGGCGACGAGCGTCGCGCGGTCGGCGATGTTCTCCTCGCGTTGCCAGACGCCGCTCATGATCCGCTCCGAAAGCGCGCCGACATCGAGCCCATGGGCGAGCGCGACGGCGGCGAGCCGGCCGGCGGGCCGGTCGTCGGCGGGAAAGTACTTTGGCTCCACATTGAGCGAGAGGCCGAGCCGCTCCGGCCAGCGCTTCAGTTCCGCCATGCGATAGGCGCGCCGCTCCGGAGGGCGCTTGGCGAGCGGCAGGCCGCCCGTCTTCGGGAAAATTTCCGCCACCGAAACCGGTCGGAACAGCACCGTCGCGCCGGCATCCGCCGCCATCGCGATAAGGCGTCGATGGCCCAGGAAGCTCCAGGGCGAGACGTGGCTGTAATAATAGGTGACGGTTCCGCTCATGGTTCCTCGTCTCCTTCCGCTCGGGGGGTGTCTGTTTCCTCGCAAAGCGCCAGGACGGCGGCGGCGAGGCCGGTGGTCTCGGCATCGGCCCGGCCATCGATCCGGGCTGGGCGGTAGCGGCGCTGGAAGGCCTCGACCAGATGTTCCGCCTCGCGATCATATCCGATACCGGCCAGGATGTCCGGCAGGCTACCGCCGGCTTCGACCGGTCCGTCGGGCCACAGGCCGATTCCGTGCGCGGCCAGCCGGGGCCAGGGAAACAACTCCCCCGGGTCGCGCTTGCGCGCCGGGGCCACGTCGGAATGGCCGAGGATATTGCGCGGGCGTATCGGATGGCGCGTCAGCAGGTCGTGCGCCAGTGCGATAAGGCTGTCGATCTGCGCGTCCGGAAAGGGGCGGTAGCCGAGACGGTGTCCCGGGTTCTGCAATTCGATTCCGATGGAGCGGGAATTGACGTCCCGTATGCCGCGCCAATAGGCGAGACCGGCGTGCCAGGCCCGTTCGGCCTCCGCCACCAATTGATGGATCGTCCCGTCCTCGTCGATCAGGTAATGGGCGCTGACTTGAGCGCTGGGATCGCACAGCCGGTCGAGCGAGACGGTCGCGTTTTCCATGTCCGTGTAATGCAGGACCAGCATGTCGACCGCCGCCTGCCGACCGTCCGCATCGGGCCGGCGGGGGCCGAAATTCGGGCTCGGCCGCGCCTGGATGGGCGGGGCGCCGTCCGTCATGGGCATATCCCGGCGCGGTGATCGGTCACAGTCCGCGTTCCTTGCGGATGCGTTCGTAGGCGGCGTTGATCGCGGCCAGCTTCTCGTTCGCCACCGCGACGAACTCCTCCGGCATGCCCTTGGCGATCATCTTGTCGGGGTGGTTCTCCACGACGAGGCGGCGGTGGGCGCGCTTGATCTCCTCCGCGCTCGCCTCCTTCGAGACGCCGAGCGTCTGATAGGGGTCCGCCATGTCGCCGTCGAGGCGGAGTTGCGTCACCCGCTCGAACCGCGCGTCGTCGAAGCCGAAGATATCGGCAACCTGCTTCAGGAACTCAAGCTCCTGCGGATGCAGTTTCTGGTCGGCCTTGGCGATATAGGCGAGGCACCAGAGCAGTTCCTCCAGCACTTCCGGCGCGCCCTTGAACATGCCCGCGACCTGCCGGGCATAGGGCTCGAACCCGCGGGCGTCCTTGCGCGCCTGATTGAAGACGCGCGCGACATTGTCCATCTCGTCCTGCGGGACCTTGAAGACGTCCTTGAAGGCGCGGATTTCGTCCTGGGTGACATGGCCGTCGGCCTTGGCCATCTTGGCGCCGAGGACGATGACGGCGATGGTGAAGCCGATCGATTTCCGGGCCCGTTCGGGGTCGGCTTCTTGTTCGTCGCGCTCGCCATAATAGCGATCGACGAAATGACCGCCGACCGCGCCGATCAGCATCCCGATCGGCCCGCCGATGGCGAGGCCCGCGGCCCCGCCGACGATCTTGCCCCAGATGCTCATCGATTGCCCGTCGCTCGCGCCAACTCTTCCCACCCTGAATTGCCGAGATGTATCCGATCCAATGGCCGAAGGCCAGCGGCGTGGGCCGTGATCCCGTGATTACTCGGACAGGGCGCCGGCGCGCCGGTCGGGCGGTGGGCCGATCCGCCCGATGCCGGGCAGTTTCAGGTTCATATCGTCCGGGTCGACGCCGAAGGTCATGCCCGCGATATTGATCTCCAACCCCTCGCGCAGCGCCGCCGTGACGCCGAGCAAGCCGAAGAGGGAAACCTGCACGCCCGTTCCGCTTACCGATTGGCCGACGATCCCGGTCGCCGGGCGATAATCCTTGCCGATCGCGGTTGGCGGCAGGTCGAGTTCGAGCGCCGGAATACCGCGCGCGACCCAGGCCGTGAAGGTGTTGCTGTTGGGGCCGGGCCAGACGTGATAGGTGCGCGCGTGCGGATAGGCGTCGACCCTTTCCTCGATCAGGGGAATCGCCGCCTCGGCCTCCGGCCCCTCAAGATGCGCGATCAGTTGGGGCGGATTGCCGTACCATTCCCGATCCGGCGGCCCGGTGCGGGTGACGACCGAATTACCGCCATGGCGCGCCCGCCAGCCGAGCACATGATAGCTGCGGTAATCGTCCGCGCCGGCCGGTTTCACCGCGATCCAGCTATGCACGCCGAAGGCGCCGCGCCAGCCATAGGCGCGCGCGGCATAGACCTGGACAACGGCCCCGGGCGTTTCCACCGGGTCCGGGGCGAGGCCCATGATCTCGCGCGAGGCACTGCGCCAATCCGATCCTGCCGCGCCGCTGCTCGCCAACATCGTGAGCGGTCCCGCCAGCAGCAGGATCAAGAGCAGCCCCAGCGCGAGGATGCCGCGCACCATTGCATTCCAGAATTTCGTCATGCCCTGGATGATGGGGGTTGGCGGCGCGAAAGGAAAGAGTGTGACAGCAGGAAATCGACGCGATGCGGCCGGAATGTCCGTGTCGCGCCGGTTCCGCGTGCCGTCCGGCGTTCTATCCGTCCCGGTCGACCAATTGAACGGAGCGTACGACGGTTTCCGCCTGGCCGGGCGTCAGACCGTCGCCGACGGCGGCGCAGTAATAGCCGACGACACGCCGCAACACCTCCTCCGGATTGGTGCCGATCCCTTGCTGGAACAGGACGCAGAGCTGGCCGCCCGCCTCGAACCGTTGCCAGTTCACCGAGCCGAGCGCATTGCGGGACACATAGAGCTTATCGAAGGAAACGGTCTTAATGTAGAGGTCGGGCCAGAGTTCGATCGATTCCCGGATGTCCTGCGGCATGTCGATCTCGCGCCCGTTGGTGCGCGAGCGCACGATGATCGAGGCGTTGACGCCGCCTTCGTCCGCCGTGCGCCAGATGCGCCGGCGTTCGAACACCTGCTCATCCTCGTTGATGCGGGTGAAGAGGAGGCTGGACGCATCCGAAAGCGTTGGCAGGTTGTAGCGCATGACGGTGTTCGCCGGCACGCGCGGGTCGCTCTCCGGGACGGCCGTGAAGGCGTAGGGCTCCGGCGCCAGCGCGTCCAGCCCGACATCTTCCAATCCCGGGGGCTGGAGGCCGATCCGGTCGCAGGCCCCCATCACCGCCCCCATGGCGACGAGGACGCCGATCAGCGCGAACGCGGTCGTCTGCCGCTTCACCATGGCCGCCCGGTATCCCATATCGTTCTCACTGCGTTCGGTTGCGATTCATTGCGATTCATACGGTGTCCGGAGGGGTGGCGGTTGCCAGCGCCTCCCGACTCGCGCGATGACTGAATCATCAGCATCGCGCGGGCGCGCTCCAGAATAAAGGCTGGAGCCAGCGCCGGGATCAAGCCTCAATGCTGGCCGCCATGTCCGCGGCCGTGAGGCGTGCCGGGAAACCGCGGCCGAAAGGCGCGGCATGGACATGATCCGGGCGCATGCCGGGTATAATAGTGACAGGGGGACGCCGACGATCATGAGCGAGGGGGTGGCCGATCCGATGATGGGGAGCGCAGACGGCGAACGCGACGCGGGCGGGATATCCGCGCGGACGAGCGACATGGGCGGTAAGGACGACCGTGACGCGACGGAGCCGGAAGACCGGGCTCATGTGCTGGTCGTCGGCAACCAGAAGGGCGGTTCCGGCAAATCGACGACGGCGATGCATGTGGCCGCGTCCCTGATGGCCGAGGGCGCGCGGGTCGCCTGTCTCGACCTCGACGCGGAGCAGGGGACGCTGACCCGCTATATCGCGAACCGCCGCGCCTATTGCGAGGCCCGGAAACTGCGTCTTCCCATGCCCGCCTTCGAGGCGGTGAAGGCCGCCGCGTCCGACAGCCGGGGCGCGGCCGAGACCGAGGAACGGGAGACCGTCGCGGAAGTGGTGGCGCGCTTGTCGCGAAGCGCCGATTTCCTGGTGATCGACACGCCCGGCTCCGACAACAGCCTGAGCCGGATCGGGCATTCCTATGCCGATACGCTGATCACGCCGTTGAACGACAGTTTCGTCGATCTCGATGTGCTGGCGACGATCGACCCGGAAAGCTACGAGGTCCGGCACCCGAGCAAATATGCCGAAATGGTCTTCCGGGTTAAGATGGAGAAGGCCCGGCGCGAGGGCGGCAACCGGACCTTCGACTGGGTTGTCATGCGCAATCGCCTGGGGCAGCTCGACAGCAAGAACCAACGCGCCATGGATTACGCGCTGGACCGGCTGGCGGGGCGCATACGCTTTCGCACGGCGCGCGGCTTCTCGGAACGCGTGATCTTCCGTGAGTTGTTCCTGAAGGGGTTGACCCTGCTCGATCTCAAGGATCCGGGGTCGGACGTGAAGATGAACATGTCGCACCTCGCCGCCCGGCAGGAGGTGCGCGATCTGATGCGCGAGATCGGATTGGTTAATACGGCCGAGTAACGGTGGGGCGGAACGGAGCGAGGGCGACGGGGTGACGAGACCGCCCCGCCGCGCCATATTGGCCGGTATGACGAGAACGCCGGACAAGAGTCGCGGGACCCGCGTGCCGGAAAGCACGGAGGAAGCGGTCGACGCCTTCCTCGCGACCGCGCGCCGTGCCCCGCCGGCCCACACCGGCGGGGGTGGGACGCGGGGGCGGTTGATCTTCGCCCTCGACGCGACGATGAGCCGCGAACCAACCTGGGACCGTGCCTGCCAAATCCAGGGCGAGATGTTCGAGGCGACGCGGACCATCGGCGGCCTCGACGTGCAACTGGTCTTCTATCGTGGGCTGGGGGAGTGCAAGGCGGGTAAATGGCAACCCGACGCGCGGGGGCTCGCCCGGCTTATGAGCGGGGTGCGATGCCGCGGCGGCCGCACGCAGATCGGCCGGCTGATGAGTCATGCGGCGAAGGAGGCCGGGCGTTCCGCCAAGGACGGCCGCCGGGTCGGTGCCATGGTCTTCGTCGGCGACGCGTTCGAGGAGGACATCGACGCTGTTTGTGACAAGTCCGGCCACCTTGCCCTGCAAGGCGTGCCGGTTTTCCTGTTCCAGGAAGGGCGGGACCCGGTGGCGGAAAAGGCGTTTCGCGAGATCGCGCGGCTGACCGGCGGAGCGTGGTGCCCGTTCGATCTGGGCGCGCCGGACCAGTTGAAACGCCTGCTTTCCGCCGTCGCGGTCTATGCCGCCGGCGGATTGACCGCGCTTGAGGATTATTCCAGCGGGTCGGGCGGGGGCGAGGCCCGGCTGATCGCGGACCGGCTGAGCGGACGGCGATGAGCTACCTTCTCCTTGGCGCCGGTCTGCTGCTGCTCGGCTATCTGGTCTTCAATTGGGCGACCACGGCACACCCCCGCCGGATTCTTGAATCGGGAAAGTGGGTGTTCGCTGGTCTCGGACTCGCGATCCTGCTGCTCTTGCTCGTCACCGGGCGGTTCTCGCTGATTTGGGCCGCGTTGATCGGGGTGCTGCCCTGGGTCAACCGGCTTCTCATGCTGCGCAATGTCTTCGCTGGCCTGAAGGGCATGGGCGCCGGCTTCAAGGGGGGCGGGCGAAAGGGCGGGGGGCGGTCCAGCGTCTCGACCCGCTTTTTCGAGATGACCCTGGATCATGATAGCGGGGAGATGGATGGGGACGTCCGCGAGGGGCGCTTCGTCGGGCGCCGCCTGAGCGACCTGGACGAGGGGGAACGCCTCGATCTGGCGCGCGAGGTGGCGGCTGCCGACGCGCAGTCGATGCGGGTGCTGGAAACCTATCTGGACCGGACCCATGGACCCGACTGGCGTCGCCAGTTCGGGGGCGATGACGGCGACCGCGCGGGTCGCTACCAGGGTGGCTTCGGCGGGGGCGGCTTCGGTGGGGGCGAGGGACCGGGGCGCGGCCCCTCGGACGGATCGGATGCCGGAGGGTCGGGAGAAGGGGTGCCCGGGGCGATGAGCCGGGCGGAAGCCCTCGGTATCCTCGGTCTCTCCGACGGCGCGAGCGAAAGCGATATCCGCGCGGCCCATCGCCGGCTGATGAAGTTGGTTCATCCGGATGTCGGTGGGTCGGATGCCCTGGCCCGGCGGGTCAACGAGGCGAAGCGCGTTCTGCTTGGAAAATAGGCACTTGGCGGGGGGTTGGTGCGGTGCGAAGGATTCTTCCAGAAGCGGATTGCAATTGCGTCGCAATGACAATAGGTTTGCCCGATCGAATTCAAAGCGAAGAGGCACGTCGTGAAATTTGTCGCGAAGATCCTGGGCATGCTGCTTCTCACTCTTGGCGTGGCGCATGCTCAGGGAGCATCGGTCTCGGTGGATCTGAACAAACTCGAATCGCGGGAGGGGGCCTGCCGGGCCTATCTGGTGTTCGAGAACGCCACGGATGTCGCGTTCCAGAGTCTCAAGCTGGATCTGGTTCTCTTCGATACCGATGGCGTGGTCGCCAAGCGTCTGGCGGTGGAGGCCGCGCCGCTCGCCGCGGGAAAGACCAGCCTCTCCGTCTTCGACATGGCTGGCGTGGGCTGCGGGCAGGCGGGTCGGTTGCTGTTGAATGGCGTGACCGCTTGCGCCGACGCGAGCGGGGAACTGGAAGGGTGTCTCGACATGTTGGCGCCGAGCGCGCGGGGCGAGGTGTCCTTTATCAAGTAGGCGACGCGCGGGGCGTCCGGGTTTCCATGGGATGAATCCCGGGCGGCGACCCCGATTAAAGTGCTTTCAAGGAGTAGGTAGGCGTGGACGAAACGATCGAGAACGGCGCCGAGGGCGCGGCGTCTGCCGGCGACGCCGTGTCCGGGATGAACGGTGCGGCCGATGGCATGGTGGATGGTGCCGTGGCGGGCGATCCGGGCATGTTGGCGCGCGCCCAGGAGCTGCTGGCCGCTGGCGGGCCGGTGGTGGCGATTCTTCTGTTCATGTCGGTGATCGCAGTGGCGATCGCCCTGGTCAAGGTGATGCAGTTCCGCGCGGCGCGGGTCGGCGACCGACGCGCGGCGCGCGATGCGCTGGTCTTGTGGCGGCACGGGCGCCGGGGCGAGGCCTTCGCGCGGGCGGAGCATTCGCGCAATCCGGCCGCGCAGGCGGTGTGGCGCGCTATGATCGGGCTGCATCGCGGCTTGCCGGAAGCGATGGTCCGCGAGGAGGTCATGCGCTATGGCGCTTCGGCGCTCGAGGCCTTGCGCGCCTGGTTCCGCCCGCTCGAAGTGATCGCCTCGCTCGCCCCTCTGCTCGGATTGTTCGGCACGGTGTTGGGAATGATCTCGGCGTTCCAGCAGTTGGAGGCCGCGGGCAATCAGGTCAACCCGGCGATCCTGTCGGGTGGTATCTGGGAGGCCTTGCTGACGACCGCCGCGGGTCTGGCCGTCGCCATCCCGACGGTCGTGCTGCTCAATTGGCTGGAGCGCCGGGTCGATCGGCTGGCGCATGAGATGGACGATCTCGTCACCCGGGTCTTCACCGAGGATCTGACGGATTCAATCGGCGCCGTCGATTTCGGCGCGGTGGAAAAGGACGCGCGCGATGCGTCGGCAGGCTACCGTACCGCCAAGGCTGGTTGAACGGGGGCGCCCGCGGCGCGCGCTGATAAGCCTGACGCCGCTGATCGACGTCGTCTTCATCCTGCTGGTGTTCTTCATGCTCGCTTCGAGCTTCCTCGATTGGCGCTCGATCTCGCTCGAAACGCCGCGCGCGTCGAGCGGTGGGGGCGCGATGGAAGGGGCCGTTCTGCTGGAAATCCGGGCGGACGATGTGCGTCTTTCCGGCCAATCCACCACGCTGGACGGTGCGATCGCGGCCTTGCGGCAGCGACTCGCGGAGCGGCCGGACCTGCGGGCCTTCCTGCGGCCCGACGATGGGGTGTCGCTGCAACGGACGATCGAGGTCCTGGACAGGGTCGATGCGCTCGGCCTGCGGGAGATGTCGTTGGTCGGCGCGCCCGGTCGATAAGGAAGAAGGCATGCATTTCGACACGCCGAAGCCGCGCAACGACGATGAGCGGATCCTGCCGCTGATCAATGTCGTCTTTCTGCTGTTGATCTTCTTCATGCTGGCGGGCGCGCTCACCTCGACCGATCCGTTCGAGGTGGAGGCGCCGCGCTCGGCCAGCGAAAGCCGGCCGGCCGATCACGATATGCTCATCCATATAGGCTCCGACGGTGCGCTCGCGCTCGATGGAGAGCGCGTCGCGCGCGAGGCAATGCTGTCGGCGATCGGCACGCGCCTTTCCGACGCGCCTGAAACCCGCGTGAAGGTCAAGGCCGATGGCGGTCTCGCCGCCCGCGAGGCCATCGCGGTGATGCAGGATTTGCGCGGTGTCGGTGTGAAGCGGGTCGATCTGCTGACCGTGCGGGAGGGGGAGTGATGGTGCGGATCGGTCCGGCCCGTTGGGTAACCGCGCTCGTGCTCGCCCTGGTCCTGCATGTTGTCACGGTCGTGGCGATCCTGTGGGAGCCCGCCCAATCCGGCGCGCAGCATGCCGGCGTCGCCGGTGTCGAGGTTGGGCTCGGCCCCTCCGGCGGGGCGGCTGGTGGTCCGGTCGCCGCCGCCGCGCCGGCGGAAGCCCAGCCCGTGGAGGCCGAGACGGCGGAGCAGGCCGAGCCCACGCCGCCAGAGACCGAAATGGCGGAGGCCGAGCCGGTCGAGGCGGTCGAACCGCCGCCGCCCGAACAGACCGCCCCGGAGGAGCCGGAACCGGTCGAGGCCGAACCTGTCGTGCCGGAACCCGCGGAACCCGAGCCGATCGAACAGGTCGAGCCCGTCGAGCCCGTGCCGCCGGAAACCGAGGTGGTCGAGACGACCGAAGCGCCGACCCCCCGGATGAAGCCGCCCGAGCCGCAACCGGTCGAGCCGCCGACCCAGGTCGCGGAAGCCCCGGCGGCGCAGCAGGTCGAGGCCGCCGAGACCGAGACGACGGAGGCCCCGTCCGAAACCGCCTCGACCGAAGGGGCGGCGGGCAAGGCCGGGAACAAGGCGGCGCCCGATGCCGGCAGCGGCGACGGTTCCGCCAGTGGCGGCACGCCGGGCGCGGCGCGTGACTATCTCTCCGCGCTTCAGGCTTGGCTGGAGCGGCATAAGGAATATCCCCGTCGCGCCCAGCGCCGTCGCCAGGAGGGGGAGGCGTTGCTGTATTTCTCCATGGACCGTGACGGCCGTGTCCTCGATTACCGGGTGCAACGCAGTTCCGGTCACGAGGTGCTGGATCACGAGGTGGTGGCGATGATCGAACGCGCGCAGCCCCTGCCGGCCATGCCCGACGAGATGGGGCAGGATCGGCTCGAACTCGTCGTGCCGGTGCGATTCTTCCTGCCCTGACGGTTCCTTTATCCAGACCGATGGCGCGCGCGGGCTGGATCACGCCCCGCGATGCGGGGGGAGGGCGTATTCGCACGGTGGTGAATCGCGCGTCCATTCACGTGCCGTTAACGACTGGCGATGCATCTTCGCGCCGCATCCAAGGAGGATCGTGAAGATGTCCACTTTCATGCGCCGCCCGCCCTATTTCGACCGGCTGAGCGAGGCTCGGGCCGATCTTCGTGACCTGTGCCGCACATGCGATCGCACGACACCGGATCGACGTGACACGGCCTCTTGCCCGCACCATGCGTCCTGTGCCGTCTCTCGTTGCGTCGCCCGGTTGGAGGAGGCCATCGCCGGGGCGAAATCTGCGCGCCCCATCTCCGTGCCCGATATGGGCTATGCCGCTTCTTGTCCGCTGGCGACGGGGGGATCGTTCACTCCATTTGCCTTCGGCTCGATCGATCGGCGGGCCGTCGCGGGCGAGCGGGATTAGAGCCCGATGATATCATATCATCAGGCTCTAGCGCCAATAGGCGGCCGGCGTGCGGACGGCCACCGCGACCGCGCCGGCGAAGCTGGAGACACCGAACCGCTTGGCGATCTGCTTGTGGCGTTTCTCCAGCATCCGGGGCGAGATGCCGAGAGCGTTGGCCTGTTCCTCCGCCGTTAGTCCCGGGTGCTCGATCTGTATGCGCAGAACGTCGCGCATGGCATCCGAAAGTGGAATCAACTGACGGGGAATACGGACCAGAATATCCGAATCCATCAGAAACCTGTCGAGTTGGGAGGCAAGGCAACGCAGTGCCGCCGCCTGGCCCGCGATCATCGCGCGCGCCCGGCCGTCCCGCGGAAAGCCGAGCACGGTGATCGTTCGGGTCGTGGCCAAGCCCCCCGGCACCACTAAACCGTCCGCGACACCGAACGCCCGCCACACCCGTTCGGCCGCCTTCGCCCCTCCGCCCGCGCCGAGCGCGGCACGAGCCTGATCGAAGGCGAAGAGTTGCCAATTGGCGCGCACCGCCTGGGCGACGGCGCATTCCTGGTCGGCATCCGTACCGTAATAGTGGGCGAAGAAACCGGCCGGAAAGCGGTCCCAGGTCGCCACGGTGTCCGGCTCGTAGCGTTGCCAGAAGAGGAACGGAATTCCTGACGCAAGAAGCGCATGATGCAACGCCTCCACGTCGTGGGCCGCGGCGACTTCCGCCAACAGACCGCTCGCGCCCTTGCTTCCCATGCGATTCGCCGGTCCTTCGGTCGGCATTCAGGCGGCCTCCCGCTCCAGCGGCGCGGAGAGGTGGAGCGCGGCCTTCTCGCGCCAGGCGTAGAAGAAATCCGCCTCGCGCCCGCCGGCTTCGTCGGAGGTCGAGCCGAGGCGGGAGAAGCGCGCCTCGATACGTTGATAGCGCACGCCGTTATAGACCACCGGCGGCGCGTCGACGCGGCGGAACCCGAAGCGTTCCCAGAAACGGAGCAGACGGTCGTCCGCCACCTCGCCGATGACCCGCTCCACCTGCTTGAAGCGGGTGTAGTCGGCGGCGGCCTCGGCCAGTGCGCGCAGCACCTTCATGGCGAGCTTGCCGCTCGGCACGCTTGCGAAGCGCTGCCATGTGGCGA
This sequence comes from Marivibrio halodurans, assembly GCF_017963645.1. GTDB lineage: Bacteria > Pseudomonadota > Alphaproteobacteria > UBA8366 > Aestuariispiraceae > Marivibrio > Marivibrio halodurans. Next base: position 377,629 of record NZ_JAGMWN010000004.1, on the reverse strand, counting down.
CGCCGCCATCGCCGCTGGACAGGATGCGCACGCGTATCGTGCCAACCGGCACGCCTCTTTCCAGGGCCAGGAGGTGCGTGGCCCCGCTCATGTCGTTGCCGTCGAATTCCTCCGCGTAAGGTTCTCCCTCGCGGCCCAGGAACGCGGCCGACCTGACCGCGAAGCACTGCATCAACTCGTCCATCGTGGTGACGAGACGAATCTCCAGCCCGTGATATGTCGTGCCGGTGATCTTGCCGGTATGCATGGCCAATGACCCCTTTCCGTCCATCCGTTGCGGCCGTCGATCCGGGGGCGTTCCCGAACCGCGTTCCCGATCGTGTCCCCGATCGTATTCCCCCGGGGGGACGCGGCTGGCGCGCGACCGGGGGCTCGGGGCGCGCATGCCGGTCCGCGCGGAGCCGGGTCGGCCGCGACCCCAACCTATAGTTTACGCAAGCGCGCGCGAAATTCTAATTTAACGTTGCGCCATGCGGCAAAGCGGTTACACTAAATCTAATATATGCCGTGGGTTCGATGCCCGTCCGGCATGCCGCTCCGGGGATGGTCCCGGCATGGCGGTCTTCCAAGAGAAAACAGGATTGTCCCGCTTCGGTTGCGTTTTCGCGGACCGGCGGCGGCGGTCAGCTATCGAGGAATGAGCCATGCCGGATCGAATTGACGCCCATGTCGGCCGCCAGCTCCGCGCGGTGCGTGAGGCCCGCGGTTTCAGCCAAGTGCAACTCGGCCAGGCGGTCGGGCTCAGCAACCAGCAGATTCAGAAGTACGAGAACGGCGCGAACAGGATCGGTGCCAGCCGGCTGTGGCAGTTCGCGACGCTTCTGAACGTCAATATCGAAACCTTCTATGCCGGGCTGGATACCGAGGACGTCAATTCACCCGCATCGGATATCGCCCGCAGCGCGGCGCGCGAACGGCGATTGCGCGGCATAGCGCTCGACCTGGAACGGATCGAGAGCGAGGCACTGCGCGACCAGATTCACTCCCTTATCCTCGCGGCGCAGGGGCGCGGGGAGGGAGCGCCGAAGCCTTCCGATGACGACGACGGGAGCGGTGCCGTGAATAACCGCCGCGACGCGGCCTAGACCGACCGGCGTCGTGAGAAACGATATGATCGGTTTCGTCCTTGCCATGAAGGGTCGCGTGTCCCGGATACCGTCCGTGGATAATTTCCGACGAGGATAATCGTGGCGGCGCAGCGAATCGTATATCCCTTCGAGGGATAAGAGGATGGGCGCGTCGCGCGCCCGAAAGGCTGGAGTTTCGCCCACGCAATGTCGATCGTTCGCCAATTGTTGGTGATCGGTGTCCTGGCCCTTTTGGGATACGGGCTTTGGAACATCGACGACCCCGCCCTGCGTCAGATGATCGGAGTTGAACCGCCGGCCGGCAATGGCGGTTCCGCGACGCCGATCACGCCGGAGGCGGAAGGGGTCCCGGTGGTCGTCGCGCCGGTCGTGCGTGTCCGCGCGGATACGGTTATCGAGGCCGTGGGGAGTGGACGCGCGCAACAATCCGTGACGCTTTATCCGCAGGTCGGTGGCGAGGTGTCGGAGGTTCTGTTCGAGGCCGGCGACCATGTCGAGGCCGGCGCGCCGCTAATGCGGCTGGACGACCGGCGCGAGCAACTCGCGCTCGACCTCGCGCTCGTCGCCGTGCGCGATGCCCGACAGACCCTGGAACGGTTCAAGCGTGCGGTGCGCACCGGCGCCGTTTCGGAAAGCGAGGTGGACACGGCGCAAACGACGCTGGACCGCGCGGAGTTGGAGCGTGATCAGGCCGAGGTGGCTTTGGAGGATCGAACCTTGCGCGCGCCCTTCGACGGCGTGATCGGGATCGCCCAGGTCGAACCCGGCGACCGGGTGACGACCGATACCGAGATCGCGAGCTTCGACGATCGCTCCAGCCTGTTGGTGGATTTCGAGGTGCCGGAAGGGTTTTTGACCCGATTGTCGCTGGGGCAGCCGGTTCGCGCCCGAACCTGGAGCTTGGCCGACCAAGTGTTGGCCGGAAAGATCAGTGCCATCGACGCGCGCGTCGATTCGGTCTCGCGCACCGTGCGTGTGCGTGCGCGCCTCCCCAATGACGAGGACATCCTGCGCCCCGGCATGGCCTTTGCCGTTTCAATCGACATGGCGGGGGAGGAGCGGGCCGCCGTCCCCGAGGTCGCGGTCCTCTGGGGGCGCGACGGCGCCTATATCTGGCGCGTGGATGCGGAAGGCCGGGCCGAGAAACTCTTCATCACGGTGAAATCCCGCAGGCGCGGCCGCGTTCTGATCGAGGGAGGACTTCGGGCTGGCGACGAGGTTGTCTTCGAAGGGGTTCAGCGGATGCGCGAAGGGGTGAAGCTCAGCATCACCGACCGGCGTGAGCCGGCCCCGCTCGACGGAACCGCCGGGGCGGGAAGCGGGCCGAGCTGATGGCGGGCGAGGGCGAAAGCGCCGGAACGGAACCCTCCGGCGATGGAGGCGGCCAGGACAGCCCCGGCCGCTCCTTGCGCGCGGGCGTTTCCGGTCGGTTGCTCAGCGGAGTGCCGGCACTCTCGATCCGCCGTCCTGTCCTGGTCGTCGTCGCCAATCTATTGATCGTGATCGCCGGGCTGGCCGCCATATTGGGGGTCGAGGTGCGGGAGCTTCCGGATATCGACCGGCCGACCATCTCGATCCGGGCGGTGTGGGACGGCGCCGCGCCGGAGACGATGGACTCCGAAGTCACCAGCGTGATCGAGGGGGCGGCCGCCCGCGTTCCCGGCGTCCGCTCGATCGAGAGTTCGAGCGAGGAGAACAACGCGCGCATTCGCGTCGAGTTCAATCCGGGGGTCGATCTGACAGAGGCCGCGAACGACCTGCGCGAGGCGGTCGCCGGCGTGGAGCGGGAACTGCCGGACGGGGTCGAGGATCTTACCGTGGTCAAGGCGGACGCGGATGCGGAGCCGATCATCCGCCTCGCCGTCGTCAGCGACAGCCTGAGCGAGGCGGAGTTGACCGAACTGGCCGACGAGGAGATCGCGACAGACTTGTCGAGCGTGGCCGGAGTCGCGGAAGTTCGTCTTTTCGGTGATCGTGAGCAGGTTCTGCGCGTCGTCGTCGATCCCTTGAAGCTTGCCGGCTACGGGCTGACGGTCGATCAATTGGCCGCCGTCCTGGACCGCGCCAATTTCGACGTACCCGCCGGCAGCTACAAATCCGACGATCAGATGCTGATCGTGCGCGCCGACGCCTCGATCTGGCAGACCGAGAAGATCGAGAACCTGATCGTGCGCGATCACCTCCGGCTGGGGGACGTGGCGGAAATCTTCTACGGTCCAGCGGACGCGACCTCCTATGTGCAGGTGGACGGCCAGCGCGTCATCGGCCTGGGGGTGGTGCGTCAGGCGCAGTCCAACACGGTGGCCATCTCGGATGGGATCGCGCGCGCGGTGGATCGGATGAACGCCCGGCTGAAACAGGCGCGGATCGTCATGGTCTCCGACGACGCCGTCTTCATCCGCAGCGCGATCAAGGAGGTTCTCGTCACCCTCGGCCTGGCGGTGGTGATCGTGATCGCGGTGATCTATCTTTTCATGGGGTCGATCCGGCCGACCCTTATTCCGGCGGCGACGATTCCGGTCGCGCTGATCGGCACGGTGGCGGCGATCTGGCTCGTCGGCTTCTCCATCAATATCCTGACACTGCTCGCCCTGGTGTTGGCGACGGGGCTCATCGTCGATGATTCCATCGTCGTTCTGGAGAATATCCAACGTCGCCGCGCCCAGGGACTCGCTCCCTTCGCGGCCGCGGCTGCCGGCACGCGCCAAGTCTTCTTCGCCGTCCTGGCGACGACGGCCACCTTGATATCGGTTTTCGTGCCGATCTCCTTCCTGCCGGGCACGGCCGGCCGCCTCTTCACGGAGTTCGGCTTCGTTCTCGCGATCGCGGTGGTGCTTTCCTCCGTGGTGGCGCTCACGCTCTGTCCGATGCTGGCCGCGCGCCTGCCCGATACCCGCGACCGGCCGGACGATCGCCGCACGGCGCAAGGCAGCGGCTTGGGCGCGATCGGCAAGCCCGTCGCCGATCTCTTCGCGCGCATGATCGATTGGGCGCTCAAGGCACCTCTGATCGTGGTCGCCATCGCGCTGGCGGCGGCGGTCGCCTCCGCGGTCCTGATCCGGGATATCGATCAGGAACTCGTCCCGGTGGAGGATCGTGGCGTTGTCCTGGTCTGGATGAGCGGGCCGGACGGTGTCGGCCTCGAATACATGGCCCGTCAGGTCGAGAAGGTGGAGGAGGCGCTGCGGCCGCTGCGCGCCGACGGCACCGTGCAAACGATCTTCAGCATCGTCGGCCGGTACGACATGCACCGCGCCTATACCGTCGCGCCGCTGCAACCCTGGGAGATGCGTACCCGCTCGCAGCAGGAGATCGGCGACAGCCTGCGCCGGCAACTGGCCGGGATTCCGGGGGCCAATGTCCGTATCTTCTCGCCCAACAGCCTGGGGCTTGGCGGGGGGACCGGGGGCTTGGAAATCGCGCTTCTCGGCAATGACTATCAGGAACTGGCGGACGCGGGCGACGCGATGATGGCCGCCATGCAGGAGCGGTTCCCGGGCAAGATGGACGATATTCGTCTATCGTATCAGGCGACCCAGCCGGAACTCTCCCTTGAGATAGACCGGCGACGAGCATCCGATCTGGGCATCCCGATCGAGGGGATATCGACCACGCTGCGGGCCATGGTCGATGGCTACGAGGTGACGGACCTTACCGTGCGCGACGAATCCGTCCCGGTCATGCTGCAATCGATGGCCGGTACGATCGACGGGCCGGAGGATTTGCGCAATCTGTTCGTCGCCACCGAGGATGGCCGGATGATTCCGCTGGTTTCCCTGGTCTCGGTCAGCGAATCCGGCGTCGCGACGGAACTCGACCGTAATGCCCAGAAGCGCGCGGTGGAGATTGATGCCGCGCTTCTACCCGGTTACGAATTGAGCGATGCGATCCCGGATATCGAGGCGCTCGGCGACGAGGTGCTGCCGCAGGGCATAACGCTTCGATTGCTTGGCGAGGCTGAGACGCTGGAGCAGACGTCGATCGACGTCGCGGTCACCTTCGGCGTCGCGATTCTGGTGGTGCTGTTGGTTCTGGCCGCGCAGTTCGAGAGCTTCAATTCCGCGCTGGTGATCATCCTGACCGTGCCCTTCGGGGTTTCCGCGGCGATCTTCGCGCTGTTCCTGACCGGAACAAGCCTCAATATCTATAGCCAGATCGGCCTTATCATGCTGGTGGGCTTGATGGCGAAGAACGGAATCCTGGTGGTCGAGTTCGCCGACCAACTGCGCGATCAGGGCTATTCCGTGCGCGCGGCGGTGCGCAACGCGGCGATCGTGCGCTTGCGCCCGGTCATGATGACAATGCTGTCGACCGTGATCGGCGGTCTGCCCTTGATCCTGGGCGCGGGGGCGGGCGCGGAGGCGCGCGGGGCGATCGGCTGGGTGGTTTTCGGTGGGCTCGGCCTCGCCACGCTCTACACGCTCTTCCTGGCGCCGGTGATCTATCTCGGCCTCGCCCGCTTCGTGAAGCCGCGCGCCCATGGTGGAGAGCGTCTGGCGCGTGAGATAGAGGAGGCCGGCGACGCGGTCGAACGTGACAGCGACGTCTCGCAGGATAGTTCTTCGTCGGACGGTCGCGCGCCGTCGGGGGCGGCATGAGTATGAGGGCCGGGCGAGGCCTTCGCACCGGGGTTGTCTTGCCGCTGTGCTTCCTGCTCGGCGGGTGCCTGGCCTGGGTGGATAAGTTGGGCGAGACCGTCGGTCCCGATTACGTGCCGCCCGAGAATACCGACCTGCCGGCGGACTATGCCGGGCCCGCGCCCGAACCCCTGCCAGAGCAAGCCAGGTCGGAGGAAGGGCTCGTCGAGGACGAGGAGACCGCCGGGCGCGAGAATAGGGGCAGGACCATCGGGGTCTCGCGCGACTGGTGGCGGGCCTTCGGTGATCCGCTGATGACCGACCTCATCGACCGGGCGCTCGCCGACAATCCGGTGGTGCGTCAGGCGGACAGCCGCGTCATCGAAGCGCGCGCTTTCGTGCGTGCCGCGCGGGCGGGGGAGGAGCCGACACTGGACCTCGACGCCGATGCCGGGGTCGAGGGGCGGCGAACCTATGCCGATCCGGAATCCGCGGAAAGCCGGACGCTCGGCGGCGTGGCCGGCCTTTCGGCCGTTTTCGATTGGACGCTGGATTTGTTCGGCGCGGTGGAACGCGAGACCCAGGCCGCCGAGGCCGACCTGCGCCGCTTGGAGGCGGAACGCGGCGATATCGCGCTTGCCACCGCCGCGGACGTGGCGCGCCGCTATACCGATGTGCGCGCGTCCCAGATACGCCTTTCGCTCGCCGATCAGGCGATAGAGCTTCAGCAGGAATCGCTCGGCTTGGTCGAGGGGCGGGTCGATAGCGGCCTCGCCTCGCAACTGGATTTGACGCGCGCGCGCGCGGAACTCGCAGCCTTCCAGGCGGACCGCGCGCCGGTACGCGGTGAGTTGCGCGCCAACCTGGCGGCCCTGGCCGTGCTGACCGGGGCACCGCCGGGCGATCTGCCGCCGGCGGTGGAGCGCGAGGGCGCCCTGCCGATGCTGGGGGTGGGACCGGACTATGGCGTGCCGCTCGACATGGTGCGCCGGCGCCCGGACATCGCCGCGGCCGAGCAGGCGATTGTCGCCGCGACGGCGGAGATCGGCGTGGCCGAGGCCGCGCTCTACCCGGCCTTCCGCCTGCCGGGGGAAATCGGGATCGATCTGAGCGATATCGCCACCGGCGAGTTGGTGACGTCGATCGTCGGCTCGCTTTTCCTGGCGATCGACGCGCCGCTGGCCGATGGCGGATTGCGCGAGGCGGAGTTGGAGGCAGCGAGGGCACGCGCGCAGGAGGCGGTGCATGCCTATCGCGAAACCTTGTTGGCGGCCTTGGAGGAGGTGGAGACGGCGCTGGAGACCCTGGCGGCCGCGCGCCAGCAGGTAATCTCGCTCGAAGAGGCGACGGTCGCGAGCCGGCAAGCCTTCCAGCAGGCACAGGATCGTTATCGCGAGGGATTGGCCAGCTATCTGGATGTGCTGGATGCCCAGCGGGTGCTGGTCGATCGTCGGCTGGCGTTGACCGAGGCGCGCGCGGAGATGACGCGTCAAGCCATCACCCTCTATCAGGCGACGGGCCTGGGCGTGCCGAGACGCCCCGACGAGGCACGGGATGGTGAAGAGGCGGCCAACCGGATCTGAGCGACCGGTCGACGGTCAGTCCCCGGTCCGGTCGTCGGTGTTCTCGCCGTTCTCGCTTTCGTCATCCATGGAGCGGCGCGACACGCCGAGAAAACTCTCGATCTTCCGCCTGCGGTCGGGGCCGAAATAATCCCCGATGCGAACGAACGGCCGGGGATGCTCGATCACGGCATGGATACGGGAATAAAGATCGATCGGTGTCACGGGCTTGGCCAGGAACTCGCTGATGCCCGCGTCGCGCGCGGCCTCGATGCGGTGCTTCTCGGTGTGCGCGGTCAGCATGATGATCGGCAGGAAGGGATCGGGGCTTTCCGTGTCGGTGCGTAGCCGTCGCGTGAATTCCAGCCCGTCCACCGGTTGCATGACCCAATCCAGGATCACGATATCCACCGGATTGACCTTCAACGCGCCGAAGGCATCGTGGCCGTCCGTGCATTCATGCACGTCGCGGATGCCGAAGCTTTGCAGGATACCCCGGATGAGGAAGCGCATATGGTGATTATCGTCCACCACCAGGACGCTCAGTCGTCGAAGGTCCAGAGCCATGCGATCCTCCCATATCGCAGAAACGATAATGCGCGTAAGGGGCCTGCCCGCCCCTGGGACGCGCTTTGCCGTTTAGCCGATGCAGGCTGCCAGAAGGTCGCGTAGATTGTCGCGGTCGAGCGGAATAGGATTGCCGCCGCAACTTGGATCATGGCTCGCCATTTCCGCCAGCTTGTCCAGTTCGTCGGCATTGGCGCCGAGCGCGGACAGCGTGCGTGGGATCGAGAAGCTGTCGTTGAAATCCTGCACGAAGGCCTGAAAGCCCTCGAACCCGCCCGGAATGTTCAGATAGGCGGCCGCGGTATCGAAGCGCTCCCGGATCGCCGGGGCGTTGAAGGCCAGGACCGCCGGCATGCAGATGGCGTTGGTCGTGCCGTGATGGGTGTTGAAGACCGCCCCGATCGGATGGCTGATCGCGTGGATCGCGCCGAGGCCCTTGGCGAAGGCGGTGGCGCCCATGGCGGCGGCGCTCATCATATGGGCGCGCGCCTCGATATCCGCGCCGTCGGCATAGGCGCGCGGCAGGTAATCCTTCACGAGGCGCATGCCCTCCAGCGCGATTCCCTGGCTCATCGGATGATAATGCGGGCTGGAGAAGGCTTCCACGCAATGCGCGAAGGCGTCGAGGCCGGTTCCCGCCGTGATCGCCGGTGGCATGCCGACGGTCAGCTCCGGGTCGCAGATCACGACGCTGGGCATGATCCGGGGGTGGAAGATGATCTTCTTCTCATGCGTCTCGCTGTTGGTCAGGACACCGGCGCGGCCGACTTCCGATCCCGTGCCGGCCGTCGTCGGGACCGCGACGATGGGGGCGATCCGGCTGGCGTCCGCGCGGGTCCACCAGTCGCCGATATCCTCGAAATCCCAGACGGGGCGGGCTTGGCCGGCCATGAAGGCGACCAGCTTGCCGAGATCCAGGCCGGACCCGCCGCCGAAGGCGATCACCCCGTCATGCCCGCCATCCTTGTAGGTGGCGATACCGGCGGCGAGGTTCTTTTCCGTCGGGTTCGAATCGACGTCCGCGAAGAGCGCGCGGCCCAAGCCCGCGCCGTCCAGCACGTCGAGCGCCGTTGCCGTGACCGGCAGGCTGGCAAGCCCCCGGTCGGTGATGAGAAGCGGGCGCTCGATCCCGGCCTGCGCGCAGGCTTCCGGCAGTTCGGCCACCCGGCCGGCGCCGAACTTGATGGCGGTGGGGTAGGACCAATTGCCGGTAAGCGTCATGCTCTACTCTCCTCGTTCACGGCGGGTATCGTCCGGTGATGGCCGGATCGCGACGGTCTTTGATTGGCACTAACGAGGGTGATTTCCAAGCCCAAAGCACGGTGAGACCGCTTCCGCCCCGTTGATCCGCCAGGTGGGCTACACGATGATCGGGCAATGATCGCGTTCGGCCGGCGAGGAGGGAATGGGTGAGTGAGATTCTGTTGATACGCCACGGTCAGGCATCCTTCGGGACGGCGGATTACGACCGTCTGTCGCCGCTGGGGCATGAGCAGGCGGGTGCCCTCGGCGCGGCGCTCGCCCGCCACGGTCTGGTGCCGGACGCGCTGTTCATCGGGACGCAACGGCGGCATCGGGAGACGTTGGAGGGGCTGGCGCCCGCGCTCGGCCTCGATCCGGCGCGCGCGGAGAACCTTCCCGGGCTGGATGAATTCGATACGGATGGGCTGATGGCCGCGCATTTCGCGAAGACCGGGGCGCCGGAGGGGCTGAACCGTGACCGGCGCGCGCATTTCCGCGCGCTGCGCGATAGCGTCCAGGCATGGCAGCGCGACGCCATCGCCGACCCGCCGGAGCGTTGGTCGGACTTCGAGGCGCGCGTGCGCGCGGCCTTGGAACGCCTCGCGGGGTGCGGGGCGGGGCGGGTTCTCGCCGTCAGTTCGGGCGGGCCGATCGCGCGTATCGTGACGGAGGTTCTGGAGGCACCGGCCGCTCAGATGATACGCCTGCAACTGCAAACCCGGAACTGCGCCGTGACCCGTCTCGTCGTCGGACGAAGCGGTCTTTATCTCCTTGGTTTCAACGAATTGCCGCATGTGACGGCGGTGGGGGACGACCGGCTCGTCACCTATAGCTGACGACCGCGGGGGAGCGCGCTTGCTGGACAAGCGGGGCGTCGCGCTGTACCCGAGAGCGGCTTCAAATCGCATCCGGGAGGGAAGGATATGCGGAAATTCCGGCCGGAAGGCCGTTCGTCATGACGGGCCCCGTCGATCCCGATCTGGTCGAGGACCCCTATGCCTTCCAACGTCATGTTGGCTTCCACATGACCGGCTGGGAGAAGGATTTCGCGCGGTTCGAATTGCCGCTCGCCCCGCATCTGATGAACCGATACGGGATTCCCCATGGCGGGGTCTATGCCCTGTTGCTCGATACGGTCATGGGCTATGCCGGGTGCTATACGGGCGATCCTGATCGGCGGCAATTGGCCATGACCCTGTCGCTGACAACCAATTTCCTGGGGCGTCCGACCGACGATCTTTTGATTGCCGAGGGACGCCGGACCGGCGGGGGGCGTTCCACCTTCTTCTCGGAAGGCACGGTGACGGATGGTGCCGGCACGGTGGTGGCCACCGCGACCGGCACCTTCCGCTATCGCAAGGGCGCGTAGCGCGCCCTCACCCCTCGTTCATGTCGGCGAAACGGTGGCCTTCCTCCGCCATTCGGCGCAGCAGGTCGGGCACCCGCCAGAAGTGCGCGTCCTCCCCGGCATAGCTCTCGATCCGCCGGACCAACTCCGCCGCGCCGACGGTATCGGCGTGATGCATCGGCCCGCCCCGGAAGCGTGGGAAGCCGTAGCCGAACAGCAGCACCGCGTCGATATCGATCGGGCGTAGGGCGATTCCGTCCTCCAGCACACGCGTGGCCTCCGCGATCATGGCGGTGGTGAAGCGGGCGACGATCTCCTCCTCGGTGAAGGTGCGCGGGCTTATGCCTGCTTTCCCGCGCTCATCCCGGATGATTTCCGCGACATCGGTATTGGGAGTCGGCTTCCCGCCCTCGGGGTGGAGGTAATAGCCGCGCCCGGTCTTGCGCCCGAACCAGCCCTGCTCGCAGATGCGGTCGGCGATGGGGACGTAACGCTCATCCGCCGGGCGGGTCGGGGCCTGGCGCTTGCGGGCGGCCCATCCGATATCGAGCCCCGCCATGTCCGAGACCGCGAAGGGCCCCATCGCCATGCCGAAGCCGGTCAAGGCGCGGTCGACCTCCTCCGGCATGGCGCCGTCCATCACCAGATAGTCCGCCGCCTTGCGGTAATGCGCCAGGATGCGGTTGCCGATGAAACCGTCGCAGACCCCGGCGCGTACCGCGACCTTGCGCAGCTTCTTGGCCAGCGCGAAGCCGGTGGCGACGACCTCCGCCGCCGTCCGCTGCGCCACCACGACCTCCAGAAGGCGCATGATATGGGCGGGCGAGAAGAAGTGGAGCCCGATCACATCCGCCGGCCGGCCGGTCACCGCCGCGATCTCGTCGATGTCGAGATAGGAGGTATTGGTCGCCAGCATCGCGCCCGGCTTCGCGACGCGGTCGAGGGTGGTGAAGATCTCCCGCTTCACCGCCATATCCTCGAACGCGGCCTCGATCACCAGATCGGCGGTCGAGAGCGCCTCCATGTCCGTGGTCGGCGTCAGCGCGCCGGCGAGGATCGCGGCGCGCTTCTCCTCGCTCAGCTTGCCGCGCTCGACCGCGGCGGCGAGATTGCCCTCGATCGTCGCGCGGCCCCGGTCCAGCGCCTCTTGGTCGCGCTCCACCAGCGTGACCGGCAGCCCGGCCAGCAGCAGGGCCGTCGCGATGCCCGCGCCCATGGTCCCGGCGCCGATCACCCCGGTCGACGCGATGGCGCGCGGCTCCGCCCCCTTCTCCGGGATGCGGGCGACGGCGCGTTCGGCGAAGAAGGCGTGGATCAGCCCGGCGCGTTGCGGGCTTTCCATGCATTCAAGGAACAACGCGCGTTCGCGCTTCACCCCCTCGGCGAAGGGGCGGGTGCTGGCGGCGACCGCCTCGACGCATTTATGTGGGGAGAAAAGACGCGGTTGCGTACGCTTCAGCGTCTCCGCCATCTCCTCGACGGCCGCGTCGTCCGGCGTGACGGAAAGCTCGGATGTCCGGCGTGTCGGCAGGCTGCCGGCCAACGCTTTCTTCGCCATCGCGAGCGCGATGTCGCGCGGCTCTCCCTCTTCTATCCGGTCCAGGAGGCCGAGATCCTTCGCCTCCCCCGCCGGGACATGCCGGCCGCTGGTGATCATGTCGAGCGCGGCACGGATGCCGGCAAGGCGCGGTGCGCGCTGGGTGCCGCCGGCGCCGGGCAGGATTCCCAGATTGACTTCCGGCAGGCCGATTTTCGTGCCCGGCAAGGCGATGCGGGCATGCGCCGCCAGCGCGATTTCCAGCCCGCCGCCGAGCGCGGTGCCGTGCAGCACGGCGATCACCGGCTTCTCCGTCCCTTCGATCGTGGCGCAGACCTCGGGCAGGGAGGGATCGCGCGGCGGCTTGCCGAATTCCTTGATGTCCGCGCCGGCGATGAAGGTACGGCCCTTGGCGTAGAGGGCGATCGCCTTCACCGCCGGATCGGCGGCGAGGCGTTCGAAGGCGGCCTTCAACCCCTCCCGCACGGCTTGGGACGAGGCGTTGACCGGCGGATTGTCGATGGCGACGAGCGCGATGTCGTCCACCATTTCGATGGAGATCGGGGACGGGGTGTTCTGGGTGCTGTTATCGGTCATGGGAACTTTCGGTTGATCCTGGGACAGAAACGGCCCGCCAGCGAAGGCGGAACGGGCATAGACATACCCCCACGAGGCCGCGCTGGTAAGCCCCGTGCGTTCGATGGGCCGCCGCCCTACCGCGTCGGGGAAAAGCGGGGCATAGTGCATGCCGTCCCTTGCACTGTCGTCAGGTCTTGCTTCATGGTTTCCCCGGTTCCGGGTCCGATGCTCAATCTGCCGCCCTTGAAGGCGTTGCTCGCCTTTCATGCGGTGGCGACCCATGCGCGTCTGGCGGATGCGGCGCGACGGCTGGGCGTCACGGAATCGGCGGTCAGTCACCGTATCCGGCAACTGGAACGCACGCTGGGCATCAATCTGTTCGATCGCGCGTCGGGGCGGTTGGAGCTGACGCCCACCGGGCGGCGGTATCTGGAGCGGGTCGAGCCCGCGCTCCTTCAACTGCACGAGGCGACGGAGGCCCTGATGCCCCAGACCGACCGGTCGGAGGTGCGGCTGACCCTGCCGGCCTCGCTCGCCGTCGTCTGGCTGATTCCACGCCTCGCCGGATTCGAGGCGGCGCATCCCGGGATCGACGTGCAACTCGTCACCACGACGCGGGTCATGGATCTCGCGCGCGAGCAGATCGACCTCGCCATCCGCTATGGCCGGGGGAACTGGCCGCGCGTCGCCGCGCGCTTCCTGTTCGACGATCTGGCGACGCCGGTGGCGGCCCCCGGCTATCTGTCCGGGGAGTCGGCCGTCGCGGAAGCCTTCGCCACCGCCCGCCTGATCACGACCCGGAGCATTCCCGGGGAATGGGAGGAATGGGCCAAGGCGCGGGGACTGCCCCCGCCCCGGATGGAGGAGGCGCTGGCCCTCGATACCGTGGAGCAGGCGATCCAGGTGGCGGAGGCCGGGCACGGCCTCGCCATGGGGCGGGCGCCCTATATCCGCCCACGCCTCGACAGCGGTGCGCTGGTGGCGCCCTTCGGCGGGGTCGGGCCGACGGGGGCGGCCTATTATCTCTGCACGCCGGAGGCCGGCACGCCGCGCGCGCCGGCGCGCCGGCTGATGCGCTGGCTGGAAGCGGAGGCGGGGCGCTACGCGGAGGAGCACGCGGGGCCGGGCGTCGGCTTTTGACTTGAATTTTCTTCAAGTCGATTTGAAGCCTTCTCGTTGGTTATGGGGGCGGAGCCTCCCCATTCTCCTGGCCATGGCAAGGGCGCATCCGCGTCGGCCGATGAACCAGGAGATAGGCCATGACCAAGACCATCGACAGCCACGATCTGGTGAAATTCGACGGGCGCGGCGTTCGTCCGCACGGCGACGTGATCGCGCCGCTCGCCTTCATCACGCCGCAGGAAAGGAAGCCGTCCTTCCAGAGCCAGGCCTATACCGGCGGCGTGCCGCGCTATGATTTCGCGATGGAGGATCATTCGGTCCGCATCGCCGATCTTCGGCCCAACGCGGACCGCTTCTCGCTCGACCGGCAGGGCTTCGCCTTCCGCACGGCCCCGACGCGGGTCGCCGACCTCTGGGACGACGAGGCCGTCGCCGGCCCCTACACGGAGGAGACGAAGCGTCTGCTGCGCCGGGAATTGGGGGCCGAAGAGGTCTTCGTCTTCGATATCACCCGGCGGTCGGACGATGGCTCCGGCGCCACCAACCCCGACGGGCGGCGTGGCCCGGCGACGCGCATCCATGTCGATTACACGGAATCGAGCGGCCCGCGCCGGGTGCGCGACGTGGTCGGCTATGCCAATTTCGATCGCCTGATCGCCGCCGGCGCGCGGGTGGTGCAGGTCAATCTCTGGCGCCCGATCGCGGGGCCGGTGGCGCGCGCGCCGCTGGCGCTCGCCGATGCCTCGACGGTCCGGCCGGAAAGCCTGATCGCGACCGACCAGATATTCCCCGACCGGGTGGGGGAGATCTATCACCTGACCCACGATCCGGCGCAGCGCTGGTACTACGCCCCGGCCATGACGCGGGACGAGCTGTTGCTGATCAAGGGCTGGGACAGCCTGAAGGACGGCCGCGCGCGCTTCACGCCGCACAGCGCCTTCACCCTGCCGAACCAGGACCCGGCCGCGCCCGCGCGTCAAAGCATCGAGGTGCGCGCCTTCGTCGTGATCCGCTGACGGGCGGAAGAAAACGGGACGGAAATGATCGCGGTGCGGGAAGGATCGGGCGCGTCCTTGCCGCACCGCACCATTCGTGATGCCGATGAGGTCATCGAAAGAACCGATTTGATCGGACGCGCGATCATGCTGCATGAACCGGGTCAGGCCATTGCATGGGTGGCCGACGAGGACCCGGAGACGCCCAATGAACGCTCACCAAGAGAGCGAGAGCGACGAGGTCGAAGCCCTCGTCGTCGATATGTGCCGTCAACATGACAACGCGCCCGCCGCGTTGCTTGAAATTCTGCACGACATTCAGGACGCGGTCGGCCACGTGCCGCAAAGCAGTCTGGCCGCGATCGCCGACGCGCTGAACCTGTCGCGCGCGGAAGTGCACGGTGTCGTCAGCTTCTATCACGATTTTCGCGCCGCGCCCGCCGGGACGGTGACGGTGAAGGTCTGCCGGGCGGAAGCCTGTCAGTCGATGGGCGCGCTGACGCTGATCGAGGATCTGTGCCGTCGTCACGGCGTGACTCTGGGCGAGACCAGCGCCGACAAGGGCCTGACGATCGAGCCGATCTATTGTCTCGGCAATTGCGCGCTGTCGCCGGCCGCCCTGGTGAACGGCAAGCCGGTCGGCCGCGCCGACGTGGAGCGGGTCGACGGTGCGATCCGGGAGGCGCGGTCATGAGCGCTCCCCTGACGATCTATGTTCCGCGAGACTCCGCCGCGCTTTCCGTCGGCGCCGACGCCACCGCCGCCGCGATCGGGCGGGAGGCGGCCGCGCGCGGGATCGATATCAAGATCATTCGTAACGGCTCGCGCGGGATGTTCTGGCTGGAGCCGTTGGTCGAGGTCGCGCGCGACGGCGTGCGTCATGCCTTCGGACCCGTCGCCGCCGCCGATGTCGGTGCGTTGTTCGACGCCGGGTTTCCCGGGGCGGGGAATGGACACCCGCTTTCCCTCGGCCCGACGGAGGAACTCGACTATCTCGCCAATCAGGAACGTCTGACCTTCGCGCGCGTCGGCGTGATCGATCCCCTGGATCTTGCCGAGTACGAGGCGCTGGGCGGTCTCGAGGGGCTGCGGCGCGCGGCCGCGATGAAGGGAGCGGAGATCGTCGAGGCGGTGACCGCCTCCGGTCTGCGTGGACGCGGCGGCGCCGGTTTCCCGACCGGCATCAAGTGGAAGACCGTCGGGGAGCAGCCCGAGGGGCGCAAATATGTCTGCTGCAATGCCGACGAGGGCGATTCCGGAACCTTCGCCGACCGCATGCTGATGGAGGGCGATCCCTTCATGCTGCTGGAAGGCATGGCGATCGCCGGCTTCGCGGTCGGCGCGCAGGAAGGCTATGTCTATATCCGGTCCGAATATCCGCATGCTATCGCCACCATGCGCGAGGCCGTTCGCCTGTGGGAGGATGCCGGTCTTCTGGGGGACGATGCCGCCGGGTCCGGCCGGCCGTTCCGCATCTTCATCCGGCGCGGCGCCGGTGCCTATATCTGCGGCGAGGAAAGCTCGATGCTGGAAAGCCTCGAGGGGCGGCGCGGCACCGTGCGGTCCAAGCCGCCGATCCCGGCGATAGCGGGGCTGCATGGCCGGCCGACGGTGGTGAACAACGTCCTCTCGCTCGCCACCGTGCCGGTGATCCTGGCGAAGGGCGCGGATTTCTATAAGGACTACGGCCAGGGCAAGTCGCTCGGCACGCAGCCCTTCCAGCTCGCCGGCAATATCAAGCGGGGCGGCTTGGTCGAGAAGGCCTTCGGCGTCAGCCTGCGCACCCTGGTGGAGGATTTCGGCGGCGGCACCGCGACGGGCCGGCCGTTCCGCGCGGCGCAGCTCGGCGGGCCGCTCGGCGCCTATGTCGGTATCGGCCATCTCGACGTGCCGATGACCTACGAGGCGCTGGCGGAGGCCGACGCGATGCTGGGCCATGGCGGCGTCGTGCTGTTCGACGAGACCGTCGACATGGCCGGCATGGCCCGCTTCGCCTTCGAGTTCTGCCAGATCGAGAGTTGCGGCAAGTGCACCCCCTGCCGGATCGGGGCGGTGCGCGGGAAGGAGACCGTCGAGAAGATCCTGCGCGGCGAGGATGTCGCGCGGAACATCGCGCTGGTCGAGGATCTGTGCGACGTGATGACGGACGGCTCGCTCTGCGCCATGGGTGGCCTGACCCCCATGCCGGTGCTGAGCGCGATCCGTCTTTTCCCCGAGGATTTCGATAAGGGCCGCGTCGCCGCGGCCGCCGAATAGAGCGATAGGAGCGCCATCATGGCCCGCCTTCAGGAAATCGATTACGGCACGCCCAAGCGCGAGACGGACAAGACCGTCACGCTGACGATCGACGGCCAGAGCGTGGAGGTGCCGGAAGGAACCTCCATCATGCGCGCCGCCGCCGAGGTCGGCCAGCAGGTGCCGAAGCTCTGCGCCACCGACATGCTGGACTCCTGGGGGTCCTGCCGGATGTGCCTTGTGGAGGTCGAGGGCGTGCGCGGGACGCCGGCCTCCTGCACCACGCCGGCGCGCGACGGCATGGTGGTTCGCACCCAGACCCAGCGCCTGGAGAAGATCCGGCGCGGGGTGATGGAACTCTATATCTCCGACCATCCGCTCGATTGCCTGACCTGTTCGGCCAATGGCGATTGCGAGTTGCAGGACACGGCGGGAGAGGTCGGCCTGCGCGACGTGCGCTATGGCTTCGGTGGCGAGAAGCATTTCGGCGAGGCGGCGGAGGCCAAGGACACCTCCAACCCCTATTTCAGCTTCGATCCGGAGAAGTGCATCGTCTGCTCGCGCTGCGTGCGCGCATGCGAGCAGGTGCAGGGCACCTTCGCGCTGACCATCGACGGGCGGGGCTTCGATTCGAAGGTGTCCGCCGGCACGGCCGCGGATGATTTCTTCGGCTCCGAATGCGTCTCCTGCGGCGCCTGCGTGCAGGCCTGCCCGACGGCGACCCTGACGGAGAAGACGGTCGAGGCGCATGGCACGCCGAACCGCACGGTGCTGACCACCTGTGCCTATTGCGGCGTGGGCTGTTCCTTCAAGGCCGAGATGCAGGGCGACCAGGTCGTGCGCATGACCCCCTATAAGGACGGCGGCGCGAACGAGGGGCATTCCTGTGTGAAGGGCCGGTTCGCCTGGGGCTATGCCTCGCACAAGGACCGCATCACCACGCCCATGGTGCGCGACAGGATCACCGATCCCTGGCGCAAGGTCGACTGGGACGAGGCGATCCAGTTCGCCGCCGATCGCTTCAAGGCTATCCAGGAGAAGCACGGCCGTGCCTCGATCGGGGGCATCACCTCCTCGCGCTGCACGAACGAGGAGGTCTATGTCGTCCAGAAGATGATCCGGGCCGCCTTCGGCAACAACAATGTCGATACCTGCGCGCGGGTCTGCCATTCGCCCACGGGCTACGGGCTGAAGACGACGCTCGGCACGTCGGCCGGCACGCAGAATTTCAAGTCGGTCGAGAAGGCGGATGTGATCCTGGTGATCGGTGCCAATCCGACGGACGGGCACCCGGTCTTCGCCTCGCGCATGAAGAAGCGGCTGCGCCAGGGCGCGAAGCTGATCGTCGCCGATCCGCGCCGCATCGACTTGGTGCGGACCCCGCATGTGGAGGCGTCCCAGCATCTGCAACTTCGCCCGGGCACGAACGTGGCGCTGATGAACGCGCTGGCCCATGTCGTCGTGACCGAGGATCTGGTGGACGAGGCATTCGTAGCCG
The DNA here is from genome assembly GCF_017963645.1 of Marivibrio halodurans. Classification (GTDB taxonomy): domain Bacteria; phylum Pseudomonadota; class Alphaproteobacteria; order UBA8366; family Aestuariispiraceae; genus Marivibrio; species Marivibrio halodurans. Next base: position 359,279 of record NZ_JAGMWN010000004.1, on the reverse strand, counting down.
AGCGCTGCGATAGCGAGGAGTTCGGCCGCTGGCGCGCCTTCGTCGCCGAGGAGCGCAACGCCCCCGAGGCCCTGTCGGAGAGCATCGGCGTGGCGGCGGAGACGATCCGCGCGGCCGCGCGCCTCTATGCCACCGGCGGGAACGCGGCGATCTATTACGGCCTCGGCGTGACGGAGCACAGCCAGGGCTCCACCATGGTCATGGCGATGGCCAATCTGGCCATGGCGACCGGCAATTTCGGGCGCGAGGGCGTGGGCGTCAATCCGCTGCGCGGTCAGAACAACGTGCAGGGCTCGTGCGACATGGGCTCCTTCCCGCACGAACTGCCGGGCTATCGCCATGTCTCGGACGATGCCGTTCGCGGCGCCTTCGAGGCGGATTGGGGCGTCACGCTCTCCAACGAGCCGGGCCGGCGCATCCCCAACATGTTCGCCGACGCCATCGACGGCGGCTTCCGGGGCATGTTCGTCCAGGGCGAGGATATCGCCCAGTCCGATCCGAACACGCGGCACGTCACCGCCGCGCTGGAGGCGCTGGAATGCCTCGTCGTCCAGGACCTGTTCCTGAACGAGACGGCGGCCTTCGCCCACGTCTTCCTGCCGGGCACCTCCTTCCTGGAGAAGGATGGCACCTTCACCAACGCGGAACGCCGCATCAACCGCGTGCGGCCGGTGATGCCGCCGAAGAGCGGGCTGTCGGAATCGGAGGCGGTCTGCCGCCTTGCCCGCGCCATGGGCTATCCGATGACCTACGACCATCCGTCCCGGATCATGGATGAGATCGCGCGCCTGACCCCGACCTTCGCCGGGGTGAGCTTCGAGCGGCTGGACCGCGAGGGCTCGCTGCAATGGCCGGTCACGGAGAAGGCGCCGAACGGCACGCCGACCATGCATATCGGCGGCTTCGTGCGCGGCAAGGGCCGCTTCATGATCACCGAGTACGTGCCCACCCAGGAGCGCGCGAATCGTAGCTTCCCGCTTATCCTGACGACGGGCCGCATCCTCAGCCAGTACAATGTCGGCGCCCAGACCCGGCGCACGGAGAATTCCCGCTGGCACGAGGCCGACCGGCTGGAGATCCACCCCTTCGACGCGGAGGAGCGTGGCATCGCCGATGGCGAGATGGTCTCGATCCAGAGCCGGATGGGCGCGATCACCCTGCAGGCGGAAATCTCCGAACGCATGCCGCAGGGTGTCGTCTACACCACCTTCCACCATCCGTCCTCGGGCGCGAACGTGATCACCACGGAATATTCCGATTGGGCGACGAATTGCCCGGAATACAAGGTGACGGCGGTGCAGGTGGCGCGCTCCAATAGGCCGTCCGAATGGCAACTCGAACATGAGGAAGTGCGCCGCACCCACTATCGGCGCTCGATGGAGCCCGCGGAATGAGCGAGACGATCCAGGACCTGACCCGGATGGCGAACCAGATCGCCGACTTCTTCAGGGCTTATCCGGAAGCGGAGGCTCTCGACGGGATCGCCGGACATATCCGCGATTTCTGGACCCGGCCGATGCGGGATAGGCTGGATGCCCATATCGCGGCCGGCGGGGAGGGGCTCGACCCCTTCGTGATCAAGGCGCTGTCACCTGCCTCCCAGGACGCCTAGCACCCGGCGATCGCGCTTCATTGAGTCCAGACTCTAGAGCATGATGATATGATGAAGGCCGGTGGCGGATGCGCTTCCGGTCTTCATTATATTTGGCGGGAGCGGTTTCCGTAGGAGAAGGATGAGGTGAAAGTAAATACCATGGATAATAAAAATAAGAGAAAATTTTTATTAAAATAATATCGATTTATTGAGCTGTATCGAGTCCGATTTCTTGTAGTTATTCGCGGGATTGCTTCTTCTGGATATGTGGCTAGAAGTGAGCATCCGGATTCCTATATCGTACCAACGGCATCTATGAGGGCTTATTTCACGCGGCTCGGACTCTTGGAGAGGCCCGACCGCGATGGCGCATGCATTTAGGGGGGCATGGCGGGCGACAAGGCCTCCCGTCCGGCAAGGCTACATGACCGGAGTGTCGTTGTTGCGACTTCAGGAGAAACGGTGCCCCATCCCGAAGGGATGTCGAACCAAAACTGGAGCGCCAGTTCGACTTCAGGAGAAACGGTGCGGACAGCATGAGTCGAATGGAACATGACGCAGCCCATGGCGCGGTGAACGCTGGTGACGGAACGCGGGTTCTCGTCATCGACGACGACGCGGCGTTCACGGCCTCGGTCGCCGAATCCCTCGAGCCCAGCGGGTTCGAGTTGGACGACGTGACGAACGGCGAGGCGGGTATCGAAAAACTGCGCGCGGAGCCCTTCGATCTCATTCTCCTCGATGTGCGCACACCCGGCGTGAATGGTTTCGAGTTTCTGGATTGGTTGCGCAATACCGAAGCCGATTATCGCGACCTGCCGGTCATCATGATCTCGGATCTGGCGCAGGGGAGCTACAAGGATGCGGCAACCAAGATCGGTGCCGATCGCTATTTGGTGAAGCCGATCGACTTCGACGAGCTGCGGATCACGGCGGAATCCTTGATCGAGCACCGCCGGGAACGCGCGCGCCGGGCCGAAAGCGGGATCGGCGAAAAACTGAAACGAATTCTCTCATCCAAGACGGCCGCTTCGGCGGGGCTTATCCGGGTGGTCGACCTGCAGGAATTCAGGACCGATTTCGGGGAGGACTTCGAACGCCTCGAAAGCCGCATCGCCGCGATCGCCGAACGTGTCCTGGCCGATGCGCTGGGGGAGGGAGAGAGTTACGCCCGGCACGGAACGGACGGTTTCGTGGTGCTTTTCAAGGATCGCTCGCTTCATGCGGCCAATGACCGGACGCTCTCCATCGCGGATTCGGTGCGCGCCGCGGTTCTGGGCGAGTTGGGGATGAACGTCGCGGTGCATCGGGAAGTCCTGCGCCCGGCGGATCTGCGGAACGAGGATGGGAGTGTCAGTCTCGACCTCGTGGATCGCGCCTTCGAGATGGAGGACCGGCGGGGTAAGCGCCCCGCGCGCGGGGCGTGGTATGAGCGCCAGATCTCGCTCGTCTTCCAGCCGATCTGGCTGCCGGCGGATAAGGAAATCGCCTATCAACTCTGCGGAGCCAAGCGGGAGACAGATTACGGAACCTTCACCGGCCGTTACATCCTGCATGGACGCGCGAAGGACCCGGCCGTCGCGGATGTGGACCTATGGCGCGCGGAGATGCTCGTCGGTGCGTTGAAGAACCCCACGAACAGTCGGCGCGATTTGGCGCCCGTGATCTTCCCGGTCCATGCGAGCAGCCTCGTCGGGGAGAACGCCAGGCGCCTTCGTGACGTTCTGGATGCGATCCCGGACAGCGCGCCCGCCATTTATGCGGATATCCTGGATTTTCCGATTTCCCGAACGGCCCAGGCATCCATCGCCATTCTTCGCCGGTCGAAGGAAATCTTCGACGATGCCATCGTCCGTCTGGAGCCGACCGACCGACATGCTGCCGTGTTGCGCGGTGCCGGTCTTTCGACCCTGAGTCTCAATCTGGAGCGCGATCTGGGCGTGTCGAATTTCCTCAGCGACAGGGCGAAATTGCGCATGCTGGGGCGGATCGTGGCGGAATATCACGAGGCCGGCTTTTCCCTCATGTTGTTCGGTGTCGAGACGCTCGTCCATGTGCAGGGCGTTCTCAGGACAGGGGTAAAGGCGGTCGCGGGTGCGCCCATCGGCCCGCCGCAACGCCCACCGTTGGAACGATCCAGACTCGAAAGCCAACAGGTGCTCGGCCGGTGATGACAGCAAATGCCGGGGATACGCCCGCGCGCGGGATTGCATTGAGTTTTTCCCGACTGCATAGTGGTTGCGACTCGTTATCAAGAAACTTCGGGTGCCGGCGTCGTGTGCGTCGCATGGTTTCCGCCCACGCCCCGATCGCGCACTGCGCATAGCATAGATACAGCCTGGATCATGCCGACGAGCCGGTACGACAGTTCGGCGACGCAGCAAGGCGCCGCCCCCGATTTCGGAACGACATTCGCCGACGCGTCGGTATTGGTGGTCGATGACGAGGAGGGGATGCGGAATTTTATCGTCCGCACGCTTGCCCCGCGCTGTAAGAAGGTAGTCGAGGCATCGGACGCGGAAGAGGCATCGCGTGCCCTGGAATCCAGGCATTTCGATATTGTCGTCATCGATAATATCATGCCGAAGCAAACCGGCGTCGAATGGCTGCAGGAACAGCGCCAGGACGGGTTCTTTCCCGAGGCGATCCTGATCACCGCCTTCGCCGACTTGGAGACCGCGATCGAGGCCATCCGGGCGGGCGCGGCCGATTTCGTGCTGAAGCCGTTCCGGTCGAGTCAGTTGCTGAACGCGGTGGCCCGCTGCCTCGATAGGCTGCGGCTCAGCCGCGAAAACTTCGTCCTGAATTACCAGCTCAAATCCTCCGACAACGCCGAACGGGCGCGCGCCCGCCTGATCGGCACCTCGTCCAGAATCGGTCGCATCCGGGATACCATCGCGCGGGTCGCGCCGATGCCGACCTCGGTGCTGTTCACCGGTGAATCCGGAACCGGCAAGGAGATCGCCGCCCGTCTTATCCACGATCTGTCCGATCGGACGGAACGCCCCTTCGTGCCCGTCAACTGCGCCGCCATTCCGGCGGAGGTGATCGAGAGCGAGTTGTTCGGCCATGTCAAAGGAGCCTTCACCGGCGCGGACAGCGTGCGCCAGGGGCTTTTCTTCTATGCTCAAGGGGGCACGCTGTTCCTGGACGAGATCGGGGAGCTTCCGCTCCCGCTGCAAAGCAAGCTGCTGCGGGTGCTGGAAGACAAGCGTGTCCGGCCGCTCGGCGCGGAGCGTGAGGTGCCGGTGGACGTGCGTCTGGTCTTCGCGACCAACACCGACCTGGATACCGCCGTCAGCGAGGGGCGGTTCCGGGAGGATCTCTATTATCGCATCAATGTCGTGCAGATCGCCATGCCGCCGCTGCGTGATCGCATCGATGATGTCGAGGAACTCGCCGATCTGTTCATGCGCAAGATATCGAGCGAGATCGGCGTGCCGCCGATTTCCGTCGACGATGCCATCCGGGCCCGGTTTCGGGCCTATGATTGGCCGGGCAATGTCCGGGAGCTGCGCAATCTGATCGAACGGTCCCTGATCCAAGGCCGGTTCCCGGCGGATTGGGGCTTCGGCGACGCCGGTGAGGTGGAGGCGGAACCGACGACCCTGGAGGCGATCGAGCAGCGGCATATCCGCAAGGTCCTCGAATCCGTCGGCGGTAACCGCGCGGCGGCGGCGCGGCGCCTCGGAATCTCGCGCAAGACGATCGACCGGAAATGCGCCGCCTGGGACGCCGAATGACGGGCGCCGGGGGGGCGGGGGAACGCACGAAGCGCAAAAGGCCGGGCGCGCGCCCAAAGCTGTCGTTGCGCTATCGGTTGATCGCGCTGGCTCTCCTGCCGATGTTGGTGGTCGCGCCGATCCTGATCGGTGGGACCATGTATCGATGGTGGGGCAAGTTCGATTCCTTGCTGATCACCAAGGTCAATGGCGATCTTACGATCGCGCATCAATATCTCGCGCAGTTGGTGGAGGATACCGGGGGGCGAATTCAGGCGCTCGGCGATTCCGCGCAGTTCGCCCGACTGCTCGATCAGGGTGATCCGGCCGCTCTGGAAGCGTGGTTGGCCCGGAGTCGCGAGGCGTTGGGGCTCGATTTCCTCTATCTGCGCGCGCCGGGCGGTGGGCTTCGCGCGGCCTCACCCGCCGGCATGCGCCTCCACGGGCCGGGCGAATGGCCGATCGTAGAGGAGGCCCGGCGATCCGGGGTGGCGACCGCGATCGACTTGTTCACGGGCGAACAGCTTGCGGCCATCGATGACGGGCTCGCGCGCCGGGCGCGTGTCGAACTGGTTCCGACCAAGGCGGCGGTCCCGACCGACCGCACCGCCGAGACCCGGGGAATGGTCATTCATGCGGCGGCGGCCCCTGGAGTGGGAGAGGCCGGGGAGCTGGAGCAGCCGCCGCCCGGTACGCTGGTCGGCGGGCTCTTGCTCAACCGGAATCTCGGCTTCATCGATACGATCAATGCCCTCGTCTATCGTCAGGCGAGCCTTCCGGAGGGTAGTGAAGGTACCGCGACGCTGTTCCTGGACGATGTGCGGGTGAGCACGAATGTCCGGCTCTTCACCAAGGACAGGGCCCTGGGAACACGGGTGTCGGCGGAAGTGCGCCAGCACGTGCTGGGAAAGGGGCGGGTCTGGCTGGACCGGGCGTTCGTGGTGAATGATTGGTACATCTCCGCTTACGAGCCGATCGTGGATAGTCATGGCGACCGGATCGGCATGTTGTATGTCGGCTTCCTGGAAACACCGTTCCGCACGGCGAAGAATGGGACGGTCCTCGCGGTCGTGGTGGCCTTCCTGCTGGCCACCGCGGTCACCGTGCCGGTCTTCTTGCGCTGGGCGCGGAACATCTTCAAGCCGCTGGAACGGATGAATGCGACCATCGCCAAGGTGGATGAAGGCGATCTGGGCGCGCGAACCGGCGCCTCCAGGGGCGAGGACGAGATCGCGCGGGTGTCGGGTCATCTCGACGATCTATTGGACCGCTTGCAGGAGCGCGACCGCGAATTGCGCGATTGGGCGGAGGAACTGAACGTCCGGGTCGAGGAACGAACGCGGGAATTGCGGGAGGCGAACGCGCGGTTGGAGGCCGCGACCCAGCAGTTGGTCATGTCGGAGAAATTGGCGGCGATCGGCGAGATCACGGCCGGCGTGGCGCACGAGATCAACAATCCGATCGCGGTGATCCAGGGGAATCTGGATGTCGCGCGCGAACAGATCGGCGCCGAGGCCAATGCGACGGCCCGCAACGAATTTCGCCTGATCGATCAGCAGATCCATCGAATCCAGATCATCGTCACCAAGCTGCTGCGTTTCGCCCGGCCGGAGGAATATGCCGGCTATGCGGAAAGCCAGTCACCGGCGGAGGTGATCGACGATTGCCTGCCGCTGGTGGCCCATCTGATGGAGAAAGCGGATATCGAGGTCGTCCGTGACGACCGTGCGGCGCGGCGGGTGGTGATGAACCGTGTCGAACTGCAGCAGGTGCTGATCAATCTGATGAGTAACGCCATACAGGCCATGCCGGAAGGCGGGGCGCTGTATTTGCGCAGCTTCGACCGCGACCGCGACCGCGACCGCGACCGCGAAACGGGGGTGGTGGTTGAGGTCCGGGATACCGGCCGCGGTATCGCGCCCGACATGCTGACCCGTATATTCGATCCCTTCTTCACGACGAAGGGCCGGGATGGGACGGGCCTCGGTCTTTCGATCAGTCAGACGCTGATCGGCCGGGCGGGCGGGCGGATCGACGCCGTCAGCGCGCCGGGGGAAGGAACGACCTTCACGATCTGGCTGCCGGCCGCGTGACGGCGCGAGAGAACTGGACATTTTGTCCAATTCCGCTTCGCGCGATCTATGCAAATTGTCCATTTTTTGAAAATAGAAATTTTATAACTAGTTGATAAATATATATAATATTCCTGGCACTCCTCTTGCTGTTACCCGCTTCACAAGAAGCCATGCGACCGCCGGTCGACAAGGCTCGTGAGGGAGGAAGCAAGCACGGCCGTCCGGGAACGTCCTTAAGCCAGGGCGTCCATGGGGTGGCGGTAGCTCCGCATGGAGACCGCCGGTCATCTCGCCGAATTGGAAGGTCCGTCCGCTTGCCCACCTCCCCGCCAATGAACAGCGGCAATGCCGTGAGTGGAGGAAAGGCAAGTCATGACAACGGAATCCCGGAAGAGGGGCGGGATGTTCTCTTTCCTGATGAAGGAGAACATCGTCGCTGGGGACGGTTTTAACCGCTGGAAGGTGCCGCCCGCATCGATCGCGATCCATTTGTGCATCGGATCGGTCTATGCCTGGAGTATTTTCAATCCGGCCCTGGTGAAGGAATTCGGCGTGGTAACCAGCGCCGCGGGCGATTGGGATCTCTCCAGCGTCGTTTGGATTTTCTCGGTCTCGATCGTCTGTCTCGGTCTGGCGGCGGCCTTCGCCGGCAAGTGGCTCGAGGATGTCGGCCCGCGTTGCGTCGGCGTCACGGCGGCCCTGCTGTGGGGCGGTGGCTTCATGATCGGCGCCTTTGGGATCGTCACGCACCAACTCTGGTTGGTTTATCTGGGCTATGGCGTGCTCGGCGGGTTCGGCCTCGGGCTCGGTTACGTCTCGCCGGTATCGACCCTGATCCGTTGGTTCCCGGACCGGCGTGGCATGGCGACCGGCATGGCGATCATGGGCTTCGGCGGCGGCGCGATGATCGCCACGCCCTTGAAGACATGGCTGCTCGGTCTGTTCTCCGAGGCGCCGACCTATCTCGGCGCGGCGGGCGCCGTGGAACTCGTCACCGAGAACGGCCGGCGTTTCGCGGAAACCGCCAGCGGCAAGGTCGAGGTCGTCGTCGCAACCGCCAAGGAAGCCGCCAACCTGCCCATTCCGGGCGAGGCGGGCGTCTATGTCGTCGGCACCGGCGATACCGGCGCGGCCGGCGCGTTCCTGACGCTCGGCATCGTCTATCTGATCGTGATGATGATCGCGGCCTTCTCCTACCGCGTGCCGCAGAAGGGTTGGAAACCCGCGGGCTGGACCCCGCCGGCCGAGGATGCCTCGAAGCGCCGGATGATCACCACCAATCACGTCCATATCGACCAGGCGCTCAAGACGCCGCAGTTCTGGCAACTCTGGGTCATGCTGTGCTTCAACGTGACGGCGGGCATCGGGGTGATCGGCGTCGCCAAGACGATGATGACGGAGATTTTCGGTTCCACCCTGCCGGGGGTCGTCGATGCGACCTTCGCCGGAACCTACGTGTTGATGATCTCGGTCTTCAACATGTGCGGCCGGTTCTTCTGGGCGTCGATGTCGGACTATATCGGGCGGAAGAACACCTATCACTGCTTCTTCGTGCTGGGGACGATCCTCTATCTGTCGATTCCCTTCGCGGCCTCGCAAGTCAGCGCCAACCCGGCGGTCATGTGGCTGTTGATGTTCTATGCCGCGACGATGGTGATCTTCACCATGTATGGCGGCGGCTTCGCCACCATCCCCGCCTATCTGGCTGATGTGTTCGGCACCATGCATGTCGGCGGTATCCATGGGCGTTTGTTGACGGCCTGGTCGACGGCGGGCGTGCTTGGCCCCTTTGCCATCACCTATCTACGGGAACGGTCGATCCAGAACGCCATCGCCGATCTGGCGCCGAAGATCGATCCGGCGGCTTTTCAGGAGAAGTTCGGGGCGCCGATCGCGCAGCTGCAGGCATTGGTGGACGCCAACACCGTGACCGTCGGCCGGTTGATGGAAATCGCGCCCGAGGGCACGGTCGACCCGACGCCCAGCCTGTATAACAGCACGATGTACGCCATGGCGGCCCTGCTGGTCGTCGCGTTCTTCGCTAATCTGTTCCTGCGGCCGGTGGCGGATCGTCACCATGTCGAGAACACGCATCCCGAGGCCCAGCCGGCCGAGTGATCGCGTCTTGACGACGGGGGCGGCGTCTCGACGCGGCGCCGCCCCCGCTTTTTTCCCCGATCCGTCACGGTTTCCGAGGCGCCGCGCGCGGGCCGATGGCCGTCATCCCCCCGCGACCGACGCCGTGAGCGCGCACGGCGCATCCCACCGCCCGATTATGCTTCCTGCTGTCCCAGACGGGCCTGCGGCCCCAAATCAGGGATGAAGGGTGCGTTCCGGTCTCCGGACGCTCCCGCCATCGTTCGTCGGGCAAAGAGGTCTCGACCATGGATATAAGACAGTTGCAATATCTGGTCGCCTTGGCGCGGGAACGGCATTTCACGCGGGCGGCTCAGGCCTGCAACGTGACCCAGCCGACACTGTCCGGCCGGGTCCGCCAACTCGAACAGGATCTGGGCGTCGCCATCGTCAAGCGCGGCCAGCGCTTCGAGGGACTGACGCCGGAGGGCGAACGTATCCTGAAATGGGCGCACGCGATCCTTGAGAACCAGTCGGCCATGACCCAGGAACTGGCCGCGATGAAGGGGGCGTTGGCCGGCCGGGCGGTGTTGGGTGTTATCCCGTCGGCCTTGCCCTCGATCTCGATCCTGACGGAGGCGGTCCGCACGCGCTTTCCCGGGATCACCTTCACGATCCTTTCCCAAACCTCGCGGGAGATATTGCGCAGTATCGACGATTTCTCGATCGATGTCGGCGTCAGCTATTTGGATAACGAGCCGATCGGGCGCGTGCTGACCGCGCCGCTTTATAAGGAGCGCTTTCGGTTGTTCGTGCGCGCCGACCATCCGCTGGCCGAGCGGGAGTCGGTCACATGGACGGAAGCGGCGGCCCATCCGCTGGCCCTGTTGACGCCGGATATGCAAAACCGGCGCATCGTCGACGGCATCTTCGCGCGCTTGAATTGTCCGCCGGCCCCGGAGATAGAGTCCAATTCGGTCGTCACCCTCTATTCCCATATCCGAATCCACGGGATCGCCAGCATTCTGCCGGAACATTTCCTGCTGGTGCTCGACAAGGCGCAGAGCATCCGTACCGTGCGGCTGGTGGAGCCGACCGTCGAGCATGATATCGGGCTCGTGGCCTATGATCGCGACCCGCCGCCGCCCGTGACCGCCTCCTTGTTCGAGGTCGCGCGGACCTTCGAACTGCCGGCACCTTTCGCGGAACGCCTTACCTGATCCCGCAAGACTCTCACGATCCGAGGAACGGGGCGAGGGCCGGATCAAAGATATTCCTCCATCAACGTGCCGTGGGCCTTTAGCTTCTCGTCGATCATGAGAAGTAGGTCGCGCGCCGGCTTGCCGAGCGGCCTTTCCGCGCTGTGGAAAACGGCGATCTCATAGGTGATGGGGATTCTCAGCCGCCGGATACGCAGCCCCAGATGCTCGCAGCTTTGCGCCGACCAATAATCGACGATGGAAACACCGAGGCCGTTCGCCACAAGCGCGCAGATGGTGCTGAAATATTCCGCCTCCACGATCTTGTTGAAGGTGGCGCCGGCTTCCACGACCGCGCTTCTGATGCGGTGTCCGACGGCACGGCTCAGCGTCATGCATACGAAAGGCAACCCCGATAGCTCCCGGACATCGAGCATGTCCCGATCCTCGGCCAGGGGGTGCCCCTCCGGCAGGATGGCCACGCATTCGATGGCATAGCGGCGTTTTTGGACCCCGACGAGATCGACCGGCACCTCCGCCAGCCCGATATCGACGGAATTCGCCTCGAAGACACTGCGTACCTCCTCGGAGGTTCGGTTGATCATCCGGACGTCGATATAGGGGCGTGCCAGACAGAAACGCGCCAGGATGTCCGGCAGGATCGCCGTCGATCCGCTCGGATGGGCGGCGATGACGAGCGTGCCGGTCTCGTGCGACCTTATCCGCTCCGCCGAGATATGCAGCCGGTCGATCATGCCGAGGGCATGTTTCACCTCCTCGTAGAACGCCTTGCCTTCCGCGGAGGGTTTGAGTCGTCCGCCCTCGCGGTCGAAGAGCCGGAAGCCTACGATCGATTCAAGCCGGTTCAACTGCGCGCTGACGGCGGGTTGCGTCACGCCGAGTATCTTGGCCGCGCCCGTCACGGAGCGGTTTTCCATCACGGCGCGGAACGCCTCCAGAAGCTTCACGTCCATGGTCATAACGAATCCTTATTGACTCTCGTTGAAAACGGAACATACAGTTCTGAACGACAACAAAACACCGGAATAGTCGACTTAAAGTTCATAAAAATAATTACTGGGAGTGCGGGTTGGCATGTCGACTTCCCTTGGTTGACCGTCATTTGGCAATTGGGAGACGAAAAATGGGAGTGCGTAAGTTTGTAACGGCGATGCTGGCCACCGCAAGCATCGCGGCGGGCGGCGTCGCCCAGGCGGACGATACCGTCACACTGGGATTCACGGCCGCGCTATCCGGTGATTTCGCGGCTTTCGGCGAGAACATGCGTCGTGGCGCGGAACTCGCCATCGAGCAATTGAACGCCGACGGCACGGGCCCGACGTTCGAGCTCTTTCCGGTCGACGACCGGGGCGAGGCGCGGGAGGGCGTGTTGATCGCCCAGCGTTTCTGCTCGGACGAGGATGTCGACGTCGTGCTCGGGTATTCGTTCAGTTCGATCGCCCTGGCGGCGGTGCCGGTCTATGACCAGTGCGGCCTGCCGGTGCTGGCCTCCGCCGTCACGAGTCCCGATCTGTCGGGGGCGAGCCCTTATTTCCGACGGAATATCCTGACGGATGCCGTGCAAGGGGCGATGATGGGGACGTTCGCGGTCGAGACACTGGGCGATAAGCGGATTTATGTGATTCACCAGCAAGACGACTACGGCATAGGCGTCGCGAATGCCTTCACCGAGGCGGCCGAGGCGGCGGGTGCCGAGATTCTCGGCACCGAGAACTACCTGCTCGGCGCGAAGGACTTCAAGACGCAGATATCGCGCATCCGTTCGGCCGATCCCGATGCGCTCTTCATCGGCGGTTTCTACAGCGAGGCCGCCAAGATCGCTTCCCAGGCCCAGTCGCTGGGTGTCGATGTTCAACTTCTGGGGACCGACGGCTCCCTCAATCCCGAGTTGGTCTCGCTCGGCGGCGAGGCGGTCGAGGGCATGATCGTCTACGGCATGTTCGATCCTTCGGTCGCGACCGAGGATACGGCCGCTTTCATCGAGGGGTACGAGGCCGCGCACGGCATGGCCCCGAACGCGTTCTCGGCGCTCGGTTACGATGCGGTCATGACGGTCGCGGAGGCGGTTCGCATCGCGACGGAGGCAGGCGATCTCACGCGGGAGTCGTTGAATACGGCCTTCGGCGAGATCGACGGCTTTCCGGGCGTAACCGGGCCCACGACCTTCGACGCGCAGGGCGATCGGGCCGGGTCGCTCTATTTCCTGCAGGTTCGTGACGGCGCCTTCGCTCTCGCGGAATAGAAGCCACCGGGCCGGCGTGCCCGCCATCGTCACCCCCCGCGACCCTTTCGCGGGGCAGGCGGGCGCGCCGGCGCTCCGGTTCTTCTCCTCCCCCTCCATTCGAACCGCACGGGGCGCAGGGTCATGGATTTCTTCGGCCAGTTGCTGGTCAATGCGATCATGCTGGGCGCGATCTATTCGCTGGCCGCGATCGCCTATAGCTTGGTCTACGGCGTGGTCCAGCTGGTGAATTTCGCCTTCGGCGAACTCTTCATGTTGGGCGCCTTCATCTGCATCAGCCTCATGCTTCCTTCCGTTAGGCTTTTCGGTCTCGAGGCCCCGATGCCGGCGCTTCCGTTCCTCCTCGCGGCGCCCGTGTCGATCGCGGTCGTCGCGGCGATCGGCGTGGTCGTGGAGCGGCTGGCCTATAAACCGCTGCGCAATGCACCTCGATTGGCGCCCCTGATCGCGGCGATCGCGGTCTCCGTCCTGCTGCAATCCCTGGCGCAGAGCGTCTGGGGGGCCGAGGAGTTGAGCTTTCCCAGCTTCGCCTTGAGCGATCTGCCCCCGATCATTCTGTTCGATTCGATCTACGTGTCGGTGATGGAGATCGTGGTGCTGATCACGGCGCTGGTCTCGATGCTCGGCCTGACTCTCTTCGTGCGGCGCACCCGGATGGGGCGGGCCATGACCGCCGCGGCGGAGGATCGCGAGGCGGCCTATCTGGTCGGTATCCCGGTGAACCGGGTCATCGCGCTGGCCTTCCTGATCGGGTCCGGGTTCGCGGCGCTCGCCGGGGTACTCTATGCGCAGGCCTATGGGTTCGCGCATCCGACCATGGGCTTCCTGCCGGGACTGAAGGCGTTGACCGCCGCGGTGCTGGGCGGGATCGGCTCCATCCCGGGCGCGGCGCTGGGCGGGATGGTCTTGGCGGTGATCGAGACCTTCGGCGCGGGCTATCTGCCGAACGGCTCCGCCTATCGCGACGCCATCAGCTTCGCGATCCTGATCCTGTTGCTGATGTTCCGGCCGCAGGGGCTGCTCGGCCGCCCCGAATTGAACGACATGCCGGCCGGTAGTCTGGTCGGCATGTTGGGGCAATATGCGCGGGCCGGCGGCGTCGGGCGGCTGTTCGCGCCGATCGACCGGCTTTTCGAGCGGATGGGGGCGGGCAGTCTCGTGCTCAACGTGGCGTTGTTTTGCACCGCCCTGGCGCTCGCCTTCATCATCACCAACGATTTCTGGCTGCGCATCCTGATCTTCGTGGTGACCTACGGCTTGCTGGCAAGCGGTCTGAACATTGTTGTCGGCTTCACGGGGTTGCTCGATTTGGGGTTCGTCGCCTTTTGGGCCGTCGGGTCCTATTTCACCTCGATCCTTTTCATCCTGGTGCTGAAGAACCAGTTCGGCGTCGCGCCGACGGATATCTGGTGGCTCTTCTATGTGAATCTGATCGCGGGCGGCGTGCTCGCGGCGGGGGCGGGCATGCTCCTCGGCTATCCGACCTTGCGGCTGCGTGGCGATTATCTCGCGATCATGACGCTCGGCTTCGGAGAGATCGTTCGTATCGTCGCCACGAACTGGATCGATCTGACGCGCGGGCCGATGGGGATACGCGGTATTCCGACGCCGTCGCTCTTCGGTTACCCGTTGAACGATCCCCGGCATCTCTATCTGGTCGGGGTGCTGCTCGCCGCGGCGTTGCTGTTCCTCCTGTCCCGGGTCGTGCGCTCCTATGTCGGGCGGGCCTGGGTCGCGATCCGCGAGAATGAATCCGCCGCCGAGGCGATGGGCGTGCATACCGCGCGCTACAAGCTCTATGCCTATGCGTCGGGCGGTTTCTTCGGTGGCGTCGTTGGTGTCTTCTTCGCTCACTCCCAGCAATATATCAGTCCGCTCAGCTTTACGCTGTTCGAGAACATCCTGATTCTCATGCTGGTCGTGCTCGGCGGCCTGGGCACCTTCATCGGCCCGTTCGTGGGCGCGCTGTTCTGGATCGTGTTCCTGCAGGTCGCGCAGGGCTTCAGCTTGTTCCAGGCGATGCCGGAACTTCGCTACGCGTTGCTCGGCGCGCTGCTGGTCGCGTTGATGGTTTTCCGACCGCAGGGACTGTCGGCGCGCGCCCGTGTTCCCCTATCGATCGAGAAGTGACATGAGGCCGTTGCTTTCCATACAGGACCTGACCATCGTCTATGGCGGTCTCGTCGCTCTCGGCTCGGTCAGCTTCGACGTCGACGAGCGGGCAATCCACGGGGTGATCGGCCCGAACGGCGCGGGGAAGTCCACCCTCGTCAATGCGTTGACCGGGTTCGCGCCGATCTCCTCCGGAACCGTGACCCTGGCCGACCGCCATATCGGGGGGATCCCCGCCCATGCCGCGGCCGCGGCCGGGATCGCCCGGACCTTCCAGAATATCCGGCTGTTCGCCGGTATGACGGTGCTGGAGAACACGCTGGTCGGGGCGCACCGGCACTTCCGGGCACGTTTGCCGCATCTTCTGCTCCGGGCCGCGACGGCGCGCGGCGAGGAGAAGCGATGGCGCGAGCGGGCCATGGGCGAGCTCGACTTCGTCGGCCTGACGGGTCAGGCGCAGGCGAGCGCCGGCGCGCTTTCCTATGGACATCAGCGTCGGTTGGAAATCGCGCGCGCCCTATTGCTGGAACCGGCGCTGTTGTTGCTGGACGAGCCGATGGCCGGAATGAACGCCGCCGAGAAGGAGGAGATCGAAACCCTCATCCGGAAGGTCCGCGAACGCGGCGTGACGGTCCTGATCATCGAGCACGACATGCAGGTCATGCGCCGTCTTTGCGAGAGGGTGACCGTCCTCCATCACGGCCGGCGTCTGGCCGATGGCGCGACGGCGGAGGTTTTCGCCGAGACGGCCGTGCAGGAAGCCTATCTGGGGAGGTCATCGTGACGGCGGAAGCGGAAGCGATACTGCGGGTCGATGATCTGACGGTGGATTACGGTTTGATCCGGGCGGTCAACGGCGTGAGCTTCGAGGTCGCGCAGGGCGCGATCGTCAGCCTGGTCGGAAGCAATGGGGCGGGCAAGACGACGACGATGAAGGCCTTGTCGGGTCTGGTCCCGCGCGCGGGTGGGGCGGTCCGTTTCGCGGGCGCGCCCCTCGACGGGGTCACGCCCGACGGCCGGGTCGCGCGGGGCCTTGCCCATGTGCCGGAAGGGCGGCGCGTCTTCCCGCGCATGACCGTCCGCGAGAACCTGCTCCTCGGGGCCTATCTGCGCGGACGCGATCCGGGGGTCGTGGAGGATCTGGACAGGGTCTGCGAGATGTTCCCGATCCTGGCTGCCCGCCGCCAACAATTGGCCGGGACGCTTTCGGGGGGCGAGCAACAGATGCTGGCCATCGCGCGCGCCCTGATGAGCCGCCCCAAGCTTCTGCTGATGGACGAGCCGAGCATGGGTCTCGCCCCGCAGATGGTCGATCTGATTCTGGAGAAGATCGTCGAGATCAGGGCGTCGGGGGCGACCGTGTTGCTGGTCGAGCAGAACGCGGTCGAGGCCATTCGGCTGTCCGATGTCGTCTATGTGCTGCGTCTGGGCGCGGTGATTCACCGAAGCGCGGGGCGTGACATGGACGAGTCCCTGCTGAAGGCGCTCTACCTTGGACACGACATATAAAAGGGATGGAAACGGAAGATGACGAGTGACGACCCCGTATTGAATCCGGCGGGAACCTTCATGGGCGTTCCCGCCGCCGGGTCGGTTCGCGCCGGGCAAGCCGCGATCATCGGCATGCCCTTCGATTGCGGGACGCATCCGACCCGCATTGGTGCCCGTCAGGGGCCGGCGGCGATCCGGGCGCAGTCCGGCTTGCTGCGCCCCTTCTATCCCCCGCTGTCCGATAGCGACGTGCTGCGGGAACTATCGGTGGTCGATATCGGCGACGTACGTGTCTCCAGCGGCGATGTCGAAGGGGCCTTCCCGCAGATCGAACGCGCGATCGATGCCGTGGTCGGCGTGGGCGCCTATCCGGTGACGATGGGTGGCGACGGTGCCGTCACCCTGCCGCAACTTCGCGGCGTGCATCGTCACCATTCCGATCTGGTGGTGCTGCATATCGATGCGCACACCGATAGCTATGATACGCCGGGCTACAATACGGGCAGCACCTTCACGCGCGCGGCGGAGGAGAGGGTCGTCGACCCCACGGGGTCCTTCCACATCGGCGCGCGCGGCTCCCTGCCCGCGCCCGGCGTATACGCGTACACGCGTTCCCTCGGCTACAATCTCGTGCCTGGCGAGGAACTCCGACGCCGGGGGGAGGAAGCGGTGCTGTCGCAGGTTCGCGAAACCGTGGCCGGGCGGCCGGTCTATCTTTGTTTCGACATGGATTATATCGACCCCTCCGCCGCGCCTGGCGTCGCCACCCCGACTTGGGGCGGGCCGGACGCGGAAGCCGCCTTGCGGCTGCTGCACGGTCTGGCCGGACTGAATCTCGTCGCCGTCGACGTCAATACGGTCAGTCCCCCGCATGATGTGGGCGGCATGACCGCGTGCCTCGCCGCCCATGTCATGCTCGCCTCGCTGCATTTGGTCGCGCTCGGCCGGCATGACTCCTAAAGGGAAGATACCTGCAATGCCGAAGATACTGATCACTCATAACCGTGACCTGCTGCGTAACTTCTACAGCCATGAGGCCGTGGAGCAGCTTCGCGCCTTCGCCGACGTTCGGCTCAACGAGTCCGACGACCCGCTCGCCGGGGACCGGCTGGTGGAGGCCGCGCGCGACGTCGATATCGTGATCTCCGACCGGTTGGTGCCGGGGACGCCGGAGCTGTTCCGCGCGCTGCCCGAACTGGCGGTTTTCATGCGGTGCGCGGTGGATTGTCGGAACATCGACGTCGAGGCCGCCTCGGAGGCCGGAACTCTCGTGGTCGGGTGCAGCTCCGGCTACAACGAGGCGGTGGCGGAGGCCGCGCTCGGTCTCGTCCTGATGCTCGGCCGTCGTCTTCATATCGGTGACCGGCTTTACAAGCAGGGGCAGGCGCGCCAGCCCATGGTGCTGGGCCGGCAACTCGCCGGTGCGTCCATCGGCATCATCGGCTTCGGCAATATCGGGCGGCGGATCGGCGATCTGGCCATCGCGTTCGGCATGAAGGTTAGGGCCTTCGATCCTTATCTGCGCATCGTCAACGGCTGCGTCGAGCAGACCGGCTTCGAGGAGACCCTGCAAGCCGACTTCGTGGTGTGCGCCGCCTATGCCACACCGGAAACCGAGGGCATGATGAACCGCGAAGCCTTCGCCAAGATGCGGGCCGATGCGTATTTCGTGAACATATCGCGCGGGGTTCTGGTGGACGAGGACGCGTTGCGCGATGCGCTGGCGCGGGGTGTCATCGCTGGTGCCGGTCTCGATGTCGGGCTGGGGCATGACGAGCAGCCGAGCGCCGATATCGCGGCCATGCCGAACGTCGTGGCCGTGCCGCATGTCGCCGGTCTGACGCGCGAGGCGAGCGATTATCAGGCGTTCGAAACCGTTCGCCAGATCAAGGAGCTGATGGCGGGCAAGCTTCCCAAGCTTGCCTTCAATGCCCATCGGGCGACCCGTCTCGACCGGCTGAGGAGCGCGTGATGGGGGCCGCCTCCCTTCTGCCGGCCGATCCGCCGCGTACGCCCCTGCCGCCCGGCGCCTGCGATTGCCATATGCATGCCTATGGCGATCCCGCGCGCTATCCGGTTCCCGAGGACGCGCCCTTCCGCCCGGTCGAGGGGGGATCGATCGATGCCTATCTCGCCCTGCGCGAGCGCCTGGGGCTGACCCGGGCGGTGGTCGTTCAACCCTCGGCCTATGGGTTCGATAATCGATGCACGATGGACGCCGTCGCGCGTCTCGGGCCGGATGGGCGTGCCGTCGTGGTGGTGGATGAGTCCGCCTCCGACGCGGAGTTGGCGGCGCTGACGGCGCAAGGCGCGCGCGGGCTGCGCTTCTTCATGCTGCCGGGCGGCGCGCTGGGTTGGGAGAAGCTGGCCCCCATGGCCGCGCGCATCGCCGAGCATGGCTGGCATATCCAGATGCAAATGGATGGCCGGTTCCTCGAGGAACGGGAAGCGGACCTCGCCCATCTCCCCTGTCCGCTGGTGATCGACCATAACGGCAAGTTCCTGAAGCCCGTCGGGCTCGATCACCCGGGATTGAAGGCCCTGCGCCGGCTGCTCGACGGCGGGCGGACGTGGGTCAAGACCTCCGGCGTCTACGAAACGTCGCTGGAGGGGGCGCCGCGCTATTCCGATACGGCCGCGATCGCCCGTCATCTGATCGCCGATTATCCGGAACGTTGTGTCTGGGCGACCAACTGGCCGCACCCGTCGGTCCCGGGATCGCCGCCCGACGATGCGCTGCTGTCCGATCTCTTCGCGCAATGGTGCGGGTCGGAGGCGGTGCGTGCGCGCATCCTGGTCGAGAATCCGGCCATCCTCTACGGTTTCGAATGAGGGAAGGGAATATCCCATGACATCGCAATTACCGGAAAGTCTCGCCCTCCAAATGGGCTTGGATATCCCGGATTTCGACCGCGACGGATATTATGGCGCGGATTACGGGACCATGAAGCCCTATCACCGGGTCGGGCGGTTGCTGTTCCTCTCCGGCCATGTCGGGCAGGTCGGCACGACCGTGCTCCATCCCGGCCGGCTGGGCGAGGGGGTCACGATCGAACAGGGCTACGCGGCCGCGCGGCAAACCGGGCTCAACGTGCTGGGCGGCATTCGCCAGGCGGTCGGTTCCCTCGACCGGGTGCGGGGTATCGTCCGCAGCCTCTGCTTCGTCGTCTGTACGCCGGACTTCACGGAGGTCCATCGGGTATCGAGCGGGATGTCCGACCTTTTCGTCGAGGTCTTCGGGCGCGAGCGCGGTCTTGGCGGGCGTGCCACCATCGGCATTACCGCGCTGGCCAATGGGAATTGCTTCGAGACTTGCGTCACGGTCGAGGTCGAGGACTGACGACGCGGACCCGTTCGTGGGAGCGATCATGGGGATATCCACGATGTCGAACAGTTTCGATCCGAAGGCCGCCCTCGCCGAGGTGCGTGCCGGGCGGGCCGCGCCCGCGGCCCTCTATACCGCGCCCGAGGTCTTCGCGCGCGAACGCGATCATATCCTGCTGAAGGACTGGTTCTTCCTCTGCCGGGAGGACATGTTGGCGGCGCCGGGTGATTTCCGGACCTTCGAGACACCGGGCGGCTCGGTCGTCCTGGTGCGCGGGGCGGATGGCGTGCTGCGCGGTTTCGCGAACCATTGCCGCCATAGGGGGGCGCAACTGCTGGAAGGCGAGGGGAATTGCGGCAGCCGGATCGTCTGCCCTTATCATGCCTGGACCTATAAGGCGGACGGGGCCCTGGCGGGTGCTCCCGGTATGGCGGACGTCGCGGGCTTCGAGCGGTCCGACCATGGGCTGACACCGCTTACGACCGAGAACTGGGCGGGCTTCGTCTTCGCGACCTTCAACGCGGCGCCGCGCCCGCTTTCGGTGCAATTGGGCGATGCGCCGGCGCGCTTTGCCTCGCACAAGCCGGACCGGCTGCGCGCCACATGGCGCAAGGTGATGGAACCGCGCTGCAATTGGAAATTGCTGCTCGAGAACGCGATGGAGACGTACCATACCGGCGTCGTCCATCGGAAGACGATCGGCGCGCAGACCCAGCGCGCCATCCCCACGGTTGGGGATTGGTTGTGCATGCAGGTGTTGAGCGACCGTTCCATCGGCTCCCTGCCGGGCGACGAGCCGCCCTTTCCATCGATCCCGGATCTGGACGAGTCGGCACGGCAAGGCGCTTATTTCTCGGTGTTTCTGCCTGCGGTGCAATTCGTCTGGGCGCAGGATTGCATGTGGTGGCTCAATGTCACGCCCTTGGCCGTCGACCGGTCGCGGTTGGAGATCGGTGGATGTTTCCCGGTCGATGTGCTCGACGATCCCGATTTCGAGGAGAAGGCCAAGGTTTATTACGCGCGCTGGGAGGCCGTGGCCTGGGAGGATGTGGGTATCCTCGAACGTCAGCAACAGGCGATGACCTCCGTGCTTTATCGTCCGGGACCGCTGTCGCCGCGCGACGATATGGTCCAGGCCTTGAGCGCCTGGGCGCTCTCGCGACTCGCCTGCCGATAAGCAGCCGGGCGTTCGCGCCAATCAGGGTCCGATCCCATCCGATGAAACGATGCCCGGCCGCCGATATGCGGCCGGGATGCGTGTGCCGGCGGCTCAACCCATGATTTTCGTGACAACGAAAAAATACCATTATGCGGAACACTGTTTTATTTTCTTGATCCATCGAAAAAGATGGGCATTCTGCGCCGACAAGGTTTCCAACGATGTCGGGAAGTGTCGTGACCATCGAAAAGTTGCTCAATCCGAAGAGCATAGCGCTCGTCGGCGTGTCCACGAAGAATGCCACCTTCCAGGTTGGGGCGCGCGCGGTTTTTGATCATCTGCGCCTGCATGGCTATCAGGGGCGGCTCGATATCGTGACGCGCGAACCGGCCACCATCGACGGTATCGACAGCGTTACCGACCTCTCTCGATTGACGCATGCGCCGGACTGCGTGTTGATCTCCGTCCCGGCGGCCGATGTCCATTCGGTCGTGGAGAAGGGCTTGGCCCTCGGATCGCGCGCCTTCGTGGTGTTGACGGGCGGTTTCTCCGAATCCGGAGAGGACGGCACGCGCGAGCAGGCGCGGATCGCACGTCTGGTGCGCGCGCACGATGCCGTCATGCTGGGGCCGAACACCACGGGCTACGTCAATTTCGCGAACCGGATCGCGTTGAGTTCCACCAGCCGGGTCAGCGCGGAACTCGCGCCGGTCGGCGATGTCGGCCTGGTCGTGCAGAGCGGCGCGCTGGGCAGTGGGCTGCTGGAGGAATCGGTGCGCAATGGCATCGGTCTCAGTCATCTGATCTCGACCGGGAACGAGGCGGTGACCAGTCTGGTCGACTGCATCGATCACCTCATCGACGATCCGGCGGCCAAGGTCATCGCGCTCTATGTCGAAAGTTTCCGCGAGGCGGATCGGATGATCGCCGTGTCGCGCCGCGCGCGCGAGGCGGGGAAGCCCATCGTCGTCTACAAGGCCGGACGGTCCGATGTCGGCCGTCGCGCGGCGGCGGGCCATACCGGCGCCCTGGTCGGCACGCGCGATGCCTATGCGGCGGCCGTGCGCCAACTCGGCTGGATCGACGTCACGGCGATCGAGGATCTGTTGCCGATCGCGAATTACGCCGCGCGCTCCGGCGCGGCGCGGACCATGGCGGTGATCTCGATCTCCGGCGGCTATGGCGGATGCGTCGCCGATGCGCTGGCCGAGGGGGGGCACGTCACATTGCCCGCGCCGTCCGCGCGGACGGTGGCGCGGATGCGCGATCACGTTCCCGCTTTCCTCAGCGCCAGCAATCCGATCGATGTCGGCGGCACCCCGTTTCGGACGGCCGAGGGCTATGCGGAATGCCTCGACGCCCTGGCCGACGATCCGGCGATCGACGGGGTCGTCATCGCGAACACGCCCATCGTTCCCGCCTGGGCGGCGCGGGTATCGGACGCGGCCGCGCGAACCCGGGCGCGGACGGGCAAGCCCGTCTCGGTCATTTGGCCCTCGGAGATATTCAATGGCGAGGCTCTGGCGGCGCTGCGCGCGGACAAGGTGCCGGTGTTCGGCCGGGTGGACAGCTTCGCCACCGCCGTCGCCGGCGTCGCCACGGCGTCGGAGAGTCGTATCGCCCCCTCCCGGCTGCTGCGCGAGGGGCGGGAGGCGGGCTGGAGCACGGCCGGATCGCGCGCCGAGGAGGCCGGCCGGGCGCTCGACGAATCGCGCAGCAAGACGATGCTGAAGTCCCTGGGTGTCCGGTTCCCGACCGAGCGTTTCGTGGAAGGACGCGATGTGGAGGCTGTTCTGCGCGCGGCGGCGGATGTCGGCTATCCGGTCACGTTGAAAGGCATCGCGGCGGGCGTGGTGCATAAATCGGAATTCGGTCTCGTGGCGGTCGGTGTGCCGGATGCGGACGGCCTGAGCGCGCATATCGCCGCCATGACGGAGAGCGCGGACAAGCACGGGCTCGATTTCCAGGGTTTTCTCCTGGGGGAGACGGTCCGGCCGGGCGCCGAGGTCATCGTCGGCCTCGGCCTCGATCCGGAGTTCGGGCCGATGCTGACCTTCGGCGCCGGCGGCATCCTGACCGAGATCATGCAGGATGCCGCCGTCCGGCTCTTGCCCATGGATGCCGGGGAGTTGCGCGCGATGATCGAGGCGTGCCGCATCGGCAAGGTGTTGAACGGCGCGCGCGGCAAGGCCGCGTTGGATGTCGACGCGTTGGTCGCGTTCCTGGAGACCCTGGCCGGTCTTGCCCCTCGGCTCGGCCGGGATTTCGCCGGTGTCGAGATCAATCCCGTCGGTGTCGGCGCGGCGGGCGAGGGCGTGTGGGCGTTGGACGCGACGGTGTTCGCCTATGGGGAGGGGACGTGATGTCGTCCGGTCGAAAGGAAAAGCTGGTCGCGCCCGGAATGTTGCGGGACCTGATCACGGCGTGGCTGGGCGACGGCGATCTGCTGGCGTTGGGCGGCCTTTTCAAGCAGGGGCGGCCTTGCGCCCTGGTGCGCGAGGTGATCCGTGGCGGCCGGCGTGATTTGAAGCTCGTCTCCTCGCCGGGGTCCGGTTTCGACGTGGATGTCATGATCGCGGCCGGTTGCGTGGCGGAGACCTTCCTGCCGGCGGTCACGCTGGAAACCAGGATGTGCCCCGCCTTTCGCGGTGCGGTGGAGGCGGGCACCGTACGCGCCCATTGCGTCGACGCGCTGTCCGTGGTGGGCGGGCTGATGGCCGCCGCCCATGGCGTGCCCTTCCAGCCGGTGGTCGCCTGGAAGGGGTCCGACGTGCCCCGCAACAATCCGCTGGCGGCCGAGATCACATGCCCCTTCACCGGCGAGGCCCTGTTCGCGACCCGCGCGATCCGCCCGAAGCTCGCCCTGCTGCATGCCCAGGAAGGCGACCGCTACGGCAATATCCGCCATCTTTCGACGATGACCTATGCCGATCAGATGATGGCGCGGGCGTCGGAACGCGTGATCGTCAGTGTCGACCGCTTGGTTTCGACGGAGGATATCGTCGCCCGCCCACGGGAAACGACGATCCCCTGCACCTATGTCGATGCGGTGGTCGAGATACCCCATGGCGCGCATCCGACCGGAAGTTTCCCACTCTACAGTATCGACGAAGCGCATATCGAGGGCTACGCCGACGTGGCCGAGGCCGCGCGCCGTGCCGGGCGGGACGGCGGCGGGGATGCGGGCGACGGCCTCGCCGACTATCTGACGCGCGTCGTCCGCGCGCCCGCGACGCAAGCCGACTATCTCGAGGCGATCGGTGGCAAGGCGCGTCTCACGGCGCTGGAGCAGGAGGCCGCGAGCCTATGACCGATACACGCTGTACCCCGGCGGAACTTCAGGCCTTCGTTCTCTCCCGCGAGCTCAAGGACGGGGAGATGGGGGCTGCCGGCGCGTCGGCCGCGATTCCGATGGCGGCCATCATGTTGGCCCGGCACATGCACGCGCCGGACATCCAGATCGCGGGCGAGATGTTCGTCAATCCGCGGCCGAGGCAGCTTTGGGACTCGATGCTCGACGACCGCGCGCTCGGCGCCTGCGAGGCGGCGGAAACCTTCCTGGAACTGTTCGGCCATTCGCATCGCGGATTGGATTTCTTCTTTCATAACGGAATGCAGATCGACCGTTTCGGCAATATCAACCTGCACTTCATCGGCGGGTCGATCGACCGCCCGCGCATGCGCGGGCCCGGGGCGGCGAACATCTCCTATGCCGGAACGTCGCGGCGGTTCTATATCTGCACGCACGCGCATTCGCCGCGAACCTTCGTGCCGCGTGTCGATTTCATCACCTCGCCCGGTTATCTCGACGGCCCCGAAAGCTTCCACGCGGCGGGGCTGAAGGGCGGGCCGGCCCTGTGCGTGACGCCCCTGGCGGTCATGGATTTCGATCCGGATAGTCTGACCATGCGGTTGAAGTCGGTCCATCCGTGGAGTTCGGTGGAGGAAGTCGTCGCCAAGACCGGCTTTGAACTCGGCCTGCCCGACCGCGTGCCCGTGACCGACCTGCCGGATGCCGGGACGCTCGACCTACTCCGCGGGAAGGTGGATACGGCCGGTCTATTGCGCCGCTGACCGGACGCGGCGGGGCTGGGCCTGGGGAAGGCCGGACGAATGCGGGTTCAGGGCGTGTGCGTGTCGTCGCGGAAGTCGCCATCCTGGAGATGTCGCTCGATCTCCCGCGTCATCTCGACCAGCCGCTGGCCGATCTCCCGTTGCCGGGCGGCGTTCAGGTGCCGGGCCGGCGCCCCGCAGGCGAGCGCGTAGACCGGCGACCCCCCCGGAAAGACCAGCGGTGCCGCGACGCCGTTGATATCGGTGAACCAGCTTGCCTGGGCGGAGGTATAGCCTTGCGCCGCGACCTCCCGGCGGCCGGTCTCGATATTGGCCTTGATCTCCTCCCAATGCTTGGCATGGCGTTCGCGCAGCAGGGTGTAGAGGTAGGTCAACTCGGCTTCCGGCAGGGGGGCGATCAAGGCGTGGCCGGTCGCCGTCCCGGCGAGCGGAATGCGCGAGCCGACCTCGAGGCGGAGGGTCATCAGCGTCTTCGTGCTGTGCGAGACCTCCAGTTCGATGACGTCGAGCCGGTCGCGCGCGGCGAGTGAGGCATGCACGTTGAAGCTGTCCGCCAGTTCCGCCAGATAGGGCCGGACCAGGTCGCCCAGGCTGAAGGGTTCGCGCGCGGCGAAACCAAGGCCGAGGATCGAGGTGCCGAGGCGATATTGCCGTCGCCGCGTCGAGTAATGCAGATAGCCGAGCGACTTCAGGGTCTGCAGCAGGCGCGACGTGGTCGGCTTCGGCAGATCGACCCGCTCGGCCACCTCCATCCCGTTCATCCAGACCTGTTCGGAGGCGCCGAACGCCTCCAGCACCAGGAGGCCCCGGCCCAGCGCGTTCACGAAGTCGCGGTCCTTGGCGACGATTCCGCTTTGCCGGCGGCGGCGTACGCGCGTGCGCGGCGGCTCGTCCTCGCCGCCGGCCTCGCTCGGGTGCCCCTTGTTCGATTGGTTGGTCCTGTCCCCCTTCATCGTCATTCGTTCCAGAAGGTGGCGCCGACTTGATCCATGCGTCGGCTGATCTCGCTCGACACTGTCAGCAACTCCGGTCCCAGGGTCTCGTGGAACTTCGTGCGATCCATGCCCAGGCGCCGCGCGCCGCAATTCAGCGCCAGGATCGTGTCGCCCTGGTCGAGCCAGACGGGCGCGCCGACGGCGAATATCTCCCGCCGCCACGAGCCGAAGGAGACGGAAAAGCCGCGTTCCTCCACGGCCGCGAGTTCCGTGCGAAGCTCGTCCTCGACGCTGTCCGCGTCCTCGCCGGCCTCGGCCCTTATCGCCGCGATGCACTCGCGGCGGCGTTCGTCATCGAGCGCCCAGAGATAGGCCCGCCCCATCGCGGTCCTGGCCATCGGCACGAGATAGCCGACGCGCAATCGCATCGTCACCGTCTCCGGCCCGGAGCAATAGTGGAGATAGATCATGCGGGTACCGTCGCCGATGCCGAGCGCGACCGACATCTCATGCTTGTCGGCGAGCGCCTGCATCAGCGGCTCGGCCACCCGACGCACCGGCAGGCTGCGCAACAGCGCATGGCCCAGATGGGTGACCTTGTCGCCCAGATGGTACTGGCCGTGCGGGCCGACCTGCCGCAAGTACCCCATCTGCGCCAGCGTGTAGGACAGCCGCGCGACGGTCGCCTTGGCGAGACCCGTTCGGGTGGCGATCTCCTTATTGCCGAGCGGCGCGTCGATCGCATGGAAGGCACGCAGGACCGCCAGGCCGCGCGTTAGCGAAACCACCTCGGTCGATTCCGACGTCTCCTTGCTATCCTTTGGGCGATCCTTCGCGGGATTCGCCGGGGTATTCGCTGCTGGCATGCGGGGGAATCCTCGATGAACAATCCGGCGGGTGGTCCGGTCCCGTCGGTTGTTATCGGCCTTTCCAGACCGGTTGGCGTTTCTCGGCGAAGGCGCGGGGCCCCTCCTGCGCATCCTCGCTCGCATAGACAGGTTCGTATATCTGTTGTGCGTGCTCAAGACCGGCCGCGCAACCGACATCCATCGTCTTCAGGATCGATTGCTTGCCGGCCATGACGGAAAGGGGCGCGTTGTCACGGATGGTTTCCGCAAGGACGCGTGCGCGTGCGCGAACCGCCTCCAGGTCCGGCTCGACATGGTTGACGAAGCCCAGCGCGTGAAGCCGCTCGATCGGTTGAAGGTCGCCGGTCAGGACCATTTCCATCAGCATCGGCTGGGGCAATTGCCACAATAGCGGCATGGCCCAGGGCGAACCCCGCCCCCGTTTCGTCTCCGTGATGCCGCCCCGGGTCCCGGACAGCCCGACCCGAATGTCGGCGTTGAGGGAAAGCATGAAGCCGCCGGCCGCGAAATGTCCGGTCATGGCGGCGATGATCGGCACGCGAACCGCGCGCATGCGTTGGTGGAAAGGGTCGCGCAGGAGGGTGAGGACGTCCACGCCGCGCGATTGTCGCAACTCGCTCGCCTCCTTCAGGTCCATGCCCGCGCAGAAGGTGCCGCAGGCGGCCGCCGTCAGGATCACCACGCGGATATCGTCGCGCGCGTCGACCGTTTCCCACAGATCGTGGAGTCGCTCGGCCGCGGCGACGGACAGGGCGTTGCGCCGTTCCGGCCGGTTCAGGGTTATCTCCGCGATGCCGTCCGCCACGTCGAACAGGACGATATCGTTCGCTTCCATGCGATCCACTCCCTATCGGAAATCCGGGTCTCCTTAACGATACGGACAGTAGCAGGCTTCGAGGAAAAATCACAATGCGGAATTCTATTCCAAAAAATGCTTGAGTCCTTCCGTGACCTCATGCAATGGTTCCGGCGCTGGAAAACGAAAACACTGTCGTCGCGTTCGCGTGCCGTCCGTTGCGGATGATCTGGGCGGATGATCGGGGTGGCGGACGTGAATACGGGTGGCGGGTGTCTCGCGGCGCCCGATACGAATAAGACAGCCAAGCAACCGATTGCGATCAGCTACGGGAGGAAACAGGTGCTCAAGAAACTAGGCTATACGATCTCCGGGGCGGCGCTTTTGCTCGCGGCCGGCACGTTCAACGCGGCCAACGCGGATTCGAAGACGCTGGCGCTCGGCTCCACGAACGCGACGTCCAGTCACTATCAGATCGCCGTCGGCATGGCGCAGGCGATCGAGGCCAATAACGACGACATGACCGTTTCGGTGATCGAGACGGGGGCCAGCGTCGACAATGTGCGCCGTTTGACCCGTGGCGAAATCGATCTCGGCCTGGTCGCGGGCGACGTTTTCGTTCAGGCGCGCAACGGGCTCGGCCAGTTCGAGGGCAAGGCGGTCGACGATCTCGTCGCGCTCTACCCTTATTCCGACTCGGTCATCAACGTCGCGGTGCGCGAGGATTCGGGCATCACCACGCTGTCCGAACTCGACGGCAAGGCGTTCGCGCCGGGCATTCGCGGCAGCGGCGGCGAATTGCTGATGACGCAGAGTCTCGCCCTCTTCGGGGTGGAGCCCGACTATATCTACGGCACGATCACCGATGCGATCGAGGCGGTCCGGAACGAGCAGATCGTCGGCTACAGCAAGTACGCGGCCGCCAACCGGGTGGACGCGACGCTTCAGGAACTGCTGACCTCGGTGGATATGCGTATCCTCGGCTTCTCCCCGGAGGAGCAGAAGATGGTGAAGGAAAACATCCCCGGCGTCGGCTTCACCACCCTGCCGGCGGACTTCATCGAAGGAAATCCGGAGGTCGTTACCCCGTCCGTGCCGATCGTCTACGCGACCCGTCTCTCCCTGATGGACGAGGACACCGCGCGTAAGATCGCCCAGGCGATCGATCAGAAGAAGCAAATCCTGATCGACGTGTGGCCGCAGCTCAAGGACTACGATTTCCGCCAGTCGATCCTGTCGACCCGCGATATCGGCATTGCCGTCCATCCGGGGGCGATGTCCTATTGGGAAGCGGCGCAGTAAGCGCGCCCAAGCGTCGATGAACCGACCGCCCGGCCTTTGCAACGGGCCGGGCGGTCGGCCATCGCATCCTACCCGCGTTGTCCCGCGAACAAGCATAGTGCCAGGGTATCGATATGGCGGAGAACCTGCCTGAGCGCCGTCTCCATTCCGGCATCGACCGCGTGCTTCGGCTGATCCTGGTCGCATACGCCGTCTTCCAGACCTATACCGCCTTCTTCGGCTCCCTGGAGCCTTTGATTCAGCGCGGCATCTTCCTGGGGCTTGGCCTCGGGTCGATCTTCCTGATCATCCGGTTGCGCGCCGGGGACGGGAAACACCCGCTGCTCGCGGATCTGGCCAGCATCATGCTGGCGCTGGCCGGCTATTACGTATGTTTCCACGTCGCGCTCGGCGCCACGCGGCTTTCGGACTTCATGGTCGACTTGACCTGGTGGGACCGGCTTCTCGGCATGGCGGCCGTCGTGATCGTGCTGGAGGCCGCGCGCCGGACGATCGGCTGGTTCCTGCCGCTGCTGGCCCTGCTCGGCATCATCTATTACCTGTTCGGTCATCAGGTGATCGACGGGACGTGGCAGCCGCCGCCGGTCTCGCTGTTGACCTTCATCGAGACCTATTACGCCTCGACCGAGACCATCTTCGGCTACATGGTCGATATGGGCACGCGGGTGATCGCGATCTTCATCATCCTCGGCGCGCTGCTGCTCAGCACCGGCGCGACGGAAATCTTCATCAAGCTCGCCACCATCATCGCCGGGCGCAGCTATGGCGGCCAGGCCAAGGTCTGCACCGTGTCCTCGGCGCTGTTCGGCACGGTCACGGGCTCGGCCGTCGCCAATGTCATGGCCATGGGGCCGGTCACTATTCCGACCATGCGCCGCGCGGGCTATCGCGGCAGTTTCGCCGCCGCGATCGAGGCCGTCTCCTCCGCCGGGGGGCAGATCATGCCGCCGGTCATGGGCGCGGGCGCCTTCATCATGGCCGAAATCCTGAATATCCCGTATTCCCAGGTCATGACGGCCGCCATTATTCCGGCGCTGCTCTATTTCACCGTGCTGTGGTTCAGCGTCGGGATGAGCGCGCGGCGCCTCGACATCCGTCCCCTGGCGGCGAGCGAGATGCCCCATTGGCGCGAACTGGTCGATCCCTATACCGCGCTGCCGATGTATCTGCCGGTGGTCAGCCTGATCGCCCTGCTGGCGATGGATTACACGCCGACGCTCGCCGGGTCGGTCGCCGTTTTCGTGCTGCTGGGGACGCTGCTGGTCGTCCGGACCGTGCGATGCCTGCTTCAGGAAGGGCCGCGCGGCTTGATCGGGACCTACCGCACGCTTCTCGGTGAAATCCTGGAAGGGCTTTACGACGGCGGCAAGGCGATCGCCATGGTGGCCGTCCTTCTGGCCTGCGCCGCGATCGTGGTGAAGGTGCTGACGGCGACCGGCGCGGGCGTGAAGATATCCGGCTTCATCCTCTCTCTGTCGGGCGAGAATCTGGTGTTGGTGCTGATCCTGACGGCGGTTCTGGCGATCCTGCTGGGCATGGACGTGCCGACCACGGCCTCCTATATCCTCGCCTCCGCGGTCGCGGGACCGATCCTGATCAATCTGGGGATAGAGCCGCTGAACGCCCATCTCTTCATCTTCTATTTCGCGATCATGTCGGCGATAACGCCACCGGTCTGCGCCAGCGTCTACGCGGCGGCGACGATCGCGGGGGAGAATTTCTGGAAGGTCGCGGGGCACGCGGTCGTGATGGCGATCGCGCTCTATCTGATTCCCTTCCTCTTCATCTTCCGCACGGGCGTCCTGATGGAGGGGACGGCGTTCGACGTGATTTACGATACGGCCGCGACCTGTCTGGCCGTGGTGTCGATCACCTGCGCCTCGGCCGGTTATCTGCTCGGCCGGGCGACATGGCCGATGCGCATCATGCTCTATGTCGGGGGCGGGATGCTGTTCTATCCGGCGATCTGGACGGATGCGGCCGGCGTCATCGTCTTCGCGGCCGTCGCCGCGATGAGTTGGCTGCGTGGATCGACGGCGCGGCACGCCGAAGTCGCCACCAATGAGGACGCCGAGGGGAATGCCAGGGGGGACGCGCGATAGCGCGACGGGTTCGGTCCGAACTCGTGAAACCCTGAGAGCGAACCCGGATAGGATCGGAAAGAGTCAGCCCCGGATATGCGCGGCGCGTTCCCGCCGGGCAAGCCACCAGCCGAAGGGCCTCGGCCAGAGCGCATAGCCCTTCGTCCCCATCAGCGCCGTGGCGGCATCATTCGCCCAATTCGGGTTCACCAGCATCTGCCGGCCGATCGCGACCAGATCGGCGCGGCCGTCGCGGACGATGTCCTCGGCCTGACGCGGGGCGGTGATCAGACCGACCGTCATGGTGGGTACCGCCACCGTCTTGCGCAGTCTCTCGGCGAAGGGCACCTGGAAACCCGGCACGCGCGGCAGCAGCATCTCCTTCCGGGGTAAAGTCATTCCGCCGGAGGAGCAGTCGATCAGATCGACGCCCGCCGCCTTCAAACGGCGTGCGAGATATTCCGACTCCTCGATCGTCCAGCCGATATCGACCCCGTCGACGGCCGATATCCGGCAGGCGAGCGGCTTATGCTCCGGCCAGGCGGCCCGCACGGCCTCGACCACGGCCAAGGGAAAACGAAGACGGTTGTCGAGGGGGCCGCCATGCTCGTCCGTTCGGCCGTTGGAGAGTGGGGACAGGAAGCTGTGCAGCAGATAGCCGTGCGCCATATGAATCTCGACCATGTCGACCCCGGCGCGGTCGGCGCGGCGCGCCGCGTCCCGGTAGGCGTCGATCAGGCGCGCCATGTCCGTCTCGTCCAGCGGTGCCGGCGCATGCCCGCCCGCGCTGGCCGGGCGGTCGTCGGGGCCGTGCACGATCTGCCCGGGCGCGAGCGGGACGGGCGCGAACCCGTCCCAAGGCGGGGCGGTGCCGGCCTTTCGCCCCGCATGCTGAAGCTGCAGGCCGACCGCCGCGCCGCCGGCATGGATGGTCTCCACCAGGGCGGCGAGGGCCGCTTCCTGATCGTCGCTCCATAGGCCCAGGTCGAAGGCGGTGGAACGCCCGTCGGGCGTGACGGCCGTCGCCTCCACCATCACCAACCCCGCCCCGCCGAGCGCGAAGCGGCCCAGATGGACCCGGTGCCAGGCACCGGCCAGCGCGTCCGGCGCGGAATATGTCTGCATCGGCGAAACGGCGACGCGGTTGCGCAGCGTCAGGTCGCGCAGCCGGAACGGCTCGAACAGGGCGGGCGTCATCAAATACGCATCGCCTTGCTGATAATCGCGCGCTGGATCTGCGAGGTGCCGCCGCCGATGGTGCATTGCATGCCTTCGCGGAAATAGCGTTCCATATCCGCCTCCGGCAGCATCGAATGCCCGCCGAGGATCTGCATGCCGTTGCGCGAGACGGTCTGCAGCGTTTCCGAGGCGAACAGCTTCGCCATCGCGACCTCCTTGGTGCAGGGATCGTGGCGCGCGGCCATCTCCGCGGCGCGATAGACCATCAGCCGGGCGGCATCGACCTGGGTCTGCATGTCCGCCAGCATGTGCCGGATGACCTGGAAGTCGAAGATGGGGCGGTCGAACTGGCTGCGCTCATGGGCATAACGCAGCGCGTCGTCGACGGCCGTCTGCGCGTTGCCGACATAGGCGGCGGCGACCGCGATGCGTTCCAGTTCCAGATGGTCGGTGATGATCTCCCAGCCCTGACCCTCGGCGCCCAGCAGGTTCGCGGCCGGCACCCGGGCATCGTCGACGAAGATTTCCGTCGTGCCGGTGGATCGCCGCGCGAGGGTCGGCAGCTTGCGGATATCCAGCCCCTCGGTGTCGTTGGGCACCAGCAGGACGGACAGGCCCTTGTGCTTCGGCGCGTCGGGATCGGTGCGTACCAGCATCGCGATCTTCACGTCGCGCGCCGCCGCGCCGCTGCACCACAGCTTCTGACCCTTGATGACGTATGAATCGCCGTCGCGGCGCGCGCGGGTACGGGTGGCGGCCGCGTCGGAGCCCGCGCTCGGCTCCGAGATCGAGATCGAGAAACGGATCGCGCCGCTCATGAAGGGTTCCAGATAGGCTTCCTTCTGCGCGTCCGTGCCGAACTTGACGATATTCATCGCCGTGAAGGTCGGCACCAGGACGGAGGTCGCGAAGTCGAAGCCGAACTTGCCCAGCCCCTCGCACATCAGCGCGTAATCGAAGATGTCGCCGCCGAAACCGCCATGATCCTCCGGGATGAGAAGGCGCAGCCAGCCCTCGGCCGCGATCCGCTCATAGGCCTCGTAGGGATAGGCGCGCTCCATGTCGTGCTCGCGAATATATTCGCGCGTGATCTCGTTCTCCATGAAGCGGTCGACGGTCTCGCGCCAGGTTTTCTGTTCGCTGGTGAGGAAGTTCATGATTCCGGGAACTCCATGCTTGAGAAGGGATCGGACCCCGTCGGGGCCAGCCGTTGGCCGCGGATCAGAAGGCTGAATTCGCAGCGCAGGATCGTTTCGTGCCGTTGATTGACGCCCAGCAACTCGCTGACCGCGACGCCGGCTCCGTCCTTCTTCGCCCGAAGATCGATGATCTTCGTGCGCGCCCAAACCGTGTCGCCGATGAAGCTCGGTTTCAGGAAGCGCAGACGGTCGACGCCGTAGAAGGCCTCGACCACGGTCGAATCGAACGGGATCAATGCATTGACGATGGCGAAGACAAGCGAACCCTGGACCAGGCGCTGGCCATAGAGCGCCGATTTCGCGAATTCCGTATTGGCGTGGATCTCCAGCCAGTTGCCGGTGAGCATGCAGAAATTCACGACATCGGTTTCCGTCAGGGTCCGGCCGCGGGAGGTCTTGACCTGGCCGACCTCCAGCTCCGGGAAGGGGTGATCGATCATGAGGGCTCCGTCATTCGATACGGGGTTCGAGGGGTTATCGGCCGGTCCAGCGTGGTGCGCGCTTTTCCGCGAAGGCGCGCGCGCCTTCGCTGGCATCCGCGCTGGCATAGACGGGCCGGTGGATTTCGGCCGCGCGCGCCAGACCGGCGGCGCATCCGAGATCCATGCCGGCGGCGAGGCTGGCCTTGGCCGCGCGCACGGACAGCGGCGCATTGGCGGCGATCCGTTCCGCGATTGCCCGGGCGCGGGCTCGGACGGCATCGGCATCCGGCTCCAGATGATTGATGAAGCCATGGCGTGCCAACCGCTCCATCGAAACGGGGTTCCCGGTCATCGTCATCTCCGCCAGGATCGGTTGAGGCACCATCCAGAGAAGCGGGACGGCCCAGCCGGTGCCGCGCCCGAACCGCGCTTCCGAGATCGCCATCCGCGCGCCGGCCACGCCGACGCGAATATCCGCGCCCATGGCCAGCAGGACGCCGGCGCCGTGGCAGTCGCCCGATAGGGCGCAGACGATGGGTTTCGCGACCGCGCGCATGCGGTTCTGGAATGGATCGGTCATCCGGGCCAACGGATCGTCGCCGGCGGCGCGCAGCGCATGCATTTCCTTCAAATCCATGCCCGCGCAGAAGGCGTCGCATTCGGCCGCGTCGAGTAGAATGACCCGCACCGCCTCATCGGCATCGAGGTCTTCCCAGAGCGCGGTCAGCCGATTGGCCATGTCGATGGAAATGGCGTTCAGACGGTGGGGCCGGTCCAGGGTGACCCGCGCGAGCCCTTCCGCGATCTGGACGCGCACGGGCGGTGCGTCGTCCTTATCCCCTTCGGGCTGCATGGCTTGGCGGTCCTCCTGCCTTCGGCGGCGCCGGTTTCGCATGCGTGCGCGGTCCGGTGTCCGATGCGCTGAAGAGTATGGAAGGGCCGCCGAAGCGTCAAACAAATTTCCATCTTGCGGAACATGGTTCCGAAATAGTAATCATGCCGACGGTGGACGCGCGGGCCGGCGCGACGCTCGATGGAACAGGAAAGGCATGGTGCAGGATATGGGTGGACAGGTACGGATCGGGGCCGGCTCCGGCTTCTGGGGCGACGCGCTCGACCCCGCGGTCGAATTGCTGGAGCGTGGCAATCTCGACTACATGTCGATGGATTATCTGGCGGAACTGACGATGGCGCTCCTCCAGCGCCAGAAGCTGAAGGACCCGCAAAAGGGCTATATCCCCGATCTGCCCACCCATATGCGCGCGCTGTTGCCGTTGGCGAATGCCTCGGGAACGCGGCTCGTCTGCAACGGGGGCGGGGCCAATCCGCGCGCGGCGGCGGAGCGTATCCGCGAACTTGCCCGCGAACTCGGCCTCGGCGGCATGCGCATCGCGGTGGTGGAAGGCGATGATCTTCTCGGCGCGCTCGACGATATGCTCGGCTCCGGCGCGGCGTTCGAGAACATGGATACCGGCGAAACCAATCTGGCCGGCATCCGTAACCGCATCGTCGCGGCCAATGCCTACACCGACAGTTCGGCCATCCAGGCGGCGCTCGCCGAGGGGGCGGACGTCGTGATCGCGGGCCGCGTATCGGACAACGCCCTCTATGTCGGCCCGCTCATGCATGAGTTCGGCTGGCGCTACGAGGATGCCTATACCGACCGGATCGCCGCCGCGATCACCATCGGCCATGTGGTCGAATGCGCGGCCGCGACGACGGGAGGCATGTCCTCGCGGTTCGACGAGATGCCGGATATGGGCCGGGTCGGTTTCCCGATCGTGGAGTTCGACGCGGACGGCACGGCCGTCGTGACCAAGCTGGAGGGCACCGGCGGGCGCGTCGACGCCTTCACGGTCAAGGAGCATCTGACGTATGAGATCGGCGACCCGAAACAATATCTGATGCCCGACGGTATCGCCGACTTCACGACCGTTCGGATCGAGGAGGTGGGCAAGGACCGCGTGCGACTGTCCAACATGACCGGCCATCCGCGTCCCGAACGTCTGAAGCTCGTCATCGGCTACGAGGACGGATGGGTCGGGGAAGGCATGCTGTTCTTCCCCTGGCCCTATGCCTTGGAGCGCGCGGAAAAGGCGCGGGAAACCCTGCTTCAGCGCTTCGAGCGGCTGGGCCTCAAGGCCGATCAGATGCATTTCGATCTGGTCGGCGTCGATATGCTGCACGGCCCGGCCTCGCCCCGGCCGGACTACGACCCATCGGAGGTCGGTCTGCGCGTGGCGGTCCATACCGAGGATCGCGCCGAGGCGGAGAAGGTGCGCCGCGCCTGTTCGCAACTCTGGATCATGGGGCCGGGCGGCACCTCCTTCGGGGCGCCTCAGAAGGCCCGGCCCGTCTTCGGCCTGTGGCCCACCCTGGTGTCCCGCGACCTCGTGCGTCAAACGACCGATATTCTGGAGGCTTGACCCGTGCCGTTACTTCGCGACATCGCTTATGTTCGTTCCGGTGACAAGGGCGACGTGATTTCCGTCGGCGTCATCGCCAAATCTCCCGAGGACTATCCCACCCTGCTGCGCAGCGTCACCCCGGCGGCCGTCAAGGCGTTGATGGGCGATTGGGTGAAGGGCGAGGTCGAGGTCCATCCGATGGATAATATCGAGGCGGTCGTCGTCCTCATGCGCAACGCGCTGGGCGGCGGGGCGACCCGGACCTTGCGTCTCGACCAGACCGGCAAGGCGCTCGGCAACGGGCTGCTGCGTCTTACCGTCGTCGAGGAGGGGGCGGGAGCCTAGCGATGGCCACCCACCCCTCGCACGCGCCGGACGGCACGGCACCGACGGAAGCGACGGACACGCCGCCCGGGGGCTATGAACGTCACCGCGCACCCGTTCGCGCGGCCCGCGCCGTGGCGCTTGCCGGCGGGTCGGAAAAGGCGCTGGCGCGTCACCGCGCGCGGGGCAAGCTGACCGCGCGGGAGCGTATCTCCCACCTGCTGGACCCCGGCACGCCTTTCCTGGAGGTCGGGCAACTCGCTGCCCACGACATCTATGAGGAACCTGTTCCTTCCGCCGGGATCGTGACCGGGATCGGCATGGTCGAGAGGCGGCTGGTCATGGTCGTCGCCAATGACGCCACCGTGAAGGGCGGCACCTACTATCCCCTCACCGTGGCGAAGCAGGTCCGCGCGCAGCAGATCGCGCGGGAGAACGGTCTGCCCACCCTCTATCTGGTGGATTCCGGTGGCGCCTTCCTGCCGATGCAGCAGGATCTTTTCCCCGGCGAGCATCATTTCGGCCGCATCTTCCGGAATATCGCGGAGATGTCGGCCCTGGGCCTGCCGCAGATCGCGGCGGTCATGGGAGCCTGTACCGCCGGCGGTGCCTATGTGCCCGCCATGGCGGACGAGACCGTCATCGTCGAGGGAAACGGCACGATCTATCTCGGCGGGCCGCAATTGGTCCGCGCCGCCACGGGGGAGGTCGTGGACGCCCAGGAATTGGGCGGGGCGGCGGTCCATACCGGCCAATCGGCCGTGGCCGATCATCTGGCGCGCGACGATTTGCATGCGCTGTCCCTGGTGCGGGCGATCGTGGCGCGCGGGCCGGCGCGCCCCTTGCCGCCGCCGCCCCTGGCCCCTCTGGCGCCGCTTCGCGCGGCTTCCGAAATCGCCGATCTGATCCCGGTGGATAGCCGCCAGCGCATGCCCGCGCGCGCTATCCTGGAACGCCTGATCGACGCCGGCCGGTTGGACGAGTACCGGGCCCGCTACGGCACGACGGTGATCTGCGGCACGGCGGCCGTCGGCGGCTATCCGGTGGGACTCGTGATGAATGACGGCGTGCTCTTCTCGGAGAGCGCGCAGAAGGCCGCGAACTTCATCGAACTCTGCTGCCAGCGCGAGATTCCCCTGCTTTTCCTGCATGATATCAGCGGCTTCATGGTCGGACGGGATTACGAGGCCGGGGGCATCGCGCGCCACGGGGCGAAGATGGTGAACGCCGTCGCCACCGCCCGCGTTCCCAAATTCAGCCTGTTGATCGGGGGCAGTTACGGGGCCGGAAATTACGCCATGTGTGGCCGCGCCTTCGGGCCGCGCCTGATGGCGATGTGGCCGAACGCGCGGACGTCCGTCATGGGCGGCGCGCAGGCGGCGACCGTCCTGGGCCTGGTGCGCGAGGAACAGATGCGCAAGGCGGGTCAGGATTTCACCGACGCCGACCGCCGCGCGATGGAGGCGCCCGTCCTGGCCGCCTATGAGCGCGAGAGCCATCCGGTCAACGCCGCCGCGCGGCTGTGGGTCGACGCGGTCGTCGATCCGGCGGACACGCGCGATTGGCTGACCCTGTCGCTCGCCATGGCGGCGGGCTCGCCGAAGGAGGAGACGCGCTTCGGCGTGTTCCGGATGTAGGCCATGTTTCGACGTATCCTGATCGCCAATCGGGGCGAGATCGCCCGCCGCGTCGCACGTACCTGCCGGCGTCTCGGCATCGACTATGTCGCCGTTTATTCGGAAGCGGATCGTGACGCCCCGCATCTGGACGGTGCAATCGCCAGCATTCCGATCGGACCGGCGGCGGCCGCGCAGTCCTATCTCGACGCGGAGAAGCTGATCACCGTCGCCCGCGATACCGGCTGCGAGGCGGTGCATCCCGGCTATGGGTTCCTGTCGGAGAACGCCGCCTTCGCGGCGGCGGTGGAGGCAGCCGGGCTTACCTTCATCGGCCCGACGCCCAAGACCATCGCCGACATGGGAGACAAGGCGACCGCCAAGCGCCTGATGGCGGCGGCCGGGGTTCCCACGGTCCCCGGATCGGAAGGCGCGAGCGACGATCCCGTGGAGATCGAGGCGGCGCTGGCCGAGGTCGGCTTTCCCGCGCTGCTCAAGCCGGTCGCCGGTGGCGGGGGCAAGGGCATGGCCGTCATCCGCTCCGGCGACGGACGCGCGGCCATCGATTCCGCCATCCGAACCGCGCGGTCCGGTTTCGGCGATGGGCGCCTTCTGGTCGAACGCTATGTGACGGCGCCCCGCCATGTGGAGGTGCAGGTCTTCGGCGATGGGACGGGGGAGGTCGTCCATCTTCACGAGCGCGAGTGCTCCCTCCAGCGACGGCACCAGAAGGTGGTGGAGGAGGCGCCGGCCGCCTTCCTGTCGGACGATCTGCGGGCCCGCCTGCTGGATGCGGCGACGCGGGGCGCCCGCGCCATCGCCTATCGCAATGCGGGGACGTTCGAATTCATCGTCGGCGCGGATGGCGCCTTCTTCTTCCTGGAGGTGAATACCCGCCTTCAGGTCGAACACCCGGTGACGGAGGAAATCACCGGACTTGATCTGGTCGAGTGGCAATTGCGCATCGCGGCGGGAGAGGGGCTGCCGCGCACGCAGGCGGCCATCCAGGCAAGCGGTCATGCCATCGAATGCCGCCTTTATGCCGAGGACCCGGCGGCGGCGTTCCGCCCGGCCCCGGGGACCGTCGCCGCGCTGCGCTGGCCGGAGGGCGTTCGGGTGGAAAGCGCGATACGCGCCGGCGGCAGCGTGCCGCCGGACTACGACCCGATGATCGCGAAGCTGATCGTCCATGGCGCGGATCGCGACGCGGCGCTCGCGCGGATGCGCGCGGCCTTGGCGGAAACCGCGATCCTGGGATTGACGACCAATCACGGTTTCCTCGCCCGTCTGCTCGCCGATCCGGTGGTTCAGGCGGATGGCGCGGACACCGGTTTCGTGGATGAGGCGCTGCCGCGCCTCGTCGAGATGCCGGACGCGCATGACATTCTGGCCGTCGCGGCGGCGGCGCTCGCCTGTCCGGTCGTGGGGGAGGGGCCCAACTCGCCCTGGCATGGTCCCGGCCTTGGGGATATCGGGGGGGATCTCGGGGGGGGGCGCGGGGCGCTGGACCCGGTGGCGCCCATGGGGCGGGTCGGGTTCGTCATGGACGGAAAATGGCGGATCGCGCGGTTTCGCGCGATCGATGCCGGATATGCCGTCATCGATGTTGGTGGCGAGGATGGCGGGGCCGGGGCCGGGGCCGTGCGGCTGCGAAGCGTGACGATGCATCGGGACGGCGATCTGGTGCGGGGCATGCTCGCCGGTCGTTCCTGGGTCGCGGCCGTCGGGGCCGAGGCGATCGAGATCGCCATCGCCGGCACGCGCGCCCGGGTGGAGCGCGCGCTGGAAGCGCTCGACGGGGCGGCGGGCGGTGATGGGGCCGTTGCCTCGGAGATGCCGGGCGTCGTCGTGGCGCTGCGGGTGGCGGTCGGCGATATCGTGGCGCGCGGCGATACGCTCGCCATCGTCGAGGCGATGAAGTTCGAGACCCCGATCGCCGCGCCGCGCGATGGCATTGTCGCGGAAATCGACTGCGCGGTCGGCACCTCGGTGCGCGCCGGGCAGATCCTCATCCAAATCGGGGAGGCGGGTGAGGCGGCCGGCGCCTGACGCGCGGGTCCTCGCGGAAGCAAGGAAAGGCAGAGGCTTGGCACTGGATACGGAAACCCTGACCCATCTGATCGATACGGTTCGCCGGTTCGTCGATGAACGCTTGATTCCCATCGAACCCCGGGTCGAGGAGGAGAACGCGATCCCGCCGGAGATCGTGCGGGAGATGCGCGATCTGGGGCTTTTCGGCCTGTCGATCCCGGAGGCGCATGGCGGCCTCGGCCTATCGATGGCGGAGGAGGTGGAGATTGCCTTCGCCCTTGGCCGGGCCTCGCCCTGTTTCCGATCGTTGATCGGAACCAATAACGGCATCGGCTCCCAAGGCATCATCATCGATGGGACGTCGGAGCAGAAGACGGAGTGGCTGCCGCGCCTCGCCTCGGGCGAGGTGATCGGCTCCTTCGCCCTGACCGAACCGGATGTCGGCTCCGACGCCGCCGCCGTCGCGCTCTCCGCCAGGCCGGAGGGGGACTCCTATGTGCTGAACGGGACCAAGCGCTATATCACGAACGCGCCGATCGCCGGTCTCTTCACGGTGATGGCGCGGACCGATCCGTCGGTTCGCGGGGCGAAGGGGGTGTCGGCCTTCCTCGTCCCGGCGGGAACGCCCGGCCTGACCGTCGGCAAGCCCGACCGGAAGATGGGGCAGCGCGGTACCTTGACCGCCGACGTGATGTTCGATGATTGCCGCGTGCCGGCCTCCGCCGTCATCGGCGGCGTCGCGGGGCGGGGCTTCGCGACGGCGATGAAGGTGCTGGATCGCGGGCGCCTTCATATCGCGGCGATCTGTTGCGCGGCCGCCTCGCGGTTGCTCGACGAATCGCTCGCCTATGCCCGGGAGCGTAAGCAGTTCGGCCAGCCGATCGCGGAATTCCAGTTGATCCAGGCCATGCTGGCGGAAAGCCGGACCGAACTTTATGCCGGGACGTCCATGGTGCGGGACGCGGCGCGCAAGCGCGACGCGGGCCAGGCCGTCACGCTGGAATCGAGTTGCTGCAAGCTGTTCTGCTCGGAAATGGTGGGCCGCGTGGCGGACCGTGCCGTCCAGATACACGGCGGCGCCGGCTATATGGCCGACTATCCGGTCGAGCGCTTCTATCGCGATGTGCGGCTGTTCCGGCTCTATGAGGGGACCTCGCAGATCCAGCAGTTGATCATCGCCCGCGAGATGTTGAAGGAGACCTGATACCATGGCCGAAGCCTATCTCTGCGACGCGATCCGCACGCCCATCGGTCGCTATGGCGGGGCGCTTGCCCCGGTGCGGGCGGACGACCTGTGCGCCGTCCCGATCAAGGCGCTGATGGCGCGCAACCCATCCGTCGATTGGCGGGCGGTGGACGACGCGATCTTTGGCTGCGCCAATCAGGCGGGGGAGGACAACCGCAATGTCGCGCGCATGGCGAGCCTGCTGGCGGGCCTGCCGACGGAGGTGCCGGGGGCGACGCTGAACCGTCTGTGCGGCTCCGGCATGGATGCGATCGGCATGGCGGCGCGCGCGATCCGCGCGGGCGACGGCGATCTGTACCTCGCCGGCGGGGTGGAAAGCATGAGCCGTGCCCCCTTCGTCATGGGCAAGGCGGACCAGCCCTTCTCCCGCAAGGCGGAGATATTCGACACCACGATCGGCTGGCGCTTCGTCAATAAATTGATGAAGGACCAGTACGGCATCGATTCCATGCCGGAGACGGCGGAGAATGTCGCCATGGACTATGGGATCGACCGCGCGGATCAGGATGCCTTCGCGCTGCGCAGCCAGCAGCGCACCGCCCGCGCCATGGAATCGGGGCGTCTGGCGGAGGAGATCGTCCCCGTCGAGATTCCCCGGCGCAAGGGCGACCCCGTGACCGTCGACACCGACGAGCACCCTCGGCCCGAAACCACGCTTGAGGCGCTGGCCA
Organism: Marivibrio halodurans; assembly: GCF_017963645.1. Lineage (GTDB taxonomy): Bacteria > Pseudomonadota > Alphaproteobacteria > UBA8366 > Aestuariispiraceae > Marivibrio > Marivibrio halodurans. Next base: position 317,110 of record NZ_JAGMWN010000004.1, on the reverse strand, counting down.
AATTGCCGACGCCCTTCCGGCGGGACGGCAGCGTGACGGCGGGCAATGCCTCCGGCGTCAATGACGGGGCGGCCGCCGTCCTGATCGCCTCGGAGGCGGCGGCGAAGGCCCATGGCCTCACCCCCCGCGCGCGTATCCTGGGCATGGCGACGGCCGGCGTTCCGCCGCGCATCATGGGAATCGGCCCGGCGCCGGCCAGCGCGAAGCTGCTTGCCCGTCTCGGCATGACGATCGACCGGATGGACGTGATCGAGCTCAACGAGGCCTTCGCCGCCCAGGGTCTGGCCGTGCTGCGCGAACTGGGCGTGCCGGACGATGCCGATCACGTGAATCCGAATGGCGGGGCGATCGCGCTCGGCCATCCGTTGGGGATGTCGGGTGCGCGATTGCTGACCACGGCCCTGATCGAGTTGGAGAAGCGCGCGGCGCGCCATGCCCTGTGCACCATGTGCATCGGTGTCGGCCAGGGCATCGCCATGGTGATTGAACGGGTTTGAGGCGGGTTCACGCCGGAATTGCCCTTAATCCCATGAAGGGTAATTGATTTTGGGTCTGAGCGTCGTTTTCCTTCGTTTGTTTTAACCATAGCACATGTCGATAGTCTTCGCGCGCCCGTATCCCGGGCGTTGGTTGCGGAGACAGTCGAGATGGAAGCTGATTATATTATCGTGGGGGCGGGGTCCGCGGGCAGCGTTCTGGCGAACCGGCTGAGCGAGACGCCGGGGACCCGCGTCCTGGTGGTCGAGGCGGGCGGACAGGACCGGTCGTTTTGGATTTCCATGCCCATCGGCTATGGCCGCCTGTTCCACGACCCGGTGGTGAACTGGCGCTACGAGGCGGAGCCGGATCCCGGGCTCGGCGGGCGGCGGGCTTATTGGCCGCGCGGGCGGGTCCTGGGCGGCTCCAGCTCCATCAACGCCATGGTGTGCATTCGCGGCCGGGCGGAGGATTTCGCGGACTGGGTGTCCGCGACCGGCGAGGCGGGCTGGGGCGCCGGGCCGATGGCGGAGGCCTTTCGGGCGCTGACGCGCCCGGGACACGGATCGGACGGTCTGCCGCTTACCCGGATCGACGATATGGCGCATCCCCTGACGGGTACGTTCGTCGAGGCTTGCCGGGAAATCGGTCTGCCCCCCAATCCGGATTTCAACGGCGAGACCCAGGAAGGGGTCGGCTTCTACCGGATCAATACCCGCCACGGGAAGCGGGTATCGGCCTCCGAAGCCTTCCTCCGCCCCGTGATGCATCGGCCGAACCTGGAGGTCATGCTGCATGCCCGCGTGCGGGCCTTGCGGTTCGACGGCGCGCGCTGCATCGGCCTGGAGGTCGAACGCGACGGCGAGCGCATCCCGCTGACCGCCCGGCGGGAGGTCATCGTCGCGGCCGGGGCGATCGAATCCCCGAAGCTTTTGCAATTGTCCGGTATCGGGAACGGCGAGGATCTCGCCGCTCTGGATATTCCCGTACGCGTACATAACCCGCATGTCGGCGCCAACCTTCAGGACCATGTCGGCCTGAACTACTATTACCGGTCGACGGTGCCGACATTGAACCAGGAACTGGCGCCGCTCCTTCGGCGTCTTTGGAACGGCGCGCGCTATCTGCTGCGGCATAGAGGGCCGCTGGCGATGTCGGTCAATCAGGGGGGCGCGTTCTTCCGGACATCCCCGGACCGTGCGCTTCCGAACATGCAACTCTATCTGCAACTGATCACGACGCTGAAGGCCCGGGATCTGAACCGGCCGTTGCTGACACCGGACCCCTATCCCGCCTTCGCCCTGGGGCTGTCGAACACCCGGCCGAGAAGCCGGGGCATGATCGGGCTTGCGAGCGCCGATCCGATGGCGCCGCCCCTGATCCGGCCGAACGTCTATGCGGCCGAGGAGGATTTGGTGGAGATGTTGGAGGCCGTCCGCTTCATCCGCCGCCTGGCCGGCACCAAGGCCTTCTCCGGTGTCATCGCGGAGGAACTTCTGCCCGGGCCGGGCGTCGTCACGGAAGGGGAGTTGATCGAGGATATCCGGCGCCGTACGGGCACCGTGTTCCACCCGTGCGGGACCTGCGCGATGGGACGCGACCCGGACGGCAGCGTCCTGGCGCCGGACTTGCGCGTGCGGGGCGTGGAGGGGCTACGGGTCGCCGATGCCGCCGCCTTTCCCAATATCGTCAGCGGCAATCTGAACCTGCCCGTGATGATGCTGGCGGCGCGGGCGGCGGAGATCATTCGGCGGGGGTGACCCGGGGGCACCCGATGTCCTCAATCCGTCTCGCGCGCGGCCTTGATCTGGGTGGTTAACCAGGATTTGAAGACGACCGCCTCGGGCTTCGTCTCCTTCTGGCTTTCCGGCGTCAGCAGGTAATGCGCCTCCTTCAAGGGCAGCGCGAAGTCGAAGGGGGCGGCGACCGGCAATGTCTTCGCCGCCTCCACGACATGGGAGCGCAGGACGATCGCCGCCCCCGCCCCGTTGGCCACCAGTGTCAAGGCGGTCAGCGAATTATCGACGCGCATGGAACGCCCGATCGTCGGCGCCGCGAGGCCCAGGGTCTCGAACGCCTTCTTCCAGTGATCCTCATAGCCGATGACGTGGATCAGCGGGCTGTTCGCGACGGCGTCGCGAAGCCGGTCCGGATCGTAGCCGCAGGATTCGGCGATCGAGCGCTGCACGACGACGACGGAATGGTCGTACATGATCCGCTCCGCCGCATAGCCGGGCCAGTTCCCGGAGCCGAACCGGATATCGAAATCGGTGGAATCGTTCAGCGCGGCATCCAGCCAGACCAGCGAATAAAGCTGTACCGGCACATTCGGGTACTGGTTCCTGAAATCAGCCAGACGCGGCGCCAGGAACAGCGTGACGAACGACAAGGGCGCGCTGACCGTAAGGGCCGATCCGGCCCCCAGGCCGAAGAGCTTCATCGTCGTCGCCGACAATTGCTCCAAGGAATCGCGTACGCCCGGCAGATAGGCCGCCCCCATGCCGGTGAGGCGTACGCCCCGGGCCCGCCGCTCGAACAGCGGATGGCCAACCTGTTGTTCCAGCGAGCGGATCTGGTGACTGATCGCGGTGGAGGTCAGGTTCAACTCACGCGCGGCGGCCGCGAAGCTATTATGCCGGGCGCTGGCCTCGAAGGCCCTGATCCAATTCAGGGGGGGGAGTCGGAAGCTCATTTTAGGCCCAATTTTTCTTTGGTCTTAGTGCCATAAAACTTCACTTGTTTTGGCCATTCAAGTGGCAAATCCTTATCGTCATGAAAAATCGAACAATGGCCGGTTCCGATGGCCGGCTTCCGCGCCATTGGCGCGGACCTGGGAGGCGCGTTCATGAAGGTCAGGTCGCTGGAGAGTTTCTGTACCCAATTTATCGGCTTCCTGCGGGTGACCGACGAGGCCGGCAATCAGGGCTGGGGTCAGTTCTCCACCTATAATTCGGATATCACCGCGGCCGTTTTCCATCGTCAGGTCGCCCCCTATGTCCTGGGCCGGGACACGGACGATCTGGAGGATCTGATCGCGACGATCCCGGAGCGCGAGCACAAATTTCCAGGCTCCTATCTGAAGCGCGCGCTGGGCGGTCTCGACACGGCGGTCTGGGATCTGCGCGGGAAGGTCGCGGGCCTGCCCGTGGCGACCCTGCTGGGCGGCGCGCCGGGGCGGGTTCGGGCCTATGCGTCCTCCATGCGCCGCGACATCACGCCGGAGGAGGAGGGCGCGCGCTTCGCCCGCCTGCGCGACGATTTCGGGTTCGACGCCTTCAAGTTCCGTGTCGCGAAGGAATGCGGGCGCGATACCGATGTCTATCCCGGGCGCAGCGAGGCGATGGCCCCCGCGATTCGCCGGGTGCTCGGCGACGATGCCGCGCTTCTGGCCGACGGCAATAGCGGCCTCTCCCCGACGCGGGCGATCGAGCTGGGGAAGGTGCTTCAGGACAATGGCGTCCAGCATTTCGAGGAACCCTGCCCCTATTGGGAATTGGACCAGACCTGGCAGGTCACGGAGGCCCTCGATCTCGACGTGACGGGAGGCGAGCAGGATTGCGAGTTCCTCGTCTGGAAGGAGATCGTCGGGCGCGGGACCGTCGACGTGGCCCAGCCCGATATCCTCTATCTGGGCGGCATGTGCCGGACCCTGGAGGTCTGCCGGATGGCGGCGGCGGCCGATATGCCGGTCACCCCGCACGCCGCGAACCTGGGGCTGGTGACGCTGTTCACCATGCATCTGCTGCGGGCGATCCCGAATGCGGGGAAATATCTGGAATTCTCGATCGAGGGGCCGGACTTCTATCCCTGGCAATATGGCGTGCTGCGCAACGACCCCTACCGGATCGTGGACGGCCATGCGGAGGTGACGGACGCACCCGGGTGGGGCGTCGAGGTGGAGCCGGAATGGCTGGCCCGGTCCGCCTATCAAATCAGTGAGTTGCCGAAATGACCGCGACGACCGACGCCTACGCCGCCCGCTATTTCGAGACCGGCACGTTGGAGGATATTCCGTCCGGCCACTTCATCGACGGGGCGGAGTACCCGTCCGTGGAGGGCGGCATGATGGAGATCGCCGATCCCGGCCTGGGGCGGGTCTTCACCGCCGTATCGGCCGGCGACGCGGCGGATGTCGATCGCGCGGTGCGCTCCGCCGCATGGGCCTTCGACGAATGGCGGCGCATGCCGGCCTTCCAGCGGGGACGCATCCTGGGCGCGATGGCGACCAAGATCCGCGAGAACAGGGATCTGCTGGCGGTGCTGGAGGTTCTGAATGTCGGCAAGACCCTGGCCGAGGCGACCGCCAAGGTGGAGACGGCCGCGCGGACCTTCGAATATTATGCCGGCGTGTGCGACAAGCTGCAGGGCGACAGCCTGCCCATCGGCTTCGAGCAGATCGGCTTCAGCATGCTGGAGCCGGTCGGTGTCGTCGCGCAGATCATTCCCTGGAACTATCCGATGTCGACCTTCGCCCGGGGCGTCGCGCCGGCACTGGCAGCGGGGTGCTGCGTCGTGGCGAAGCCGGCGGAGACGACGCCGCACACGGCCCTGATCTTCGCGCGGCTGTTGGTGGAGGCCGGTCTGCCGCCGGGCGTCTGCAATGTCGTGCTGGGGGAAGGGGCGTCGGTCGGCGCCGCGCTGTCCGCCCATCCCGATGTGGCGCATGTGACCTTCACGGGCTCCCCGGTCACGGGAACGCGCGTCATGCAGGCGGCGGCGGATCACTTCGCCAGTGTCACGATGGAACTGGGTGGCAAGTCCCCGGTCATCGCGCTGGCTGACTGCGATATCGCGAAGACGGCGGACGGCGTGATCGGGGCGATCTTCGAGAATGCCGGACAGATATGTTCCGCCGGGTCGCGCCTCGTCGTGGAGCGCGCCATCCATGCCGACCTCGTCGCGGCGGTGGTCGATCGCGCGCGCGCGATTACCGTGGGCCACGGCCTGCGTGGCAACAGGATGGGCGCGATCAATTCCCGGCGCCAGATGGACCGCATCCTGGAATTCATCGATACCGCGCGGGCGGGCGGTGACAGAATCCTGTGCGGCGGGGAAGCCGTCGCCGACCCGAAAGGCGGCGATGGCTGGTTCGTCGCGCCGACGGTGATCGACGACCTGCCGCCGGACTCGCCATGCGTTCAGGAGGAGATATTCGGCCCCGTCCTGTCCGTCCAGGTGGTCGACGGGCCGGCGGACGCGCTGCGGGCGGCCAATGGAACGCGCTATGGCCTGATGGCGGGCATCTATACCCGGGATGTCTCCGCCGCCTTGGCGATCGCGCGCGATCTGAAATGCGGTCAGGTGACCATCAACGACTATTGGGGCGGCGGGGTCGAGGTTCCGTTCGGCGGTGTGGGCCATTCCGGCTTCGGACGGGAAAAGGGGCTCGTCGCGCTGCTATCCTATTTGCGGACCAAGAGCATCGTTGCTCGGGTTCCGGCGTCCCTCTCCTGAAAAGCGCGGAAATCATTCAATGGCCTCCATAGAAATTCGTAATGTCACCAAGAAGTTCGGCGATCTGACGGTCGTCGACGATGTCAGCATGTCGATCGACGACGGCGAGCTCATGGTGTTCGTCGGCCCGTCCGGTTGCGGCAAGTCGACCACCCTGCGCATGGTCGCGGGTCTGGAGACCACGACCGCCGGAACGATCATGATCGGCGATCGCGATGTGACGCGCCTTGATCCCAAGGACCGCAATATCGCGATGGTGTTCCAGAACTACGCGCTCTACGCCCATAAAAGCGTCTACGGGAATCTGGCCTTCGGCCTGCGCATGCGGGGCGCGTCGAAGGCGGAGATCGACAAGCGCGTCCGCGAGGCGGCCGCGACGCTCGGCATCGACGACCTTCTGGAGCGTCGGCCGAAGCAGCTTTCCGGCGGGCAGCGTCAGCGCGTCGCCCTCGGCCGCGCCCTGGTCCGCGACCCGGACGCCTTTCTGCTGGACGAGCCGCTGAGCAACCTGGACGCCAAGCTGCGGGTGCGGATGCGCGAGGAGATCGGCAGTCTCCACTCCCGCATCGGGACCAGCATGATCTATGTGACGCATGATCAGGTCGAGGCGATGACGCTCGGCAACCGGATCGCGGTCATGAAGGATGGCCGGTTGCAGCAGGTCGGCGCGCCCCTCGAAGTCTATGACAATCCCGCGAACCAGTTCGTGGCGAGCTTCATCGGATCGCCCGAGATGAATCAGGTCGACGCCCGGCTGGAGGCGGCGGGAAGCGGACTGCGCCTCATGGGCGACGGTTTCGCGATCGACCTTTCGACGGCCCGGAGCGCGGGGTTGAGCGCGGGCGCCGATGTCGTCCTGGGCCTTCGCCCGGAGCATCTGGAGGTGCTGCCGGACGGGGCGGAAGATGGGGTGGAGTTCCGCATGCGGGTCGACCTCGTCGAGCCGATGGGTGCGCAGACCCTGTTGCTTTGCCGCGAGGGCGGGACATCCCTGCGCGTGCTGATTTCCCGGAACGACGGAATATCGCGCGGAGACCGCGTCGCGATGCGACTCGGCGACGGGCGCTATCACCTGTTCGACGCCGCGTCGGGAACGACGCTGAAGTCGATCGGGACCAAGGTGATCTGAACAACAAACTTGGGTAACAGCAGGAGGAGGAAATCATGGTGAAGAAGAGTCCGTTGGATCCGACCGGGCAAGGTTTCCGCGTGAACGGAAGCCCCTCCAGACGATCCGTCATCAAGGGGGTGGGGGCCGCGGCCGCCGTCGCGCCCTTCGCGCTTTCCGCGCCGGCCGTGCTGGCGGCGGACAAGACGGTCCGTTTCCTGAACGCGGAGCCGAGCGTCGACAGCGTGCGCGCGATGCGCTTCGCCGCCGCCCAGTACGAGAAGGAAACCGGGATCAAGGTCCAGATGGACAGCGTTCCCGGCGGCAAGGCCTTCGAGAAGCTGCAGGCCTCGATCCAATCCGGGCGCCCCTACGATATCGCGACCCTGAGCTTCGTCGGCGACGTGCTGCTGCTCGCCAACGAGAAGAAGATCGTCCCGCTGAACTCGATCATCTCGAAATATGATTGGGGGCCGCGCATCCTGTTTCCGATGCAGGGCGACAATTACTGGTACCCGTACGACTACAATCTGTGCTGGATCAACTACCGCAAGGATCTGTACGCGGCCAAGTCGCTGCGGGAGCCCGGCAACTGGGACGGCATGATGGGCAATCTGGCCGCCCTGACCGGCGATGGCGAGAACCAGCTACGCCACGGCATCGTCCATCCGATCGGCAGCAACGGCGCGGCCAACTACACCGCCTTCGGCTATATGTGGGCGAATGGGGTGAAGCTGTTCGACGATGATTGGAACGTCGTGCTCGATTCCCCCGATATCCTGCCGAAGGCGGCGGAATATCTCGATTTCATGGCGGACCTTACCCAGTACATGCCGCCCTCGCCGATGCAGTCCGACTGGGCCAATCTGGTGGGCGACTTCCAGGGGGGAATCATCTCCCACACGCCCGGAACCGGCCGGTTGATCGATCAGATGGGACTGACCATGCCGGAGAAGGCGAAGCAGGTTTCGTCCTTCCTCTTCCCGTCGAAGGATGGGAAGAAATTCGCGGTGAACCATGGTTATGACGGCTGGGTCGTCCTGGATACCGCGATGACGGACGAGGCGCTGAAGTTCCTCGAATGGTTCTCCGACGAGCATCTGATCAACTTCCTACACTCCTCGCCGGTGCATTATCAGCCGACGCGCCTGGATATCTACGAGGACCCGCGCTGGACGTCGCATCCGGCGTTCGAGACCTTCGCGGACATCCTCGCGATGCAGAAGCGGGTGCTCAACGACCCGGATGTCATCATCCGGTCGATCGATACCGAGGGGCCGGAACCCGATGTACGTGCCGGCAAGGTGTTCCGTTCCTATGCGTTGCCGGAGATGATTCAGGATCGCGTCCTGAACGGTACGTCCGCCACCGACAGCGTACGTACGGCCGCCGAGAAGATCAGGAAAATCATCGCGGCCTGATGCGGGAATAGAGGCGGCCGAAGGGGGGTGAAATCCCTTCGGCCGTCCTCTCCCAAATGCGGTTCCCGCGCCGGCCGGGTCGGAAGTGGAAGTCAAGCGGATGCCCAGCGATCGCATCATCTATATCATCTTCTTTCTCGCCTTGGGCCTCACCGCCCTGTTGGTCCTCTATCCCGCCTATTACGCGCTGGAGCTGAGTTTCCAGCACCGGGAATCGCTGATCTCCGAACCCGAATGGGTCTGGTTCCAGAACTATGCCCGCGTGCTGGCCATGCCGGATTTCTGGGCGGCGCTCGGCCGGGGGGTGATCTTCGCCGGGTTGACGATCCTGCTTCAGATCGTGCTCGGGATCGGATTCGCCCTGCTGCTGGCGCGGGAGTTCCCGGGCATGCCGGTGATCCGTGGGATCGCGGTCCTGCCCTATCTATTGCCGACCGTCGTCGTGGCGCTGACCTTCCGATGGATGCTGGACGGGTCCGTCGGGATATTCAGCAAGGCGGCGCAGCTTCTGGGCTACGACTATCTGCCCTGGGGCGACGACCCCTATATGGCGATGATCACGGTGATCCTGATCAGTGTCTGGATTTGGACACCCTTCGTCACCCTGACCTGCCTGGCGGGGCTGCAATCCATCCCGGAGGACATCTACGAGGCGGCGCGCATCGACGGCGCCGGACCCTGGCAGCGCTTCTGGCACATCACCTTGCCGCAGTTGCGCTCCGTGCTGCTGGTCGTGTTGCTGCTGCGCGCGATCTGGATGTTCAACAAGTTCGATATCGTCTGGCTGATGACACGCGGCGGCCCGCAGCAGGCGACCGAGCAATTGCCGATCTTCTCCTACAGACAGGCGTTCGAGATGTACGACGTCGGCGCCGGGGCGGCCGTATCGGCGATCTCCTTCGTGATCCTGTCCGTGCTGATCCTGATCTATTTCCGCCTGTTTCCCCTGGACCGGAAGGATTGAGCGTCCATGCGCGCGAATTTCCCCAAACTGGGCTCGAAGCTGGGCTATGGCGCGCTGCTGGCGCTGACGGTCATCTATTCGGTCTTTCCGATCTATTGGATGATTAACACCAGTTTCCGTGAGCCCTCGACCATCTATACCGCGATCGAGTTCTTTCCGTCGGCCTTCACGTGGGAGAACTTCTCGACCCTGCTCGAACTGACCGACTATCCGACCTGGTTCGCGAATTCGGTGATCGTCGCGCTGGGGACCGTCGCGGTGACGATCGTGCTCTCGGTTCTGATCGCCTATGCGGTGACGCGACTTCAGTTCCGCGGCAAGACCCTCGTGATCGGGACGATGCTCTACGCCTATATGTTCCCGCCGCTGTTGCTGGCGATTCCGCTGGCGACCCTTTTCGTGCGGATCGGCCTGTCCGATACGCTGCTGTCGCTGGTGATATCGCACACGACATTGGCGCTTCCGCTCGGCGTCTGGCTGCTCTGGGGCTTTTTCAAGCAGATACCCCACGATGTGGAGGAGGCGGCGATGGTGGATGGTTGCTCGCGTCTTCGCGCCTTCGTCCTGGTCGTCCTGCCGCTGACCCTGCCGGGGATCGTCACGGTGGCGATCTTCGCCTTCCTGCTGTCCTGGACCGACTATGTCTTCGCCCTGGTCATGGTCAGTAGCGACGTCAACAAGACCCTGCCGGTCGGCCTGGATACGATGGTCGGCCTCTATGAACTGCGTTGGGGCGAGTTGATGGCCGGATCGACCCTGATCGCGCTGCCGCTCTTCGTCATGTTCACGTTCCTGAGCCGGTTCTTCATACGCGGGCTCGCAGCGGGTGCCGTCAAGGGATGATCCCGATCATAGGCTATGCGGACGAACTCGGCGCGCGCCCGGGCGAGGTCCTGGGATTCAAGGTCAGTTCCACGGCGGCGGAGCCCTATGAGGTTCAGCTTGTCCGGATCATCTGCGCCGATCCCAATCCGGACGGGCCCGGTATCCGGCATGAGGAGGTCGCGGCGTCGTGCAACGGGCGCTACCCGTCGCGCTTCCAGAGCTTCGTTCCGGGCTCCCATGCCGAGGCGCCGCTACCGGCCGGTACGCGGCTGGAGCGGCTCACCCTGGAAGCGACCGTCATGCCGGGCCTGGTCGATCGGGACCGGCAAACGATAATCGCGATCGGCGATCCGGCGACCGGGTTTTCCCTGGACCTGTCGGTGGACCGGGCGGGGCCGGCTCTCTCCGTCGCCACCGCCGGCGGCGATGGGGGGCTGACGCTGGGGATGCCGCTGCGGCCGATGCGTTGGTACCGGATCGCGGGCTTCGTCGATTTCGTCTCCGGGCGCGCGGAACTGGTGGCCGAATGCCTGGGGCGGGACACGGGCGGTGGAGGGGCCGCCGGGGCGGTTCCGGGCGGCGCGGTGCCGTGCCTTTCGGACGGGGCCCGCGCGCGGATCGCGGCGGGCAATGTCGGCGGCCCACCCGCCCGGCATTTCAATGGTCGGATCGAGGCGCCGTCGCTCACCCTCGGCGGGGAGGGGGCCGGAGCGGTGGGCGCGGAGAGGGTTGGCGAGTGTCTCGCCGCCTGGGACTTCTCGCGCGGGATCGATACGGACCGCATCCGGGATACCGGCCCCCATGGGCTGCATGGTCGGCTCGTCAATATGCCGACGCGGGGCGTGCGCGGCTCCCGCTGGACCGGGCGCGAGATGGCCTGGCCCCACGCGCCGGAGGATTATGCCGCGATCCATTTCCACGAGGATGATTGCCACGATTGCGGCTGGGCGGACGATTTCACCTTCGCGATCCCCGAGGATTTTCGAAGCGGCGTCTACGCCATGCGGCTTCGATGCGCCGGGGCGGAGGATTTCATTCCCTTCTTCGTGGCCGCGCCGAAGGGGCGCCCGCGCTCCGACCTCTGCGTCGTCATCCCCACCTTCACCTATGTCATGTACGGGAATAACGGCCGCTATGACTACGGGCCCGCGATCGAGAAGCGCATGGCGGACTGGGGCGCCTATCCCTACAACCCCGACCGGTATCGGCAGTTCGGCCAGTCGAGCTATAATCTGCACCCGGACGGCACCGGCATATCGCTCTGTTCCTGGCGCCGGCCGCTCCTGAATCTGCGATCGGGCTACCTTACGCTTCTGGCGCCGAATTGCGGCTCAGGCCTGCGCCATTATCAGGCGGACAGCCATCTTTGGGCATGGCTGGAGGCCAAGGGGCTGGATTTCGACGTGGTGACGGACCACCAGCTTCATGCCGACGGGGCGGCGGCGCTTCGTCCCTATCGCGCGGTGCTGACCTGCACGCACCCGGAGTATCACACGGAAGGCAGCCTCGACGCCTTCCAGGGCTATGTCGAATCCGGCGGGCGGCTCTGCTATCTGGGCGGCAATGGGTTCTATTGGCGCATCGCGGTTTCCGACACGATCCCCGGCATCGCGGAGGTCCGTCGGGCGGAAGGCGGCATCCGAACCTGGGCGGCGGAGCCGGGGGAGTATTATCAGGCGCTGGATGGGGGCTATGGCGGGCTTTGGCGCCGCAACGGACGCCCGCCGCAGGCGCTCGCGGGGGTGGGGTTCTCGGCCCAGGGAACCTTCCTCGGTTCCTATTACCGCCGTCTGGCGGAGTCCTACCGGCCCGACCTTTCCTGGATATTCGACGGCATCGATGGGGATATCCTGGGCGACGCCGGGCTGTCCGGGTCGGGCGCGGCCGGGTACGAGCTGGATCGCCTCGACCCGCATCTCGGCTCGCCCGACAATGCCGTGGTCCTGGCCCGCTCGGAAGCGCACGCGCCGACCTATGTCGTGGCGCCGGAGGAGATCCTGACCCATGTCAGCACGACTACCGGCGAGCCGCCGGATCGGCTGATCCATGCCGACATGGTCTATTTCGACACGCCGTCGGGCGGGGCCGTCTTCTCGGTCGGCTCGATCACCTTCTGCGGCAGCCTGCCGGTCGACGACTTCGGCAATCCGGTCTCCCGCTTGCTGGAGAATGTGGTGACCGGGTTCCTGGCCGGGAAGGGGGGTGAGCCTCCCCGCTCATAACCGGTGCGCCGGGCGCTGTCGGGCCCGGATTCGGCTTATTGATAATGTTGTTGGATGGGGAAGCCACGCAGGAACCGGGCGAGGTTCTGGACGCGCTGGTACGAGATCAGCGGAAGATTGCCCTGGATGGCCGCCACGATATCGCCGAGTTCAAGCTGATAGGCGTCGTCGCGGAAGATATCGATCGCCGCGGGCGCCCCGTGATACGTCCCCGTTCCGAAGGTGATGCCGATATAGACGAACCGGTTCCACCGCGTCGGACCGTCGGTCACGGCATGGATATGTGGATATTCCAGGGGGCCGCGTCTGCTGTCGGTGTCGATATCGTCCAGATCGTCGTCGCACCGGATATAGAAATTCGTATCGTTTCCACGCAGCATGCTCTCTCCGAGCGCGCCAATTCTTGGTCCCGGCATGGGCACCCCCCATGGAAGCCAGCGAAATCGCCGTTTGAATAAGCCTCATGGTGTCATGATTGCGCGGGTTTCGTCCACAACCATGGCATTACCGGGATCATGTTCTAAAGGAGCGCGGAACCGTGTCAGGCCGGCACCATGTTCTCTCGCTTGAGGCCAAGAGACGGCAACGGGCGAGGCCTTATTCCCCCATGTTTTCGGTCTGTCGTTCGCCGTCGCGACTGATCAATCCCATGCCGGGGATCGACGAGACACGCCGCCCGTGACGCATCCCTTCGAAGCTCGCGCGCTTGTTGTTGCAGGCCTGATAGGCGTATCCGACCATCAGGGCGGCGGCCCGGCCGCTTTGCCCCGCGATCAATGCCTCGACAAGCTGTTCGCGCGTTTCGAAGGTGCTTCGGATGCGCGCGTAGCTGTAGTCTTCCGAAGAAAGATCGAAGACGACGCTATAGGGCGCCACCAGCGGTATCCGGGAGAGCTGCTCGATCGTCGCGCGAATAGCGAAGCTACCCGACGCGGTGACGAGGAGCCCGTGAAAGGACGCGACCAGATCCATCCAGGCGAGCCGGGATTCGACCTCCGCGAAGCCGCTGGCGAGGACGCGCTCCATCTGACGAAGGAGATCCTCGAACGTCGCCCGATCGGAATCGGAAAGACCGTTCTCGCAGATGTAGCGCGCCGCGATCGCCTCCAACTCCCCCCGCACGATGAGTGCGTCCGAGACTTCCTCCAATGTGAAGGCGCGTGTCCGGAACCCCCGGTTCGGGGTGTGCACGACAAGCCCCTCGAGCTCCAGCGCGCTTAGCGCCAGGCGCACGACGGTGCGTGATACGCCGAGCGTATCGGCCAGCGGAACCTCGCGCATTTTCTCGTCGCCGCCATAGGCCCCGCTCAGGATCGCCTCGCGCAGGGCCTGGGTCGCCTTTTCGACCTGGGTCGCCTTTTCGACGGTGCCTGCCATTATCGGGCCTCCAATTACCTGAAGTATCTACGCGCGCGCCGTTCCCTTACCCGAACCAGCGCAACAGCAGGAGCGAGATGTCGGGGAACATGACAAGCGTCAGGAGAACGAGAATGTTGCACAGGATGAACGGGGTGACCCCGGAATAGATCTGGCGCAAGGATATCGCGGGGTTCATCGACTGCAGCAGCATGACGTTCATGCCGATCGGTGGAGTGATCATGCCGAGTTCGATGATCGCGACATTGATGATGCCCCACCAGATCGGATTGTAGCCGAGTTCGATGATCAGAGGCAGCACGAAAGGAAGCGTGATGAGCATCGCCGAAACGGTCTCGAATATGCTTCCCAGGACCAGATATCCGAGGAGCAGCAGGAGCACGATCGCCACCGGCGCCAGATCCGTCGCCTTGAGGGCGTCGACAAAGGCTTCCGAGACGCCGGAAAGGGTCACGAAATAGGAGAAGACCGACGCGCCTATGACGATGAGGTAGATCGAGGCGGTCGATTGCGCGGCCTCAAGGATCGCTTGCCAGAAATCGGACATGCTCATCCGGCGTCGCACGATGGCGATCAGCAGGGCCGCTACCGCGCCAACGGCGGCGCCCTCGTTCACGGTGAAGACCCCGCCGTAGATGCCGCCGAGAACGATCAGCACCAATAACGCAGCCGCCCAGGCGCGACGCAGGGCGTGAAGACGCTGTCCCCAGGTTGCGCGCTCGGAACTTGGGCCCCAATCGGGCTTCAGGCGCACGACGATCGCGATCGTCGCCAGCATCGCCGTCACCGTGAGCAATATCGGCAGGATCGACGCGACGAAGACGTCGAGGATGAACTGCTTCGCTAGAACCGCGTAGATCACCATGATGATCGACGGCGGCACGATCGCGCCGAGATTGCCGCCGGCGGCGATGACGCCGCTCGAGAATGAGGCGCGGTAACCGTGGGAGAGCATCTCGGGCAGGGCGGTTCGCCCGAAGGTGGCCGTCGTCGCGAGCGACGAGCCGCACACCGCGCCGAAGCCGGCGCAGCCGGCGATCGTGGCGTAGGCGAGCCCGCCGCGCCGATGGCCGAGAGTGGCCTGGGCTAGATTGTATATCTCGGTCGACATCTTTCCTCCCGCGGCGAAACTGCCCATCAGAAGAAAAAGCGGTACGACGGCCAAATCCGTGCTGGAAAGATTGGCGACGGCTTCCGTCGCCAGCAGCGAGACAGCCGGCCCCCAACCGATCAGGGCCGTGACGCCGACGACGCCGGCGATGGCCATCGCGATGCCGATTTGCACGTGGAGTAGGATCAGGACGAACATGCCCGCGATCCCGAGCGCGGCAACGATTGTCGCATCCATAACGAGGAGTCCCCTCGACTGTGGTCAGAATTCCGTCGCGGAATCCGCGCCGGCTGAATCTCGACCGTCTTTCGCCGTCCGGAGCGTTTCCGAGACGACCAGAAGCTCGACCAGGACGGCAAGCGCTAGAATCACGGCGACGACCCACCAGAATGGCGCCGTCGGCCAATGAGACAGCCAAGTCGCGCTGTTCATCTCGGCCTGTTGCCGTGCGTAGCGCACGAGTTGCCAGACGATGCCGGAGAGCACGGCCAAAGTCGCGACGTGTGAGAACAGCTCCAGCGCGAGCCGCCCTTTATGCCGGAACGCCTTGCCCAGAACCCGAACCGCCACGCCCCGCTTGCCCCAAAGCGCCATCGGCACGGTGGCGGAAACGGAGACGGCCGTGATCAATCCGCCGAATTCGGAAACAGCATCGATCGGCGCATTGAACAGCCACCGCATGAGGACGTCGAGTACGGTCATGCCGGCGAGCGACAGGAAACATAACAGGCCCGCGAAGGCGCACCCCTTGGCGATCAGTTCGGCGGCGCGGTCAGCTTTCATGGTCTCTACGCGGCTCCTCGGAATGGCTGAGACGAGCCGCGTGGAAGCGACGGGATGGGCTAATGCACCGTTCCCGCCGCGTCCACGCGCCATTGCAGGTTAGCGTCCGGCCCGGATGTCGACCAGGATACGCTCCAGAGCGGAACGGAGCTCGGCGCCCTTATCATGCCGCTCGACCCAGGCATCGCTCACATTGCCGAGTTCGGCCCGCCAAGCGTCGAGCGCTTCCCCGTCCGGCTCCGTGACGACATGTTCGTCGCTTTCCGCGGTCTCGGCGTAGATCCGCTCGGATTCCGTATCGAAGACTTTGCCGAATGCGCGGGAGAAACTCTCCCCGCTAACCTCCAGGATCGCCTGCTGGGCCGCCTCGGGCAGTGCCTCGAAGCGTTCCTTGGACATGGCGACCATGATCGGAACGGCGCCCATCGGGACCAGCAGGTGGTGATCGGTCACGTCGATGATTCGGAAATCATTCAGCCCGATCCATTCGGCGAGCGTGCCGTCGATCACGCCGCGGCTGATCGATTCCGCGGCCTGGGTGACCGGCAACCCGACCGGTGTCGCATTGAGTTGCTCAAGAATGGCGTTGTCGACCTGGCCCGCCGAACGGATCTTCAAGCCCTTCACATCCTCCAGCGTCACCATCTCGGTCGAGGTGTGGAGATTGTAGGGGCCGGTCGTGAAAAGGCCGAGCGGCTGAAGATCCTCATAGCCGCGCAGGAGGCCTTCCTCGTAGAGCCGCCAATAGGACACGCTTCCTTCCAACGAGCTCTCGACCTGAAAGGGAAGGTTCAGCACTTCGTTGTCGGGGTATTTCCCCTGGGTGTAGGCCGGGATCATCCACGCGATGTCCGCCACGCCGTTGCGCAAGAGATCCAGCTGGACGGCCGGGCTCTTGCCCAAGGCGCCGCCCGGAAAGAGCTTGACGTCGATGGCGCCGTCCGACGCTTCCTCGACACGCTCGGCCCACGGGGCGAGCACATCTTTGTAGCTGATCGCCTGCGGTGGCAGAAAGATCGAGAATTTCAGCTCGACCGGATCCTCGGCCCGCGCGGCCGGAGCATGAAAAATCGCCGCGCAAACGCACAGCGCCGCCAATCCTCGCAGTTTTCCCAACATTGTCTTCCTCCCTTGGTGGTCATTTTCGTTTGGCGCGCCGGCCCGTCCTCCAGGCGACATCGCCGCCGGCGGAGGCCATGACGCTCTTTGGCGCCCATCACCGCATTTCTTTATAATGCATACAATATTGAGCATCATCAACGGAAAACTTCGACATATGGGCTTGTGGAACTGAATTAATGTATGCATTATGCTGACAACAAGACAAAGTGGTCGCTCCAAGTGGGGCGGGATGGGAGATGTGCGCATGAATGTGCTCGTGACCGGGGGCACCGGAATCATTGGCGTCAACGTGGTCCGGCAGCTCATCGAGCGCGGGGATCTCGTGACGGTTTTCGACCGCAAGACGGATTCCGGCTTCTTGCGCGATCTGGTGAATGACTACGCGCATGTCCCGGGCGATTTGCTCGACCTTCCCTGGCTGATCGAAACCATCCAGGAGCACCGGATCGATCGGATCGTCCATCTGGGCGCCGTGATGGCGCCACATCACGCGACCCATCCCCACATGATGTCGAAAATCAATTTGGAAGGGACGCTTAACGTCTTCGAGGCCGCGAAGCTGTGCGGAGTGCCGAGGGTTATCTTTGGAAGTACCCGCGGTGTGATCGCCAGAACCGACGGCACCGAATACGGCCATCCGAGTTACAAACCCGTGCCGGCGAGTTTCTCCGGCCCGCGCCTGCCGCTCACCATTCTGAAGCACGCCGCGGAAGAACTCGGCTTATGCTACGCGCGCAACGGCTTTTTCGAGTTCTGCGCCATCCGCTTCGCGGACTTCTACGGCGCGGAACGCGTGATCAAGCCGGAACGTAGCCAAGCGAACGTCTTCAATGATGTCATTCTGGCGGCCTGCCGCGGGCAATCGATGTCGCTCGCTGGGGGGGATCAGATGTTCGATCCGATCTATATTCGCGATTGCGGCGCCGGCGTGGTGGCTGCCTGCACGGTGGAAACGTTGCCGGCCAAGGTCTACCAACTTGGCGGGGGGCGGGGCGTTCGCTTCGCCGACGCGGTCGAGACCGTGCGAGGCATTTTCCCGAAGGCGCGGATCGAACTGGAAGGCGGGTTCAACTTCGCGCGCGCCGAGAAGGATCCGAACTATTGCGTCCTCGATATCGAGGATGCGCGCCGGGATCTGGGCTTCGAGCCCACCTTCGACCTGGCTGCGGGGCTGAAGGATTTCGTGGCCGTTCTGCAGCGTTTCGAGACGACGGGCGCGCAGCCCGGAAAATCCGCGATCGCGTGACCCGCTGAGACGAGGACCTTTACCCATGTCCGACTACATTATTTCCGCCGATGCCGGGGGAACCTTCCTAGACCTCGTCCTGGTCGACCGGAAGGGGGGGATAGCCGTCGGGAAATCCCTGCATACGCCGGAGATGCCGGAAGTCGGCATCATGCGCGCCGTCTCGATAGCGGCCGAATCCATGAATCTCGCGGCCGAGGATGTGCTTAGGAATTGCCGGCTCGTCTTTCACGGCACGACTGTCACGACCAACGGCATGATCGAACGCACCGGCGTCCGCACCGGCCTGATTTGTACCCGTGGGTTCGAGGACACGTTGCGGATCGGGCGGGTGAAGGCCCGGACCGAAGGTTTGGATCAGTACCAGATTACTCGATATACGGAGAATGAGCCGCCTGTCCCGATCGTCGCCGGCACCGACATCGTCGGTGTTGCCGAGCGCATGGATGCAAGCGGCCGGGTCGTGCTGCCCCTGGATGTCGATGCGTTGATCGAGGCCGTCGCCACCCTTCGCGAGCGGGGCGTCGGCGCGGTCGTCGTTTCCTTCCTGCACGCCTATGCCAACCGGGCTCACGAATACGAGGCGCGCGACGCGATCGCCGCGGCGTTCCCGGACCTGCACGTGGTCGCCGCGGCCGATGTCGCCTCGGTCCTGGGTGAGTACGAGCGGACCAATACCGCCGTCGTCAACGCGCACCTCAATCCCCTGCTGGCACGCCATCTTTCCAATCTGGACGGGGCGCTCGAGGCGAATGGCTACAGCGGGCCGGTATTGATCATGCAGTCGATCGGCGGGGTGGGGCCGTCGACCAAGATCCGGGAACAGTCGGTGACGACACTGCTCTCGGGGCCGGTCGGCGGGATCGTGGGGGCTCAGCAGATCGGCACGCTGATCGGCGAGCGCAACATCATCACCACCGACATGGGCGGGACCAGCTTCGACGTCGGCGTGGTCGTCGACGGCGAGCCGATGCGCTCGGCTCAGACGGTCATCCACCGTCAGATTCTTACCGTGCCGGCGGTCGATATCGAGACAATCGGCGCCGGCGGCGGCAGCGCCGTCTGGCTGGATCAGAACCGTAACATCAAGGTCGGCCCGCGCAGCGTCGGCTCGAATCCCGGGCCTGCCTGCTACGGGCTGGGTGGACGGGAGCCGACGGTCACCGACGCGGATGTCGTCCTCGGCTTCATCGACCCGGACTCGTTCGGCTTCACGCATGCCGGCGCCGGACGTGCGCACGCGGAACGCGCGATGGCGGAGACGATCGGCGATCCGCTCGGTCTCGCGCCCGAGGAAGCCGCCGACGCGGTGCTGCAGATCGTCAACAACCACATGGCCGATTTGATCCGCAAGGTGACCGTGGAAAAGGGACACGATCCCAGGGATTTCGTTATCCTTGCCTATGGTGGCAGCGGTCCGGCGCATTGTACCGCCTACGGCGCGGAGATCGGGGCGAAGAAGATCGTGATCCCGCCTTACGCGTCCGTGTTTTCCGCGTACGGCATCGCGCAGGCCGACATCAAATTCTCGGTCGCGGGTTCGGTTCTGCAGACGGTGATGCAGGAGCAGCCCGTTCCGGCGGAGACGATCGAGGCGATCAACGCCACGCTCGCCCGGCTTGCCGCGGAGGCCCGCGCGCAGATCGACGCGGCCTTCTCCGGCGACGGACAGGACCCTCGGCTCATGCTGTCGCTCGACACACACTATGTTGGGCAGATGACCGATATCGCCGTCCCGGTCGAGGCGCCGCTGCCGCTCGGCGAAGCCGACATCCGCAAGCTGATCGAGGCCTTCCGCGCGATGTACGACATGAACTACGGCGCCGGCGCCAGTTCGCCGGGCTCTCCGGTCGAGTTCGTCAGCGCGCGGGCCGATTTGCTGGTGCCGCTCGACGCCAAGTTCACGCCGCCGCGCGCCGAGAAGGCGGGGGCGGACCCCGGCGCGGCGCGCACCGGCAGCCGACGGGTCTATTGGGGCCGCGGCGAAGGCTGGCGGGAGACCGACATATTCGCCGCGCGCGACATGATGGCGGGCAATGTCGTGCCTGGTCCGGCGCTCATCGAGCTGTTCCATTCGACCGTGCCTATCTATCGCGGTCAGTCCGCTTCCAAGGATGCGTTCGGCAATTTGATCGTCGAAATCGAGCCGGTCCGGCAGACGGGAGAGAACTAATGCAAGCGCAGCCCTCGCATATCGAAGACGCGGGTGAGGCGGTGTTCGAGCCGCGCGCCGATCGCGTCACCTACGAAATTCTCAAGCACCGGCTCTGGCAAATCAACGAGGAGCAGGCGACCACGATCCGCCGGGTCTCGGGGTCGCCGATCGCCTCCGAGGTGCAGGACTATAATGTCGGCATCGCCACCGCAGACGGCCAACTCGTCGCCTGCGGCATGTCGGTTCTCGCCCATGTCACGGCGCTTTCACATGTGATCCGCAATTGCCTCAAGGTGGTGGGGGCGCCGCGTATCAGGCCTGGTGACATGTACATCACCAACGATCCCTGGATGGGGGCCGTGCATCAGAATGACGTGGCCCTTGTCGCGCCGATCCATCGTGACGGAACCCTGGTCGCCTGGGCCAGTTCGGTCATTCATCACGCCGATGTCGGCGGACCGGCCCCGGGGAGCTGGAATCTCGACGCCTACGACGCGTTCCAGGAAGCGCCGCGCTACCGCTTCCTGCGCATCGTCGAGAATGGCGAGATCGCGAACGAGATCATGGCGACGATGATGACCAATTCGCGCACGCCCAGTCTCGCGGAGCTGGATCTCCGTGCCCAGGTGGCGGCGGCGGGTGTCGTCCTCAGGCGCATGGACGAACTCTATGACAAATACGGCGCCGAGACCGTGTCGAGCGTGATGGAGGATTGCCTGAGCGACACGGAAATCCTGCTCCGCCGACGCGTACGGGAAATCCCCGACGGGGTCTGGCGCGCGGAGGAACATGTCGACCATGACGGGCACGAGGATACGCTCTCGACCGTTCGGCTGACCTTGCGCAAGCAGGGCGATCGGCTCGCCTTCGATTTCACCGAGAGCGACCCGCAGGCGCGCGGCCTGATCAATTGCACGCGCTCCACGCTCGAATCGGCACCGCTCAGCGCCGTTCTCACTCATCTTTGCGATGGCATGGCGTGGAACGAGGGGGCGCTTCGGTTGCTCGATATCGAGAGCAAGAGCGGCACGGTCGTCGATTGCGCCTATCCCGCTCCGGTCGCGTCCGGTGTCATCAACGCCGGCTGGGCGGCTTTGAACGCCTCCGCGGCCGCGGTGGCGCGGATGATGCTGCGGGCCGAAAACTGCCGCGACAAGGCGATGGCCGGCTGGGCGGGCGCGCCTTACGGCGTCAATGTATTCGGCATGCGCGAGGACGGCCGGTCGTTCGGCACCATGCTTGGCCTCTCCGGCTTGCAGGGTGGCGGGGCCAGAAGCTTCGGCGACGGCTACGACACGGCCGGCTATCTGCATTCGCCGCGATGCGGCGCGATGAATGTCGAAACCGCGGAGGCGCGCTATCCGATCCTGCATCTTTTCCGGCGCCTGGCACGGGATTCCGGAGGGCCGGGCCGCCATCGCGGCGGCCGGGGTGTCGAGATGGCCTTCGCCACACACGGTGCTTCCGCGGCCGAAATCATCGTGACGAGCTTTGGAAATGATCACTCCGGATCGCCCGGGATCGCCGGCGGCCTGCCCGGTGCCGGTGCCGCCGGCGCGGTGATCCGCACGGAAGGCACGATCGCGGAGCTGTGCGCGCGCTGCACGGACCGCGATGCGCTGCTTCATGCGGGGGAGGCCGAAACGTTGCCGGCGAAGGCGCGGGTCGATCTCAAGCCCGGCGAGGTGTTCGTCGCCGTGACCCACGGCGGCGGCGGGTTCGGGGACCCCTTCGACCGCGCGCCCGAGGCCGTCGCCCACGATGTCGAGGTGGGTGCCGTCGACCGGCTTTGGGCGGAACGGCTATATGGTGTCCGGCTGGCGGGCGACGGTACCGTCGATCGCGGGGCCACCGATGCCCTACGGGCGCAAACGCGGTGGAGCGAGCAGGACGGTATCGAAGCCGCGACCCTCGACCGGACGGCCTTGGTCGAGGCGCCGACCTGTCCGGACTGCGCCACCACGCTGTCGCCGGAGGAAACCGGAGCCGGGCCGAAGTTTTCCGTCGCGCCGCTAGGCGCCGCGGGCCCGCTCGTATCCGCGCGATGGGGCGGAGAGTGCCCGCGTTTCCGGCTGGTGACGGCCTATTGTCCGAATTGCTCGCATAGCATCGAGTCCCTTCAAGTCAGGGTGGAGGGATAGTGGCCATGCGCGTTCTCGTTACCGGCGGTCTTGGCGTCAATGGGGCATGGGTCTCGCGGGAGCTGGTGGACCAGGGTCACGATGTGATCGTCGCCGACAACCGGTTGGACCTGTCACTGCTCGGCGAGCGGTATGCCGCGCAGCTACGGCTGGAAGAGGTCGATATTTGCTCGCAAGAAGATGTCGAGCGGCTTTTCGCGGAACCTGGAATCGATTGCGTCGTCCACATGGCCGCCGCCGTCGGTCATGAGGATAAGGACCCCGCGCCCGCGCGTACCTTCCGGATCAATGCGGAAGCGAGCGTGACCTTGATGGAGAAGGCGGCCGCGGCCGGGGTGAAGCGCTTCGTCTTCGCCTCATCCCGCGCTGTCTATGGCGGTCTCGACGGGGATCATGCGCATCCGACCTATAGGCCCGTCAAGGAGACGACCCAGACCCGCCCGGAATCGACCTACGACCTGTGCAAAGTGGTTAGCGAGGAGTTCGGCAAAGCCTTCGCCGCGGCAACGCCCATGGAATTCGCCGCGCTGCGCTTCGCCACGATTTTCGGGCCGGGTAAGCTCATGCGCCACGGACGCTTCGGTGCCCTAAGCCGGCTTATCGAGGCGCCCTATCGGGGTGAACCCGTCGAAATCGCCCACGGTGGCGACCAGTCGGACGATCTTATCTATGCCGAGGAGGCGGCTCGCGGCGTGGTGGCCGCGGTCGTCGCTCCGACACTCGCGCATGACGTCTACAACATCGCGACGGGCCGATCCTATACGTTGGGGGACATGGCCGACGCCGTGCGGCGCTTCTTTCCGGATGCGCGCATCTCGATCGGCGATGGTCTGAACTACCTCGGCACGTCCACGAACTATTCCGGGGTTCTGGATGCCAGTCGCGCCCGTCGGGATCTGGGCTTCGAGGCGGATGCGGATCTCGTGTCCGTCGTCGGCCGTTATTACCAGCGGCTCAGGGAGCTGGACTCCCTGAAGAAAGGGGGGCAAGCCCCTCCCTACCTTTCCGCCTGACACGGCTCTCCAATCTTCCCGCTCTTCGCCAGATCCTCATATCGATCTTGGGCTGGATCGTGCCTGAAACGCCTATTGTCGGCGGCGCGTTCTGGGGGCATCCCGTCGGGTGGGGTGGAAAGGCGGCGCCGGGCGCTGCTGTGGCTTTCGTCCTCCGACCCGCTGGCCAGACGCATCGCGCGCCGAGTGTGGGGATCCCTCGGCCCCGGGGCCTCCTTGAAGCCCTGGCAGCTTGTCCTCGGTGAAGGAGGTCGGGGTTTTTAAGCGGCTGCCCGTGACGGTGCGCGCCCATGGTCTCCCCCACCATGCCGCCGGTCGGCGCATGGTGCGGGCACGCGGTCGTCGCGATAGCGGGACCGCGCCTCAGACGATGTCCATGCTATGGGAGATGTTCTTGACGATCATGTAATTCTCCAATCCCTCCGTGCCGCCTTCGCGGCCGTACCCGCTGGACTTCACGCCACCGAAAGGCGTTTCGGGAAGCGATGCCTCCAGGGTGTTGATCGACAGATTGCCGGCCTCGACCTCGTCGGTCATCCGGTCGGCATAGTCGGCACGGTTGGTGAAGCCGTATGCGGCGAGGCCGAAGGGAACCGCGTTGGCTCTCTCGATGGCTTCGTCCAGCGAGGCGACGGGATTGATCACGGCCAGTGGGCCGAAGGGCTCCTCCCGCATCACCCGGGCATCATCGGGCACATTGGCCAGAACGGTCGGCTCGAAGAAATATCCCACATTGCCGATACGGCTTCCCCCGGTGCGAAGGTCCGCGCCCTTGGCGCGGGCGTCCTCGACCAGTTCCGCAAGCGCGGGAACCCGGCGCTCGTTGGCGAGCGGCCCCATCTCGACGCCCGGTTCGGCGCCATTGCCGACAGTGGTCGCGGCCGCGCGCTTCACGAAGGTTTCCAGGAACGGTTCGAACAGGCTTTCGTGAACGAAGAAGCGGGTGGGGGAGGTGCATACCTGTCCGGCATTCCGGTACTTTCGCACGGCTCCGCTGACCGCCGCCCTTTTCGCGTCCGTGTCCTCGCACACGATGACCGGCGCGTGGCCACCAAGTTCCATCAGGACCCGGGTCATATGGTTGGACGCCAACGTCGTCAGATGACGGCCGACGGCGGTCGATCCGGTGAAGGCCACCAGACGCACCGGTTCCTGACGGATCAGATGGTCGGATATATCGGCGGGGGTTCCGAAGACCAGGTTCAGGACCCCGGCCGGAAGGCCCGCGTCGTGAAAGGCCTTGGCGATGTGCAAGGCGCCGGCGGGGGTCTCCTCGGCGGCCTTCAGGATGATCGAGCAGCCCGAGGCCAGCGCGCCCGCGATCTTGCGCGCCGGCTGGCTCATCGGGAAGTTCCAGGGCGACAGGCCGAGCACCACGCCGATCGGCTGATGATGAACGATATAGCGTATGCCCCGGGCCGACGGGATCACGCGGCCATAGGTCCGGACCGCTTCGCCCGCGTCCCATTCGAAGAACTCGCAGCCGCGGATGACTTCGAGCCGCGCCTGCGCCAACGGCTTGCCGTGCTCGGCGGTGATGGCCCGCGCAATATCCTCCTGGCGCTCACGCATCAGCGCCGACGCTTTCAGGATGATGTCGGCGCGGTCGCGCGGCGCGGTGCGGCTCCAGATCCGGAAACCGTCCTGCGCGGCCGTCAGCGCATCGTCGAGATCGGATGTCTCCGCATGCGGCAATCGGCCGATCTCTTCCTCCGTCGCGGGGTTCAGCACCGGCAGATCGGTCGCGGTCTTCCGCCATTCTCCGCCGATGTAGAGATGCAAGTCCGGATAGCTGCTCATTCAGCCCTCGCTCGGTCAACTGTGTCGGGCGAAGGGTCCCCCGACCCCGGCATCCCTTCAAGGGAATTGAGGAAATGCTGCTATCCGATTGCCTGATATCAGGCCGGGACGGTACTTGATTGGATATCCTGCACCGCTTGCTTCAAGGCGTCGCGGAAAGCCGCCCCGGCGGGAGAGAGGCTTTGCTCGCCGCGATGGGAAACCCCCACCGGCCCGGCGCCGAAGGGGACCTCCCAGTCGATCCGCGCGAGAAGGCCCTTTTCGATGTCCAGGGAGGCGACATGCGCCGGCATGAGCCCGACGAAGTCATGCATGCGCATCAAGGATCGGTTGGCGAGATAGGAGACGGACTCGATCGCGACCGTCGGCACGTACTGTCCTTGAAGGACGAAGAACTGATCGGTT
Organism: Marivibrio halodurans; assembly: GCF_017963645.1. Lineage (GTDB taxonomy): Bacteria > Pseudomonadota > Alphaproteobacteria > UBA8366 > Aestuariispiraceae > Marivibrio > Marivibrio halodurans. Next base: position 291,486 of record NZ_JAGMWN010000004.1, on the reverse strand, counting down.
TGCCGGCGCAGCGTCGTTTCGACGGGCGGCAGAATCCATCCGTGCGATGTAAGTTCCTCGAACGTCACCCCGGCGCGTTCGGCGAGCGGATGTTGAGGGCCCGCCACGGCCAGTATCCGTTCGTCGAAGAACTTTTCCTGGACGATCTTCGCGCGGTGCCTATGGCTCGGCAGGCGCCCGACGATCATGTCGATTTCGCCCGACAGAAGCGCGGGCATTAGCACCTCGTTGGTTCCCTCGACGATCTTGATGGCAACCTTCGGGCGGTCCTTCAGGACCTGTTCGATAGCGACGGGAAGAAGGGTCGGGGATGCAGCCAGGAGCGTGCCGACGACGACCCGGCCGCTATTGCCCTCGCTCAGATCGTCGAGTTCCTGCGCCGCGTTCGAGACCTGCGTGAAGATCAGTTTTCCGTGCCGAATCAGCGTATCGCCGAATACGGTCGGCACCACGCCGCGATTCGTGCGCTCGAACAGCTTCACCTCGAAATCGAATTCGAGGTCCTGGATCATCTTGGTCGCGGCGGGTTGGGATACGCCAAGGTCGCGGGCGGCGTTTTGAATGCTGCCATGTTTCCCCACGGCCACCAGAAGCCGAAGTTGGCGCAGCTTCAGGCGGGTCAGGGCGCGTTCGACGATCCGCGTGTGACAGGTTGCCATGGCTCCGCCTCAGATCGTTATCGGCGCCCGCTCCCGCTCGACCGCCGCGATCACGCTCATGGCGGCCAGGGCGGAACTGCGCGGGTTGTCGGGAAGCGCCCGGCCCTCGATCCGAAAGGAGAAGGTCCCGAAGCGCCCTTCGGCATGAATTTCATGGATATTGGCCGTCGATGCCGGATCGGCGATCAGTTCCGTCCGCGTGTCGTCGAAACCGGCGCCGGCCAATGCGACCGCGGCCGCGACATTGGCGTTCTTGGGGTAGCGCAATGCCGCTTCACGCGCCGACCCCGCGAAATGCGTGGTGGCCTCGTTCAACGCATCGAGGTCCAGGTGCTCCTCGGCCGGAGAGCCCTTCCACCCGGAAGGCGGCTTGCGGCCGATATAGGTGACACGATCCAGCCCGCCGACGCGTGCCGCTTGCAGGGAGTCCAAGGCCCCTATGGCGCCGCTTGCCAGGCGAAGCCGCGCCTGGCCCGCCTCGGCGGCGGCCCGAAGCCTGTCGTGAAGCGCCTGATCCGCCAGGGCGCCGAGCGATACCGTGACGAGATCGATGCCCCTTTCCAGGATGGCCGGGCCATGCTCCGAAAGCGCGGCATGGCCCGCGCAATCGATCATCAGGGTCGTATCGTCCGGCAAGTCCGCGACGGTGTCGACATGGAGGGGGCCGTCCCGGGGCGGCTCGCCCATGCGGTTCGCCCGCACGAGAACCGTTCGAGGCCCGATACCCCGCGCCGTGAGAGTGTCCGAGACATAGCGCCCGATAGCGCCTCGACCGATGATACCGATAACCACTTTCCACCTCCGCTTAACCCTAACGTATCTGAAACTCAGGGAGGCTCGATATAGAAAACTTCGATATCCATTTCTTCCCAAAAGGATTGGTTCGTGGGGGGCGCCCGGCCCTTATTCACGGTAAGGGCGGGTTCGGTACCCGCGCATGGTCGGTTCCAGATCAGGGAGGCGAGGAATGAAATACGCCAAGCACGAAGCCAAAGCCCATGCCCGGGAGACGATGCGCGGCATTTGGGCCGCCGCCCTGAACCCGTTCGACGAAAGCCTGGTCCTAGACGAGGCGGGACTGCGCCGGAATATTCGGCACTGGATCGACGACCTGGAGATTCGGGGTCTGTTCATCGCGGGGAAGCAGGGCGAGTTCTGGTCCATGTCCCTCGAGGAGCGCAAGCGCAACATGACCGTCGCGGTCGAGGAGTGCGGCGACAAGGCCGGCACGATCATGTCGATCTCGGACCAGAATGTGGACACCGTTCTGGACCTTGGGCTGCATGCGCAGGAATGCGGCGCCGATTACGTGGTCGTCCATGCGCCGATGTTGAGCTTCTGCCACGATCGGGACGAGGTGCTCTATAATTATTACAAATATCTCTGCGACCGGCTGGATATCGGCATCGCCATGTGGAGCCACCCGGACAGCGGCTATTTGATGGAGCCGGAGACCTGCGCCCGGATCGCGGAGTTGCCGAACATCATGGCGATCAAATACTCCGTCCCCCGGGAGATGTATGCGCGGCTGACGAAGCTCGTCGGCGACAAGATCCTGGTCTCGACCTCCAGGGAGGACGATTGGCTCGACAATATCGAGGAGTTGGGCTGGCAACTCTATCTTTGCTCGTCACCGCCTTATCAGCTTCAGACCCGCAATGACCGGCGGATGCATGAATATACCGAACTGGCCTTTGCCGGGCGGTTCGATCAGGCGCGCCGGGTGCGCGACAGTCTCGATCCCGTGCGTCAGGCGATCAGCACGACGAAACCGGGGGGCAAGCCCACCGCGCACGGTAAGTACTGGCAGGAATTGCTGGGGCAAGTCGGCGGCCGCGTAAGGCATCCGATGCTGGAGTTGACCGATGCCGAGAAGGCCGCGACGAAGGCGGCGTTCGAAGGGTGCGGCCTGAAGATCTGACCGCGGGCGGCCCCTGGCAGAAGGAAGGCCGTGCATCGTTGCGCGGGCGCAACTTGGCGTTCTGCCCGGTGGCGGCGCCCGCTATCAGAATTCGGGATATCGGAATTCCCAGAATCAAATACTTCTTTCTGTCAATTTCGCCTAGCCTCGGTTGAGATGTGCGAGGTTTCGGCGCGCGGGAGGCCGTCGACCGATCGGGAGGGAGCCATGGCCGGTCATCCGACTTTGAAGCCGTTCAATTTCAAGAAGTGGGTCGAGGAGAATGCCGACCAGCTTCGCCCGCCGGTGGGAAATAAGCTGCTGCACAAGGAAGGCGACATGATCGTCATGGTCGTCGGCGGCCCCAACACGCGCGTCGATTTTCACGACGATCCGGTCGAGGAGTGGTTCTTCCAACAGAAGGGCGACATGATGCTCAAGATCGCGGACGGCGGGAAGGTCTACGACGTCCCGGTCCGCGAGGGCGAGGTCTTCATGCTGCCGCCTCATGTGCGCCATGCGCCGCAGCGGCCGCAGGAAGGATCGGTCGGGATCGTCGTCGAGGCCCCGCGCCAGCCGGGAATGGTGGAGGGGTTCGAATGGTATTGCTTCGAGTGCGAGGCGCGCGTCCACCGCGCGGAGGTCGCGCTCGACGGTCCCGATGGGATCGTGACCGAATTGCCCAAGGTTTTCGACGCCTTCCACAACAGCACCGAGGCGCGCACGTGCCCGAATTGCGGCGCGCTACATCCGGGCAAGGGCAAGCCGCCGGACGGTTGGGTGCGGCTTTGATACGGTTATGGAGAACAGGGAGAACGGCATGAAACGTATCGGGAAGCTTCTGGGGGGCATGGCGGTCGCGTCGATGGCCGTGTTGTCCGTCACGTCGGCCGCGTCGGCGAAGGATTTCCGGCTGGGGTTGATTACCCCGCCCCCGCATATTTGGACCAAGGCCGCGGAGGCCTTCGGCGCGGAGTTGAGCGAAGCCAGCGGCGGCGAGCATTCGGTGACCGTTTTTCCGGCGCGCCAGCTCGGCAACGAGGCGCAAATGCTGCAGCAATTGCAGAGCGGCGCCCTCGACATGGCTTTCATGACGGTGGCGGAAGTGTCGAACCGCGCGAAGGACTTCGGGGCCTTCTACGCGCCGTTCCTCGCGGACGACGTCGCGCATGCGGGCCGTATCCTGCGCAGTGAAACGGCGACGGGCCTGCTGGACCAGCTTCCCGCCAAGGTCGGCGTGGTCGGCACGGGTTTCGGCATGGCCGGCCTGCGTCAGATCGTCAGCCGCGTGGCGATCGACTCGGCCGACGATCTGTCCGGGCTGAAGCTTCGGATCACGCCGTTCGAGCCGATCCTCGACTTCTATAACGCGTTGGGCGCGGCGCCGACCCCCATGCCGCTTCCGGACGTCTATGACGCCCTGGCCAACGGTCAGGTGGACGCGATCGACATGGACGCGGAATTGATCTGGGTGCTCAAATACTACGAGCACGCGGATACGATCGTCCAATCCGATCATATGATGTTCCCGATGGTCGGGCTGGTCTCGGCCAAGGTTTGGGCGGGACTGTCGGAGGAGGATCGCGCGCGGATCGGCACGTTGATGGCCAAGCATGTCGACGGCACCATCGACAGCTATATCGCCAAGGAACAGGGTTGGCTCGACCAGATCAAGGAAACCGGCAAGACCTATAAGGAGGTCGATCGCACCTTCTTCGGCGACGCGGTCGCTGAATGGGACGGTATCTGGTCGGAGAAATCCTCGGTACTGGACGCGCTGCGCGAGGTCGCCGAGGATACGGCGAACCAGTAATGCCATCGGCGGCGCCGGGCGCGTGACGGACGCGCGCCCGGCGCGTTCTCGGAAGGTCGGGTATGGTCGGGCGCATTTCCGCGGCATGGGCACGGATCGAACTGGCCCTGGCGGCCCTCCTCGCCGTTTCCATTACCGTGCTCATCCTGCTCAATGTGGTCACCCGGGCGGTCGGTTCGGCGCTATATTGGGTGGATGAACTGGCGATCTACGCCATGGCGTGGATGACCTTTCTCGGCGCGTCGGCGGGATTGCATTACGGGCATGCGGTCGCGGTGACGGTGGTGACGGACGCGCTTCCCACCCCCTTCGCGAAGCTCGCGGCCAAGCTGGTCGATCTTCTCGTGCTGATCTTCGCGCTGTTCATGCTGTGGTTCTGCTGGCGGTGGTTCTCGCCGTTGGAACTGGCCCGGCACGGGTTCGATACCGGGGCGTTCCAGGGCGCGACCTTCAACTTCATCTATGCCGAGCCGACGACGACGCTGGGTATCCGGAAAATCTGGGTTTGGGGCGTCATGTGGGTGTTCGCGTTCGGCGTCACGCTGCACGGCCTCGCCAATCTGCTTGGCGGGCGGGGAACCGATCCCGAGGTAAGCGCATGACGCCGCTGATTTTCGCCTTCAAGCTTCTGATCGGGGTTCCGGTCGCGCTGGTCCTGGCGCTTTCCGCGATCTGGTACATCTGGGAAAGCGATAACGCGGTCCTCTATGACAGCTTCGCCCAGAAGATGTTCTCCGGGTTGGAAAATTACGGCCTGCTCGCCATTCCCCTCTTCATGTTGACCGGGGAAATGATGAACGAAGGCGGCATGACGAGGCGCCTCATCAATGCCGCGCGGGTCTTTGTCGGTGGGTTCAGGGGGGGACTCGCCTATATCAACCTTCTGGCCAACATGTTCATGGCGGCGATCATCGGGTCCGCCAACGCGCAGATTTCCGTCATGGCGCGCGCGATGACGCCCGAGATGGAGAAGGAAGGCTATGACAAGGGCTTCGCCGCCGCGATCACGGCGGCGGGCGGGTTGCTCGCGCCGGTCATTCCGCCGTCCATGCTGTTCGTCATCTTCGGCGTCCTGGCCCAGGTTCCGATCGGCGAGATGTTCCTGGCCGGCATTCTGCCCGGCTTGCTGCTGGTGGCCGCCTTCGCGGTGGTGATCTTCTCGATCGGCGTTTTCCAGGGCTTTCCCCAAGGGCGCTGGTTCACGCGGGCGGAGGCCTTGTCCGCCCTTTTATATTGCTTGCCGGCGATGCTTATCCCGACCGCGATCATCGGCGGCATCCTGTTCGGTATCGCCACGCCGACGGAATCCGCGGCCATCGCTTCCCTGATCGCGTTCCTTGTCGGATGGCTGGTCTATGGCGAGCTCGACCCGCGTGCGTTGTTCGGCTTGTTCAAGCGAACCGCCGTCAATGCATCGACGATCATCTTCATGATCGCCGCCGCAAATGTCTTCGGTTGGGTGATCATCTACGAGGCCGTGCCGCAGAAGTTGGCCGCGCTGCTCTCGACGATCACCAGCGATCCGTTCCTGTTCCTGCTGATCGTCAATCTCGTGCTGCTTGTCGTTGGAATGCTGATCGACGGTATCGCTGCGGTCATCCTGTTCACGCCGATCCTGCTTCCCATCGCGATGAACGATTTCGGCATCAGCCCCTATCAGTTCGGCGTGGTGATTTGCCTGAACCTCGTCTTGGGCCTGCTGACGCCGCCGGTCGGCGTGGGGCTCTATATCGCCTCGTCGATGAGCGGGGCGAAGCCCGGCACGATCCTGCGCTCTCTCTGGCCGTTCCTGATCGCGGTGGCGGTCGTGCTCGTCCTGTTGAGCCGCTATCCCGCCATCACGACGTCCTTGATCTGAAATCCGGGCGGCATTGGAAAAGACGTTGGGCGTCCCCTTGGTTATCAGCTATCTGGATATCGAAATTCCCAGAAACAAATATTTCTTGTATTCAATTTCCCCTAGCCTTCTCCGATGGGCGCGGTTCCCGGAGGGCGTGCCGGACCGCCCAACGGCTTGGAGGAAGAATGGCCGGGCATCCGACTTTCGACGTCTGGGAACTCGTTGAAAGCAGCACCGGCCGGGCGCGTCCGCCATCCGGTATCCGGGCGGGCTCCCATTCGAACGGGCCTCGGCCGTCTTTAGCGGGCTCGTCGGGCGGGTCCGTAAAGGAAACAAATACACTCAAAGGAACAGGAGGGTTCGATCATGAAATCCAGGATTGGGATAAAGTGGGCAGGCGGCGCGGCGCGCGGCCTCGCGAAAGGCGCGGCCTTCGGGGCGTTCGCCTTGGCGGCCGTCGTCGGCGTGCGGCCGGCGCAGGCCGCGGAGCTGCCGGATACCGTCTATATCGCGGCCGGTCAGTCGGGATCGCTGCAGCATACGATCGCCTCGGCGGTTGCGAAGGTGCTTACTGACAATCTCGAGGCCGATTTCGTCGTGCGTCCCTATTCGGGGACGACCGCGTTCTTCCCCGTCCTGGATAGCGGCGAGGTCGAATTCGGGCTCGCGCCCAGTGTCGACTTCGCGCTCAGCTATCGGGGCCCCGATCGTCTGAAGATTGGCGACCGGAATCCCTATCCGCAGACGCCGGGCCTGCGTCTTGTCGCATCCGGCGCCAATTTGATCGCCGGGATGTTGGTCCGCAAGGACAGTGAAATGAAGACGGTGGCGGACTTGGCCGACGCGCAGCTTGGCGGGTCCTACCCGGCGCATTTGGGCGCGTACATCAATTCATACGCCCATCTTCTGAATGCGGGTTTGACCTGGGACGACGTCAAGGTGACGCCGGTCGCCGGGTTGAACCAGGGCTTGGACGCGTTGGCCAACGGCCGCGTCGACGGTGCCGTCTATGGCGTGGGCGCCCCGCGCGTGCGTGAGGTCGATGCCGCCGTCGGCGTGCGCTTCCTGCCCGACGATTGCAGCGCCGAGGCGAAGAAGCGGGTGACCGATGCCATCCCGGGATACGGTTTCATCACCCTTCCCGAGGGGCGGCTTCCCGGTATCGTCGAGGACACCTGCATCACGGCCTATCCGCTTTATCTCGTCGCCGCATCCTCCATGTCCGACGACATGGTGGAGATCGTGGCCAAGACGCTTTACGAGAATGCCGATAAGCTGGCCGAGTTCCATCCGGTTCTGCGTGGCTGGAAGCAGGCGACCACGGTTCGTTCCGATGCCACGCTTCCCTATCATGAGGGCGCGAAGAACGCCTATATCGCGCTGGATGCCTGGAACGACGAGATGGATGCGGTACAGGCCGAGCTGAGCGAATAATCCGTTTGGATTTGTGGGTGCCGACCATCGGCCGCGGCGCATGCGAGGCGGCGCCGCGGCCGATGCGTTTCGTGATACGGAGCAGGGTGAACGATGCAGCAGCAGTCACAGACGCAACAGCCGGAGAGCGGACTGGACAGGCGGTTCCGTTCCTTGCGCGGCGCCGAAGGCGCGGTGGCGAGCGGGTTGCTAATTCTGCTGGTCGCCATGGGCGTGGCCTGGGCGGCGGAGCTTCAATACTATCTTCCCTTTCCCGTGTTTCGTGAGCAGTTCCTGGGCGCGTTCCTCGGCGCGACCTTCGCCGTTACCTTCCTGACGTGCCGGCGCACGAAGACCGAGACCGCCGACAAGGTTCCGTTCGTGGATTGGCTGCTGTCGCTCGGCGGTGTCGCGGTCGGCGGATATATCGCGCTGTGGTATCCCGATGTCGCCTATTCCCTCTCGTCGCTTTCCCCCGAAAGATATTTGCTGGGCTTCCTCGCGATCCTCCTGACGCTTGAGGCGACGCGGCGGCTGTTGGGCTGGACGTTGATCTGGCTCGCGCTCGCCGTGTGCGTCTATGCATTCGCCGCCAGTTACCTCCCCGGCTTCCTGAACGGCCGGGGCAGCAGCCCGGAACGGATCGCGACCTATGTCTTCCTGGATTCGAACGGTATCCTGGGCGTGACGCTATCGGTGACGGCGACTGTCGTCGTCTCCTTCATCCTGTTCGGGCAGGTGTTGTTCGGGATCAAGGGCGACCGGTTCTTCACCGATATCGCCTTGTCGCTTCTGGGGCGCTATCGGGGCGGTACGGCCAAGGTCGCCGTCCTGTCGTCCAGCCTGTTCGGGACCGTATCCGGCAGCGCGGTTTCCAACGTCGTCGTCAGCGGCAGCCTGACCATCCCGATGATGAAGCGCAGCGGGTATCGCGGTGAATCCGCCGCCGCGATCGAGGCGGTCACCTCCACCGGCGGTCAGATCATGCCGCCCGTCATGGGGGTCGCGGCCTTTATCATTGCCGAGTATCTGGGCGTCCCATATCTCGATATCGTCGTGGCGGCCGCTCTCCCCGCGTTGCTGTATTATCTTTCCCTTCTGCTTCAGGTCGACCTGGAGGCCGCGCGCGATAATCTGACCGGCTTCTCCAAGGACGCGCTGCCGAAGCTGCGCGGCGTCATGAATCGGGGGTGGATCTATCTCCTGCCGATCGTCGTGTTGATCTATACGCTGCTGATCGCGCGTTGGCCGGCGGGCAAGGCCGGGGTGGCGGCGGCCGGCGTGGCGCTGCTCGCCGGATTCATCTTCCGGGATACGCGCATGACGCCCGGCGCGATCCTGACATGTCTCAGAACCTCCGGCCGTATCATGCTATCACTCGTGATCATGAGCATCCTGGCCGGTATCGTGATTGGCGGCCTGCAGCTCTCCGGCCTCACATTCAAGTTCTCCTTGATGTTGAGCGAGGCCGGAGGCGGCCAGCTTCTGCTCATGCTGATCCTGACGGCGGGGGCATGCATCGTGCTGGGCTTGGGGATGCCCACGACGGTTATCTACGTCATGCTCGCGGTTCTGATCGCGCCGGCGTTGGTTCAGCTCGGCGTCGAGCCCATGGCGGCGCATTTCTTCATCTTCTATTTCGGCATGTTGTCGATGATCACGCCGCCCGTATGCATCGCGACCTATACCGCGGCCTCCATCGCGGACGCGGATTTCTGGAAATCCGGCCTGTTGGGAATGCGCTTCGGGATCGTCGCGTACATCGTTCCGTTCATCTTCGTCTATCACCCGGAATTGCTGATGCAGGGGGCGCCGGCGGATATCGTGCTGGCGGCCGTCACGACGATGATCGCGGTCGGGCTCCTGGCGGTCGGATGCGTCGGGTATCTGTTCCGCCGGACCGGACTCGCCGAACGGCTCGGTTTCCTCCTATCCAGCCTTCTCCTGCTGTTGCCGCCGGACGGTCAGACCTTGATCCTGACCAATGTGGCGGGGCTTTGCCTCGGCGCGGCGTTGAGCGTGATGAACTATCTCGGCGCGCGCCGCGCCGGAGTGGGGGACCGGCCGTGATCGACGGGCACGTCATCCTGCATGGCGGGGTGATCCGGACCTTGGACGAGAGCGGACCGGATGTCGTCTCGGCCATGGAGGTTCGCGATGGGCGTATCCTTTCGCTTGGCCCTCTCGATTCCCTTCCGGGCGCTTATGATCCGCGGGTCGCGCGGGTGGACCTGCAAGGCCGGTGCGTGACGCCGGGCCTTACCGACGGGCACGCGCATATGGACCGCGAAGGGTTGAAGGCGGCCATGCCGTCCCTGCATGGAGCCACCTCCATCGTGGAGGTTCAGCATCGCGTCGCCGCCGCCGCGCGCGGGGCGGCGCCCGGCGCGTGGGTGGTGATGGGGCCGTTGGGTGCTGGTCCGGCCTATGCCGGTGACCCGGCCAAGGGCTTGGCCGAAGGCCGGTTGCCGACGCGCGACGATCTGGATGCGGCCTGTCCCGACACCGCCGTCTATATCCGTGCGCCGTGGGGGTATTGGCGTCCGGCCGGTGATGGCACCCCCCTGATATCGATCGCCAACAGCGCGGCGTTGCGGGCCATGGGGCTGGCGGATTCGGTGCGCGACCTTCCGGCCGGCGTGGCGTTGGAATGCGATGCGCGCGGCCGACCGACCGGCGTATTCAAGGAACCGGGGCCGGTGTCCGCCGTTGAAATGACGCTGTTGCCGGGGGCGAGCCGCTTCACGGCCGGTCAGCGCGCGGATGCCCTGGGCCCTTCGATGCGGGCCTATCTGCGGGGCGGGGCCACCGCGGTGTTCGAGGGGCACGGCGCCTCACCGGAATTGCTCGCGCTTTATCGCGACGCGCGGGAGGCGGAACGTCTCGACCTGCGGGTTCGATTGGCCGTCGGGCCGGCCTGGGGCGATACCCCGCCGGGGGATATCGGGGCGGCGATGGACGCGTGGTATTCCTGGGCCCGGGGACGGGGGCTCGGCGACGATATGATGCGCGCGGCGGGCTTCTACGCCCAGGCGGGAAAGCCGTCGCCCGATCTTTGCCGACAGTGCGGTTATACCGGATGGGCGGGATATACCTTCGAATCCACGATGCCACGCTCGCTGTTCCGTGAATTCGTTCTGGAGGGCGCCAGGCAGGGCTTCCGGCTCTGCACCCTGTTCGCGGAGGATCTGGACCTGTTCCGCGAGGCCGACCATATCCGCCCCATCGGCGATCTGCGTTGGGTGGTGGGGCATGTCGGTATCCTGGATCGGGAAAAGATCGCCAAGATGCGCGATCTGGGGATCGTCGCGACATTGCACACGAACCGCTCCATCGCCGATATCGGCCCGCGCGAGGCGGCGCGGTTGGGCGTGGATGAGGCGTGGCGCATCGCGCCCGCGCGCGCGCTGATGGAAGCGGGCGTGCCGTTCGCGCTGTCCAGCGACAATCACCCCGTCGGCCTGTTCGGACCATTCGCCCATTGCGTGACCCGAAAGGCGCACCCGGAGGCGGAGACGATCGCCGCCGATCAGGCCCTGAGCCGCGAGGAGGCCCTGCGCGCCGCCGCCGTGGGGGGGGCCTTCCTGACATTCGACGAAGCGCGGCGCGGGCGGCTGAAGCCTGGCGCCTGGGCGGATATGGTCGTGCTGTCCGACGATCCCATACGGTGCGAGGAGGCGGCGCTCTGGGATATTCGCGCGGAGGCCGCGCTCGTCGGGGGCAGGGTGGTTCTGGACGAGGGGGGATTGTTCTCGCCCACGCTTACCGGTTCCGACGCGCGGAGCGAAGGGGCGCCGGCATCGAACCACCCCTCGGAGGCGGTTTTCCTGCACTATGATCAAGCGGGGCTGGACCGGGCCTACGATCAGATGGCCTGGGCCGGGAACGCCAAGGACATCATCCGCTGGTATGACGAGGCGACACGGGCCGCCCGTGAAAGCGAACGGGTCACCCTGGACCTCGCCTATGGGGGCGATCCGTTGGAGCGGCTTGATGTCTATTCCGGCCGGGGCGACGCCCCGTTGAAACCGGCGGTGATCTATATCCATGGCGGCGCCTGGAAGCTATTGAGCAAGGACGAGTCCGGGTGGATGGCACCGGCGTTCGCCGATCTGGGTATATCGACGGTGGCGGTGAATTTCGGGCGGCGACCGGATAGCACGTTGCCCCGAATGATCGAACGTGTCCGGGAAGCGTGCCTTTGGGTAAGGGATAACGCGGCCGAACTCGGCCTCGATCCGGACCGGCTGATGCTGGTCGGGCATTCCTCCGGCGCCCATGTCGCCGGCGCGGCACTGACGGCGGACTGGCGGGCGACCTATGGCCGGGATGCTCCGGTGGCGGGGGCCTTGCTGGCGAGCGGCGGTTACGACCTTACCCCCGTGATGTTAAGCGCGCGGGGTCGCTATCTGGACCTGGGGCCGGCCGATATCGATGCCTGCGGTGCGGCGACCGGCGCCGAGCGTATCCGTTGCCCTGTCCGCCTCGCCGTCGGCACGGAGGAATCGCCCGAGTTCCTGCGCCAGACCCAGGCCTATCACGCGGCCCTGCGGGCCCGTGGCGTCGCCGCGAGTCTGGTCCACGGCGCCGGTCTCAACCATTTCGAGATCAGCCAGACACTCGCCGAGCCCGGCGGTCTGCTCTTGGAAGAAATACGCCTACTATTCGAGGGTTCGTCATTAGGAAAATAATTATTCTATATATGCTTAATTATTATGGAGAAATTTTTACTTTATATTCCGTCAATAAGAAGATCGACCCATGAATAATTATAGAAAATTATCGACACTTTCCCGGTTATGCCGCCATGCACAGGATGAATGCTCTGGAAACGGATCAAGCCGCGAGAGGGCGGGAGAACAAAGTGGATTGGTTTCCGCCACGGTTTCGCGCGAATATGATGCCCATATATAGTATAAATAAGGATGGGAGGTCAGCAGGTGCGGATCATCGCCGCCAGTCAATTTCTAATATTTTCCCTCACCCTGATGATGACCCTGGTCAGCAAAAATGGTTCTGCCGGGAGTCAGTCCAATTTGGAGTTTTACGATTGGGTTCGGCATAACGTCGAGACGAACCAATACTTCAATACCAATCGTCTTATATGGTCGGACGAGATTGACGTTTTCCTGGATCGGAATATTACACACCATGATCCGCTATATCTTGGAATGACGGGAGAAAATGATGCCCAGAATTTTGAGTATCATTTGCGATCCGTACTCGGTGGGGCGCCCGACGATATCGATATAACCGACCAATCGACGATTTTTTTTAGCGCCTGCCGGTCTCATAGTTGCGATGAAAAAGGATTCGTCTGGATCGACAGCGCGCGAGATCGTCAAATTTTCGGGATCGTTTCGTTCTTCTTTAACTCTGATTTCTTTAATCGAGAAGGCTATCTAGTCATTCACACTGATGACTATTCTTCATTTGAAGAAACCCCTGGCTCATTCAAAAATAGGTTAAATGATTGGCGGAAGGAGAAGAAACTTGAGCCAATGAGTATTGTATTCTTGAAGTGATACCAACGCTACAAGGCCGGCCCGACATCTCTCATGCACGCGAAAGCGCGCACCATGTCGATGGCGGTCTTTATTCCGGAATCATTATAATAACTCTGCGATAACGGTATTATATTAAATATAGTAAATAATATTATTTATTTAACTAAAAATAAATAATCAAAAATATTGTTAGTATTTATAATATAATATTTTTGTGATTATTGCCTAAGATATTATGAAGTTTTGTGAGAATGCTATCCTACGCATTAGGCCAAGTCGCGTTGACGCTGATCCACGAAGGATTCCCATGGGGGTGCAAATCTGATTCACCATGACAAACGATGGAGGTTTGTCATGGCGCCGCCGATTGCGGTTCATAAATCCGTCTCCTCTCGGGTGACGGACTCTATCTCAAAATGGAGGAGAAAAGGGGGCGCAGGTCACCATATTCGACAACGCCGTGCTCAAGGATGTCGCCGCTCGTGACGGATCGTTTGGAGCAGCAGCGGGAATCCTCTCATCATGCTCTAGCCGCCACGAAATCTCAGGCGCCCAAGGCTTCTATCTTGGAGAGCAACTCCCTGGCCGCGGCGAGGGAACGCATGCTGACTTCGGCCATTTGCGGCAGCACCATCCATTCGAGCACCCATGCCGCCCCAGAGCGCTCCTGCTCGTGAACCAAGGCTTGGTGCATCGCCCCAACCTGCGTCGCGTTGAACCGTGCCAACGTGACGAGGAGTTCCGCTAGAATGGGGTTGTTCTTGTGGGGCATGGCGGAGGACCGCCCGCCTGCCGAAAGCTTCAGTTCATCGCCCCGCGCCTGGGCCATCAAGCACAGATCCTGCCCCATTTTTCCCGAGGCGCCCGATATAGCGGATAGAAGGTCCGCGAACTCAACGACTCCTGCTCGATCGGCATGCCATGCACGACCAGGATCAGGGAGACCGAGGCGCCGGGACATCGCCGCCGCCACGGCGCTCGCCTTGCCGTCCAAGACATTTCGATCGCCGACCGCTCCGCCGAACTGGAGACGAACGGCGCGCGTGCGTACGCCGTCGATCCGATCCGCGCACGCCGCGAACGACCCGCGCCAGACGGACACCCGATCGGCGACGGTTATTGGCTTCGCCGCTTGCATACGTGTCTTGGCCATCAAGTGCCGGCCGCCAAATCGCGCGATGACGCCATCAAGGTCCCGATCAAGCGCACTTGTACGAGTTTGGAGGCGATCAAGCGTTGCGCCGATGGTGAGAGCAAGCGCGGTGTCGATTACGTCCTGCGAGGTAGCTCCTCGGTGAACGCAGCCCTCCAGCGGGCCAACGTGCATTCTTAACTGCCGCACCAACTCAGGAACGGGAAGGCCGTCGCGGGCTGTCTCGCGCGCAATGGCCTCGACATCCGGCTCGAAGGTCTCAATCGCCATCGCGGCCTTTTCGGCGTCGTCGTCGGAGATCACGCCCGCGTCCCCCAGAGAACGCGACCACGCGGCCTCAAAGAGCAGCATTAATTTGATCTGACGCTCAGCCGACCAAATCTCCGACGCTTCAGAATCGTCAAAGAGATCGCCGAGATAGGAATGTCCGAAGACTGACGGCATCAGATTTTCCCATATGCATCCATGACGATGCGGGCCACTGTCCTCGGCGCCTCGATGGACGGGATGTGTCCAACGCCCTCAATGCATCGATAGTCTGAACCAGGGATAAGCTCGGATAGCTCTTTCAGAAGGTCGGGCGGCGTCGCGAGGTCCTCGCTTCCAGAGATACAAATGGATGGCGCGTTGATTGCTCCGACAGCGCTCCGAAGATCGGTGTCCCTGATGGCGGCGCAGACATCCACGTAACCCTCCACCGTCGTTCGGCACAGCATATTTCGGTAACCAGCGACCTGTAGACGCGAATTCTGAAGGAAAGAGCGAGAAAACCAACGCTCTAGCACGGCGTCAGCGATCGGCCCGATTCCCTTGGCGCGGGCAGCTTCAATACGAGAGTTCCACACTTCGTCAGAGCCGATTTTCGCACCGGTGTTGCTCAGCACAAGTCCACGTATGAGATCGGGGTTAGATAGAGCGAATTGCTGGGCTATGAGGCCGCCTACTGAGACGCCGCAGATGAGCGAGGGGCCGAACCCAACCACCTCCATGACCGACGACACGTCGTCCGCGAGGATCGGGATGCTGCAGGGACCGATATCCGAGAGCCCATGCCCGCGCTTATCCAACCGGAGCACGGGAATGTCATCAGGGAGATAATCAAGGACGTCGTCCCAGATCCTCAGATCTGTTCCCAGCGAATTGAGAAAGACGATTGGACAACGGTTCGTATCTCCGTCCCGCGTCGAGTAGTGAAGGGTGGTGCCGTTAGCATTACAGAACTGCATATCTCTTATCCCCGGTAGGACTTGCCGAGAGTGGCATAAGGGGCAGCGCCCGGCCGCCAAGTGGATGACCGGTTGAGGTGCCGCCGGCTCCTCAACAGGCCTCAAGCGCGACTGAGATTCCCTGGCCAACGCCGATGCACATCGTGCAAAGGGCCCGCTTTCCCTTGCCTTCGGAAAGCATGCGCGCGGCGGTTCCCACGAGCCGCGCACCGGAGGCGCCGAGCGGATGCCCGAGAGCGATGGCGCCGCCGTTCGGATTCACGACGTCGCTGAAGTCCGGAAGGCCCAGGTCGCGGGTCACCGCCAAGGCCTGGGCGGCGAACGCTTCATTGAGTTCGATGATATCAAAGCTTCCGATGGTCAACCCCAACCGTTCCATAAGCTTCCGACTAGCGGGAGCTGGGCCGAAGCCCATGATCCGAGGCGGCACACCAGCGGTCGCCATGCCGACCAGCTTCGCCATCGGCTTCAGATTTTGCTCCTCGACTGCACTCGGTCTGGCGAGCAGAAGCGCCGCGGCGCCATCGTTCACGCCAGAGGCGTTACCCGCGGTGACGGATCCGTTCTCCCGGAAAGGGGCCGGCAACTTGGCGAGCGCTTCGACGGTCGTCCCAGGGCGCGGATGCTCATCTCCGGAAACGACGATAGGGTCGCCGCGACGTTTGGGAATCGTGACCGAAGTGATTTCACCGCTCCGCCATTCCTTCGCCTTCTCCGCGCGCTCCTGCGAGGTTGCCGCGAATAGGTCCTGATCCTCACGGGAGATATTGAAATCCTCGGCGACATTCTCCGCCGTCTCCGGCATACTGTCCGTACCGCATTGCGCCTTCATCAGCGGGTTCACGAAGCGCCAACCGATGGTCGTGTCCTCGATGGACGCTTTCCGTGAGAACGGCGTATCCGCTTTCGGCATGACGAACGGCGCGCGGCTCATCGACTCCACTCCACCGGCGATCGCCAGGTCGCCTTGACCGGTCGCAATCATTCGAGCGGCGGAGCCAACGGCGTCCATTCCGGAACCGCAAAGTCGATTGATCGTGGCGCCTGGGACAGAGTCGGGAAGACCGGCGAGAAGCGAGGACATCCGAGCGACGTTGCGATTGTCCTCACCCGCCTGATTGGCGCATCCGAAGAGTACCTCGTCGATACGCTCAGGGTCGAGCGAGCCATTACGTTCCAGCAGAACCCGGATCGGGACCGCACCGAGATCGTCGGCCCGCACAGGAGAAAGCGCGCCGCCGTAACGGCCGAAGGGCGTGCGCACGTAGTCGCAAATGTAGACGTCAAGCATGGTCGAGCACCGGGGCGTTCAGGCCAGCGACATCACCGTCGATATGCAACTTCGCGCCGGTCATCGCCTGAAGGTCATCGAGGGATATGTCGGGTAGCTTCTCCCGGAGCAGGAAGCGGCCATCCTCGATATCGACGAGGGCGTGGCTGGTGTAGACGCGCGTCACACACCCCAGCCCGGTGAGCGGGAAGGTGCATTCCTCGACCAGCTTCGGCTTTCCATCCTTCGTGCAATGCGTCGTGATTACGGCGAGGCGCTTCGCGCCATGAACGAGGTCCATCGCGCCGCCCACCGCCGGTACGGCCCTCGAGCCAGCGCGCCAGTTGGCGAGATCGCCATTCTGCGCCACCTGATAGGCGCCGAGAATTGCGACATCCAGGTGACCGCCACGAACCATCGCGAAGCTGTCCGCATGATGGAAGAAGCTGGCGCCCGGCTTCAGCGTGATCGCTTTTTTCCCGGCGTTGATCATATCCCAGTCCTCCTCCCCAGGTTCGGGCGCCGGTCCGAAGCCGAGAACGCCGTTCTCCGTGTGGTAGGTGACGTGACGCCCCTCCACTTCATAGGAAGCGACCATCTCCGGAAATCCGATACCGAGATTGACGTATGCGCCATCTTCGATGTCTTGCGCTGCGCGCCAGGCGATCTGCGCGTTATTCAATCCATCAGTCATACGTAGCTCTCTCCAGCTCGGATAAGGACCTCTTCCTGCTGAGGCTTTTGCACTTCGACCAGGGCGTCGACAAAGATACCGGGCGTCACCACCGTCTCGGGATCAATCCCACCCGGCTCGACGAAGGAGCTGACCTGAACGATCGTCCGGTCGGCCGCCATGCACATCAACGGGCTAAAGTTACGGGCGGCGAGGCGGTACGTCAGATTGCCGTAGCTGTCGCCAACTTCGGCCTTGATGAGGGCGAAGTCGGCTTTCAGCCACCGCTCCTGGACATAGTTTTTACCGTCGAAGGTAGCCGTCGGCTTACCCTCGGCCAGCTCGGTGCCGTAGGATGTCGGCGTGTAGAAAGCCGGAATGCCCGCGCCGCCGGCTCGAATTCGCTCCGCCAACGTGCCTTGCGGGACGAGTTCAAGTTCGATCTCTCCCGCCTGATACTTTTCCGTGAAGGCGCGCGGATCCGATGAGCGCGGGAAGGAGCAGATGATTTTCCGCGCCATCCCGATGTCGATCATCGCCGCGATACCGATGCGACCGTTACCCGCGTTGTTATTGATGAGGGTAAGATCCTTCGGACTGCCCGTCTCGCGGAAGCGATCGATCATCGCGTGTATCAACTCGATAGGGTTACCCGAGCCGCCAAAGCCCCCAATCATGATCGTCGCGCCGTCGGGGATGTCCGCGACAGCATCGGCGATGCTGGCAATTTTCTTGTTCATGCGATTGTCCAACTCATTCAGGAGGAGAAGAAGCGACGGCTGTAGGGCCATGCCCTACATGTCGAAGAAGACGGTCTCGCCTTCGCCCTGGAGCCGAATATCGAACTCGTAGCGACCCTCGGCCTGCTTCTGGGCCAACAAGGTTTCAACGCGGTGCTTGTGCTCGATTCGACCAAGGACGGGGTCGGCCGAGTTGTCCTCGTCGTTGAAGTAAATACGGGTCTGCAGCCCGGTGTTAATCCCGCGTGCAACGATCCAGATCGCGATATGCGGAGCCTGGATCCGGCCGTCCCGCATGGAGACGCGCCCCGGCTTGACGGTCTTCAGCGTCCATTTGCCGTCTTCGGGGTCGGCGCACACCCGCGCCCAGCCCGTGACGTTCGGATCCGCACCATCCTGACCCGCATAGAGCCCCTGCGAGTCCGCCTGCCAGACCTCGAAGAGAGCGTCCCGCATCACACCGCCGGCGCCGTCGATAATGCGGCCGGAAATTTCGATGATCTGGCCTTTGGCGCCGTCGGAGACCGTGGACTGTCCCAGTTCGGTGGCATAGACCCCTTCGAGACCGGCATAGGTCGGGACCGTCCCGATATGAACGAACGGACCCGCGGTCTGAGACGGAGACTCTTGCAGCGTATTGAGTTTTTGGACCATCTCACATGCCCTCGGGTTTATTCTCAAAGAACGTCTGACGCCGACCGCGCAGCACGATGTCGAACTTGTAGGCCAAGAAGTCATGAGGCTTCGAATGGCTGAAGTCCAAGGGGGCGACAAGACGGTCGATATGCGAGCGATCCTTGACAGTCGCGACGATCGGACAATGGCGAATCAAGGGATCCCCCTCGAAGTACATTTGCGTGATCAAGCGCTGACCGAACCCACTCCCGAAGACCGAGAAATGAATATGCATCGGCCGCCAGTCGTTCCCGCGGTTCGGCCAGGGATAGGCGCCGGGCCGAATGGTGAGGAACTGGTACCGCCCCTCCTCGTCCGTGATCGTCCGTCCGCAGCCGCCGAAGTTAGGATCAAGCGGCGCGAAATAGGTATCCTTGATATGTCGATAGCGGCCGCCCGCATTCGCTTGCCAAATTTCGACAAGCGTGTTGCGAACCGGCCGGGCGTTCTCGTCGAGGACGTGACCGTGAACGAGGATGCGCTCGCCCACGGCAGGGCTTTCCCCCCGGGTGAAATTGAGGATCAGATTGCTGTCTAGAGGACCGAGCAGATCGTGACCGAAGACGGGTCCGGTCTCCTCGGTCGGCGTGCTCTCCATCGCAAGGAGCGCGTACTTTGGCGAGCGGGTCACACTGGTCTTGTAGTCAGGGTCGAACGGAACCGGGTGAACCGTTCTGTCGCGCGGGATCAGCGGGGCGCTCCCACCTTTAGGCAGTGCGGCGGTCATTGCTGTTCGTTCTCCATTTCCGCATAGGTTTCCTTGGCAAGCTTCAAAGCGTGGTTAGCCCGAGGAACCCCAGCGTAGATCGCAACGTGCTGGAAGGCTTCCTGTACATCTTTCTTCGTCGCCCCGGTCCTAGCGGTTGCTCGAATGTGCATCGGGATCTCATCGAAGTTTCCAAGCGCGGCCAGCAAGGCGAGGGTCAGCATCGAGCGCTCTCGAGGTGTTATCCCGTCGGACGCCCAAACTGTTCCCCAGGCCCCCTCGGTGATGAGTGTTTGGAAGGGCTCATCAAACTCGGTCTTCTTCGCTTCGGCGCGATCGACGTGCGCATCTCCCAGAACGGATCTGCGCACGTCCATCCCTGCGCTGAAGCGTGTGTTCGAATTAGGCGCTTTACTCATGCCACCGTCTCATTCGTTGAGCGACGCTTCGCCTCCTCCGCGAAGCGTCTGGAGTACATGTACGTGCCAATCAGGAGAACCGCCGAGACCGCCATTCCGATGAGCGCGACGACGGTGAACGGGGTGACCGCCATAACTCCACATGCCACCAAGGCGAGCTTGATAGGCCATGCGACGGCGCTTCCGCCTGGGAATTTTGCCCACTCAAAGGTAACGGCGATACCGCAGACCGCTGATATGCTGCCGAGAATCGCCATGACGACTTCGTACGCGTCGCCCTGGCCAAGGATGGCCGGATTCCAGATGAACACGAACGGGATCAGGAAGCCGATAACAGCCAATCGAACGGCGCTGAGCGCGATGACGATTGGGTCTTCGTCCGCTATTGCCGCCGCTGCCAGTGCCGCCACGGCGATTGGCGGCGTGAGTGCGGACAGGATCGCGTAGTACAGCAAGAACATGTGGCTCTCGAGGATCGGGTAGCCAAGCTTGGCTAGAGCCGGACCGACGAGCACCGCGGCGAGGATGTAGGCCGACGGCGTCGGCATTCCGAGGCCCAGGATGATCGTGACCACCGCAGCAATGATAAGGGTCAGAACGACGGCGCCTCCGGACAGTTCCAGGATGACGTTCGCGGCCTTCATGCCCAAGCCGGTCATCGACAGGCCGCCAATGACAAGGCCCGCAGCCGCGCAGGCGCCCGCGACCGGCAGGATGCGAAGGGTCGTCTCCGCCAAGCCTTCGAGAATATCGCGCGGCGACATCCTCGTGCGGGCCGTAAGCATGCTCGAAACCACGACCGCCAAGGCGCCGACGCCGGCGGTGATGACCGGCGAGAAGCCAGCGACCAGAACGCCGATGATCAGCGCGATCGGGATAAGATACGGCCACCCTTCCTTGAGGGTTTGAGATAAAGGCTGAACCTCATCCTCGTAAGGCCGCAGGTCGTAGCGAACGGACCGGAGGTGTACCTGAAGGAAGACGCCCAGGTAGTAGAGAAGGGCCGGTATCACTGCCGCCAATACGATGTCTCGATATGGGGTCCCTGTATACTCCGCCAGGATGAACGCTGCGGACCCCATGATGGGGGGCATCATGCTCCCGCCTGTGGAGGCCGCGACTTCGACGGCGCCGGAAAAGCGCTTCGTGTATCCCAGGCGCTGCATGATGGGGATTGTGATCGAGCCGGTGGCGACGACGTCGGAGGTCGGGCTTCCGGACATCGTACCGTACAGACCCGAGGAAATGATGGCGACCTTTGCAGGTCCGCCTGGGCTTCTCCCGGTTAGCGAGGCAGCGAGATTGAAAAAGAAGTCGCCGCCTCCAGCCTTGGCCAGGAGGGTTCCGAAGAGGACGAACAGGAAGACATAGCTCGCGACCACTTGGATCGGCACGCCGAAGACGCCGTCCGTGGTGAATACAAGGATGTCCAACAGGTAATTGAAGTCGGAAATGCCGTGCCCGAACGGAGGGGGCAGGAGATAACCGAACTGATTATAAAGCAAAAACGCGCCGACAACGCCCGTCAGGCCGAGACCGGTCGTCCGTCGGGTAGCTTCCAGAGTGAGCAACAACAACGAGGTGCCGAAAAAGAACTGCGGAGGTGTAAACGGATCCAAAAGAGTGATCCGGTCTGAGATTGCCTGGGCGTTAATGAAGAAGTAAACGCCAGCCGCCAGGCTGAGCCCGGACAGAGCCCAATCCACGATCGTCGGTTTGTTGGACGCCCTCGGAGAGTGCCCGATCACGATGAACATGATCGTGTAGATGCTCGAGACGAAAAGAATGCCGAGCACCAGGGGGTCAGAGATGACGAAAATATTCGCGTAAATGACCCAACATGCGAAGGCCGCGGCCACCACGTTAAGGAGGGTTTGCGGCGCACCCCGAAAGGTGCGCCGCCGACCCGTTGCTAGGAGGTTAATCCTCATTTAAGCAACCCTGCTTCCTTGTACGCGCGCTCAGCGCCCGGATGGAACGGCAGAACCGTCTGGCTCACCATCAGATCCGGATCCAGCTGCTGCATCGCCTTGTGGACGCTGCGGATTTCGTTGATGTTTTCGACGAACGCCTTGCCCAGCGTGTAGGCGGTCTCGTCAGCCATGCTTTCGGTCGTGACGACCATCGCGCCAAGAGCCATCGTCTGCACGGCCTCGGGCTGCTTGGAGTAGCTGTTTGCCGGGATGGTGTAGGCCGAGGTGCCGAACGCCTCGTTCGTCGCCTCGATGACGTTCTGCGGAATCTGCAGCAGGACGACATCGACGTTCTCATCGATCGCACGGAAGGACGAGTGGCCGATGAAGATGCCGTTTGTCGCCATATCGATGCGACGATCCTGCATCAGATCACCCTGCTCGTTAGCGCCCGCGCGAACGAAACTGCCGTCGTTACCGGTCAGCGTCGCTTCGTCGAGCCCCGCCTCGGCGAGCATGAACAGCGCGACGTTGCCAGTAATGTTGCCCGAGCGGTTGATGCCGATCGAGATCGGCGCGCCCGAGGTCGCGATGTCATCCAGGCTGTCGATGTTGTACTCCTCGGCGATGTCGCGCCGCAGGAAGAAGTGCATCGGGGCCCAGTTATACATGTAGCCGATGGCCATCATGTTCGTGATCGGGGTCTGGAACGGCTCCTCTCCGTTGAGCGCCAGCTTGACCTCGGCATCGTGAACCATGCCGAGATCCGTGCGGTTGGCGCCAAGCAGACCGATATTGGCGAAGCCGCCGCCGGTGGCCTGGTACGTAATGACCGAGTCCGAGTCCGCAGCCTTCACAGCCCGGTCCATGCCCGCGCCTAGAAGAGACCACAGGCCGCCCGGGTTACCTCCGGACAGCGTCAGGTTGACGGGCTCGGCGTTGGCTGCGCCAACCGAGATGCCGATGCTGGCCGCAGCCGCAAGGGCGATTGCCTTGAGTTTCATGAAACGGTTTCCTTCCTCACTGTTTATTGGGGTCATGTTGTTTCGGAACGATCGTGACCGTTTTCTGCTCGGTGTACGCGAGCAACTCCTCTAGGCATTCTTCGCGGCCTATTCCGGAGTTCTTCACGCCGCCGAACGGTGCGCCGAGATAGTGGTCACTCGAATCATTCACCCAGACATACCCAGCCTGGATCAGATCCGTCAGGCGCATTGCCGTGTTGAGGTCTTCGGTCCAAACGGACGCGGTAAGTCCCACGTCTAATCCATTGACGACGTCGAGCATTTCGCTCTCATCGCGCCAGGAAAGGACCGAGAGCACCGGCCCAAAGACTTCTTCACGCGCAATCTTCATGTACGGCTTCACGCCACTGAAGAGCGTCGGCCGCACGAAAAACCCATCCGAAGGGACGCCTTGCGGGTCCCCACCGGCTGCGAGCACGGCACCTTCAGAAAGCGCCTGCTCAATGTACTTAGTGACCTTCTGGTACTGGGCCTTCGTCGAGAGACAGCCCATTTCGGTGTTCTCGTCAGTCGGGTCGCCCAATTG
Source organism: Marivibrio halodurans (assembly GCF_017963645.1). Classification (GTDB taxonomy): domain Bacteria; phylum Pseudomonadota; class Alphaproteobacteria; order UBA8366; family Aestuariispiraceae; genus Marivibrio; species Marivibrio halodurans. The sequence goes on along the minus strand of NZ_JAGMWN010000004.1, from coordinate 268,028 downwards.
GATATCGGAGAACGCTTTCGCGATTCCCTCGACGACACGGTCGTGGAGGCTTTCGTGAACGAGAATTCGGCTCGTAGACCCGCACGACTGGCCCGCGGTCCAGCCAAGGTTCATTCCCTTCACAGCTCCAGCGATCGCTGCATCGACATCCGCGTCTTCGCAGATAACGAGCGCGTTCTTTCCGCCGAGCTCAAGCTGCGTGCGCTTGAGCGTATCGGCGCCTCCGCGCAGGACGGCCTTGCCGGTGTTGACGCTTCCGATCAAACCAACGGCCGAAATCCCTTCATGACCGCAAATGGCAGCGCCCAGTTCAGCGCCGCCGGTCAGGACCGACAGCAAGCCTTTCGGGAACAGATCTTCGATGAGAGCCGCCATCCGCAGAGCGGATAGAGGCGTTTCGTCGGACGGCTTCACAATGACCGCATTACCCGCGGCCAAGGGGGCGGCCATCTTCGCGGCGGCGAACATGAGCGGATGATTGAAGGCGACCAAGCGTGCGACGACGCCTACGGGGTCGCGCCGGACATATGTGATTTTTCCGTCGCGCTGGGGGATCGTTTCCCCCTTCGCTTCCGCAGCCACACCGGCAAAATAGTCGATAAGCGTCGCGCCCAGCGCGACATCGAACTTCATGCCTTTTAGAGGGTTGCCGCAATCAAGGGCGTCGATGAGCGCCAGTTCATCGGCGTTTTCTCGAAGCCGGTTAGCCGCCTGACGAAGCGTAGCTCCACGAGCGCCCGGCCCTGCACGCCACCAAGCGCGGTGAGCGTCTCGCCCCGCCTTGACCGCGTCGCCCAGTTCCTGTCTGCCCGCATCCTTGATTGTCGCGAGTAGGGAGCCGTCGTAAGGCGCTTTGATCTGACGCTCCGGCCCGGAGCCTTCGCGCCAAATACCCGCGACGAATTGTTCGGTTTTCAAGTTTGGCAGACGTGTAGCGTCTGCGCGCTCGGCGCTCTCGGGCATCTCCCTCTCCCATAACGATCGCCCAGTGGGCGCGCGCCTTTTCGGCGCTTCTTATTCGTAGTGGAATCTTATGCGGCGTCGACGGCCGCCCCTCCCAAGGGGCGGCCGTCGAACCGGTCTATTCGGCGGCTTCAGCGGTCTTTTCGTCGTCAAGCGTCCGCCAATCCACTTCCTTCGGATACACACCCTCCTTGGAAGAGATCGAGGTGTGCGGCACACGCGGTTCGGTCGTCCCGATAGCGGGGTCGCCGTCCGCCACCTTCTGAGCGGCTTCGCTCATCAGCTTGCGGAACTCGACGATCGCCAGATCGGACGATCCGAGGAAATCGGTGGAGCGATCGACGCGGGCGCCCATCGAGACCCACATCACCAGATCTTGATTGGGAATGCCCTCGACGCCGGTGAAGTCGCCAAGCTTCATCGCCTGACGGTCCTGGAGGAAGTTGTTCTCCAGACAACGCACCGGCACCCAGCGGTCATCGACGTCGATGCCTTTCTGGGTATGGGTGAATTTCCGCCACTGCTCCGTCGCGGGGCACTTCTCGCCGCCCCACGCAATGAAGTGGAAATGGCTGGTCTCGTTATCGATCGGGACGATGACCGTCGCGACGTTGTAGTTGTTGTTCGGTGGGATCAGCGCGGTAAACGGCGCGATATACTCCGTAATCCGAAGATAATTCTGCCGCGCAGCCTGCTTGATCGGCTTACGGATCGCGGCGTAGTGGAAGCCGTAGGACGTCCGTTCGGTTTGCATTCGAGGCGACTTGTCGGTGGACGGGCGGTACCAGGAATTATCATCCGCCCCGGCGCCCGGAACCTTGGCCGGAACCATGTCCGACGAATGCAGCGACGAGGAATGAGCGCTATCGATCTGGCCTTCCATGATCTGCGCCCAGTTCGCCGGAATCCGCATCTTCAGAATCGAAACGGGGGTATCGTCGTCGGGAGAAAAGGCAGGGCGGTGGAACTCCGGAGCCTCGCTTTCAGTATCCAGCCAGGCCCAAACGAAGCCGCCGCATTCGCGCACCGGATAGGACTGGTTCTTAACCTTGCCCATCATCTTCTCGGCTTCCGGCTCGGACGCCATGCCGACGCAGTTGCCCTCAACGTCGAACTTCCAGCCATGGTACAGGCAACGAAGACCACAATCTTCATTGCGCCCGAACACCAGTGACGCTTTCCGATGCGGGCAAAGCTCGTTCAGGAGGCCCAGGCGACCTTCGGTGTCACGGAAGCAGACATAGCGCCGGCCGAGAGCCTCGACCAAAAGCGGCGTACCATCGGGCTCAGTGACTTCCTCCGACAGGCAGACCGGAACCCAGTGCTGGCGCATCAGCTTGGCCATGGGCGCATCATCTTCGACGAGCGTGAGAAGATCGTTTTCTTCCCTGGAAAGCATCGTTCTCTCCCGCAGCTTTTTTATCGCTAGGATTTGGGCCTCTTGACGAAAGCTTAGAGGTCTAATAGATCACCCATCTAGTTCAGTTGTCAACACGGCGCAAGGGGAAGCTCGTGGAAACGCTCAACACGCGCATTGAAATGACGGTGGCAGAGCGCAAGCAGCTCACGCCGGAGATCGTTGAATTCACTCTGAAACCGACGTCCGGCGACGAGCTTCCTCCCTTCACCCCGGGCGCTCACATCACGGTCGAAACGCCGGGCGGCGCCATGCGGCGATACTCGCTGATGAATGACGGAACGGCCCCGGAGGAGTACGTCATCGCGGTCAAGCGTGAGCCGCATTCGCGTGGCGGCTCCGTTTCGATGCATGATGACCTGAGCGAAGGCAGCACACTCAACGTCGAGGTTCCGGAAAACGACTTCGAGCTCGTTGACACGCCCAAGTACATCCTGATCGCAGGCGGGATCGGCATTACCCCGATCCTGGGCATGGCCCGTCACCTCAATTCAGTGGGCAAACCCTTCCAGCTCGTCTACTGCACCCGCTCCGCCGAAGAGACGGCCTATTTGGACGAGGTTTCCTCGTTCAAGAATGCGGTCGTCCATCACGACAACGGGGACATCGACGAGGCCTATGATTTCTGGGACATGATGGAGAAGCCGGGGACCGAACATATTTACTGCTGCGGCCCCGCCGGTCTCATGGAAGAGATCAAGGCGCTGACCGGGCATTGGTCTGAAGGGCGTGTTCACTTCGAGGAGTTCAACGCCGTCGACGTCGTCCGGGACGACGATGTGAGCTTCAACGTGACCCTGAAATCAAGCGGCCAAACGATCAAGGTGCCAGAAGATCGCTCGATCCTTGAGGCCCTGCGCGATGCTGGCGTGGCAACCGTTAGCTCCTGTGAGAGCGGCACCTGCGGCACCTGCAAGTGTGTTCTGGTCGAGGGCGAAGTCGATCATCGCGACCATGTCCTCATGGACGAAGAGAAAGCCGGTCACATCATGATCTGCGTCTCGCGCGCCAAGAGCGGGGATCTTACCATTGATCTCTGACCCGATCCGGCTCGGAGTCGCCGGGCTCGGGCGGGGTTTCATGCTGACCCTGCCGAGCATCCTGGCGGACAGTCATGCAAGGTTGGTCGCGTGCTCCGCGCCGCGAGAGGAATCGCGCGCCGCCTTCCGGGAGCAATTCGGCGGCAACGCCTACAGCTCAATTGAAGATCTGGCGTCAGACCTTGACGTGGAAGCCGTCTACATCGCGACGCCGCATCAAATGCATCGCGAGCACGCGGAGATCCTGGCCGCAGGCGGCAAGCACATCCTCGTGGAGAAACCGCTGGCGATTTCGATGGCGGATGCGGACGCGATCGTCGCGGCAACCGAACGGGCGGGCGTCACCCTGATCACCGGGCCGAGCCACAGCTTCGACCAGCCGATCGTCGCCGCGCGTAGGCTGATCGACGAAGGAAAGTTCGGTCGGGTTCGCATGGTGCATGCGTTCAACTACACGGATTTTCTCTACCGTCCCCGTCGCCCTGAGGAACTGGTCACCGAGCAAGGAGGCGGCGTCGTCTTCAGCCAAGCCGTCCATCAAGTCGACGTGGTGCGCCTTCTCATGGGTGGCAAAGCTATTTCAGTCACCGCGGCGACCGGCGGTTGGGACGAGAAGCGACCTACCGAGGGCGCGTATGCGGCCCTCATCACCTTCGATGGCGGCCGCTTCGCCAATCTCGTCTACTCCGGGTACGCGCACTACGACAGCGATGTTCTCCAGGACAATGTCGGCGAGTTGGGTACGGAGAAAGATCCCAAGAACTATGGGGCGGCCAGGCGTGCGCTGGCGACGGTTTCATCTCCTGAAGAGGAAGCCGCGCTGAAGTCAAGGCGCACCTTCGGCGCCGTTGAGACTCCTCCGGCGGCTCCTTACCCGGAGCACTTCGGACCGGTCATCGTGAGCTGCGATCGCGCTGACCTTCGGATCACCGCGAAGGCCGTCGAGATCTGGGGCGACATCGACCGCGAGACGATCAAGATAAATGCGGACCCGGCTCCGAGAGCGGAGGTTCTTGAGGCGCTTTACCACTCGATCCGAAACAAGAAGCATCCTCCGCAGACGGGCGCGTGGGGTGCGGTCAGCCTGGAAATCTGTCACGCGATCCTGGAGAGCGCGCGAACCCAAACGCACGTCATGCTTCGGCAGTAATAATAAAACTCGGGAGGAATATGAGATGGGAAAACTTCAGCTTTCGATCGCCATGGGCGACTACGATCGCACACGGCCGATCCATGACGGACGGGTTCAGATCGACGGCGTCGACCCGGTCACCATGCTGCTCACGCCCGAGGAGATGTTCTTTCGCGCGTTTCGGCATGAGGCCTTCGACGTCAGTGAGATTTCGTTTTCGTCGTACTGCGTGAAGCACTCGAAGGGGGAGAGCCCCTACGTGGCTATTCCGGTTTTCCTGTCTCGAGCCTTCCGACATTCGTCCGTCTACATCCGCACGGACAAAGGCATCAATTCGCCCGAGGATCTTAAGGGACGACGCATCGGTATCGCCGAATGGCAACTGACTGCGAACGTCTGGGTACGCGGCATCCTTCAAGGCTATGGCGTTAAGCAGTCCGAGATCAACTGGGTTCGGGGCGGTATGCACACGTCCGGCCGTCCGGAGAAAATTCCGGTGAAAGTGCCGGATGATGTGACGATCGAACCGGCGCCGGAAGGTGCCACTCTCGACCAGATGCTTCGAGATGGCGAGATCGACGGGTTCATCGGGCCACGGTCGCTGCGGTGCTTCGACGAGGGGTATCCGAACGTGGGACGCCTATTCGCCGATGGCATGACTGCAGCCTCTGAGCACTACGAGCGCACCGGAATTTTCCCGATCATGCATCTCTTGGGTATCAAGCGGGAAATCGCCGATGCAAACCCTTGGTTGCCTGGCGCGCTGCTGAAGGCTTTCACCAAGTCCAAGGCAATGGCGCAGGAAGCCCTGCAAGACACCTCGGCCACGAAGGTGACGATGCCGTTCGTCGAGGACACTCTGACGATGGCGCGGCGGCTAATCGGGCCGGAGATTTGGACCTATGGCGTGCCGGGGAACGAGAAGGTTTTGGAGACCTTCCTGGATCTGCACCATCGGCAGGGCCTGTCCGAGCGTAAGCTGAGCGTCGACGAGATATTCCACCCGGCGACGTACGAGGCCTACAGCCTGTGAATCAGGAATCGCCGAAGTTGGAGCGAGTGGCTGGCACCTTCAGGCCTCGCGCTTCGGCTTCGGCCTCATCCTTCTCTAGGTTCTCCAAGATGGTAATGAGGTTGGTGCGAAGCACTTCTCTCTGCTCTTCGGGGATTCCAGCGAGCGCCGCTTCGTTGGCATCCACCGCCAGCGGCTCCAACTCTTTTTGGAGCTTGCGGCCCTTGTCGGTCATGAAGGTGAACTGGCGGCGGCCGTCATTTTGGACTTTGCGGCGCCGGATCAAGTCGAGCTTCTCCATCTTGGTCAGCGCGGTATGGGTCGTCGGCGCAGTAAGATTAGCCGCTTCGCTCAACTGGCTTAACGTCAATCCCTCCCGCTTCCAAAGAATGCGGAGGAATACCCACTGTCCGAAGGTGATCTTGTGCTGCGCCAAGCGGCGCGCGAGCGATCGATTGAACCCGCGTGCGCACAGTCTCACGAGGTGGGCGATACGTTCATCCTGGTACGATAACACGTCGCTCACCTCTTTTTGCGCCTGAGGTTCAGGTCGCCCCTTGGTCGTCGTATCGATGGAGCTTGAATAGACTGAGTTCATCCTTCTTGCCCACGGTCTATGCGCGATCACCACAACAAATGGTGTCTGGAAGGTACCGACACACAATAGCGGAGGACGCTGGCATTGGGAAACCCAAGCAAACACGATCACGCTGAAAAACCAATCCCGAGCGCCGACGATGGCGTGTGGGGCAGCGACGCTATGGCCGAAATGCTTCGGCGGCTCGATGTCGACTATGTGGCGCTAAACCCTGGCTCCAGCTTCCGCGGCTTGCACGACAGCCTCGTCAACCAATTGGGCAATGAGAAGCCCAAAATGCTGCTGTGCCTGCACGAGGAGCACGCGGTGTCCATCGCACATGGATGGGCAAAGGTTACAGGCCAACCGATGGGCGTCATCCTGCATGCGAATGTGGGGCTTATGCACGGCGCCATGGCGATCTATAATGCGTGGTGTGATCGGGTTCCAATGGTGATCCTGGGCGCCACCGGCCCTGTCGCGGCGAATAAGCGGCGGCCCTGGATCGACTGGATTCATACTTCCCGTGACCAAGCTTCGATTATTCGACCATACGTCAAATGGGACGACCAACCGGCCACGATTACGGCCTCCCTGGAGTCCATGGCGCGCGCCGCGTCCGTGACGAGGACGGCCCCGCATGCGCCGACATATGTTTGTTTCGACGTCAGCGTTCAGGAAGAGCAACTTGCCGGAATGCCGGAGCTGCCAGACCCGCGGCTCTATCCGGCCCCCGAGGCGCCAACGCCGTCGACTGGACAAACGCAGCAACTGATAGAGCGCCTGAAGGTCGCGGAGCGACCCGTCTTCATGTACGGCCGCATGGGGCGCTCGACGGAAGGCTGGGATGCGCAGGTCGCGTTGGCCGAGCACTTCGGGGCGCGTGTCGTCACGGACATAAAGACCGGCGCCGTCTTCCCGACGCAGCACCCGCTTCATGTCGGCCCCCCATCCTTCTTCCTCACCGCCCCTCAGATGAAAGCTCTCAAGGACGCAGATCTGATTGTCGCCTTCGATTGGGTGGACGGCGCGGGGGCACTTCGACAGTGCGAGACCGACGCCAGCGTCGTGAACGTCTCAATCGATCATCACTTGGCGAACGCGTGGTCCTTCGACCATACGGGTCCGGTTCGCGCCGACATTCATATCGCGACGACCGCCGATGCTTGCGTCAGAGCGCTTGCAGATGAACTCAGCTTGGACATCGACGAAAAGGTTAAGGCCGCGCCCATCGAGGCGGATGGGCCGCTCGATACAAGCGCGGTGTCGATTTCCATGAGTGGGTTCGTATCGGCACTCAAGACGGGTCTCTCCGGCGAGTTGGTCACGTTGGTGCGCCTACCGCTTGGTTGGGACGCCAGTTCTTGGCACTTCAATCATCCGATGGATTACCTCGGCTATGACGGGGGCGCAGGAATCGGGTCCGGTCCGGGCATGCTCGTCGGCGCGGCGCTCGCCCTTCAGGGGTCGGAACGCATTCCAGTGGCCGTGCTTGGAGACGGCGACACGATGATGGGCGTCTCCGCACTATGGACCGCCGCCCGATACCGCGTCCCGATACTGGTGATCGTCTGCAACAACCGCTCGTTCTATAACGACGAGATACATCAGGAGAAAGTCGCGATCGCGCGCAATCGGCCTGTCGAGAACAAATGGATCGGTCAGGCGATAACCGGACCCGATCTGGACTTCGCTCAGATGGCGGAAGCTCAGGGCCTGACCGGAATAGGTCCCGTCACCTCTGTTGGAGAGCTCGCGGAAACGGTTCGTGACGGTGTTCAGAAAGTCAAAGACGGCGCGTGCGTGGTGATCGATGCGCGGGTCGAGGCGGAATACGCGTCCTCGATGTCCAAGGGCATGACCGAGGAAGGTTAATTGCCGCGCTAAGCGGGCGGATGCCCGCTTTAACAAGCTGCTCCACACGCATTGCTCCAATGATGCAAAGGCAGCCAATGGGAGACGAATGAATGAGCACGCCTATCGGAATGTTGATCGCCGCTTTCTGCGGCATGTGCTTGGCGTTGCAGGCGCCAGTGAACGCATCGATGTCCAAGACGCTGGGAAGCCCCGTCCTCGCCGCGACGATATCGATCGGCATCAGCTTCCTTCTAATGGCGGCGGTCTGGCTCACCTGGGATCGCGGCGGAAGTGTCGCGCAAATCAAGGCGCTTCCATGGTGGGCTTTCCTGGGCGCCGTTTTCGGCGCGATCTTCGTTGTTGGCAGCATCATGGTGGCCCCTGTGACCGGGATCGCGCTGCTGTTCGTCTGCGTAATCGCCGGTCAGTTGATCGGGGCCAGCGTCGCCGACCACTTCGGCGCGTTCGGACTGCCGGTCGAGCAAATCAGCCTGACTAAAGCTCTCGGCCTGCTGATGGTGCTCGGCGGCGCGTATTTGGTTCAACGCGTTTAGACGAAGCCATTTCTGCGGAATCGCTGTTCAACATTGGCCTGCCGGTCTTCGCGACCGTCGCGACAGGCTATCTCTGCGGCAAACGAAATATCCGCGGTGAAGAGAGCCGCGCGCTCCTAACGGCGTTCGTCTATTGGGTCGCGCGCCCGCGACCGATGGAGGGCTTCCCTGGCACCACCGCGCGGTGGCTTGTCGGTATCGGCGGGTGTGGGGCTGCATCCGGATGCCGCCGTCGCGTCCGTCATTCCTCGAAATATTTCCGTCTGTGGCGCAGGTCTTCGTCGGCGCTCAGGGTGCGATCGCCGGTTACCGGGCGATAGCGTGAAATCGACAGGTTCGTGTTGATGCGGCCCGCGTCCGCCGGCAAGGGACGGCTGCGCGGCGCCTGCAGTCGGGTGCCGGGAAGCACCGCCTCCGTGGCGGTCGTGGCGCGGCCGATGGTGGCGTGGGCGCCGATCGACGCGTTCGGCGCCACTGTCGCACCGGTCTCCACGCGCGCGCCGGCGGCGATCGACGCGCCGTGGCCGATCGTCGCCGACGGCCCGATCCAGGCCCCCGCCGCCAGGTCGGCGCCGTGGGCGACGGCGCATAGGGCGTCGATCATGACACCGGGGCCCACGGAGACGCGGGATTGGATCTTCGCGCGCTCCATAACGACGGCTGTTTCGGACAGGGTGACGCCGGCCGATATCCAGGCGCTGGGATCGACATAGCCGACGCGCGCGATCTCCCGAGCCCGCAGGCGGTTCGCGAGATCCGACGCCACATCGTGACCCAAGAGGATGATTGCCCGATCGGCACCGGCGCCGACGGCGGCGTCGACCGCGTCTTGCAACGCCCCCGGTCGCGGGCTATCGCCGTCACGATGGAGGCGATGGCGGGCCTCCTCGGGAAGGGAAAGGACGTCCACGATGCGCGAAGCCACGCCGTCGGTGTCCGGACAGAATATGAGGAAGGGACGGGACCGGGCCATCGGGTTCCTTCTCATCCAAGTCACGCGGCGAAGGCGAATGCCATGATCGGCTCGAGTATCGCGCCCTCGGATGGCAAGTCAACGGCGCCGGGCAGGGCCGTGATCGTCGGAACCGGGTACCTCGCCCGGGTCATCGCCGACTCCTTCGCGGACGATCACGGGGATGACGGCGTCCTCGGTTTCGTGGCGTTACCGTCGCCGCTCGATTGGGCCGCGCCGGGCACGACACCGTCCGGGGAGCCGTCCTTGCACGGGCGTCCCGTCTTCGGCGTGGCGGAGGCGCTCGCGCGTTGGGGCGGCGGCGGCGCGCGCATCCTGATCGGATCGGACGATCGTGCCGGGGTGCCGATCCCCACCTGGCGGCGCACCGTCTTCCATGCGCTGCGCGCGCGCGGGCTGAGGGCGGGCGGGTTCGTCCACAGCGCGGCCTGGGTTCTTGGCGGCACGACGATCGATCCGAGCGCGATTATTCTTGCCGATGCCTATGTCGAGCCGCTCGTGACGGTCGGTCGAAACGCCGTTCTCGAAGGCAATGCCTTCGTCAGTCAGCATTCGAGCGTCGGTGCCCACTGCCACCTGGAAACATCGGCGTTGGTCGCCGGGCAGGTGACCATCCACGCCGAGGTGACGGTCGGCACCAACGCGACCCTGCGCAGCGGCGTGACCCTGTGTCGCGGATCCCATGTGGGGTGCGGCGCGATCGTCCAGCGGGACCTTCATCCCTTCGAGACGGTCGCGGTGCGGCCCCCGTCCCGACCATTCGGGCCATCCGCGCCGTAGAGCGCGGCGGCCGGGCCGTAAACCGACGCGTCCCTGCAGTCCCGCGCGATCAGGGCACCGCTTCCGATCAGGCAGTGGGCGCCGACCGACCGCGCGGTGGCGACCACGCCCTTAGGGCCGATGAAACTATTGCGTCCGACGCGGGCGGATCGCTCCACGACGGATCCGCCGGCCAGGAAGCAGTGGGCCCCGACCTCGGCGCCTTCATCGACGAGAACGCGGTTCCACAGAAACGCGTTGTCGTCCAGCACCGCGCCGGCGCGAACGATATTATCCTCGAACAGGATCACGTTCCGGCCCAACCGCGCGCGGTCGGAGACCCGTGACGAAGGGTGAACGTATCCCGGCATCTCGTATCCGGCCTCGATGACGCGCTCGAAAATCCGTTGGCGCTCCCGGTTCATGGCGGCGTAGCGCAAGGGCGCGACGATATCGAACGCGCCCGGCGGAAACCGGCCTAGAATGTCCTCGAACGCGTACACCGGATAGCCACGGAATTCACGAGCGATCATGTAGGCGCGGTCCACGGTGAAGCCCACGAGCAGCGCCCGGTCCCGAGGGTCGGCCAGCTCCAGCAACAACCGGCTGAGCGCGCTTGTCCCGAAGACGAGGAAGGGTCGTTTCATGCCGCGTCGGCTCGGTTCGCGGCGCCGGCCTTGGCGAGCAGATCCAGGAAACCCCGGCCGGTCCGCGCCAGTTTCCGGGGCTCGTCGATCGTCGCGTCGGCCCGCGCCTCGTCCAGTCGGACCCGCTGGCGGGCGAGGAGATCATCGCGCGCATGCCGGTCCGCCATCAGGGCCAGAAGGCCCTGCCGGTAGGCCTCCGCGCCGTCGAACGCCGTATCGGCGAGAAACAGTCGGACGCCGTCGCTCAACGGGGTGGCCCGCGCGACCACCGGGCATCCGTGCGTGATGGCCCGCATCTGGCCCCCGGCCCCACCCGTCAACGCATCCGGCACGACCAGCGCGTACAGTCCGGAGAGTGCCCGGTTGAGCCGCTCGATGGGGGGGACATGATAGACTGGGTGGCCCGCGTCCCGGAGAGATATCGCGGCCGGCGGCATGCTGCGCGTGACGACGCACCAGACGAAGTCCGGATGGGCGTCGAGAACCCGGCGCATCATCGCGGCGAACGCATGATCGATCGCATGGGCGGCGTTCCAGCCGACCGTTCCCAGGATCCGCTTGCCCTCAGGAACGCCCGCCCGGAGAAACGGCTCCATGATCGGGCTCTCGGCCGGGGAAAGGCGCGGCTTCGGCATGAAATGATGGTGCTCGACAAGCCGCTTCGCCAAGGCGTCCAGGCCGTCGAAGCCGGCGCGAGCCTGCTCGGCCCCTTTGATCAGGATGGTACGCGACCCCATCTCGCCGGGCCAGTAGGAGGATGTGGCGACGGCATGGACCGGCACGGGCCACTGTTTCTGCGATGCCGCGAACGACCGTGGCGCGCCGATCTTGAGGATCACGTCCGGCGCGAAGGCCCCGATCGCCTCCACCGTGTCCCGCAGCACGTCCAGTCGCGGCTTTTCGAGGCTGGGGCGCCACGTGCGGACATGGGGAAGGAACGCCGCGTCGAAGGGACCGGAACGCACCGGATCGGGGTTGAAACGGCCCTGGTCGGCCGCGAGGTTTCGATCCGCGGTTTCGAAGACCTGGACGGTCGCGCCGGCGGCGCGAAGGAGAGCGGCGTAGTTCAGCGCCATGCGCGTCGGACCGTGGCCGCGCGCGTCGGACACCGCGTCGGTGATGATGGCGCACCGTTCGATTTCACCGCCGGTGCGGACCTCGGCGTCGCGCCGCGCCAAGGGTTTCGGCGCCCCTTCCGCCCATGCTTTCGCCAACAGGGCATCGTAGCAGTCGTGCACGGACGCGAAGATCCACGCCTTTTCACCGACCATGCGCTGCTCGACCGTCATGAGGGTCCGCTGGAAGAGCGCATGACCTTCCGCGAAGGTCTCGGCGCGCGCGATCCGCGCGAACAGATCGGCTGCGGCTTCCGGCTTTTCGCGCAAGGTCGTCGCGCAGAAGACGTCCAGATAAAGATGCAACGGCAATGCCGGCGACATCGCCACCGGCTCCAAGTTCGCGACCAGCTTTCGACGCATCGCATCGGGTAACTCCGGCAAGAGGTCCCAAAGCCACTGCCACAGACCCTCGAGCCGGTCCGGCGTCAGGTTGTCGAGCCCGAAGATATGCTCGATCGTCAGCGTCTCGGGCGACAACGAGACGCCCCTGGCCTTCGCCACGGTCAACACGAACTGCCCCAGTACCGCCTGCGCCCGTGTCACCTGCCCGGTCGAGCAAAGGTTAAGAATAGTATTTCGGCATCGGCTGGCCTCCGCCGCTTCCATTGCAACCGAACTCCCGTTGGCCCATTGATTTTCAAAATTGCAGCCGGCAGTCTCGAACACAAGAAGATCGACGCCTTGAGTTCTCCGCGCGCCCCAGAATAATACGCTTCGCAGTCCGAGGAGAAGCCACGTGACGGACAGCCGGCGGCCCGATCAGACCTTGGCGGCGACCGGGCAGGAGCGGACCGGGGAGAGGCGGGCGGTGCAGGGGGGGACGGTCGAAGCACATCGTTCGACCCTGATCGCGTCGGTATTCGACGGTGACTTCGACGGGGCGTCCGCGGCACTGGACGCGCTGGCGGCGGTCGCGCGGGCGTCCGGTACGGCGGCGGACGGTCGACAGCTCGAAGCCTGCACCTTGTTCCTGCGGGACCAGCGGCGGGCGGCGGCGCGCAAGGAGGCCTACGGCGAGTTCTTCATCGACAGCCGGCGCGGCGGCCGCTGGAGCCCGGGGCGGCGCAGCAACCTGGAATATTTCGCGCGCGAGGATCGGTGCAAGGACCTTTTTTCCGAGGCGTACGAGCTGGCGCGGACCATCGAACGCTACAGCTTCAATCCCGGCGCGGCGCAAGCCCTCCTGGCGACCCTGTCGCGCCATGTGGACCGGATATCGACGGCCGCCCACGCGCAAACGCCGCCCCTTCTGATCCTGTCCGATTCGCACTCCCGCTACTTCGAATGGTTGGTCTACGACGCGCTCGTTCCGCAAACGGTCGCCGGCGTGTGCTCCGTCTCCCAAGCGAATCTCTACGGCCTGTTCGCGCCCTCGCGCACGGTTCCCACGCGGGCCCGCTTCCATGAGGCTCTCGACGCGTTTCCGGCGTCCACGACCGTGGTGCTCCACATCGGCGAGGTCGATTGCCGCGCCATCTTCTGGAACCTGAAGCACCGAGTTCGAATCGGTCGCGAACATTTTCTCGACACCCTGACGCGGAACCTGGACCGCTTGTTGGACGAGATCCAGGCGAAGGCGCCGCGGGTCGTCCTGACCTGCCCAATCCATCCGCACTACAGGACCAGACCCGACGATCCCGACAACCCGGCGGACGCGTTGGCCTCGGTCGACGGCGCGGACGTCCTCGCGCTCACCGTGGCGCTCGGCGAGCGCATGGCGGCGGTGGCGGAGGCCCGTGGTCTACCCTTCGTGTCGATCAACGAGACGGTGGCCGATTTCGGCGGGGGGCTCGACAATCCCTTCTATCGCGTCGTCCCGACCAGCACCAAGCGCACGCATCACTTCCATCCCCCCAAGGTGGCGGGTTTCTGGAGCCGTGCCTTGGCGCCCCATCTCGGGTGAGCGACTTGGTCCTTGATGGGCATCCGCGTCGCCCCCTATAGTTCGCGCCCTCCATTAAGCGCGCATAGCCCCACAAATCGGTCGTGAGCATCGTGATGCAGGCAGAATTCGAGGCCCATGTTTTCCCGCATTTCCCGAAGCTGCGCGGTGCCGATTGGGACGCGAACCTCTTCGAGGCGGACCTCCTGACTTCCATCCAGTTCATCAGTCTCGTCACCTGCATCGAAGAGGCGTGGGGGATCGAGATCGACGACGACGAGATCACGGCCGAGAATTTTTCGTCCCTTTCCCGGATCGCGGCTTTTCTCGAGTCGCGGCGCCCCGGGTAGTCGTCGGTTCCATGGCACGCTCCCTCCTGCGGACCCACGACGGTGTCGAAGAATTCGACGAACATCTGCTGCACGGAACCTTCCGCGCGATCATCGAGTCCCACCTCGACAGCGAAGCGCCCTATCTGCGCTACTACGAACAGGCCGACCTCAAGCGCGACCTGACCTTCGGTGCGTTCAGCCGTGCCGTGCGGCATGTGGCGAAACGGCTGGCCGACCGATACGGCGTCGCCGCGGGCTCCACGGTTCCGGTCATCGGCGGGAACCGCCCGGAGACGCTTCTGGTCTATGCCGCCACGCTCTATCTCGACGCCGCGATCGTGCCGATCAATCCGGCCGAGAACGCGGAGTTCATCCGCTTCGTGATCGACGACGTCGCGCCCACCGTGATTCTTCACGACCCCGGCTTTTCGCTGCCTTCCGAGGCCGCCTCGTTGGCCTGCGAGGCGCTCGGCCCGTCATTGTGGGCGTCGGATGACAGCCGGGAGAGCATCGAGGCCTGGGCCGCCGACCTGCCGGCGGCGGACCGACGCGGCCTGGCGACGATCATCTACACGTCCGGGACGACCGGCCGTTCCAAGGGCGTGCGGCAAACCCAAGGCAACTGGCTGATCAACGCCGAGGCCTCTCGTCGCCTCCACGCGATGGACGATGGCCACGTCCAGATGTGCGTGCTGCCCGTGTTCCACGTAAACGGCTTCGGATACTCCTTCATCGGTTGCTTGTACGCGGGTGCCAGGCTGGTTCTCAATCGCACGCTCTACCCGTTGGGTTACTGGCGGATCGTGCGTGACGAGCAGGTGACCCATCTGAGCTGCGTGCCGAGCGTGCTCGAAGTGCTGACCCGGTCCCTCCGACGCCCGCTGAAGGATCCGCCGCCATCGGTCAGATACGCGACCAGCGGGGCGGCTCCGTTGTCGCAGCGGCTCGTGCGACGCTTCATCGAACAGACGGGCTATCGGGTCGTCCAGGTCTACGGCATGTCGGAGGCAACGAACTTCGATCTTACGCAAGAGACCGACCTGAGCGACGCGGACTACGATCAGGTCATGTTCGGGCGTGAGCGAACGAGCGCCGGCACGCCGGTATTCGGCATGGATCTGGCCATCCTGCGGGCCGACGGCACCCTTGCCGAGGAAGGCGAGACCGGCGAAGTCGTCATGCGCGGCTGGGCGGTCGCAGAAGGTTATCACAACTTTCCCGAAGGGACGGCCGAGGTGTTTCGCGCCGATTGGCTGCACTCGGGCGACTTGGGATATTATCAGTGGCTCCGGGACAGGAAGTATTTCTATCTGGTCGGCCGGTTGAAGGAGATGGCGAAACGCTACGGGGAATCGATCTCGCTGATCGATATCGATCAACGCCTCGCGGATGAGCCGGGGTTCGAGGACGCGGTCGCCGTCGCGTTCCCGAACGATGCGGCGGGCGAGGAGATCGGCCTCTATCTGGTGCCCAACGAGCGCACGCCGGACGACGCGGAGGCCATGCACCGGCTTCGCGCCGTGTTCCCCGCGCATCGTCGCCCGAAGATCATCATGCGCGGCGAGGTGGTCCCGAAGACCTCCACCGGCAAGATCAAGCGCCGTTCCCTGAGCGGTCTGTTCGACGCCCATCGGACCACGGTGTTCACCGAATGACGGCGCGCGCGGTCATCCTGCTCGGCGCCGGGAATCAGGGCCGCGTTGCCCTGGATTTGCTGCGCGATGCCGACGTCGCCGTCCTCGGGTTCCTGGACGACACGAAGGCGGAAGGCGCCCGGATCGACGGCGTGCCCGTTCTCGGGCCCTTCGCGCAGGCATTGGCGTCGGATTGGCGCGCGCGGGCGCGTTTTCTGCTGGCATTCGGCAGTCCGTCGGAGCGCGAGTCCTGGGGCGAGGCGCTGCGCCGAAGCGGCGCCACGCTCTTCAGCCTCGTTCACCCCACGGCGCGCGTGGCGCGGACGGCGACGCTGGGCGAAGGGGTCTTTCTCAGCGCCTACAGCGTCGTGTTCCCGAATGCGACGGTCGGCGACTTCACCATGATCAACAATCACTGCAGCATCGGCCACGACTGCCGGATCGGCGTGGCCAACCTGTTCGGCCCGGGCGTGCATCTGGCGGGCAACGTCACCACGGGCGCCCGCTGCGCATTCGGTGCCGGCAGCGTGGTCCAGCCGTGCCGGACGCTGGGTCGGGACGTCCGGGTAGCGGGCGGAGCCCTGGTGCACGAGTCCGTTGGGGATCGCGTGACCCTGGTCGGCAATCCGGCGCGCCGGGTTCTCGAAGCCGGGTCGCCGGGGGATGCCGCGGCCGACCGGGCCCCTTGAGACGGGTGCCCCCGTCCTTCCTCGTTTACGCGGTCGTCCAATCCGCTAGAGTGGGACGCGGGGCATCGGTCTCGCGGGCGCGGCGGCGCCGTCGAGGTTTTAGAGTTTGGCTGGAACACCGGAAGCGATGCGTACCAACCTAATGGTGACCGGGGTCGCGGGGTTCGTCGGCTGCCACCTTGCTCACGCCGCGATCGACCAGGGGTTCCGGGTCGTGGGCATCGATTCCTTCGCCTATTCGGGGCTGCGCGAGAATCTGGTGGACCTGGCCGGGCGCGAGCGCTTCGATTTCGAAGAGGCCGACATCCGCGACGGGGCGGCGATGCGCCGGATCCTCGATCGCCGCCGGCCGGACATCGTGCTGAACCTGGCGGCTCAGACCCATGTCGATCACTCGAACCGGGACGGTACGCCTTTCTTCGACGTCAATGTCACGGGTTGCGCCACGTTGCTTGAAGCCTTCCGGTCCCATCTGGCGGCGGCGGGCGGGCCGACGCGCGCATCGCTCTTCATCCAGGTGTCCACGGACGAGGTGTTCGGCCCCCGATCGCCGGAAGAGCCGGCGGACACGGAGGCGGCCTATCGTCCGACCTCGCCCTATGCGGCATCGAAGGCCGGGGCGGATCTGGCCGTCCTGTCGATGCACCGCACCCATGGGCTGCCGGTCGCGATCACCTACTGCACGAACAATTTCGGACCGCGCCAGTTCCCCGAGAAGCTGATTCCGCTCGTCGTCGCCCGCGCGCTGGACGGAGAGCGCATCCCGATCTATGGCGACGGCGGCCAGCGCCGCGATTGGCTGCATGTCGCCGATCACTGCGCCGGGCTCCTGGCGGTGGCGGGGCGCGGCCGGCCGGGCGACCGGTATCTGTTCGCCGGCGGCAATACGCTCGACAATCTGAGCGTCGTCCGCATGATTTGCGACCATCTCGACGCGACGTCCCCGCGCCCGGACGGCCGACCCTATCGCGATCAAATCCGGCACGTCGCGGACAGGGCCGGCCACGATCCGTGCTATGCGCTGGACGACTCCGATACGCGTCGGCGGCTCGGGTGGTCGGCGCGGGCGGACTTCGCGGCCGCGCTGGCGGAGACCGTCGACTGGTACGTCGCCAATCCGGATTGGCGGCGCATCGCGGCGGCCCGGCAGGTCGGCCCGGCCGCGCGCGATGCGCGCCGCCTTCGCGGGACCGCGCCATGAGGCGCGGCGTCCTTCTCGCCGGTGGTCTCGGCACGCGTCTTCTTCCCGCGACCGCCGTCGTCAACAAACACCTGCTGCCGGTTCACAATAAGCCGATGATCTATTACCCGCTTTCCGTTCTGATGCTGGCCGGCATTCGGGAAATCCTGATCATCTCGACCCCGCGGGCACTGCCTCTCTTTCGGGACCTCTTGGGCGACGGAGGATCGTTGGGCGTCCGCATCGCGTACAAGGCCCAGCCGGAGCCGCGCGGAATCGCGGAGGCGATGATCCTGGCCGAAGACTTCCTCGATGGGGCGCCGAGCATGCTGATGCTGGGCGACAACCTTCTCTATGCGGAGGGGCTGCCCCGTGTTCTGCGCACGCGTTCGGCCGCGTGCGAGGGCGCGTGCCTCTTCGCCTATCCGGTCCGCGATCCCGAACGGTTCGGCGTTGTCTCGCTGGACGGCGCCGGTCGGGTTCGCGCGTTCGAGGAGAAGCCGGCGGCGCCGCGTTCCAACCTGGCCGCGATCGGCCTTTATCTCTTCGATCCGGATGCCCCGGCGCGCGCGGCGGCGTTGACCCCATCCGCGCGCGGCGAACTGGAGATCACCGATCTGGCGCGCGGCTACCTCGACGAGGGGCGGTTGGACGTCGAATGCTTCGGACGCGGCGTGGCGTGGCTGGATATGGGGACGCCGGCGTCGATCTCGGAGGCGTCCGAGTTCGTGCGCACGATCGAGGATCGGCAGGGCCTGCTGATCTGCGCGCCCGAAGAGATCGCCTGGCGGAACGGCTGGATCGACGATGCGGCCTTCGCCGAGCTCGCCGATCGCTTGGCGGCCTCGCCCTATGGGGCCTATCTGCGCAAGCTGCTGCGTGCCGATCCGATGGACCGTGGATCGTGACCGACCCGCTGGCATTGGCGCGAGCGCGCGGCGATGGGCCGGCCCTGACGGTCGGCGCGCCGGTCATCCCCGATCGGCGGGGCCTCGCGGCCTATCTCGACCGCGCCCTCGATAGCGGGCGCCTCAGCAATTTCGGACCGCTGGCCTCCCGGTTGGAGGAACGCCTGGCCGAGCGGCTCGACGTCCCCTACGTGTTGTCCTGCGCCAGCGGCACGACGGCGTTGATGATCGCGCTCCGCGTGTTCGGCGTGTCCGGTCCGACCGTCGTGCCATCCTTTACTTTCGCGGCGACCGCGGGCGCGCTGGACTGGGCCGGCGCATCGGCGCGGTTCTGCGATGTCGAGCCGGCGTGCTTGACCTTGTGCCCGATCGCATCCGAGGCGGCCCTCGCGGACGGCGCCCGCGCGCTCGTCCCCGTGCACACCTATGGCGGCGCCTGCGATGTCGCGGCGCTGCGGGACCTCGCCGCGCGCTATCGCAAGCCGCTCATCTACGATGCCGCCCATGCATTCGGCGCCCGGTTTCAGGGGAAGGCCGTCGCCGCCTACGGCGACGCGGCCGCGATCAGCCTGCATGCGACGAAGCCATTTCATACCGTGGAAGGCGGAGCCTTGCTGGTGCACGACCAGGGCGCGCTCGAGGAGGCGCGCCGGTTGGCGAATTTCGGGCTCGACCCCAGGCGCGGAGGGACGGCGCGCCGGCCTTTGGGACTGAACGGGAAGATGAGCGAAATCCATGCCGCCTTCGGCCTCGCCCTGCTGGACGAATACGACACGCTCCACGAGCGGCGCCGGGCCGTGATGGCGCGCTATCGCGCGCGGCTTCCGGCCTGCTGGTTTCTGCCGGCGTCCGCGCGGGGCAGCGGGTCCGATGCCTATGTCGCCATCGCGGTGCCCGACGGCGTGGCCCGGGATGATGTCGTCGAAAGCGCCCGGCGCGAGGGGATCGGGCTGCGCGCTTATTTCGCGCCGCCCCTGCACGAGATAGACCCGGATGCCGACCAAGCCGCTTTTCCGGTGAGCCGGGGCGCGGCCGATCGAGTGATTTGCCTGCCCATTCACCCGGACTTCACGACCGCCCAGATAGACCGGGTCGCGGACGTGGTGCTGCGCGTCTGCGACGCGCCGCGCGCCAACTGAAACGGAGGCGGTTTCCGGCGCCACCTCGGATCTCTATCATCCGGCGGTGATGGGCGCGCCATAGGATCGTTTCGCCGTGGACCAGGGAGTCGGATGAAGAGCCGTGGAGATCGTAGCGGAAACCTCGGGCCCGATCGCGGGAAAGCTTCCGATCTATTTCGGGCCGCCGGATCAAACGGCCATCGTCGCCTATTCGGACCGGGGCAGCGAAACCTACGACGATCCGGATAATCTGTCGTCGCTTTACGGCGAGGCGTCCAGGCGGTTTCTGGAGACCCTGACCTTCCGGCAGGAGGATCGTTTCGTGCTGGATCTGGGCTGCGGCACCGGATTCGGGTTCGACGTGATCGGCGCGCGGTTCGAACCGGAAGACATGGTGGGGATCGGTGTCGATCCGGCGGCGGGGATGCTTGCCCGGGCGCGGACCAAGTACAAGGGCATGTCGCGCTTCCGGTTCGTTTCCGGCGAAGCGGAAGCCATTCCGTTGCCTGAACGCTCGGTGGACCGCGTCATCTCGACGCTGGCGATGCATTGGGTTCAGGATATGCCCGCGGCCGCTGCCGAGGTTCGGCGGGTCATGCGTCCGGACGGCATGGCGGATCTGTTCCTGATCGCCAATGAAGACGGGTTCGTGTTCAAGCGCGCGGTCCTCGCCGCGATGCGCAAGCATGTGGGATTCGCGCAGATCATCCGGGCCGCCGGCGTCGTCCAGAGACTGAGGGCCGAGCAGTTGAAGACGATCTTCGAGACGGCCTTCGACGGTTTTTACGTGACGGTCGAGGAGCAGCGGGAGGAGATTTCCGCCCCGATCGATGAGCATATGAGCTGGTGGCGCGCACGCTCTATGCCGGTGGTCGCCACGGTGCCCGACCTCGACGCCTTCGAGGCAAGCTTGCGCGCCGAATTGGAGGCGCTCGCCGTCGATGGCCACGTCACCTTCGACGCGGCCTTCCTGCGCGTGCGGATCGTGCCATCCACCCAACCTTCGACGATGTAGAGACGGTCATGGTCGATAGCCGCTCCGACGCCCTCCCCACCATTGACCGCCGAACTGCGATGGCGCGCGTGAAGGCGCTTATCGAGGATCAGAATCGCATCGTGATCGACGCGCCCGAGGATTCCCTCGAAATCGACAGTTTCACGATTATCCTGATCATCACTTATGCGGAGGAAAGCCTCGGTATTCGACTGGATATCGACAGGCTGGATTTCGAAAATTTTGAAAGTCTCGAGCGGATCGAGGACGCTCTTTTCTCTGGAGATTATTCCGTTGCGGAAAAGGGGTGTAACGATTGAACCTCGACATCGAGCCGTCGGGATCGATGCTGGCTGATCTGCTCCCAAAACCGTCCGGAAGTGACTGAGCGCTTCATGGTCGAAGGCCGCGGCGGCCTCCACGCCCGCTCCTCCCTGCCTAACAGGCTTCACAGAGCAGACATCGCATCGCGTTGCGCAGGCTTAGGTTCCCCCAGGTCGCCGGCAAAAAGAAAGAGAGGGCTCGGCCGAACCGGAAGCCCTCTCCACATCTTGCAGGATCTTACGATCCTTTACCGTAGCTGTTCTCCAAAGCAGCTGGTTGCAGCATACGCCCGGCACAACGCAAAATGCAACCAAACAATGCATGGAGGATGTCATGGGCGATATCGGGTGGGGTATAGACGTCGGCGTCGGCAGTCTATCGCTGGCGGTGGTCGAGTTGGATGCGCGGGGGGCCCCGATCGGCCTGCTGGATGGGGCGGCGGAGATCTTCCCCGCCTCGGCCGGCGCGGCGGAGCGGCGCGGGCATCAATCCATGCGCACGCAGACCCAGCGACGCAGCGCGCGATTGCGTATGCTCAAGGGGCGGCTCGCGGCGTTGCTCGATTTGCCGGAAGGCTTCGACGCTCCAACTCCCAAAGTGCCTGGGGAGGAGCGCGGCGCGGAGACGAGCCGCGTCGTGCTCAGAGCGCGCGGACTGCGCGAGCCGCTGGCGCCCGTCGATCTCGCCCGCGCGATCCTGCATATCGCCAAGAACCGCGGCCAGCGCCTGACCCGCGCGATGGGCGGTAAGGATAGCGCTTCGGCCGAGGACAAGGCCGCCCGGAAGGAAGCGGCGGAAGCCCAAGGCCGCGCGCAACGGACGACCGATCTATTGCGGGCATTGGGGGATGAGCACGGCATGAGCCGCCCCGCCCATCCGGCGGAGCTGCTCCAGCGCGACGCGGAGGCCGGCAAGCCGACGCGACTGCGCAAGGACCGTCCCGACGCCCCCGTCTTCACCCGCCAAATGGTGGAAGCGGAGTTCGACGCCCTTCTCGCGACGCAGGTCGCAGCGCCGGCTCGCCGCGCGATCCTGACGCCGGATGTCGTCGAGGATCTACGAGCGGCGGTCTTCCATGAAGCGAAGGGGAAGCGGCCGGCGGTCGGCAAGTGCCGGTTTCGTAAGCCGGGGCCCGACGGCGCGATCGAGGATCGCCTGCCCATAGGCTCCGACCTATTCCAAACCAAGCGGATCTACGAGGAGGTGAACAATCTGCGTCTGATCGATCCACTCACCGGCGCGGCCCGGCCGCTTAATTTGGCGGAGCGGGACACTGTCGTCGCAGCCGCCCTGGCGGGCCGCGACATCTCGGGCGGAACCGTCCGCACACTCTTGGGTTTGGGCCGCGGTCGCGATGCTTGGCAGACCAGCCTGGACGTCGCCGAGACGGGCCGGAAAGCCGCCGCCAAGATCAAAGGTCACCAGATCGCCGCCGCCTTCAAGAAAGCCGACGCGCTCAATCTGTGGGAGACCATGGCGGAGGAGGAGCGCGGTGCCGTCGCCGATCTGCTGCGTGAGGAGGAGGATTTCGAGCGCGTGCTCGCCGGTCTCATCGCGCGCGACCTCGCCTCGGAGGCGGCGCGCTCAGTCGCCAATGCGCCGATCGCGGCTGGACGCAGCGCCGCCGGCCCGACGGCGACGCGCCTGATCCTCGAACAGCTCAAGGCCGACGTCATCAGCGCCTACGAGGCGACCCGGCGCGCGAATCTGAAGGACCCGAGCCTCGACATCCCTCGCTTCGACCGACTGCCCTACTACGGGACTGTCCTGACGGACTCATGCGTCGGCGCGACGTACAAGGGCCACGATCCGCTGGAGATGCAATTCGGGCGCATCCCGAACCCTGTCGTCCATCAGGCGCTGAACCGGCTGCGCCGGATGGGCAACGCTTTCCTGAAGCGTTACGGCAAGCCAACGCGTATCTGCATCGAACTGGCGCGCGATCTGAACAAGAGTGCCGACGAGCGCGAGGAGGACGAGCGCCGCGCCGCCGCCAACGCGCGCAAGAACGACGCCTATATCCTTCGCCTTTTGGAGGGCGCGGCCCAGCCCAAGCGCCGGCTCAGCCGCGACGACCGGCTAAAGATCAAGCTGCATCGGCTGCAGAACGGACGCTGCCTTTACACCGGACAGGAGTTGTCGGTCGCCCAACTGTTCGACGGCACGACCGCGATCGACCACATCCTGCCGCGGGCCGACACGCTCGACGACGGGCTCGCCAACCTCGCGCTTTCCACCAGACGGGCGAACGACCACAAGGGAAAGCGCACGCCGTACAGCGCCTTCTCCGGCGGGTATCTGGGACATGACTACGCGCAAATCCTGGAGCAGGCGAAAGCCCGCGGTCCAGGCGTCTTCTGGCGCTTCCAGCCCGACGCGATGGATCGCTTCAAGGATCGCGCCGACTTCCGAGAACGCTTCCTGGTCGACACCCGTTATATCGGCAAGGTGGCACGCCGCTACCTGACGACGGTCTGCGCCGACCCCAACGGCGTCGTCTGCGTCAACGGCCGGCTGACCGCGCTGTTGCGCCGCCATTGGGGCCTGGACGGACTGATTCGGGAGGTCATGACGGAGGACGGCGCCTTACCTGCGGATCCCGCGCCGGGCGCCCCCGTCGAAGAAGCCGCGCCAACGGTCGCCGATCAGATCGCGCATCGGCGCGAGCGCGAGAAGAAGCTGCGCTTCGACCATCGCCACCATCTGCTGGACGCCGTCGTCGCCGGCTGTACCACGCGCTGGGACGTCCAGCGCATCCACACGATCGCGGGCCGCTTCGACCGTGCACCCGACCACGCTGAATTGAAGGAGGTGATCGAGGCCTACTTGGATGAGTTCCAAGGCGCGGGCCTGCCCTGGCACTCGGACTTCCGCGCGGCGGTGAAAGCGCTGCTGACGAATGATCCGGCGCGCTATGGCGGCGACGCACGCCCCGCCTCCCGCGTGCTGCGAAAGCCGGACCATAATCCCCGCGGCAAGTTGCACGCGGCCTCCAACTACGGGGCGATCTGCCGCGATCCCGGCGATCCGAACATTTTCGTCGTCACCCAGCACAAGAGCATAAGCGACCTGGCCGCCGCGACCGACCCGGCCAAGGCCTTGGCTGGGCTCGACGACATGGGGCGGGCCAAGGCGATCCTGCGCGCCGCCGTCGAGATCGGCGCACCGCGCTGGTGGGGCGGCGATGATCCGCTGGCGAGCCTCGCCAATCTGCACCGCGACCTCGCGGGGTTACGCGAGGCCATCCTTGCACGCGCCGAGAGCGTGCCGGAGAGCGTCGGCAAATCAGAACGCGAGCGGCTGAAATGGGCAATCGAGGAAGAGGCCGAAAAGAGCCGCCGGCGCCGCTACACCAAAGTCTCCGTGATGGCGGCCCGCATCCTGAAGCCCGGCCCAACGCCCGACGCTCGCCCGCTGCTGCTGGCTCCGACCAAGACGGACGGCAGCAACCACTGTCTCGACATTGTACGGGACACGGATGGCGCGGTCGCCATGCGGGTGCTCGCGCGCCTCGACGCCAACCAGCCGGGCGGCCTGGAGCCGAGGCCGGGGGAGACGCCGCTGATGCGCCTTCATGCCGACGATCTGGTCGAGATGCTGGACGGCGACGGGACCGAGGCCCGCCGTCGTCTCTACCGGCTTGTCTCGCTCTCCGACGGGGATCTGGAATTCCTGCCGGTCGAGGAAGCGCGGCCGGTGAAGCAGACACCGCCGGGCGTGCGGACCCGGATCGCCAGCCTGAAGGCCCTGCGCGCGCGCAAGCCGGCGCAGGTGGTTCTCGACACCACCGGACGGGTGCGCTGGCGCTCGCCCGCGTTGAACTGAGCCGCAGCGGAGAAACCCGATGTGGCGCATCCTCGATATCGCGCAGCCGGGCCGCACCCTTTCGCTGGAGCGTGAGGCCGTGAAAGTCTCCACCGACGGGGCGGAGATCGCGCGCATCCCAATCCGCGATGTGGCGGCCTTGCTGGTCCATGGGCGTGGGACCATGCTGACGCTCAACCTCGCCGACGCGCTGGCCACGGCCGGGGCCCCGGTGGTGCTGTGCGGGGCCAATCACGCCGCCTCGTCGGTCCTATTGCCGGTGGCGGGACATTTCGAGCATGCCGGGCGCCTGCACGCCCAGGCGGCGGCCAGCCTACCGATGCGCAAGCGCCTGTGGGCGGAGTTGGTCCGCGAGAAAGTCCGCGCCCAGGCGGGGGCGTTGGGTGGGGGTGTCGGAGCGGACGCAGCGCGCCTCGCCAAGCTCGCCCAGAGCGTACGCAGCGGCGACCCGCAGAATATCGAGGCACAGGCCGCGCGGCTTTATTGGCCACGGCTGATGGGGGCCGACTTCCGCCGTGACCGCGAGGCGGAGGGGCCGAACGCCGCCCTCAACTACGGCTATGCGGTGCTCCGCGCGGCGATGAGCCGTCAGGTCGTTGCCTCCGGCCTGTCGCCGGCGCTTGGCCTGCATCATCGTTCGCGGCTCAATCCCTTCCAACTTGTGGACGACCTGATGGAACCGTTCCGGCCGTTGGTCGACCGCACCGTCGCCGACGCGCCGGAACGCTTCGGCGAGGCGCTGACGCCGGAGGCGAAGGCGACGCTTGCCAGCGTCGTAGACCTGCCGCTCGAGGCGGATGAGGGTCTCATTCCCGCGACCCGCGCGATGGAACGTCTGTGCGCGTCGCTCTGCGCCGTCTTTCAGGGCGAAGGGAAACGGCTGTGGCGTCCCCGCAGTTGGCGCGCGGCGCGCCATGGCGCCTTTGATTTCAGCGGCGACGCGCCCGGCGGAGGCGGGGCGGATGCGTGAGGACCTGCGCCGCGTGATCCGCAAGCAGTTCGGTGGCGGAACCGTCGCGGCGGACCTACTGACCTCGGGGTATCGGGCCATGTGGACGATCGTCTGTTTCGACCTGCCGGTGGGCAGCAAGGCGGAGCGGCGCAACGCGACGCGCTTTCGCAAATTCCTGCTCGACCAGGGCTTCACCATGAAGCAGTGGTCGGTCTATCATCGCTATCATCCGACCCGCGATCAGGCCGAGGCCGCGGCCGAGCGCGTGGGCACCGCCGTCCCCAGCCTGGGATCGGTGTCTATCTATTTCATCACGGATAAACAGTATGGGCAGACCCGCAATTATGAAGGCGCTTACCGGGCCGAAACGGAAGAAAAACCGGACCAGCTCACGCTTTTGTAGCGCCGCCGACCCGGCTATTCATCAACGACCCGGGCAGAAAACAACGCCCGATCAACGCCTTGCCAGAAACCTACCGTAGCACAGGCTGCTTTGGAGAACAGCTACGGCACTCGTCGGAAAGCCCGCGCATCGGAACCGACCGTAGCACAGGCTGCTTTGGAGAACAGCTACGGCGCGAACGACAAGGAAGTGCGCGCCTACGCGACCGTAGCACAGGCTGCTTTGGAGAACAGCTACGGCGCAGAGCGGGGGACGATTGATAGGTCATTCACCGTAGCACAGGCTGCTTTGGAGAACAGCTACGGCACGAAGGTCTCGCTGTCGAAGTCCAGCCTGACCGTAGCACAGGCTGCTTTGGAGAACAGCTACGGCCTCCCGGGGAGCACCCCATCCACGGACGTTACCGTAGCACAGGCTGCTTTGGAGAACAGCTACGGCAGCCGCGACGCGCGGCTGCGCGCGGGCGACACCGTAGCACAGGCTGCTTTGGAGAACAGCTACGGCGGTCGACCGGCTGGAACTGATCCGCTTCGGACCGTAGCACAGGCTGCTTTGGAGAACAGCTACGGCTTCTGCCGCGCGCGGATGTATATGTGCCGCACCGTAGCACAGGCTGCTTTGGAGAACAGCTACGGCTAAGATGTCTCCGTCTGTTTGTGTATCACTACCGTAGCACAGGCTGCTTTGGAGAACAGCTACGGCTTGTCGCAGGCGTTGACATCGCGGGCGAACACCGTAGCACAGGCTGCTTTGGAGAACAGCTACGGCGAGCGGCGCGGCCGCGACGCGGGCCGGCTGACCGTAGCACAGGCTGCTTTGGAGAACAGCTACGGCATCCGACCGGCGTCCATTTCCAGTCGCTTACCGTAGCACAGGCTGCTTTGGAGAACAGCTACGGCTGCTTTGGAGAACAGCTACGGCGTTCGATGGTCATGATTGCCGACGACCAGCACCGTAGCACAGGCTGCTTTGGAGAACAGCTACGGCAGAGTCACCGCTGCTACACAGCCGATCCGAAGCTCGTGCCGCAATTGAAAGTACGTGTCCCCATTCGTCGCTGGACGCCGTTCCGCAGATCTTCGTTGCTTACCTTATGCTTACTTAAAAACAAAAAACGGCTTAGCATGTTATGGCCTAAGCCGTTGATTTAATGGTTGCGGGGGTAGGATTTGAACCTACGACCTTCAGGTTATGAGCCTTATGAAAATCAAAGCGTGCTAAGTTATGCGTTCTTTTTTGCCACGTTATGAGTTTTCCTGGACCTAGAACCGCCCCGAAGGGAATGGTGGGCATCAGTGAACCCGCATCGAACCTCCCACCGGGCGAACAGGACGATCTGAGCGCTCTCTTTGAAACGCTGGCGGATTGGGAACATCAGCTTCAAAAGCTTGCGCCGGAAGACCGGGCCTTCATTGAAAACGAAATGGAGGAGCCGACACCATGAGCTCCTCCCCTTCGAAAACATTCCACGCCGCCGCCCGCAGCAAGGCGGATCGGCCCGCGCCGTTCTCCATCCGCCTGAGCGCCGATGAACGCGCCTATCTGGAGCGCAAGGCCGGGAACCGTCCGCTGGGTCGCTATATCCGCGCCAAGCTGCTGGGTGACGCGGAAACGCGCCGGAAGGCCGCCCGCGTTCCTGCCATCGACTACGCCATGCTCGGCCAGGTCTTGGGGGTTCTCGGTAAATCGGAGCTGGCCACGCATTTGTGCCTGCTGGCCGCCGCTGCTGAGGCCGGGCGGCTGGAGCTGGCGGAACAGGATCGCGCCGCCCTCAAGGATGCCTGCGAAGACGTCCGCGAAGTGCGGGCGCTGCTGGTGGCGGCCCTCGGCCTCAAGTCAGGCGGTGGCTCATGATCCTTGTCGGCAATCCCAGAGGCGGTGCGCGCAATCTCGCCCGGCACCTGATGAAGACCGAAAACGAGCGTGTCGAGGTGGCGGAGCTGCGCGGCTTCGTGGCGGGTGATCTCGATGGCGCTTTTCAGGAAAGCTATGCGATCAGCCGGGGCACCAAGTGTAGGCAGTTTCTTTTTTCGCTGAGCCTCAATCCGCCCAAAGAGGCACAGGTAAGCGAGGAGGACTTCTCGCAGGCGATTGACCGGGTGGAAACCAAGCTCGGCCTCACGGGCCAGCCCCGCGCTATCGTCTACCATGAAAAGCGCGGCGATGACGGGGAAGTGCGCCGCCATGCGCACGCGGTGTGGAGCCGTATCGATGTACAGGAGATGAAGGTGATCCCGCTGCCGCACTCCAAGCGCAAGATGCAGGATATCTCCCGCGATCTCTATCTGGAGCATGGCTGGACAATGCCGCGCGGTCTGGCTGTGAGCGGTCAGCGCGATCCGCGCAACTTTACCCTCGCGGAATGGCAGCAGGCCCGGCGCATCAAGGAAGATCCGCGCGAAATCAAAGCGGCGTTTCAAGATGCGTGGGCGATCTCTGATTCCAAGGCCGCTTTTACTCATGCGCTGCAAGAGCGCGGCTACTGGCTGGCGCAAGGGGATCGGCGCAGCCATGTGGCCGTGGATCGGCACGGGGAAGTCCACAACATCGCAAAACGCGTTGGCGTGAAAACCAAGGAAGTACGCCAACGCCTCGGCGATGAAACCGCGCTCCCTACCGTTGCGGACACCAAACGCGAAATTGCCTCAGCCATGCAGGCCAAGATGGAAGAGTTTCAGCGCGAGGTTGCCGATAAGGAAGAGCGTGAGCGTAAAGAGGCCGAAGCCAAACGGAAGGCTCTCAAAGAGCGCCAAGACAAACAGCGCCGCGCACACCGGGAAACGGAACAGCGCCGTCAGCAGGCTGAAGAGAAAGAGCGGCAGGCCCGCCTGCGCGGTGGTCTGCTCGGCCTATGGGACAGGATCAGGGGTGAGCGCAAACGCACACTGGAGCGCAACGCACAGGAAGCGGAGACCGCCCGTCAGCGGGACAAAGCCCAGCGGGATAGCATAACGGCTACGCAGCTCGCCCAGCGCCGTGAGGTGGTGAAGGAACGAACGCAGCAGCGGGAAGAGAACAAAGCCGTGACGCGCGATCTCACCGAAGACGCCAAGGTTTTCCGGAAGATGGAAACGGAGACCGATCAGGAACGCGAAGCCCGCCGCGAAGCCTTCAAGGAAAAGCGGCGAAGCCAACAGCGTCCACGGCGTCGCCGACAACAAAATGAACCGGGTCTTGATAGATAGGACTGCATGGAAAACAGCCCGAAATGTCTCTATAGTGACAATTTATTCGAGTGCTGATATGAAGAGATTACATATGCAAAGAAAACCAAAAAGCAAACAGAAGCTCGTTGTCCAAAGTGCTACGGCTCTTGCTATTGCGACGTTGGCAATTCCAAGCCTTCAATTTCTGGTGGGGGACAACGTGCTCTTTCGAATCACGGAGCAATGGGTCAGAGAATCTCCGCCAATCAGTCAGGCTTCTCCCGAAAATGTCACTGTTATTGAGTACCGTCGGGGTAACGGTGGTTACAGGACGCTTGGCAATGTCGCAGAGAAGGCTTCGGCATTAGGTTTTCGGACGATTCGATGGGCCAGCAAGGGCATGCTTGGCAATATAGAGAAAGGTTGGGGCGTATCGCCTTCAACCTACAACACTACGGCTGGAGCTATTTACTATCCACGCGCATTGAAAGCTGAAGCGCAATTGGTTCAGCGAACGCTCACACGTGGTAACCACGCTCTCGCACAAACCATCCCCCTTGTGGAAGCGCGAATGCCCGAAGCCGCAGTGTTCCTAGGCCCTGAAACGGTGGCTCACGCCGCAATACTAGTCTATGCGCCAGATTAATTGGACCGCTTATACAAGCAGAGAGACCACGCCCACTCCCAATATCTCCAGCGCAGCAACCGCTGCGAACAGATACGGCAATAGGTAACCAGAGAAGTTCGATGTTCGCAGCGTGACGTGAGCTATCGCGAGCCCGAAATAGTACCAGTAGCGTTGCCGGAATCGGACGCGCGATTCTTGATCACCGTCTCTTTGGGGAACCAAGCGGAACTCGACCTCAGGGCCACGTGCGCCCATGCAGCGAGCCTCTTTGTAACGAGGATCGTTATCAACATGTACCTTTCTTGTGTACACCTCGCACTTTTGCTCGGCCCACTCCCGACAAGCCCAAATGAAGGTTTGAATACCATTCACCTCTCTGCATGCGGTGTAGTACCGCCATACGAAGTATATGAAGGCCAGTGTAAGGGCGAATGAGATAACCTCTGGACGACCGATTTCGGTTTGGTTGCCGAGAATGTTGATGCGTTCAATCTCTAGGCTTGCCGCTTCATAGAAGGTCACAAAAAGAGAAACGACGATTAGATTTCGGCGCTGCTTATAGAAAAATGCATGCCGATCATATCCCTCGTTTATCTGCAATTTCGGCTGACCGCATGTTCTGATGGTAGCTCTGCGAGCCTATCGCGAGCGCTCGCCACGGCCCATATTCCTAGGCCGATTCTCTCGCTCTTCCTTAAATTTTCTGGCCCTTTCCCGATGGTCGTCCGGCACATGGCGCGCGAGGTCACGCGCATCGTGCAGAATGCGGCTAACGGCTACCTCGTTCTCCTGCGGGACGAAGTAGAGCACGAAATGGCGCGGTGACTTCACATCGGAAGGCGCACGCTTACGGCTCAACGACGTGTGAAAGCTTCGGATGCTCTCACCGATTTCCGGGCGCTCTATGCTGCCGGGGCGGTATGGATCTTCGCGGATGTCTTTGAGGGCTTGGCGAAGGACAGCATCATAGGCATCAGCCGCGTCGCGGCCATGCGTCTCGATGGTGTAGTCTCTGATTTCTGAAAGGTCGCGACGGGCGGGTGTGGTAAGTTTGAGGGAGTATGACTCGTCCATCCTATCGTGCCCGGTCTACCTCTTCGGCGATCTCCTCAAACACCCGGTCAATCTCCGCATCGCTTTCGAGTGCTGTAAAATCACCGCGCAGGTAAGCATCTTCGCCTTCCTTGAAGGCTGCCCGCAGCGCCTCAATCTTCGCGGCGTCCTCGGATTCCTGCCGCTCCAAAAGCCGGAGCGCCGCGCGCACCACCTCACTGGCGTTCTTGTAACGCCCGGAGGCCAGCGCATTCTCAACGTACTGGGCGTAGTGGTCGGTCAAATTGATGTTACGGGTCGGCATGACAAAACTCCTCGAATCTACTTCTCCATGATGACACGATCTGCTTAAATTGTCAAAAATTGCCAATATCGTTCAATTGCCTACAAAGTCAAAAAGAAGGGTGTAGGACTACACCCCTGACCCTCTGGCGAAGAGTGGGGGTAGCAAGGGCAAGGAGGCTCCGAACGAGGCTCCGCGCCGTAAGGCGTGGATACGTTGGGATGCCTTGCCCGCGCGAGGGGCGAGGCCCCTTAGGAATTGGCGCGAGGGATCGAAGCCGAATGGCCAAGACCGCCGCGCGGGCTTGGTTCACGAGAGCCCGGCCCGAAGGCGCACCAAGAAGGCAGCGATAAAATTTGACAAAACGTAAAGTGTCACATTACACTTTACGCGCTGAGTGATGCTCCTCACAGGGCCAATATATTGAAAGGAACAGGGTATGAGCGATTCGAGCCCGCCGATTCATCCCGGCCCCTACATTAAAAAAAGTGTTATTCCTCAGAATGTTAATATTAGCGAGGCGGCAAAGATTTTAGGGGTCTCTCGGCCAGCGCTATCAAATTTTTTAAATGGAAAGACATCACTGTCGTCTCGGATGGCAATGCGCATCGAAAAAGCTTTTGGAGCTAAAAAGGACAGCCTGCTGGCGATGCAGCAGGCATATGACGCTCACGAGAATGGTCAGAAGGAGAGGCAAATTGTCGTAAGGAGCTATGCCCCCTCGTTCCTCGACATTAGAGCGATGAACCTTGCGACATGGCCGGAGAGAATTGATGCACGACCTCTGCTTCCAGCCTTCTTGCGGCGATTGGTGCATACGACTGGCGCGACGATCACGGAAGCTGACTTTCCCGCGTATGACCTCTCTCAGCGCCATGGTTGGGATGGTCACGTAGTATGCCAATCGCCGAATCCGTGGGTGCCTGGCGGCGTCTCTGGATGGGAGTTTGGTTGTGATGCAAACCCCAAAAAAAAGGCGGAAGAGGACTACAAAGCGCGTGGCAAACTTCCCGAAAAGGAACGTCTAGAAACCACATTCGTCTTTGTGACGCCACGGCACTGGCCAAAGAAAGCCGAATGGGTGGCTGAGAAGCGCTCCGAAAGGAAGTGGAAAGACGTTCGCGCCTACGACGCCAACGATTTGGAGCAATGGCTAGAGAATTCGCCTCCGGCCCAAGCGTGGATGGCTGATATTCTTGGTGTCCCGAGGGAAGGGTGCCAAACGCTTGCCGAGTATTGGCGTTGTTGGTCTAGGGTTGCGGATCCCGCTATTAGTCCTGCCATCTTCAGGAGCGCTATTGAAGCGAGTGCTGATCGAATTGAACAGTGGCTTCAGAATCCACACTCAAAGCCTCTGATAGTATCAGCAGCGTCAAAGGAAGAAGGGGTTGCCTTCCTAGCGGCGGCGACGCGGTTGTCCGAAAAGCTAGAAGTGTTTGGTCAGCAAGCAGTCTTCTTCGACTCAGCGCAAACGATGAAGAAGCTTTCAGGCATCACAACCGAGATGATTCCGGTGATTTTCTCCGGCGAACTGGAACGAAACGCTCTCGATGCGTTTCCGGAGCGAAAAATTGTCGTCGTCTCTGATCGAAATTTGGGTGTCGTCAGGGAAAGCATTGAAGTGAGCCCGCCAAGCCACGAGTCGTTTCAAGAAGCCATCAAAGATATGAATCTGGACGAAGGAAAATATGCATCGGTAATCCGAGGCAGTAGCCGCTCGCCGACGATATTGCGGCGATTGCTGGCAAGCACTCCAGGTTTGATGAAGCCTTCTTGGGCACAAGATCAAGAGCATGCGAGATGGATGATCCCGTTCGTGCTTTTGGGCCGTTGGCGGTGGGACAGCGTTTCCGACCGCGAGATTATCAGCCTAGTCGCTGATGTGCCGGTAGCTGTTGTCGAGCAACGTCTTGCCAAACTGAGCGCGCTAGAAGACGCACCAATTCTTCAGGAGGGCGACGTTGGTGGCGTCGCCTCACGGTTGGAAAGCCTGAACGCAGTCGCTCCCTATATTTCTGAAGAGGACTTGGAACGATTTATTTTTGTGGCTGAATGCGTCCTCGAAGAGGACGATCCGTCACTGGATTTGGAAAAGTCAGAACGCTGGACCGCCGCTATTTACGGTAAGGTGCGCGAATACTCCGGTACGGTGCGCCGAAGTATCGCGGATTCACTCATTCTGTTAGCGGTCCATGGGCCGAACGCGCTCGGCAATGAACGAGGCTCGAAAGCTGAATGGCTGGTGGCCTCTTTGGTCAGCCGTTTGCTTAAAGATCGGAATTCGCGCGTTTGGCTGTCACAGCAACGCGATTTGCCGTGTTACGCGGAAGCTGCGCCTAACACCTTTCTAGGAATTCTCGAAGACGAGTTGAGAAAGCCAAACCCGGCAATTGACTGCCTTTTTGAACCCGCCGAGAGTGGTCCGTTCTCAGGTTGTGATCGCACAGGAATGCTGTGGGCACTGGAGGTATTGGCTTGGAACCCGGCTCGGCTGAGTCGAGTTATTCTCATTTTGGCCGACCTATGCCGGTATCGGATTGACGACAACTGGGTCAATAAGCCCGCGGGGTCTATCCGAGATATCTTGCTGTCGTGGCGGCCACACACAATGGCAACACTGAATCAACGGATCGAGGTTCTCGAGAACCTATGTTCCAGACATCCTGAAGTCGGCTGGTCGTTCTGTATGAGCCAGCTCGATTCCATGCCAAGCATGACTTCTGGAACTTATGAGCCAAGGTGGCGCGACGAGACTAGCGAGCATGACCGTTCGCTATCCCATAAGGACGTGTTTGATTTCCGTAGGAAATGTCTCGACTTGGTGTTGGCATGGCCTGAGTTCGATTGTGAGAAACTGAAAGAGCTTGTCAGCCTGCTCGGCGATGTGCCGAAGGGCGATCGAGATCGAATTCACGCCCATATCGAAAACTGGATCGCTACCGATCCACCTCAGTCTGAAATCGCCAGTTTGAGGGAGCACGTCCGTTTGCGAACGATGACGCGGCGAGCACGACATAGCAAAAAACGGTCTGAGGGTATCGCGGATGGACGAAAGCTATACGCACGATTGGAGCCCTCCGATTTGTTGCAGCGTCATCGATGGCTCTTTGCGAAACAATGGGTCGAATACTCTGGCGATGAACTCGATAATGACAATTTCGACCACGATGCGCGGGAACGATGGATTTCTGAGGAACGCGCAAAGGCGTTGCGAGAGGTTCAGGCCGCGCTCGGCCATGACGGAATTTTCGAACTCTGCGCTCTAGGTGATGCTGCAAGTATGGTCGGATGGACGTTGGGCCGCCATGTGTTATCGCGCGATGAGTTGTTGGCATTTCTGGTGGCCGCGATTAGTGGCGGTTCTAAATTCGATCAATCGAAAGTGGATCAATGCGTTTCCGGCGCCCTTCATCAATTGGCCGATGCAGAACTAGAGGACTTCCTTGCGGACGCCTCACAGGCGCTGGCCGAGAAAGGTGGGCCTAATGCAAGAATGCGGCTCCACCTGCTTGCGCCGTTTGGCAAAAAAAATTGGGACATGGTGGCCAAGTTCGGCCAAGACACGGAGAAACAATATTGGTGCAAGGTCAATGTTGGCTGGGGGCGTTTTGATGACGCTGAATTGAACTTCTGCGTCGAGAAGTTGTTGGCTGCGGATCGTCCGCGTGCTGGATTTTTCGTGGCGCATTTTGAATGTGAGAAGCTAAAAACCGAGATCTTGATGAGCCTCTTGCATGATATGGGGACCAAGGACAGCGAACCGGCTGAGAACTACAGATGGCAGTCGCACGACATCATCAGTGCATTCGAGGCACTGGAGAATCGCGACGATGTAGACCCGGCAAAATTGGTCCAGCTTGAGTTCATGTATGTGCGCGCCATCGGGTCACATTCCGGGTTCAAGTTCGCAAATTTGTCTCGTGAACTGGCAAATTCGCCCCAAAGTTTTTTCCATTTGGTGGCCTTGTGTTTTCGCCGAAATGACGACCGTGAGGACGATCCCGCGTTGGGAGTGCCAACGGATGCCGACGAGCGCGGCAAAGCCGCTAAAATGGCGTACACTACATTAGATAATGTGACCCAGATACCCGGCACGCAGGACGATGGAACTTTAAACATCGATCACCTAAGGGAATGGGTTAAGGCTGTCCGAGAGCTAGCAAAGAAACACGACCGGGAAGACATTACGGATCAACAGATCGGCGGCTTGCTGCAACGCTGTGGCGTTGGTGAGGACGGTATTTGGCCTCGCGCCGAGGTTCGTCAAGTTATGGAGGAAACTGCTTCCGAGGAGATTGCCATCGGCATGAGCATCGAGGAGCGCAACTCTCGTGGAGCCCAATGGAGACCCTCGCCAGACAATGGAGATCAGGAGAGGGAGTTGGCCGCAAAGTATCGCGGATACGGCGAGGCGATTATGAATCGTACGCCGTTTGTCGCTCGGATGCTCTTCAACATTGCAGAGTCATACGAGCGGGACGCCCAACGTCACGACGTTGCGGGGCGCCGGCGCGAGCGTTTTCCGGATTGACCGGAGGCACCTTCTTACTGGTTCCTACAGATTTGGTAGGCAGGGGATTGCACAAGGGGCGGCACGCCCCTTTGCCGGAGGGCGCGGATGCGGCCGGAGTAGATGGCGCGGTATTACCGCGCACATCTTGCGCGAAGCGCGCGTAGCGGCTTTTTGCACGTAGCGTTTTTCCCTCAGCCAGTTTTGTTTTTGCTACCTGCTCTATCGTCAGTTGACAGATGCGCTGTATGACCTAACCTATTCAAGGTTAAGTTGAGCAGAGACCGAAACAGGATCGCATGTTATGTCAGGTTCGGACTCAGGCTCAGGAGCACTGTTCACTGCTAACATAAACCCAGCAATTATTCCTGAAACACCACCGAGCACGAGAGCCCTTGATCTCTCTTTTTCCAAGAGATGAACGAAGAAAGGCTCAAAATCTCTGTTACGAAGATACGGCGACATGAAAAATACTCCATTAACACAAATAAAAAATAAAAGAATTTATATGACAATAGTGTTTCTTGCATCTTTGTCAAGTATTTTTGCTGCTCCTAAGATTGTTTCCGAAATTTCGGATTTGGGTATATTAGCAAAAAGCATTGGAATAGAAGATTATATTGAAATTATTGTTGGTGTATTTATTCTACTCATTGTAAATGCAGTATCTGGGTTTGTTTTTAATAAGATTATTTATAGCAGTGATGACGAATTAATTGCTTTAGCCATAGAATATAATAACGAAAAGATGCTTCACGAAATTAGAGACATCCTATCTCAAGGAAGTTTTATGAAGGTAGGAGACTCATTGTCCGTAATAGAAGATATTATCTCTGAAGTAGGGGATGCAAGGTGTGTAAAAAATACTTTTGTTACGTTCAGTGATGATGAAAACTATGAAAATGAAGTTGTTAAGATTTATGATCATTGCTTCAATAACCCAGAATTTACAGTTTGGAAAGATCTTATCAGTTACCCGGAGGTGTTTAGCAGTCGTTTTGAGATGCCATTAAGCGTGGGAAAAGTTTCGGATCGGCATCATGTAAGAATTTTACGTCACAATGTTCCACTTATCAATTTCATGATTATTTTTAAACAATCAGGTGAGAATATTGCCTACGTAGGTTGGGTTCATCAACAGTCTGTCAAATCTCCAATATTTGCTACAAGAAACAAAGCGTTCATTGATTACCTCAACAGGCACTATGATAGCTTATGGAGAAGAAAGGTTTTTGATCAGCTTTTCCAATCTAATAGAAATCAAACAATAGTCGTGGATTATTCTAAGAACCCTGGGGAGAGACTCAGCGGTACAAATCTTGTTAAGAAATTTGGCTTGTGGGTAATAATGTCTTACTATTTTGACGATGATGAAAACTTCTTAGTTAAGAAATTTGACCTGATTCAAATTTTTCTAAATGATGGCCAATTAAAAATTGAAGGAGTTTCAGACAGAATTCCTAAAAGTGTAAGCAGTGAAGACGGCACTAAAGAGCTCCTTGGAATCGAAATACGGAACCTTTTTCAAACAGCGAACCGACTTTATTTTGAGTATCATTCCGGCCGGTTGCTTGAAATTGAAAAAGGCTACTGCTTGTATCGGTTCGAAAGATATGAACGTATCGATGCAATTCTTGGATATGTAACGAATGACCATACTGGCACCCAGCATAGAGTTGTAGGTGTTCGCGCTGATCAAAGCATTCTGGACGGGAAGTCAAGCATAGTTGCTGATGCAGACAAAAAAAGATGCCAAGCCCTTGCGGAACGCCGTTATAATCGTGCATTGGGTTCCGTGGTTCAGTGATGAACGGTTTGTGGCGATATTTGCTAAGAAGCCGAGAGTAAGTCTGTTTAGTGCCGCTCTTCATTCCTCATCCGGAACAGCGTCAGCGATGCGGTATTCGATCCGCTCCAGTGCGACGGTCAGGATACGGAGCCCATCCTGCAATTTCCAAAGCAATAGAATGATCGGCGTTACGAGTTTCCCGGTCATGGTTCCTCCATTTCGTTATGGGTGGCCGGGCGGTAGCCCGGCACGGGTTTCAAGGCTGGTGAGGAAAGCCAGACGCGGCGCTTCCTCGGCAATGGCGCTGTAGGCGCTGAGCAGACGGATCAACTCCGTGTTGGATAGCGTGTGATCCGGGCGGCGGATCGGAGGTACGCTTTCTATTCCGGCCCCGTCCTCCCGCCACAACCGCCGCGCCATCTCGCGGTCTTCCAGCGCGGCCATCTCCAGATAGATCGCCGTCGTCGCGAGGCTGGCATGCCCCAGCCATCTGCGGATGCGCGTTTCCGGCACGCCCTTGAGCGCGGCATGCACCCCGAAGCTATGACGCAGCCCCCGGGCACAGGCCCGCGTGCCCGTGATCTTCGCCGCCGTCATCACGGCACCCATGCGTTTCCAGCCCGTGGTGCGCCCGAAGCGCCATAGGCGGCGATCCTTCGGCGCTCCGGCCCCGTCATCTCCTTCCCCTAAGCAATGCACTTGGCTCAACCGCGTAATGAACGCGCGCGGCAAGGGGACAACCCGGTAATGCCGCCCCTTCTGCGCTCCGCGCTTCTTGAGAGAGCGGATCGTCACCGTCCCGGCCTCGGTATCGAGGCTGGCCGTGCTCATCGCCAGCGCCTCGCCGGGGCGGCACCCCGTCCAGTAGATCATTTCGCAGAAGGTGCGGCTTTTGGGTTCAAGACATTCCAGCGCCGCGTAGAACCGCGCCCGCTCGGCCGCCGAGAGATATTTGCGCGCCCCGCCGCGCGTGAAGAGCGAGAGAGACGGTTCCGATTTCGGGCGGCGTGGCATCGCGGGCTTCCTTCCAGGCAGAGAATTCCGGGTGAACACTTCATACAAGAGCGTTCACCCCATGCATTCTCCGCCGGACTTCAGCGCCTTACGGCTCCAAGAGCCGCCCAGCCCGCGCTTTTCATCCGCCCTCAGGATACCCATTTACCAAACGCGATCAACACCTAAAACAGAATTGTATGTTTTGTTCACAACCTTGTGGTGTCGCATCCCTCTCCGGCCGCCCGCGCATCAGCAGTATCAAAGGCAGCATAAGGGGCCGGTGCGATGGGCAAAGACTCTTCTTCCAAAGGCAATGATACCGTGGGCGGCCTTGCCGTGATCGCCGGGATCATCTGCGCGATTGCGGGCTATGGCAAAGGCGGCTGGGGCGGCGCGCTGGTCGCGGGCGCCATGGGTTCCGGCGCGGTCTATCTGGTGTTCAAATTCATCGGCCTGCTGTGGACATGGCTGGTAGTGAGCGCCGTGCTGCTTCTCATGCTCGCCATTCTGGTGAGCCGCTGGGAAGCGCTCTCCGGCCTGTTCCAATAGGGAGGGCGGAATGATGGATACACACGCCACAAATAAAACCCTCCAAAACACGGAATGCGATACTATCCCGCATTACAGAAAATCGCCTATTTTCTTGCATTATTCGCACAGAAGTTGTATAAAAGTGCCATATTATGAGTCTTTTTGTAATTTTATTTTTAGGCGCGATATTATGAGTGCGTTACAAGATACATTCGAAGCCGAACACAAGAAGGGCATCAGCCGCAGAGCCATGTTGAGCGGCCTTAGTGCCGTGGCCGGTGCCGCCATGCTGGCCTCCCTGCCGGGCGGCAATGATGCGCAAGCCGGGGAAGCAAAGGCTGCGACGTTAGAATCGTCAAACGGGGAAGTCGAAAACACCTTCGATACGCGGCGCGAATTGCGTCACTATTCCGAAGACTCGGAGACGCGTGGGGTTGGAGTTTTTATCAACCTGCAAGAAAACGCCCCATGGACGGGGGATGAGATCGGCAAATGGATTAAAAACCAGTTTGCAGGCGTCGGCGTTCCCGTCGAGTATCGCGTCAACCAATCGCAAGGCACGGCAACCGATATCACGCTTTATGCTGGTGGATACGATTTCACGATCAACATCGCTGAGCTTAAGCACGAACTCCCCAGAGTATATGCTCATCATCAGGATATATGGAACGCACCGGATCAGGTGTCCCTGAACAACCAACAGCCTCAGTAATTACCCCATAGTATTGGGTGGTGGTGGGACGTCTGCATCATGCTCCCGCGCCAGATTGATCTGCGCATCGGGTTTCACATCGCCGGTTTGTCGCGCGGCAGGCTCAAAGTGCGCCCGCATGGGCGGAGCAGCCTCCCGTAATGATGTCTCTGACTCGGTAGCATTGGCGAAGGATGTCCCAGCGCCTTTCAAAACGTTGCCGCCAAGCACATTGCCAGTCGAGGACACTTCAAAATCAGACGCATTATTCTGTTGAGCGGCATTTCCGCTTTCGTCGTGGTTATGAACCTCGTCTCGCATGATATCCTGCAACTCTGCCGATTGACCTTCTATGCCTGCCTCTCCAGTAGCTGCATCGTATTTTTCGAGATATTGCCGTGCCTCATCCTGTGTCTTTATCTGCGCCCCTTCGGCTCTGGCTTGCCGTATGCGCTGCCGCTCATTCCAACGATCTTGGACGCGCGCGAACTCTTCTGGGGGCATGGTTCCATTCTCGTATTTCTCGCGGGCAATGCGCATCTGTTCACGCGCTTTCTCTTCCGGATCATCGATACCGTCCAGATACTCCCGTTCCGCATCGGTCAAATATGGATCGAGGATATTACCAATCTCAGAATCGAGCGCAGCGATATCAGCGCCCCATTGATCAAGCTGCGCCTGAAGGGCGGCCAGATAGTTGGTTTCGTGCCGGGCCTTGGCTTTGTCTTTCCCGGCCTGCTCGATACGCCTGTCTTCTGCGGCCCCAACACCGGCCAAGTCCATGCGGCTCGCGCCGAGCACCCCGGATGCCTTCGCGATCAGGGCATCGTCCTGTTCGTCATGCTTGGCCCGCAGGGCGGCATTCCGCTCCTGCTGGTCGGCCCCCGGTTCATCGCCGGGAAAAGGGAAAGACGCCCCTGCTTTTTCCTCGAAAATCTCCGTAATTCTCATTCGCCTTATGCACCCGCGTTTATTTCAATAAATTTGACTTTCCCGTGTAGTGTATTCTACAAAGGTAAATAATTAGTTATTATGGAAAATACAATTTTATTATTATTGCCTTAATTAATAATGTTTTGTTAATATTTACTAATCTTATTGGATATACTCATGCCGACCGATACATACGTTAAGATTTCACAGGAAACACGCGACGAGTTGAAAACGCTCCGGCAGCTTACCGGAACCGGCGCCGTAAAACTGTTAAACGGGGCCGCTCCGGTGCCGGCGGGCCTGAACGCCGGTATCGTGAGCAATTGGCTCTGCGGTGCGGCCGGGAAAGCCAGGAAAACCCATCTCGATTTCGTCCTAAATGCCTGGCGCGCCTTGCCGCGAATGCACGTCGTTGAAATCGATGAGACAATGCGCGCGCGCCTCGCGACCTTGCGCGCGCAAACGGGCGCGGGGCCGACGAAACTTCTCAAAGCCATGCAACAAGTGCCGGACGGGCTTACGGCCCCGGCGGTTTCTCGCTGGCTTTCGGGGGCAAGCAAAACCGCACCGAAAGATCACTTGCGCGCCGTGATTGCCGCTTGGGAAGCGCTGCCGCGTTATGAGTTTTTCGCGATCACCGCCAAGCAGCAACGCGCGTTGCGCGCTCTGATCGAAGAAACCGGCGCCGGGCCTTCGGCTCTTTTGCGCGGGCAACGCGGTCTCTGCCCCGAGGGGCTGAATTCTTCGACTATCGGAAACTGGTTGCGCAAGCCGGGACACCGCGTGCGCAAGGATCATCTCGATTATGTGATGGGTAGGCTGGAATCCCTGCGTGAGCAGGCAGCCGGATATTTTACCTTGACCCCCACGGACAGGGCGGCACTTCGCGACGAGATTACGCGTACCGGCGTGAGTGCCTTTAAGCTGCTCAAGCATGCGGATGATGCGCCCCGGGGGCTTTCATCCGCCGCGCTGCGGCGATGGATCGACGGGCAGACAAAGACGGTTCGGCGCGATCATTACGATTACGCGCTCTCGCGTTGGCGCGACCTGCCCGATTTGCAGGGGCCGCATCTCGCTAAACTCGGTCTTGGCGACTGCGAGACCCGCCACGGCAGAATTGTTTTCAATGACGAGATTACTTCGCGCCTGCACTCTCTTCAGGAGCGCACCGGCATGGGTGGAACAGCCCTTATTAGCTGGGCGAGCCGCGCTGGGTTGGACATCCCGGCGGGACTTACGGATACCATGATCGCACAGTGGATCAACGGCGTTACCCGGAGCGCCAAGCCCCGCCATCTCGCATTCGCGATTACGGCATGGCAACGCGCCATGGAGGAGAGCGGTGCACGGTGTCTCATAACTGGAGACATGCGCGAGAGACTTCTTAGCTTCCAGGACGCCTACTTGCTGCCAAGCGGGGTCTTCGCGATGGTCGATCATGCGCCAAAGGGCTTGGGGCCAGATACTGTTCGCCGCTGGCTTGAATCCGGCCCGCGATATGCCGACCCGGATCACGTGAACTGGGTGCTGGAAACCTGCGATGGGCTTCTGGAGGCCGAAAGATTCCGCGTTCCCGTGACGCCGGACATACAGGCACGACTCATGGCAGCGCGGGAGAAATGCGAAATCGGGGCAACGGACTTGTTGCGCCATGCGCCGGACCCGCCGGACGGCCTTACCGCGAATATGATATCCGCCTGGATCAACGGCAGTGTGAACACCGCCCGCAAGGATCACCTCGATTGGGT
Organism: Marivibrio halodurans; assembly: GCF_017963645.1. Taxonomy (GTDB): domain Bacteria; phylum Pseudomonadota; class Alphaproteobacteria; order UBA8366; family Aestuariispiraceae; genus Marivibrio; species Marivibrio halodurans. Next base: position 225,424 of record NZ_JAGMWN010000004.1, on the reverse strand, counting down.
ACTGGCGCGGTGGACGGAGCATGTAGAAGCCTGATCGCTGGGCCGGACGGCCCCACAGATAACCGGGACACGATTTTTCCTGTTTTGGCTTTATCAGCGCTTTCAAGCGCTTAGCGAACATCGCCCGCCGCTCTCCTTCCAATTCTGCGTAGTTTGGCGCGGCGCGCGTTGATACGCGCCGCGTTTCTGCGCATCTCTTTCAAAGCACCGCGTTTTATGCCGCCGCCCCGGCCACGCTTCTGCCGGGGCAACGGCAAGAGAATATATTCCTATTTATGATTGCAATTTATTTCTCGTTCCCGTATAAGTGTTCGCTTAATGTTCTTGTCGCGGTGCAGGGAAAGGAGGCGCGAAGAGACGAAAGAAATTTGAGAGAAGGAGGACGCCATGCGCGACAAACACGATACGGATCATTTCAACGCCAAGGCCACCGACGGGGCCGCCGATCCGCCCGCATCCTCCGCCTATCCCGCGCTCGAATTCGACGCCTCCGAGTTCATGCACTTCCTCGACGATGCCGATTGGAGCGAGGAGGAGAAGGCGGAATACATCACCCTCGTCTGGAACATCGTGTGCGAGTTCGTCGCGCTCGGCTTCAACATGCACCCGCTCCAGCAGACCCAAAATTCTTGTGGAAAACCCGGCGATCAGGGCTTGAGGCCGCCCCCTGATTCTGAATCCGGAGTAGAATCGCTCAGGGCCTATTTGCAGGAAAACCATCCAGAACCGCGCGCCGCCACCGAGGATAGCCGCGCAGAAAGAGAGGAGACATGAACCATCTGATTATGAACCCCGAGCCGCCGCGCAAGGCGGTCATCTATTGCCGCGTCTCGGACAGGAAACAGGATACGAATGGCAACGGGCTGGATAGTCAGGAATACCGCTGCCGCCAATATGCCGAGGCCAAGGGCTACGAGGTGGAAGCGATCTTTCCCGATGATATCACCGGCAAAGGCGATTTCATCAACCGCCCCGGCATGGTGGCCTTGCTCGCCTATCTCGATGCCCGCCCCGATGAGCGTTTCGTGGTGATCTTCGATGATCTCAAGCGCTATGCCCGCGATACCGAGTTCCATCTGCGCCTGCGACGCATCATGTATGAGCGCGGCGCGGTGCGCGAGTGCCTCAATTACAATTTCGAGGATAGCCCCGAGGGCCTGTTTTTCGAGACCATCGCCGCCGCGCAAGGCCAGCTTGAGCGCGAGCAGAATGGACGGCAGGTGACGCAGAAAATGCGCGTCCGTGTGGAGCGCGGTTATTACTGTTTCGGCACCATTCTGGGCTATCGCTATGCCAAGGCGAAGGATGGCGGCAAGATGCTGGTGCCTCATGAAGCCATCGCGCCGGTGATGAAAGAGGCACTTGAGGGCTTCGCCGCCGGGAGGTTCCAGACCACCTCGGAAGTGGCGCGCTTCATCAACGGCTTTCCCGAGACCAGGCGGCGCGGGCGCTATGGCCTATCGCGCCAGATGGCGAAGAATGCGCTGCTCAATCCGATCTATGCGGGCTACATGAATGTGCCCAAGTGGGGCATCTCCATGCATCCGGGCAAGCATGAGCCGTTGATCAGCCTCAAGACATGGCGGAAGATTCAAGACCGCCTCGCGGGCAACGCTCATGCGCCCGCGCGCCAAGACCTGAACCATGATTTTCCGCTGCGCGGCTTCATCGCCTGCGCCTGCTGCGGCAATAACCTCACGGCGGCATGGAGCAAGGGGCGCAACACCCATTACCCGTATTATACCTGCCAGAACCGTCATTGTGAGATGAAGGGCAAGTCGGTGCGCCGGGAAAAAATCGAAGGGGAGTTCGAAACCCTTCTGAAATCCATCACGCCCGCGCCGCGCGTCTTCGCCATGGTGAAGAGCATGTTCATTCAGCGCTGGGGCCAGATGACAACCCTGTCACGGCAAACGGCCGATGAGGCCCGCGCGGAAATTCCGGCGCTTGAGGCCAAGACCGGGAAGCTGGTCGAGCGCATCATGGAGGCCACCAACCCGGCGGTGATCAGCGCCTATGAAAAGCAGATCGCGGCGTTGGATCGGCGGCGGCTGTTCTTGGAAGACACGGCGAAGAATGCCAGCCCGGTGCAAGGCAAGTTCGACGATCTGTATCGAACCGCCTGCACCGTCTTGGCAAACCCGCACAAACTGTGGGCTTCGGGCCGGTACGAGCTGCAAAGAATCGTGCTTCGCATGCTCTTCACAGAGCGCATCGCCTACTGCCGAAACGAGGGGTATCGAACCGCCCCAATCTCAGAGCCTCTGCGGCTTCTAACGTCTTACTGTACCGCCCCGAAGGGAATGGTGGGCCCGGCAGGACTCGAACCTGCAACCAAACCGTTATGAGCGGTTCGCTCTGACCAATTGAGCTACGGGCCCCGCGCGTCGCTACCCGTGGCGGGAGCCGAGGCGATAGGCGGTGGATTTATCAGCTTTCCCCGGCGTATGAAAGATCGCGTGGCGCAATGCGGAGAGCGCGGCGCGGGTCAATCGCGATAGACCAGAAGCACGGTGCAGCCACCCTTGGAGCCGGCGGTATGCGAGGCGCCGATGGCGCGCTGGCAATAGTGGCCGGGGCCGTAGGTCCGTTCCTCGTCATGGAAATCGCCGTCGAGGACGAATATCTCCTCCAGCCGGTCATGCGCATGCGCGGGCGTGAAGGCGCCGGGCTCGATCCGCATGAGCAGCGTGCTCTCGCCGGTGCGGCTATCCTCGAAGATCGGCTTTATCAGGAAGCCGGGAGCGTCGGTTTCCCGCCACGCTTGCTCCCCCGGGTCCACGAAGCGGCTGCCCGTTCGTTGCCGGTCGATCGCCTTCGTCGTCATATCGTCTTTCCTTCCATCGCCTAGGGGCGGGAGTCCGTCAACAGACCGTACAGATGCTCCAACGGTTCCGGTGCGCTCGGCAGGCCGAGAGCGAGGGCGAAGTGCCCTTGGTCGCGCAGATAGCGGTTGGCCCGGGGGATCGCCCAGCGCTCGCACCGGCCGAGTCCGGTTCCATATGGCACCACCCGGTCCCGCCTGCCTAGCGCCACCAGGATGCGTGACGGCGCGAGGGCGGGAGGGCTTTGCGCCGGTGGCTCGAAAAGCGGGCGCAGCGCCGCGATCCGTGCCGCCGTCCAGCCATGGGCGACCAGTTCGTCCGTGGCGCCGATCCCACGGGTCAGGGCACCGTCGAAGACGGTCGCCTCCACATCGTCGCTGGGCGCGACCAGCAGCGCGGCGTCCGCGCGCGCCGGTGCCGGCCAGCCCCCCGCGTGGGAGAGCGCCATTTGCCCCGTCAACGCGCCGAGCGATATGCCGAGAAGCCCCACCGGGGCCCCCCATCGTCCGCGTGCCCATAAGGTCACCCGCCCCAGTTCCGGCACATGGGTCGCGAAATAGTCGATCAGGCCGGCGGGGCCGCGCGCCACCACCGTTTCCCCGCCATAGCGCCCGCCATGGCGCCCATGCGCGCGCCGCCGCCCATGCCATGGCCCCTCCGGCAGCAGGACGGCGATGTTCCTGGCCAGCAGCCAATGGGTCAGCATCGAATAGCCTCCCCAGTAATCTTCCTCCATCGCGATGCCGTGGGCGATGATCACGGCGGCGTCGGGCGCGCCGCCGGGCGGCTCCAGCACCGTCGCGCGCAAGGGTCCGGGCGCGCGGTCGCTTGCCTCCGCCGGGCCGTCCTCGCGCAGATAGCGCCGGGAAAAGCTCTCCCCCATGACCGGGCGCGAGAGCTGTAGAGCCGGCGGCGTGTCGGACAGCCGGAAGGCATCGTCCGGCCGCGCCAGACGGAGGCCGTGGGTATCCGCCACCGCGTCCGGTCCTTCGATCGCGAAGCGCACCGCCGGCAGGCGATGGCGCAGATGCTGGAGCGCGAAGAGCGTGCGCTGTCCCATGAAGCGCACGGCCGCGCGATCGCGCGTGTCGGCCAGGTCCGTGAAGCCGCTATCGGGGCCGTCCCGCCGGAAGAGGGCGGTTTCCAGCGCGGCTTCCGCCTCGACATAGCCTTGCCGGGCGCGGGCGAAGAGGGCGAGGGTGGCGCGGCTGGGCACCGCGCCGGCGGGCCGATCCGCGCCACCGCCGATGGCGCGGAGAAAAGCGGCCTGTGGGTCGGCGCCCGTTTCCTCGGCCGCCGTGGCGGCATCGGCGGCCGCCCAGGCCCGGCTCAGCGGAAAAACCAGGGAGGTGACCAGCGGCAGCGTCACCCGGTCGTACCAGGGACGCCAGAGATATTGGCCGAGCGGTCCCTGATATACCAGTTCGGCCAGTTTCTCGCGCATCGTCGCGCATCCTCCCGGGACTGCTGGGGGGTTCCCTCTAGAACCGTGTCATGACCGCGATTCCATGCGGCTCGGCCCCACCGCGCAAGGGTAAGGCCATCTACGCCGCCGAATATGGGCATGGGAAGAGCGGCACGTCGAGTGTCGTGAAGTCGCGCGCCCCTTGCCGCCGGTCGAGATCAGGATTGGAAGACGGGGAGGGGCGGGCCGGGGAAGTCGATTTCCGATATCGCGCCACGGCGAGACATAAAGACGGGCGATGTGGTCGACCGGAATCACGAGTTGTTTCTGCTCGACCCAGAGCCTTTGATCCTCCAAGGCGACAAGGATTCCGGACAGCGCGACGGATCGTAATCCCGCCACTGGTTGGTCGGATGGTGAATATAGAAGGCGGCGATCGATAATACCAAATCTTGTTGATCACGACCCATGGGGACGTCCCTCCCTGGTTCCCGGCCAGGAGCGCGTGCCGTGGCGATGCCCCGCATCGCCCGCGCCACCTTCCTACCCGACCAAGGCCGAACGCGATCCGCATGGGGCGTGATCAGCAAGATTTGGTATAAGAGAACCATTATCGAGGCCGGCCAATCCGCAGTCGACACCGTGCCCTCGATCATAATCTTCGGCAGGGCGGTCCAGCCGACGCCTGCGAGGAGGACGATTAGGGCGACCGCTCCCGAGATCCCTGCCAACATCATTGAACAACGCGTCGCGGGAAAGCCGTGAACGCGCCGTGCTGGATCGGCCGGATAAGGAGGGGGCGAAGCGTCCCCGCCCTCAATAGTCGAGGAAGCTGCGAAGTTTCCGCGAACGGCTGGGATGCTTCAGCTTGCGCAGCGCCTTCGCCTCGATCTGGCGGATACGTTCGCGCGTGACGGAGAACTGCTGGCCGACCTCCTCCAGCGTGTGGTCGGTGTTCATGCCGATGCCGAAGCGCATGCGCAGCACCCGCTCCTCGCGCGGGGTCAGCGAGGCGAGGACCCGCGTCGTGGTCTCCCGAAGGTTCGACTGGATCGCCGCGTCGGACGGCAGCAGGGCCTGCTTATCCTCGATGAAATCGCCGAGATGGCTGTCTTCCTCGTCGCCGATCGGCGTTTCCAGGCTGATCGGCTCCTTGGCGATCTTCAGGACCTTGCGCACCTTCTCCAGCGGCATGTGGAGCTTTTCGGCCAATTCCTCCGGCGCGGGCTCCCGGCCGATCTCGTGCAGCATCTGGCGGCTGGTGCGAACCAGCTTGTTGATCGTCTCGATCATGTGCACGGGGATGCGGATGGTGCGCGCCTGATCGGCGATCGAGCGCGTGATCGCCTGCCGGATCCACCAAGTGGCGTAGGTCGAGAACTTGTAGCCGCGGCGGTACTCGAACTTATCAACGGCCTTCATCAGGCCGATATTGCCCTCCTGGATCAGATCCAGGAACTGCAGGCCACGGTTCGTGTATTTCTTCGCGATCGAGATCACGAGGCGCAGGTTCGCCTCGACCATTTCCTTCTTGGCGCGGCTCGCCTCGCGTTCGCCCTGCTGCACGGTGGAGCAGATGCGGCGGAATTCGGCCAGCGGCATGCCGGTCTGGGCGACGACCTCGCCGACGCCGGCGCGCAGTTCCTCGACCTTCGGCGCGTGCTTGGCGGCGAACTTAGCCCAGGCATTGGACTTGTCGGCCAGATCCTCGAGCCAGGCGGGATCGAGTTCACGGCCGTAATAGCTGTCCAGGAAATCCTGCCGGTCCACCTTGCAGTCGATGGCGAGGCGCAGAATCTGCCCCTCCAACTGCACGAGCTGTCGATTGACGGTGTAGAGTTCCTCGACGAGTTGTTCGATGCGGATATTGTTGAGCCGCACCTCGTCCATCAGCGTGATCAGCGCCTTGCGGTGCTGTTCGTAGGTGCGCTCGGTCGAGCGGCTGGCCTCCTCGCCCTTCTGCAGGGCGGCGAGGCGTTTGTCCTGCGCGCGCTGAAGCTTGGAATAGGTGGAGGCGATCTGCTCGAACGTCTCCAGCACCTGCGGCTTCAACTGCTGTTCCATCGCGGCGAGCGAGAGGTTCTGCGCGTCGTCCTCCTCGTCCTCGCCATCGCCTTCGCTACCGCCTTCGCCGTCCTCGCCCGAATCGGACGGTTTCGCGTCGTCGGTGCTTTTCTCCTGGGGGTCCGGGGCGGCCTTCTTCGCCTCCGCCTTCTTGGCGTTGGCCTCTTCCTTCTTGGCCTTCTCGACCTTTTCCACGGCCTCGGGTTCCGCGACCTCGGGCTCGACCTCGGCCAATTCCTCCTCGGCATCCTCCATGTCGTCGGCATCCGGGCCGGAGGACATGGTGGCATCCAGGTCGATCACGTCGCGCAGCAGGATCTGGCCCTCGACCAGCATGTCGTGCCACTGGCTGATGGCGCGCATGGTCAGCGGGCTTTCGCACAGCGCGCCGATCATCTTTTCGCGGCCGGCCTCGATGCGCTTGGCGATCGCGATCTCGCCCTCGCGCGAGAGCAGTTCGACGGAGCCCATCTCGCGCAGATACATGCGCACCGGGTCGTCGGTACGGCCGACATCGTCGTCGGCGATGTTGCCGGCGGCGGAGGAAGAGGAGGATTCGGTCGTCTCCTCGTCGCTCTCCTGCTTGTCCTGTTCGGCCTCCTCCTCGTTCTCGATGACGTTGATACCCATGTCGTTCAGCATGGTCATCACGTCCTCGATCTGCTCGGAGGACACTTGGTCCTGAGGCAGCGCGGCATTCAACTCGTCGATCGTGATGAAGCTGCGCTCCTTCCCCTTCTGGAGCAGCTTCTTGACGGCCGAGTTCGAGTCGTCGAGCAGCGGGCTGTCACCCTGCTCCTCGGGCTGCTCGGTATTTTCCTTGGTCTCGGACTTGCTCGCCATCTCGTCTTTTCCGCTTCCTAACGCTTCCAGGGTGCCCGCTGCCCGTGCCGAAGGTCCCCGGTGTCGCCCGTCGCCGCCTGCGCGATGCCGGGCGGGTCAATCATCCTCGTCGATCACGCCGCGGCCCAGCGCCGCCTCGCCCGCGTCAACGTCGCGCCACATGGCCAACCGTCTCGCCTCGGCGGCCGCTTCGTCGCCGCCGTCCCCCCTCGCACGCCCCCCGGCGCGGCCCATTTCCGCGCGCACCATGCCCTGAGTACGGATCAGGAGCATGTGGTCGAGCGCGGCGCGCGCCTCATCCATGAGGGCGTCGGGCCGTGCCTGGCGGGCCAGTTGATAGAGGTTGGCGTCGTCGACCAGCCGCAGGGCCGTTCGGTCCCCACGCTGAGAGAAGTGGTCGCGCACGGTCCGTGAATCAAGCGGCTCCCCCGAGGCTGCGAGTTTTTGTAAGGCGCGCCTCACTTTGTCAAGATCGGCGTCCAGGTCATAGGCGGCGAGCGGCTCATCGAATTCCTCAATCAACCCCGGATGGTTGGCGAGGATGAGCAGCACCAATTGCTGTTGACGCCGGCTGAGCCCGCCCGCCTGACCGCTCAACGCGCGACCCAGCGGCTCGGCCGCATGCGGGGCCCGGGAGACATCGCGCCAGGGCGCGCGGCCCCCGCCCGGCCCGCGACCGGAAAGGCCGCCCGCCTTGCGCGGGGGCCGGTTCCGCCGCCGGGCGAGTTCCCAGAGCTTGTCGTTGATCGCGCGGAAATATTGCTTCTTGACCGTTTCGTCCTCGATTTGTCCGGCAAGTTGCTTGAGTCGGTTTTCCAGATCCGCGCGGCGCTCGGGCGTGTCGAAGGGCGCGCGGTCGCGCTCCGCCTCCCAGACCACCTGGAAGAGGGGGCGGGCCGCTTCCACCACGCCCGCCATGGCCGGCGCGCCGCTATTGGCGATCAGGCTGTCCGGGTCTTCCCCCTGGGGCAGGAAGGCAAAGCCGAGACTTTTGCCCGGTTTCAGTTGCGGCATCGCGCGTTCGGCCGCCCGCAGCGCCGCGCGCCCACCGGCTGCGTCGCCGTCGAGGCACAGCACCGGTTCGTCCGCCACGCGCCAGAGGAGCGCGATCTGCTCCTCCGTGATCGCGGTGCCGAGCGGCGCCACCGCTCCCTGGAAGCCGGCCTGAGCCAGCGCGATCACGTCCATGTAGCCTTCCGCCACCAGCAGGCGCGCGCCGTCCCGGCGTGCCGCGTCGCGCGCCTCGCCCAGGTGATAGAGCGTTCGGCTCTTGTCGAATAGGGGGGTGTCGGGGCTGTTGATGTATTTGCCGATTCCCCGTGCCTTGGCGTCGCCCATGAAACGCCCGCCGAAGGCGATCCAGCGCCCGCGCGTGTCCGCGATCGGGAACATTACCCGCTCGCGGAAAAGGGGATAGGGCGGGCGTCCGCTCTCCGCCTTGCGGTAGAGACCGACCTCGATCAACGCCTCCATCTCGATGCCTTCGGCCTTGGCGGCGCCGGCCAGCCCCTCCCGGTCGTCCGGCGCGAAGCCTAGGGAGAAGCGCGCGATCGTCGCCTCGCTCAACCCCCGCCCCTTGAGATAGTCATGGGCGTCCCGACCGGCGGGCTTGCGCAATTGCCGCTCGTACCAGGCGACCGCGAAGGTCATGACGTCGTGCAGGCTCTTGCGCCGCTCCGCCTGTTTGCGGTCCTCCGGCGTGCGGCGGGGCATCTCCAGGCCGGCCTCCCCGGCGAGGCGTTCGACCGCCTCCGGAAACTCCAGCCCCTCGGTCTTCATCAGCCAGGAAAAATGATCGCCATGCTCGCCGGTGGAGAAGCAGTGGAAGAAGCCCTTGTCCTCGACGACATGGAAACTCGGCGTCTTCTCGTTGGTGAAGGGGGATATGCCCCACCAGTCGCCGCGCCCCTTCTGCTTCAGTTGGACACGCCGCCCCACCAGCCCGACCAGGGAGATGCGGGCGCGGATATCGTCCAGGAATCCGGGCGGGAAGGCCATTCTGTCCCCTTAACGCACTAAAGGCTGGCGCGCGTCGTGAATCCGTATCATATCAGAATCGTCCGCGCGCGATGCTGTCGTTGAAAGGTGACCGCCATGGCCGATGCACGCGAACGCTTCCCTTCGCTCGATCCCGAGACATTGACGCCCCGCCAGGGGACCACGGCCTATCCACCGGCCTTTCGCGCCGTCTGCGACGGACGGGCGAAGCGCGCGCTGGGCACTGTTTTCGCGCTTACCCAGTTCGGCGTCAACCTGACCGAGCTCGCGCCCGGCGCGGCCACGGCCCAGCGCCATTGGCACGAGGCGGAGGACGAATTCGTCTATGTCCTCTCCGGCACGGCGACGCTGGTGAACGATGCCGGGGAGACCGATCTGCCTGCCGGTCATTGCGCCGGGTTTCCGGCCGGACGCGCGGATGGGCACATGATCGTCAATCGCACCGAGCGTCCCGTGCGCCTGCTGGAGGTCGGAACGCGCGCCCAGGCGGATCGCATCCATTATCCCGATATCGATCTTTTCCTGGAGCGCGGCGTCGGCGCGGCCCGATGCACGCGCAAGGACGGCACGGCCTATTGAGGGCGCGCGTTGTCCGGCCGCGCGCCCTCCAGCGCCTCATAGGCGGCGGAGAGCGCGGACACCCCGAAGGCGATGGCGAGGTAGCTGAGCGCCTGCCCGACGAGCGCGAGCAGCGCCGTGCCCGTCATCGTCTGAAGGGCGCCGGCCGAATCCAGCGCCATGCCGATCAGCATGACCGGGATGGAGGCGATCATCGCCAGCAGCCCGGGCAGGATCATCACGCCGAGCATGCCGACGGCACGTCCCTTGGTCAGCGCCCAGGCGGCCTTGAACCCGAAATCCCGCCGGCCGACCGCGATCGCGGGAAAGACCAGCGACAGCCGCGCGAAGATCGCGAAGACCAGCAGGAACCCGATGACGAAAGGAATCATCTGCATGCCCGAAAGGCCGGAGAGCCCCATCGGCGCGCCTGCGGCGAGCCCGCCGCCGAACGCCGCGGTGACGAAGATCACGACCGTCATGATCGGCACGCCCACCAGCATCACCAGCAGGAAGCTGAGCACGAAATAGAGCAGGAAACGTGTCTTTTCCGGGCCCCAGCTCAGTGCCCGGGCGACCGTCATGCCCTCGTCCGGGATCAGGTACTTGCGATGCCACGCGACCGCGAACATGACGTAGAGAATGATGCTGAAGCCGAAGAAGGCGAGATTGGCGAGACCCGCCCCGCCGCCATTCTCCACGGGCAGCCCGCCCGGCCCGCCGGCATCGTCCACGCCCGGTGCGGGAAGCACGAGTTGCAGCAGCGCCTCGACGATCGCGAGGCCGATCACCGGCGGTGTCGCCAGGCGCGCGAAGTCCGCGAAGTTCGCCACGAGATACTTGAAGGCGCCGTCCATGCAGTGGAAGGCGGAGAAGGAGGGGGGCGTGTTCATGTTACCTCAGTGTCCCTGCCGGTTCGCCGGATCGGGCGGTGCCGTCCTGTCGCCCGCGGCATGTTCGACGGAGCCGAGCGCATCCGCAAGCCTGTGCTTCGCGCTCCCTGGCCGCAGCGGCTTGGGCTGGCTGGCGTCCGGCGCCCAACCGTGCAGATAGACGATATCGACGGTCGCCGTGATCCGGCCGTCGGGGCCGGCATGGCGCTCGGCATAGATGCGCGCGGCCTCTTGGAACAGCACGCGGGGCGGGATGCCGCGTGGGCTATCGATCAGCGCCGCCGTCTCGCCCATCGCGCGCAGATCGGCGGCGAGGTGGAAAAGCGTGTCGTATGTGATCGTCACCCGGTCGAAATCCACGACCGGCAGCGCGAAGCCCGCCCGTTGCATCAACGCGCCCGCGTCCTGCAAGGCCAGCGTCGGGGCGACGCGGATCGCGGCCCCGCCGCGCACCCGGCTCTCCGCCTCCACCATGACCGCGCGAAGCTCGGCCAGCGTGTCCCCGCCGAGCACGGCCGCGAGGAACAGCCCATCCGGTTTCAGGGCGCGGTTCACCTGGATCAACGCGCCCGGCAGATCCTCCACCCAATGCAGCGCGAGGTTGGAGAGCACGAGGTCGAAGGCCCCCTCCTTGAAGGGCAGCAGGTCGATATCGGTCGCGACCGTCGGCTGGTCCGTCCGGGCCCGTGCCGTCCGCGCCATCCCGGCCGAGACGTCGCAGCCGATCAGATGCGCGACCCCCGCCTTGGGCGGCAGGGCGCGGGCCAAGGCCCCCTTCCGGCAGCCGATCTCCAGCGCCGAAGGGAACTGGCGGCTGACGTCGAGCAGCCGGTCGCACAGCCGATCCGCGGCTTCCTCGAAAAGGAATTCCGCGCGGTCGTCGCGCATGGCGGCCCGGTCCCTGCGGCGGCGCAGCAGGGGGATGTCGAACAACTGTCCGGTCTCCATCGCGGGCTCCTCGAAACGGCGCGGGTCCAAGCGGCGCGGGGCGGATCGGCCCTTGAATAGGACGGGTGGCGGGCACGGTGCAAACCTTTGTCACCCCGGTAGCCCCGCCGACCCGGCACGCTCCCGCGCTTGAGGCGCGCGCGGGGATGCGCCTAGACTTCTCATCCGCCGGGCCGCGACGATCCCGTTCACCGGCATCCGGAGGAGAGGGGCCATGACGTGACGAGCGAACGCGATATCGCGGCCGTGCCCTTCCTTCGGGGACGCCTTCTCCGGGCGGGTCTATCGATTGGCCGGGCGGTGCGCGACGGGCTGTTGCCGCCGCGCTGTCTCTCCTGCGGCACGGTGGTCGGGCGGGACGGCGTGCTTTGCGCCGGTTGCTGGGCCGAGGTCTCGTTCCTCGCCCCGCCGCTTTGCGTGCGCTGCGGCTATCCGTTCGAATTGGATTTCGGCGAGCCGGTGACCTGCGGACGGTGCCTCGCCGATCCGCCGGCCTTCGACAGGGCGCGCGCCGTTTTCGCCTATGACGAGGCCAGCCGGTCCATGCTGCTGGATTTCAAGCATGGCGACCGTACCGACTACGCGCCCAGCCTCGCCGCCTGGATGGCGCGGGCGGGGGCGGAGTTGCTGGCCGATGCGGACCTGATCGCGCCGGTGCCGCTGCATCGGCGGCGGCTCTGGTCGCGGCGCTATAATCAGGCGGCGCTGCTCGCGCTTGAACTGGGGCGAAGGACGGGTCGGCGGGCGGTGCCCGACCTGCTGGTCCGGCGCCGTGATACGCCGAGCCAGGGGCGGCTCTCGCCCGCGGGGCGGCGGCGCAATGTCGCCGGGGCCTTCGCGCTTCGCCCCGGCTGCCGCGCGATGCTGGCGGGGAAACGGGTGCTGCTGATCGACGATGTGATGACCACGGGCGCGACGGCGGAGGCCTGCGCCAAGCTGCTCAAGCGCGCGGGCGCGGCTTCCTGCGATCTGCTGGCGGTCGCCCGGGTGGTTCGGGCGGGCTGAGGCGAGGGGCCTTTCCAGCCGCATGCGATGGCGGTGGCATTTCCCCGGCCACTTCCTATATCCTGCCCGCGTGGCGAGAGGCGCGCGCGGGGGGCATGCCGCCCTCCCGGCTTCCTCCCACGGCGATTCATCGAATGAAAGGCGCGAAACATGGCGCATGTTGAGATTTATACTCGTCCGATGTGCGGCTTCTGCTTCAAGGCGAAGAAGCTGCTCGGCAAGAAGTCGATCGACTTCGTCGAATACAACATCTGGGAAGAGGATGGCCGCAAGGACGAGATGACCGAGCGCACGGGCGGCGCCACGACGGTTCCGCAGGTCTTCATCGACGGTAAGTATGTCGGCGATTGCGACAAGCTCCATCGGCTCGACGACGAGGGCGAGCTCGACAAGCTGTTGGCGAGCGCGGCATGAGCGCGGAGCGCCTGACGGTCGCGGCCGCGCAACTCTGCTCGACGACCGATCCGGCGCGTAACCTGACGCTCGCCGGAGAGTTGGTGCGCGAGGCGGCGTCCAAGGGCGCCGATCTCGTCGGCCTGCCGGAGGTGGTGAACCTGATGCAGGTGCGCCGCAAGGACGCGGTCGCCGCCGCCCATTACGAGGCGGACGACCCGAGCCTCAAGGGGTTCCGGGATCTGGCGGCGGAACTCGGCATCTGGCTTCATGTCGGCTCGCTCGCCCTTCGGATCGAGGGGGAGGAGCGCCTTGCCAATCGCGGCTTCATGATCGACCCGAAAGGCGAGATTCGCGGCCGCTACGACAAGATCCATATGTTCGACGTCGATCTGGAGGGCGGGGAGAGCTATCGCGAGAGCAACGGCTATCGCCCCGGCGATCATGCCGAACTGGTCGAGACACCCTGGGGCGGGTTCGGGATGAGCGTGTGCTATGACGTGCGCTTCCCGCACCTGTATCGCGATCTGGCCCAGGCGGGCGCGAAGATGCTGGCGGTGCCGGCGGCCTTCACGCGCAAGACCGGCCGGGCGCATTGGCATATCCTGTTGCGCGCGCGCGCGATCGAGAATGGCTGTTTCCTGATGGCCCCCGCCCAATGCGGCGATCACGAGGACGGGCGGGAGACCTTCGGGCACGCGCTGATCGTCGCCCCCTGGGGCGAGGTGCTGGCGGACGCCGGGGAGGACCCGGGCCTCGCGCTGGCCGAGATCGATATGGCGGAGGTCGCCCGGGTGCGCGGCATGGTGCCCTCCCTTTCCAATGACCGGGACTACGCGCGGCCCAGGCGTGTCGGGCTGGCGGCGGAATAGGTCGAATGGAATAGGGCGGGGGTCATTCCCGCCGGCGCGCCGCGATCCATTGCTTGATAGCGGGCGCGGGGCTTTCGGTCCGGCCTTCCTCGAAGGCCAGGATGTCGAACGCCGGGGCGGCGAGGTCGCGCAACTCTCCGGGGCGTAACAGGAAATCGGGATTGCGCGGCCGTCCCAGTGCCTCGTTCCCGGCCATGAAGGTCTCATAGAGCAACAGGCCGCCCGGCGCGACCAGCCGCGGGATATCCTTCAGGATCGGCCGCCAGAGATAGTTGACGACGACCACCGCCGCGAAGCGTTCCCCGTCGAGCGGGAAGGGGCCGTCCGTCTCCAGATCGGCCTCGACGATCCGCGCGCCGTCCACGCCGCGCAGATCGTGAAGCCGCCCGATATCACGGTCGAGAAAGGTGACGGCATGGCCGCGCGCCAGGAAATGCCGGCCGTGCCGCCCCGCGCCGCAGGCGAGGTCGAGGATCGCTCCCCCCTCCGGTACGTCATCCGCGAATCGCGCGATCCAGGGGCTTGGGCGGCTGTGGTCATGCGGGGTCGTCATCGTCTGGTCACCGGATTGACTTGCCGTTTCAGGGGTATGACGCCAAATATATTTCAGTCGGACGGAAAGGGGCCGCCCATGCAGGGCGCGCGACCGGTCCGTCGAGAGGGTCGCGACGCATGATTTCCTTCAATCTACGATGCAGCAAGGATCATGAATTCGAGGGCTGGTTCCACGATAGCACCAGTTTCGAGAAGGATTTGAAGAGGCGCCGGATCGAGTGTCCGGTCTGCGGCGATTCCAATTTGGAACGGGCCTTGAGCGCGCCCAATATCGCCAGTTCCGAGCAACGCGACGCCGCGCGCCGGGACCGGGACCGGGCCATGCGGGAGACGCTGCGCGCCTTTCGCCGCCATGTCGAAACCAATGCGGAGAATGTCGGCGAGCGTTTCGCGGAGGAAGCGCGGCGCATTCATTACGGCGAGACGGAGAAGCGCGCGATCTACGGAGAGGCGAGCGCGGACGAGACGCGCGATCTGGTCGAGGAGGGGGTGCCCGTCGCCCCCATCCCCTGGATCGAGGAAGCCAAGGACAATTGACCGACCGGCGCCCGACCGGCGCGGCGTGCCATGTCATGGCACGCTCTAATCGCTTGAAACCCGCGACACCATTCCCCGCCAGGTCACGATCCGGGCCATATAGCCCTCCCGGTCGAGTGGGGCCCCCTCCAATATGGCCTTGAGGCGCCCGGGAACCTCGATCGTGCCGTCCTGCGCGATATCGCGCAACTTGAACCGCCGGTCCGGTCCGATATAGGCCCTGGTCGCGACGAAGCGGCGCGGCTGCGCGGCGAGCGCGCGCAGACTTTCGATCGCCGTCTCGGGTGGGAAGGGCTTGTTCAGGATCTGGTCGAAGCCGGCGGCCGCGTAGCGTCCCGCGAGATCCTTCGTCACGCCGGATCGACAGGCGACCGCCACGAGGAACGGGTCGCCGCCGAGGCGCGCGCGCCGCACCCGGCGAACGATCTCCACCAGGGCGTCGTCCTCCCCGTCCATGTCGAGCAGGGTGAGGTGCGGCGCATCGCGCATGATCGCATTGGCGAGCGATTCAGCGTCGTGGAACGGTTCGAGGTTCCGCAATCCCTCCTCGCGCAGAAGGTTCGCCATGGCCGCCGCCTGATGCCGGTCGGGCGAGAAATAGAGGGCGCGTATCGATCCTAGGCGCTTGAGGCGCGGGTCCTGATTTCGAGGAAGGCGAGGATCGAAGGCGGTCATGCCCGAAAGTCTGGCCGCATCCCGTGAGAACGGCAAGTTGGATATACCATGGATGTGTCGCACGTTATTTTTATATCAAATTGATATATTATGGCTTGATATAGGAAGGGCTTGAGGCTATGTGCCCCCCGTTCGGAAAGGGGATGGTGCGAAATGGATGTGAAAACCACATGTCTCGGCGTTCTGGCGATGGGCGAATCGAGCGGCTACGAGATCCGCAAGCATTTCGAGGAAGGCCCATTCAGCCATTTCGCCGAAGGTGGTTTCGGTTCCATATATCCCGCCCTCAACCGCTTGACGGCCGACGGGCTGATCGATTGCAGCGAACAGGCGCAGGAGAAGCGGCCGGACAAGAAAGTCTACCGCATCAATGAGCGCGGCTTCGCGGCGCTTCTCGATGCGCTCGGTAAGGCCCCGGCGGAGGATCGCTATAAGTCGGATCTGCTGTTCATCCTGTTCTTCGCGGATCATATGTCGCCGGAACGGTTGGAGGGGCTGATCGATGCGCGCATCGCCTTCTATGACGAGAAATTGGCGCATATGTCGGTGCGTGGCGCGGATATCTGTGGCGCCGGCGGTGCCGGTCCGGATTTCGTATGCGGTTTCGGGCAGGCCGTCTATCAGACGGCGCGCGACTACTTGAACGACAACAAGGCGGCGCTGATCGACCGGGTAACGGCGCGGCGCGAGACCAACGCGGCGGAGTAGCGGCGGATGAGCGAGCACCCGAAGAATATCGAGACCAATGGCGGTGGCCGCCCGAAGCGCCGACGCCTGCCGGTTCGTCCCTCCGTATTGATCGCGGTGATGCTGGCCGCGGGCGCGGCGGCCTGGATCATGAGCGGGGATATGGAAAGCCAACGGCCCCCCGTGGCGGGCGCTCCCATGCAGGACGAGGGGGAAAAGGTCGGGTCCGGGGGGATGTCCGCTCCTTCTCCGGCAAACATGCCGGACGGCAAGGCCGTCGCGGTACGCGTCCAGGACAGTGTCGCCGAGCCGCGCCGCGCGCATATGCGCCTGACCGGCAAGACCGAGGCCGACCGTCGCGCGGTGTTGAGCGCGGAGACGGTGGGCCGCGTGGTCGAGATCGGCGTCGATCTAGGCGACCGGATCGAGACGGGGCAGACGGTGGCCCGGTTGGCGACCGACGACCGCATGGCGCAGCTTCGCGAGGCGCGGGCGTTGGTGACGCAGCGCGAGATCGAGTTCAACGCCGCCGACAAGCTCTCCAAGAAAGGCTTCCAGTCCGAGACCGCCAAGGCCCAGTCCCGCGCCCAGTTGGAGGCCGCCCAAGCGCAGCTCGAACGCATCCAGGTGGAGATATCCAAGACCGAGATCACCGCGCCCTTCGCCGGACGGGTGGAGGAGAAGCTGGTCGAGGCCGGCGATTTCGCCCAGACCGGCACGGCGTTGCTACGCCTCGTCGATCTCGACCCGATGCTGGTGACGGTTCAGGTATCCGAACGCGAGATCGAGGAGATCGAGGTCGGTACCGAGGCGACGGTCGACCTGATGTCGGGGCAGTCGCTGACCGGCACGGTGCGGCGTCTCGCCCCCACCGCCACGGAGGAAACCCGGACCTTCGAGGTGGAGATCGAACTGCCAAATCCCGATTTCCGCCTGCGCGATGGCGTCACCGCCAGCGTGCGCCTGCCGACGCGCGAGCGGCTGGCCCATTCCCTGAGTCCCGCCGTGCTGACCCTGGACGATGCCGGCCGCGTCGGCGTCAAGGCGGTCGATGCGGACGACAAGGTGGTTTTCCATCCCGTGCGGATCCTGGAGGATCGGGCGGACAGGATGTGGGTTACGGGCCTGCCGACGACTCTCACGATCATTACTCTCGGCCAGGAGTATGTCGGCGTCGGCGCGACGGTGCGCCCGATGCAGGACGATGTCTTCGAGGATGCCAACGGCCCCAGGATCGAAGCCGATCCGATCGATGAAGATACCCCGCCGCGCGTCAGTCAGGGCGAGGGCGGCGACGTGGGGAACGCCCAATGAGCCCGATCGACGCGGCGCTCGACCGCTCCCGCACCGTCCTGTCGCTGCTGCTGTTCATTCTGATCGCGGGCTTCATCGCCTATGCGACGATCCCCAAGGAAGCCGACCCGGACGTCAATATCCCGATCATCTATGTCTCGATGCATCACGAGGGCATCTCGCCCGAGGATGCGGAGCGTCTGCTCGTCCGGCCGATGGAACAGCAGATGCAGTCGATCGAGGGGCTGAAGGAGCTGCGCTCCACCGGCTATCAGGGCGGGGCCAACGTGCTGGCCGAGTTCGAGGCCGGCTTCGACGCCGACGAGGCGCTCCAGGATGTGCGCGAGAAGGTCGATATCGCGAAGCCCGAATTGCCGGAGGAGACCGACGAGCCGACGGTGAACGAGGTCAATCTGAGCCTTTTCCCCGTCCTGGTCGTGACGCTTTCCGGTCCGGCGCCGGAGCGCACGCTGCTGCGCCTCGCCCGCACCCTGCAGGACGAGATCGAATCGATCCCCTCCGTCCTGGAAGCCAGGATCACCGGCGACCGGGAGGAATCCGTCGAACTGCTGATCGATCCGGCGGAGGTCGAAAGCTATGGGCTGGAGCCGGCCGACCTCTTCAACAAGATCGACCGCTCCAACCAATTGATCGCCGCCGGCGCGCTCGACACGGGCGCCGGGCGGTTCTCGATCAAGGTGCCGGGCCTCTATGAAAGCGTGGACGACATCCTGAACCAGCCCCTGGTCAGTTCCGGTGAATCGGTCGTGCGGGTGCGCGATCTGGCCGAGGTGCGGCGTACCTTCAAGGACCCGACGCAATTCGCCCGCGTCGATGGCGAGCGCGCCATCGGTCTGGAGGTCTCCAAGCGCACGGGCGAGAATATCATCGAGACGATCGAGGCGGTGCGCGCCCTCGTGACGGAAGCCGCGACGCGCTTCCCGGAGACCGTCGAGGTCTCCTTCAGCCAGGATAAGTCGGAGGATATCCGCACCATGCTGAAGGACCTGCAGAACAACGTCATCTCGGCCGTTCTGCTGGTCATGGTGGTGATCGTCGGTGCGCTGGGCGTGCGCGGCGGCCTTCTGGTCGGGATCGCGATTCCAGGCTCTTTCCTGGCCGGTATCCTGGTGCTGTCGATCGCCGGGTTGACGGTCAATATCGTCGTGCTGTTCTCGCTCATCCTGGCGGTCGGCATGCTGGTCGACGGCGCCATCGTGGTGACGGAATATGCCGACCGGAAGCTCGCCGAGGGCGAGAGCAAGGATGTCGCCTACGGTCTGGCGGCCAAGCGCATGGCCTGGCCCATCATCGCCTCCACCGCCACGACGCTGGCGGCCTTCCTGCCGTTGCTGTTCTGGCCCGGCATCGTCGGCGAGTTCATGAAGTTCCTGCCGATCACGCTGATCGCGACACTGTCCGCCTCGCTCGCCATGGCCCTGATCTTCGTGCCGGTGCTGGGCGCGCGGCTCGGCGGGGTGGTGCGCATCGTCCTCACGCTCGCCGTCGCGGCCGCGCTGGTCGGCATCGCCATGGGACTGACCGGATCCGTGCTCGGGTGGATGGCGCTGATTGTCACCGGGGTCGCGGGGGTGGCCGGCCTCGTGCTCGGCTGGTGGCTGGGCGGTATCGCCGGCCGTTTGGTGGAGCGCCAGGACATCGACCCCGAGCGGGCCAAGGCCCTGGCCGCCGAGGCGGATGAGGACCGCACGCCGCTTGACCGGATCGGCGGTTTCACGGGCGGGTATCTGAAGCTGCTGGGCTTGATGCTGCGAGCGCCGGGGACGGTGCTGTTCGTCTCCTTACTGTCCCTCGTCGGCGTCTATGCCGCCTATGGTCAGTTTGGCAAGGGCGTGGAATTCTTCCCGAGTGTCGAGCCCGAGCAATTGATCGTGAACATCCATGCGCGCGGCAACATGGCGGTGCGCGAGAAGGATGCGTTGGTGCGCGAGGTCGAGGCCGACCTGCTGGCCATGCAGGCGGAACGCGGCGAATTCCATACCATCTACACCGCCGCCGGCATCTTCCAGAATCGCGACGACGAGGCCGAGGACATCATCGGCAAGATTCAGCTCGAATTCGTCGATTGGGAGGAACGGCGTCCGGCCGCCGCCATCAAGCGCGAGATCCGCGAACGCACCGCCGATCTGGCCGGCCTATGGGTCGAGGTGCGCGAGCCCGAGGCCGGGCCGCCGACGGGCAAGCCGGTCCATGTCCAACTCTCCGCCCGTGACCCCAGCAAGCTCGACGACGCGGTCCGGGTGATACGCGACCGTTTGGAATCCATGCCGGGCCTCGTCGATCTGGAGGATTCCCGGCCGATCCCCGGCATCGAATGGAAGCTTAGCGTCGATCGGGCGCAAGCGGCCAAGTTCGACGCGGATATCAGCCTGATCGGCAGCTTCATCCAACTCGTCACCAAGGGGTTGAAGGTCAGCGAATACCGTCCGGACGACAGCGACGACGAGGTCGATATCTCCGCCCGCTTCCCGGAGGAGTATCGCACGATCGACCAACTCGACCGGCTGCGCATCAACACCGGCCGGGGGCAGGTGCCGGTCGGCAATTTCGTCGAGCGCTCGGCCCAGCAGCAGACCGGTGTCCTCAACCGGGTCGACAGTCGGCGCATCATGTATGTGCGCGCCGACGTGGCCGAAGGGGTTCTGCCCGACGACAAGGTGCGCGAGATCCGGGCGTGGCTGGACGGGAACCCTGGCTTGCCGGAGGGGGTGAATGTCGAGTTCAAGGGCGAGGACGAGGAGCAGAAGAAGGCGCAGGAATTCCTGGTCCAGGCCTTCGCCGTCGCGTTGTTCCTTATGGCGGTGATCCTGGTGACCCAGTTCAACAGCTTCTATTCCGCCTTCCTGATCCTCTCTGCCGTCGTGATGTCTACCGTCGGCGTGTTGCTCGGCCTCATGGCGATGGGCGAGCCGTTCGGCATCGTCATGTCGGGGATCGGGGTGATCGCGCTCGCCGGGATCGTGGTGAACAACAATATCGTGCTGATCGACACCTTCGACCGCTTGAAACTGACCAGCCCGACCCCGCGCGAGGCGATCCTGCGCACCGGCGCCCAGCGCCTCAGGCCGGTCATGCTGACCACGGTGACGACGATCCTGGGGCTGATGCCGATGGTGTTGCAGACGAATATCGACTTCGTCGCCCGCACCGTCTCGATCGGCGCGCCGTCCACGCAATGGTGGGTGCAACTCTCGACCGCGATCGTCTTCGGGCTTGCCTTCGCGACGGTGCTCACGCTGTTGGTGACGCCGTCGGCGCTGATGGTGCGCGCCAATATTCAGACCCGGCGCGCGCGCAAGGCGGATGGGACGGGCGCGACGGCGCAGCCGGCGGAATAAGGCGGTCGTCCCCGCCTGCCGGCCGTATGGGGCCGCGTCAACGCGCCGGGTCGGTGTTGTCCTCGTCGCGCACGATCCTATGGGCCTCGTGCTTGTCGCGCCCGCGCGCTTCCTCCTCGCGCTCGCGTATCTTATCCGCCTTGGTACGGCCGAACTTCGTCCGGTTGGCGGAGGCCTCGGCGTCCTTCACTCGGCGCGCCTTTTCCTTACGGAAGGTCTTCAGATTGACGATGTCGGCCATGATCCTGGGATCTCCGAGGATAGGAAGCGGCCGTGTCCGCGGGCGCCGCTTCGGTGACGGTCTCCGGGTGACGACGGTTGATCGACCGTCGCCCTCGGGTAATCTTAACGCCACGCGGGGAGGCCGCGCGATAGCAAATGACGGGACGGGCGCCCTTGGGCGGCCGCCCGGGTGCGCGCGCGGGCGGACACGCGGTCGATTCCGAGCCCCGGGGGCAGGGGCGATACGGGGGGGACCAAGCGGGTGGGACCAGCAGGACGGGAGGCCGGATGAAACGGCTTTATTGGGCGGCTGGCTTGGCCTGCGCCGGGCTTGTCGGGGCGCTTTTCATCGCTCCCCGTTTCGTCGATTGGGATGCCTGGAAACCTGACATCGAACAGGGGGCGGCGGCGTGGCTGAACATGCCCCTGGCGATCGATGGCAATCTCGCCGTCGATCTGCTGCCGAGTCCGCGCCTGACCGCGACCCAGGTGACGCTGGGCCCGGCGGACGCGCCGGCGGCCACCATGCGATGGGTTCGCGCCTCGCTCGATCTGCGTGAATTGATCAAGGGCTCTATCGTCCTGAAAAGCGTCCGCCTCGTCGAACCGGAAGTCCATATCAACCGAATGATCGCGGCCACGGAGGGGGCATCGCCGGACGGGGCGACCGCGCCCTCCGGTGACGGCGGTTCGGCGGCGCCGAATTTCCTCGGCGGCACCGATGCGCTCAACACCATTCCCTTTGAAATCGTCGATGGCGTCTTTCGCGGCACGCCGATCGAGAATCTGGCCGTGCGGCTCGACGATGTCGACGGTACGCTATCCGTGCGTCCGGGGGCCGGCGGCATCGCGGCGGAAACCGGATTCGATGGCGCCTTCACGCTCGCCTCGCGGCGGCTTTCGGGTGGCTTCCGGATGCAGGCGCGCGATGACGGGTTACGCCTCGGGGTCGAGTTGAGCGCGGCGGATGTGCGCGCCGACAATCCGCAGGGTGTTTCCCGGCTCAGCTTCTCCGGACGTAGTTCCGGGGAGGATCGGGGGCGTATCGCCGGCGATCTTCGCATTACAGCCGGCCGCTTGACCGCGTTGCCCTGGTTGCCGGGCGCCGTGATGGCGGAGGCGGAACGGATCGCGCCCGGCGCGGTCACGCTGGAGGGCCGGTTGATCGCGGATCGGACGGAGGAGACCATCCGCCTGGAGCAGGCCAGCGCCTCCACCGATGATCTCAGAGGGACGGGCGGATTGGGGCTTTCCCTGGCGGGGCGGCCGCGTCTGAACCTGACCTTGTCGCTCGCCTCGCTCGATCTGACCCGCCTCGACGAACCGTCGGCGTCGGCCGCCCGGGGGGATTTGCTGGATGGCGAGGGGGAGGCCCTGGGCTCGGAGGCCGCGTTGCCCGCGCTCCTTGGCGACACACGGCCGGCGGGCGAGGCGGGGCCGTTGGCGCTCGACGATCCCGCGCGCTTCCCGGAAGCCTTGAGCGCGCGTTTCGCCGCTTTCCACGCCGCCTTGCTGGCGCGGGTGCGAAGCATTGCGGCCGCCTCGCGGGCCTTCGACGGAATCGCCACCACGCTCGATATCTCCGCCGACACGCTGCGCCTACCCGGCGGGGTCGTTCGGCAGGCGGCCTTACGGGCCTCCGCCTCGTCGGGCGAACTCCTGATCGAGCGCGCGAGCGCGCTGCTTCCCGGCGGGTCCGATCTGGCGGTCTTCGGTTTCATCGACACCGACGTGGACGCGCCGCGGTTCGAAGGCGAGTTGGCGCTACAATCGGACGATGCGCGCCGTGTTCTCGAATGGCTTGGTTGGGAGGAAGAGGCCTGGGTTCGCGCCATCCCCGACGACCGGCTGCGCTCGGTCCGTTTGTCGGCCTCGGCCGTCCTGGACCGGGAAAGCCTGCGCGTCAGCGATATCCTGGCCGATATCGACGCGGCGACGCTGTCCGGTTCCGCCCATCTCGAAGCCGGTACGGGGGGGCCTCGTCTTTCCGTCGATTTCGACGCCGATAGCCTGAACATCGATGCCTATCGCGGTGATCTGTCGGACGATCCGACGGGCACCGATCCGGCCTCCCCCGATCCAGCCGCCGACGCGGCCGGGAGGGGCATGGTGACGGATGCCGGGCGCCCCGCCCCCTTCATGGCGGGAGAGATGGTGCAATTCTTCAGCCGGGCCAGCGCCTGGGCCAAGGCCTTGGCTGGCGCCCCCATCGCGTTCGATATCGATGTCGGCCGGGTGACGGCCGCGCGCAGGGCTTATGAGGGCGCGCGCTTCACCCTCGGCACGCGCGAGGGCGAGCGGCGCGTGACCCTGTCGGTCGACCAGGTGGCCTCGATCGGCTTGCGCGCCGCTTTGCGGTTTCCGGTGGAGGAGGCGCGGGTCGATTGGCGTCTGGCGCTGCGGGTGGAAGGTCCCGATCTCGGCACCAGCGCCGCGGCTTTCGGCGCCAGCCCGCATTGGACCCAGCGCGCGCGCGCGGTGGAGGCCGGATTTCTGCGCGCCACGGTCGATGGCAACTCAGCCGGTCTTGGGTTCCGGGCCGATCTGGGAGCGGGGCCCCAGGCGATCGATGGCGAGGCGCGATATCAACTCACCCTCGGAGGCGTTCTTTCCCCGGGGCGGGAGGGGGGGTACCGTCTTCAGGTCTCGCAGGGGCGGTTGCTTAACCGGGGGCGGTCTTTCGATGGGGTGCAGGGTGTCGCGCGAATCGCCCATCCGTTCGACGCCGCCCGAACGATCGCGATCGATTCGGCACGTTTGAACCTGCTTGGCGGGACACTGGATGTCTCCGGGCTGGCCGCCGCCGCGTCGGCGGGCGGAGTCGATCTTGATCTGCGCGGCGGGCTGACCTCGATCGATCTTGCCAGGGCGGTGGGCGATATCGGTCCGCTGGTGCGCGTCGATGGAGAGGCGCAATTGACCGGTCGACTGATCGGCCGGGATGTCGGCTTCGTCGATCCCTGGGCGGGGCTGTCGGGGGAAGGACGTCTTGATGGGCGGGCGTCCCTCGCCGTGCGGCCGGGTGCCGCCGGTCAGGCGGCCGGTGTCGCGCAGGTCGAGCGTCTGGCGAACAAGCTTTCGGACTATTTCGGTGGCGAGGGAGGCGCGCTGGGGGGGACCTTCACGCTCGATGCGGGCCATCTGAGCATTCCCGATCTCGCGGTCGAGGCCTCGGGCGCGCGGGCAGCCGGTCGAATCGATGCGGACCTCGCCGAGGACCGTCTCGACGTTCGATTCAGCGTGCGCGAGCCGTCGGCAGATTCGTCCTATCTCGAACTTGAGGCGCGGGGCCCGATGACAAGCCTCGATGTACGCACTGCGGGAAGCTGGATTTCCGGGAATCGGTAAGCCGAGCGGACCTCGTTCAACGGGACGTCTTCGCCAGCAGCACGTAGGTTCGAATCGCGCTCGACAGATTGCCGCGTCGGCCGCGGTCGATTTCCGTAACCAATTGGTTGACCGATATCGAACGCGCGCCGGCCAATTCGCGAAGCGCTTCCCAGAAGGCGTTTTCCAGGGAAATGCTGGTTCGATGACCGGCGATGACGACGGAACGCTTCTTGATTTCGGCGGCGTCGGGTCGCGGTTCGGCGGAGCCCGATCCGGTGGAATGTGATCCATCGCCTTGATCGGAATAGGCGGCGAGAAGTCTGTGCTCGTTCATGGCTACCGGGTTCTCCAACACGGCCGGCGTTTCGCCAATTGTGGCGCTGGCCCCGCATTCAACCAAATTCTGACTGCGTTCTAGCGTCCAACCCCTTAAGGAAAGTTTAAACGAAATGCTTTAGAAATTCGGCGATCGTTCGGGCCGAGTCGTTCAGGGTGTCGGCATGGTCGAGGCCGCTTTTTTTCCGGGGGGCAAGGTCGTGGTCGCCGTCCGGTGCCCAGAAAAGATCGATATGGGGGGAGAGGGCATAGCCCTCGACCTCCTCCCGCCGGCCGAACGGGTCACGCTCCCCCTGACAGATCAGCGTGGGCGTGCGCAGCGTCTCCAGATGGGCGGTTCGGGTACGCTCCGGCTTGCCCGGCGGGTGGAATGGATAGCCAAGGCAGATCAGCGCATTCACCCCGGTCTCGGCCGCGATCAGGCTCGCCATGCGTCCCCCCATGCTCTTGCCGCCGATGGCGAGACGCGCCGATGCCGGGCCGGCGAGGTTCGCGCGCAGATCGTGAACGACGGTGCGATAAGCGTCGAGCAGCACGGGCTGGCGGTCCGGCGGGCGGCGGGTTCCTTCCAGACGGCGCCTGACCATATAGGGAAATTCGAAGCGGATTACCCGAATGCCATGCGCGGCGATGCGCGCGGCGATATCCGTCATGAAGGCGGAATCCATCGGCGCGCCCGCCCCATGGGCAAGGCACAGACACCAGGTCGCGTCCTCCGGCCCGTCGAACAGCCAATTCCGCGCCGTGGTCTCCATGCGTCGTCTCCATCGCTCGTTTCTCGGTCGCCATGCCCTGAAAGGCACGGGGCGGATGCCGGGATGGCATGGACCGGCGGCATTCGCGTCAATAGGATATTAACCTGGATAAGGTCTAATATAGGGACGGAATGGGTGGCACCGGATCGCGATGGTCCGCTATCCTCCTAGGAATCGTATGAAGAAAGGGAGGGATGGACGATGTCCAGCCTGGCCGTCGCGGATAAGACAAGGTCTCATGAGATGAATGCCGAGGACGAAGAGCAGCTCGTCACGATGATCGTGGACGATCAACTGTTCGGCATCCCGATCCTGCGCGTCCAGGATATCGTCGAGCCGACGCAGATCACGCCAGTCCCCCGCGCGCCCTCCGCTATCGCGGGTGTCCTCAATCTGCGCGGCCGGATCGTCACCGTCATCGATCTGCGCGAATGCCTGGGCGCCCCGCCGGTTTCGAGCGAGAACCGCCTGATGTCGGTCACGGTCGAGCATAATGGCGATCTCTTTACCCTGTTGGTCGATTCGATCGGCGATGTGCGTTCCCTGCCGCGCGCGGCCTTCGATAAGCCGCCGGTCACGCTGGACCAGCGCATGCGGCGCCTGTGTTCCGGCGTCTTCCGGCTGGAAGGGCAACTCCTCGCGGTCCTCGATGTTGAGAAGGTGCTGGACGAGGAATTCATCGCCAGCATGCCGACGCGCACCCGGCCGCGCCTGGACCTGGGACGGAAGAAGGACAAGAGCAAGGACAAGGATCGCCCGCGCGCGGTCAAGGAATCCGCCCGCTCCAGCGTCAAGCGCGCCTCCTCGGCCGAGGACGATTCGGCGGCGGACGCCGCACCGCTCTATGAACGTCTCGGCGGCGAGGCGGCGGTCGATGGGGCCGTCGATCTCCTGCAGGGAAAGGTCGCCGGAGACGACCGTCTGGATGCCTTCGTCGCGGGGCGCGACACGGCCGCGCTGAGCAAGACGATGAAGCGTTTCATGGCCCAGGTGCTGGGCGGCCCGAAGCACTTCAGCGAGGCCGATATGCGCGCGGCCTATAAAAAGCTGGTGCGGGAGCAGGGGCTCGACGACACGCATTTCATCGCGGTCGCCGGCCATCTCGCCGATACGCTGAATCAGATGGGCGTGCCGGACGACATGATCCACGAGGTGCTCGGCGCGGTCGAAACACTCCGGAATCAGGTGCTGGATCGCTGATAATTCCCGTTCCGCCGGCCCGGGCGCGATGACGCGGGGCCGGCGGAACGGGATTATAGGCACCGCAATCCTATTTGTTCAGGCCGACGGTCCGATCATCGCCTTCGGATCGACCCAACGGTCGAAATCCTCCGCCGATACGAGGTCGAGCGCGACCGCCGCCTCCTTCAGTGTCGTGCCCTCCGCATGCGCCTTCTTCGCGATCCTGGCGGCATTGTCATAGCCGATATGCGGGTTGAGGGCCGTCACCAGCATCAATGACTGGCGCATCAACTCCGCGATGCGGCTTTCGTTCGCCTCGATTCCGTCGATGCAATGCTCGGCGAAGCTGACCGCCCCGTCCGCGATCAGCCGGATCGACTGCAACACGTTATGGACGATCACCGGCTTGAAGACGTTCAACTCGAAATGGCCGTTCGATCCCGCGACGGTCACGGTCGTATGATTGCCCATGACCTGGGCCGCGACCTGGGTCAGAGCCTCCGCCTGGGTCGGATTCACCTTGCCCGGCATGATGGAGGAGCCGGGCTCGTTCGCCGGCAGGATCAATTCCCCCAGGCCCGAGCGCGGGCCGGAGCCGAGAAACCGGATATCGTTCGCGATCTTCATCAGGCTGGCGGCCAGCGTATTGAGGGCGCCCGACATCTCGACCAACGCGTCGTGGGCGGCCAGCGCCTCGAACTTGTTGGGGGCGGTGGTGAAAGGCAGGCCCGTCGCTTCCGCCACCTTCTCCGCGACCAGCCGGTCGAAGCCCTGCTTGCTGTTGAGGCCGGTGCCGACGGCCGTTCCGCCCTGGGCCAGTTCCATGGCGCGGGGAAGCGCGGCCTCGATCCGGGCGATGCCGTTGCGCAGTTGCTGGGCATAGCCGGAGAATTCCTGGCCGAGGGTCAGCGGCGTCGCATCCTGGGTATGGGTACGGCCGATCTTCACGATCTCCGCGAAGGCTTTTTCCTTCGCCTCCAGGCTCGTCAGCAACTGCTTCAGGGCGGGCAGCAGGCGTTCGTTCGCCTCGACCCCGACGGCGATCGCCATCGCGGTCGGCATGCTGTCGTTGGAGCTTTGGCCGCGATTGACATGATCGTTGGGGTGGACCGGCGTCTTCGTGCCCATTTCGCCGCCCAGCCGGACGGAGGCGCGGTTCGCGATCACCTCGTTCAGGTTCATATTGGTTTGCGTGCCGGAGCCGGTCTGCCAGACGACCAGCGGAAAATGGTCCGTCAACCCGCCGGCGACGATCTCGTCGGCGACGGCGGCGATCGCCTCGGCGATGTCCGCCGGCAGTTCGCCTAAATCCTTGTTGGCCAGCGCACAGGCCTTTTTCTGGATCGCGAAGGCACGGATCAGCGCCATCGGCATCCGCTCCTCCCCGATGCGGAAGTTGCGGCGGGAACGCTCGGTCTGCGCGCCCCAGTAACGGTCGGCCTCGACCTCGATTTCGCCGATGCTGTCGGTCTCGATACGCGTATCGGTCATGAACCCCTCTTTGGCGGCTATCGGTCCCTCGTCCTCCCTGCATATGGGGCGCGGGTAGGGGCTTGCCACCGTGCGTTCGGAAAGGGAGAGGGGTCAGGGCTCCTCCGTGCCCAGGGTTTCCTTGCGCTTGGCGACATAGGCGTCGATCGCCTCCAGCCGTCCCGGGTCCATCGGGGGCGGCTCGTATTCCGCCAGCAGGCGCTGCCAAACCCCCGTCGCGCGTTCCGTCGCGGTCTTGGCGCCGTCCTCCCGCCAATTCTCCTGGGTGCGCCAATCGCTGAGGAAGGGGGCATAGAAGGCGGTCTCGTAGCGCGCCATCGTATGCTCCGTGCCGAAGAAATGGCCGCCCGGCGCGACGGCGGCGATGGCCTCCGTCGCGATCTCGGCGGGGGAGGTGTCGATCGGTTTCAGGAAGCTGATGATGTGTTGCAGGATTTCCGCATCGACCACCAGCTTCTCGAAGGACGCGACGAGCCCGCCTTCCAGCCATCCGGCACCGTGATAGATCAGATTGCCGTGACCCATGACGGCGCCCCACAGGGCCATCATCGTCTCCCAGGTGGCCTGGGCGTCGACCGTGTTGGCGGCGTTGCAGTCGCTCGTCCGGTAGGGCAGGCCATAGCGCCGGGCCAATTGACCGCCGGCCAGATTGGCCTTGGCGTTTTCCGGCGTGCCGAAGGCGGGGGCGCCCGTTTTCATGTCCACGTTGGAGGTGAAGCCGCCATAGACCATCGGCGCGCCCGGCCGGGTAAGCTGCACCAGCGTCAGGCCGAGGAGCGCCTCCGCGTTCTGCTGCGTCAGCGCGGCGGCGAGCGTCACCGGCGTCATCGCCCCCATCAGGGTGAAGGGGGTGACGATGGTCGCCTGATTGCGCCGGGCGCTCTCCATCAAGCCCTCCGCCATCGCCTCGTCCAGCTTGCGCGGGCTGTTGATGTTGAGGTTCGTGATGACGGAGGGGTCGTTCTCCAGATCCTCCGCGCTCATCCCCCGCGCGCGGGCCACCATCTCCACCGCGTCGGCGACGCGGCCCGCCCCGATACCGATGGCGTGGAAGATGCGGTCGGTGTGGACGAGGTTCGCGCGCGCGATGTCGAGATGCCGGCTGTTCGCCGGCAGTTCGATCGGCGGTGCCGGTTGCGAGCCGAGGAAATGGATGCAGGGAAAGCACTGCCCCAGGCTGACGAGGCGGATATAGTCCTGGAGATTGCCCGCCCGGCGACCGTTGATCCGGTCATGCAGGTTCGGCGCGCCGGAGACCAGCCCGAAATGGATGCGGTTACCGCCCAGTTCCAGCGCGTGCGCCGGTTCCCGCGGGGTAAGCGTGAAGCGGGACGGCGCCTTCGCGATCGCCTCGGCCACCAGCCCCCGGTCCAGGCGTACGACACCGCTTCCGCGATCGACCATGGCGCCGGCCCGCGCGAAGCTGTCGAGCGCGGCATCGCCCATCACCTCGATGCCGTGATTCTCCAGCAGGTCCATCGAGGCCTCGTGGATCGCCTCGACCTGATCGGCGCTCAGGGGTTCCAGGGGGGGAAATGGATTTTCGACGGATTGCCAGGGCAGGGTACGGATGCCGGGATCGCGATCGCGACGCTCGCGGCCGCGGGCGCGTCGCTGGGGTCGGGGCATGGGATGAACGCTCCTCGCCTATGCTTGGGACCGGATCGTTTCTCGCGCGGCGGCGGGAGCCGGTCTCCGATCCGCCGCCGCTTCGATCCAGCATTTCCCGATGACGAGTGGGCCTGTGTCTCATCCGCGACGGAAATGCCTTCATTTCGGCGACGGGTGAGCGGTGCTCAGCTGGGTGGTTCGGCGGGGAAACGGTCCGGCGGGCGCATCCTCGCGCGCCCAAGACGGGATTCGCGTACCGCGATATAGGTGCCAGCGGCGAAGATGGTGCCGCCGCCGATCCAGGTGAAGAGATCCGGTACCTCCAGGAATAGCAGATAGCCGAGCGCCGCCGCCCAGATCAGCTTGAAGAAGTCGACCGGCATGACCACGGCCGTTTCGCCGAGGCGCAGGCTCTCCGACAACGCCCATTGCGCCAACGCGCCCAGGCACCCGATCCCGGCCAGCCAGATATAGGCTTCCCCACTCGGCCATTGCCAGACGAAGAGGGCCGGGACCAGCGAGAGCGGTGCCAGCATGATTCCCATATAAAGCGTGATGGTCGTCGAGCTTTCCGTGCGCGAGAGAAGCTTGATCACCAACAAGGCCACCGCCCAGACCACGGTGGAGAGGACGACCAGGATATGACCGAGGTCGAATCCGCCGAAGCCGGGGCGGATCAGCACCATCGCGCCCGCGAATCCGGCCAGGATCGCGGCCCAGCGCCGTGGACCCACATGTTCGCGCAGAACAAGCGCGCCGAGTAGCGTGACGAAGATCGGCGCCAGGAAGCCCAGCGCCGAGACATCCGCGAGCGGCGCCAGGGAGAGCGCCGTGAAATACATCAGCATCGCGACCAGATTGGTCGCCGCCCGCAGACCTAGAAGCCCCGGCCGCTTCGTGCGCAATGGCGCGATTCCGACGCGTAGCAGGACCGGCAACAATGCGATCACCGCGAAGAAATTGCGGAAGAACGCGATCTCGAACGGGTGAAGTTCATGACTCACCTGCTTGATACCGGCATGCATGCTGGCGAAGGCGATCGCCGCCACCAGCATCCACCCCATGCCCTTTAGATTGTTGGCGCGCTTAAGATGGTCCGATGTCGGCGGTTCGATGCGGAACTTGGGGACGCGCGCCCTCATGCGCCTGGTACCGGCCGGTCGGCAAGACCCGTCCGATTGCGCCGCGCCATCACATGGCCGACCGCGCGCAGGCCGCTCATATAGGCGCCATGGGCGGAGGCGAAGCGCGTCGGGTGCGTCGCCTCGCCCGCGAGGTGCAAGCGCTCTTCCACCGGTTCGGCCAGCCGGGGACGCAGATGCGCGCGACCCGGCACGGCATGGGAATAGGCGCCCCGGATCAACGGGTCGCCCGACCATTGACTGGCGACCCAGCCGGTGATCCGCTTCTCGATGCCGGCGCCGAAGACCTCCTTCAAGGCGTCGCGCAGGAAGGCGAAGGCCGCCTCCTTGCCCGCCCGGCCGAGATCGCGCGCCAGGTCGCCGGATAGATAGCCGGTCAATTCCGCGCGGCCGAATTCATGGATCATCAGGCCGATCTGGTCGCCGTTCCGGGTCAGGATATGGCCCGGGGCTTGATCGCCGATACCGTCGAGCCGTTCCGTCAACGCGATGCCGACACGTTCCGCATGGCCGAGGGGCACCGCCTCGATCGCGGAGAGAACGTCCGCGGGCAGCCCCGGTTCGATCGCGATCGCCCCCTCGGCGAGGACGGTGCTGGACACCGCCAGGATCACGTCGTCCGCCTCGATCGTGCCCTGGGCGGTCTCCACCCGGATATGTTTGCCCGCGCGGTCGATGCGCCGGACCGGGCAATCCAGCGTCACCGGCTGGTCGCCCAATATCTCCGCGATCATCGCGCCGTAGCCGTGCTCCAAGGGCCAGTTCTCCGGTGTCTCCATCTGCCGGGCGATGTCGCCGGTGGAAATCCGTTCCGGCGGGACGCTATAGATCGCGCCGGCCCAACCCCGGAATAACGGGTAGTAGGGTGAAGATGTATCCAGGATCTCCGCGCCGACCCGGTCCGCGCCCGCCGCGCCGGCCTCCTCCAGCGCCGTGAAGCAGCGCAGGTAATAGGCCGCGCAATCCGCGCGCGTGGCCGCGTCCATGACCGCGCCCCGCATGGCGAGCCAGCGTGGCACGCCGTCGGGGTGCGGTTGATTGCGCAGTGCCTTGCGGTGGCTCAGCGCGAGGGCGGCGAGCGGATTCTCGCTCGCGTCGTGCATCCAATGGCAGCCGATATCGTACGGGCCGCTGGGCAGGCCGGTCTTGTCGGTCAGCGCGCGGCCGCCGATACGGCCCGCCGCCTCGACTATCACGACATCGAGACCGCCCGCCCGTGCCGCCAGCCCAGCGGCCAACCCGGCCGCGCCCGCGCCGACGATGACCAGATCGGCCTCGCTCCGCCCGCTCATGAGATGCTCCGATTTTGTGATCACAATATTGACCGGAGGAGGCTAGCCGAGCGAACCGGGTTTGTCAGCCCGGGAGGCCAGGTTGCGCGGGGGCCGCCGACTTCTTATCCGTTCTGGTCGAGGCGCCGGTCGATCCGCTATATGACATGCCTGTCCGCGCGTTCAGGAGAAAGCCCATGGTGGCCGCATCGAGGATAAAGGTCGCGGTCGCGCAGGTCGCGACCGATCTGCACCACGTCGCGCGCAATCTGGAGCGTCATCACGATTTCATCGCCCGGGCGCGGGAGGCGAAGGCGGACCTGCTGCTGTTCCCGGAGCTTTCCCTGACCGGCTATCAGGTCGCGGAACATGCGGTCGATCTGGCCATGCCGAAGGACGATCCGCGTCTTCGCGCGCTGGCCGAGGCGGCGGGCGACATGACCGTCATCTGCGGCTTCGTGGAGGAAGGCTATGCCGCCCAGTTCTATAACGCCGCCGCCGTGCTGCGCGGCGGGCGGGTCGATTTCGTCCATCGCAAGATCAACCTGCCCTCCTACGGCCGGATGGAGGAGGACAAGTATTTCGCCGAGGGACGCTATGTCGAGGTCTTCCCGTTGGAGGACCCGTGGACGGCCGGACTCCTGATCTGCGCCGATCTGTGGAATCCGGCGCTGGTCCATCTCTCGGCCTTGCACGGGGCGACGCTGCTGCTCTCGCCCATCGCGTCCGCCAACGAGGTGGTCGGCGGCGATTTTTCCAACCCCGACGGCTGGGACGTGACCTTGCGCTTCTATGCCATGATGTACGGCATGCCGGTCGCTATGGCGAATATCGCGGGCCGGGAGGGTGGACTGCATTTCTGGGGCGGCAGCCGTATCCTCGACCCGCACGGTCGGGTGCTGGCCCAGGCCGAGGGGGACGAGGAGGTTCTGCTGACCGCCGATCTGGATTATGACGCGGTGCGTCGGCAGCGCTTCGCGCTTCCCACCGTGCGGGACAGCAATCTCGACCTGATCCACCGGGAGGTCGATCGTCTGGTCAATCGCGTCGGCGTGCCCGTGGCGTTCCGGCGGCCGGGGTGATCCGCCGTCTCCGGGACGGGATACTCGATATGACGAATAAGGAGGGACGGAAATCCATGTCCATTACCATCTACCACAATCCGCGCTGCACGAAGTCGCGCCAGACACTGGACCTGCTGAAGGAAAAGGGCGTGACGCCGGAGGTGGTGCTGTATTTGGAATCGCCGCCGGACGCGGCCGCGCTCAAGGACCTGAAGGCGAAGCTGGGCCTGGAAAGCGCGCGGGACATGATGCGCACCAAGGAAGCCGCCTATAAGGACCAGGGGCTGAAGGATGTCGCCGACGAGGATGCCCTGATCCGCGCGATGGCCGAGACCCCGATCCTGATCGAGCGGCCGATCGTCGTGAATCGCGACAAGGCGCGGATCGGCCGCCCGCCCGAGACCGTGCTGGAGATCCTCTGAGCGATGAGCACGGCCCCCGTCCTGTTCGAGAAATCCGGTCATGTCGCGACCCTCACCCTCAACCGGCCGGAGGAGTTGAACGCCTTTTCCGAGCCCACGATGATCGAGGCGTTCCTGGAGGCGCTCGACCGCGTCGCGGGCGACGCGGAGGTGCGCGCGGTCGTGCTGACGGGGGCCGGGAAGGCCTTCTCCGCCGGCGGCAACGTCAAGCATATGCGCGAGAAGACCGACATGTTCGCCGGCACCGCCGCCGATATCGAGAGCGCCTATCGCGACGGCATTCACCGCGTGCCGCCGCGCTTCGACGGGCTGGAGGTGCCGGTGATCGCGGCGGTGAACGGCGCGGCCTTCGGCGCGGCGCTCGATCTGGTCTGCCTATGCGACATCCGTCTCGCGGCGCCGGAGGCGCGTTTCGGCGCGCCCTTCGTGCGCATCGGCATCGGGCCGGGCGACGGCGCGGCCTGGTTCCTACCGCGCGCGATCGGTGAGCAGGCGGCGGCCGAGATGCTCTATACCGGCGAGCCGATCGACGCGGAGCGCGCGCTCGCCCTCGGCCTCGTCTCGCGCATCGTGCCGGCGGGCGAATTGCTGGCGGAGGCGCGGGCGCTCGCCACGCGGATCGCCGCCAACGCGCCCCAGGCGGTGCGCTACACCAAACGTCTGTTGCGCGCCCAACGCGGGCAGAGCCTGCCGGAACATCTGAGCCAATGCGCCGCCTATCAGGCGATCCTGCATGGCACGGCGGACCATGCGGAGGCGCTCGACGCCTTCTTCGAAAAGCGGCCGGCCATATTCGCGGACCGCTGAACGCGGCCCCGAATATGAAATCATCATATGCTAGCCGGTGCCGATGCTGATCCGTCCCTGCCTGGCGAGGCAGGTTCGCGCCGCCGGCCAGTCGGCGACATGTCGATAGCACCGATCGATCGCCGGCCGGCTCGCCAGGAGTTCCTCCATCGGATCGAACCAAGTGATCAGCATCATCATATAGATATCGACGATGCTCGGCCGGTCGCCAAGATGGAAGGGGCCATGGGCGGCCAGATGCGTTTCGACCAACGACCAGGCGTCCTCCAGTTCCCGCACGGCCAGCGCCCTGATGCCGGCCGCCGCCCGCCGGTCCGTCGTCAGGCGTTCCGGATAGTAGAACCGCTTGTAGAGGGGTTGCACCGCCGTCGCCAGGAAGGTCAGGCCACTGAGGAAGAGGGGGCGGTCGGGGTGGCCGGTCGCGGGGGAAAGCGCGCCTTCAGGGGTCATGTCGGCCAGATGGAGACAGATCGCCGCCGCCTCGGTCATTATCCGGCCGTCGGGGAGGCGAAGCGCCGGGACCTTGCCGGCGGGATTGACGGCGAGGAAATCGGGCGTGCGATGCATGCCCTTCGTTATGTCGATCTCGATAAGGCGATAGGGCAGGGCGAGTCGTTCCAGCACCACCTGCGGTGCCAGGCAGGCGGTTCCTTCCGCGTAATAGAGATCGAACATGCCGGCACCTCCATCGCCTTCCCGGTCGGAAGAGTACCGGCAGGAATGGGCGTCGATAAAGGACCGGGATTCGCGGGCCGGCACTTGCCCGGCGGAGCCGGAGCCAGGAAGGGTTTCCTTGGATGTCGTCTAGCTGGCAAAACAAGTCGCGGCCACGCTGTCCTCGTCCGTGGGTTGGGATAGCGTGCGCCTCGCAGTAGGGCGGCGTCTGGCACCGCCTCCTGTCAACGCTTCATACCCGGGGGAAGGCCATCCGATGAGCAAGTCCGATATCGAAATCGCGCGCGAAGCGACCATGAAGCCGATCACCGAGATCGGCGACAAGATCGGCATTCCCGCCGACCAGTTGATGCAGTATGGGCCCAGCAAGGCGAAGATTTCCTACGATTTCCTGCAGTCGATCCAGGACCGTCCGAACGGCAAGCTCGTGCTCGTCACCGCGATCAGCCCGACCCCCGCCGGCGAGGGTAAGACGACGACGACGGTCGGTCTCGGCGATGGCCTCAACCGCATCGGCAAGAAGGCGATGATCTGCCTGCGCGAGCCCTCGCTCGGTCCTTGCTTCGGGGTCAAGGGTGGCGCGGCCGGCGGCGGCTATGCCCAGGTCGTGCCGATGGAGGATATCAACCTCCATTTCACCGGCGATTTCCATGCGATCGGCGCGGCGCACAATCTGCTCTCCGCGCTGATCGACAATCATATCTATTGGGGCAACGACCTCGGCTTCGACGAGCGCCGCGTCACCTGGCGGCGCGTGCTGGACATGAACGATCGGGCGCTGCGCGATATCGTCTCCTCGCTCGGCGGGGTGGCGAACGGCTTCCCGCGCCAGACCGGTTTCGACATCACGGTCGCGTCCGAGGTGATGGCCATCTTCTGCCTCGCCGACGGTCTCAAGGATCTGCAGGAGCGCCTCGGCGCCATCGTCGTCGGCTATACCCGCGAGAAGAAGGCGATCTATGCCCGCGACCTGAAGGCCGAGGGGCCGATGACCGTCCTGCTCAAGGACGCGCTGATGCCGAACCTGGTGCAGACGCTGGAGAACAACCCGGCCTTCATCCATGGCGGCCCCTTCGCCAATATCGCGCATGGCTGCAATACCGTGTCGGCCACCAAGGCGGGCCTGAAGCTCGCCGACTATACCGTGACCGAGGCCGGTTTCGGCGCCGATCTGGGCGCGGAGAAGTTCTTCGACATCAAGTGCCGCAAGGCCGGGATCAGCCCGGACGCGGTGGTGATCGTCGCGACCGTCCGCGCGCTCAAGATGCATGGCGGCGTGGCCAAGGACCAACTCGGCGAGGAGAATGTCGAGGCGGTCAAGAAGGGCCTGGAGAATCTGGGCCGTCATATCCGCAATGTCGCCAAGTTCGGCGTGCCGGCGGTCGTCGCGGTCAACAAGTTCATCAAGGACACCGACGCCGAACATCGCGCGATCCAGGAGTATGTCGCGGAACTCGGCGCGGAAGCCGTGATTTGCGAGCATTGGGCCAAGGGGTCCGAAGGGACCGAGCAACTGGCGCAGAAGGTCGTCGCGCTGGTCGAGGGCGGCACCGCGGATTTCCGCACGCTCTATGACGACGACACCGGCCTGCTGGCGAAGATCGAGACCGTCGCCAAGGAAATCTACGGCGCCGATGGTATCGCGGCCGACAAGAAGGTGCGCGATCAACTCGCCCAGTGGGAGGCCGACGGCTTCGGCAAGCTGCCGGTCTGCATGGCGAAGACGCAGTACAGCTTTTCCACCGACCCCACGCTGCGCGGTGCGCCCACGGGCCATACCGTGCCGGTGCGCGAGGTGCGGCTGTCCGCCGGCGCCGGCTTCATCGTCGCCATCTGCGGCGAGATCATGACCATGCCGGGCCTGCCCCGCGTGCCCAGCGCCAACCACATCAAGCTGAACGAGAAGGGCCAGATCGAGGGGCTGTTCTAAACGCTCCACCCGCATCGCCCGTCCATTCGACGCCCCCCGGCACCCGCCGGGGGGCGTTCGCTTGCCCGGAGCTCGACCTTGCGCCCCGCCCCCTTATTGCGGATAACCGGGACACTTGCAGGACGGACCAGCGACGAGGAGGCCCCGATGAGCGACGCGAAGACCCTGGACCAGCCCGCCACCGATCCGGCGTTCCACGAGATGTTCCCGCTGGGGGCGGACGAGACGCCCTATCGCAAGCTGGCCGACGGCGATTTCATCAAGACGGCCACGTTCGAGGGCGAGGAGATCGTGAAGATCGACCCGGAGGCGCTGCGGCTCCTGTCCGAGGAAGCCTTCCGCGACATCAATCACCTGCTGCGACCGGGACACCTGCAACAACTCGCCAATATCCTGCAGGACCCGGAAGCGTCCGCGAACGACCGCTTCGTCGCCTTCGACCTGTTGAAGAACGCGAATATCGCGGCCGGCGGCGTGTTGCCGATGTGCCAGGACACTGGCACGGCGATCATCATGGGCAAGAAGGGCCGGCGCATCTGGACCGACGGGACGGATGCCAGCGCGCTGGGGCAGGGTGTGCTGGACGCCTATGACCGCAACAATCTGCGCTACAGTCAGGTTTCGCCCGTCTCCATGTTCGAGGAGAAGAACACCCGGAACAACCTGCCCGCCCAGATCGACCTCTATGCCGAGGGCAAGGGGCAGGCGGAGGACGCCTATAAGTTCCTCTTCGTTGCCAAGGGCGGCGGGTCCGCCAACAAGACCTTCCTGCATCAGGCGACGCCGTCCCTGGTCGACCGGGAGCGGATGCTGGC
Organism: Marivibrio halodurans; assembly: GCF_017963645.1. Lineage (GTDB taxonomy): Bacteria > Pseudomonadota > Alphaproteobacteria > UBA8366 > Aestuariispiraceae > Marivibrio > Marivibrio halodurans. Next base: position 187,461 of record NZ_JAGMWN010000004.1, on the reverse strand, counting down.
CTTCCTGGACGAGAAGATCCGCACGCTGGGCACCGCGGCCTGCCCGCCCTATCACCTGGCGATCGTGATCGGCGGCACCTCGGCGGAGATGAACCTGAAGACGGTGAAGCTCGCCTCCTGCCGCTATCTCGACGGCCTGCCGACGCAGGGTGGGGAGACCGGCCAGGCCTTCCGCGACCTGGAGATGGAAGAGGCCGTCCATGAGATGACCCGAAACATGGGCATCGGCGCGCAGTTCGGCGGCAAGTATTTCTGCCACGACGTGCGCGTCATCCGCCTGCCGCGTCACGGCGCGTCGCTGCCGGTCGGCATCGGTGTTTCCTGCTCCGCCGACCGTCAGGCCAAGGGCAAGATCACCAAGGACGGCATCTATCTGGAGGCGCTGGAGCGCGAGCCGGCCAAGTACCTGCCCGAGATCGACGAGAGCGAGTTCGAGGGCGACGTCGTCCAGGTCGATCTGTCGAAGCCGATGGCGGAGCAGTTGGCGCTGCTGTCCCAATATCCGATCCGCACGCGCCTCAGCCTGACGGGCACCATCATCGTCGCGCGCGACTCCGCCCACCGAAAGCTGCGGGAGCGGCTGGCGAAGGGCGAGCCGCTGCCGCAATATTTCAAGGATCACCCGATCTACTACGCCGGTCCGGCGAAGACCCCGGAGGGCTATGCCTCCGGTTCCTTCGGGCCGACCACGGCCGGGCGCATGGACGGCTTCGTGGATGAGTTCCAGGCCGCCGGCGGCTCCATGATCATGCTGGCCAAGGGCAATCGCAGCGCCGCCGTCACCAAGGCCTGCGCCAAGCATGGCGGCTTCTATCTGGGGTCCATCGGCGGGCCGGCGGCGCGTCTCGCCCAGGATTGCATCCGCAAGGTGGAGTGCCTGGAATATCCCGAACTCGGCATGGAGGCGATCTGGAAGATCGAGGTCGAGAACTTCCCCGCTTTCATCGTGGTCGATGACAAGGGCAATGATTTCTTCAAGGATCTGAAGATCTGAGCGCCGTCGCGGATCTTCAATAAGCCGCTTTCCCGACGCCTCGAGTCGTGTAGATTTTCGCGACTGTTCCGTTTCCGACATCGCTGTCGGAAACGGCGTGAGAGGGAAGAGGGCATCGGCCATGTTCGAGGGGACGCCGGACAAGCTGCCGCAGCATTTCGGCTATCTGATGCTGCCGAATTTCTCGCTGATGGCCTTCTCCTCGGCGGTGGAGCCGTTGCGGGCGGCCAACACGCTTTCCGGCAAGACGCTCTATCGCTGGACGCTGCTCTCCGCCGACGGGGCGCCGGTGGCGGCGTCCAACGGCATTTCCGTGATGCCGGAGATGGCGATCGGCGGCTACCAGTCCTTCGACGCGGTGATCGCCATCGGCGGGGCCGGGACGGAACGGGTGAAGGACCCGCGCATCATCGGCTATCTGCGCCGGATCGCGCGGATGGGCACCCATCTGGGCGCCGTTTCCACCGCGCCCTATGTGCTGGCCCATGCGGGGCTTCTCGATAGCCGGCGCTGCACCATCCATTGGGAATATATGGATGGGTTCCGGGAGGATTATCCGCATCTGGACGTGACGGACGAGTTGTTCGAGATCGACGGGCCGATCTTCACCTGTTCCGGTGGCACGGCGGCGATCGACCTGATGCTGCATCTGGTGAGCGCCCAGCATGGGCACGACCTGGCGGCCGCCGTCTCCGAATGGTTCATCCACAAGCAAATCCGCGAGCAGGGGGAGCATCAGCGCATGGCGCTGCGTTTCCGGGTCGGTGTCAGCCACCCGAAGCTTCTGGCCGCCATCGCGGAGATGGAGGAGAATCTGGAGGCGCCGGTCGAGCGGGAGGATATCGCCGAGGCCGTGGGGCTCTCCACCCGCCAGTTGGAGCGGCTGTTCCGGAAATATCTCAACGCCACGCCGCGCAAATACTATTTCACCCTGCGCATGCAGCGCGCGCGTATCCTGCTGCGTCAGACGACGATGTCCGTTCTGGACGTCGCGCTGGCATGCGGGTTCGTCTCCGCCTCGCACTTCGCGAAATGCTATCGCGAGCATTTCGGCCACAGCCCGCGCGAGGATCGCTCGCCCGAGGCATGATCCCGTGGGGTGTGATTCCCTGGGGCGTGATCCGCGAGGCGCGGGATATGGACGAGGTGGTCTATTCCGACGCCTCGCCCTCGGCCGACGGCGCGGCCTCCTCCTCCGGCATGTTTTTCTGGATCAGGTCCAGGATCTTGATCGCGAGGTCGTAGGGCATCTCCATCTGGATATTGACCCGCATCGCGTCCGGCAGGCTGTCCGATCCGATGAATTCCAGAACTTTGTCGGCCATGATCTTCGCTCGCTCCTTCGATCGGGTGCCTGCCTCGCGTGCTGGGATGGGCGGCCCGTCGGTTCCTCATATCCTCGCTTCGGCGTGTCGGCGCGGCGCTCAGTTCGCGGCCGTGCCGCCATCCGTGCCGCCAGTCTGGGCCGCGTCGGCGGGCGCCGCGGCGTCGGTCTTCGTCGTGCTTGCTTTTTTCGCCTTCGCGGCCTCGGCCTGGGCGGCCTTCTTGGCGGCGGCCTCGGCCTTGCGCCGGTCGGCTTCGGCGCGGCGCCGTTCGGCCTCCGCCTGCTTCTTCGCCTTGTCCTTGTAATCATGGACGATGCCAAGCACCGCCATCGCCTCGGCATGCGGCAATTCCAGGTCGAGCTTTACCCGGATTTGGCCGGGCGGGCTCTCGTTGCCGCTCAGTTCGACGATATCATCGCTCATGGCGTCTCCCCCTTTGTCGTGGCTTCGCGCCCGCGCTGTCGTTGAGTGTAGGCATAAAGCGCCCTGGTGCGCCAGGGATGTTGAAACGCTTTCTTTTCAAGAAGTTGGAGGGGGGATTCCTGAGCATCAAATAGCGTCAGGGATTCCGGGATTTTATTGGAAGACTCCAGAAGGTTCGCCAAGTAACAACCCTGACAAAAACCCGGGTGAATTCGGCACTTGCAAGAATTTTCTAATTCGATTTTACTTCGCAATGGGATAAGAGGGCGCCGCGCCGAATCGGCGGGCGGCCGCCCATCAATCGCGAGCGGGTTGACGGCCGGGCGGGCCGCCAATCGATGTCGCCCGGGAACAGCCGTGCCCGGGAGGCGAACCATACGGGGGGACGTCGATGTCCGACAGCATCCAGCACAAGATCGGCCGGGTCCGCCCGCCGCGTGTCCAGATCACCTATGACGTGGAGATCGGCGGCGCGATCGAGATGAAGGAGCTTCCCTTCGTCATGGGCATCATCGCGGACCTGTCCGGCAAGCCGACGGAACCGCTGCCCAAGATGAAGGAGCGGAAGTTCGTCGAGATCGACCGCGACAATTTCAACGACGTGATGGCCGGCGTGAAGCCGCGCGCGGCCTATCAGGTCGACAACCGCATGGCGGACGAGGACAGCGAGGACGCCGGCAAGATGAATGTCGAGCTGACCTTCCGCAGCCTCGACGATTTCGAGCCGGAGAACGTCGTGCGGCAGATCGAGCCGCTGAAGAAGCTGTTCGATGCGCGCCGGCGGCTGGCGGACCTGATGACCAAGCTCGACGGCAACGACGATCTCGATCGTCTGCTGCGCGAGATGGTTTCCGACGCCGACAAGCAGAAGGAGCTGAAGAAGCTCCTCGAAGAGGCGAAAAGCGGCGACGAATAGGCCGCCCCCGCGCATCGACTAGAATCGAGCGGGGCACACTGGCTCCTCGCGCCGCGACCGCCGAGGCGGCGGGGCGGGCCGGGGCGAAGGGAAGCGAGCGATGGCTGACGAAAAAAGCGAAATGAACGTCCTCGAGCAGATCATGACCGAGGGCAGGCTGGCCCGGGCGGAGGAGCAGAAGCCCTATGCCGTCGATCTGGTCGGCGAATTCATCGACAGCGTCGTGGCCGAGGGGACGGATGTCTCCGCCGACACGGCCGCGTTGATCTCGCAAAAGATCGCCGAGATCGACGCGCTGATCTCCGAGCAACTCAACGAGATCATGCACCATGCCGATTTCCAGGCGCTGGAGAGCACATGGCGCGGCATGCATTATCTCGTCATGAACACCGAGACGAGCACCAAGCTCAAGCTGCGGGTTCTCAACGCCAACAAGAAGGACGTGCTGACCGACCTGGAGAAGGCGGTCGAGTTCGACCAGTCGGCTCTATTCAAGAAGATCTACGAGGAGGAATACGGCACCTTCGGCGGCCACCCCTACAGCGCCCTCATGGTCGATTTCGAGTTCGGCCGTCATCCGCAGGACATGGCGCTTCTGGAGAAGCTGGCGGAGGTGGCGGCGGCCGCGCACGCGCCGATGGTCTCGGCGGCCAATCCGCGGCTGTTCGACATGGACAGTTTCACCGATCTCGGCGGGCCGCGCGATCTCGCCAAGATCTTCGAGAGCGCGGAACTCATCAAATGGCGCAGCTTCCGCGACAGCGAGGAAAGCCGCTATGTCGCGCTGACATTGCCTCACGTTCTGCTGCGCCTGCCCTACGGGCCCGACACGGTGCCGGTCGAGGGGTTCGAGTTCGTCGAGGATGTCGATGGCCGCGATCATTCGCGCTATCTCTGGGGCAATGCCGGTTGGGCACTCGCCCAGCGCATTACCAACGCCTTCTCGCTTTATGGCTGGACGGCGGCGATCCGCGGCGTCGAGGGCGGCGGCACGGTGAAGGGGCTGCCCGCGCATACCTTCAAGACCGACGACGGCGAGATCGCGTTGAAATGCCCGACGGAAATCGCCATCACCGACCGGCGGGAAAAGGAACTCTCCGACCTCGGCTTCATCGCGCTGTGTCACTGTAAGGGCACGGACTATGCCGCCTTCTTCGGCGGTCAGACGGCGCAGAAGCCGAAGAAGTACAATCTCGACAGCGCCAATGCGAATGCCGCGCTCTCCGCGCGCCTGCCCTATGTGCTCGCGGCCTCGCGTTTCGCCCACTATCTCAAGGCGATCATGCGCGACAAGATCGGCAGCTTCCTGACGGCCGCCAATGTCGAGGATTACCTCAACACCTGGATCGCGAACTACGTGCTGCTGACGGACGATGCGCCGCAGGCGACGAAGGCACGTTTCCCGCTGCGCGAGGCGCGGATCGACGTGCGGGAGATTCCGGGCAAGCCGGGTGCCTATAACGCGACCGTCTTCCTGAAGCCGCATTTCCAGCTCGAGGAGCTCACCGCCTCGGTCCGTCTCGTGGCCGAACTGCCGCCGCCGGCGGCCTGATCGACGATCGCCGCCGCGCGCCCGGCCCACCGGTGTCGGGGCGCCTAACGGCTAGCAATAGGGGAACGCCGTCATGGACGTGCTGGTCATGAAGATCGATGGGGTGGAGGGCGAGGCCACCATCGAGGGCTATGAGAAACAGATCCTGTGCCAGAGCTTCAATCACTCGGTGCACAACCATCTGCATACCGACGTCTCCAATGTCGGCCGGTCGCGCGGGCGGGTGGAGCATAGCGATTTCGTCATCTCGAAATACGCCGACAAGTCCTCGCCGCTGCTGAATTTCAAATGCTGCATGGGTGCCAATCTCGGCACCGTGATCTTCACCGTCCTGCGTACCGCGGGCGAGAAGGCCCATACGCCGCAACTGATCTATACCTTCGAGAACGCCATGGTTTCCTCCGTGTCGATCTCCGGCGGCGGCGGCGACACGCCGATCGAGATGGTCAGTCTCAACTACACCAAGATCAAATGGGAGGTGAAGGTTCAGTCGCAGGATGTGAAGGAGCCGGGCTCCATCGCCTCCGAATGGGACGTCACCGTCAACAAGGGCGCGTAGGCTGGCGACCCGGCGGGGGTGGAAAGCACAAGGTCGCACGCGCTTGCCCGCGCGGCGCGCGGCGGCCGGGCCGGGAGCTAGATCATGCGTCCCCTCCATTCCACCGACGGCGCCCGCGCCCCGCTCTTCGATCGGTTGATCGACGAGACTCCGTCCGTCACGGCGGAGCCGATTCCCCGGATCGCGATCGATATCGAAGCGCTGGCCCGGTCGATCGAGCGCGAGGTGCGTATGTTGCTCAACACCCGCTGTCCCTTGCGGGAATCCGAGGTCGATTACGGCGCGCGCACGGTGATCGATTACGGCCTCGTCGATCTGAACGCCTTCTTCACCGACAGCGTTGAGGACAAGCGCCGGCTGGCGAGCCATGTCGCGCGCACCATCGCGGCCTATGAGCCCAGGCTGGCGTCGGTCAATGTGACGATCGGCGGGCTTCACCGGGAGACCCGCGTGCTGGAGGTCGAGGTTTCCGGCGAGATGCGCTACGGCACGGTCACCCAGCCGATCGCCTTTCCCGTGCGCATCGCGCCGCCCGGCGAGGAAGGCGACGAGCAGGGCGAGGCCGGGGAGACGGCCCGATGAGCGACGATTACCGCGAGGAGCTTCTGCCGCATTACCAGCGGGAACTCGATTATCTTCGTCGCATGGGGCGCGCCTTTGGCGAGACCTATCCGAAGGTGGCGGGCCGCCTGGAGATGGGCGAGGGCGAGAGCGCCGATCCCCATGTCGAGCGCCTGATCGAGAGCTTCGCCTTCCTGACCGCGCGCATCCAGCAGAATATCGACGCGGAGTTTCCGAAGATTCCGGAGGCGCTGCTCGGCATCCTCTATCCGCAATTCACCTGTCCGACGCCCTCGATGACGATCGCGCGCCTGCGCCCGGACCCGGAGCGCGGGAAACTCACCGGCGGTCATCCGATCCCGAGGGGAACGCCGCTTTTCGCCACCGCCCCGAACGGCATGACCTGCCGGTTCCGCACCGGCTATCCGGTCACGCTCTGGCCGCTGGAGGTGGCGGAGGCCGGGTTTCAGTCGACCGACGGCTATGACTTCCTCGACCATCGGCCGGATGTGAACGCGGTCCTGCGGCTGTCGATCAAGACGACGGACGCGGCGATCTCGGAACTCGGACTCGACCGGCTGCGCGTCCATCTCAACGCGGACAGGGTCACGGCCGATACGCTCTATGAATTGTTGTTCGTCCATGCGCGGTCGGTCGTGTTGTTGCCCGACGGCCGGCGCGACCGGCCGATCGAACTCGGCCCGGCGGCGATCGAACCGGTCGGCTTCGAGCGCGAGGATGCGGTGATCGACGTGCCACCGCACGGTCAGCCCGCCTATCACCTGCTGCAGGAATATTTCACGATCCCGGAGAAGTTCCTGTTCTTCGATCTTGCGGGATTGCGGCCCGGCGATGCGCGGCAGCGTCTCGATATCCTGATCCTGTTGGACAAGGCCCCGAAGCGCCGTCTCAGCATCGATGCGGAGACCTTCGCGCTTCACTGCACCCCGGTCGTCAATCTGTTCCGCAAGACCTCCGAGCCCGTGCGCATCGATGGGCGGCAGAGCGAGTATCGCCTCGTCGCCGACCGGCGGCGGGAGCGGATCACGGAAATTCACTCGATCCTCGACGTCACGGCCAGCAACCTGCCGGAGGCCGACGCCTATCGGGTGGAGCCCTTCTTCTCCTATTCCCACGGTGCGAGCCAGACACGCGGCGGGCAGGGCGCGCATGCCTTCTGGTACGCGCGGCGCGACGCGACCAGTCGCGGCGACCTGCGCGGCACCGATATGTGGATCAGCTTTCTCGACCTCGATTGGCGGCCGGCGAAACCTGCGGCGACCACGCTCTACGCCCATACGCTGTGCACCAACAGGGGCTTGGCCGAACAGCTTCAGGCCGGTGCCCTTCTGCAGATCGAGGAGAGCGCGCCGCTCGCCGGAATCGATGTGCTCTACAAGCCGACGCGCCAGTTGAACCCGCCGCTCGGCGGGGAAACCCTGTGGCGGCTGGTCTCGCATCTCTCGCTCAACTATCTCTCGCTCAGCCAGTTCGAGGGTTCCCTGAAGGCGTTGCAGGAGATCCTGCGCCTCTATGCCCGAACCGGCGATCCGGCGGTGGAACAGCAGATCAACGGCATCGTGCGCATGGAATGCCGGCGCGCCGTGCGCCGCCTGGGGCCGGAGGCCTGGCGTGGCTTCGCGCGCGGGGTCGATGTCAACCTGACCTTCGACGAGGGGGCCTATGTCGGGTCCAGCGCGATCCTCCTGGCCTCGGTCCTGAACCGGTTCCTCGGGCTCTATGCCTCGATCAACTCGTTCGCGCAGCTCACCGCGCGCTCCCAGCAACGCGAAGGGATCTGGAAGCAATGGCCGCCTCGCGCCGGCGATCAATTCCTCCTCTGATCCGCGCGCTGGAGGAGGAGCCCTATCGCTTCGATTTCTATCAGGCGGTGCGGGTTCTCGAATTGTCGCGCGGTCTCGATTTCGAGGATGGTGGCCTCGTCCTGTCCGGCGACGATCCGGAGTCCGCTTCCCCACCCGCCGTGCCGGTCGGGGAGACCGGCGATCCGAGGCGCGAGGCCGTGCGCTTCACCGCCGACCCCTCGCTTGCCTTCCCGGCCAGTTCGATCCGCGATTTGACGCTGGCCGACCGGCCGGACCGGCCGGCGCGCATGACGACGCGGTTCCTGGGGCTGGTCGGTGCCATGGGCCCCATGCCGCGGGTGATGACGGAACGCTTCCTCGCCCGCGCCGCCCGGAAGGATCATGCCTGGCGCGCCTTCTTCGATATCTTCAATCACCGGCTGATATCGCTCATGGTGCGGGTGCGCAAGGCGCACCGACTGGCCTTGGAGAACAGGCCGCCCCATCGCGGACCCGTCGGGCGGTTCCTCTTCAGCTTCATGGGGCTCGGCACCCCTGGGCAGCGCGACCGGATGACGGTGCCGGACCGCTCGCTGCAACGCTATGCCGGGCTGCTTGTCCATCGCCCGCGAACGGCGTTGGGATTGGAACAGATGTTCCAGGACCATTTCGGCGTGCCGATGCGGGTTCGGCAGTTCGTCGGAACCTGGTTCCGGCTGGAACGCGATCAATGGACGCATCTGGGGGCGCGGCCGGGTGTGCCGGGTGGCATGACGGGGGGGCGGAATAACGCGCTCGGCCGGACGGCGGTGCTCGGCACGCGTTTCTGGGAGCAGCAGGCGGGGATAGAACTCGTCATCGGGCCGCTCGATCTCGACCGTTTCCTTGAGTTCCTGCCGGGCGCACCGGCGAACCGGCCCCTGCTGTCGATGGTGCTGTTCTATGTTTCCCCGGAATTCAACTTCACCGCCCGGCTCGTGTTGAAACGCGATCAGGTGCCGCCCATGCGGCTTGGTGGCGATATGCGGCTCGGTTGGACGACGTGGCTCTCCACCCATCCGCCCGCGCGCGATGACGAGCAGGTCCGCATCACCATCCGCGACGAGGGCGCGCTGACCCGGCTGTAAGGCGGTGCCATCGCTTTCCCCGGGAGCCGCCCAAAAAAATGCCCGCCGGCGCATTGGCGCGCCGACGGGCCGGTTCATCCCGCCGATGGCGGAATGGGATGGCGAATGGATCAGTCCGGCAGCGCGACGGCGTCGATCGCATGAATCACGCCGTTATCGGTGTCGATATCGGTGGCCACGATATGGGCGTTATCGTAGTAGATGCCGCCGCCCGTCGCATCGATTCGAACCGCGTCGCCGTTGACGGTTTGGGGGCGAAAGCCGCTTTTCTGCATGGCTTCCTGCGAGAGCAGCGTGCCGGAAACGACGTGATAGGTGAGAAGCTCGCGAAGCTCCTCCTTATTCTCCGGTTGCATCAGCGCGTCGAGTCGGCCGGCCGGCAATTTCGAGAAGGCCTCGTCGGTCGGCGCGAAGACGGTGAAGGTGTTGCTGTTCAGCATCTCGGTCAGCCCGGCGGCCTCGACCGCCCGGGTGAAGGTCGAGAACCGTGTGTCCTCGCCGGCCGTCTGCATCAGCGTCGCGGCGTTGGCGGTCCCCATGGCAAGCATGGCCGGAACGGCGATGGCTGCGGCGGCGGTCACGGATCGATGTTTCATCATGGGCTCTCCTTGCAACATTGCTTCGGAACACGAAACAACACCTAGGATCGCTTCGCGATGGGACAAGGGGTGGGGGATCAATTCTCCGGACCGATCCATTCGGAAAGATAGCGCGTGGGATCGGGCCGCTTCTTGGTCCGTTGCTGCTCTCCCGGCGTGCCCATATAGACATAGCCGATGAGTTGATCCTTTTCCGCGAAGCCGAGGGCCTTGCGGACCATGGGGTCATGCGCCGTCCAGCCGGTCAGCAGGATCGCGCCCCACCCGTCCGCATGGGCGGCGAGCAAGAGATTCTGCGCGGCGCAGGCGGTGGCGATCACCTGTTCCTCCGGCGGAACCTTCGGGTGGTTTTCCGTGATCTCGGCCACCACGGCGACGATCAGCGGGGAGCGCAGCGGCTTGCCGCGAAGCGCGGCGATTTCATCTGCCGCGACATCGGGATCGCGGGCGCGCAAGGCCTTTTCGAAGATGTCCGCCAGACGGTTGCGTGCCTCTCCCCGGATGGCGAGGAAGCGCCAGGGCCGGATCGCGCCATGGTCGGGCGCGGTGACGGCGGCGCTCAACAACCGTTCCAGGGCGGTGTCGTCCGGGGCGGGCTCGTTCAACTCGACCGCCTTGATCGACTGGCGGGAACTCAGAAATTGGATCAGATCGTCCGAGGTGACCCCGGTCATGGGCATTCTCCGATAGGATTTATAATTGCGAGAGAGTCGCATCTGGCGTTTATTTAGGAACTCCCCGCATGTCAAAAAAGGGCATCAACAGGAATCCGGCCAGCAATCCGCCCAGATGGGCCTCCCAGGCGATGGCCCCCTCGATCCCGGATATGCGTGGCGCCACCCCCATCAGGAGCGTGATCCCCACATAGACGCCCGCGATCACGAAGGCGCGGCGGCGCTGATTGAAGGGGAAGGGGGCAGGCGGCACCCCCGCCGGCGGATAGAGCGCGACGCGCAGGATCGCGCCCAACAGACCGAAGATCGCCCCGGAGGCGCCGACCAGCGGCGATATACCCTGGGGCGTGAAGGCGGTGAACATGAAGGCCCCTGCCGCCGCCGTCAGTCCATAGAGCAGCAGGAATTGCACGCCGCCCATGCGCCGCGCCACGGGGGCCCCGAAGGCGAGCAGAAAGCCCATATTGACCAGCAGATGCGCCCACCCGCCATGGATCAGCGTATGCCCGAACGGGGAAATCAGGATGGCGGCGAGGTCGGTTTCCCACGCGCCCGCGGAGCCGTAGCGCGCCGGAATGAAGGCGAGCGTCAGGAAGGCGCGTCCCACCCATTCCCCGGTCCCGAGCCAGCCATTCATCGCGAGCAGGCGGATGACATGGGCGGCGATCGTCACGCCCGCGACCCAGCGCACGATGGTCGGTGCGTTCAGAAGCGGTTGCCTCGTGCCGCCGGACGGGGGCGCGCGGAAAGGGGAACGGGGAGACGGTTTCATGGGGGATATGGGCCTTCGGTTGACGGTGCTCGGGCTCCCGGATCATGCCGGTCGCCCCCGGAAGGGTCAAAGCGCATCACCCACCCCTTGCCGGTGCCGCGCGGGGCGGGTGCTCATGCGAGGGTCGAGGTCCCGCCCGTGGTGGTCCGCATGATATAGGGGGGCGCGGCCAGATGGCCATGCGGTCCTCCCCCCCCGGAGGGGGCGTCGATGCCCCACGGGATGGCGGAGGGGACGCCGCGTTCCTGGAAAGCTGCCCGATGCTTGGGCATAATCCGCCAGCGCGCGGACCATGGGAAAAGGAATAGCAGAACGCCGCGCCAAGGGAGGATCGATGAATCTCGCCAAATGGGTGGAGCATGCGGCCCGGGCTCATCCGGATGTGGCCGCGACGGGTTGGGGTAAGGCCATCCACCGCGACTATGCGGACATGGGCGCGCGCGCCGCGCGTCTCGCCGCCGGTTTGCGGGACAACGGACCACGCGGGGCCGGCCTCGCGCCCGGCGCGCGTGTCGCCCTGCTGGCCCGTAATCACCCGGCCTATGTCGAGGCCATGGTCGCGATCTGGCATGCCGGGCTCGCCGTCGTGCCGATCAACAACAAGCTGCACCGGGACGAGGTCGCCTATATCCTCGACGCGGCCCGTGTGTCCCATGTCCTCGTCACGCCGGACTTGGCGGAGACGGTCTCCGGCGGGCGCGTGGCGATCGACTTGGAGGGCGCGGCCTATGAGGCGCTGATCGCCGATCACGACCCGATGCCGGTGGCGGATGTGGCGCCGGACGATCCGGCGTGGCTGTTCTATACCTCGGGGACGACCGGGCGACCCAAGGGCGCCATCCTCAGCCATCGCAACCTGATGGCCATGACGGCGGCCTATCTGGCGGATATCGCCCCGATCGCGCCGGGCGACGCCTGCCTGCACGCCGCACCGATGAGCCATGGCTCCGGCCTCTATATCGTGCCGCACCTGGCCCATGCGGGGACCAACGTGGTGCCGGAAAGCGGCGGCTTCTCCCCACCGGAGATCGTCGAGACCCTGACGGCCTGGCCCGGAACGGCGATGTTCGCCGCCCCCACCATGGTGAACCGGCTGGTGCGCTGGGAGGGGGAGATCACGGAAACCGCCCTCGCCAACCTGAAATGCATAATCTATGGCGGCGCGCCGATGTATGCGGAGGACGCGGCCGCCGCCCTCGGCCGTCTCGGCCCCCGGCTGGCCCAACTCTACGGTCAGGGGGAAAGCCCGATGACCATCACCTGCCTGCGCCGGGAGGAGATCGCGGATCGCGACCACCCGGATTGGCGCGCGCGCCTGGGCTCCGCCGGGCGGCCCTATTTCAATACCGAGGTGCGCGTGGTCGACGATGACGGGCGGGACGTGCCGACCGGGGAGTCGGGCGAGATCGTCTGCCGGGGCAACAGCGTCATGCTGGGCTATCTCGACGATCCGGACGCGACGGCGAGGACGCTGCGCGACGGGTGGCTTCATACCGGCGATATAGGGGCCTTCGACGCCTCCGGTTTCCTAATCCTCAAGGACCGGTCGAAGGATCTCATCATCTCCGGCGGCACGAACATCTATCCACGCGAGGTGGAGGAGGTGCTGCTGACCCATCCGGCGGTCTCCGAGTGCTCCGTCATCGGACGACCGGACCCGGAATGGGGGGAAATCGTCATCGCCTATATCGTGGGATCGGCGACGGCCGACACGCTCGACGCGCTCTGTCTCGACCGCATGGCGCGGTTCAAGCGGCCCAAGCATTATGTCCATGTGGACGAATTGCCCAAGAGCAATTACGGGAAGATCCTGAAGACCGAACTGCGCGCGCTCGACACCGCGAGAGAGGACGCCGCGAGGGGGGACGTCACGAGGGGGACGGGGACCATGGAACCGGTGGCCACCAAGGAGATGGGGACATGACGAAACGGACAGGCGGCTGCCAGTGCGGCGCCGTGCGCTACGAGGTGACGGGGGAGCCGCTCGACACCGGCTATTGCCATTGCTCGATCTGCCGGCGTCTGTCGGGCGGGCCGGCGCAAGTCTATGCGGAATTTCCGGCGGAGGCGGTGCGCTATATCAAGGGCGCGCCCAGCATCTACCGTTCCAGCGAGGGCGCCCAGCGCCGCTTCTGCCCAACCTGTGGCAGCCATCTGGAGTTCCGCGACCGCGACCACCCGGAAAGTATTTCGATCGAGGCGATGACGCTCGACCGGCCGGGGGATTTGCCGCCGCGTCGCCATATCTTCGAGGCGGACCGCCTGCCCTGGTTCCAGGTCACGGACGATCTGCCGCGTCACGCACGGGGCGAGGACTGACGGGAAACAGAACCGTCCGGCCCGAGCCGTCCGACAAAAAGTGAAAATCAGGGAGAAACCATGACAAAACGCCTGGAGGGCAAGATCGCGCTCGTGGTGGGGGCCGGCTCCGTCGGCCCCGGCTGGGGCAACGGTAAGGCGACGGCGGCGCTCTTCGCGCGGGAGGGGGCCACGGTCGTGTGCGCCGACGTCAATGCGAAGGCCGCCGAGGAGACCGTCGAGATCATCAAGGGCGAGGGCGGGGAGGCGATGGCGCTATCCGTCGATGTCGCGAAATCGGCCGAGATCGAGGCGGTCATCGCACGGACTGTCGAGGCGCATGGGCGGCTCGACGTGCTCGACTACAATGTCGGGATCGCCCATGTCGGCGGGGTGGTCGAGTTGCCGGAGGCGGAGTGGGACCGCGTCTTCGACGTCAATCTGAAGGGCTGCTATCTCGCGATGAAATACGCTATCCCGCATATGGAGGCGGCGGGCGGTGGATCGATCGTCAATATCTCCTCGATCGCGGCGATCCGCTATACGGGCGTTCCCTACAGCACCTATTACGCAACCAAGGCGGCGATGAATCACCTGACCAAGACCACGGCCGTGCAGTACGCGCCGAAGGGCATCCGGATCAACGCGGTCCTGCCCGGCCTGATGAAGACGCCGATGGTCGAGAAATCGACGGGCCTCGCCGGCGAGTACGCGAGGGGGGATGTCGAGGAGATGTGGAAGATTCGCGATTCGCAATGTCCGATGGGCCATATGGGCGATGCCTGGGACGTCGCCAATGCCTGCCTTTTCCTGGCCAGCGACGAATCGCGCTATGTCACGGGCTTGGAATTGGTGGTCGATGGCGGCATCACGCTTAAATATAGTTGAGGCGGCGAGGCGATCCTCGATCGCGGAGTGGGGAGTTATCGGCCGCGATGGCTGACGGCACGCAGATCGCCATGACCTATGAGCCGCACGAGGACCGCATCCTCGTGCGTTATCCGGCGCAGGGACGGGAAGTGCGGCTTTGGATGACGCGCCGCATGGCGTCGCGTTGGCTGGGGGCGACGGCCAAGATCCTGGATCATGTCCAAGGCATGGGCGCGGCGCCGGTCGATCAGCGCCGCGCGGTCAGCCAGTTCCGCCGGGAAAGCGCCGTCGCCCAGGCCGATTTCACGCGGCCATACAACCCGACCGGGAACGGCCCGGACGCGGAAAAGGCCGCGCCGGATACCGATACCGTGGTGGATGGCGACGGGAACGGCAAGGAAACGGGGCAGGGATCGGGACTGCCGCCCTTCCCGCCGGACGGGCCGCTTCTGGTCGGGCGGATGACCATCAACGCCAAGAAGAACGGCATCATGGAGGTCATCCTGTCGGAAGGCGGCGACAATACGCGGAAAGTCACCCTCGCCGTCAGCGAGCGGGAGATGCATGGCCTGACCCATATGCTGATCATGACCGCCAACCGCGCGCAATGGGGCCTCGCCGACCCCAGCCTGCCGGACCCCAAGGCCCCCAAGGTACCCCAACGCGTTAACTGATATCGCGGGTGCTATTCGCGGCGTGTTTCCCGGTCGCGTCCCTTGTTCCAACGGGCGCTCAGGCGGAAGAAGGCGGGCGCGGCCATCACCACCAGGATGATGCGCACCATGTGGTGCGTCGCGACGAAGGCGACGTCCGTCCCCAGTGCCAGTGCCACCAGCGACATTTCCGCCAGCCCTCCGGGCGCGTAGGCGAGAACGACCGTATCTACCTCCATCCCCACCAGCCAGTGAAGCAACAGGGCGAAGAAGGCGCACACCGCCAGCATGATCGCGGTCGCGCCGACGGAGATGCGCAGTACCCGGAAAATCTCCGCCCGCGCGACACCGACGAACCGGCAGCCGATCACGGTGCCGATGATCCATTGAGCCAGATTGACGATTTCCCGCGGCGGCTGCGAAGCGCTCCACCCCATCAGGTGGACGAAGGCGCTGATTATCATCGGGCCGATCAGCAGCGCCGCCGGCAGGCGCAGCAGCTTGGCGACCGGCACGCCCACCACGGCGCAGGTGGCGAGGATCGCATAGTCCTTCAGGCTGACCTCGTCGATGGAAACGCCGAAGGCGGACCGGTTCGACATGTCGATATCCGTGGTCAGGCGGAAGAAGATCGGGATCAGCAGCACGGCCAGCAGGATACGGCTGGCATGGGTCAGGACGATGCGCCGGTCGTCGCCGCCATAGGCATGGCCGACCAACATCATCTCGTTCAGCCCGCCGGGCATGCCGGCGAAGAAGGCCGTGACGCGATCATAGCCGCCGACCCGACGGAAATAAGGATAGGCGAGCGCCCCGACCGTCGCGACATAGGCCCCCAGCATCGCTAGGCTGACCGCCCATTGGCTGGCCCGGCCTAGCATCTCGGGGCTGAATCCCGACCCCAGCATGATGCCGAGGATCGCGATCATCGGCGGGCGGATCGGCATCGGCCCTCGGATCGGTACCTTCAGGAGGGCAAGGGCGGTGCATACGCACATCGGCCCCAGCATCCAGGGCAACGGCAGGGAAACCGCCTGGGCGCCGAAGGCGCCGGCCGCGCCGGCCGCCAAGGCGAGGACCATCGGGCCGATATCCGCGCGCACGACCCCCATCATTCGACCGGACCTTCGCGCATGCCGGCATCCTCGATCGCCGCGTGGAAGAGTGCCGCATCCGGCGCGGGAAGGGCCTCGGCCAGTGCACGCGGCCTGTCGGTATCGAAGCAATGGGCGCGGAAGCCAAGCGCGCGGGCGGCCGCCACGTTCTCCGCGCGGTCGTCGATGAAGAGGGTGCGGGCGGGGGTGATGCCGAATCGCTCGATCACGATTTGATAGATCGTGGGCTCCGGCTTGATGACACCCTCATGGGCGGAGATCACGCGGCCGTCGAATTCCGTCAGGATCGGGTAATGTGGTTCGCTCCAGACCATGTGGTCGGCGGCATAGTTGCTGAGTGCGTAGACCGGTCGCCCGGCGGTGCGCAAGGCACGCAGGAAGGCCACGGTTTCCGGAATTTCACCGGCGATGGTCTCGATCCATCGGCGCTCATAGGTTCGGAAACTCTCCAAATGCTCCGGTGCGCGGGCGGCGACCCGTGCCTCGGCCTCCGCGACGGTGAGGCCACGATCCTGGTCCAGGATCAATCCCGGCAGGTCGATCGCCGCGGAGAAGTCGCGCACCGCCGTGCCGTCGCCGCCGAAGAGATCATGGAGCAGGACCTCAGGCGTCCAGCGGATCAGCACATTGCCGATATCGAAGAGATAGGTGTCGATCGGATAGGGAGGGGACATGGCATTCCTGATAGCGCGATTTCTCCGAATGGGCAAAGCACCAAGCTTGACCTCTCGGCGAGGATGATTATTTTACACCTTGTTGCAGTGCAATATCGGGAAGGATCGTGTCGATGGATGGTGGAAGTCGGACAAGCGAGGCAACGGCGGAGAAGGCCACATTTCCGATTCCGGACAATGTGTTCGCCGAAACCGTGACGGAGGTCGAACATTATACCGACAGCCTTTTCCGGTTCCGGATCACGCGCCCGGCCAGTTTCCGCTTCCGCTCCGGCGAATTCTGCATGATCGGCCTGCCGAATGCGGAAAAGCCGGTGTATCGCGCCTATTCGGTTGCCAGCCCTTCCTGGGACGACACGCTCGAATTCTATTCGATCAAGGTGCCGGACGGTCCGCTGACGCAGCACCTTCAGAAAATCCAACCGGGCGACACGGTGCTCATGCGCAAGAAGCCGACGGGCACGTTGGTCAATGATGCGTTGCTGCCGGGCAAGCGGGTCTATTTCTTCGCCACCGGCACCGGCATCGCGCCTTTCGCCAGCTTGATTCGCGATCCCGAGACCTATGAGAAATTCGATCAGGTCATCCTGACCCATACCTGCCGCACCTCGGCCGAACTGCGCTATGGCGAGGAACTCGTGGCCGCGTTGCGGGACGACCCGCTGGTCGGAGAGATGGTGGACGGCCATCTCATCCATTATACCAGCGTTACTCGCGAGCCCGATTTTCCGCGCCGGGGCCGGATCACGGAACTGGTCGACAGCGGTAAACTCGCCGCCGATCTGGGGTTGCCGCCGATCGGTCCGGAGGAGGATCGCGCGATGATCTGCGGGTCGATGGCGATGTTGGCGGACGTGAAGGCGATGTGCATCGCCCACGGCCTAGAGGAAGGCGCCAACAACCGGCCGGGACAGTTCGTTGTGGAAAAAGCCTTCGCCGAATAATGGGCGGGACACATGGACGAGGCGGGTGGGGTTCAGCTCTTGCCCGTGATCCGTGTCAGCGTCTCCGGCTCCACGACCTTCGCGATCTTTTCGCACCGCCCGGCGCGCTTGTGGTAAGGCAGGATCAGGCGCGTATAGCTCCAGGGCAATCCGGCGATCGAGATATGGCTCCGCTTGGCCAATGTCGGCCGCCCCTCGCACGCGGCCGAGAAGAGCGAGGCGAGGACCAGCGGGCCGTCCTCCTCATCGAAGAAATCATGGACCGATATGCCGCGCATTTCCCGGCCATAGAGATCGCAGGCCGTCGTGCCAGCCAAGCGGACGGTAGCATCCTTCTGCTCGAAGTCGAGGTCGACCAACATCATGTGCGAGAGTGCCCGGGGCGGGATCAGAACCGGGTCGATCGTATCCGGCGGATCGGGATCGCAGAGGTTCAGCCACGCCGCGTATGTCTCCGCGAGGATCGGGTAATCCGCGACGCACTCGATATCCAGCGGCTTGTCCACCGTGGGAAACAGGGCTTTGCTCAGGCTTCCGGGCTTGCCGGGGTGGCCGTTCATCGTCGACCCTCGCTTGATTGCATGCCATATCGCCACATTCGATGGGACCATTAGAAGTAAAGCGTCGCCGGACAAGGTGAAAGAGGCCCGCCCTCCGTGAAAATGCGCGGACAGCCACGGAGCCGGCCCGGGACATGAAAAAGCCCCCGGCCGCGATGGCCGGGGGCAGTTCACAGGGAGCACCGTGGCGCGACCCGGCATTTCAGCCGATCGCGCCGCCCGGCAAATAGGCAGGGCCGGGCCTCATGAGCACCCGCTGGTGGCGCCACAGGTGACGCATTTCATGCAGGTGCCGTTCCGCACGAGAGTGAAGTTGCCGCATTCGCCGCATCCATCGCCCTCATAGCCTTTCTGACGCGCTTCGCGGATGCGCGCCGCGCGGGTATCCGCCTCGGTCATCACCGTATCCTCGACGGCCATGGCCGCGACATGGGTATGGCTCTCCCGCGTGGTGGCGGTGCCGGCGTCGTTGGAGGCGCGTGGCCGTCCGCCGCCACCGCCCCCCGCGCTGTGCGCGACCGCGTTGGAATAGACGGTCAGATCCGTCTTGCGCACGAAACCGCGGCTGGTGATCCGCTGGATCGCCTCGATGGCACTGGCGGCGGTCTCGGGCAGTTCGCCCTCCCGGTCGCCCTTGCCCATGGTGTCGGGCAACATGTCGTCGGGCTGCACATGGGCGAGATCGTCGCGGCCGAGATAGCTGATCGCCACTTCCCGGAAGATATAGTCCAGGACGGAGGTCGCCATCTTGATGGCGTCATTGCCCTCGACCATGCCCTGCGGCTCGAAGCGCGTGAAGGTGAAGGCCTCCACGAACTCCTCCAGCGGAACGCCATATTGCAGACCGATCGACACCGCGATGGCGAAGTTGTTCATCAGCGATCGGAAAGCGGCGCCTTCCTTGTGCATGTCGATGAAAATCTCGCCGAGGCGCCCGTCCTCGTACTCGCCCGTGCGCAGATAGACCTTGTGGCCGCCGACGATCGCCTTCTGGGTATAGCCCTTGCGGCGATGGGGCAGGCGCGCGCGTTCGGCGGCGCGTTCGACGATCCGCTCCACGATGCGTTCGGCCACCATCGGCGCGGCCTCCTGGGGCTTGGCCTCGGCGATCTCCTCCGCCAGATCCTCCGCCTCGTCCACATCGTCGACCAGCGAGGTCGCCAGCGGCTGCGAGAGCTTGGAGCCGTCGCGATAGAGCGCGTTCGCCTTCAGTCCGAGGCGCCAGCTCATCATGTAGGCGTTCTTGCAATCCTCGACCGTCGCCTTGTTGGGCATGTTGATGGTCTTGGAGATAGCGCCCGAGATGAAGGGCTGGGCGGCCGCCATCATACGGATATGGCTGTCGACCGAGAGATAACGCGTGCCCAGCTTGCCACAGGGATTGGCGCAGTCGAAGACCGGCAGATGCTCCGCCTTCAGGTGCGGCGCGCCTTCCAGCGTCATCGCTCCGCAGCAGTAGATGTTCGCCGCCTCGATATCCGCCTTGGCGAAGCCGAGCGTGGCCAACATGTCGAAGGACATGTCGTCCATCAGGGATGCATCGAGTTCCAGCACGTCGGTGCAGAAGGATTCGCCCAGCGTCCATTTGTTGAAGGCGAACTTGATGTCGAAGGCATTACCCAACGCGGCTTCCAGACGGGCCAGGGCCTCGTCGTCGAAGCCTTTCTCCATCAGGGTCGCGTGGTTGATGCCCGGCGCGTCCTTCAGGCTGCCGTGACCGACGGCGTAGCGCACGATCTCGTCGATCTGCGCGTCGGAATAGCCGAGTTTCGAGAGCGCTTCCGGCACCGTGCGGTTGATGATCTTGAAATAGCCGCCGCCAGCCAGCTTCTTGAACTTGACCAGGGCGAAATCCGGCTCGATGCCCGTGGTATCGCAATCCATGACGAGGCCGATCGTGCCGGTCGGCGCGATGACGCTGGCCTGCGCGTTGCGATAGCCGTGCGCCTCGCCCTTCTTGAGCGCGCGGTCCCAGGCGGCGGCGGCGGCCGTCGCCAGGTCCGTGCCGGGCACGTTGGCGACATCGAGCGCCACCGGCGCCATCGCCAGGTCCTCATAGCCGTCGGCCCGGCCATGGGCGGCGGTGCGATGATTGCGGATGACCCGCAACATGGCGTCGCGGTTCTTCCCGTAGCCGGGGAAGGCGCCGAGTTCCTGCGCCATCTCGGCCGAGGTTTCGTAGGCGACGCCGGTCATCAGCGCCGTGATCGCCCCGCACAGCGCGCGCCCCTCGTCCGAATCATAGGACAGGCCGGCCGCCATCAGAAGGCCGCCGATATTGGCGTAGCCGAGACCCAGCGTGCGGTATTCGTAGGAGAGCTTGGCGATCTCCTTCGACGGGAACTGAGCCATCAGCACCGAGATTTCGAGCGTCATGGTCCATAGCCGGACCGCATGCTCGAAGCCTTCCACGTCGAAGCCGCCATCGTCGCGCCGGAACTGCATCAGGTTGAGGGAGGCCAGATTGCAGGCCGTGTCGTCGAGGAACATATATTCCGAGCACGGGTTCGACGCGTTGATCCGGCCGGAATTCGGGCAGGTGTGCCAGTCGTTGATCGTCGTATCATATTGCAGGCCGGGATCGGCGCTGGCCCAGGCCGCATGCGCGATCTGCTCCCACAGTTCGCGGGCACCGACCGTCTTGGCGACCTTGCCGTCGGTGCGGCGGATCAGTTCCCAATCCGCATCCTCCTCGACCGCCTTCAGGAAGGTGTCGGTGACGCGGACCGTGTTATTGGCATTCTGACCGGAGACGGTGTTGTAGGCCTCCGAATCCCAGTCGGTGTCATAGGCCGGGAACTCGATCTCGGCATAGCCCTGGCGCGCGAACTGAATCACTCGCTGAACGTAGTTCTCCGGGATCATGACCCGGCGCGCGGCCTTGATCTCGCCGCGCAGCGTCTCATTCGCCTTCGGGTCGAAGCGGGCCTCTTCCGAGAGCGCGGTCGCATCGTGGCAGGCGCGCATGATGGCGTTGAGGTGCCTGGCATGGAGCTTGGAGCCCGCGACCAGCGCGGCGACCTTCTGCTCCTCGATCACCTTCCAGTTCACGAACTGCTCGACATCGGGATGGTCGACATCGACCACGACCATCTTTGCCGCGCGGCGGGTCGTGCCGCCGGACTTGATGGCGCCGGCCGCCTTGTCGCCGATCTTGAGGAAGCTCATCAGGCCGGAGGACTTGCCGCCGCCGGCCAGCGGCTCGCACTCCGCGCGCAGGGCGGAGAAGTTGGTGCCCGTGCCGGAGCCGTACTTGAACAGCCGCGCCTCCCGGACCCAGAGGTCCATGATGCCCTTCTCGTTCACCAGGTCGTCGGCGACGGACTGGATGAAGCAGGCATGGGGCTGCGGATGCTCGTAGGCGCTCTTCGACTTGGTCAGCTTGCCCGTGCGGTAATCGACATAGTGGTGCCCCTGGCTCGGTCCGTCGATGCCGTGCAGCCAATGCAGGCCGGTGTTGAACCATTGCGGGCTGTTCGGCGCCGCCATCTGGCGCGCCAGCATGTAGCGCATTTCGTCGTAATAGGCCTGGGCGTCGGTGTCGGCGTCGAAATAGCCGCCCTTCCATCCCCAATAGGCCCAGGCGCCGGCAAGCCGGTCGAACACCTGACGGGCGCTGGTCTCATGGGTATAGCGAGCCTCCTCCGGCAGGCGGGCGAGCGCCTTCTCGTCCGCCACGCGCCGCCACAGGAAGGACGGAACGTCGTTCTCCTCCACCGGCTTGGTGGCCGCGGGAACACCGGCCTTGCGGAAATATTTCTGCGCCAGCACGTCGCAGGCCACCTGGGACCAATGTCCCGGAACCTCGATATTCTTGAGGGAGAAGACGGTCGTGCCGTCGGGATTGCGGATCTCGCTGTCGGTCCGCCGAAAATCGATCGTCTCGTAGGGCGACTCGCCTTCACTCGTGAATCGTCGCGATACCCGCATTGCTTCCTCACGCCAGGTTGGTACTTGAGAATGGTGCTAGTGGTCGTCGGCCATCGGTCACGGAAACGAAGCGGAACGGGCGCCCCGGGCCCGTATTTCCCCCATGTCTCCCCTATCCCTTGCGGCTGCGAGGATTAGAATACACTAGATGTAGCTCCCTTCAATTAGTTTTTGTGAGAGGAATTATTTCAAATACCCACTATCGATTCGTGGCGGCGGACAACGCCGCGAGAGGCGGGCGCCGGTTTTCCCGCCGGGCCGCTATGTTCGCGCGCGGCCCTTGCCCCTCTGGACGGACAGGACCTGCGGTGCGATAACGCCGGGCGGGTTCCGCGATGTCGGAACCGTCACGCGATTGGCTTTTCAGGAGGCGCTCGGCTCATGCCCAATGCGATCACCCGGGTCATCACCTGGCTCAACGGCGACTATGTCGGCGAGGATGCGTACGGCAATCGCTATTATCAGGCCAAGTCCGCGGCCGCGAAGGGCCGCCGCCGGCGGCGCTGGGTGATCTATTCCGACGATCCGAAGAGCCCGGTGGACCGCGACGAGGCCAGCCGCGTCCCCCCGATGTATCATGCTTGGCTGCACTATACCTTGGCGGATTTCCCGAACGAATCGACGATCGCGCGGCGCCCCTGGCAGAAGGAGCATCAGCCGAATCTGACCGGCACGCCGCTCGCCTACCGGCCGCCTGGCCATACCCTGCGCGGCGGCCAGCGCGACCGCGCCACCGGCGACTACGAGGCTTGGACGCCCGAATGACCGGGAGGTGAAGGGATCGCGCATGGCGGCGTTCGGCATCAGCCGCGAAAGTCTCAATATCGCGATCGGCGGGCTCGTCGTGCTGATTGGCGCGTTGGTCCTGGTGATCAGCTACCGCGGCGGCCAGCCGGGCGAGACGGATCAGCGCGGCTATCGCCTGGAGGCTCGTTTCGAGGCGATCGACGGTGTGCGCCCCGGCACCGACGTGCTTCTTACCGGCATCCCGGTGGGTGAGGTAGAAAGGCAATATCTCGACACGGCGCGTAACGAGGCGGTGGTCGTCATGCGTATCCGCGACGGCATCGAGATACCCTATGACAGCTCCATCAAGATTTTGAGCGAGGGCATCGCCGGCCGTAAATACATCAAGATCGGCGTCGGCGGCGATATGGAGATGCTGGGGCCCGGGGATTCCTTCCTCTATACGCAAAGCGCGGTTCGGTTCGAGGAATTGCTGCAGAAGGTCATTCTCTCCGCGGAGGCGCGGCGCGCGGCGGCGAAGGAGGACGCGAAGGCGGATCGTTCCGAGGACAGCGACACCGGCGCGGGCGCCTCGGAGGATGGGAACGGCGGTCTTGGCGGCTTCGGGATGCCCGCGCTCGGCGGCGATCGGGATGGCGACTAGGAAAGGGACGGACGGAGCATGAAGCGCAGCGCCATCGAAACCATCATGGGGGCGGTCGTCCTCCTGGTCGCGGGCTTCTTCCTGGTCTTCGCCTATCAATCGACCGATCTTCGGCTCGGCGCGTCCTACCGGTTGGAGGCGCGGTTCAATGCGGTCGATGGGTTGACGCTCGGCTCCGACGTCCGGGTCGGCGGCGTGAAGGTCGGATCGGTCGTGGGGCAATCGATCGATCAGGAAATCTATCAGGCCGTCGTCGCCATGGATGTGCGCAGTGGCGTCAACCTGCCGGTCGATAGCCGCGCGGTGATCGCCAGCGACGGTCTTCTCGGCGGACGCTATGTCAAGATCGAACCCGGCACGGCGGCGGAAACCCTTTCCGATGGCGGCCGGATCGATCGTACGGAAGACGCGATCGCGCTGGAGGAACTGCTCGGCAAGGCCATGTTCCTCGTGACCGGCGAGGATGGGCAGTGACCGCCGCCCCGGAAGGCGGGCCCTCCGCCGGCCAGCCTAATGCCGGTCAATATTGGGACCCGGTACGCTATCGCGCGGAAGCGGGGTTCGTCGCCACGCTCGGCCTTCCGGTGGTGGAATGGCTGGCGCCCGTGCCGGGGGAGCGTGTTCTCGACCTTGGCTGCGGGGAGGGGGCGCTGACGGCGAAGCTGGCGGCGCTCGGCTGCGTCGTGACCGGCGTCGATGCCAGTCCGGACCAGATCGCCATCGCGCGGGCGGAGGGGCTGGACGCCCATGTGGTGGATGGCCACGCACTAAGCTTCGAATCGGAATTCGACGCCGTCTTCAGCAACGCCGCGCTGCATTGGATGAAACGCGACCCGGGCGCGGTGGTCGCGGGCGTGGCCCGGGCGCTGAAGCCCGGGGGGCGATTCGTCGCGGAGATGGGCGGCGACGGCAATGTCGCGACACTGCGTGGGGCCCTGCATGCGGAACTGCGCGCGCGGGAGGTCGATCCCGCGCCGGTCGATCCCTGGTATTTTCCGACCCCGGCCGCCTATGAAGCGCACCTCGCCGCCGCCGGGTTCGAGGTGACCCGGATGGAGCATTTCGCGCGGCCGACGTCGCTGCCGGGCGATGTGCTGGGGTGGCTCGCGACCTTCGCGGAGTGTTTCACGAACGCGCTTCCGGCGACTGACCGGGCGGCGGCCTTGGAAGCCGTTCGCGCGCGGGTCGAAGCCGATTTGCGCGACCCGGCGACGGGGGGCTGGCAGGCGGACTATGTGCGCCTTAGGCTGGCCGCGCGGAAAGTCGGGTGAAGGCAAGGACGCGTGAGAGGCGGTTGGAGATGATGGGTTCGAGGATTATTCGCGCGGCGCGGCGCATCCTATTGGCGGGGGGAGCCCTGTCGGCCGCCATGCTTATGCAGGGGGTGTCGTCCGCCGGGGCGGTTCCGCGCGCGACCGCCGTCCTGCAGGGCTTGGATAAGGTGACGGCGCGCGTCTCCACCTTCGAGGCCCCCGTGGGGGAAAGCGTGCGCTTCGGCGCGCTCGACATCACGGTGCGGCATTGCGACCGCACGCCGCCGCAGGAGGCCCCGGAATCCTCCGCCTTCCTGGAGATCGACGAGGTCAAGGAGGGGGAGGAGCCGGTGCCGCTCTTCACCGGATGGATGTTCGCGTCTTCTCCCGGATTGAACGCCCTGGAGCATCCCGTCTATGACGTCTGGGTCCTGGAATGCCGGGGGGCCGAACTGGAAGGCGAGGCGCCGCCGCCCCGCCAATAGGTACCGCTTCCGGACGCCTTTATGAGCCGTTTTGGAAGGCTTCGATCGCCTGTCGTGCCGAGTCCGCGTCGGTGAAGAAACCGGCGAGCAAACTGACGGCGAGCAGGAATGCCGCCTGATCCCAATGGGTGAGATGCGGCGCGCGGATCGGCGTGCGCGTGATCGCCCCCCAGAGCAATCCGGCGCCGGCCGCGGCGAACAGATAACTGGAGAACAGCGGCGCAAGCAACGCGTCCGGCTGCGGCAGGGCGAAGGCCAGGCACACGGCCAGCATGAGCGCGGTGCCGCGCAGGATTGCCGTATTCCGCCGGGCGATCTCCTCCGGTCCCTCCGGCCCGCCGCCACCACCGCCGGTTTCCGGCTGCTGGTCGCGTCCTGCCGGCCGGTCGATGCTCCAGCGATTGTCGAGACCGTCCGCTTGCGGGCGGCCCTGGCGGCGATCCTCCGATTGCTTCTCGCGATAGGTGGCCATTTCGTGCCTGCCTCTCCGATATGACGGAGGGCCGTCGGACCCGGCGTGGGCCGGAACCGGCCCTCTTATACATTGAATATTGGGATGCGGCCGGCGCGGATCAACAGCCCGCCCGCTGGCCGGGACGCTCACGCGGGGTGGGCGATCCGGTCAAGGAACGCTTCGACCTCGTCGGCGCGGTAGCGGCTGAAGAAATCCGCGTGGGTGTTGAGCGCCTCGGCCAGCATGGCGCGGTAGTCCGCGCGCGGCACCTCCGTCGCGCCGAAGCGTTCCAAATGCTTGGTGACGAACTGGGTGTCGAGGAGCGTGAAGTTCGCCGCCTTGAGCCGCGCGACGAGATGGACCAGCGCCACCTTGCTGGCGTCCCGGCGGCGGGAAAACATGCTTTCCCCGAAGAAGGCGCCGCCCAGCGTCACGCCATAGAGCCCGCCGGCGAGCAGGTCGCCCTCCCACACCTCCACCGAGTGGGCGTGTCCCATGCGGTGCAGCGAGGTGTAGAGGGTCAGGATCTTGTCGTTGATCCAGGTACGCGGCCGACGTTCCGTCGATTCCGCGCAACCATCCATGATGCCCTCGAAATTCTCGTCGAAGCTGACACGGTATTTGCGCGAGCGGATCGTGCGCCGCAACCGCTTCGGTACATGGAAGGCGGTCATGTCGATGATGCCGCGCATCCGGGGGTCGATCCAGAAAAGATCCGGATCATCCCGATCCTCCGCCATCGGAAAGACGCCGATCGCGTAGGCCCGGAGCAACATATCGGGCGTCAGGTCGAGCGGTTCCATCGGCGGTCGCCGGTTCCCTGAAACAAATGCACGCGGATCGACTCTAGAACCTTTCGGCGCCGCACGGAAGCATTGAGACGCATCCCGCGCGGCCGGGCGGGCCTATTTCTTCAGGCCCATCCACTTCTCCAGCCAATGGATGTCGTAATCGCCGTCGATGAAGCGTTTCTCGGCGATGATCCGTTGATGCAGCGGGATCGTCGTCTTGATGCCGCCGATCACATATTCAGAGAGAGAACGGCGCAACCGCATCAGGCATTCATTGCGGTTCTGGCCATGGACGACGAGCTTCGAGACGAGGCTGTCGTAAAAGGGCGGTACCGCGTAACCGGAATAGAGTTGGCTGTCGACCCGCACGCCCAGGCCGCCGGGCGCGTGATAGTCGGTGATCCGGCCGGGCGTCGGCAGGAAGCTGTCCGGGTCCTCCGCCGTGATCCGGCATTCGATCGCGTGCCCCTGGATCTTGACGTCCTCCTGCCGGATGTCGAGTTGGGCGCCGGCGGCGATGCGAATCTGTTCGCGCACCAGATCGATCGAGCAGACCATCTCCGAAATCGGATGCTCCACCTGCAGGCGGGTGTTCATCTCGATGAAGAAGAACTCGCCGTCCTCGTAGAGGAATTCGATCGTCCCGGCGCTGCGATAGCCCAGCTCCTTCATCGCGTTCGTCACGGTTTCGCCGATCCGGCGGCGCTGGGTCGCGTTGAGGGCGGGGGAGGGCGCCTCCTCGATCACCTTTTGGTGGCGGCGCTGGATGGAGCAGTCGCGCTCGCCCAGATGGATGCAGTTGCCCTGTCCGTCGCCGAGCAACTGAACCTCGATATGGCGGGGCTTGGCCAGATAGCGCTCGATATAGACCGCATCATCGCCGAAGGCGGCCTTCGCCTCCGTCCGGCAGATGGAAAGTGCGGTCTTCACCTCGTCAATCGAATAGGCGACCTTCATGCCGCGCCCGCCACCGCCGGAAGCCGCCTTGATGATCAGCGGGAAGCCGACCTCCTCCGCGATGCGCAGCGCCTCCGCGTCGGTTTCGACCGCGCCGTCGCTGCCCGGGACGCATGGAATGCCGAGGCGGCGCGCGGCCTCCTTGGCCTCGATCTTGTCGCCCATCATGCGGATATGCTCGGGGCTCGGCCCGATGAAGGCGATGCCGTGTTCCTCCACCATCTCGGCGAAGGCGGCGTTCTCGCTGAGAAAGCCGACACCAGGATGGATCGCGTCGGCGCCGGTCAGGGTCGCCGCCGTCAGGATGGCGGCCTTGTTGAGGTAGCTGTCCTTCGGCGCCGGCGGGCCGATGCAGACGGCCTCGTCGGCGAGGCGTACATGCATCGCCTCCGCGTCGGCGGTGGAATGCACGGCGACCGTCTGTATACCCATCTCCTGACAGGCACGGTGGATGCGAAGCGCGATCTCGCCGCGATTTGCGATCAGGACCTTCTCGAACAAAAGGGCTCTCCCCCCGGGCGCGCGGTGGCGGATCGGCGCCGCCGTCCGCGCGCGCGACACGACTATTCCAGGATCACCAAGGGCTCGCCGAACTCGACCGGTTGGCCGTCGGTGACAAGGACTTCCTTGACCTTGCCGCCCTTCGGCGCGGGGATCGGGTTCATGACCTTCATGGCCTCGATGATGAGCAGGGTCTGTCCCTCCTTCACCATATCGCCCGGCGTGACGAAGTTGTCCGCGCCCGGTTGCGGCGCGAGATAGGCGGTCCCCACCATGGGCGAGGGCACGGCGCCCGGATGCGCGGCCTTGTCCGCGCCGCCCCCGGTGTCCCCGCCACCGGGGATCGGACCCGCGGCCGGTGCCACCATGGGCATCGGCGCGGCCAGTCCCGCCTGTTGGCGCGATAGCTTGAGCTTGTGATCGCCCTCGGCGAGTTCGAGCTCGGTCAGCGCCTTTTCCTCCATCAAGTCGGCCAGCTTCCCGATAAGGTCGGCATCGACGGTCAGTTTCGGCATGATCGCCCCTTGAAGTGAACCCCACTTGCCGCCCGTGCCCTATATCGGAGCACGGACAACCCGCTTCATGTAGCCCCCTCGTCCGGGGGGGCTCAACCCCCTAGTCGCACCTAACGCTCCGCTTTCATGGCGTCGGGCGGACGATATCCGCCATCGCCTCGATCGCGAGGACATATCCCTTGGCGCCCAGGCCGCAGATCATACCGACCGCGATCGGCGCGATATAGCTATGATGCCGGAACGTCTCGCGCGCATGGATATTCGACAAATGCACCTCGACGACCGGCAGTTCCGAGGACAGCAGCGCATCGCGCAGCGCGACCGACGTGTGGGTCAACGCGCCGGCATTGACGATGATCCCGGCGTGCGTCTCCCGCGCCTCCTGGCTCCAGGTGACGAGGTCGCCCTCGTGGTTCGATTGCCGGAAATCGATCGCGACGCCGCGTGTCGCCGCTTCCGCGCGGCACATCCCTTCGATGTCGGCGAGCGTCGTCGCGCCGTAGATCGCCGGCTCGCGCTTGCCCAGCATGTTCAGATTGGGCCCGTTCAGGACCAGGATCGTCGCCTCGGCCATTCGGCTCTCGTCCCCCTGTCGACCGCCCCGTTCCACCGATCCGGCCCGGCGCGTGGCGCGGGCGGGAGTATAACCCGGCACCCGTTTTGGGCAAGCGGGCGTCGGGACGGCGTGGGTAGGGGCCGCGCGCTTGGGACGGTCGGCGGCCCCTTTCCCCGGCCCGTCGGCGTGGGTACGCTGCCTGGGTCGCAGCCTCCCATCAACGAGTGAAAGCGTCGAGCATGGCATCGCAGAAGACCGCGCCCTTCGGCAGTTGGGCCTCGCCGATCACGACCGACCTGATGACCCGGGGATCGGTCGGGTTGGGCCAGATCCTGCCGGACGGGGACTGCGTCTATTGGACGGAACAGCGGCCTTGGGAGATGGGCCGCACCGTCCTGGTGCGTCGCGGGCCGGACGGACAGGCACGCGATCTGACGCCCGCCCCCTACAATGTCCGCACCAAGGTGCATGAATATGGCGGCGGCGCGATTGCGGTCGGCTTGGGGGGGGCGTGGTTCGTCGATGCGCGCGATCAGCGCCTCTATCGCGCCGAAGGGGAAGGGGGCGCCATCCATCCGGTGACGCGTGCGGACGGCACGGCCTATGCCGATCTGCAAGTCGACGCGCGGCGGGAACGGTTGATCGCGGTCGCGGAAATCCCGCGCGAGGGACAGGAGCCGGAGAATCGTCTGGTCGCGATCGGTTTCGACGGCACGGTGGAGACGCTGGCCGAGGGGGCGGATTTCTACGCCATGCCCACCCTGTCGCCGGAGGGCGACCGCCTTGCCTGGATCGAATGGCGCCACCCCAACATGCCTTGGGACGGCACCGACTGCCATGAGGCGGTGCTGGATTCGGATGGGCGCGTCGTGTCCACACGCCATGTCGCGGGCGCGCGCGATATCGCGATCTTCCAGCCGGCCTACGCGCCGGACGGCCGGTTGCACTATGTCTCGGACGAAAGCGGCTACTGGAACCTCTATCGCGACGGCGAGCGGCCGGAGCATTTCAAGGTCGCCGCCGATTTCGGCCTGCCGCATTGGCAGTTCGGCATGCGTACCTATGGCTTCGTCGACGCGACGACCGTGCTGACCGCCTTCGCGGTCGAGGGGGAGTGGCAACTGGCCCTGTTCGACCTCGATGCGCGCAAGCTGAATCCCCTTTCGCTATCGGGCGGGTGGTGTGTCTTCGACGGTGTGCGCTGCGATGGGAACCGCGCGGTCTTCATGGCGGGTCGGAGAGGGGCGCCGGGGGCGGCGGTCCTGCTCGACCTCGCCGGGGGGCGGGAGACGGTGCTGCGCCAAGCTTCGGATTTGAAACTGCCTGAGGATGCGGTCTCCATCGCGCGCAAGGTCGATTTCCCGACCACCCTGCCGGACGGGACGGCGGCGCGTGCCCACGGCTATTTCTATCCGCCCGCCAACAGCGATTTCCAAGGGCCGGAGGAGGAGAAGCCGCCGCTGATCGTGATGAGCCATGGCGGACCGACGGGGCAGACCACGGCCTCCTTCGCCCTAAAGGTCCAGTTCTGGACCAGCCGCGGATTCGCCGTTCTGGACGTGAATTACGGCGGCTCCACCGGCTTCGGCCGGGCCTATCGCCGGCGCCTCAACGGTGCCTGGGGGCAGGTCGATGTGGAGGATTGCACGGCCGGGGCCCTCCATCTGGCGGAAGAGGGGCTGGTCGATCCCGACCGTCTCGTCGCGGTCGGGGGGAGCGCGGGCGGCTATACGACGCTCGCCGCGCTTACCTTCCGCGATGTTTTCCGCGCCGGGCGGTCGAGTTACGGGATCGGGGACCTGGAAACGCTCGCCCGCGATACGCACAAGTTCGAGAGCCGCTATCTCGATACCCTCGTCGGGCCGTGGCCGGAGAAGGCGGACCTATACCGCGCGCGCTCCCCGATCCATCATATCGAGGGGCTGAACTGCCCGGTCATCTTCCTGCAGGGGGAGGACGACAAGGTCGTGCCGCCCAATCAGGCGGAGGCGATGGTGGCGGTGCTGCGCGAGAAGGGGCTGCCGGTCGCCTATATCCTGTTCGAGGGGGAAGGCCACGGCTTTCGCCGGGCGGACAGCATCAAACGGGCCTTCGAGGCGGAACTCAGCTTCTATGCCCAGCTCTTCGGCTTCGAGCCGGCGGACGCGATCGACCCGGTGGAGATCGAGAATCTTGGCTGACGGCGCCTGCAAGCGCCCGTTTTCTCGACGTCGGGCTCAACGATCGGGGCCGAGTTGCGTGGCGAGATAGTCGAGGACCACCTCGCGATCCGCCTCTTCCAATGGGTACATCCCCTGCTCCTCCACCATCCAGACCAGCAGATCGTCCCAACGCTCGCGGCTCAGCCCCTGTTGGGCGACCAGCTTATTGGAATGGCAGGCGCCACAATAGCCATAGACGAGATCCCGCCCTTCGCCGGGCGGCAATCCCTCGTACTCGTCGTCCTGGGCGAGCGCCGACGCGCAGGCCGCCATCGCGAGACAGATCGCGCCCGCGGCAACCAATGATTTCATTACCGAGTACTCCCTCGTCCTCGTGAAAAGGTGCGGGCGAGCCGGTGGGGAGGCTCGCCCGCACGCAGGGGTCCTCACACGACGCGGACCGAGATTCGGTGCATCGAATTGTTGAGATACCCCTTTGGATTCCAGGCGATGGCATGGGGCTGCGAGATTCCCTTGTCCGATGTCGCCCGGGCCCAGACCTCGTAATAGCCGGCCTGGGGGAAGGAGGCCTCCGCCCGCCATTGCTGCCAGGCATAGGGGTTCTCCGGGGCGTCCAGGCTGGCTTCCCGCCATGTCGCGCCGAAGTCGTTGGAGACCTCCACCTTGGTGATCGAATCGTCCCCCGCCCAGGCATGGCCGCGAACCTCGATCGTGCGTTCGGCGGTCTCTCCGCCGGTAGCGGGCGCGGTGATCAGGGATTTGACCGGCATCGCCTCGATGATGACGAAATCCTCCTTCGGGACATCCTCGCCCGGGGCTACGGGGCGGTTGGGAACGCGATAGGAGGTGCCCGTCATCTTCGGCCCGTCATGAACCTGATCGCGCAGTTGGATGCGGGTCAGCCATTTCTGCGAGCAGGAGCCCGGCCATCCCGGCACGACGAGGCGCAGCGGCGCGCCGTTCATCGGATGGATCGGCTCGCCGTTCTGGGCGAAGGCGATCAGGTTATGCGGGTTCATCGCCTTCTCGATCGGCACCCCGCGCGAGATCGGCAGCTTGTCCGGGTCGCCGGAGAGGTGCCAATCCGCCCCGTAATGCGCGGTATAGACGACGGAGTCCTTCACGCCCGCGGCCTTCAGCACGTCGGCCAGCCGCACCCCGGTCCAGCGCGAGCAGGCCACGGCGCCGTAGGTCCACTGGTTGCCGGATGCGGGCGGGTCGAAGAAAGCCCGGCCGTTGCCGCCGCATTCGATGGTCAGGTTTTCCTCCACGACCTCGAATCGCTCCTTCAGGTCGGCGATGCTGAGGGTCATCGGCTCGTCCACCAGGCCGTCGATCGTCAGCGTCCAGCTATCGGGGTCGACATCCTCCGGCGGGATGCCGTTGTTGCGGATGAAGTGGCGGCTGGTCGGCGTTACCGCGTCATCCAGCAGATGCGGCGGCGTCTCGGCGTTCATCGGCCGGTCGTTGAGGACGGAGAGACCGTCCTTGCCCTCGATCGCGCCTTCGCTTTCGGCCAGCGCCATCGGGATGAAGCCGGACGGCATGGTGCGGTGATAGGGGATCGCCATGCCCACCATCGCCGTCATGGTGGCGAGGCCGGCGCCACGCAGGAAACCCCGGCGGTCGGCATTCGGAATGCGTCCGAAAAGACGCTTGTCCGCGCCTTCCGGGTCGTCGCGATACATATCGTACAGGGTCGGGACGGCCGGATCGTCCCGGCCGGTATCATGGTCCGTCATCGCTTTCCTCCCTCATCGGGTTCGCGTCGGCGCGGCGCGCCGACGGGGCGGCTTTCTCGCCGCTTATGGAGAAGAAACGATCGGAAGCGCCGGTTTATTCCCCGGCGATGTCGAGAAAATCGATTCCGGTGGTCGAAAAGCTTATTCGAGGGCGTCAGGCCCGGCAGGGTTGGCTTCGGCGGCGCGCGTCGGCGATCCGCTCGCGGTCGGCGCCGTCGATCTCGCGATGGCGCTGGCTGGCGTCGTGCACGGCCCGCGCGATGACCGAGAGCCGGGCGGGCTCCATCCCGCTGGCCATCAGCATGTAGCGCACCCGCCCGACCCGCCAGGCCAGGAGGGTCGTATCGGCGAACTCCCGACGCTCCAACGCCTCGCCAAGATTGCCCGCCCCGTCGTCCAGCGCCGCGAGCGTCAGCTTGCACCCCCGGTTGCCGCGATAATGCACCGCCACGCCCTGATGGCCGGAGGGACCGGCGAAGGACATGCGACGGACGATATGCAGTTGCCCGGCATCCAGGCGTGGGATGAAGGGGGAGAAGCCGTCCGTGGCGATCGGGGTGCCCCGGGTGGCTGGCGGTGGGGCTGCCTCCGCCTCCCGGGATAGGACCGCATGCTGGGCCAAGGCGGTCTCGATCCAGGGGGGCATTTGGGCGGCGTCGGTCGGTGGGGCGCCATCATTCTGGACAGCGATCCAGCCCGATCCGGCCACCAGGAGAAGCAGGATCGACGCGGCCAGCATCCGGCGGACGAGGGAGATGCGTGGATGGCCGCTCCGCGCGCCGGGGGTCGGCGGTACGCGCGGGATGCGGTCGTCCATCGGCGTCAGGGCCTCCGCGACCGATCCCTTCACGGCGCCCAGCATGGCGGCGTCGCGTGCATCGGCCGGATTCTCCGCGATCGATCGCGCCAGATCGGCGGCCTCCCGGCCCTGCAATTCCCCGTCGACGAAGGCGCAAAGTCGCCGCCAGCGTTCGGTCTCCTGGGTGTCGCGGTCGTCGCGGGTCAAGGGGGCGCTCTCTCGCTTCGGGGTTTCGCGTGGGCTTCGGGTCAGCTTCGCCCGGACCGCGTGGGAAGGGGCACGATGTTGCTGTCGTCGATCGCCGCGATCAGATGGGCGCGTGCCCGGCTGATCCTGCTCATAACGGTTCCGATGGGCACGTCAAGAAGGTCCGACGCTTCCGCGTAGCTGAATCCGGCGACATCGATCAGCGCCAGGATCTCGCGCTGATGCGGCGCCAGCTTCATCAGCCCGAAGCGGACGGTCAGGATCGTGATCGCGGCCGCGTCCTTGCGGCCGGGATGCGTCGTGTCGGATAGCTCCCCGTCAGAAGCCGCGTCGCGGACGGCCTGCCGATAGGCTTCCGCCCGCGCGGCCCAGCGGCGTTGATCCAGGAACAGATTGCGCAGGATACGGAACAGCCAGGCGCGGAACGCCGCCGCATCCGCCGGATGGCGGTCGGCGGTCATCGCCTTGATGAAGGTTTCCTGGACCAGATCCTCGGCATCCTCCGGATTGCGCGTCAGCGCCATGGCATAGCCGTAGAGCCGTGCCGCCTGATCCTGCAGCCTGCCGCGCAGATCAGGCACGGGGTGACGCCTTCCAGGTAGCGGAGCGATCCGCAGGATTGAGTCCGACCATGAAACGAACGATAGCATAGGGTGCGGGCAGCGCGCATCTTTCATACCATTCGGGCCCGACTCTCGGGCGGGGATCACTCCCGAAGGGGAAGAACCAGGATTTCGTCTTCCCCGGCGATGCGGCCCGTGCGTCGCCAGCCGAACCGGCGGTAGAAGCCGGTGGCACGAATATCCGGATCGGGATTGGCCTTGAGCCAGGGACATTCGTGTCCGATGGCGCGCAGCCAATCGACCACGGCGGCCAGCAGGCGCCCGCCATGGCCATGCCCCTCGTGCTCGGGGCGGACGGCGACGACCAGGACTTCGCCGTGCGCGCGGCT
This sequence comes from Marivibrio halodurans, assembly GCF_017963645.1. Taxonomy (GTDB): domain Bacteria; phylum Pseudomonadota; class Alphaproteobacteria; order UBA8366; family Aestuariispiraceae; genus Marivibrio; species Marivibrio halodurans. Next base: position 152,346 of record NZ_JAGMWN010000004.1, on the reverse strand, counting down.
GCCCATGGCGAAGCCGACCACCGCCCCGCCGACCTCCGCGACCCAGCCCGCGACGGCGCCGCTCGCCAATGCGTTCGCCATGGCGGGTTCGGTGACGCCGTAGGTTTCCGCCAGATCCGCGCGGGTCACGGCATTCTCGACGGTGGAGAGGCGGACGGCGAATGCCGCCGGGACATCGTCCGCCGTCATCGGGCGGATCGGCGGTATCATCCCGTCCAGACGATGGCGATTGCCGCCGGAACGCTGCCCACGGCGATCACGGTGGAAACCAGGATGGCCGTCGAGCCGCGCGCGACATACTGGCCGTAGCGTCCGCCGACGATGAAGACATTGGCCGCGATCGGCAGGGCCGCCGTCAGGATTCCCGCCACCGCCCAGAAGGGGTCGATATCCATCAGGCGGAAACCGATGGCGACCGCGACGGGATGGATCGCAAGCTTGAAGAGGCTCATCGAACCGACCTCCGCCAGCCCCTTGGATATGGGACGGCCATAGAGACTGGCGCCCAGCGCGAAGAGGGCCGCCGGCCCCGCCGCGTCCGCCAGAAGGCGGGTCAACAGGTCCGCCGGTCCGGGCAGCGACCAGCCGGTCGCGGACCAAAGCACGCCGGCGGCGATCGACAGGATGAAGGGGTTGCGCGCCGTGCCGGCAAGCGCGCCGAGGGTGGTTCGCGCGATGGACCGCCCCCCGCCCTGGCGGCGCGCCTCCCCGATTTCCAGCAGCAGGATCGAGATGGTGATCGTCACCACCAGGTCCCAGAACACCGCGATCACGACCGGCAGGGCCGCCTCCGGCCCCATCACGCCGGCGATCAGCGGAATGCCAAGGAAGCCCGCATTGCTGACGGCGGCGGCTTGGCCGTGCAACGCCGCCTCGCCAAGGCGCAACCGGAACAGCAGCAGCCCCACCAGGAACGCCGCGCCATAGACGGCCAGGCTCGGCAGGCCATAGGCGATCAGAAAGTCGAAGCGCTGGATTTCCGCCAGATCGCGGGTCGCGAAGGCGCGGAAGATCAGGCAGGGCAGGGCGAAATAGAAGACGAAGACGTGAACGCCGCGCGCCGCGGGCTCGTCCATCAGCCCCCGCCAAACGGCGACCGCGCCGCAGCCGATGACGGCGAAGAAGGGCAGCGTGGTGCCGAGGATCGCGAGTATCGCACTCATGACACCCCTTATGGCCGGCCGGCGATCCGGCCACAAGGGGGTAGGCACGTGATGCACAGGATGGGGCTTTCCCCATCCGCGCGGCGCGCTATCCTTTCCCCATCATGCAGGACAGCTCACCGAAGGCGGTCACGGCCGCGCTCATCATCGTCGGCAACGAAATCCTCTCGGGCCGGACCCAGGACACCAATCTGAAGCATCTGGCCGAACGGCTGGGCGCGATCGGGATATCGCTGGTCGAGGCCCGCGTGATCCCGGATAAGGCGGATGTGATCACCGATACGGTGCGCGCGCTTTCCGCCCGGGTCGATTACCTCTTCACCACGGGCGGGATCGGGCCGACCCATGACGACATCACGGCGGATTGCGTGGCGGCCGCCTTCGGGCGGGCGATCGATATCCATCCGGAGGCGCGCGCGCGGCTGGAGGCGCACTATGCCACCAGCGAGCATGAGTTGAACGAGGCCCGCCTGCGCATGGCGCGCATTCCCGACGGCGCCAGCCTGATCGACAATCCGGTTTCCGTCGCGCCGGGCTTCCGGTTGGAGAACGTCTTCGTCATGGCCGGCGTGCCGCGCATCATGGCGGCGATGCTGGACGGCGTCCTGCCCACCCTCAAGGGGGGCGCCCGGGTAGAGAGCGTCACTATCCGCTGCGACCTGCCGGAGGGCACGGCGGCGGAGGGGTTGCGTCATGTCGCGGCCGATCATCCGGCGGTCGATATCGGCAGCTATCCGAAATATGGCAGCGGCGGGTTCCGGCTCTCGATCGTCGTGCGCGGCGTCGATAGCGCGGCGGTGGAGGATGCGGCCCGGGCGGTCGAGAAACTCGTCCAAGACCTCGGCGCGGCGGCGGAACGGTTCGATCCGGCGGCGGGCTGAGGGCTTTCCCGGCATCACATCCGGTCGCGCAGATGAAGCGCGATACCGACCACCAGCGCGACGGCGATCGCGACCGGCAGCATGCGCCGCCAAGGCGCATCGCCGGCGCGCCCGCGTCGCGCCAGTAGCCAGAGCAGTACGGCGCCGAGCGCGATCAGCCCATAATTCGTCCAATCCCGGTCCATGGATGAGAGCATAGCCTGGACTTTCGGGTAATTGCCAAGGTTACGCCATATTCCCGTCCTGATACCGACATTCCGGTTGGGTCTTCTGGGTGTCTCGGATGGTGGGGACGGCCAGGGTCGGATATCCGGGCGGGGCTTGAAGCGGTTCGGCTGGCGCGGTAGCAGGGGGTGCGTGCCGGTGGCGAACGGACGATCAACGCGCATCCCGGCGCATGAGACGGACCGACATGGGCGTGAGCACTAAATACACCAAACGTAAGATCAGGCTGGACCGCGGCGATACCCTTGGCGGCACGGTACCGCTCAGTTTGCGTAACCATGTCCAACCGGATGTGGGGTTCGGCGAACGGCGGTTCTCGCGGCGCCGGCGCGGTGGTTCCAACGCCGTATCCTGGATTCTGACGATCCTTCTCGCGCTCGTTCTGGCGATCGCCATCGGCCTCGCCATTGGTGCGCTCGATCAGCCGGGGCAGGGGGAAGGCGGCGGCCTGCTGCCGACGCTCAAGAGTTGGATCAATGCGTTCATGGAACGGATGCGCGGGCTTTTCCCGGGATAAGAATGTGGCGCGTGGAGGCGATGGGCCGGACGCGCTTACTTCCCTCTTCCAAAACCGGCACCGCCGATATAGCGTCCGTTCCGCCGTCGCCGCGCGCGCCGGTTGCCAAGCGGGCGTGGCGAAACTGGTAGACGCAAGCGACTTAAAATCGCTTGGGCTTTGTCCCGTGCCGGTTCGAGTCCGGCCGCCCGCACCATTTCTCCTGACGTCGAACTGGCGCTCCAGTTTTGGTTCGACATCCCTTCGGGATGGGGCACCATTTCTTCCATTTGCTTGTTCCGGTGCCACGATCGTCAAGTGGCCCGATGGTGAAGCGGATTATTGGGGCGGTTATTGCAAGCTGCTCCTGGCGAGGGCGCCGATCAGGTCGGTTCGTGTCACGATCCCGACGAGGTCGCCATCGGCCAGGATGGGAACCGCGTCGACATCGCCACTGGCCATCATCGGTAGGAGCGCTGCGACCGGGGTCGTCGGCGCGGCGCGTGGGGGCGTCGTGTTCATGAGGTCCGACGCACAAGGTGGAGGCATCGTTTCCCGGATGAGCAGGCGCCTCATCGCCGGGCGGAGGCCTCGATCAAGGCGGTGGGCTTGCGCGCCGATGCGCTCGATGAGGTGCATCTGGAAAATCACGCCGAGAAATCCGTCATGCTCCCCGACCACGGGGAGCGAGGTGAAGCCGTGCCGTCTGAACAGGTCCGCCACATGGGCAAGAGGCGCGCTCGGGTCGACCGTCACCAAATTGCGCGACATGATGTCGGCGGCTGTCATGGGGCCGGTCCCGTGCGTGGCGGCCTGCATCCCGGCCGCGCCGATCAGCCGGGCCAGGTCTTCGACACCCAGGTTGAAGGACTGGCGATAGCGCTCCAGGAGTTCCGTCAGTTCCTCCTTCGTGAGGCCGATTCGTTCCATCGGCTCGGGATCTTGCGTGCCATGCCGATTGGGGGCGTCGAACTGCCGGAACGGATAGCGCCGCCCGGTCAACCGGGCATAGGCGGCGGCGATCACGACCAATATGACGGTTCCGGTCGCGACCGGCGTGATGGCGAAGCGGAAGCCGAGATCCGCCACGGCGTCGGGGCTCATCGCGGCGGTCATCGCGACCGCGCCGGCCGGTGGATGCACCGCGCGGCACAGGATCGTGGCGGTGATCGCGAGGCCGACCGCGAGCGCGATCCGGGGAATCGGCTCCGGCACACTCAGGCAGACGGCCACGCCGACCGCCGCCGCGACGGTGTTCCCCACGATCGCCGACCAGGGTTGCGCCAAGGGGCTGTTCGGAACGGCGAACAAAAGAACCGCGCTCGCGCCGAAAGGAGCGATTAGATAGAGGCCGAGCGTCCGGTCGATAGACGGCGACAGAACGAACAACCCCGCCACGCCGAGGCCGATGAGGGCCCCAAGTCCCGCGCGGACGGCTTCGACGGGGGATGTCCGGGCAACCGCCGGACCGAGCGAGCGAGGAAAATGCTGCATGGGGGGTTCCCGACCGGGATGATCCTGGACCGTGCATTACGCACCAGCCATGCCGAGGATTTCAGCGAAACAGGGAAAAGACAATCCGAACCGCGCGACCCACCCGAACTTACCCTTGAAACCCTGATGGAAGCCCTGATCGTGGGGCGGAAACAATGCTCCACGCCGATACCGCGCGAAGCGCCGTGCCATGGCGGTAGCGCCGGGCAAGGAAATGCGACCGAATCCGCTTTCGGCCTCGCTTTCGGTTCAAGGCCTGGTTCCGGTCGGTGGGCAGGGCGGATTCCGCGGTCAGGAAATGATGCGCGCCCTTGGGTGCCGTTCGCTCAGATGTCCGCCTTCGCCACCGAGGCGGCGATCTTCGCGCCGCTGCCGCCACCGACTGCGACCGGTACCGGTGGGTTTCCGGCCGGAAAGACGGGTTTCGACGATGGGCGGTGAAGACCGCGCGCTTGAGGGTCCCGGATGGCATCGACCGACACCTTGCGCTCCGGCTTGGCGAGGCCCTGCGTATAATGGCCCTCCACCCGCGCGCCGGCGGCGACGCTCAGAACTTCGTGGCGGACATTGCCCAGGACGGTCGCGGTGGAATCGAGCGTGACCTGCACGGCCTGAATATCGCCTTTCACCGTGCCTTTCACATGCACGTTTTGCGCGATCGCCCCACCGATGAGTTCACCGGACGGCCCGATCACCAGCTTGCGGCAACGGAGATTGCCCTCCAGCCGACCGTCCAGGCTGACGTCGCATTCGCCGACGATCTCGCCGAGAACGGTCAATCCCTGTGCAATTTCCGAGACGCGCTTTGCCGTGTCATGTCGCGATGAGGAGGGTGAAGAAGAGAAAGTATCGGATTCGGTACGCTTTCTTCCGAAGATCATTTGTGGGCTTTCTCATCCGGGCGGAAGGGCGACGAACACCCTTCCTCAATTTGATCGCTATGGTACGCCACCCTTCGCCCAGCGGCAACGAAAGCCGTTTAAAATTTTAGGTAAAAACACTTAGTTCGACTACTCAGCCGCCTCCACGCGCTCTGCGCCACCCAGAGCCAGATACCGTTCCGCCTCCAACGCGGCCATGCATCCCATGCCGGCGGCGGTCACCGCCTGTCGATAGACATGGTCGGTGACGTCGCCGGCGGCATAGACGCCGGGTACATCGGTCGCGGTCGAATCGGCGGCGGTCAGGATGTAGCCGTTCGCATCCATCTTGAGCGCGTCCTTGAAGACGGCGGTCGCGGGGTCGTGGCCGATCGCGATGAACACGCCTTCGCAGGCGATGTCCGCGGTCTCGCCGCTTTTACGGTTCTTCAGGCGCGCGCCGCTGACGCCCGGCGGGTCGCCGTCGGCCAGGATCTCCTCCACCACGCTGTCCCAGATCACCTCGACCTTCGGATGGGCGAACAGGCGGTCTTGCAGGATCTTTTCCGCGCGCAATTCGTCGCGCCGATGGATCAGCGTCACCTTGCTGGCGTGATTGGTGAGATAGAGCGCTTCCTCCACCGCCGTGTTGCCGCCGCCGACGACGGCGACCTCCTTGCCCCGGAAGAAGAAGCCGTCGCAGGTGGCGCAAGCGGAGACGCCCATGCCCTGCAGGCGCTGTTCGCTCTCCAGCCCGAGCCAGCGCGCCTGCGCGCCGGTCGCGATGATCACGGAATCGGCCGTGTAGATCGTGCCGCTGTCGCCGGTGCAGCGGAAAGGACGGCCCGTGAAGTCGACCGCCGTGATCAGGTCGTAGTGGATGTCGGTACCGACATGCTCCGCCTGTTTCTGCATCTGCTCCATCAGCCAGGGGCCTTGGATCACGTCGGCGAAACCGGGATAGTTCTCCACGTCGGTCGTGATCATCAATTGGCCGCCGGGCTGCATGCCGGCGACGAGGCGGGGGGCGAGACTCGCCCGGGCGGCATAGATCGCGGCGGTATACCCGGCGGGACCGGCGCCGATGATCAGGACCTTGCTGTGGAGTTCGTCGGCCATGGGCTGGGCTCCTTCATCGGAGAGGGAAAGAGATAAGCGAGGGGGGCGGCTCTCGCGGGGTTCATATTGTCCGACTTCGTGGGTCGGGTTGGGTCTGGACGCTGTCGCGCGGGGCGCATGTGGTCCCGCCGGTTCGGTGCGCCGTCCCCTTGAAGGATAGTGGCGCGCCGGCCGGGCGCAACCCCGCCCGGGGGGCGGCGGGTTACATTCCGTCGGCGCCGACCCGCGCGAGGCGGGTGAAGCTATGGGCCGGATTGTCCCCGGCGGCCGGCCGGTCGTCGCGCGCCGTCTCCCGCCAGGCGTTTCGATCGAAATCCGGAAAGAAGGCGTCGCCTTCCGGATGGGCGTGAACCTCCGTCAGGTAAAGCCGCTCCGCGCGCGGCAGGGTCATGCGGAAGATTTCCGCCCCGCCGATAACGCTGATCTCCGGATCGTCGAGGCCGGCTGCCGAGGCATGAGCGTCCGCGCGGGCCAGCGCCGCGTCGATATCGGTGAAGATCTCGGCGCCCTCGGCCATGAAGTCGCGCTGGCGTGTCACGACGAGGTTGGGGCGCCCGGGCAGCGGCCGTCGCGGCAGGGAGTCCCAGGTCTTCCGCCCCATGACGATCGGCTTCCCCATGGTGACGGCCTTGAAATATTTCAGATCCTCCGGCAGCCGCCAGGGAAGCCCGCCATCGGCGCCGATCACGCCGTTGTCGGCAACGGCGACGACAAGGGCGACCGGATGTTCGAGCGATGCGTCGTGCGTCATGCGACCCCGTATCCAACCGCCGCCATCAGACCGCCACCGGCGCCTTGATATGCGCCTGCGGGGCGTAGTCCGCCAGCGTGAAATCGTCATGGACGAACTGGTCGAGTTCCGTGCGCGCCGGGTTCAGCGTCATGCTGGGCAGCGGCCCGGGCTTCCGCGCCAATTGCGTGTCCGCCTGCTCCAGGTGATTGAGATAGAGATGCGCGTCGCCCAGCGTGTGCACGAAGTCGCCCGGCCGATAGCCCGTCACCTGCGCCACCATCAGGGTCAGCAACGCGTAGGAGGCGATATTGAACGGCACGCCCAGGAAGATGTCGGCGCTGCGCTGATAGAGCTGGCAACTCAACCGGTCGTCCGCGACATGGAACTGGAACAGGCAGTGGCAGGGCGGCAGCGCCATGCGCTCCACATCGGCGGGGTTCCAGGCGCTGACGATGTGGCGGCGGCTGTGCGGGTGGCTGCGGATCTGGTCGACCACCTGGGCGATCTGGTCGATCGTCCGCCCGTCCGCCGCCGGCCAGGAGCGCCATTGATGGCCGTAGATCGGGCCGAGATCGCCGTTCCCGTCCGCCCATTCGTCCCAGATGCTGACTCCGTTCTGCTTCAGATAGGCGATGTTGGTATCGCCCGCGAGGAACCAGAGCAGCTCGTGGATGATGGAGCGCAGATGCAGCTTCTTCGTCGTCAGCAGCGGGAAGCCCTCGGCGAGGTCGAAGCGCATCTGCCAGCCGAAGACGGAGCGCGTGCCCGTGCCGGTCCGGTCGCTCTTCAGCGCGCCGTGGTCCTTCACATGCCGGAGGAGGTCGAGATATTGCCGCATGCGCTCTTTCTAGGGCGAGTCCCGGGCGGGAGTCCACCGGGCTTCGCGCCCTGACTCGCGGCGCCCGGATTTCCGGGGATTCACGAAAAATCCAACGAAAATTAACGCGAATGTGACGGGGGTCACCTTCGATCACCTCCATTCGACTGTAGGGTGATGTCGATGGGCGCGCGCGTCCGGCCCGAATCGGCCCGAATCGTAAGGAAACCCCGATGATCCTGGTGGACTACAGCAATTATCTGGAACAGCAGGCGCAATATGCGCGCTGCCTGTCGCGGATGGCCGTCCATGCCCGCGATCAGCGGGAAAAGGAACGGGCCGCGCGATTGGGCGATGCCGCCGGGGAGGCCTATACGCGCCTGTGGCGCATGCGCGAGCGCGAGGTCACCATAGGCTGATACCCGCCACGGCCCGCCGCGTGCCGGATCGACATCGGGGCCAAGGGCGGGAGCAGGCGCGCGGTCGGGATCAGATCGAGCTTTCCTCGTCCCGCAACCCCGCCGCCCGGGCCAGCGTTCGCCGCGCCCAGGCGGGCTGGGTCGGGTCGATCTCCGCATGCTCCGCGAAGGCGAGCAGATCGGGCTCGTGGTTCAGCAGGAAATCCAGCAACCCCATCTGGAAGGTCGGGTCGCCCAGGCGCTCGCGCAGCTCCCCCGGCCCGATCCCGCTCAAGGCCAGGAAGCGGCCCAGCCGGTCCTCGTCCTCCGCGACGAAGCGCATGGCCTGCAGGGCGATGGTCTCGGCGGTATCGCGGTTCATGAACTGTCCCTTCCGCACTGTCCGGTTTGGCCCCATTCGCGTGCCGGGGGGCGAGTTGCGTCTTGCCGTGCGTCGGCCTATGTAGTGCCCAGCCGCCGGTGCGGAAAGACCTTCCTCGATCCGGTCCCGCACCGGACTTTCCTGGGATGCCCCGGCACGAGAAAGGCAGGAGACCGCCCAAATGCAGCTTTCCAACCCCAAACTCTTCCGCGAGCAGGCCTTCGTCGCCGGCAAGTGGACCGATTCCGATAACGGCGCGACCTTCAAGGTCACCAACCCGGCGACGGGCGAGGTGCTGGCCAATGTCGCCAATTGCGGCGCCGCCGAGACCCGCCGCGCGATCGAGGCCGCGAACGAGGCCTGGCCCGCCTGGCGCGCCAAGACCGCGAAGGAACGCGCCCAGATCCTGCGCCGCCTGTTCGACCTGATCATGGCGAACCAGCGCGATCTGGCCATGATCATGACGATGGAGCAGGGCAAGCCGCTGCAGGAATCCATGGGCGAGGTGGTCTATGGCGCCTCCTTCTTCGAATGGTTCGGCGAGGAGGCGAAGCGCGTCTATGGCGACACCATCCCGGCGCACCGGGCGGATAGCCGCATCGTCACGGTGAAGGAGCCGATCGGCGTCACCGCCGGCATCACGCCGTGGAATTTCCCGCTGGCGATGATCACGCGCAAGGCCTCGCCCGCGCTCGCCGCCGGCTGCCCGATGGTGATCAAGCCGGCCGAGGCGACGCCGCTCACCGCGCTGGCGCTCTGCGTGCTGGGCGAGGAGGCGGGCATCCCCGCCGGCGTCCTTTCCGTCGTCACCGGCGACAAGGCGGCCGATATCGGCGGCGAGATGACCGGCAACCCGATCGTGCGCAAGATCGGCTTCACCGGCTCCACCCCGGTCGGCAAGCTGCTGATGAAGCAGGCCTCCGACACGGTGAAGAAGGTCAGCCTGGAACTCGGCGGCAACGCGCCCTTCATCGTCTTCGACGACGCCGATATCGAAAGCGCGCTGCCGGGCGCCATCGCCTGCAAGTTCCGCAATGCCGGCCAGACCTGCGTGTGCGCCAACCGCATCCTGGTGCAGGACGGCATCTACGACAAATTCGTCGACCGCCTGAAGGCCGAGGTCGCCAAGATGAAGGTCGGCAACGGCATGGAGGACGGCGTCACCATCGGCCCGCTGATCGACGAACGCGCGATCGCCAAGGTGACGGAACTGGTCGGCGGCGCGAAATCGGCCGGCGCCAAGCCGACCGTCGGCGGCGATCCGCACGAACTGGGCGGGAACTTCTACAGCCCCACCGTGCTGGAGAACGTCACCACCGACATGGATATCCTCAATAACGAGATCTTCGGCCCGGTGGCGCCCATCGTGCGCTTCAAGGACGAGGCGGACGCGATCCGCATCGCCAACGACACGCCCTTCGGGCTGGCCGCCTATTTCTATGCCCGCGACATCGGCCGCGTCTGGCGCGTGTCCGAAGGGCTGGAATACGGCATGGTCGGCATCAACACCGGCATCCTCTCCACCGAGGTCGCCCCCTTCGGCGGCGTCAAGGAATCCGGCATCGGCCGCGAAGGCTCGAAATACGGCATCGAGGAATGGATGGAGATCAAGTATCTCTGCATGGGGGATATCTGATCGCCGCGACGGACTAATTCTCGATAGCCCGCGCGTGGCCCCTATTTAGGGGCGGCGCCGCGAACGAATGAAACAGACTATGCAGCCGTAGGTGTTCCTGCGGCTGCATTTTTTTGTAATGGAGGCGGTTCAAATTCAAAGGAGTGTGAAATAGCGCTCAACATCGGAAACTGTCTTTAGATATTGAATCCCATATGTGGCTGCGTTTGGAAATGCTACTGCACGTAATGTCGCGCAAGCCGACTGTGAGACGTATCGATAAGGTATACTCAAATGAGCCATGATTAAAAATTATAGATTGAAACCAATGCACTTCTTTATGCATAATGCTGTTGGCGCGTTTTACTTTATGTGGATAAAGACGCCACCGAATAGGCCATCAAACTATTTGAGGAAATCGAATGATAGTGGATTATAGAATCGAGTATAAAATGCCATTTTCTTTAAAAATTGACGTCGAAAGCTCAATTTTAATCAATGAGAAAAGAGCGCACGTCCGGCTAAGAACCAATCGAAAAAGAGAAACAACATTTCCCGGCCTTTCTGAGGCGAAGAATGCATTCCTGGAGAATGATGATACGAACCATTTCGAGTATACAGAAGTTACCCTGTTTTTTAGTGACGAAGTGCCAGACAAAAAAACAGAGAGAATCACTTATAAAATGAAATTTATAAATGATTTTGTTTTAAAAGTATCAAATCACCTTATTGATTGCGCAAGGATTTGTTTAGAAGACTATGTTTTGCAACCTCTTTCAGAGTCATGGCAGTTGGGTCCGTTAAATATATCGACTAAGACTCCTGACAGCGAAAGCTACCGGAAAGGTAGCGTTTCTGCTATGTTTCCTGGCGGAGGCATTAGTAATTTTAGAAAACCATACTCCACTGAACAGTGTAACTTTTTCAAATCATGCATTGAATCAGGTTATAACTTTCCACTTTCAACACGAATATTAGCAGATGCAAATCATTATGTTCTTAAGAACAATTTTTTAATGGCATCAGCGAATTTATCCCTGGGATTTGAAGTGTATTTAAACGAAACTATTCGTTCAACTGCTAAAAAACGTAAAATTCCAGAAGAAAAATTCAACAGTGGGAAGCATTTACAATGAATAAAATTGCGTCTTCTGCATTCAAAGATGTGTTTGGGAGCGGAATTGAGAGTAAAGAATTTTGGGGTGAGGATACCGTGAAGGGATACAGAATATTGAATAAAATAAGGAATACGGTTCTTCATTCTGCAACGCTTATTGTGAGCGTTGATGAAGAGATTAAACTAAATTTGAACAAAAGTTCCGATATCCAATATGCTTTTGAAATACTTGATTTCATAATAAAAACTATCAGCGAAAGAGCAGATGACATCACTTGATTTTTCTCCATTTTTACCCCGCCTGTCAGGACCAAGGTTGTCCAGTAAGGTGTTATTCCAGTTATGCCTACAACATCACTCATTAAAACCTTTATCTTATGGCGCTTTTATTTCAGGGGAAGCCTTAGGGAGGCAGGCCTTTAACGGAAGAAACTCGCCGCCTAGCACTACCTTGTTGTGACGAATTTGTGCCAGCCTAGGACGGCCTTGATCGGATTTATCTGGTCTTGTGCCAGAGATGCCCGCGACAGCACCCTGATAAGCCATTGATATTACTTGCTCTCGTTTCTAGAGCGGTCCCTCTCACGGCGGAAACAAAGTCATATGGGTAATGCCGTAGGCGCTAGGTTGGTGCTTTGTCACTGGCCTGATGCGCGGCAAAGTCAGCAAATCGCACAACTTCACGCACTGGCTTGGTCCTGCACCGTACCGATCTGTACCAAATTCTGATGGACGGTGTTTTGGAGGGATCGGTCATGTGATGGGGGAGGTCCGAAACAAAAAAGCCCGCGCCCCTCCTCGGAGGGCGCGGGCTTTTTCGTGGGGTGCCGCGGGCCTTGGGGTCGCGGGGACCGGATCAGCGGCCGAGGGGGCGGCCGGTTTCGACGACGCGGTCGATCTCGCTGCGCGCGATGCCGAGGTCGGCGAGGTCGTGGTCGCTCAACCGGTGCAGTTCGGCGCGGGCGCGCTGCAGGCGGCGGGCGTGCCGGACGCGGGCGACCAGGTCGGAGACCAGGGTGACGGCGGGCGCGCGACCGATGGCGCGGCCGGTGGGGGCGAGGGCTTCATTGAGGCTCATGGGACCAACTCCGTTTCATCTCGTTTTATGGCAGTGTAACTGCCCTATTAGATAGGCAGTGCGCCACCGCCATGCTTGCATGCCCCCCCTGCGGCGCCTGCATGGGGGCGCCTGCATGGGGGGCGCCTGCATGGGGCGGCGCCTGCATGGGGCGGCGCCGGCATGGGCGCGCGGGGCGGACGGCTTGCCCCGGCCGGCTGGGAAGGCTACCTCCGGGGCACGCCGCCGGGCTTCGGCCCGGCCCTTCGACCCTTCGAGGAGATTCCGCATGACCTCCTATCGTTTCAGCCTGCATGAGGACCGCATCGCCCCCGGCGGGTGGGTCGAGATCGCGACCCCGGCGGCGAACCGCGTGATCTATTGCGTGGAGGGGTCGCTCGGCGTGGGGGGCGGCAGCCTGGGCGACCTCGACCCCGTGGCGCGCGACGAGGCGGCGCTCGCCATGGGGCTCACCCGGATGGAGACGGGGCATGACGGCGCGCTCGTCCTGCGCTGGGAACTGGCCCCGGCCGACCAGCCGGAGGAGGTCGAGGAGGCGGGCTGCACCACCGGCCTTCTGATGGAACGCACCATCGAGTTGCCGGAGGAGGAGGAACGCCTGATGCGCCTCGACGCCGTGGCGTTGGAGGCGGGGGCGGAGGACCCGACCCACATCATCCCGGGGCCGAGCCTGCGGGTCCTGGCGAGCGGCGCGGTCTCCGTCGCGCTGGGCCAGCGGACGACGCCGCACCGGCCGGGCGGCGCCTGGTTCGTCAAGGAGGGCGAGGAGGCGGTCGTCACGGCCGAGGATACCGAGCCCGCCCTGACCTTCCGCGTCGCCATCCTGCCGACGAGCCTAAAGGGCGAGAGCGCCCTTTTCTATGCCGAGAAGGGCGGCGGCGACGGCCCGCCACCCGCCCGCGTCTATGTCGACCGGGAAATCGCGCTTTAGGGGCGCGAACAGGGGGAGGCGGAAGCGCGCGGGCGGGCATGCTATAACCCCACCCCATGCGCGCGCCGCCCGATAACCCGCCCCCCAACGACCCGTCCAAGGGCACCGATCTCGGCCCCTGTCCGATCTGCGGGCGGGCGATGATCGCGGGGCCGTCGGTGGACCGCCATCACTGGATTCCACGCAAGGAGGGTGGGCGGCACTGGGACTGGCTGCATCGGCTGTGCCACAAGAAGCTGCACAGCCTGCATGACGAGAAGACGCTGGCGCGCGACCTGCCCGACGCGCGAAGCGCCCGCGCCGATCCGGAGATCGCGAAATTCATCAAATGGGCGCGCAAGCAACCGCCCGAGGCGATGGGCCGCCACGCCAAGCCCAAGCGCCGCCGCAAGCGATAGAGGCGGCGTGGGCGCGCCCGTCCCGCCATCAGCCGCCCGCCATCAGCCGCCCGCCATCAGCCGCCCGCCGTCAGCCGCCCGCCATCAGCCACCCGCCTTGAAGCGCTTGCGGCGCGCGCGCTTGATCAGCCACATCGACACGCCCGTGATCGCGAACAGCAACGGCAGAAGCCCGGAGACGAAGACCAGCGCCCGCCAGACCGGGCCGAGCCCCCGGCCCTCGTGCAAGGGGCGTTGCCAGGCCTCTATGGTCCGGGCGGCGTCGAAGCGGCGCGGATCCTCGATCGCCAGCACGTCGGCCGTCCAGGGGTCGAGGGAGACGGTCACCGACGGCGCGCCGTCGGCCGCGCCGGGCAGGGCCAGCCAGGCCCGCGTCGGCTGGCCCGGGCGAAACGGCGCCATGGCGCGCCACAGACGGCCCTCCGGAACCGCCGCCTGGGCGCTCTCGGCGAGGCGGCCGAGGTCGAGCGGCGGCGCGCCCTCCACCGCCTCGATCGGGGTGAGGGGCGGGGCGAGGGGCGATGTGCTCTCCACCGATCCGCTGGTCACGGCGGAGACGGCGGCGGTCAGGGTCCGGGGGAAGGCGATATAGACGCCGGTGACGCTTACCACCATGAAGACGATCAGCGACCAGAAGCCGACGGCGCCATGCAGGTCGCGATGCAGGCGAAGGCCGCGCGCCCCGCGCTTGATCGTCAGCGCCTGCCGCCATTGCCCGCGTTTCGGCCACCAGATGACGAGGCCGCTGATCCCGAGGATCACCATGCCGACGCCCAGCCAGCCGATGACCGGGCGCCCCGCGCCGCCGATCAGCGCATGGCCGTGAATGCGGTGCATCAGGGTGGTGAGCGCGCTGCGCCCGCCGCCACCTCCATCGCCGTCATCCAGGATGGCGAGGGTGGCCGGGTCGATCGCCATGTCCACCATGCGCGGGTCGCGGAAATTGGCGTCCGCCGGGCCGACGCGCACGCGCGCGGCCTCGCCCGGCGCATCCGGCATGAAGAGGAGCGTCGCGGCCGCGCCGTCGGGGGCGGCCGCCAGGGCCGCGGCGACGATCTCCCCCGCCGGGCGGGGCGGTCCGTCGGTGGCGGTGACGCTCCCCCCGCCGGCCAGCAGCGCGTCGAAGCTCTCGTGATAGACGAGATAACTGCCGCTCACCCCCAGGAGGATGAAGGGGATGCAGAACCCGACGCCGATCCAAAGATGCAGGTCGGCCAGGAACCGCCGAGTGCGGGCCGGAAGGGCATCGGCCTTCCGCCGGGGGCGGCGTTTCATTGTCGGGGTGGTGGTGGTCCGGCTCGACATCATCAAGGCTCCGCCCAGCGCCGCAGCAGGTTGTGATAGGTCGCGGTCAGGCGCGGCAGGCTTTCATGATCCGGGAAATCCCGGCCGAGGCTCTGGATCGCCTGATCCATCTCGAAAAGCAGGGACCGCTGCCCCACGTCGCGCACCAGGCTCTGCATCCAGAAGAAGGAGGCGGTGCGCGCGCCGCGCGTCACCGGCGTCACATGATGCAGGCTGCTCGCCGGATAGAGGATCATGTCGCCCGCCGGCAATTTCACGCCGTGGGTGCCGTAGGTGTCCTCGACCACCAGGTCGCCGCCGTCGTAATCCTCCGGCTCGCTCAGAAAGAGGGTGGCCGACAGGTCGGTGCGGATGCGCCCGACATGCGGGTTCTGGCGGATCGCGTTGTCGACGTGATTGCCGAAGGCCTGGCCGCCCGCGTAGCGGTTGAAGAGCGGCGGGAATATCCGTTGCGGCAGGGCGGCGGAGATGAAGAGCGGGTTTCGGTTGAGCGCCGCGACGATCAACTCGCCGACCCGGCGCGCGGCCGGGTGCTCCTCCGGAATCTGTTGGTTGTCCTTGACCCGCGCGGAATGGTGCCCGGCCGTGACCCGGCCGTCGACCCAATCGGCGGCATCCAGCGCGGCGCGGACCTGGGCCAGTTGATCGGGGGTAAGAACCCGGGGGATACGCACCATCATGGTCGGTCGGGAACTCCCGCGCGAGCCCCCGGGACGCGCGGGGCGCCCCGGGAATCGTCGCTAGGCTAGAAGGTGAAGTCGGTGGACAGCACGACGGAGCGGCCCGGGGCCACGGTCGCGAAATGCGTCACATACGGCTTGTCGTAATATTTCTTGTCGAGGATGTTCTCGACATTGAGCCGCAGGTCGGCATTCTCCGTGATCGAATAGCGGGCCATCCCGTCGAAACGCCAGTAATCCGGCACCTCCACCGTGTTGCCGGTGTTGCCGAAGCGGCTGGACATATAGGTGGCGCCGCCGCCGAGGGTCCAATCGTCGAGCAGGTCATAGGTCGACCAGATGCTCAGGCTGTGCGTGGGAACATTGGGGATCTCGTTACCGTCGTCGGTGGCGTTGGGACCGTCATCGACGATCTCGCTGTCGAGGAAGGTATAGCCGCCGAAGACGTGCCAACGCTCCGTGATGTCGCCGGAGACGCCCAGTTCGAACCCATCGACGCGCTGTTCGCCGCCCAGCACCTGATTGGCGCCACGTCCCGGGGCGGTGGCGATCCGGGCGTTGGTCTTCTCGGTACGGAAGATCGCGGCGGTGACGGCGAGCTGCTCGTCGAACAGATCCCACTTCGTCCCGACCTCGTAGCTGCGGGATTCCTCCGGATCGAGATTCTCGTTTGAGGAGCCGAGATTGTCGCGGCCTTCCCCGGCCGTCGTGCCCGACGGGTCGGAGGAGGTGCCGTAATTGACATAGACGCTGCCGTTCGGCGCGGGCTTATAGACGACGCCCGCCTGATAGTTGATGAAGTCGGTATCGTTGCTGCCGTTATAGGGGCCGCCGCGCCCACCGCTGCTTTCCGCCTCGGTGCGGTACTTGTCGTAGCGCAGGCCGAGATTGACGAGCCATTGCGGGTCGATCTCGATCGTATCGAAGGCATAGATCGACATGGTGTCGACGCTGGTCTGCGAGGACCCCGTCGAGGGGGCGATGGAGCCGGCCCAGGGATCGCCCGGATCGGGGTCGAACAGGCTGGTGCAGTTATAGCCGGAGGAGGCGCCGATGCCGGTGACGGAGCAATCCCGGTTGCCTGTGTCGACGCTGTAGTTCCGGTTCTTGCTGTCCTCGCGGCTGAGTTCGATGCCGGTATTGAAGCTGTGGCCGAGCCCGCCGGTGTCGAAATCGCCCGACAACTCGGTCTGGTTGGTGATCACGGTCGTATCCGCGTTGCGGCTCTTGATCGCGCGCCAGACCGTGCCGTTCGCGACATTGCCCGCGCTGTCGTCCGGGTTGGTGACGATATAATCATTCTCCGACCAGCTAAACCGGGTGACGTTGCGAACGGTGAGGGCATCGTCGATATCGTGCTCGATCTCGACTTGCGCGGCATCCGTCTGGGTTTCCTGGAAGTCGCGGTTGGTCAGGCCGTAGAAATTCTCCTGATCGACATCGACGGGCCGGCCGGTCGCTTGGTCATAGGGATGACCGTAATCCGGCATGTCGTCGGTCTGGAGGTGATAGAGGCTAATCGTGGCGCGCGTCGGCTGGCCGAGACCGAGCGAGAGCGACGGCGCGAAGCCGATGCTGCTGGTCTCCACCTCGTCGCGTCCGGCGACCTCGGTTTCTTCCCACATCAGGTTGACGCGCATCGCGGCGTTGTCGGTGAAGGCGTAGTTGCCGTCCAACTCGGTCCGGCCGCGCAGCGGATAGCCGGCCGAGACGCTGCCCGCGACGAAGTTGTCCGCCTGGGCTTTCTTGGTGACGAGATTCAGGCTGCCGCCGGTCGAACCGCGCCCGGCATAGGCGGAGCCCGGGCCCTTGATCACCTCGACCTGCTCCAGATTGAACATGTCGCGGGTCTGGGAGCCGGTATCGCGCATGCCGTCGATATAGATGTTCCCTTCGGAGGCGAAGCCGCGGATATTCGGCAGATCGGCGTTCGGAACGCCGCCCTCGCCGGCGCCCAGCGTGATGCCCGGCGTCGTGCGCAGCACATCGTCCAGGCTGTCCGCGTTGCGCTCCTGCATCACCTGCTTGGGAATGACGGTGACCGACTTCGGCGTGTTCACCAGGGGGGCCGTGAACTTGTCCGACGCGGAATTGTCCGTCTTATAGTCGTCGTCGCGCACGCCCTCGACGGCGATGGTCGGGAGTTCCATCACCTCTGACCCGGTATTCGCGGCCTCGCCCGATTGGGCGTGGGCGGGCAGGCTCAAAAGGACATATAAGGCGGCGCCGAGCGCCGTCCCCGTCATCAGGCGTTGCGCGAATCCGTCCGATTGGACGCGGCGCGCGGGCAGGCTGGGTATCATGACTCACCCTTTCGATAGCGTCGTGAATGGAAATCCACTGGCTGGCTACCGACCCGCGCGGCGGGCGTTGGGTGGCTGGCTAGGACATGGGCTCCAGGGCACGCCCCTGGACGGCGGTCGATCCTATTTCGTCAGGATCAGCTTATCGTTGCTCGTCAGGCGGAGACGGTACTCGATATCCTTGTGGATGATCCGTACCTCTCCCTGCGGCCCCAGCAAATCACGCGCATCGACGCGTTGAATGGCCCGCTCCCGCGAACTGTGCGACGTGTGATCGATGTCTTGCATTTTCCCCCGACCGGCGTTGCCGGTCCAACTCTCGACGACATCCAAGCCCCTTATACAAGCGCGGAAATGCGACTGCAAGTAATTCGCAATCGCTTACAAGTTCCGCTTCTTCCAAACTGTTGTGCCCGGGCGGGAGCCGGGGGGCTCCGCCAGGGGGAATGGAGATGCCCGACATGCCCGCGTCACGGGCTATTTGAATGACTTCAGGGGTTTTCCACCCGCCCGCGCTTCAGGTCCTTGAGCGCGGCGAGCGCCGCGTTCCGGCCCGGAATGCCGGAGACCCCGCCGCCCGGATGCGCGCCGGAACCGCAGAGATAGAGCCCGCCGAGCGGCATGCGGTGATCGGCATATCCCGCCGCCGGGCGCAGGCTGTAGATCTGGTCGAGCGCGAGTTTTCCATGGAAGATATCGCCCCCCACCATGTTGAGCCGACGTTCGATATCCAGGGGAGAGTGGATTTGCCGTCCGACGATCGCCCCCTTCAGGTTCGGGCAATAGGCGGCGACGGTGTCGACGATCCCGTCGGCGACCGTCTCGCGCACATCGTCCCAGCTTCGCCCGTCCGGCAGATGGCGGCGGAAATGCTGGCAGAACAGGCTCATGACGTGGTGCCCCTCCGGCGCCAGCGTGGGATCGCTGATCGAGGGGATGCACATGGAGACGATCGGCGCCTTGGCCCAGCCGTCGCGCCGCGCGTCGTCATGGGCCGCCTGCAGATAGGGCAGGGACGGGCAGATATCGATCGTGTTCTGCATCGCCGTCAGGCCGGTATCGTCGTGCGGCACGGTGTCGAATTTCGGTAGTTCCGAAAGCGCCAGGTTCATCCGGAAGGTCGCGCTTTCCGAGCGCCAGTGACCGACCTTGGCGCGGAAGGCGTCCGGCGCCTCCTCCAACGGCAGAAGTTGGCCATAGAGGATTCGCGGGTGGCAGTTCGCGGCGACCACCGGCGCCTCGATCCGCCGCCCGTCGGCCAATAGGACACCGGTCGTCCGGCCGCCCTTGCGCGTGATCTCGACCACCTCGGCCTCGGTCTCGATCACGGCGCCCTTGGCGCGCGCGAAGCCCGCCATCGCCTGGGTGATCGCGCCCATGCCGCCCTTGGCATAGGCCCAGGCGCCGGTCTGCCCGTCGATCTGGCCGAAAACGTGATGCAGCAGGACATAGGCCGTCCCCTGCTCGTACGGGCCCTGGAAATTGCCGATCACGCCCTCGAAACCGAACAGGCCCTTGATCGGGTCGCTTTCGAACCAGCGGTCCAGAAAATCGCCGATCGACATGGTCATCAGTTCGGCGAGCGTCGCCTGATCCTCGACCGTTAGCTTGCGCATCCGGTTGGCGGTGCCCAGCAGGGTCATCAGATCGCCGATGCCGCCGCCGAAATTGGGCGGCGGTTCCGCCGCCAAGGCGCGGACCAGATCGCCGAAGCGCTCCAGCATGTCCTCGAAGGCCTGGAAGCGCCCCGCGTCCTTCTCCGAGAAACGGGCGAGTGCCGCGCGCGCCGCCGCCGGGTCGCGCGGCAGGTACATGTGATCGCCGTCGAGCACCTGCAGGCTGCCGCCCGGACGCTTGATAAGCTCCAGCCCGTGATCCTTGAGCGCGAGATCGCGGATCACGCGCGCGTCCAGAAGGCTCACCAGATAGGAGAAGACGGAATTGCGATAGCCCGGATGGAATTCCTCCGTCAGCGCGGCGCCGCCGATATGACCCGCGCGTTCGACCACATGTACCTTCAGCCCCGCGCGCGCCAGATAGCCGGCGCAGGCGAGCCCGTTATGCCCCGCCCCGATGACGATCGCGTCCGCCTGCTGGGTCGTCATGGCTGTCCCCCTGCCGTCGATGAATGCGCCTTGCGTCTTCTAGCGCTTGCGCCCCGCTTGGAAAAGCGGGGGCGCATTCCGGCGGAGGACCCGTTGCGGGATGCGTCGCGGATCTGCCCAGGATGTGGCCGGATTTCCGATCCGGGATTTGGCGGCCCCGAGTACGGTGCGCGCATCTGCATTTTCGGTTAACCTCGTCATCGCGCGATCGCGTTACCCGCCCATCGGCCGGGCCGTGCGCGTACTCCCTTTTCAAGAAGATCGAGGATGGCACATGGGCGAGCACATGTTCGTCGTGACCGGCGGCCCCGGCTCCGGGAAAAGCAGCGTGATCGCGGAGGTGGCGCGGCAAGGCTATAGGAGCATGCCGGAGGCCGGTCGGGCGATCATCCAATATCAGATGGCGATAGGGGGCACGGCCTTGCCCTGGTCGGATCGGGCCATGTTCGCGGAGCTCATGCTGGCGTGGGATCTGCGCTCCCATCATGAGGCCTCGGCCTTCGAGGCGCCTGTTCTGATGGATCGCGGCATACCCGATGTCGTCGGCTATCTCACGCTATGCGGGCTGCCCGTTCCGGATCATGTCGAGGCGGCGGCGCGTCTTCATCCCTACAATGAACTTGTCTTTCTCGCGCCATATTGGGACGCGATCTTCTCGCAGGATGCCGAGCGCAAGCAGGACCGGCGGGAGGCCGAGGCGACCGGCCGAGTGATGGCCGAAACCTACAGCCGGCTTGGCTATCGGATCGTCGAACTGCCATTGGTGGGGATCGAGGCGCGCGCCGAATTCATCCTCGCGCGGTTGCGGGGTTATTGACCGCGCCCGCGCCCTTGAAAGCCATGTTGCGATGCGACATCTGAAAGGAGCGCAATGGTCCCGTCCCAGGGGCCTAGGCCGGAATTTAGGCAGTGACTTAGGCAGTGACTCAGGCAAGGGAGCGTGAACATGCCCGACGGCGGAGAACCCCGCGCGGTTCAGGTCGTGGAAAGTCTCGGCACGATCGACCGCGCCGAATGGGATGCCTGCGCCGGGTCCGAGAATCCCTTCGTCTGCCATGATTTCCTGAATGCGCTGGAGGAGAGCGGGTCCGTCTGTCCCGAGACCGGCTGGCTGCCGCAGCATCTGTTGCTGCGCGACGACACGGGCCGGCTGGAGGGGGCGGCGATCTGTTACCTCAAGGGGCACAGCATGGGCGAATATGTCTTCGACTATGGCTGGGCCCATGCCTATGAGCGCGCGGGCGGACGCTATTACCCGAAGCTGTTATCGGCCATACCCTTCACGCCGGTGACGGGCCCCCGGCTGCTGGCCGCGGCCGCCACGGACCGCGCGGGCGTACAGGCGACCTTGGCCGCCGGGCTCGTGGAACTGACGGAACGTCACGGCGTTTCCAGCCTGCATGTCAATTTCCTGCCGCCCGATCAGGCGGAGGTGCTGGCGGCGGCCGGCTTCCTGATCCGCAAGGGACATCAGTTCCATTGGCGCAATGACGGCTACCGGGATTTCGACGACTTCCTGGAAGCGCTGTCCTCGCGCAAGCGCAAGGCAATCCGCAAGGAACGCCGTCAGGTGGCGGAAGCCGGCCTTACGATCGAGGCCCTGACGGGCGATGACCTGAAACCCCATCATTGGGATGTCTTCTACCGCTTCTATGTCGATACCTACGATCGGAAATGGGGCGACCCCTATCTGACGCGCCCCTTCTTCGATCTGCTGCAGGAGCGGATGCGCGAGCGTGTCGTGCTGATGATGGCCTATCGGGACGGAGACCCGGTCGCGGGCGCGCTAAACCTGAAGGGAAGCGAGGCGCTGTTCGGCCGCAATTGGGGCTGTGTCGGGGACTTCAAGTTCCTGCATTTCGAACTGTGCTACTATCGCGCCATCGATTTCGCGATCGCCCATGGGCTCGCCCGGGTCGAGGCCGGCACCCAGGGGGAGCATAAGATTCAGCGCGGCTATCTGCCGGTGGAGACGCGTTCGGCCCATCTCCTGCCTAACCCGTCCTTTCGCGAGGCGGTCGCGCGTTTCCTGGAGGGGGAGACCGGCCAGGAAGACCATATCCGGGACCTGCTGGCCCGCCACTCTCCCTATAAGCAGGGGTAAGTCTCGTCTCCGCGGCCCCCGCTTGCCGATCGAAGCGGCCGTCGGCTAAAACGGGGCGGGATTCTCGGTGGGGGGCGCGTGGCGATGTCGGACGAACCATCTTTGATTCTGCTCGATCCGTTGGGCGGCGTCGCGGATGAAATCGACGGATTGTTGCGACCCTTCGGGTATCGCGTGACTGCGATCGCAGATGCCACCGCGCTGGGGGCGTGTGTCGGGCGGGATTCCCCGAGCCATGTCATCGTCCGCCTGCGTGGCGGGAAGGAGGACGGCGCCGTCCTGGACGCCGTGCGCGATCTCGCCGCCGCGTCCGGCCCCGCCGTCACCGTGATCGCCGACGATGCCTCTATGCGCGCGCGCATAGAGGCGGTTCGCGCCGGGGTGGAGGCCTATCTAACGCCGCCGCTCGACGCGCTCGGTCTGGTCGAGCGTCTGGAGAGCCTGAAGCGTGGCGTCCGGGCCGATCCCTATCGCGTGATGATCGTCGATGACGACGTGACCATGGCGAAATATTACGATGCCGTCCTGCGCGCGGCCGGTATGCAGGTAATGGTGCTGAACGACCCGATGAAGGTCATACGGTATCTGGCGGACTTCCGCCCCGAATTGATCCTGATGGATCATTACATGCCGGAGATTCAGGGACGCGAACTCGCCGCGGTGATCCGCCAGGAGGCGGCGTTCGACTCGATTCCCATCGTCTTCCTCTCCGCCGAGGATGACGCCACGATCCAACAGCGCGTGATGGGGATCGGCGGCGATGATTTCCTGACCAAATCGATTCGCGCCGACAACCTCGTCAGCGCGGTAGCCAATCGCGCCCGCCGCTTCCGGGCGTTGCGGGCCACGATGCTGCGCGACAGCCTGACCGGGCTGCTCAACCATACCGCCATGAAGGAACGGTTGGCGGCCGATCTCGCCCGGATGAAGCGAACCGACCGGCCGCTGACGCTCTGCATCCTCGATCTCGATCATTTCAAGTTGGTCAACGATACCTATGGGCACCCGGCGGGGGATCGGGTGCTCCGCGCGCTGGCGCATCTATTGAAGCAGAGGCTGCGCGTCTCGGACGTCATCGGGCGCTATGGCGGGGAGGAATTCGCGATCGCCTTGCCGGACACGTCGGTTGAGCAGGCCTTGCCGGTCCTGGACGAAATCCGCGTGGCCTTCGCCGAGATGCCACAACATCACGAGGGCGGTACCTTCCACGTGACCTTCTCCGCCGGGCTCGCCGCCTTTCCGCGATCGGAGGATAGCGCACGTCTTACCGATGCGGCCGACCGCGCGCTCTATCGGGCCAAGGCCGCCGGTCGCGACCGGGTGGTGCCGGCCGGCGCCGTGGAATATGGCTCGCGCGATGCCATGCACGACCATGACGGGATGCGCGCGCTTTGAGCCGTAGTGGCGCGATCGCGGTTCGCGGCCGGGGGATGTCTCCGCCGCTCACTCGTGCCGCGCCCGCAATTCGCGGCGTATGATCTTGCCGGTCGCCGTCATCGGCAGGCTATCCACGAAGGCGACGATGCGCGGGTATTCGTGCGCGGCGAGCTTGGTGCGGACATGCGCCTTGATCGCCTCCGCCAGTTCGTCGGAGGGGAGGTGCCCCGGCGCCGGCACGATGAAGGCCTTGATCGCCTGGGTCCGCACCGGGTCCGGCACGCCGACGACCGCCGCCATGGCGACGGCGGGATGAGCCATCAGGCAATCCTCGATCTCGCCCGGGCCGACGCGGTAGCCGGCGGTGGTGATGACGTCGTCGTCCCGTCCGACATACCAGAAATAGCCGTCGTCGTCGCGCCGGCCCGTATCGCCGGTCAGCAGCCAATCGCCCGCGAACTTGGCGCGCGTCGCGGCCGCGTTGTTCCAATAGCCGAGGAACATCACCGGGTCCGGCGCCTTGACGGCGATATTGCCGTCCTGACCGTCGGGCAGTTCGCGTCCCTCCGCGTCCACGATGCCGACCCGGTGGCCCGGCACCGCGCGTCCCATGGAGCCCGGACGCACATCCATCAGCCCCGCGCAGTTGGAGAGCACGAGATTGCATTCGGTCTGACCATAGAACTCGTTGATCGTCAGACCGAAGGTCTCCCGCCCCCAGGCCAGCAGTTCCTCGCCCAGGGTTTCCCCGCCGCTGCCGATGGAGCGCATCCTATAGCCGTGGCGCGCCGGGTCGGGCACCTGACGCATCAGCTTCAGGGCGGTCGGCGGCATGAAGGCGTTGCGCACCCCGAAATCGGCGAGGACGCGGAACGCCTCCTCCGGGTCGAACTTTCCCGCGCGATGGGCCAGGACGGGCACGCCGTGATGCAGGCTCGGCAGGAGGACGTCGATCAGCCCGCCGATCCAGGCCCAATCCGCCGGCGTCCAGAACAGGTCGCCCTCGGCCGGGAAGAATTCCTGCGGCAGTTCCACCCCCGGCAAATGCCCCAGCAATACGCGGTGCCCATGCAGCGCCCCCTTGGGCTGTCCCGTCGTGCCGGAGGTGAAGATGATCAGCGCCGGATCGTCCGGCCCGGTATCGACCGGCGTGAAGCGGTCGGAGGCGCGCGCCATCAGGGCGTGGAAATCCTCCGCTCCGTCTCCCGCTCCATCTACCGACAATACGAGGTCGAGATCCGGCAGCCGGTCCCGGATCGCCGCGATCTTCGGCAGGCTGGCCGCGTCGGTGACCAGCGCGCGGGCACCGCAGGCCTTGAGCCGGTATTCCAGCGCTTCCTCCCCGAACAGCGTGAAGAGCGGTACCGCCACCATCCCCGCCTTGTAGACGCCCAGATGGGTGAAGGCCGTCTCCGGCGCCTGCGGCAGCAGGACCGCCACCCGGTCGCCGCGCGCGATCCCCTTCGCCGTCAACAGATTGGCCACCCGGTTCGAGGCGTTGGAGAGGTCCCCGAACCTATACCGCGTCACCGATCCGTCGCCGGCGCGGTAGATCAAGGCGAGGCGGTCGGGCGCATGCTTGTCGGAGCAGTCGACGCCGATATTGTAGCGCTCCGGAATCGTCCATCGGAAACCGTCGCGGAGGGCGCGATAGTCGGCGGCGCGGGTCAGCATGGGGCGTTTCCTCAAATCCTGTTTCGGGGAAGCCTATGCGTGGGGCGGCAGGGGGGCAATCGCGCCGACCCTTTCGCGGCGAGGGGAGTGGCGCGAGGGGAGGGAAGGCGCGAGGGCGCTTGCCATCGGCCGCCGGGCGCGCTCTGCTGGCCGCCGCGTCGCAACCAAGCTGCCAGGTGTTTCACCCATGTGCCGTTGGATCGCCTATCGGGGCCGCCCGATCCGGCTCGACAGTCTGGTCTATGAGCCCATCCACTCCCTCGTCGATCAAAGCCGTGCCGCGCAGTTCGGCAAGAGCGCGATCAATGCCGACGGCTTCGGTGTCGGGTGGTACGGGGAGGAGACGGAGCCCGGGCTCTATCGCGATATCCTGCCGGCCTGGAGCGACCCCAATCTGCGCTGCATCGCGCGAGCCATCCGCTCGCCGCTGTTCTTCGCGCATGTGCGCGCCTCGACCGGCACGGCGACCAGCCGCCCGAACTGCCATCCCTTCGGGCATGGGCGATGGATGATGATGCATAACGGCCTGATCCGGGATTATGAGAGCCTGCGCCGCCCGCTCGACGAGGCGCTGGACGATCCCTATTACAATGCCCGCCTGGGGACGACGGACAGCGAGGCGCTGTTCCTGCTGATGCTGAGCCTGGGGCTGGACGCGGACGCGCCCGGGGCAATCCGGCGGGCCGTCGCCCATGTGAACGCGCTGGGCGTGGATCGCGACCGTCCGGATACGTTGAGCGCGACGGCCGCGATCAGCGACGGCCGCACGCTTTACGTCCTGCGCACCGCCGAAGGCCCGTCCGGAGCCCCGCCCAGCCTCTACTACCGCCGGTCGGAGGAGGGGCTGACCGTCGTCTCCGAACCGTTGGACGAGGCGGTGGAAACCTGGACCGCCCTGCCGCCGGGCAGCCTGTTGATCGACGGGCCGGACAGGGCGGCGCATGTCGAGGCGCTGGCCGTATAGCCCCCTTCCCCCCGGAAAAGTGGGGAGGGTGGTGATTATTCGAATGCGACCCCTCTCGGGCCCCGGCAGTCTCGCGCGGCGGATCGAGGACCACCGGAAGCGGCGGGCCGAGTCGCCCCGGACAAAGCCCCGATCCCCTCCCCTCGCGCTCGCGACCGGCGTGGGCCGGGATCAGCCGAACCGGGTGCGGGATGTGATCGCGCTCAAGAACGCGCTGTCCTGGACCGGGCATTATCCGCCCGAAAGGACCCGCGCGGCCGACCCGGGCGTGGACGAGGACCTGACCTGGGGCCTCTCCGGTTTCCAACGCGACTTCGGCCTCGCCCACGATGGCTATTCCCTTCCCGGCGGCGAGACCGAGACTCGCCTGAACCAGATCATCCAACCGATGATCCAGGCGGCGGCGCAACTTGGAGCGATAAGAGCGACCTTCGCCTTAAACTGATCCGTAAATGAACGGCGCTTCGTCATCTCGTATCCCTCTCATAGCTTCGGGATACACCTTAGCGACCTGTCCGGATTTCCGGGACCACTTCAGTCGGCTCCTGTACGTCAACAATGCACGTTTTAGTACTGTGCGTAGAATCCTGTGGACAGGTGGCCGCTTACTTGCTACGCTTAATGCAAGGTGAAGAAGGTACGGGCATACGGATTTTCGTAGCTGCCCGTCCGTACGGAGCCTGTTCCAGTAGCTGCAAATAGCAGCACTTCCACAAAAAAATGATAAGGACCGTGACAGACCTTCTTGAGAAGGGCTGGGTCGTTCTTCGCGTTGTCTGGACGTTCCTGAAGTCTCTGTTTGGGCAGGGGAGGGGCCGACCGCTCCACCGTGTCACCAAGACGGAGATCTCTTGCGGGAAGTTCCAGCTGCGGCGCGAGACGAGCACGCTCTATGACTCCGAATAGAGCCGCCTGCTAGCGGCAAAAATGGACGTCGCTTTTGCGGCGTTTTTCTATGGCCAAAATTTACATAAAAACACTGTTGTAGGGACACCTTCCTGCTGCCCAACGACTCTGGTAACCGACACGGAACGCAATTGGGAGTAGGGCAATGGCAGACGCTGGCTCAGACATAAGCATCTTGGAGTGGGTTCGAACCGGGGCTGCGGTAGTCGTTCCGTTTCTAGCCGTCTACTTCGCGACATGGCGAGGGCTCAGAAACGCTCGCACCTTCTATGTGGAGAGTCAGCAGCAGAAGGCGGAACGCATGCTGCGTGCCACCGTAATGGAAATGGCGGCCAACATAAAAAAGCTTCGACCCGACGTGGCCCGCGCCGAGCATGGCTTTTTCCTTTCTGAACAATCCAAGACCGACAACAAGGACTATTGGTTGGAGTTGAACGAAAATTCTCCGAAACCAAGTATTAGTGCCTACGAAGCTTTGGTGGAGCACTTTGGTGTCTTGCTCCCCGACATTACTGCGAGAGTTATGCAGTTTTATGAGGAAATAGATCTTTGCTATCGGCAAGCAAAATCACTTAGAGGTAAAGAAATAGACCTAGACCCAGAGCGGGAGGAAATACACCGTTTGCGACCAGTTGTATTGTCTTTTGGTAACGCCATTCATTGTTGGAAAGATGTTGTGGAGCTATCCAAGATAAATCTATCAGACTTTGAGGAGAAAGCGGACAAATTAGCGAATAGAACTATCGATCAACACTCCAAATCAGAAATTCGAGCACTGCAAGGAAACATCAGCGTAGAGAGTACGTAGTCTAATCGTTTCTGTCGTATTCTACTATAATTGATATTTGTGATTGTCTGGATGAACCGCCCCGGGATTGCCGGAGGCCCCAACTCCTGAGACGAAGGGGCCATCATGAGCAAGACGACGAACAAGTTTTCACCTGAGGTGCGCGAGCGAGCCGTTCGGATGGTGAGGGAGCATTGAGACGAGTATCCGTCTCGGTGGTCGGCGATAACCTCTATTGCGGCCAAGATCGGCTGCGCGCCTTCGACGCTGTCGGAGTGGGTCAAGAAGGCCGAGACCGGCAGCCGCGTCGTGGCGGGCGTGCCGAGCGACGTTGCCGAGAAGATGAAGGCTCTGGAACGGGAGAACCGTGAGCTGCGGCAGGCGAACGAGATCCTGCGTAAGGCATCGACATATTTCGCTCAGGCGGAACTCGCCTGCCCACTCAAGCGATGATCGTCGTCATTGACGATCACCGGCCAGAGTCCGGGGTCGAGCCGACCCGGTGGCGGGACCAAGACTCGCCTGAACCAAATCATCCAACCGATAATGAGGGAAACGGCGAGTCGCGTGGCGCGCCTTCGGCCCGCGCTCAGTTCAGCGCGAGCCTCAGGACGAAGCGGCCTTCCTCCATGCCGTCGAAATATTCGGCGACGGCGGGGTGGAAGGGGCCCTCGTCATCCGCGCTCGGCTCCAGATTCTGCTCGGAGACGTAGGCGATATAGGGGCTCTCGTCCTGCGGATTGACCGCGAACAGATGATAGAAGGGCTGGTCCTTGCGCGGACGCACCTCTTCCGGGATCGACTGATACCATTCCTCGGTATTGTCGAATTCCGGATCGACGTCGAAAATGACGCCGTGGAAGCCGAACTTCCGATGCCGCACGGGCAGGCCGATCGGGAACTTCGCCTCCGCGAACAGGGGGGCATCCTCGCGCGTTTCCTCCGCCTCGGTCACGAGGGGGAGATGCTGCGCGTCGGCGCGCCGGGTCTGGGTATCGTTGCGATCATCCATCATGCCCTGAAAATCGGACGTCCGGGCCGGAAAATCAAGGGCAAGCGCGCATTCCGGCGGCGGCGCTTGAGCGGGGGGCGGTCATCGGCTACAACCCGCGCGCAGCGCGGACTTCGCGCGCGTTCCATTTCAATGGTCAAGCAAACGGAAAGCGAGCCCATGGCCTCCTATCAGTACGTCTTCGGCATGAATAAGCTGGGCAAGGCCTATCCGGGCGGCAAGGAGGTGCTGAAGGACATCAATCTTCAGTTCCTGCCCGGCGCGAAGATCGGCGTGCTCGGCTATAACGGCGCGGGTAAATCGACGCTGCTGCGCATCATGGCCGGCATCGATACCGAATATACCGGCGAGGCCTGGGCTGCGGACGGGGTGAAGATCGGCTATCTGCGCCAGGAACCCCAGCTCGACGAGAGTAAGACCGTCGCGGAGAACGCGATGGAGGGCATGCAGGAGCTGAAGGACCTCGTGGATCGCTTCAACGAAGTGTCGATGAAGCTCGGCGAGGTCACCGACGACGACGAGATGATGGCCCTGATCGCCGAGCAGTCGGAGATGCAGGAGAAGATTGACGCCGCCGATGCCTGGGACCTGGAAGGACAGGTCGAGGTGGCGATGGACGCGCTGCGCTGTCCGCCCGGCGATTGGTCGGTGGAGAAGCTCTCCGGCGGGGAGCGGCGGCGCGTCGCGCTCTGCCGCCTGCTGTTGTCGAAGCCCGACATGCTGCTGCTGGACGAGCCGACCAACCACCTGGACGCGGAAAGCGTCGCCTGGCTGCAGCGCTTCCTGGCGGATTATGCCGGGACGGTCGTGATGGTCACCCACGATCGCTACTTCCTCGACAATGTGACGGGCTGGATTCTCGAACTCGACCGCGGGCGCGGCATTCCCTACGAGGGTAATTATTCCAGTTGGCTGGAGCAGAAGGAAAAGCGCCTGCGCCAGGAAGGCCGGGAGCAGGAATCTCGCCTTCGCAACATCGCCGCCGAGCGGGAGTGGGTCAGCGCCTCCGCCCGCGCGCGCCAGACCAAGTCCAAGGCCCGTATCCAGTCCTACGAGAAGCTGGTCCAGGAGGCGCAGGACGCCGAGCAGGCGAACCAGACCGCCCAGATCGTGATTCCGCCCGGCCCACGGCTCGGCGATCTGGTGATCGAGGCGGAGGGCATCTCCAAGGCCTATGGCGACAAGCTGCTGTTCGAGGATATGAGCTTCAAGCTGCCGCCCGGCGGCATCGTCGGCGTGGTCGGCCCCAACGGCGCGGGCAAGACGACGCTGTTCCGCATGATCACGGGTCAGGAGGAGCCGGACGGCGGCTCCATGCGCGTCGGCGAGACGGTGAAGCTCGGCTATGTCGATCAGTCGCGCGACGCCCTCGATCCCAACAAGAATGTCTGGGAGGAAATCTCGGACGGCGCCGATATCCTGGAACTCGGCAAGCGCAAGGTGCAGAGCCGCGCCTATGTCGGCTCCTTCAACTTCAAGGGCGCGGACCAGCAGAAGAAGGTCGGCCAACTTTCCGGCGGTGAGCGCAACCGGGTGCATCTCGCCAAGATGCTGAAATCCGGGGCGAACGTGCTGCTGCTCGACGAACCGACCAACGACCTGGACGTCGATACGCTGCGCGCGTTGGAGGATTCGCTCTCCACCTTTCCCGGCTGCGCGGTGGTGATCAGCCACGATCGCTGGTTCCTCGACCGTCTCGCGACCCACATCCTGGCCTATGAGGGCGACAGCCAGGTCACTTGGTTCGAGGGCAATTACGAGGATTACGAAGCCGACCGCAAGCGCCGCCTGGGCGAGGATGCGTCGACCCCGACGCGGATCAAGTACCGCCGGATGACGCGCTAGGGCCGCGTGATAGGGCGGAGCGCAGGGGAATGACGACGGAACGCCTCCTGGTGCTCTACGAGGACGCGGCGGCGCTTCGCGACATCTTCGCCGAAGGGCTGCCGGACGATCTGCCCGTGCGCTTCGTGGAGCGGCGGGCGGATATCGCACCCACGCTGGCGGAATTCCGCCCGACCGTGGCGCTTGGCATCTGTTCCGGCGATATCGACAAGGCGTCGCTCAAGCATGTGCTCGATTTCGAAAGCGTGCGCTGGTTCGCGAACGGCGGCGCGGGTATCGATCACCTCATGCCCTGGAACCCGGCGGAGAAGCGGGTCACCAACGCCGCCGGGGTCAATGCGGCCTTCCTCGGTGAATATGTCGCCGCCGCCCTGCAGATGATGAATGTCGGTTTCGTCGGTTTCATGGCCGATACGCGGGCCAAGCGCTGGGTGGAGCGCACCTGGACCGGCATCGCGGGCAAGCGGCTGTGCGTCGTCGGTCTGGGCCATGTCGGACGGGAGGTCGCGCGCCGCGCCTCGGCTCTCGGGCTGGAGGTCGTCGGCGTGCGCGCCAATCCCGCGCCGACGGAACATGTCTCCCAGGTCTTCGGCGCCGACCGGGTGGCGGAGGCGGTGACGGGGTGCGATTTCGTCGCCGTCCATGCCGCGCTGACGGCGGGAAGCCGGGGGCTGGTCGATGCGTCCGTCTTCGCGGCGATGAAGCCGGGCGTCCATTTTCTCAACGCCGCGCGCGGGCCGGTGGTGGATGAGGGCGCGCTGATCGATGCACTGCGTGACGGCCGGATCGGTAGCGCCGTCCTCGACGTCTTCGCGGAGGAGCCGCTGCCGGAATCCTCGCCGCTCTGGTCGTTCGACACTGTCGTCGTCACCCCGCATATCGCCGATCTGGTGTCGGACTGGTACCGGCGGATGGCGATCGCGTTCCGCGACAATCTGGCGGATGCGCTGGCCGGTCGCGCGGCGCGTAACGTGGTCGATCCGGCGCGCGGTTACTGAGCGGCGTCGGCGTGGCCCGCGGCCCGGTGGGTCGCGCGCGCCTCCGCCTTGGTCGGCAGATGGGCGCGGAAGAGCAGCGCCCCCACGGTCAGGATCACGAAGACGACGGCCAGCAGGATCGGCATGGCGTGCGGCCCCGATGCCTTCATCGCGGCGCCGATACCCCAGGGCCCGACGACCGCCCCCAAGCCCCACAACATGGTCAGCGCCGCGCTCGCGGTGGACAGCGCGGGGCCGCGGAAGCGGCGACCGACCAGCATCAGGCTGACGGTGAAGATCGCGAAGCAGGCCCCGCCCCAGATCACCAGCGTCGCGAAGAAGGGCAGGCTGTTCGGCTCCAGGGCGGGCAATAGGAACCCGCCCGCCGCGCAGACCGCCGCGCAGGCCGGCAGCACCTGGCGCGGCCCCCAGCGATCGGCGAGCCAGCCCATCGGATATTGCAGCGCGACCGAGCCGGCGACCATCACCGTCAAGGGCCAGGAGGCGGCCTCCCCCTCCAGCCCGAGGGCGAGCGCGTAGATCGGCATCAGGCCGAGCGTCGTGCCGTCCATCAGCCCGAAGGCGAGCACGGCCGCCAGCATGACGGCGGCCCCACGCAGCACCGGCCCGAAACGCGCCTGGCTGGCGCCGCCCCGCGCGGTCTCGCCCCGCAGGGGATCGATGCGCCGGAAGCCCAGCACCGGCGCGACCGAGGCGGCGATAACCACCATCACCAGATAGAAGGGGGTCGAATCCGCGATCCCGACGACGGGGACCAGCGCCGGACCGGCCGCGAAGGCGGCCCCCATGACGGTGGTGTAAATCGCGATCGTGCGCCCGCGCTTCTCCTCGCCCGCGATGGCGTTCACCCAGGCCTCGCCGATCACATAGAGGCCGTTGATGAAGATACCGAGCAGGAAACGCAGCGCCAGCCAGGCCCAGTATTCGTAGGCAAGGCTCATCGCCGCCAGAACCAGGATCGCACCGCCCGCGCCGACGAACAGCATCGGCCAACCGCCATGGCGTTCGGTCAGACGCGGCAGAAGCCCGGCACTGACCATGACGCCGCAACCGACCATCGCGGTATTCAGGCCGATCATGTCCTCCGCCACGCCGCGCGCCTCCAGCATCAGCGCCACCGTCGGATAGAGCAGCCCGGCCGAGAAGGCGAAGCCGCAGACGGTGGCGATCACGGCGGGCAGTTCGTAGCGGGGGCGAAAAGGCGGCGGGGACATATGCATGGTGGCTCGCCGCTAGCACGGCCGGCGCCACCGCGCCAGCGCGAAGTGCGTCAGGCCCGACGGAAGGATCGGGGAATAAGTTCATCGTTCGAAAATCGTCACGCCCCCCACCCTTGTTCTCCGTCGCGATCCGGGGCTAGATAGGGGTAAGAGGTGGGATGGTGCGCGCCTCGCCGATGTGATCGACCGGTGCGCGCGAATGGATATCGGGGATCCTTGGCCGGCATGAAGTCCGACGCGGGGGATGGTGCCGGGGCGTCCGGCGACGCCTTGGATGGCGATGGTGCCATGTTGGCACCGGAGATCGCGGCGGCGCTCGATGTTCTGGGTGAGGCCTTTGTCATCTATGACAAGGATGGCCTCCTGATCTACTGTAACCGCCGATTTCGGGAGATTTACGGCTATAGCGCCGAGGAAGCGCGCCCCGGCGTGCATTTTCGCGACCTTGGCCGGATCGATGTCGCGCGGGGCAATGTCGTCGTCGGCGATGAATATGGCAGCGATGAGGCCTATCTGGACCGCAAGGCGGAATATCGCCGAACATTGGAGGGCTCCTTCACCGTTCGTTTGCGCGACGGCCGTTGGTTGAAGACCACGGATCGTGCCATTCCGGGGGGCGGTTTCGTCAGCGTCCAGGCGGATGTCAGCGATCTCAAGCAGGCCGAGGTCGATATGGCCTACGCCAAGGACTTGGCGGAACGCGCCAATCTCGCCAAATCCGACTTCCTGGCGCGGATGAGCCACGATCTGCGCACGCCGCTGAATTCGATCCTCGGTTTTTCGGAACTGCTCGCGGGGGCCGCCGACCTCGGACCGGAGGACGAGCGAATGCGCGCCTATGCGGACGCGGTGCATTTCGCGGGGTCTCACCTGCATGCGTTGATCAACGATATCCTCGATATTGCCAAGGTCGAGGCTGGAAAGCTCGTTCTGGAGGAGGAGCCGGTCGATCTCGCGGCGGAACTGGCGGGGTGCATGCGCCTTTTGCGCTCACCGTCGGAGGTGGGCGACATGGCGGTTTGCCGTTTGGTGGCGGAGGTGGCGCCGGTGGTGCGCGGCGACGCACGTCGCTTGCGCCAGATTTTCGTCAATTTGATCTCGAACGCATTGAAATTCACGCCGCCCGACGGTGTCGTGGAGCTTTCGGTGTCCCGCCTGCCCGATGGCGGGTGCAGGGTGTGCGTCAGCGACAATGGCATCGGTGTCGCGCCGGAGGATATGGACCGGATCGTGAAACCGTTCGAGCAGGGTAGCGGCACCTCGCTCCGCTCGGAGCCGGTGGAGAGCACGGGGCCGGCCACCACGTGGGGGGGAAGCGGCCTCGGACTCGCGATCGCGAAATCCCTGGCGGAACTGCATGATGCGACATTCTCGCTTTCCCCCTCGCGTGAGGGGGGGCTGGCCGTCGCCGTCGATTTTCCTCCGCATCGCATGCGCGCGGCGGAGCAGAAGGGGCGTTAGGCCGGAAACGGACTCCGGACCGGGAGGGTCCGAAGAAGACACCCACCGATAGGCCGCGATAGGGACGGATACGGGACCGTCGAATAGCGTTCGGACAGCATTCCCCCTCTCCCGTCCCTCTCCCCCCCGTCCCTCTCCCCCCGGTGTCGTTCTTGGTGTAGCGCGCCATTTGAATCTGCAGTCACCGACATTTGAAATTGCAGCAGAATGGTCATGCGGGGAAGAGGGTGGATTCGATGAGCGCGTCGCGGTCGAAGAGGCACCGAATGCCGTGCCGCGACGGGACGCCGTAAGCGTTCGTGGCCGTGAAGGTCGAGGTGATCGTGGTTCGGCCGTTGTCGTGGGTCCGGATCCGCAGATCGCGAACAAGGGAAAAATCGACGGTTTCTGGCCACGCCGCCTTCCGGCGCGCTTCTTCCTCGCAGACCGTCATCGCATAGGATTTGTCGATATGCGTTCGATTGGCCGCAGCGACCTTCGCGCGATCATCCGCGCGGTTCATGTAGAGGTATCCGCCAACCAACACCACGACAATGAGCGCCACCTTGGCGTTCTGTCGGGTCATCACCTGCATCGTCACCTCCCCTTGTTACCGGACTCCGAATGCTGACGGAGGTCGCTTCGGGCACCCTTCGAGGACCATCTCTGAGCGTGCACCAGGCCGGCATCGACCGGCAATGTCAAAACGGCCGGCCTGGATGAACAGCGGTAATCAAGGCCCTTGAATAATCACCTCGCCCGCCGGCTTCCTCGCGCCGTGCCGCGCCGAGTAGGTGGTCTCCACGGCCTCGACCCGGTACGCGCCGAACATCTCGCGAACCTCGGGCACATCGTTGAGCGACATCACAAAGCGCCCTGAGAGGCCTCTCAGAAGGCTCTCGAGGCGCTCGAAGTCGGCGCGCTCGAAGAGGCCGGGGCCGTAGTCTCCCTCGCACGCCCAATAGGGCGGGTCGAGGTAGAAGAGCGTGCCCGGCCGGTCGTAGCGGCGAATGAAATCGGCATAGGGCAGGCACTCGATCGTCACCGGGGCGAGCCGTGCGTGCACGTCCTCGAGCATGGGGACGATCTTGGTGACGTCGAAGCGCGACGGCGTCGAGGGCGATATGCCGAAGGTGGGCCTGGCAACACGGCCGCCAAAGCTCGTGCGCGCCAGATAGAGGAAGCGCGCGGCGCGCTCCAGGTCGGTCAGCGTCTCCGGATCCGTCCGCACCAGCCGCTCGAAGTCGGATCGGGTGGCGAGCTTCCAGCGGATCATCTCGACGAACGGCTGATAGTGCCGCTGCACGATCCTGAAGAGAGTGGCGACGTCGCGGTTAAGGTCGTTGATCGCCTCCGCGCGCGGCCGGCGGCGGCGGCGCAGGAATATCCCTCCCATGCCCACGAACGGTTCGGCGTAGATATCGACGCCTTCCATCCCATCGATCAAGGCGGTGAGACGCTTGGCGAGATTACGCTTACCACCGACCCACGCGGCCAGCGGACGGACGGGATCGACGGCCGCACCATCGAAATTGGTCGACTCCATGATTGTGTACTTTCAGACTTCCCCCGCGCTGGTGCCAGCGTGCGGGGCGACCGCCGGCCGTTAGCTGGGCCGGCCTAAGTGAGGGGTTGCGGCCCCTCGGCTCGGGGCGGTGCAACGCCCCGGCCCCCGCCTTATTCAAGCGGAGAGAATTCATCCCACCCCCATCGCGCGCAGGATCGTGGCCTCGGCGACGAGGCGGCGGAAGGCGGTGTTGATCTGGGCGATATAGGCGGCCTCGATGACCTGGCGGGCCAGGACGACACGGCGGCGATCGCCCCCGGCCGCGCGCATCAGCGCGGCCTTGAGCTTCTTGGTATTGGCGCGCCGATATCCCCTCCAGCCCTCGCGAAATGCGCCCCGGTAGCGCGGCTCGACGCTCTTGAAGCACCGGCCGCAGATAACCTGCCCCTCGATCGGATTCCGCCGCTTGTAGGTGCGGCGGCAGTTGGGGACGATACAGCCTATTCGGCCGTAGGGTCCGGGGTCGGCCGCCGTCATGCCATCCATCCTATTGCCCGAGGATAATCGACCACTGGACGATCTCCAGCGCGGCCAGCGCGATCAACCAGGCGACCGTGCGCGAATGCTCGTTCATGCGCCCACCTTTTCCAGCCGGAATTCATCGAGCGAGACGGACTCGAGCGATCCGTTGACCATCCACTCGACCCGATAGATCGGGGCGCGGCCGGCGCAGAAAGTGACCGCCACGACCGTGGCGGCGATCGATGCATCGCCGTCGATCGTCACGCGGTCGCGGACATCGAATCTGCTGCGGTATCGTGCCATCACGGCCACTCCGCCGCCGTCTCGATATCGAAATCCTCGCCGTCGCGGAGGCGCGCCTTGATGGCGCTGGCGGCGAAGACGAGGCGCCGCTCGAACGCCAGATAGGCTTTCCCGAAGGCGATCGCGGTCGGCGCGTCCATCTCCACAAGACTGTTGTCCGTCGCGATCCAGACGAAATCGCTGTCCGGATCGGCCCAGCGCAAGTCACCGGCCTCCGCTCCGTCCAGGGTGATCGCGATATGCGCGGCGCTGGCGGTGCCGGCGATCCGCTTCACGCTGTTCGGGTCGGTCTGGAACGCGGTGCCGCCGAAGGTGAAGCCACCGGCGATCTTGCTGTCGCGCAGCGCGTCGACGGCGTCGCAGCGCTCTTGCAGCGTCGGTTCCGGCGGCGTGGCCGCCACCCCGGCCGGCAAGGGGCCGGGCGCGAGGATCGTGCTCGCGGCGCCGGTCTCCTGATCATAGACGGTCTCGCCGCGATGATCCTCGATCTGCTCCCAGGCCGAGCCGGTCCAGCGCGCGATGGCACCGGATTGAGGCTCTGGCGGCGCCTCCTCGACCGCGCCGGCGGGCAGTAACCAACGCGCCGGCTCCATCGGGTCGCGGTCGCTGGCATCGAGGACCAGCGGGGCGAGCAAGTAGCCGTCGGCGTCGGTCTGATAGACGGTTTTCGTGGTCATGGTGCTCTCCTCAGTAGCTCTCCTCAGTACTTGATGCAGGTCAAGAGCGAGTAGTTTCGCGGGCGGGTTTCCGTGGCGACGCGCGCGCCGCCGGGGCCGGGCGAGAAGGCGATGTCGAAGGTTGGGCCTCCGCCGGTTCCCGGCTTGTTGTTCGTCGATGAGCCATAGCCGGTGAAGGCGCCGTCGATCGAGCCGCCGCCGGTCCAGGCCGAGCGTATCCAGCCCGAGAAGTTCTGGAGGGCGTCGAATTGGTGGGACCCGAACGTGCGGCCCGAATCCACGCCTCGCCCGTCGTCCCAGGCCCGCAGAAATTCCCCGCGCAGATCGGGTACGTTGAAGGTGGTCGATCCGTCGCCGGCGCCCCAGAAGGTATTGATGACCCCGAACAGGGCGGCATAAGCGGCCCGGCCGACCGCCGCGCCGTTGCATTTAAGGAAACCCGACGGCAGCGTGCTCGTCGCCATCATCACGATTGCACCGCGCGGCAGGAGATCCGGACTGTTGCTCAAGTTCTGGCCGCCGAAATCGACCGGCCGGGCGACCATGAGGGTCCCGTCCGTATTCCCGAAGCGCTCCCGCAGATAGGCGAGCATATCGTCCTGGGCCTGCTTGGCCTGGCCGTTCGTGCGGGCCGGATCCGAGAAGTAGGCGGCCGCGGGCAAAAGCGTGTCGGGCATGGTCAGTATCCCTTCATGTCGTTGATATCGATCGTCGCCTGCGCGGCGCCGACGGCCTTAAGCATCGGCCCGAGGTCCGGGTCGAGGTCGAGCACGACGACATTGGTGGCGTCGTAGCCGTCGTCCTGCAGCGAGATCTCGCCGATCGCCTTGATGGCCCGGTAGCTCTTGGTGATCGGCACGCGCGTGCCGGCGGCCGCGATCACCAGATCCTCGAAGCTCTCCAGGATGTCGGGCACGTCTATATTGGCGCTGAGCGCGGATATCCTGCCCTGGCGCGCGCCGGCATCCAGCGTGACACGGAAATCGAGGCGTTCACGGCCAGCCGAGACGCTGGAGGCGACCGGCCGCCAATCGCTCGGCCCGCCGAGATAGGGGGCGTCGTCCGCCCCGAGATAGGCCTCCCGCTCGGGTCCGAGATAGAGGCCGCCGTCGCCCGCGCGGCGATATTCGACGCGCCAGCCCTCGCCGTCGATGTCGGCCAGGATGAAGATCGTGGCGGGGACATCGGCCTGCTCCGGCACGAACCCGAACCGATAGCTGGCCGCGCGGTAGGTGAGCGGCAGGTAGTCCTCGGCGATCTGCGGCAGATAGAGCGCGTCGTCGGCGGGAAGGTAGAGATCGCCCGTATCGTCGGCGACGAGATCGCCGTCGTCGATCGTGGCGCCCTCGATCGCGCCGGGAAAGCCGGCGGCGGCCTCGTCCTGGGTGAAGAGGAGGTTTTCCGGGCCGTAATCGCCGAGGCCGATGGTCAGCACCGCCGCGCCGCGCGAGAGGTTGCCGGTCGTATCCACGGCCTTGACCATGATTGTCTGCACGCCGGTGCCGACGCCGCCGAGGTCGATCTCGCGCGCGCTCAGCAGGGCGCCGTCGCTCGGCCAATCCACGGCCTGCGCCCAGTTGCGCGTCTTGCCGGCCAGCGTGCGGACGCGGAAGCCCGCGAAGTCCTTCGGCGGCGACGGATAGGGCCAGACAGCGCGGTCGCCCTCGCGGAACAGGCGCGGCACGTCCGGCGGCGGCGCGGTCTTGCCGACCGCGACGTGGAAGATATGCGGGCTCCAGTCGGACCTGACGCCATAGCCATTGGCGGCCCGCGCCTGGATCTCGTAGGTCGCCAGATCCTCGACGCCGGAGATATAGGCATGATCGGCCGAGCCCTCGACCAGCACCGACGCCCAAGGGCCGCTGCCCGCCGCCGTCGCCTTGCGCCAGCGCACGGTCATCGTGCCGCCCGACGTGACATAGCCGTCGGCCGGCGGCGTGAGCGGCACGTGGATGCGCGTCGTCATCGTGCCGTCCGCCATGACCAGCAGGTGGTCGTCGCCGCTGTCGATCGTGCCGATCGTGGGCGGCGCGACGGCGGCCATGGGCGGCGGCAGGCGCGTGTTGGGGGCATAGTCGCGGGCGACCATCTGCTCCGGCCCGACCTCCCAGGCCTCGGCCGCTTCCTCGCGGAAGGAGATACGGATCGCGGAATTGCCGGACGCGCCGTCCTCCACGCGGCGAACGCGGAAGGGTTTCGCATCCCAGCCGAAACGCGGCATGTCGAGCGCGACGACATCATTGACCTCGAGCGCCATGACCGATTGGTCGAAGGGCATCTGCACGGAGAGCCCTTGGTGCATGACGGCCATCATCACGCGCAGGACGCGTTGCGCCATCATGTCGTCGTTGGTGAAGGGCAGATCCTTGCTGACGACCAGCGGCTCGCCGTCCTGGGCGATCCAGGCCGGGTCGCTGACCTCCGGATAATCCGTGCCCTCGTAGCGCGTGGCCGGACCCGCGAAGACGCCGCGCGCGACATTATAGAGGTCGGAGACGGTCGGCGCGGTGTCGATGCTGAAGCCGCCGGCGGCCAGCGCGTCCTCGTCGATCGTCATGACCGGCGCGTCCGGCCCGCCGACGTGGACGCGGAAGCCGCGCTCGGACCAGGTGATCTCTCCGTTGCAACTGCTGAGTAGGCGCTCGAGATTGTCCTCGCGGCTCGGGCCGAGCTCGACGACGCCGTTGCATGTGTAGCGACGTTGACCTGTGCGGGCGGCGTAAAGCTGGCCGGTACCAGGCCCAGACAGCATCATCGGATAGCCCGCATGCGCGTGATCCGTATCGACGGCCAGCTGGAAACCGTCGGTTATGTCCGACGGGATCAGGAACCCGCCACCATCGACGAGAGGCCAGGGCAAATCGCCGGTCGATGTGACGGTCACGAATTGGCCGTGCGCGCCGCCCAGCGGCTTGGACGGCCGGAACCTATCGAGCGCGAGGATCGTGCAGCCGCCGCCGCCCGTGATGGTGATCGGCTGGGCGGCGAGCGCGTTATTGCGGGTGCTCGCCAGCCCGAACTTCCGGTCGCCCCGGCGCAGCACGTAATAGGTGCCGTGCGGCACGAGGGGCGCCGGCGCGGAGCCGCTGCTGATGAAGACGGCGTCGCCGGTCTCCAGGATCATGTCGCTTCCGGCCTGCAGCAGCCAATCATAGCCGGTCACGGAATAAATCGGCTCCGTGCGCGTCACGTATTCACCCAAATTCTGCGAGTAGACCTGGGTCTCCTGGTTGGTCCAGCCCATGATCGCCTGCGCGGTCAGCGTGCCGCTTTCCAGCGCGACGGCGATCTGCGGGCCGGGGATCGGCTTCCACTCGTCCGCGCGGTTCGCCGCCGCGATCCAGCTCGCCCAATCGATCTCCCAATCCGGATCGCAATCGACGCCGTCAAGCGAGAGCATGTAGTCGAGGGTGCAGAGCGCCGCGTTATCGCTCCAGTACATCCCGGTCACCGTGCCGCCGGCGCCGCCGGCGGCGAGCGCGACCGGCTTGTCGTCGTCGTCGACCAACGTGAAACTGGATGCCGACGGCACGGACCCGATCCAATAGGCCTTCTTGATTATCGGCGTCGATCCGGCGTGGCCGCCGATCCAGACCGGCGCGCCGACGCCGAGGCCATGGGCGCTCGCCGTCGCGAACAGACCCGGCGTGCCCGCGTAGGACGCGACGATGGCGACGCCGGAATGGCGGGGATCGTAGAGCGCGTGGCCTTGC
Organism: Marivibrio halodurans; assembly: GCF_017963645.1. Classification (GTDB taxonomy): domain Bacteria; phylum Pseudomonadota; class Alphaproteobacteria; order UBA8366; family Aestuariispiraceae; genus Marivibrio; species Marivibrio halodurans. The sequence continues at coordinate 111,197 of NZ_JAGMWN010000004.1, read as the reverse complement.
GTGATCGCGCTGATATTGGGGATGCCAGAGAGCCAGACCGATTGGTCGTAGGTCAGGCGCGTGTAGACGTACGGCACGCCCCGGCCGACATGGGCCGATGTCCATTCGGGGATTTCCGCGACGAGATCCGGGTCGGCGGTCCCTTGCGTGCCGTCATAGGTCTTGAGCCGCGCGACGCCGACGAACCGGGCGGCGGAGGCGGCCTCCTGATTGTAGAAGACCTCGCCGATGCGGGTGACCGGGCGATGGCTCAAGGCCACGACCATGTGCAGGTGCCGGTTGCTGGATCCGGTCGATTTGAGCAGCGGCAACATGCCGGACAGACGCATGCGCCCATAGATCAGGCGGCCGGGCGTGGTGGGGGAGCGCACGGCGTATTTGCGATCCTGGGTCTCGGCCGCGAAGGGTGTCGCGGACGACGGCGTGTCCGGCTTGAACAACATGGACGAGGCCTGCGCCAGGACGCCGGCGATCGCGGCCTGCGCCAGGACGGCACCCCAGACGATCGTCGATCCGGCGATCGCGGCGCCGGCGGCACTGGCGGCGGCGGCGCCGACGGCGGCGAGGGCGGCCTGGGGCATCAGCCGATCCTCCAGGCATGGCGCGCGCGGTCGGCCGGGACGACCGCCAGCCCGACGCGCGCCGGCAGCAGGATGTGCGCGCCCCCGACAACACCGCAATGCGGGGCGATCGCGCCGTCGCGCTCCGCATCCGGCCAATCGACGAGGGCGATGTCGCCATGGCCGGCATGGCGCGGGGATATCGCGTGCGCGCCATGCGCGGCCAACACCGCGCCGACCACATGCGCCAGACGCGCCACCGGCGCGACCTCCGGCGCGAGATCGGCGAGCAGGGCGTCGGCTTCCCGCCGCGACGCATAGCGGCCGCGCCAGCGCGCCATCGGGTCGATATCCGTCATCGCCAGGATGCAATCCGCCGGCAGGATCAGGCAGTCGAAAGAGCCCCAGCCGAAGCGTTCGCGCGCGCAGCGACGGAAGCAGGCGGCGAGGCGGACCTCCCAGTCCGCCAGGCGGCGAAGTGCCGGCAGCGCGCCGTTCGGGATCGGGAGGGTGGTTTCGGTCATCCGCGTCCCCAGATCACCTCGGTCTCGGCCGTTTCCTCGGCCAGTTCGAAGAAGCGGTCGCCCGGATGGCGGCTTTGGTGATTCTGATCGTTGAACCGGACCGGCGCAGCGCGCGTCCAGTCGGCAAGCCGGTTGGTGACGCGCAACTGGCCGATCTGACGCCCGCTGTCGTCGCGGACGAGGGAGAGCGTATCCATCCGCCCGACGAAGCGCACGAAGGGCGGGCCGATCACCCGATGATCGGCATCGAAGAGCGCGCGCCAGATCATGACGCGTTGGCCTTGCACCTGTTCGGTCAGGACGAGCGCGATATCCTCGTCGCGGATGCCGGAAAGCTCGAGGACGATCGAATGCTCCTTGAGCTCCGTCGATTCCTCGACGCCGGACGCGGCGGCCAGGCCGCCGACGCCGATAAACTCGTTCTCCTCGCCGCCGCCGGTATCGTCCCAGAAGATCGAGAAGCCGAGATCCTGGTCGTTGAGATAGAGCGTGGCGTTGCGGAACGTGAGCCGCGCCAGATGCGCCCAACGCGCCACGCCGCCCGCGATCGCGGCTTGCTGGGCTGGGGTGAATGTCCTCATGAGGCCGCTCCCACGAAGCTCTCGATCAGGTGAAAGCTCGCCCGGCCGATCTTGCGATTGCGCGTGATCGTCAGCGCGCCCTGCTTGTCGTCGATCGCGCGCATGGCGCAGGACGGGCCGTCGATCACGATCGCCGCGCCGTCGGCGGGCGCCCGGCGGATCGGCGGCGCGAAGGCGAGCGTCGCGGCGCCCGCGCCATCGCTTGATGCGTCGGCCGTCAAGAGCTTCAATTCGCGGATACCGGACAGATTGTCGAAGCAGAAGAAATCGCCGGCATGCAGCACCGTCTGGCCGGCAGGCCAGCCGGTGGTGATCAGGCTGCGGCCGAGCTGGCCGGCGCCGGCGACGACGGGCGTGCCGCCGGGCAGGCCGCCGGGCAGGCCGAACTGCGGCCGCGCGGCGTGGGTCGGGGTGTAGTACATCAGGCCGCTGGCGCCCGCGAGACCGACCACGAAGGCGGACCACCGCCGCCACTCGGATTCCGTCATCGCGCCCAGGCGAAGCGCCACGGTCCAACGCGGGGTGAGATCGCCGCGTATCCGCTCGGCCGAGGTCAGGCTGGACGGAAAATGTTCGGTGCGGTGCAGGAGGTCGAAGTCGCCGACCTCCTCGATGCCGACATTTACGGGAAAGACCGGCAGCGTCATCGCATCCCCCGCGAGAGATCGTCCGCGTAGCGGCCGCCCTGCCGGGCCAGCCCGCGGACTGCGGCGGTCGCGTCCTCGACGGACTTGCGCCGGATCGTCTCGGCCAGCGCCTGCAGGCGCGGGACGGCATCGGCGTCGGCGCCCCGGAAGTCGTAATTGTTGGTGATCGCGATCGTGCCCGCCGACGGCGCGCGGCGCTCCGCCATCGCGGTCCGGAAAAGCCGCTCGCCGTTCGTCAACTGCTCGGGCGTGAAGATCTTCTCTCCCGTCCGCGCGATCACCGCCCGCTCGTCCGGCGCCAGGCCGATATCGCCGCCGGTATGATAGCGCGGCGCGCCGACAAAGGCGGAGGCGGCGACGCGTCGCGTCAATTGACCGGGCCGGCCGATATCGCCGCCGGTGTGATAGGCGGGCGCGGTGACGGGAGTATTGTAGGACGTGACGTTCTGCGCGCCCGCGACCGCCGTCGGCGATGCCGCCGGCGTGGCGGAGAACCACGAACCGATCTCGTCGCCCAGCGCTGATGCAAGCCCACCGGAAAGCTCATTGGCCAGCGGTGAGGTGATGTTCTGACGGACCTGCAGCCGTGCCAAGTCGGCCAACATGGAATTGACCATATCGCGCGCGGAGAGTTTGCCCGTGCGGGACCACGAGACAAGTGCGTCCTCCATGCCGGATAGCGCGTTCGTCGTTACGCGCTCGGCGTTGAGAGCGGCGTTGGATGCCTCGTCCGAATAGTCGCGCAGGCTGCGTTCGACGCCGTCGCTCCACTCGCGGCTATGCTCGAGATGTACCTTCTGCGCCTCGACCAATTGCATCGTGTGGATTCGCTCGACCTCGTCGGCGAATGCCTTGTAGCCCTTCTCCGCCTCATTGAGGCCGGCCAGCGCTTCCGTTCGCCAGGCGTCGGCCTCGGCCACGGCGCGGCGGTAGGGATCGGCGAGGGCCAAGCCCGCGCGGCGGATTTCCTCGATTGCGGCCTCGTGCGCTTCGGCTGCATCTTCCGCCGCGCGCTGCTGGTCGCGATGGGATGTCTTCGCATCGTCGAGCGCGGCCTTCGCCTCCGCGTAGGCGAAGGCCGCGCGCGCGACCGCCTCACCCTCCTCGCGCGTGAGGTCGGTGCCTGCCTTGCGGATTATGTTCATCGCCTCGTGCGCGATCTCGGCCTGGCGCACGGCCTCCTCGCCCTCGCCATAAGCCTGCGTCAATGCGCGAAGCGCCGCCGTGTCGTCCTGAATGGCGTCGATCTCCTCGCGGACATCGTCACTGATCGCCGACCGGCCGGCACGCGCCGGCACGGTCGTCGTCGACGGCGGGCGGCGGGCGGCGCGATCATCCTCGAACGAGTAGTCCTGGCTCGGCAGCGTGCCACCCATATCCTTCAGGTCGCCGATCAGGCCGCGCACCTGCGCGCGCTTGTCGGCGATCTGCCGGTCCAGATCGTCGATGACCATCTGCTCGACGCCTTGCGCCGCCAGCATCTCCCGGCTCTCGACAAGCCCGGCCAAGATGTCCTTCTGCGCGCGGATCCGCTCGACCGCGCGAATGACGTCGCCCTCGGTCTCGCCGAAAACCATGCGGAAGAGATCAAGGCTGGACGAGGTCAGCGAAAGATCGCCGTCCGTCAGGTCGCTGATCTCCTTGTTGATCGCGCCCAGCCATGAGACCGCCGTCGCCCCGCCCTCGACGAGGGCGGTGATCAGACCGACCAGCTCTCCGATTCCCGCGCGGAATTCGGGCTGCGCGACCGTCTCGCGGATCTCGTCCAGCGCGTCGCCGAGGCTGGATGTCGCCCCCTCTGCATCGTCGATGATGCCGGCGGCGCGCAGGAACTCGTTGTTCAGCTGCGTCGCCGCCTGCTCGCTCGTGCGTTCGATGTTCTCGAACTCCTCGCGGAGTTTCGGCAGTTGGCCGAGCAAGGCCGGCAGCACCTTGTCCGTGGTGAGCTGCCCGGCCTCCGCCAGATCGCGCAGCCCGCCGACATCGTCCACGCCGTCGATCCCGTCGACCAGCGCCTCGGCGAGGCGGGGAAGCTGCTCCATCACGCTGCGCAGCTCCTCGCCGCGTAGCTCGCCCGACGCGAGCCCCTGGGCGAACTGGATCACACCGGCCTGCGCCTCCGTCGCGCTGGCGCCGGAGATCTGGATCGCCTTGTTCGTGGCCTCCGTGATCTCGAACAGTTCCCGCTGGCTGACGCCGAGGCGATCGCTCGAGCGCGCGACCCGCGCGTAGAGCTGCACGGTCGCCTCGTACTGGTTTCGTGTATCCTGCGCGAGGTCGAACAGCCGCGCCTCGGTCGCGGCCAGTTGATCCTCGCTTTCCGTCACGTTGCGCAACTGGCTCGCCGTGCGCGTCGCGGCGTCCGACAAACCGAAGAACTCGCCGGTCAACCGGCGCGCCTCGAGCGCGGCGAAGCCGAGGCCGACGCCGGCAATCGCACCGCGCAGACCGATCATTCCGCCGGCTGCGGCCCGCGCGCTCCGGTCCGCGCGCGCGCTCCGGTCGGCGAAGCGGTCGAGGCCTCGGGCCGCGCGCTCGGCGGCGGCATTGATCTCGTTGAGGCGTTGGTCGGTCGCGGCCAGCGAACTCGTCAAGGCGCGCGCGGCCGAGGAGGCACGACGGTTCTCGAACGCCATCAGGCGCTGCGATTTCGCCGCGCGTTTGGCGCGCGCGCCGTGCTCGCCCAGCGCGCGGCCGGACCGCTCGGCGCTGGCGCCGGCGGTATCGATCGCCTCGCGCAGATCGCGCGTGGCCTTTTCCGTCGCCCGGAACTCGCCGACCAGGCCGGAGCCATCGGCGCGCAGTGTGACGCCGAAGGTGATATCGCTCATCGGTTCGCGGCCTCCTCGATGCGACGTAGCAGCACGTCACGTGCCTCCGCTTCCATGACCCGGAGATCCTCGAACACCGCCGGCGTCACCTCGATACCGAGCAACCGGCCGGTCGTCTCGATCGACGCGTAGTCGATGCCGAGCGGCGCGCCCGCCATGCCGCCGACGCGCCATTGCGTCGAGAGCGCGAGGAACAGCCGCACCACCGCCTCGTGTTCCGGCCAGATCTCGACCGCGTCGTCGTCGACATCCTCGATCCGGCCGATCCGCTCGGCATCGACCGGATCCAGGCCGAACGCGATCAGATCCTCGACCGCCAGGTCCGGCCCGCCGCCACCGCCTTGGCGCGCGCCCGCCCAAGCGCCGGCGGCGGCCCTCAGTTTCCCCGCTTGGCCTTTTCGCCCCGAAAGACCGCCTCGCGATAGGCCGCGAAGATGTCGCGGAGCGCGTAGGGGATATTCAGAAGCTGATCGCGGGTGTCCGCGTTGAAGGGGACCGGCTGGCCATCCTCGTTGGACACGTCCCCCTCGTCCCAGCCGATCAAGGCGTCGCGCAGGAAATCCTTGTTGGTGTCGTCGACGCTGGCTTCCTGGTCGGCCTTCCGCTCGAAATGATCGAGCGGCAACACCTTGAAGCGGCAGGTGATGCGCAGGGTCTGGAAGGCGCCGTTGGTGCCCGGCACCCGAATGTCCACGGGCCATTTGAAGGTCGGCTCGTCGGCGAGGATGAATTTGGCCATGGATCGGCTCCTTACTTGACCGTGAGCGTGAAATCGTCGTCGCCGGCATCGGGCGTGAGCCAAATCGGCAGGCTCAAGGTGGCGACGCCCTGGGCCTCGCCGACGGTCGGCCGGCCGATCTGCACCTTCGCCGCGTCGATCTGCGCGATATTGCCGCCGGTCGTGCCATGCACCAGCTGCAGCGCGGCCAGCGCCTCGGACTTCGCGATGGCGAAGAAGTTCTTCGTGGCCAACGGCGGCATGTCGATGACGGCCGTGCCGGCGAAGCCGCGATCGGTGATGATCACCGACTCCTCGTTGACCAGGTCGCGATGGGCGATCTCGTTGTTCTGCGCGACCTCCAGGCTGTGCATCACGGCCGCGAAGCCGTGCAGCGCGAAGGTCGTGTTCGCCTTGCTGACCGGCAACGGCTTGACGAAGGCGGAGAAGTCGCCGGTCGGATAGGCGCCGGCCGACGGCTCGGACCAAAGGCCGGTCATGCGGACGCTGATCCTCGGCAGGCCGCGCGCGGAGACGCTGAAGCTGGTCGTGCCGCGTGCCCCCAGCATGACGAACCGCTGGCCGTCCAGGTTGAAGTAGATCGACGCCGCCTCCTCGTCGGCCGACACCGGCGCGTAGACGACCTCGACGCCGGCGTCGATCGTCTCCGAGAAGCCGCAGGCCCGGAGCAACGGGCCGTAGGCCGGCGCGTCGCCGGCGGTACCGGAGCCGGCCAGTTCGACGCTGGCCTCGAGCACCGTGTGCAGGCCCACCAGCAGCTTGCCTTGCTCGCCGATCGAGCGACCGACCAGGTTACGCTCGACCTCCTCGCCCTCCATCGGGTTGAGCGTCACGTCGGAGAGCTGGATCGCATTCGCCGCGCCGGTCGGCTCGGCATCGGTGCCGTAGGTGTCCTCGATCTTGGCGAGCACGGCCCGCCGGCGGAACTTGAGCGCCATGGCTGTCAGCCCTCCTTGTTGCTGTCGGCGTCACCGCCGCGTGGCATGCCGGCGGCATTGCCGCGCGGCTTGGTCGGGCGCGTCGGCGGTCCGAACGGATCTGCGGCCGGCGCGCCCGGCGCCCGCGTCCGCGCGACACGCACCCGCGCGCCGTCGCGGATCTCGTACCGGCCGCCGCGCCCGGCGGCCTTGTCGTCGGTCTTGCGCGCCATCGTCACTCGCCCTCCTGCACCGCCGTCTCGAATTCGAGGAGGTAATAGACGACGCCCCGCTGGAAGGCCGTCGCGCGCCCTTGCCGGAACTCGGTCTCCTCGTGATGCGCGGTCGCCTGCCAGCCTCGAAACCGGTCCTTGATCGCCGCCGTGAGATCGTCGAGCTCGGCCGACAGGCCGTCGCCGCGCGGGTTGTTCCGCCCGCCGAGCGCCAGCACCACGCCGAAGCGCGTCGCGACCCGCTGCCGGACGGCGCCGATCGCCCGCATCTCCTGGCCGCGCTCGCTCACCGGGATCACGAAAGCCGCCGGCAACTGGTGCCCCTGCGGCGGCTTGGCCGCCAGCGCCTGGAAACTCACCGCGCCGTCGACGCTCTTGAGCGCGCCGTTCCCGCTCGGCCCCAGGCCGGATTCGAGATGGGCTTCCGCGTCTGCCAACATCAGTGCATCCTCCCGCCGACGGCCGCGTCGCCGAAGTGATCGGCGAGGATATCGAGGATGTCCGCCTCGTCGCCGTCGTCGAGGCCGAGATAGGGGCGGGCCGGCATGGTGACCGACTGCACTGTCGCGAAGCCGCCGTCCGGCAGTTGAAAGCGCAGCGCGTCGGCACTCGATGCCGTGATCGTCCCACCTTCCTGATGGATGGCCGCGTAAATCAGATTGGACCCCCACTCGGTCGAGTCCGGACCGAACAGATGCGTGAGCGATCCGCGCAGGTGTCCATAGTGGGTCAGCGTCTTGCCGCCGTCGGCCTCGGCGCGCGCGGATTTTTGCCAAGGCGTGCCGTCCGGTCCGGCCTCCCGCTCGAAGCGGTCCAGCGTGCTGGCCACCATCTCGACGCCGATCGCGTCCATGGCAGGGGACAGATCCTCGCCGGCGGCGATCAGCCCGGCGAGCACGGGCCGGAGCTCGTCGGTCGTCACGTCGATGCGCGCGGATACGCCGGCCATCCCTAGTAGTCCTTCAAGGTCTGGGCGCAGAACACACGCGGCGCGGCCTGGTGGACCGGCGCGCCGGCGCTGTCGGCCGCCGGCTCGATACCGTCGGCGTCGAGATCCGCGCGGCCGGCCTGGATATCCTTAAGCCAGGCGACGGCAGCCTTGTAGGCGCTCTCGACCCGCTCATGCGGCGCGTCGGTATAGAGCCGCCACCGCGCGACGTCGCAGGCGGCCGAGGTGAGCTGCGAGGGCACGGCGACAAGCGGCAGCGCGTAGCGCGCGCCGATATAGCTGTCGATCAGACCGGCAGCGTCGGCGAGCGCGCGCTCGACCATGGCCGCGTCGATCGTGCCGTCGCCATCCCGGTCGGCCAGCGCCAGCAACTCACCCTCGCCGAAGCGGTCGATCATATCCTGCTGGGTCGCGTAGCTCATCCGACCAGTTCCTCGAGCGTGAGCGCGGCGCAGGCATCGGGCCGGTAGCCGAGGCGCGAGAGGATATCGAGCAGCAGCGTCTGCGCGACCGCGCGGTCGGACCCGGCCGGAAGCCGGTCGATCTCGCGCGCCAGCGCCACGGCCGCGCGCTGCAGATCACGCAGCGCCGGCGGCAGCGACAGACGGTCGATCGTCTCCTCGATACACATGACGTCTATCCGATCCTTGTCCTGATCCTGAACCACATGCCCACCGGGGGCTGCGCGGCGCGCCCCGGCGGGACTTCGGGTCGTGCGATGGCTCGGGTGTTCTCGCGGCTCCGCGCGGCCACGGCCCCTCCAGCGCCGGCTCTCGGGTTATTCCTTGGCGGGCGGCGCCTTGCCGCCGGGCTGCTTGCCGGCCGGGTTCTTGCCGCCCCCGCTCTGGGGCTCGCCGGTATTGTCGCCCTCGAGCTTTTCTTCCTTGGCGCTCTTGAGGGTCACCTCGCGGACGGCGAGGTTCGGGTCACCCTCGATCGCTTCGCGATCGGCCTCGGAAAGCTCGTCGAGAGGGATCGGATCGCTCCAATTGGCGGTGAAACGTCGACCGGCGCGGCGGCGACCGGCTTCGCCGAACGCGCGCACCTCGATCGCCGGGCGGGACTTCTGGCTCATGTCGGTTTCCTCGTTCTTCATCTAAAGGGGGCTTCAGCTAGCGGGCACTACCGGCTGATTAGGTGGCCGGTCAGGCCAGCCAGGGAACGACAACGACCTTGGCCGTGCCCTTCCAGACGTTGGTGGCGCCGCTGGTGTCACGCTCGGCGTTGAGGATCTCGTTCGCCTTGCCTTCCAGCGACGGCCCCACGACCAGCGCCTTCGGCATGATGCCGAGCGGGCGACCGTAATCGCCCTTCATGCCCAACAAGGCGGCACGACCGGTCGCGTAGGTCGATGCTGTCAGATCCTGCTTGGAGCCCCAGGCGAACTGCCAGAAGCCGAAGCCGACATTGTTGCGCCCGTCGACGCCGTAGCGGAATTCCTTCAGATCGAAGACGTTGTCATCGGTCGGACGGTCCTTGGCGACGAACTCGAAGGCTCGGCGGCTCTGAAAGATGATCGGCTTCAGCGAGCGGCTGTCGTCGATCAGGAACCAGGGCGAGCCGGATCCGCCGTCGGTATTGGCCACCGAAATCTCGTTGCCGTCGGCATCGAGAACCGGATGGTCCGTGTCGAAGTAGTTCTGTCCGTCATAGCACGGCGTCGTGAAGCCGGCTTTCAGAAGATCGAAGACGAGCGTCTCCTTGTGCGCCTGAGTGGAGCGACCCATTTCTTCGAACAGCGGCGGGTAGATGCCGAGGTTGTCGTCCTCGATGTCATCCTTGTCGACGCCGATCGTCAGTTCCCAGGGCTTGTTTTTGATCGCGTAGTCGTGCTCGGCGATGTTCTGAACGACGCGCGGGCCGATCCACTCCCGCACGCTCGGCACCTTGCCGAGCCAGCCGTAGACATTCTCGCTCGTGGTGGATGTCACGGTCGTGGCCACCATATCGGACTGCGGCGCCGCTTGGCCGAGGCCACGCTGGAAGGCCGCGTTAAACCCGCGTCGCAGGCTTTCGAGATTTTGGGCGGTGATCCGCATCGATCGATCTCCAGGTTAGAAGGGCGTCCACACCCTCGGGCGCCCTTGTCGGGGCGGTTTAGCTGATCGCGGTGAAGTCGGTTCGGACCCAGACGCCGTTCGCGTCGATATCCTCGATCCGGCCGGCGGCGGAACGGCTGCCGGTATCGTCGGTCTTGGCGACGGTCTGATCATCGACGATGTAGGCGAGCGCGCCGATATCGGCGGCCGTGATCTCGTCCCCACCCGCGCTGTTAGCCCAACGGAAGACGCCCTGGCGAACCTTCGCCTTGATATCGCCGGCGCTGCCGTTCGAATTGTCGTAACGCCCCTCGAACCGGCCGACCGCGACAAGGCCGGTGTCGGTGGTGGCGGGTTCGATGACGCCGGCGTTGAGGACGGCGAGACCGCCCGCGTAGCAGATCGTCGAGGCGGCGACCGGGTACTCCTTAATGCCGTCAGCGAGCATGGGCGTGTTGCGGTCGTTCGAAAGGGCGGTCATCTCTCAAGTCTCCTGATCATCGATCGCGCTGTCGGCTTGCCCACGGTGGCGTGGGCGCCCGGCGACGGAGTATTAGGCCTGCTTCTTGAACTCCTCCGGCGTGACCCCGAGGGCCGCGCAAACGGCCATTTCATCCTCGGTCAGGCCGCTCTCGCCCTTCGGCGGTTCGATCGTCTGGGTGGTCTTGCTGGCGTTGAGGATCGTCGGCTGCGCCTTCACGAATGCCGCGAAGCCGGCCGGATCCTGGGCTGCGTAGTTGAGCGCCCAATCGCGCGTGGCCGGCGTCAACTTCCCGGCCTTGATCGCATGGTCGACCGCACCCTCGGCCACGCCTCGGGCCTGCTGCGAGCGCAGGGCGTTCACCTCGCTCTGCAGCGCCATGACAGTCTTGTTGAGCGCCGTGACTGTGTCGCTTCCATCGCCACCATCCTTGCCGCGCGCCAGCTTCGCCTGCAGCGCGGTGACGACCGTGTCTGCGGCAGCGTCACGCTTGGCCTCGGACTCAGCCGCCATCAGCGCCTTGGTATCGACCGCAGCGCCGTTGAGCTTGGTCAGCACGGTGGCCAGCGCGGCCGCCTCCTCCGCCTTCGCGGCCAAACCCCTGACGTGCTGAAGTGCCTTGGCCTCGTCGGTATTCTCGTCGAGACCGAGGGCGGCGATCAGCTGAGCGAGGATATCCATCGTCTTGTTCCCCTTGTCGTCGCGCCGCGCATTGAGCGCTTTCATGTCCAAATTCGGATTGTTGGTGAGCGAGGCGCGCAGCACCTGGCTCACGCGGCCATCCTTCTCGCGGAAAAGGAAGGCGGGCGAGATGTATCGATATTCGCGAGACGCGATTGCCTGGCCGCCACGATCGGTCCAGTTGACACGTCCCCACAGTGCGCCGTCGCGGTTATGCAGCTCGGAGATCCAGCCCGCCGCCGGCGCGCGCCCGCCTACGCCTTCGACGGCCGCGAGGTCGATTTGATGGTCATAGTCGATCGGCAGATCGCGGCCGGCCTTCATGGATTGCGCGATGAGCGCGTCCATATCGTCGACCGTCCAACCGCGCCCATCCGCACCGACAATCCGGCCGGCCGGCAGCAGCTGTATCCACTCCGGCGCGGTGTTCGCGTCGGCGGGCAGTTGCAGGGAAAGAAGGGCGACTTCGGTGTCCACGGGTATCTGACCTCGACCGTTAGACGGACTGCCGCCTCCGGCTATGCCATCGGCGGCGATTGCAAGGTCAGACTATGGACAGCGGCTACTGTCTTTTAGGGGGAAACGATTCCGGGGGGCGAAGTGAGGGCGTTGGAATGCCCGAGCCTTGGAAGGCCAGACGCTATCCCGATGACGCGTTGGAGTCCATAAAGGAGGATTCCCATTTGGGATGAGCCCAACCAGTCAGGCGCGCTGGGGCGATCGATGTCCCGACGCCTGAGCGCCCGGTGAGAGCCGATAAGAGGCCGTGAGAGGCCTTGTCGGACCGTTTGTGGCCGGGTGGACGGGTTGTGGGATACCAGCGCAGGCTGACGGCGCTCTGAGAGGCCCCTCCGTCGCACGTTGCGATCCGGCAGAATCGAGCCTATATTACGAGTGGAAGTGCAGTTCGAGCTGGTGTCGGCATCGTAGGCGGCTTCCTGACGGCGGCGGGACACCCCGGCGCCGTTTTCTTTTGGGCGTCACTCTTCGCGTCGGTAAAGAAGCTGGCCCTGCCGCTGGCCCTCAATGTAGCTGGTCGTATCTGCGGCAAAGATCGTCCGCCCAGCCCAGCCTTGCGTGGTCCATTCAAACGCGGCGACCAGACCGGCCCGGCCCGGCAATTCAAGATGTCGGATATAGCGCCGTCGTAATGACGGCGCGCCGTTCACCTCGGCCCAATCAAGCCATATCTCGTCAGGAGCCTTGAGCGCATCGGCCAAGGCCAGAAGATAGCGCGCCCGGCCGAACTTGGTCGCCTTATAAACAGGCGCGCCCGGTAACGATTGTCGTCGATCGATGAAGAGATCGTCGCTGATCCCTATGAGATGCCCGCCGGCGTCGCGAAAGCCGACGGCGTGGTCGCGTGCGCCGCCGAACTCATTCAGGAAACGATCGACATACTCGGCCTCGTCTAAATCCGCCGGCAACATGCGGCTCTCCGGGAACGGTCGGGGGGCCGGCGGCGGCGGAGCATCGCCGACAATCGCTGGACCGAAGCGCGGTAGCGGCTCGTCCAACGGCATGGGCGTGCCACCGCGCAGCCAAGCATCGCCTGGATTGTAGCCGAAGCCGGTGTCGATGCCGGTCGGCGTCGGCCAGTTCTCCGTTCCGTAAGGTGTGTTGACCTGGCGCGGTTCGGGCGTCGTCGAGGGAATGTCCGCGTCGGCCGTCGGCACCAGTCCACGCCGGCGCAATCCACGTTCCGTCAAAATCTGAATCGTGCAACGGCAGTTCCAGCCATTGGGCGGCGTATGGCTTCGCCAGAACGGATGGTCTATCGGAAGTATGATGTCGTGCCAGGCCCGATGCTGCGGCCGGGTCCGGGAATCGAGCACTGCCGAGTATCGGATATAGACCGTACGACCGCGCGCGTTCTCGGCATCCGCCAGCCGCCGCGCCTGAGCCCAACGTCCGGCCGACTGCGCCATGCGCAAATTGGTGTTGTAAATGACCGCAGAGCGCCAACCACGACCGCCGTTGTAGCTCCAGCCATGCGCCGCGACGATCCGGTCGAAGTCCTTGCGGAACTCTTCCCGTGTGGTGCCATCCTCGATCGCGCGCGTCACGGCCGCGTGGAAGTCAGAGACCAGATCCATCGTCGTCGCGCCGGCGACGGTGAAGGCGCGCGCGTGGGCCTTCTCCTTCAGGTCCGTCCAGGCACGGCTGGGGACATCCACCTTGCCGCGCAGATAGTCGATCGCCTCGCTGAACGGGACGGCGCGCGGCAGGATGTCCAGGCTTATGCCGTCATCGGCCATGGAATTTTCACGCCTCCCCACCGGCGCCGGCCTCGCTCGGCACCTCGGCGGCACCGGCGAGATAGGCTGCTGTCAGCCCGCGTTCCAGTGCCGCCCCAACGCCAGACGGATCCATCTCCGGATAGAGAGCCAGCAGCGAGACGGCCAAGCTGTCCAGGCTGTCGGCCTCCTCGACCTCCCGGCGCAGTTGCTCGATCATCCGGTCCATGGGCTCGCCGGCCGCCTGATCGACCAGTCCTGTCAGGCGCTCTGCCAGGTCGGCGGCCGTCGCCTCGACCGCGTTGCGCGCGATGACATTGCGGGCGGGTCGACCGCGCGGTGGGGCAACCTCGTCATCCGGATCGTCGCCCGCGGTCGCCCCCGGATAGCCGGTCGCGGACGCCGGCGCAGTCAACAAATCATCGCCAGCCGTTGGCTCTTTAAATCCCATCATCCCCCGCACCTGGTTTTGACCGACCTTCAGCCCCATCGGCACCAAGCGCTGCAGCGCCTTGGACAGGACATCGACATCGACATCCTCGTCATTGCCGATCTTGATCGACGGATAGCGCTTCTGCGGTCCCCGGTTGAGATCGATCAACGGCCGGATGATTTGGCGACCGATCGTGGCCTCAAGCTCGTTGGCGTCGGCACGCTCGATATCACCGCGAACGTCATTGTGTTCCTTGCCGACCGCGTGCCCGCCGGCGATGGCATCCGTCGTCGCGGTCTGCCCCAGAACCGCCTTGGATACTTGCTGATCCAGGAAGGCGGCCAGACGCTCGTATACTTCCGCGCCCTTGGTTCCCCCCTTAGCCTCGATAAATTCCAGCAGCATGGAATCGGGAATGATCGCGGCGGCGTCGCGGCCGATGTTCGCCACCGCACGAAGCAGCGTGCGCTTATCCTCCTCCGAGGCATTCGACCCGAACTTGCCAACGCGCAGCGGCTGCCCATAGATTTCCGCGAACTCGACCCAGCCCTTCATGTCGAAGTTCTTGAACAGATAGGTCCAAGCCGCCGCCCGCGCGAGGCCGCCGCGTATCGGCAAGCCGGATTTGCACTTCGACATATGATAGACAAACTTGAAGGGCTGCAGATCCTCACCCTGGCCATGCTCCCCCAGCAGGCGCGGCGTCCGACGGTCGGGCGTGTCGAATACAATCCAGCGCGGATCGACCCACTCCATCGCGACCGGTCGCCAATCGCGCTCGGACATATCCCAGATCAGCTCGTTGACGGAGAAGCCCTTGCCAACAGCATCCAGGATGTCCTTGATTTCGCCCTGCAGCACGTCGCGACCGACGAACTCCTGCGCCATCTCGGCGTTGATCACGTCCTCCTTCTCGTCGCTCGCTGCCTCGATCCGGATGGGCAGCTGACTCACCTGGCGCTTGCGTGTGCCGAGGACGGAGAGATAGTGCAGATCCTTCTCCTCCATCTCCTCTGCAAGCGCCAGATAGCCGGAAGGATTATCCTCCTCCGCGTCGCGCAACAGCCTCGCTAGGCGGCCCGGCGTCAGACCGACGCTCGGATGCTCCGAGATCGTCTGCCGGACGCCGCCCACCGTCGCGGTGACGATTTGCTGGGTCAGGTCGGCGCGCCGGATCGGCCGCCCCCACTGATCGACCAAGCCGGTGTCACGATCCGCCATCAGTAGGCTCCTTTCCCGAAGTGTTCGATATCCTCGAACGCGTTGTCGGGCGTATCGGCCATGCGGCCGCCGCCTCCGGCCCAGTAGTCCACGCCCCTCCGCTCGCCCCATCGATCAGGCCGATCCGCCGCAGAAGCCGGATGATAGCCGTACTCCATCGCTTTTCCGCCAGCAGCGTGAATGGCAAGGCCAAGGCCCCAAAAATGGTCCGCATGACCATCCGGCGTGCGTTCGGCCGTGAAGCGGATGTTGCCGGCGGCCGTCACCTGCTTGGTAACCTGGCGCAGATCCGCCCGCACGACGGGGTCGTAGGGCATACGCAGGCGCCGATCCTCCATCGCGGATCGGATCGGATAGGCCAGCTGCTCCTTGACGGCGGGCGTGAAGGTGACCGCCTCGACCCGGTGCGCGCCGAACGCGTCCTGTGCGTCGTCCGACCACCCGATACCGAGCCCAGTGGAGTCGATGCACACTCGCTCGGCCTTCTTGAACCATGGCCAAAGAACGGCCTCCTGGTCCGACTTCCGCATATTCTGCATCCGCTCGATGTGGCGCGTATAGAGAACGTCGCCGAGCAGCTCGAGGACCCAGAGCACGGTCAGATCCTTCTTGCGGCCGATGTCGACGCCGCAGAAGAGGCGCCCGCCTTCGATCGTCTGCCAGTCGGCGGTCGCGGAATACTCGGCCGAGGCGATCAGGTCATACTCGAGGAAGGCCGTCTCGTCGTCGGCCGGCTTGCACATATATTCCTGTAGGAAGCTCTCCTCGTCGGCGCAACCGGCGCGGACGAATTCGAAGTATTCTGCTTCGTCCATGGCTTGGCGTTCGTCGTCCGCCGACAGCGATTGCTGGAGCTTGTATAGGAAGCCGTCGTCGAGCGCGTCCTCGAGCGTCACCGTGTGCAGGCTGATGCCCTTCGGATTGCCCTTCTCCTTTATTTCGCGCACCAACGTATTGAAGAAGTTCTGGCTACCGCGATGGGTCGAGATCAGCTCCATGTTGCCGCCCCAGGTGATGCCGGGATAGGCGATCGCCCAGAGCTTCCTGGGGTCCGGGTGAAGCGCGAACTCGTCCAGGATGCGGCCGCCGCGCTTGCCGGCCTGGGCGTCCGCGTTCGACGACATGCTGTGGATCCGCTTACCGTTGGCGAACTGCAGGGCGTAGGCGGTTGCCTTGCTGCCCTCGTCGATCGCGACCTCTCCCAGGTCCCGGGCGGCGCGATCCATGACGCCACCCCACATCTTGCAGTCCTCGACGAAAAGCCGCGCCTGCACGTCGTCGCGGCTGCTGACCCACTGATCGTGCCGTTGCCCCTGGGCGGCCGTGCGCTCGACGGCGGCATAGGCCGTCGACCAGGAGAGGCCGATCTGGCGGCCCTTTTCCATCAGCTTCAGACGGCTGTCGTCCTTGATCCACCGCCCCTGGTAGGGAAGGAAAATCCCGCCGGGATCGGCGGGGATTATCTTCGCATTGCCCATCGTCGCGAGCCCTCCTAGCCGACGCCGAGTTCTCGGCGGATCTTGTCGCGAGTTTCCGTGGTAACGCCCTTCGCATCGGCCAGCGCTTTATCGACGGTCTCTGCGGCTTCTGCGATAGCCTTCTCACGCTCCTCCTTGCGGATCTGCTCTCGCAGCTTCAGTTCGCGGTCCTGGTCGGCCTTCTGAGCGGATGCCAAATCCTTCAGTGCCCGGGCCAGGAACATGACCTCCTCACTGTCGAAGGAGATTTTCCCGCCTTCCTCCGTGCCTGCCATCATCAGCCGCATGATCGCGGCATGCAGGATCTCGATGTTCGCGCGGGCCACGCGATTGTCGGTGTTGTAGCCGAGGCGATCGACGAGCACGTTCGCGGCTTCACGGCTGTACTTGGTGAACTCGACCAACTGGTCGAGATCCTTGGTGTGCCGGCCGAGCGCGGTCCGCGAGACATCGACTTCAAGTTCTTGGAGCTTGGCCAGGATCTCGTCGATCGTACGGCCATCCTTGACCCGAAGCTTCTTTATCAGGTCGCGAACCTGGGGCTCGAGCTTGTCGATCGACGACTTGCGCGCCATGCTCAGCCCTCCGGGCCGGGCCGCTTCACGCCGGGCGTCGTCGCCAAGCCCTTCGCCACATCGACGCCACGGGCGGTGATCTTGGCGACGTGGACGGTGTCCGACAGACGCTCGACCGTTAGCAGATCCTGCTCGGCGAGCCAGGCGTAGTCCGTGCGCACCTGGTCGCGGCTAACCCCATGGCCGAACTGCTGCAGGACCATCTGCATGACCGAACAGTTTAGGCTGTAGCTCTCCTGATCCTTCAGCACTCGCAGGATCACCAGGCGTCGGTCCTCGGTCGCGAAGTCCTTGAAGTTTTTCGTCATCGGCCCTGTCCGTAGTCTCGCAGCCATTGCTGCATCAGGTCGGTCTGATTCCGTGCCACGCGGATCAACTCCTTCACGCCAGAAAACTCGCCCTTCATCTCGGCGAGCTGATTGGAGAAGGCATGGATCTCGGCCTGGAGCTTCGCTATTTCACGGCGCGACGGGCCATTCTCGACATCGCGCTCCAGCCTCGCGATCCGATCTCCGTGTTGCTGGAGGGCAATGGCGCTCTGCTGGTCACCATCGGCGATCATCGCCTTGATTTCGTCGAGGTCGTTCGTCAGGTCGCGTTGGCGGGCGTAACGGACCGCCCGGCGGCTATCCACGAACGCCCATACGGCGATGCAGATCGCCGCCATCTCCAGGACGATCTTCGCCCAAACGAAAAACTCAGCCCCCATCCTCTTGCTCCTACCTGCTCCAGCTATGCTCGCCGCACGCGATGATGTCGGGATCGCGCTCAAGCTGATCGGCCGGCAGCGGCTCGCCGCAGATCGTGCACAGCCGTGTTCGCGCGCGCTGCTGGCGCCGGCGCAGCGCGCGGGCGAGATCCTGGTCGGCGAGGCGGCGGGCGTCGTCCGCGAAATCGGCCATCGTCACTTGCCCTTGATCGCCCGGACGATCCCACCGATCGCGCCGCCGGCGGCCTCGATGGTCGCCTGGGTGGACTTGAGCGGCCGGCCCGCGCGAATCTCAGCCTCCATCGCCTTGTCGCGCTCGCGGCAGCCCATGTATTTCTTGATCACCTCCAGGCAGGCATAGAGCGCGGCCAGCGTCGGCGCCCAGATCATCTCGGCAACCGGCGCCATCTTCGCGATCTCGTCCCAGATCGAGGCCGGCGCCCGGAAGTCGTTGGAGACAAGCGGCCCGAGCCAGCCGACGGCCCATTGCAGGACGGTAAGCGCGCCGAGCCAAACCAGGATCCGCGAGAATCGCTCGATCACGCCCATGGCGCGCCGCGCGATCTCCGGCCGGGCGGTGGCGCGGATCTTCTCGGCGGTGCCGTCGGTCATCGCCACGAAACGCTCGGTGTCGGCGCGCTGGATCGCGACCTTGGCGGCGATCGTCTGCTCGACGATCCGGTCGCGCTGCTCGGGCGGCAGACCTTCGACGTGCCGGGCGAAGGCCTCCTCGCTCTCGACCGCCTCCGGCGGCGGGTCCTCGCCGGTTACCGCGTTGTAGATCGACTGCCCGGCCGCGAAGACGGAGGGCGCGAATTTAAGGGCGGCGAGCAGGCCGGTGATCAACGCCATCTCAGCCGCCCCACCCGACCAACGCGCCGGCCAACCAGACCAGCAAGGCCGAGACGACGCCCACGGCGATGTAGACGCATCCCGTCCAAAAGGCCGCGTCCTCGTCGTAGGGTCCGTCATGGAGCGCCCAATTTGCCCAGGCGGCGATGCCGAATCCCGCCGCGATGACTGCGCCGGAGATCGCGTAGCCCCACCATTCCGCCGCCGTCGTGAGGATCGGGAGCAAGGCGGGCGCGATCGCGATGACCGCGAAGGCCGGTAGGATCAACCAGCCGGCGGCGGCCTGGAGCCAGCCCCCCGTCCAATAATCGACCCACCGCCGCAGCCGGCACAGCCGGCACAGCACCGCCGTAACGCCGAACGGCAGCAGAATCAGGACCGCCGCCGCGTAGGCGAGCGCGCCGGCGAAGGCCCAATGAATCGCGATTTCCATGGTGATCAACCCTCCTCGTCCTCGACGAGCTCGAAGTGCCAGAGATCGTCGAAATTGTTGTCCTTGACCTGCCAGTCGCGATCCCAATCGCCGCCCCAACGCAGCGTGATGCCGCGCGCACGAGCCAGGCCGAGAATGAACCCCGCGAACAGCGTCGCGCGCTCGCGGTCTTGCCAGTCGATCGGATAGGGCGCCGCGTCGACCGCGCGGCTGGGGCTGGTGTTGTGCTTGCTATCGGGCCAGCGCAACTGGCTCTTGCCGGTGCGGTGCAGCTCGTCCTGCTCGGCCCGGCCGCGATGGCCGCAGATGATGGTGATATCGCAGGACTCGATCGCCTCGCGGAAGATCGCCTGCAGCCGCTCGTCGCAACTGGCCAGGCGCGCCTCGGACGTGGGCGAGTATCGATACATGACGGGCGGCCTCCGACGCATTGCGCGGAGCCGACGGCTCCGCGATATCCGAGGCCAAGTGTGCCGGTCGCGCAGGCTGATCTTTAGGGGGAATCGCTTCCGCCGGATACGGCGGGCGGATCAATCGAAAAGGCTGGGCTGGAGCTTGTCGGCGAGCCGCGCGGTATCGCCGTGATCCCAGTTACGGGCCGTGCGCGCGGTCACGCCAGCCGTGCGCGCGGCGGCCGCCTGGGATAGCCCGAGGCGGTCCCGAAGATATCCGTAGACACCACGACGCCACAAGGGAATCTCGATATCCTCGCCACCGCGCGCGCGGCACAGCCGCTCGGCCGCCGCCGCGCCGATCAGATCGACGAGCTTGGGGCGGGGTGATGCCGGGACGTATAGCCGACCGCCGCCATGCGCGCGCACCAGCGCGATCGCGGCATCATCGCCAACGATCTCGATCAGCTGGTTGACGCCGTGGGGCGGGCGGAGAGCGGTCACCTGTTGGTCCCTCCGCCAAGGCACATGATAGTCTTTCCCAGCGAGCACACGAAAATGAGGAGGGTGATTTGCGCGATAGCTGGGCCTTGTTCGGTGGCGGCGTACTGTTCGGAGCGGTGGCCATTGGACTGATCACGTCCATCGATTCCCACATCTTCGATGGGGAGAGTAGCGCCGTGATTACCGGGGTTTTCACTATGCTTGGCGCTGTCGTCGCCGGTGGCGGCGCCTATATCGCTGCCTCTCGACAGATCGTGGCGGATCAAAACCTCCGACACGGTGAGTACCATCGCACAATCGTCGATGAGGCTAACTATCTGCGAATCCGCCTGGAGGCACTCGATCCTAAAGCCCACGAAATTCGTAAAATCTACAATACGCGTGGGCCGTCCCCTAGCGACGAAGATATTGATGAGTTTTTGCAGGAATCGGCGCGTTACGCGGAACACCTTGAAGCTATCGAGAAATCCCTGCTCACGTCTCCCCCAACCTATACGGAAATCGCCGAAAAGCTCGATGAGCTCAGGTTTACGATCGAGGGTGTCAAAAACCTCGCGGCATCCGACTATGCGACACGCGTTCAGCGTGGAGATATCGAAACCCGGTATGCCGCTGCATTCGGGATCGTCAATGGACTGTGCTGTCAACATCGGACTCTCATCAGCCATCTTCAAAAGATGGCCGTCCATCACCGCGAGGTAGCCTCGAGCTATGGCTTGATTTTCTAGAATTGCGGATGTCATCGGAGATCCCGCTTACGATATGCCAAATTGCCGAAGCGCTTCGCTCGGATCCCAGTGAATGACCACGCCTTCGAAGGGTTGGCGGCCATAGGTCATCGCCCAGAAACGCACCATGCATTCGGTTGCGCTAACATCGAGGCGCCGCGCCACGCTGAATCCGTCCGCCGCAGCGAATGCCTCGATCGCCTCATCGTCCAGAGGGATGCCGTTGATCTCGAAGAGCGCGAAGCGGCCGGCCATCGGACCGACCTCCAGCGCGACCTCATCGAGCCGTGTGCAGGGTGGATCGGGATCGAGGATCTTCGTGCACTGCTTAGTGCGCATGCCGGTATATAGCTGCACCAACTCGCCAGGACGCGCGTGACGCCGCGCACGATTGCCCCGCACCGTGTGATCCTTGATGCCGGCGCGGATATCGCGCACGAAACCACTCTTGAAGTTATATGCGACCATCACACGCTCCTCTGTTCCGGCGGCCGCAGCCAGGCCGTCAGCAGACAGCGATACTCGATGTCGTAGACGACGCGGATGCGGCGGCTTCGGCCATATTTGAGGCGGAGGCGGTAGCGCGTGGCGCCGGGCCGCTCGAAGCTCGCGCGCATGCGCTCGATGCGCTGCTCGAGCGCGACGATATCCGCGTAGTCGAGCGGCACGCCGCGCTCCACGAGACGGCGCATCAGATGGAGGTGCATCAGGTTGCGCGCACGGCGGCGGCCGTCGTCGGCGATCATGACGCGCCCTCCGCCTTGGCCTTGCGGATAACGCGGCCGAGCGCCTCGATCAGCTTGTCGAGGTCTGCATCCTCGTAGAACTGGAAGGCGCTCTTGCCCGTGACGCTCCGGCCGAAGCCCTCGAGCGTGACATGCGGATGGTCCTGCACCGCGCCAAGGCTCTTGGCGATCCGCCATTGGGCATGCAGGACGCTGAGCCTTGCGTGCGGCCCGCGCGCGCGGAAGACGACGCCCGTCTCCGGATCGCGCACATAATAGTGCAGCGGCTCCCACGAGACGCCGGCATCGCGCTCCGCCATCTTTTTCAGCGCTTCTATGATGAGGTGCCAATCCTGCTTGATCCACTGCAGGGCATCCGTGCCCGTCTGCCGCTTGCCGAAGGCGGCCAGCGCATCCTCCGCCGGGTTGCGCACGACGCCGAGATGGTAGAGCGAGATCCACAGCGCGCGCGCCTTGCGCGCCTCCGGCGCGTCCGCCAGCGCGCGGGCTCCTGCGCGGGCCGGGCCACGGCTGCGGGCGCCGGCCTTACGTTTCGGCTCGAATCCCTGGGCGATCAGGTGGTCGCGCAGATCCTCCAACTGCACGATGGACAGCTCGCTCATCGAGCGCCGGCCACCATACCGCGCGGCGATCATGTCGCGCCGCGCGTCGTCGTCGATCGAGAGATCCTTGCAGCCGATCGAGATCGTCGCGTATAGGCCACGACGCTGGGCGTCGGCCTTCGTTTCCTTCGTCGCAGCGGCGGTCACTGGAACGCCACCCCGTCGAAATGACGCGCGGCGCGAACGCTCTCGTCATCCGACTTGCACCGGCGGCAGATCCGCTCGCCCGACCAGCTCGACAGGAACTCCTCGCGGCAATCGAGGCAGCGGCGGAACGCCGGCTTATCGGCGCGATCGCTCTTGGGCTTGCTGATGTTGTAGGTCGGCATTCCTGTCCTCCTCAGTGCCGCGTGGTCGTGTCTTGATCGGTTCGCCACGGCCTATCGCTGGCGTGCGTCGCGACATGCGACCGGAAGCATGCGTCGGCGCGTTGTGCCCACATCTCGCGCGCGGCCGGATCCGGTATCCGCGCGACAATTCGAGCAAGCCCGGAGAGCGTCAGGTCGAAGAAGCGCTCGAAGCTCGCGGTAACGTGGGCCGGATCGCCCTTCTCGAGATCGTTCCTCGAAACCAACCGCCCCCAAGCGCGCAGCACCGCGCATTCCGGACAATTTGGGTCATGCGCCATATCCACTCTCCTCGATGGTGAACTTATCGACCTCGTTGCCCCACGCGTCCCAGCCGGGCCGGCGCTCACGTGCAAATAGCTCGGCGCGCGGGCCAGGCGTCAGGCGCTCCAACCGGCGATAGGCTTCGTCGGGCTTGCGTGAATGTTCACGTAGCGGCGCGAAGAGGGGCTGTCGGACGTTCTTTTCCTCCCGACGCGGTGCGCCGATTGATGCCAGCAAACACATCTCCGGGTTAGCGCGTGTCCAGTACCCAAGGCCCATGGGGGCCAGCGCCTCGCCGATCTGGTTCCAGTCACGATCCTCGATCGCACGGTGGAGCAACGCTATGCGTGCGGACTGCCGGCCGAACAGGTCGAAGGTCTTCACCCAGGTGAAGCAAACCGTGACGAAACGGAAACCCCACGCGTCGAGCAGCGCCAGTCCTTCAGGCAACATCGAGTCGATCACCCACAGGGCGACCAGCGCGTCCGGGCGGGCTAAATCCATTACCGGCATCTGCGCCAACTGAGGCAGCGTCATCGTGTCGTAGGAGGCCGAACGATTGCGCCCCTGCTCCGACCAGGTCTCGAAAGCCCAAGGCGGGTCTATCGACAAAAGCCGGTAGTGCAGCGGCTTGAGGCCGCCCCAGGGCCAGTTCTTGGGGGTGGCGATGCTCATGATCGCGCACCCGTCCGGCCCTTGCGCGGCGCCTGATCGCCACGGCGATCGGCCTCCTTGCGCGCGCGCTCCCAGAGCGCCGCCGTGCTGGCGACGATGCCGTTGACCATCCAGCGGCCGCGTTGCCGCAGGGCCGGCGGCGCGCCGTAGACCTCGATGCCGCAGGCGCGCAAATACTCGACGGCCGGCGCGTCGGCGCCGAAATTCACGGATCGGCTCGCGCCTTTATCGCGGATATGCCGCTCGATCGCCTCGACCTCGGCCGTGCGCTCGGCTGCGGGGGTTGGCCCAGCGTCGGCGGGCGCGCGATGCTTGATCTCCGGCTGCGGCGGCGTGGGAGGCGACAGCGCTTCCTGGCCAACGGGATCGGGATCCGGAGATGCGACGCTGTTTGTTTCGAGCGATACAAACAGCGCGCGCTCGACCGTTTGCCACTCACAGATCAGCAGGCAGCAGATCTCGGCCGGGTCGAATCCGCCGTCATGCAATGTCCTGATCGCGTGCGCCTCATCCATCGATCAGCCCTCCAGATCCGC
This sequence comes from Marivibrio halodurans, assembly GCF_017963645.1. Taxonomy (GTDB): domain Bacteria; phylum Pseudomonadota; class Alphaproteobacteria; order UBA8366; family Aestuariispiraceae; genus Marivibrio; species Marivibrio halodurans. The sequence goes on along the minus strand of NZ_JAGMWN010000004.1, from coordinate 87,283 downwards.
GCGATAGCCGTGTGCCTCGCGCGCGGCCGCCTCGGCGGCGTCGATCGCGGCGATCAGGCGCTCGCGCCCGCGTTTGTCTTTCAGGATTCCCCGCGCCTCCTCGCACAACGCGCGCACACGCCGCCGCGCCGCCCGATTCATCGGGTGCGCGGCCAACGTGGCGCTCCAAAAGAGCAACTCGTCGAGTAGCTCTTCGGAGGTATCCGGCGTATGGGCGAGGGCGGCGGGCATCGCTCAGGCCTTCCGCGCCTGGAACTCAACGCGACGACGAGACGCCTGAACCAGGGCCGGCCAACGGCTCTCAATCTCGGCTAGGACCGCCTCGGCCGCCAGAGCGCGACCTTCCATGCAGTCCAACTCGAACGCCACGTTGTGCGCGCGCTTCAATCCGACGATGCGCGTCCAGTTGTCCGCGTCGACCGCCGCCTGATACTCAAGCTGTTCGATCCTCTCCTCTTGCCACCGGACCTCTCTCTGGGCCTTGCGCAATTCCATGATGAGACCGCGCTCGCGACCGAGCTCGACCATCATGACGCAGGCTGGCTGATAGTCCTGCGTCTCGCCGAAATGATCGGCCGCCGCACCCGGCGACATGAACCGTTCACCACAGTGAAAGCACACCCAACCACCATCTGGCGCCTTGTATGTTTCCTGATGGGGCATGGCTCAGTCCTTCGCCGCCTCGGCTTGGCCGGCCGGTGTCGCGTTGTCGTTGTCATCGACGAGATCAAGGCGTTTAAGCGAGGCGAGAGTGGCAACCGCCCCGCCCCATTCGGACTGAGTCGCCAAGCCCCAATGAGAGCCACGACCAGCCGCAATGTTCTTCAGCATCCTCTTCTGAGGATCGCTGAGCCGGACGGAGGCTCGCTCATCTCCCGGCAGCGCGGCGTTGTCCAAGTGCACGTCACTCCGCCGGTGGATTTCCTCGATAGCCCAGAAGGCCCTAGCCGCAACGCGTTCGAGGACTTCGGCAAGGTCAAAGTCCGTGCGGACGGCGCCGACGTCGGGGCCGTCGTGGAAAGGCTGGATCACGTAGTCCGGGATGAGATGCCAATCGTCCGGCGGCATTGGGTCGCTATCCGCGACCATCGCGGCCCATCTCTCGACGGACAGACCAACGGCGGCGCCATCGTAAAAACGCGCCATGCAGCCGCTGCAAAGATCCTCGTCGGCCCAACAGCAGGGGGATCCATCCGGCTCGATGCAGGCGGTGATGTCCGTGCAGCCGCACATGCGGCACTCGCGGTCGATTTTCATCGCCCACCTCCCGCCGCGCTGTCGAGGATCGCCTGGGCCATCTTCTCCGCGTCGGATTCCTCGATCGCCACGAAGGGTTCGTCTGCGCCCTGGACGTACTTGACGCCGAGCCGCTGCAGGACCGCTTTCTCCAGCTTCTTGACCGCGCTCCTGACGATCGTGCGCTTGGTATCGACGAGCTGATCGACGCGATCCGGGAGCTGATTGTCGATGCGCGCGACGAGCGCGCTCTCGTCGCCGAGCTCCAGCGTGTCCTGCCCCTTCCGCAGGCCGAGCTTCACGCCGTAGATCGTGCGGCTTTTCGGCCGCGCGAAGAGCGACCGATTGCGGTCGATCTCGTCGGTAAGGGCCTTCTTGGCCGCCGCCTCCTGCTCGGCCGCCTCGCGGATGACGGCCGCGTGGCGCGCGTGGATCTCGCGGACCTCGGCCTCGACCTGGATCACGCATGCCTCCAGGACGTCGTGCGCGGACGCGAACGCTTGCGCGCGCGTCTCGATCTCCTCCAGCGCGGCGCTCTTCGCCGCGCCGCCGTCTTTTGCCGGGGTCTTCGCTTTCGCCTTAGCCATGGCGATGCCCTCCTTTCACGGTTGAACGGTTGGGAAAGAACAGCGTGCGCAGCCAGCGCAGCTGCTGGCGGATCGCGCGGAGGGCGGGATTGCGGCGGCTCATCGGCCGATCTCCCGTTCAAGCCGCCGCGCCATGTGGTCGAGCTCCTGGACGACGCGGCCCGGGTCGATGGCCGCGACGGCGGCCAACCGTTCGAAGATCGCTTGGTTGCCCCCCTCGACAGCCACAGAGGCGGCGGCGACGAGGTTCCGGGCGGCAACCTCGTTTGATATCCGATCGACCGGCATGCGCTCGCTAAGCTCGGCGCGCAGCGCGGTGACCGTCATCGCGAGGTCGCGATCGCCTCGACACTTGGCCGCCACGGAATCGCGCGCGAAACGCACCGTCGTGCGATCACGCCGAAACGCATTGCCGATCCGCGCCTCGCTATAGCCGGTAAGCTCCGCCGCGAGGTACATCGCGACCTGACGCGGCAGCACATAGACCGGCGAGCGGCTATCGATGAGGAGCTTGTCGACCGTCACCCCGAAACGCTTAGCGACGAGGCTCTGGATCTCATGGATCGGCAGCGTCGGGGCTTGTGTGTCGGCCGTGCTCATGCCGCACCGCCCGACCCGTCGGGGTCGTGATAGCCCGGCGGCCGGGTCAGCGTGCGCGGATCGCGCGGCGCGCGCAGGCCGCTGAAGTGCAGGCCGGCCGGGTCGCGACCCGGCACCGCCGTCTCCAACGCCCGCCGCTCCGCGAGATCGACGACATTGCCGGGGTTGTCGGCAGGTTCGTCCGTGCCGGCCGGCGGGCTCGCCTCGCCGTGGCGCGCGCGCAGATCGAGCGTATCCGCGACACCGACGACCGAGCGCAGCGCGTAGGCCAGACGGTCCTCGGTAAGCTCGCCCGCGCGCACCTGCTCGCCGACCGACCGGCAGACCGCGCGCAGCCGCTTGGCGAGACGACGATCATCTTCGGGATTCGTCATGATCGCCTCCCTCACGATGTCTCGTCGAGGCCGGCCAGCTGGCGCCAGGCTTGCTGTATGTGACCGATAGCCCGGGGCTCTTCCGCGCCCTGCGCCAGCAAGCCGGCGAGACGCATCGTCTTGGTAATGTTCCGCAGAGCGCCCGGCCGGCCGCCGATACGGTGCAGGAAACCGCGCTCCTGGGGATCGGTCACATTCCACGCGTCCGCGATTGCCTCGATGTCGGCCTTACGCAGCTTGTTGATGACAACACGCCCGCCGATTCGACTGACCAGCTGGGCGTACCGCCCACGGCCCGAGCTGCCCGAGAGCTTCCTGAGGATTTCGTGATTGCCGCTGAGCACGAGCCCAACACCGGCGGAATCGCTAAAGGATCGCAGTTCTTCCAGGATCTCCATCGTCGCGTGCTGCGCCTCATCGACGACCAGGAGACCTTCCTTGTCCTGCAGGTAGGATTCCAAACGCTGGCTCAGCAGGGCCGCGTTCTTCTCGCTGACACGCATCACCTCGCACATCTTGACCAGCAAGCCGTAAACCGACTTCACGCTGGGCGAGACCGTCAGCTTCCAGACGTTCGGCGTCGTCGCGACATACTGGTCGATGGCGCTTGTTTTGCCGACGCCCGGAACGCCGACCGCAATGCAGAGGTCCTGCGCAACATGCGCGTAGCGCAAAAGGGCCAGGACTTCGTTGGCGCTCGGCGTCGGGCGGAAGGACGGCACGTCCGGCAGCGTCGCCGTCACCGTGGCCGACGCCCTGCGCGAGTTGATCCAGCGACCGACCTCGCGAGCCACCCGCTCGTTGTCACCGGCGTACTTGTCGGTCGCGAAGGTCGAGAGCGTGCCGCGCTTGACGCCGCTCGTGCGCTCGATGTCGGGCCAGGACAGCCCCTCGGCCGCCTTGATCTCGTTCAGCTGCCGGCGGATCGAACCAACATCGACCTCGCCGGTTTCCTTAACCTGCTCGTTCATGTATCCCTACCTCCGTTGAGAGGGCCTTCGGCCCGGTTAAAGAGGGCGCGCGCGATGCCGGTCGCCGCGCCCTCGATCCTTGGCGGGCTAGTCGCCCACCGCGATCTTCGCGACGCCCTTCACGAAATTGAGCACCCGCGCATCGTCGTCCTCGTCGTCACGGGACCCGGCGTCGCTCGCCGGATCCGGCACGTGCTGAAAATGTCCGGCGACGACGACCGGACGGGTCTGCCGCTTTTTCTTGGGGGCTTCGGCGATCGGTTGGTTCGTGGCGTCCGCGTAAATCGATGCCCGCACCAAGGCGTCCATGCGCTGCTCGGCGTCGGCCTTGGCCTTCTCGGCCTTCATCATGCGGCTCTTGAATTTGCGCCACTCGCGACCGGACTTCGTGTCGTTGAAGCCGGCGGTGGGAAGCGACTCCGCCGCGAAGAGATAGCGGCCATCCAGCGAGTAGATATGGACGTCCGAGCGCAAATCCTCGGGGTCGTAATGGACCGCGACCTTGCGACCCGCCCATTGCGTCAGATGCTCGCACCAATATCGATTGCGGCCATGAGGACCCTGGCCCGCCTCGAGGGTGATCGCCCCGTCTCGGCCGTCGGCGCGCGCGACCTCGCGCGACAGCAGCAGCAGGCGACGCTGGCGATCGGACAGGACGCGGACGGGCTCATCCCCGATCGCGGCTTCCCATGCTTGGTCGAAGCTAAGAACACCGCCGCACGCTTGCGTCCGCCGCCCCGTCTTCGCGTTATGCCGCTCGACCTCATGGGCGATCACCGCGCGCAGCTCGTCTGACGAGATCGCGGTTGCCTTGCTATACCCCCGGTCCGTCAGTGCCGGGTTTGTCGCGACCATCTCGTGCAGACCGCCAATGCCGAACGCACGCTCGATCGGCTTGGCGCCGGGGTTGCCGGTCTCCTCGTCCGGATTGGTGAAGTGCGGGTCCATGCCGAGCATCAACAGCAGGCCGAGCCCATCCTCCGGGCCGTCCTTGAACCGTTTCCGGCCCTTCGCCCCGGCGGTCATCAGCTTGTTGGCGGCGACGGTCGTGTTGTCGATATAGACATGGGCCGGCGCGCAAACGCCGGTCAGGTCGTATGTGGCCAGCCGAAAGAGATCCGTGTTCTCGGTCTTATCCAGCCGCCACGCCAGGATGCGGCGGGTACGGACGTCCTGATAGAACCAAGCGGTCGCCGTATTGATGATCTCGCCGTCGGTGAAGCGCACCCATAGCCGGTCGAATTTGAGGCCGTCGCCATTGACCGCCTCGCCCGCGCCGAACACCGTGGCGTCGCGCCGCTGTGTCGGCATCCGCCTGGCCGCTGCCTCGGCACCCTTGCGGCAATAGATCTGAGTGATCTCCTCGACCTCGGAATCCATCCGCCGGACCAATGTTCGCGCGGTCGGGATCGTCCACCCTTTCGCGTCCGCGATCTTCTTCAGCCGATTGTATGTGTCCGCGTGGGTCGGTTTCTTGCGCGTCAGGTAGTGTCCTTTATACCAATCCCAGGCCTCCTGAGAGCATTGCGCGGTCTTCGTTCGACCGACATGACGAGGCGCCAGCGCCGGCAACCAATCGGAGCGTTCGAGCCCCGCGACCAGATCGAACCAGTTCCAAAGGGTTCGGGCGCTGATCCTCTTGCCTTGCTGCTTCCAATGGCGGGAGACCATATGGACCGCGCCGTTCTTGTTCATACCGCCACGCGTGAGGTCCTCGACCTCGTTCAGGACGGCGAGCCGCCATTTGGCGGTGTCTTGGGCGTTGCCACCCAACCGCTCGAAAATCTCCCACAAGGGATTCCGGCGCGGCGTATCGGCCGGCGCGGGCCGGAGTCGTGCCTCGGCCGCCAGTCGTTCATGGGAGTAGCGGTGGAGCAGGTCCTGCTGCGCTTCCAACGGGAGTAGGCTGTAGTGGTACTCCCAGCCGCCGCCTCGGCCGGCGCGCCTGCGCGCGAGCGAGTTGCCCGAGTGGGTACGGCGTCCCTGCCAGCAGTGCTTCTTGGCAAGAGCCAGGACGCCGCGCTGAGATTGTGGTAATCCCTCAAGCGACAAGCTCGCGAGGTCGGCGGTCGTCCACCACTCGATCAGTTCATACGCCCCGTTCACCTCGCGCCCGACAGTCATTGGCGCGCCCCCTTCCGAATGGTTCGGATGGCCACGTCGATCTCGCGGTCCTCTTCCTGCGCGATCGCGACCGCGCGATTGCGGCGGTCGAAGCGCATGCCGATTTCAATGAACGGCTTCAGCCGGTTCTCGATCACCGTCGTATCGAATAGCTCGGCACCGAGTTGCAGCAGTCTCGTGTCGCCGGTCACCTGCACCAGAGCCAGCAGGCGCAGGTAGGGAATCGTGTGCTCCTCGCGGCCTTGGCTCGCATAGGCGTTCAGCATGTTCTCGCTGACGTCCTCACCCAGCCACTCGCCCATCGCCCTGGCGACATCTGCGCGTGTTTGCTCGCAGTCCTTCAATGTCTCGGAGACGGCGCGCGAAATCCGGTCGCGGAGCGTGGCGGTGCGAACGCGCTCCTCCGCGTAGCGCTGCGGCTCCGGCGGTTGCCACGCCAAAAGGTCGAGCGTCCTGTCATCGCCGCCGCGCCGCGCCATCACTCATCGACCTCCCGGCGCGCCCCGATATTGTTCAGGAAGCGGTCCTGGTCGCGCTTGCCCAGACGCATGAATCCATCCACCAACCGCGCGACGGGATCACGCTCTTCGCCTTCGCCGGTCGCGGGGGCGCCGCTGAGCGCGCGGTGCGCCGCAGTGACGCTTCGCGCGCCACCCGACGCGATCACGCCGGCCAGCTGCCGCTGTATCTCAGGGCTGAAGCGCGCGAGGGATTCCAGTTCCTTCTGATTGTCGGCGATCGGCGATGCGCGAAGCGTGTCCGCAACATCGCGGTCGAGCCGCTCACCGATCGCGGCCTCGCGCTGGATCGTGCGGGCGGCGCGCTGCGACCGCTCGGCGATCACGTCGTACCAGGGCTTCAAGTCGCCATCGTTGGCATCTTGAAAATCGTCGCTGCGACGGTCCCCGCCGTGAGCCGCTTCCGGGTGCAATTCGAGATATACCCGCTTCAAGTCGGCAACGAACTGCGCGCGCTCCAGCTTCGACAGTTCGTTGCGCGTCAGGTTCTCCAGCAACTCGTCGCGGCGCAGCTCGAGCAGGTTCCCGCTGACGATAAACGCCGGGATATCTTCGCGGCCGAGCGACTGGAACGCGGTTATCCGGTGCAGGCCGGAGACGAGCCGGTACTTCTTGTCTCCGCGTAACTGACCGGCGACCTCGATCGGCACGCGCAGGCCGCGCCGGTCGATGTCCCGGGCAAGCGCCTCGACCGACGCCTGGTCGGCGGGCCGCAGGCGGTCGCGCACATCGATGTCGGCGAGCGCGATCATATGGACGACGGGCTTCGTGTTCATGCCGCGCCGCCGATTTCAACGGCACAGGGAGTTAGGGATTCGGCCATATCTTCACCGTGGCAGCCGCATTGTGGGCAGGCCCATCCATCAATCAGCTCGTGGCGAGCACCGAGCCAACCGCAATCGCACCGTAAGGCACTAACGGGTGAGGTCGGCTCGTCGGGATCGAAGGCCTTGGCATCGTCGGTGTCGTCGCCCGCTATCTCAGACGCGGGGCGTCCCGTGATGGCGTAGATCTTCTGCAATTCCGAGAGCGCGCCCTGGGTATGCTTGATCGCCTTGACCACTTCGTCGCCGATGTTTCCGGTGGTGTGGTCTCGACCGCGAATCCAGACATCCGCCAACTCGCGCTGCGCATCCTGAAGTTGGGCGAGGGCGCGATACGCCCAGTTCGCCGCGTATTCATCGTCGTTGTTCATGCCGCCCTCCGCTTTTGACAGTGACGCAGGCGGGGACGGTCCTTATAGTTTTCCGAGGGTTGAGGCTTCAGGCGCTCGCCCGTACGCGCATCGTAACGGCTGGGCCATAGCTGCTGTGGCGTCAGGCCAACGGCTTCGGCGAGCGCCTGCTCGCCGTGGACATGGGGATGCCGCGCCGTCTGGCGCGCGATCCCAGACTTAAGGCCGTGCAGCCTGTCCACGTCGGCGAAGGTCAGGCCCTTGCGATTCAGCAAGTACCGGACCTCTTCCGGGCTCTTGTCCGCGCGGACGCGCGCCATCCGTCTCTCCCTCGATCGTTCCGGCCCCGCCAGGCCGGATTTGTTTGGGGTGTCGTGTCTACGAACGGAGAAAGGGTAATCCATTTTTCTGGATCAAAACAATAGCAAAAACTGATCTATGTTCGATTTTATAGATCATTAATCACAGAAAATGGATTATATCGCCATATCAAATGGTTAGAGATAACTTGGAATCTGGATCAAAAGATGGAAAGGACGTTCCAGGTTTTCGTGAGGATCTTGGAAAGCGGATCCGGCTCGTAGAGCAGAAGTTCAAAAATAGAGAAGAGGCCGCTCGTGTGGCAGGCGTTGCGAAATCTACGCTCGCCAATTGGATTGCCGGCCTAGCCGATCCGTCTTTTGCCTCACTCGCTCGTTTAGCGAAGGCTACGGATACAAGCCTCGATTGGCTCGCTAGCGGGATATCGCAGACGCCATTAGTCTCTGCGCACGACGTGGAATCCGTTATCCTGCCACGCGTCGCAACCGAGCTCTCTGGCGGCCCAGGGTCGTTCCTCGACGGAAGCAATATCGTTGATCAGATTGGCTTCTCGAAGAAATGGTTGGCGGAGAGGCTGGGGTCCGTCGACGTCAGAAATCTTTGCATAGTCGGTGTCGTGGGCGATTCCATGGAACCAACGATCCACCAAGGCGACGATTTAATGATCGACATTTCCGTCACGTCTTTGCTGGACAATGCCATATATGCGATGCGCTGGGATGATGCGCTCGTGGTGAAGCGGCTTCAAAGACTAATGGACGGGCTGGTGATTATATCGGACAACTCGGCCTACAGTGACCAAACCATCGACCAAAAGCAGATGGACAGGCTTCATATTGTAGGTCGCGTCCGGTGGATCGGAAAGGTGATCTGAGAGGTGTCTCAGAGACCGCTCGGCGCCGGACGGTCACTGCAAATCCTACTGTCCGATCGAGGCAATGTCGCCGTGACTGCAAAACCAACGCCCGACCGCGCCGATCGCCCGGAACCCCAGCCATCCCGGTATTTCCCGCCCGATCCCGCCATATCCCGCCTCACTGCAAGATCATGTGTCCCCTAACAGTTCTTGGGGTCGTTCTTGCGGGGGCCGCCTTCCGGTCACGGGCCGATGTCCGCGATTCCGAAAAGGCGATTTCGGGGGAGGCTATTTCGGGGAGGGAGCGTCGGTCTGTTGGCGTTTCTTGTCGTAGTGATCGCGCGTCCAATTCATGTGGGCCCGCATGGCGGCTTTCGCGCGCTCCGAATCACCGCTGGAGATGGCATCGACGATCACCCCGTGCTGATGCATGATCATGCGATCGTCGGCCGGCGTGCCGAAGAGTTCGGTGCGATGATAGTGCAGCATTTCGCTCAAGGTCTCCCGCACGACCGAGAGCACATGGCGATAGACGATGCTGTGACTTGCCCGCGCCACCGCCATATGGAAGGCCACGTCGGCGCGGGCCTTGTCTTGCGGGCGTGGCGCGTTGTCGGTGCGCATCTCGGCGAGCGCGCGGTTGAGCAGCGCGAGGTCGCTCTTGGTCGCGGCGGCTGCGGCCTTGCCTGCGGCCCAAACCTCCATTTCCGCGCGCAAATCCATGAGGTCGAGCAGGTTCGTCCTGTCGATCCGCACCAGTTCCGCAAGCGCCGGGTCGGCGTCCCCGGCGGTCTTGACGACCCGTGTTCCGCCCCCTTGAACGGCGATCAGGAAGCCTTGCGCCTTCAACCGCTGCAGGGCCGCGCGCACGGAAACCCGACTGACGCTCAACTCCTCGGCCAAGCGGCGTTCCGAGGGAAGGCGGTCACCAGCGCTGATATCGCCGGATGCCATCATCTCCAGAATGTCGGCGGCCACCCGGTCGGCGACGCTTTCCCGGCCGGCCGCCACACATAGCTCGCCCGTGGCCGCGCTTTTCAGAGTTGCATCCTCCATACCGACTCCCGCCTATTTTTCGGGCAGGATACGCCCGTGCCGTCGCCAAGCCAAGCGCACCCGTAAATCGTCCTTGACAGGGAACGAAACCTTTAGCGGATCAGGAGCCAGATGCGCGCGACCTCGTTCGTGCTCGCATCGGCCAGGTCGGCGATACGCCGGAAACTGACCCCATCGCGCAGCAGGCCGGCGATCAAGCGGAAGCGATCTTCCGACGAGGGGCGATAATTGCTGGGCCGGTAGCGGGGCGTCATGTTGTACCGGCCAGGGCGGGCGCCCCCCTCCGGTTCAGGCTTATAACCGCGTCGCCTTGCATCGCGCTTGGCCTGTTCGAAGCGTTCCTTCTCCGCACGCTCATAGGCCGCGTTCATTCGGGTCTGGCGGGCGGCCCAGGCCTCGAAATCGCGTTGCCGGGCGGCGCGCTCCTCGGCATCGATGCGGCCGTCGTCCCGTTCCGGATGGGTTTCCAGGATCGCTTCGTCGAGCGACATGCCGTGCAGGGCGGCCATGCGTTCCGCCGCCTCGCGGGCGGCCGCGCGCTCGCCCTCGATCGTCGCGCGTTCCATCACACCGACGATCTTGCGGAATCGCTCGCTTTCCCTGGGCTCGAAGCGTTGCATCGACGGACCGTTCACTCTCCTGAAAGGGATGCGCCTAAGGTAGCGTCCGATTCGACGCTTCGCCAGGGACATGGGATGCATGAATCGGTTGGAGAAGGGCTTTCATGGGGCGGCGCGTCCGCTATGATCGCCCGCGCCATGAGCCATTCAGCCCACGACAGCACGTCCCCCGGCGGTGCCGGTCAACATCCGCCTCTGCTTCTGGGGCCGGACGACCCACCGCCTTTCGAGACGGTGAATCGGGAGGGCGGCGCGCCCGCCGTGATATGTTGCGACCATGCGTCGAACCGGGTGCCGGCATCCTTGGGCGATCTGGGGGCGGTCGCGGCCGCGATGAGCCGTCATATCGCCTATGATATAGGCGCGGCCGGGGTGGCTCGACGGCTGGCGGCGTTGCTGGATACGCCGGCGGTGCTTTCCGGGTATTCGCGGCTGGTCATCGATTGCAATCGCGATCCGGAGGATTTCACCGCGATCCGGGAAATCTATGACGGCACGGTCATCGCCGGGAACCGGCGTCTGAGCGAGGCCGAGCGGCAACAGCGCGCCGATCTGCTGTTCCACCCCTATCACGATGCACTGTCCGAATGCATGGCGCGGAAGGCGGCGGCACATGGGCATCCAGCCCTGATTTCCGTTCATAGCTGCACGGACATCTTCCAGGGGGAGGCCCGCCCCTGGCATATCGGGGTCCTGTCGAACCGTGACCGGCGCATGGCCGATCCGGTGATCGAAGCACTCGCCACGGCGAACCCCGATCTTACCATCGGCGATAACAAGCCCTATTCCGGGCTGCTGGCCTTCGGCTATACGGTTGAGACCCACGCCCTGCCTCAGGGGCGGCCGAATATTCTGTTCGAGATTCGCCAGGACCGGATTCGCACGGAAGAAGGGCAGGCACGCTACGCCGGTATCCTGGCGGATGCGTTGCGTCCACTTCTGGCGCGGCGCGATCTTCTCACCCCCTTCGCGTAAGGTGTGAACGGCCGGGGCTGACGCACCGGCGCGAGTCGCCTTAGAGTGAGCCATCGGCGGCGGCTGCATCCGATTTCGGATGGGCCCTATTCGGTGAGGGCGGATATGGCGGCGAGTAGGACCTCGGGCGACGGCGAGGACTTCACCATCGGCATCGAGGAGGAATATCTCCTCGTAGATCCGGCGACGGGCGACCTCGCCGGCCGGGCGGAAGTGCAGGAAGCGGTGATCGAGGAAGTCGGCCGCGAGATCGATGAGAGCATCGGCGCCGTCACGCCGGAATTCCTGAAGGCGCAGGTCGAGGTCGGCACCGCCGTCTGCCGGTCGATCGGGGAGGTGCGGGAGAAGCTCGCCCGGCTGCGCGGCGCGGTCGCCACGGCGGCGCGCAATCAGGGGTTGGCGGCGGTCGCGGCCTCGACCCACCCGACGGCGCAATGGGCCTCCGTCCAGCATACCGACAAGGAACGCTACAACATGCTGGCGAACGACCTGCAGGGGGTTGCCCGGCGGCTCGTCATCTCCGGCATGCATGTCCATGTCGGCTTCGACGATGACGAGCATCGAATGGATCTGCTGGGCCAGATCGCCTATTTCCTGCCACACCTGCTGGCGCTCTCCACCTCCAGCCCGTTCTGGCAGGGCTCCGACACCGGGCTCAAATGCTATCGCCTGGCGGTCTTCGACGAACTGCCCCGCACCGGTCTGCCGGAACGTTTCGAGAGTTGGAGCGAATATGCCCGCCACGTCCAGATTCTGGTCGATGCCGGCTTGATGGAGGATGCTTCGAAGATCTGGTGGGATGTCCGCGCCCATTGGCGCTTCCCGACGATCGAGATGCGGATTCCCGACATCTGCACGCGAATGGAGGACGGCATCGCCATCGCCGCCCTCTATGCCTGTCTGCTGTCGATGTTGCAGCGCCTCAGGCGCTCCAACCAGCGCTGGCGCATCTATTCGAACATGTTGATCCAGGAGAACCGCTGGCGCGCGCAGCGTTATGGCTTCGACGAGGGGTTGGTCGATTTCGGCGTGGGGCGCATCGGCGCCTTCGACGGATTGATCGAGGAGATCCTGGAACTGACCCGGCCGGATCAGGAACGGCTCGGCTGCGTGCGGGAGTGCGAGCATGCGCGCACCATCCTGGCGCGCGGCACCTCGGCCCATAACCAGTTGCGCGTCTTCAATGAAGCGCTCGCCGCCGGCGCGGACAAGCAGGCGGCCCTCAAGGCGGTCGTCGATTGGTTGATCTTGGAGACGGTGGCGGATTTGTGAGGGGGGCGACCTGTGGGCGCCTTCCGCCGCGCCCCGGTGGTCTCTTGGTTACTTTTTGTTAACCATTGACGCCCATCTTGCCTTACGAGGGAAATTTCCTTGGATTGGGGGCTTTGGATCGGAGGCTGCGGTGACGCGGGCATCCACTCAGATAATCGGCCTGTCCGTGGATAAGCTGATTGATCGACCGCATTTCGAGACCGTGCGCGAGCGCATGGGGCGGGGTGTGTTCGCCCCCGCCCTGCGCGAGGTCGTTCGCCAGCTCTGGAAGCTCGCGCGGGGAATGGACGAGGCGGAGGAACTCGGTGCCGCGCGGCGCCGGGTGAAGCAGATTCTCGTGATCTCGGATCGGTTCGGTCTGATGGCCGTCAATCGTCGGGCACAAGCTATCATGCGCGCGACCGCCAACTTCCCGCGAGAGGGGGCGTCCCCGCCGGAATCGGAACCGCTTTGGGAGAAGCTGCGGGAGGCGCTGTGGGACAGCCAGGCGCTGATCGAATCCGGGCGGTTGGACCAGGAAGAACTGGTTCCCGGTTAAGGAAAACCTCCGCGTCGCCGTCGGCTCTGTCGGCTTGGCCGACCCGCGAACGATCGATCCTCCATCGGTGCGCCGTCAACTGGTCGGGGGATGGTGCAGGCTCACCACGAAATCGTAGAAAGGGTCCAGCCGGTCATAAGCGATGCGCATGCGCCGGCCGCCATTAGTGAGCGCGCCCCACGCATTGCCGGCGTGGCCGAAGCGGCCGATATTGGTTCCCAGCCCTTCGAACAGCATCGGCGCGGCCACCAGGAAGCGTTGAAAAGGGGTCGGATCGTTCCGGCTGGTCAGCGCCTCATAGGCATCCTCGTAACGCTTCAATAGAGTGGCGCACCGCAGATAGCTCCGTCGGATCAGCTTTATCGACTGCTCCCGCCGCTGCTTCATGCCGGCCAGGGTTTCCGGATCGATCTGGTGGGCGTCCCGGGGCAGGGAATCGATGCTGCCCAGCCACCGGAAGAAGTCATGATGTTCCTTCAGCAGGCCATTGAATAGGAACTCATAGTAGCTGATCCCCTTCCAGGCGAACAGCACACGCTCCATCTCCACTTCGTCGATCTTGAAACTCTCCAGCAGTGACCGCGACTGCTTGTCGAGCCTGGTGGTCCAGATGGCTTCCGTCATCGAGGCGGTGATGGAGCGTTGACGCGATTGAAATGTTTCATCGCGTCGCGGATGCCGGCCCTTGTTAGCCTCTCGGGTATCGACCGGCTCCTCCATCCGCAGGGCCAGGGTGACGAGACGGCTCGCGCGTCGCTCGATCACCTTCCGCACGCCGAGGGAGGTGAGTTCGTCCACCTCGAAATAGGCCGTGTGGATCTTGCGGTACCGTTCCAGCTCTGGCCGGAAGGCGAGCAGGATGAAGGGATCGAATGTAGGAACGCGGCAGAGCACGTCGAGCACGGCGCGGTCGTGATCCGTAAGGTCGATCCGGCCGATGCCGCCATACCATTTGGCCAGCGCGGCCAGCAGCTTGTCGGGCTGGGCCGTGCTGGATACGCCGCCCTGGAGCGGGTCGCGCGCGTCGAAGGCGAGCATGACGCGGGTTTGCGTCTCGAACTCTCCGTCGCCGCCGTCATCGGTGGATTCCTTAAAGAAGATCGAATTCTGCAGCAACGCGATGTCGAACAGCGCGGGCCCCGGTTCGCTCTCTCCCTCGTCCTCCGCTTCGTCATGGCGGGCGGGCTTCCTTCTGCGCGCCGCTGCCGGAAGCGCCACGATCTCCGGCGGGGGCGGCGCCAGAATCGCCGGCTTGAAGCACAGGAACTTGCCGGAGGAAAGCAGGGTTTCCAGATCGTCCTTGTCCATGATGCCCGCCGTCGTGATACCAAGGGTCATGCATGTCGAATGACCTCGCATGACGCCGCGCAGAGTACCCGAATCGGGGCTCGGTGCCAGTCCATGCGTCACCCACCCGCCTATCGTCGGCAAGGGCGGGCGGGCTTGGCGATGTGGCGGGTGGCGCCTATGTCTAGGGAATGAGGACGGATAAAGCACGTGATCAAGGGAGTGACGGCGCGATGAGCGAGATCGACGATCGGACCCGTGTGGAACTGGAGGCCGCCGCCTTCCGCCGCTTGCGCGACCATTTGCGGGAGCGCACGGATGTTCAGAATATCGACCTGATGAATCTCTCGGGCTTCTGCCGCAATTGCCTGAGCCGCTGGTACGGCGAGGCGGCGGCTGAGCGCGGCCTGGAACTCTCGAAGGACGAGGCGCGCGAGATCGTCTACGGCATGCCCTACGAGGAATGGAAGGTGAAACACCAGCTTCAGGCGACGCCGGATCAGGAAGCGCAGTTCGCGGCGTCGTTCAAGGATAATCCCTAAGCGGGAACAAGCCTATCCCGCTTCAATTCGGGCAATGGGGCGTCGGCATCACACCGCGACCGAATGGCGGGGCGCCCGGTCGGTCGCGGCCGCCGCCGGGGCAGGGGTGCCCAGATAGGCGTCGAAGCATGCCGCGATGCGCCGGACGAACGGGCGGCCGCTGTCGCTGACGATCAGGCGGCCGGCTTGAACCAGGACGAGACCGTCCATGATCATGGGGGCAAGGCGCGCGCATGCGTCCGTGAAGGCGTCCGCGGGCTTGCCGTGCGCGTGGGCGAGGGCCGGAAGGTCCACCTCGAAATCGCAAAGCAGCCGTTCGATCGCCGCGCCCATCAGACGGTCGTCCCCGGATAGGGCGTGACCGCGCGCGGTCGCGAAGGCGCCGTCGTCGATCGCGGCGAGATAGCGTCCGGTCGCCGCGTCGTTCTGGACGTAACCTTGCGGCAAGCGCCCGATGGCCGAGGCGCCGATGCCGATCAAGGTTTCGGCCCCGTCCGTGGTGTATCCCTGAAAGTTGCGCCGTAATGCCCCCCGCGCCAGCGCGCGGGCCATCGGGTCATCGGGACGCGCGAAATGGTCGAACCCGATCGGCACGAAGCCCGCATCCATGAGCGCCGCGGCCGCCGCCTGGGCTTGCGCCAAGCGTTCGCTCGGACCGGGAAGGGCGGCTTCGGGGATCATGCGCTGATGGGGGCGCATCCACGGAACATGGGCATAGCCGAAAAGAGCGATCCGATCCGGCTCCATACGCAGGGCCTGGTCGATCGTCGCCAGGACGTGCGCGGTTGTTTGATGCGGCAGCCCGTACATCAGGTCGAGATTGAGCGAACGGACCCCCGCGATCCGCAGTTCCTCGACGAGGGCGGCGGTCTCCGCCAGCGGTTGGACGCGGTTGATGGCGTGCTGAATCGCCGGGTCGGCGTCCTGCAGGCCGAGGCTGGCCCGTGTCACGCCGGCGTCTGCCAGGGCGTCGACGGTGGCCGGCCCGATGTCCCGGGGGTCGATCTCGACCGCGAACTCGCAGTCCTCCGTCCGGGCGAAGTCGCGGTCGATCATCCGTGCCAGACGCCCGATGTCGTCGGGAACCAGCAGTGTCGGGGAGCCGCCGCCCCAATGGATATGCGCGACCGGCAGGCGCGCGCCGCCCGCGGCCTCGCGCACCATCGCGATTTCCCGGTCGAGCCGGTCCAGATAGGCGGCGACCGGCTCGTACCGCTTGGTGATCTTGGTCTGACACCCGCAGAACCAGCACAGGGTGTCGCAGAACGGGATGTGGAAATAGAGCGAGACCGTCCGGTCCGCCGGCAATTGCCCGAGCCATTCGCGATAGAGCGCCGCATCGACCGCCCCGTCGAAATGCGGCGCGGTGGGGTAGCTCGTATAGCGTGGCACCGGCCCGCCATATTTGGAGAGCAGCAGGTCGGGCGATTTCGGGGGCAGGCATGTTGCTATGGTCATGACGCGCATAATGCCGTCACGGCGGCCCGCCGCCTTGATCGAGATCAAGCACGCCGGTGGAAGCGAGGGCGCGTCGGCCGCTTGATGCCGGGGAT
Organism: Marivibrio halodurans; assembly: GCF_017963645.1. GTDB lineage: Bacteria > Pseudomonadota > Alphaproteobacteria > UBA8366 > Aestuariispiraceae > Marivibrio > Marivibrio halodurans. The sequence goes on along the minus strand of NZ_JAGMWN010000004.1, from coordinate 70,679 downwards.
GCGGATCGATAGTCTTCGGCTTCGCGCGCGAACACCCTTCCACGGTCGTCGCGCCACATTTTCATCCGCCCCAGGAAAGAGGCCCGAGAAGCGATGTCCGAGACCGCCGGATTGCCCAATGCCGACCCCAAGGAACAGGACGGCGATACGCCCGTCTCCGAGACCCCGACCGGCCAGCGCCTGCGCAGCTTCATCGAGCGCGTGGAACGGCTGGAGGAGGATAAGAAGGCGATCGCGGAGGATATCAAGGAAGTTTATGCCGAGGCCAAGTCGCAGGGCTTCGACGTGAAGACCATGCGCAAGATCGTCAGCCTTCGCAAAAAGGATCCGGACGACCGGGCGGAAGAGGACGCGCTTCTCGACACCTATATGTCGGCCCTGGGCATGCAATAGGGGCAGGGGCGCTCGGGGAAGAGAGGGCCGGGGAAGAGACGGCGCGCGGCGCGGTTGTCCCGGCCGGTCAATCGACCGCGAGAACCGCGCGGAAATTCTCCGCGAAGGCACGGGTACCTGATGCCCCCATGCTCTCCGCCCCCGGCAGGGCCGAAAGCGATCGGTCGATATCGCGATGCAGGCGGGCGGTCCAGACGGGCGCGCCCGCTTCCTCGTTCCGGGCGAGTTGATCGAGCGATCCGTCCCCGGCGGCCTCCAGGCTCGCATGGTCGAGCGGGTTCATGCGAAAATCACGCGGTGCGATCAGGATGTCGGCTTGCATCTCGCCGCCTCGGCGTTGCGCGGCCGCGCGGCCGTCGGCGACGAGGGTGAAAAGTTCCTCGATGTCGACATTCTCCACCCCGATACAGCCCTCCGTGCCCGCCGGGCCGCCGCCGTGGATCATGATCGCGCCGCCGAGATCGTCGGTGCCGCGCCCCATGACGGTGGCGCGCTCGCGATCGAAACGATTGGGGTAGGCGATCCGGATCGAGAGATATTCGATCGAGTTGGGGTTGAGATAGTCGAGGGCATAGAGCCCTTCGGGAACCCGCCGATCGCCCGCGGCGCGCTTCGGCCCCTCATAGGCGGCGCGCATCGGACGGGGCCCGGCGACCATGTCGTAGCTCTTGATGAAGCGCAGATCCTCGCCGTCCGGGTTGTTCGAAGCGAAGAGGTCGAGCCGACCCTCCTCCTTGAAGGCCGCGAGGCGGATGCGTGCCGGCGGATAGGCGATGTCGGCCCGGGCGAAGCCCTCCGCCAGGCGGGCGCGCGCGCCGGCGCCGACATCGGCCAGCCGGCTGGTGACGGTTTCCAACTCGCGCGGTTCGATCGGCGTGCGCATCGCGTCGACGAGCATCACGGGCCCGGCGACGGCGAGCGCGAGAAGCGAGGCGATGGCGGTTCCACGAAGCATTGTCATGGGCGCCATGCTGCCCGCGAAGCATGGCATGATGCGGGATGATATTCGGGCTTTTTCGGGGCGGCGCGCTTTACACCGCGTCCCCGATCAAGTCGTCCTCAGGGCCGGGTGGGTGAGTATCGGGAAATCGCCGGGCGTGTGGTCATTACGGGCGAAGTCGCCGACAACCTCGGGATCGCGCGGCGGCTCGGCGCGCGCATCCTCCAACCACCGCCGCACCAGCGGGGCCGCGATCAGGGCGTCGACATAGGCCGAGACGTCGAGCGATACCGGGATTCGGTAGGTATAGAAGCGCATCGCGATCGGCGCGAAGAAGGCATCGACGATACCGAACCGGCCGAACAGGAAGGGACCGTCCCGCGCATCGCGGGGAACCATGAAGCGCGGTCGCCAGAGGGCCTCCAACTGCGCCACGTCCTCCAACACGGCGCCGGGGGTTTTCCGTGTCTCGAATCGTTGACTGACATTCATTGGGCAGGCATCGCGCAGGGCCTTGAACCCGACCGCCATGCGCACCGCCATCATGCGGGCGAGCGCGCGGTCCTGCCGGTCCTCCGGCCAGAGACCGGCGTCCGGCGCGCATTCAGCCACATATTCGGCGATCGCCAAGGTTTCCGACAAAACAAGACGGCCGTCATGCAGGGCCGGGACGGTGGCCCCGGGCGAAGCGTTCGCGAGTTTCTCGCGGAAGCCCGGTTCGCGCAGGCGAATCATCTCCTCCCGGAAGTCGAGGCCGGACGCGGCGAGGACAAGCCAAGCCCGCATCGACCAGGAGGAATAGGTGCGATTGCCGATATGGAGCGTCAGGGCGTGGTCGGTCTTGGAGGCGGGGTCAGGCATGCGGCGGACCGATGGGTTCTTGACGATTTTCCGACACTAGGCGCGGTGTTCGGCGTTGTCGAGGGGCGCCCTCCACGCACACGAAAAACCCGGGACGGGTTCCTGTCGCTCTCGCGGGAAACCGAGCCCGGGTTTCGTGATCTCATGATCGGTGCCGTCTTGTTCTCCCGACGGCGGGGATCGGTCAGCCGTCAGGCCGCCAACGAGGAATCGTTCCAGGCGCTGGTCTGCTTACAATTCGAGCAAACCCGCTCACCCGGCCAAGCGCTCTTGAATTCGCTCTGGCACATAAGGCATTTGCGCGTCTTCGCCTCGTACTGGCGGTCCGACTCGGGCTTCTTGTTTTTGCTTGAATCGCTCATCTTCGGATCCGTCTCCATTGCTTTTGGTGCGATCGAGAAAGCCTGCACCGTGGGCAACTCTCCACGATCGAAACTGCTAGGACACTTATCTGAAACAGATTTGCCTCACCACTTCGCTTTCCGCACATCGACCTTGCAGAAAACGCATGGCAAACGCTCCAAACCCCGCGTCGTTTGCATATCTGTTCTGCCGACCCAGCGCCCGTCCAGAGCCTCGTTATGCTCATTGAAATGGCGGCCGGAGGCTGGGAGGCGGAATATAGGGCTTTGTCCGGCCCTTGACTAGGGGTTAGGGGCAGGAATCATTCCGTCTGTTATCCTAACGTTCGGAGGCGGGGTCTCTCGAACGAAACCGGACAATTTGGTAATCGGGCGGGCGGGAGCTTTCATATGGCCCGACGGCAGGTTCCGGTTTTCACCAATAGCGCAGCGCGCCCGTGAAGAGGTCGGTCAACTCGGCTTCGTGCACCGGCCGGGGTGCGTTGTCGAGCAGCCGGCGTTGCGGCGCCGCCTTGGAGACGAGGCGCGGCACGTCCGCTTCGCCATAGCCGACGCCGGACAGGCCGTTCGGCATGCCGGTGGCCTTCATCATCTCGATGATGCGGTCGGCCAGCGCGTCGCCCGCCTTGCGGGGGTCGAGGCCCTTGACATCGGCGCCCATCGCCTTGGCGCCCATCAGGTGGCGCTCCGGGCAGGCCTTGCCGGTATAGCGGAAGACCGCCGGGGAATTGACGATGACGGAGATGCCGTGGGGCACCATCGGCTCGTTGGTGGCCCAGCCTTCCGGCACGTAATCCTCCACCAGCCCGGCGACGGCATAGCTCATCGCGTGCGGTACATGACAGCCGGCATTGCCGAATCCGATGCCCGCCAGCATGCCGGCGAACATCAGGGCCTCGTAATCCTCCTTGCGCGGGTCGTTGACCGCGCGCACGAGATGGTCGCCGACGAGACGGATCGCCTCCTGGCAGGCCAGGTCGGAATAGGGGTTGGCCCCTTGGCTCAAGGGGCGTTTCTGCGGATCGTCGGCTTTCGGGCGTTGGGTATAGGGGCGGGCCGTCAGGCTTTCGAAGGCGTGGCTGAAGACGTCGAAACCGTTGGCCGCGATCACCGGCGGCGGCAGGCTTTCCAGCACCGACGGGTCGAGCACGCCGAGCGCCGGACGCAGCCGTGCATTGGCGATGCCGGTCTTCGCCTCCATCTCCAGCAGGTCGAAGATCGCGATGCCGGTGCATTCGCTGGCGGTGCCGAAGGTGGTGGGGCAGGCGATATGCGGTGCCAAGGGCCCCGGCACCGGCTTGGCCGCCCCGATCGGCGCGTTCACATAGGCCAGAAAGTCATCCGGATAGCTGGCATAGAGATTGGCCGCCTTGGCGGTATCCATGGTGGACCCGCCGCCAAAGGAGACATAGCCGTCGAAGTTCCCCGCCGCCGCGAAATCGGCGGCCGCCTTGAAGGAGCGGTCGGTCGGCTCGACCTCCAGATCCTGATAGACGGTGACGTGCATGCCGGCGGCTTCCAGCGACGCCGTCAGCGTCTCCATCCCCGGCAGGTCGGCCGTCTTCGGGTCGGCGAACAGCGCGACCCGCGTCATGCCCAGTGCCTTGGCGTCGCCGCCGACCTCCTCCAGCGCGCCATAGCCGAACTTGATCTTCGGCGCCTCGACGGTGAAGGCCGTGTCGCCGCCGTCGGTCGGCATGAAATAGGGGTTCAGGGCCATGGCGTTTTCGCTCCCGTGATCATCGCGCGGTCCGTTTGTCGGACCGTCATCGTCCACCAACAGGATTCCATGCGCCGCGCGCCGGGGCAATGCGGGTTTGAGCACTCCGCCGCGGCTTGACGCCGAAAATATTTTAAGCTTAAAATATTTTCATCGATCGCGTTACGTGAAGGGAAGCCTCCCATGAAGATCACCTGCATCGGCGGCGGGCCCGCGGGCCTCTACTTCGCGATCCTGATGAAGCTCCAGGACGATGCCCACGACATCACGGTGGTGGAGCGTAACCGGCCCTACGACACCTTCGGCTGGGGCGTCGTGCTGTCGGACGAGACGATGGACAATTTGCGCGACAACGACCCGGTCAGCGCGGAGACCATCCTGTCCGAATTCGCGCATTGGGACGATATCGACGTGCATTACAAGGGAGCCTGCGTCACCTCCGGCGGGCATGGCTTCTCCGGCATCGGGCGCAAGCGGCTGCTGAATATCCTGCAGGCCCGGGCGGAAGATCTGGGCATCGCCCTACAGTTCGAGACGGAGGTCGAGGATATCGAGGCCTATGCCGATTCCGATCTGATCATCGCCGCCGACGGTATCAACTCCAAGGTGCGCAACCGGTTCGCGGATGTGTTCGAGCCCGATATCGACGTGCGGCGGAACAAGTTCGTCTGGCTCGGCACGCATAAGGTTTTCGATGCCTTCACCTTCATCTTCGAGGAGACGGAGGCCGGCTGGATCTGGGCGCACGCCTATAAGTTCGATGGCGAGACCTCGACCTTCATCGTCGAATGCGCGCCTGAGACATGGGCGCGGCTCGGCCTCGACACGGCGGTTCAGGAAGAGACGATCCGCCGGTGCGAGGAGATTTTCCGCCCCTATCTCGACGGCCACGGTTTGATGAGCAATGCGCGTCATCTGCGCGGCTCCGCCTGGCTGAATTTCCAGCGGGTCTCCTGTAAGCGCTGGCGCCACGGCAACATCGTGCTGATGGGCGATGCGGCGCATACGGCGCATTTCTCCATCGGGTCGGGCACCAAGCTCGCGATGGAGGATGCGATCGACCTCGCCGCCATGCTGAAGGCGGGGGTGATCGAGGGGCGCCGCCCCCTGGACGATGTGCTGAAGGAATATCAGGAGGCGCGTCGGCTGGAGGTGCTGCGTATCCAGTCCGCCGCGCGCAATTCCACCGAATGGTTCGAGGACATCGAACGCTATTTCGGCCAGGACCCGATCCAGTTCGCCTATTCGCTACTGACCCGCTCGCAACGGGTCAGCCACGAGAATCTGCGCCTGCGCGACCGTGCCTGGCTGGAGGGGGCGGAGCGCTGGTTCGTCGGCAAGGCCACGGGCCGCGAGACGCAGCGCCGCGTCCCGCCGATGTTCGCGCCCTTCCGTTTGCGGGATATGGAATTGGTCAATCGCGTCGCGGTCTCGCCGATGTCGATGTATTCGGCGACGGACGGGCTGATCGACGATTTCCATCTGATCCACTATGGCGCCCGGGCCCAGGGCGGGGCGGGCCTGATCTTCACCGAAATGACCGACGTCAGCGCCGAGGGGCGGATCACCCCCGGCTGCGCCGGCCTCTATACCGACGCGCACGAGGCCGCCTGGACGCGTGTCGTCGATGCCGTCCACCGCCAGGGCGAGGCCAGGATATGCCTGCAGCTCGGCCATGCCGGGCCCAAGGGCTCGACCCAGCGCGGTTGGGAGCGGATGGACGCCCCCCTGCCGGAGGGGAATTGGGAGATCATCGCGCCCTCCGCCGTTCCCTGGTCGCCGGAAAATCAGGTGCCGCGGGCCATGACGCGCGCCGACATGGACCGGGTGACGGCCGATTTCGTCGCGGCGACGGAACGCGCGGCGCGCGCTGGCTTCGACATGCTGGAACTGCACTACGCCCACGGCTATCTGATGAGCGCCTTCATCACCCCGCTGATGAACAAGCGCACGGACGATTATGGCGGATGTCTCGAAAACCGCCTGCGCTATCCGCTGGAGGTCTTCCGGGCCGTCCGGGCCGTCTGGCCGGCGGAGAAGCCGATTTCGGTGCGTATCTCCTCCAATGATTGGGTCGGCGATTTCGGCATCACGCCGGCGGAATCGGTCGCGATCGCGCGGCATCTCAAGGCGGCGGGCGTGGATATCGTCGATGTCTCCGCCGGCCAGACATCGCCGGACGCGAAGCCGGTCTATGGTCGCATGTTCCAGACGCCGTTCTCCGACCGCATCCGCAACGAGGTCGGGATTCCCACCATGGCCGTCGGCAATATTCACGCAATCGACCATGTGAATTCCATCCTGATGGCGGGTCGCGCGGATGTCTGCTGTCTCGCGCGGCCGCATCTGTGGGACCCGTACTGGACGCTGAAGGCGGCCGCCGCCCAGGGGTACGAGGATATCGCATGGCCCAGGCCCTATCTGCCGGGCAAGGCGCAGATCGAACGCCTGATGGAAAAGCAGCAGCAGGCCGATGGCGGCTTCCGGGTCTAGGGGAGGGGTGTCGATGACGGAGGCGGAGGACCTGACCGGGCGTCACGCGCTGGTCACCGGCGGATATAAGGGGATCGGCGCGGCCATTTCCCGCCGCCTGGCGGCGCGCGGCGCGAAGGTCACGATCCTGGCGCGCGACGGGGCGGCGGCCGCCACCTTCGCCGAGGGATTGCCGCATGCCCGGGCGGCCGCCTGCGATATCACGGATGCCGCGCGGGTCGCGGAGGCTTTCGCGGACGCGGCGGCGGCGTTCGGGCCGGTGGATATCCTGGTGGCCAATGCCGGGGGCACGACGGCCCGGCCCCTGGCGGAGGAGAGCGTCGAGGGCTTCCGCGAGGGCTTGGAGGTCAATCTGGTCGGCGTCTTCACCTGCATGAAGGCGGCCCTGCCCGCGATGACCGATGCCGGTTGGGGCCGCATCGTGGTGGTGGCGAGCACGGCGGGCCTCAAGGCCTATCCGGGTGTCGCGGCCTATGTCGCGGCGAAGCACGGGGCGGTCGGCCTCGTCCGCGCGGCGGCGTTGGAGACCGCCCGGCGCGGGGTCACCGTCAACGCCGTCTGTCCCGGCTATACCGAAACCGATTTGGCCGCCCAGGCGGTGGCGGCGATCGCCGCGCGCGGCAACAGGACCGAGGCGGAGGCGCGCGCCGTCCTGGCCCGTACCAACCCGATGGGCCGCCTGATCGACCCGGCGGAGGTGGCGAATACCGTCGAATGGCTGGTCATGCCCGGCAGCGAGTCGATCACCGGCCAGGCGATCGCCGTCGCCGGTGGGGAGGTGATGGGATGAGCGCGCGCGCATCTTCCCCCCCCGGAAACGACAGCGCCGACTATCCGCCCGCGAGCGCGGCCGCCGCCATGGCCGGGCGCGATGTGGAACGGCTGCGGATGTGGCTGCGCATCCTCGATATCTCCAATCTGGTCCAGCGGGATATCCGCGCGCATCTGCGCGCGGGCTTCAATGTCACCCTGCCGCGTTTCGACCTGATGGCGGCCCTCGACCGCGCGGGGCCGGAGGGGATGACGATGGGGCAGCTTTCCCGGCGGCTCCGCGTCTCCGGTGGCAATGTCACGGCCGTGGTCGACCGGCTGGAGCGGGAGGGCGCGGTCACCCGCCGTTCCCCGCCGGAGGATCGGCGTACCCATTTCATCGCGCTGACGGAGGAGGGACGCCGGCAGTTCCTCGCCATGGCGGAGGCGCATCTGGGCTGGATCGACGGGTTGTTCGCGGGCTTGAGCCCGTCGGAGGTCGGGACGTTGACCGGCCTGCTCGATAAGGCGCGCCGATCGGCCGCGGAGCGCGCGGCGGAGGAGGCCCCGAAGGACGGGGCGAAGGACGGAAGGAAGGGAGGCCGCGATGGCTGAGACTGCGGACGGCATGGCCGGATACGAGGCGCGGCATTTCGCGTTGGAGATGCGCGGGAGCATCGCGCTCGTCACGCTCAACCGGCCGGAGAAGAAGAACCCCCTGACCTTCGAGAGCTATGCCGAACTGCGCGATTATTTCCGCGCGCTGCGCGACGCGGAGGATGTCGAGGGCGTGGTGATCCAGGGCGCGGGTGGCAATTTCTGCTCCGGCGGCGATGTGTTCGAGATCATCGAGCCGCTGACCAAGCGCGATATGAAGGGACTGCTGACCTTCACCCGCATGACAGGCGATCTGGTGCTGGCGATCCGCAATTGCCGCCAACCGGTGATCGCCGCCGTCGACGGCATTTGCGCCGGCGCGGGCGCGATGATCGCGCTGGCCAGCGACATGCGCCTCGGCACGCCGGACGCGCGCACGGCCTTTCTGTTCACGCGGGTCGGGCTCGCCGGGTGCGACATGGGGGCGTGCGCGCTGCTGCCGCGCGTCATCGGCCAGGGCCGGGCGAGCGAGTTGCTTTTCTCCGGCCGCGCCATGACGGCGGAGGAGGGGGAGCGCTGGGGCTTCTTCAACCGCCTGACGGAGAAGGACGCGGTGGCGGAGGAGGCGCTGGCGCTCGCCACGCGTCTCGCCGAGGGGCCGAACTTCGCGCATATGATGACCAAGACCATGCTGAACCGCGAATGGGACATGAGCCTCGAAGGCGCCATCGAGGCGGAAGCCCAGGCCCAGGCGATCTGCATGCAGACAGCCGATTTCACGCGCGCTTTCGAAGCCTTCGCCGCGAAGCGCAAGCCCGTCTTCGAGGGGGATTGAGGGATGCGTCCTTCGCCTCCCCCATCTCATTCTATCCCCGTGAAGGGGGCGTCCGGTGCGTATGCGCCGACATGGCCCGGGGCGGAGGAGCCCGCCCATGGCTGACCGCACCTTCCTCGACTGGCCGTTCTTCGAGCCCCGGCATCGTGATTTCGCGGACGGGATCGCCGCCTTCGCCGACGATCTGGGCGATTTGGCGCCGGGACATGCGGACGTGGACGCGTCCTGCCGGGAAATCGCGCGGCGCCTCGGCGCGGGCGGATGGACGGCGAACGCGGTGGGTGACGCGCTCGACGTGCGCACGCTCTGCCTCGCGCGGGAAATCCTGGCCTATCGCGGGGGACTGGCCGATTTCGCCTTCGCCATGCAGGGGTTGGGCTCGGGCCCGATCACCCTTTTTGGAACGAACGATCAAAAACGCGACTGGCTGCCCCGCGTGGCGCGCGGGGAGGCGATCGCTGCCTTCGCCCTGAGCGAGCCGGAGGCGGGCTCCGACGTCGCCGCGCTCAAGACCACGGCGACGCCGGACGGCGGGGATTTCGTGATCGCGGGCGAGAAGACCTGGATCTCGAACGGCGGCATCGCGGATTTCTACTGCACCTTCGCGCGCACGGGCGAGGCGCCGGGCGCGAAGGGATTGAGTTGCTTTCTGATCCCCGCCGAGACACCCGGCCTGACGGTGGCGGAGCGGATCGAGACCTCGGCCCCCCATCCGCTCGCGCGGCTTCGCTTCGAGGATGCGCGGGTGCCCGCCTCGGCACGGATCGGCGGTGCGGGGGAGGGCTTCAAGGTGGCGATGAGCGTCCTCGACATCTTCCGGTCCACCGTGGGGGCGGCGGCGCTCGGCTTCGCGCGCCGGGCGTTGGACGAGGCCAGCGGCCGTGCCGCCACCCGGCGGCTGTTCGGTGGGACGCTCGGCGATTTGCAGATGGTGCAGGCGATGCTGGCCGACATGGCGACGGCGGTCGATGCGGCGGCGCTGATGGTCTATCGTGCCGCTTGGACCAAGGATGCGGGCGCGCCGCGCGTGACCCGGGAATCCGCGATGGCGAAGCTGCACGCGACCGAGACGGCGCAACGCGTCGTCGATCAGGCGGTCCAGATCATGGGCGGGCATGGCGTGGTTCTGGGCAATCCGGTGGAACGGCTTTATCGCGACGTCCGGGCGCTGCGCATCTACGAAGGGGCGAGCGAGGTGCAGAAGGTCGTGATCGCCCGCCAGCATCTGGCGGCCTATGCCGAGCGCGCCAACGCCAAGGGCGTGGACGGGAAGGGAGAACGCGGATGAATGCCGGGACCGCGCATATCGACAGCTTCGCGCGCGACAACCTGCCGCCGGAGAGCGAATGGCCGACCTTCCTGCTCGACAGGCCGGAGTTCCGCTATCCCGCGCGCCTGAACTGCGCCGCTGAATTGCTCGACGCGCGCGTCGCGGCAGGGGAGGGGGACCGCCTCTGCTTCATCGGCCCGAACGGCCAGCGCTGGAGCTATGCCGATTTGCAGGACAAGGCGAACCGGATCGCCGCCGTGCTGACGGAGGATCTGGGGCTCGTCCCCGGCAATCGCGTGATGATCCGGGGCGCCAACAATCCGATGTTCATGGCCTGCTGGTTCGGCATCGCGAAGGCGGGCGGTATCGTGGTGGCGACCATGCCCTTGCTGCGCGGGCAGGAACTGGCCGTGATCGCGGAGAAGGCGGAAATCGCGCTGGCGCTCTGCGACGAACGCCTGAAGGAGGAGATGGACGCTGCCCAGGCCCAGGCGCCCTGCCTGAAGCGAACCGTCTGCTACAACGGTTCCGGCGAGAAGGGCGCGCATGCGGAGCTTGAGGATCGCATGGCCTCCAAGTCCGGTGCCTTCGAGACGTGCGACACGGCCGCGGACGATTGCGTGCTGATCGCCTTCACCAGCGGCACGACGGGCAAGCCCAAGGGCACGATGCATTTCCATCGCGATGTGATGGCGATCTGCGACGCCTTTCCCCGCTCGGTGCTGAAGGCGCGGCCGGACGATATCTTCATCGGCAGCCCGCCGCTGGCCTTCACCTTCGGGCTGGGGGGACTCGCCACCTTCCCGATGCGGGTGGGGGCGGCCTCCATCCTGTTGGAGCGGTTGCCGCCGGAGGAGCTGGCCCGCGCGATCGAGCGTCATCGGGCCACCGTCTGCTTCACCGCGCCGACGGCCTATCGCGCCATGCTGAACGCGATCGAGCGCTATCCGCTGAAGAGCCTGCGCAAATGCGTCTCCGCCGGGGAAACCCTGCCGAAACCGACCTTCGTCGCCTGGCGGGAGGCGACCGGGATCAGGATTATCGACGGCATCGGCGCGACGGAGATGCTGCATATCTTCATCTCCGCCGTGGAGGAGGAGATCAAGCCCGGCGCCACCGGCAAGCCGATTCCCGGCTATGAGGCCCGGATCGTCGACGACGAGATGAACGAGATGCCGGTGGGGGAGGTCGGGCGCCTTGCCGTGCGCGGGCCGACGGGGTGCCGCTATCTCGCCGACCCGCGCCAGCGGGACTATGTGCGCGATGGCTGGAACCTGACCGGCGACGCCTATCTGATGGACGCGGAGGGCTATTTCCATTTCCAGGCGCGGGCGGACGACATGATCGTCTCCGCCGGCTACAACATCTCCGGCCCGGAGGTCGAGGCCGCGTTGATGAGCCATCCGGCGGTCGCCGAATGCGCCGTCGTCGGCGCGCCGGATGCCGATCGCGGCACCATCGTGAAGGCCTTCGTCATGCTGGCGGCGGATCATCCCGGCGACGCGGCGATGGCGAAGACCTTGCAGGATCACGTGAAGAAGGTGATCGCCCCCTATAAATACCCCCGCGCGGTCGAATTCGTGACCGCGTTACCGAAGACGGAAACGGGCAAGGTGCAGCGCTTCCGGTTGCGCCGGATGGAAGAGGAGCGGAAAGGCTGATGGCCGACTTCGAAACCCGGATCACGGTGCGCTTCCAGCATTGCGATCCGGCCGGGATCGTCTTTTTCCCCCGTTGGTACGAAATGCTGAACGAGGTGGTCGAACGTTGGTTCGACGAGGGGCTCGGCTGCGATTTCCGGGAACTGCATGGGCCGATGCACAGCGGCATTCCCGCGCTCTCCACCAAGGCGGAGTATCGCAGCCCCGGCCTGCTGGGCGAGAGCGTGCTTTGGCGCCTGCGGATCGTGAAGCTCGGCGGCAGCTCGATCGCCTTGCGCGTGGAGGGCGAGGGAGAGGACGGGCGCCTGCGTGTCGGCTTCGATCATGTGATCGTCTTCGCCGATCTGGGGCCCCCGCCGAAGGCGAAGCGCGTGCCGGACGATCTGCGCCGGCGGATGGAAGCGTTCCTGGCAAGCGATATAGCGGACGTCGAGGAGTAGAAGATCATGACCGTCACCCCCCTCAATCCCGCCGGTTGGCCGCGTCCCAGCGGCTATTCCAACGGCACCGCGGCGACCGGCCGGATGATCTTCGTCGCGGGGCAGGTCGGCTGGCACCCGGTCAATGGCTGGGAGAGCGACGATTTCGTCCATCAGGTCCGCCAATGCCTGGAGAACACCGTCGCCATCCTTGCCGAGGGCGGGGCGGAGCCCCGGCACATCGCCCGCATGACCTGGTACGTCACCGACAAGCAGGAATATCTCGCCAATCTGAAGGGGGTCGGGCAGGCCTATCGCGATATCCTGGGCAAGGTCTTCCCGGCGATGGCGCTAGTGCAGGTGGCGGGGCTGGTCGAGGATCGCGCCAAGGTGGAGATCGAGACGACGGCGGTCGTGGACTGAGGCGGCGAAGCATCTCGATCGGGGCGCGCCGGCTCGGGCTTCATCTCGGCCGCGATCCAAGTGCCGGGGCGTTCCGGAATGTCCCGCGACCTCTCTCGCTCTCGGCCGCGCACGTACCGTCAAATCATCCGGCTGATCATCCCGATGCCCATTTTCGACCGGGTATAGGCATCAGCCAATATATGCCAACTGACGTTTACGTAAACGTCAATTCTGTCCTCCCTACAGGCGAGACAGCAAATTCACCTTGTCATGCATGAGGCGGGTTGGCCCGATGGGGATATGAGCGGGTGGCGGGGCCTGTCCGTTGGACGGGGCAGGAAGTGCCAACTTCGCGCCTTACCCCCGGCGACGGCGGCGACGGCCGGTGCCCTCGCCCTCCGCCGCGCCGTGGGCGTGGCCGTGCGCGGGGCGGTCGGTGACGCCGGCGAGCGGGCCGAGCTTTTCCACGATCTGCTCCATGGTCGGGATCGCGCCCTTGGGCTCGTACCCGTCGAGGGCGTCGCGGATCGCCTTCAGCACCGTGCCGTCCGTGCCGCAGCACCCGCCGATGATGCGCGCGCCGGCGTCGCGGGCGAGGCGGGCATAATCCGCCATAAGCTCCGGCGTGCCGGTATAGCGGAATTCGCCGTTCTTGAATTCCGGCACGCCGCAATTCGCCTTGGCGACGATGACGGCATCCGGCGACACGACACCGGCCATCTGGGTGATGGAGAGCACGTTCTCCGTGGCGCCCAGGCCGCAATTGGCGCCGATGGCGGCCGGGCGGACAGGCAGGGTGGAAAGCTGCTGGTAGGCGTCTTCCGGCGATAGGCCCATCATCGTCTTGCCCGCCGTGTCGAAGGTCATGGTGCTGACCACCGGCTTGCCGGTGGAGGCCGCGCCCTCGACCGCGGCGGCGGCTTCCTCGCGGCTCGACATGGTCTCGATCCAAAGGATGTCGGCGCCGCCGGCGACGAGGCCGCGCGCCTGCTCGGCGAAGGCGGCGACGCCGTCCTCGTGGCTGAGCGGGCCGACCGGCTGGAACAATTCCCCCGTCGGGCCCATGGAGCCGGCGACGATCACCGGGCGGTCCGTGGCGTCCGCCACCTCCCGCGCGCGCTCGGCCGCGGCCTTGGAGAGTTCGAACGCCCGGTCCTGGGAATCATGCAGCTTCAAGCGATAGGCATTGCCGCCGAAACTGTTGGTCAGGATGATATCCGCGCCGGCATCGACGAATTCCTGGTGCACGCTGCGCACCCGGTCGGGATGGTCGATGTTCCAGAGTTCGGGCGCGTCGCCGCTTTGCAGGCCGCGCGCGAAAAGGTTGGTGCCCATGGCGCCGTCCGCGATCAGATGCGTGCGCTCGGCCAGCAGTCGAAGGAAGGGGTTCTCGGTGGTCTCGGCCATGGCGCGCGGCTCTTTCTGGCTAGGGGTCGCGGATAGATGAACGTGGAAACGACGAACGACGGGAAATTTGTCAGATGCGCGCCGCCCGGTCGAGCGCGCGATCGAGGTCTTCCAACAAATCTTCTTCCGTCTCAAGCCCAATCGACAGGCGGACGAGTTCCGGTCCCGCGCCGGCGGTGCGTTGCTGTTCCGGCGTCAATTGGTTGTGGGTGGTGGAGGCGGGATGCAGCACCAGCGATTTCGCGTCCCCGATATTGGCGAGATGGCTGAACAGTTCGACCGTCTCCACCAGGGTCTTCGCGGCCTCGAACCCACCGGCGAGTTCGATCGTGAAGACGGACCCGGCGCCCTTCGGCAGGTATTTTCGCGCCAGCCCGTGATAGGGGGAGCTTTCCAGGTCCGCGTAATTCACCCGCTTCACCGCCTTGTGCCCCTCCAGGTGCCGGGCGACGGCGAGCGCGTTCCGGCAGTGCCGGTCCATGCGCAGCGGCAGCGTCTCGATCCCGAGCAGCGTCAGGAACGCGTTCATCGGCTGTTGCGTCGGGCCCAGGTCGCGCAGTCCCACGGCCTGACCGTACATCGTGTATGCGAGGTCGCCGAAGGTCTCGCAGAAGATCAGATCGTGATATTCCGGCGCCGGCTTGGCCAGGGCGGGGAATTTCTCCGGCTTGGCGAAGTCGTAACGCCCGCTGTCGACCACCGCCCCGCCGAGCGCCACGCCCTGGCCCTGGAGGAACTTGGTGGTGGAATAGGTCGCGAGGCTGGCCCCCCAATCGAACGGCCGGCAGAGATAGGGGGTCGCCATCGTGTTGTCGACGATCAGCGGCAGGTCGTGGGCCTTCGCGACATCGGCGATCGCCTCCAGGTCGACCACCACGCCGCCCGGATTGGCGAGGCATTCGACGAACAACGCCTTGGTGCGCGGCGTGATGGCCTGCGCGAAGGCGTTCGGGTCGGTCGCGTCGGCGAAGCTGACGTGCCAATCCCATTTCTTGAAGGTATGGCCCATCTGGTTGATCGAGCCGCCATAGAGCTTGTCGGCCGCGACGATATGGTCGCCCGGCATCATCAAGGGCAGCAGCGCCAGGATCTGCGCCGAATGGCCGGAGGCCGTGACCACCGCGCCGACGCCGTCGTCGAGCGCGGCCAAGCGTTCCGCCAGCGCGGAAACGGTCGGGTTGGTCAGGCGGGAATAGATGAACCCCGGCTCCTGCAGATTGAAGAGAGAGGCCGCATGCTCCGCCGAATCGAAGACATAGGAGGTATTCTGATAGATCGGCGTCGCCCGCGCGCCGGTGGTGGCGTCCGGCGCCGCGCCGGCATGCAGCGCCAGCGTCTCGAACCCGTATCGCTTCTCCGCCATGATGGCGATCCTCCCGGCTGTGCGTCCCGCACCCTGCTTTAGCGGAGTGCGCGGCACGGGTCGAGCGTATCGGGCGGGGTGCGCGCCGCCCGTCTCCGTCTTGATCCGCACGGGCGGTTCGGGCGTATGGCATTAGGTGAAGATGCTTAGTCCCCGCCCCCGCCTCCGCCGTATCCTTTCAACCCCGCTGGCGCTGTTTGGTGCCACGCTGGCGCTGGCCGCGTGCTCGCCGCTGGGCGCGCTCGACACGTTGGTGCCGAAGACGGGCTACCGGCTGCTCGCGGATGTCGTCTATGGCGACGACCCGGCGATGCGGTTCGACCTGTATCTTCCGCAGGGGCGGGAAGCGGGCGCCGTGCCAACCCTGGTCTTCTTCCATGGCGGGTCGTGGCGCAGCGGCACGAAGGAAGGCTATCGCTTCATCGGTCAGGCTTTCGCCAGCCGGGGGCTAGCCGTCGCCGTCGTCGGCTATCGCAAGTTTCCGGCGGTGCGGTTTCCGACCTTCGCGGCTGACGGCGCGCGGGCGGTGGCGCGCCTCATGGAGATCGCGCCGGATCATGGTCTGAGCGAGCGGGTCGTCCTGATGGGACACAGTTCCGGCGCGCATACGGCCGCCGCCATCGCCCTCGACCCGACATTCCTTGAGGCGGCCGGTGTGCCGCCGACGGCGCGGGCGGGTCTGATCGCGCTGTCCGGGCCGGTTTCCATCGATCCGATGGATTATGACAAGACACGCCCGGTCTTCGCGCCCGTCGCCGATACGGAAACCCGTGGCCGACCCCTTCTGCACGCCAGCGCGGATGATCCGCCGACCGTCCTGATTCACGGCGTGGCGGATGATACCGTCTATCCGATCAACAGCGAAAAGCTGGCCGAGGCGCTGGACGCACGCGGCGTGCCGGTCACGCTATCCCTGCGCGAGGGGGAGGGGCATATCGGCCCGCTCCTCGCGCTCAGCCATCCGTTCGAGGCAGGGGAAGACCCGCTCGCCACCCGGTTGGCGGATTGGGTGCGCGGGCTTTAAGGGGGGCATCGGCCGCCCTTGATTACCCCGCGACCACCAGGGGGGCGACCGCCGCGCGGACGCGTTCGGGGATGGGGACGCTCTTGCGCGTCTCCCGGTCGACATAGACGTGGACGAAATGGCCGAAGGCGGCGGCCTCCGTCTCCTCGTCCCGGAACAAGCCGATTTCATAGGTGATCGACCGGGTGCCGAGTTTCGCGACCCGGATACCGGCATGGATCGTCTGGGGGAAATTGATTTCCTTCAGGAACCGGCACTTGGTTTCCACCACCAGCCCGATTTCGCGCGTGGCCTGAACGTCCAGCCCAGCCTCCCGGATCAGATGCTCGTTCACGACCGTGTCGAAGAAGGAATAATACTGCACATTGTTCACGTGCCCGTACGGGTCCTGATCCATCCAGCGGGTCGGGATCGACAGGAAATGCGGGAAGTCGCCGCGCGCGGGCAGGGTGGGCTCGGGCAGGGTGGGCGCGGTGTGGGTGGGCGCGGGTTGGGGGCCGTCGCTCATGCCGCGCGCGTCCCGGCGCCGATACGTGTCAGAAGATCCACCAGCGCCGCGCGCACGCCGTTCGGGTCCTCGACCATCATCATATGGCCGCTGGCGGGCAGGATCACCGTCTGCGCCCCCGCGATCGCCTGGGCGAGGGGGCGGGCGGCCTTGGCCGGGGTCATCCGATCCTGCTTCCCCAGGATCAAGGCGGTGGGGCAGGCGACCTTCGCCGCCGCCGCCAGCGCCCCGGCATAATCGGCGCAGGCCTTCAGGTCGGCATGCAGAACCTCGCCCGGCGTCCGCTCGATTAACCGGATTCCGGTCATCAGGGCGGAAATCCCATGCGCCGGATTGCCGCCGATATGGGCCGGGCCGCCATGGCCCCAACTGGCGATCATGCGCGCGGCCGCCGGCGTGTCCTCGGCCGCGGCCTTGAGCAGGGCGGGATGCACCGGCATTTCCGCCGCGACGCCGCACAATGCCAGTCCCTTCAACCGATCGCCGAGCCGTCCCGCCGCCTCCAGACAGGAAAGCGCGCCCATCGAATGGCCGACCAGGACCGGTTGCACCAGCCCGGCCCTGTCGATCGCGGCCTCCAGGAATTCGGCAAGCGCGGGGATGTTCGTCAAGGCGGGCCCCGGCGTCCGACCGTGGCCGGGCAGGTCCAGGGCCAGTACGCCCGCCCCGTGATGGGCGATATAGCGGGTCTGCAGTCCCCAGACCGAATGATCGCCGCCGGCCCCGTGAACGAACAGCGCGACGGGTGCCGACGGGTCGATATCGCGCCCACCGGTGTTGGCGAAGACGGGGCGGCCGTCGATGTCGATGATCATGCGCCTATTCCTTTCCGCCGCCGTTCTTCCCGCCGCCGCTCTTTCCGTCACGGGCGCCGGTCGCCTTCAAGGCGCGTTTCAGCGCTTGATCGAGATCGGCCAGCAGATCCTCGATATCCTCCAGCCCGACGGAGACGCGAATCAGGTCGTCGCCGATTCCGGCGGCCTTCAATTCCTGCTTCGTCATCTGTTGATGCGTGGTGGAGGCGGGATGCAGGACCAGCGATTTCGCGTCGCCGACATTGGCGAGGTGGCTGAATATCTCGACCGACTGAATGAAGGCGGCGCCCGCCTCGCGCCCGCCCTTGACCCCGAAGGCCAGCATCGAGCCCGCGCCCTTCGGCAGGTACTTCCGTGCCAGCGCGTAGTCCGGATGGCTTTCCAGGCCGGGATAGTTGACCCATTCCACCGCCTCGTGCGCGGCGAGGAAGGTTGCCACCTTCTCGGCGTTCGCGACATGGCGGTCCATGCGCAGCGGCAGCGTCTCCAACCCCTGGAGCAGGTAGAAGGCGCTCTGCGCCGGCAGAACGGCGCCGAAATCGCGCATTCCCTCCGCCCGCGCGCGCATGATGAAACCGGCGGGGCCGTATTCCTCCGCGAAGACGATGCCGTGATAGGCGGCGTAGGGTTCCGTCAGGGTCGGCCATTTCTCCGCCTGCCCCCACCAGTCGAAGGTGCCGCCGTCGATCAGCGCGCCGCCCATGACGATGCCGTGTCCACCGCACCATTTGGTCAGCGAATGCATCATCAGGTCGGCGCCATGCTCGAACGGCCGGCAGAGATAGGGCGTGTTGAAGGTGCCGTCGATCATCAGCGGCAAGCCGTTGCGATGCGCGACCTCGGCGACCGCCTCGATATCCAGGATGTCCAGATTGGGGTTGCCGATCAGCTCCGAGAAGACGAGCCGGGTTTCCGGCCGGATCGCGGCTTCGAATTCCTCCGGCTTGCGCGGGTCCACCAGCGTCGCCGTGATGCCGAAGCGCGGCAGTGTGTGCAGGAACAGGTTGATCGACCCGCCATAGAGCGCGCGGCTCGCCACGATATGCCCGCCCTGGCCCATCAGCGTGGCGATGGCCAGGAAGACTGCGGCATGGCCGCTCGCCGTCGCGATGGCGCCGACGCCGCCCTCGAGGCTCGCCAGCCGCTCCTCCAGCACCGCGACGGTGGGGTTGGAGATGCGGGAATAGATGTGCCCCGGTCGCTCCAGATTGAACAGCGCCGCCGCGTGATCGACATCGTCGAACATGTAGCTGGTGGTCTGATAGATCGGCACGGCGCGCGCGCCCGTGGTCGGGTCCGGCTGCTGGCCGGCATGTAGCGTGCGGGTATCGAACTTAAGGAAGGGCGGCTTTGCCATGGCGTGGGGCGCCTTCTCGAATTACGGCCGAAACATGGGGGCCAAACGAACAGGGCCGCCGAAGCGCTCTCTCGCGCTCACCGGCGACCCTGTCGGAATTCGAGACCGAGTTCGCCCCGGTTCCCTGTTCCCCCTGTCCAACTTGCGTTGACAGCGGGAACGATAGCGAGCGGTCGGGGAGGCGTCAACTCGCTTCGCTTGCGTGGGCCGGCGCTTACCCCCCGTACTCCTTCAGGGCTGATCAGGCAGGCGCTGATCGGGTCTTGCGGTGCTGATCGTAATGGCGCGTCGCCTTCGCTCGGTTCCCGCAGGTTTCCATGGCGCACCATTTGCGCCGGGCATTGCGGGTTTCATCGATGAAAAGCCAGCCGCAATCCCGTCCGGGGCAAATCTTGAGACGTGCCGTTTCCCGCGCGTCGGCGCCGATGGACAGGAAGGAAGCGGCGAACAGATCGAGCAACGGGCGCCGCGACGCCTGCCGATGCAGGTCGCCGCCCGAAACGGCGCAGGGCGCGCGGCTTCGCGTCAGCAGATCGCCGAGATCGCCGGAAATCCGGCCCGTCGTCAGGGCTTGGCGAAACAGAAAGCGGGCGCGAATCAATTCGGGGAGGGAGGTGGATGGGCGCGCCTCGCCAAGCCCCAGGGCGCGCAACCAGACGGCAAGGTCGTCCGTGCTCTCGATCTTCTCATGCGCGATCGTGCCCGACGCGGTCCAATCGGCCGTGTTGACGAAGTCCAGAATGAGGCGCCCGCCCACGGCGCGCACCGGATGTCCGGTCGCATAGGTCATTCCTCAACCTAACCGTTATAGTGGTTGACAGGCAAGGGGGCGCACGGTCTAACCCCTTCCATGAAGGACTTCCAGACAGAGGCGGGGGCGACGTTCGCCAATGGCGTGACATTGACCGGCGGCGGCGTGTTGCGGGGCGCGCGCGGGCTTCTGCCCGTGGCGCTTTTCGTCGTGCCTTTCGGTGTATCCTTCGGTGTGACGGCGGCGGAGCATGGCATGACGCCCGAACAGGCGATCTGGATGAGCTTGCTGGCCTTCTCCGGGGTCGCTCAGTTCGCCAGCCTGGATTTTCTCTCCCCGTCGGTTCCATTCCTGTCCCTGGCGCTCGTCGCGCTCGCGGTCAATGCGCGACATGTCGTGATGGGGGCGGTCCTCTCCCCTTGGATCAACGCGCTGCCGCCGGGGCGCCGGATGCTGACCCTGCTCTTCATGACCGATCCGAATTTCGCCGACAGTTATGCGGCCTTCCTGAACGGAAAGCGCGATATGGGGCGGCTGTTGGGGGGTGGCCTCGCTTTGTGGGCGATGTGGACATTGGGAACCGCGATCGGTGTGTTGGGCGGCAAGGCGCTGGGGTCCCTCGACGCCTATGGTGTCGATGTCGTGATGTTGTGTTTCTTCACGGCCCTGGTCGCGGGGCAGGCGAAGGCCAGCCGCTATTGGGCCCCGGTCGCGCTTTCCTGTGCCGCCGCGGTCTTGCTGCAGGGACATCTGCCGCAGGGCTGGGATATCCTGGTCGCGGCCCTGGTCGGTGGCGTCGTGATGGCGGTGTCCGGTGGGCGCGATATCGCAGGACGTACCCGATGAGCGGTGGAGAGTTCCAGGTCTGGGGTATTATTCTGCTCATCGCGGGCGTGACGCTGGCGAGCCGCCTCTGCGGTCCCTTCATCATGCGCGCGGTGCCCATCACCGGTTGGGTCGAGCGGTTCCTGGACGGCGTGGCGGTGTCCGTTATCGCCGCCCTGGTCGCCGCCGGGCTGGCCCAGCGCGGCCCGCGCGAGGTCGCGGCGGTCGCGGTTTCCGCGGTCGTCATGTTGGTGACCCGAAGCCCTGTCGCGGCGATGGTCGCCGGACTCGCGGTGGCGGCGGGCTGGACCGGGATGCTCGGATAATACCAAATCTTGTTGATCACGACCCATGGGGCCGCCCTTCGGGTCGCGTTCGGCTTCCCTCGGAGGGCGTCAGCGCGGCTTGACGATGCCCCGCATCGCCCGCATCGCCCGCGCCGGCCTTCCTACCCGACCAAAGCCGAACGCGATCCCCATGGGGCATGATCAACAAGATTTGGTATAAGGGCGATACGTCCTTTTGTCGGCCCTTCAAAAAAAACGAGCCGCGCGAGGCGGCTCGAAGTTGAACAGGGGGTCAGAGTGCCATCCGCGGGAGGGGTATCCGCGGTAACCCGCCTGGGGGGCGGGGTCACTTGACACTGTCAAACTAGTACGAAAGTCGTAAAGGAAGCGTTAATGGCGAAAAATTCTCGCCACGCGCTTTTTCATGCTATTGCGCCGTCCATCCGCCATCGGCGGTGATCGGCACGCCGGTTATTTGCTCCGCCGCGTCCGAGCAAAGGAAGACGAGCACGCCGCCCAACTGCTCCGGCGTCGTGAATTTCTTGGATGGCTGCTTTTCGGAGAGAAGCTTTAGCGCTTCTTCCTCCACCGAGGTGCCATTCTCCTTCGCGCGGGCCTCGATCTGCGCCTCGACCAGCGGCGTGCGCACCCAGCCCGGATTGATCGTGTTGCAGGTAATCGGCTCCTCCGCCGTTTCCAGGGCGGTGACCTTGGTCAGCCCCATGATGCCGTGCTTGGCGGCGACATAGGCGGCTTTGTTGACGCTGGCGACCAAGCCGTGGGCGGAGGCGGTGTTGACGATCCGGCCCCAACCGGCCTCGCGCATGTGGGGAAGGGCGGCCTTCGTGCTGTGGAAGGCGGCGGATAGGTTGATCGCGATGATCGCGTCCCACTTGCCTTCCGGGAAATCGTCGATCGGCGCGGTATGCTGGATGCCCGCGTTATTGACCAGGATATGCAAGCCGCCGAAGGCCTTGGCCGTTTCCGCCACCGCGTCGCGAATTTCCTCCGGCTTGGTCATGTCGGCGCCGTGGAATTTTACGGCACTGCCGCTCTCGCGCTCCAACGCGGCCCGGGTCTTCTCGATCTCGGCCGCGTCGCCGAGGCCGTTCAACATGACCGAACAGCCCTCCATCGCCAGCGCACGCGCCATGGCGAGGCCGATACCGCTGGTCGATCCGGTGACGAGCGCCGCCTTGCCGTCGAGCGTCTTGCCTGTCGGCATGTCGTCCTTCTCCTCCGTGGTTCGCGGAAACCCGCGCGTCATGCCTTCATGCCGCGCCGCAACATACCCCCTTTAGGTCGGTGCCGCGCCGCGGACCGTCAAGACCCGCGGCGCGGCATCGTTCATGCCGTCGGATCGTCGGAGACGCGTACGACCTGCTTGCCGAAGTTCTGGCTGGTCAGCAGGTTGATGAAGGCCTGGGGCATTTGTTCGATACCGTCCAACGTGTCGGTACGGAACTTGAGGCGCCCGTCGGCCGCCATGGTCGCCAGGGCCCGGCGCGCCTCGTCCCAGAGGTCCATGTGATCGAAGATGAGGAAGCCTTCCATCCGCGCGCGGGCGACGAGAAGACGGCGCATGGGCCGCTCGCCGATGTCCGGTTCGTCGAAGGCATCGGCCTTCGAGACCATGCCGCAGATGATGATCCGCGCATTGAGCGCCAGATTCTTCATCGCTGCGTCATGGATGGGCCCTCCGGTATTGTCGAAATAGATATCCACGCCGTCCGGGCAGGCTTCCTTGACCGCGTCGGGCAGGTCGCCGGCCCGCTCGCGGTAATTGATGCCGGCGTCGAAGCCGATATCCCGGCACCAGTCCAGCTTCTCCTTGGTGCTGGCGATCGCGACGGCGCGCGCGCCCTTGTCCTTGGCGATCTGACCGACGACCTGGCCGACCGCCCCGGAAGCGGCGGAAACCAGCACCGTCTGGCCTTCCGCCAGCTTGCCGATTTGCTCCATAGAGATCCAGGCGGTCACGCCCGGCATGCCGAGGTAGCTGAGATAGGCGTGGATCGGTCCCAGCGATGGGGCGACCCGGCGCAGCCCGTTCGCGCCTTGCGTCGCGGGGTCGAGCACGGCCCATTGCTGCCAACCGAATCCCATGGTCTCGACGATATCCCCGGCCTTCCAGTCGGGATGGTTGCTCTCCACGATTTCCGCGACGGCGCCGCCCTGCATGACATCACCGATGCCGACGCCGGCGGCATAGTTGGCGGCCTTGGATATCCGCCCGCGCATATAGGGATCGACCGACAGATAGATCGCGCGCGCCAGGACCTGACCATCGCCGGCTGTGGGGCGCGGTGTTTCCTCCATCCGCCAGTCGCTCTTGGCCGGCATCCCGTCCGGATGGCTGGCCAGAACCCAGGCATGGTTCGTATCGCTCATACTTCTCTCCCTCGTTTCCCAGTAATCCGCATTCCGGTGCGGCGTTCAGCCCTTGAAGAATCCTTCGGCCGCGCCGCGCGCATCCCGCTTGGCGGCGATCTTGGTCTTCACCCGTTCGATCTCCGCCTGTAATTCGGCGATATATTCGTCCAGCGCCTCGATCGACATCGCGTCGAGATCCTTCGGCACGAGGCCCTTGGGCTTCGGAGGCTCGTCGTCATCGAAGATCGCCATCGGTCTGCTCCCGCTTACCGCGTGTCGCATTCGGTTCGATTGTCGGACCGCTTGTCTCG
The DNA here is from genome assembly GCF_017963645.1 of Marivibrio halodurans. Taxonomy (GTDB): domain Bacteria; phylum Pseudomonadota; class Alphaproteobacteria; order UBA8366; family Aestuariispiraceae; genus Marivibrio; species Marivibrio halodurans. Next base: position 46,952 of record NZ_JAGMWN010000004.1, on the reverse strand, counting down.
ACGCCCCGCAGATTCTTATATGCAGGCCGAACAGCCAACCAAAAACTCAACGAGGACGCCATGCCCCTGCCCGAGAAGATGAACGCCGTCGAGATTTCCGCGCCGGGCGGCCCGGAGGTTCTGAAGCCGATCGAGACGGCACTGCCCACCCTCAAGCCGGGCGAGGTGTTGATCCGGGTCGAGGCGGCGGGCGTCAATCGGCCGGACTGCATGCAGCGTGCCGGTGCCTATCCGCCTCCTCCGGACGCCAGCCCGTTGCCCGGGCTGGAGGTCGCGGGCGAGGTCGTGGCGCTGGGCGAGGGCGCGAGCGGCCTGCAAGTGGGCGCGCGCGTTTGCGCCCTGACGCCGGGCGGCGGCTATGCCGAATATTGCACGGCCCCGGCCGGGCATTGCCTGCCGATCCCCAAGGGCTACGACCTGGTCCAGGCGGCCGCCCTGCCGGAGAATTTCTATACCGTCTGGTACAATGTCTTCATGCGCGGCCGGCTGAAGGCCGGGGAGAATTTCCTGGTCCATGGTGGCTCCAGCGGCATCGGATTGACCGCGATCCAACTCGCCAAGAGCTTCGGGGCCACGGTATTCACCACCGCCGGGTCCGCCGATAAGCTCGCCGTCTGCACGGAGATGGGCGCGGATCGCGGCATCGACTACAAGCAGGAGGATTGGGCCGCCGTCATCAAGGGGGAGACGGAGGGCCTGGACGTCATCCTCGACATGGTCGGCGACGGCTATATCCAGAAGGGCCTCGACCTGCTGCGGCGCGACGGTCGATATTGCTTCATCGCCTTCCTGGGTGGGTCGACGGCGGAAGTCAATTTCGTGCCGGTCCTCGCCAAGCGGCTGTCCGTCATGGGATCGACCTTGCGGCCGCAGACGATCCGGGAGAAGGAGTCGATCGCGGGTGAGCTCAAGGCGCATGTCTGGCCGCTTCTCGACTCGGGTAAGGTGAAGCCCTTGATTCACGAGACCTTCCCGCTCGCGAAGGCGGCGGAGGCGCACGCGCTGATGGAAAGTTCCGCCCATATCGGCAAGATCATGCTGACCGTCTAGGGTGCGGGCTCCGCCGGTCGGCGGTCACCAAGGATAGAGGAGGATGCGCCGATGTCCACGGATGGGATCTATGAGGTCGGGCTCGACCGGAACGCCGCCAACTACACACCGCTGAGCCCGCTCAGCTTCATCCGGCGAACCGCGCAGGTGCATCCCGACCGCGAGTCGGTGGTCCATGGGCATCGGCGGTTCACCTGGGCGGAGACCCATGCGCGTTGCCGGCGCCTCGCCTCCGCTCTGGCGGCGCGGGGCGTCGGGCGCGGCGACACGGTCGCGGTCATGGCACCGAATATCCCGGCGCTCTACGAGGCGCATTTCGGCGTCTTGATGACCGGCGGGGTGCTGAACGCGATCAACACCCGCCTCGACGCGGCGACGGTGGCCTTCATCCTGGAACATGGGGAGGCCGACGTTCTCCTGACCGACACGGAATACGCGCCGGTAATGCGCGCGGCCCTGGCGAAGGCCGACCGCGATATCCTGGTGGTCGATATCGACGATCCGGAAGGCCCGGGGGGTGAGCGCCTGGGCGCCGTCGAATACGAGGATTTCATCGCCGGGGGCGACCCGGCGTATGCGTACGATTTGCCGGCCGACGAATGGCAGGCGGTGACTCTCAGCTATACGTCCGGCACGACGGGCGATCCGAAGGGCGTCGTTTATCACAGCCGGGGCGCCTATCTGCTGGCGGTCGGCAATGTCATGACATGGAGCCTGCCGCCGGGCGCGCGGTATCTCTGGACCCTGCCGATGTTCCATTGCAACGGCTGGTGCTTCCCCTGGACATTGGCGGCGATGGGGGGAACCAGTATCTGCCTCCGACAGGTCAGCGCCGCCAATATCTTCGCCGCGATCGAGGACGAAAAGGTGACGCATTTCTGCGGCGCGCCGATCGTCCTCAATATGGTGATCAATGCGAAACCGGGCGAACGCCGCGCGCTGCCCCATAGGGTGGAGGTGATGACCGCAGCGGCCCCGCCGCCCGCCAGCGTTCTGCAACGGATGGAGGAGGAGGGCTTCCATATCACCCATGTCTATGGCCTGACGGAGGTCTATGGACCGGCGGTGGTCTGCGACTGGCATGAGGAGTGGGACGCGCTGGCGCCGGCCGAGCGCGCGGCGATGAAGGCGCGCCAGGGCGTCGCCTATCCGGTGCTGGAGGATTTGATCGTCGCGGATGGCGAGACCTGCACGCCCGTGCCCAAGGACGGGACGACCATGGGCGAGGTGTTGTTTCGCGGCAATGTCGTGATGCGCGGCTATCTGAAGAACAAGCCCACGACGGATAAGGCCTTCGCCGGCGGCTGGTACCATTCCGGCGATCTCGGCGTGTGGCACGAGGACGGCTATATCGAGCTCAAGGACCGGGCGAAGGACATCATCATCTCCGGCGGCGAGAACATCTCCACCATCGAGGTCGAGAGTGTGTTGTACCGCCATCCCAAGGTGCTGGAAGCCGCCGTCGTCGCCAAGCCGGACGAGAAATGGGGCGAGACGCCCTGCGCCTTCGTCACCCTCAAGGACGGTGAAGAGGCGACGGAGGCCGAGATCGTCTCTTTCTGCCGGGACAATCTAGCCCACTTCAAATGTCCGCGAACGGTCGTCTTCGGGGCCTTGCCGAAGACCTCGACCGGCAAGGTGCAGAAGTTCGTCCTGCGCGAACAGGCGCGCGACGGCTGATGCCTGGTACCAAGTCTCGGTGATCGGAACACGACCGGAGGGGCGGCGTTCCCGCGCCCTCGGATCGTGTCGCATATGTCGGGGCGGTATCCCGCATCGCCCGCGCCACCCTTCCTACCCGCCTCCGTCCGTTCAGGGGAAAGCCGAACGCGATCCGCATGGGGCGTGATCAACAGGATTTGGTATTACACGGGGTACATGGGGCGTCGGCGGTTATTTTTTCCGGAATGCATCCAGCGTGACGACATTGTCGCCCTCGCCTTCCTGTTCCGTCTCCGCTCCCGCGTCGTCGCCGTCCACACCGGTGGCGGGGTCCATGTCGGCGCCGGGGCCCTTCTCGTCGGAGGCGGCGGGCGGTGATGCGCGACTCGGCGCCTCTTCCATTTCGACATGGAACTGCAGGCCGAAATTCACCGACGGGTCGGCGAAGGTAATCAGGCTGTCATAGGGGATGCGCAGATGCTCGTGCCGCTTGTTGAAGCTGAGCTCGACATCGAACCCTTCGTCATCGGCGACGAGGCCCCAGAATTGATGCTGGAGGACGATCGTCATCTCTTCCGGGTACTGCTGATTCAGCCGGTCCGGGATCATGACGTCGGGATGGTCGGTGCGGAAGGTGATGTAGAAATGATGATTGCCGGGCAGGCCGCCCTTTGCCGCGCGCTCCAACGCCTGACGGACGACCGAACGCATCGCGGTCTCCACCATTTCGTTGTAGCCGAGGAGATCCTCGCTCATTTCTTCATCCATTCGGTCCGTTTCGCCCGGCTGAGCCGAGCGACCTTTCCCGTCTCCGTGATACGCGATCCCGATCGGCCCCCGACCGGCCAATTGTGCGGCCGCCAAGGGGCTGCCGTCCGGTCCGGCGCGGGAGGATCGAGCCTACCGCCAAATTCTCCCGCGCTCCAGCGCCAATCGGTATGCCCAATCGGTACGCCGAGGAAGCGAAGCCAAGCAAATCGCGGGGGGCTTAGCAACAGTCCGTTTCGCGGGGGGCGAGCCGTGGAGTGAAATCGGGGGAGGAATATGGGCGCCTTCTGTTGCTAGGCGGCGCCCGAGCCCCACCTAACCGGCGATGAACCGGCTAGGAATTGCGATAGAACGTCGCTTTGACCGCATTACGCGGCGACGGCGACCATCTCATCGTTGTCGTTCGCATCTAAGCGAATGGCCCGATAACGGTGGTACCATGCCGAACGCCGACCCCGTCTTTACCACGCGCGTCGATCCTGGTTCGCCCCCATGGCGCGCCGCGCGGAAGGTGTCCCTTCCGGCGGCGGTAATGGTGGAGGCGCCGGGTACTGCCCCCGGGTCCGCTGCGCTTATTCCACGACATCGTATAGCGTCATAGTCGGTTGCCCGACGCGCTAGATATAAGCCCTTCCACCCGGAATTTGAAGAGCGAAGAGACGACGTATCGAAACCGCTTGCACCGCCAGGGGCGAGGGTGAACTGTCCGCCGCGTCATGCCGAACGGATTCCTTACCCTCACCGGCCCCTGGGACCGCCGCGTCTGGCGGTTGGCCGGGCCGATCATCCTGTCGAATTTGACCGTGCCGCTTCTCGGGGCGGTGGATACGGCCGTCGTGGGTCATCTGCCGGACCCGGCCTATCTCGGCGCGGTGGCGCTGGGGGCGACGATCTTCTCCTTCGTCTATTGGGGGTTCGGGTTCCTCAGGATGAGCACGACGGGCCTCACCGCGCAGGCCTGGGGCGCGGGCGACGGGGCGGAGGTGACGGCGAGCCTTTTCCGCGCGGGCGCCATCGCGCTCGCCATCGCCGGCGCGTTGATCCTGCTTCAGATGCCGATCGGCTGGTTTGCCTTCCGGATCGTGGAGTCCAGCCCGCAGGTGGAGGCGCTGGGGCGTAGCTATTTCGATATCCGCATCTGGGGCGCGCCGGCCAATCTGATCAACTATGTCCTGGTCGGGTGGTTCCTTGGCCGGCAGGATGCGCGCACGCCCTTGATCCTGATGACGGTGACGAACGCGATCAATGTCGCGTTCGATTTCCTGTTCGTCGTCGGTTTCGGCTGGGCGGTCGCCGGGGTGGCCGGCGCCACCGTCATCGCGGAGTGGAGCGGCGCGCTTCTCGGCTTATTCCTAGTTTGGAGGCGGCTCGACCCCGGTGCCTTCACCGCCGCGCGATCCCGCATCGTGGACAGGCTCGCGGCGCGGCGGCTCTTCGCGGTCAATCGGGATATCTTCATCCGCACGCTCTGCCTCGTCTCGGCCATGGCCTATTTCACCATGCGCGGCGCCGGCATGGGGGAGTTGACGCTGGCGGCGAATGCGGTGCTGCTCAATTTCCTGACCATTACCTCCTTCGGGCTCGACGGGTTCGCGCATGCGGCGGAGGCGCTGATCGGCGATGCCCTCGGCCGGCGTGATCGCGGTGTCTTCGATGCCGCCGCGCGGGCCGCCTTCAAATGGGCGGCGATCATCGCGGTGGGCGCCGCGCTTGTCTTCATATTGGGCGGAGAGGCGATCGTCGCGCTGTTGACCGATCTGCCGGAGGTGCGGGCGGCGGCCGCGGAATACTTGCCGTGGCCCGCCTTGCTGCCGCTCGTCTCCGTCTGGTGCTTCACCTATGACGGTATATTCCTCGGCGCGACCCGCGCGGGCGATTTGCGCAACGGGATGCTGGTCTCGCTCGCCGGATATCTGGCGGCCGTGCATCTGGCCCAGCCCGCCTTCGGCAATCACGGGCTGTGGTTCGCGATGATTGTCTTCATGGGGTTGCGTGGGGTGACGCTCGCCTGTCTCTATCCGCGTCTGCGCCGTAGCGTCGCCGCCGGATGACGGGGCGCTATTCGCGGGCCAGGACCGCCACCGCTTCCAGATGACCGGACCAGGGGAACTGGTCGATCGGCGTCGCGGCCAGTACGCGGTAGCCTCCCTCCACCAGGATCGAGAGATCGCGGGCGAGTGTCGCCGGGTTGCAACTGACCGCCGCGATGCGGGGCACCGCGCTCGCCGCCAGCGCCGCCGCTTGATCGGCCGCCCCGGCGCGCGGCGGATCGAAAACCACCGCGTCGAAGCGCGCCAATTCCGCCGCCGATAGGGGCTCGGCCGCCAAGTCGCGAACCTCCGCCGAGACACGCAGGCCCGCCGCGCCCCCCGCCTTCCGGAAGGCATCGACATGGTCCGCCAGCCCTTCGGCCGCGTGCACCGCCTTGCCCATCACGGCGAGCGACAGGCCGATCGACCCGCATCCGGCATAGAGGTCGGCGACCCGCTCGGCCGGGCCGACCGCGGCGGCGACGGCGGCGGTGATCGCGCGCTCTCCGGCCAGGCTCGGTTGCAGGAAGGCGCCGGGCGGCGGATGGATCGCGATGCCGGCGAAGCTGACGCGTGGCGCCGCGCGGGCGGCGACCGGCTCGGGCGGGGCGCCGGGGGCGGGGGTCCAGGAAATGCGCGCGATGCCCCTCGCTTCCGCGAAGGCGGCGATCGCTTCCCGTTCGGCCAGTCCGGGATCGCCGGGCTTGTCGGGCAGGAAGAGGAGATCGGCGCCGGTCTCGCTTCCCTGTATATGCAGGTCGCCGCCGGTACCGAGACTCGGCAACCGCGTCGCCAGATGGCGAATATCCGGCAACATGGCGGCGAGCGCCGGCTCCAACAGCGGACATTCGTCCAGATCGACGATCCGCGCGCCCTGGCGTTCATTGAAGCCCAGGATCGTGCGACCCTTTACCCGGCGCATCGCGAAGCGGGCGCGGCGGCGGCCGCCGGGGGCGATGGCGACCGTCTCGCTGACGGGCACGTCCTCCAGCCCCTTCCTGGCCAGCGCATCGGCGAGCAGGGCGCGCTTTTCCCGCGCGATCGCGGCGGCGGAGAGGTGCTGCAACGCGCAGCCCCCGCAGGTGCCGAAATGCCGGCACGGCGGCGTCACGCGGTCCGGGCCCGGTGTGTCGATGGTCTCGATCGCCGCGACACGTCCGTCGCCGCGCCGTGCGCCCGGGCGCACGGTCAGCCGGTCTCCCGGCGCGGCGAGGGGGATATAGAGGCGGCCAAGCGTTTCATCCTCCGCGATTCCGTCACCCTGGGCGCCGACCCGCTCGACCGCGACGGCCGTCGGCGGGCCGGCGACCGGGCGCGGGCTGGCCTCGGCACGGCGCGTGCCGGGGGGACGTGTGTTGGAACGGCGCGTGGACTTGCGCGGGCGGCGGGCCATGGGGCGCGATCCTCGTCGATCATTGGGACGTCCCCTTCTTGGCCGATCTTGCTCCGTTAAACCAGCCTTTGCAGCGGGCGAATCAGGCAATAGTGTGTGCCGGTGGGGTGTCTTGGGGGCATCGGTCTTATCTCTCGGCTGCCCGTTGGCATTGTGGGCGAAGACGAATGTCCGGCGAACCCGATCCGGCGTGGAAGTCCGGCCAGGGGGGCGGAAACGGGGATAGGGGCAGGCTCGCCGCCGGCCGAAGCATGACGGGATTGGGGCCCGCGCGCCATGTCGATGAATTCCCTGCTGGGCTTCCTGATAGCCATCGCGCTGTTCATCGGCGCCATTGTCTTCAGCACCGACAATTATCTTATCTTCCTGAGCTTCGAGAGCTTGCTCATCGTCGTCGGGGGGACGCTGGCCGCGACCTTCCTGGGCCAGGAGGCGCGTTATGTCCTGTTGGCGCTGCGCGGCGCGCTCAGCATCTTCAAGCCCTATCGGATGGGGCGGAACATCCTCAACCAAGAGGTCGGCCGGATCATCAAATGGGGCTATCTCGCCCAGCAGAAAGGGGTGGTGGCGCTCGACCAGGAAGCCAAGAAGGTGGAGGGGGACGAGTTCCTCGCCTTCGCGGTCGAACAATTATTGAGCGGCTATAGCGGCGATGAAATTCGCGAAAATCTGTCGCTCGTCGCCGAGACGACGTTCGAGCGCAACATGGTGCCGGCCGGCATCCTGCGTAACATGGGGGGGACGGCGCCGGCCTTCGGCATGATCGGCACGCTGGTCGGGCTGATCATCATGCTGGACGACATGGGGTCCGATCCGACGCAACTCGGCAAGGGGTTGGCGGTCGCGCTCAACACCACCCTCTATGGCGTGATAATCGCGCGGATGATGTTCATTCCGGCCGCCAATAAGCTGACCCAGCGTAACCAGATCCTGCGTTTCCGTCACGAGTTGATCACCGAGGGTATCGCGATGCTGGCCGATCGCAAGAACCCGCGCTACATCCAGGATCGCATGAACAGTTTCCTCGATCCGGCGATCCGCTTCGATATCGACCGCCAGATCAAGAAGTAAACGACAGGGGAGGCGGAAGCCCCGACATGCCCAGACGCCGCAAGCCGCCCGAGGCGGAAGAGGACAGCGAGGACTGGCTCGCCACCTATGCCGACGCGATCACCCTGTTGATGGCGTTCTTCGTGATGCTCGTATCCTTCTCGCGGGTCGAACTGCCTCTGTTCGAGAAGGTACAGGCCGGCATCAAGGAGGAACTCGGCGGACAGGTCGATAGCGAGAAGCCGATTTTCCAGCTTCACTCGAAGGTTCAACGGATCATTCAGGATACGGACGACGTGCCCCCGGAGGCGGTCGATGTCGGCTTCGACGACGAGGGCGTGGTGATCGACTTCGCCAGCGGATCCTTCTTCGAGCCCGGCTCCGCCCGCTTGACCGAACCCGCGAAGCTCGTGCTCGGCAAGGTGAAGCGGGAATTGGAGGTGCCGCCCTATGATCTCTTCTTCATCGATGTCGAAGGGCATACGGACGACGTGCCGATATCGACCGACCGGTTCCCGTCCAACTGGGAACTTTCGGCTTCGCGCGCCGCGGCCGTCGTACGCCATTTCATCGAACGCGGCATGGAGGCGAACCGCCTGAAGGCGGCCGGCTACGCGGATACCAAGCCGAAGGTCCCTAACAAGGATATCATGGAGGAACCGATCCCCGAGAACAGGGCCGTCAACCGGCGCGTTTCCGTGCGTCTCCATCCCTGATCATGGGGCCGGTCATCAAACGGTACGCGGCGCCGGGTCACGGGTGCGTGATTGGACGCCCGCGTACGGTCAAGCCTAGCGTTCCATCTGGCATGGAAAATTGTCGAGTATTTTAATAATATTTCTGGAGATTTGTGGATGATGACCTATAACCGAAAGAATACCGGCAAGGGGAACCCTGACCAAGGGGCGGCCGGTTCTAGGGGGGAACCGGTGCGAATGCTTCGGGTGGGGAACGACGCCGGGAAGACCGAGAGGCGCTGATGGCCTTCAAAGTGAAGTTCTGGGGGGTCCGCGGCTCGATTGCCTGCCCGTCGCCCCGGCATATCGGGTTCGGGGGCAACACTTCCTGCGTCGAGGTGTCCGCGGGAGGGGAGCGAATTATCTTCGATGCCGGGACCGGCATTCGGAATCTGGGGCATTGGATGCTGAAGAAGGGCGCGACGCGCGCCACGCTGATGCTGTCCCATACCCATTGGGATCACATCAACGGCTTTCCCTTCTTCACGCCGGCCTTCATGCCGGACAATCATTTCACCATCATGGCCGGCCATGTCCAGGAAGAGGGCGGCGTGCGCAAGGTCCTCTCCGGCCAGATGGCGCAGCCCTTCTTTCCGGTGCCGTTGGAAGCGATGCGCGGTACGCTGGCCTTCGAGGATTTCGAGGCGGGAGAGAGTTTCGATCTGGGCAATGGCGTGCATGTTCGGACCGCGCCGCTCAACCATCCGAACGGTGCGACCGGCTATCGTATCGAATATCGCGGCAAGGCGATGTGCTATGTCACCGATACCGAGCATGTGCCGGGGCAACCGGACCAGAACATCCTGAGGCTGATCGAGGGCGCGGATCTCGTGATCTATGATTCCACCTATACCGAGGAGGAATTTCCCTCGAAGGTCGGCTGGGGTCATTCGACCTGGGAGGAAGGGGTGCGCCTGTGCCGGGCCGCCAATGTCCGCATGTTGGCGATCTTCCACCACGATCCGACGCACGAGGACGCCTTCATGGAGGAGTTGGAGTTGACCGCGCGCAGGGCCTGGGCCGGCGCGATCGTGGCGCGAGAGAATATGCGGATCAATCTGCTCTGACCGTCGAGCCGACCGATTTAGAGTCTGATGATATCATACGGAACTACCCGAGATCGTTTTCCGGGTTGCCGGCCTCGACGCGGTTCGGGGGGGCGGAGAAACGACCGCAAACGGTGTCTCGAACCCTAGAGGCAAGGGCCCGGCACAGGAAATTTTCCGGTAGAGGTTGCGCGCGAAAGCTGAATTGTTCAATATTTGGTAAGTGAAATAGGGGTGCCAACTGGATATGGCACGTCTTCGGACCGTGGTCTGGAGGCGATGCCTTCGGGCATCGGTGTCATTATTCCGGGAAGCTGGCGATTACTGGGGGCATGCCGGCTTGGGGGACCAGCCTTGATCGTTCGATGTGATGGTTTGTCGGGGCGCATGATGGCGCGCGCAGGGGTGCGTGGAATCATCCTGTGCGTCGCGCGCTCCAGTCTTCTTCTCGGTGCCGTATTGTGCGTGGGCGCGCCGGCGGCCGCGCAATCCCAAACGCAAACGCAAGACCCCGCCGCCGAGGCACGGGAGGAAGTGGAGACGCTCGGTTCCGGCCAGCGCCGGCTCGGCGGCCCGGGTGGCGCGCTGCTCAATCGCGACTGTCCGCCGGTCGTCTATGCGGACATCCTGGCCGCCCCGGACGACCCCGGCCTGAATGCATGCTATGCGGTGCAGCAGATCGGCGATGGCGACCTGACGGGGGCGGCCGCCACGTTGGAGCGGGTGTTGCTTCTGCGTCCCCGGCAGGCCGATATCCGCCTGCTTTATGCGATCGTGCTTTATCGGCTGGATACGCTCGAGGAGGCGCAGGCCGAGTTCCGCGCGGTCCAGCAACTTGATCTGCCGCCGGAGGACGAGGCCCGTATCGCCCGCTATCTGGAGCGTATCGAGAAGCAGTTGCAGCGGACCGTGCAGACCCTCACCGTTTCGATCGGCGGGCATTACGACACCAACCGCAACGCCGCCCCCGGAGGCGAGGAAGTGGATGTCCTGGGTACGACCCTGCCGCTCGCCTCCGACTCGCGCGCGGAGGACGATACGGCCGTTATCGCCAGCGCGCGTTATGATGTGCGCCACGATCTGGGCCTACAGCGAGAGCATTACGCGGTCGGCTCCGTCACCTATTATCAGGACGAGCAGACGGAGCGGGACGAACTCGACCTTCAGGCGGTGTTCCTCGATGGCGGGTTCGCGTTCGACCTGCCGGGCTCGGTCACGGTGACGCCCAAGGCCGAATACGCGACGATGCGCCTCTCGCGCGAGAAATTCTATTCGAGTTACGGCGGCAGCGTGCGCGTGCAGAAGAGTATCCGGCGGGCGGCACGGAAGGCACCGATCGACCTTTGGCTGGAGGTTGGCCGCACGCGCGAGCGTTTCCACAATATCAGCGAGAACCGCTCCCTGACCGGACGCGACGGGTTGCGCACGGACGGCGAGGTCGGCCTCGGCCTCTGGCTGACGCCGCGCCACCGGCTGACTGTCACGGGGGGGCAGAGCTACAAGGATGCGCGCCGCGGCTATCAGAGCTATCGTTTCTGGCGTGGGCGTCTGCGCCATACTTGGTACATGACCGACGGTGCCTTCCTGGATTCGACGGCCAGCTATGGCGTGCGCCTTTATCATGCGGCGGATCCGTTGATCACGCCGGGAAACACGTCGAAACGACGGCGAGAGCATCCGCTGCGACTTCGGATGACCTATGGCCTGCCGGCGACGGTTCTGCTGGAGAAGCTCGGCTATTCCGTGCGGGACGAGACCACGGGCGCGGTCGATGACATTCTCGACGATCTGACCGCCAGCGCTTCGGCGGAGTATCTCTCTCAACAATCCAATATCCGGAATTACGACTACGACAATCTGCGCGGTCAGGTTCTGTTGACCAAGCGCTTCGAATTCTGAGACGGCAGCGGAGGCGAGGCATGGGCATTCGACGGAGCACGCGGCGCATGGGCCGTCCGGCCGCCCTGGCGGTTTGTGCGGGCGTCCTCGCCTTGTCGGGGGGCATATCGGGCGCCGCATCGGACGTGGCCGCGCAGGAGGCCGAGCAGGCCGGTGTCTCCGCCGCCGTGCGCGGCGAGGTACTGCTGGCCCGGACCAGCGCGGTGGGCCGGCAGGTCGAGAGCGGCGATCCCATCTTCCTCGGCGACAGCATCGAGGCGGGGCCGAACGGTAATCTCCAGGTTCTGTTGATGGATGAGAGCGTCCTCACGCTCGGCCCCGGCAGCCGGATCGAAATCGACCGCTTCATCTACAATCCCGCCAGCGACGAGGGCAACATGGCGCTGACATTGGCGCAGGGAACGATGCGCTTCGTTGCGGGCAAGGTCGCTTCCGGCGATCCGCAGGATATGCGGATCAACACGCCGGTCGGCCATATCGGTATCCGTGGTACGATCGGGCTGATCCAGGTCCTGGATAGCGAACAGGCCGGTGAGCAATTCCCGGATCAGATGCCGCGGCAGGGCGGTGGCGGCCCGAACCAGCCTGTCGTCTTCGCGGCGCTGGCGGGGCCGGGCATGCAATCGACGGGTGTTCCCACCGGCTCCTTCACCTTCAGCTCGCCGAACGGGTCGGTCGATCTGAACCGGCCGGGCGGCTCCGTGCTGGCCACGCCGGGTCAGCCCCCGGTTTTCTTCATCGCCCCGCCGGGCGCGATCAACACCCTGAGCCAGCAGGTGACCGGCGGTTCGACCGGTAACCAAGCGGGGCCGTCGGAAGGCGGTCCCCAGGCCGACAACGAATCCGCGCCCACGGGCGACGGGGTGACGACGGGGGCGGTCCAGAATACCGGCGGATCGCCCCAACCGGTTCCGACATTCGTCACCGTTTCGGAGGTGGAGCAAACCGCGACGCGCGGCGACCAGGGTGACTCCACGGCCGATGCCAGCGATATCGCATCGTCCAACGCGACCAGTTCCGCATCGTCCTCGGACGAGGACGGTGACTCGGACGATGAGACCACGGAGGATATGCCGAGCGATCCGCTGCCCGACACCGACGATCCGGCGGAGACCGTCGCGACCTTGCAGGAGGTCATCGCGGCGAACACCGGGTCCGTCGGCGATACCGGGGTTTCGATTACCGGCGCGATTACCGGGTCGCTCGCCTACTATATCGATTTCGGCCAGCGGACCTTCGACTTCCAGGCGAGCGACCTGAACGGGTCCGGTTTGTCGGGAGCGTCGATCGGGGTCGACGGTTTCAGCGCCGCCCTGCCGAACGATACGCGCACGAGCCTTACCATCGGCAATAACGGGGAGGATTTCGCGGCACGTGTTACATCCTGCGATAATTGTTCCCTGAGCGTCGAATTTCCGACGACATCGAGCTTCGATGCGACCGTCACCCACGACGGTGGGTCCGGCACCACGGGACAAACGACCTTTCTGGAGTCCGAATAGCCGAGAGGCCCCCGAAGGACAGGATGTCCACTGGAACGTGTATCCGCGAGAATGCCGGATAGACAAGTTGGGCATTTTCGGTGGATTATGATATTTGATCTCAATCAGGGCCGAGCGCCTGATAACTATTCGTCGTGACCGGGGCAGGCCGGGCGCGACATGGGCCGACGCCATATCGGAGCCGGAATGGCCGTAGACCGTCGCTATACAGAGCGGGAGTCCCCCTCGGATCGTCGCGTGAGCACCGTCGGGAGACGGCATGGCGAGCATATGTTCCATCGGCTCGTCGATCTCGGTATCGCCCTGTCGGCGGAGCGTGACCACGAGAAGCTGATGGAGATGATCCTCCTTGAGGCCAAGGAGATTTACCGGGCCGATGGTGGGACGCTCTATCTGGTGACGGACGACGAGCAGGGCCTGTCCTTCCAGATCATGCGGAACGACAGCCTCGATATCGCCATGGGCGGCACGACCGGTAAGTCGATCCCGTTCCCGCCGGTCCCTCTCTATCGCGACGGCGCGGCGAATATGAACAACGTCGCCTCGGCCGTTTATCACAACCGCGCCCCCAGCAATATCGAGGATGCGTACGAGGAGAAATCCTACGATTTCTCCGGCACGAAGAAATTCGACGAAACCACCGGCTATCGCTCGAAATCCTTCCTGACCGTGCCGATGATCAATACCGAGGGCGAGGTTACGGGCGTCCTGCAGTTGATCAACGCGCGCGACGATGGTGATGGGACCGTGCCGTTCCAGCCCGCCCTGCAGCCGATGATCGAGGCGCTGACCAGTCAGGCGGCCGTCGCGCTCGAGAATCAGTTGCTGATCCAGCAGCAGCGTAAGCTGTGGGATTCGCTGATCGAGATGATCGCGGCCTCGATCGACGACAAGTCACCCTATACCGGCGGTCATTGCCAGCGCGTGCCGGTGATCACCAAGCTTCTGACCCAGGCGGCCTGCGACAGCACGGACGGCATGTTCGCCGAATTCACCCTGAATTCGGACGAGTGGTACGAGTTGCACGTTGCCGCGTGGCTGCATGATTGCGGCAAGGTGACGACGCCGGAATATGTCGTCGACAAGGCGAGCAAGCTGGAGACGATCTATAACCGCATCCATGAGATTCGCACCCGGTTCGAGGTGTTGCGCCGCGACGCGGAAATAGAGTGCCTGAAGGCGAAGCTGGACGGGTCCGATCCGGCGGAGGCCGATCGTGTCTTCGCCCGCAAGGTCGCGGAGCTGGAGGAGGAATACGCCTTCGTCGCCGACGCCAATGTCGGGGGCGAGTTCATGAACGACGCCGATGTCGACCGGTTGAAGGCGATCGGGGGCCGTACCTGGACGCGCCATTTCGACAAGGCGCGCGGCTTGAGCCCGGTGGAGGCCATGCGCGCCAAGGCGAACCCGCCGGCCAAGCCGCCGGTGGAGGAACCGCTGTTGGGCGACCTGCCGGAACATATCGTCGGCAAGTACAATCAGGGTGAACTCTATAATCTCGGCATCCGGCGGGGGACGCTCACGGCGGAGGAGCGGGAGACCATCAACGACCATATCGTGGTCACGCTCAAGATGCTGGAGTCGCTTCCCTTCCCGAAGAAGATGCGGCGGGTGCCCGAATATGCCGGTGGCCATCACGAGAAGATGGACGGGACCGGCTATCCGCGCGGTCTGGTCAAGGAGGACATGTCGATCCCCGCGCGGATCATGGCGATCGCCGATATCTTCGAGGCGCTTACGGCCGCCGACCGCCCCTATAAGAAGGCGAAGACGGTGAGCGAGTCGCTCAAGATCATGTCCTTCATGGTGAAGGACCGGCATATCGACCCGGACCTGTTCGCGCTCTTCCTGCGATCCAACGTCTGGAAGGATTATGCCGACCAGTATCTGGAGCCCTTCCAGATCGATCCGGTCGATATCCACGATTATCTGCCGGCCGCCGAATTGCTGACCGAGAAGGCCGGCTGACTCGTGCGCCGGAAATAATAAGGCGGTTCGAAGGCCGGTCTGGACGCCGGGGCCGCCTCTCCCCATCTGAATAAAGTATTGATGAAGAAGCCGCCCGGCCCGCCGGCGGCGGCGCGTTTTTACCCCCGGCGACCGGCGGGCATGCGGCCGATACTCTGAAGGAGGACGGCCATGACCGATGCGGATGCGCCCACTACCCGAGCAGACGCTCGAATCTCCCCCCAAATCCCTCCACGGCACGAAAGCGACGCCGCCCACACGGAACCCGTCCAGACGGCGGATCGCGCCGTGCCGGTCAACCTTCGGCAAAGCGGGCAGAACGATGTCTCCATGCTGGTCGGGACCCGCGTGCGCAAATCGCCCTTCTGGCATAAGTCGGTGGAGCATGGCGTGCGCGCGGTCACCGTCTACAACAAGATGTATCACCCGCGCCTCTATTTCAGCGAGGAGCAGGGGGGCTTACTCGGCGAATACGATTATCTGACCCGCTTCGTCACGCTGTGGAACGTCGCGGTGGAGCGTCAGATCCGCGTGAAGGGGCCGGATGCGCTCGCCTTCGTCGATCAAGTCGTCACCCGCGCGATGACCGGCGAGAAGGAGTTGGTCCCGGGTAAGGCGCGCTATGTCGTGCTCTGCGATCCGGCCGGGGGCATCGTCAACGATCCGGTCCTGTTGCGTGTCGCGGAGGACGAGTTCTGGTTCTCCATCTCCGATTCAGACGTGCTGTTGTGGTTGCGGGGGCTCAATTACGGCCTCGGCTTCGATGTGACGGTGGATGAGATCGATGTCTCCCCGGTGCAGGTCCAAGGGCCGCTCTCCCGTGAGTTGATGCACGATCTGGTCGGCGCCGCGATCGACGATCTGAAGTTCTACAACCTGATGGAGGCGGAGATCGCCGGCTGCTCCGTCGTGATCTCCCGCACCGGATTCTCGGCCGAAATCGGCTATGAAATCTATCTGCGCGAGGCCAGCTACCATGCCGATGCCTTGTGGGATGCGATCGTGGCGGCGGGGCTGCCGTATCATCTGAAGGTCGTCGCGCCCGGCCATATCCGACGGATCGAGGCCGGTATCCTTTCCTATGGGCAGGACATGGATCTGGAGACGAATCCCTATGAGGTCGGGCTCGGCTGGCAGGTCGATCTCGATAAGCCGAGTTTCATCGGCAGGGACGCGCTGAGCCGGATCGAGGCCGAGGGTGTCACGCGACGGCTCGCGGGGCTCACCTTCGGCGGCCGGCCGATCACTTGGTACAATGCCGATTTCTGGATCGTGCGCGATGCCGAGGCCCGCCGGCCGGTCGGCTACGTCACCAGTGCCTTCTGGTCGCCCAAGCTCTCCTGCAACATCGCGCTGGCCATGCTGCCGGTCGAGCAGGCGGAGGAGGGCCGGGCGCTCACCATCGACCGCCCGGGAGAGCCGGAGCCGGTCGTGGCGCAGGTGGCGCCCGTCCCCTTCTTCGATCCGGAGCGCACGCTCTCCAAGGCGGCATGAGGCGGCGCGCCACGAGGCGGCATCCCGAAGCATGCCGCCTCGTAGGAGCGGTTCGCTTGGGGGCACTCAGCCGATTCGCCCGCCGCCCCGCTTGGTCACCATGACGACCGACGGGCGCGGCGGCATGCCGTCCTGGAAATCGGGCCAGCGGGTCGCGGGGTCGTCGAAGCTCGAAGGGCGGTCGAATTCCGCCCATTTCGAGACCCCGGCGTCGGCCGGGTGCTGCACCGCGAGGAACAGCGTCTCGCCGTCCGCGGTGAAGACAGGTCCACACATTTCCGCCCCGACGGGACAGCGGAAGAAGTGCCGGCCACTGCCGCGCGCGGGGCCTTCCGTATCCATCGCCCACAGCCCGTCGCAGCGGTTCGAATGGCTGCCCGGCCGGTTGCCGTCCGTCGAGACCCAGAGGCGTCCGCCGGGATCGACGGCGGCATTGTCGGGGGCCGTGAACCACCCGTTCGCGGTCGTCCCGGGTCCCCATTGCGCGCCGACATCGCCCTTCGGATCGCCGCAGAGCACGAGCATGTCCCATGTCATCTCGCGCGCGGCATGATCGCCATGGGGCGCGGCGATCTCCACGATATGGCCATAGCCGTTCTCGGCACGCGGATTGGCGGCGTTGCGTTGGTCGGCCGCGCGCTTGGTGTTGTTGGTCAGCATGACATAGACCCGGCCGGTCACGGGGTTAGGCTGAACATCCTCCGGCCGGTCCATCGGCGTGGCGCCGAGCGCGTCGGCGGCGAGCCGCGTGTCGATCATCACATCCGCCTGGCTGGCGAAACCGTTCTCCACCGTTAGTGGTCCCGTGCCGTGGACCAGCGGCATCCAGACGATCGTGCCGTCCGCCTCGAACCGCGCGACGCTGAGTTCGCCCGAATCCAGGATATCCCGGTTCGCGGCCGGGTTATCGGGGTCGACCACCTTATCAGACACGAAGCGGTAGACATAGTCGAAGCGCTGATCGTCGCCCATATAGACGACGACGCGCCCGTCGCCGTTGAGGATTGTCTCCGCGCCCTCATGCTTGAAACGGCCGAGCGCGGTGCGCTTCACCGGCGTGGAGGTCGGGTCCTTCGGATCGACCTCCACGATCCAGCCGAAGCGATGCGGCTCGTTCGGCTCCCGAGCGATATCGAAGCGCGTATCGAAGCGCCCCCAGGCATACCACCCGCCCGGCACGCCGTAACGCTTGAGCGAGGCGGCGTGCGGATGGGCCGCCAGCGCGGCGTCGTCGCCCTGGAAATAGCCGTGGAAGTTCTCTTCCGCCATCAGATAGGTGCCCCAGGGGGTGATGCCGCCGGCGCAGTTGTTGAAGGTGCCCAGCACCAAGGTTCCGGTCGGGTCGGCGGCGGTCCTGAGCCGCGCGTGCCCGGCGGCCGGGCCGCCGACGCGCATCGGTGTGTCGGCGGTAATGCGGCGGTTATAGGCGCCGCCGGGCACCACGACCAATTTGCCGGTGGCGCCCCGGCGGATTTCCACCACGCTTGCCCCGTGCGCGGCCTTCTCGATGGCGACGAGGTCGGCCGTCATGTCCTTGAAATCGACCGCCTCCTGATCGCCGAGGCCGGGGAACATCAATTCCTCGTTGGTGTATTCGTGGTTGACGCAGAGCAACGCCCGATCATCCGACAACGGCACGATTCCGACGAAGTCGTTATTATAGCCGAACTGCCGCGACTGGGCCTCGGCGTTCTGGTTCATCGGGTCGAAGGCGGGCGCGTCCGAGGTCACGGGGTCGCCCCAGCGGATCAGGATATCGGCGTCATAGCCGGGGGCGACATGATGGGTCGCGTCGATGCCGGCCTCGATCTCCTCGAAGGTGAAGCCGCTGGCGGAGGAATCGGCCTTGGCGGCGGGCCCCGTGAAGGGCACCAGGCCCGTCGCGCCGAGCGCCGCCGCTGCGGCGAGGCCGCCCTTCATCACCGCCCGGCGGTTCAGCACCGCCGCGAAGCGCGGTGCGTCGGAGGGGTTGCTGGGCAGGTCGTCGGCGGCCTCCATCCTGCGGTCGCGGGAAAGATGGCGAAGGGCATGTCGATACCGCGCTTGCATGTCGGTCATGGCGTGTTGGGGCTCCGTTCATTCGTCGGATGGGGCGGCCCGTGACGCCGGATGCTGTCGTCCGGTTCCTTCGCATGGGGCGCGCATGCCGCCAGGTTACGCGTGGGCGTTGACACGGCCTTGACCGATGCATGACGGGGCGATGACCGCTGATGCCGGCCGCCGATGCCGCCGCCATGCGGGTTTGATCCGACGGGGCGTGGCACACGTATCCTTCAATGACGATCCGACATTCTCGATGGCTGTCACGGAAGGCGGATGACATGACCTTGCTCTCCCGACGGAAGGCTTGCGGTTTCCTGGGCGGTGGCATGCTGGCCGTCGGTGTCCTCGCGCGCGGTGGAACGGCCGCCGCTTCCGGTGGGGCGACCGGCGACCGGGTTCTCGATTTCAAGGTATTGCGCGACGGCGACGAGATCGGACGCCACCGCCTGGAAATCCGGCATGAGGGCGCGCGCACGCTGGTCGATATCGACATCGATCTGGAGGTCGGGATCGGCCCGCTCGTCCTCTACCGCTATGTGCATCGCAACCGCGAGATTTGGGAGGACGGCCGCTTCCTGCGTTTCGAGAGTCGGACGGACGATGACGGCGACAGCTATCGAGTCACGGCGGAACGCACGGGCGACGATATCCTGGTCGACCGCAAGCCCGCCGGGGATTATCGCATCGACCGGACGGACATCCTGCCGACGACCTATTGGAACGAGGCGACGGTCCGTCAGCATGTCCTGCTCGACACCCAGAAGGGACGCCGCATGGATGTGTCGGTCGAGGATCTGGGGTGGGATCGCGTCGAAGCCGGGGGCGAGAGCCTGCGCGCCCGGAAATATGCCCTGACGGGCGATCTGCGCCTCACCCTCTGGTATGACGAGACCGGCCGGTGGGTGAAGCTCGTCTTTCCCTTCAAGGGCTCGACCTTCGAATATGTCATGCGCTGAGCCTGGCGGCGGGGTCGGCGACGGCCCCACGCTGCGCCTTGTCCTTGGCGATCAGGCGAGCCGCTCGCTCTCCGCCCTGTCCGATATCGATCAGGCGCGTGACACGGTCCTGATGGCCGAGGTCGCGGCGGAGGCGACCTATGTCCCGCACCATCCGAAGAAGATCGCCTTCCTCTTCGCCGTGATGCGCCACTTCGCGGCGGAGTTGGAGGCGGAAGGGATCGCGGTGCGCTATATCCGCCTCGATGATCCCGACAATAGCGGGACCATCGGCGGCGAGGTCGCCCGCGCGCTCGCGGCGACGGGCGCCCGCCGGGTCGTCTGCACGCAGTGCGGGGAATATCGTCTGGATCGCGCGATGCGCGGCTGGGCGGCGGAAATCGGCGTGCCCGTGGATATCCGGGAGGATGACCGGTTCCTGTGCGCCCGCGCATGGTTCCGCGATTGGGCGGCGGGGCGCAAGCAGGTCCGGATGGAGCATTTCTATCGCGAGATGCGGCGCGCCACCGGCCTATTGATGGATGCATCCGGCAAGCCCGAAGGCGGGCAATGGAATTTCGACAAGGATAACCGCAAGCCGCCCGACGATCGGCTGGGCGGTGGTGGAGCGGGCGGCGGGCTGTTCGGTCCGCCGGCCGTGCCGTCATTCGCGCCGGATGCGACGACGCGCGCGGTGTTGGATTTGGTGGAGGCGCGTTTCGCCCATCATTTCGGCGATCTGCATCCCTTCGATTACGCGGTGACGCGCGCGGATGCGGAAACCGCCCTCGACCGCTTCATCGCGGAGCGACTGCCGCTCTTCGGCGATTATCAGGACGCGATGACGGCCGGGTCGGATCACCTCTATCATTCGGTGATCGCGCTCTATCTGAATGCCGGGCTGCTCGACCCCTTGGGGGTATGCCGCGCGGCGGAGCGCGCCTATCGCGAGGGCGCGGCCCCCCTCAACGCGGTGGAGGGCTTCATCCGCCAGATCATCGGGTGGCGCGAATATGTGCGCGGTATCTATTGGCTGCGCATGCCCGACTATGCCGAGACCAATCATTTCGGGGCGGTGCGCGATCTGCCGGATTTCTATTGGACGGCGGAGACCGACATGGCCTGCATCGCCCATGTGGTGGACGAGACCCGGCGCCTCGCCTACGCCCATCATATCCAACGGCTGATGGTGACGGGGACCTTCGCGCTGCTGGCCGGGATCGATCCGAAGCAGGTTTGCGCCTGGTATCTGGCCGTCTATGCCGATGCCTATGAATGGGTGGAATTGCCGAACACGCACGGCATGGCGCTGCATGCGGATGGCGGCTTGATGGCCTCCAAGCCCTATGCCGCCAGCGGCAAGTATATCGACCGGATGTCCACCTATTGCCGCGATTGCCGCTATGACGTGAAGCGGCGCGACGGGCCCGATGCCTGCCCCTTCAACTATCTCTATTGGGATTTCCTGATGCGGCACGCGGACCGGTTGGGGGACAATCCCCGCATGGCCATGCCGCTCAAGACGCTGGCCCGCATGGGCGACGATACGAAGCGCGCGATCCGGGAGGATGCGCGCCGGTTCCTCGAAACGCTGAATTGAAAGGCGCGGAGCATGGCGCAAGACAAGCCCGAAAGCCCCCTGTGGATCCTGGGCGCGAGCCAGGGGATCGGCGAGGCGCTCGCCCTCCATGTCGCGCGCGCGGGCGCCACCGTCGCGATTTCCGCGCGCTCGGCCGAAAAATTGGACGCGGTCGCCGCCAAGGCACCGGCGGGGCGCATCCACCCCTTCCCCTGCGACGCGACCGATATCGACTCGCTGCGCCATGCGGTAACGGATATCGAGGCGAAGCTGGGCGGGATCGCGACGGCGGTCCTCAATGCCGGGACGCATAAGGAAACGCCGGTCGACGACTTCCAGAGCGCCGATGTCGAACGCATCTTCGACCTCAACGTCATGGGCACGGTCAAGGCGCTGGAGGTGCTGATGCCCCGGATGGTGGCGCGCGGCTCCGGCCGTCTGGCGCTGGTGGCGTCGGTGGCGGGCTATCGCGGCCTACCACGGGCGGCGGCCTATTGCGGCAGCAAGGCGGCCGTCATCGCCATGGCGGAATCGCTGAAGGCGGAACTCGACGGCCGGGGCGTCACGGTCCAGGTCGTCTGTCCGGGCTTCGTGCGCACGCCGCTCACCGACCGGAACGACTTCAAGATGCCCTATCTGATGGAGCCGGAGGACGCGGCCCGCGCGATCTGGGACGGGTTGCGCGCCGACCGGTTCGAGATCGCCTTCCCCCGGCCCTTCGTCCTGCAGTTGAAGGCGTTGCGGGCCCTGCCGCCGCGTGCCTATTTTCCCCTGATACGCAAGGCGACGGGAATCGAATGACCGAAACGGACGGTGGAGACGGGCGGGCCGCGACTCCCGTCGATACCCTGGCGGTGACGCGCCGATGGGCGGCGGCCTTCGCGGCCGTGACGCCAGGGAGTTATGACGGCCTACTGGCCCTCGCCGCGCCCGATATCCGGTTCCGCGATCCCTTCAACGACGTGACGGGGCAAGCGGCGCTCGCGGCGATCCTGACCGAGATGTTCGAGAGCTGCATCGATCCGCGCTTCGAAATCCTGGATGTCGCGGCGGGGGCGCGCGCGGGCTATGTCCGCTGGGTCTTCCGCTTCCGGCCGAAGACGCTCGGCCAGGGGCCGGAATGGCGGATAGAGGGTATGTCGGAAATCCATGTCGGGTCGGATGGGTCGGTCGTGGCCCATATCGACCATTGGGATTCGGCAAGCGGTCTGCTGGCGCGGCTTCCCGTCGTGGGGGCGGGGGTGCGGTGGCTCCTCGCCCGCTTCCGGGTGAAGGCGGCGCGATAGGGAGCCGCGTTATTCCGCCGCCACGCGGGCTCCCGCCCCGATGGGCGGGGAGGCGCCCAGGGTGCCGACACGCGCCTCGTCCAATTTCTGGAACATGATCATGGCACGGCCGATCTGGATGCCCCATTTGCTGACGGCGGCGCGGTTCACGATCACGCCGCCGGGTTGCAGGAACATCCAATCGTCGAAATCGACGCGCCAAGTGGAATCGCCCACGGCCATGTCGAATGTATAGGTCCAATTGAAGGCGTTGCCGGCGATCTTCCCGCGCGCCGTGCCGACGACCCCGTCGGCGGTTCCTTCATAGCTATCGGAGCCGGTTTTCGTGAGGGTCCACACGCGCCGTTCCGTCTCGCCGTCGCGATAGTCGAAATCCTCGACCAGCGTCAGGGTGCGCGTTTCGGGGTCCCAGTCGCCCTCGATATCGACGGTGAATTGCCGGCGCAGATTGCCGAAGCGATCCTCGAACACGCCCCAGGCCCTGGCCCGGCCGTCGAAATATTCTTCGAGCGTCAGGGTCGGTCCACCGTTGCTGAAATCCTCGATCTTCATGCCTCCGCATCCCGTAAGAAGGGCCATCGCGGCCAAAAGCGCGGCCAGTTTTCCCATCATCGTTCCTAACGCGGGTCCCGCGACCTAATGGGCGCCACCCGTCTCCCGTTCCACGACATTCCCCGCGATTCGACGGCGCAGATCGGATTGCCGCGCCGCGTCGAGCGGATGTCTCCAAACCAGGGCGATCGCGCCCAGCTTGAAGACGA
Organism: Marivibrio halodurans; assembly: GCF_017963645.1. Classification (GTDB taxonomy): domain Bacteria; phylum Pseudomonadota; class Alphaproteobacteria; order UBA8366; family Aestuariispiraceae; genus Marivibrio; species Marivibrio halodurans. Next base: position 23,749 of record NZ_JAGMWN010000004.1, on the reverse strand, counting down.
TCGGCGCGAAGCCGTACATCCAGGCGAGCGCCATCGTCCCGTCGGTCCGGGCGACGTTCCCCGTGCCACCTCGCGCGGCCATGGCGTCGAAGCCCAGCATCTCCAGCCCCGGAAAGGCGAGGCCCACCGCCAAGGCCAGCGACAATTTCGTCGCCATGCCCCATAGGGCGAAATAAAGCCCGGTCCGCGCGGTCCCCCCGGTCTCGACGGTATCGACATCGACCGCGTCCGCCTGCATCGACGGCGGCAGGGCCAGATCGGCCCCCAACGCCACGCCCGTCGCCACGCAGACCACCGCGAAGAGCCAGACATCCCCAGGCCCCAGGAACGGCGCTGCGGAGAACCAGAGGCAGGTCCAGATCATCGCCCCGCACCACACGCGGTGCTTCCCGAAGCGCCGCGATAGCCCGAGCCACAAGGGCAGACCGGCGATCGCTACCCCGAAATACGTAAGCAGCAGCCATCCGGATTTGTCCGGCGCGGCCAGATGATGATCGACATAAAGCAGGAACAGCGTCGCCGGCAGGCCGTTCGCCACCCCGTTCAACAGCCATGCCGCGATCAGCCGCCGGAAGGGCCGGTTGCGGCCCATCACCTTCAACCCGTCGCGCCAGGGAATGCGGGTTGGCCGCGCGGGCGGCGGGTCCGGCACCCGGGCGAGAAGCAGGGCCGCCGTCACCGGCAACAGAACAACGACGAGAAGGCCGACGGCCATCAACCCGTCCGCCCTTCGATCCGCCCCCGCCCAGCCGGCGGCGGCGGCCGCGACCAGCGTGCCGGCGACGACGAAGCCTTCCCGCGCCGCGGCGATCCGGCTGCGCTCGTCATAATCGCCGCTGAGTTCCGCCCCCCAGGCGCCATAGGGCAACATGACCATGGTCCAGCCGAGATAGAGCAGGAAGGCCGCGCCCGCGAGATGGCCGAGACCCGCCCCATCGCCCGGGGCGAACAGCATCCACGCGCCCAGCGCGGTCACCGGCGCGCCGGCCGCGATCCAGGGGCGGCGGCGGCCGAAGCGCCCGCGCGTGCGGTCGGAAAGCGCGCCGATCAGCGGATCGCTGACCACGTCCCACAGCCGCATGGCGAAGAGAACCGCCCCGACGGCCGACAACCCCAGGCCCAGTTCCACCGCATAGTAGCCCGGCACCAGCACATAGACCGGCAGCGTCGCCGCCGCGAGCGGCAACCCGATCAGCCCATAGGCGAGAAGCCCGAAGGGCGAGAGCCGGGTGGACGCTGAGGAAGCGCGCGTTGACTCGCTCATCCGGGGTTAGCGCTTGGCCAGTTGGATGCGCTGCACGTCGATCGTTCCGGCCCGGAACCCGGCCTCGCAATAGGCGAGGTAATATTCCCACATCCGCTTGAACCGCGCGTCATAGCCGAGTGGCTCCAACCGGTGCCACGCTCCCTGGAAGCGTCGGTTCCATTCGGCCAGCGTGCGTGCATAGCAGGGGCCGAAACCCTCCATCCGCTCCACCGTCAGGCCGGCGCGCTCACTCTCCCGCGTGAAGGCGCGCGGGCTCGGCAACATGCCGCCGGGGAAGATATAGCGTTGGATGAAATCAGGCCGGCCTCGATAATAGTCGAAGTGCCGGTCGGCGATGGTGATCACCTGCATCGCGGCGCGCCCACCCTCGACCAGCCGGTCGCGCAGGGTCTCGAAGAAGACCGGCCAATAGGTCTCCCCCACCGCCTCGAACATCTCGATGGAGGCGATGCGGTCGAAGCGTTCGCGCGTGTCGCGATAATCCTGCAGGCGAATCTCGACCTGCTCGTTCAGGCCCTGGCGCTGGATACGTGCGCGGGCGAAATCGTGCTGGGCGCGGCTGATCGTGATCCCGGTCACCTTGCAGCCGCGCGTGCGCGCCGCATGTTCCGCGAAACCGCCCCAGCCGCAGCCGATCTCCAGCACCTTATCACCGGGGCGGGCATCCAGCCGGTCGAGCAGCAGGTCGTATTTCCGGGCCTGCGCCGTCTCCAGTGTCTCGGTTTCGTGCCCGAAGGCGGCCGAGGAATAGGTCATCGTGGGGTCGAGCCATTCGCGATAGAAGGCGTTGCCCAGATCGTAATGGCGGGCGATGTTCCGGCGGCTTCCCGTCTTGCTGTTCCGGTTGCGGCCGTGCAGCAACTTGTGCAGTCCCCGATAAAGGGCCGAACCGCGCAGCACTTCGTCCAGCGCATCGCTGTTGAGCGCGCCGACGGTCAGGAAGCTCGCCAAATCGTCGCTGTCGTAATCCCCGTCCATATAGCTCTCGCCGAGCCCGACATTGCCGCCCAGGATCATCCGTCGCGCCATGCGGGGATCGTGGATGTGGATGGTGCCGACCGGGCCGCCGCGCGGGCCGGTATAGCGCCGCCGCGCGCCCTCGGGCACGCGAACGTCGAAGCTGCCGATCCGGATGCGCCGGGCCAGCGCGAAGGCCATTCGGCTGCCGAGCGACAGGCGCTTGGCGGTGCCTTCCTCGATCGTCGGTTCTGCCCGGGGGCTGGGGGCATAGGTCGTTGCGTGGGTGTCGATGCTCATGCCTGACTTTTCCATTGCAGCGATTGAAACGGGGTGGGTTCGGTCATCCGGTGATCTCCCGCTCCGGCGGCGCGGGCTTGGGCACGTAGCGCGCGCCCTTGAGCCAGAGCTTCAGCGCCTCCCAATGGATCGCGGCGGTGACCTTCAGCGTCATCAATGGGTGGCGCAGGATCGCGGCCGCGAGCGCCCTGTCGTCGAGCGGCCGCCGCGCCCCGACATGGGAGGCGACGAGCAGCGGGCGCCCCTCCGGGTCGCTCTGCCGGATCAGCAGGTTGAGTCGCGTGCCCGGCGGCTTCAGCCGGAAGCGGTAATGCCCGCCCATTCGGTTGAAGGGGGAGACGTGGAAGACCTTCTCCGTCGTCTGCGATATCTCCGCCGCCCCCGCCGGGACCTCCAGCAGATAGCCGTGCCATTCCCCGAAGGTATTCGCGACCTCATAGAGGATCGCGCGCAGGCCGCCGGTCGGACGGTAACAGAAATAGATGCTGAGCGGGTTGAAGACATAGCCCCACAGCCGGGGGAAGCAGAGCAGGCGGATCGGCCCGCCCGCGATGTCGATGCCGCGTTCGGCCAGTTTGGCCTCGACCCAGGGGCGCAAGGGACCGCCGTCGCGCGGCCCGTGATCGCGATCCATGAAGGAGACAGGGCGCAGGCGGTTGTAGCCGAAGAGGCGCGAGCGCGCGTCGAGCGCCGCCAAATCGTCGATATCGAGGAAGAGGGAGAATACCCGATAATCCAACCGGTGCGTCATCGGGCGCAGGCGTTTATGCACCACGCGTCCGAAATAGAGCGCGCTGCCGCCCACGGGTTCCGTCGCCCCTTGCGTGGTTCCGCTATGTACCGCCACGTCCGTCAAGCCGCCGCCTCCAGTCGATCCGGGTTCGGCGGTGTCGGGGTGGAAGAGGGCGGCTCGCCCAGCACCGCGCGCATGGCGTGAACCGCGCCCGGCGGCCAGGGCGTATCGACGCCGAGGCGCCGCGCCACCGCGACGGCGGAGCCGATCCCGTCCTCATGGAAGCCATAGCCGCAATGCGCCCCGCAGAACCAGAGGCGGTCGGTCCCCTGAATTTCCGGCAGCGCCCGTTGCGCCGCGATCGCGTCCCCGTCGAAAACCGGATGGTCGTAGGACAGATCGGCGACTACCCGGGCCGGATCGATCGCCTCGAACGGGTTGAGGGTGACGAACAGATCCCGCGCGTCGAGGGATTGAAGCTGGTTCATCCAATAGGTCACGGCGACCTGGCGTGTGGCGTGGCTGTCCCGTCCGGCCAGATAGTTCCAACTCGACCACACCGCGCGGCGGCGCGGCATCTGCCCGGGATCGTCATGCAGGACCGCGCGGTTCCGTTGATAGCGGAAGCCGCCCAGGATCGACCGTTCCCGCGCGCTCGCATCGCCGAGGAGGGCGCGCGCCTCGTCCCCGTGACAGGCCAGGACCGCCTCGTCGAAACGCTCATGCCGGCCGTCGGCGAAATGAAGCACGACCCCGTCCGTGTCGCGGGTGACGGCGGCGATCGCCGCGTTCGCCTCCACGCGCGGCAGATCGGCGGTCATCCGTTTCACATATTCCCGGCTGCCGCCCTTCACCGTCCACCATCGCGGCCGGTCCTTGACCTGAAGCAGGCCGTGATTGTCGAAGAAACGCACGAAGCTTTCCGCCGGGAAGGCTTTCATCGTTTCAACCGGGCAGGACCATATGGCCGCCGCCATGGGCAGCAGATGGTCGTCGATGAAGGCGCGGCCATAGCCGGCGCGCTCCAGGAATTCCCCCAGGCTCAGGGCCGCGCAGGCGCCGCCCGCCAGCGCGCTCGGCGCCTCGCGATAGAAGCGCAGGATGTCGCGCACCATGCGATGGAAGCTCGGGCGGAACAGATTGCGCTTCTGCGCGAACAGGCTCGCCAGCGTACCGCCGCCATATTCCAGCCGCCCGCCGTCCAAGGTGACGGCGAAGGACATGTCGGTCTCGATGCGCGCCACCCCCAGATGATCGAACAGGCCGATCAGATTTGGATAGGTGCGCTCGTTATAGACGATGAAGCCCGTATCGACCGGAATAGTCCCGCCGCGCCCGTCCGGCGCGTCGAGGGTATTGGAATGCCCGCCGATATAGCCGTTACGCTCGAACAGGGCGACGTCGTGGCGCCGGTTCAGCAACCATGCGGCGGAAAGCCCCGCTATGCCACCGCCGACGACCGCGATCCGTTTCATCCGTTGGCGATCCGACATCAGGCGGCTCCCTTCACATCCTCATAGGCGTCGAGCGCCTGTTGCCGGGCGGTTTTGTGATCGACGATCGGCCGCGGATAGGTCCGGCCGAGGGTCACGCCCGCGGCCGCCAGGGTCTTCGCGTCCGCCGTCCAGGGGGCGTGGATCGACTTCGCCGGCAGTTTCGCCAGTTCCGGGATCCAGCGCCGGACATAGTCGCCATCGGGATCGAACTTCTCGCCCTGCGTCACGGGGTTGAAGATGCGGAAATAGGGGGCGGCATCCGCCCCGCAGCCCGCCGTCCATTGCCAGTTGGCCACATTGTTGGCGAGGTCGGCATCGACCAGCGTATCGCGGAACCAGGCTTCGCCCCGTTGCCAGGGGATAAGCAAATCCTTCACCAGGAAGGAGGCGACCAGCATCCGCACGCGGTTATGCATATAGCCGGTCTCCCAAAGTTCCCGCATGCCGGCATCGACCAGCGGATAGCCCGTTCGGCCGCGCTGCCATGCCCGCAGGCCCGCATCGTCGTCGCGCCAGGGAAAGGCGTCGAACTTCGTCTGGTAGTTCCGGTGCGGCATGCCGGGATTGTGGTACAGCAGATTGTGATTGAAATCGCGCCAGCCGACCTCCCGCAGGAAGGCCCAGACACCGCGCTCCATTGCCGGACCGTCTTCCGCGCGCAGCCGGTCCAGCGACCAATGCCAGATCTGGCGTGGCGATATCTCTCCGAAATGAAGATGCGGGGACAGGCGGGATGTTCCCTCCCGGTCCGGGCGGTCGCGGGTGTCGGGATAGGCCGCGACGCCGTCCGACAGGAAGCGGTCCAACCGGTCGCGCGCCCCGGCCTCGCCGGGTGTCCAGGCATTGCGCAGACCACCGGCCCAGTCGGGCCCGGTCGGCGATAACCCCCAATCCGCGAGGTCGTCACCGGCGGGCAGGGCGTCCGTCGCCGCGCCCGCGATCCGTCGCGGCGTGGGCAGGGGCGGTGCCGGATCGCCCAGGGCGCATTCCGCCTTCCAGAAGGGGGTGAAGACGCCGTACCAGCCGCCCTGCTTCGTCTTGACCTCCCAGGGTTCGTACAGCAGCGCGCCGTTGAAGCTCTCGGCCGCGATGTCGTCCTGCTTCAAGGCGGCCTTGATCCGCGCGTCGGTGTCGATGGCCCAGGGCTCGTACCGGCGGTTCCAGGTGACCCGTGCGGCCCCGGCACGCTGGGCCAGATCGGGTAGGATATCCTCCGCCCGTCCGCGTCTCAGGTGAAGGGGGGCGCCCGCCGCCTCCAAATCCTTCGCCAGCGCGACCAAGCTGTGATGCAGCCACCAGCGGCTGGCCCCGCCGAGCGCCATGTCCCCCGGCGCTTCCTCCTCCAGGATGAAGACGGGCAGGACCGCGTGCCCGCCCTTCAGGGCCGCGTCGAGGGCGGGGTTGTCGCTGAGCCTGAGGTCATTTCGGAACCAGACGATGGTCGTCGGGGCGTCCGCGTTTTGCGTCATGTGCTTTCCGGGCTTGAGGGTCGGGGTCTCGATTGTCTCACGCCCGCATGTTCGGACGTATCGGCGTTCTGCCCACTCTTTACGCGCGGAAGGGGAACGTTGGATTACTCGGGCGTATCACCTGGATCGCTGTTCGGCGTGATCCGAAATATCGGTGGTCCCGTACCAAGGATAGATCGGGAGCGCCCCGATCAGCCAATGGTAGATCCTTCCCCCCACCTCTACCAACGGCGTGTCCGGGCCGGGACCTTCGGGTTCCGGCCCGGTTTCATGCCGGCGGTGTCATGCCCGCAGCAACCGGGCGCGCGGGAAGCCGTGCACCTTGCGCGGCCCCAGCAGGTGAACCCGGAAGCCGTTCGGATAGAGAGCCGCGATCGCGGGGTCGAGGACATTGAGCCCGCCCGTATAGGCGCCGAAGGCCGGCAGGATCAGCCGCCGGCCGTCTTCCACGAAGCACCGGGCGGAAAGCCGCCGCCCGCGCTGGGTGATCGCGGCCTTGGGGTGGTAATGACCGGAAACCTCCCCCGGCGCGGCACGGGCCAGCGCCTCGTGCCGGAAGATCAGCGCGCCGTCGACCAGGGCGTCGGTTACTACCCGCCCGCCCAGGGTTTCCGGCGGGACGGGGTCGTGATTGCCCGCGATCCATATCCAATCACTGCTTCCGGTCAGTCGTCGGATCGCGTCCGCGTCGTCCGGGGCGAGGCGGGCGGCCGCCTCCCCGTCATGGAAACTGTCGCCGAGGCAGATGACGCGCGCCGGGCGGCGCCGTCGGATCGCGTCGGCGATCAGGGAAAGCGTCGTGCGGCTGTCATAGGGGGGCAGCAACTGGCCGCGCCGGGCGAAGCTCGACCCCTTCTCCAGATGAAGGTCGGCGACGACCAGCGTCTCCCGCGCGGGCCAGTACAGCGCGCCGGAGGGTTCCGCGATCAGCGCGGTACCGTTCAGATGCAGCGTCGGGGCCAGGGATATGGTGCTCACAACGGTAATTCCCCATGCAGGATACCGCCGCCGTCGGGGCCGCCCATCGCCTCGCGCACCAGATCCCCCTCCAGATCGGCGGCGGCCTCGTCCAGCAGATCCTCGATCGCGGCATCGCTCGCCACCTGTTCCTTGCCCACCTCCAGCAGGATCGGCACGGCCAGCGGCGATACCCGGTCGAGGCGTCGATGGATGATTCCCCCGGTCGCGGCGCGTTTCAGGAAATCCGCCAGCCGGCCGACATCGATCATCCCGCCGGCCGCGTCCGCGCGCGTCGCCCGCAAGAGGATATGGTCCGGCTCGTGCCGGCGCAGCACGTCATAGATCAGATCGGCGGAGAAGGTGACTTGCCGGCCGGTCTTTTCCGTCCCCGGCATCTTGCGCTCGATCAGCCCGGCGACGATCGCGACATTGCGGAAGGTTCGGCGCATGAGGGAGCTTTCCTCCATCCAGGCTTCCAGATCGTCGCCCAGCATGTCCTCGTCGAACAGCCCGGTGACATCCTCCACCGGGTGCAGCGACCAGACCGCGATCACGTAATCGCTGGCGACGAAGCCGAGTGGCCCCACCCCCATGCGTTCCATCCGCTTGGTCAGCAGCATGCCGAGTGTCTGGTGCGCGTTGCGTCCGGCGAAGCTGTAGGCGACGAGATATTCCTTGTCGCCGCGCGGGAAGCATTCCACCAGAAGCCCGTCGCGCGGCGGCAGGACGGAGCGCCATTGCTGCAGACGCAGCCATTCCGCCACCTGCTCCGGCAGGTCGCGCCAACTGGCCGGGTCCTCCAGCGCGGCGCGCACGCGGTCCGACAGATGCGTCGTGAAGGGCATGCGCCCGCCGAGATAGGAGGGCACCTTCGGCTCCTTGCCGGGCGCGCGGCTCACCTCCACCCAGGTTTCGCGCATGCCCTCGAACCGCAGCATCTCGCCGCCGAAGACGAAGCTGTCTCCGGGCTCCAGAAGGGTCGCGAAATATTCCTCGATCTCGCCCAGCACGGGACCCTTTCGCAGGCGGACCTTGAGGGTCGGACTCTCCACGATGGTGCCGATATTCATCCGGTGGCGGCGCGCGACCTGGGGGGAGGCGACCTCGTAGGTGCCGTCGGCCTTGTGGAACAACCGCCGCCAGCGCTCATAGGTTCTGAGCGCGTATCCGCCGTCCTCGACATAGCGCAGCACGTCGTCGAATGTCGCGCGGTCCAGGTTTGCATAGGGGGCGGAGGCACGAATCTCGGCGAACAGCGCGTCCGCCGTGAAGGGCGCGGCGCAGGCCAGCCCCATGATATGCTGCGCCAACACGTCGAGGCCGCCCGGCCCCGGCGCCTCGCCGTCGAGCGTGCGGGCCATCAGCCCCTCTATCGCGCAGCGGCATTCCAGCACCTCGAACCGGTTGCAGGGGACGAGGAGGGCGCGGCTCGGCGCGTCGAGACGGTGACCCGCGCGCCCGATGCGTTGGGTCAGGCGGCTGACGCCCTTGGGCGGGCCGACCTGGATCACCAGATCGACCGCCGCCCAATCGATTCCGAGGTCGAGCGAGGAGGTCGCGACCACCGCGCGAAGCGCGCCGCGCGCCATCGCTTCCTCCACCTTGCGGCGCTGCTCGCGGGCGAGGCTGCCGTGATGGAGCGCGATCGCCAGATTGTCCTCGTTCCCACGCCACAGTTCCTGGAACAGCAGTTCCGCCTGCGCGCGCGTATTGACGAAGACGAGGGTCGTCCCGGCCTTCCTGATTTCGCGATAGATTTCCGGCGCGGCGTGCAGGCCGTAATGGCCGGACCAGGGAAGACGCTCCTCGGTGTCGAGGATGGCGATTTGGGGTTCCACCGCGCCGCCTCCCTCGATCCGGCGGACATCGCCGGGCCCGGCCGTGGGGGAGACCCAGGCGGCGAGCGCGTCCGGTTGGGCCACCGTGGCGGAAAGACCGACCCGGCGCGCGTCGGGCGCTAGAATCGACAGCCGCGCCAGGCAGAGCGCCAGTTGGTCGCCCCGCTTGGTGCCGGCGAGGGCGTGGGCCTCGTCGATCACGATCGTGCGAAGGGTCGCGAAGAAATCGACCGCCTCCGGATAGCTGATCAGCAGGGCGAGGCTCTCCGGCGTTGTCAGCAGGATATGTGGCGGGTTCTCGCGTTGGCGTTGGCGGCGGTTCTGGGGGGTGTCGCCGGTGCGCGTCTCCACCCGGATGGGCAGGTCCATCTCCGCGATCGGGGTCGTCAGGTTGCGCGCGATATCGACGGCCAACGCCTTCAGGGGGGAGACATAGAGGGTATGCAGACCGGCCGCATCGGGGTCGGGCAGGCCTGCCAGATCGATAAGACTCGGCAGGAACCCGGCCAACGTCTTGCCGCCGCCCGTCGGCGCGATCAGCAAGGCGTGCTCTCCCGCGTTCGCCGCCGCGCGCATGGCTTGCTGGTGCGGATGCGGCACCCAGCCCCGCGCGGCGAACCAGCCGGCGAAAGGCTCCGGCAGGTCGTTCGGGGGTATGGGGCGGGGGAGGTGGGACTCATCCATGGTGGCTACAGACTATAGCCGTCGACCCGACCAAGGCCATGGGTGAAGGGGATCGGGACGGATCGCCGCGCTTTATCGGTTCGGTGCCATCCACATCGGGTGATCCCGAGGCAGATCGCGTTGATAGCTATAAACCAGGATGAAGGTCGGGGAGCCGTCCTCGCCGATCAGTGGCAGCAGAAGCGAGATATCCTGGATCGGCAGGCCCCGTGGGTCGCGAAACGCATCCTCGACGGCCATGGGGCGCGCCTCGGCGATCACGCGGTCGTAATTTTCCATCACGATATCCAGGGATGAGGCGAAATAGCCCTCCGACACGGGCTTTCCGGTCGGATCGAGGCCGCGCGCCTGGACCTCGCCGGTGCCGACGAGGCGATATCGATAACGCGCCGGCCCCTCCTCGCGCTCCACGATCTGGATTCCGGACAAGGCCCGGGGGTGGGCTGTCGGGTCGAAGTCGGTGCGCTTCGGAGGTCTTCCGGGCGTGCCGTGCGCATGCCAGAAGGCGAGTAGCCTGGCTCCCGGCGCATCCAGGACGGGTTCCATCTCGGTACCGAACCGCCGTCGGGTTTGCGTCATCTTCCTGGAAACTCCGATTCTTCATCCGTGCGCCGTCGTCGGGAGCGCATTGATTTCCCATTGTCTTAAGCGCTTGATCCGGGAAGGTGTTATCCGAAGAGTCCGACAATTCACGTCCCGTCCTTGGGAATCCGTCTGTTTCCAATTGGTTGGATGATTGTGGACAGTTTCCCCGAATCGGTTGAGAGTTCGCTTCGTAGTTATGGGAATCTGCCTGACTCCGGCGCGATTCGCGTGCCGATACCCTGGCGGGCGGCGGATTCCGGGCGAGGGAGGTCCCGATGGCGGACAGACCGATGCAAGAGCTCGCCGGCCCCGCGCTGGAGAGCGAGGACTTCGTGGCCGAGCATAAGCGCAAGGCCATGGGGCTCTTTCTCGATGCGTGGGACGAGGGCTGCGCGCAGGGCATACCGAGCGATCTGCTCTCCGAGGTCTGTCTTTATCTGGCGCTCACCGACCTGATCGAGGATCGGGGGGAGGAAGATGTCGCGGCCATCATCGAGTCCTTGCCGGAACGTGTGCGCGCCGGTGAGTTCACGCTTTATGAAGAGCGGCATTGAGGCGCGTGAGCGTCTCGGTCAACCGCGCCTCCTCATAGGGCGTGGCGGTGCCCGCGCCCCAGACCGGCCCCGGCCAGGCTGCGTCACCGTCGAATCGGGCGATCACATGGATATGGAGTTGCGGCACCATGTTGCCGAGCGCGGCGACATTCATCTTATCCGCGTGCCATTCCCGTTCCATCGCCTTGGACAGGGTCGTGACCTCGGCAAGGAGCTGGCGCTGGTCAGCTTGCGTCAGATCGTGGATTTCTCTGATATCCGCGCGTCGGGGAACCAGGATCATCCAGGGAAAGCGCGCGTCCCGCATAAGCAGCAGACGGCACAGTGTCAGGTCCTTCACCATGGCCGTATCCTCGGCGAGCCTTGGGTGAAGCATGAAGTCGTCGGACGTCGGACCGGTCATGTTTTTTGTTTCCCGAGCTTGCGGTTCCCCATCGCATCACGCTAATTGCTTCCCATGACTTCGCAAGCCGATCCCGACACGCTTCTTCTCGATCTTTTCGACGCGGCCTTGAAGGCGGCGGACCCGCTCGCCTGCGTGCCGCCGTGCCTGCCGGAAAAGCCGGCGGGGCGCACCGTCCTGGTCGGCGCCGGAAAAGCATCGGCCTTGATGGCGCAAGCGATCGAACGCGCTTGGGACGGGCCGTTGGATGGGCTGGTGGTTACCCGCTACGGCCATGCGGTTCCGTGCGAGCGGGTGGAGATCGTCGAGGCCTCCCACCCCGTGCCCGATGCGGTGGGCGAGGCGGCGGCGCGGCGGATTCTGGCGTTGGCGGAGGAGTTGGGGCCGGACGACCTGCTGCTCTGCGCCATTTCCGGCGGGGGATCGGCGCTGCTCTCTCTGCCCGCGCCGGGGCTCACGCTCGACGACAAGCAGGCGGTCAATCGCGCGCTCCTGCGCTGCGGCGCGCGGATCGGGGAGATGAATTGCGTGCGCAAGCATCTCTCGGCGATCAAGGGCGGGCGGCTCGCCGCGGCGGCGGCCCCCGCGGCCGTGCATTCGATCCTGATCTCCGACGTGCCGGGCGACGATCCCTCCATCATCGCATCCGGCCCCACCGTGCCGGACGCGACCAGTTTCGCCGATGCGCTGAAGATCGTGCGGGGATATGGCATCGACCTGCCCAAGGCCGTGCGCGACCATCTGGAGGCGGGGGCGGAAGAGACGCCGAAACCCGACGATCCATTGTTCGAGAAGGTGGAAACCGTGCTGGCCGCGGCGCCACTTCTTTCGCTCCGGGCCGCGGGCGAGGTGGCGCGCGCGGCCGGTGTTACGCCCATTATCCTTGGCGACGCCCTGGAGGGGGAAAGCCGCGAGGTCGCGCGTGTCATGGCGGGTATCGCGCAATCGGTAAAGCGCCACGGCCTGCCCGCCGCGCCGCCGGCGGTACTTCTCTCGGGCGGGGAGACGACGGTCACGATCCGGGGCGAGGGACGCGGTGGCCCGAATGCCGAATTCGCGCTGGCGCTGGCGGTCGCGCTCGACGGCGCCGCGGACATCCATGCGATCGCCTGCGACACGGATGGGGTCGACGGGGCGGAGGAGGTGGCCGGCGCGCTTGTCGGCCCCGATACGCTGGCCCGCGCGAAGGATGCCGGCATCGATGCGGAAGCCGCTCTCGCGTCGAACGATGCCCACGGTTTCTTCGAGGCGTTGGATCGTCAGATCAAGCCGGGTCCGACATTGACGAACGTCAATGACTTTCGGGCCATTCTGATCCGGTGAGACGGGGTTAAAGCCCCGATTGCAGCTTTTGCGCCGAGATGATGGCGCAGACCGCGACCGCGCCCAGCATCGCGATGGCGAACAGACCGGCGAAGACCGACCCCGACTGCACCGTGTCGAGCACGACGTCGTAGGTCAGCCCCGCGCTGATCACGAGCCCGCCGATATAAGTGACCCAATCGCGCTTCATGCCGAGGCCGGCGGCGATGATCGCGGCCGCGATCAGCAGCACGGCCAGCGGACCGAACAGCATGTCGAGAACGAAGGCGATGACGAGGGTGCCGACGAAAAGGATGGCGCCGAGCACCGTATCGGACATGGACTGCATGAATTGAAGGCCTCCCGTTCCCTCATAGCGCGGTCCCGGCCGAGTCCGGGGTCGCCACGCGCGTTGGAATTATCCCCGGGGCGTGGTCCGGGCGCAAGAGGGGGCTTCGGCCGGGATTATCCGCCGGCTTCCGCCGGGGGCGCGGTGCCGGGGTCGAGAACCCGCGACGCGGGAAGGACCATGCTCACCTCCGTACCGATCTCGCCCGGCGGCCGGATTTGCAGCATGCCGCCATGGGCCTCCACGAGCCGCTGCGCGATGGGCAGACCGAGACCGGCGCCCTCGCCCGCCACGGCCTGCGATTCCTTAAGTTGAACGAAGGGTTCCATGACCTGGGCGCGCTTGCTTTCCGGAATCCCCGGCCCGTTATCCGCGATCGTGAAGGTGAAGGAACCGTCGGATTGCAAGGCGGCTGAAAGGGCGATCCGACCCCCCTCCGGCGTGTAGCGGATGGCGTTGCCCAACAGATTGACCAGGACCTGGCGGATCAGCCTGGGGTCGACCCGCAGCCGGGGCAATGCATCCGGCACGTCGGTCGTCAGCCGATGGTTACGTTCGCGCGCCCGTCCCCGGACCAGCCGCAGCGTGGAACCGACGATCTCGCGCGGCTCGACATCGGATTCGTCGAGATTCACGTCTCCGACCTCTATTCGCGCGACATCCAGGATATCGTCGAGCAACGCCAGCAGATGTTGCGAGGAATGCAGGATATCGCCGAGATAACCGCGATATTTCTGATTCTCCAAGGGACCGAAGATGCCGTTGGACATCACCTCGGTGAAGCCGATGATCGCGTTCAGCGGCGTCCGGAGTTCATGGCTCATATTGGCGAGGAACATGGTCTTCGCGCGGTTTGCCTCCTCCGCCTGGCGCCGGGCGCGGACCGCTTCGGCGCGGAGCCGTTCCAGGCTCTCCGCATTCGCCAGAAGCTTGCTCTCGAACCTGACATTGATCGTGATCATGACGAGGCCGATCAGGAAGAGGACGACCGCGCCGGCGACGATCAGGCCCAGATAGCGGGAGGTGGTCGGCCATCCCTTCAAGGGCGCCACTTCGATCGCCCAACGGCCGTCGGGCAGGACCACCTCGCCGTGCACCGGGTCTTCTAGGGGGCCTCCCGTTTCATAAAAGACCTCGCCCGAGGCACCGGCACCGTTCCGCCCGGTGAGCCGGATCGCGTACTGCGTGGATAGGGTGTCGATATTGCTGGCGACAAGGAACCGTTCGAAATCGATTACCAACGACCCGATCCCCCAGAGGTCCTGCGGATGCGGCGTGGTATCGAGAAAGATCGGGAAGCGCGCGATGAGGGCCGTCCCCCCTTGAAGCAAGGTAAGGGGGCCGGCGATGCTGATCACGTTCTCCTCGATCGTCCGCGCCACCGCCGGCCATTGCGCGGCGAGGTCGCGATAACGGGCGCCCAATGTGGAACGGTTCTCCTCCAGCGGATAGGTGTGCGAGATGACGAGCGACCGGGCCAAGGCGATATTCCGGAAGGTTCCCGATCCGTCGGCCATGATATATTCGGCGATTTGGCTGAAGGTTTGTTGATCGATGTCGGGGTTCGCGCGGACGAAGGCGATCAGGCCGCGCACCCGTTGAACATCGCCGTTAACCACCCGCTCCATCCTGGAACGAACCTTGTCCATCGCATTTTGCGCTTCGCTACGCGTCTCCGTCAGGGTGCCCTGATAGGCGAAGCGATCGCCCAGAAGGACGAAGCTGACGCAGAGCAGCCCGAGGAAGACGAGTCGCAGCAGGGACTCGCGTCGGACGGAGCGTCGGCCCTCGTCGGATGCGAAGACGAAACGCGCCGTAGAGCCGGCGGGGCGGGGGCGGCGGAACGGTCTCATCACTCGTTTCAGGTGGCGGATGTTCAGTGAGAACACGGGCGGGGGCCGCGCCTCGACCTGCAGTGGCGCGGTTCCCTATCGTAAGTGGTCCTGTCTGAAACTTAGAGCGATGCGGAGAAAGGTTCAATCTACGCTGAGTTCTGGCCGTAGTATAGGCTTTGGAGATGCCGGGCTTCGGCGAAGAAAAGATAGCGTTCCGCCGTCAGGCCGACCGCCGCCGTGACGATCGAAACCGCGAGCAAGGCACTCAGCGGGAAGCCCGTGGCATAGGCGCCGAGCCAGATCGCCAGCATCGGAAAGATGAAGGACCAGACGATGGCGATCCGCCGCAGCCGTCCGGCATGCTTGCGCGCGATCTGGAAGCCCATCTCGCGCATCAGATAGTTCGGCTCGCTGTGCGGCGACTCCAGAAGGCTCACCCGCGCCGGCTCGCCCGTGGGCGTGTGGGTAAGGCCCGTGGCGCTTTCCGTTGTCGCGGCGGGTTTCATCCGCTCCGCCCGCCGCCAGTAGCCAAGTTTCACCGCCAACGCCAGGAGCAACGCGATGGACGCGATGGAGCCGATAAGTTCCGCATGGAAACCGAACGCGTGCGCGATCGCGTTGAAGAGCACGGCGCCCGCCGCCGGACCCAGCAGAAGATAGGCCGCGGGCGTCCAGCGCGTCGCCCACATCGGAACGGCGTCGAGCGAGGCGTAGATCATGCCCGTGCAATAAAGCGTCACCAGCGCGCTCGCCGCCGCGAGAGTGGCGAGCGCATGCTCCAAACCAGGAGGCGCCTCCGGCACCAGGATGCGGACCGCGCCCCAGGCGAGGATGGGCAGGAAGCTCCATAGCGCCGCCACGCCTTCCCGGCTGAGCCAGGAACTGCGCCATTGGGTGAGGGCGCGCCATGCACGCTCCGGATGGCCGAGATGGAAAGTCGAGGAGGCAAGCCCCAGCCCGATCAACGCGAGCGCGAGGCCAAGCGTGACGGCGGTAACCACGGGCCTGTCGGCCATCAGGCCCAGCCAATCGGCTAGGGCCGCGACGATCACGAGGCCGTAGCCGGCGCCGGAACTCAGGGTGAAGAGAATGACGGACTTGGCGGGATGCATCGACTTTCGCTTTCGTTATCGCTTCGACTGTCTCGTTCGCGCGATCGCGCGCGGTCCTTAGTATTTCCGGAAGGCCCAACTCGCGGCCAGGCCGGCCAGACCGGCGATCAGGATGGCCCCGATCCCATAGAGCATCGAGTAATTGTGCGCCGTGCGGAAGACCTGGGCGCCGAAGCCTTCCTTGTTGACGAAGAGGGGGGTCGTCTGCGCGCTCACCACCTCGCCGTCGGCGACCAGCAGGGTCTCGATCGTATAGGTCCCGACCGGCACGTTGGCCGGAATCAGGACCGTCGTCCGGAACAGCCGTCCGCCGCGCCATTGGACGCGGCCGGTGCCGGCGCCGTAGTGGCCGACACGAATCTTGTTGCGCACGATCGCCTCGGCGAAGGCGTCGCGATCCTCGGCCGGTTCGCCGGGCTGGAGGCGCAGGTTCAGGTGGTCGACGCCGATCCGGTGGCGGTCGAGCGCCGTGCGCGGCAGGTCCAACGTCCCCGGATCGGCCGATGTCGCGACGTGGTAGAAGGCCGGCACGCCGCGGAACGCCCGTTCCTCCCGATTGACCCATATGCCGGCCACCCGGTCCTTGCGCCGGACGACCAATTCCTCCTTCGGTCCATGGACGACGACGACGACCTCGCCCTCGCCCTGGATCGAGCCGAACAACAGCAACTCCGTGCCGGTGAAACCGGTGGTGATCGCCACCAGATGATCGTCCAGATCGGCGACCAGCCGTTCCGCCGCGACGGCCGCGCGCGATCCCGCCGTCAGCAGAATCGCCAGCAACACCGCGACGACGGGCAGGGCCCGGCCTATGCGGGGGGTGCCGGTCATTGGCCGTTCCCCAAAGTGAGGCCGAGACTGTAGACATCGTCCGGCGTCAGCACGAGGTCGAACAGCAGCTTGCCGCAGACCGCCAGCACCATGGCGGCCAGCAGGCCGCGCAGTTGCTCGCCCCGCAGCTTGGCGCCGAGCTTGGTGCCGACCTGCGCGCCGATGACGCCGCCGACCAGCAGCAGCATGGCCAGCACGACGTCGACCGTCTGGTTCAGCGTCGCCTGCAGGAAAGTCGCGTTCGCGGTCACGAACAGAATCTGAAACAGCGACGTGCCGATCACGACATTGGTCGGCATGCCCAGCAGATAGATCATGGCCGGGACCATGACGAAGCCGCCACCCACGCCCATGATCGCGGAGAGCACGCCCACGAAGGCGCCGACGCCGATGGGCAGCAGCGCGCTGATATAGAGCTTCGAACGCCGGAACCGCATCTTGAAGGGCAGGCCGTGCAGCCAGTTATGCTCGTGCAGCTTGCCGCGCCCTCCGGCTCCCGGGCGACGCGCGCGCAGCAGGGCGCGCAGGCTTTCCACCATCATCAGGGCGCCGATGATGCCGAGGAAGATGACGTAGGAGAGCCGGATGACGAGATCGATCTGTCCCAGCGTCTGCAGCCACTTGAAGACGAAGACACCGCCGGTGGAGCCGAAGAAGCCCCCGACCAGCAGCATCAGCCCCATCTTCACATCGACATTGCCGCGCCGCCAATGCGCCATGACGCCGGAGACCGATGAAGCCACGATCTGATTGGCCCCGGTCGCGACCGCGACGGGCGAGGGAATGCCGACGAAGATCAGAACCGGCGTCATCAGGAAGCCGCCGCCGACGCCGAATATTCCCGACAACACCCCGATGCCCGCGCCGATCCCCAGGATGGCGAAGATGTTCACCGACATCTCGGCGATCGGCAGATAGATATGCATCGGCGCGGCCGCCCCCGAGACTCGTCATCCGTGGCAGCCGGCCGGGCGCGAAACCCGGCCGGTTGGGCCCCTCCCCGCGGTCGCGCCGCCGGCCCGCGCTGACCGGTGCCGTGACCACCCCTTGAGGATTGCAAGGAAGCCCCTTTTTGCGCCATACGTCAATGCGACCCGGTGTCCTGGACCGGCAGATCGCGCGCAATTGGCGCGCCGCGATCGGGACAGGGGCGGCGCAGATGGACAAGGCGAGGGAGAAGGAGGGACGCGATGGCGCGCGATCATCGGCTCGACGCGACCGGCCTGAAATGCCCTCTGCCCGTACTCAAGGCGCGCAAGCTTTTGAAGGACTTGGCCCCGGGCGACACGCTCGACGTGACGGCGACCGATCCCGGCGCGCCGAAGGATTTCGAGGCTTTTTGCGAATCGCAAGGCTGCGACCTGCTCGAGAGCGCGGAGGAGGGCGGGGTCTATCGCATCAGGCTGCGCAAGCTGTGAGTGCCGCGCATGGACGACGGCGCGGGCCGTTCAGTCCGCCTGATTCGAACTCTTGTACATCTCCGTGATCGAAACGGCGAGGTGGTCCTCGACCACCACGACCTCGCCGCGGCCGACGGGCAGGCCATTGCAGCGAACCTCGACCGTGTCGCCGACCCGCCGGTCTAGTTCGATGACCGCGCCGCGCCCGATCTTCAGCAGGTTCGAGACCTTCATATCGGCGGTCCCCAGAACCGCCGTCAGATCCACCTTGATGTTCTGGACCGCGCTGTTCCGTCCATTGCGCTTGACCGCCGCGGCGGCGGCTTGTTCGACGGGGCTTTGGCTCTCGCTGTCGTCGCTCATCGCTCGTGCTTCTTCCGACTGGTTGCGGCGCCCGGAATCCCTATTACCTTTAAGCTTCCATAATAGGCCGAGATTCGCGGTTACGTCGATGCAAGACTGGTGGATGCAAGGCTGGGGCATGGTGGACCGGTGCCGACCGCGGGCGCCGGCGCGTGGCGCGCCCATGCCGCGCGCCGGCATTCGGCGGCTCGTGCCCGTGCTCTATCTCCTTCTGGCGGCGATGCCCGCCGGGGCCTTGGCGGCGCCGCCCGATGATCTCGTCGCCGCGGCGCGGGCGGGAGACGCGGCGGCGCAATATGACCTCGGCCGTCTTTACGAGCGTGGCGAGGGCGTCGAACGGGACGATTTCACCGCCGTTGAATGGTTCGCGAAGGCGGCCCGGAACGGGCATGGCCGGGCGGCGCTGGATTACGGTTGGATGCTTGGCAACGGTTATGGCGTCGCGAAGGACGAGGCGGCCGCCTATTTCTGGTTCGCGCGCGCGGCGGCTATGGGCGTTCACGGCGCGGCGGAGCAGCGGGATTTCCTCGCCGAACGGATCGACCCGGCCGCGCGGCGGGAGGCGGATGCGCGGCTGGCTGATCTGTCGCCGGCGCCGATGGACCGCGATGGCGACGACAGCGCGGACGGCTCCCTGCCGGTCGCGGATCTGCGCGACGTGCTGGATCTGCGCCGTGCCTATAACAGCCCCGATCGTGGGGACGACACGGCGCTGCGTCCGGCGCTCCGCCGGGAGGCGGAGCTCGGCGACCCGATGGCGCAGAACCTGCTGGCCGTGATCCTGATGCGCTCGACCGCGCGGGCGGACAAGCTGGAGGCCATGGAATGGCTGCGCTCCGCCGCCTGGGCGGGACTTCCGGCGGCGCAGTATAATCTGGCCGACGCGCTCACCGTCGGCGTCGGTGGAGAGCTTGATCTGCGCGCTGCCGCGGGCTTGTTGGACGAGGCCTTGGGGGGGCTCCCCTCCGGCATGCCGCGCGATTACGACAGCGCCAGCCGCCAGTTCCGGGAGCGCGCGGAATATACCGATCCCTATATCGCCGCGGTTCAGGGCTATGCCAGTGCCGCCACGGAATTGCGGCAGCTGATCCGCATGCGCGAGGCGGAGGTGGCTGCGCAACTCGAACTCGCCCGCCGGCTGGGGCAATGACGGATCGGGGCCGGCATCTTGGACGGTACGACCTATGACCTTTTCCGGCGCATCCTGCTCACCGCGACGCATTCGGTGCCGCTCTGGATCGTTCTCGGCGCGGCGTTATTGCTTTGGTGGCGTGCCCGGCGGAGGCGCGGCATGAGCCTCGTCGCCGTCCTCGGCCTGGGCGCGGCGGCCCTGACACTGGGCGCGATGCCGGCGGGGCCGAAACTGGCGGAACGGGTTCTGGCACCTTCCGACCTTCCGGTTCTGGGCGAGAGCGGCGCCATTCCGGCCGGGATAGGGCAGGGCGTATCGGACGGCCCCTTCATCGCGATCTTCTCCGGCGGGATCGTCCGTTATGGCGCCGACGAAACCGTCGGAACGGGAGAGGCGGCGGGCTGGTTTCCGAAGCCCGTCACGCTGCGCCGCGTCGGGCGGGCGATGGCCGTGGCGCGCGCGCGCAGCCTTCCCGTCATGCTCAGCGGTGGGCGTGTTCCGGCGGAGGCGCCACCGGAATCGGAGGTGATCGCCCGGGCCATGCGGTTGGAGGACACGGTTCTGCTGGAGCGCCGTTCGCGCAATACGTACGAGAATGCCCGGGAGCTCGCCGCGCTGGCCGCGCGGCGGGGGTGGCGCCGGGTGATCGTGGCGACCGACCGCGTCCATCTGCGCCGGGCCGCCGCCTGCCTGCGCGCGGCCGGGCTGGTGCCCGTCGCCGTCATCCCGGCGGAGGCCCCCGTCGATCTTGGGCCGGGCGATCTGATCCCCAGCGTCGAGGGGCTCGCCGATTGGCGGCCGGTCCTGCGTGAAATACTGGGGCTTGTCTATTATCTCGCGCGCGGCCGGATCGCCCCCCGCGACCTATGAGGGCCAGGCACGATCCGTTAGAGGAGGGGCTTCCCCCCTTCTCACGGCGCCGTCTTGGCGTTTTGCACGACGAGCCACAGGGCGTGGATCATCCCCGGCACGAAGAAGAAGATCGTCAGCAGCAGGTTGAGCCAGAACTGCAAGCCCAGGCCGACGGTCAGGAAGGCCGCCACCGGCGGCAGAAAGATCGCGAGAATGATCCGGATGAGATTCATGATATGATAGCTCCCCTCGGGCCGTCCCGGCCTTTCGGCGCGGCGCCCTATCCCACCGAACGGGCGCCGTGCGTGACCGTTCATTCGGCGCAGCATAGCCGCCGCCTCGCCGGTGGGCCAGCGCGATCGACGGCTGTTACGATCGAAGATCGGTCGATATCGGCTTCAGCCGTGGCTATCCGACAGCGATGCCGACGATCACGAGACCCGCGATAACGAGCGCGAGGGAAATCGCCAGCATCCACCGCAGATGCCCCCGCCCACGCGGCTCGCCCTGGCGGGCATTCTCGGCATTCTTTTCGATGATCATCGTTCGGGCTCCCTCTTCTTGGGGCGAAAGGGGCCACGGGATGATGGTGCCGGATGCAGGGATCGAACCCGCGACCTTCGGTTTACAAAACCGCTGCTCTACCAGCTGAGCTAATCCGGCCCGGACGACGTCCGTCGGCGGGGTTCTAGCATCGCCTCCGCCCGTTCGCCAGTCCCCCGCGCACCGCTCGGCGCTGGGGCCGGAGTATCGCTCAATGCGTGCTTTCCAGCACGGCGGGCGCGCCGTCCGGGTCGTTCGCCGGGGACTCCATCGCTGAAATCGGCACGACGCGGTATAGCTTCTCGTCGCGCAGCCTCGCGGCGTCCGCCGGCGTCTCGTTCCCGACCGCCGTCCTGGTTTCGGGAAGTTCCTCGCGCGCGGCGGCGACCTCTCGGGCCTCGGCCGGACTGTCGGCGCGCACGACGAGGCGCTTGAATGGGGTGTGGTCGAGCCAGCGGGTGTCGTCGCCATGCGCGACAGGCTCAATGCTCCAGAGCGCCATTAGTCCCTCCTCTCGTTTCTTCGAGGACCGGTTGCGGCGTTCTGGAGGGGAGGTGGGGTCCATGCCCCGGAATTCAATCCGCTTGCGTCTACTTGCGTCTAAGGGCGGTTCAATCGAGGGGCGATCCCGCCGGCAGGGCGGCATAGAGGGCGATGGCGGCGGCGTTGGAGACGTTGAGCGAATCGATCGCCGCCTTCGCCGCGTCGGGTGCCATTGGAATGCGCACCAGCATGTCGCACCGCTCTCGCGTCAGCCGGCGCAACCCCTCTCCCTCGGCGCCGAGGATGAGCGCGAGGCGCCCCTCGCCGGGCAGGTCGCGCACCGTGTCGCGGGCCGTGCCGTCGAGACCGACGACCCAGAAACCGGCCTCCTGCAGAGTTCCGATCGCCTGGGAAAGATTGCCGATCCGCACGAGGGGAACCCGCTCCAGCGCGCCGGAGGCGGTCTTGGCCAGCGATGCGGTCTCCGGCGGGGCGTTGCGGGCCTGAAGACAGACAGCTTCCGCGCCGAACACGGCCGCGGTACGCAGGATCGCTCCGACATTGTGCGGGTCCGTGATCTGGTCGAGCAGAACCAGCCGTGCGACCGGACCGCAGGCGGCGATGATCCGCTCCAGGCTCGGCTCGTCGAGCGGCCAGACTTCCAGGATCACGCCTTGATGCACCGTCCCCTCGCCGAGAAGCTGGTCCAGGGTCGCCCGATCCGCCGCGCGTGGTGATATATCGCGCGCCGCCAGCAGGTCGGCCAGCCGGTCCGTCGCCTGACGCGTCGCCCAGAACCGGCCGATCCGGCGCGTGTCGTTGCGCAGCGCCGCCTGAACGGCATGGAAGCCGTAAAGGAAATAGGCGCCGCGTTCCGGCCGGATCGGGGCGCCCATGGCATCCCGCGCCGCCGCGGACGAGGCCGAAGGCGACGGGCCGGCTCCGGTCGGCGCATGGCGGTCCCCGGCGCCAGCCGGCGCGTTGCGGGTCTTGGGGCGGCGATGCTTGGGCTGTTTGCTCATGATCCGGGGTCAATAGACCTTGCGGGACGCCGACGCAATTGCCGCAGTCCATCAGGCGGTGTCGAGATGAGCGCCAGGGACGGGCGAACGGGGCCAAGGCGATGGATTCATGCGGATTTCCGTACAAGGTTCAAGGAAACACGCGGCATGCTCTTGCCGCCCGGATTCATCGTTGACAAGGATGGAGTGGCCGCCTAAACCCCATCCCGCCGTGGCGAACGGTGCCGGGTGCGGCTCCATGGAGGGGTGCCCGAGTGGTTAAAGGGGGCGGACTGTAAATCCGTTGGCTTAGCCTACGTTGGTTCGAATCCAACCCCCTCCACCATGCCGGCCCCATCGCGCGCCGGGGCGATTTACGGGTCGAGACCCGCGCGAGCCCCTTCGTCGATACCGGGATATCCGGTCGGCGGGGGTGGACGCGGGGCGACCCGTATCCACATAAGACCTTATCCGCGCGGATTGCCGGCGGGGCGGTCGATGTGGGTGACGGCGAAGGATTACATGCGGGTGTAGCTTAATGGTAAAGCCCCAGCCTTCCAAGCTGGTTACGTGGGTTCGATTCCCATCACCCGCTCCAGACACCCACGCGATCGGTCGGGTCGTTGCCGGGGCCGCCGCATTCCGTCCGGGGATGGTGGCGCCGGGTTGAGAGGGCAGGCAGTGCCTGCGATCGGCTTGGAAGAACGCGCGCTCCGGCTCGGTGCCGGTCGCTCAGCAGCAAGGGAACGGCTAGGAAGATGGCGAAGGCAAAGTTCGAGCGGACGAAGCCGCACTGCAACATCGGTACGATTGGTCACGTTGACCACGGCAAGACGACGCTGACGGCGGCGATCACGAAGGTTTTGGCGGAGACTGGCGGCGCGACGTTCCTTGACTACGCGGCGATCGACAAGGCGCCGGAGGAGAAGGCGCGGGGGATCACGATCAACACGGCGCATGTTGAGTACGAGACGGAGAACCGTCACTACGCGCACGTGGATTGCCCTGGTCACGCGGACTATGTGAAGAACATGATCACGGGCGCGGCGCAGATGGACGGGGCGATCCTGGTTGTCTCCGCGGCCGACGGTCCGATGCCGCAGACGCGGGAGCACATTCTTCTGGCGCGCCAGGTTGGGGTTCCGGCGATCTGCGTTTTTCTGAACAAGTGCGACATGGTCGACGACGAGGAGCTTCTTGAGCTGGTGGAGCTCGAGGTTCGTGAGCTTCTGTCGTCCTATGATTTCCCGGGCGACGACATTCCGATCGTGAAGGGCTCGGCGCTGAAGGCGCTGGAGGG
>NZ_JAGMWN010000003.1 GCF_017963645.1 Marivibrio halodurans | reverse complement strand
ACGCCGTTCTTCACGAACTATCGTCCGCAGTTTTATTTCCGGACGACGGACGTGACGGGAACGGTTGCGCTTCCGGAGGGCACGGAGATGGTGATGCCGGGCGACAATGTGACGATGGACGTCACGCTGATCGCGCCGATCGCCATGGACGAGGGCCTGCGCTTCGCGATCCGCGAGGGCGGGCGCACCGTCGGCGCCGGCGTCGTCGCTTCGATCTCGAAGTAAGCAGGGCCGGTAGAGGACGGGGCGGGGTTTCGGCCCCGCCAGAGATTAAGCCGCGGCGCCGCGGGGCACGTACACGCCCCCGGTCGCCGCTTCCTCCCCGCACTAGGCGCGGGGAAGGTTCGAAGGGTGGTTGGCATGGATAGCCAGAACATTCGCATCCGCCTGAAGGCGTTCGATCATCGGATCTTGGACCAGTCCACGAAGGAAATCGTGAGCACGGCCAAGCGGACCGGTGCGGCCGTGCGGGGCCCGATCCCGCTGCCGACTCGGGTGGAGCGATTCACGACGCTGCGCGGCCCGCACGTCGACAAGAAGAGCCGCGAGCAGTTCGAGATTCGCACGCACAAGCGGGTGCTCGACATCGTCGATCCCACGCCGCAGACGGTCGATGCGCTGATGAAGCTCGACCTCGCGGCCGGTGTCGACGTCGAGATCAAGCTGTAAGAAGGACCAGTCCGATGCGAAGCGGCGTGATTGCGAAGAAGCTGGGCATGACCCGGATCTGGACGGAGGACGGCACGAAATTGCCGGTCACCGTGCTGCAGATGGACGAGGTGCAGGTCACCGCGGTCCGGACGATGGAGCGCGACGGCTATACCGCCGTTCAGCTCGGGGCCGGCAAGCGCAAGGTGAAGCACACCACGAAGCCGATGCGTGGGCATTTCGCCAAGGCGCGGGTCGAGCCGAAGCGTAAGCTGGCCGAGTTCCGTGTCAGCGACGAGTGTATGCTGAACCCGGGCGACGAGCTTACGGCGGAACACTTCCTGGCGGGTCAGCGTATCGACGTCACCGGGACGTCGATCGGCAAGGGCTTCCAGGGCGCGATGAAGCGGCACAATTTCGGCGGTCTGCGGGCCAGTCACGGTGTGTCGATCTCGCACCGCGCGCATGGCTCGACCGGTCAGTGTCAGGATCCGGGCAAGGTGTTCAAGGGCAAGAAGATGGCCGGCCACATGGGTGCCGAGCGCGTCACGGTCCTGAACCTCGAGGTCGTCCGCACGGATCTGGAGCGTGGGCTCCTGCTGGTGCGTGGCGCGGTTCCGGGATCGAAGAACGGCTGGGTTCTGGTTCGCGACGCGGTCAAGTCGACCATGCCGGAAGGCCTGCCGATGCCGGCCGCGATCAAGGCGGCGGCTGACGAGGCGGCTCCGGCCGAGGCGACCGAGGCTCCTGCCGAAGCCGAGCAGGCCGGCGACGAGAAGTCCGACTCCTAAGGTCGGCGTTTCGGGTAGAGGATTTGAACGATGAAGACCAAGGTCTTGACGCTCGACAATAAGGCCGCCGGCGACATTGAGCTCGCCGACGAGATCTTCGGGCTCGAGCCGCGCAAGGACATCCTGGCGCGCATGGTCAACTACCAGCTCGCCAAGCGCCGGGCCGGTACGCACCACGCGCAGACCCGGAACGAGGTTGCGGGCACCAGTGCCAAGATGTACCGCCAGAAGGGCACCGGCCGCGCCCGCCAGGGCAACGGCAAGGCGCCGCAGTTCCGTGGCGGCGGCAAGGCGTTCGGCCCGGTCGTGCGCGATCACGCCCATCGGCTGAACAAGAAGGTGCGCAAGCTGGCGATGCGTCACGCGCTCTCGTCGAAGCAGGCGGACGGCTCGCTGATCGTCATCGACGACGCGGCCGTGACCTCGCCGAAGACGAAGGAGTTGAGGGCGAAGCTGGCCGCGCTCGGACTGGAGAACGCGCTGATCGTGGGCGGTGCCGAGGTGGATCAGAACCTCAGCCTCGCCGCGCGTAACATTCCGCTGATCGACGTGCTGCCGACGCAGGGCGCCAACGTTTACGACATTCTTCGCCGCCAGAAGCTGGTGCTGACCAAGGCGGCCGTCGAAGGGCTGGAGGCCCGGTTGAAATGAGCTGGAAATTCTTCACCAAGCCGGCGCTCTCGACCGAGCGCATGTATGACGTGATCGTCGCCCCGGTCATCACCGAGAAGGCGACGAATGTCAGCGAGCATAATCAGGTGGTCTTCAAGGTGGCGAAGGATGCCACCAAGCCGGAGATCAAGGCGGCCGTCGAGAAGCTGTTCGACGTCAAGGTCACCGGCGTGAACACGCTGGTGGTCAAGGGTAAGACCAAGCGCTTCCGTGGCCGTCCGGGCCGGCGTAGCGACTGGAAGAAGGCCGTCGTCAGCCTGGCCGAGGGTTCCTCGATCGACGTCGCGACCGGCGTTTGATCGGCGACGGAAAGTTAAGGATTTCGAGAGATGGCGCTTAAGAGCTACAAGCCGACCACCCCGGGCCAGCGCGGCCTGGTGCTGGTCAACCGCTCCGAGCTGTATAAGGGCGAGCCGGTCAAGAAGCTGACCGAGGGTCTGACGAAGTCGGGCGGTCGCAACAATTCCGGCCGCGTCACCGCGCGTCGCCGGGGCGGCGGCCACAAGCGCAAGTATCGCGTGATTGACTTCAAGCGTCGGAAGTGGGACATGCCGGCCACGGTTCAGCGGCTGGAATATGATCCGAACCGCACCGCCTTCATCGCGCTGATCGAGTATCAGGATGGCGAACAGGCCTATATCCTGGCCCCGCAGCGCCTGAAAGAGGGCGATACGGTCGTCGCCGGCGCGCGTGTCGACGTCAAGCCGGGCAATGCGATGCCGATGGCGCGCATGCCGATCGGCACCATCATCCACAATGTGGAGATGAAGCCGGGCAAGGGCGGTCAGATCGCGCGGTCGGCCGGTGCCTATTGCCAGCTCGTCGGTCGCGATCAGGGCTATGCGCAGTTGAAGCTCACCTCGGGCGAGCTTCGCGTGGTTCGGGCGGAGTGCATGGCGACGGTCGGCGCCGTGTCGAACCCGGATCAGCAGAACACCAATCTCGGCAAGGCCGGCCGTAACCGGTGGCAGGGCAAGCGCCCGTCGGTTCGCGGCGTGGTGATGAACCCGGTCGATCACCCGCATGGCGGCGGCGAGGGCCGCACCTCGGGCGGTCGTCACCCGGTCACCCCGTGGGGCAAGCCGACCAAGGGCAAGCGGACGCGGTCGAACAAGTCGACGGACAAGTACATCATCCGTCGTCGCCGCACCAAGAAGTAAGGAATAGGCGCCATGGCTCGTTCAGTTTGGAAAGGTCCGTTCGTCGACGACTATCTCCTCGGCAAGGCGGAGAAGGCGCGCGATTCGGGTCGCAAGGAGGTCATCCGGACCTGGTCGCGTCGCTCGACCATCCTGCCGCAGTTCGTCGGCCTGACCTTCGGCGTGCATAACGGTCGCAAGCATGTGCCGGTCCTGGTGACCGAGCAGATGATCGGCCACAAGTTCGGCGAGTTCGCGCCGAGCCGCACCTATTATGGCCACGCGGCCGACAAGAAGGCGAAGAGGAGATAAGTCATGGGCAAGGCGGCACGTGAACGCACGCTCGACGATGTCGAGGCCCGGGCGATCTCTCGCACCATACGGATCAGCCCGCAGAAGCTGAACCTCGTCGCGGCGATGATTCGCGGCAAGACGGTTCAGACGGCGCTGGCCGATCTGACCTTCGCGCGGCGCCGGATCGCCGGCGACGTCAAGAAGGTCTTGGAGTCGGCGGTGGCGAACGCGGAGAACAATCATCAGCTCGACGTCGATCGGCTGTTCGTCAAGGAAGCCTATGTCGGCAAGAGCTTCGTGATGAAGCGCTTCCGTCCCCGGGCGCGCGGCCGGGTCGGTCGAATCCAGAAGCCGTTTTCGAACCTGACGATCGTGGTCCGCGAGCGCGAGGAGGCCGAGTAATGGGTCAGAAAATCAATCCGATCGGGCTGCGCGTCGGCATCAACCGCACCTGGGACAGCCGCTGGTTCTCCAGCCGGAACTACGCGAAGCTGCTCCATAAGGATATCGAGCTGCGCAAGTATCTCGAGGAGCGCCTGAAACAGGCCGGTGTCAGCCGTATCGTCATCGAACGTCCGGCGGGCCGCGCACGGGTCACGATCCACACCGCCCGTCCGGGCGTCGTGATCGGCAAGAAGGGCGCGGATATCGAGAAGCTGCGCCAGGATTTGTCGAAGCGCAGCGGCGGTGACGTCGCGCTCAATATCGTAGAGATCCGCAAGCCGGAGCTGGACGCCAAGCTGGTGGCCGACAACATCGCCCAGCAGTTGGAGCGTCGCGTGGCCTTCCGCCGCGCCATGAAGCGCTCGGTGCAGAATGCCATGCGTATGGGTGCCCAGGGTATTCGGATCAACTGCGCCGGCCGTCTCGGTGGCGCGGAGATCGCGCGCACGGAGTGGTATCGCGAAGGCCGCGTGCCGTTGCATACGCTGCGCGCGGATATCGATTTCGGCATGTCCGAGGCGCACACGACTTACGGCGTCTGCGGTGTCAAGGTCTGGATCTTCAAGGGCGAAGTCATGGCCCATGATCCGATGGCGCTGGACAAGCGCCTGGCCGAGGCGCAGGGCAGCGGCTCCGGTGGGGGTGGCGGTCACCGCTGATCCGGCTAGGACCGCGCGGGTTGAGAGAAACATCGGCGGATGCCGGGTCGGGAGGAAGTGACCGGCCGCACCGCACCAGAGAGACGGGTTTGTAGAGATGCTGAGTCCGAAGCGAACCAAATTCCGCAAGGCGCATAAGG
Source organism: Marivibrio halodurans (assembly GCF_017963645.1). GTDB lineage: Bacteria > Pseudomonadota > Alphaproteobacteria > UBA8366 > Aestuariispiraceae > Marivibrio > Marivibrio halodurans. The sequence continues at coordinate 481,448 of NZ_JAGMWN010000003.1, read as the reverse complement.
GCCGTATTCATGGCCTGGCGAAGGGCGGAGCCACGCTCAACTTCGGCAGCCACGGGCTGAAGGCCATGGAGCCGGGGCGGATTTCCGCGCGTCAGATCGAGGCGGCGCGCCGTGCGATCGTTCGCCGCATCCGCCGTCAGGGCAAGGTGTGGATTCGGGTCTTCCCGGATGTGCCGGTGTCGAAGAAGCCGGCCGAGGTTCGCATGGGCAAGGGCAAGGGCTCGCCCGAGCTGTGGGTCTGCCGCGTGAAGCCGGGCCGCATCATGTTCGAGATGGACGGCGTGCCGGGCGATATCGCCAAGGACGCCTTCGAACTCGCCGCGGCCAAGATGCCGATCAAGTGCAAGGTCGTCAGCCGGATCGGCATGTAAGGGGTGAAGGTGATGAAGATCGAGGATTTGCGGACGAAGTCCGACGACGAGCTGAAGGATCAGCTGGAGTCGCTCAACAAGGAAGCCTTCAACCTGCGCTTCCAGGCGGCGAGCGGCCAGCTCGAGAACACGGCGCGGGTGCGTCAGGTGCGCCGCGACATCGCGCGCATCAAGACCATCGTCGCCCAGCGCCAGGCGGAAAAGGCGGCCTGAGCCCCGGTGGGGTCGGGACCGCACGACGGAGTAGAGAGCAATGCCGAAACGCATTCTGCAGGGCAAGGTGGTCTCGGATAAGACCGACAAGACCATCGTTGTCGAGGTCGAGCGCCGGGTGAGCCATCCGGTGTTCAAGAAGTTCGTGAAGAAGTCGAAGCGCTTCATGGCGCATGACGAGAGCAACGCGGCCAAGATCGGTGACCTTGTGCGCATCCAGGAGTCTCGTCCCCATTCCAAGCGCAAGCGCTGGGAATTGGTGACGGACGGCGCGGATGCGGCGCAGCCGGCCGACGCGTGACGGGCAAGTAAGTAGGGCAATCGACGTAACAGTCGGGATCGGGAGTAGATCGCCATGATCCAGATGCAGAGCAACCTCGACGTCGCCGATAACAGCGGCGCGCGCCGGGTCCAGTGCATCAAGGTGTTGGGCGGCTCGAAGCGTCGGTTCGCTTCGGTCGGTGACATCATCGTCGTCTCCGTCAAGGAGGCGATTCCGCGCGGTCGCGTGAAGAAGGGCGCGGTCCATCGTGCCGTCATCGTGCGCACCGCGAAGGAGATCAAGCGTCCGGACGGGTCGACCATCAAGTTCGACGCCAACGCGGCCGTGCTGATCAACAAGACGGGCGATCCGATCGGAACCCGTATCTTCGGGCCTGTGGTGCGCGAACTGCGCGCCAAGCGGTTCATGAAGATCATCTCTCTTGCGCCGGAGGTCATCTGATGGCGGCGAAGATCAAGAAGGGCGATACGGTGGTTGTCCTGACCGGTCGCGACAAGGGCAAGGAGGGCGAAGTGCTCTCCGTGCGCCCGAAGGATAACAAGGTCGTGGTTCAGGGCGTCGCGATGGCCAAGCGCCATCAGCGCCCGTCCCAGACCAGCCAGGGCGGCATCGTCGAGCAGGAAATGGCGATCGATATCTCGAACGTCGCGCTGCTCGATCCGAAGGACAAGAAGCCGACGCGTGTTGGCTTCAAGGTTCTGAACGACGGTCGGAAGGTTCGTGTCTCGAAGCGTTCCGGCGAGGAAATCGGCGCCTGACGATACGTCCGGTCGGTTCTGTCGAGCCGGTCGGATACGGTCCTCGGGTTTGGTTAAAGGAATTGGGTAGATGGCGGAAGATCGCTACGTCCCGCGGCTGAAGAAGCTCTACGACGACCAGATCAAGGCGGAGTTGAAGAGCGAGTTCGGCTATAAGAACGCGATGGAAGTGCCGCGTCTGGATAAGATCGTGATCAACATGGGCGTCGGCGAGGCTGTCCAGGATCGCAAGAAGCTCCAGAACGCGATGGAGGAGCTCGCGCTCATCACCGGCCAGAAGCCGGTGTCGACCAAGGCGCGCAAGTCGGTCGCCGGGTTCAAGATCCGTGACGGCATGGCGATCGGCTGCAAGGTCACGCTGCGCCGCGATCGGATGTGGGACTTCCTGGACCGGCTTATTACGATCGCGCTGCCGCGCGTGCGCGATTTCCGGGGCGTCAAGGCGAACAGCTTCGACGGCAACGGAAATTACGCGATGGGCCTGCGCGAACAGATCGTGTTCCCGGAGATCGAGTACGACAAGGTCGACGATACCCGCGGCATGGATATCGTGATCTGCACGACGGCAGCGTCGAACGCGGAGGCAAAGACGTTGCTCTCCAAGTTCAATATGCCGTTCCAGAGCTAAGACGGGAGACGTCGAGATGGCAAAGAAAAGCGCCGTCGAAAAGAACAACCGCCGCATCAAGCTCTCGAAGCGCTATGCTGCGAAGCGTGCCACCTTGAAAGCGATCGTCCACGACAAGGACATCGCTCCCGAGGAACGCTTCCAGGCGCAGATGAAGCTGAACGGCCTGCCCCGCAATGCCTCGCCGGTGCGCGTGCGCAACCGCTGCGAGCTGTCGGGCCGTCCGCGGGCGTTCTATCGTAAGTTCCGCATTTCGCGCATCGCGCTTCGCGATCTGGCCTCGACCGGCCAGATCCCGGGCGTGGTGAAGTCGAGCTGGTAAGGAGGGTCGGACCAATGTCGATGAGCGATCCGCTCGGCGATATGCTCGCCCGCATCCGTAACGGCCAGATGGCCCGTAAGGATACGATTCCGGTGCCGGCCTCCAAGCTTCGCACCAATGTGCTGGACGTGCTTCAGCGCGAGGGCTTCATTCGCGGTTATTCCCAGGCCGAGGTGCGTCCGGGCATCAGCGAGATCACGGTCGAGCTGAAGTATCAGGACGGGGAGCCGGCGATCCACGAGATCAGCCGTATCTCCAAGCCGGGACGCCGGGTCTATTCGAAGATCAGGGATCTGTCGCTGCACTATAACGGTCTCGGGATTTCGATCCTATCGACCCCGCGCGGCGTGATGTCCGATCAGGAGGCCCGCGAAGCCAATGTCGGCGGCGAAATCCTGTGCCGGATCTTCTGATCCGGCGGTGGGATACGCGAAGCGAAGGTCTGAAAGGGATTAGGAAGCCATGTCGCGCGTAGGCATCAATCCGGTCACCATCCCGAGCGGCGTCGAGGTTTCGCTCGCCGAGGGACTGCTGACCGCGAAAGGCAAGAACGGTGAGCAGTTCGTGCGCATCCTCGATTTCGTGGATGTGAATATCGCGGACGAAAAGGTCACCGTCACGCCCCAGAACATGACGAAGCGGGCCCGGCAGGCCTGGGGCACCACCCGCGCGTTGATCAACAACGCGATCAAGGGGGCGTCCGAGGGTTTCACACGGCGGCTCGAGGTGAACGGCGTGGGCTATCGCGCGATGGTGCAGGGGACGACCCTGAAGCTGTCGCTCGGCCTCAGCCACGACGTGAACTATCCGATCCCCTCGGACGTGAAGATCGCGATCGAGGGCGATCGTGGCAACGTCATCGCGGTTTCCGGCGCCTCGAAGCAGCGCGTCGGGCAGATCGCGAGCGAGATCCGCGCTTTCCGCCCGCCCGAGCCCTATAAGGGGAAGGGCGTGAAATATGCCGAGGAGCAGATCCTCCGCAAGGAAGGCAAGAAGAAGTAAGGAACGACGGTCATGCAGACTGCGAATCAACTCCAAGAGCGTCGGAAGCGGCGGAGCCGCTATCGGATCGCGCTGCACGCGAACGGCAAGCCGCGGCTGTCCGTCTTCCGCTCGTCGAAGCAGATTTACGCGCAGGTCATCGACGATCGCCAGGGCCGCACGCTGGTCGCTGCCTCCAGCATCGACAAGGAGCTGAAGGGCAAGCTGAAGAGCGGCGCGGACACCGACGCGGCCGTCGAGGTCGGCAAGCTTCTGGCCGCGCGGGCCAAGGACGCCGGGATCGGGGACGTCGTCTTCGATCGTGGTGGCTATCGATATCATGGCCGGGTGAAGGCGCTGGCGGATGCCGCGCGTGAAGCCGGCATGCAGTTCTAATCCGGGAGCCTGAGTGATGGCGAGAGGACCTAAGGAAGACCGTCGTGACGGGCAGGACCCCGATCTGGTGGAGAAGCTGGTCGCGATCAATCGCGTGGCCAAGGTGGTGAAGGGCGGCCGGCGCTTCGGTTTCGCGGCGCTGGTTGTCGTCGGCGACGGCCGTGGCCGGGTCGGCTTCGGCGCGGGCAAGGCCCGCGAGGTGCCGGAGGCGATCCGCAAGGGCACGGAACATGCGCGCAAGAACATGATCCGTGTGCCGCTGCGCGAGGGCCGGACCCTGCATCATGATATCCACGGCCATTTCGGCGCCGGCCGCATGGAGCTCCGCGCGGCCCCTCCGGGCACCGGGATCATCGCCGGCGGTCCGACGCGCGCGGTGTTCGAGGCACTGGGCGTGCAGGACGTGGTGGTCAAGTCGACCGGCACCTCCAACCCCTACAATATGATCAAGGCGGTCTTCGCCGGTTTGCAGCGCTGTCAGTCGCCGCGCATGGTGGCCGCCCGCCGGGGCAAGAAGGTTAGCGACCTGGTCGGCCGTCGCGACGACGGTGTTGATCAGGGCGTGAAGGAGGCGGCAAATGGCTGATAAGAAGACCATTCGGATCCGCCAGATCCGCAGCCCGCTCGGCCGTCCGAAGGATCAGCACGACACGCTGCGCGGTCTCGGCCTGCGGCGCATTCGCCACGAGGTCGAGCGCGAGGATACGCCGGCCGTGCGTGGCATGGTGAACAAGATTCCGCATTTGGTGGAGATCGTCGAGTAATCGGCGACACCGCCGGGCGGGTCGGATCGGACCGGTCGCGGGATACCCGAAGGCGGGGTCCACGCATCACGGTCCGACCGATACGAGGACCCGCGGATACGAGGCATCGAGGATAGACGGTCATGAAACTGAACGAAATCGCCGACAACGAAGGCGCCCATAAGGGCCGCATGCGCGTCGGCCGCGGAATCGGCTCCGGCAAGGGCAAGACCGGCGGTCGTGGCGTGAAGGGCCAGAAGTCGCGGTCCGGCGTGGCGATCAAGGGCTTCGAAGGCGGTCAGATGCCGATCTACCGCCGCCTGCCGAAGCGCGGCTTCAACCAGGGCGCGCTGCGGGCGGACTATGTCGAGGTCAATGTCGGCCGCCTGCAGCAGGCGGTCGATGCGAAGAAGCTCGACGCGTCCAAGCCGGTCGACGGCGAGGCGCTGGTGGCCGCCGGCGTGCTGCGCCGGGTGCGCGACGGCGTCCGGGTCCTGGGTAAAGGTGAACTGACCGCGAAGCTGGATCTGCATGTCGCCGGCGCCACCAAGGGCGCGGTCGAGGCGATCGAGAAGGCGGGCGGCTCCGTAACCCTGCCGGCGCCGGTCGAGCGCAAGGAAGGCAAGCGCGTGGCACGCAAGAAGGCCGCCGCCGAAAAGCGGGCCGCCGCGAAGGCCGAGTAAGGGTGTGAGCGGCCGCCGCCGGAATGGGCGCGCGGCCGCTTGTCACGTTGCGGGAAAGGCGCGGAGGCCCTATAGCTGGGCCCTAGCGCCTTTTCCATTGTGACCGGTTCGATGTCCCCGGGGGACATCCTCGGGCCCGAAGGCCCGGCCGGGTCGATCCAGACTATGGGGTAGTGACAGAGCATGGCCTCACCCGCCGAGCAACTCGCCTCGAACTTCAACTTCGGCGCCATCGGTAAGGCGACGGAATTGAAGAAGCGCATCTGGTTCACGCTGGGTGCGCTGATCGTCTATCGCCTCGGCACCTATATCCCGCTGCCGGGCATCGATCCTCAGGTCATGCAGGACGTGTTCGACCAGCAGCGCGGCGGTGTCCTCGATATTTTCGATACCTTCGCGGGCGGCGCGCTCTCGCGCATGACGATCTTCGCCCTCAACATCATGCCCTATATCTCGGCCGCGATTATCATGCAGTTGATGACCGCGGTCGTGCCCTCGCTGGAGCAGATGAAGAAGGAAGGCGAATCGGGCCGCAAGAAGATCAACCAATATACCCGGTACGGTACCGTGTTCCTGGCGGCGATCCAGGGCTACGGCATCGCGGTCGGCCTGGAAGGCATGCAGGCCGGCGGCGGCGCGACGGCGGTGATCGATCCAGGACTGTTCTTCCGCGCGACGACCGTCATCACGCTGGTCGGAGGAACGATCTTCCTGATGTGGCTGGGCGAGCAGATTACCCAGCGTGGCGTCGGCAATGGTATTTCGCTGATCATCTTCGCGGGCATCGTGGCGCAACTGCCGACGGCGCTGGCCAGCACGCTCGAACTCGGGCGCCAGGGTCGCCTGTCGACCGCCTTCATCCTGTTCCTGTTGGTGATGTGCGTCGTGGTCATCGCCTTCATCGTCTTCATGGAACGGGCGCAGCGTCGTATCCTGGTGCAGTATCCCAAGCGCCAGGTCGGCAATAAGATGTTCGGCGGCGAAAGCTCGCACCTGCCGCTCAAGCTCAACACGGCTGGTGTCATCCCGCCGATTTTCGCCAGCTCGATTCTCCTCATGCCGCTCACCGTCGCGAATTTTTCCGGCGGATCGGGACCGGAATGGCTGACGACGATTTCGGCTTGGCTCGGGCGCGGGCAGCCGCTCTATCTCGCGCTCTATATCTCGGGCATCGTGTTCTTCGCCTTCTTCTACACCGCCGTCGTTTTCAATCCGCAGGACACGGCCGACAATCTTAAGCGCTATGGCGGGTTCATCCCCGGCATCCGTCCGGGCAAGAACACGGCCGATTATCTTGATCACGTGCTGACGCGGTTGACGGTGGTCGGGGCGGCCTATCTGGCGCTCGTGTGCGTCTTGCCGGAACTGCTGATTTCGCGCTATTCGGTTCCCTTCTATTTCGGTGGGACCAGTCTGCTGATCGTGGTCACGGTCACGATGGATACGGTGACCCAGATTCAAAGCCACCTGCTGGCGCATCAGTATGAGGGACTCATCAAGAAGTCCAAGCTGAGGGGGAAACAGAGGCGATGAACATCATTCTGCTGGGCCCTCCGGGGGCCGGAAAGGGCACGCAGGCCAAGCTGCTGGAAAGCAGCCGGGGCATGGTGCAACTCTCCACCGGCGACATGCTGCGCGCCGAGGTGAAGAGCGGTAGCGCGCTCGGCGCGCGCGCGAAGTCCCTGATGGAGGCGGGCGAACTGGTGCCTGACGACTTGGTGATCGGCATCATCGCCAATCGGATCGACGAGCCGGACTGCCGGAACGGCTTCATCCTGGACGGGTTTCCGCGCACGGTCGCGCAGGCCGAGGCGCTCGATCAGATGCTGGCCGAGAAGAAGATGGACCTCGACTCGGTGATCGAGATGAAGGTCGATGACAAGGCTCTGACGGCGCGGATCACCGGTCGTTTCACCTGCGCCGCGTGCGGCGAGGGCTATCACGAGGAATTCAAGCGGCCGGCGAAGGACGGTGTCTGCGACAAGTGCGGCAGCACCGAGTTCTCCCGCCGCAAGGACGACAACGCGGAGACGGTGAAGAGCCGTCTCGCGGCCTATCACGAGCAGACCGCGCCGATCCTGCCCTATTACGAGAAAAAGGGCTTGTTGCGGCAGGTCGATGGCATGGCCTCGATGGAGGAAGTCTCGCGTCAGATCGAGGCGGTATTGGACGAGGCGGCCGGCTGACGGCCGGCGAAGTAGGCTGCCGGTTAAGCGAAAGGGCGGATTTCCCGGGTTGCGCGCGTTGACATGAACGCGCTTTTCCCTATAATCCGCGCGCTTCGCCGGGAGAGGACCTTGAAATCGTTAGGTTTCGGTCGGCCACCGGCGGGCGCATCGCCCGAAGTTGGTGGATCATGGTGGGGCGAGGGAGCCGGCTTACCCGGTTCGCGCCGCCCCGGACGAAAGACGACCGGCCCGTAACGGACGGGAAACCGGGTCGCGCCTTGTCGCGACCCGATCATGGTTTGAAGGAGAAGCTGTCGTGGCGCGTATCGCAGGCGTGAACATCCCGACCAACAAGCGGGTGGTGGTGGCGCTCACCTATATCACCGGCATCGGGAATACGAGCGCGAAGAAGATTCTCGACACCTGCGGCGTGCCGGAGAGCACCCGGGTGAACGAGCTGAGCGAGGACGAACTGACGCGTATCCGCGAGACGATCGACCGCGAGTTCGTGGTCGAGGGCGATCTCCGGCGCGAGGTGGCGATGAACATCAAGCGGCTGATGGATCTCGGCTGCTATCGTGGTTTGCGTCATCGTAAGGGTCTGCCGGTCCGCGGTCAGCGCACTCACACCAATGCTCGCACGCGCAAGGGGCCGGCCAAGGCCATCGCGGGCAAGAAGAAGTAAGGTCGGAAGGAAGATCGGATCATGGCAAAAGCTCCGGCTCGTATGAAGCGCAAAGAGCGGAAGAACATCACCTCCGGCATCGCGCATGTGAACGCGTCGTTCAACAATACGATGATCACCATCACCGATGTGCAGGGGAACGCGATTTCCTGGGCATCGGCTGGCGCGCAGGGCTTCAAGGGAAGCCGCAAGTCGACGCCCTTCGCCGCCCAGATGGCCGCGGAGAACGCCGGCAAGAAGGCGCAGGATCACGGTATGAAGACCCTTGAGGTCTGCGTGAAGGGGCCGGGCTCGGGCCGGGAATCGGCGCTGCGCGCGCTGCAGTCCGTCGGCTTCCAGATCACCGCGATCCGGGACGTCACGCCGATTCCGCACAATGGCTGCCGGCCGCGCAAGCGTCGCCGGGTCTGATCGGCGGGCGCGATATTTCACGAAGGGCGGCGAACGGCCCTTCGTCGCTACGACATGACCTTGTCGGGGGCCGGGCGGCGCTAAGTCGCATCCGGTCTTCCGCTTTCTAGAGAAAGAGGCCGATTTCCATGAGCGAACCCGCAGCGATCGTGCAACGGAACTGGCAGGCTCTCATCAAGCCGAAGCAGTTGAACATCGCGCCCGGCGCGGACAAGAACCGTCAGGCGACCGTGACCGCCGAGCCGCTGGAACGTGGGTTCGGCATGACCCTCGGCAACTCCTTGCGGCGCGTGCTGTTGAGTTCGCTGCAGGGCGCGGCCGTCACCTCGATCCAGATCGACGGCGTGCTGCACGAGTTCTCCTCGATCAATGGCGTGCGCGAGGATGTGACCGACATCGTCCTCAATGTGAAGGCGCTGGCGCTTCGTCTGCATGGCGAGGGGCCGAAGAAGATGCGTCTTTCCGCCGAGGGTCCGTGCGAGGCGACCGCCGGGATGATCACGGCCGGGCATGACATCGAGATCATGAATCCGGATCACGTGATCTGCACGCTCGACAAGGGCACGAAGCTGAATATCGAGTTCACGGTCAATAACGGCAAGGGCTATGTCCCGGCGACGCAAAACCGTCCCGAGGATGCGCCGATCGGCCTGATCCCGGTCGATTCGGTGTTCAGCCCGGTGCGCAAGGTGGCCTACAAGGTCGAGAACACCCGCGTTGGCCAGACCACCGACTATGACAAGCTCGCGCTGCAGATCGAGACCAACGGCGCGGTCTCGCCGGATGACGCCGTGGCGCTCGCCGCGCGCATCCTGCAGGATCAGCTCCAGGTCTTCATCAATTTCGAGGAGCCGGATCAGCGCGGCGAGGAGGAGGCCCCGAGCGAGCTTCCCTTCAACAAGAACCTGCTGCGCAAGGTCGATGAGCTGGAGCTTTCCGTCCGTTCGGCCAATTGCCTGAAGAACGACAACATCGTCTATATCGGCGATCTGGTGCAGAAGACCGAGGGCGAGATGCTGCGCACGCCGAACTTCGGCCGCAAGTCGCTCAACGAGATCAAGGAAGTCCTCAGCCAGATGGGCCTCGCGCTCGGCATGGACATCCCGAACTGGCCGCCCGACAACATCGAGGAACTGGCCAAGAAGCTCGAGGAGCCGTTCTGAGAACGGCCTTGGGCGAACCACAACGCCTGACCATCCACCGTCGGCAGTAGCCGCGGAGCCGGGGCACCGTCCCGGTCCGAAGCGACCGGCGGCAGGCAAGATCGAAAGAAGAGAAGGATCGGACAATGCGTCACGGAAATCAGGGCCGCAGGCTCAACCGCACCAGCTCGCACCGCAAGGCGATGTTCGCCAATATGGCGGCCTCGCTGATCAAGCATGAGCAGATCGTCACCACGCTGCCGAAGGCGAAGGAGCTGAAGCCGGTCGCCGACAAGCTGGTCACGCTCGGCAAGAAGGGCGGGTTGCACCGCCGCCGCCAGGCCTTCGCCAAGCTGCGCGACGACAAGGCCGTGGCGAAGCTCTTCGACACGCTGGCGGAGCGTTACAAGGAGCGCCCGGGCGGCTATGTCCGCGTGCTGAAGGCGGGCTTCCGCCACGGCGACAACGCACCGATGGCGGTGATCGAGTTCGTCGACCGGGACGAGGACGCCAAGGGCCAGGATAGCGGCCCGACGGGCGAGGAGGATCGCGACGGCGAGGAGTAAGGTCTCCCCGACCGGGCGCGGTTAGCGGGCGCGGTTCCAGCCCATCACGGATTACGCAGGGGGCGGCCTTCGGGCCGCCCTTTCGCGTTCGGGGCCGGGCTCGTCGTCATGCCGGGTATGGGCGGGGTACGGCGCATCGCTCAATTGTCGAAGAAGTGGTCATAATCGGGGATGAAGTAGCATCGTCCCTTGGCATGGATGAAGCGCGGCGGGCAGCCATATTTCGATTTCGGCATGATCTTCGTCACGCAACGGTTGCGATAGATGTCCAGGCAGCAGCGGCCGTCACGGGATTTCTCGCACGCGCCGGCACCACCGACACTGACACGACCTTTCTCGTTGATGACATCCCCATTCACGAAGGCGGACCCGTTGGCGCCGATGGAGGTCATGCTATTGCGCCCGCTGTCGGCGGTCGTCGTGATGTCGCCGCCGACATGCGTCGTACCGCTCGACCCGACGCCGATATCGTTCGTCGCCGCGCCGCTGCGCCCGATCGCGGTGACATCGCCATCGACGGTGACGTTGATCCGGCCGTCCTGGGCGACGCCGACGGCGTTCTCCGCCCGCCCCCGGCCGGAGGCGCGCGCGGTGACGTCGCCTTGTAGGGTGACGGTGGCGCTCGACCCATCGCCATGGGCCGCGCCGATTTCGTTGACCGCCTTGCCGGAGCCGGAGGAAAGGGTGGTGATCGTGCCGTCGCTGGTCACGACGACCTCGCTCCTGTCGCCGGCGGCGACGCCTATCCGCGCCCGACTCTCGCCGCGATCCTCGGCCCGGGTGGTGACGGTGCCGTCTATGGCGACATGGGCTTGCGCGTTCTCGCCGCTCCCGATGCCGATCTCGGTGCTGGCCTTGGCCCGGTCCGTGGCGATGGTGGTGACGCTGCCGTCGACATTGACGGTGACGCGGGCGCCTTCGCCGGTGGCGACGCCGATGTCGGTGCGCGCCTCGCCGGGCCCCTCGGCACGGGTCGTGACGGGCCCGCCGGTGGTGACCGTGACGCTGGTGCCGCCGGCATTGGCGATGCCGAGATTGGTCGTCGCCTTCGCCCCCGATCCGGTGGCCGTGGTGGTCACGGGACCCGCCGCGAAGACGGAGATCAGCACATCCCCCTTGATCGTCCCACCGCCGAGCGACCCGGGCGAGGACCCAGTCGGCCGTCCGGTCGGGAAGGGATTTTCCCGCCGGGCGAAGCGACTCCGTTGGATATCCTCCTCCCCCTCGATCCAGTCCCCGACCATATCCGCGAATTTTCGTATGGCGACACTCCCCAGGGCGTGACAGCCGGCATAGCCGAGCACGGCGCCCGGCACCCCCGCGAAACGCCCGCCCACGGCGCCGCATCCGGTGGCGACGAGCCGGACGAGCGGGCGGCCAAGCGCCTTTATCCCCAGTTCCGCGACATCGCCTGCGATATCCCGGGCGCCCTCCACGGCGATATCGAAGAGCGCCTCGCCAACCGCGCCGGCCAAATCTTTCGTGAAGTTGTTCTTCACGCCGCTTTCGGGGGCGGCCGCCTTGAAATCGCCGAGCCCGCCGGCTGCCTGTCCATCGCCGTCCCGCGCCATGGCCGACGGGGCGGCGGCGAGGGTTAGCAGCACGGCGAGAAAAAGGCCGGCAAGGACCGTGGGCAATCCGTGCGCCCGCATCACGCGCCCCCCAGGATGCGGGTATAGAGATCGTGGATCGTGACCGCGTGCACGGGCGCGCGCGCGCCACCCCCGCCCGGCGCCGAGAAAAGCCCCAGGATGGGCCAACGCGCCGTCACCACGGGCGTGGAGAAAACGGCCCAACCGCGTCCAAGGTCATAGGCGGCGATCGGCGCCAGATCCTCGCGCAAGGGCAGGGGGACTTCCGCCAGAAGGTCGATCGTCCCGATCGGCCTGTCCGGCGCGGCCAGATCCGCCAGTCCCTCCGGCCGGTCCTGGCGCAAGGCCTCGTTCACGGCGTCATAGGCGGTGGCGAGTGGGTCGGTCCTGGCGAAATCGACGATGTCGGACAGCAGCACCGAGAGACGGTTGCTGAAAATTCCCGTTACCATGATCGGCGCGATATCGGCATCCGGCAGGCGCGGCGCGTGCTCGGACGCCTCCGGGAAGCGCGCCATGAAGGTGGCGAGCGTCAGGGCGGTCGATTCCTGCAACGCGTCGCGCAGGCCGATGGCGGCACCGCGGTCGACTGCCTGTGCCGCGCCGCTCAACCATTCCGGCGCGGCCGGGATGCGGCCCGCGCGCCGGGTCTTTCCGTCCCGCAGGAAGGCACCGGGGAACAGGTCCGCCGATATCAGTTTCGGCGGGGCGTCCGCCACCGGCCGCCAGCGGGTCATCAGCCAATAATCGACGAAGGGATTGTAGAAGCCGATCAGCGGGGTCTCGCTCAAGCCGCCGCCCATCTGGGCCTGGCTGCCCCGGAAGAAGGTGCGCCAGGCAAGCAGCCGGCTGGACCGGTCCCCGATCCGCACGTTGTCGAGGGCGAGGGGGGCCGTGCCGGCCGCCGCGAAACGCTCGTTCAACGCCTCGGGGGCGTTCACCCCCTGTAGGCGGAAGTCGATCGCCGCCCCGATGAGGCGGGCCACATCCGGGCGGCTCCTCTGCTCCGGCGTCAGGCGATGGATGGAAAGGCCGGTTCGCTCCCCCGGCGCGGGCGGCGGGTCGGCGGCTTCAACCCGCCCCGCCATGAGCGCGCCAGAAAATACAAGAAGGATGAGCGTCGCCAGCCCGCGCCGGTATCGCGTCCTCCAAAGCCTGGGAAAACAGGAGTGTCGTGGTGAGGTCATCGCGATACTTCACTCCCCCTCGCCCCCAAAGGGGCGGCTCAATCCGCGCCGCAATCCCCTTGCGCGGAGCCGACGGCCCCGATCCGAACGCAGGCCTTGTTGCGGTTTTCTCCGCCGCGTCCGGTCGTGACGATCACGTTGTCGACATGGATCATGGTATCGACCGCGCCCTCGGGGGCGCCGCCCTCGACCTTCCGGCCTCCCACGGTATCGCCGCGTTTCTGGGCGTCCTTCGCCATCAGGCGGATGCGCTCGGCGTCGCTCGGCGGCTCGCCGCTGATCGTCACACCCCCGGCGCCCCCTTCCTCAACCGGGACGGCGCGTCCGGGACCATCACCGACATAGAGGATCGTGCGGGCGTCCGGATTGCTTTGCGCAGGGCCGGGGGCGTTGTCCGTCCGCGTGCCGGGACCGTATTCCAACCCCGCCTCGGCGGGACGGACGGCGCCGTCGGGAACGCGGCTATTCTCGGCATCGGGCGCGATGATGATCGTCTGGGTGTCGTTGCGCAGCGGGTCGCCCTGGTCGATTCGGGACGGGGCATCGGTTCCCTGTTCCTGTCCGCTCGCCGTCGTGCCCCAACCCGCCAGCATGAGGAGAAGGAGGGCAAGGGGCGGCCATGAGCGCCGGAATGATCGGCCGAGGTCTCGCGGGGTCATCGGTCTCTCCCTTCCGTTCCTCCGGCGTGGGGGCGCCACCTCGATTCGCCGCCTCAATTCGTCAAGGCGACCGGGCGCACCTGATAGCGCAGATGCTGGATCGAGCTGTTGTCGGGATCGGCTTCCAGATGCTGATTAACCACCCGGAAGAGGCGCTCCGCGCTAAGCGGGGTGAGGTCGCCCTCGGCCAGAACAGCCGGCTCCTTGGCGGGGCCGTAGGGCTCGGCGACCGCGATGCAGGCGATCTGCTCCACCGTCTCGGCATCGGGGATGATGGAGAAGGACCCGTCCGTCGGCGGCACGGTCACCGGCGCGCCGGGATTGACCCGGCCGTCCGACTGGAAGCGCGAGGGAAAGATGCGCGTCGCCGGTTGGCCGTATCCTTCGTAATAGCAATAGACGTCGGCGGGCTTGCGCACGGATATGCGGAAGCTGATCTCGTCACCGACGCGCACGGCGTTCTCCGCCCCGCCGACGGGGCGGACGCTCAGGCCGATCGGATCGACCCCGGCATCCGGCGATCGCGGCATGACCGAGGCCTGGGCCGGCGCCGATGCCGGTTCGACCGTGGCGGCGGATGTGTTGGATAGGGGCTGGAGGTCGGCGCTCTGATCCTTGTCGGATAGCGCCCCTTCCGTTGGCGCGACCGCGACATTCTCGGCCAGCAGGCTCAGATACATGTCGAAATCGATCCGGCCGTCGGCGATCAGATCCTCGCGCGACTTGTATCGGTTGACGGCTTGCTGAAGCGCCGGGGTCATGCGTCCGTCGACGGAGCCGGCATAATCCTTCGTCGCCGCCAGGGCTTGTTGGATCACGCGGACCCGTTCCTCCGGCGTGAATTGGTCGTACCAGTCGCGCGCCTGGACGATGACCGCCGGGTTCGTGGAATCGAGTTGCAGGCAGCGCCAATAGGGCACCTTGGTGAACTTGCCCAGCGTTTCGATCAGGCTGAGTTCGAGGAGCGTGCGAACCGCCTGATGCGTGCCTTGGCTCTGATCCTGGGCGACCTCCAGATAGACGCTGCCCTTGCCGATTAGACCTTCCGCGTCGCCGCTCTGGCCGCTGCGCATGATGGTGATGGTGTTGGAGGTGTGGAGGCCCGGCAGAATCCGGCGGGTCCGCGTGACGCCCATATTGAGGTCCATCGAGACCAGGGCCAGCATCTGGTCCTGCGAATAGCCGAGCGACAGGAAGGGGAGGCCGATGCCGGCCCCCTGGCTGTCCGTCGCGACGCCGGTATCCGCCTGGGTGATGGATCCACGCACATAATAGTCGGGGGTCAGCAAGGAATCGGTGCCGAGCTTGTTGTTCATCCAGAAGATCATGTCGCCCGACTGTTCCACGTCGACGAAGCGGAAGGCGTTGCTCTTGGCCGACATCTTGGAGATCGTCGAGATCATGATCTCCTTGGTGCCGAGTTGGACCTTGCCCGTCTCGTCCGGGATGCCGTCGCTGGTGATCGTGATGTCGCGCTTACCGTAATCCGCGAACAGATCATCCATGCAGCGTAGCGCGCCGGAAAAGCTGGTCATCGTCTTGACCACCGGCGTCGTCGGATTGGCGATGACGCGGGCCTTCTCCGGGTCGGTCATGGTCTGACAGCCGATACCCGCGAACAGGACGGCGGCGAGCATCGACGCATTGAACGATGTGCGGATCACGGTACCTCTCTCCCCCCGGCCGCCGCGCTCAGCGGCAGATATTGATGATATCCCCCGGCACGACGACGACCTGCTCATCCCGCGGCAGGCGGCCATTCTCGGGTATCTGCTGGTTGCCAATCTCGACCGGGCTGCAATCCGTGTTGACGGTGTCGCGGTTCAGACCTTGGCTCTGTTCCGCGGCCTGTTGGCGCGCGCGGGTAAGGACCCGGATTTTCTTGGAGTTGGAGCCGGGGGGCGCGTGTTGGCGCCGGTTGAGGTCCTGCGCCCGGGCGGCCGGTATCGCGGCCCGGGCGGCGAGACCGGTACCCAGCAGGGCGACGAGCCCCGCCAGCATCCGGCGACGCGGATAGGGCGTCGGTGTTTCACGCGCGGACATGGCGTCTCTCCCATGGTCGGTCGAGGGAAGGGGCGGCGCGCGACCCTCCGGCCACGCGCCACCATTGATCAGCGGATCAACAGGCCTTGGCGCCGATCGCCCCGATATTGCTCTTCGCGCAATTGTCGCTGCCGACGGCGGTGGTGGTGACGGTTCCGGCGGAGGCGTTGATCTCGGTGTCGCCCTGGATATTGACGCTGTCGCCGCCGATCGTGCCGATATTGCTCTCGGCGGTATTACCCGTGCCGACCGCCGTCGTGGTGACGGTGTCGGCGGTCGCGTTGATCTCGGTATCGCCTTGGATCTGGACGCCGGCGCCCTGCTGTTCCTGGGCCATGGCGGTACCGGCGAACAGAAGGATGGCGGCGCCGGCCATCGGAATGGCGAGGCCGGTGGCGGTAAGGATCTTTTGCATCTGTGTTCTCCCCTTCTCTGGTCGTTCGGTGACGCATCGCGATGATGCGCGCGGTCAGTCGGCGGGCTGGCTCTCGCAAGCGGCGCCGGGCGAGTCGCACTCGCACTCGTTCGTCGTCCCGGATCGTTTGACGACGAGCTTCCCCGTGATTTGGACGTCCGCGCCCCCCCCCCCGCCGATCGAGCCGACGCAGGTGCGTGCGGTCGATGGCGCGCCATCCGGACCGTTCCGGGCGGTGGTCGTGACCGACCGGCTGCGCGCGTCGATGGTCGCGTTACCGTCGATCCGCACCGTTCCCCCGTCGGGGGCGGTGTCGTTCGAACTGTCGATGCCTGCCTGTTGAAGGGCCTCGCGAACCTGTCGCTTGATCCGGGTTCCCAGATCCTCGGTCGTGCCGTCGTTGGGCGATGTGCTGTCGGGGGCAGGGCCTTGGGATTGCACGCTTTCCGGCGCGTCCCCCGCATGCGTGGGTGCGGGCGGGATGATCGCGGCCACCGCGATCGTGGCGGCCCCCAGCGCCGCCGCCAAGGGATGGCGGATAGGTCGCCCGGACCTTGGGATGGATCGCCTGTCGAACATTGCCGCGCTCCCGATCTCTGAAACCCTTATAAATAGCGATTATTGATCGATGATAATTAAAGAGGGTATTATCTAACCGCGACCCACTGGAGAATATCAACCTTAAAATGTGAAAAATTTCTATTAAAAATTAAGATAGCAGGATGACATTTCCCACGATTACGCCGTAAGGTGGTGTCCCGTAATGCGTAAAGTATCAATTTTAAGCACGCAAAACGGGTTTAATCCGTGTCCGCATGTCCTGGACCTCTTCGCCCGTGGGGTGGCTCCAGGATGGGGTGGCGAATGCGTGGAGAGAGGGGGCAAGACGATGAGGGGGCGGTTTTATCGAGCGACTCGGGGGCGTCGTGCCGTGTCGGCACTGTTGGTCGGGGGCATGGTACTGTCGTCCGGGTGCCAGACGGCGGATAGTCTGACGCGGGAATTGGGATTGCGGCAGATCGCGTCGGACGATCTGTGTGGCCGTCATTCCGAGGAGCTGCGCGGCTCCAAGAGTTACTTCGAACGCAATATCGTGCAGGGCGCCGTGATCGGCGCGGTGGGCGGCGCGTTGATCGGGGCACTGATCACCGGGGATGTCGGGGGTGCGCTGCGGGGCGGCCTCGTCGGCGCGGCGGCCGGGGCCGGCGGCGGCTATCTATCCGCCCGTCAGCGCGAGGCGGAGGACAGGGCGAGCCTGACGCGCACGGTTTATCAGGATTCCGCGCGGGAATCAGCGCAGGTCGTGCGCGCGCTTAACAGCTTCTCCGCGGCGCGGCAGTGCCGCATTCAGACCGCGGAACGGGTCAAGCGCGATTTCAAGGCCGGCCGTCTGACGCGCGAGCAGGCGCAGCAGGCGCTCGATACCGAACGCGCGCGCTATAACGACGACATCACGACGGTCCGTGCGATTGGCGCGCGTGTCGACGAGCGGCACCAGGAGCTGGTCGCGGCCGCCGAGACGCTTTCCTCCGGCGATCCAGAGGCCCGTGAACTGCTGGCCGAGGCCAAGGCGGCCGAGCGCGAGGCTTGGTCGAACCCCAATCTCCAGACATCCGAGTCGGTTTCCGCGCCACCGCCGGGCGCCGACGGCTATCCGGTCCGACGCTATGCTGAAACCAACCTGAATGTTCGTGCCGCCCCGTCCGCCGGGTCCGAACGGCTGACCCTGCTTCAGGGCGGGCAGGGTGTGCTCGTCCTGGCGCCGGCGTCGGACGGCTGGGCCACCGTTCAACTCGATGACGGGCGGCGGGCCTATGTCGCCGCCCAGTTTCTTCGGGACGATTCGGGCACCGTCCAGGTCGCGTCGAATGCATCGGTCGAGCCGACGCTCGCCTCGCTGACCCGCTCGGTGCCGAACGACGCCTCGGTCGAGACGAAGACGGTCGGGGTCATGTTCGAGGGACGGGAGAAGCGCTTGGAGTTGGAGCGCCTGGCGCGCCGGGCCGAGCGTGAGGAGGACACGGTTTTCTCGCTGGATGGATGAGGAAGAACGTGCGCTTCACGACGGCGATATCGATATCGATCCTTTTCGCGGGGATCGCATTCGCGGCGCCCGGGCATGCGCAATCGTTGCCGCCGATGCCGAGCGAACCGATCGTCCGGGTCGCGGTCGGCGCGCATACGGCCGCCGTGAACCGCCTCTATGCCAGCCGGGACGGTGCGCGCGCGATCAGCGTTTCCGATGACCAGACGGTGCGGCTGTGGGATGCGCGCGAGGGAACGCTCCTCCACACCGTGCGGGGGGCGGCCGGGCCACGGGACGAAGGCGCGATCTACGCGGCCGCGCGGAGCGACCAGCATCTGGCGGTCGGTGGACGGCTGGGATGGGACTGGGGCGAGGGGCGCGCCGCGGTGCGGATGTTGAGTGCGGACGGCACACGGCCGCTCGGCGTGCTGCGTGGGCTGCCGGCGCCGGTGCGGGCCTTGGCCTTCTCGCCCGATGGCGGTCGGCTCGCCGTCGGCTTGACCGGCCCGGATCAGGGGGTACGCGTCTTCGATCTCGCCTCGGGTCGGGCCGTCCTGGTCGACCGGGCGTTCGAGGCGGGGATATCCGATCTTCTGTTTCTGAAGGACGGGCGGCTCGTCGTGCTGGATGGCGCCGGCGCGCTCGTCGTCCATGATGGGGCGGCGGGCGGTCGGCTGGGCCGGGCCCGGGTTCCGAACGCGGCGACGGTCTGGCGCCTGGCGCTTTCCGGCGATGGCGGCCTGCTCGCCGTGACCGATCGTGGTCGTCCGGCGGTGGCGGTTGCGCCGGTCGAGGGGGAGGGCGGGTTCCGTCTGTTCGAGGTGCCGGGGCTGCGGCTGGGCGGGCTCGCCGACGCGGCCTGGTCGCGGGACGGCGCCTTCCTGCATGCGGTCGAGGATGCACGGACCACGCGAAACGGTGGGTTCGGGCAACGCCTCCACAGTTGGTCGCGCGATGGCGGTTACATCGGTGCGTATGATCTGGCGGAAACCGGACTGGCATCGCCGATCACGGCATTGACGGGGGACGCCTCCTCGAACGGGACGGAGGCGCGGTCGCGCATCCTGTTCGGCGCCGCGTCCGGGGCGTGGGGCGCGCTCGACATCGCGCCGGACGGGACGCCGTCGACCGCCTTCTTCGTGCGGGGTGGGGCGCCGTCCTTCCGCGGTGCCTATCGCCATCGCCCGGGCAGCGATCGGACCGGGAACGCGGTCTCCTTCACGCTTGATGCGGGTGGGAAAGAACGCATGGTTTTCCGCGCGGACGAAGGAACCCTCGCCCCTTGGACGGCGGCGGAAGAAAACGGTGCTTCCCCCCTAATCGCTTCCCCCAGGACGGCCGGCGGGCGGCCCCTGACGATCGATGCCGAGAGCGGCGAGGTTGCTCTCGATCAACGTATCCTGCCGCTCGACGCGAACGAGCGTGCCTTGGACGCGATCGCCGATTCTGCCGGGGAGCGTCTTTTCCTTGGTACCAATTATTATCTCCGTGCCCGGTCCGTGGATGGGCGCGATCTGTGGCGCCGGGTGGCGGGCGCGCCGGTCTGGGGGCTGGCGCTGTCGGGCGATGGTCGGGTCCTGATCGCGCTTCTGGGGGACGGCACGGTGCAGTGGCGCTCGGCCGAGAACGGGGCGTTGCTGCGCTCGATGTTCGCGACGAGAGACGGCGCGCATTGGGTGGCCTGGACGCCGGCGGGATTCTTCGACCACAGCCCGCGCGACGCGAACGGCCGTTCCGGCGCGGATCTGATCGGGTACCAGATGAACGAGGGCTTCAAGGAAGAAGCCCGCTTCGTGCGCATCGATCAGATGTACCGGCGCTTCTACCGCCCCGATCTGGTGCGCGCGGCGCTGGGCGCGCGGGCCGGCGACGCGGCATTGCTGGCGGCCGCGGCCGAGGCCGAGGGCAGCGCGGCCGATACCTTGAAGGGCGACCTGCCCGCCGCCGTCGCGATCACGGAGGTCTGCGGCGTCACCGATGCCGGCGACTCGGTGGGGTGCGCCGCGCCTAAGGACCAGCCGGGCACGCGTGCCATGCGCGCCGTCCTGGGGCAAGCCGGGGGCACGCGCGATAGGGCGGAAATCCTGCTGGAAATCGATCTGGCGGCGGGTACCGCCGGCGCGGTCGAGGTTCGGCGCAACGGGGTCCGGCTCACCTCCGAGACGACGGGAACGATCGAGGGCGAGCACATGCGCCTGCAACGCGAGCGTATCGCCCTGGTCCCCGGCCGCAACGAGATCGAGGTCCGCGTCCTCAATGATGACGGAACCGTTGCTTCCGGGGCCTCCACCGTGCTGCTCGACGGGCCGGCGCCGGGTTCGGATGGGCAAGGGGTGCTGCGGGTCCTGGCGGCCGGTGTTTCCGACTACGCCATTGATCATTTCGACCTAACCGCCGGAATCGCCGCCAACGACGCGCGCGTGATCGCACGGCGGTTCGCGCGCGCCGCCGGGCAGGGCGGCCTCTTCACCGAAGCCGACGTGACCGTGATGGTCGAGAGCGAGGTGACGGCCGAGCGGCTTCTGGCGGCGCTCGCCGATCTCGCCGGACGCGCGCGTTCGGAGGATACGGTGATCCTTTTCCTATCCGGTCACGGTGACGTGGTGGACGGAGATTACGCCTTCGCGCCGCATGAATTCGGGACCGCGAGCATGGAGTTGATCGGCGAGGTCATGTCCGGCCGCCGTTTCCAGGACGCGGCCCTGCGCGAGATCTATCGCCGCGAAGCCGTCTCCCAGTCCGCGATGATGGACAGCCTGACGCGGATCGGGTCCGACAAGCTCATCATTATCCTGGATACTTGCTTCGCCGGGTCCTTTCAGGTTCTGACCGCCGGCCAGATGGCCGACCGGTCGCAATCGCTGGTGGATCGAGTCGCGCGCGATTCCGGCCGCTTCGTTCTGTCGAGCGCGCGGGGAACCGCCCTCGACAGCGACGGAAGGGACTATCCGGCGGGAATGGGGCACGGGCTGTTTACCTCCGCCGCGATCGACGGGCTCGATGGGGCGGCGGACATGGATTCGGACCGGGCGGTTAGCCTCGCCGAACTTGGCGGGTATGTGAAGCGCGAGGTCATCGCGCGATCCGAGGCCCTCGGCGCGCCGCAGCACCCGGTCGCGAAGTTCTGGGGAGATCCGTTCTTTCCCCTGAGCCGCATGGCGCCCAGCGCCGTGCCAGCCACGAGCCAAGCCGTATCGACGGGAGAGTAGGAAAGGGAGAGGAGCCATGACACCGCATCTCATCCGTCGCGCCGCCACGGGCGCGGCGCTCGTCCTGGGGGCGTGTCTCGCGGTCGGGACGGTCGACGCGCAGGAAATCTACGGCGACGAGGCCGTCTTCGACCGGACCCCGACGGTCGAGGAACTGAACGCCATCTTCGGTGCCACGCCGGCGGCCGGAAAGCCAAAGGTGAGAACGCGTAAGGTCGTGTTCGGCTCGCCGCCGCCCAAGGTGGCACCGAAGACCGCCCCAACCCCCGCATCGACCCCCGCGTCGGCCCCGGCCGCCGGCGGACCGGCTGCGCCGCGCACGGCGAGTCTGCGCATTCAATTCGATCTGGACAGCGCGCGCGTGCGCTCCGAATACGGCGCCGCGCTCGCCAATTTGGCGCAATCGATGCGTGACAACCCAAGCATGATTTTCGAAATTGGGGGGCATGCCGACGCGACCGGTGATGCGGGCTACAACCGCGATCTGTCGGAGCGCCGGGCCCTGGCGGTCCGCGACTATCTGATCAATATTCACGGGGTCGATGGCGGGCGGCTGGGCGTGGCCGGTCATGGTGAAAGCAAGCTTCTGCCTGGGTTGCCGCCGGGAAGTCCGGGACATCGCCGTGTGTCCTTCAGCGGCACGAGATAACGGAGGGACTGGCCGCGCCCCCGTCATACCCCGCCGTGGGGTGATCCTTCCGGCACATGAAGGGGTGCTACTTTAAATTGTCTTGGCTTCGGCGCTGTCTGGGGGCACGATTCCCCACGGCGGCGCTTTCGCAGGATCAAGGGCCGCTCAAGCAAGGATAACCATAACAATCCATCCATTCTTGAGGAGGCCCCAATGCCCGATAGCGTCGAGACCGCGAAGAGCGGCGATAAATGGCAACCCTATCGCCACCCCCAACCGAAGGAATCCGTCCCGGAACTAGTCATCCCGAATGCCGTCGCGGAGGATGAACGTGTCTGGGTGCCGTTGGAGGATCAAGTGTGGTTCCGCCCGCTCTGCCTCTCCGCCTCGACCGGGTTTTGGACCAACCTCCTGCGGGTGCGGCGAGCCGGCGTGTTGTCCCGGCACCGGCATCTGCAGGCCGTGCATGGCTTCGTGCTGAAGGGGTCCTGGCGCTATTTGGAACATGACTGGGTCGCGACCGAAGGCGCCTATGTCTTCGAAGCGCCGGGTGAGACGCATACCCTCGTCGTCGACGAGGATGTGGAGGAGATGATCACCTTCTTCCAGGTCAACGGCTCGATGATCTATGTCGATCCGGATGGCCGGCAGACCGGTTATGACGACGTCTTCACGCGCATCGACAAATGTCGTGCCTGTTATGCGGCGAATGGACTCGGCGCGGACTATGTCGACCAGCTCATCCGCTAAGCGGTCGTAAGCGCGCGCGGCCGCCATGGATGTCCGCCTGCTCCGCACTTTGGTCATGGTGGCGGACCGCGGTAGTTTCGCGGCCGCCGCCGAGGCGCTGGGTCTCTCTCAATCCAGCGTCAGCCAGCACATCAGCCAGATCGAGGAACGCTTCCGGATCGAATTGTTCGATCGCGCGCGTCGCCCGCCGGAGCTTTCGGCGGCCGGCCGCGTGTTCGTGGAACGGGCCAGGGACGTGGTCGTCGGTTACCGCGATCTGGAGGAAAGCTTCGCGCGGGCCAAGCGGGACCCTCCCGTCACATTGCGTATCGGGGTGATCCCGACATTGGTCGGCGGAGCCTTGGCGCGATCCCTGGCACGGCTGCGCGCGGCGCGGCCGGACCTGCGCATCGCGCTTCAGGCCGGTCTCTCGCATGATCTGGAGCCGTTGGTCGGGCGTGGTCGAATCGAATGCGCCATCACGGCCGAGCCGGAAAAGGTGAAGCCCGGCTTCCGTTGGACCGCCGTCGGCCGGGAGCCCCTGGTCGTCATCGGGCCGAGCGATGTCGAGGGCGACACGGATGCCGATCTGCTGGCGGCGCGCCCCTTCATCCGCTTCAAACGCTTCGCCTGGGCGGCGCGGCTGATCGATTCCGAGTTGGAGCGCCGCGGCATCCGTGTCGATAGCGCCATGGAGGTCGATAGCCTGGAGGGGATCGCGGGGCTGGTCGCGCAAGGGCTTGGCGTATCCGTCATACCCTATGGGTCGGCCAGCCGGGCGTTGCCCGACGGCGTGCGAACCCTGCCCTTCGGCCAGCCGCCGGTGACGCGCATGCTGGGACTGCTGGAGAGCAGCAACCGCGTTCGCTCCCCCACGGCGGAAGCACTTTTGCGGGAACTCTCGATCGTATTGCGGGGCGAAACGATGCCGGCCTGACGTGGACGGTCTCCGGAAAGGGGGCTGTTTCCCGGTATCGGTGCGCGTCGCCCGGCCTCTTATCTTTAGATTTTCTGAAGAAGTCCTTTCATAGATCGCCTGGGACTAAAGAAAATGTCGCCGCTATCGTGCGCCCCATGAGCGAACGCGACCCGGATCCGGCCGATCGGACAGAAGATCCGACGGCATGGGCCGCCGTCACACCCGCGTCGGACGCGCGCGTGACGGTGGGAGGAAACATCGGCGGAGGAAACATGGCCGGCGACGATAAGGACGCCACGCTGAGCGTCGGCGTTTGGCGCGGCGATGCGGACGGCGGAGAGTATGTCGAGTATTCGGTGCCCCATCGGGCGAGCCAGACGGTGCTCGACGTCGTAACCTGGATTCAGCGCAATATCGCCCCGGACCTGGCCTATCGGTTCGCCTGCCGGGTCGGGATGTGCGGATCGTGCGCGATGACGGTCAATGGCCGGCCACGCTGGACCTGCCGGACGCATGTGGACAAGGTCGCACGGAACGGGCGGCTGACCATCGCGCCCCTGGATAATTTGCCGGTGGTTCGCGATCTGGCGGCCGACATGGCCCCTTTCTTCGAGAAGTGGAAACGCGCGAACGGTGCCTTCCAGGGCGGCGAGACGCGCGACGATCCGATCGCCGAGGTCCGTCCGGACGAGCCGGAGCGCAAGGAAGCCGACGCCGCGATCGAATGCATCAATTGCGGCATCTGCTACGCGGCCTGCGATTCCGTGCGCTGGAACCCGGATTACCTGGGGCCTGCGGCCCTCAACCGTGTCTGGGCGTTGCACAACGACCGGCGCGACGTCGCGCGCGACGACCGGCTGGCCGCCATCGGCGGGGAGGGCGGTTGCCATCTTTGCCACAGTCAGGCCGGGTGCACCGCCCATTGTCCGCAGGGGCTCGACCCCTCGGGTGGGATCGCGGGATTGAAGCGCGCGCTGTTCCGCGCGGCGCTGAAGGGGACGGTGTAGATCATGAACGCGCGTCGCGAAGCCTATCTCTATGCCGCGCAGCGGTTGACGGCGCTGATCATGGCGCCGCTGGTGATCGGTCATCTGATCACCATCATCATCGCGATCCAGGGAGGCCTCAGCGCCGAGGAGATCCTGAGCCGGACGAGCGGCAATATCTTCTGGGCGGCCTTCTACGGCCTGTTCGTGCTGGCCGCCGGCATCCATGCGGCCCTGGGGTTGCGGATGGTCGCGGCCGAGTGGCTCGGTTTTCGCGGGCCGCTCGCCAATTGGACCGTCGCGGCGGTCGGGCTGTTGTTGATCCTGTTGGGCTTCCGGGCCGTGGGGGCGGTGATATGAGCATGGTCCGCACGGTCGGCGCACCACATCGCCGCCAGGTGCTGTGGTGGGCCTTTCTGATGCATCGCGTCTCCGGCGTGTTGCTGGCATTGTTCCTGCCGTTCCATTTCCTGGTACTCGGCTTCGCGATCAAGGGCGATGCGACGCTCGACGGTTTCCTCGCCTGGACGGAGAATCCGCTGGTGAAGCTGGCGGAGACGGGGCTGTTCCTGTTGTTGGCGGTGCATCTGGCGGGCGGACTTCGCCTGCTCGCGCTCGAACTGCTGGCGTGGCGGTCCTGGCAGAAGAACATGGCCGCGCTGGCGGCGGGCGCGGCCCTGGCCGGTGCCCTGCTGTTCCTCGGCGTGGCGTGGTGAGGGAAGGATAAGGCGATGCATCTCCACCGGTCCGAAACGGACATTCTGATCATCGGCAGCGGCGGCGCCGGGCTGATGGCGGCGCTTCACGCCGCGCAATCCTGCCCGACGCTGGACATCACGGTCGCGGTCAAGGGCTTGCTCGGCAAATGCGGCTGCACCCGCATGGTGCAGGGTGGGTACAATGTCGCGCTCTCCCCCGGGGATTCGGTGGAGCGGCACTTCATGGACACGATCAACGGCGGCAAGTGGATTCCGAATCAGGATCTGGCCTGGACGCTGTGCGAGACGGCGGTGACCCGCGTGCGGGAGTTGGAGAACGAGCTCGGCTGCTTCTTCGACCGCAATCCCGACGGCTCCCTGCATCACAAGGCCTTCGCGGGCCAGACCTTCGACCGCACGGTCCATAAGGGCGATTTGACCGGGATCGAGATCATCAGCCGCCTGATGGAGCAGGCCCTGACGCTGGGGCTGAAAGCGCTGGAGGAGCATCGCGTGCTGGGTCTGATTCCGGCGGCCGACGGCTCCGGCATCTCGGGCGCGTTGATGGTCGATGTACGCACGGGCGACTTCCGCTTCGTCAAGGCGAAGGCGGTGCTGCTGGCCACCGGCGGCGGCCCGACCATGTACCGCTATCACACGCCGTCGGGCGACAAGACGATGGACGGGCTGGCGATGGCGCTGCGTCTCGGCCTCGATCTGCGCGACATGGAGATGGTGCAGTTCCACCCGACGGGCCTGCTGGCCGGGCCGGATACGCGGATGACCGGCACGGTGCTGGAGGAGGGGCTGCGCGGGGCCGGCGGCCATCTGCTGAACGGTGAGGGGGAGCGGTTCATGGAGAACTACGACCCCAAGGCCGAGCGCGCGACGCGCGACGTCGTCAGCCGCTCCATCTTCTCGGAGATGCGCGCCGGACGGACGACACCCAATGGCGGCGTCCATGTCTCGATGAGCCATCTGGGCCCCGAGCATGTGCGCAAGACCTTCAAGGGCATGGTCGAGCGATGCCGCGACTGCGGCTTCGACCTCGCCGGCGGGCTGGTCGAGGTGGTGCCGACCGCGCATTACTTCATGGGCGGCGTGGTGGTCGATACGGATTGCCGCACGGCCATTCCGGGCCTCTTCGTCGCGGGCGAGGATGCGGGCGGCGTGCATGGCGCCAATCGTCTCGGCGGGAACGGGGTCGCTAACTCCACCGTCTATGGCGGTATCGCGGGCGAGCGGATGGCCGCGCTGTGCGAGACCATGCCCTTCGCCGCCGACCCGGACGAAACCGTGATCGAGGCCGAATTGGCCCGCGCGCGGGAACCCTTCGGGCGCAGCGGCGCCAATGTCGGTGATCTGCGCGACCGGCTGATGGATAACATGTGGGACGATGTCGGCGTCATGCGCGATGCCGACCGTCTGGCGCGCGGGGTTGCCTCGCTCGACGCGCTGGGGGAGGAGTTGATGGCCACCGGCGCGGGGCCGGAGAAGCGTGCCTTCAACCTCACCTGGCACGATTGGCTCAATCTGCGCAGCCTGGTCGAGATATCCCAGGTGATCGCGCGGGCCGCCCAGATCCGCGAGGATTCGCGCGGCGCGCATTATCGCGAGGACTTCCCGGAGACGGGAGACCTGGAGACATCGACCTTCACCGTGGTTCGCGAGGTGGATGGCAAGCTTGAAGCCCGGCACGACCCGGTCGTCTTCAGCATCGTCAGCCCCGGCGAAAGCCTGATCGAGGCGGCCTAGTCGCTTGGCGTGGAAATCGCGCCCCGCCGCCGGAAGGGATTTGCAATGATCGCATCGGACAGCATTCAGGAAACCGCCCTCCGCCTGATGGAGAAGGCGGCCATCGAGATTCCCGACGACTATCTCTCGGGATTGCGGCGCGTCGCCGACAAGGAGACCGGCGATCTGTCGGCCTTCGTGTTGGAGGCGATGCTGGAGAACTACGACGCCGCCAAGGAGGATCGCCGCGCCATGTGCGCCGATACCGGCGTACCCCGCTGGTACGTCAAGATGGGCAACGAGGCCCGGATCGAGGGCGGGCCGATCAAGCTGGAGGCGCTGCTGCGCGGCGCGACGGCGGAGGCGACGACGAGCGTGCCGCTGCGCCCCAACCGCGTGCATCCCCTCTGGCGCACGGATCACAACAACAATGTCGGCCTCAACGCACCGGAGATCGAGTACAGCTTCGAGCCGGATGCCGATTGGATCGATATCACCACGGTCCATAAGGGCGGTCTGTTCGGTACCGACTATCGCATGCTGTTTCCGGGCGACGGCATCGACGGCATCAAGCGGTTCTTTCTCGACACCCTGATCTCCTTCGGCAAACGCGGGCTCGCCTGCCAGCCGGCCATCATCGGCGTCGGTCTCGGCGGGTCGAAGGATACGACCATGGTGCTGGGCAAGCAGGCGGCCTGCCTGCGGACCGTCGGCGACCGCAACCCCGACCCCAAGGTGGCGGAGTTGGAGGAGGAGTTGATCGAACTCGGCAACTCCATCGGCATGGGCGCGATGGGCTTCGTCGGGTCCTCCATGGTGGTCGATTGCCATATCGAGTGCGGGTATTGCCACACCGGCGGCATGCCGATGAGCGTGCATGCCTTTTGTCTGAGCTCGCGCCGCGCGACGGCGCGCCTTCATGCCGACGGGCGGGTCGAGTACCGCACCGATCCGGCCTGGTTCACCCCTTATTCGAGACGGGAGAGCGTGGAATGGGCGAACGCGCCGATAAGCTCCGCAAAGTCCGCCTGAAGACACCGCTGAGCGCCGAGGACGTCGCCGGCCTGCGATTGGGCGATGTCGTCTATCTCGACGGGCTGGTCTATACCGGCCGCGAAGGCGTCTACAAGAAGGTGCTGGAACAGGGACACGACCTGCCGGCCCCCTTGTCGGAATTGGGCAATATCAACTTCCATTGCTCGCCCGCCGCCGCGCCGGACGGGGAGGGGGGATATCGCGTCGGCGCGCTGTCGGCGACCGCCTCCTTCCGGTTCGATAAATGGCTGCATCAATGGTTCGAACTGACCGGCGCCAAGGCGATCATCGGCAAGGGCGGCATGAAGGCCAGCAGCTACCGGGACGTCTTCGCGCCGAACGGGGCGATCTATCTGACGACCGTCGGCTACGGCACCGGGGCGCTTCTCGGCCGGGGGATCAAGCGCGTGCGCGCGGCCCATTGGATCGAGGAGCTGGGGCTGGCCCAGGCGATGTGGGTTTTCGAGGTCGAGAAGTTCGGTCCCTTCCTGGTGGAAAGCGATCTGGAAGGCAACAGCCTGTTCGAGCGGACCAACAAGCAGATCGCGGAAGGTCTCCCGAAGCTCTATGAAGGCAGCAAACCGGCGATCCTGCGCCGCTATGGCGAAACCGACGACCGCAGCGACGAAGTCGTGTAGGCTCGGTTGTCGCGCCGCCGGACGGTGCCGATAGTGCTGGAGGGGAACCATGCTGATCGCGGAGTTGGCCCGGATCGGGCCGCCGGAGGATGTCGTCGCGCTGGTCGAACGCCCGGACCCGTCCCCGCCCGGGTCGGGGGAGGCGCTGGTGCGGATGGAGGTCTGCCCGATCAACCCCGCTGATCTGCTGTTGATCGAAGGGCGCTATGCCGCGACGCCGGAGACGCCCTGTCCGCTCGGCATCGAGGGGGTCGGGTGCGTCGAGGCGGTCGGCGCCGGGGTCTCATCCCTGAAGCCGGGCGATCGCGTGATGTGCCTCGGCCGTGCCAATTGGGCCCAGGCCGTTCTGGGACCGGCGGAAAGCTTCGTGCGCCTGCCGGACGACGTGGACCCCGAGCAAGCCGCCATGCTGAAGGTGAACGGCGCCACGGCCGCGCGCCTGCTGCGCGATTTCGTCGATCTCGCGGCTGGCGATTGGGTGATGCAGAACGCCGCCAATAGCGGGGTCGGACATAATGTTATCCGCATGGCGGCGCGGGCGGGCGTGCGCACGGTCAATATCGTTCGGCGCGACGCGCTGGTGGCCCCGCTGAAAAACTTGGGCGCGGATGTCGTTCTGGTGGATGGGCCGGATCTGGCCGACCGGGTTCGCGACGCAGTCGACGGAGAGCCGGTGCGCCTTGCCTTCGATGCGGTGGCGGGCGATCTGGTGGATCGCATGGCGGGCGGTATGGCGGATGGTGGGACGATCGTTAATTACGGGTTGATGTCGGGGGAGCCTTGCCGGATCGCCGCCGGGCGCCTGATCTTCGGCGGCGTCCAGTTGACCGGTTTCTGGCTCGCGCGGTTGCTGGGGCAACTCGCCCCCGCTGAATTGCAGACCTTCTTCGGCGGCCTGATGGGCAATTTACGGGATGGGACGATTCACGCGCCGGTGGAGGCGCGCTATTCCTTCGATCGATTGGGCGAGGCGCTGGCGCATGCCAATCGGGGCGCGCGCGCCGGCAAGGTGCTGATCCATCCCAATCGGGAGGGATAGACCGGCCGCGCCGAGGGGTAGGGCCGGCCGTCCCGTCTCCATCGCCTTCCGGAGGGCGTCAGGCGCTATCGCGGATGATGATCTCGAAGCCGACATCCACGGTACGCTGGACGTAATCGTCCTCCCCGTCGACACCGTCGAGCCGCTGGGCCAGCAGCATGGCGGCGCGCCGGCCGATCTCGTAGCGCGGGACGCGAACGGTGGTCAGGCTCGGGTGGATCACGGCCGCGATATCGGCGTCGTCGAAACCGGCGACGGCGATATCGTCGGGGATCGAAAGCCCCCGTTTCACGCAATGGAAAAGCGCGCCGACGGCCAGCGTGTCGCTCGCCGCGAAGAGCGCGTCGATATCCGGCGCGCGCTCCAGAAGTTCCTGGCAGCCGTCGGCGCCCTCGCGCAGGGCGAGGGGGCGGTAGGCCCGGACCTTTCGGTCATGCGGCAGGCCGGCCTCCTCCATCGCGTCGATATAGCCCCGCTCGCGGTCGCGCGCGCGGTCGTTCCCCTCCGTCGGCGCGCCGAGATAGGCGATTCGCTTGCGCCCCTTGCCGATCAGATAGCGGGTCATGGCCCGCCCGGCCTCGTAATTGGAAAAGCCGACGACGCTGTCGATCGGGTCCTCGGCGAGGTTCCAGGTCTCGACCACCGGGATGCGGCCGTTGCGCAGACGCTCGATCGTCGTCTCGCTATGGGTGCAGCCGGTCAGTACCAGACAATCGACCCGCCGGCTCAGAAAGGCCTCGACCAGCCGTTCCTCGCGTTCCACCGCATGATGGATTTGGCCGATCAGAAGCTCGTATCCTGCTTCCTCCAGGACGTCGGTGATGCCGTGGATCGTGTCGCCGAAGGAGGCGTTGATGAAGGGCACGATCACCGCCGCTACCCGCGTGCGGTTGGAGGCGAGCGAACTCGCCAGCGCGTTCGGGATATAGCCGGTCTCGCGCATCGCCTTCTCGACGCGTTCCCGGATCTTGCGGGAGACGCGCTCAGGGTCGCGGATGGTGCGGGAAACCGACATGACGGAGACGCCGGCGCGTTCCGCCACCTCGGTCATGCGGGCCTGTTCGCCCTGCTTGCGGCGGGAGCGCCGGGTCCGTTCCTCGGACGGCGTCTGATCGGATTCGCTAGGGGCCATTTGTCCTGAATATGCCTTCTTGATGCGTGCCGGATCGGGTGAGGGTGAGGGGCGGACCCTCAACTACTTATCAATCCCCCGTCCACATTGATGATCTGACCGGTAATATAGGTTGAGTCCGGGCCGATCAGAAACAGCGCGACATTCGCCACTTCCTCCGGCTTTCCAAGGCGCTGGAGCGGAATTTCCGCACGCATGGAATCGCCCCGCTCCGCGGCGATCTCCTTGATCATTGGTGTCTCGATCACGCCCGGCGCGATGCCGTTGACGAGCGCGCGAGGTCCGAGATTGCGCGCCAGGCCGCGCACCAGCCCCACGACCCCGCCCTTGGCGGCGGAATAGGCGACGCGTCCGGTGCTGCCGCGGCGGAAGGCCAGCGAACTCGCGAACACCATCCGGATCGGCTCCTCCGTCGGCAAGCGTTCCATCAAGGCCATGGCCAGATCGAATCCGTTCGTCAGGTTGGAGGCGATGGCGCGGTCGTAGATCGGTCGCGCGTCGGGTGTCAATTCATGCCGTTCGAAAAGTCCCGCCATGTGGATCAGCGCGTGAATCGGCCCATCGACGGCGGTGAGCGCCGCCTCGCAGGCCTCCGGGCTCTCCAGGATCGAGGCGACGACCGGATGCGGGCCGCCCGGCAGGCTATCCGACAGTTCGCGCGCTCCCGCCTCGTTCGGATCGATCAGCACCAAGCGGCCCCCTCGATCCGCCACCATTCGGGCGATCACCCGTCCGATGCCGCCGGCCGCGCCGGTCAGCACCACGGTCTTACCTTGCAAGACTCCCGTCTCCACCATTCCGTCCTCTCCTCGCCCAATTTCAAATGATCAAGAACGCGCGGTTCTTCAGATCGCGAAGCCGCCACCGGCGATATCGATCACGGCGCCGGTCACGAAGGACGCCTTCGACGACATCAGGAAGGCGACGGTCTCGCCGATCTCCTCCGGCTTGCCGAAACGCTGCATCGGGATGGTCGCGCGCGCGGCGGCCGCCTTCTCGGGCGTATCGACGGCGGGGCCGATCATGTCGGTCTCCGTCATGCCGGGGCGCACGGAATTGATACGGATGCCGCGTGGCGCCAGTTCCCGCGCGACCCCTTGCGTGAAGATGTCGACCGCCCCCTTGCTCGCGGCATAGAGGCTCTTGCCCGGCCGGCCGCCTGTCCCGCCGGCGAGCGATGAGACATTGACGATCGACCGGTTGCCGGTCTCCGGCATGCGCCGCACGGCCTCGCGCGCGCCGAGGATGAGGGCGGCGCTGTTGAGGGTCAGGACGCGGTGGATTTCGTCCGCCGGCAGGTCTTCCAGCGCATATTTCGGATGATCGGTGCCCGCGCTCAAAATGGCGCCGGTGACATGGCCGAAGCGCTCGGCGGCGCCCTCGAACAGGCCGACGATATCCGCCTCCTCGCGCATGTCGCCGCGCATGGTCCCGGCCTCGGCGCCCGCGGCGCGCAATTCCTCCGCCAGCGCATCGGCGCGGTCGGATCGGTTCGCGTAATGCAGCATGAAGGCGATGCCCGGCCGCGCCATGCACCGCGCGCTGGCCGCGCCGATGCCGCCGGACGCGCCGGTGATGACGACAACCTCGCGCGGGTCGTTGGATGCGCTCATCCCAAACTCCTCCCCTTATCCCTGCCCGTCAGGCGGACAATTTCTCGCCGAAGAAGGCGCGCATCTCGCGGTTCGCCGCCTCGGCCTGTTCGTAATGCACGAAGTGCCCGGCTTCCGGGGCCAGGTCTATTCGGATATCGCTATAAACATCGGCCAGCGCGGCGGCCCAATCCGGCTTGATGATCGGGTCCTCGGCTCCCCAGAAGACCCGCGTCGGCGCCGTGACGGTCGAAAGGTCGCGCGGCGGACCCTCGCGCATCAACCGGCGGCGGCCGGCATCGGCGGCCTTGTACCAGGAGAAGCTGCGCGCCAGCGCGCCGGGCCGGGAGAAGGTCTCGACCCAGAGTTCGAGATCGTCCGCGTCGAAGCAGTTCGGATCATGCGACCAGCCGTTCAGCATCGCGCCCAGATAAATCCGAATCGTATCGCGATTATAACCGACAAGTCGCGTCGCGACGTCCAACTGATGGAAGGTTTGGTACCAGATCGCCGGAATCGTGTCCGGGTCCGCCCAGCGCTTACCGATACCCGGATGCGGGCAGTTGAAGAAGAAGAGCGCCGCGACGCGATCCGGATGGTCCCGCGCCACCGTTTGCATCGCATTGGCGCCGACATCGTGCGCGGCGAAGCCCGCGCGTTCGATGCCGAGGGCATCCATGAACCCCGCGATATCCGCGCTGACCACCGCCGGGGTCAGGGGCGTGTCGTCGCGCGTGTTCAAACAGAGGCTCTCCCCGAAACCACGCAGGTCGATGGCGTAGACCGTGAAATCCTCCGCCAGCGCTTCCAGGTTTCGATGCCAGGTCAGCCAGAATTCGGGCCATCCATGGATCAGGATCAGTGGTGGCCCGCTGTCGCCCAGACGGGCGTAATGCAGACGGGCACCGTTCGTCTCGACGAAGCGGCCGGCGCCGAATCGTTCCTTCAGGGCGGCGAGCCGTCTTGCCGCTTCCGTCATGACGCGCGCTCCAGGATCAATGCCTTGGCATCCCGCCGCATCACCTTGCCGACCGCGTTGCGGGGCAGGTCGTCGAGGAAATGGATACGCTTCGGCGCTTTAACGGAATCGAGGGTTTTCTTGACGAAGGCGATGATCTCCGCCTCTTCGGCGGTGGCGCCGTCGCGCAATTGGACGGCGGCCTGCACGCTCTCCC
Organism: Marivibrio halodurans; assembly: GCF_017963645.1. GTDB lineage: Bacteria > Pseudomonadota > Alphaproteobacteria > UBA8366 > Aestuariispiraceae > Marivibrio > Marivibrio halodurans. The sequence continues at coordinate 447,659 of NZ_JAGMWN010000003.1, read as the reverse complement.
CCCATTTCGGGTCCTCGATACCGAAGACGGTGCATTCCAAAACGGCCGGATGGCCGCCCAGGGCGTTCTCCACCTCGCCCGGATAGACGTTGAAGCCGCCGGAGATGATGACCTCCTTCTTGCGGCCCTCGATCCACAGGCGCCCGGTCTCGTCGAACCGGCCGAGATCGCCGGTCAGAAGCCAGCCGTCGACGAAGGTCTCGGCCTGTGCCTCGGGATTGCCGATGTAACCGCTGGACAGCAGGTCGCCGCGCACCGCGATCTCGCCGACCTCGCCGGGCATGACTTCCGCGCGGTCGGGACCGAGGATTCCGATCCGGGTCAGGGGGCCGGGTTGTCCGACGCTGCCTTGCGCGGCGGGGTCGGCCATCTCCGCCCCGCGCAGATAAGAGATGATCTGCGGGGCTTCCGCCTGACCGTAACTGGTTTCCAGCGCGCCTGGAAAGACGGCCAGCGTCTCGCGAATCTGCTCGACCCGCATCGGCGCCCCGGAATAGATCAGATGGCGCATCGCTGGATAGGCGCGGTCCGTCGCACCCGGCTCGGCCAGCAGATTGTAGATCATGGTCGGCGTCATGTAGCTGCCGGTCACACCGCGTTCCGCGAAAGCCTCCAGCAAGGGGCCGGGCTTCGGCCGTTCGGGGATGACGATGGCGCCGCCCGCCGACAGGACCGGCAGCAGGAAACAGGACGTGCCGTGCGTGATCGGCGCCGCCGCCAGGAAGCGGTCCTCCGCCGTGAAGCCGAAGGCATGCGCGATCGAAACCGCATGTGTGTTCCAGCAGCGATAGGATTGCAGCACGCCCTTCGGCTTGCCGGAGGACCCGCTGGTGAACTTGACCGCCTGAACCTCGGACAGGTCGGGTAGGGGCCGGGCCGGGCGCCGGCCGTGATGGCTCTTCATCCAGTCGTCGATGCTGGGGCCGGCAGGCCCGTCGGGCACGGCCGAGACACGAATGACCGGGCCTTCGTTCCAATCGGGCAGTCGGTCGCGGCAATCGTCGGCGCACAGGATGGCGTCCGGCCGGGCAAGAGTCAGCACGGCCTCCAACTCACCCTTCCCATTGCGGGGGTTGAGCGGGACCCAGGCCCGGCCGCTTGCGAGGATGGCGAGGAGAGCCAGGACGTGATCGGTGCTGTTGGTGGCGCACAGGCCGATCCGGCCACTGCCCGCGGGGATGCGGTCCTGGATCGCGGCGGCGAGCGCGTCGGTGCGCGCGGCAAGTTCCGAGAAACGCATCGCGGACCCATCCGGGGCTTCGAGGGCGATCCGGTCGGCGAAGCGAACGGCGGCGCGCTGGAATAGGTCGAACGGGATCATCTTACGGGCGTCTCCAGGTCATTATCGTTTCTCGGAAGGGTATGAGTTAGCGTTACCATAGGCAAGTTTGAAATCGCCCCTCACCCGTCGAAGGTTTTATGCTTGGCATTACGTAACCATTGCTCGATCATGCCAAAGGCGGTCAATTTCGACCGTCAAGGAATTATGATAACGCTAACAATAAGACGAGAAGGCGGGGTGGCGACCGGCATGGTCGGACCTTCGCGCCGCCGGGGAGGAACAAGGATGGCCACGATGCCAACGGCCGCGCATCCGCTGGGTGGGATGATCCGCCAAATGCATCATACCGCGGTCAGCGTGCGGGATTTCGACGCGGCACGCGATTTCTTCGTCGATGTCCTGGGCTTCGCGGTCGAGGGCGAGGCGCGGGCGCGCGACGAGCCGGCGCTGGGCGAGGTCGTGGGTTTGCCCGGCGCGGTCGTCGATTGGGCGATGCTGGCGCGCGGAGAGGACCGGATCGAGCTATTCCGCTATCACCAGCCGGAAGGCCGGATGGAGCCGGCAGAGCAATGCGACGTCGGTTATGTCCATATCGCCATGCAGGTGGATGACGTGGACGCGGCCTATGACGCGGCGCTTGCGGCGGGTTTTCGGACGCGGTCCTCGCCCCGGTCGCTGCGTGGTGGGCGCACGCGCGTCTTCTACATGATCGGGCCGGAGGGGTTGGTGGTGGAATTCATCGAGTTTCGCGCCGAGACGGGAGAGTCGAGATGAGCGAGAAGAACGAAGGCGCCGGGGTATCGCGCGACATGGGCGCACCGCGATGCGTGGCCATTCTGGGCGGGGCGAGCGGCATCGGTGCCGCCGTCGCGCGCCGGGCGGCGGCGGGCGGCGCGGCGGTCGCGATCCTGGATCTGAACGGCGCGGCGGCGGAGGCGATGGCCGATGAACTCGGCCCCAAGGCCCGCGCCTTCATCGTGGATGCGACAGACGAGGCGGCGATGGCGGCGGCCGCCGACGCGGTCGCCGAAAGCGGCTTGCCGCCGGTCGACGGTCTTGTCGCTTCCGCCGGGATTCCGGAAGTGGCGACACCGATCGAACGCTACGCGGCCGATGATTTCGACCGCATCCTGACCAGCCATGTGCGCACGGCCTATGTTTTCGCGCGGGCGTTCGGCGCGCGCATGGCGGCGGGCGAGGGGGGGGCGGTGGTGTTCCTCGCCTCCGTTCTCTCCTTCCGGCCGGGGCCGGTGCTGGCCTATGGCGCGGGCAAGGGGGCGCTGGTCAATCTGACGCAATCGCTGGCCGTGCATTGGGCGGCGCGTGGCGTGCGGGTCAACGCGGTGGCGCCCGGATGGACCGACACACCCTTCATCCGGGCCCCGCGTCCGGATGGGAGCCGTCGCGATATCGAGCCGATCCTGCGTCAGACGCCCCAGGGACGCCTGATCCGGCCGGAGGAGATCGCCGAGGTGATCCAGTTCCTGCTCTCGCCCGCGTCGAGCGCGATCACCGGCGTTACCCTGCCGGCGGACGGTGGCGTGATGGCGGGCGCGGGCTGGGCCGCCTATGGTGGCTTCCCCGGACCGGAAGGTTGACGAAGGGTCGATAGGCGCGACGGCTCAGCGCCGTCCCTTGAACAAGCCGGTCGAGAAGGGAAGCGCCACCCCGATCATCACGACCGCGAGGCCGATCAGGTCGGTCGGCCCGACTCGCTCCCCCAGATAGGCGGAGGCGCCGACGGTGCCGAAGGCCGGCACCATGGTCATGAGCAGCCCGACCCGTCCGACGGGCAACTGGCGCAACGCGATATTGTAGAACAGGAACAGCATGAAGGTGGAGAACAAGCCGAGATAGGCGAGTTCGACCAGGGCTGACGCGGACCAGCCGTCAAGCGGCGGGCCGTCCGAAAGCCATGGATAAACCGCGACCGACAGGCCGACGGCCGCCGTCACCTGCACCGCGGCGACACAGAGATTGTCGGCGCGCTGGTTCACCCGGCGGCCGAGAAGCTGTGTCGCGATCGAGGAGAGCACCGCACCGAAGATCAGCGCGTCGCCGAGCAGGCTCCCCGCCTCGCCATGGCGCGTGCCCAGGATCAGCATGACGCCGGAAAAGGCGACGATGCAGCCGACGATCTGGGATAACCGCAAGGCCTCCCCCAGGAAAAGCCGGCCGGCGAATTGCGTCAGGACCGGCATCAACGCCCAGAGGATCACCATGTTGACGGCGCTGGTGTGCTGCATGCCGAGGATGTTCAGGATATTGACGAGCCCCGGCGCGGAAATCCCCATGAGCGCCATGCGCCAGAAAACGCCGCCGAAACGCGGCCGGCCAGGCCGATAGAGAAGATAGCCCCAGAGCAGCAGGGCCCCGATCACGAGTTGGCCGATCAGGATCTCTCCGGGGCTGACCTTCAGGACCAGTGATTTGCTGACGATCAGACCGGAGGCGAAGCTGAAGATCGCGGCCAGCATCGCCGCATGGCTCTTGAAGCCGCCGGTCTGCCCGCCCGGCGTCCCCCCGCCGCCGGGGCTTAGCGGCGGCGGGGGGGTGGAACCCTCCATGGCTGTCATGGTCGATGGCGCTCAGTCGATCGTTAGGCCGCCGCCGCCGAGCCCGGCGAGCCGCACCAGGGTCAACGTCAGCTCCGGGAAGACCGCGATGATGACCCACGCCAGGATAAGCGCTCCCAGATAGGGAAGCACCGAGCGCGCGATCTTCAAATACGGTACGCCCGTGATCGTCGAGGCGACGAAAAGGTTAAGGCCGAAGGGCGGCGTGATGAAGCCGATCGCGCCGCCTACCATGAAGACGATCGCGAAATGGAACGGGTCCGCCCCGACGCTTACCGCGGCCGGCGCCAGGATCGGTGCAAGAATGATGGTGAGCGGCACCGACTCCAGCAGCGCTCCGGCCACCAGAACCGTCGCCATGCAGGCCATCATGACCAGTTCGTAGCTGCCGATCTCGGTCAGCAGACCCGCGACATAGCGCGAGACGCCGATTACCGCGAACATCTGCTGCATCATGATCGAGACGGCGACCAGCGGGATGATGATGCCGATGATGACGGCGGAGCGGAACATCAGGTCCGGGATCGCCTTGATCTTTAGCTCGCGCGTGATGAAAAGGCCGGCGAACAGGCAGTAGGCCACCGTCACGCTGGCGGCCTCCGTTGGCGAGAAGGCGCCGCTATAGATCCCCCAGAGCACCAGCAGGACCGCGGCTAGCGCCAGCGACACGCCGGGTGAGGTGCGGACGACGTTGCGCACCTCGAAGGGGATCAGCACGCCGTATTTCTTGCTCCGGCTGACGGCCCAGCAAGCCACCATCATCGCGAAGACCATCAGCAGGCCCGGCGTGATGCCGGCCAGGAACAACTCCGAGACCGGCACGTCGTTCAGATAGCCATAGATGATGAACAGGATACTCGGCGGGATGATGATCCCGACGCAACCGCCCGCGCTGGCCGTGGCGGCGGCGAAGCCGGATGCGTAGTTCTGCTCGCGCATGGTGGGACAGACGATCGAGCCGATCGTCGCGGTGGTCGCGGAGTTCGAGCCGCTGATCGCGGCGAAGATTCCGCAGGCGGTGAGCGAGGCCATGCCGAGCCCTCCCCGCAACCACCCCAGCAGCGCGAGCGTGAAATCCGTGATCCGCTTGGCAATGCCGCCGCCGGCGATCAAATCGCCGGTCAGGATGAAGAGCGGGGCCGCGAGCAGGGCGAAGCTGTTCAGTCCCTCGAACATGCCGTTGCCGATATTGGCGAGCGGATAACCCTCGATCAGATGCGCGGCCAGAACCCAAAGCCCCATTACCAGGAAGATGGGCGTGCCGAGGACGAAGAGCACCACGGCCAGGACGGTCGCGATGAGAAACAGGAGTCCGATGGTCATGATATGGCTCCAGAAGATATCGACCCGACGGGTCGGATGGGGGCATTCACGATCGGCGCTATTCGTCGAGCGCGCCGCCGAGTTTGAGCTCGCGGCCTTGCGTGAAGTCCCGGAAGTCGATGATGACGCATTGCAGGACGCGGAAGAGCAGCAGGCTCCAGCCTACCGGCGTCGCCAGATAGAACCACCAGACGGGCATGTCGTCGGTGCCGGGCACGAGGCTGAAATTCATCATCTGCAGGCCCAGCAAATCGGTCGAATAGTAGATCACGACGACGCCGAACAGGATGTAGAGCAGGTAGTCGACCTGCATCATGACATATTGCCCGGTGCGGGGCAGGCGGTTGCGGACCTCCCCGAAACGCAGATGGACGCGCGCCTTGACCGCGTAGGAGCAGCCCAACCAGGTCAGCCAAAGGAACATGTAGGCCGGGACGCTCGTGCTCCAGGATGCCTGTTCGCTGAAGACGAACCGTCTCACGACCTCGACGAAGATGATGCCCGCGCATGCCGCGTAGGCGATGATGACAACCCATTTCTCGATATAGGCATCGAGCCACCGGTAGATTTTAAGGAGTGCGTCCATTTCGCCCCCGCCTCGGCTCAGATTAAGATATCACGTTACGCCCCCGAGGGGCCTGCCCACCGTCCGGGGCCGGCGCGACGATGCCCGCTTCCGCCCCGCCCCGGCCGCGGTGGGCCGGGGCGGGGCGGAAGACGGGGCGTCACGTCATGCCGCCCGCGCGATGCGCGGTGGGCCGAGCATTTCCACCGTTAGGCGGAGCGCCACCAACGACGCGGCTCGACGTCGATCGCCTGGGTTTCCTTCGGGAAGGAACGAACCTTGGCCTTGATCGTCTCGTAGACGTCGTAGCCGCCCCATTCGTTGAGGCGCTCGTGCCAATCGGCATACTCCTCCCTCGTGGGGGAGGCCATCTCCTCCGCTTCCGCGATCGCCTCGTCGGAGAGGAAGTTCATCTCGACCTTGTTCTTGCCGAGGATGGTGTTCTCCGGCGGATCCTCCATCAGGCCGGAGAAGATCGCGAGGCCCGCCTCGTTGCTCAGCATCGTGTTGACCTGGGCATAGTAGGCGGACTCCATCACCGCTTCCTGCAGGTCCGGCTCCAGCTTCTCGAAGGTCGCGGAGCTGATCGCCGTATGCTGCGTGCCGGGGATGAAGTTGATCCCGACATATTTCGACACGACCGGGGCCATGTTGAAGGCGGTGCAGGCGGTGGTCCAGGTTTCCATGCCGTCGACCAGGCCGGACTTCATGGCGTCCAGCACCTCCACCCAGGCCACGGGCACGGGGTTCAGTTCCATCAACTGCATCGCGATGCGGCCGAGCTGGGTATTGGTCGCCCGGTTCTTCGTGCCGGCCAGCTGCGTGACGCTGGTGATCGGCTCGCGATCCTGCCACTTCAGGCCCATGAAGAGTTGCCGCAGTTCGCAGAGCGAGAACAGATACTCCATCCCGTGCCGCTCGCGATATTGCTTGCGGAACAACTCCTCCGACTCGGGGCTGAAGAAGAAGTTATACATCTGGCCGCGCGACTGGAACATGAACGGCCAGTCGAGGGCATTCAGCCAGGGCGCGGACGCGGCCGCGTTCTGAGTGGAACTGTTGCCGATGTCGAGGATGCCCTGCATGCTCTGCTGGATGCACTTCTCCTCGGCGCAGACACCGCCCGAATCCAGCATTTCGACGCGGATCGCGCCTTCGGTCCGTTCCTCCAGATCGACCACGAAATCCCAAACGCCCGCGCGCTGGATATTGTGCTGGCGTTGGTTGAAGACGGTGCCGAGCTTGAGAACGTGTTTCGGCTCGGTCTTGAAGCGCTTGTCGTAGGTGGTGTTGGTGGTTTGCGCCAAGGCGTCGGCGGAGAACAGGCCGCCCATGCCGGCCGCGGCCGCCAGGACGCTGGTCAGTCCGAACCGGCTCGCGAGGCGATTGAAGTCCCGACGGGAAACGCCGGCGAGCTTGGTCTGGAACGAGGTGCCGGTATCCAGCGTCTCCTCGTTCATCCGATTGATGATCGCGGCCGATTCCTTATCGCTCGCGAACCTGTCACGTGACGTCATCTGATTTACTCCTCCCTTTTAGGTGGCATTTCCGTGCCAACGGTTGTTATCGTTATATAGTCAACGCCGATTCACCGCCGGCATGTCCTTTTCCTTCCCAGCCTCGACAATCGCCGATGTCTTTTGGAACCCATTGTAGTTTAACATACTTTTTGGCTCCAATCCCATTTTCTCCTGAGTTCGTCGACAATGGGATTGTCGAGTTAGCGCTAACAATCGTAATGTAGGGAGTGCTCGGTGGCAACGGACGCGTTGCCTTCGAGGCGAGAAAACGACAGGAGCCGCGCCGGAAGCGGCCCACCGTGTTGGGAAGGAGCGCCTTATGACGTCGATACGCCTTGTCGATACCACCATGCGTGACGGCCAGCAGTGCCTTTGGGCCACGCGCATGTCGACGGCGATGATGCTGCCGCGAGCCGAGGCCATGGATCGCGCGGGGTTCGAGGCGGTCGAACTCTATGGCGCGGTGCAGTTCGATACCGCTGTCCGCTATCTCAAGGAGGACCCGTGGGAGCGCCTGCGGCTGATTCGCGAACGGGTGGAGCGGACACCGCTTCAGGCCTTGATTCGCAGCGCCTGCGTCCTCGGCTTCGAACCGCAGCCGGACGATTTGAACGAATTGTGGGTCGAGCGCCTGATCGCCAACGGTATCCGCCGGTTCGTGGCGTTCGATGGGCTGCATGACCTCGGCAATCTGAAGGCGGCGATTCGCCGCGCCCGGGACTTGGGCGTGGGCACGGTCGGCTGGCTGACCTTCTCCGACAGCCCGGTCCATACCGATGCGCTCTATGCGGAGAAGGCGCGGGAGTTCATCGAGGATTGCGGCGCCGAATCGGTGATGATCGAGGATGCCTCCGGCGTGCTGACGCCGGAGCGGGCCCGGACCCTCGTCCCCGCCATCAAGGCGGTGATCGGCGACCGTCCCCTCGGCCTGCACAGCCACAGCCTGATCGGCCTGCCGCAGCGAACCTATCTGGCCGCGGCCGAGCTTGGGGTGGAGACGCTTTATACCTGCGTGCCGCCGGTCGCGGACGGCAATGCGCCGCCCAACGTCTTCACCACAGTGCGCAATCTGCGCGCCAGCGGCTATCAGGTCGATCTCGATGACGAGGCGTTGCGCGACGTCGCCGCGCATTTCGAGGCCTGCGCGCGCCGCGCCGGCATGGCGATCGGCCGCCCGCAGGATTTCGACGCGCCCAGCATCCTGCATCAGATCCCGGGCGGGGTGTTGAGCAACCTGCAGGCCCAGCTCGACGCGATCGGCAAGATCGACAAGCTGCCGGAGGTTCTGGAGGAGTGCGGGCGCGTGCGCCGGGAACTCGGCTGGCCGATCCAGGTGACGCCCTTCGCCCAATTGATCGGCGTGCAGGCGACGCTCAACGTGATCGGCGGGGGCGAGCGTTACAGCAAGATCCCGGACGAGGTGAAGAAGTACGCGCTCGGCTATTACGGGGCCTTGCTGTCGCCGGTCGATCCGGACGTGCTGGACCGCATCGTCGCCAACGGCCCGAAGGCGATCGCGGAAACCCCGCCCGCGCGCGAGCCCGTGGTGGATCGCCTGCGCAAGGCGCATCCCGGTGTCGGCGACGACGAGCTTCTGCTGCGCCACGCCTTCAAGGGCGCGGAAGTGGACATGATGAAGGCCAACCGGCCCGACTATGCGGCCTATTCATTGCTGGAGACGCCGCTGGTGCGCCTCGTGCGGAACCTCGCGGACAGGCCGGGCCCCCTTAATGTCTTCGTGCGCAAGGGGTCGTTCGAGATGCGCTACGCCGCACCCGGCTCCGCAGCGGAAACGGAGGCGGGGGCGAAGGGATGACCCGAGGGCCCCGCGCCGCGTTCGAGGCCGGCCTCGCCGCGGGCGAGATCCGGTTGCCCTACTGTCCGCGCTGTTCACGTCATGCCTATCCCCCGGGCAGTCCGGCGGTGGGCTGTCCGCATGACCCGGACGGGTACGAGGAACGGGTTGCCATCGGTCGGGGCCGCGTCTTCGCCGCGACCTGCGCGCGTCGCAAGCCGGAGCGCGGCGGCGATGCGACCATCCTGCTGGTCGATCTGGAGGAGGGCGTGCGCGTGATGGCCGCCGGCACCGGCGATCCCCCGGCGGTTGGAACGCCCGTCCATCTTAGCGTCGATCAGGAAGGGGAAGGCGCGCCCCGCCTGCGGGCCGAACCGATCGCGGAGGGATGCGCATGACGGGCCATCCGAAGCCGGCGGCGATCGCCGGGGTCGCGACCGACGGCATCGGCGAGGCGCACGGCTTCACCGCGGTGGAGATCGCCGCCCGTGCCGCCCGCGCCGCGTTGGACGAGGCCGGCATCGATCATGACGCGGTGGACGGCGTCTTCTGCGCCGATATCCAGAATCTCTATGCCGGGCCGGAGTTGATCGACCAACTCGGCCTCGCGCCGCGCCATGTCGATTTCAGCAATCTGGGCGGGGCGTCCTTCATCCATTATCTGGGCATGGCGGCCGACGCGCTGAATGCGGGGCGATGCGAGGTGGCGTTGATCGCCTATGGCAGTACCCAGCGCACCGGCGCGGGCGGCTTCGCCACGGGTGCCCGGCCCGCCTGGTACGAGGCGCCCTATGCCGTTCGCTATCCGGCCTATGCCTATGCGCTGGCGGCATCGCGCTATCTGGCGCTGCATGGGCTCGACCGCTCGCACCTCGCCGCCGTGGCCCTGGCGGGTCGGCAATGGGCGGGCCTGTGCGAGGAAGCGCAGTTGCGCGAGCCCACGACCCTCGACGCCCTGCTGGCCGAGCGTCTGGTCTGCGATCCGTTCGGCCGGCGCGATTTCTGCCTGGTGACGGATGGGGCGGGGGCGATCGTCATGGTGCGCGGCGAGCGCGCGGCCGATCTGCCCCGTCCGCCCGTGCATCTGCTGGCCCAGGAAACGGTCGTCGCCAACCGGTCGGTCACGACGATGGAGGACCCCTGCCGCACGCCCGCGGTCGAGAGCGGCCGGCGCGCCTTCGCGGCCGCCGGGCTGGGGCCGGAGGCGGTGGACCTCGTGCAGCTCTATGACGCCTTCTCGATCAATCCGCTGCTGGCGCTGGAGGATCTGGGGTTCCTCGGCCGGGGCGAGGCGGGACCGGCGGTCAAGGACGGGCTGACCGCCCCGGGCGGGGAACTGCCGGCCAACACCAACGGCGGCGGGCTCTGCCACTGCCATCCCGGGATGTACGGCATCTTCCTCGCGATCGAGGCGGTCCGCCAACTTCGCGGCGAGGCCGGGGCGCGTCAGGTCGAGGGCGCGGAGATCGCGCTTTGTCATGGAATCGGCGGCCAGTATACGGCGAACGCGACCGCCTTGTTGGGAACACCGGCCGCGCTGTGACGCGTGCCGACATGGAGGGAGGCGAACGCCATGCGCATCAAGGATATCGAGCGTTTCCGTGTGGATGTGCCCTGGGGGCGGTTGAAGACGACGGACAAGGACTGGGCGGCGCTTTCCGGGGAGCGTCATCGCGGCCTCTACGAGCAACTGATGCTGATCCGGCGGTTCGAGGAGAAGCTGCTGGATCTGAAGGCCGAGGATCTGGTCCACGGGCCGGTTCACACGAGTTGCGGTCAGGAGGGCGGCGCGGTCGGCGCGATGGCGGCGCTCGCCACGCAGGATCGGATCAACGGCACCCACCGGATGCATCACCAGTTCCTGGCCAAGGTACTGAACAGCACGACGCCGGCGGATTACGACCCCATCGCCATCAAGGCATTCCCCGACCCGATGCAGCAATCGGTCACCACGACGCTATCGGAGATCATGGGCCTCAATACCGGCTATTGCGGCGGCCGGGGCGGGTCGATGCATCTGCGCTTGCCGGAGGCGGGGGTGCTGGGCTCCAACGCCATCGTCGGCGGCAATATCCCGCACGCGGCCGGCTATGCGCTGGCCGACAAGGTGCTGGGTCGCGACGCCATCTCCGTCGCCTTCTTCGGCGACGGCGCGATGATGATGGGGACGGCCTATGAATCGATCAATCTGGCGGCGATCTACGGCCTGCCGGTAGTCTTCTTCGTCGAGAACAATCTCTATGCCGTCTCCACCCATGTGGATGAGCAGACGCGCGAGGCGCGGCTCAGTTCCCGTGGCGCCTCGCTCGGCGTGCCGTCCTTCGAGGTGGACGGCATGGACCTCGTCGCCGTCAACAAGGCGATGCGCACCGCGCGCGAATGGATCGCGAAGGAGGGCGGCCCCGTCCTGATCGAGGCGAAGACCTATCGCTTCCTGCATCAGCAGGGGCCGCTCAAGGGGTCCAATTTCGGCTATCGCGACAAGGACGAGGAAGCGGCGTGGAACGAGCGCGACCCGGCCTTGCGCTATCCGGAGGCGCTGAAGGAGCGCGGCATTCTGAGCGAGGAGCAGGCGGGCGAGATCGATGCGCGCGTTCGCATCGCCGTCGATCGCGCCGCCGACGCGGTCCTGGAAACCGCGCCGGGCGAGAATCGGCGCCGTATCATCCCCAGCCTCTGGCCCGATACCACGACGGTGGAGAGCGGCATCCGCGGCGATCTTTCCGAATTGAAGGGTCAGCGTACGGCGGAGATCGGCGACTTCGCGCAGGATGCGCTGAAGTCGATGAAGTTCGCCGACGTGATCGCGCAGGCCATGCTGCGCAACATGGAGCGCGACGAGACCATCATCATCATGGGCGAGGATGTGCACCGTCTGCGCGGCGGCACCGCCGGGGCGACGCGCGGTATCGTCGACCGCTTCCCGGAACGGCTCTATGGCACCCCGATCTGCGAGAACGGTTTCACCGGCCTGGGGCTCGGCGCGGCGCTCAACGGTCTGCGCACGGTGGTGGAGATCATGTATCCGGACTTCTGCCTGGTCGCGGCCGATCAACTCTTCAATCAGGTCGCCAAGGTGCGTCACATGTTTAACGGCGGCTTCAGCGCCCCCGTCCTGGTACGCAGCCGCGTTTCGGCCGGGGCGGGCTACGGCTCCCAGCATTCGATGGACGCCAGCGGGCTCTTCGCGCTTTATCCCGGGTGGCGGATCGTCGCGCCGTCGACGCCCTTCGATTATATCGGCCTGTTGAATTCCGCCCTGCGCTGCGACGACCCGGTGCTGGTGGTGGAGCATACCGACCTCTACCAGACCGAAGGGCCGGTGCCGGAGCAGGATTGGGACTATTGCATCCCCTTCGGCAAGGCGGCCGTCCGCCGGGAGGGCGCGGAGGTCACCGTGCTCGCCGCGCTGACCATGGTGGGCGATGCAATCGCCGGGGCGGAAAACGCGGGCATCGACGCGGAGGTGATCGATCTGCGCACCCTCGACCCGCTCGGCCTCGACTGGGAGACGATCGAGGCGAGCGTGCGCAAGACCAACCGCCTCGTGATCGCCGAGCAGACGACCCACGGCACCGGCATCGGCGCGCGCATCGCCCAGGAGGCGCAGGAACGGCTGTTCGACTGGCTCGACCACGAGGTGGTGCGTGTCGCGGGCACGCAATCCTCGCCCGTCGTCTCCAAGGTGCTGGAGCGCGCCGCGCTCGCCGGCCAGACGGAGTTGGAGCACGGCCTGCGCCGCGCGATGGGGCGCGGGTGAAGGATTAACGCGCCGCGCGCTGGCTTTCGCTCGGCGGGCGGCCGAACAGGCGTTTGAACTCCCGGCTGAACTGGGACGGGCTGGCATAGCCGACGCGATAGGCGGCGGCGCGCGCGCTCATCCCTTCCTCCAGCATCAGGACCCGCGCGCGGTGAAGGCGGATCGACTTCACATATTGCAGCGGCGACAGGCCCGTGACCGCCTTGAAACTCTCATGCAGGACGGTCTTGCTCATCCCCGCGACGCCCATCATCTCCGATGTCGTCATGGGGCGGGAGTAGTCGGTATTGATCTCGCGGATCACGTCGCCGATCCGCTTGAACCGGCCGTGGCGGTGCAGCACCGCGCGCAGCCGCGCGCCCTGTTCGCCGCGTAGCGCGCGGAACAGGATTTCCCGCCGGGCAAGATCGCCGAGCACGCGTGCATCCGTCGGATCGTCGAGCGAATGGATCAGCCGCGCGACCGCCGCCCTCATGCCCTGGTCGATGGGGGAGGTGATCACCGCCTCCGGCAGGATGTCGGCTTCCATATCGTCCCAAGCGTCCTCGCCCATTTCATTTTCAGAAGCGAGCGAGAGTTGAAGTTCCGCGATCTCGCCGGGATTGAGCATCAGGGCGACGCCCAGGAACGGACGCTCAGGGCTGGCCGAGAGTACCTCCACCTCCAACGGCATCGGGGCCGTGTAGACGGCATAGGTATCCGGATCGTAGCGGAAGGCATTGCCTTTCAGGAAACCGCGCTTCGAGCCCTGAAGCACGATCACCATGCAGGGATCGTAGAGTGTCGAGGTGCAGGGCGTGCGTTGATCCGCCCGGAACAGCACGGCGCCGGGCACGGGCAACATGTTCTTGCCCTCGACCCGCGCATGGGCGCGGGCCGCGTCGATCAGATGACGGGCATGGGACTGGTCCATCGGCTCCATGGTCGCGACCTCCGGGGGCCGGCCTGTTTCGCCAGCCTATCGAATGAGGATAGATAGGACGCCGCGCCGCCGCCCGACAATGGGAATGACTCGATTGCCGGAGGATTGGGCAAGCTTTTCGGCCCATCTCGCCTTCCCGTGCCCCGTTTCGGGGACCATCTTGATACGTGTTGGGGGCGCCGCTAGGGGGGCGTCCGGACCATCCATTCACCGATCCATCGACGAGGGAGGGCTTCATGGCCTTCGAGATCACGGTCAATGGGGAGAAGCGCACGGTCGATGCCGATGCGGATACTCCCCTTCTTTGGGCACTGCGGGACGAGCTGGGGCTGAAGGGCACCAAGTTCGGCTGCGGCATTGCCGCCTGCGGCGCCTGCACGGTCTATATCGACGGCTATCCGTCGCGTTCCTGCGTGACGCCGATCGACAGTTTGGGCGAGGCCGAGGTGACGACGATCGACGCGCTGTCCGGCAAGGCGGCCGACGCGGTACGCCAAGCCTGGGTCGATCTGCAGGTTCCGCAATGCGGCTATTGCCAGTCGGGCCAGATCATGGCGGCGGCGGCGCTTCTGTCCGAGACGCCCAAGCCGAGCGATGCGGATATCGACGCGGCGATGTCGGGCAATGTCTGCCGCTGCGCCACCTACCACCGCATCCGCCAGGCGATCCACCACGCCGCCGAAACGATGGAGGGCTGATCCGATGCGCGCCATTTTCTCGAATCCGACGCACACCGACGGCTCGGCCGATGGGACCACGGGGGGCTTTCGTCCCTCGCGCCGCCAATTCCTGATCGCGACCGGCGGGGCCGGTCTGGGGCTGATGATCGGCGGGGCTTTACCGGGCCTGGGCCGGGCGGAGGCCGCGGCCGGCGAAGCCGCCGAAAACCTGATCAATCCCTTCGTCATCATCCGTCCCGACGATACGGTCGCGGTGTTGAGCAAGCATCTCGACATGGGGCAGGGCACGGCGCACGGTCTGACCACGCTGGTCGCGGAGGAGCTGGATGCGCGGTGGGAGCAGATGTCTCCCGAATTCGCGCCCGCCGATGCCTCCAAATACAATAACACCGCCTTCGGGCAGGTGCAGGGGACGGGCGGGTCGACCGCGATCGCCAATTCCTTTACTCAGTATCGCGAGGCCGGGGCCATGGCCCGGGCGATGCTGGTCGCCGCCGCCGCAGAGGCCTGGGGCGTTCCGGCCGGCGAAGTGACGGTCGATGACGGGACGATCGCGCATGCCGCGTCCGGCAAGTCCGCCGGTTTCGGCGCGATGGCGGCGGCCGCGGCGGCCATGTCCCCGCCGTCCTCGGTCACGCTCAAGGACCCGTCGCAGTTTCGCTATATCGGCAAGGCCACGACGCGCCTGGACGTGAAGCCGAAGACGGAAGGGGCGCCGATCTTCGCCCTGGACCACGCGCCGGAGGGCGTGCTGGTCGCCGCCATCGCCCGTCCGCCGAAATTCGGCGCGACGGTGCGCGGCTTCGACGCGTCCGAGGCGGAGAAGATCAACGGCGTCGTCCGGGTGCTTCAGATTCCGGCCGGTATCGCCGTGGTGGCGAAATCGACCTGGCCCGCCTTCAAGGGGCGCGACGCGCTCAAGATCGACTGGGATGAGAGCAAGGCCGAGACGCGGGGCACGAAGGAACTGCGCGCCGAATATGCCGCCCTGCTCGACCAGCCGGGCAAGGTCTTCCAGTCCGACGGCGATTCCGAAGGGGCGCTCGCCGGGGCGGCACGGGTGATCGAGGGGACGTTCGAGTTCCCCTTCCTGGCCCACGCGCCGATGGAGCCGCACGACGTCACCATCCATTTCGACGGCGAGATGGCGGAAGTCTGGACCGGCTCGCAGCTTCAGACGGTCGATCAGATGGTGGCGGCCGGGACCCTCGGCATCGAGGCCGCGCAGGTCAGGATAAACACCCTGTGGGCCGGCGGTTCCTTCGGGCGCCGGGCGATCTATGATTCGCATATCGTCGGCGAGGCGGCGCAACTGGCCAAGGCCTGGGGTACGCCCCAACCCCTGAAGATCCAGTGGAGCCGCGAGGACGACATCAAGGGCGGCTATTATCGCCCCGCCTATATGCATAAGGTGCGCGCGGGGCTCGACACCGAGGGCAATATCGTCGGTTGGCACCATCGCATCGTCGGGCAGAGCATCGTCGCCGGCACGGCCTTCGAACCCGGCATGGTGCATGACGGCATCGACCATACCTCCGTCGAGGGCGTGGCCGGCAACAGCTATCGCATCCCCAACTTCCAGGGCGAGTTGCATACGGTGACGGTCGGCGTGCCGCCGCTCTGGTGGCGGTCCGTCGGCAGCACGCACACGGCCTTTGTCATGGAGACCATGCTGGACGATCTGGCGGCGGCGGCCGGGCGCGACCCGGTCGAATTCCGCCTCGCGCTTCTGCCGGAGGGCTCGCGCGAGGCCGGTGTCCTCAAGCTCGCCGCGGAGAAGGCGGGGTGGGGCGATCCGGTGCCGGAGGGCAAGGCGCGCGGCGTCGCCGTGCATAAGAGCTTCGGCAGCTATGTGGCCCAGGTGGCGGACGTCACGCTGGGTGAGGGCGACGCCTATAAGGTCGATCGTATCGTCTGCGCCGTCGATTGCGGCGTGGCGGTCAACCCGGACAATATCGCCGCCCAGATGGAAGGGGGGATCGGCTATGGTCTCGGTCATGCGATCCGCAACAAGATCACGCTGACCGACGGGGCCGTCGACCAGACCAACTTCGACACCTACGAGCCGATGCGGATCGACGACATGCCGTTCGTGGAAACGCATATCGTCCCCTCGGCGGAGGCGCCGACGGGCGTGGGCGAGCCCGGGACGCCGCCGGCCGCGCCGGCCGTCTCCAACGCGATCTTCGCCGGCCGCGGCGTGCGGTGGCGGACGCTTCCCTTCACCGACAACCGGGGTGGGGCGGCCTAACCCCCACCCTTATCCCCCCACCCTTATCGGCACGAATGAAAACGCCCGGGATCGTGAACCGATCCCGGGCGTTCCCGTGTCGACTACCGCGAGGGGGAGAGGAAGGGCTCAGCCCTTGTTCTCGTCCCCCGCCTCGTCCGCCGTCTCGTCGCCGGTTTCGTCCTCGGTGTCCTCGCGGACCTCCTCGACGATTTCCTTGGCTTCCTCGGCGGCGTCCTTGAGTGCCTCGGCCGTGTCGCCGGATGCCATCTCGGCGGCGGCTTCCGCGATCGCGGCGGCCTGGGCCTCGGCTTCCTCGGCGATCTCGCGGGCGGCCTGTTCGGCCTCCGTGATCACCGCGTCCTCGCCGCGCGCCACGCGCTCGGCCTGGGCCTCGGCCTCTTCCTGGCTCTGCGCCACGTTGACCTTGACGGTGACGATCACCTCCGGGTGCAGCTTCACGCGGAAGTCGAAGATGCCGAGCGTCTTGACCGGCTTCTCCATCAGCACCTGGTTGCGCGCGATCGTAACGCCCGCTTCCGTGATCGCGGCGGAAATGTCGCGGGCATTGACCGAGCCGTAGAGCTGGCCGGTCTCGGAGGCCGCGCGGATGATCACGACGCCAAGACCCTCGAGGTCGGTGGCGACGCGGTCGGCTTCCTTCTTCTTCTCCAGGTTCTCGGCCTCGAGCTGTGCGCGCTTGGCCTCGAATTCCTTCAGATTGGCGTCGCTGGCGCGCACGGCCTTGCCCTGCGGCAGGAGGTAGTTGCGGGCGAAGCCGGGCTTCACGGCGACCACGTCGCCCATCTGGCCGAGCTTCTCGATCCGCTCCATCAGGATGACTTGAACGCTCATCGTCTCGCTCCTCCTTACTGGATGCTGTAGGGCAGGAGCCCGATGAACCGCGCGCGCTTGATGGCGCGGGCCAGTGCCCGCTGCTTCTTCGCGCTGACGGCGGTGATGCGCGACGGCACGATCTTGCCGCGCTCGGAGATGAAGCGCTGCAGCGTCTTCACGTCCTTATAGTCGATCGCCGGCGCGTTCGGGCCGGTGAAGGGGCAGGTCTTCTTGCGGCGGAAGAACGGACGCCGCGGTGCGGGACGGGTCGCCATGAGTTGGGTCTCCTTCTCTTAAGTCGGCGTCTTGGATCAGGAACGCTCGGCGCGGTCGCCGCCGCGCTCGAAGCGGTCGCCACGAGGGCCGCGATCGCCCCCACGGTCACCACGATCGCCGCCGCGCGGGCCGCGATCGCCGCGATCGCCGCGGTCACCACGATCGCCTCGGCCGCGCTCCTCGCGCCGCTGCATGACGATGGAAGCGTCCTCGGGCAGATCCTCGGTACGGGTCGTCAGGAAGCGCAGGATGTCGTCATGCAGGCGCATCTTGCGCTCCATCTCGGTGACGACGTCGGGCTTCGCCTCGAAGTTCAGCAGGACGTAGTGGCCCTTGCGGTTCTTCTTGATGCGATAGGATAGATTGCGCAGACCCCAGTATTCGTGGCGGGAAATCGTTCCCTCCGCACCGGTGATCTCGTTCTTGATCTCGTCGGTGATGGTCTCGACCTGGGACGCCGAGACGTCCTGTCGCGCGATGAGCACGAGCTCGTAATTCGGCATATCGCCACTCCCTTCGGCTGTTCCCGGCCCGTCGCGATCGGCCCGCCCCTTAGGAGGCCGGTTCCGTCGCCGCACGGACCTAGCCGACGGGGCGATCCCCCGCCGGCAAGGAGCTATGGAAAATCGTCCGCCCACGCGGACAGCGCGGCTTTTACAGCCCTCCCCCCGGCTTTGCAAGTCTACCGCGCCCGCCCCGGTGCCCGTCCTGGCGCCCGTCCTGGCGGCGGTCCCCGCCGCGCGACCCGGCGAATTCCCGGCCATAGTAGAGGACGGCGAGATTCGGTTCTGATTCGGGTTAGATTCGTGGGGCTGATAATAACAACAATGTAAAATCCTCAAAAAATATGTAAATAATCAGCATGTCGAGCCACATATATACACATGATATTGTGTATTATTATGGATAATTAAATAAAATGAAAAAAATTATTTGAAAAACAAGCGAATCACGGCACAAGGGAAGGAGAGCTTTTCAGCAAGGTGGTGGCAATGAACGACGCGCGGCATTTGCGGACGATGATGGAGGGCATGATCGCGAGGGAGCTGTCCCGGCTCGCCGGGTCGGCGGATCTCGTCGTCTTCGCGCTCTACGATCCCGAGGATCCGGAGGAGCCCAGCGCCTACGAGTTGCTCGACCGGGAGGAGGCTGGCGGCCCGATCGACCTGGATATCGGCTTCGACTTCGAGGGGGTCGGTGTCTGGTACCTCTGCTATCGTGACGGCGAGACCTTCGCGGCGCGCAAGGTGTTGTTGCAGATGCGCGGCGGCCGTTACGTCCATGGCCAGGTTGGCTGGTTCGAGGGCTTTTGGGACGAGTTCCCGCAATATGTCGCCCAGGATAGCTGGGTTCGCGCCGCCGTTCTCAAGGCGCCGGCCAACGCCGGGTGATGTCCGGCCTCCCGCCTTCTTCGCCATGCACGGGGAGGGTCGATTGTTCCTCCCGGCTTGACCCCTGGCGCGGCGGCCCCTAATCACCACCGGCAAATGCCATGGGCGGTGGGGCCGCTTCGCGCGTTGCCGCGCGATCGAGCCGACCCGCCGAAGACAGGGGGTGGTCCGATATGCGCGCATTCGTCTTCCCGGGGCAGGGGTCCCAAGCCGTCGGCATGGGGGTGGAGTTGGCCGAGGCGTTTCCGCGGGCCCGCGAGGTTTTCGAGGAGGTGGACGACGCGCTGGGCCAGGGGCTCGGCCGCCTGATGCGCGAAGGGCCGGAGGACGAACTCACCCTGACCGAGAACGCGCAGCCGGCGCTGATGGCCGTCAGCCTAGCCGCCGTGCGGGTGATCGAGGCCGAGGGAGGCCGGCCGCTCGCCGAACTCGGCGCGTTCGTTGCTGGTCATTCGCTGGGGGAATACTCGGCGCTCTGCGCCGCGCGGGCGCTTCCCTTGTCGGATACCGCGCGTCTTCTCAAGCTGCGCGGTCAGGCCATGCAGAAGGCGGTTCCGGTGGGCGAGGGGGCAATGGCCGCGATCCTGGGGCTGGATCTCGCGGATGCGGAAGCCGTTGCCGAGGCCGCCGCGCAGGGCGAGATTTGCGCCGCCGCGAACGATAACGCGCCGGGGCAGGTCGTCATCTCCGGCGCGCGCGCGGCGGTGGAACGCGCGGTCGATCTCGCCAAGGAAAAGGGGGCGAAGCGCGCCGTGATGTTGCCGGTCTCCGCGCCCTTCCATTGCGATCTGATGGCCCCGGCGGCCGATGCCATGGGCAGGGCGCTCGCCGAGACGGATATCCTGCCGCCGGCGCTGCCGATCGTCGCGAATGTGACGGCGGAGACCGTGACCGACCCCTCGGTGATCCGTAAATTGCTGGTTGAGCAGGTGTGCGGACGCGTGCGCTGGCGCGAATGCGTGTTGACGATGAAGGGGGAGGGCGTCGATACCCTGGTCGAGGTCGGGACGGGCAAGGTCCTGTCCGGTCTCGCGCGGCGCATCGATCGCGATCTTACGGGCGTCGCGGTCAATACGCCGGCCGATGTCGAGGCTTTCCTCAAGAGCCTCTGATTGCCATCCGAATCCATAGGGAGCCGAGAAAGCGATGTTCGACCTTTCGGGAAAATCCGCCCTCGTCACCGGCGCCTCCGGCGGTATCGGCGCGGCGATCGCGCGCGCGCTCCACGAGCGGGGCGCCACTGTCGCGTTGAGCGGCACGCGGACCGACCCCTTGGAGAAGCTCAAGGACGAACTCGGCGATCGCGCCCATGTGACGCCGGCCAATCTTTCCGACGCGGAGGCCGTCGCCGCCCTGCCCAAGCAGGCGGAGGAGGCGATGGGCGGTCTCGACATCCTGGTGAACAATGCCGGGCTGACGCGCGACAACCTCGCCATGCGGATGAAGAACGAGGAGTGGGATCAGGTCATCGCCGTTAATCTGACCGCCGCCTTTCAACTCAGCCGTGCCGTGTTGCGCGGGATGATGAAGCGCAAATGGGGGCGGATCGTCGGCATTACCTCGATCGTCGGTGTCACCGGCAATCCGGGCCAGATGAATTATGCCGCCTCGAAGGCGGGCCTGATCGGCATGTCCAAGTCGCTGGCCCAGGAGGTCGCGAGCCGCAACATCACCGTCAACTGCATCGCGCCGGGCTTCATCTCGACCGCGATGACGGACGCGCTGAGCGAGGATCAGCACGGCAAGCTGATCGCCAATATCCCCGCCGGCCGCATGGGCGCGCCGGAGGATATCGCCGCGGGCGTGGTCTATCTCGCCTCGGAGGAGGCGGGCTATGTGACCGGCCAAACCTTGCACATCAATGGGGGAATGGCGATGATGTGAGCCCGGTTCGCGTCGCCGCGTGGGGCATTGCGCGGGGCGTGTGAATCGGGCGAGAAGCCTCGCATGGGCTGGGGTTTTCCCAGGCATCGCGCGCCGTTCGACGGCGGCGCGCGGAATGATCGAGGAGCATCGGTTTCGTCGGATTGCCGTCTGGCCCTGACAAGGGAAGTATGCTAGAGACGGCGGCCTTTTACGGGGGGCGTTCCCGTTCGTGGGCGGTTTCGTCGGGGGCATTGGCATCGTGGCGCGTCGCGGCGCGTTCGGCCATCTCCCTGGGATGGGGCCGGTCAATCGCGTGACCCGGTTGCGGGTTCATGTCGTCGCGGGGACCGTCCGGGGCATTCCGGCCGGGACCGTGGTAGAGCCAAAGTGAGCCGGCGCCGGTCGCGCCGGAACGGAAACGAGTTGTAGCGAAGGAATTAGAAGAAATGAGCGACGTTGCGGATCGGGTTAAGAAAATCGTCGTCGAGCATCTCGGTGTCGAGGAAGACAAGGTCAAGGATGAGGCGAGCTTCATTGATGATCTGGGCGCCGACAGCCTCGACACGGTCGAGCTCGTGATGGCGTTCGAGGAAGAGTTCGGGTGCGAGATTCCGGACGACGCCGCCGAGAAGATCATGACCGTCAAGGACGCGATCGACTTCATCGAGAAGAACGCGAACTGATCGCCACCGCGGTGCCGCCGTTTTTTCGGTGGTGTCGAAGGGGACGGGCGCGCGTGGCGGTCGCGACGCGGATCCGTCCCGATGGTGGCGGCGGAGCGTTAGGTCGCGAGCCCTTCGCCGGTCGGTTGATGACCGATCATCGAAGCCTCGCCGCAAGGGCGACGGTTCAGGGCGCGGCAGGACATCGGTGAGCGCTCGCGGTGGCCGACGGCGCCGGGGGGATGGGGGCAAGGCCCGTGATAAGACGGGCGCCCGCTCTCGGCTAGTCCGTGTCAGGCGATGACTGGCCGATGAGGTGAGCCACTTCCGGTCGTCGGTCATGAGGTGTTTTCCGATGCCTCGACCCGAAATGCGCCGCGCCGGGTTGCGTGGCGCCGGGGACCGAAAGGGGCGCTGGAGCACGGTTGTCGTCTGTCCCTTCGTCGTGAAAGGGCGCGCGCGATCGTGTTGAACGATAAGGCGTGCGGGGGGCGGCGTTCCACCCGCCGTCGGAGGGTTGGTTGCCATGAGGCGCGTTGTCGTTACGGGGCTCGGGATCGTCTCCCCGCTTGGCGTGGGCGTCGATCATGTCTGGAATCGCCTGGTCGAGGGGCAATCCGGGATCACCGCGATCCAGGGCTTCGATGTCTCGGATCTGCCCGCCAAGATCGCGGGCGTCATCCCGCGCGGGAGCAAGGTCGACGGTGCCTTCGATGTCGACGAATGGGTCGACAAGAAGGAACAGCGCAAGATGGATGTCTTCATCAGCTATGCCATGGCCGCGGCCATGCAGGCGGTGGAGGATTCCGGCTGGATGCCCGACGACGAGGAGGAGCAGAACCGAACCGGCGTCATGATCGGCTCCGGGATCGGCGGCCTGCCCGGCATCTCGGAGGGGACGCTGACTCTGTTGGAGCGCGGTCCCAGGCGCCTCAGCCCCTTCTTCATTCCCGCCAACCTCATCAATCTCGCCAGCGGCTACATCTCGATCAAGTACGGCTATCGCGGCCCGAACCATGCGGTGGTGACGGCCTGCGCGACCGGCACGCACGCGGTCGGCGATGCCGCGCGCCTGATCGCCTTCGGCGATGCCGACGCGATGCTGGCGGGCGGGACGGAAGCGGCCGTGTGCCGTATCGGCCTCGCCGGCTTCGCGGCCGCGCGGGCGTTGTCCACCAACTTCAACGACACCCCCGAAAAGGCGTCGCGCCCTTGGGATAAGGATCGCGACGGCTTCGTGATGGGCGAAGGCGCGGGCGTGCTGATGCTGGAAGAGCTGGAGCACGCCAAGAAACGCGGCGCCAAGATCTATGGCGAGGTGCTGGGTTACGGGCTTTCCGGCGACGCCTACCACATGACGGCACCGTCGGAGGATGGCAGCGGCGGCTATCGCGCCATGCAGGGCGCCTTCCGCAATGCCGGCATTGCGGTGGACAAGATCGACTATGTGAATGCCCACGGTACCTCGACGCCGCTCGGCGACGAGATCGAACTGGGCGCGGTGAAGCGGCTCTTCGGGGATCACGCCTACAAGATCGCCATGTCCTCGACCAAGTCGGCGATCGGCCATCTTCTCGGCGCCGCCGGCGCGGTGGAGGCGATCTTCTCCGTCAAGTCGATCGAGCAGGGGGTGATCCCGCCGACGCTCAATCTCGACAACCCGTCGGACAGTTGCGACCTTAACCTCGTCGCGCACGAGGCGCAGGAGCGCAAGGTCGATTACGCGCTCAGCAATTCCTTCGGCTTTGGCGGTACCAACGCATCTGTTATCTTCGGCCCGCGGCCTTGATCGATAGGGCGGCCGGGGGCTATGCCGCCCCTGGCCGATGCGGATGACGGATGAATAGCGAGAACACCGGGCCGACCGATCCCGCCGAAGAGGCCGGGACGGCGCCCCTCCCGGAAGGAAAACCGCCTCGGCGGGGGCGTGGCGGGCTGGTCCGGCGAATCGGCCGGACCGTCCTTCTCACCCTATTGCTGGTATCGGTGCTTGCCGTGGCTGGCGGCTATTGGGGGTGGGAGCGGTTCACCGAACCCGGCCCCTTGAACGAGGCGCGCAGTGTCGTCGTGCCCAACGGCGCCGGTGTACGCGCGATCGCGGATCGTCTGGCATCGGCCGGGGTGATCGGGCGGCCGGAAATTTTCATCCTGGCGGCGCGCGTGACCGGTATGCATGCCAGCCTGAAGGCGGGGGAGTTCGCCTTCGACCCGGCGATGTCGCAACGCGCCGTTCTGGAAAAGCTGGTTTCCGGTGATACGGTCGACCGGTTCGTCACCGTGCCGGAGGGATTGACCAGCATGGAGATCGTCGCCCTGCTGCGGGCGGAGCCCGGCCTGAGCGGGGCGATCGATGAGGTGCCGCCCGACGGCACCCTGCTTCCCGAGACCTATCACTATGAACTCGATGCCGACCGCGCGGCGATTCTGGAGCGCATGCGCGTCGCGATGGACCAGACGCTGACCGGGCTGTGGGAGACGCGGGCGCCGAACCTGCCTTTCGAGAACCCGCGGCAGGCCGTCACCCTCGCTTCCATCGTGGAGAAGGAAACCGGCGTCGCCGGCGAGCGACCAATGGTCGCGGGCGTCTTCGTCAATCGCCTGCGCCGGGGGATGCGCCTGCAATCCGATCCGACGGTGGTCTATGCGCTGACGGAGGGGGCGGGTGCCCTTGGCCGGATGCTGACACGCCGGGACTGGAAACTCGATCACCCCTACAATACCTATCAGATCGACGGGTTGCCGCCGGGGCCGATCGCCAATCCGGGGCGCGCGGCGCTTGCCGCGGTGCTCGATCCGGCGGAGACCAAGGCGCTCTATTTCGTCGCCGACGGCAGCGGCGGGCACGCCTTCGCCGAGACGCTGAAGGAGCACAATCGCAACGTCGCGAAGTGGCGGCGCGTACGCGATTCCGCCGAATAGACGATCCACCGACGGCCCTGAAACCCTCCTCGACTCGACGATGGCATGCCACGCCCGGTATGCAACTAATTGACCGCGCCCAATGTTCTCGGCTTTACTTTAGAAGCGCTACAATAATTGGGAGGCATTCGGACGGCCGGGTTCTTGGGGAGGTCGCTCGCGAATGCCATGGACAGGGCCGCACGGGGCCGCGGCCGGGACGGTGAGTTAGAGGTCAAGGCACGATGATCATTGAAAAGGTGCTCCGGCGGCTGATCACGAAGGGTCGGCTCGTGTTGATCGATGCGGCCGGGAAACGCTACGAGTTCGGGGAGACGGACTCGGGCGGCGGCGACGCGCTGACGATGACGTTGAAGGATGCGGCGGTCGCCCGGCAGCTTGCGTTCGATCCGGATCCGAAGCTGGGCGAAGCCTATATGGACGGCCGGGTCGAATTCGCGAACGGGCGTATCTGGGACTTCCTCGAACTGGTCGGACGTAATCTGACCGACGGCGGAGAGAAACGCCTGCCCTTCGGGTTGAGCCGGTTGCTCGGTTTCCTGCTGCGTTTCTATCACCAGCTCAACCCGGCCCATCGGTCGCGCCGCAACGTGGCGCATCACTACGATCTCTCGGGCGAGCTTTATGAACTGTTCCTGGATTCGGACAGGCAATATTCCTGCGCCTACTATGCGCGTCCGGATATGAGTCTCGACGAGGCGCAGGCGGCGAAGAAGCGCCATATCGCCCGCAAGCTGATGCTGGCGCCCGGGCACCGGGTGCTCGACATCGGCTGCGGCTGGGGAGGCATGGCGCTCACCATCGCCGAGATGGCGGATGTCGAGGTCC
This sequence comes from Marivibrio halodurans, assembly GCF_017963645.1. Classification (GTDB taxonomy): domain Bacteria; phylum Pseudomonadota; class Alphaproteobacteria; order UBA8366; family Aestuariispiraceae; genus Marivibrio; species Marivibrio halodurans. The sequence goes on along the minus strand of NZ_JAGMWN010000003.1, from coordinate 422,227 downwards.
TCGGTGTCACCCTATCTCAGGAGCAACTCACCGTCGCCCGTCAGCGCGCGGAGCGCGCGGGAGTCGCGGACCGGGTCAAGTTCGAGTTGATCGACTACCGCCATGTCGAGGGGCAATTCGACCGGATCGTCTCCGTCGGAATGTTCGAGCATGTGGGCGCCCCACATTATCCGGAATACTTCCGAACGGTGGAGAACCTGCTGACCCATGACGGCGTCGCCTTGATTCACACCATCGGCCGGAACGAGCAGCCGGGAATCACCAGCCCCTTCATCCGAAAGTATATCTTCCCGGGCGGTTATATTCCGGCCCTATCGGAGGTCGCCAGGACGATTGAGCGCACGGGTCTCTTCATGACCGATATCGAGGTGCTGCGCCTCCACTACGCGGAGACGTTGAAGGAGTGGCGGCGCCGGTTCCTCGGCAATTGGGACCGTGCGAAGGAGATTTATGACGAGCGCTTCTGCCGGATGTGGGAATTTTATCTCGCCGGGTCGGAGATGAGCTTCCGCTACGATACGATGGTGAATTTCCAGATTCAGCTGACCCGGCGCAACGACATCCTGCCGATGACCCGGGATTACATCTATGTCGACGAAGCCTTGACGGACGGGCCGAAGAAGGCCGAGCAGCCGTTGGACGGTTCCGGGAGCCCAACGGTCGGCGTTCCGCGCAAGTCGCCCCAGACGGCGTGATGGATTCGGTATTCCGGTCTGCTAGGCTCCCGTCCGGGGAATGTACGCGTACGCTTGTCGCGGAGGAGCCGGATATGAGCCGCCATCGCCCCACCTGTCGGGTTTCGGGGGGACCGTTTGGCCTTCTGGTGCTGGCGGTTTTCGTCCTCGCCGCGTTGTGCGTGCCGGCTGGTACGCCGCCGGCCGCGCAGGAGCCGGCCGCGCAGGAGCCGGCCGCGCAGGAAACGAAGCCGCTTTCCTTCGCCGCGCTGGGCGACATGCCCTATCTTCGATGGGGCGCGGATGGCAAGATATCGGACGATGAACAGGGCCGTGTCCTGGTGCGCCGGGTCATACCGGCGCTGAAGGCGGCGAAGCCCACCTTCGTCCTGCATTACGGCGATATCAAGTCGGGCGGCGGGTCCTGCACCGATACGCTGCTGGAGGATCGGCTGGCGCAGGTCCGCGCCCTATCGCCGGGTCGGGTGATCTATACGCCCGGGGACAATGAATGGACCGATTGCGACCGCCACGGCCTGTTCAAGCCGATGGCGGAATTGGAGCGGCTGCAGACGCTGCGCCGCCTCGCCTATGGGCAGGAGGAGATGGCGGCGGAGTTGAAGCCCGTGCGTCAGCCACTCTATCCGGAGAACGCGCGTTGGGCGCGCGACGGGATTCTGTTCGCCAGTCTGCATGTCGTCGGCACGAATAACGGCCGTGTCCAGATAGAGCGCGACGACAAGCGCATGGCGCTCGCCCAGGTCGATGCGCGCGACGCGGCCAATGCAGCCTGGCTCGATCTTCTGTTCGCCGAGGCCGCCGCCAGCGATGCGCGCGCGGTCGTCATCGTCTTCCAGGCCGATATCTTCGCGCGGCGCGGAATGCGGTGCACCGCCCTCAGCCGGGAGGCGTGCGACGGCCATGCCTGGCTGCGCGATGAACTGGTCGCGAAATCGGTCGATTTCGGGAAGCCCGTGCTGGTCATCCATGGCGATACGGATAGCCACTGCCTCGATCGGCCGCTCGACGGCGCGCCGCGCCTCTGGCGGTTGAACGGTCCCGGCGACCGGTGGGAGGAAGGGCCGGCCAGCGGCGGCCTGCTCGACGCCGCCCTTGTCACCGCGCAACCGGAAGCCTCCGCGCCCTTCGCCGCGCGCTATGTGGTGAGCGGGGAGGACGTGCCGTCCCACTGTTGAGGCATGGGGGGGGGGGGCTCAACCCGCCCCTTTCTTCGGCATGCGCGATAGCAGGCGGGTAACGAGGCCGGAGGGCAGGACACGCAGGAGCCAACCCATCGCGCGCATCGGCCAGGGAAAGGTGATGAGCGCCCGGTCGCTGGATAAACCGCGCCGGATGATGCGCGCGGCCGCGTCCGCCTCCATCAGGAAGGGCATGGGGAAATCATTGACCGCCGTCATCGGCGTTCGCACGAACCCCGGGCAGATCACGGTAACCGCGATCCCCTCCGCCGTCAGATCGCCGCGTAGCGCTTCCCCATAGGCCATGACGGCCGCCTTGGAAGCGGAATAGGCCGGCGCGCCCGGAAACCCGCGATAGCCGGCCAGCGAACTGACGATCGCGATTTGCCCGCCCTTATTCGCTGCCCCCTGCCTTTCCGGGTCGCCGGCGCGCATGCGATCGACCGCCGGGTGGATCGTGTTCAGAACGCCCGTCAGATTGACCGCGAGGATGGCGCGCGCCTGCGCCTCCGTCTCGCCCGTATCGCCGCCGGTTCCGGCCGAAATGCCCGCATTGGCGATGACGAGGTCGAGCGGCGCGGCATCGTCCGCCGCTTCGATCCAAGCGCGGGTCGCGGACGCGTTGGTGACGTCGACGGCCTGGAGGGCGACCGCCGCGCCCGCGGCCTCGCACTCCGAGGCGACTTCCACCAACTTGTCACGGCGGCGGGCACCGAGGGTGAGCCGGATGCCGGGCGCGGCATAGGCACGCGCCAGCGCGGCCCCGAGGCCGCCCGAAGCGCCGGTGATCAGGATATGCCGGGGCGCGCGTCGCATCATGGATAGGCAGATTGGCGGCGCGCGGGCGGCGGCGCAATGGCTTGTTGCCCGGGACCGTCGTCGCTAAACAGACGTCGAGGTGCCGACAGGCGGGCGCCGAGGGGGATGAGGAATCATGTCGACGATCAGCAGCATGACCGGATTCGCGCGCATGGGCGGCGGTGACGATCGTTTCCACTGGGTGTGGGAGGCGCGCAGCGTCAACGGCAAGGGTCATGACCTCCGCCTGCGCCTGCCTAACGGTTGGGAGGCCCTGGACCCAATCGCGCGGGAGAAGGCGAAGGCGTTCTTCGCGCGCGGCAATATCACGGTTGCCCTCGATGTGAAGCCGATCGCGGGCGCCGGCGCCATGCGGATCAACGAGACCTTCCTGGCCCAACTTGTCGCGCGCTGCGAGCAGGCGGGGGAGAGCCCGCGCCTCGACCGGTTGCTCCAGGTTCGCGGCGTGGTCGAAAGCGCGGAGGACGGTACCGCCGAAGCGGAGGAGGAGACGGACGTCGAGGCGCGCCGCGCCGCCGTCGCGGTGACGCTGGAGGAAGCGCTCACCGCGTTGAAGGCGGCGCGGAAGGCCGAAGGCGCGCGAACGGCCGCCGTGTTGAACGAGCGTCTCGACGAGATCGCGACGCTGACGGCCCGCGCCGCCGAAACGGCGGACGCCCAGCCGTCGGCGATCCGTGATCGCCTGGCCCGGCAGATCGAGGAATTGAGCGAGGGGCGTGGTGGTCTGGACCCCGAGCGGATCGCGCAGGAGGCGGCGGCGCTGGCGGTCAAGGCGGATGTGCGCGAGGAGCTGGATCGTCTGACCGGCCATATCGAGGCCGCGCGCGCCCTGCTGGCGGAAGAGGCGGCGATCGGCCGCCGGTTCGATTTTTTGTGCCAGGAATTCAATCGGGAGGCCAATACGCTCGCCTCCAAATCGGCGGCGCTGACGCTTACCCGAATCGGACTAGATCTTAAGGCGGCCATCGATCAGATGCGTGAGCAGGTTCAGAATATCGAGTGACGGCGGCGCGGAGACGGGCCGAGGAGACGGGCGGAGCGAGACGGGGACGAGCGGGTGGCACTTTCCGAGAATACGACGCCGGACGATGGCCGGCACGAACCGTTCAAGATCAAGCGCCGGGGGCTGATGCTGGTGCTGTCCTCGCCGTCAGGCGCCGGAAAATCGACCATATCGCGGGAGATTCTGGCCGCCGATCCGGAAATCGACATGTCGGTTTCCGTTACCACCCGGCCCCGCCGGCCGGGGGAGGTCGATGGGCGCGATTATCACTTCATCGACGCCACCGACTTCAACCTGATGGTCAATCGGGGTGAGTTGCTGGAGCATGCGAAGGTCTTCGGCAATTACTACGGCACGCCCAAGGGGCCGGTGATGGAGGCGTTGCGCCGGGGGCGCGACGTGCTGTTCGACATCGATTGGCAGGGCACCCAGCAGTTGGCGGAACACGCGGCGGACGACCTCGTCCGCGTCTTCATCCTGCCGCCCTCCACGGCGGAGTTGGAGCGGCGCCTGCATACGCGTGCGCAGGATTCGGACGATGTGGTCGCCCAGCGCATGGCGAAGGCGGCCGACGAGATGAGCCACTATTTCGAATATGACTGGGTCATCGTGAACCGTGCGTTGCAGGACAGTCTGGAGCAGGTGCGCGCCATTCTTACCTCCGAACGGTTGCGGCGTCGGCGTCAGACGGGCCTCAGTGATTTCGTGAAGGGGCTGCGCGAGGGTCAGTAGGCGGGCAATCGTTTCCGGCTATCCGCGTCCCATCTCTGCCCGCCACGCCCGGGCCAGGCGGACGAAAGCTTCTATCGGCAGGGTTTCCGCGCGCGTCGTCGGGTCGATATCGGCGGCGGCGAGCAGGCCGGCCGGGTTCTTCGTCAGGCTCTTGAGCGCGCCGCGCAGCATCTTGCGCCGCTGGCCGAAGGCAGCGGCGGTTACCCGTTCCAGGTCCGCGATGTCGCAATCCCCGGGCGGGGGGTGGCGCGGCTCGATCTCCACCACCGCGCTTTCCACCTTCGGCGGGGGCGTGAAGGCGCGTGGTGGCAGGGTCATGGCGATCCGCGCATGCGCGCGCCAGCCGGTCAACACGGCCAGCCGTCCATAGGCCTCCGTCCCCGGCGCGGCGACGATGCGTTCCGCCACCTCGCGCTGGAACATCAGGACAAGGCGGTCGACCGCCTCCGCCCGCTTCAGCCAGCCGATCAGAAGCGGGGTCGCGACGTTATAGGGCAGATTGGCGACGATCCGGCGCGGGGCGGGGCCCAGCGCCTCGATATCCGTCTCCAACGCGTCGGCGGTGATGACGTCGAGACGCCCGCCGGAAGCCTCGATCAGCGGCGCCAGCGCCTCGATGCAGCGCGGGTCCTTCTCGATGGCGACGACGCGGCCCGCCCCTTCGCTCAAGAGGCCGCGCGTCAGGCCGCCGGGGCCGGGGCCGACCTCGATCACCGTGCCGTCGTGGATGGCGCCCGCGATGCGCGCGATCTTGCCGGTGAGGTTGAGGTCGAGCAGGAAGTTCTGGCCGAGCCCTTTCCGCGCGCTCAGGCCGTGCGCCGCGATCACCTCCCGCAAGGGGGGCAGGATGGCGATCCGCTCCGCGATGTCTCCGGGGTTTCCCATCCGGCTAGGCGCCGCCACCGGCGGCGATGCGCGACCGGTTCGCCGCCGCCCGGCCGGCGAGCTTCAGGGCGGCGATCAGGCTGTCCGGCCGGGCCGTGCCCGTTCCGGCGAGACCGAAGGCCGTGCCGTGATCGGGCGAGGTGCGGATGATCGGCAGCCCCAGCGTCATGTTGACCCCGCCGTGAAAGTCGATCGTCTTGACCGGGATCAGCGCCTGATCGTGATACATGGCGAGCGCCGCGTCATAGCCCGCCCGCGCCTCCGCGTGGAACATGGTGTCGCCGGGCAGGGGGCCCGTGGCGTCGATCCCGCGCGCGCGCAGGCGCTCGATCGCGGGCGCGATGATCTCGATCTCCTCCCGGCCGAGGGCGCCGCCCTCCCCGGCATGGGGGTTGAGGCCCGAAAGGGCGAGCCGTGGCCGGGAAATCGCGAAATCATGCGCGAGGGATTCGGCGACGATCGCCGCCGTCTCCACGATCAGGTCCGATGTCAGCATCGCGATGGCGCGGGCGAGCGGGACGTGGATCGTGACCGGCACCGCGCGCAGGCCCGGCGCAACCAGCATCATCACCGCGCGCCGCGCGCCGGTCAGATGGGCAAGGAATTCCGTATGGCCGGGGTGGTCGAAGCCGGCCTCGTAGAGGATGCCCTTATGGATCGGGTTGGTGACGACCGCGCCGGCCGCCCCGCTTTCGGCCAGAAAGACCGCGCGTTCGATCGATTCCAGGGCGGCGGGTGCGGTCTCCGTCGTCGGCGCGCCCGGAACCGCCGCGCGGCTGGAATGGGCGAGGGGGAGGACCGGTAGCGCGTGGCCGAAACGCGCCGCCGCCTCCGACGGACCGTCGATCGCCGTGACCGGCACCGCCCAGCCGAGATGCGCGGCCAGCGCCTCCATCCGCACCGGATCGTCCAGCAGGAAGAACGGGGGCAGCCCCGCTTCCGCGCGCCGCAGCCAGGCGGCAAGCGTGATTTCCCCGCCGATACCGGCGGGCTCCCCCATCGTCAGCGCGATCGGGGCGCGCGCGGCCGGATCATCAGAGTCGGACATCAATGAAGGCGGCCCGGCGCAGGTCGCGCAATTCCCGCCGCGCGCGCCGGTCCATCCGTTCGGCCAGAAGCCGGTCGCCCACTTCCTGACGGGAAGGCAGGCTGCTTTCCGGCTCCTTGCGGTCGCAGACGGAAACCACGACGAAATTATTGCCCCGCTCGATCGGTAGGGTCGATTTGCTCTTCTGAAGCGGCGCCACCGCTTCGCGTACCCCGTCGGGCAGGTCGCCGAGGCGCACGCCCTGCGCCTGCGCGTAGGAACTGTCGGGCCGCGCGTCGCTTAGCGCCTGGAGGTCGCCGCAGCCGCCCAGCGTCCCGACGCTTTGCGAGACCTCCCGGCGGACCAGATCGCGCGCCTCCGCGTCGTCCGTGGGCGCGCGAACGGTCATTTGCGCCAGATCGATCGAGGCGTCCATCGGGTTGATGCCCGGAATCTGCCGGTCCGTCACATAGAGCAGATAATAGCCCGCGACCGTGCGGATCGGGCGGGAGACCATGCCGGGTTCCAGCTGTTGCAGCGCCTCGTCCAGTTGCGGTTCCAACTGGCCGGCCGCCACCCAACCGAGATCGCCGCCGCGCTGTGCCGTTGAACTCTGGGAAAAACTCCGCGCGAGGCTATCGAAGCTGGCGCCGGACCGGATCTGGTTCAGCAGCCGTTCGGCGTTCTGGCGCACCTCGGAATCGCGTTCCACGCTGTCGACGGACAGGAATATCTCGTAGACCCGGCTCTGTGGTTCGTCGGCGACGGAGCGCAGACGCTCCATCTCCGCGTCGATCTGATCCTCGCCGATCCGAACCTCGCGACGCAGCTGGCGCTGGACATATTTGGCCCAGGCGATCTGGGGTTCGATCTGCTGGCGCAACGCCGTCGGATCGATCCGGCGCGAGGCCAGGAATTGCTGTAATTGCTCCGGCTGCATGTTGTTGCGCCCGGCGAGCTCGGCCATCGCGTCCTCGACCTCCCGGTCGGTTACGCGCACGCCGGCCTCCGCCGCCGCCTGCATCTGCAGGCGTTCGTCGATCATGGTCCGCATGACCTGGGGCAACAGGCGTTGCTGCGTCTCCTGATCCAGATCCAGGCCGGAGGAGAGCGCCACGATTCCGAGCCGGTTTTGAAGGTCATAGACCGAGATCACGTCATCATTCACGACCGCCGCGATGCGCAGGATGTTCTCCTGGGCGACAGCGGGCTTGAGCGCGAACGGCGCGGCCGCGACGCACAGCAGCAAGGCGGCGCGAAGCGCATGCGCGGCGGCGTTGATGGGGGCAAACGAGCGGCGCGTCATCCATCCTCCAGATGCAACAAGGCGGTCACGCCCAACATGGTGCTGACGACGGCGGGCATCCATGCCGCCAGTTGGGCCGGGATGCTGGTCGACAGCCCCAGCGCGTGGACCACGTTGGTGAAAAAGTAAAGCACGAAGCCGCTGGTAACGCCGCCGACGACCATCATGCCCGTCTTCGTCCGCCGGCCGCTTCTGATCGTGAAGGTCGCGGCGATCAGTACCATGGCGCAGAGCAGCACCGGTGTCGCCAGAAGCGAATGGAGATAGAGGCGGTGAACATTGGCGTTGAAGCCGGCATCCTCCATCATGCCGATGAATTGCGGCAGTTCCCAGAAGCTGAGGCTGTCCGCGGAGGCGAAACTGTCCTGGATCGTGTTCGTCGTCAGGTCCGTGGCGAGGCGGTATGTATCCTGATGCACCGTCTGCTTCTCCGGTTCGGAGAGGAAGACGTCGGACAATTCCCAATAGCCGTCATGCAGGTCCGCGCGCGCGGCGTCGATCCGGCTCTGGAACAGGTCCTGATTGACGAGGCGATAGACGGTGACACCGATCAGGGTCTGACCGCTCGCCGCGACATCGTCGGCGTGGATCACGTCCTGCCTTTCACGCGTGCCCTGGCGCAGCCAGACGCCGGTTTCGGAGACGGCGAGTTCGTTTCGCTGCTGGCTTAGATATTTCGCCTCCATCTGCTCATATTGCGCGCGCATCGCCGCCGCGAAAGGGTTGAAGGCCGTGATCAGGGCGACGCCGATCATGAGGGTCAGCAGGACGGGCGGCATCAGGAATTGCCAGACGGAAACGCCGGCGGCCCGCGCGACGACCAACTCGTTCGACTTGGCCAGCCGCCAGAAGGTCAGCATCGCCCCGATCAGCACCGCGAAGGGCAGCATGTCCTGGACCAGATGCGGCAGTTTCAGGAGCGACATCTGAACCACGACATCCGTCGTGACGCCCTGCTTGCCCGAAGCGCGCCGCAGCAACTCCACGATGTCGAACATCGCCACGATCGCCATCAGGGTCGTGAAGACGGAGGCGAACCAGAAGAGGAACTGGCGGGCCAGATAGCGGGAAAGAAGGACCGAGACACGCATCGCCCGCTACTCCGCCGGATGGCCCTGAGGGGCCTCGTATCCGCCGTCGACCGCGGGGGGCTTGCGCCGCCTGTGCCGGCGCGGCTTGTAGAGAATCAGCGTCGATACGATGAAAGGCACCAACGCGTTCGCCCAAAGCATGGGGAGCAGTTCCGGCTGGCGTCCGGCCGCGTTCAGCAGCGAGAGGTGGCCGACCAGGATCGCCGTCATGACGCCGACGGCCATCAGGAGGCCGGTCAGATTGCCCCGGCGCGAGAATTGCGCGCGCAGCAGGAAGACGAGCGCGACCGCCGCGTAGCTGAGCGGCAGCAGCGGCAGGATCAGCCGTCCATGCCCTTCCGCGATCAGCTTGTCCCGGTAATAGACGTCGTTGGGGTCTGATGTGCCGGGGTTCAGCAACCGGGGCAGGAAGCGCTCCTCCGGTTGGTCCCAGTAATTCTCCGCCGCTTCCCGATTGCCGCCGAGATCGATGGTGCTGCGGTCGAAGCGGACCAGATGCATCTTGCGATCACTGAAGGATTGCCGCGTGCCGTTGACGACGACGATGCGTGGTCCTTCGTCCGTCTCGACGACGGCGCCGCGCTCGGCGATGACGGTGAAGCTGTCCTGGTCGGGGGCGTCGACATTGTAGAGGATGCCCTGAAGCTCACCGCCGGGCGAGCGTTCGCGCACGAAGATCGTCGCGTTCTCGCCGACGGTCGTGAACTTGCCTTCCTGCAGCAGCGCAGCCCCCCATTGCGATCGCGTATCCTCCAGATGGAAGCGCATCTCCTTCGCCGAAAGCGGCATCAGATAGAGCGTCAGCACGAAGCAGACGAGGCTGGCGCCGAGGCCGACCAGGAAGGCCGGCCGGCTGAGCGCCCAGGTACTCAACCCCGCGGAGCGCAGCACCACCAGCTCGCTGTCGTTGATCATGCGGTTGTAGGTGAAGAGCGTCGCGCCGAACAGGGCGATCGGCATCACCAGGGCGACGAAGCGCGGCACCATCAGGCTGGCCATATAGCCGAACTGCGCGATGCCCAGCCCCCGGTTCACGATCAGATCGACGAGCCGCACCGACTGCACCAGAAGCACGGCGACGCACAGCACGACGGTGGCGAAGAGCGTCACCGTGGCGATCTGGCGGGCCATATAGCTCGTTGCCTGGCGCATCGGGATCGGTCGTCGCTCGGGTCCGGTTTCGGCGCCCCCCGGTCGGCGGGCGGATATTCTCATGAGGGTCGGCTTCGGACCGTATGTCGTCCGGCCAGGATATAATCCAGGCGTCAGTCCCGATCCTCCCTTAGAGAGAGGTAGCAAAAAGCCGGCGCGGGTGCACGCGCTTTCCCTCTCGCCCGAAAATCGCCCAAATGCGCTTGGCGCCGCCTTCCGCCCGGTTCCCGGCCATCTCGGGGCCGGTATCAAGGCGCGGGAGGCGCTTTCAAGCCGTAGGCGGAGGCGCTACAGTCCCGGCAGGATGGTTCCGACGCGGCCCCAAGGCCGCCCAGCCGTTGGGGCAACTTCCTGAAAAACATGAGCGAAATGGATAGAGAGAGCCGCCATGACCAGTTCACTCAAAGTGACATTCTCCGATACGCCGAAGGCCATCGATAAGAAGTCGGGCCTGTCCGGCGCCGTGATCGTCGCGGTCGAGGAGGGTAAGAAGCTCGGCGAGGCGGCGCAGCGGATCGACGCGGAGATGGGCGGCGCGATCACCCGCGCCCTCAAGGTCAGCCGCTTCACGGGCAAGAGCGCCGAATCGCTCACCATCGTGGCGCCGCAGGATGCCGGCTATTCGCGCATCTATCTCTATGGCGTCGGGCGGGGGCTGGAGTTGCTGCAATGGCAGGATACCGGCGGCCGGTTGGTGAAGGCGCTGAACGCGGACGGCGAGAAGGAGGCGATCCTATGTATCGACCTCGGCACCCTCGACCCGGCCGAGGCGGGCGCGAGCGCGGCCTTCGGCGCATTGCTCGCCAATTATCGCTTCGACAAGTACCGCACCCAGGAGAAGGCGGCGGACAAGCCGACCCTGAAGAAACTGACCGTCCAGTCGGATGAGCCCGCGAAGGCACGCAAGATATTCAAGGATCAGGAAGCGGTGGCGGAGGGGGTCTTCTTCACCCGCGATCTGGTCTCGGAGCCGCCGAACGTCCTCTATCCCGAAAGCTTCGCCAAGCAGGTCGAGGCGCTGCGGGACCTCGGCGTCGAGGTCGAGGTGATGGGCGAGAAGAAGCTGGAGAAGCTGGGCATGGGGGCCCTGCTCGCGGTCGGGCGGGGCTCGCGCCGGGAAAGCCAGGTGGTCGTCATGCGTTGGAACGGCGCCGGAAAGTCGACCCGGCCGCTCGCCTTCGTCGGCAAGGGCGTGACCTTCGATACCGGGGGCATCTCGCTCAAACCGGCCGCGGGCATGGAGGAGATGAAGTGGGACATGGGCGGCGCCGGCACCGTCGCCGGGTTGATGAAGGCCCTGGCCGGCCGCAAGGCGAAGGCCAATGTGATCGGCGCGATCGGCCTGGTCGAGAATATGCCCGACGGCGACGCGCAGCGTCCCGGCGATATCGTCACCTCCATGTCCGGCCAGACGATCGAGGTCATCAATACCGACGCGGAGGGTCGGCTCGTCCTGTGCGATGTGCTTCATCATGTGCAGAAGGAGTACAAACCGCAGCTCATCGTCGATCTGGCGACGCTGACGGGGGCGATCATCATCGGCCTCGGGCATGAGCATGCGGGGCTTTTCTCGAACGACGACGAATTGGCGGAGCGTCTGCACGCCGCCGGGCGCGACAGTTCGGAGAAGGTCTGGCGTCTGCCGATGGGCGAGGATTACGACAAGCAGCTCAAATCCGACGTGGCCGACATGAAGAATGTCGGCGGGCGTCCGGCGGGCTCGATCACGGCGGCGCAGTTCCTGGCGCGCTTCATCGACAACACGAAATGGGCGCATCTGGACATCGCCGGCATGGCCTGGTCGTCGAAGGACAAGCCGACCGTGCCGAAAGGCGCGACCGGCTTCGGCGTGCGGCTACTCGACCGCTTCGTCGCCGATCATTACGGCTGAGGGCACCGGGGCCCGAATCCATCGCGGAGGGCCGGAGGGCATGGAGGTCCGCTACTACCATCTCGAACGCGCGCGGCTGGAGACGGCCTTGCCGGTGATGCTGCATCGCTGTCTCTCGCGCGGGTGGCGGGCGATCGTGCGCGCGCGCTCGCCGGAGCGGGTGGAGTGGCTTTCCGAGCAACTGTGGACCCAGGATGATCGAAGCTTCCTGCCGCATGGCACCGACGCCGACGGCCATGCCGCCCAGCAGCCGGTCTGGCTGACGGAGCGGGAGGAGAACCCGAACGGCGCCACCGTCCTGTTCCTGACCGACGGCGCGGAGGCGGAGAGCCTCAGCGGCTTCGATCTGGTCTGCCGGCTCTTCGACGGCCGCGACGAGGAGGCCGTGCAGGCCGCCCGCCAAGCCTGGAAGCGGGAGATGGATGCCGGCCTCCACCTGACCTATTGGCAGCAGGGCGAAGGGGGGTGGAACAAGCGTCAGGAGAAGAACGCACCCGCCTCGACGGAATAGGGGGGCGGCGAGGTGGTGCCGCCCGCTGTCACGCCATCGCGAAGCCGAGCGGCAGGGTCGATAGCCGTTCCACCCCGCTTTCCGTGATCAGCACCTGCTCCTCCAGCTTGACGCCCTCCTTGCCGCCCTCGCGGCCGATATAGCTCTCGACGCAGAGCGTCATGCCGGGGACCAGCACGCCGTCATAGCCCTTGGCGTCGAAGTCCTGGGCATGCTTGATCGACGGCCATTCGTCGGCGAACCCGATGCCGTGGATCAGGCTGGGATAGCGGTTGGACAGGAAGTCCTCGCCGACATCGAACGCCTCCATGGAGACCTCGCGGAACGTCTTGCCGGGTTTCAGGATGGCGATGTTGTGCTCGATCTGAGCCTGGGCGCGGGCCATCAGATCGGCTTGTTCCGCGCTGGGGGCGCCGCCGCCGCACAGCCAGGCGCGGCTGATATCCGCGCAATAGCCATAGGGGCCGATCAGGTCGGTGTCGAAGCTCATCACCTCGCCCTTCTCGATGCGGCGCATGGAGCATTCGCGGAACCAGGGATTGGTGCGCGGTCCGGCGGAGAGCAGGCGCGTCTCGATCCATTCCCCGCCGAGGCGGATATTCGCCTCGTGCAGCTTGGCCCAGAGCGCGTTCTCGGTGATGCCGGGCTCGAAGGCCCGCCACATGTCGGTGCAGGCTTCCTCGCAGGCCGCGATGGCCGCGCGCATCAGGGCGAGCTCCTGGGGGGACTTAACGGCGCGCGCCTGTTCGGCGACGCTCTCGCCCTCGACCACCTCGACCCCCTTGGCGGCGAGCGCGGCGCAGCCGAGCGCGCTCAACCGATCGATCGCGAGGCGCCGGTCGCCGCCCCCATGCCGGGCCATCAGGTCGGCGATCTGATCGGCGAAGAGGGCCGCGCGTTCCTCCGCCCGACTGCCGGCGGTGAAGTAGTAGAAGGTCGGCATCGCGCGATATTCGTCGATCGTCGGCAAATCCTCCGCCAGATGCGGAAGATTGGCGTAATCGAAGAGGATGCAGGGCCCCTCCGCCGCGACGAAGACCGAGCGCGCCTCGTAATGCGAGCACCAAATCTGCATGTTGGTCGCGTCGGTGGCGTAGCGCGTGTTGATCTGGTCGAGGAAGAGGGCCGCGGGCAGTCCCCGGCGCTTCAACTCCGTCCGGATGCGGTCCAGCCGTTCCAACCGCACGGCATCCAGATCGACCGGCGGCTCGCTATATTCCATCGCGCCATGCTGGCGGGCGGGACGCGCCTTGATGTCGGTTTCGAAGGGCATGGTCGGTTTCTCCCCCAATGTCGGAGAGAAGCCTGCGCCCGTTCCCGGGGGGCATACCGTCCGTCCGCGACATGCGCTTGTCCCGATCCGCCACGCGCCGTCGGAGCCCTTTACCCCAGGGTCCCACCCGGGCGTTCCGTGCCCTATCGCCCCTTGAAGGCGGGCTTGCGCTTTTCCATGAAGGCGGCGACGCCCTCGCGGTAATCCTCGGTATGGCTGGCGATTTCCTGGAAGTCGCGCTCCAGGTCGAGTTGGCTGGAAAGGTTGTTGTCCAGGCCGCGCGCCATCGCCTGCTTGATGAGGCCCAGGCCGCGCGTCGGACCGGCCGCGAGGCGGTGGGCGATGGCATCGGCTTCCGTCATCAGATCCGCATCGGCCACCGCGCGCCAGATCAGGCCCCAATCGGCCGCCGTTTGCGCATCGATGGCGTCGCCCAGCAGCGCCAGCCCCTTCGCCCGCGCCATGCCGACGAGACGCGGCAGCGACCAGGTGCCCCCTGAATCCGGGACCAGTCCGATTTTCGAGAAGGATTGTATGAATTTCGCCGACTCGGCCGCGATGACGATATCGCAGGCCAGCGCCAGATTGGCGCCCGCGCCCGCGGCCGCCCCGTTGACGGCGCAGACGACCGGCTTCTCCATGCCCGCGATGCGCCGGATCAGGGGGTTGTAGCGCTCGTCCAGCGAGGCGCGGAGGTCCGGCGGCGTGGCGTTCGGGTCGCTCGCGTCGAACTTCCGGTCGCTCAAATCCTGGCCCGTGCAGAAGCCGCGTCCCGCGCCGGTCAGCAGCAGGCAGCGAATCTCCGCGTCCTCCGCCACGTGATCGAAAACCGCGCGCACTTCCTCGTGCATCTTGTTGGTGAAGCTGTTCAACTTCTCCGGACGGTTCAGGGTCAGGCGCAGAACCCCCTCCGACCGGTCCACCAGGATCGTTTCGTAACTGTCTCGCAGGCCCATCGGGCGGGGCGCTCCTCTTTCCGTCGTCGTCTTAAATTGTCCTGGCCCGGAGGCGGCATGGGGCCTTTCGTCCGTTGGACTTCGCGTCATGCCGCTGCTATCGGAATGAGTCTACCGTGATCGGCACCCGGGACGATACCGGGGATCATGGCAGCCGTCGTCCGGTTCGCCAAGGCTCCCCGCCCGGGGGCCGCGCCCGCATCGCCACCCATGGCAGGAGGTTTTCCCATGTCCCCGACCCGTCCCAAGGTCTATGCGATCGACGGGGTCGTGCCCGTCGTCCATCCCAGCGCCTTCGTGCATCCGACGGCCGTGCTGATCGGCGACGCCGTGGTCGGTCCGGGATGCTATGTCGGCCCCGGCGCCTGCATGCGCGGCGATTTCGGACGGGTCGCCATGAAACGGGGATCGAACCTTCAGGATAATTGCGTCATGCATGCCTTCCCCGGCATGGATTGCGTGATCGAGGAGGACGGCCATATCGGCCATGGCGCGGTGCTGCATGGCTGCATCGTCGGCAGGGACGCGCTGGTCGGCATGAACTCGGTGGTGATGGACGGCGCGGTGCTGGGCGAAAGCTCCATGGTCGCGGCCATGGCCTTCGTGAAGGCGGGGTTCGAACTGCCGGCGCGCACGCTCTGCGCCGGGACGCCGGCCAAGATCATGCGGGAATTGTCGGCGGAGGAAATCGCCTGGAAGCGGGACGGGACGGCGGATTATCAACGCCTCGTCGCGCGTTGCCATGCCACCCTGGCGTTGGTCGACCCCCTGACGGAGGAAGAGGCGGAGCGCCCCGCGCTGGATGCCGGCGAGAGCGTGCCGCTGTTCCAGACGAAGGGGCGATAGCGGCGCGCGACGGCGCCCGCCCCTTGAACCGGCGCGTGGGCTGCGCCATCTCCTCAGTCGATCAATCAAGGAGATTTCATGCGAGTTCCCTTCACGCGTGGCGGACCTACCGTCGCGGTTCTTCGTCTGACGGGTGTGATCGCCGCCGGCGCGGGGCTCGGCCGAAAGGGGCTGAGCCTTGACGGGCTGGCGGCGCCGATCCAGCGGGCCTTCAACGCGCGGGGCGTGAGGGCGGTGGCGCTGGCGGTAAACTCGCCCGGCGGCAGCCCGGTGCAATCCGCGCTGATCGCCGCGCGCATCCGCCAATGGGCGGAGCAGAAGGACCTGCCGGTCTATGCCTTCTGCGAGGACGCGGCCGCCTCCGGCGGCTATTGGCTCGCCTGCGCGGCGGATCATGTCTATGCCATGCCGGGCTCCATCGTCGGGTCGATCGGCGTGGTATCCTCCGGCTTCGGCTTCCAGGAGGCGATCGGTAAGCTCGGCATCGAGCGGCGGGTCCACACGGCCGGGGAGAAGAAGGCCATCCTGGACCCCTTCCGGCCCGAGAAGCCGGAGGAGGTGGAGCGCCTGAAATCGATCCAGCGCGAACTGCACGGCCAATTCATAGACTGGGTGAAGGAACGGCGCGGCGGCCGCCTTCAGGCGTCCGACGAGGAGCTATTCACCGGCGAGTTCTGGACCGGCGCCAAGGGCAAGGACCTCGGCCTCGTGGACGAGATCGGCGAGATGCGGGAGACCTTGCGCAAGATCTTCGGCGACAAGACCCGGTTCCGCCTGATGAATCCACCGAAGGGCCGCTTCGCCCGCATGTTCGGCGGCGAACTCGGCGGTGCGTTGGCGGGATCGTCGGTCGGTGGCTTCGGGCATGATCTCGCCGACGGGCTGGTCACGGCGGCGGAGGAACGGGCGCATTGGTCGCGGCTGGGTCTTTAGGGGTGGGCCGCGTGGCGCGCTTGACCCGGCCGCTCAACGCCCGCTAAATCGCGCGCATGTTCGGATTCTCCTTCACCAAGCTTCTCGTCCTGGCGGCGATCGTCGCGGCGGTCTGGTACGGCTTCAAATATGTCGGCCGTCTGGAACGCATGCAGAAGGGCGAGCGCAAGACGGGCGAGCGCTCCTTCACCGAGCGTCTGCGCAAGGCGACCCGCGCCAAGGACGGCGCGCCGGGCGAGGCGGGCCGTATCGAGGATACCGAGCAGTGTCCGAAATGCAGCGCCTATGTCCTGGTCGAGGGGGTGGAGAATTGCGGCCGGCCGGGCTGTCCATATTGATCGGCGCGGCCGCGCGTCACGGGGTATGTCCACGCGGTTGATTCCCCCCAACATGACCGATATGTTGCGCCGCACCTTGGCAGGCCGACACCGGCGGTTACCCGCCCGTAGAGCAGGACGACGCCTTATCCCATGGCCGAGACCATCCAAAGTCCCGCGCCGCCCGCGCGGCCAGACAGCGTCATCGCGCGTCTCGGCATCCCGCCCGAGGCGACGCTTCAGAACATCATCCTGACCCTCCACCGTTATTGGTCGGATCGGGGCTGCGTCATCCTGCAGCCTTATGACATGGAGGTCGGGGCCGGCACCTTCCATTGGGCGACGACCCTGCGCTCGCTCGGCTCGAAGCCTTGGATGGCGGCCTATGTGCAGCCGTCCCGCCGGCCGACGGACGGGCGCTATGGCGAGAACCCCAACCGGCTGCAGCATTATTACCAGTATCAGGTGCTGATGAAGCCCTCCCCGGCGGACAGCCAGGATCTCTATCTCGGCTCGCTGGAGGCGATCGGCATCGACCCGTCGGTGCACGACATCCGCTTCGTCGAGGATGATTGGGAAAGCCCGACGCTCGGCGCCTGGGGCCTTGGCTGGGAGGTCTGGTGCGACGGGATGGAGGTGAGCCAGTTCACCTATTTCCAGCAGGTCGGCGGCTTCGATTGCAATCCGGTCTCGACGGAACTGACCTATGGGCTCGAACGTCTCGCGATGTATGTGCAGGGGGTCGAGAACGTCTACGACCTCGCCTTCAACGAGACGATGACCTATGGCGATATCTATCATCAGGCGGAGGTCGAGTATTCCCGCCATAATTTCGAACTGGCCGACACCGACATGGTGCTGCGCCATTTCGTGGACGCGGAGGCCGAATGCGCGCGTCTCGTCGACGGGGGGGTGGCACTGCCCGCCTATGATCAATGTCTTAAGGCGAGCCATCTCTTCAATCTTCTGGATGCGCGCGGCGTGATCTCGGTGACCGAGCGGCAGGCCTATATCGGCCGGGTGCGCGCGCTGGCCAAGGCGTGCGCGGAAGCGTGGCTGAAAAGCCAGGGGGAGCTTTAAGCATGTCCGGAACCCGCGCGGCGGCCGAGATGTCGGTCGCGTCGAAACCGTCGCCCATCCCGCCCCGTCCCCGTGAAGAGGCGCGGGCCCCGGGCGGAAAGGCGTCCGGCACCCTGCCGCTGCCCCTGACCGGCGGTGGCCATGGGCGCGGTTGGTACCGTCTGCCCCTGGCGCGGGCGATGGAGAACCGGCGCCGTGGCTGAACTTCTGATCGAGTTGTTCTCGGAGGAAATTCCGGCGCGCATGCAACGTCCGGCGGCGGAGGATTTACGCCGCCTCGTCACCGACGCCTTGAAGGCGGCCAATCTGGAGCATGGCGAGACGCGTTGTTTCTGGACGCCGCGTCGCCTGACGCTCGTCATCGACGGCCTGCCGGAGAAGCAGCCGGACCTGAAGGAAGAGAAGAAGGGTCCCAAGGTCGGCGCGCCGGACAAGGCGGTCGAGGGATTCCTGAAATCCGCCGGCCTCGACAGCCTCGACCAGTGCGAGCAGCGCGAGACCCCGAAGGGCCCCGTCTGGTTCGCCGTGATCGAGAAGACCGGCGGCGCCACGGCCGACGTGCTGCCGGGGATCGTTCGTTCTGCTATACGTGGAGTGTATTGGCCAAAATCTATGCGTTGGGGTGAAGGGCAATTTCGTTGGGTTCGCCCTCTTCACCAAGTGTTGGCGGTATTTCATGGTGAAAAGCTAGAGATTCCAACGATAAACAGGCGAAATCTTTCTGAGATAGAAAGGCTTGATGCTTGGGAAAGACTTGATGACGGTGTTTCCGAGTCTGAGAAAATTCAGATAGTGGCGGAATCGATTGGACATAGGTTTTTGGGCGAGGGAAGTTTTAAGGTTTCCGGCTTTGACGATTACGCGGCGAAACTGCGTGACGCCTACGTTCTGCTCGACCCCGAGGAGCGCAAGCAGTCGATCCAGGATCAGATCCGCACCGCCGCCGACCGCGAAGGGCTGACGGTGAAGGAGGATCCGGCGCTGCTCGACGAGGTGACGAACCTCGTCGAATGGCCGGTGGTGCTGGTCGGGCGGATCGACGACGATTTCATGGACGTCCCGGACGAGGCGCTGACGGCCTCCATGCGCGGGCATCAGAAGTATTTCTCGTTGTTGCGTCCGGACGGCACGCTGGCGCCGCGCTTCGCGGTCGTCGCCAACATGGAGACGGCGGACGAGGGCGCGCGCATCCGTGCCGGGAACGAGCGCGTGCTGCGCGCGCGGCTGGCGGATGCCAAGTTCTTCTGGGACCAGGATCTCTCGACCAAGCTGGAGGACCGGCTGCCGAAGCTCGGCAAGGTGATCTTCCATGCCAAGCTCGGCACCGTCGCGGAGCGGGTGGAGCGTATCGCCTCGCTGGCCGAGGTGATCGCCGGCCATGTCGAGAAGTGTCCGGCGAACGAGGCACGCCGCGCCGCGCGCCTGTCCAAGGCCGACCTCGTCTCCGAGATGGTGGGCGAGTTTCCGGAGCTGCAAGGCATCATGGGCCGCTATTACGCGCTGGCCCAGAACGAGCCGGAGAGCGTGGCCCGCGCCATCGCCGAGCATTATTCGCCCGCCGGCCCGAACGACGCCTGCCCGTCGGCCCCGGTCTCGACCGCCCTGGCACTGGCGGAGAAGATCGACACGCTGGTCGGCTTCTGGCTGATCGACGAGAAGCCGACGGGCTCCAAGGATCCGTTCGCGCTGCGCCGCGCCGCGCTGGGCATCATCCGGATCGTGCTGGAAAACGGGGTGCGCCTGCCCTTGACGCACTTGATCGCGGAGGCGGCGGCGCTCTATGCCGAGCAACCTCATGTCGAAGGCGACGTGCGGGATTTGTCGGAGCTTTCGGCCGATCTTCTCGGCTTCTTCGCCGATCGGATGAAGGCGCATTATCGCAGCCAGGGCTTGCGTCACGATGTGGTCTCCGCCGTCTTCGCGCTGAAGGCGGAGGACGATCTGCTGCGCCTGTCCGCGCGGGTGGCGGCGCTGACCCGCTTCGTGGAGAGCGAGGACGGCGCCAACCTGCTGACCGCCTATCGCCGCGCCGCCAACATCCTGAAGGCGGAGGAGAAGAAGGACGATATCTCCTATGGCGCGCGCGCGGTGGACCGCGACGCCCTTAAGCTGGGGGCGGAAAAGTCGCTGGCGCATGCGCTGGAGGAGACCGGCCGGTTGGTCGCGCGCGCGATCGAGGGCGAGGATTTCGAGGCCGCGATGCGCGCCCTGGCGGCATTGCGCCGTCCGGTGGACGGCTTCTTCGACGATGTGACCGTGAATGCGGAGCAGGCGGATCTGCGCGCCAATCGTCTGGCGCTCCTGGCCCGTATCCGGACGGTGATGGGAAATGTCGCGGATTTCTCCGCGATCGAAGGGTGAAGGTGAAGGGTGAAGCGATGACGAAATGGGTCTACAGCTTCGGGGACGGCGCGGCGGAAGGCCGGGCCGACATGCGCAATCTCCTGGGCGGCAAGGGCGCCAACCTGGCCGAGATGTCGAATATCGGTCTACCGGTCCCGCCCGGTTTCACCATCACGACGGAGGTCTGCACCTATTATTACGCCAATGGCGAATCCTATCCGGAAAGCCTGAAGTCGGAGGTCGAGGCCGGGCTGGCGAAGGTCGAGGCGACCGTCGGGGCCACGTTCGGCGATGCCTCGAATCCGCTCCTGGTTTCCGTCCGCTCGGGCGCGCGGGTTTCCATGCCGGGGATGATGGATACCGTCCTCAATCTTGGCCTCAACGACGAGACGACGGCCGGCCTCGCCCGGCATTCGGGCGACGAACGCTTCGCCTATGACAGCTACCGCCGCTTCATCCAGATGTATTCCGACGTCGTCCTCGGCGTGGAGCATCATCTGTTCGAGGAAGCGCTGGAGGTCGTGAAGGAGGACAAGGGCGCGATTCTCGATACGGAACTCGACGCGCCGGACCTGCAGCGTCTGATCACCGATTATAAGAAAATCGTCGAGGATGAGCTGGGCCGCCCCTTCCCGGAGGACCCGAAGGAACAGCTTTGGGGGGCGATCGGCGCCGTCTTCGGCTCCTGGCAGACGGCGCGCGCGGTGACCTATCGCCGCCTGCACGATATTCCCGAGGCGTGGGGCACGGCGGTGAACGTCCAGGCCATGGTGTTCGGCAATATGGGCGACGATTGCGCGACCGGCGTCGCCTTCACGCGCGACCCCTCCACCGGCGAGAACATCTTCTACGGCGAATATCTGGTGAACGCCCAGGGCGAGGATGTCGTCGCCGGCATCCGCACGCCGCAGCATCTGACCATCGCGGGCCGGGAAAAGCAGGGCAGCGACCTGCCGGCGATGGAGGAGACGATGCCGGACGTCTTCCGTCAGCTCGACGAGGTGCGCGCCAATCTCGAGGCGCATTACCGCGACATGCAGGATATCGAGTTCACGGTCCAGAAGCAGAAGCTCTGGATGTTGCAGACCCGGGCCGGCAAGCGCACCAGCCAGGCCGCCATCAAGATCGCCTGCGACATGGTCGAGGAAGGGCTGATCGACGAGGAGACGGCGGTGATGCGGGTGGAGCCGCAGTCGCTGGACCAGATTCTCCATCCGCGCCTCGACCCCAAGGCGGAGCGCAAGGTGATCGCGAAGGGGCTGCCGGCCTCGCCCGGGGCGGCGGCCGGTGTCGTCGTCTTCACGGCGGACGAGGCGGAGAAGCTCGCCCAGGAAGGCCATCAGGTCATGCTGGTGCGGGTCGAGACCTCGCCGGAGGATATCCATGGCATGCATGCCGCCCAGGGCATTCTTACGACGCGCGGCGGCATGACCAGCCATGCCGCCGTGGTCGCGCGCGGCATGGGGCGGCCTTGCGTCGCGGGCGCGGGCGAAATCCGGGTGGACTACAAGGGCGGCGCCTTTTCCATCGCCGGCGTCACGGTGAAGGCGGGCGATTGGATCACCATCGACGGATCGACCGGCGAGGTGATCGAGGGCCGGGTTCCGACCGTCGATCCGGAGTTGTCGGGTGATTTCGCCCGGGTCATGGGCTGGGCCGACGCGGCGCGGCGCCTGAAGGTGCGCGCCAATGCCGAGACGCCGGAGGATGTCTCCACCGCCGCCAAGTTCGGCGCCGAGGGTATCGGCCTGTGCCGCACGGAGCATATGTTCTTCGAGGCCGACCGCATCGTCGCCATGCGCGAGATGATCCTGGCCAGCGACGAGGCGGGGCGGCGCCACGCCCTCGGCCGCATCCTGCCGATGCAGCGGGCCGATTTCGTCGAGATCTTCAAGCTGATGCGCGGCAAGCCGGTGACGATCCGTCTGCTCGACCCGCCGCTGCACGAGTTCCTGCCGCGCGAGCCGGCGGAATTCGAGGAGGTCGCGCGCGCGACCGGCGTGCCGGTGGAGCGGGTGGAGGCCCGCGCCGCCGCGCTGCACGAGACCAACCCGATGCTGGGCCATCGCGGGTGCCGGTTGCTCAACAGCTACCCGGAAATCTGCGAGATGCAGGCCCGCGCGATCTTCGAGGCCGCGACCGCGGTCGGCGAGGAGACGGGCGCTCCGCCGCTGTGCGAGGTGATGATCCCGCTGGTCGGCATCAAGAAGGAACTCGATCTGCTGAAGGCCGTGGTCGACAAGGTCGCCAAGGCGGTCGAGGCGGAGACGGGCACGGCCCCCAACTATGTCGTCGGCACGATGATCGAACTGCCGCGCGCCGCGCTGACCGCGAACCATATCGCGGAGACAGCGGAGTTCTTCTCCTTCGGCACCAACGATCTGACGCAGACGACCTACGGTCTCAGCCGCGACGACGCTTCCGCCTTCCTCACCAATTACGAGAAGCGCGGCATCGTCGAGCAGGACCCCTTCCAGACGCTGGATCAGGCCGGCGTCGGGGAGTTGATCGAGATCGCCGTGGAGCGCGGGCGTGGGACGCGTCCCGATATCAAGCTCGGCATTTGCGGCGAACATGGCGGCGATCCGTCCTCGGTCGGTTTCTGCGAACGGGTCGGGCTGGATTATGTCTCTTGCTCGCCCTTCCGGGTGCCGATCGCGCGCCTCGCCGCCGCCCAGGCCGCGATCCGCGCGCGGAAGCACGCGGCGGAGAAAGCGACCGCGTAGGCCCGTATCAGAGCCCGAGGTGTCCGTCTTCCGTCAATCGAGTCCCGCGTCGCGATACATCGTGATGCGGCCCGACTCGCTGAATCCCAGCTTACGGTAGAAGCGGGTCAGGCCCTGCGCGCGCTCCGCCTCGGGCGTGATGATCAGGATGATCTCCTCCGCGCCACGCACGCGCGCCCATTCCATGATGTTGACGACGAGGCGCCGGGCCAGCCCGCGTCCGCGATGGGCGGGATCGACATAAAGATCCTCGACCTCCGCCGCCCAGCCGAACTCGATCCCGAAGGTGAGGGTGGCCGATGCCATGCCGATGGGCACGCCCTCATGGGGCGCGACAAGGATGCGGGCTCGGTCGTCCCGCAGCATGGTCGCCAGATTGCGGCGGATGCGCGCCGGATCGGCGGCAATGCCGTCCTCGCGGTAGAACGCGGTGTAGAGGTCCGTAAGCGCCTCGATATCACCGGGCCGGGCCGCGCGTGGTCGCGCCTCGTCCCCGATTTCGCGTGCCGTCATGGTGGTGAGCCTTTCGGAAAAGCCGGTTCTCCAGGGCTGTCTTCAGAGATGTTCCAGGGTATCGGCACGATGGGAGGAGCAAGAATGGCATGGGCGTCCCGTCGCGGAAAGTATTCGCCATTTCGTCATTTTTGTGCGGCGGGGAAGATGCTTCCGGTCGGATTTACGGTTATAGTCGCGGGTGAGGGGGCCGCCCGCCGAGCCGTCGGGTTGGTTATGGGGGTACGGCCCGTCCGGCCGACGCCCCTCGCGGAGGGGCGGGCCATGATGCATGGTTTGAGGGTGTCGGGCGATCATGGCCATTTTCGAGCAACGGCAGAAGAATGGCTTCGCGGCCAGCGCCCGAATTCTCTTCGGAGAGCCGGAGGGTTCCCTACGGCAGGCCCTGCGAACGGCCTTGAGCCGGGAAGGGTTCGAGGGAATCGTCGATTTCGATCGGACCAAGAGCCTGCGGGAGGCAGTCCTGAAGGCCCAGCCGGATCTGCTGATTCTCGATTCGGAAATGGATTCCGGGGCCGCCGACGCGATGATTCAGGAAATCCGGCACGGTAAGTTGGGTGAGAATCCCTTCGTGCCCGTCATCGTGACGATCTGGGAGCCGACCCAATCCGTCGTTCGTCGCGTCGCGTCCAGCGGGACCGACGATATCATGGTGAAACCGTTGAGCCCGGGACAGATACTGGAGCGTATCCGTGTCCTCGTGCGCGCGCGTAAGCCCTTCGTGGTGACCAGCGACTATATCGGTCCCGACCGGCGGAAGGACGAATCCCGGCCAAGCGATATTCCGCGCATCGACGTGCCGAATACGTTGCGCGCGAAGATTCGGGGAGAGCAGATAGACCGCGCCGAACTTGCGCGCGCGATCGAGGAGGCACAGCGGTCGATCAACGACCAGAAGCTGAAACGTAATGCCTTCCAGATCGCCTTCCTGGTCGAGATCGTGCTGCCGGAATTTCGCAAGTCAGGGATTTCCGCGACCCTGCTCAACGGGCTGGAGAGGTTGACCGAGGTCGGCCGCGACACGGCGGAGCGGGTAAAGGATACCAAATGGACCCATGTCTCCGATTTGTGCACCTCCCTCATTCGCGTTACCGCGTCGATACGCGAGACGGTGGAGCAGCCGGAGAAGAAAGAGGTCGATTTGCTAAAACCTCTCTCGGAAGCAATCGTCGTGGCGCTTCACCCGGACGAGAGTTCGGCCGCCATCTCGAACGAGATCGCGAACGCGGTGGCCGGTTATAAGAAGCGCGGCGGCGACCTGTAGGGTCCGACGATATCATATCCCCGGAACCGGGCGCGGTGCGCCGCCGCTATCTTCATGCCGCAGGCGTCGGGGCGCGGGTCATGCCTCCGCGCGGGCCATGCTCTTCACGACCTTGCGCAGCGTGTCGCGCATATTCTGGTCGGGGATCGCGGCCCAATCGCGGGCCACCTTGGAGGCTTCCTTGTCCAGCGGTGCCGTCTCCGGCTCCTCGCCCTGGGGGGAGACGCCGACGAAGAGGTGCGCCAGCGGCACGTTCAAGGCGGTCGCGATCTGGACGAGGCGCGATGCGCCCATGCGGTTGGCCCCGTTCTCATATTTCTGAATTTGCTGAAAGCTCACCCCGAGCGCCTCGCCCAGCTTGGTCTGGGACATGCCGGCCCGGATGCGCAACTCGCGTACTCGTCCCCCGACCGCCACGTCGACGGGATGCTTGCCATTCGCCATTGATGCAACTCCTTCTTGTGGCCCGCATCCGAGAATCCGTAAAGACCCGTCGCGATGCGAAAAAGCGGGAGGAGCGTCTCGCCTTCGATGGTCGCGGCATGAAAATCTCATGCACGCATATGGAGCGGCGACCACCCGCAGATATGCAAAACACCCCCTGTTGGTTGGTGGAGATTATCCGCATATTTGCGTATAATCAATGCATAGATGTTTCGATATAGTCTTATTCGCGCGGATGGCTTGTGTCATAATAGTGAGAAGTGTCGGGGGAGGATTATCGTTGATGGATTTGGATTCCGCTGGGCTTGGCGACCGGTTGCGGCAGGTGTGCGCGCTGATCGGGTCGAAGAAGGCAGCCGCCGACGCCATGGGTGTGTCGGAGGATATGATCTATCGCTATTTGAAAGGGGAGACGAAACCGCCCCTGATGCCGATCGTCGCGTTGTGCGAGCGTGCGGGCGTTCGCGTCGATTGGCTGGCGAGCGGCCGCCATCCTGTCTTCGCGGAGGATGGAGTGGCTGATCCCCCGCCGGCCGAGGATGTGCGCCCGGTAGCGTCGATGGGAGGCGCGTCGTCGCCGGCGAGGCCGCGGGCCGGCCTCATGGAGGATGAAATCGTCCCCGACGCCATGCCGGATCCGGTTCTGCTTGCCGAGGCGGTGACCGTGTTGGAGGAAGAGCTCGGCAAGCTCGGTTTCGTGCTGGATGCGGCGCTGAAGGGCAGGGCCGTCGCGCTGCTTTATCAGTTCCTGCTCGTGGGGCCCCCCGATTCCAATCGCGAACGCTTCGCCCGCGATCTGCTGCGCAGTCTCTGAACGGTCGGATCGGCGCGGATCAGCGCAAGCGCCAGGCCAGGGTTTCGCCCGACCGGAACGGGCGAATGCGCGTGGCCTCGTCGATCGAGATTTCATCGGGGACCACGGTTTCCTCTCGGTACAGCGTGACCGTGGCCTGGTTGACCGGCAGACCGTAGAAGGCCGGACCGTTCAGGCTGGCGAAGGATTCGAGCCGGTCGAGCGCATTGTCCTCCTCGAAGACCTGGGCATAGAGTTCGACCGCCGTCGGGGCGCTGAAGATGCCGGCGCAGCCGCAGGAGCTCTCCTTCGCGCCGATCGGGTGGGGCGCGCTGTCGGTGCCGAGGAACACGCGCGGGTGGCCCGAGGTCGCGAGCGCACGGATCGCCAGCCTATGTATCTCCCGCTTGGCGATCGGCAGGCAATAGAGATGCGGTCGGATACCGCCCCGGAAAATGTCCGTGCGGTTGATCATCAGGTGATGTGGCGTGATCGTCGCGGCCAGCGTCTCGCCGCCTTGGCGCACGGTCTCCGCCGCCTCCGCCGTGGTGATATGCTCCAGCACGATTTTGAGATCCGGCAGGCGGTCCATCAGCGGCTTCAGCGTGCGTTCGATGAAGACGGCCTCGCGGTCGAAGATATCGATCTCCGCGTCGGTCACCTCGCCATGGACGAGAAGCGGCATGCCGATTTCCGCCATGCGCCGCAGCACGGGCATGATCGCCGCGATATCGGTGACACCGCTGTCGGAATTTGTCGTGGCGCCGGCGGGGTAGAGCTTGGCCGCCGTGATGACGCCTGCCTCATGTCCCGCCGCCAGATCGTCCGGATCCGTCTTGTCCGTGAGATAGGCGGTCATCAGAGGGGTGAAATCCGCGCCTGCCGGGATGGCCGCGACGATTCGGTCGCGATAGGCGGTGATCAGTTCCGTCGTCGTCGCGGGCGGCACGAGATTCGGCATGATGATGGCGCGCGCGAATTGTCGCGCCGTGTGCGGTACGACCGCATCCAGGATCGCCCCGTCGCGCACATGCAGGTGCCAGTCGTCGGGCCGGCGGATGGTCAAGCTCCCGGTCAATGTTCTCTACCCTTCCTCCAGCATGGCGAAGACATCGCGGCCGGTCGTCGGCCGCCGTTCGATCACCGCCGCATGCCACAAGGCATAGAAGAGCAGTGTCCAGGCCGCTTGCCCCTCGCGCCGGCCGTCGGCCTTCTCGAACAGGCCGGCGACCGCCTCCGGCTTGGCCACCGCCGCGACGGAGGCCTGGCGCGCCACCAGCGGGCCCAGGCGTCTGCCTTCCCGCGCGATCCATGGGCCGACCGGTACCTTGAAGCCGCGTTTGCGCGCGAAGGGGCGGGCCTCCGGCAGCCGGCGCTCAAGCCACTTGCGCAGCAACCATTTGCCGCGCGATCCCCGGATCTTCAGGCGATCGGGCAGGCGGAAGGCGGCGGCCGCCACCTCCGGATCGAGGAAGGGCGTGCGCCCCTCCAGCCCATGCGCCATCAGGCAACGGTCGAGCTTGGTCAGCAGATCGTTCGATAGCCAGTCGGCGCAATCGATCGCCTGCGCCGTTTGCAGGCGGTTGCGGCCCTCGCCCGCGCCGAGCGCCTCCTGCCCGGCGATCGCGTCGCGCCAGGGGCGCCCCTCCTCGCGCAATATGCCGAGGCCGTCGAACAACCCCCGGTGCCGGATGCCGCGCCCGCCCAGCCACCACGGCCGGCGGAGCGCGCGATAGCGGCCATAGCCGGCGAATAGCTCATCCCCACCCTCGCCGCAGAGCACGACCTTGAGGTCCTGGGCCGCGCGTTCGGCCAGCTTGTAGGTCGGCAGGATCGCATAGTCCGCCGCCGGGTCGTCCATCGCCTCGGCTATACGGGGCAGGGACTGCCAGAAATCCTCCTCGCAGAACTCGATCTCATGATGCTCCGCGCCCACATGGCGGGCCAGCATGCGGGCGTGATCGCGCTCGTCATGGACATGCCCGCCGGCGAAGCCGGCCGTATAGGCGACGACCGGCCGCTCGTTGAGCGCCGCCATCGTCGCCAGAATCGCGCTGGAGTCGACGCCACCGGAAAGAAACAGGCCATAGGGCACGTCGGAGCGCTGATGCATCGAAACGCTGTCGGTCAGCGCGCGGTCCAGGCGGTCGATCGCCGCGTCCTCGTCGATCGTCTCCGGCCCGCCGGGGGGCAGGGCATGGCGCAGGCGGCGTTCGATCACGCGACCGCGTTGGACGACGATGGTCTCGCCCGGCAGCACGCGGCGGATTCCCTGGATCGGCGTCGTCTCGCCGCAACCGAACTTCAGTTGCAGCATGACATGGCGCGCATCGTCGTCGATGCGCGGCCCCCCGGATACGAGCCCGGCGGCGATCAGGGCGCCGGGCTCGCTCGCGAAGGCGAAATGGCTATCGGTCTGCACATAATAGAGCGGCTTGATCCCGAAGGGATCGCGGCTCAACACCAACCGCCCGTCCGCGGACGGGTCGTGAATCGCGATGGCATACATGCCGCGCAGGCGCTCGGCGAAATCCAACCCATCGCGACGATAGAGATGCAGCGGTACCTCGCAATCGGACTGCGTCTTGAAGGGGGCCTGGTCCCCCATCTCGTCGCGAAGTTCGACATAGTTATAGATCTCGCCATTGGCGACGAGGGCGGCGCCGCCGGGCTCGTAAAGCGGTTGGTCGCCCGTCGCCAGATCGATGATGGCGAGACGCGTCTGGAGCAGCGCCACGCCGCCGGAGAGGTAGCGTCCCTCCCCATCCGGGCCGCGATGGGCAAGCGCCGTCAGCAACGCATCGAGCGCGTGTCCGTCCGGCGCGCTGCCGTCGCGCGTCATGATGCCGGCGATTCCACACATCAGCCGGCGCCGCCCATATCCGATGCCGCGCGCGCGGGTGCCTCGGGGCTGCCGGGCCTTACCCGTTCGAAGAAGTCCTGATAAGCGGCGACGACCGTCGCCTCGTCATAGCGGGATTGGAAGACTTCCCGCCCCTGGCTGGCCAAATCGACGCCGAGCGCCGGGTCCGCGATGACCCGTCCCGCCGCCCGGGCGAGCGCGTCCGCATCCTCGTTCGCCGCCAGAAGGCCGGTCCGGCCGTCCACGATCAATTGGCGCGGCCCCTGGGACGCGGCGGCGACGACCGGCACGCCGTGGGCCCAGGCCTCGATCACCATGTTGCCGAGCGGCTCGTGCCGCGAGGAGCAGAGGAAGATATCCGCGCTGGCGAAGAGGGCGGGCACGTCGGCGCGCCAGCCGAGGAACCGTACCCTGCCGGCGACGCCGAGTTCGCCGGCCAGGGCCTTGAGGCGCGCTTCCTCCGGCCCGATCCCGGCGATCCAGAGATAGGCGCCCGGCAATTGGGCAAGCGCGGCGAGCGCCACGTCGAATCCCTTGTTGCGATGCAGGCGCCCGAGGCACAGCAGCAGGGGCGCCTCGTCCGGCGTGTCGAGATCGGCCTTGTTGACGGGCGGCATCGCCTGGGCATCGACGAAATTCGGCAGGTACCAGACGCGGTCCTTGGGCCAGCCCTTGTCGATCAGATAGCGGCGTATATCCTCCGTATTGCCGATCAGATGATCGCACCGCCGATAATGCTTCAGATCGTAATAGCCGCCGAGGCGCGCCGCGAAGGTCCAGGGACCGGCGGGCGCGGCGCGGGTCGCCCGATTCATCCAGGTCAGCACGATATCCGGCCGGTAGCGCCGCGCCGCGCGCTTGAAGAGCCAGGGGCTGATGAAGTCCGGGCGGCCCCGGAAGGGCAGGGCGACCGTCTCCACCCCCGCGTCGCGCAGCAGATGCTCGCGCGGGGCATGGGTGCGGATGACGGCGAGTTGCTGCTGGCCCGCGCGGGCGAGCGCCGGCACGAGGCGGGTGAAGAAGGCCTCCGCCCCGCCGACAGGCGCACCCGCCATCGCTTGCAGGATCCGCGTCACTCGTCCTCCAGCGTCGCCTTGAGATAGGACAGGATGGGATAGAGACCGGCGAAGAGCGCGATCAGGAACCCGTACTTCCCTTCCTTATACCCTTTCCGGCCGACGTAACATTTGTAAAACCGCGAGAAGATACGCCGTACATTGCGGGCAAAGCCCACGCCATCCGGATTATCACGCAAGTCGCGGGCCTTCGCCGTGGTGTAGCGGTCGAGCCGCCGGATCATGTCGGAGATGTCGCGGTCCACGTAATGCAGGATGCGGTGCTGCAACCGTCGTTCCGGCCCGGTCAGTTCCAGGCCCGGATGCACCCGTTCCATGCCCCAGCGCTTGCTGTCCTTGCGCGATAGCCGCGCCGCCGCCGAGACGCCCCAGGCCGCGCCCCAGCCATGCCGGACCAGCCGGTCGCCGACATAATTGTCGAAGGGGATGAGGAAATAGCCGTCGTCATGCTGCGAAAGAGCGGCGCGGATTTCCTCCGCCAGGTCGGGCGTCACCCGTTCGTCCGCGTCGAGTTCCAGGATCCAGTCATGGGCGCAAGCCTCGCGTCCGGCGTTGCGGCGCGCGCCTTCGATATCCCAACTGCCCTCGACGATCCGGTCGGCGCGGCTCTCCGCGATCGCCTTGGACCCGTCGGTGCATTTGTCCAGCACGACGACAAGTTCATCCGCGAATGTCAGCGTGTCGAGGCATTGGGCGAGCTGTGCCTCCTCGTTATGCGCGACGACGAGGGCGGAGAGCTTGGCTGGTCCGGTGGCGGTCATCGCGGGCTCCCTTCCTCGCGCGCAGTGCGGGTCAGCAAATCGCGCGCGGCATCCTCCACCGTTTCCAGCGTCAGACCGCCCATCAGGCTGCCCGTCGTGCGGTGGTCGTAATCCGGGCCGCCGGTCAGGTCCCCGAAGCTTTCCGGCGTGCGGACATAGGCGGCATGCGGTCCCCAGGGGGCGTAGAGTTCGGTCTTGGACGGCCCGAACAACCCCAGCGTTGGCGTGCCCATCGCCGCCGCGATATGCATCAGGCCTGAATCATTGCCGACGAACAAGCGCGCCCGCTCCAGCAGCGCGGCGGCCGTCAGCAGGTCGATCCGCCCGACCAGATCGATGCGGCGCTCCGGCGGTATGGCGTCGAGCACGGGCGCGGCCTGCGCGTCTTCCCCCGGCCCGCCGAGGACGGCGACGCGCGCGCCGGGGAGCGGCCCATCCGTTGCGCACAGCCGGCCGGCCAGGGCCGCGAACCGCTCCGCCGGCCAGATCTTGCCGCGCCAATTCGCCGTGGGCGCGAGGGCGAGGATCGGCGGTCCCTCCGGCGCCAGCCGCGCGGCCTCGGCGCGCGCGGCGTCGGTCGGCCAGAGGGTAGGGGCGGGCGGGGCCGCCTCCCGCCCGATCATGCGGGCGAGAAGGTGCACGCGATGCAGCGGTCTGTTCGACTTCGGCACGATCAGGCGTCGGTCGGCGCGCAGGCAATAGGCCAGCGCGGAGCGGCGCAGATCCACGACCACATCCCAGCGCTGCCAGCCGACCCGCGCCAGAAGCCGGAACCAATGCAGCCCCCCCTTGCGCTTGTGCATGGGGATGACGCCCGCGAGGCCCGGCACCCCGGCGAAAAGTGGCGTGGAGGCCGGGCCGGCCGCGACCGTGACTTCCGGCATCCCGCCCTGGTCCCGGGCCTCCGCGATCAGATGCGCGAGCAAGCCGGTGGACAGCACCGCGTCGCCGATTCGATTGGAGGTGATGAAGAGCAGGCGCATGGTCCGAAGCGGCCTCGGTTGCTGGCGTCGGCAAGGCATTAAGGGATGAATCCCACGCCCTATACCGTCGCGAACCGTTCCTGCCAACCGTCGGGCAACCGTTCGGTACGGGAACCGCCGTCTTGTACCCCGCCGATGGCCGCGCCACATTCGACATGGCGAGTCCCAACGCACCCGGCATGACAGCGGGGCGAAGTTGACCGGAAGGGCGGAAGATGAGCGAGCGTTTCTATGTCGAGCGCGCCGACCGCGGTTTGATGACCGTCGCGGGCGCGGACCGTGTCGAATTCCTTCAGGGCCTGATCTCCAACGACGTGGCGCGGGCGTCGGGCGAGCGGGCGATCTGGTCGGCCCTGCTGACGCCGCAGGGCAAATACCGGCATGACTTCTTCCTGCTGGACGATCCGGGCGCGCCGGACGGGGCCTCGCGCTTCCTGATCCTCTGCGAGGCGGGGGATCGGTTGATGGATTTGGGCATGACGCTGCGCCGCTATGTGTTGCGCTCGACCGTGAAGCTGGATATCGCCCGCGACCTCGCGGTCTTCCTGGTGGCGGGGAAGGGGGCGGCGGCCGCCCTGGGCCTGCCTGAAACGGGGGGCGCGGCCCGGGCGGTGCCGGGCGGTGTCGCCTTCGTCGATCCGCGCGATGCGCGCGCCGGCGCGGTGGTGATTGCCCCGGCGGAGGCTGGACGCGCGTTTCTGGAGGAAGCCGGTTTCGCCCCCGGCAATCTGGCCGATTGGGACGCGATCCGCCTGCCGCTCGGCCTGCCGGACGGCAGCCGGGATATCGAGGTGGACAAGGCGATCCTGCTGGAGAACGGCTTCGACGAGCTGGGCGGAATCGATTGGAGGAAAGGCTGCTACATGGGCCAGGAACTGACGGCCCGGACGAAATATCGCGGCTTGGTCAAGAAGCGCCTGATGCCCGTGCGCGTCATGGAAAACGGCGCGTCGATGCCCGCCACCGGGTCCATCGTCACGTTGGGTGGGAAGGAGGCCGGAACCCTCCACAGCGCCGTCGGGGAATGGGGTCTCGCGCTGTTGCGGTTGAAGGCCGTCGCCTCCGCCGAGGAGAGCGGCAAGCCGCTTGAGGCGGACGGCGTCCCCCTTACGCCCGCGCCGCCCGATTGGTTGCATCTTTCCCGGAATGGGACGGCGGACGAGACGGCCTAGCCGCCGGCGTCCGAACCCGGTTCGTCACCATCCGGTCGTGCAGCGCCGTGATGCGCCGGCTGCCCGATTTGACACACAGGAAGGGCAGGAAGGCATGCACCAGGCATGCGCCCGCCGCCACCGCCAGGCTGCCGGCGAAGGACAGCGCGTGGAGCATATGCGCGCCATAGCTCTCCCCCACGCTGGCCGGATGATCGGTGAACGGTGCGGTTAGGTGGGAAACGGCGGGGCGGGGCATGGCGCGCTCCTTTCGGATCGGGGAAATCATGGGGGACTCTATGGCTTCCTGGCGGCAATATGTTTTCGAAGTTCTCTCCGTTTGAGAGAGTTCCCAGAAAAAAAATTCTTCACATTGTCTGTTTATTGGTAAATTTTATCTGAATGAGTTCAGATGCAAGAAAACTTGACGCGATCGACCGGCGGATTTTGGCGGCGCTTCAGGGCGATGCCTCTTTGTCGATGACGGATCTGGCGGCACGGGTGGGGCTTTCCACCACGCCGTGTTGGCGCCGGGTGCGCGCGTTGGAGGAGGCGGGGGTGATCCGGGGGCGCGTCGCGTTGCTGGCACCGGACCGTATCGGGTTGGGAACCACCGTCTTCGTCGCCGTGCGCACGGCACAGCATAACGCGGAATGGCTCGACCGTTTCGCGGCCGCGGTGCGCACCTTCCCGGAGGTGGTGGAGTTCTATCGCATGTCGGGTGAGATCGATTACATGTTGAAGGTGGTCGTGCCGGATATCCCGGCCTTCGATCGGTTCTATAAACGCCTGATCGCGTCCGTCGATATGACGGATGTTTCCTCCTCCTTCGCGATGGAGGAGATCAAGAACACGACGGAACTGCCGTTGGATTATCTCTGACCGGCATTTCAGGGGAAGGGGTCCCATGGAAATCGACGGAACGCCATATCGCACGATTTGGGTGGAGACGCCGGGCCGCGCCGTCGGCATCATCGACCAGACGAAACTACCCCACCGGTTCGAAACCGTGACGCTCTCCACCATGGAGGCGGCGGCGCGCGCGATATCCGACATGCTGGTGCGCGGCGCGCCGCTGATCGGCGCGACGGCGGCCTACGGCATGGCGCTGGCGATGAACGAGGACCCGTCCGACGATGGTGTCCGGCGGGCGCACGACCGCTTGCTGGGCACGCGGCCGACGGCGGTCAATCTGCGCTGGGCGCTCGATATCATGCGCGCCCTGCTCGACAACCGCCCGGTGGGGGAGCGCGCGGCGCTGGCCTGGGCGCGCGCGGCGGAGATCTGCGACGCGGACGTGGAAATCTGCAAGGCCATCGGCCGGCACGGCCTGCCGTTGATCGAGGCCGTCGCGGCGGAAAAACCGGCGGGGGAGCCGGTCAATATCCTGACCCATTGCAATGCCGGGTGGCTCGCCACCGTGGATTGGGGCACGGCGACGGCGCCGATCTATATGGCGCATGAGAAAGGGGTGCCGGTTCATGTCTGGGTGGACGAAACCCGGCCGCGCAATCAGGGCGCCTCGCTCACCGCCTGGGAATTGGGGCGGCACGGCGTGGATCATACCCTGATCGCGGACAATGCCGGTGGCCATCTGATGCAGCACGGGCTGGTCGATCTCTGCATCACGGGCACGGATCGCACGACGGCGCGCGGCGATGTCTGCAATAAGATCGGCACCTATCTGAAGGCGCTGGCGGCGAAGGACAATGGGGTGCCCTTCTATGTCGCACTGCCCTCCACCACCATCGATTGGACGGTGGAGGACGGTATCGCGGATATCCCGATCGAGCAGCGCGGCGGCACGGAACTGACCCGAATCGCCGGCCGGGCGGCCGGAGGAGAGGTGGTGGAGGTCGATATCGCGCCGGAAGGCGTCGCCGTGCGCAACGACGCCTTCGACGTGACGCCCGCGCGCCTCGTCAGTGGCCTGATTACGGAGCGCGGCGTGGCCGACGCGACGGCGGCGGGGTTGAAGGCGCTGTTCGCGGACGCCCGGCCGTCGTGACGTCCATCCGTCGTCCCCCCAGGCATTTCCCGGAGCGGAGGCGGGGCGGGAGCGTTACTCCAGCCCTTCCCAACCGCCGGAGTTGCTGAGGCTTTCCGGGTCGTCCGTCACCGGCTCGTGGATCGGCGTTTCCAGCGGCTTGCGGCCGGCCTTGATGGCGCGGTCGATCTCGATCGACAGATCCGCCTGGCTACACAGGCCGAGTTCCACCGGCGAGCGGGGCCGAAGATTGGCGCTGTTCCAGTGCGTCCGCTCGCGGATCGCCTTGATGGTCGGCTTGGTGGTGCCGATCAGGCGGCCGATCTGCGCGTCGACCAGTTCCGGATGATGCTTCACCAGCCAGGCGATGCCGTCCGGCTTGTCCGCGCGCTTCGAGACGGGGGTATAGCGCGGGCCCTTGTGGCGGACCACCGGCTCCGGCATGTCGCTCTTGAGGAGGGTGAGGCGCGCGGTATCGTCCCCTTCGCAGCGATCGATCTCCGTCTGGGAGAGTTGGCCGGCCTGAACGGGGTCGATGCCTTGCATGCCGCCCGCGACCTCGCCGTCGGCGATCGCCTGAACCTCAAGCTCATGCAGGTCCGTGAAGGCGGCGATCTGCTCGAAGGTGAGCGTCGTGTTGTCGATCAGCCAAACGGCCGTCGCCTTGGGCATCAGAAGCTTCGCCATAGCGCGTTTCTCCATTATGTCGCTTCCGCCTTCATCGAAGCCCGACGCATGGCTCCGCGCGGGCAGGCGAAATCCCGCGCCGTCCGCGGCACGGTGAACACCCTGATATCCATGAAGGGGATAGCGGGCTCTATATCAAGGGGCGCGGGCGGTTGCAAAAGAAAAGCGGCCCCGCGCCGGGATGGCGCGGGGCCGCTCGTTCGTGCCGCCGGGGGCGCCTGGGCGCCGTCCGGGCGGGGTGTCCGCGATTAGGCGGCGACCGGCTTGGTCATCTTCTCGACGACGGCCGTGAACTGCGCCTGGATCGGCTCGAAGGCTTCGTTGGCGACCTTCATCGACAGC
Source organism: Marivibrio halodurans (assembly GCF_017963645.1). GTDB lineage: Bacteria > Pseudomonadota > Alphaproteobacteria > UBA8366 > Aestuariispiraceae > Marivibrio > Marivibrio halodurans. The sequence continues at coordinate 386,599 of NZ_JAGMWN010000003.1, read as the reverse complement.
TCGGACATCTTGGTCGATTCGGCGACCCAGCTATCGAAGCTGGTGCGCGCGACCTCGGCCTGGATGTCGACGACGTCGTTGATCGTCTTCGCGCCCATCAGCTTCTTCGCGGCCGCGACGTTCGACTCGGCGGTCGACTGCGCGAAGGCGAAATAGGCCTTGCCGAGATCCTCGACACCCTTGGTGACGATGTTCGAGGACTTCACATAGGCGTCCATCGACGCCTTGTTGAGGGTCGCGAACTCGTCATAGCCCTTGAGCGCCGCGGTGGAGGCCTTCTCGACCTGCTCCTTGGTCGCGGCGACGGCCTGCTCGACGGTCTGCTTGCCGACCTGAACGGCCTCGTCCATCTTCTTCGTGTCGATGGTGCCGACGGTCGCGGCCTTCTTGGTGGTGGTCGTGCTCTGCGTGCTCATGATGATACTCCTTTTCCTTGCCCTCGTTGGACCCGCTTGGGCCCGGATGGGATTTGGTTCACGCTCCAACGCGGTCTGTCTCGTCCGTGCGGCCGGCTGCGCTCCGCTGTCCGCGCGCCAGCGCCTTGTCACGCGGACGAGATCGCGATGAGCGGGAGTGGCCTTCGCCTGGGCGAATAGCGTATTGTGCACCGCAGCATCGCTACGTCTCGCTATATGCGTGCGCTATGCGTCAGCGTCAAGAAATTTTTTTGTGCACTGCACAATAAAACGCTGAGGTTGATCTAAAATGCTTTGAAATCAAACACCTGGATTCTTCCTCCTGCGGCGGAGCGGGGCGTGCCGTTAACCGAAGCGTAGGAAATCCGTGTCATTGCTATGGACGCGGAACGGAATCTGTCCCAGCCTCCGACCGGCGGTCGGAGGCTGGGCGTCCGGGCGAGGGGGTTCGTGACCGAATTCCATTCAGTTTCCATGAGGGCGGTGACGGCGCGCGACCGTCGCCGTGACGGTGTGGGGTTGGCGGTCTGATCGTGTGGCCCTTACCGGGGCGACGGCGATCCGCATGATTCACCGCCGGAAGAGGGTTCGAGGGTATGACCTATTGCTTGGCCATAAAGGTGCGCGAGGGGATCGTCTGCCTCGCCGATGGGCGGATCACCGCCGGAACGCAGGTGACCGCCGCGCGCAAGGTGGAGCGTCTGGGAATTCCCGCCTCCGGCCCGGCGGGGGAAATGGTCGTGATGACCTCCGGTCTGCGCTCGGTCCGCGACAAGACGATGGCCTTCTTCCGCCGCGACCTGCAACGCAAGGGGGCCAAACCTTTCGCCTCGATGCTCGACGCGGTCGATGCCTATTGCGGCAAGCTGCGCGAGGTGCGCGACCAGGACGAGGACGACCTCAAGCAGTCGAACCTGAAGTTCAATATCCATACCATCCTGTGCGGCAAGATGGCGGAGGATCGCGAGCCCTCCTGCTTCCTGGTCTATCCGGAGGGCAATTGGATCGAGATCGGCAGCCGCACCCCCTATCTCTCGATCGGGGAGACGAGTTACGGCAAGCCGATCCTGGATCGTACGCTGACGCGCGACACGGACCTCGCGACGGCGCTTAAGCTCGCCTATCTGTCCTTCGATTCCACCCGGATCAGCGCGGCGGATGTCGGCTTCCCCATCGACATGCTGACCTATTCGACAGGGGACGGACTTTGGCGCGAGGCGCATTACGACTATGACGACGTATTGCAGCAGCGCCAATGGTGGAACAAGCACATCACCGAACTCGCCATGCGCATGCCGAAGGGGCCCTGGGCCGATACGCTCGTCCCCGGCGGTAAGACGGCCGGCCGCCTCCATGTCGTCTCCAGCGACGAGGACGGCTGAGCCTCTATAGCCGTGGGGCGTAGCTCCGTCCGGTCCGCACGCCGTCCGGCTCCACGATCAAGTCGTAATGGGTATAACGGCTATAGCCCGTCTGCGCCGCCTGCACGCGTGGAACGATGCTGTTGGTGAGACGCGTTTCCCCGACCGGCGGCGTGTTGAGCGGTATCCCGGTCGGGTCGAGTGCATGCAGGATCTCCGCGAACGCCCTGTCCTTATAGGCCGCATCCGGCCATTCCCAGACCTGGAAGGCGAAACGGCCCCCCTCCAGGCAGGCGGCGACCAGCCAGAAATAGCTGCGCGAAGCAAGGATGCGCCCCTCCGGCGCCGGTTCCTCCAGGCCGCCGGCACGGGCGTCACGGGTGATCGCCGCCGCGCGTTCCGCCGGAATGCCGGTTTCCGCGCCGACGCCCTGCCAGGGACGCAACGGATCCTCCAATACCGGCCACCCCCCGATCCGGATCGGTCCTTCCAGCACATGGACGGAAAGATGCGCGGATATCCCGTCGGACGCCTGGGGGGAGGGGACGGAGGATAGATCGTAGAGCCGAACCTGCTCGGCGCGATTCCGGAATTCGGTGAAGCGATAGGTTCCCGCCGGCACCGTGCCCGCGCGGCAGCCGCGCGCGATGTCGCCGCCTGATATATGGTCGAACCAAGTGGCCCGACGGTCGAAGGGATTATCCAGTCGTCCGTCGCCGGCGCAGGCCCCGAGCGCCAGAAAGACCAGTCCCACGGAAAGCGCACGCCAGCGCGATCCGCTTATTCCAGCCTTATTTGTTCCCGTCATGTTTCTGTTGTCCAGGTTTCCGCCACGGTGTTGACGCATTTTCCCGTCCATCCGGGCACCCATGCTAAACGACTCTACACATTGAATTTTTCGAATCAAACGATGCCTTCCCTTGGCGATCAAGAAAAAAACCTAATTAATCAATGAGTTTCCCATTAGACTTAACGAATCGCTTCGATTATAACTCATTCTAATCTTCGATCATCTTCGACGTACGCACGACCCGGGTAGGGGGAGGATTCGTTCGGCATGACTGGCTCCGGCGCTCCGGTGAGGAGATTCGCGGCAACCTTCCTGGCGCTCGCGATCCTTGCGATTACATTCGTCGCGCAACCCGCGCAGGCGAAATATGCCTCCATCGTTATCGACATGGAAACCGGCCGCGTGCTGCACGAGGCCAATGCGGATACCCGCAATTATCCGGCTTCGCTTACCAAGATGATGACGCTCTTCATGCTTTTCGAGGCGCTGGAGCGCGGCGAGGTGTCGATGGACACCCGTTTCGAGGTCTCCCGGCGCGCGGCCGGGCAGGCGCCTTCGAAGCTCGGCCTGAAGCCGGGGCAGACGATCCGGGTGGAGGATTGCATCCTGGCGCTGGTGACGAAGTCCGCGAACGATGTCGCGACCGTCGTGGCCGAGGGGTTGGGCGAGACCGAATATAAATTCGCCCTCGACATGACGAAGCGTGCCCGCGCGCTTGGCATGCGCCGGACGACGTTCCGTAACGCCAGCGGGCTTCCCAATCGCCGCCAGCTTTCGACCGCGCGCGACATGGCGCTTCTCGGTCAGCGGGTGATGACCGATTTCCCGCAATATTATCATTATTTCAGCCGGAAGAGCTTCTCCTTCAACGGCCGCACCTATGGCAATCATAACAACCTGTTGGGCCATTACACCGGGACGGACGGCATCAAGACCGGCTATACGCGCGCCAGCGGCTTCAATCTCGTCGCCTCGGTGGAGCGTCAGGGGCGCCGCCTGATCGGCGTCGTCTTTGGCGGCCGCACGGCCAAGACGCGTGACGCGCATATGGAAACGCTGCTCGACCAGGGCTTCGTGCGTGTCGCCCAGATCCCGAGCAGGGCAGAGATCGCCGCCACCGCGGCCGAGGCCGCGCGCGTCGCGCAGGAACTCGACGCCCTCAATCCCTTCCGGAATACCGGCAGCGCGCCGGCGATCGCGCAGGGCGATGCCGATCCGACGCAGCAACTGGACCGGCTGGTGATCCAGCAGGGGAACGGCGAGATCGTGGGCGCGCAGGTCGTTTCCGCGCAACTCGCGTCGTCGGAGGCGGTGATCGCGCGGGTTGCCCGCGATTCCCTCGTCCGCACGGGGCCGTGGAAGATTCAGGTCGGTGCCTTCAAGGATCCGGACTCCGCCCGCCGATTGGCGGAGAAGGCGCATGGTTCGCTCTCCGGTCTCGGCGAGGGGCTCAGCATCGTCATCGACCGGGTGACGGGACGGGGGCTTTATCGCGGGCGTCTTGGCGGGATCGAGGATGAAAGCGCCGCGCGCCGCGCTTGCCGTGCCCTGCAGCGCCGGGATTTCGACTGCCTGCCGATTGCGCCCAGCTCGGCCAAGCTGGCCCAGAACTGATCGGGGCAGGGCCGCGGGGCGGTCCTAATCAGTCGCCACCGCCTCGACCCGGTTGCTTGCCGTAGCTTTTGAACTTTTCCAGCACCTCCGCCATTTCGGCGTCGGAGAGGATGGTGGGGTGGCCACCCTGGCAGGCGTGCCAATATTGCCGCGACAGGGTCTCCACCTCCACGGCCAGCGCCAGGGCTTTCGGCGCGTTCGCCTCGAAACAGATCATCCCATGATTGGCGAGCAGGCAGGCCTTCCGCCCGTCGAGCGCCGCGATCATGTGATCCGATAGCGCCTGCGTGCCGAAGGTCGCATAGGGCGCGCAGCGGATGTCGGTACCGCCCGCGACCGCCACCATGTAGTGGAAGGCGGGGATCGATTCCTCTCGGCAGGCCAGCGCGGTGGAGAAGGTGGAGTGGGTGTGCACCACCGCCCCGGCCTCCGGCCGCGCGCGGTAGATGTCGCGATGCATGCGCCACTCGCTCGATGGCAGGAGGGGGCCGCGCGCCTCACCGCTCGCGATATCGACGGGGACGATATCGCCGGGGGTCAGATCGTCATAGGCGACGCCGCTCGGCGTGATCAGCAGGGTCGTGCCGTCGGCGCCCCGGACGGAGACATTCCCCGACTTTCCCTGGTTGATCCCGGACGCATTCATCGCGCGCGCGGTGTCGATGACGGTTTGGGCGCGGGCTGGGTCGTCGGTCATGGCATGATCGTCCGTGTCGTCAGGCCCCTCGCGCGCCCGCGCGGAACAGTCGATAGGCATAGGCGTCGTAGAGCGCCATGACGGAAGCGTCGATGATGTTGGCGGAAACGCCGACGGTGGTCCAGCGCGCGCCGGCTTCGTCCCGGCTCTCGATGGTGACGCGGGTGACGGCGTCGGTTCCGGTGCCGTCGGCCGCGGGCGGCATGATGCGGACCTTGTAGTCGATGAGGTGCATCGCCTCCAAATCCGGATAGCGCCCCTTCAAGGCATCGCGCAGCGCGGTGTCCAAGGCGTTCACGGGCCCGTTGCCGTTGGCCACGCGCATGGCCTGTTCGCCGGCGACCTCGACCATCACGGTGGCCTCGGACTCGGTGACCAGATTGCCGATCGCGTTGCGCCGGCGCTCGTCGATCACGCGGAAGCGGATCAGGTCGAAATAATCCGGCACCTCGCCCAGCGTGCGCCGCGCCAGCAGTTCGAAGGAAGCCTCCGCCCCGTCATAGGCATAGCCCTTGAATTCCTGCTCCTTCACCCGTTCCAGCAGGCGGCGCAGGGCCGGCTCCTCCAGTTCGACGCCGATTTCGTTCAGCATGGCGACGACATTGGAGCGCCCGGCCTGGTCGGAGACGACGATGTGGCGGCGGTTCCCGACCAGCGCGGGGTCGATATGTTCGTAGGTACGTGGGTCCTTCGCGACGGCGGAGACGTGCAGGCCCCCCTTATGCGCGAAGGCCGCGTCGCCGACATAAGCCTGATGCCGGTTCGGCTGGCGGTTGAGGCGTTCGTCCAGCAGGCGCGAAAGGCCGGTCAGATCCTTCAGCCGGTCTTTCGATACGCCGCAATCCATCCCCATCTTGAGGACGAGCGAGGGGATCAGCGCCATTATGTTGGCGTTGCCGCAGCGCTCCCCCAACCCGTTGATGGTGCCCTGCACCTGCCGTACGCCGGCGCGTACGGCGGCGAGGCTGTTGGCGACCGCGTTCTCCGTGTCGTTATGGGCGTGGATGCCGAGGTGGCTTCCCGGCACATGCGCCGTCACCTCGGCGACGATGCGCTCTATCTCGTCGGGCAGGGTACCGCCGTTGGTGTCGCACAGCACGATCCAGCGCGCGCCCGCCTCATAGGCAGCCGTCACGCAATCGAGCGCGAAAGCCTTGTTCGCCTTGAAGCCGTCGAAGAAATGCTCCGCGTCGTACATCGCGAGGCCCTTGCGTTCCTTGGCCAACGCGATGGAGTCGCGGATCATCGCGACATTCTCCTCCCGCTCGATCTCGAGCGCGACATCGACATGGAAATCCCAGCTCTTGCCGACGAGACAGGCCGCCCCCGCCTTGGAAGACAGGATGGGGGCGAGGCCCGGGTCGTTCTCCGCCGAGCGGCCGGGCCGGCGGGTCATGCCGAAGGCGACGAGCGTCGCGCTGGCGAGCCGGGGCGGCTTCTGGAAGAAGGCGTCGTCGGTCGGGTTCGCGCCGGGCCAGCCCCCCTCGATATAGTCGATGCCGATCATGTCCAGGGCACTGGCGATCGCCTCCTTGTCGGCGACCGAGAAATCCACGCCTTGCGTCTGCGCGCCGTCGCGCAGCGTCGTGTCGAACAGGTAGAGACGATCGCTCATCGGACTATTCTCTCGGACTCGTTTTTCCGCCCATGATCATTGCCGGGAAGGGGCGGGGCGGGATGTTGGCCCGTCATCCTTAGGGGTTGGCCGGGCGGTGGGCAACAACGCCCGTACTATCCGCGCCGCCATTCGGTGATGCCGCCGGGCTTGTCCTCCAGCACCACGCCGCGCGCGGCCAGATCGTCGCGAATGCGGTCGGCGGCGGCGAAATCCTTGGATTTCTTCGCCGCCTTGCGCTCCTCGATCAGCCGTTCGACCTCCTCGGCCTCGGGGCCGTCGGTACCGCCCTTGAACCAGCTTTCCGCGTCCTTTTGCAGCAGGCCGAGCAGTGTCGCGCCCGCCGCGAAGGCCGCCGGATCGTCGCATTCATGCAGGGCCGCGATGGCCTTCGGCGTGTTGAGGTCGTCGAGCAGCGCCTCGCGTACTGCCGCTGGAGCTTCGCCCGAACTATCCGGTGTCGCCCTGCCAATCCGACGATAGAAACCGTCCAGTTCCGCCTTCGCCTCCCGGCATTTTTCCTTGGAGAAGTCGAGCGGCGAGCGATAGTGCGTCTTCAGGATGACGAGCCGCAGCACCTCGCCCGGAAACTCGTCCAGCAGCTCGCGCACGGTGTAGAAGTTGCCCAACGACTTGGACATCTTCTCGCCCTCGCTCATCACATAGCCGTTGTGCATCCAGTATTTGGCGAAGCGCCCCTCGCGCTCGCCCTCCGGATGGGCGCAGCAGCTTTGCGCGATCTCGTTCTGGTGATGCGGGAAGACGAGGTCGAGCCCGCCGCCATGGATATCGAAATCCGGACCCAGATGTTTCTCCGACATGGCGGAGCATTCGATGTGCCATCCCGGCCGGCCGCGCGTGCGTCCCGGCGGTCCCCAGGGGCTCTCCCAGCCGGGCTGCGTGTCGTCGGACGGTTTCCACAGGACGAAGTCGGCCGGGTCGCGCTTATAGCTCGCGACATCGACGCGCGCGCCGGCGACCTGCTCCTCCCGGTCCTTGTTGGCGAAGCGGCCGTACCCCTCCCAACTCGGCACATGGAACAGCACATGCCCGTCGTCGAGCGCATAGGCGTGACCGTTCGCGATCAGCCGTTCGATCAGCGCGATGATCTCCGGAATGGTTTCGGTCGCGCGGGATTCGACATCCGGCGGCAGGCAGCCCAGTTCGCCGACATCCTCATGGAATTGCGCGATGGTCTCCGCCGTCAGCGTGCCGATCTCGATCCCGCGCTCGGCCGCGCGGTTGTTGATCTTGTCGTCGATGTCCGTGATGTTCCGGACATAGCGCACGGACGGATAAAGCGTTCGCAACAGGCGATAGAGCACGTCGAAGACGATCAGTGGGCGCGCATTGCCGATGTGAATCCGATCATAGACCGTCGGTCCACAGACATACATCCGCACATCGTTCGGGTCGCGGGGTTCGAACGTCGCCTTGCGGCGGGTGGCTGTATCGTGAATCCGGAGGCTCATGGGGATCGAAACGCCCTCTCATGCGTGGATGAGGGCGTTTCTTGCCCGATCGGGCGAAAGCTTGCAAGGGATCGGGAGGGCGCCCGCTCAGGCGTCGAGCGGCGCGCAGGCCCGTTCCAGCCAATCGCGCACCGGGTCCTCCACCATCGGGCGGATCTCCTCCAGCACGCGGGCGTGATAATCGTCGAGCCATTGGCGCTCGGCCGCGCTCAACAAGGCTGGATCGATCAGGCGCCGGTCGATCGGGGCGAGCGTCAGCGTCTCGAAACCGAGCAGGTCCTTCTCCGCGTCCGCCGGGATATCGATGACGGGGTAGACGACCACCAGATTCTCGATCCGGATGCCGAACCCGTCGGTCTTGTAATAGCCGGGTTCGTTCGAAACGATCATCCCCATCTCCAACGCCGTGGTGCTGTGGCCCTTGGAGATGCGCTGCGGTCCTTCATGGACATTGAGGAAACTGCCGACGCCATGGCCCGTGCCGTGGTCGTAATCGACCCCGTCCGCCCATAGCGCGGCGCGCGCGAAGGGGTCGAGTTGACTGCCCGTTACTCCCGTGGGGAAGCGGGCGGTCGCGATCGCGATATGCCCCTTCAGGACCTGGGTGAAGCGCTTGCTCATCTCGTCGCTCGGCATGCCGATCGCGATGGTGCGGGTGACGTCGGTCGTGCCCTCGTCATATTGGCCGCCGGAATCGACCAGCAGCAGGCTGCCCGGTTCGATCCGCCGGTTTGTTTCCTCGCTCGCCCGGTAGTGGACGATGGCGCCGTTGCCGCCATAGCCCGCGATGGTATCGAAGCTGGGGCCGTGGAATCTTTCTCCCCGCGTGCGCAGGTCATGGAGCTTCTCGATCGCATCGAGTTCGGTGATCGTTCCGCCCGGGGCGGTTTCGTCCAGCCAATGCAGGAAGGCGGCGAGCGCGGCGCCGTCGCGCCGATGGGCGATGCGCGCGCCCTCGACCTCGATTTCGTTCTTCCGGGCCTTCGGCAGGAGGCAGGGGTCGGCCCGTTCGGCGATCTCGGCACCGCCCGCCATCAGGCGGTCGAAGACGGCGACCGGGCTGCCGGTCGGGTCGGCCTGGATGCGCGCGCCGTCCGTGCCGAGCGCCTCCAGCGCGCCGGCGAATTCCGCCAGCGGGCGGATCGCGACGGCGTCGCCGAGCGCCTCCCGCACCGTTTCATCGACCTTCGCGGGATCGATGAACCAATCGACCGTCCCGTCGGAGGCGAGAATGACGTAGCTGAGCGCCAATGGGCAGTTCGGCACGTCCGCGCCCCGGATATTCAGCAGCCAGGCGACGCTGTCGCTCGCCGTGACGACGGCGGCGTCGATGTTTCGGCGGGCGAGGTCCGCGCCCAGGCGCAGCCGCTTATCCTCCGAGCTCTCTCCCGCGAATTCAAGGCCGTGCGCGTGGACCGGCGCATCCGGAAAGGCGGGGCGGTTGGTCCAGACCGCGTCGATCGGATTGTCGTCCAGGGCGATGAGCTCGGCGCCGATCTCCGCCGCCGCGTCGGCAAGGCGTTTCAGGCCCGCGCGGGTGTGCAGCCACGGGTCGTAGCCGATGCGCGCGCCGGCCTCGAAGCTCTCCGCGATCCAGGCGGTCGGCGGTTCGTCGGCGATGGAACGTGGCACGAAGGCCTCGACATCCACCTGGTCGCGAACCTGCAGCGTGTAGCGCCCGTCGACGAAGATCGCGGCGCTTTCCATCGCCACCCCGACAAAGCCGGCGGAGCCCGCGAAGCCGGTCAGCCACTGAACCCGCTCGGCGCAGGCGGGCATGTATTCGCCCATGAAGGCGTCGGTGCGCGGGGCGAGAAAACCGTCGAGGCGCCGTGCGCGCAATTCCTCGCGCAGGTGCGTCAAGCGCTCCGCCGGTGCCGGCATGACGCCAAGGCCGTCCGACATCGCGGACTCTTGCGGAAGGATCGTCGCGTCGGGGCCGGGCATGCCGGTATCACTCCCTCTGATCATGGTGAGAGAGAGTTAAGCGCGCCTTGCGTGCTTGGCAAGGAGAGGCGCGTGGCCATGCGAAATGGACATGGGGGGCATGCAAAAGGTGCCGTCGCAGCCGGGCCATGGCGTGAACATATGGGGTGACAAGGGATCGGCGCCGCCACCTCCCCCTCCTCCCCCGATGGCGGCGGCGATCCGAACGCGATGCGGAGACGCGATTGGAGCGCACGGAGACCGTGCGATCCTCTTTCTCCGCCGCCCGTGACAACGGGCCGGCGGCCGACCCACCCCCCGGGTCGGCCGCTTCGCGTTTTGGGCTCTATCGATCGAGCAGCAGGGTCGACCAGCCGTCGATCCGACGCCTGTCGCGCAGGCTCAGGCCCTGGGCGCGATAGGCGTTCAGCACCATCGGCTCCTGTTCCACCAACAGGCCGGAAAGCATGACCGGTCCGTCCGTCGCCCGCGTGATCGACGGCGCGAGGGTGACCAGCGGCCGCGCCAGGATATTCGCGATGATCAGGTCATAGGGTGCGCGCCGGGAAAGGACCGGATGCCGCAACCCGGGCGCCGTCACCGGACGCAGATAGGCGCCGAGGCGGTTGAGCCGTGCGTTCTCCGCCGCGACGCGCACGGCTTCGGGGTCGATGTCGCTCGCCGCGACGGGGCGTCGGGTAACCCATGCCAAACCCATCGCCAGGATGCCCGTCCCACAGCCGAGGTCGAGGGCGTTCACCGGCCGGGAGCGTTTCAACAACGCATCCAGCATCAGAAGGCATCCGCGCGTGGTCGCATGCGTGCCGGTGCCGAAGGCGGTGCCGGCATTGACGATCAATTCCACCGTGCCCGCCGGCGGTCGGTCGGTGGAGAACTCCTGGCGGACGTGGAAACGCCCGGCACGGATCGGGGGAAAGCTCTTCTGGTTCTCCGCGACCCAATCGACCTCGGGCAGGGGGGCGGCGTGCGGCTTGGGTTCCTTGATGCCGCATTCGGCCGCGGCCAGGGCAATGCGCGGACCCAGGAAACCCCAATCGGGCATACCGTCCGTATAGAACTCCAGGGACCAGCGCTTGGCGCTGCCCGGATTGCCGCCAGGACCGGCGCCGTCCGGTATCTCGAAGGCCGCGTGTCCCAGCACGAGGCCGTCCACGGCCGCCCCGAAGGCTTCGGCCGTCGCCTCGTCCGGCAGGGGCAATTCGGTCTTCCATATCTGGGGCATGGGCGTGTCTTTCCTGGGATGCGGCCGCGCGGTTCCTATTCCGTGGCAAGCCATACACGAGCCGCCCCGGCAAGGACAGGCCACGCGATCGCGCCACCCGCCCGCCATTCATGCCGCCCGCCCGCCAGATCATGCCGCCCGCCCGCCACCCGGCGGAACCATGGAAACGCGTCCCCTTTCGACGCCTCTATTTCCGGACTCCGGACCCCGCCATCACATCCTTGATCTCGTCCAGGATCAGGGGGTCGTCGATCGTCGCCGGCGGCTCGACCGCCTGGCCTTCCGCCAGCCCGGCGATGGAACGGCGGAGGATCTTGCCGGACCGGGTCTTGGGCAGCCGCTTGACCACGATGGCGGTCTTGAAGGCGGCGACGGCGCCGATCTCGTCGCGCACGGCCTTCACGACCTCGGCGGCGATCTCTGCGTCGGGGCGGTCGACGCCGGCCTTCAGCACCAATAGGCCGAGGGGGAGTTGCCCCTTCAACGGGTCGGCCACGCCCACGACGGCGCATTCCGCGACATCCGGATGGGCGGCCAGGATTTCCTCCATGGCGCCGGTCGAAAGCCGGTGACCGGCGACGTTGATGACGTCGTCCGTGCGGCCCATGACATAGATATAGCCGTCCTCGTCCATATAGCCGGCGTCGCCGGTCTTATAATATCCGGGATAGTCGACCAGATAGGAGGAGATGAAGCGGTCGTCCGCCTGCCACAGTGTCGGCAGGCAGGAAGGCGGCATCGGCAGCTTGACGCAGATCGCCCCCATCTCGCCACGTGGCATCTCGTTCAATCGTGAATCGAGGATGCGCACGTCATAGCCCGGCACCGGCCGCGTGGGCGAGCCCGCCTTGACCGGCAGCTTCTCGATACCCAACGGGTTGGCGGCCATCGGCCAGCCGCTTTCCGTCTGCCACCAGTGATCGATCACCGGCACGCCCAGCATGTCCTCCGCCCAATGCAGGGTGTCGGGGTCGCATCGCTCCCCCGCCAGGAACAGCGCGCGCAGGGTGGAGATATCGTATTTCCCGATGAAGTCGCCCTTCGGGTCCTCCTTCTTGATGGCGCGGAAGGCCGTCGGCGCGGTGAAGAGGGTGACGACGCCATGCTCCTCGATCACGCGCCAGAAGACGCCGGCATCGGGCGTGCCGACCGGCTTACCCTCGAACATCAGGCTGGTGGCGCCATGCAGGAGGGGACCGTAGACGGTGTAGCTGTGGCCGACCGCCCAACCGACGTCGGAGGCGGTCCAGAACACCTCCCCCGGTTCGATATCGTAGACCGCCTTCATCGAGAATTTCAGCGCGACCGCGTGCCCGCCATTGTCGCGGACCACGCCCTTCGGCATGCCCGTGGTGCCGGAGGTGTAGAGGATATAGAGCGGGTCCGTCGCCTCGACCGAAACGCATTCGGTGGGTGTCGCGGCCTCCAATGCCTGGGTCCAGTCGACGTCGCGGCCTTCCTTCAACGTCCAGGGGGCCTGATCGCGCGCGACGACGGCGATCGATTTCACCGTGCCCTTGGAGAGGGTCAACGCCTTCTCCACGATCGGCTGGTATTCGATGGTGCGGCCGGGTTCCAGCCCGCAACTCGCGCTCAGGATGGCGACAGCGCCGGAATCGTCGATCCGCTTGGCCAACTCATTGGCCGCGAAGCCGCCGAACACCACCGAATGCACCGCCCCGATGCGCGCGCAGGCCAGCATCGCGATCGCGGCTTCCGGAATGACCGGCATATAGATGATGACGCGGTCGCCCAGGCCGACGCCCATCGCCTTCAGCATGCCGGCGGCGCGTGCCGTGCGGTCCAGCATTTGGGCATAGGTCAGGCTGCGCTTTGTGCCGGTGATCGGGCTATCATGGATGATGGCGGTCTGGTCGCCGCGACCGGCCGCGACATGCCGGTCCAGGCAGTTATGGCAGGTGTTGAGCTTACCGCCCGTGAACCAGCGATAGAAATGGGGGGCGCCGCTATCGTCGCGCACCTTGTCCCATTTGCGGTCCCAATCGATCGCCTCCGCCTGCTCGGCCCAGAATCCGTCCGGATCCTCCATCGAGCGGCGATAGACCTCATCCAATTTGCCCATGACGTCGTTACTCCCTAGGCCCGTGGCGTCGATCACGCCATAAGGCGTTCCGATCGCTTCTTCGACTATCGGCGAGTATGCCGCCGGGGCTTCCACTTGGCAAAGCCAGCCATCGGGGTGGAGCATAGGGCGGGGGCGGTGCCTTGCCGCGCCTTTCATTGGCGATATCGGCTGGGGGCGGAAAGGGACCGTCCGCGTACCCGGCCAAGCTAAGGGCGCGCCAGGGACCCGTCCTTGCGGGCCAGTTCATCCATGAAGCCGCAGACCGGGGCGTACAGCTTGCGCGGTTGATCCTCCTTCTGCCATCTTTCGACGCGTTCCTCGTACTGCTTGTAGGGAGCCATATCGATCCCTTCGGCCAGGCGGCGCTGAAAGATTTGATAGGCGGCGCCGGCGGAAATGCTAAAGCCGCGCTCTTCCATTTCCGGATTGCCGCCGAATTTGGACCAATAGGGATCGACGGGCAGGTAGAAGCCCAACGGCACGGTAAGCGTGCCGTCATCGTCGATGCCGAGGTCGATATCCGGATAGGTCTCGGGCCATTGGGCCACGACTTCCCGGAGGAACTCCCCGGAATAGGGGCCATCGAGGAACTCGAAATCGTTTGGATCGTCGGTTTGATCATATTCGAAGACGCGACAGGTGGCGACGAAATCAACGCGGATCCAGTTCCAGGCGATCCACTTCATGGCGCTCCATGTCGGCTCGTAAAGGACATAGGTCAGCGCGACCAGAATGGCGGCGACCAGGAGGCGTTTCAGGATCAGGACGAGGCGGCTCATGGCCCGGCCTCGCTTTCCAGATCCCTCCATTCGACGGAATTGGGATCGAGCGTCAGCCCGCCGTCGGTGATCTTGAGCCGGACCGTCATCTTCTGCGCCCAGGCGGCCCTGCTGTCGAACTCCGCGGCGCGGCCGCTGTCGCGCAGGCTGTTCATGACCGGATCGGGGGAGGATTCCCCGTCGAAATCATAGCGATCGCTCCACTCATGGTTGACCACCCCGGTAACGGTAATCGTGTCGCCCTTCCTCGTCGCGGTGAAGCCGTCCTGGAGATTGGATGTCAGTTCGTTCGATCCGAAGGCCAGGGCCTCGTCGATATCTCCCCCTAGAACATGCCCCAAGGTCTTTCCTTCGACCTCCCAATAGTCCGCCCGGCGGGAATCATCCTTCAGCTTGTCCGGCAAAATCTGGCGGCTTTCACCGTCTTTCAGGTCCATGATCTGATCCCTATAGTTGTAGTTTATCACCGTGCCACCTTTCAATTTGGTGCTTTTGTTTTTCATAAGGCTATCCACGAACCGTTCCCGGCTCTTCTCCTCGGCCTCCCGGATGAAAGGGCGCTCTCGCGCCTGATCGCGGCTATAGGCGCGGTCCTTGCCGGAGCCGTCGAGGAAATGGTCGAGGCTGTCGGCGGCGTTGTCGAGGCCGTGCGCGCGGCCCGCGTCAGCGCCTTGACGCAAGGCCTCCTCGGCCGCGTCCAGCGCACCGTCTTTCACGGCCTTGCCCGCATTCCCGACGCTGTCCCCGACCTGTTTCCCGGCCTCTCCGAGCGCCCAGGCGGACGGGTTGCCCCATCCGGACGGGCGATGGCCGGTGGCATCGGCAACCTGCACCGCGCCGGGGTCGCTTCCAGCAGCCTTGGAAGGGCCGCTCTTCGCGTCGCCGCCCCCATCGCCGGTTGCCCGGTTCCGCATGGCAAGACCGGCCGCGGCATCGGATCTGACCCGCCCGTCGGCGGCGGCGAGTTGGATCATGGGTTGGACGAGGTCATCGAGCTTCCGCTCCGTCTCGCCGCCGGGCAGGGAGAAGCCGTCGCGGGCGAGGCCGAAGGCGCGTTGGAAATCTTGCAGGCCCCAGAGCAGATCATCGTCCGGCGTGGGGTCGGCTCGCCTTGCCTTGTCGGCGGGATAGTGGCCGAGCCAGGAGAGCGCATTCTTGACCGAGACGACATCCCGTCCCCGGTTCGGCTGGTTCCGGCCGACGCCGGTCGAGAGGGAGAGCAGGTTCTTGCCGGCCGTCTTCCGGTCGCGGTTGGCCGCGTCGTCCGCCGTTGGCCGGTCCCATCTTCCGGGGTGCCGGTCGATCCTCTCGGCGATGGCGCCGACCTCCGCCCTCGGGTCATGCGGCGGTCGGGCGGTGCTGCCGGACGACGTCGCGGTGCAAAAAACTACCTCATGAATCTTCGTATCAGGACGACGATAAGATAGATTACACCACCTAAAAGCAGAACTACGAGGCATGCCGGGATTGCCCAAAGAAAGAATAACTCAATAACGGCGAGCCAGTTATCCGAGTACGATTTTTGTGGGTCATGTTGGAGCGCGATGTAACACATAACCGCTCCCACCAAAGTCCCTATTACAGCACTGCAGGAGAGCAGCGCTGAGAATCGTCTAAGCTTATTCATTTTCCCACGGTCTTTCCCTGTAAAGTCTCTCTACCCTTGCCCCATAATCTGTGACCTTCTCGGCTGCTAGGTTGTTGTACAAGGTAGCTATTTTCCGAACATTGCCGTGTTTCAGACGTTCCGATATGCCTTTTACGATCTTGATCCCAGTCTTGATATTAAACTTAGGGTCTTCGAGTTGCTCGCGACTTACCCCGATACCTTTCCAATATTCCACATTTACATTCATGGGCCGGAGCGTTCCTGGCTCAGAGAATGCGTCCTTTATACGATCGTAGTAACCGTGGGTAGTTTCCATGTATACAATCGCTTTAATGAGATCAGGGTCAACGCTAGCCTCTTCCGCTTCCTGTTCGATCAGGTCTTTGTAGTCTCCAACCGCGCTCATCGCAGGCCATTCGAACCAAGGTTCATCACCGTCCGCATCTGGATTCTCGGAGATGGGAAATGTTGCCGGCACGTCTTTCAGAATCGCGTCACGACGCTCTCGGTTATTCGTAAGTGATGGTGCATTACTATTCGACGGCGGTGGGGCTTTCTTATCCTCTCCATTGAACTCGGAACCCTGATCGGGGTGCGCTTCTGCTTCGTCCACGAAAAGCAAATCATTCCCAGCGCCGCCATTGATGCGATCTGCACGACGCTCTTGGCGAGAAACCTGTACCGGGCCGGTGCTTTGTTGGGCCTGATCACGCGAAACCGATTCACCCGCAATGGCCAATTGGATCATGGGTTGGACGAGGTCATCGAGCTTCCGCTCCGTCTCGCCGCCGGGCAGGGAGAAGCCGTCGCGGGCGAGGCCGAAGGCGCGTTGGAAATCTTGCAGGCCCCAGAGCAGATCATCGTCCGGCGTGGGGTCGGCTCGCCTTGCCTTGTCGGCGGGATAGTGGCCGAGCCAGGAGAGCGCATTCTTGACCGAGACGACATCCCGTCCCCGGTTCGGCTGGTTCCGGCCGACGCCGGTCGATCCTCTCGGCGATGGCGCCGACCTCCGCCCTCGGGTCATGCGGCGGGCGGGCGGTGCTGCCGGAAGAAGCGCTGGCCCCGGAGGCGATCTTGTCGCCGTCCAGGCGGATGCGGGCGAGGCGCGCCTTGACCGTGGCCTCCGTCGGGCCGCCGGGGCGCGCGATGCCGTCGACGGTCAGGCCGTTCTTCTTCTGGAAGCGCTTCATCCCCTCGAACATCGGCGTGTCGGGATAGGGGGTCATGCCATAGGAGGGCAATTCGTACTCTCCCAGGCCGCCGAGCGCGCCCTTCATGGCGAGGACATCGTTGCCGTCCGCGTTGGAGGAGGGGGCGAGGGGCTGGTTCAAGCGAAAATCGAACATGGCGTCCATCCTGTAGGTCGATGACACGTGCCGGCGCGATACGGCGCGCGCTCGCGCCGGGTGCCGCCGCCCTGGTCCGCCCGAATCGGCGGAACACTCATGGCGCGTGTTCGTTGCGTGGTGAGATTTTATGTAGCACCGGAAAACGGAACAAGCAATATGATAAGTGTCTTTATACTGATATATGAGAACATAATAGGATATATAAATCCGTCGGGAGGCTGAGGCCGGGTCTCGAGGGCTGCCCTCCTAGGGTTGGGCGCGGTTTCCCAGAACAGGAATTCATGCCCCCACCCACTGAGCGCTTGCACCCACCGAGAGCTTGGCATCCATCGCTTCCCCGGTGCGTGGACACGCGAGGGTGGAAAGCGAACCGTTCGGTGGAGGCCGGTCAGCAGCTTCGTCTGTTGGGGGGGGGACCTGATTAGGGTGTTACCTGATGCGGTGCCCGAGATAGCGTCCCTGGAGGTGGTGCCTGTCGTGACGCCGTGGCGCATCACAAACGGACAGGCCCGAAATCCACCCGTGCCGGGCGTCTTCCATGCAAGCCGCATAAGCGGCGTCGGATAAGCGGTAGGGCATGCCCAGGGTGCGGCGGCGGCGGGCTTCGCGAACCCGCGCGATGGCCGCGTCGGAACGGCAAGTGATCGACGCCATGGCGGACGATCGTCCCGGCAAGCCGCCGCCGATTTTTCCGAATAGCCGGGGCCGCCTTCAGCGGGCGATGGCGTGCCGGTCCCGGTCGATCGCGGTCAGCACCTCCTCGACCAACCGGACATTCTCGTCGCCATAGCGGCGGACGAGGCGGGCGCGTTGCGCCGGATCCTCCAATTGCAGGGCGAGCGCGCCGAAAAGCCCCCCGATCAGCAGATGGAACTCACGGTCGCCGAAGGCCCAATCGCGCTCGCTATCGTTCTGCGCGGCCGGCAGGCTGCGATCCATGAAATCCACCATCCATTGCCGGCGCTTCGGCACGTCGGTGAAATAACGCGCGATATAGACCAGGATATCACTGACCAGGATTTGCGCCTGGGGGTGGTGATAGAGGCGCGGCCAGGCGCCTTCGTCGCCCTCGATCGTGCGCACCGCCTCGACCAGGTCGCGGGCACGGGCCTCGTATTCCTCGAACAGGTCCGGGCCGATCATCTGATGCAGCGCGCCGATGGTGGCCGGGATGACCCGGCGCGACAGCGTGCGGCCCCGCACGGGGGCGGCGTCGCGCGGGGCCAGCAGTGGCTCGAAGGTCGAGACGATCAGGCGTTCCAGCGGAAATTTGCGCATGCGCGCCCAGAATGCCTGTTCGAAGGTTTGCTGTAACTGGCCCCAGTTGCGCTCGTAGATCATGGCGAGCGCGGGGTCACGGCCCCTCGCGATCCGGTCGGCGATCTGCTGCAGCGCCTCCGGGTCGATGGTGGAGACACCGGTGCGCGCGACCGCGTCGCTGACGCGGTTCATGAAAAGGTCGAGAATTTCCGTCGTCAGGCGGCTCAGCCCTTCATGTCCGGTTGCTGCCTTGTCGGAGCCTTTCGGCTTCGTGTCCCGCGCTTGCATTTCACCCCATGCCCGTTCGCGTGCCCTACTGAATTCACCCGACTTTAGGTCGCGCCTGCCGATCGTGCCAAGGGTGAATGGCGCGAACGAGCGATGGGGAGTCAATGATGCGCCGATGGTGGAGGGGCGCGGATTGACGGTCTCCGTCATGGAATTGCCCATATTTCTCCCAGGGTAATTTACTCATCCGTCTCAATATCTTGCATGTGCCAATGGCGCCCTGGGCACGTGCCGGGACTGGAAAATGACGAACGAACGGTTGTTTCGGGAAGGAACAATACTTAGCTGCCCTAAGCAACAAGGCGGCCGGCCCTGTAGCGAGGAACAAGATGAAGCATGCCGGACGCATTCGGAATCAGTCATGGAGGAATGACATGGACGATTCGAGTAGGGACCGCACCGACAGGACGGCAGAACCGGGCGCGCCGACGCGCGACGGGTTCGAGGCGGTGGCGACCGCGGCGCTGGAAGCCGTGTTCGCGGATCGTCAGCGGGCCCTCGTCTCGGGCATGCTGGACGCGTCCGAGGCCGTCGGCGCCGCCCGGGATAGCCTGTCCCGAGCGAAGCGGGACGAAGCCGCGAAGGCTGCGGAGACCGCCGCGCAATGGCTTCAGGATTATGCCAACGACATGGCGCGCAGCGGGCCCAACCGGCTGCTCGCCACCGCCGAGGACATGGCGCGCCGCAACCCGGCGCTCTTCGTCGGTGGCGCGGCGGCGATCGGCGCGGCCGTGATGTGGCGTCTGCAATCGGGGCAATCGCTGGTCCCTTTCGCCGCGAGGAGCGGGGAGGGGGAGAAAGCCCAAGCCACGGGCGGGCCCTCCGGCGAGGTGAAGACGACGGACCCGAGCGGGAATTCGGGTTCGAAGGCGGCCTGACGGTGGCGGACCAGCAGGAACGGCGTGAGTCGACCTTGGCGGCCATGGCGCGCGGTGCGTCCACGGAGCTACTCCGTGGCGTCGATGCGGGCCTGGACGCGGCGGGGGACCGGTTGTCGGCGCGGTTGGACGCCGCGGCGGACCGGCTTCTGGCTCGCGGGTTCGTGTTGCTTCTGTCGGCTGTCGCCGTCGGATGGATGTCCTTCGCGGTTTTCGCGGCCGTTTCGATGGTCGCGCCGGGCTGGGCGGCGGCGCTTGTCACCGCCGGGGCCCTGGTGCTGGCCGCCGTTCTCTGCCGTGCCGTGTTCCTGACCCGGGCACGGAGCCGCGATCAGGAAAGCAAGAAAGAGAGGAGTTGAATCATGAGCAAGACGATGAACAAGACCACCGATACGACCACCACCGAGGCCAAGGCGAATGCCGCCAACGCGGCGGCCGCGGGCAAGAGCGCGGCCACCGGCGCCCCTGGCGCCAATGGTAGCGCTGGAGCGAGCGCGGATATCCACGACACCGAGGCCAACGGCACCGTGAACGAGCGCGTCATCGCCGTGGCCCGTGAGAGCGGCGATTTCCTGCGCGGTAACGCGGTGCCGATCGCCCTTGTCGCGGCGGGGGTCGGCATGCTGGCCATGCGAACCGTCAATGGCGGTGACAATCGCGCCGCCCATGCGGTCGAACAGGCGCGCGGCAAGGCGGTGGAGACCGCGACGACCGTGCGCGAGGGCGCCGGCATCCGTGCCCGGCAGGTCGGCGAGAAGGTGCGCAACGGCAGCGGCGCGGTGCGCCGCAATGTCGGCAACGGCGTCGCCCAGTCGCAGGAGGTCGTGCGCACCCATCCGGTCGCCACGGGTCTCGCCGCGGCGGCGATCGGCGCGGGCGTCGCGGCGGCGGTGCGCCGCTGGCGCGCGTAAGCCAGAACCTAGAAGAGTTCTTTCCTCCCAACTGGGGCGCGGTGGCGATGGCCATCGCGCCCCTTGTTTTGCGCGGTTCGATACCCGGCGCGCCGATCTCCCCCTTGCACGGGCGCGCGCGGGGGGTAGTCTCGGGCGCCTTACCCTTGGCCGCATGCGAGGACGGAACGCCCGATGACCGACAGCCTGACGATCGCGCTGGCGCAATTGAATCCGACGGTCGGCGACATCGCCGGCAACGCGGACAGGGTGCGTGAGATCCGCGCCCGCGCGGCCGGGGAGGGGGCGGACCTTATCCTTTTCCCGGAGTTGTTCCTGAGCGGTTATCAGCCGGAGGATCTGGTCCTCAAGCCCTTCTTCCACGCCAAGTTGGAGGAGGCGGTGGACGCGCTCGCCGCGGAGACGGCGGATGGCGGTCCGGCCGTCCTGCTGCCCACGCCCCGGCGGACGCCGGACGGCGCGATCCAAAATGCCGTGCTGCTGCTGGACGAAGGGCGCGTGGTGACGGCGCGCGCGAAATACGACCTGCCCAACTATGGCGTCTTCGACGAGAAGCGCGTCTTCCAGGCGGGCCCCATGCCCGGCCCGATCAACTTCCGGGGCGTGCGCATCGGCGTGCCGATCTGCGAGGATGTCTGGACCCCCGACGTCGTCGAGTGCCTGGAGGAAAGCGGGGCCGAGTTCTTCCTGGTGCCGAACGGAAGCCCCTACGAGGCGGAGAAGGAGGATACGCGCCTGCAACTCGTCCTCAACCGGGTGACGGAGAGCGGCTTGCCCATGGCCTATCTCAACCAGGTCGGCGGGCAGGACGAGTTGGTCTATGACGGCGCGTCCTTCGTCGTGAATGGCGATTGCACGCTGGCCCACCGCCTGCCCGCCTTCGAGGAGGCGGTGACGATCACCCGTTGGTCGCGGCAGGATGACGGTTGGGTCTGCGCGGAGGGGGCGAAGGCGCGCCCGCTGGATCGTCATGCCTCGATGTATCACGCGATGGTGCTGGGCCTGCGCGATTATGTCGGTAAGAACGGGTTCCCGGGGGTGGTGCTGGGGCTGTCCGGCGGAATCGATTCCGCGCTTTCCGCCGCCGTGGCGGTCGATGCGCTGGGCGCGGACAGGGTGCATTGCGTGATGATGCCGTCGCCCTATACCAGCCGGGAGAGCCTGGAGGATGCCGCCGACGCGGCCGGTAAGCTGGGCACGCGGCTCGATTCCGTCGATATCGAACCGGCGATGACGGCGTTCGATACAATGTTGGCCCCAATCTTCGACGGCGCCGCCCCGGATATCACGGAGGAGAATATCCAATCCCGCTCGCGCGGGCTGTTGCTGATGGCGATCTCCAACAAGCAGGGGAAGATGCTGCTGACCACCGGCAATAAGTCGGAGATGTCGGTCGGCTACGCCACCCTCTACGGCGACATGTGCGGTGGCTATTCCGTCCTGAAGGATATCTACAAGACCGACGTCTTCGCGATCTGCCGGTTGCGCAATCGTGGCCTGGATGCGCTGGGAGGGGCCGCGCTGGCGGGGGAGGCGCTGCTGGGCCCGGCGGGCGAGGTCATGCCGGAGCGGATCATCACCAAGCCGCCCTCGGCCGAGCTTAAGCCGGATCAGAAGGACGAGGATACGCTGCCGCCCTATGACAAGTTGGACGACATCCTCCATTGCCTGATCGAACGGGAGATGTCGCTGGACGAGATCGTCGCGCGCGGTCACGCGGCCGAGACGGTACAGAAGGTCTGGCGTCAGTTGGACCTTTCGGAATACAAGCGCCGTCAGGCGCCGCCGGGGGTGAAGGTGACGCCGCGTGCCTTCGGCCGCGACCGGCGCTATCCCATCACCAACGCCTTCCGGCGCATCCTCTAGATTTGAAAAAGAGTTCCATGCCCAAGGACGTCAAGGTTCGCTTCGCCCCCAGCCCGACCGGCCGCCTGCATGTCGGCAATGCGCGGGTCGCCGTGCTCAACTGGCTCTTCGCGCGCCGCCAGCGCGGCGAGGTGCTGCTGCGTATGGACGATACCGACCGGGAGCGCTCGACCAAGGAGTTCGAGGCCGCGATCATCGAGGATCTGCGCTGGCTCGGCATCGACTGGGACGATTTCGTGCGGCAGAGCGCGCGCCAGACCCGCTACGACGCGGCGGTGGAGCGGTTGAAGAAGGCGGGGCGTCTCTATCCCTGTTTCGAGACGTCGGAGGAACTGGACCTCAAGCGCAAGATCCAGCTCGGCCGGGGGCGGCCGCCGGTCTATGACCGCGCGGCCCTCGACCTCTCCTCGGAGGAGCAAACCGCCCTGATGGCGGAGGGGCGCACGCCCCATTGGCGCTTCAAGTTGCTGGACCAGCCGATCGAATGGACCGACCTGGGGCGGGGGCCGGTGCGTTTCGAGGCGGGCCACCTCTCCGACCCGGTGCTGGTGCGCGAGGACGGCCGGCCGCTCTATACCTTGAGTTCGGTCGTCGATGACGGGGAATTCTTCATCTCCCACGTCATCCGGGGGGAGGATCATGTCGCCAACACCGCCGTTCAGATCGAGCTGTTCCGGGCGCTCGGCTACGACGTGCCGGATTTCGCGCATCTGCCGCTGATGGTGGGGGCGGACGGCAAGCAGCTTTCCAAGCGGCTGGGCTCCCTCTCCCTCGGCGACCTGAAGGAGAAGGGGGTGGAGCCCCAGGCGCTGACGGCCTATCTGGCGCGTCTCGGCACCGCCACCGCGCCGGAGGGGGACGACACCCTCGACGGGCTGGTGCCGGGCTTCGACCTCGCCGCCTTCGGCCGCGCCGCGCCGCGCTATGACGAGGGGGAGTTGTCGCATCTCAACGCCAAGGTGCTGCACCGGCTGCCCTATTCGGCGGTGGCGGAGCGGCTGGCGGCCATGGGCCTCGACGGCGCGGACGAGGCCTTCTGGCTCGCCGTGCGGGAGAATTGCGAGCGCCTGTGGGATGCCGGCCATTGGTGGCGCGTCTGCCATGGCACGATCGAGCCGGCGGCGGCGCCGGAGGATGCCGACTTCCTGGCGGAGGCCGCGCGCCTTCTGCCGGAAGAGCCCTGGGACGCGGACACCTACGCCGCCTGGATCGAGCGCGTGAAGGCCGGGACCGGGCGCAAGGGCAAGGGGCTTTTCATGCCGCTGCGCCTCGCCTTGACGGCGCGGCCGAAGGGGCCGGAGCTCGGTACGCTGCTGCCGCTGATGGGGCGGAAGCGGGCGCTTGAAAGGCTGGCGCCCGGGGGGTGAGGTTGCCCCCGTCTCCGCTTGCCATCGGCGCGGATCAGTCGAGCGCGCGGCAGGGCACCCACAGATACCAGTCCGGATCGAAGATATAGCATTCGCGCAGGCCGTGCGGCTTGTCGGTGCTGCCGTCCAGCAATTGATAGCCCCATTCCCGCGCGCGTGCCTCGCACCCATCGGGGTCGAGGCCATGGAGCCGGAATTCCGCCCCCACGCCGCGCCCCTGGACGGAGCGGACGAGGCCGCTCATCCGGTTGTCCGAATAGCTGTGATCGGCATGCAGCATCCAGGCGGCGCCGATCGCGGGCAGGGTGAGATAGGCGAAATCCTCGTCGTCATAGGTGCTTTCCGCGCCCAGCACATGGGTGGCGAACCCGACCGAGGCCGCGACATTCCGAACCAACAGATTGATACCCAGACCGTTCGGCAATTGCCGGCCGAATTCGTCCGGCGGCATCCAGGGGGTCTTCGTGCTCTTCGTCGCCATGGGGCGTTCTGCCTTTCGCGAAACGGTGACGCGCGGATGGCAGCAGAGTTGCGCGCGCCCGGCTGTCGCGAAAGCGCCATTTACGATACCGCCGGGGCTTCGGCGCGGTACTTCGAATGAAGTGGGGCCCATTCTTAGACAAGGCATGCTCAAAATGAGTGTATTTTTATATGATGCAACCCTATATAAAGCATCTTATGATGGTGAACTCCCCGGCGGTCATCCTTGTCAGTCCCGCGTGGCCCTATCGCCCAATCAATGAGATGTGGGCTGATTTTGCTGGAGAATTACGGCGGGTCGGTATTCACGCCATGAGCTATACGGCCCGTAATACGGGGCAGGAAATGCTGAAGGACATGCAGGGCGTTCTCCAGGATTTGATCCATTGGCCCGGCCCTAGGCTTATCTTGTCCTGCAACGGTAATTTCCTGCCGCCGGTCGCGCGTGAAGGCGGGCGCACCATCAGTTTCGCCGAACGTTATGGCATTCCGTTATGGACATTGATGATTGACGAGCCGGCGCGGCACGCCGGTCGGTTGCGCGCCGCGCCGGCGAACAGTTTCGTCACGGTTGTCGATTCCCAACATCACGGCTTCATGGAAAAGCAGGGCTTGGCGCGTAAGGGCGTTCGTTTCTTCGCTCACGGCGGCCCGCGATCCGTTCCCGACCTGCCCAAGGCAAGCGAACGATTGATCGGCCCCGTTTTCGTTGGCGACGTCTCGGAACCGCCGCCTTATGAGGAATGGTTAAGGGAAACCGCGGTTGATGCGGGCCTGCGCGACAGTGTCGACCGCGCGATGCGGGCCTGCCTGAAACCGGGTTGCGGGCGTTATTCCTATCAGATCCTGACGGAGCAATGTGCCGAGGATGGGGTCGATATCCCGTCAAAGGCGCTCGAAGGGATCGTGGCACGCATGGAAACCTATATCCATCAGCATCGCCGCCTTGAAATTCTCGAACGGATCACGTCGCATCGCGTGGAAATCTTCGGGACGGTCGACCGGGGGGCGGCCGCCCGCCTGGGGAGGCATCGCATGCATGGCCGTACCTCCTGGGCGCGTGGCGTGGAGGTGATGCGGCGCTATCGTTTCCTGCTGAACCCGGTGGCCGTTTTCAAGACGGGGGGGGCACCCGCGCCTGACCTACGGGCTTGCCAACGGATGTCTTCCCTTCGCGACGCCAACCGATTTCTGTAATCCGATCGGCACGGACGATCCGCCGTTGGCCTTCGACTTGCGGGGCGATGGTGCGGATGACGATCGAATCGCGGAGGCATCGAATCTGCCCGGTCTCGACGACCGGCAAGCGGCTGTCATGGCCAGTTATGAAGGCCGCCATTCTTGGGCGCGGCGCGCGCGGGAAGCCAGGGATTTGATCGATGTCTTTTTCCGGTAGGTCATTTTACGGGCCGGAAGCGTGCCCCGGTTTCGGCGGTGGCAATAGAGACGGCAATAGAGCGTCCTCCAACGAAAAACGCCCCCGACCATCGGTTCGGGAGCGTCCTCGTGACCCGCGCCGGTAGGCGCCGATCGGTATCGTTGGGCGGCTTTAGAAGCCCTCGCGCTCAAGGCGCTTGCGCAGCAGCTTGCGATGCCGGCGCACGGCTTCGGCCCGTTCGCGCGCCTTCTTCTCGGAAGGCTTCTCGAAATGCCGACGGAGCTTCATCTCACGGAAGACGCCCTCACGCTGCATCTTCTTCTTGAGAGCACGCAGCGCCTGATCGACATTGTTGTCACGAACGATGACTTGCACGGTTTTTCACCCGACCTTTCGGTTTGTGTCTACCGGCGAAGGCGAAATACACCTCCACCCGATGGGCCCCTGCCCATCGACTGGCGCGGCTTATAGCACCCGATTCCCCCTTTGTGAAGGGCAATCGCGGCGGTTTTTCCCCGCGCCCCGGCGATCGCGTGGTCTGCCCGCGTCGGTCGGTCGTGGATGACAATTACACGGAAGATCTCGTAGGCTTCGTGTCCGCGCAGCCTTCCCACCCCCGAATTGGCGCCAGGATGTCGGACGATCTCATCTTCTGCGGCCGCAACCGCGTCGATAAGCTGGAGGTGCTGACGGACCAGCATGACACAGTCGCGCGGGCGGCGGCGTCGGCCGGGCCGAAGGCCATTCCGGCGGTGCCTGGCGGCGGCGCGCGACGCGGCCTCTGGCGACGGCACCTCTGGCGACGGCACCTCCGACGGCGGGGCCATTGACGACGCCGGCTTTTGACGGCGCGGGCCTTTGACGACGCCGGGCGCGGGCCGCATTATGCGGCCATGGCCATTCTGAAGATCGCGCGCATGGGGCATCCGGTGTTGCGGCGGGTCGCCGACCCGGTCGCGGACCCGCGCGCGGCCGATATCGCGGCCCTTGTCCGCGACATGGTGGCGACGATGGCGGACGCGGACGGCACCGGCCTCGCCGCGCCGCAGGTGCATGTGCCCTTGCGCGTCGTCGTCTATTTCGTGGAGGCGTCGCGGCGGCGCGGGGTCGTCGACCCGGTGCCGCTGACGGCGTTGATCAATCCGGTGGTGACGCCGCTCGGCGACGATATCGCCTATGATTGGGAGGGGTGCCTTTCCGTTCCCGGGCTGGTCGGGCTGGTGCCGCGCGCGACGTGGGTTCGTCTCGACGCGCAAACGCCGGAGGGGGAGCGGATCGAACGCGAGGTGGCGGGCTTCCACGCCCGCGTGCTGCAACATGAATGCGATCATCTGGACGGTATCCTCTATCCCCAGCGGATGGACGATCTATCCTTGCTGATGTTCGCCGACGAGATGCGCCACGGCCCGCCGGAGAAGGCGCGCCGCCTGATGGGGCTGCCGGAGGCCGCCGCGCCTGGAACGCCGGACGCGGGGACTGAACCGCGAGACGAAGGGGAGACCGATGCCGCCTAGCACCGAGGAGGAGGCCGCCATGGATGCCGGGATGGATATGGACATCGACGCCGCCCGCGACCGGCTGGTCGCGGCGGTGCTGACCCATGTGCCGTTCGACGGCTGGGGCAATGCGGCGCTCGACCGCGCGGCGGCGGATTGCGACATGGCGGCGGAGACGGCGCGTGCCCTGTTCCCCGGCGGCGCGCGCGATCTGATCAACTGGCACAGCCGCTGGGCCGACCGGCGGATGATGGCGCAGCTCGACGCCGACGGCCTGGAGGAGATGCGCATCCGCGACCGGATCGCCCATGCCGTCATGACCCGATTCGAGCAGAATGCCGGCGACCGGGAGGCGGTGCGATCCGCGCTCAGCTTCCTCGCCCTGCCGCGCAACGCGGCGTTGGCGGCGGAACTGCTCTATCGCACGGTGGACGATATCTGGTTCGCCTGCGGCGATCGCTCGACCGACTGGAACTTCTATTCCAAGCGCGGGCTGCTGGCGGGCGTCTATTCCTCGACGCTGATCGTGTGGTTGGACGATCGATCGGAGGGTTTCGAGGAGACGCGCGGCTTCCTCGACCGGCGCATCGGCAATGTGATGGCGATCCCGAAGATCACGAAGCGGGCGCGTAAGGTCGGCGCGGTCGCGACCTTCGTGCCGCGCCGCCTGAAGGCGTTCCGTACCTTCTGGCCGGCGCGCGCGACGCGCGGCTGAGCGGACCCGCACGGGCGGCCGCGCATCGACGGAGGGTGGGGGCGCCCGCGATGTTCAATCACTTCAAGCAAGAGCTTCGCGACGCCCGCAAGGCCGACCCGAGGGTCGAGGAGCAATTGCGCGCGCGCAACGTGATCCTGGTCTGCGCGGCGGCGATCGCGCCGCTGACCGCGTTAATGTGGATCGCGATCCTGCTGCTCTGGGACAATGTGGGCGACCCGCCGTCGATGATGACGGATGCGGGCCTGCTCTATCCGGTGCTGTCGCTGGCGGGGGCGACGCTGGCCATGCCGCTGCATAAGCGCCGGCATTATTTCGGGGCGTCGCTGATCGCGGCGCTGCCGCTGCTGGCGGTCGTCGCCTTCCTGGTGAGCGCCGTGCGCTGGGCGCTCTAAGCCGATGGGCCGCGTGGGTCAGTCTTCCGGCGGCGCGTCGCGGCCGGGCCAGACGCGGGTGACATGGCCCATCTTGCGCCCGGGCCGGGTTTCCGCCTTGCCATAGAGATGCAGGCGCGCACCGGGCTCCGCCAGGAGCGCGGGCCAGTCCTCGACCTCCGCCCCGATCAGGTTCGTCATCTCCGCCGCGCCCAGGCGCCCGGTGTCGCCCAGCGGCTGGCCGCAGATGGCGCGCACCGTCTGCTCGAACTGGCTGGTGGCGGCGCCGTCGATGGTCCAATGGCCGGAATTGTGCGGGCGCGGCGCGATCTCGTTGGCCAGGATGCGGCCGTCGGGCATGACGAACATCTCCACCGCCAGCAGCCCGACATAATCCATGCGCGAGACCGCGCGGCAGGCGACCTCCACCGCGCGCTCGGCCACGTCCGGGGTGATCGGGGCGGGAATGCGCGTCTTGTGCAGGATGCCGTCGCGATGCCGGTTCTCCACCGGCTCGAAACAGGCGATCGCGCCCCCGGCCGTGCGCGCGGCGAGGACGGAGACCTCCACCATGAAATCGACGAAGCCTTCGAGGACGCAGCGCTGTTCCCCCACCGCCGCCCAGGCCGCCGCCGGATCGTCGCCGTCGCGGATCACCGCCTGCCCCTTGCCGTCATAGCCGAAGCGCGCGGTCTTCAACACGGCCGGCCGGCCGAGCCTATCCAGCGCTTCATGCAAATCCTCCAGGCTTTCGACCGTCGCCCAGGGGGCGGTCTCGACGCCCGCGCGGTTGAGGAAATCCTTCTCCACCGCGCGATCCTGCGCGACCTCCAGCGCCCCGGCGCCGGGGCGCACGGGCACGCGGGTCGCCAGGAAGGCGACGGCCGCGACCGGTACGTTCTCGAACTCCAGGGTCACAACATCGACCGCCGCCGCGAAGGCCGCCAGCGCGTCCTCGTCGTCCCAGCCGGCCGAGACATGCGGGGCGACATCGCCCGCCGGACACTGTTCCGCCGGGTCGTAGACACGGCAGCGATAGCCCAGCCGCGCGGCGGCCAGCGCCAGCATGCGGCCGAGTTGTCCGCCGCCCAGGATGCCGATGGTGGCGCCCGGATCGATCGTCATCTCATGTTCCCGTGCATTCATCATCGCGCCGCCTTCAGCCGACGTCGCCTTGATCGACCGGCGTTTCGGCGACCGCGTCGGTCTGGCGGGTGCGCCAATCGTCGAGCGCGTGGGCCACCCGCTTGTCCATCAGCGCGATGACCCCTGCCGCGAGGAGCGCCGCGTTGACCGCGCCCGACCGCCCGATCGCCAATGTGCCGACCGGTACGCCCGCCGGCATCTGCACGATGGAAAGCAGGCTGTCCTGGCCGTTCAGCGCCTTGGACTGGATCGGCACGCCGAAGACCGGCAGCGGTGTCATGGCCGCCACCATGCCCGGCAGGTGCGCGGCCCCGCCGGCGCCCGCGATGATGATCTTGAGGCCGCGGCCGCGCGCCGTCTCCGCATAGTGCACGAGACGGGTCGGTGTGCGATGGGCGGAGACGATGCGCGCCTCGTACGGCACGCCGAGGGCGTCCAGCGTCTCCGTCGCATGGCGCATGGTGGGCCAGTCGGACTGGCTGCCCATGATGACGCCCACCAGTGGGCTGTCGGAGGAGGGAGTGTTGGCCATCGTCCCGTCGATCCTTTTCCTGATCGCTGCGCGCCGCGTGGCCTTCGGGACCGCGCCGACGCCGGAGGAGGGGGGAGTATAGGAATGCGCCATGCCCGTGCAAGCCGCGCGATTCCGGCATAGACTGTCACCGTCATGAAGACCGACGAGACCAATTTCGTGCGCAATCGATCCGTCCCCCGGACGGAGACGGGGCCGGTACGCGTCCAGCCGGCGGCGGCCACCGATACGCGCGCGCCCAATGCCCGTACGCCGGGGGACCGGGAGGCCGATGCCTTCGATCTCTGGCGCGCGCGCATCGACCGCGAGGCGCCCGGCGAGGCGGGGGACGGCCCGGCCGACGCCTATCGCGAGGCGTCGCGCATCGCGCCCAGGACGAGCGACCGGGGCGAGGGCGAGGATACTGATCCCCATGCGGACCTGCATGATGTCGCATCGATCCATGGGCTCGACCCGGAAAGCCTGACACCGGCCGTGGCGCATGCCCTGTGGCAGTTGAGCGAGGAAGTGGCGCATCTGAACGAAGCCTTGCAGGCGGCCGCGCACCGGATCGACCGGCTGGAGCGGGAGGTGGAGACCGATTCCCTCACAGGACTGCGTGACCGGGGTGGCCTCTTGCATGAAATCGCGCATATGCAGAGCATCGACCGGCGCGAGAGGGGACGCAGCACGCTCGCCCTCCTCGATCTGGAGGAGGTGCCGGAGATTCGCCGCCGCGACGGCCGGTTGGCCATGGAAGGGGTGGTGTCCCAGGTGGCCGGCGTCTTGGCGCGGACTGTCGCGGCGGGCGAGGTCCTGGCCTATCTGGGGGAGGGGGAGTTCGCGATCATCCTGCCCGGTCGGCCGCCCGAGGAGGCGGGCGCGCGCGTTCGGGCGATCCTGGCCGAGGCGCTGGGGAAGCCGTTCCGCCATGCCGGCGGGGATCACCGGCTGAGCGCGACCATTGGCCTTGCCGCCGTCATGGGGGTGGCGGGGGCGGATGCCGAGTCCTCCGACCCGGAACCCGAGTCGGTACTGGGCGCGGCGGACCGGGATCTGCGCCGTTCACGGCGTTGAAGGGGCTGCGTGAAGGCCGGTTCCGACGCGGTTCGCCGCGCGCGGGGCGGTCAGGCGATGATGTCGTCGATCAACATGTTCTCTAGCCGCGAGAGTTGATCCTTGATCGAGAGCTTGCGCTTCTTCATCCGCTGCATTTGGAGTTGATCGTAGGGCGCGCGTTCGGAAACACGCGCGATCATGTCGTCCAAATCCCGATGCTCGGACCAAAGCGCTCCGATACGCTCGCGGATCTCGCGTTCCTGCTGTTCGTCCATGATCTATCGCCGTGGGGCGCGCCGTTCGCCGGATGGTGTCCGATAGGAAGACGGCGCGCCGGTGGAATAAAGGTGCCGTCTCGCGGCCCGCTTTATATCAGGCTCGTCTCGCCGGTAGAAGAGACTTTCCCCGGCATCGCGTTCAGATATGCGTTCCGGTTGCCCGGCCCGGTGCGGGCTGCGAGAGTGCGCCGCATGACGGAGGATCAGGGCGAGATGGAGAACGGACCGGCTGCGAGCGAGGCGGAGGCCCTGTGGCGTTTCTCCGTGCGCCTTTATGAGGCCGGGGGTGTCGAGGACGCGGCGCTCGCTCTGCAGGACGAGCATGGGCTCGACGTCAATCTGCTCTTGCTTTGCTGTTTCCTGGGCCTGCATGGCGTGCGGGCCACGCGCGAGACGATCGCGACGTTGGACCAGCATGCGCGTGCTTGGCGGGCGGTGGCCGTGGAGCCTCTGCGGGGCCTTCGGCGCCGGTTGAAGCAGGATGTCGGCACGATCTCCGCCGAGACCGCGGCGCCGTTCCGCGAGCAGGTGAAAGCCTTGGAATTGGAGGCGGAACGCTTGCAGCAGGAAATGCTGTTCCGAACCCTCGAACGGTTGCCCGGACGCGATGGGCGCGAGGCGGAGCGCGCCGGCCTGATGCGCATCAACCTGACGCTCTATCTGACCCATGCCCAGGTGCCGCGCGACGCGGAAACCCGGGAGCGTCTCGAATGTTTGGTCGCGGGCGCGATCGACGGCGTTTTGGCACGCGCGTCGGAGGAGGCGGGACACGACGGGACGGCCCGCGATACCGAGGCATAGAGGTATCGGACGGACGGAACGACGTCCTCCCAGGCCTTGGCTGGCCGGGCTTGGCTGGCCGGGCCTTTAGCCTTCCTGTCGTTTCTCGAGGGCCTGGTTCTGCTTGCGCAAGGCGTCCATCAGCGCGTCGATGCCGCCATTGCTGCGCATATAGCCGACATATTCGTCCCGCTGCGTGACCATCATCGAGATTCCCTCGACCACGATGTCGATGACCTTGAACTGGCCATCGACCTCATGGACCCGCCAATCGACCTGAATCGGCGGCGCGCCGCCGGTCTGGGACAGTTCGGTCGAGACGATGCTGCTGTCGCGGCCGCCGTCGCGGACATTCAATAACTTCAATTCCTCGCCGCTGTAGTTCCGGAAGCGCCGCGCATAGTTCTGGACGATATTGTCCTCGAGCAGGCTCAGGAAATCCTGCATTTGCTGATCGCTGGCGCGCCGCCGGTAGGAGCCGAGGACGAATTCCGCGATATGCCGAAGGTCCAGCCCCTCCTTGAGAAGGTCCCGGAACCGTTCCTGCCGAAGCCCCTGATCGATGCTCTTGTCCGTGAGCGCGCCGACCGCGCGCTCGCCCAGATTGACAATGAAGTCGCCCGCCCCCCCGTCGGCGGCCGCCCGTGCCGGAAGCATCGTGGCATTGACCGTGATCAACGCCAGGACGGCCGCCGCGGCAGCGAGCAGGAAACTAGGGCGATTCGACATGGATACGCCTCCACTCGATCAATTTCAATGAGTCACTCGCCCAGATTGGCCTGGGCTGAAAGTGCGTCTCCGGCTCCGAAATCATCCTCGATCGCCATGGACGGTACCGGTGCGGGCTGGTCGACGCCGTCCCGGTTCTCGATCAAGCTCTTGCGCTGCTGCCGGTAGAGGCTGCGAACCGTGGCGTAGAAATCGAGGGAGGTTTCCTTGAGATCCTCGAGCTGGCGGTAATTGCGCGAGCGGATGTCTATCGCTTCCGTCACGCCCAGTATCAGGCCAGCATATTCGGCCCAATCGCGGCTGGAGTTGTCCCCCCAATAGGTAACCGGATCGATATAGGTATCGACGACGATACCGCCCGTATCCCGGAAGGTCGAGGGGCCGAGGAAAGGCAACATCAGATAGGGCCCGGAGTCGACCCCCCAGACGGCGAGCGTCTGACCGAAATCCTCGTCATGATAGGGGACGCTCGCTTCGCCGGCCAGGTCGAGGAACCCCATGCCGGGGAAGGTGTTGAACATGAAGCGCCCCATGGTCTGCCCGGCACGATCGACCTCTCCTTGCATCAGGTCGTTGGCCAGGATGACCGGCGACTTCAGGTGCCGCAGAAGGTTGCGCACACCGTTCCGCACGAGATCGGGAAGCTGTTCATAGGCCTGCGCGATCGGTTGCAGCAGATAGGCGTCGACGAACATGTTGAAGCCGAAGATGCTCCGGTTCATGGGTTCGAGCGGATCGTTCGTCTGCTCGTAGGCGGCCCGCTCATCCGGGTCCGCGGGGGGCGTCGCGCACGCGCCGAGGGTGAAGACCAGGAAGCCGGCGGCGGCCAGCGCGATCACCCCACGACGAGAACGGCCGATCCATTCCGACATGCTTGCCTCGATACCAAGAAACATCCTGCAGCTCGTCACGTGCGACCCCTTGCCTAAGCCGACCCTCAAACTCACCGTGCGGCACCGATCGTTCCGGCGCCCCGTTCGCCCGGCCGGCGCGCCCCCTCTACCCGCGCTGGACCCGGGCCGCATGGCCGAAGCCTTATCCTAACCAAACGCCCCTAACGACCGATTAACCCGTCCGGTCACCAAGCCGGTGGAGGCGGGACGCGAGCGACGCGCAAGGATGTGGCGACATCCGCGCATCGGCAAGCTCGGAATCCATCAGGGCAACCACGGCCATGCGACGCCAGCCATGGAAGCCCCCTCCCGAGAAGCCCACGCGCTACCAAGCGGTGCTTCATCCATTATCCGTGGATTAGCACAGGCCGCGCGGAGGCGTCATGCCCGCCTCGGAGCATGCTTTGCGTTCCTGGCCGAACTGTTGCATTTATGTCGCGCTCCGCCGAATGGGCGGGCGGGTTTCATATAGCCGCCGCGGGCGGTTCGAAAAGGCTGGGGAGGCTTGATTTCGGTGCGCTTCGACACGCGTTTGATCACCGGGCACAGCGATCGCGTGCGCCCCGAATGGATAGATTATAACGGGCATATGAACGTGGCCTATTACGTCCTGGCCTTTGACGGCGCGACCGATTATTTCGCCGACCGGATCGGCTTGGACGCGGCCTACCGCACCCGGCACGAGGCCTCCTTCTTCGCGGTCGACATGAATGTCGGCTATCGGCGCGAGGTGATCGAGGGCGCGTCACTGGCCTTCACGACCCAACTGATCGATTTCGACGCGAAGAGACTACATTTCTTCCATGCCATGTGGCAGGTCGAGGAGGGCTATCTGGCGGCGACCAACGAGGTGCTGACCACCCATGTGGACATGCGTGCGCGGCGGAGCACGCCGATGGGCGCGGAGGTCCTCGCGGCGGTCAAGGCGCTTTGGGCGCGGCAGGGTGATCTGCCGATGCCGGAGGGCGCCGGCCGGGTACTCGGGATTCGCCGGAAAGGCGCTGGAAACGGCGCGTAGCGGCTTGTTCGGGCCGATCAATTTGCTAGCATGGTGGAATCACGGTTGATATCGTGGAGGCATTGCCCGGCATGCGGTGAACCTGGGGCCGTGAAAGCGGAGCATGGGGCGCGTCGCTTGGAGAAGGGGCATGCCGGACACTGGGGGCGGCCCGAATCGTGCCAGGATCGAGATAAGTTGGATTAGGGGTAGGCTCGGTGGAATTCGGGGACGGGCGAGAACAAGCGGACTCCTACGCGGAGCAAGCGCTCGAGCTGATGCGCAAATACGGCATTCCGCCGACGCCGAATAACTTCACGATTTGGTACGCCTATGCGGGCGAGAAATTTCCGGATCTCCGCAAGGCGCTGGACGCGTTGATCGCGAATGACGAACATTTCGACGCGATGCAGAACGCGGGGCTCTACGACAAGTTCTTTTCCGACGCCGATGACGGCCTCGCGGTGCATGAGACCGGGCGTCGGATCGAAGGCCAAATGGCCCGGGTCCTGGAGATGCTGGGCAATGCGTCGGAAGGCGTCGATAATTTCGAGGCATCGCTCAAGACCGGGCTCGGATCGATCGCCTCTTCCGATGGGCTGACCGGCATCCGTGCCGCGGTTCAGCGGCTGGTCGCCGAAACCCAGCAGATGCAGAGCAGCAACAAGAAGCTTCAGGAGAAGTTGGAGAACTCGTCTAGCGAGATCGCCTCGTTGCGCCAGAATCTGGAGGATGTTCAGCGCGAGGCGATGACGGACGCGCTCACCGGCATAGCGAACCGCAAGATGTTCGATGCCTCCCTGCGCCGCGCGGCCGCCGAGTCCGCGGAGACGGGCGAGCCCATGTGCCTTGCCCTCACGGATATCGATTTCTTCAAGAAGTTCAATGATACCTACGGGCACCAGACCGGTGACCAAGTGCTCAAGCTGGTGGCCCGCATCATGAAGGAGAACGTGAAGGGCCGGGACGTCGCCGCGCGCTATGGTGGGGAGGAATTCGGCGTGATCCTGCCGCGCACCTCGATCGAGGACGCGCACACGGTATGCGAGCAAATCCGGAACACCGTCTCGACCAAACGTATCCGCAACCGACAGACGGGGGAGGAGATGGGGAACATCACGCTTTCCCTTGGGATCGCGCTCTACCGCAAGGGCGAGCCCCTGTCCGAGCTGATCCACCGGGCGGACGAAGGGCTCTATTTCGCCAAACGCAACGGCCGCAATCAGACCGTCCTGGAAGATCAACTCGACACGATCGAGGCGAACTGACCCGGAAGGGGGTGGCTCCGGTCGTCGGAGCCGCGGCAGGGCGTCCTTGTTCGTCGATGCGAATCCGGGCTAGTTTGTCGATCCAACTACCTGACTCTCGCGACCTTTTCGCCGCGTAACGCGGCCATTCCGCGCGCGGAGCGATGACGTGGCGTTCCTCCAGCCTCGAGAGCTGACCGACCGGGCCCGGCGCTTGGCCGGAAACAAGCAGATACTTCTGTCGATGCTCGCCGTCGCGGCCGGCCTGTTGGGCGGGGGCGGGGCGATCGCCTTCCGCGAGGCGATCCAGGCGGTTCAATTCGGTTTCTTCGGTTTCCGGGGGGAGTTGTTCCATTCCCAGGTGGCGGACCATCCCTGGTGGTGGATCCTGCTGGCGCCGGCTGGGGGCGGGCTGATCGTCGGTCTGTTCCTGCGGTTCTTCTCGCCCGAACGGCGGGCGCTCGGCGTCGCCGACGTGATCGAGGCGAGCGCGCTGCGCGGCGGGCGGATGAGCCTGAACAGCGGCCTGCGTGGTTTCTTCATCTCCGTGATCACGATCGGGTCCGGGGGCTCCGCGGGCCGGGAGGGGCCGGTGGTGCATTTCGCCGCCGCCCTGTCCGCCAAGACGGCGCGATTGCTGCACCTCGACCGGTCGCTTGGCCAGACCCTGCTGGGATGCGGTGTCGCGGCCGGCGTGGCCGCTAGCTTCAATGCCCCGATCGCCGGGGTATTCTTCGCGCTGGAGGTGGTGACCGGAAACTACGCGCTGGGTGCGTTCGCGCCGGTGGTGATCGCCTCCGTCACGGGCACGATCGTCAGCCGGGCCTATTTCGGCGACTTCCCGGCCTTCGTCCTGCCGCCGCACGAGATCAGCTCGGTGC
Organism: Marivibrio halodurans; assembly: GCF_017963645.1. Taxonomy (GTDB): domain Bacteria; phylum Pseudomonadota; class Alphaproteobacteria; order UBA8366; family Aestuariispiraceae; genus Marivibrio; species Marivibrio halodurans. Next base: position 350,108 of record NZ_JAGMWN010000003.1, on the reverse strand, counting down.
TCGAGTTTCCCGCCTTCGCGCTGCTCGGCGCGATGAGCGCCGTGATCGCGATGTCGTTCGTGTGGGCGACCGATGTGGTGCGGCGCACGCAGACGCGCCTCGACCTGCCGGTCTGGCTCAGGCCCTGCGTGGCGGGCCTGTGCGTCGGCGCGATCGGCCTGATGTTTCCGCAAGTCATGGGCGTCGGCTACGAGGCGACGGATCAGGCGCTCAAGGAGGAACTCGCCCTCAATCTGTTGATCGTCCTTATCGTGTTGAAGACGGCGGCGACGGCGATCACGCTCGGCTCGGGATTCGGGGGCGGGGTGTTCTCGCCGTCGCTCTTCCTCGGCGCGATGCTGGGCGGGGCCTTCGGCGTCGTCGCGACGGAGATATTCCCGCATCTGTCCTCCGGTCACGGCGCCTACACGCTGGTCGGCATGGGGGCGGTCGCGGGCGCGGTCCTGGGCGCGCCGATCTCGACCATCCTGATCGTCTTCGAGATGACCGGCGATTATGAGCTGACCATCGCGGTGATGATCGCCACCGTGATCGCGTCCCAGATCATGGCCACGGTCTTTCGCAGCGGCTTCTTCGGCTGGCAGTTGGCCGAACGCGGGGTCAATCTGGCCGGAGGGCGGGAAGGCCGCGTCCTGCGCGAGACCAAGGTACGCGGCGTGATGAAGCAGGATTACGTAACCGTTCAGCCCGCCGCGACACTTCAGGATGTGCGCGTGAAGCTACAGCAGACGACCTATGCGGAGGTCTTCGTGGTCGATGAGGAAGGCATCCTCGTCGGCACCGTAACGCTCATCGATCTCGCCGGCGATGCATTCGACCGTAGCCACGACGCGGAGGTCCGCGTCATCGATGTCTGTCGTCGCGATCCGCCGACGGCCCTTCAGGATGACGATCTTGAGGAGGCGATGTGGTTCCTGGAAGGGTGCGGCGAGGAACATGTCGCGGTGATCGATTCGCCGGATGGCGAAAAACTCGTCGGCGTCCTCCATGAGCGGGACGTGCTGGCTCTGTACCACCATACGGTGTTGGAGACACGTAATCAGGAACGTATTTGACCTCGGGCGCGATGCCGCCAATTATTCCACCAAGGGTGGGGCGCTTCGACCGTGAGGGACTGGTCACGATGGCGCCTGATTTCAGCGAGTCGATCGAGCATCCGGTACTTCGCGGGATGCATGCCTATTGGTGTGACCGAATCCCCGATGGCAGGCTGTTGCCGGGGCGTCAGCATATCGATCCGATTGATTTTCCCGGCGTCTTGTCCCGCATGGCCCTGATCGACGTTCTGCGCGGTGGTGACGGGCTGCATTTCCGCTATCGTTTGACGGGAACCGAAATCGTCGCCCGCGCCGGGCGGGACCCGACCGGAAAGCGGTTCGACGAGCTTTATTCCGGCGATTATCTGGTCCAGGCGCTGAAGACCTATGCCGATCTCACGGCCGTGCCGACGCCCCATTATTCCCGGCGGGTCTATCCGCTGCTCGACGGACGCGAGCATTTGGAATATGCGCGGCTGATCCTGCCGCTCGCCCGCGACGGGCGGGTGGTGGATATGTTCTGGCTCATCACGGCCGATCTCCTACGCGTGGAGCGCGGTCCCTATGCGGAGCTTTCCCGAACGCGCTGACGGCGCGGGGTGGTCGATCCCCGCGCCGCGCCCCCCGGGGCGTTATCCACCGCCCGTGTCGGGAGAGGCCGCCGCGCGTCCGCTGGCCTGGTTCCGGTTCTTGGCCGCGCCGATCGGTGCCGGGACCCGATCCTTCCGCAGGGCACGCACCAAGCCCCAGGCCATCAGCACGAGCACGACCGAGAAAGGCAGGCCAGAGGTGACCGAGGCTGTCTGAAGCGCGCTCAACGGGTCGCCGCCGCCGGCCGCGCCGGCGACCAGCAGGATCGCCGCGATGGCGCCTTCCAGGACCGCCCAGAAGAAACGCTGTTGCCAGATCGGGTGCGGGTCGCCCCCATTGGTCAGCATGTCGACCACCAGCGAGCCCGAATCCGATGATGTCGCGAAGAAGATCGCCACGACGATGACCGCGAGCAACGACAGCAGGGTGATGAACACCTCCGCCATGGGCAGTTGGTTCAGCAGCAGGAACAGCGCGTTCGTCGTGCCCGCGTCGGTAAGCGGCGAGTCGGCGTCGCCCATGATCATCTTGAGCGCGCTGCCGCCGAAGATGGTGAACCAGGCGATCGAGACGCCGGTCGGCGCCAACAGGGCGCCGGCGATGAATTGCCGGATCGTTCGGCCGCGTGAAATTCGCGCGATGAACATGCCGACGAAGGGGGACCAGGCGATCCACCAGCCCCAATAGAACAGCGTCCAACTCGACATCCAATCATTGCCCGCCTCGTCAAGGCTGAAGAGCCGCAAACTGGTCTCCGGCAATGTCTGGATGTAGTGCCCGGCGCTGCCGACCATGAATTCCAGGATGAAGAGCGTTGGCCCGGCGACAAAGACGATCAGCGCCAGTGCCAGCGCCAGATACATGTTGACGACCGATAGGCGTCGCACGCCGCCGTCGAGGCCCAGCATCACGGACGTGACGGCAACGGCCGTGACGGCGGCCACGATAAGGACCTGGGCGGTCGCGTTGACCGGCAGGCCGAAGACCTCGTTCAGGCCGGAATTGATCTGAGAGGCCCCGAGGCCGAGCGATGTCGCCAGCCCGAACAATGTCCCGAATACCGCCAGGATGTCGATCAGATTGCCGGGCCAGCCATAAATGCGCTTGCCGATCAGCGGATAGAGCGCCGAGGCGGGGCGCAGCGGCAGGTCGTGCCGGAAGCAGAAATAGCCCATCGAAAGGCCGACGACGATATAGATCGCCCAGGGATGCATGCCCCAATGGAAGAAAGTGAGCTTCATCGCCTCGAAGGCGGCGGCGTTGGTGCCGGGATCCGCGTCCGGTGGGCTGTTGAAGTGGAAGATCGGCTCCGCGACGCCGAAGAAGACGAGACCGATTCCCATGCCCGCCGTGAATAGCATCGAGAACCAGGCCCAATTACTCCAGGTCGGTTTATCATCGTCCTTGCCGAGCTTGATGCGCCCGAAGGGGCTGACCATCAAGACCGCGACGAACACCAGAAAGCCCGTGACGGCGGCGATATACCACCAGCCGAAATAAGTCGTTATGCCGCCCATGATGCCGTCCGACAGGCCGCTCAGGCTGCCGGGCGCGATGACGCCCCATGCCACGAAGGCCAGGACCAGGGCTGCCGTGACCAGGAAAACCGGCGGGTTGGTGTGGGTGGTTAGATATGACCGGATCGTGCTCATCGCGCCGACGCCTCCTCTCGTCTCGCTGGCGGTTCGGAGGACGGTGGCGATGCGGCCCCCGATTCGGATCGCGCGCGGGGAATGCGCGTATTCATGGATTTAACTTCGGCAAGCGAAATAAATTGTCAAGACCATGTCCCGAATCCGTCGATTTCCCGGCCGAGTGGCGGTATGCGGGAAGGGCGGGGGCCGGCATGGCGACGGGATGGGAGGATCCGTTCGATTCGCGGGCCCCTCTCATGGGCCAATCGGGTGGAATTGGCGCGCGCAATCACTATAGTCGCCTCATGTCCGACCCTTTCGAATATGACGATGACGATGCGTGGCCCGGCGCCCCCAGCGGCCCGGCCCCGGCCTATCCCGGCCCCGGTGGCAATGCCGCGGCCGCGCGTGCCGCTGCCGGGCCGCCGAAATGGCTGGAGACGCTGAACGAGGCCCAGCGAGAGGCGGTGCTGGCGGTGGACGGTCCGGTCCTGGTGCTGGCCGGCGCGGGCACGGGCAAGACGCGGGTACTGACAACTCGTCTTGCCCAGATCCTGCATGAGGGACGCGCGCGCCCCTATCAGATTCTTTGCGTCACCTTCACCAACAAGGCCGCGCGGGAAATGCGCGAGCGGGTGGCCGGCCTGGTCGGCCCGGCGACGGAGGGCATGTGGCTCGGCACCTTCCATGCGCTGGGTACGCGCATCCTGCGGCGGCACGCGGAACTGGTGGGGCTGAAGTCGAACTTCACCATCCTCGATACGGACGACCAGATTCGCCTTCTGAAGCAGATCCTGGAGGCGGAGCGGATCGACGAGAAACGCTGGCCCGCGCGTATGTTGATCCACGTGATCCAGCGCTGGAAGGATAAAGGGCTGACGCCGGGCAAGGTCGATGCCTCCGATGCGGGGGAGGTCGCGAACGGTCGCGCCGTCGCGATCTATGCCCAGTATCAGGAACGGCTCCGGACCCTGAATGCCTGCGATTTCGGCGATCTGCTGCTGCATAACCTGACGCTCTTCACCGAGCATCCGGACGTGCTGCAACAGTACCGCAACCTGTTCCAATACATCCTGGTGGACGAGTATCAGGACACCAACATCTCGCAATATCTCTGGCTGCGCCTGCTCGCCAAGACGGATGATCCGAAGCGCCCGGCCAATATCTGCTGCGTCGGCGACGACGATCAGTCGATCTATGGCTGGCGCGGGGCGGAGGTCGGCAACATCCTGCGCTTCGAGAAGGATTTCCCCGGCGCGCGGGTCATTCGGCTGGAGCGGAACTATCGCTCCACCCCCAATATCCTGGGCGCGGCCTCGGGCCTGATCGCGAAGAACGAGGGACGCCTCGGCAAGACGCTTTGGACCGACCTGCCGGAGGATGGGCAGAAGGTCCGCGTGCGCGGCCTCTGGGATGGGGACGAGGAGGCCCGCGTCGTCGGCGAGGAGGTCGAGGCGCTGCAACTCAAGGGCTATCCGCTCGACGAGATCGCGGTGCTGGTGCGCGCCGGCTTCCAGACCCGCGAGTTCGAGGAACGGATGATCACGCTGGGCGTGCCCTATCGCGTCGTCGGCGGTCCGCGCTTCTATGAGCGCGAGGAGGTGCGCGACGCCATCGCCTATCTGCGGGTGATCGCCCAGCCGGCCGACGATCTGGCCTTCGAGCGGATCGTCAACAAGCCGACCCGGGGCGTCGGCAAGACGACCATGCAGTCGGTCCATCAGGCCGCGCGGCTGGAGCGTCTGCCGCTTTCCATCGCCGCGCGCCGGATGGTGGAGACGGACGAGTTGAAGCCGGCCGCGCGCCGGTCGCTGACGGCGATCCTCGACGATTTCGACCGCTGGCGGCAGCTTTCCCAGGGTGTCGATCATATCGAGCTGACCGAGACCGTGCTGGACGAAAGCGGCTATACCGCGATGTGGAAGGAAAGCAAGAAGCCGGAGGCCGCCGGCAAGCTGGAGAACCTCAAGGAACTTCTCGTCGCGATGGAGGAGTACGAGGATCTGGCGCAGTTCCTGGAGCATGTCAGTCTGGTCATGGACGCTGACGATCGGGGCAAGGGGCCGATGGTCAGCCTGATGACGCTGCATTCGGCCAAGGGGCTGGAGTTCGGCACCGTCTTTCTGCCCGGTTGGGAGGAGGGGCTCTTCCCCCACCAGCGCGCGATGGACGAGAACGGCCTCGCCGGCCTGGAGGAGGAGCGGCGCCTCGCCTATGTCGGCATAACCCGCGCGCGGGAGCGGTGCGAGATCAGCTTCGCCGCCAACCGGCGCATCCACGGTTCCTGGCAGGCGGCCCTTCCCTCACGTTTCATCGACGAGTTGCCGGGCAAGCATGTCGAGATCGAGGCCGATCGCGGCGTCTATGCCGGCTCCGGCGGCGGCGCGGCGGAGGATCGCTATGGGTTCATGTATGGCGGTGGCTCCGGGTTCGGGGGCGGCGGTTATGGCGGAGGTGCGTACGGCGGCAGGAATTCCGGCGGACTGCGCCCCGGCGTCCCGGAACGCGGCCGCGATCAGGGCTTCAGCCAGGGCGGTGGCCCCGGCTTCCAACGGCTCAAGTCCCGGGGGCTCGGCAGTCGCGCTCCGGTGATCGAGGGGCAGGCCGAGTATATCGGCGGCGACAAGCAGGCCGATTGGGGCGAGGGGGAGCGCTGCTTCCACCAGAAGTTCGGCCCCGGCACGGTCATCAAGGTCGCCGGCGACCGGCTGACGATCGAGTTCGACAAGGCCGGCACCAAGACCGTCGTCGCCGCCTTCGTGGAGCGGCCGGAATAGCCGCGCGAGCAGGAGCCGCGTCCGGCCCGGCGGGCGTTACTCGGCCACCAGCAGCGCGTGGCGCTTCTTACCCATGGACAGCTTCACGACGCCGTCGGCGGTGATGTCGCCGGCCTCGATCATGCGCGTGGGCTCCGTCGCCTTCTCGTCATTGAGGCGCACGGCGCCACCCTGGACTTGACGACGCGCCTCGCCGTTGGAGGCGGCCAGCCCCGCCTTCACCAGCGCGGCCAGGAGGCCGAGCGTGCCGCCCTCCAACTCCGCCCGCGCGACCTGCACGCGCGGCAGGTTCTCGCCGATGCCGCCTTCCTCGAAGGTGCGCCGGGCGGTCTCGGCCGCGTCGCGCGCCGCATCCTCGCCATGACACAGCGCGGTCGCGGCGTGCGCCAGGATCTTCTTCGCCTCGTTCAACTCCGCGCCTTGGAGGGTCGACAGCCGGTCGATCTCCTCCATCGGAAGCTCGGTGAAGAGCTTCAGGAAGCGACCGACATCCGCGTCCTCGGTGTTGCGCCAGAACTGCCAATAGGCATAGGGGCTCAGATGGTCGGCATTGAGCCAGACAGCGCCGTCGGCGGTCTTGCCCATCTTCTCGCCGCTGGCCTTCGTCAGGAGGGGGGTCGTCAGGCCGAACAGCTCCGCCTCGTCGACGCGGCGGCCGAGTTCGACCCCGTTGACGATATTGCCCCACTGGTCGGAACCGCCCATCTGAAGCCGTACGCCATGGCGCCGGTTCAACTCCAGGAAGTCGTAGGATTGCAGGATCATGTAGTTGAATTCGAGGAAGCTCATCGGCTGCTCGCGTTCGAGGCGCAGCTTCACCGAATCGAAGCTCAGCATCCGGTTGACCGAGAAGTGCCGGCCGTAATCCCGCAGGAAGGCGAGATAGTTGAGCCCGTCGAGCCAATCGGCATTGTTGACCATCACCGCGTCGGTCGGCCCGTCGCCGAAGGTCAGGTATTTCTGGAAGACCTGCTTGATACCGTCGATGTTGCCCTGGATATCCGCGTCGGACAGCATCTTGCGCGCGCTGTCGCGGCCGGTTGGGTCCCCGACCTTGGTCGTGCCGCCGCCCATCAGGACGATCGGCTTATGGCCGGTCTTCTGAAGCCAGCGCAGCATCATGATCTGCACCAGACTGCCCGCGTGCAGCGAACTGGCCGTCGCGTCGAACCCGATATAGGCCGGAACCGGCGTGCCGGTGGCCATCAGCGCGTCCAGCTCGCCCGGATGGGTCAGATCCTGGATGAAGCCGCGCGCGGCCATCGCCTGGAGGAAATCGGAACGGTAGGTGTCCATGCTTGTCGCGCCTTCTCGGGTGCCGCAAAATCGGGAGAACGCGGCGTTTAGCATGGCTTTCCCGCCTACTCAACGCGGCTCCGCGCGAACGCAAGGCCGGATGACCAGTCGGCCAGTCGGCCAGTCGGCCAGTCGGCCAGTCGGCCAGTCGGCCAGTCGGCCAGTCGGAAGGAACGAACGATCCATGAAGACCCTTAACGCGATCGGCTTGATGAGCGGTACGTCCTTCGACGGCATCGACGTCGCCCTGATCGAGACCGATGGAGATCGTCTCGTCCGTCCACGCGCCGCGATCGCCCGGCCCTATCCGGACGATGCGCGCGCGGCGCTTCGCCATTGCCTCAACGCGACCGAACGCAGCGCCGCCCTCGACGCGGTGGAGCGCACGGTGACCGTCGCGCAATGCGCCGCCGTCGAGGCCTTGCTGGAGGAGGCGGGGGTGAGCGCCGCCGCGATCGATGTCGTGGGCTTTCACGGGCAGACGATTACCCATGTTCCGCCGCGCGACGGTAAGGCGGGCTGGACATGGCAGTTGGGCGACGGGCAGACGATGGCCGATCGCCTGGGCATTCCGACCGTCTTCGACTTCCGCGCCGCCGACATGGCGGGGGGCGGGGAGGGTGCGCCGCTCGCCCCGGTCTATCACCGGGCGCTGGCGGCGGCATGGGCGGAATTTCCGGCCGCCTTCCTCAATATCGGCGGGGTATCGAACCTCACCTATCTCGCGGGGGCGGAGGCCGTGCCGATCGGCTTCGACACCGGGCCCGGCAATGCGCCGATCGACGATCTTGTGGCGGCGCGGCTGCGCCTCGCGATGGATGCGGGCGGCCGGATCGCGGCGGCGGGGCGCGTCGATCCGGCGGCGTTGGATCGCTTGATGGCCGATCCCTATTTCGCGCGGCCCTATCCGAAATCGCTCGACCGAAACGCCTTCGATCTCTCGCCGGTCGAAGCGCTCGGCACGGAGGACGCGGCCGCGACCCTCGTCGCCTTCCTGGTGGAGGGCGTGGCGCGCGGCGCCGATCTGCTGCCGACCCACCCGGCGCGCTGGTTCGTCACCGGCGGCGGGCGGCGCAACCCCGCGATCATGGCGGCGCTGGCCGACCGCCTCGGCGTGCCGGTGGAGCCGGTGGAGGCGACCGGCGCCGACGGCGACGTGCTGGAGGCGGAGGCCTTCGCCTATATGGCGGTGCGTCACCTGAAGGGATGGCCGACCAGCTATCCGGAGATGACGGGAACCGCCGCGCCCTGCGTCGGCGGCCGTCTGGCACGCCCGTCCGCCGCGACGGTGCGCGCGGCGCAAGGGTGATACCAAATCTTGTTGATCATGCCCCATGCGGACATCCCTTCCGGGTTCTCGGCTAGAGCATGATGATATGATGTGGCCCTACCCGAGATCGTTTTTCCGGGTTTCCGGCAAGAAGGGGACGCGCGGGCGATGGGGGGCATCGTCAAGCGGCCTCGACGCGGTCCGGGGGGCGGGACGGGCGCCCTTCGGGTCTCGTTCGGCTTCCGTTGGAGGGCGTCAGCGCGGCTTGACGATGCCCCCCATCGCCCGCGCCATCCTTCCTACCCGACCAAAGCCGAATGCGATCCGCATGGGGCGTGATCAACAAGATTTGGTATGCGCGTCGAGAGCGGGCGCGGCGTTCACCCCGTCTGGCGCTTGCCCGCCGCGCCGGTGCGCTCGTCGACATAGGCGCCGACACGCTCGCCCAGTTCCGACACCCGGTCGGTGAAGAAATGGTTGGCGCCCTCGATCGTCTGGTGCCCGATGGTGATGCCCTTCTGCTGGCGCAGCTTATCGACCAGCTTCTGCGTCTGTTCGGGCGCGTAATGCTGATCGGCGCTGCCGTTGACGATCAAGCCGGAGGAGGGGCAGGGGGCGAGGAAACTGAAATCCTCCTTCCCCGCCGGCGGCGCGACGGATACGAACCCGACGATTTCCGGCCGGCGCATCAGCAATTGCATGGCGATCCAGGCGCCGAAGGAAAACCCGGCGATCCAGCAGCCGGAGGCGTTCTCGTTATAGGTCTGCAACCAGTCGAGCGCGGAGGCCGCGTCCGAAAGCTCCCCCTCTCCGCGCGCATATTCGCCCTGGCTGCGCCCGACGCCGCGGAAGTTGAAGCGCAGGCAGGAGAAGCCGCGCTTGGCGAAAGTATGATAAAGTTCGTAGACGACCTTGTTGTTCATCGTGCCGCCATGCACCGGATGCGGATGCAGGAACAACGCGATCGGGGCGTTCGCGGCCTTGCCGTGGGTATAGCGGCCTTCCAGTCGCCCTTCGGGACCGTTGATGATGACTTCAGGCATGGGACCCTTTCCGCAGTCGACGGAGTCAGACTATAGGACGGTAACACTCAACCTCTTGAGATTCATAGGCTTTTGTGGCGATGTTCTTGACGGTGGACATCGCGTGCGTATATGTAGTGCAGTTGAACGGCATTTGGAACCTTGTCGAAATGGGGGCGTTTCGGCAAGCCGGTCGTGAAGCGCGCCGCGCGTCGTGGAAACACGGGGGTCGGGGCAACTTTTCGGGCGGCGACCCATGAACGCAAGCGCGGACCCGTCCGGGGCGGGCGCCTGGGCCGCGCGCAAACGGATGATCGGCGTGGGGCGGTGCCCGCCGCCGACGAAAGCGAGAGGCCCATGTTCGATAAGGTCCGTGCCGAGATCGACGGCATGATCGCCCGCGACCCCGCCGCCCGCTCGCGGCTTGAGGTCGTGCTGTTCTACCCCGCCTTCCACGCCATCATGGCCTATCGGCTCTCCCATCGGCTTTATAAGGCCGATTGGCTGCTGGCGGCGCGCGCCGTCTCGCAGTTCGCTCGATGGCTGACGGGGATCGAAATTCACCCGGGCGCCACCATCGGCAAGCGCTTCTTCATCGATCACGGCATGGGCGTCGTGATCGGCGAGACGGCGGAGATCGGCGACGACGTCACGCTCTATCACGACGTGACGCTGGGCGGCGTCTCGCCGGCGGAGGATTCGGACGGCCAACGCTGCCAGAAGCGCCACCCGACCCTACGCGACAACGTCATCGTCGGGTCGGGCGCGCAGATCCTGGGGCCGATCACGGTGGAGAAGGGCGCGCGCGTCGGCGCCAATGCCGTGGTGATCAAGGATGTTCCTGAATGCGCCACCGTCGCCGGCATTCCGGCCAAGGTCGTGATCAGCAAGGCCGCCCGGAAGAGCGATGCCTTCGCGCCGTACGGTACGCCCTTGCAGGACTTGCCGGACCCGGCCGCCCGCGCGATCGAGGCGCTGATGGCGCAGGTAAACGGCCTGGAATCGCAGGTGAAAGCCCTGGAGGCCCGGCTTAGGGAGAGCGGCGCGGAGGGCGAGGATGCGACCGATCCCGTCCCGCCCTATCCGGATGCGGGTAAAACCTCGTCACGGCGCGCGGTCGGGGAGCATCGCTGAACGCAGGTCGCGTTCGCCATTCCCTTCCCATATCCGGATCGCGCCGGTTCGGTGATTTTGTCTTTCATTTCGTGCCGCGAAAGTGGTCCGTTCCCGCCGCCCTTGCGTATTGAAGCGCGAAGGGGCGGCGTCGACCCATTATGTCCGCCGTCCAGCCGGTCCAGGCAGCGCCGTTCCGTCAAGGAACAGGACGCGCCACGGGACGCAGCATGAATGGAGGTCGGATGAAACTGACGACGAAAGGCCGATACGCGGTGATGGCGCTCACGGCCCTTGCTTCGCGGAACGCGGTTTCCCCCGTTCCGCTGGCCGATATCGCCGAGCGCCAGGATATTTCCCTATCCTATCTGGAACAGATTTTCGCCCGGCTGAGGCGCGGCGGGCTGGTCACCAGCGTTCGTGGTCCGGGCGGCGGCTATATGATCGCGCGCCGGGCGGACCACATCGTGGTCGCCGATATCGTCCGCGCGGTGGAGGAGGACGGCGGCGAGTCCGCACGCGGGCCCTTGGTGCAAGAGCCGCGTTTGACAAGGAACCGGTTCGGGCGCGAATCGGCGTGCCCGACGAAGGCGCTCTGGCATGCGCTCGACGCGGAGGTGGAAGCATTCCTGGATGGGATCACATTGGCCGACGTGATCGAGGGCCGCCTTCATGTTCCCGGCGGGGCGCGACGGGAAATGACGTCCGTCCCCGAATAAGCACCGATAGCAGCCGAAGATGACCGGCGGGGCCTAATCCGCCCGGGTCACCATGCTTGCAAGCTGGCACGGCTATCCGCACCCTATGAGAATTCTCCGAGAGACCACGGGTCCTGCCCGGCGGGGGCGTCGATGTCACGTTCCCAAGGGATGGGGGCGAAAGGCCAGGAATAATGACGCGCGACGCCGTCTATCTCGATTACAACGCGACCGCGCCCTGCCGGCCCGCCGCGCGGGCGGCGGTCGCGGAGGCATTGGCGATGGGGGGAAACGCCTCCTCCGTCCATGGGGCGGGCCGTGCCGCGCGCGCGGCGATCGAACGGGCGCGGGCGTCCGTCGCGGCGCTGGCCGGCGCGGAGCCCGCCGATCTGATCTTCACCAGCGGCGCGACGGAGGCGGACAATCTCGCCCTTCGCGGAACCGGCGCCGGCCATGTCCTGGTCAGCGCGGTGGAGCATGACGCCGTTACCGCCGCGCGCCCGGATGCCGGCACGATCCCGGTCGACGGGGAGGGCCGCGTCGATCTCGACGCCCTCGACCGGCTGTTAGGCACGGTGGGGACGGGTGGCGACGGGATTCTCGTCTCCGTCATGGCGGTCAATAACGAGACAGGTGCCATCCAGCCCGTGGCGGCCGTGGCGGAGCGCGTGCACGCCGTCGGCGGCCTCCTCCATGTGGATGCGGCGCAGGCGGCGGGGCGGATCGCCTTGGCGCCGATCTGGGATGTGGCCGATCTAATGAGCCTTTCCGCGCATAAGATGGGGGGACCGCCGGGCGTCGGTGCGTTGCTGGCGCGGGCGGCGGTTCCGCTCAGGGCCGACAGCCTCGGCGGAGGTCAGGAACGGCGCCGTCGCGCGGGTACCGAGAACCTGCCGGGTATCGCCGGTTTCGGCGCCACGGCGGATGAACTGGCCGGGGGCTGGCGGGAGGAGTCGGCGCGGATCGCCGCCTTGCGCGACGATATGGAGGCGCGTCTCGCCGCGATCGCCCCGGCCGCGGTGGTGGCCGCCAGGTCCGCGCCGCGCGCCGGCAATGTAAGCTGCATCGCACTGCCGGGTCTCGCGGCGGAGAAGCAGGTGATGGCGCTGGACCTCGCCGGGGTGGCGGTCAGCGCAGGCTCGGCTTGCTCTTCCGGCAAGGTGACGCGCAGCCGGGTGCTGGATGCGATGGGCTGGCCGCCGGCGTTGGCCGGCGCGGCGATCCGTGTCAGCCTGGGCTGGGCGAGTGGGGAAGCGGATGTGGACGCTTTCCTCGCCGCCTATGAAAAGCTGGCGCGGAAGGCCGAGGCCGCCTAGATCGGATCCATGATGAGTGACGAGACGCGATCTCAAGGCAATCGGCACCGGGAGCCGATCTATCTCGATTATCAGGCGACGACGCCGACGGACCCGCGCGTGGTCGATGCCATGCTGCCCTGGTTCACCAAGGATTTCGGCAACCCCCACTCGGCCGAGCATAAATTCGGCTGGGACGCGGCCGAGGCGGTGGACCGCGCGCGCGAGGCGATCGCCGCAGAGATCGGCGCCAAGGGGCGGGAGATCACCTTCACCTCCGGCGCGACGGAGAGCAACAATCTCGCCATCAAGGGCGTCGTCCGCCACCGCCGGGAGGCGGAGGGCCGCGACCGTCTCGTCACCGTGGCGAGCGAACATAAATGCGTGCTGGAAAGCGCGGCGCGCCTGGAGCGTGAAGGGGTGGAGGTCGTGCGTCTGCCGATCGGCGCGGACGGGCTCGTCGATCCGGAGGCGCTCGACGCGGTTCTGGACGAGCGGGTGGCCCTCGTCTCCGTCATGGCGGTCAATAACGAGATCGGCGTGATCCAGCCGCTCGCGGAGATCGCGGCGCGCGCCCATGCCGTCGGGGCCTGGGTCCATACGGACGCGGCGCAGGCCTTCGGCAAGATCCCCCTCGACGTGGAGGCGATGGGAATCGATTTGATGAGCCTTTCCGGCCACAAGATCTACGGGCCGAAGGGGATCGGCGCTCTCTATCTGCGCCGTCGCAAGCCGAAGGTCGCGCTCGACCCGTTGATGGACGGCGGCGGCCAGGAACGCGGTGTGCGCTCCGGCACGGTACCGACGCCGCTCGTCGTCGGCTTCGGCAAGGCGGCGGCGATCGCGACGGCGGAGCGCGCGGCGGAGGCAGGCCGCCTGCTGCCCCTGCGCGATCGCCTGCTTGCCCGGTTGGAGGCGGGAATCGAGGGGCTCTCCCTCAATGGCGCGCGGGAAGCGCGGATCGCCGGAAACCTGAACGTCACGATCCCGGGGCTGGAGGGGCAGGAGTTGATGGCAGCCCTCGACGGGCTGGCGGTCAGTTCGGGCTCCGCCTGTTCGTCCGGCGCGCCGGGGGCGAGCCATGTGCTGCAGGCGCTGGGGCTCGACCCGTCGAAGGTGGCGGCCTCCATCCGTCTCGGCCTCGGCCGTTTCACCACGGAGGAGGAGGTGGAGAGCGCCGCCGAACAGATGGTCGCGGCCGTCAAGCGCCTGCGGGAGCGACGCGGCGCCGCCTGATGAGGGAGCATTTTCCCGGGCATGGGCCTTGCGACGATTCGACACCGTGCGGCCGTCGCGCCGGGGCTGTAGAAGGTGCCATTCCCTCGTCGATTGGAAACGCCTATGGGTGATAATCTTTCGTCCGTTCAGAAGACGCGGAAACGTGTCGCTCTGGTGTTCGCGCTGGCATCCATCCCGATCTTGTTGGTCGCGCAGCCGTTCTGGCTATACGGCACGGTGGCGCATGAGGCGATCGAGTATCTCGGAGTGGCCCTTCTGGCGCTGTGCGTCCTCGGGCGTACATGGTGCACGCTCTATATCGGCGGCAGGAAGAAGGGGGAGGTGGTCGATGTCGGCCCTTATTCCCTATGCCGAAACCCTCTTTATGTCTTCTCGACTCTCGGGCTGCTCGGCATCGGCCTGACGACGGGCAGCCTGCTGATCGGGTTGGGCATGGCTCTCGCTTGCTTTGTCTTGTTCGATGTCGTGGCGCGGCGGGAGGAGGCGGTCCTGATGGATCGGTTCGGGGCAACCTACCGCTCCTATCAAGACCGTACGCCGCGGTGGATTCCGAACCTTTCGTCGTGGCGGGACGAGGCCGAACGTGTCTTCTCTCCGCGTCTGGTACTCATCTCGTTCCGGGATTCCAGCTTGTTCCTGCTTTTCTATCCATTGCTCGAGGTCGTCGAATACGCGCATCTACACGATCTGTTGCCCAGCTTGCTTCTTCTCTTCTAGCGGCCCTGGGGCTCCAGCCGGGCAATTCTCCTTTGACAGCGCGGCGCGCAGCCATCATGTAGTTGCCCGCCTCGGCGGGGCCTGCTTCGGTGCCCGCGCGTGTCCAGTTGGCGGAGGATCATGTCGGATGCCGAAAATCACCTTCATCAATCGCGATGGCAGCGAGACCGAGATCGAGGCGCAGAACGGCCTCTCCGTGATGGAAGTGGCGACGGCGAACGACGTCGACATCGAGGCCGCGTGCGAGGGCTCCCTGGCCTGCGCGACCTGCCATCTGATCGTCGAGGATCAGGATTGGTACGACAAGCTCGACAGCCCCAGCGAGGATGAGGAAGATATGCTCGACCTCGCCTTCGGCCTGACCAAGACCTCGCGGCTTTCCTGTCAGATCCGCGTTACCGACGCGCTGGACGGCATCAAGTTCCGGGTGCCCGAGGATAGCTGATCGCGGCCGCTGCCGGCGGACCACGGGGCCGCCCGCATATCAGGCGCCGGACATCCGCGCGTCCCGGTCGCTCAGATCGGGTTGAAGCTCTGCACCAGCGAGCCGACGACCATGTACCAGCCGTCGACCAGCACGAAGAAGATCAGCTTGAAGGGAAGCGAGATCATCACCGGCGGCAGCATCATCATGCCCATCGACATCAGGACCGACGCGACCACCAGGTCGATCACCAGGAAGGGCAGGAACAGCAGGAAGCCGATCTCGAAGGCGCGCTTCAACTCCGAGATCATGAAGGCCGGAATCAAGGCGCGCATCGGCGTCTCGCTCGGGTCCTGAACCGCCTCGATCCCGCCGATATCCATGAACAGGGTCAGATCCTGCGGGCGTACATGGCGCAGCATGAACTGACGGATCGGCGCGACGGAACGTTCCAGCGCCTGCGCTTCCGTGATCTCCTCCGCGATCAGCGGTTCGACGCCTTGCTCGTAAACGGTCTCCAGGGTCGGCTGCATGATGAAGAAGGTGAGGAACAGCGCCAGCGATATCAGCACCGTGTTGGGCGGCGTCTGTTGCGCGCCCAAAGCCGTGCGAAGGATCGAGAAAACGACGACGAGACGCGTGAAGCTCGTCACCATGACCAGCAGCGACGGCGCCAGGGACAGCACCGTGATCAGCGCGATGAGCTGGACGATGCGGCCGGTCACGGTGCCGCCGCCCTCGCCGATATCGATGTTGATGGATTGGGCGGCCGCCGGATCGGCGGCGAGGAGAAGCGCGATCCCCGCCGGGCCGGCCGCGCCCAGCACCGGGAGCCAACGCCGTGCGGTCGCCATCATGTCCCGTCCCCCTTGCCCGCCGGTCCTGGCGCGCGCCCACGCGACAATCCGCGGACGAGGCGGCCGAAGGCGCTGTCGCTCGCATTCGGATTCCGGCCGGCCGGGGGGGCGACCGTCCCGTTCGCCGGATCATGACTGCCCTTCGGCACGATTTGCCCGGTCATGGGATCGTCCGCCTCGAAATTGCTTTCCACCACGCGGTCGTCGTTAAGTCCCAGCAGCAGAAGGTGCGCCACGCCGTCGCGACGCACCATGACCAGACGCCGCCGCGCGTCGAGCGGCAACACCTCCAACACCTCCAACCGTCGACCGGCACCCGGGCGTCGAACCGCGCGCATGCCCGGCGCCAGTTTGCGCAGCGCCAGCGCGAACAGCCCGATCAGGCCGATCACGAAGATCAGCGCCAAGATGAACTGGAGATAAGCGCCGAAATCCATCGCTCGTGCCTAAACGCCCCGCCTCGTGCCGCCGGATCGTCCGTTCCGCACGCTAGTGCTTGGTCTCGGAGGTGGGGGGCTCGTCCTCCGATCCGGACTTTTCGGCCGCGGCCTCGGCGTTCGCTTCCTCGATCGCCGCGCCGAGCGCATCGGAAAGCTCCTGCAGATCGTCGCGAACCTTGGTCAGGAGGGGTTCCATCTGCCGGGATCCGTCGCCCGGAAGGTTCATCGCGGCGGCGACCAGCCGCTCGATCCGCGGCCCGACATTCTCCAACCCGATCTCGTCATCGCCGCGCGCCAGCGCCGCCTTGGCCTCCGCCACTTCCTTGGCGAGCGCATTCAGCCCCGCCTCAACCTCGCTCTTCCGCATGATCGCACCGTTGTCCGTCTCGGGGGCGGCGGGCACCGTTCGCGCCCGCGTCCCATTCATTGCAATCGCCCCTCACCCGAGGCGGCGACGCTGCCACGATTCGGCGGTGGCGCGAGCTATTTTCGCGACCCGTCGGCGGGGGTGGAGCGGGTCGGGATCGGCGCGGCCTGTCCGTTGGCCTGATAGACGTAACGCAGAACCTCCGCCACGGCGATGAAGGCCTCGACCGGGATTTCGTCCCCGACATCCGTCGCGGCCAGGATCTCGATCAGATCGGCGTCGCGATGGACGGGGACACCCGCCTCGCGCGCCGCCTCCAGGATTCGTTCGGCCAGATGCCCGCGGCCGGAGGCCGTGACGACCGGCGCGCTGTCCGCCGTCTCCGGCTTGTAGCTGAGGGCCACGGCCTTGCGGTCGGCGGTCGCCGGTTCGGCATCGCCGGTATCCTCCCGACGCGTGGAGGCGGCCGGTGTCGGTGTGCCGGCGTGGGGCGTCGTTGTTCTGGAGCGTTCGACCATGGCTGTTCCGCGCGCTTCGGGTCCGGTCGGCAGGATAGCGTCCCGCCGCGCGCGCACCAACCCCGCCTGTTTCCAGAACTGGCACGGGGAATGCATGGCAGTCGGGCGAGGAGAGACGGTCCGGCTTGGAGAGGCCGGGTCGACAGTTAGGAGAGGAGAAAGGTTCATGGCGCTCAGCGATACGCCGATCATGGGCATGTTGACCCACAAGATGGACTGGCTGACCCAGCGTCAGCGGGTCATCGGTCAGAACATCGCCAATGCCGACACGCCGGGCTATCGGGCGCATGATATCGAGGGAATCGATTTCAAGCGCAGCGTCCATCGGCAGCAGGGTCAGCTTCAACTCGCCGTCACGGACCCCGCCCATATGACGAGCCCGAAGGGCGATATGACCTTCCGCGAGGCGCGGGAGCGCACGCCCTACGAGGTCTCGCCGACGGGTAACCGGGTCGTGCTGGAGGAGCAGATGATGAAAATGAGCCAGACGGCCGGCGACTATGAGTTCGCGACCAACCTCTATCGCAAGTATTCGAGCCTCTATCGCATGGCGCTCGGCCGGGGCGGCGGCGGCTGACGCCACGCCCGCCCCAGGACGAGAGACCCATCGAACGGCTGAATAGCGATCGGAAGGAGCAAAGACCATGATGGACGATCTGAAAGCCACCATGTTCATCGCCGGAACCGGTATGCGTGCCCAAGGCACCCGGATCAAGGTCATCTCGGAGAATATCGCCAACGGCGATTCCACGGCCCAGACACCGGGCGGCGACCCCTATCGGCGCAAGACGATCACCTTCGCCAACGAGATGGACCGCGCGCTGCAGGCCGATGTCGTCCGGATCGAGGAAATCGGCGAGGCGCCGGGCGCCTTCGACCTGGAATACGACCCCTCCCACCCGGCGGCCGACCCGGAGACGGGCTATTACAAGCTGCCCAACGTCAATACGTTGATCGAGATGACCGACATGCGCGAGGCCAATCGCAGCTATCGCGCGAACCTGCAGGTCATCGAGACGTCGAAGTCCATGATCTCCCAGACGGTCAACATGCTGCGGTGAGCTTGTCGCCGGTCCCCGAATTGGGGTAGAACAATCGGCGTACCGTTCACCTCGACGATTGGGGAACGCCGGAGCACGCCATGGCCATCGATCCCTCAAATGCCGCCGCCGCCTATCGCAACGCGGCCGCCGGAAACCCGTTCGGCGTCAAGCCGGGCGCGTCGCCGACGGATATCGGCGCCGCCATGGGCGGGGAGGAGACGACGCCCGGCTCCCGTTTCGTCGATCTGGTTCGCACGGCCGCCCAGGATACCATCGATTCCAACCGGGAGGCGGAACGCCTCGGCATGGAGGGCGTGGCGGGACAGGCCAACCTGACGGAGGTCGTGACCGCCGTTGCCGACGCGGAGGCCACGTTGCAGACCGTGGTGGCGGTGCGTGACCGAATCATATCCGCTTACCAGGAAATCCTGCGGATGCCGATCTGATCCGGCTTGAACCGTTGGCGGCCGCTCAAGGGCCGTCGCCACCGCGCCGAGAAGGTCATCGATGAACGCCGAGCAAGCCCTAGATATCGCGCGCGAGACTATCTTCGTCCTGTTGATCGTGGCGAGTCCGATCATGTTGATCGGTCTCGCTGTCGGCCTCACCGTGGCGATCTTTCAGGCGCTGACCCAGATTCAGGAAGTGACACTGACCTTCGTGCCGAAGATCATCGTCGTCTTCCTGTCCATGCTGGTGTTGCTGCCCTTCATGCTGAATCAGTTGGAAGGGCTGATGGAGACCGTGGCCGACCGGATCATCGCCGGCGGGGGATAAACGGCGGGGGATAGCCGGGGGAGAATAGGGGGGCGGCGCGCCGCGCGATGTCCCTATTACCAGGGTGGGTCTTCGATTCCGGCCGGGTCGCCGGTTATCGCCATATCATCGCAGCATGTCCATTCATGGGCGCGGAGAGTGCGCGCGCCATCCGGCGCGTCGCGCCAGCGATCCCAGGCACCGACGATCCGCCCCGCGCGGGATAGAGTGTCGCGCCGCAGATTGACGGCGATGAACCAGGGGCCGCGTGCCTCGCTGCCGTGTCCGAAACTCTCCGGCGGGAGCGCGCCGTTCCGCATGGCGCGCCAGGCGCGATCCGCCGTAAGATATCGATCGCACGGGAGGTCGAGGGCCGGGAAATCGATGCCGAGCGCCACGCGGTGGGCCGCGTCCAATTGCGCATCCGCGCGGCGCCAGGAACCGTCGGGCGCCATGCGATACTCACAGACCCAGTGGTCCTCGTACCAGGGCGAACTTCCCGCTTGCGGCGTCAGGTAGTTCGCGAAGCCGCACCGGACCCGCGCGGCCTTGCCCCCGGCACGCAGGGCTGCCGTCATCAGCAGGGCGAAATCCCGGCAGGTGCCGACCGCGCGCGAAAAGGGGGGACGTGGCGCGACGGTCCCGATCTGGGCCAGACGGCAGGAAACGGGCAGGGTCGCGCGCGATTCCACCTGGAACTTGGACGGTGCGGGGCCGTGCAGCAGGGGACCGAAATAGTCGTGGAGCAGCACACCTTGAATACCCGCCGCGATCCGTTCCGGCGTGTCGCCGAAGGCGGCGAGCAGGTCCGCGTGATCTCCCGGATCGGTCAGGGCGCAGTGTGTTTCGGGGATGGGGGGCTCGTGCCGCATGGCGCAACGATAGACGGCCGGCCGGAATCGCGCGAGTCTTCCGGTCGCCATGTTCAGCGATCTCCTCTCGGCCGAGCTTTTCGCGACCTTCCTGGTTTTCGCCCGGATCGGGGCCGCCTTCATCACATTGCCCTCGATCGGCGAGACCTTTCTCAATCCGCGCGCACGCCTCGCCGTCGCCCTGATGTTGAGCGTGGTGGCGGCGCCGGTGGTCTCGCCGCTATTGCCGGATATGCCGGAGCGTCTCGGCGACCTGGCGCTGCTACTGCTGGGCGAGATCGTTCACGGCATCTTCATCGGCACCGTGACGCGTGTGCTGTTCAACGCGCTGGCCATCGCCGGCGTGATTTGGTCCTTCCTGAGCGGCCTGGCGAGCGCCCTGCTCTTCAACCCTCTGCTGGCGGACCAAGGGGCCTTGCAGTCGATCTTCTTCACGCTGCTCGGTCTGATGCTGATCTTCGCGACCGATATGCATCATCTGCTGATCCGAACGGTGGTGGAGAGCTATGTGATCTTCGAGCCGGGACAGGCGCCGATGCTGGGTGATATGGCCGACGTGGTCGCGCGCACGGTCGCGGACAGCTTCAAGCTCGGCATTCAGCTCGTGGCGCCGTTGATCGTCGTGGCCTTGATGTTTTACACACTTTTGGGATTGTTGGCGCGGTTGATGCCGCAGTTGCAGGTGTTCTTCATCGCGATGCCGTTGCAGATTTTGATCGGAATGGTCGTGATGTTCATCACGATCGGCGGCATGATGCTATGGTTCCTGGAGCAGTATCGCGAGATGTTGGGCATGTTCCTGACCAGCTTCTAGTCCATGCGGGCTCGGCTGGTGGAGAGATGGCCGAGCGTGATCAGTATAATCGGTATAAACGAGATGAGGCGGCATGTCGGAACAAGCCGACGAGAGCCAGAAAACAGAAGAGCCGACCAGTAAAAGGCTGCGCGACGCGCGCCAGAAGGGTCAGGTCGCCGTCAGCCGGGAGATCAATACCTGGTTGCTGCTGTTCGGCTTCGGGGCGTTGATGGCTTTTGGCGGTCCGGCGATCATGTCCGATATCCGTCTGGAACTGACCCCCTTCATCGCCCAGGCGCATATGATCGACACCTCGCCAGGGGGGATCGGTCATGTGCTGTCCGGGCTGTTGTTGGATATCTCGCTGGTGATGGCGATTCCTATGGGGTTGTTCGTGGTGCTGGCGCTGGCTGGATCGGTCGGTCAGAACGGATTGCTCTTCACCTCGGAGCCGATGAAGCCGAAGGCGAGCAAGGTTTCGCTGCTCAAGGGGTTGCAGCGCATGTTCTCGGCCAAGCAGATGGTTGAGTTCGCGAAGGGCCTGTTGAAGATCGGGATCGTCGGCGCTGTCGGTCTGGTGCTGCTTTTGCCGGAGCGCGACCGGCTCGACATCCTGCCGCAACTACCCATTCCGGAACTGCTGGACGAGATCCTGGCGTTGATGCTGCGCCTGCTCGCGGCCGTGCTGGCGATCATGCTGGCGATCGCCATCGCCGACGTGTTCTTCCAACGCTATCAGCACCGCAAGCAGCTCCGCATGACCAAGCAGGAGGTCAAGGAGGAGTACAAGAACACCGAGGGCGATCCGCAGATCAAGGCACGCCTACGTCAAATCCGCAACGAACGCGCGCGTCAACGCATGATGCAGGCGGTTCCCCGCGCCGATGTCGTGGTCACAAACCCGACGCATTTCGCGGTCGCCCTATCCTATAAGCCGGAGGAAATGGAGGCCCCGGTCCTGATCGCCAAGGGCCAGGACGTGCTGGCCCAGCGTATCCGTCAGGTGGCGACGGAGAACGATATCCCGGTGGTCGAGAATCCACCGCTGGCCCGTGCCCTCTATGCCGGCGTCGAGATCGATGAGAGCGTTCCGCCGGAACATTACGAGGCGGTCGCCAAGGTGATATCCTACGTCTTCAACCTTAAGGGCCGGAGCATGCCGTCGTGAGGCTTCTTGGAAACCACGGGGGCTCCGTCCTTGCCCTCTGCCTCGCATCGGTTTGCGCTGTCGGGGCGGGGCTCGCCGTTCTCATCGCGGCAGCGATCCTGGCACCGGCGGAAGGCCGGGAGGCCGCGGCGGGAAGCATGCCCGTCGTCGCGGCGGCCGTGGCCGCGGCCCTGATGGTGACGATTCCAGCGATGATCGCCGGGCTATCCCTGCGCGCGCTGCGACGTCGGGCTGGCCGGGCGGAGGCGCGCCTCGCGGCGCTGGAGGCGATGCTCGCCGCGCGGGATCTGGTGGCCATCGCCGCGAACGCGGATGGCACGGTCCATTACGCCATCGGACTGGAGGGCGTCGACGCGGCCGGTCACTCCGGGGCCTCGGCGGCGCATCTGATCGCGGCCCTGATCGAGCCGGCGGACGATGCCTTGCCCGCCACGCTCGCCGGCATGGCCGCGCGTGCCTTGGGGGGCGAACGTCTCAGCCGGGAGTTCTCCGCCCTCGGCCCGGTGCCTCCAGCCGTCGCGGCGCCGGGAGACGCGACGGAAATGGAAGGGGGGGCGCGCTATCTCCAAGTGACGGTCGGCCCCTTCGCGGACGGTATCTGCTACCTGTTGGAGGATGTAAGCGCGCGACGCACGGAGGCGGAGCGCGCGATGGAGCGGGTCTCCTTGCTGTCGCGTGCTCTCGACCGCGCGCCCTTCGGGATTCTGGTGATAGACGAAGGGGGGATGGTGCAGGAGGCCAACAGCGCCTTCCGCCGGCTGCTCGGCGGCCAGCATGCCAATGGCCGCCTGTTCGTCGAGGTGATCGCGGAGGCCGATCGCGCCCAAGTCGATGCGATGATCGAGCGGGTGAACAACAGCGGCGAGGCTGCCGGGCCGATCGACGTGCGACTCACGGGCGACATGGAACGGACCGTCGCACTCTATGCCAGTCAGGCGGCGCTGCCCCGGGAATCGGGCCGGGGGCTTGTCGTCCATGTCGTGGACGCGACCGAGCGCAAGCGCCTGGAGGCGCAATTCGCGCAATCGCAGAAGATGCAGGCGGTCGGTCAGCTTGCCGGCGGAATCGCGCATGACTTCAACAACATGCTGACCGCGATCATCGGTTTCTGCGATCTGATGCTGCAACGCCACCCCGTGGGCGAGCCCAGCTTCGCCGACGCGATGCAGATCAAGCAGAATGCCAACCGCGCGGCCGGGCTGGTGCGCCAGCTCCTCGCTTTCTCACGCCAGCAGACTCTGGCCCCGCGCGTGATCGACATGACCGAATTGTTGGCGGAACTCTCCAACCTGCTGCGCCGCCTGTTGGGGGAGCGGGTGGAACTGACCGTCGTCCATGGCCGCGATCTCTGGCCCGTCAAGGCCGATCCGGGACAGATCGAGCAAGTGGTCATCAACCTCGCCGTCAATGCCCGCGACGCCATGCCGGAGGGCGGTCGACTCACCATCCAAACCGGCAATTTCACCGCCGACCGCCCCTATGCCATCGCCGAGGAAACCATGGCGCCGGGGGAATATGTCGCGATCACCGTCTCCGATACAGGTGTCGGTATCGACCGGGAAACGTTGACTCGCGTTTTCGAACCCTTCTTCACCACCAAGGAGGTGGGGATGGGCACGGGCCTGGGTTTGGCCATGGTCTATGGCTCGATCCGCCAGTTGGGCGGCATCGTCCACGCCCATTCCGACGGGTTGGGGAAGGGGGCGAGCTTCACGCTCTACCTCCCGCGCTCGTCCGAGAGCGTCCAGCAACCCACCGATCTGGCAGAGCACGAGGGCACGCCCACGGACACGACCGGCGGCGGCCGGGTGCTGCTGGTCGAGGACGAGGATGCCGTGCGGCTCTTCGCGGCCCGCGCCCTGCGCGCCAAGGGCTATGAGGTGACGGAGGCGCGAACCGGCGAGGCCGCGTTGGAGATTCTGGCGGATCGGCCGCGTATCGACCTGCTGGTTACGGACATGGTGATGCCAAAGGTCGACGGCGCGACCCTGATCCGCCAAACGCGCAAGCAGATGCCGGACCTGCCGGTCATCTGCATTTCCGGCTATACCCAGGAGAGCGTCGCCCAGGAGGTGGAGGCGCTGCCGCGCGTCTATTTCCTGCCCAAGCCATTCTCGCTTAAACAATTGGCGACCAAGGTGAAAGCCGCCATCGAATCGGCTGCGTCGGAACGGGCCTAGGGGGCGGCAAGGGCGTTCGGCCGGCCCGTGCGGGCGGGGCAGGTGATTCTACTTTCGTTGGAACGGCTTGGATACAGGTGCGGGCCAAACCCAACCATCTGTTCCAGATCGAAAATAGTTGGCCGGATAAGGAGAACTAAAAAAGAACTTGATGAAGAGAACAAATCCTGTACGATCCCAGCAATTGCATCGCCTCCGGGCCTATGGGAAAAGGATCGACGTGAGATGGCTCAACCCGCGCTTCACCTGGTGGATAAGGATCAGATGGACAAGCAGAAGGCACTCGAGGCCGCGCTGACGCAGATCGAGCGCTCGTTCGGCAAGGGCTCCGTCATGAAGCTCGGCGAGCAGCGGGCCATGGACATTGAATCCATTCCGACCGGCTCGCTCGGGCTTGATATCGCGCTCGGTATCGGCGGCCTGCCCAAGGGGCGGGTGATCGAGATTTTCGGACCGGAAAGCTCGGGCAAGACGACGCTGGCGCTCCATGCCGTGGCGGAAGCCCAGCGTCAGGGCGGCGCCTGCGCCTTCGTCGATGCGGAACATGCGCTGGACCCGGTTTACGCCAAGAAGCTGGGTGTCGATATCGATGAATTGCTGATTTCCCAACCCGACGCCGGGGAGCAGGCGCTGGAAATCGCCGACACGCTGGTCCGCTCCGGCGCGATCGATGTGTTGGTGGTTGATTCGGTCGCCGCGCTCGTACCCCGTGCCGAGCTCGAGGGGGAGATGGGCGACAGCCATGTCGGCTTGCAGGCGCGCCTGATGAGCCAGGCGCTGCGCAAGCTCACCGGATCGATCAAGCGGTCGAACTGCATGGTGATCTTCATCAACCAGATCCGAATGAAGATCGGCGTGATGTTCGGCAGCCCGGAGACGACGACCGGCGGCAATGCGCTGAAATTCTATGCGTCCGTCCGCCTCGATATCCGGCGGATTGGGCAGGTGAAGGACAAGGACGAGGTCGTCGGTAACCAGACCCGGGTCAAGGTGGTGAAGAACAAGGTCGCGCCGCCTTTCCGGATGGTGGAATTCGACATCATGTATGGCGAGGGCGTTTCGAAGACCGGCGAACTGCTGGATTTGGGCGTCAATGCCGGACTGGTGGAGAAATCCGGCGCATGGTTCTCCTATAGCGGGGAGCGGATCGGCCAGGGACGCGAGAACGCCAAGCGCTTCCTGAAGGAGCATCCGGATACCGCGCGTGAGTTGGAGAACAGGATCCGCGAGAATGCCGGCATCGTCGCCAACAAGATGCTGGAAGGACCGGACCCCAAGGAGGCGAAGGAAGCCGATCTCGGCCCCGAGGACGCGCCGGAGTGACCGGGACGCGCCCCTGACCATCGAACAAGTCGACCGCGCGAGGCACGCCGGACCAACCGGCGGCCTCGGTGGTCGCGATCGCCGGGGAGCACCGGCAGCATCGGCCCGCCCGTCTCGCGACGCGGCGGGCCGATTGCTTCCCGGGGGCTGTCTGATGCGTGGCGATGCCCGGTTTCGCGCCACGCGACCCGCTCGTGGCATATGCCTGTTCGTCGAGCATGGCGTTTTTCCAGACATCCCGCTTGTTCTCATACCGTGGTTCGGGCGAGTAAGTCGGGATGATGGCGAATGCCGGAACGGAGGAGACCGGAGCATGGCAAGCAGCACCGAGAACGCGACGCAGGTGGAAAAGGCGACCCAGGCCCTGCGCGAGGCGGTTCTAAGCGGTGTCTATGGCGGCGACGAGAAGCTGCGGGAGGTACCTCTGAGCGAGATGCTGGGCGTCTCGCGCACCGTCGTTCGGTTGGCGTTGAGCGCGCTGGAATTGGAAGGGCTCGTCGTCCATGCCCCGAACCGGGGGTTTCGAACGCGCGCCTTCTCGCTGGAGGAGGTCACGGACGCGATCATCGTGCGCGGCGAGTTGGAGGCGATCGCCGCGCGATATATCTGCGAGAGAGGGCTGTCCGTCGATGACCGGGAGCGGTTCCAGGATATTCTCGCCCGGATGGAGCAGGTTCTGGCCGATGGCTTCGCCGAGGTGGAAGGCCGACTTGCCTGGATGGATCTGGTCGCGGCATTTCACGGCCTCCTCGTGTCCGCGTCCGGCAGCCCCGCGATCGAGGCCACGATCGCGCAGCTTTCCCGCATCCCGCTGGTCGCCCCGAAGAGCGTCGTCTTCGACCTTTCCTCCGCGGATTATAGTCGCGATCGGGTGCTCGACATGTTCGAGACCCGGAAGCAATTGGTTGAGGCCTTGATGAATCGGCAGGGCGGGCGCGCCGCGGCCCTGATGGTCGGCTACGCCTATCAGGCATGCAGCAATAAACGGGCGAGTTTCGAGAGCATGCGCAGCGGCCGTCGCCTTTCGATGGTTCCCGGCATGGGATTGATCAATCGGCGCGACGAGCGGACGGCGCCCGGGCCATGGAAGTGAAAGCCTTCACCTTGCATGCATTATTGGCTTTGCCAGATTGATCTGGCACTTTCGGAGCGTGCATGATAGCTCTTTGCATGCAATATTACGTTCCAGGAGGCGAAAATGCCCGACACCACACTCCCCGCCCGCCCGCCGATGCCCTCTTTCGAGGAGCCGCCCCTGAAGGAGACGCGCCCGCCGCGCTGCCCGCCCTTCGTGGAGGTGACGCATCCGGATCAGCTTCTCCCCTATCTCGAGCATGTGGCGCAGCGGCCCTATAATCACGGCCTCAATGCCTGCTGGGATCTGCAGGAAGGGGAGAAGGTCCGGCTGCGTGTCGATAACTGGCACGACCCGATGGTGATCGAAGCCTGCAAGAAAATATTCGAGAAGTACAAGGTCGATTACGAGATCAAGGAGATCGACCGCGGCCCGGTGAAGGAATGGGTCGGTGCCGACGAGGTCGAGTACTATCTTTTCCGCACCAAGGAACTGGCCGAATGGATGGACGAGTGGGAGAAGATCGCCGCCAGCCAGGAGTTCGACAAGATCCTGATGGGTTATGGCGGGCCGGTGCTCAAGGACAGCGACGTCAAGATTCAGCGCATGCCGTTCATCACGCCGGAAATCCTCGCATCCCCGGCCCATACCATGCCGGCGGAGCTATTGACCGCGATCGACAAATGGACCTGGGACCGCGTCCGCGCCGCCCGCCGGGTCCGGATCACCGATCCGGAAGGCACCGATATCGAATTCACCAATCATGACGGTTATTGGGATTCCAAGCGCGAGGGCTACAACCCGGATATCGTCAATCAGACCTGGGAAGGGAACTCCAAGTTCGGGGCGACCTATCTGCCCGGCCATATCACCGGCCGGCCCTGGATCTATCTGAAAGGCAAGGAGAACGGCAACGGCGTCATCGCCGGGACGACGAATCATATCGCGCCTTGCGACTGGACCCAACTCATCGTCGAGGATTCCAAGATCACTCGAATCAACGAGGGCGGCGAGTTCGGCGATAAGCTGCGCGATGTGATGGAGCGCACCAAGGACATCGAGTATCCGGGCTTCCCCGGCAAGGGTTTGATGTATTGGTGGGAAGCCTCTATCGGCACCAATCCGCATATCCACCGGCCGCGGAAGGGGTTCCCGACGGGCTTCGTCAATTGCCTATATGAGCGCGTGCGCTCCGGTGTGATCCACATGGGCTTCGGCACCATCATCTCCTCGATGGATGAGCGTCGTGCCGCGCGCATGGGGCATTTGGTCGGCCATTGGCATCTGCATCTCTATTTCCCGACATACACCGCCTATTACGATAGCGGCGAGAGCGAGCCGGTGATCGAGAACGGTCGCCTCAAGGCGCTGGACGATCCGCAAATCCGCAAGATCGCGGAGAAGTACGGTGATCCCGACCTGTGGCTGGACGAGAGCTGGAACCCCGCCGTGCCGGGTCTGAACATGGCGGGCGATTATCGCGAGCATTACGCCAAGGACCCGCTTCATTGGGTGAAGTCGGAACTCGACATCTGCCGGGACTTCCATCCGCTGTTCATGAAGATGGTGGAAGCCGACGGTAAGTATTGCCATGGCGCGGGCGCCGAGTTCTGGAAGGGCGGCTGCTGTAATCACAGCGGCATCGAGGCCCCCCAGCTGAAGGGCAATTGCTGCGATCACGGCCACTAAGGATGAAGAATCCGGAATCTGCGGCGGCGTCGCCGGTCGAGCGGCATTTCGCCGAACTGTCCTCGACCGTCGATGTCGCCGGCCGCGATGTTCTCGACGCCGGCTGCGGGCAGGGGGCTTTCGTCTCCCGCCTGCGGCAGGCGGGCGCGCGCGCCCATGGGCTCGAGGTTGATGAGCGCACTTTGGACGCCGCCCGGGAGGCGGGTATCGCGGCCTCCTGGCTGACGCTGGGGGACGGCCATACCCTTCCCTATCCGGACGGCGCCTTCGATTGCGTCTGTTTCATCTTCAGTTTCCATCACGTGCCGGCCGCGGTGCAGCCGGGCATGTTGGAGGAAGTCGCCCGCGTCCTGCGGCCGGGTGGGCATCTGTTCGTCTCCGAACCGGAGCCGTTCGGCGCGATGACGGAGGTCATCAAACCGATCGATGACGAAACGGAGGTTCGCACGCGCTCGCAAGTGCTCCTGGAGGCGCCCGGCGGCCCGTTGCGGCTGCAACGGGAGATAACCTACGCGATCGAGCGCGAGGTCGCCGACGCGGCCGCGCTCATCGAGATGGCGGTCGGTGTCGACCGCACGCGCGCCGAACGGGCCGCCGATCCCGAAATCGCGGGCGAGGTGGTCCGTCGATTCGAACGCCATGCCCGGCCGGTCGGCGCGAACCGATATATGCTCGATCAGCCGTGCCGCGCCTTTTCCTTTTTGCGCGCCGATGGCTAGAGCGCGATGATTCCTGATCGAATCAGATGAGAGTGCCGCGCTTTAAGGCCGCCTGTCCGGTGGGGGCGCGCAACGTGTCCGCCGGACTTCTAAAATGCCTCGCGAGCCCGCCGCATCTCCTGATGGTCGCCGGGCACGGCCTCGACCAATTGCTGATCGTCGATGGCGGGCTTTGCTTGACCGTTACCTCGTTCGATCCGGAGTTGATGCGCCTTGCCGTCGCGTCGTGCCCGTTCATGTATGGCGGCATGATGCTTGGGTCGCTTTTCTGCTTCGAGAGGGACGGCATGCGCGCTTTCCTCGTTCGAATCTCTCTCCAACTCGGCGCGATGGTCTGCGCGATGGCGGTCGCGGCGCATCTTTGGTTCGGCTCATCGACGGCCGCCCTGTTGGCCATGATGGTGGCGATGAGTGCGACAGGGCCCGTGGGACGGGGAATCTTCTCCACCCTGTTTCGCGCGTCGGTGGATATTTGTATGCATAGAATGGAAAATCCGGCAAAACGAAGCGTCGGAAGATTGACCTGATCAGATGATGCATGCAATTTCGGCCTCTCTTACAACGGGAGGAACCCAAGATGAATCCGAGAAAACTCTTCATCGCGGCCGCCGCCGCGCTGCTTGCCGGCACCAGCATGGCCTCGGCCCAAACGGTGTTGCGCTATTCCGACTACGGCCCGAACCGGGGCGCGCGCGCCGAGGTGATGGAATGGTTCGCCGATGAACTGGAGAAGCGCTCCGACGGCGCGCTGTCGATCGAGTTCTTCTGGGGCGGCTCGCTCATCGGCGGCCGTGACACGCTGAACGGTGTCGCCTCCGGTGTCGCCGACATGGGCACCATCGTGGGCTTCTTCACGCCCGCCGAGTTGCAGGCCTACAACATGGCGGATCTGCCCGTGGACAATAGCGACATGTGGATCGGCATGCGCGCTATCTATGATCTCACCAACGAGAACGAGATCATGCGGGAGGAATTCGCCGATGCGGGCGTGCGTTACGTGACGAATTTCACGACCGGTCCGGTTCAGATGATCTGCAACACGGCGGTCGAGAGCATCGAGGATATTTCCGGCAAGAAGGTCCGCGCCTCCGGCCCCTATGGCGATACGCTGACCCTCCTGGGGGCGGAAGTGTCCCGGATGAGCCAGGCGGATGTTTATCAGGCGCTGGATTCCGGCCTTATCGACTGTAACCAGAACTACTACTATGCGATGGAGGCCTATCGCCAGTACGAGGTGGCCCAGAATATCCTCGAAATGGATTGGGGGCAGAACATGTCCTTCGGCATCGTCATCAATCCGGGCAGCTATGATCGGATGAGCGACGAGGAAAAGGCCGTTTTCGACGAAGTCTCCTCCGATTTCATCGATCAGATGGCGAAGGTGATGATGGAGCGGTCCGAGAAGGCTAAGCAGGCGATGGCCGAAGGCGCGGAAGGCCCCGCCGTGACGCTTCATGAGTTGTCGCAGGCGGATCGGGCCAAGCTGAACGAGGCCAGCCGGAAGTCGATCGACTCCTGGGCCGCGAAGGCCGAGGAGAATGGGATCGATAGCGCGCAGTTGCTGTCGGACTACGAGGCGTTGATCGAGAAATACCGTGGGATTCACGAAAGCGAAGGCTATCCGTGGAGCAACTGAACGAAGACCTGCCGCCGGCCCTGCCGAGTGCGGTTGAACGTTTTCTCACCGGGATCGCCGTGGCGGGACTCTTCGCCATGGCGGTCCTGGTGACCACTAACGTCATCAGCCGGTGGATCGGGCGGGCGATCATCCCCGACGATATCCAACTGGTGCAGGAATTGATGGTGCTGGTCATTCTCCTGCCGATCGGCATGGTCACGGCCTTGCGGCAGCATATCAGCGTCGATCTTTTCACCGAGAAGGCGGGGACGGGGGCGAAGTATCTCCTGGCCTTGCTCGGGCATGTGGCCGGGCTCGGCTTTTCCGGTTTTCTTCTGGCGGCGGCCTGGGACGGGCTGAAGCAGGCTTGGCGCACGCAGGAATATTATAACGGCGTTCTCGACATTCCGGTGTGGATCGGTCACTCCGCCTTTCTGTTCGGAATCGCGCTGTTCTTCGTTCGTCTCGTCATGATGGTCGTCATCGACTGTCGTGCGCTGACGCGCTAGAGCGTGATGAAGCGTAATGGAAGCATCTGAGACCGCTTTTCCGGGCGCCCGGCGGAGAGAGGGTGTGTGGGCGATGGCGTCATCGTCACGCGGTCTCCACGCTTGCTTCGGCGCGCGGCCCGTGGGGCCGGAAAGCCGACCGGAGGCGCCCGTTTCGGCGTCTTGCCCGTCGTTGCGTCGTGCTCACGATGTCGGACCCCTCCAAAATCGCCGCGCGCGCCGTTCCTCTCCCGAAAATCGGAACCGGCACTTCGGGTGGCTCCCCATGAAATCATCACGCGCTGGAAGGAGCGTCCCTTGGAACCGGTAACTCTCGCGATCGCGGTCGTGTGCGCCGTGCTTATCCTGCTCGTGCTGCGCGTTCCGATCGCCTATGCGCTCGGCGTGAGCGCGTCCGTGGGGCTGATCCTCTTCTTCGGATGGCGGCCGGGGGGCGACCCCAATCTTCTGGCCGGCTTGCGCCCCACCTTGGCGATGATCGGCTCCAGCGCCTACGGCTTCGTGCATAACTATCCGATGAGCATGATTCCGCTTTTCATCGGGCTGGGGCATGTCGCCTATCATGCGGGGATCACCACGGATTTCTATTATGCGCTGCGCGTGCTGCTGCGGCGCCTGCCCGGCGGGTTGGCGATGGCGTCCGTCAATGGGTGCGCGGGGTTTTCCGCGATCACCGGCTCCAGCGTGGCCTGCGCGGCCGCCATGGGGCGCATCGCCGTTCCCGAGATGCTGCGCTACGGCTATGATCCGCGTCTGGCCGCCGGTTCGGTCGCCGCCGGGGGAACGCTTGGCTCGCTTATCCCGCCCAGCCTGCTTTTCGTGATCTACGCGATCTTCACCGAGCAATCGGTGAAGGGGCTGTTCCTTGCCGGTATCGTTCCGGGCCTTTTGTCGCTGATCGGCTTTCTGGTGACGATCCTGATCTGGTGCCGTCTGCGGCCCCAGCATGCGCCGCAGGATGATACGGCCCCCACCAATGCGGAGCGAATCGCATCGTTGACCGGGCTTTGGCCCGCCGCCATCCTGTTCCTTGTCGTCGTCGGCGGCATCTATCTCGGTATCTTCACCCCGACGGAAGCGGCGGCCGTCAGCCTCGTCGTCGCCATTGTGATCGGTTGCGTTCGCCGCCGGTTAACGCTGTCCCTTCTGGCCGAGGCCGGGCGCGAGACGGTGCGGCAAACGACGATGATCTTTCTGATCGCGCTTGCCGCCAAGGTGTTCACGAGCTTCGTTTCCTTGACGCGCATAACGCCGACGGCGCTGGAATGGCTGCAACAGAGCGACCCTTCCTTCCTGGTCGTGATCCTGGCGGTCGTGCTGTTCTATCTGATCATCGGCATGTTCCTGGATTCCATCGGAATCCTGGTTTTGACCCTGCCTTTCACCGTGCCGCTCATGATGGCCTATGACGTGAACCTGATCTGGTTCGGTGTCATTGTCATCAAGTTGCTGGAGGTGGGACTCATGACGCCGCCGATCGGCTTGAATGTCTTCGTGATTAAGGGCGTCTCGCCGCCGGAGGTCACCTTGCGCAAGGTATTCCAGGGAACGGCCGCGTTCCTGCTGTTGGACGCGGTCGTCCTGATCCTCATCCTGAGCATCCCGGCCCTATCGCTTTGGCTTCCCAATAGCGCATTCTGAGGCGCAGGGAAGGCGTCGCGGGCACGCGCGGAGTGCGCGGGATAGCGAAGGCGCCGATGAAGCGGATCAGTCGTTGGCGTCTGGCGTCAGGGGGGTGTCGAGCATATCGGCGATGAGCCTGTCATAGATCGTGCCAAGGATCTCCGGATCGATTTCCGCATCATCCGCGAAGACGGTCGAAAAGGCTTCGATCAAGGCCGCGCGGCCACCCTTCATGTGGAGGGACAATATCCCCCGTTCATTATGGTGACGGCCGAGATGGCGTAGCGAGGGGCGGAGCTTCTCCCCGCGTTGCCCGAGGTTAAAGGCGATGTCGATCAACGTCCGGAACATCCGGCATTGACGGTGCTCGTCGATGAACAAGCCCTGCGCGCCGGGTATGTCGTGGAACAGGCGATCGTAGAAAATGGTTTGGCATCGCGCGAGCCAGTCCGCGCGCGTCGGATTCCCCGACGATGCGCGGTGATGGGCGACGGGTCGCTGGATGTCGTGGGGCACGGGGCATTGTGTCGGGCGCATGGATGCTTCTCTCGCATGGTGACCGGCGACGCGCTCTTACCGTCACGCCGCGGAACCGATCCATAGCGCCTAAATCTAAAGAACTAATTACCGGCGCCCGTCTGCCGGGTGTAGTAAGCCTTGATCAGGGCGTAGAGTTCGCCGCTGTCCTGTAGCTTCTTGAGAGAGGCGTCGAACGCCCGTACCCAGGCGGCGGCCTGCGGATGGCGTCGGGTGAACATGAGATGGTTGCTGTTGCTGTCGGTGGAGAAACGGCGGCTCTTGATCCAGGGGCGGGCCTCCACATCCTCGGCCAGTTGCTCGCCCACGCGGCGGTCGGCGGAAACGATATCGACGTCGCCGTCATGCAGTTTCTGGAAACAGGCCCGCATCGAGACCGCGCGGATACGATCGATCTGTCCGGACATCACCATGGGCTCTATATAGCCGTCGAGCGCCCATCCTTCGGGGATGCACAGAGTCTTTCCCGTGAGGTCGCCCATCTCGATGATCCGCAGGTTGCGTTCCACGTTCCAGAAGATCGTCGGGCGCACCTCGAACAGGGCCGAGGTGAACAGGAAATCCTTCTTGCGCTCGGCGGAAAGGATATAGGGAAAGGTCGCGATATAGCGGCCTTCCCGGCTGTCGGCATAGCCTTTCTCCCATGCCTCGAACACGAACTTGGCCTCGAAGCCGAGATCGGCGAAGACGCGCTGGACGATCTGGGTCGCCAATCCGCCGCCGGGTAGGGATTCATCCGTATAGGGAAAATAATTGTTTCCGGTGACGATCGTGACCGTCTTTGGCTCGTTTGCCAGCGCCGGATGCCCGGCGAGTGTGAGCAGGAACAGGGCGGGAAGAAGTACATGACGACCGAAGTGAAAATAACGGCCCATGGTCATGGTCCGGTGCTCCCAAAATGCCCCCCCAAATGTCCCCTTAGGTCATGTTATCCATTTCTTTATGGAGCGTAATAGAAAATCGCTGGAACGCCGGTTCACTTTTTCGCGGGCGGAAAAGAACGCCCGACGAATCGGCTGGATTCGTCGGGCGCTCGAGGGGCCCCGCCGAGAGAGCGGGAAGACGACGGGGCCCCCGATCTTGATGGTGTCGGCCTAGGCCG
Source organism: Marivibrio halodurans (assembly GCF_017963645.1). Classification (GTDB taxonomy): domain Bacteria; phylum Pseudomonadota; class Alphaproteobacteria; order UBA8366; family Aestuariispiraceae; genus Marivibrio; species Marivibrio halodurans. The sequence goes on along the minus strand of NZ_JAGMWN010000003.1, from coordinate 315,803 downwards.
CGACCAAGGTACCATTCTTCGTTGAGGCGTCGGCCTCGACCAGCGTCTTATGCAGGACGCGGACGCCCTCGGCATAGGACCCTTCCGGCAGCACGAACTGCAGATCGACACCGCGTCCTTGGGCGTGCGCGGCCATCAGCTCGATCCCGGCCTCGTCCAGCGCCCGCACCGCGCGTGCCAGGAGCGACTGCTCGCGCAGATTGGCGCCGATCACCGAGACGAAGGCGATCTTGCGCGTGCGCACCGAGGCGTCCGGGTGGTGGCGCTGCAGCGTCTCGACGATGCGGCGTACCGTCTTCATCGGCTGGGCGATGTAGTAGGCCTGGGTGTTCGCGTTCGAGCTCTTGGCGACGATCGGCACCCGGAAGCGTCGGAAGATGCCGCTGACGGCCTCGTCGGACCCGGCCACGCCGACCATGTCCTGATCGACGATTTCGATCTCGGTGGCGGTCTCCAGGCCGGTGACGATCTCGACCTGGGCCTTTTCCGGCTCCCAGTCATCCTCGATCACCGTGCCCGGGTGGTCGGGCTCGAAGGTGTTGACGATGCGCAGCGGAATGCCGTTCTGGCGCAGTCCCTTGGCGGCGCGGGGGTGGATCGCCTCCATGCCCATGTTGGAAAGCTGATCCGCCACGTCGTAATTCGTCTTGCCGATCGGGAACACATTGTCCGCGCCGACGATCTTCGGATCGCCGCTGGAAAGGTGGTATTCCTTGTGGATCAGCGCTTCCTTCGCGCCGGTCAGGCAGGCAATGCGGGAGAAAGTGACTTCCGAATAGCCCCGGCCATAGATGCCCATCAGCCCGTCGCTGCCGCCGTCGCCCACCTGGGCATAGCCGGTAACGATGGGAAGCTGGCGCTCAAGATCGATGTCATCGAAGGCGCTGCGGATGCGCTCGTCGAGCGTCTTGGACTGATCGGCCTCTCGCCAGCCGGAGAGGTCGACGAACACGCCTTCAACGCCCCGGCGGCGCAGCAGCAGGGCGGTATTGTAGGCACTGTGCGACTCGCCGAGGGAACTCAGCATCTCGCGCACCGTCATCAGATGCTGCTCCAGCTTGAAATGGCCGAAGCTGCAGAGCCGGTGCAGATCCATCAGGCAACTGCGCACGCCCTCGATCCGGTCCTGGACGAACTGGTCCGCGGACTTCTGGTCGGCGGTGTCCTCGAAGATCTCCGCGTTGATCTCGACCATCCGCTTGGCGACGTTCGTCAAGGCATCGCCCCAGGCCCAGTCGTTCTCGGAGCCCGCATAGAGCTGATAGACGCCGGGCTCCCCGGTCTTCTTGTTCTCCAGCAGCAGGTCGGTGATACCGCCATAGGCGGAGACGACGAAAATCCGGTTATAGAGCGCGTCCTTCGGCCGGTCGCCGATCAACACATTGTCGAAGACGGCCTCGACCTGGCTCATCGATGTGCCGCCGATCTTGTGGACCGTGTGGCGGCCGCGCTCGGGCGTGCCGGCGCTCTCGTCGCCGTCCGCGCCCGGCTGGCGGCTCACGTCGGTTTCGGAAGCCTGCGCCTGATAGACCGGCGCGCCGCCGTCGCCTTCGGGGGTGATGTCCGGTTCGTTCTCGGGAGACATGGTCGGTTCTCCTGTCGGGGCCGTCTTCGGGACGGTCCCTTGGTCGGCCGTGCCCGCCCCCTTCCGGATCAAGGGAAGGGGACGGCGCACGGTTTACTGGGATTCGAGCGACGCCGCGTCGAGCGCGTAGGCGCCGTCCTTGTCATGCACCTCCCGGCCGTTCAGGGGCGGGTTGAAGGCGCAGGCGAGCTTCATATCCTCGGAGCCGCCGCGCAGCAGGTGCTTGTCGTTCTTGTCGAGGATATAGACCGTGCCCGGCTCGATCTTATAGACCTTGCCGTCCGCGACCGTCTCGATCTCGCCGTCGCCGGAGATGCAGAACACCGTTTCCAGGTGGTTCTTGTAGTGGATCGGCGTTTCCGTGCCGGCGAAGATCGTCGTCAGATGGAAGCTGAAGCCCATCCCGTCATCGGCGAGCGACAGGCGCGCGCTCGTCCAATTGTCGGTCTTCACCATGCGCTCGCTGTTCTCGACGTCCTTGAGCTGACGGACAATCATGTCGGGTCTCCTTGCATATTCTTGATGTTGGGGAGAGAGGGGAGGGGAGGCGCCCGCATGGCGCGGACGGCCTCCACATTCCCCCAGGTTTCGTGGCCCCGGCTTCGATGATGAGGGCGCCGTGGCAAGCGCGCCGGGCCTTGGATCGCTTACTCGGCCGCCTTGGCGGACGCCTTGCCGCCGCGCACGGCCGCGATCGAGTCCTCCAGGATATCCAGGCCGCGGTTCAGATCCTCCTCGGAGATCGTCAGCGCGCACAGCACCTTGACGACCTCGTCATTGCCGCCGCTCGTCTCGATGATGAGACCGCGCTCGAACGCCTCGGCGGTGACCTTATCGGCCTCTTCGCCGTCGGGGAAGACGATACCCTGCATCATGCCCCGGCCGCGCAGGCTCAGATCGCCGTCGCGGGCGAAGCGCTCGACCATCCCCTCGAAGCGCTGGCGGAGAATCTTGCCCTTCGCCTTGACGGATTTCGAGAAGCTGTCGTCCTTCCAGAACTTCTCCAGCGCGACCGCGCCGGTCACGAAGGCGTGGTTATTGCCCCGGAAGGTGCCGTTGTGCTGGGCCGGCTTGAAGATATCCAGCTCGGCCTTCACCAGCGTCAGCGCCATCGGCAGGCCGAAACCGGAGATCGACTTCGCCTGGGTCACCAGGTCCGGCTCGATGCCGGCTTCCTCGAAGGCGAAGTAATCGCCCGAGCGGCCGCAACCCGCCTGGATGTCGTCGGCGATGATCAGCACGCCGTGCTTGCGGCAGACCTTCTCCAGCTTGCGCAGCCATTCGGCGCTCGCCGCGCGCAGGCCACCCTCGCCCTGGATGCATTCGACGATGACGGCGGCCGGCATGTCGACGCCGCTGGACGGATCGCTCAGCATCCGGTCCAGGAACTCGGTCGTATCGACGCCCTCGCCGTAATAGCCGTCGAAGGGCGCGATCGCGTTGTTGCCGAGCGTGACACCACCGGCGCCCGCGCGCTTGCCGCGATTGCAGGTGACGGCCAGCGCCCCCAGCGTCATGCCGTGGAAGCTGTTCGAAAAGTTGACGATCGTCTTCCGGCCGGTCGAAAGCCGGGCCAGCTTCATCGCCGCCTCGACCGCGTTGGCGCCGGTCGGGCCGGTGAACATCACGCGATAGTCGAGGTCGCGCGGCTTCAGGATGTACTGCTCGAAGGCCTTCAGGAAGGCTTCCTTCGCGCCGGTATACATGTCGAGGCCGTGGGCGATGTTGCTTCCGCCGATATAGTCGATCAGCGCGGCCTTCATGTCCGGGTCGTTATGCCCGTAATTCAGGCTGCCGCAGCCGGCCAGGAAATCGAGGTACTTGTTGCCCTCGCGGTCATGGATCCAGGAGCCCTCGGCCTTGGCGAAGGTCACCGGAAAGGAGCGGCAGTAGCTGCGCACGCTCGATTCGCGGCGTTCGAAGATATCGTCGGGTTTCGCGGTCATCTCGTTGGTCATGATCTCGTTCACGCCTTTCCGACAGGTAGCCCGGCGCGGGACGCATGACGCCCTGGGACGCGCATCGGGCACGCGGTTCTTGGGGGCTTGCCGCGCGCGGCCTGTCATCCGCGCGCGAGCCCCTTGGTTCGGAATATCCCCGATTGGGGAGGAGGGGGCGCGCCCCGGCGGATCAGGCCGCCGTCCGCGCGTCCAAATCCAACTCCTCGGCTAGTTCGGGCAGCAGTTCCTGCATGTCGAACGGGCCGATGCGCCAGAGAATCTCGCTCGGCTTGTCGCCGTCGAAATGCTGTTCCTCGCAGAACATCACCTTGCGGCGCACGCCGGTCTCGAGCGTTCGCGCGACGGAGGAGAAAAGCTTCTGGCTCGGGGCGTTGTCCGGAGTGATGGTCGTATGAAGCTCCGTCACACCCGTCAGGCTGTTTCGGCTCAGGATGTCCAGGATCATGCGTTTCGCGAGCGATAGGCCCCGGGCCTCCTCGGCGACGGCCACCTGCCAGACGAAGAAATGCTCCGGCTTTTCCGGAACGACATAGCCGGAAACGAACCCGACGAGCTCGCCGTCCAATTCCGCCACCACGCAGGTGTCGGCGAAGTGCGAGCATTGCAGGAGATTGCAGTAGACGGAGTTCTCGTCCAGCGGCTCGCACTTGGCGATCAGCGCGTTGACGCCCGCCCCATCCTCCGTGCGCGGCTTGCGCAGGGTCAATCGCTCCAGGCGGCGCGCCCGCTCGTCCTGCCTGGACGGCGTCGGCGACGTGCCGGCCTTTGCCTCGTTCGGAAAGTTCAATGTGCCTTCCATGGTTCCCGCTCTTTTCTCTCGGGCGTTTCCTGCCTGCGGACCGCTCTGTCCGGGCGGGCGCGCCCATTTCAATCAACATCCGATGCGTTGACTGGAAAAATATATAGGCAAACGATATATATTCGTCAAGCGAACCAACCTTAATCCAAGGAAATCATGAAAAATCTGGACATTGATGATCATTAATGTAATAAAATTACATCAATATTGATGAGATAAATCTTTTATTCATCTGATGAAAGAAGCGCCCGATTCGGTTCGGGATATGGTGCGCGGACTGGATCGGACCGAAAGGCGGGGGTAGAAATGACGGATACAAGACGGGCGAAACCGTCGGGCGGCGCGAACATGGATGCGGCCCCGGCCAGCACACGGTGGGACACGGGTTTGGACAAGCTGAATGATGCCCTGATCGCGATCCGCCGGGTGTTGCGGGCGACGGACAGCCATGCCAAGGCGTTGGGCCGGGCGACGAATCTGACGACGTCGCAATTGCTGGTCCTCCAGTCGATTGCGGACAGCGGCGAGATGACGGTGGGAGAGATCGCGGCGGAAGTGAAGCTCGCCCAGGCCTCCGTCACCACGATCGTTGATCGCCTGCAACAGGACGGTCTGGTTCGCCGCACACGCGGCGACACCGACAAGCGCAAGGTTTATGTCAGCGTGACGGAGGAGGGGTTCGCTCTGCTCAAGCGCGCGCCCATGGCGCTGCATGATCAGTTCTCGGCACGCTTCGCCACGCTGGAGGATTGGGAGCAGACGATGATCGTCGCCGTCCTGCAACGGGTCGCCAACATGATGGGCGCCGAGAAGATCGATGCCGCGCCGTTGCTCGACGCCGAGTTGATCAATCAGCAAGAGGAGACCGACCGCCGCCGGCATTGACGGTCGTCACCGCCGGCGGGGAAGAAGACCGCTGGTCAGTTTCCTTCTTCCGATTGCAGGTTCCCCGGGTCGAAGATGGATTGGTAATCCTTTCCATCGTTGGAGGACTGGCCGTCGCTGGTGGCGGGGGCCTCCGGAGCCTGCTCGGCGTCGCTGCCTTCCTCTCCGTCGCCCTGCAGATTGCCGGGGTCGAAGATGGACTGGTAGTCGCCGCTGCGCGGGGCTTTCTCGCCCTGTTCCTGCTGCTGACGCTCCTGCATCAATTGACGCTGCTTCTCCAGGAGTTCCTGCTGGCGCTCAAGTTTCTCCTGCCGGATTTCCTCCTTGCAGGCGGTGGCGGCATAGACATCGTCGGTCAGCATCAGCTTCGCGATGCCCGCGACCGCGATGAGCGCCAGCACGATCGCCAGATGATGCGCCTGAAGGGTGAACCCCTTGCCGGAGGCCGCCGGCAGTTCGGCGCGGATTTCCGCGGCGCTCCTCGCCGGGCCGTCCTCGCCGCCCTCGCCTTGCGCGACTTCCTGCATCTCCAGCCGTTCGGCGGCGCGGGCGCGGGCCTCGATCTCCCGCGCCTCCTTCTGCTCGCGGCGGCGCAGCACTTCGTAGACGAAGGCCGCGACCAGCGTCAGCGAGACGATCAGCACCGCCAGCGCGCTGATCGAGGGGTCGATGCCGTAGCGCACCTTGCTCGCCAGCACGGTGGTCAGCGTCTTGTCCTGCAGGATCGTGAAGACGGTGGTGTTGTAGTTCTCGAAGCTGGCCAGGAAGGCCAGCACGGCGGCCGAGCCGATCGCCGGCTTGAGGAAGGGGAGCAGGACCTTCCGGAAGGCCTGAGGCTTGGTCGCGCCGAGGTCGAGGGCCGCTTCCTCCTGCGCCGGATCGAAGCGTTGCAGGCGTGCGACGAAGACCAGCATCGTGAAGGCCGAGATGAAGGTCGACTGGCCGAGGATCGTCATGAAAATTCCCTCATAGAGGAAATTATCCTCCCCCGGCACGCCGATCATCTCGCCCATGCGGCGCCAGAAGATGATGGTCGAGATGCCGAGCACGACCCCCGGCACAAGGATCGGCGAGATCATCAGCGTATAGAAGCCGGAACGCGCCCGCCGCCCGAGCTGCGTCAGCAGCAGCGCGCCCGCCAGGCCGATCGGAACGGCCAACGCGATGACGCCCGCGCCGATCACCAGGCTGTTCTGGAAGCCTTCCACCAGGAAGCGGTCCTGGCGCAGTTCCGGGAACCATTCCAGCGTGAAGCAATCCCATGGGCTGACACGCGGAAAATCGGAACTGTTGAAGGCCGTGATGCTCATGATGATGAGCGGGCCGAACAGATAGCCGAAGAAAAGGACGATATAGAAGCCGATCATCAGCTTCATCATGTGATGGGATTTCATCGGCCGATCTCTCCCACCCGGATCTTGAAGACGCGCATCATGAACAGCACGAAGGCGACGCACGCGATCAGCAACGCGATCGCATAGGCGCTGCCCCGTGGCCAGTTACCGCCGGTGTTGAACCATTGCACGATCAATTGCGTGAACCACAGGCTGGACGGCCCGCCCAGGATCTGGGGCGCCGCCAGCGCGCCGGCCGTCAGCATGAAGACCATGGTGCAGCCGGACGCGATGCCGGGCTTGGCGAAGGGGATGACGATGCGCCAATGGATGCGCAGCCAGCCCGAGCCCATGTCCCGCGCGGCCTCTACCTGATTGCGGTCCAGGCTCTCCACGGCGTTATAGATCGGGAAGATCATCAGCAGGATGTAGGCGTAGCTGAGCCCGGTATAGAGCGCGACATCCTCGCGGATGAAGTCGATCGGCTGATCGATCAGGCCGAGATAGACGAGGAAATTGTTGATCACGCCGCTGGCCCCGAAAATGATTCGGAAGGCGAAGGCGCGCAGGATTTCATTCACCCAATAGGGGATGATGAGCGAGAGGATCAGCAGCCGCCCCGTCGCCCCCTTCGCCGTGTGGGCAAGGTAATAGGCGATCGGATAACACAGCGCGAGGTCGATCAGCGTGACGAAGACCGCCGCGATGATCGTCTGCAGAAAGACCGAAAGGTCGATCCAGTTATAGTCGGCGGCGCTGCCGGCGCTGCCGTAGATCAGGTATTTGTAGTTGGAGAGCGTGTAGACGTCCTTCGGGCCGCCGATTTCCGCCGGGGGCAGATTGTAGCGGAACGAGAAGTCCAGCATGAAAAGCTGGGGCAGGACGATCATCAAGACGATCCAGAGCGTCACCGCGCCCAGGATATAGAGACCCACGAGAAGACCGTTCTTCTCCATGAAGCCTGTCATCCAGCGCTTGAGACTCATGCCATTCTCGCCCCTCTAGACCCTGTGGAGACGGCTTACTCGGTCGCGAGCGGGCCGATCGGCAAGACCACGCCGCGCGCGGGCTCGAACCGGACGCTTTGCTCGGCGCCCTTGAGATTGCTGCTATGGCTGCCGTCATTGGTCAGCGACATGCGCACATAATCATCCTCGCCGGCGGCGAGGATCAGGTGGTGAAAGCTACCCTCGAACTCGTCCTCGCGCACCGTGGCCTTGATCGTGTTGACGGCGTCCGCATTGGCGGCATCGGCGAACTTGAAGCTCTCCGGCCGGACGAAGAGATAGGCTTCGTCCCCCTCGCGCACCGGGTTGTCGGGATTGAACCGGCCCACCAATTGGCCCTGCCGCCCTTCCAGCTTCACTTCATCGCCGGATATTTGCGTGACACGGCCGCGGAAGGCGTTGTTCTCGCCCACGAAGCTGGCCACGAAGGCGCTGTCGGGGCGGTCGTAGATGTCGGCGCCCTTGCCGACCTGTTCGACCACGCCGGCGCTCATGACCGCGATGCGGTCGGACATGGTCAGCGCCTCGCCCTGGTCGTGGGTGATATAGATGAAAGTGATGCCGACGCGCTGCTGGATGGCGCGCAGTTCGGTCCGCATATGTTGGCGCAGCTTGAGGTCGAGGGCCGAGAGCGGCTCGTCGAGCAGTAGCACCTTCGGCTCCACGGCCAGCGCGCGGGCGATCGCCACGCGCTGTCGTTGGCCGCCCGAAAGTTCGCTCACCATCTTGTCGCCTTGGCCGGGCAGCGCGATCAGGTCGAGCAGTTCCTCCGCGCGGTCGCGCCGTTCCCGTTTGCCGACGCCGCGCACCTCGAGCCCGAAGGCGATGTTCTCCCACACCGTCATAAGCGGGAAGAGCGCCAGATTCTGGAAGATCAGCGCGGTGGGGCGCACATTCGGCCCGATACCGGCCATGTCGTTGCCGTGAATGCGCACATGGCCATCCGTCGGCTCCAGGAAGCCGGAGACCGCGCGCAGCAGGGTCGTCTTGCCGCAGCCGGAGGGGCCGAGGAAGCTGAAGAATTCCCCGTCGCCGATATCGATATTCACATCCCGGACGGCGACGAAATCACCGAACTTGATGGTGACGGAATCCAATTCCACCGCGGCTTGGCTCATACGCCGCCTCCGACTATGCAGGGGAAGGGCGCGCGTTTCGCGCGCCGGGATGCCTCCGACCGGGATCCGGACGCCTCCCCCCAGAGGCGTTCGTCCGGATCCCGGCCGTCGGCTATCGAGTAAAGTGCATCAGACGTGTGTTCGGGATCGCCCGGTCACGCGTTGACGAACTTGTTCCGGTACTCGGTACGGACCTCCGCGTACCAGACCGGCTCCTTCGGCCAAGGCCAGAGGTTGTTGAGCGCGTCGCCCGGATAGGCCTCGGCGAAGTTCTTCTTGTAGCTATCGCCGGCATGCTTGTCGGCGCCCAGGACGGCGGAGTTGTAGCCGTGGTGGTCGATCGCCTCGCCGGCCGGCTTCGGCTGGTAGGCGAACTCCAGGAAGGTATAGATCGCATCCACGTTCTGCGCCCCGACCGGCATGGACATGCCGTCGACCCAGGCCAGCGCGCCTTCCTTCGGCGCCTGATAGGTGACCGGCTCGCCCTCGGTCTTCATGGCGAGCGGCGGGCCGTCCCAGGTCTGGCCGACGGTCACGCCTTCGTTGAGAAGCGCGTTCTTCTGCGTGTCGGCGTCGTTCCAGAAGAGCTTGATGTTCTCCTTCCGGTCGATGCAGAACTTGGTGACCTGGTCCCAGATCGGGCGCATGGCCTCCTCGCTCTCATAGGCCTTGCGCATCGAACCCGGGGCAAGCTCGCCCGCGCCTTCGAGGTAAAGGCCGGCACCCAGCATCATCGAGTGCGGGCGGCCCATGGTCTTGCCGGCGTTCGCCGGATCCCAGACCGCGCCGTAGCTCGGAACGCCTTCCGGCGGGGTGTAGAGGTCGATGCGCCAGCCGATCGCCTCGGTGCCCCAGATATGCGGCAGCCAGTGCGAACCCTTGCCGTCGAAGTTCCACTCCGTGTCGCCGACCTTCAGCATGGCCGGGTTGACGTTCTCCAGGTTCGGGATACGGCCGTAGTCGAAAGGTTGCAGCAGTTCCAGCGGCTCCCACTGCAGGGAGCGCATGTTGGTCGGGCTGACGATGTCGAAGCCCTGGCCCTGCGTCGCCTTCATCTTGTTGATGATTTCCTCGTTGGAGCCGATGCCGGTGTAGTTGACCGTGATGCCGGTGGCGTCCGTGAAGGCCTTGATGAAGGGTTCCGGCAGATAGTCCGACCACATCAGGATGTTGATCTCGCCGGAGGAGGAGAAGGCGTCGCGCACGAAGGCGGGCGCGGCCGCGACGGCGATGCCGGTGACCGCCGCGCTCTTCAGCAGTTGCCGGCGGGTGAAGCCGCGCAGCGCTTTTTGCGTGGCGCGCGAGGATTTCTGGCTCGTGGTGTCTTTCTTCATGGTGCTTTCGTCTCCCAAGTGAACCGATGACCCTAGACGTCGCGGCGGGATCCGGCCCTTGGCCGGAGCGCCCCTCCGCGCTTTATATTCGTTCGACGTCCGGCCGAGTGCTTCTGTGAACGGTCGCCGCCGTTCGGGCCCCATGCCGTTGGACGCCGCGTTGCCGTGGCGTCCGGTTTCCTCGACGGTCGGGTTGTCGGAAAGTATCCCGAAGCGCGATGAGCGCTCCCGTCCCCTCTCGACGGCCCGGGCCGTCGTCATGCCGCAGCGCGGTAAGCGCATAACCCGCAACAAAATTTCGAAGCGGGCGAACGCGACAATACGTCTCGAAAGGGTCACCGACAATTGCCGCGCTTGGCTAGGGCCAGATGGTGTCCATGGATGGGGCCAGATGGTGCATGGGGGGGAGGAGCATGGCAACTGGCCCAGACGGTGGACCAGCGGTTCGGGGCGATCTGGCTCTAGTGGCCGCCGGTCCATCTGCCCGATATCCTGTGCCGCCGGAAGACGGCCAATTCGGGCCCACGGCCCCTAATCGCGGAACAGGAGGAACGCACCATGAGGATGACCACCGAGGAGGCCTTCGTTAAGGTGCTTCAGCGCCACGGGATCGAGCATGCCTTCGGCATCATCGGCTCGGCCATGATGCCGATATCCGATCTGTTTCCCCGGGCCGGTATCACCTTCTGGGATTGCGCGCACGAATGTAACGCCGGGATGATCGCCGACGGCTATAGCCGCGCGACCGGCAAGATGGCCATGGCCGTCGCCCAGAACGGTCCCGGCATCACCAATTTCGTCACCCCGGTCAAGACGGCCTACTGGAACCATACGCCGATGCTGTTGGTCACGCCGCAGGCGGCCAACAAGACCATCGGCCAGGGCGGTTTTCAGGAAATCGAGCAGATGGCGCTGTTCGAGGACATGGTCTGCTATCAGGAGGAGGTGCGTGACCCCAGCCGCATCGCGGAGGTGCTGAACCGCGTGATCGAAAAGGCGTGGCGCGGTTCCGCCCCGGCCCAGATCAACGTGCCGCGCGACTTCTGGACCCAGGTGGTGGATATCGATCTGCCGCAGGTGGTGGAGATCGAACGCCCCTCCGGCGGCGAGAAGGCGATCGCGGAGGCGGCGAAGCTGCTGTCCGGGGCTTCGTTCCCCGTGATCCTGAACGGCGCGGGCGTCGTTCTGGCGAACGGCATCGACGCGTCGCGCGCCCTGGCGGAACGGCTGGACGCGCCGGTTTGCTGCGGCTATCAGCACAACGACGCCTTCCCCGGTTCGCATCCGCTCTCGGTCGGGCCGCTCGGCTATAACGGCTCGAAGGCGGCGATGGAACTGATCGCCCAGGCGGATGTGGTGCTCGCGCTCGGCACGCGACTCAATCCCTTCTCGACCTTGCCCTGCTACGGCATCGATTATTGGCCGAAGGACGCGAAGGTCATCCAGGTCGATATCAACGCCGACCGGATCGGTCTGACCAAGAAGGTATCCGTCGCCATCCAGGGCGATGCCCGTCAGGTGGCGGAGCGTCTTCTGGACGGTCTCGACGCCTCCGCCGGGGATAGCGGCCGGCAGGCACGGCGCGATTTGGTGGCGGAGACCCGTTCGCGCTGGCTGCAGGCTCTGTCCTCCATGGATCACGAGGACGACGATCCGGGGACGAGCTGGAACCAGCGCGCCCGCGACCGCGAGCCGGAGCGCATGTCGCCGCGCATGGCCTGGCGCGCGATCCAGGCGGCCCTCCCGCGCGAGGCGATCATCTCCTCCGACATCGGCAACAACTGCGCGATCGGCAATGCCTATCCGGTGTTCGAGGAAGGGCGGAAATATCTGGCCCCCGGCCTGTTCGGTCCCTGCGGCTATGGCTTCCCGGCGATCTGCGGCGCCAAGATCGGCTGTCCCGACGTGCCGGTGGTCGGTTTCGCGGGCGACGGCGCCTTCGGTATTTCCATGAACGAGATGACCGCCGTCGGCCGCGATCCCTGGCCGCCGGTCACCATGGTGATCTTCCGGAACTATCAGTGGGGCGCGGAGAAGCGGAACACCACGCTTTGGTTCGACGATAATTTCGTCGGCACGGAACTCGATCTCGACGTGAGCTATGCCGGGATCGCCGATGCCTGCGGCCATAAGGGCGTGCAGGTCACCACGATGGACGAGCTGACCAAGGCGCTCGATGCCGCGATCAAGGCGCAGATGACCGACAAGGTCACCACCTTCATCGAGGTTATCCTGAACCAGGAATTGGGCGAACCCTTCCGCCGCGACGCGATGAAGAAGCCCAACGTCGTCGCCGGCATCGACCCCGCCGACATGCGTCCGCAGCGGGGCGCGTAGGCGGTCCATCCGGCGCCTGTCTGGCCGGACGGTTGGTATCTATTCATTTCCCGGCGATGGCCGGTCTCCGTGCCGCTCACTATGGCGGCACGGAGACCGGCTTTCGCATATGTGCCCGGGCGATGGTCCGGGCGGCGCGTTACTCCGCCCGTTACTCCGCCGCCGCCGCGGGGCGGCCGAGCCACCGGTCGACGGCCGTCAGCGCGCGCCGGCTCAACAGCAGCTTGCGATCGCGGCCGCGCGGGCGCTTCTTCTTGTCGGTGACGCCGATCTCCTCGGCCAGCGGCGGGAAGAGGCCGAAATTGACGTTCATCGGCTGAAACGTCTCCGCGTCGGCGCCGGTCGTGATGTGGGCGATCAGGGCGCCTAGCGCTGTCTCCTCGGGCGGGGCCGGCTGGTCGAGGCCGAGCCGCTCCGCCGCCGCGTAGCGTCCCGCGATCAGCCCGATCGCCGCGCTTTCGATATAGCCTTCCACGCCCGTCACCTGGCCCGCGAAGCGCAGGCGCGGATCGGCCTTCAGACGCAGCCGGTCGTCGAGCAGGCGCGGGCTGTTGAGGAAGGTATTGCGGTGAATGCCGCCGAGGCGCGCGAACTCCGCCTCCTGTAGCCCCGGGATCATGCGGAAGATGTCCTTCTGGGCACCGTATTTCAGCTTGGTCTGGAAACCGACGAGGTTATAGAGCGTCCCCAGCTTGTTATCCTGGCGAAGCTGCACGACCGCATGGGGGCGCTTGTCCGTATGCGGGTCGGTCAGGCCGACCGGTTTCATCGGCCCGAAGCGCAGGGTCTCGACACCGCGCTCGGCCATCACCTCGATCGGCAAGCACCCTTCGAAATAGGGGGTGTCCTTCTCCCATTCCTTGAATTCGGTCTTGTCGCCGTCGATCAGGGCCTGGATGAAGGCCTCGTACTGCGCCTTGTCCATGGCGCAGTTGATATAGTCCGTGCCGTCGCCCTTGTCGTAGCGGGATTGCCGCCAGGCGCGCGAGAAATCGATACTCTCATGATAGATGATGGGGGCGATCGCATCGAAGAAGGCGAGTTGCGTCTCCCCCGTCAACTCCAGCACCGCCTTGCTCAGCCCGGGCGAGGTGAGGGGGCCGGTGGCCACGATCACGCTTTCCCAATCGGCCGGTGGCAGGCCGGATACTTCCTCCCGGCGGATCTCGATATTGGGGTGCCCCTCGATCGCGGCGGAGACGCGTTCCGCGAAATCGTCCCGGTCGACGGCCAGCGCGCCGCCGGCCGGCACCTTCGCCCGATCGCCGCAGGCCAGGATCAGGGAGTCCGCGCGGCGCATTTCCTCGTGCAGCAGGCCGACGGCGTTGTATTCCGCGTCGTCGGAGCGGAAGGAGTTGGAGCAGACCAACTCCGCCAGCCGGTCCGTGTGATGCGCGTCCGTGCGGCGCACGGGCCGCATTTCGTGCAGCACCACATGCGCGCCCATTCCGGCCGCCTGCCAGGCGGCCTCGGAGCCGGCGAGCCCGCCGCCGACGATATGGATCGTCCGTTCGCTCATCGCCCAATCCTAACCTTCTTCAGCGTCCGTTTCGCGGGAGATATCGTCGTGCCGGGCGATTTGCAATGGCCGGCGGTTTCCACGTACCGTCGTACCGCCTATGGTGATCCCGCGCGAGGGGGGCTTTCCAAGGACAGGCCGCGACGGATAGGCAAGGAGACGGGCCATGAACGAAGGAGAGTTTTCCGGCAAGGTGGCGATCGTTACCGGCGCCAGCCGCGGGATCGGCGAGGCGACGGCGCGCCTTCTGGCCGAACGCGGGGCCTCGGTCGTCCTGCTGGCGCGTCGGACGGAGGAGATCGAACGCATCGCGGAGGAGATCGACGCGGCCGGCGGCACGGCGCTGGCCCGTGCCTGCGACGTCGCCGATTGGGCGGCGGTCGACTCGGCGGTCGCCGCGACGGAGGCTCTGTTCGGCGCCCCCGACATCCTGATCAACAATGCCGGGGTGATCGAGCCCATCGCTCCCCTGTCGGAAAGCGATCCGGCAGGGTGGGGCGCCGCCATTGATATCAATGTGAAGGGTGTCTATCATGGTATCCGCGCGGTGCTGCCGGGTATGATCGCGCGCGGGGCGGGGACGATCGTCAATGTCAGTTCCGGCGCCGCGACCAGCCCGCTGGAAGGGTGGAGCCATTACTGCGCGGGCAAGGCGGCGGTTCTGATGCTGACCCGGTCCGCCCATCTGGAGGTCGCGGAGAAGGGCGTTACCGTGGTCGGTCTCAGCCCCGGGACGGTGCGCACGGAAATGCAGGTCGCGATCAAGGCGTCCGGCATCAATCCGGTCAGTCAACTCGACCCCGATATCCATATCCCGCCGGAGGCCGCGGCGCGCGGTATCCTCCATCTCTGCGGACCGGCGGGCGCGGCCCATGCGGGCGGCGATTTCTCGCTGCGCACGGAGGAGGGCAAGCGCGCGGCCGGTCTGGCCTAAGTCTTCGCCCCCGTGCCCTTTAATCGGCGCCGGGCCCATCGGGCGCGCGGCATCTCGTAGAGGATGCGCACCCCCTCCCGGTCGGGCAGGCGGCCGAATTCGCCGAATCCCAGGTCATAGAGGAACCCGCGCGCGCGGATATTCCGGGCAAGCGGTGCGCCGATCACGGCGCGCACGCGTCCCAAGGCGAAGGCGCGCGCCAGCGCCAGCCGCATCATGCCGCGCCCGAAGCCTTGGCCCAGATCCGCCTCCGGACCGACCCAGAGATCGACCAGCCGCCGCCCGGCCCCGTGCGCGTGCCAGCGTTCCGGATCGGTCCGCATCGGATCGGCCAGGATCGCGGCCCCGATGGGGCGGCCCGACGCCTCGCCGATCAGGAGTTCCCGGGTCGTACGCGGCTCCGCCATCAGGGCGTGCCAGTCGAAGCGGTCGGCCGCCCCGAAGGCGGCGATCACATGCGGGGCATTGTCCCAGGCGCGCAGCAGGGGCAGATCGTCTGGTTTGGCCGGGCGCAGGATCATAACTGCCATTTGCATTGGGTCGGGGCCGGACGCCATAGTCAGCATCGTGTCCGTGGATTTGCAAGGAGAGGCTTCGCGATGCGTATCGCCGTCGGCGGCTTTCAGCACGAGACGAATACCTTCGCCCCGGTCAAGGCGGATTTCGAGAGTTTCGCCCGCGCCGGCGGCTGGCCCGCCCTGGCGCATGGACCCGCCATGCTGGAGGCGGTGGACGGGGTGCATATCCCGATCACCGGCGCGGTCACGGCCCTGACCGGGGCGGGCGCTGAACTCGTCCCGCTATCCTGGGCCGCGGCGACGCCGAGCGCGCATGTGACCGAGAACGCCTATGAGCGCATCGCGACCGCGCTGGTCGAGGGGCTGGAGCGCGCGATCGCGGCGGAGGGGCCGGTCGACGGCCTCTATCTCGACCTGCACGGCGCCATGGTGACGGAGCATCTGGAGGATGGAGAGGGCGAGTTGCTGCGTCGTTTCCGCGATCTGCTGGGGCCGGATGTTCCCATCGCCGTCAGCCTCGACCTCCATGCCAATGTGACGGAGGCGATGGTCGCGCATGCCGATCTGATCGATATCTACCGCACTTATCCGCATGTCGATATGGGGGAGACGGGGGCGCGAACCGCGCTGCATCTCCTGGAAATCGCGCGAACCCATCGCCGGCCGGCCAAGAGCCTGCGCAAGCTCGATTTCCTCATTCCGCTCAATTGGGGCTGCACGGAACTGGCGCCGATGGACCGGCTCTACGGCAAAACCCTGCCGGGGATGCTGGACCGCGATCCGGGCCTGCGCGCGCTCGCCATCGCCTGCGGATTTCCCCAGGCCGACATCCGCGAGGTGGGCCCCGCCATCCTGGCCTATGCGGAGGACCAACGCACGGCCGACGCGGCCGCCGACGCCCTGGCGGACGCGATGATCGCCGCCAAGCCGGAGTTCGGGGAGCCGATCTATCCCCCCGATGCCGCCGTGCGCCGCGCGATGGAGATCGTGGCGGACGGCGCGCGAAAGCCCGTCGTCATCGCCGATACCCAGGACAATCCCGGCGGCGGCGGGCCGGGGGACACGACGGGGATGCTGCGCGCACTGCTCGACGCCGGGGCGCAGGGCGCGGTGCTCGCCATGTTGATCGACCCGGAAAGCGCGGCGCTGGCGCACGCGACCGGGGTGGGGGGCGACGCGCCCTTCGCGCTGGGCGGGCGGCATTTCCCCGGCGATCGTCCGGTGGAGGCGGCGGGGCGCGTGGTCTCCCTCGGCGATGGGCGGTTCACCGCGACCGGGCCGATGTGGGGCGGCGCGCGCATGGAACTCGGCCCCATGGCATTGATCGAGGTGGCGGGCGTGCGCGTCGTGCTGGCCAGCCGCTCGGAACAGGCGGGGGACCAGTCGATGCTGCGCCATCTCGGACTGGAGCCGGCGGACCAGCCGATCCTGGTGCTCAAGAGTTCCGTTCATTTCCGCGCCGATTTCCAGCCGATCGCGAGCGCCGTGCTCACCGCCGCCGCGCCCGGCCCGGTGATCGCCGATCCGGCGACGCTGGACTACAAGCATATCCGCGACGGCGTGCGCCGCCGTCCCGATCTCTGACCGCCATTCGAGAAAGATGACATAATGACCATGACCCGGGAGATAACGGGAAAGCGCGCCCTGGTGACCGCCGGGGGCGGTGGGATCGGCCGCCGCATCGCGGAGCGGTTGGCGGAGGACGGGGCGCATGTCCTTGCCTGCGACGTGGATGGGGATGGGTTGGCGAGCCTGCCGGAGGGGATCGGCCGCATGGTCTGCGACGTCTCCGACGAGGCGGCGGTGGAGCGCCTCTTCGCCGAGGCGGATACGGTCTTCGGCGGCGGCTTGGATATCCTGGTCGCCTGCGCCGGGACGGCCGGGCCCATCGGCCCGATCGAGGAGACGGCGGCCGCCGCGTGGCGCGCCTGCCTGGATGTTAGCCTGATCGGCGGCTATCTCTGCGCCCGGGCGGCGGTGCCGCGTCTGCGGCGCGCGGGTGGGGGGACGATCGTGACCTTCTCCTCCAACGCGGGGCTGGCCGGCTATGCGCATCGCACGGCCTATTGCACGGCCAAGTTCGGGATCATCGGCATGACCAAGGCACTGGCCGCCGAGGTCGGGGTGGATGGAATCCGGGTCAACGCCCTCTGCCCCGGTATCGTCGAGGGCGATCGCATGGACCGTGTCATCGCCGCCGAGGCCCGCGCGCGCGGCGTGCCCGAAAGCGGCGTCCGCGACGGCTATGTCCAGGGCAACAGCCTACGCCAATGGGTGACGGCCGACGATCTGGCGGAGACCGTTCTGTTCCTTGCCGGTCCCGGCGGCGCCCGTATCACCGGCCAGGCGATCCCGGTGGACGGGCATACGGAGGCGCGGTGAGGGCAAGGGGGGCACGGTAACGCGGGGGCATAATCCACGAAACTTGCTGCATCGCCCCCGTCTTCATAGTTTGATAGGGATCGGCACGATGGGTGGGCGATCTGACGGCGATGGCCGGCAGGGCGATGAGTGACGATTTCGATCCGAATGAATTCCTGAACGCGGCGCTGGCCGCCGACGACCGGGCGCGGAGCGACCGGCCCGCGGACGCGCGCGATCCGTTCGAACTCGCGCGCAAGGCCGCGGCCGCGAAGGCGGCGTTGCGCGAGGGCGGGGCGGCCCATGCGCTTGTCGCCGCCGCGCGCGAGCGTTCGCCGGAGGCGCGGGGGCTCCTGGTCCAGGGGCTGAACGAGCTTTGCCTGAAATCCGGCGTCACCCTGAGCGAGAGCGAGCGTGCCCTGGTCTATGAGATCTTCGACACGCTGTTGGAGACGGTGCAGACGAATGTCCGTGCTTCCCTGGCCGATCATGTGGCGGATCGGGAGGACGCGCCCAGGGACCTGCTGATTCGCCTCGCCCGCGATGCGATCGAGGTGGCGGAGCCGGTGCTGGCCCGCTCCCTCGTGCTGGAGGACGAGGATCTCGTCCCCATCGTGTTGGGCGAGGGGGAGGGCCATCAACTCGCGGTCACGCGGCGGCGCAGCCTCTCCGGTTCCTTGACGGAGGCGCTGGCGCGCCGGGACAACGAGACCGTTTTGGTCGCGATGTTGAGCAATCCCGGCGCCGAGGTCGACGAGGAGGTGATGATCCGCATCGCGGAGGGCGCGGCGGACCGTCCGGCGCTGCATGGACCGCTCGCCGGGCGCAAGGATCTGTCGATGCGCGTCGCGCGCCGCCTCTACGGTGTCGTCGGCCCGCGCTTGAAGGAGGCGATCGAGACCCGCCTGAAGGAGCTTGAGGCGACCGGCGGCGGCGCGGAGAAGGACAGCTTGCGCGCCGCCTTGGACGAGGCCAATGAGCGCTTCGCCGCGCGGGAGGCGACCGGCTTCCGGCGCGAGGATGTGACGGAAAGCGCCACCCCGTCCGCCGATCCGGACGATCTGGCCGATCTGCGCGCGATGCCGAGCGATCTGGGCGGTCACCGCCCGCATCCGCGCCTGCTGGTGAAGGCGTTGGTCGAGGGGCGGTACGAGGAGTTCGAATCCCTCTTCGGCGAGTTCGCGAAGCTGAGCCGCTCCGGTGTCGACCGCATCCTGAACCGCGCGGGCCCCGAGGCGCTGGCCATCGCCTGCAAGGCCGGCGGCATGGATAAGCAAGGCTTCGGCGAGGTCCTGGCCCGGGTCATGGATCAGGACAACCCGGCGGAGGCGGCGCGCACCCCGGCCTTCCGCAAGACCATCACCTATTTCGACCGGATCGACGCATCCGGCGCCGCGCGTGTTCTGCAGGCTTGGCGTTGACCCTATTCCTGCCTAAATCAATCGGCAGGATCCGAGCAATCAACGCGCGAGACCAAGGAGGATGCCATGGCACGCGGATGGAACCGATATAGCTTCACCCGTCGGCAATCGATCGGCATGGCCCTGTTCGGGGCCGTCGCGCTGGTTTCGGCCGTGGCGTTCGGACCCTCGCCGGCGGTGGCGCATCACGGCTGGGCCTGGACGACCGGCGGCAATATCGAACTGACCGGCGAGATCGTGGAGACCCGCCTCGGCAACCCCCACGGAATCCTCGTCGTCGATGTCGAGGGAGAGCGCTGGACGGTCGAGGTCGGCCAACCCTGGCGCAACGAGCGCGCGGGCGTGAAGGAGGGCGATCTGGCGCCCGGCGTCGAGATCCGCGCGATCGGCGAGCCCGCCTCGGACGGGGCAGAGAAGCGCTTGAAGGCGGAGCGGTTCTATCTCGGCGATACCGAATATATCCTTTATCCGGGACGCGATTGAGCGCGCGGGCGCAGTTAAGGACCGCTATCATGCTCTAGGGAGGCGCGGGCCATGGAGGCGCTGCTCGCCGCGTTGGAGGGAAATGCGCTGGCCCAGGGGCTGCGCTTCTCGCGCTGGGGCTATGCAGCGGTCAACACGGCCCATGTGCTGGGCATCGCACTGCTCGTCGGTGCCATCTTGCCGTTGGATTTACGGCTGATGGGGCTGTGGCGCCGCGTACCGCTGGCGCCGCTGGCCCGCGTTCTGCGCCCGACGGCGGCGGTCGGATTGCTGATCGCGGCGGCCAGCGGCGCGCTCCTCTTCGCCACCCGGGCCAGCGAGTACGCGGCCCTTCCCCTTCTGCAGGTCAAGGTGCTCCTGATCCTCTCCGGCGCCAGCGCCGCTCTGCTGCTCCACCGCGCGGCCGGGGCCGACCTCGCCGGCGCCGGCGCGGGGCGGCTCAGGCTGCACGGCGCGCTCTCGCTGACATGCTGGCTCGGCGCGCTGGTCTGCGGGCGGCTGCTTGCATTCGTGGGCGAGTAGGAAAGCGGCGCGGCACGAAGCGAACGCCGTGTCGCAGGATTTGGAAAATGGCGGAGGGAGGGGGACTCGAACCCCCGCAACCGTTTAACCGGTTGACGGATTAGCAATCCGCTGCATTACCGCTCTGCCATCCCTCCGCAGGGCACCGGCGTCCATGGGACCGACGGTCCCGAGCGATGCGGACGGTGATGTAGCGGGGCGTCGGTGCGCTGTCAATGCAAGCGAGGGGCGTCCATGCGAACTTGTGGCGCCCGGCCCCTACATCGCCAATCCGGTGATGCCCGAGCCGGCGACGAGCGCCAGCGCCGCGCGTCGGAAGGCGGTTTCCGACAGCAGGCCGAAAGCGCGGCTGCCGCCGACGAGGCCGAGCGCGAAAACCGGCGCCAGCGTCAGCGCGCGCAGGATCGCCGTCTCGGTGATCAGCCCCGCGATCGTCAGGCTGGTAAGGCCCATCAGGGTGCCGGTCGCGAAATAGACCGTCAGATTGGCGCGCACCGCCGCGCCCTCCGCCTGGGAGCCGAGCCAGAACAGCACCACCGGCGGCCCCCCGATGCCGGTCGCCCCGCCGAGCAGCCCGGCCGTCGCGCCCGTGCCGGCGGAGAGCGCCGCGCTGGGCCGGCCGCGATAGCGCCAGCCGGAGGCGAGGCCCGCCGCCATCAGCAGCACCGTCACCGCGATCGCATGGCGCAGGATATCCGGATCGGTCACTTTCAGGATCACGATGCCGAGCGGCATGCCGACCGCCGCCCCGCCGGCCAACAGGAAGACCTGCTTACGCTCGCACCGCTTGAGCGCGCGGGGCACCATGGTCCAGGAGGCCGGGCCGTCCACCAACTGCAACACCGCGACCGCGCCGGCCGGGCCGAAAAGGCCGCTGATCACCGGCATCATGACGAGGGCGGTGCCGAAACCCGTCATCCCCTTCACGAAGCCCGCGACCAGAACCGTCAACGCCGCCAGCCCCCAGACCGGGTCGAGGACGGTCGCGCGAAGCGCCTCGGCAAGGGCGGGGAGGGACGTGAAGCTGTCGAGCATGGCGCGATCTTTCGGGCATGGCGGTAACGATCGGTTCGAATCGGATATAGACCTGCATCAAATCATGGAAAATCAGTGATATTGCCGTCTATATCTGCGAAAATGCAGATATGATGAATTGGGACGATATGCGCGTCGCCTTGGCGGCCGCGCGGGGCGGCACGTTGTCGGAGGCGGCGCGGCGCCTGGACGTCAATCAGACCACGGTCTCGCGCCGTCTCTCCGCGTTGGAGGAGACGCTGGGCGCGCGGCTATTCCATCGGATCGAGGGGCGGTTGGTGCCGACCCATGGCGGGGAGCGCCTGCTGGAGGAGGCGGAGCGGGCGGAGGCCGCCGCGCTGGCCGCGCAGCAGGCGCTGATGGGCCTGGATGCCCGGGCCGAGGGGACGGTGCGCGTCACCTCCGTGCCGACGAACGTGACGCGGCTGCTGATTCCGGCGGTGCCGGCCTTGATCGCGCGTTATCCCAATCTGCGCGTCGAACTTCTCGGGGCGGAGAACCGCACCAACCTTTCCCGGCGCGAGGCCGACATGGCGCTGCGCTTCGACCGGCCGGGCAGCGCGGGCACGACACTGTGCCGGCGGATCGGGCAGCTCGGCTATCACATCTATGCGCCCACCTCGGCGGTGGAGCCGGAGAGCCTGCCCTGGGTCACCTATGAGGAGGCGTCGGCGGACCTGCCCCAGGCGCACTGGATCGCGCGGCGCATCGGGCGCCGTATCGGCGGGCGCGGCGCCGGTGGGGGGGAGGTGCTGGCGCCCGTCCTGGTGAACGACGCGGAAGGGGTGTTGCAGGCGGTGGCCGCCGGGCTCGGCCGGTCGCTGCTGCCGCGTTTCGTGGGCGACGGCGACCCGCGCCTGATCCGCATGGGGGACGAGCCGGCGGTGGTCCGGGACCTCTGGCATCTGAGCCATCCGGATATCCGACACACCAAGCGCGGCGAGGCCGTCACGCAATGGTTGGAGGAGACGGTGGCATCGGTGGCTTCGGTCGCTTCGTGAAGGGGGCGAGGCGCTCTATCGCCCGCGCGCGGCCTTCAGGCGCGCGACCGCGGCCTCCGGCCAATATTGGGAGCGGCGGTAATATTCCGGCACGGCCGGCACCCCGTCCGGCAGCGCGATCCAGCCCGCCTTGCTCTCGGTGAAGATATGGATGTCGGGCGGGCAGAGGTTCGGATCATCCAGGGTGCCGGTTCGCACGAAGGCGACCGTTTCGCCGATGCCGCCGTAGTGGCTCCACAACGCGACGCGGCAGGTCGGGCACCGGTGGATGAGCTGGCCGTTGCCGCTTTCGGACGGGGTATCCACCGCCTCCGTCTCGCCGGCGACGGCGAGTTGCGCGACCTCGATCAAGGCATTGACCGCGAAGGCGCTGCCGCTTTCGCGCTGGCACCAGCGGCAATGGCAGCAATGGACGAATAGCGGCCGGGCCGTCATCCGATAGGAGACCGCGCCACAATCGCAATGGCCTCCAGCCTCGAAACCGTCTGCGTCCGTCATGGTCTCCTCCTGGTTCGGGGCGGCACGGGACGGCATTCTTTCGGGCGGCACCCGGATAGGCAAGGGGGAGGGGGCTATCCGGCGCCGTCCAATCGCACGGCGCGCCCGCTCTCGGCGCTTTCCCAGGCGGCGAGGCAGATGCGCATGACGCGGACCACGTCCTCCCCGGTCACGAGCGGCTCGCGCGCGCCCCTGATGGCGGCGACGAAGTCGGGCAGGAGGTCGCCCTTCTCCATCCCCGGATAGGGCACGTCGAAGACTTCCTCGTCCTCCGGCGCGTCGCCGCGATAAAGGCGCGCGGGACCGTCGGCATTCTCGAAGCTGAGTTTCGTGCCATAGAGGTTGAGGCTATGGAACTTCCGCCGCTGGGGGCCGAACAGCGTGGTGGATTTGGCGAGGCAATCGCTCTCGAAGCGCATTAGGACGCTCATCGTGTCGGGATGGGCGAAGGCGCTGCGGCGGGTAAGTTTCTTGGCCGCCATGGCGGTGACCTCGACCACCTCCTCGCCCGCGATCCACCGCATCAGGTCTATCAGGTGGATGCCGCCGCCATAGGCGACGCAGTAGAAATCCATTCGGCCGCGCCAGCCCTCGGTGATCTTCCAGAGGATCTGGTGGATATAGTCCCCCTCCATGTAGAAGAGGTCGCCGAACTCTCCGCGCGCGACCATCTCCTTCACCGCCCGGAAGCGGGGGGAGCGGCGCAGGATCAGGTTGGAGGAGAGGCGTTTGCCGCTGGCGCGCCAAGCGGCCTCGACGCGCTCGAGCCCGGCACGCTCTAGGGCGATGGGTTTCTCGCAAAAGACATGCTTGCCAGCCTCGAAGGCGGCGACGGCCTGATCCACATGCGCGTCGTCGTAGGAGCAGATGGAAACCGCGTCGATCGCCGGGTCGGCGACAAGGTCGCGCCAGTCGCTATGGGTCTCCGGTACCTGCCGCCGCGCCGCCACGGCGGCCAGATGGTCGGTATCGATATCGCAGACCGCCTTGACCGTGACGCCGGGAATCGCGCGGTAGCCGACCACATGCCGTTCGCCCACGCCGAGGCCGATCACACCGACCCTCAGCGGTGGCTCGTCCACGATGGGGCCGTTTCCCGTCACGTCAGCGCGCCGCCTGCTCGAGCTGCTGAAGCATCTGGTTGACACTCTCGATCACCCGGGCGGACGCGGCATAGGAGTTCTGCAACACGGTGAGGCGCGCCATCTCCTCGTCGATATTGACGCCGACCTCGTCGCGCAGCGCCTGCTTCATGTCGGCGCGCAGCACCTCGCTCTCCTCCGCGCGGGAGTTGGCGTTCTCCGCCCGCTTGGTGAAGTCGGTCAGAATGCCGGCGGCGAGGCCGGTATAATCCTCGCGCGAGAGATTGAGGGCCGACCCGCCCATGGACCGGGTCTGCGCGTTCAGCGCGCCGACCGCGTCGGTGCCGGAAAGCTTCTTCAGCGTCTCCGTGCCGGCGGTCAACGTGTCGTTCACGCGGATGTTGGTGCGGGTCGCGCTGTCGGGCGTGGTGCCGGCCGCCACCTCGAAGAAGTTCGCGGCTTCACCGGCCTCCGTGGTGGTGTTGTTATAGGCGGTGGCGAAGGTCGGCGGGTCGCGTTCCGGGACCGTCGTCGGGCTCGCGCCGATAAGGCCGAGGCTCTGCAAGGGCGTGTTGCCCGTGTCGGCGAGCGTCAGGTCCGTGCCGTTGACGGTCGATATCTCCAACCGGCCATGCGCGGTCAGGCGGGCGCGGACGTTCGGGATGGTGTTCAATTCATCCACCAGGTCCTGGACCGTGTCGGCCGCGTCGATGCCGGCACCCAGCGGGCCGCCACCGCTCGGCACGGTCACGGCGCCACCGCCGACATCGATCGTGAAGCTGTCGCCCGCCGTCAGGCCGAGATCGCCGATCAGCAGGTCGTCCGAGGCCATCGTGGCGGTGCTCTGCGTCGCGCGGGTCGCGTCGTCGACCAGGCTGTAGGACAATTCGTCCAAATGATTGCGCATCTTCTCCAATGCGCCGACGCCGCTGCGGGTGCTGTCCTGGGCGGCTTGGTCCGTGCGGACGAAATCGATCAGCGCCTTCAACTCCCCGTCCGGAAGCTGGCCGCCGGTGATCAGGTCGCTTGATGGCGAGCCGGACTTGGTGAGGGTGCGGCTCGCCTCGTTCCAGGTGAAGGTGCTGGCGTTGCGGTCGGTCAGGTCGAGACCGCTGCTGGTATAGACGGAAATCGAGCCGTCCTCGCGCTCGAAGGTACGCACGTCGATCAGGCCGGAGACGGTCTCCAACTGCTTGTCGCGTAGATTCTCCAACTGCGAGGTAGGGCGGCCGTTCGATTTCTCCCGGACGATCGCGTTGTTGAGCCGGTCCACCTCCGCAAGCGCGGTATTCAGGTCGTTGACCCGGTTGTCGATATCCACAAGCACCTGGTTCTCGATCAGGTCCAACCCGTCGGAAAGACGCTCGATCTCGTTCAGGATCGACTCGCCCGCCAGGATAACCTCGTCGGCGGCGGCATTGGATTCCGGCGCGGCCTCGAAGGCTTTCCAGGCCGTGCGAAAGCGCTCGAACGTATCCGAGAGGGGGGTGTTGTTGCTGATCGTGCCGGTCAGTTGCTCGATCTGTTCATAGAGGCGGTTGCGCACGCCGTTCGCTTGCGCGTCGGCCGTTTGGGAGAAGAGGTCGCGTTGTAGCCCGGTATTGGTGATCCGGCGGATGTCGCCGATCCGAACGCCGCCATATTGCAGCGATTCGAAATTCTCCTCGCGCCGATTGTAGTCCGGGTTGTTCGCATTCGCGACATTTTCCGAGACCGTGCGCACGGCCGTGTTGAGGGCGTTGATCGAGGTAACCGCCGTGCTCAGCGCGTTAAAAAGTGACATGGCTTCTGCCTCCTGGCAGGGCGGTCCGGTTCGCGGCTTTCTGCCGGCATGGACGGCCCGATCTGGTCGCTTGTGGCCCCGGCCTTTCCGTCAGCAGCTCCGGTTGAGCGCGACGGGGGCGGAGCGAACCGGCCGGCCGCGGCTGTCGCCGGTCTTGCCGTATCCTTCGACATGACCGGAGGCGCGCCGCGCCGCGTCCGCGATGACGTCGACGATCTTCTGGCTGGCGTCGGATACCAGCTTCAACTTGCGTTCGTTGACACGGGCCAGGTCCTCGAAACGACTGCCGACATCCTTCATGCGCTCGCGCAGGTCGGGTTCCAGGTCGCTTGCGAAGGTGGCATCCTGGGCGATCGCGTGGACCTGCTCCTCGTAGAGCTTGAAGAGGGCCTGTTTCTCCTCGATCACCGGGCCCAGTTCCGTGCTGCGCGGACGCTCGAGGAGCGCGTTCTCGCGCTGCAGAAGATCGACCAGATCCTCCATAAGCGCGATCAGGTTATGCGCGCGGACATTGGGGTTCATCACTGCATCTCCTGTATTTTCAGGATCTCGGCCATGACCTGATCCGCCAATCCGATGCCGCCGCTCTTGGCGATCTGCTTGCCGTACTCGTCGAGCATCATGGAACGGTTCATTTCCTCCGCGTTGCCGCCGCCGAACAGGCCGTTGGTCTCCAGATCCTCGAACATCGGCTTGAGCATCTGGGCGATGAACACGGCCTCGAACTCGACCGCCGCCTCGCGCGCCTTATCGATATCGTCGGTGGCCTTGGGCGTGGCGGTCTTGCGCGAGGCCGAAGCCAGCGCGAGCGCCGCGTCGATCGGACCGGTGCCGTTCTCCATCGCCCTACATCACCTCTATATCGGCTTGCAGCGCGCCCGCCGTCTTGATCGCCTGAAGGATGGTGATCATGTCGCGCGGCCCGACGCCGAGAGCGTTCAGCCCGTTGACCAGTTCCTGAAGGCTGACGCCGGTCTCCAGCACGCCGAGGCGGCGGTCCGCATTCTCGTCGATCTCGATGTCGGTACGCGGCACGATCGCTGTCTCGCCGGTGTTGGAGAAGGGTTGCGGCTGGGAAACCTGCGGGGTTTCGGTGATCCGGATGGTCAGGTTGCCCTGCGCGATCGCGACCCGGTTGATGCGCACATTCTCCCCCATCACGATGACGCCAGATTTCTCGTCGATGACGACGCGGGCAAGCTGGTCCGGCTCGACGCGAAGCTGTTCGATATCCGTCAGCATCTCGACCAGGCGGCCGTCATAGGATTGCGGCACCTCGACCCGTACCGTGGCGGGGTCCAGGACGCGACTCGTCTCGACGCCGACGAAGGCGTTGATCGCGCGGCTGACGCGGCGCGCGGTGGTGAAGTCAGGGTTGCGGAGGTTGAGTTCGACTTGTTGAAGGCTCTCCAGGGCGAAGGGCACCTCGCGCTCGATGATGGCGCCGTTGGCGATGCGGCCGGCGGTCGGCACGCCACGCACGACGGTCTCCGCCGCGCCCTGCACCTGGAACCCGCCGACGGCCAGCGCCCCCTGGGCGACGGCATAGACCTCGCCGTCCGCACCCAGGAGCGGGGTCACCAGCAGGGTGCCGCCCTGCAGGCTGGAGGAATCGCCGAGCGCCGAGACCTCGACATCGATACGCGAGCCCTGGCGGGAGAAGGGGGGCAGTGTCGCCGTGACCATGACGGCCGCCACATTGTCGGTGCCCAGCGAATCGTCGCGCGCGTTGACGCCGAGACGCTCCAGCATGCCGATCAGGCTTTCCTTGGTGAAGACGGCGCTGTTCAGCGAATCGCCGGTTCCGTTCAGACCGACGACGAGGCCGTAGCCGATCAGCAGGTTGTCGCGCACGCCCTCGAAATTGACGATATCCTTGATCCGCGACTGGGCATGCGCCGTGTCGGACCAGCCCGCGCCGGCGGCCAGGACCGCGGCGCCGATCGCGATGACGGCACCCGCGCGGGCAAGCCGCCGGCCGAGCCCGGTGGCGGCGCGGCGGGCGCGGGGGAGGCGCGTCGCCTTCTTCGGCTTGACCTGATTGTCGGCGGCGAGTGCCATGATCATCTCTCCACAACTCCCTCGGACGGATGGGTCCGGGCGTCTTCATGCGAAGATCGTGCCAATGGGGTGTTCGTTATAATGTGTTGATTTTGTGCGGTTTTGGTGGAATGGCGCATGGGGCGCGGCAAGAAGTTCCGCGTCGACCATCGTCAGACATCGTTTTACGACGGCTGCAAAGCAGGTAGAGTGCGGTCCATGAAGATCGAAGGCCCCGGCAATACCGGCAAGACAGGATCGGCGAAGAAGGCGAAGCGGGCCGGCGGCGCGTCGGGGGCCGGTTTCGCCCAGTCCCTGAAGGGGGGCGCCGACGCCGCGTCGGAGGAGAGCGCGGCTGTCTCCGGCGGTGGGCCGGCCTCCGTTTCCTCGATCGATCTGATCCTGGCAATCCAGGGGGTCGGCGACGCGACCGAGGATGAAGGCGGGCGCCGGCAGCCCGTGGAGTGGGGGCGCGATCTGCTCGACCGCCTGGATGCGATTCGCCTCGGCTTGCTTGCCGGCCGCATTTCGCCGGACCGGCTGGAGGCCCTTGGCGAGGCGCTGGCCCGGGAGCGCGGGAAGACCGACGATCCGGAACTCGGGCGTCTGCTGAAGGATATCGAGTTGCGCGCGCGTGTGGAGCTGGCGAAATTTCGGCAGCGATAGGGTGCGCTATTTGGGACGCAGGCATTCGTTCCGGATTTTCAAGAAATATTCAGCGAAAAATCGGTTGTGTCGCTTGGGGCATGGCCGTATAAGCCTGCGCGCGGTAATAGACCGCCACGTTCGCTTTGTCCGGAGTATGGGATGACAACGAACAAGGTGACTACTTCGACGTCACGTTCCGGGGGCAACGGTACGCCGACCTCCACCCTTCTTCCGCCGGACTACCGGCCAACCGAGGAGGAGGAGTTCATGAACCCCCTCCAGGTCGAGTATTTCCGTCAGAAATTGCTGCGCTGGCGCCAGGAACTGCTGCAGGAATCGAGCGAAACGCTCGAAAGCATGCAGGAGGAGAGCTTGGCCCAGCCCGATCTGACCGATCGCGCCTCGTTGGAGACCGACCGGGCGATCGAGCTGCGCGCCCGGGACCGGGAACGCAAGCTGATCGCGAAGATCGACGCCGCGCTTCAGCGCATCGCGGATGGCAGCTACGGCTATTGCGAGGTGACGGAGGAGCCGATCTCGCTGCGCCGCCTGGAAGCCCGGCCGATAGCGACCCTGAGCCTCGAAGCCCAGGAAGCGCACGAACGCCAGGAACGCCTGCACCGCGACGATTGAGCGAACGGCACGGCGCGTGGGTCACCCCGCCAGGACGCGCCCCGCGACCGCGTCGAGCTTTGCGACGAGCGCGGGGTCGCGTTTCGACGGATGGGTGATGATCGCGTTCTCCAGCGCGTTGTCGCAGCCGTCGGTGGGCAGATCCTTCGCATCGGCCAGATCGCGCGCCACGCGGCGGACCAGGTCGCGGGCCTTGTCCGCGTTTTCCAGCAACGTTTTCACCACCATCGCCACATCCACATGGTCGTGATCCGGATGCCAGCAGTCGTAGTCCGTTACCATGGCGACCGTCGCGTAACGTAGCTCCGCCTCGCGGGCGAGCTTCGCTTCCGGCATGTTGGTCATGCCGATCACGGCGCAGCCCCAGCCGCGATAGAGTTCACTCTCCGCCTGGGTCGAGAATTGCGGCCCCTCCATGACCAGATAGGTGCCACCCCGGCTGTGCGCGATATTCAGATCCCGCAGCGCGGTCTCGCAGCGGTCGCCGAGCCAACTGGAGACCGGGTGCGCCATGGAGACGTGCGCGACGCAACCGGGACCGAAGAAGCTCTTCTCCCGCGCGAAGGTGCGGTCGATGAACTGGTCGACCACGACGAAATGGCCGGGCGGCAATTCCTGCTTCAACGATCCGCAGGCGGAGACGGAGAGGATGTCGGTGCAGCCGAGCCGTTTCAGCGCATCGATATTGGCGCGGTAGTTGATCGTCGTCGGCGTCTCGACATGGCCGCGGCCGTGGCGCGGCAGGAAGCGGATGGGGGTGCCCTCCAGCGTGCCGGTCAGGATTTCGTCGGATGGCGCGCCCCAGGGCGTTTCCACCGCGCGCCACGCGGCCCCTTCCAGCCCCACGATGTCATAGACGCCGCTGCCGCCGATCACGCCCAGGATATAATCGCCCATGCCTTTCCGATCCTCCGTTCGCCGGCCATGGACGGCCGGGAGAGGGATCACGCTAAAAGCATGCCCCGCTGTTGGCAATCGTGGCCGGGCTCGTCTAAAACCGACGGGGTTGCAGTGCGAAAACTTTTGGAAGGCGCATGTCCGAGACACCGCCCGACCGGGAATCGCCCGTCATCGTCCTGGTTTCTCCCCAGTTGGGGGAGAATATCGGGATGGTCGCGCGCGCCATGTTGAATTGTGGCGTGACGGAGCTGCGTCTCGTCAATCCGCGCGACGGCTGGCCGAGCGAGAAGGCACGCGATGCCTCCTCCGGCGCCTTGTCGGTGATCGACGGCGCGCGCGTCTTTACCTCGACGGCGGAAGCGATCGCCGACCTGACCCGCGTCTATGCCACGACCGCGCGCCCCCGCGAGATGGTGGGCCGCGTTCTGACCCCGCGCGCGGCCGGGGTCGAGATGCGGGCGGAGGCGACGGCCGGCGAGCGACGCGCGGGCATTCTTTTCGGGGGGGAACGCTCCGGCCTCGGCAACGAGGATGTCAGCCTGGCGGATACGATCATCACGGTGCCTCTCAACCCGGATTTCACCTCGCTCAACCTTGCCCAGGCGGTGTTGCTGGTGACCTATGAATGGTTCACGGCGGCTGACAGGACGGAGCCGGAGCGCCTTGAGACCAATCTTTCCGGAATCGCCGGGAAGGGGGATCTCGACAATTTCGTGACCCGACTGGGTCATGTGCTGGACCGGGGAGGTTTCTTCCGCTCCCCCGACATGCGGCCCAGCGTCATGCGCAATATCCGCAATCTGTTTCAACGCGCCCGGCCAACGGAGCAGGAAATTCGCACCCTGCATGGTATCGTCGCCGCGGCCCGACGCGCCGGTCCCGAAGGCCGGGCCGGGGCGGTCGACGATGGCCAGCAGGATGAGCGGGCCGCCGGAAGAGGGGCGGCCGGAGAGGTCTAGGCGAATCCGAGGGGGCGAGGGCGGTCATGGCGGGAGGCGCACAGGAGAGCGTGGAACTGGTCGCGAACGCGGCCGTCTTCCTTGGGGCGGCGGTCGTCGCGGTGCCGCTCTTCAAGCGTCTCGGCCTGGGGTCGATCCTGGGCTATCTGGCGGCGGGGGCCGTGATCGGTCCGGTCGGGCTGGCCGTTATCGACGAGGCCGACAATGTGATGCATTTCGCCGAGTTCGGGGTCGTTCTCCTGCTTTTCGTCATCGGGCTCGAGTTGAAGCCGTCGCGGCTATGGGCGCTCAAGCGCGATATCTTCGGGCTCGGCCTCTTGCAGGTGCTGGTCACGGGCGGGCTGTTGGCGGTGGTCGGGACCTATTTGATGGGGGCGGGGATCAATAAGGCGCTGGTCGTCGGTTTCGCGCTGGCGCTTTCCTCCACGGCCTTCGGGGTTCAGATCCTGCGGGAGCGCGGCGATCTCAACGCACCATACGGCACGCGTGCTTTCTCTATTCTATTGTTCCAGGATCTGGCCATCGTACCGCTTCTGGCCCTTGTGCCGCTGCTGGCGGTCGGGGCGGAGGGAGCGGCCCCCGATTGGCGCGCCTCGATCGAGGCGGTGGGCGTGGTCGTCGCCCTGGTGTTGGCCGGTAAGTTCCTGCTGAACCCGGTCTTCCGGGTGATCGCCGCGACCCGGTCCGACGAGATCAGCGTCGCGGCCGCGCTTTTGATCGTGATCGGCGCGGCGCTCCTCATGCATATAGTGGGGATGTCGATGGCGCTCGGTGCCTTCATTGCTGGGGTGATGTTGGCCGAATCCGAATATCGCCATCAATTGGAAGCCGATATCGAACCGTTTCGTGGGTTGCTTCTCGGTCTTTTCTTCATCGCGGTCGGGATGTCGGTCGATTGGCGGCTGGTTCTGGTCAATTGGGCGACGGTTCTGGGGGGCGCCGTCGGGCTGATGGTGGTGAAAGGCGTGGTTCTGTTCGTCCTGGCGCGTCTTTTCGGTTCGGGCCCTAAGGATTCCACGCGCATCGCCGTGACCTTGCCGCAAGGGGGGGAGTTCGGCTTCGTGCTGTTTTCCGTCGCGGCCGGTCACGCCATCCTGACGCCGGTCGAGGCGAACCTGATGACGGCGCTGGTGACCGTGTCGATGGCGCTGACGCCGTTGGTGGGGATCGTGGGGGACCGCCTGATGGGCCGGCTGTTCAGCTCGAACGAATGGGGCGAGATGCCCGATGCCGCCGAGGCGGAGCGCAATCGGGTGATCGTCGTCGGCTATGGCCGGGTGGGTCAGGTGGTGGCCCGGATCTTCAAGCTTCTGGGCCAGGAGGTGACGGCGATCGACGGCGACCCCAGGCGGATCGACGCCGCCAAGCGCTTCGGCCATAAGGTCTATTTCGGCGACGCGACGCGCATCGATGTGCTGGCCGCGGCCGGTGGCGGGGAAGCCGACATGATCTTCGTCACGATCGACAACCAGGAAGCCTGCCTGACCGCGATCCGCGAGATACGCAAGCGTTTCCCCGGCATCAAGATCATGGCCCGCGCGCATGACCGCATCCATGCGATGAAGATGCTGGATTCGGACGCGGACTATTTCGTGCGCGATACCTTCGAGAGTTCGATCGTGCTGGCAGCGGAGGGGTTGCGCCGCCTCGGCCAGAAGGACGAGACGATCGAGCATGTGGTCGAGGAATTCCGGCGCGCGGACGCCGACCTCCTCGCGCGCCAGAAAACCCAGGGGCTCTATGCCGCGAGCGAAGGGGGCGATAATAACAGAATGGACAAGACCTGAGCCCGAGGTGGCCGCGCGGGTGGCCGGGCGGCAAGCGCAATGGGAGCCGCGCTTATCCGTGTGGCGGCGGTTGGGGCCGAACGCGACGCGGGCGCCGCGCAAGACGCCAGAGCGCGTGCAGCGCCACCGCGCCTAGCACGATCGCGCCCCCGATGATCGTGGCGAAGGGCGGCACCTCGTCGATCACCAACCAGACCCAGAAGGGCCCCAGCACCGTTTCCAGAAGCATCAGCAGCGCGACCTCGGGGGCCGGCACCGTTCTCGGCCCCAAGGTGATCAGTCCGAAGGCGATCGGCAGGATCACGAGGCCGAGCAACAACATCATGCCGAGTTGCGCGCCTTCGAGCGACCCGGGATCGGCGAGCGGGATCATCGCGACCGCCGTCAGCAACCCGCCCAGCGCCGTCGCCGGCACCATGTTCCGGGCCTTGGAGTGTCGGAGCACGGTAAAGGTACCCGCCAGCGATACCGCCGTCACCAGGGCGAACAGATCGCCGAGCGACGTTCCGGCGCCGAGCCCGCCGCCGACCACCGTCGCCACCCCGGCGATGCCGGCGCCGATCGCGAGCCAAGTGGCGAGCGGCACGCGCTCGCGCAGGAACAGGACACTCATCAAGCCCGCGAAGAGGGGGGCCGCGGCCAGGATCACCAGCACATTGGCGACCTTGGTATGCTCCACGGCCAGAACGAAACTGATCGCGTTGATGCCATAGATCAGCGCCACCGCCAGCCCCGCGATTCCCAGGGCCCGGATCTCGGTCCAGGCATGGCCGCGCCGCGCGATGAAGAAGGCGGCCATCAGCGCGCTCGGCATCAGCAGGCCACGCCAGAAGGTAAGCGTCCAGGGGTCGGTATCGATCAACCGCATGAGCAGCGTGTCCGGCGTCAGCACCATCACGCCGAGAAGGGTAAGCGCGAAGCCACGCGCATGCGCCCCGCGATCCGCGCCGCCGTCGCTCGGCGCCGCGTTCACAACCATGCCGCTTGGTTCCGATTTCAAGGCGCGCCCCTTTCCCCCCGAGAAATGCCCCGCGACCCCACTTCCTGCCGGGTTTGACAGGGGGGCGTAAATCCCTATAGTCCCGCCGCTTTCCGGGAATGCGGACCGCGAACGGTGCTCAATCCGTTTCGATCCCGCCGCCCGGTCGCACCTATGATGGATGCCGATGCACGGCTTATCAACCATTGGATGCGATCGGGGTCGGACTACCGGAACAAATCCAACCGCCGATTGGCTGCGGATCGATCGTGGCCGTCGGGTAAATCGGGAGCGTAACGATGTCAAAGCGTATTAGTGCCAAGCATAAGATCGACCGCCGGCTCGGCGTCAATCTCTGGGGCCGGCCGAAGAGCCCCTTCAACAAGCGCGAGTACGGACCCGGCCAGCACGGCCAGGGGCGCCGCCGGAAGCCCTCCGACTTCGGCATCCAGCTGATGGCGAAGCAGCGGCTGAAAGGCTATTACGGCAATATCGGCGAGAAGCAGTTCCGCAAATATTACGATGAGGCCGTTCGTCGTCGCGGCGACACGGGCGAGAACCTGATCGGTCTGCTGGAGCATCGTCTCGATGCGATGATCTATCGCGCGAAGTTCGTGCCGACGGTTTTCGCGGCCCGTCAGTTCGTCAACCACGGTCACGTTCTGGTGAATGGCAAGCGCGTCACCGTGCCGTCCTACGTGGTCAAGATCGGCGACGTCGTCGAGGTCCGCCAGAAGTCGAAGGAACTGCCGTTGGTGTTGGAGGCGATCGCTTCCTCGGAGCGCGAGATTCCCGATTATCTCGAAGTGGATCATAAGAAACTCGCGGCTTCCATCACCCGGACGCCGAAGCTCGAGGATGTGCCCTATCCGGCGCAGATGGAACCGAACCTGGTCATCGAGTTCTACTCGCGCTGATCCTCCGTCCATCACGGAATCGGTTTTACGAGATCCACCCCGGGGATGCCCCCCGGGGTGGATTTTATTTTGGTGCCATGTGAAATGGGGGTATCGTTAATTCAACACTAAAGATTTAAGCCTATTTGTCTTTTATTCATGACGCATGTCGCGTTCATGTCGTTCATAAGGCGAAGGGCAGGGGATGGTGAACATGTCCAATGGGTTGATTAAGCCGTTGTCCTTACCCGCGAGTTGGGTAATCGGTTGGCGCGAGATCGACGAGGATCACGAGATCATCCTGCAGGTGATCAATGGCTGCATCGCGGCCTATGACGGCACGACGGTGGTCGGGTTCGAGGACGAGTTCAAGGCGTTGCGCGATCGGGTGCGTGGTCATTTCGATCATGAGGAACGCTTCATGGAGCATCTCAATTATCCCGGATTGCGCTGGCATCACGCTCATCATCGCAAATGGCTGGAACATCTCGACGACTTGCGCGCCACCTGTTCGCGCAAGGGCTACGCGGATTATGACGATATCCTCGTCTGTTACGATCAGGTGCTCTCCGACATCGTGAAGGCCGACCTCGTCCTGCAGAGCTATCTGCTCGAAATCGGTTTCAACAAGCCGCAGACGCGTCTGGGCGCTGCTTGAGCGCATCTATCTGTCGGGGATGACGCCCCACATCTCATCGGCGGCGCGCGGGTAGGGGTTCCTACGCCCCCGCGCGGTTGTCACCCATTCGTCGCTTGTCCCGAGTGGAACCTCGGGCTAAGCCCTAGCCCGTCATGCCTGATCGAAACTCCGCAATGTCCTCCGCCGCATCGGCCGGCCAGACGGCCACGCACGTCCTGACCCTCGTCGCCCCACCGGACCGTGGGCTGACGCCGGACGACGTCTCGATCGCCCGGGCACGATTGAAGGCCGCCGGCGCGTTCTCGGTCGGGGCGGAGGATTGGCTCTGCGAGGAACTCGCCGCCGATTTACCTTTCGATGGGCTGGACAGGGCGGCCGCCCATGCGGCGGTCGACGAGGAGCCGGCGCTGGCGCGTCTTGACCGTGCGGCGCAGCCGGCGACCGGCCGGCGCAAGCGGATGCTGATCGCCGACATGGACTCCACCATGATCGAGATCGAAACGCTGGATACCATCGCCGCCTTGCTCGGCATCGGGGAGGAGGTGGCGGAAATCACCGCGCGCTCCATGAATGGCGAGATCGGGTTCGAGGAGAGCCTGACCCAGCGCGTGGCGTTGCTCGCCGACCGTCCGGCGGAGGAAACGCTGGCCCACGTGATGGAACGCGTGACCTACACGCCCGGCGGGTCGGTCGCCGTGCGGACCATGGCGCGCAACGGGGCGCGCTGCATGCTGGTCTCCGGCGGCTTCACCTTCACGACCGAGGTGGTGCACCGTCATCTCGGCTTCCATGCGCACAAGGCCAATCGGTTGGAAATCGTCGATGGGCGCTTCACCGGCCGGGTGCGGGGCGACATCGTTGGCCGGGCGACGAAGTTGGAGGCATTGCGCGCGCTCGCCCACGATATTCGCGCGGATTTGTCTGAGGCGGTGACGGTCGGCGACGGGGCAAATGATCTCGACATGCTGCAAGCCGCCGGTCTTGGCGTCGGGTTTCGCGGCAAGCCGATCGTGCGGGAGCAGGCGCCGCATCGCATCGACTACACCGACCTGTCGACGCTTCTCTATTACCAGGGATATCGCTTCGAGGAGTTCGAGACCGCCTGATCCCGAGGCTTCGCGATAGCGCGGGTGGGCTCCATGATGCTGGCCGAGCCGGGGCATGCGACGCTCGCCCACGGGATCGATGGGCCGGAGGATGCGCCGGGCCCTCGGACGGCATCGCCCGTGCCCCCGCATCGCCCGTGCCTCACGATGCCCCGCATCGCCACGGCACGCGCTCCTGGTCGAGAACCCGGGAGGGACGTCCCCATGGGTCGTGATCAACAAGATTTGGTATTAGACCCAGCCGTCGGGAATTTCCTCGATATCGAAGGCGTCGAGGATGCGCTTGAGCAGGATTCCCGCCGCGCCGCCGATGCGATCGCCGCTTGGTTTCAGGACAGAGAAGCCGTCCACGACATCGACCCGCCGGTTGATCACCGGAACCAGCCGGCCGGCGGCCAATTCGCGGGCGACCAGCGATTGCCGGCCCAGGATCACGGCCTCGCCCTGGTTCGCCAGTTCCATCGCCAGGATTTCGTTGTCGAGGGTGAGGCGTCGCGCGCTTTCCGGTCCTTCCTCGCCGATCGCGGCGAACCATGTCTCCCAGCCCGATTCATAGCCGACCACATCGACCAGCAACGCGCGCGCCAGCGCCTTCGGGTCGCCGTCGATGATGGCCGCGCGCTCCGGCGTGGCGACGGGCAGGATCGCCTCCCGCGTCAGGCGGATGGCGTCGAAGCCGGGCCAACTCTCCCCGCCGATGCGGACCTCCAGGTCGCAGTTCGGATCGGCGGTCTCGTCCGGCCAGATAAGGGTGCTGACCTTCAGTGAAATCTCCGGCAGGTCGCGCACGAAGGCGTCGAAGATCGGCGCCAGAAGGAAGATCGCCGCCCCCGCCGTGCAACGGATCGCCACGCGATCCGCGCGATGACCGCCAGCCAGCGCGCGCGTCCCGGTCTCCAGCGTATCCAGCGCGCTGACCACGTGCGGGCGAAGGGCATGGCCGGCGGGCGTCAAGGACAAGCGCCGTGGGCCGCGCCGGAACAGGGGTTCCCCGACCCAGGCCTCCAGCAGGCGGACCTGCTGGCTGACGGCGCTTTGCGTGACGCTCAATTCCTTCGCGGCGGCGGTGAAGCTGCCGGTTCGCGCGGCCGCGTCGAAGGTCCGTATCCAGGTGAGGGGAGGCAGGCCGCGCGCCATCGGAACTCCGCATTAGCAATACTAATGTGAAAAATCACAATGAGCATTTGCCGAAAGGCGCACAAGGGATTTCACTCGCATCCGACCCGCGTTCGCGGGTTTCGATGTCCTTCAGTTCGGAGATACCCTGCTCATGGCATGCGAGAGCCCGTGTCCCGGGACGGTTGAATGGCGCGGCGGTGCCGCGCGCGGTCGAGGTGCGCGATGACGGCCGGGACGGGACCGACCGGCCGGGCGGCGGGCCTCTATGATTATATCGTGATCGGGGCGGGCACGGCGGGTTGCGCCGTCGCGCGTCGATTGGCGGAGCGCGACGGCGCGCGCGTCGCGCTGGTAGAGACCGGCGGGCGCGACGGGCATTGGGCGCTTACCATGCCGGCGGGTTTGCGCAGCGTCTTCAAGGGCCGAAGCCGTTTCAACTACGGCTATCGCAGCGAGCCGCAAGGCCATCTGGACGACCGACGCGTCGACCAGCCGCGTGGGCGCGTCCTGGGTGGTTCCAGTTCGATCAACGGCATGACCTTCCTGCGCGGTCACCCGCGCGACTATGACGGCTGGGCGTCGGATCATGGCTGCACCGGATGGGGGTTCGCGGAATGCCTGCCCTATTTCCGGCGGTTGGAGGACGCGGCCTGGACGGACGACCCCGCGCGCGGGCACGGCGGCCCGGTGGCGGTGTCGCGGATGACGGACCTCTCCCCCCTCAACGCCGCGTTCCTGGCGGCGGGCATGGAGGCGGGCCATGCCCAGGTGCGCGACTTCAACGCCGCCATGGTGGCCGGCGTCGGCCGGTTCGAGATGAGCGTCGCGCATGGCCGGCGGTCCAGCGCGGCGCGCGCCTATCTCCACGCGGCCGGCCGGCCGGCGGGGCTGACCGTCCTGCCGAACCGCAAGGCCTTGCGCCTGTTGTTCGAGGGCACGCGCGCGACGGGCGTCGAGATCGCGGGACCGGACGGCGTGGAGCGGCTGGAGGCCGGGCGGGAGGTGATCCTCTCCGCCGGGGTGTTCGGCAGCCCGCACCTCCTCATGCTCTCCGGCATCGGGCCGGAGGAGGAACTGGCACGTCACGGCATCGCCTGCCGGCTGGCCGCGCCCGGGGTCGGCGCCAACCTGCAGGATCACCTGGAGGCGCATATCCAGGTGCGCACGGACAAGCCCGTTTCCCTCAATCGCTATCTGCGCGCCGACCGGATGGTGCGGGTCGGTCTGCAATGGTTCCTCGCGAAGAGCGGGCCGGCCGCCGTCAATCAATGCCATGTCGGCGCCTTCCTGCCGAGCGCGCCGGAATTCGCCGATTGGCCCGATATCCAGATGCATTTCTTCCCGGTCTTCTTCGGCGCGGACTGGATGCCGGACCCGAGGGTCGAGGGCTATCGCCTGGGCTGCGGGCCGATGCGACCGGAAAGCCGGGGGTGCGTCGGCCTGCGCAGCGCCGATCCGGCGGATGCGCCGCTGATCGACCCCAACTATCTGGCGACCGAGGAGGATCGGCGCGTGATGCGCGAGGGGCTGCGCCTGGGCCGGGAAATCCTGGCCCAGCCCGCCTTCGCCGACTTCCATGTGGCGGAGGATCTACCGGGGCCGGGCGTCACCGACGGGGCGGCGTTGGATGCCTTCATCCGGCGCGACGCCTCCAGCGCCTATCACCCCTGCGGCACGGTACGGATGGGGGCGGACGCGGATGATATGGCGCCGCTGACCCCCGACCTTCGGGTGAAGGGGGTGGAGGGACTGCGGGTCGTCGACGCCTCCGCCATGCCGACGGTGCCGAGCGCCAATATCAACTGTCCCACCTTCATGCTGGCGGAGAAGGCGGCGGATATGATCGGGGCATGAAGGGAGGGGGCAGCGGAATCGGAAGCGCGTCTATCGGAACCGCGAATAATCGACGGGCGCGTCCTTGTCGATCCGTTGTTCCACCGGCGCCATCGGGTATTTGAGGCCGGTGGCGCAGTTGAAGAGGATCGCCGTCTCCTCCGGCCGGACCCAGCCTTCCGCCAGCGCCCGGGCATGGGCGGCGGCGGTGGCCGCCCCCTCCGGGCAGAGCAGCAGGCCGTCCGTCGCCGCGATCGCATCGAGCGTGGCCAGGATATCGGCGTCCGCGACCGCCACCGCGCGCCCCCCGGATTCCCGGACCGCGCGCAGGATCAGGAAATCGCCGACGGCGACGGGCACCCGGATTCCGGCGGCCACGGTGGCGGCGTTGTCCCACAGGGGGGCGTGTTCCTCCCCCGCCTCATAGGCTTTCACGATGGGCGCGCAGCCCTCCGCCTGGACGGCGATCATGCGGGGCAGGGGACCGTCGATCCAGCCGATCTCCCGCAACTCCTGGAACGCCTTCCACATGCCGATCAGGCCCGTTCCGCCGCCGGTGGGATAGAAGATGACGTCGGGCAGGCGCCAGCCGAACTGCTCGGCCAATTCCAGGCCCATGGTCTTCTTGCCTTCGATCCGGTAGGGCTCCTTCAGGGTGGACAGGTCGAACCAGCCGACGCTCTCCTTGCCGCCGCCGACGATACGCCCGCACTCATTGATCAGCCCGTTGACGCGATAGGTTTCGGCGCCCTGCTGACGGATTTCGCGGATATTGATGTCGGGCGTATCCTCCGGGCAGAGCACGGTCGCGCGCATTCCGGCGCGCCGGGCATAGGCCGCCATGGCCGCGCCCGCGTTCCCGTTGGTCGGGATCGCCAGATGGTCGAGGCCGAATTGCTTCGCCATCGATACCGCCAGCGCCAGGCCCCGCGCCTTGAAGGAGCCGGTGGGCAGCCGCCCCTCGTCCTTCACGATCGCCGCGCCCGGCGCGGCCCCGACGGAGGCGCCCCAGCGGTCGACCCCGATCAGCGGCGTCATCACCTCGCCCAGCGAGATGCGGTTCGCCGCGTCCTCGACCGGCAGGAAGGGGGCGTAGCGCCAAAAACCCGGGGCGGTGGAGGCGGCGATATCGGCCTTCGTCACGTCCGCCTTCAACCGCTCCAGATCGTACCGGACGAGCAGCGGCCGTCCCTCCTCCGACAGCCCGTGAACGCGACCCGCCTCGTAGCGCTTGCCGCTGATCGAGCATTCGAGGTGACTGACATAGCCGGGCATGGACGGTGCCTCCCTTATTGATAGTCGCCGCCATCCTTCCCCGAAGGGAACCGGGAGGCAATCGCCCTTTCAGGGGGGCACGTTCTGGGGCACGTTCTGGGAAGCGGTGCTGTGCTCTCAGTGGGCGAGGCCCGCCGGCATCGCCCGGCGCGGGTCGAGATCGCCACCCTTGAGACCCAGCGTGGCGAGGGCTTCCGGCACCGGCCGGCCCTGAATCAAGGCGGCCGCGTTCACCGCCATGCCATGGCTGGTCTGAATGCCGTACCCGCCCTGGCCGGCGAACCAGAAGAAGCCCGTGCCGCCCTCCGCGCGGTCATAGCCGACGAGCGGGACGCGGTCGTTGGCGAAGCTGCGCAGACCGGCCCAGCTCCGCTCCACCCGCTCCAGCGGATAGGTCGTCGCCTGGGCGAAACGGTCGAGGCCCTCCGCCAGGTCCATGTCGTCGACGAAGGCGTCGTGCGGGTCCACCGGCGTTTCGTCGGCGGGGGAGACGAGGAGCTTCCCCGACTCCGGCTTGAAATAGTACCGCTCCCCCATGTCGCCGACGAGCGGCCAGTCGGCGAAGCCGGGGTCGTCCGGCGCGGGCAGCAGCGCGGCCGACCGGCGAAGCGGCGTCAACGCGACCGGCGGCAGACCCGCCATGCGCCCGATTTCCGCCGCCCAGGCGCCGGCGGCATTGACCAGGATCGGGGCCTCGAAAAGGCCGGCCGTCGTCTCCACCCGCCATAGGCCGTCGCGGCGCGCGACCGCGCCGGCCCGGGCCTTCATGACGATCGTGCCGCCATGATGGCGCAACCGGCGCAGATAGCCCTGATGCAGACGGTCGACATCGATATCGGCGGCCGTCTCCTCGATCGTGGCGGCGGCGATCATCTCGGGGCGCAGGATCGGCACGCGCCGCGCGATTTCCTCCACCGGCAGGGGGGCGAGGGCGCTTTCCGCCGCGACCAGCGCATCGAGCGTCGCCTTATCCTCCGGTCGCGCGATCCACACGATGGGACGGCGACGCAACAGGCTTTCCGGCGCGATCTCTTCCGGTGGAGTCTCCAGGAAGGGGCGGGTGAAACGGCTGAAGGCCCGAACCGCGGGCGGGCCGTAGCTTTCGATGAAATGGGCGGCGGAGCGGCCGGTCGAGTGATGGCCCGGCCGCTCCTCCGCCTCCAGAAGCGTGACGGCGGCGCCGCAAATCGCCAGCTCGGCGCCGAGGGAGGCACCCGCGATGCCCCCGCCCAGGATCAGGATATCCGGCCGTCCCGCCATGATTTTCGCTTTCCCGTGATATGATGTCAGCTTGGCGTGCGCAGAACGAGCACCTTGGACTTCAGATCCTGGCCCGGCAGGTGATCGCCATAGTCCTCGAAGACGATCGTCAGCCGACCGTCGGCGGCCAGCTTTCCGACCTCGTTCTCATAGACCCGCTCCTCGATCGCGTGATCGTTGAGGGTGAAACCGAAGCAGCCGCCGGGCGGCAGAAGATCCATCACCTGGCCGATCATCTCCGCCGGGGCGTGGCCCGGGCTGAAGACGCCGACGGCGGCGATATCGGCATAGTCGCCGGGTTGCGCCGGGATCGGCCGGTTGAGGTCCCCGGCCTCCAGATGGCGATAGACGCCCTTGGTCCGTGCCACGGCCAGCATCTCCTCGGAGAAGTCGCTGCCGTCGATGGTGGTGAAGCCGGCGGCCGCGAAGGACTCCCCCGACAGTCCCGTGCCGCAGCCGAGGTCCAGCAGCGGCGCGCTCTTGTCGGCGACATGCGCCGCCATTGCCTCCGCGACCCGGCGGGGCGAGGCATAGCCGTTGTTCAGAACGGCCTCGTCATATTGCTCCGCCCACCGTTCATAGTAGTCCTTGGTGTCCTTGGCCCGGTCGAGGCCGTAGACATCCTCGAAGAATTTCTCTGTATCAGTCATGGGCGCCAAGGTAACGCAGCCGACCGACCCCGTCATGCCCTGTCCCGGAAAGGGGCAGGGGGGCGGAGACGGTATCACTCGGGCCGGGATATCCAGTCGATATGCGCGGTGGCGCCTTCCCCCTCGCGCAGATGCTCGACCAGCCAGGGCAGGCTTTCGGCGATTTCGTCGACCAGACCGAAGGGCGGGTTGAGGAGCGCCAGGCCGCAGGCCTTCAGCCCACCCTCCGCCGTCGGATGGTCGATGGCGAAATCGATCGCCGCCAGCCCGCCGGCGGGGCGGGGCAGGGCGTCGAGGAAACGGACGGCGCGCGCCCGATCCTTGATCGGGTACCACAGCGCGAAGAGGCCGGTCGCGAACTGGGTCACGCCGA
The DNA here is from genome assembly GCF_017963645.1 of Marivibrio halodurans. Classification (GTDB taxonomy): domain Bacteria; phylum Pseudomonadota; class Alphaproteobacteria; order UBA8366; family Aestuariispiraceae; genus Marivibrio; species Marivibrio halodurans. The sequence goes on along the minus strand of NZ_JAGMWN010000003.1, from coordinate 273,188 downwards.
TTTTGGTGGCCCTGGCCATGCGGTCATAGTCGTCGCGCCGCTCGAAAGGCGGGTCGATCAGGGTTAGTCCCCGGCGTTCCGGTGGCGGCAGCATGGAGGGCACGGCGGCATAGCCGTCGCCCATATGGGCCTTGGCGCGCGGAAAGGGTTTCAGCGTTTCCCGGAGGACAGCGCCCTCGCCCGATTGCAGGTCGCAGGCGATCAGCCTGTCGCATTCCCGAAGATGCGTGGCCGTCAGATAGGGCGAGCCCGGATACCAGCGCAAGGCCGGTTCGTCCGCGTTGAGGGTGGCGATCACCTCCAGATAGGGGCGCAGGCTCTCCGGCGCGCCGGCCGCATGCGGCAGCAGACGGGCGATGCCGCGCGCGGCCTCGCCCGTGCGGATCGTCGCCTCCCGGGCCAGATCATAGAACCCGCCGCCCGCGTGGCTGTCGAGCACGAAGAACGGCTTCGCCTTCGCGGTCAGCCGGTCGAGCAGCCGCAGCAGGATCCAATGCTTCAGGATATCGGCGAAGTTGCCGGCGTGATAGGCGTGACGGTAGTTCATGGCGCCGCCGCTATAGCGGAGGCGGCGGGGTCTGTCACCGCCCTTCGGAGGCGTCCGGCGGAATGATGACCAGGGGGCCGCGCGGTACCCGTTATCGGGAGGTTATCGGGGCCCGGGATGCGCGTCGAATGCCTCGTAGAAATCGGCGGGCAGGCCCGCGCGGCTGCGGCTGGCGCGGTTGAAGGGCGGCTTCAGGCCACCCCGGAACCGCTCGTCCACCAGACGTTGCCAGGTTTCGCGCACGGGAAGGCGCTCGGCCGCGCACAGATATTCGAACCAGCACCGGCCGGCGGCGACATGGCCGATCTCCTCGTCATGGATGATGGTCAGCAGGCGCGCGCTCTCGGTGTCACCGGCGGCCTCCAGCTTCTCGATCATCGCCGGCGTGACGTCCAGACCGCGCGCCTCCAGCACCATCGGCACGATGGCAAGCCGCGCCATCAGATCGTCGGCGGTCTCCCGCGCGGCCTGCCACAGCCCGTCATGGGCCGGCAGATCGCCATAGGCGGCGCCGAGGGTTTCCAGCCGTCTGTCCAGATATTGGAAATGCCGGGCTTCGTCGTCGCCGACGGTGATCCAGTCGTCATAGAAGGCGGTGGGCAGATCGGCGCTGGCGAAGCGCGCCACGATGTCGAAGGCTAGGTCGATGGCGTTGAGTTCGATATGCGCGATGGCATGCAGAAGGGCGATCCGGCCCTCCGGCCCCTTGCCGATCTTGCGGCGGGGCATCTTGCCCGGCGGCAGCAGGTCGGGCTTCGCCGGGCGGGCCGGCCGGTCGGGCGCGCCGCTGGCGCCGATACCGCTGACATCGCGGGCCAGCCAGCGCGCGGCGACGAGCCGTGCTTTGGCCGCCTTCTGCTTCGCATCCTCGGTTTCCAGCACCCCGCGTGCCAACGCGCAGAGGCTGGCGCGGCCGTCGTCCATCGTCCCGTTTCGTTCCGGTCCGGACGGTTCGGCGGGGGTGTTCATGCCGTTCGGTCGTGCGTCGCGCATCCTTATCCTTCGCGGCCGGGCCGTTGCCGGTCAGCCGCGTCCCTCGTTCTCCGGTGTCCGGATCAATCGGCGCAACGCGCCCTCATTCATGTTTTCCGCCTGAAGCATCGCGCGGTAGGCGGCGCGGCCCTGCTCAAGACCGCCCTCGCCGAAGGCGGTGCCGACCGACCCGTCACCGTTGCCATCCCGGCCGTCGATCATCGTCGTCGTCAATGCCTTCGCCTGTTCCAGCGCCGGGCGGGCCATCTCCGGCGTTTCGGCGCGCGACGCCTCGCGCAGCAGGATCGCCACGTCGCGGCCCCAGGTGGACAGGTTGGTGAAGATGGTGGCAAGCGCCGAGGATTGTTCCTCCAACACCCCGCCCGGCATGACCAGAAGGCCGATCCGATAGGCTTCGGACGTCGCGTCGCGCGCGGCCCGTATCGCCCCGTAACCCAGGCCCGGCCCCTCCGGTACCACGCGGGGATTGATCGCGTTCAGGGCCGCCGCGACGCGCGCGCGCTGTTCGGTGATATCGCGTGCTTCCAGCGCGCGGGCGATCTCGCGATCGGCGATCGCCGTCTCGCGCGCCGCGATGTCGATCAGCCCGCCGTCGAAACCGGCCTCCGGCCAGTCAACGCCCAGATGGGCGAGCGCGAGGCGGGCTCTCTCCTCATCCGATGCGGATCGCGTCGCTTCTCCGTCGGCGGCGGCCAGCACGGGCGTACCCACAACCGTCAGCGCCGCCACCAGGGCGATGGGCGCGGCCAATGCCGCGCGGCGGACGGCGGTGTGGCGCATGGCGGCGGGAAAGGTGGAGCGCGTGCGGTGGAAAATCATGATCTCCCTTGTCCAAGGTCGCCGGAATATCGCGCGGCCGCCGGTCAGGCGGCCTTCAGGGCGTCTTGCACGGCCTCGACATGGCCCGGCACCTTCACCTTGCGCCAGATCTTGGCGATCTTGCCCTCAGGATCGATCAGGAAGGTGGAGCGCTCGATACCCATGGACTTGCGCCCGTACATGTTCTTCTCGACCCAGACGCCATAGGCCTCGCAGACCGTGCCGTCCTCGTCGGCGGCCAGCGGGAAGTTCAGATCGTGCTTGGCCTTGAATTTCTCATGCTTGGCGACGCTATCGCGGGAGACGCCGATGATCGTCGCATCGACCTTGTCGAAATCCGCGATCGCGTCGCGGAAGCCGCAGGCCTCCTTCGTGCAACCCGGCGTATCGTCGCGCGGATAGAAATAGAGCACGACCCACCGGCCCTTCAGCTCGCTGAGGCCGATGTTGTCGCCGCCGTCGGTTGGCAGGGTGAAGTCCGGGGCCTTGTCGCCTTCGCTCAACGCCATTTTCGGTTGTCTCCTGTCATGGTCTTGATCTTGGCGGCCGGCACGCGTCCGCGCGTCTCGCCATCCCAGGGGAGATAGGTAGCGCGCGGGGCGCTGCAAGGTCGGCACCCGCGCTATGACGCATGCGGCGCGGTGCCCAGATATTCCACGAAACGCGCGCTCACCGCCCGCGCGGCGTCGGCCATGCGCGTCTCCAAGTCTTCGAAATCCGTCGCGTCCGCCATGCGCATCAGCAGGCGGCGCTGGCCTTCCGGCGCGCTTGCCGCGTCGAAGCCGCCCTCGGTCGCCGTCAGGCGCAGTCCGATCTGCAATCGCCGCCAGAGGTCGAGGCCCGCGCGCAGATCCGCATGGGCCGGTTCGCTCAGATGCCCGGCCTCGCAAAGCCGGTCGAGGGCGAGGCCGGTATTGGGCGAGAAGACGGGCCGGGGGCCGCCGCCGCTCGACAATTGCAGGAATTGGGTGACGAATTCCACATCGACGAGGCCGCCCGGCCGGTACTTCACGCCCCAAGGGGAGGTGCCGGGGAATTCCCGCGCGATCCGCGCGCGCATCCGCACGATGTCGTCGGCCAGCGTCACCGGATCGCGCGGTTGGTTAAGGTTGGCCGCGATCGTCGCGTCGATCCGCTCGCGCAGCGCAGCCGGGCCGGCGACCGCGCGCGCCCGGGTCAGGGCCATGTGTTCCCAGGTCCAGGCGTCGCCGACGGGTTTGTCCTCCGTTCCTCTGTAATAACTTCGGAAGGTCTCGAACTGGGTCGCCAGCGGCCCCGATTTGCCATCAGGTCGCAGGCGGTTATCCACCTCGAACAGCTTGCCTTCGCCCGTCTCGCTGGCGATCGCGGTGACGAGGCGTTGGCAGAGCCGCAGATAATAGACCGCCGGCCCCAGGGGCTTCCCGCCGTCCGACACCGATACCTCGGGGGCGTGGTCATAGACGAAGACGAGATCGAGGTCGGAACGCGGCATCAATTCCCGTCCGCCCAGCTTGCCGAAGGCGACGATCGCGAGGCCGCCCCCGGGGAAGCGTCCGTGCGTTTCGGCGAACTCGCCTTCCACGGCGGCCAGGATCTCCGCCAGCGCCGCCTCCGCCATGTCGCTCAGATGCCGGGCCGCCGTCTTGGGTTCCGCCAGCCCGCGCAGCAACTGCACGCCGTTCTTGAACTTCTGGTCGTTGGCCCAGCGCCGGGTGATCACCAGCACGTCCTCGAAGTCGCGCGCCTGGGCCAGCGTTTCGTGCAGATCCTCGCGCAGCGCGTCGTGATCCTCCAGGCCGTAGAGGAATTCCGGCGTCAGCACCGCGTCGAGCAGGATCGGCTTGCGCGCCAGCCATTCGGCCAGCCGGGGGGCCGTTCCCATGATTTCCGCGACAAGATCGAGGAGTTGCGGATTGGCATGGAAAAGCGAGAAAAGCTGAACCCCCGCGGGCAGCCCCTCCAGGAAATTATCGAAACGCTTGAATGCCTCGTCCGGGTCGGCCGTGTCGGCGAGCGCCTTCAGCAGTCTCGGCGTCAGTTCGGTCAGGATTTGGCGCGCGCGCTCGCTGCGGCTGGCGCGATAGCGCCCATGGTGCCAAATGCGGATGCGGCCGGCGACGCGCGCGGGTTCCCGATATCCCATATCCGAGAGGGTCTTGAGCGTATCCGGGTCGTCGTCCGTTCCGGTGAAGGAAAGGGCGCCGTCGCCGCCGAGTTCGGGGGCCTCCTCGAACAGCCGCGCATAATGGCCCTCGACCGTCTCGAAGGTCCGGCGGACCGCCGTGCGGAACGCCCCAACCCCGTCGAATCCCATGAACCCGGCGAGGGTCGCTAGCTTTTCCGTCTGCTCCGGCAGCTTCTGGGTCTGCTCGTCATTGGTCATCTGCAGGCGGTGTTCCAGCGTCCGCAGGAAGCGATAGCACGCCGCCATCTCCCGCGCGGTGTCGGGCGCCACATGGCCGGCGTCGGCCAGCGCGGCGAGCCCGTCGAGCGTTCGCCGGGGGCGCAATTCGGGATCGCGGCCGCCCCAGATGAGTTGCTGGGTCTGGACGAAGAATTCGATTTCGCGGATGCCGCCGCGTCCGATCTTGACGTCGTGCCCCTCGATCGCGATGCGCCCGCCGCCGCGATAGGCGTTGATCTGGCGCTTGATCGACTGGATGTCGTCGATCGCGGCGAAATCCAGATGCTTGCGCCAGACGAAGGGCCGGATATGCGCCAGGAATTCCCGGCCCAGCGCCTTGTCGCCGGCGACTGGGCGGGCCTTGATCATGGCCGCGCGCTCCCAGTTCTGGCCCAGGCTCTCGTAATAGGTCTCGGCGGCGCGGACGGTGATGGCCAGCGGCGTGACGCTCGGATCAGGGCGCAGGCGCATGTCGGTTCGGAAGACGTAGCCGTCGGCCGTGCGCTCGTCCATCACGCGCATCACGGTACGCGCGGCGCGCGTCATGTCCTGGCGCAGCCGGTCGGGATCGACGCCGGTCGCCGTCAGCCGGTCCGGGTCGTAGAAGATCATGATATCGATGTCGGAGGAGTAGTTGAGTTCCCGCGCGCCGAGCTTACCCATCCCCAGCACCACCACGCCGCACCCGTCGCCGGTCGCGGCCTTGCCCGCGCCGGTGCCGGTCAGATCGCCGACCACATGGGCGATGGCGGCGTCTAGCGCCGCGTCGGCCATGTCGCTCAGGGCCTCCGTCACCCGTTCCAACGGCCAGGCGCCGGCGCAGTCCGCGATGGCGGAAATCAACGCGACATGCCGTTTCGCCGTCCGCAGGGTCCGCATCACGGTTTTCAGGTCGCGGAAGCCATCCGGGGTCGCGATAAGCGACCGTGCGCTCGACAGCGCCTCGGCGAGCGCGGCATCCGGCCCGTCGTCGAGGACCCGCGCGAGGGTCTCGCCCTCGCGCGCGGCGAGTTGCGCCAAATAGGGGCTGGCCGCGAGCATGCCGCCGAAGAGCGTGCCCAGCGGCCCGTCGCGCGCGGCGTCGAGGCGGGCGGCGATCCGTTCACCGGATGCCGTCGGCTTGTCGGTTCCCCGGTCCCCCGCCGATGCTCCTCTCAGGGCCTCGAGAAGCCGGTCGAGCGCGGCGGCGCCCATGGACGGATCGCTCGGGCGCGGAATCGCGTCGGGATCGATCGGGAAGGGCGTTTCACTCATTTTCCGGGAATGGTTTCTCGCGGTTGATGCGCATCGGGGACGAGACCGTCACGCTGCGCGAGCCCGCCCGCCCGGTCAAGCGGCCCGGTTGGACTTGACCGCGCCGACCGTCCCCCGGACTATCCCGTGCGATGAAGCTCCATGTCCGCCGTCTAGCCCTCGAAGTCCTGGCTTTCCTGGTCGTCGGCAGCCTGCTGCTGGTCGGGGTCGCGGTATGGCGCCTATCGAGCGGGCCGATCGCGTTGACCTTCCTGACCTCGACGATCGAGGAGACATTGAACCAACCCGGCGCGGATTACCGGGTCGAGATCGGGGATACCCAACTCACCTGGGCCGGATGGGACCGGGTCGTGGATCTGATCGCCCGCGATGTCCGCCTGCTGAATGCCGAGGGCGCGGAGATCGCGCAATTGCCCAGGCTTTCGGTCGGCTTCTCCCTGGTCGATATCGGCAGTGGCACGGTACGCCCGACCAGCGTCGATCTGCTGGACGCGGAGGTGGTCCTGATTCGCCGGACCGACGGCAGCCTCGCCTTCGCGATCAATCCGGAGGGCCTTCCTCTCGGCGTGGATGCCGAGGATGCGCCCTTGGCGGAACGCGTGGAGGGCGCGCTGCTTCCCCCCCAGATCGTGGATCAGATCGTCCGGCCGCCGGATGGAAAGGGGCTGCTGGGTGGCCTAACCCGGATCATTCTTACCAATGCGCGGATCTGGTTCGACAACCGGCAAAGCGGCCGCGCCTGGCGCGGGGAGGCGATCAACGCCGTGATCGTGCGCGATGCGGAGGGGCTGGAGGTCTCGATATCCGGGGCCCTCGGCGTGCCCGAGGGGCGGGCCACGCTTTCGGGCACGGTGACGCATGACTATGGCGAGGACCTGTTCGATGTAACGCTCGGGCTGCGCGAGGCGCCTGTGGCGATCGCGACGCGGCTCTTCCCCGAGGCGAGAGATTGGCTTCCGATCGGGGAGCGTGTCGGGCTCGACCTTGGGATGCGCGTCGATTCCATGGCCCGGCCGCTCAGCGCGCGCGTGCGCTGGGAGAGCGAGCGGACCGCGTTCTCCATCACCCTCGATGATTTGACGTCGACCGATGGCGCTCCGACCCGCTTGATCGACGGGTCGTTCCGGATCGAACGGCTGGAGCCCGCGCGCCTGGCCGGTCGGGTGCAGGCGCTGGCACCTCTTTCGATGCTCGACGCGCCGGTGGCGGGGGCGGGCACGTTCCGCCTGGACCGGGAGTCCGGACTGGAGGCGTTGAACGTTAGCTTGACCGTCGATAGCGGGGTGCTGGTGCTCCCCTCGCTCTATGCCGACGGCCTCGTCCTCTATGGGGGGACAGCCGATCTGGGGCTGGAGCGGATGGCGGGTGGTGGCGTCGAGGCCAGCCTGCGCGATCTGTCGATCGATTTGGGCGGGCCGCGCCTGACCCTCGCCGGGACGGCGCGCCTGTCCCCGGAGGATGGGCTGTCGGCCGAACTGGACGCGATGCTCGCCGACCTGCCGATGGAGCGCCTGGACGGGTTGTGGCCGGTATCGCTGGCGGTCGACGCGCGGAACTGGGTCATTCCCAATATCCCGCGTGCCGAGGTGGATCAGGCGACGATCGGCATCGCGCTCGACCTGCCGGAGGTCCGCGCGCTGGAGGAGATCGCGGCCATCGACCCCGAGACCCTTCCGCTCGATGCGGTCGAACGCTTCGGAGGAGAGATCGCGTTCCGTGACGCCGAGGTGGATTATCTCGCCCCCCTGACCCGGGCGAAGGAGGTCGATGGGCGCGCGCGCTACGATCTTGATCGCTTCGATATCGATCTTTTCACCGGCGCGGTCGACGATATCGCGATCGAGACGGGGCGCATCGAGATTACCGGCTTCCAGGAGCCGGACCAGGAAATCACGATCGACTTGGATGTCGGGTCCCCGCTTCATTCCGCGCTCGCGCTGCTCGATACGGAGCCGTACGCGTTCGTCGACGCGCTCGGCCTCGAAGCCGGAACGATCGATGGGCGGGCGCGTACATCGGTGCGGTTCGCCTTTCCCCTGATCGATGAATTGACGGGGGATATGGTGTCGTTCGACGCGACCGCGCGCCTGAACGACGTGCGCGCGCCGATCCCCGCGCTCGACTTGGAGGCGCGCGGCGAGAAACTGGATTTGTGGATCGACAATCGTGGGCTCGATCTCTCCGGCACGGTCGCCTTGAACGGAATGGAGGGTGTTCTCTCCTGGCGGGAGAATTTCGCGTCGGATGCGCCGGTCACCCGGCACATGACCCTGGACGCCCGGCCCGATGTGACGGAATTGGCCCGCTTTGGGATCGATTTGCCGGATGTCGTGACGGGACCCGTCGGCGGGCGGCTCGATTACAAGGTGGCGCGCTCGGGGGAGCGTCGGGTGAGTCTCGCCGCCGATCTTGGCGAGGCCGCCGTCGCGCTCGCCCCGCTCAGCTGGTCGAAGCCCGCCGGGCGCGCCGCTTCCTTGGATGTCGAGGCGGTGTTTCCCGTCAGGGGCGATGTTTCCGTGCCCTTCCTGCGCTTTGCCGCCGAGGGGCCGGAGGGCGGCATGATGGCGGAGGGCTCGCTGGTTCTGCCGCCGGATTTCACCGCCATCCGCCAAGCGCGAATTGAACGGCTGGCCTATGGACCACACTATGTCTCCGGCCGTATCGATCGGGACCCCGCGGGGCGATACACTGTCTCGCTGGAGGGGACGTCGGTGGATATCTCCGGTGTGTTGGGGGAAGAGGACGAGGCCCCACCCCCCGAAATCGAAACGCCTGAAGCCGAGCCACCCGCGACGGCAACCGGAACGGCGGAGGAGGATGAGGAGCCGGGCCCGCCCTTCGACCTGACCGCGCGCTTCGACCGCGTCGTCGACGACCGGGGGCGCGCGATGGAGAATCTCGATCTTTCCATGCGGCACGACGGCACGGATATCGAGGCGTTGCACCTGAAAGGCGGGATTCCCGAAGGGGGCAGCCTAAGCCTGGACTACGGACCCGGCGAGGGGGCGGTGCGGCGCCTGTCGATCGTCTCGGACAATGCCGGCGGCGCGCTCTCCACCCTCGACTGGACGACACGGATCAGCGGCGGGGCCTTGCGCGTCGAAGGGACGCGGGAGGCACCCGACGCGCCCATGACGGGTCATGCGACGGTGGAGAACTTCACGCTGCAGGAGGCGCCGGTTCTGGCGAAGTTGCTGGAATTCATGACGCTGACGGGAATCCAGTCGGCCTTGACCCAATCCGGCCTGCCGTTCGAGCGGATGGAGGCCGATTTCAGCTATCAGGACGACCGGCTGTCGATCGGCGAGGCTCGCGCCTACGGCTCCGCGCTGGGTTTGACGGCGGAGGGCGAGATCGACCTCGCGCGCGATTACGTGACGCTGCAGGGCACGGCAGCGCCGATGTATTCGATCAGCCGGGTAATCGGGGCGATCCCGATCCTGGGCGATATCCTGACCGCCGGGGGCGAGGGCTTGTTCGCAGCGAATTTCGGCGTCGAGGGGCCGGTCGAGGACCCGGCCGTCTCGGTCAATCCGCTATCGGTGTTGGCGCCCGGGTTCACCCGGCGGCTGTTCGGCGCGCCGAACCCGGGTGATCCCGATGCGCCGGGGGCTGAATTGCGGCAGGGAAATTGACCGGGCCCGTCCGGGATGCCGCGTCGGTGATGATGTCGATGCCGATCGGTGATGGTGGAAAAGCTGTGTCGGGAAAAAGTAGGGCCCGGCGATTGGAGAGATCGCCGGGCCCCGCAAACGATCCACGCGAGCCCATTGGAGAGAAGGAGAGGAGAGAGGGGCGTGCGCGTGAATCGAATCCCTTGGTCGTCGTCGGTCGTCGTCGGCCGGGCCGGCCGGCGAACGGCCGTTTAAAACGGCATGATCACGTCCACCAACTGGGTGCCCCAGCGTGGCTGATTGAAGTCGGTGATGTGGCCGCGACCGCCATAGGACAGACGCGCCTCCGCGATCTGCTCATAGGAAACCGTGTTCTGGTTGGTGATGTCCTGCGGGCGGATGATGCCGGCGATTTGAAGCTCGCGAACCTCGAAATTGACCCGGGTCTCCTGCCGGCCATGCAGCACCAGATTGCCGTTCGGCAGGACCTGACTGACGACGGCGGCGATCTGGAGTTCGATCTGTTCCTCGCGGTCGATCGTGCCGCCGCCCGTGTTGTTGGTCTCGCCACCGAAGCCGAGAAGGCTCCCCGGATTGGCGGCTTCCGGCAGGACGGTACCGATCGCGTCCTCATAACCCAGGAGCGCGTCGATCCCGACGCTTTCCGAGGTGTCGCGGGTTCGCGTGGTGTTGTTCGATAGCTCGGCCTGCTCGTCGATCTCGATCACGATGGTGACGATGTCGCCGACCTGGCTCGCCCGCAAATCCTTGAAGAAGGCCCGGCTGCCGGCGCGCCAGAGGGAGTTGGGCTCCCGGTTGGCGGTACGCGGTTCCGGCATCGGCATGCTGATCGGCTTATATCCCGGCTGATGCGTCGGGTTCTCGATCCCCGCCAAGGGCGGTTCATCGCCGACCTGGCTCATGCGCTGGAGCGTGTTGCAGGCGCCGAGCGAGAGCGCGAGGGTCCCGATCAGCGCGGCGCGTCCGACGGTGCCGCGCAGCGTGGCGTGCCATGTGGAACGGGCACCGGAAGGGGGGACGGTGTGGGAATATGCCTTCATCACATATCTCCATTGGCGGCGAGCCGGGCCGGTAATTCGGCGCGCACGCGGTTCTCGCCGGTGACGACCGCATCGATCGTGATCCGGCTCTGCAGGTTCTGGACGCGCACCACCTCGCCTTCGGCGCCGCTCTGCATGGCGCGGCCGATGGCGGTGAGGCGCATATTCTCGGTCTCCAGCGTGATCGTGACACGCGCGTCGCGCCGGACCAGTTCGGGCGGGCGAAGGCTGGCATTGGCGATCGGCTGGCCCGCGCTCAACGTGCGGGTCGCCTCCTGCCCGACCATGTCGGCCGCGTGGACGAGCGCGGTTCGGCTAACGCGAGCGGCCGGCAGGCGCACCGTTTCCAGATCGCTATCGCGCAGGATATGCCCGCTGGCGATGCGGTCGACCGGGACCGAGACCTCGATCTGCGGCACCGCGCGCCCGGCGATCGTCACCTGACGCTGGGCGTCGGAGGCCGGCCCCTGGATCACGGCGGTGAAGCGTCCGGACTTTTGGTCCAGGGCGAAGGTCTTGACGCGCGGTTCGCCGACCGCGTCGCGGTTGAGGGCGAGGCGGGCCTCCTCGTCGTCGAGATCGATCGCGATCAGATCATCCTCGCCCGTGCGCTTGAACAGTTCCGCGCGCACCAGATCACGCAGCTCGTCCGTCGAGACCGTGCGGCTCGGCCGGGTCACGGTGACGGTGTCCAGCGTGCTGGTCGGGCGCCAGTCGACGCCGTATCCGCGCGCCAACCGCCACAGCCAGACGGCCTCCATGACCAGCGTCTCGCCCGGTTGCGGCGTGCGCGCGACATTGCGGTCGGCATAGCGCCCGGCATTGGTGAAGATATCGCCGAGGGTGACGAACTCGCCCGTCGCCTCCAGCGAGGACCCGACGAGGGCCGCCGGCGCCTTCGGCTCCTCGCCGTTCTTCGGGCCGGCGCTCGCGGCCAGTGCCGGGAGCGCCTGGGCCGTCACCGCCAGCATGAAACCGGCGAGCACCAGCGCGTAGATCAGGGTCAAGAGATTGAGCCGTGTCATCGTCCAAGCCTCCGGGCCGCGCGCGGCGACCGTCATCCGGTCATCGCAGGTTCGTCATCGTCGCCATCATCTGGTCGGACGTCTCGATCACCTTGGAGTTCATTTCGTAGGCGCGCTGGGCCGTGATCAGGTTGGTGATTTCCTCGACCACATTGACGTTCGAGGTTTCCAGGAAGCCCTGCTGGATGGCCCCATAGCCCTCCGTTCCGGGCACGGCCGTCTGGGCCGCGCCGGAGGCCGGCGTCTCCAGGAACAGATTATCGCCGACGGCGAGCAGCCCGGCCTCGTTGGGAAAGCGCGAGAGCTCCAACTGACCCAGATTCTGTTGCGCCACCTGTCCTTCGATCGAGGCGAAGACCTGGCCGCTGGCGTTGATCGTGATGTCGATCGCGTCGTTCGGTACCGTGATCCCGGGCTGGACCGTGTACCCATCGACCGTGACGATGTCGCCCTGGCCGTCGAGCTGGAAGGCACCCGCGCGGGAATAGGCCGTCTCGCCGTTGGGAAGCGTGATCTGGAAATAGCCCTTGCCGTTGATCGCGAGGTCCAGCGGATTTTCCGTCAGGGTCAGATTGCCCTGTTCGGTGATCCGGTAGACCGCCGCCGTCTTCACGCCGAGGCCGACCTGAACACCCGCCGGCACGATCGTCGCCGCGTCCGAGCTTTCCGCGCCGACCCGGCGCTGGTTCTGATAGAGAAGATCCTGGAACTCCGCCCGCCGGCGTTGATAGGCGGTGGTGTTCATGTTGGCGATGTTGTTCGAGATAACCTCGACATTGAGCTGCTGCGCCAGCATGCCCGTCGAGCCGATACTCAAGGATCGCATCGTCCTACTCCTTCATTCGATGCCGCGCTCCAGGCCGTGCGGGCGGTTAGCTGGGCCGCTTGCCGAGCGTTGTGATCATCTGGGTCAGGCGCTCGTCCTCCTTCTCGAGGAAGCGCCCGAGGCTCTGATACTTGCGGGAGACCGTCATCATCCGGGTCATCTCGACGATCGATTCGACGTTCGAACCCTCGATCATCCCTTGGGACATGGTCGGGTTGTCGACCGGTTGAGGGTTCTGGTCCTCGGCGCTGTAAAGGCCGTTGGCCGCGCGCTTGAGGGCTTGCTGGTCATCGAAGGTGACGAGTTGCAGGACGCCGAGCACACCGTTGTCGTTGGAGACCGTGCCGTCCGCGGCGATCGAGATCGGGCCGCCGTCGGTCGGGATGTTGATCGGCCCGGCCTGGCCCTGCACGGCATGGCCCGCGCTCGTCACGAGTTGTCCGGTCGCGTCGAGCTGGAAGCGACCGTGGCGCGTGTACCGTTCGCCGAGCGGGGTATCGACCGTGAAGTACCCGTCGCCGTGAATGGCGACGTCCAAGGGGTTCCCGGTGGGCTCCGCCGGTCCCTCGCTCAGGTCCCGAGCCTGCCCGAAATCCTGGACGAGCGAGATACGCTCGCGGTCGCCGGGCTTCGACAGGAATTCCTGGAAGATCATCTTCTCGGCCTTGAAGGCCGGCGTGTTGGCATTCGCGATGTTGTTCGCGATGACGTCCATCTCGCGACGCAACGCGGTTTGTCGGGACAACCCGATATAGAGGGCGTTCTCCATGGCGGCGATCGTGCCTCCCTTCTCCATTGACCAGGCCGGCCGGGGCTCTCCACACCCATTGGTCGACCTGTCTCTCTCCTCGGGACATGCTGGCAAACGCCGTGCCAAGTCGTGCCAAGTCTTGGGAAGTCAGGGTTTTCGCTGGTGTCCGGGGTGCCGGGTGGCGCATCGGGGCGCGGCGGCGTGGTGCCGTTTCGCGGCCTTGGCCCCCGGCTATCCCGGCAGATGCTGCCGGGATAGCCGGAAACATGGTGCGTGAGCCCCCATTTTCCTGGCGCCGCGACATCCCTATACTCCCGCTAGGCCTGTGGGATGATGACGGCTCTTTACCGGACGGTAAGGCCGGGCGCCTAGGCTGAATGGATACCATTCCGGCTTGCGTGGACCGGTGCATGGTTCATCGGGCTTCAACCGGGGACGGGAACGGATAGATGGCGGACGAGGATGACGAGGATATCGGCGGCGGCAAGAAGGTCAGCGGTAAGAAGCTCGTCCTTTTTATCCTCTTGCCGCTTCTGGTCCTGGCCGGTGCCGGGGCCGGTGTCTATATGTCCGGCCTGTTGGACCCGATCCTGAATCCCGGCGCCTCGGAGGAGCACGTCGCCGAGGAGGAGGCGCCGAACGAGGAGGAGGCACCGTCGGGGCCGGGCGTGTTCGTGCCGCTCGATGAGATGACGGTCACCCTTCGCTCGGCCGGCAGCAAGGCGCGCTATCTGAAGCTTCAACTCACGCTCGAACTGGAGAAGGCCGAGGACGAGGAGCGGGTGCGTGCCGTGATGCCGCGCATCATCGATAATTTCCAGGTGTTCCTGCGCGAACTCCGGGTGGAGGAGATGGAGGGCAGTCAAGGCATCTATCGCATCCGGGAGGAACTCCTGACCCGGGTCAATCAGGCGGCCAATCCGGTCAAGGTGAAGGAAGTGCTCTTCACCGACATGTTGATTCAGTAGGCGGAAGAGGGGCCGGTTGGATGGTAGGGTGGGCTTGAAGCCGGGGCTCTTGGCCCCGATCTTGCTTGATGTGTCGTCTAGAGGGATAGGTGTGTCCGGCGCGAACCGTTCGTTCGGAACGGGGCGCGGCCGGGCGACGAGACGGATCCGACGCGATGGCTGACGACGATCAGGACAAGATGGCCGAGGAATGGGGCGCCATGGCCGACGAGGATGTCGGCGGCGGTGCCGACGGCGGCGAGGGCGCGGACGATCTGGCGGCCGAATGGGCCGCCATGGCCGAGGATGGTGACGGCGGCGGGGGTACGGCCCGCGTCCTGAATCAGGACGAGATCGACAGTCTTCTGGGGTTTCAGGAGGGCGGCGATTCCGACGAACAGCGTTCCGGGATCGAGGCGATCATCGATTCCGGGATGGTGTCCTATGAACGCCTGCCGATGCTGGAGGTGGTCTATGACCGCCTCGTGCGCATGATGTCGACAAGCCTGCGTAATTTCACCTCGGACAATGTCGAGGTCAGCCTCGACAACATTACCTCGATCCGCTTCGGCGACTATCTCAACTCCATTCCCCTGCCGGCGATGCTGACCGTCTTCAAGGCGGAGGAATGGGACAATTATGGGTTGGTCACGATCGATAGCTCGCTGATCTATTCGATTGTCGACGTGCTGCTCGGCGGCCGGCGCGGCACGGCCGCGATGCGTATCGAGGGGCGGCCCTACACCACGATCGAGCGCAATCTGGTGGAGCGCATGATCAATGTGGTGCTGGCCGACCTGTCGGCGGCCTTCGACCCGCTGTCCTCGGTGACCATGCGCTTCGACCGGTTGGAGACCAATCCGCGCTTCGCCACCATCGCGCGGCCGGCCAACGCGGCGATCCTGGCGCGCTTGCGAATCGATATGGAGGATCGCGGCGGTCGGCTCGAACTGCTGTTGCCCTATGCGACGCTGGAGCCGGTGCGCGAGTTGCTGCTGCAGATGTTCATGGGCGAGAAGTTCGGCCGTGATTCCATCTGGGAAAACCACTTGGCGACAGAACTCTGGTATACCGACGTCGATATCGAGGTGGTGCTGGACGAGGTGTCGAGTTCCCTCGGCGAGGTGCTGGAGTGGAAGAAGGGAACCTTCCTGCCGCTTCAGGCGACGCCGGAGAGCCCGGTGGAACTGCGATGCGGGGAGGTGCCGATGTTCGTCGGTACGATGGGCCGCAAGAGCAATCGCATCGCGGTCAGGATCGACAAGCGGGTCGAGGGCGAGCAGTAGACGCGACGCCGCACGCGCCTCGGGACATCTTTCGTGCGGCGTTCCGGGCGGGACTTGAGTTGTGCGGACTTGACAGGCGGCGTATTTTAGGACGCGTGTGGTGTACGGGGCTCCGGGGGAGTGGGGGGCCGAGGCCATTGCGGGATTCGACCGCCGCGAGGAGGAAACACCAAGCCGATGGAGCCTTATGTCCTCTCCCTGGTTCTGGACGTGGTGCTCGCCTGTCTGCTCGCGGCGGTCATCTGGTATGGCTTCCGGCTCAACCGGCAACTCTCCGCGCTGCGCAAGAGCCGCGAGGAGTTGAAGGGGTTGCTTGAGGATTTCGCCCGCTCGACCGACCGCGCGGAGGCCGCGCTCGACGGGTTGAAGCGCGGCGCGCGGGAGAACATCGCCTCCGTCAAGCAGGCGGTCGATAAGGCCGAGGCGCTGAAGGATGATCTGGTCTTCCTGACCAAGCGCGGGGAGGAGGCGGCTGATCGGCTCGAAGCCGGGATCACCAATACCCGACCTCACGCCCAGCAGGGTGCCGGCGGTAAGGCCGGGCGCTCGACCGCGCTGTCGACCGCTGGCCGCGCCGCGCCGGGAGGCGAGGATGGAGACGGGGCGAACGGCGACGGTCCGGCACGCGGCGGCCGGGGCAAGGCGAAGCGCAAATCCGACCTGTTGCGGGCCTTGCAGGGGATGCGCTAATCAGGGTGACGTGACGGTTCCGCCCGGTCGCGCCGATTCGATGACACAGGTCGACGATACGGGTCGACGATACGGGTCGACGATACGGGCTGGCGGCCGGACGGTGTGACGCTTGGTGGCTTAGCGAGGTTCTGGACCTGTGCGGTTGATTCCCATCATTCTCGTGGTCGCGGTGCTGATGCTGAGCCTTCGGGTCGGCGATATCTGGCTGACCCTGAAAGGCGATCCGTCGGACGAGGCCGCGCGTCAGCCCGGCATCGCCCTGGCCCAGGATGGTGGTGGCGAGGCGGCCGGGAACGCCGTGCCGCAGGACGGCGCGAATGATGTCGCGTCGCCATCGGCGGGTACCGCCCCGCAGGGTATGAAACCGCTGGAGATGACCGACGAGGCCTCGCCGGAGATCGAGGCCGATGGCGACCTCCGTCCGGGCGAGATGCGGCTGATCCACGATCTGGCGAAGCGGCGGGAACAGTTGGAGGGCCGGGAGCGTGAACTCGACGAGCGTGAGGCGCTGCTTTCGGCGGCCGAACAGCGGCTCGTCACCAAGCAGCGGCAGTTGGAGCAGCTGCGCCAGGATATCGAGGATCTGGTGGCGCGCTACGACAAGTCGCAGGAGGAAGAGACCAGCGTTCTCCGCCAAACGTACCAAAACATGAAACCCAAATCGGCGGCGGCGATCTTCAACGATCTCGACCTTTCGACCTTGCTCGATGTCGTGCGCGGCATGCCGGCGCGTACGTTGGCGCCGATCCTGGCGGCTATGAGCCCCGAGAAGGCGCGTATCGTCACCCAGGAATTGGCCTTGCGGGAGGAATTGCCGACACTGCCTCAATAGTACCGGGACGGAATCGGTGAAAAGCCGTGTCTTGGAGCCAAGAATCCCTTGGCGCCCAACCATTAACTTTGATTAAACCAATAAAGCGATATAAGCGTATTCGCGTTAGCTTGGTATCAGGGTATGATATGAAAGCAGGCGTGACGAGGGTGGACCAGGAAGCGCGAAGCGTATCGAATGGGCGCCCGGAGAGGAAACACGTTACCCTTCGCAGGCCGCCGTTGGTCGCGGGTCGGGGAGAATGCAAGGAGTGAGGGCGCGTCATGGCGGTCGATATGAACATGCCGGTGCTGATCGTCGATGATTATAAGACGATGTTGCGCATCATCCGGAACCTCTTGAAGCAACTCGGCTTCAACAATGTGGATGAGGCATCGGACGGCGCGGAGGCACTGACCAAGATCCGCTCGAAGGAATATGGTCTGGTCATTTCCGATTGGAACATGGAACCGATGACCGGCATCCAACTCCTGCGCGAGGTCCGGGCGGACCAGAAGACCCAGAACCTGCCCTTCATCATGATTACCGCCGAGAGCAAGACGGAAAACGTGATCGCCGCGAAGGAAGCCGGTGTCAGCAACTACATCGTGAAGCCCTTCAACGCGCAAACCCTGAAGCAGAAACTGACCAGCGTGATCGGCCAGTTCTAGCATACCAGCCTCGGGCCCTGGTTCGACCGCGCGGCAATCGCATGCGGTCTCGTCGACGCCGCTCCTCTTCGGGGCGGCGTTCTCGTTCGAAGGGACCCTCCCCGTGGTTAGGGGCGGTTGGGGGTGGTTGGGGTTACGGTTGGGGGCTACCCCATGGCCGGCGCGTCATACTTTGCCAGCGCGCGCGGAATCCGGCATGCTGCGAAGATGAATGAAGAGGATGACATCAGGCTGGCGCCAAGAAAAGACACGGGAACGCTTCTGTTCTTGAGTCTTTTTCTTTTGCTCCTTGCCTTCTTTATTCTCCTGAATTCGCTTGCGACCTTGGTGGAGACACGCTCGCGCGCCGTGTTGAGTTCCGTTTCCGCGACCTTCCGCACGGAGCGGATCTCCGACATCTCCGCCGAAATCCTGGTCTCCACCCTCGGCGAGACGCCCGAACCGGCGGAGGTCCTCGAGGAGGTGGAGCGGCTTTGGATCACCGCCGTGCCGATCACCAAGGTGGAAATGGTCACCGCCGGCGACGACATGATTTTGGAACTGCCGGTCATGCAGGTCTTTGTCGGCGCGGAGCCCCGGGTCCGCGAGGATCGCATCGATCTGATCAATGCCACGGCTTCCGCGCTCGCGGCGCGTCTGCGGGGCTACACGGTGATCGCTCAGATGACGTTCTTCGTCGAGGATTTGAATGACGATTACACCCCTCCCGCCGCCGCCCGCCGGGAGGCGGAGGGGGGAGGCGACACCCTCGTTGACCTCGACGACCCGGGCGCCGATCTTCTGCCGGCCTCCGCGATGGAGGGGCTGCCGCTCGCCATGGCCCGTGCCGACCGCATGGCCCAGGCGTTGACGGATGCCGGCGCGCCGCCGGACGGCGTACAGGTCGGCTTGCGCGAGGGTAATCCACGCAAGCTTCAGTTCCGGTTCTACGTGCGTGATGCCGACGCGGCGCGCGTGACCTTCTCGGCACCGCCGCCCGCCAGTTCGACGGGCGACGCCCCTCAACCGGGTCCGGACCCGGGCGCGGAGGACGAGCCGTGATGCACGACGACGACTTCTATGACGAGATCACCGACGAGATCGCGATTCCCGAGGAGGAGGTGGAGCGTCCGGCCGCCTGGCTCGTCAGTTTCGGCGATGTGACGGCGCTCATGCTGACCTTCTTCGTCATGCTGTTCTCAATGTCGCATATCCCCTCGGAGAAATGGGACACCGTGATCGCGTTGATCTCGACCCGGATCAATCCGGTGCTGGATGATCAACCGAAAGCGACGAACGAGCTCAATATCGCGAGCGTCAGCTTGGTCAATGCGTTGCCGACGGCCTATCTGAACCGCATCTTCGCGGAAAAATTGGCGCGGGATCCGGTCCTTAGCACGGCGCGGGTGACCGAACTGGACGGGCAGGTGGTGATTTCCTTGCCGAGCGAATCGCTCTTCCAGGCGGGGCTGGCCGCGTTGCGGCCCGAGGCGAGCGAGGCGGTGTTCCGCCTCGGCGGCGCGATGAGCCAGATCGGCAATCGTATTGATGTCCAGGGACATACCGACCCCGACCCACCACGCGCGGCGGGCTTCGAGAGCAATTGGGCCCTCTCCCTCGCCCGCGCGCTCAACGTCTCGAAGGCCCTGAAATCGGCCGGTTATCCGGGACGGCTCACCGCCGTCGGATTGGCGGACTCGCACTACAAGCATCTGGATCCGAACTTGCCGGAGGAACGGCGGTTCGAACTGTCGCGCCGGGTCGATCTCGTGATCCTGCCGGATGCGGATGGGCAATAGCGTGATCGGGCGGCACGGCACGACGGGAAGAGGGGCGCGCATTCCCCGCCGGGCGGGGGCGAGCCTCCGTGCGCTGATCGCGCTGTTGCTCATGCTCGCCCTGCCGGACGCGGTCCTGGCGCAGACGGAGGTCCGGACCCGCGCCTGGCAGCATCCGGATTTCGGTCGGATCGTCTTCGACTGGCCGGAACGGGTGGACTATTCGGCGGAAAGGACGGGCGGTGATCTCATCGTCCGCTTCGATCGTCCGATCGCGAGCGATCTATCGGACATCGCGGCACGCCTGCCGGCCTATGTCGCTGGCGCGGCGGTGGAGCAGGGGGGGCGGGCCGTGCGCTTCGACCTGACGGGCGCCGCGAATATCTCCAGCTTCCGCAACGAGAATTCCATCGTCGTCGATCTGCGCCCCGCCGGCGCGGTTCAGGCCGGCGATCCACCCGCTCCACCGGCGCAGGAGGAGCCAGGCCCCGTCGCCGCTTCCGAGCCGCAGGCGACCGGCGCGCCCGCGGCTGTCGCCTTGGTACCCGCGCGGGTGGAGGATCGGGGGGACGCGACGCGCATTCGCTTCGATTGGTCATCACCCGTTTCCTATCGGGTGTCGCGCGACGGCGATCAACTCAGCCTGCGCTTCGACCGCCCGGCGGCGATCGACGGGCGGGCATTGGCCGCCGCCTTGCCGGACCGGCTCGGCCGGCCGGTCGTGCGGACGGCGGACGGGGCGACGACCGTCCGTCTCACGCTCGCCGACGGCGCCGATTATCGCGATTTCACGGAGGGCGATGCCGTCGTTCTGGAGGTGCTGAAACCCGGCACGCAGGCCCAGGCTTCCACCGCCGCGCCGGACGCGCCCGATCCCCCCACGCCGGTGCTTAAGCCCCAGGCGCCGCAAGCGCCCCAGACGCAGATGCTCCAGACGCAGACGTCCCAGACGCAGACGGCCGGGCAGTCTTCCGAGCGGCAGGCCGACCCGCCAAGGACGCCCGAACAGCCACCGGCCGCCGATCCCTCTTCACCGCCCGAGATCGCGCCCACGCCTGAATCGGACCCGGAGACCGAGGTCGCCGCCGAACCCTCGCAAGCGGAGGAGGCGGTGTCCGCGGACGCGGAGGAACAGCAGGATATGGTGGACGAGGAAGCGGCCCGGCGCGCGGCCGAGGATGCCGCCGCCCAGCAGGCGATCGAAAGCGGCGCCCTGACCCTCCGCCGCGACCAAGCCGACCGTCAGCGGGAGGAGAGGGGGCCGGCGCTCGTCAGCTTCTCCTTCCAATGGCCGGAATCGGTCGGGGCGGCGGTATTCCGCCGGTCGGATGATATCTGGATCGTTTTCGACCGGCGCGCGCCGATCGAACTCGCGCCGTTGCGCGCCCTGGGCGAGCCGATGGTGGAACGGATCGAGCAATTGCCGGTCGGCGGTGCCACCGTGCTGCGCTTGCATGTGCCGGACACGACCCTCAACCCCACCGCCCGTCGGGAGGGGTTCGACTGGGTGGTCGATCTGCGCAAATCGCCGCTCGGTCCGCGGCGTCAGGTCGAGATTCGTGCCGAGGCCAACGCCGATACCGGCCCGGTTCTTCTGTTCCCGACGGACGAGCCCTCGACCATCGTCGATTTCCCCGATCCGGATGTGGGCGACCGGTTCCTGATCGCCCCCTATACCGGTTCCGGTCATGGCATGGATGGTATGCGCCGATATCCGGAGTTCGATCTCCTGCCCACGGCGCAAGGGGTCGCGATGGTGACGCGCGCGCCCTATGTCCGGCTCGACCGCTATAGCGAGGGGTATCGCATCGTCGCGCCCGAGGGACTTCATATCTCCGCCGTCGCGCCGGAAACCCCGGTGTCCGAGGGGCCGTCGCTCTCACCCAATCGTCTCTTCGATTTCGAGCGGTGGAAGCGCGGCGAGACGGACGACTATATCGCGGCGCGCGAAGCGCTCTACCGCACCGTCTCGGAGGTGCCGGAGAGCAATCGCAACGACGCGCGCCTCGATATCGCGCGCTTCTACCTCGCGCGTGGGTACGGTCCGGAGGCCAAGGGCGTGCTGCAGGTGGTCGAGGGCGCGAGTCCAGAGCGCGGCGACACGGCCGAGTTTCGGGCCATGCGCGGCGCGGCGGCCCTGCTTTCCCGTGACCATGAGACGGCGCGGGAGGCATGGTCCGATCCGCGTCTCGACGGGTTTGCGGAATCGGCAATCTGGCGTGGCGCGACGCAGGCGCGGATCGGGGATTATAAGCGCGCGCATGAGAGCTTCCGGGGCGGGGAAACGCTGCTGCGCCGATATCCTTATCCATTGAAGGGCACGCTCGGCCTGCTGCGGATCGAGGCGGCGCTGGCCAATCGCGATCTGCGCACGGCGACGAGTTGGATCAACGATCTCGACGGGGAGTCGGACAATCTGACCCGCTCGCAGCGCGGCGATCTGCGCTATCATCAGGCCCGCGTGGCCGCCGCCCGCACCGATTTCGAGGAAGCGACGGACATCTGGCGGGGGCTGGCCGACGGACCGGATCGCAAGAATGCCGTGCGTTCCGAGCAGGCGCTGATCAATCTCGGCCTGCAGCAAGGCGATGTCTCTCGGGATGAGGCGATCGAGCGGCTGGAGGACCTGCGCTACAAGTGGCGCGGCGACCGGTTCGAGTTGATGGTTCTTCGCCGTCTCGGCGAACTCTATTTGGAGAAGGACGATTATTTCAACGGTCTGGGCGCGTTGCGCACGGCGGTATCCTACTTCCCGGGCGACCCGGTGTCGGAGGAACTGGCGGCCCGGATGAACGATATATTCCGCCGGCTCTATCTGGAGGGGGAGGCGGACAAGCTACCGCCCCTGCGCGCGCTGGCGCTCTATGACGAATTCCGGGAACTGACGCCGTCCGGGCCGGAAGGTGACCGGATGATCGAGAATCTGGCCGACCGGCTGGTGGCCGTCGATCTGCTGGACCGCGCGG
Organism: Marivibrio halodurans; assembly: GCF_017963645.1. Taxonomy (GTDB): domain Bacteria; phylum Pseudomonadota; class Alphaproteobacteria; order UBA8366; family Aestuariispiraceae; genus Marivibrio; species Marivibrio halodurans. Next base: position 250,781 of record NZ_JAGMWN010000003.1, on the reverse strand, counting down.
CCCGCGTGCTGGAACGTCAGGTGGAGTTCCGCCTTCAGGGCGAGGAGAAGGCGCGCGTCGGCGCGAAGCTCGCCCTCATCCGCCTGATCGACGGCAAGCCGACCCAGGCGATCGGCGCGCTCAACGATACCAACGTCCTGCCGCTCGGCGAGGAATTGCAGGCCGACCGGCGCCGCATTCGGGCCAAGGCCAATTTCGAACTCGGCGACACCGCCGAGGCGGTCAAGCTGCTGGCCGGCGACACCAGCCGCGAGGCCGATCTGCTGCGCCGCGATGTCTTTTGGGAGGCGGAGAATTGGCAGGAGGCCGCCAAGGTGCTTCAACGGCTTGCTGGCAGCCCGCCCGAGAACCCGGCGGAAGGCGTGCCGCTCGACCAGGCACGCCACGTCGTCAATTGGGCGGTCGCGGCCTATTTCGACGGCGATACGCGCGGGTTGGAGGATATCAAGGATATCTACGGTCCCGCCATGGCGAACAGCGAATTGGCCGGCGTCTTCTCCTTCATCACGACCGAGCCGGAGACGGCCGGCACCGAGGATTTGAGCGAGACCGTCCGCCGCCTGTCCTCCGGCGATGATTTCAACGCCTTCCTGGAGGATTATCGCGCGAAACTTCTGGGCGACGGGGATGATCCGGCCCAGGATGCCGCGCAGGGCGATGCGCCAGCGGATCAGCCGCAAGGTTAGGGGGGCGCTGGGTATAGGCCGGCGCGCCACGCTCCATGTTGATAGGCTTCTAGGTCATGGCGAAGGATCCGGAAAGCGACCGCGAGCCGCCGCGCATCGACGCGGGGGAGATCGAGCGGGCGGTCGCGCGTGGCGCGGCGCGAAGCCGGCGGATGACCCATGCGCTGGACACCGTCGCGCGCACGATGGAACGTGATCCCGAAAGCCTCGCCCGGGTCCTCCGCCGGTGGATGCGCGAGGGGTAGGACGCGCGGTCGCCCCGACTCCATGCTTGCCTTTCCGCTCATGATTGCTACATAAGGCGAAAGAGGACGAAAATGGTCCCCTTTCCGGGCGGCGCCCATGGTACGGCCGATCCGGATCGGGGCGCGACAGCGCGAGGGCGCATGTTCAAGCTGAGCCGCATGGCCGATTATGGTGTCGTGGTACTGAGCCGCATGGCGCGGGACCAGGGACGGGTCGTGACCGCCTATGAATTGTCGGAGCGCACCGGCCTGCCTCAGCCCACCGTCGCCAAAACCTTGAAATTGCTGACCCGGGGCGGGTTGCTGGAAAGTCACAGGGGCACGCAGGGCGGCTATTCGCTCGACCGCGCGCCGACGGAAGTCACTGTCTCCGAGATCATCGCGGCGCTGGAAGGGCCGGTGGCGCTGACCGCATGCGTCGATGGCTCGGACGAGAATTGCGCGGTGGAAAGTCTGTGCCCCATCCGCGGCCACTGGGAGCGGGTGAACGAGGCGGTGAAGGACGCGCTGGACAGCGTGACGCTCGCCGATCTTACCGCCTCGCAGGAGGAGGCGGCGATCAATTTCGGCCGACCGCGCGATGTCGCGGTGGCGTCCGATGCGTGAGTTGGGAATGTTCGACGAGGGAAGGCCATGGTAGCCACGACGGAAACCATCAAGCAGGTCGAGGAACTCGGCCGGCAGAAGTACGAGGCCGGATTCTCGACCGATATCGAGATGGACCGCCTGCCCAAGGGGGTGGACGAGGAGATCGTGCGCATGATCTCCGCCAAGAAGGGGGAGCCGGAATGGCTGACCGACTGGCGGCTGAAGGCCTTCGCCATGTGGAAGGAGATGCCGGAGCCCGATTGGCAGAAGGTCGCCGTGCCGCCGATCGACTATCAGGACATCTATTACTATGCCGCGCCCAAGCAGGAAGGGCCGAAGAGCCTGGACGAGGTCGATCCGAAGATCTTGGAGACCTATGAGAAGCTCGGCATTCCGCTGAAGGAGCAGGAGGTTCTGGCCGGTGTCGAAGGCGCGCCGAAGGTGGCCGTCGACGCCGTCTTCGACAGTGTCTCGGTCGCGACGACCTACAAGAAGACGTTGGAGGAGAAGGGAATCGTCTTCTGTTCCATCTCCGAGGCGGTGCGGACGCACCCGGAACTGGTGAAGAAGTATCTCGGCTCCGTCGTGCCCTATTCGGACAATAAGCACGCCTGCCTCAATTCGGCGGTCTTCACCGACGGCAGCTTCGTCTATATCCCGCCGGGCGTGACCTGCCCGATGGAGCTTTCCACCTATTTCCGCATCAACGCGGAGGAGACTGGTCAGTTCGAGCGCACGCTGATCATCGCCGACAAGGGCTCCTATGTCAGCTATCTGGAGGGCTGCACCGCCCCGCAGCGCGACGAGAGCCAGCTTCACGCGGCGGTGGTCGAACTCATCGCCCTCGACGACGCGGAGATCAAGTACTCCACCGTCCAGAACTGGTATCCGGGCGACGAGAACGGCAAGGGCGGCATCTACAATTTCGTGACCAAGCGCGGCGCCTGCCGCGGCCGTAATTCCAAGATCAGCTGGACCCAGGTCGAGACCGGCTCCGCCATCACTTGGAAATATCCGAGCTGCATCCTGCAGGGCGACAATTCGGTGGGCGAGTTCTATTCGGTCGCCATCACCAACAACCGCCAGCAGGCCGATACCGGCACCAAGATGATCCATATCGGGAAGAACACCCGCTCGCGGATCATCTCCAAGGGCATTTCGGCCGGGCGCGCGGACCAGACCTATCGCGGGTTGGTGCGCGTGTTGCCGAAGGCGCAGGGCGCGCGGAACTTCACCCAGTGCGACTCGTTGCTCATCGGCGCGACCTGCGGGGCGCACACCGTCCCCTATATCGAGAGCCGCAACCCGACCGCCCAGTTGGAGCACGAGGCCACGACGAGCCGCATCAGCGAGGATCAGCTCTTCTACTGCCTCTCCCGGGGGATCGGCGAGGAGGACGCGGTCGCGCTCATCGTCAACGGATTTTGCCGGGAGGTGATGCAGACCCTGCCGATGGAATTCGCGGTCGAGGCGCAGAAGCTGATCGGCATTTCGCTGGAAGGCAGCGTCGGGTAACGGCGCCCGTGCCCATTCCCGCCCCTTCAGGACGGGGGCGAGGATGGGCGCCCCGATAGCTTAGGCAAGGAAGTACGAGGGACATGGCATTGTTGGAGATCAAGGACCTGCACGCCGAGGTCGACGGAACGGAGATCCTGAAGGGGATCGACCTGACCGTGAATGCGGGCGAGGTGCATGCGATCATGGGCCCGAACGGCTCTGGCAAGTCGACGTTGAGCTATACGCTCGCGGGGCGCGACGGCTATGAGGCGACCAAGGGCAGCGTGAGCTATGACGGCAAGGACCTGCTCGACATGGCGCCGGACGAGCGCGCCTGCGAGGGGCTGTTCCTCGCCTTCCAATATCCGGTCGAATTGCCGGGTGTCGGCGGGACGACCTTCCTCAAGACCGCGCTCAACGCCAAACGCCGCTATCATGGCGAGGAGGAGTTGGACGCCATGGCCTTCGTCAAGACGCTGCGCGAGAAGGCGAAGGCCCTCGGCATGCCGGACGAGATGCTGAAACGCCCGGTCAATGTCGGCTTCTCCGGCGGCGAGAAGAAGCGCAACGAGACGTTGCAGATGGCCGTCCTCGAACCCCGGCTGGCGATCCTGGACGAGACCGATTCGGGCCTCGATATCGACGCGCTGAAGATCGTGTCGGAGGGCGTCAACAAGCTGCGCGATCCGAACCGGGCCTTCGTCGTCATCACCCACTATCAGCGTCTGCTCGATTACATCGTGCCGGATCATGTTCACGTCCTTTCCCGGGGACGGATCGTGAAGTCGGGCACGAAGGAGTTGGCCAAGGAATTGGAGGCGAACGGTTACGCCGACTATGTCGACGCGGCGTGAGGCACGTTGGGACGGTTGATGCGGGACGGTTGATACGATGAGTGACGCACGGACGAGACAGGACCCTTTCCAGGATGCGCTCGACGCGCGCGCGACCCGGGCCGACGCGATCGCGCCGCTGCGTGAACGCGCGGCCGAGGCCTATCGCGACGCCGGCCTGCCGACGCGCAGGGTGGAGCGGTGGAAGTTCACGGATCTGAAGGGGCTGGCCAAGCTCGGCTTCGCGCCGGCGGCGGAAACGCCGGCACCCGACGCCCTGCCGGAAACGGTCGCGGATGTTGAGGCGGTGCGCCTGACGCTCGTCAACGGGCGGGTCGCGCCGGGGCTTTCCGACCTCGACCGCCTGCCGAAGGGCGTCACGGTGCGCAGGCTGGCTGATGTCCTGGAAGCGCGCGATGGGTCGTCCGATGAGGCGGGCGAGGGCGCGTCGGCGCGGCTCAGCGTCGATGCCGGCTTCACCGATGCGCCGATGGCCGCCCTCAACACCGCCTTCGTTGAGGATGGCTGGCTGATCGATATCGCCGATGGGGCGATGGTCGATGCGCCGCTTCATCTCGTCTTCCTGTCCGCCAACGACACGGGCAACGACACGGGCAACGACGCGGGCAACGATGCGGCCGGGTCGGCGGTCGCCAGCTATCCGCGCCTGTCGCTCCATGTCGGGCGCGACGCGCATGTCACGATCGTGGAAAGCCATGTCGGCCAGGGCGGCGGCCCGACCTTCGCCGACGGGGTCAGCGAGATCGCGCTGGAACGTGGCGCGGTTCTGCGCCATCCCGTGATGCAGAACGAGGAGGCGGGCGCCTATCACGTCCATTCCACCGCGCTGACCATCGCGGAGGGCGCGCGCTATGACGGCTTCGTGCTGCAACTGGGCGCGGCATTGGCGCGCCGCGAGGTGCGCGCGGAACTGACCGGCCCCAAGGCGGAAGCACATGTGAACGGCGCCTATCTGGGCGATGGCGCGCGGGTCGTGGATAACACCCTCTTCGTCGATCATGCGGCGCCCGAGACCGTCAGCCGCGAGACCTTCAAGGGCGTGCTCGACGGCACGTCGCGCGGGGTTTTCCAGGCGAAGACGCTGGTTCGCCCGATCGCCCAGAAGACCGACGGCCAGCAGCTTCACAAGGCCCTGCTTCTGGCCGACGGCGCGGAGGTGGACGCGAAACCGGAGTTGGAGATCTATGCCGACGACGTCGCCTGCAGCCACGGCGCGACATCCGGTGACCTGGACCGCGACCAGCTTTTCTATCTGCGCGCGCGCGGCATCCCGGAAAAACGGGCCCGCGCCATGTTGATCGAGGCCTTCATGATCGACAGCCTGAACGCGATCGGCCACGAAGGCGCGCGGGAGGCCTTCCGCGAGGCGCTGGCCGCGCGGCTCAACCGCATGGAGGGGATCGTCGGATGAGCGACACGGCCGAAGCGGTCCGGCCCGGCGAGGGCACGGCCTATGACGTGGAGGCGCTACGCGCCGATTTCCCGATCCTGCGGGAGACGGTGCATGGCAAGCCGCTCGTCTTCCTGGACAACGGCGCCTCCGCCCAGAAGCCGGCTTGCGTGATCGACGCCATGCGGGCGTCTTTCGAGCATTGCTACGCCAATGTCCATCGTGGGGCCTATGACTTCTCCGAACGCACGACGGCGGCGTACGAGGGCGCGCGGGAGACCGTGCGCGCCTTCCTGAACGCCGCGAGCGAACGGGAGATCGTCTTCGCCAAGAACACGACGGAGGCGATCAACCTTGTCGCGCACAGCCTGGGACGCGGGCTGCTGAAGCCGGGCGACAAGGTACTGATCTCGGAGATGGAGCATCACTCCAACATCGTGCCCTGGCAGATGCTGCGCGACGCGATGGGGATCGAGCTTGTCGCCGCGCCGGTTTCCGACGAGGGCGAATTCCTGATGGACGCCTACCGCGCCAAGCTGGCCGAGGGTGGGGTGAAGCTGGTCGCCGTCACCCATGTCTCCAACGTCATGGGCACGGTGACGCCGGCGAGGCGGATCGTGGAGGCGGCGCACGACGCGGGCGCCTGGGTCCTGCTGGACGGCAGCCAGGCGGTGATGCACATGCCGGTGGACGTGCGGGATATCGGCTGCGATTTCTATGTCTTCACGGGCCATAAGCTCTACGGGCCCAACGGGATCGGCGTGCTTTACGGGCGCGAGGATCTGCTGGACCGCATGCCGCCCTTCCTGGGGGGCGGGGACATGATCTCCTCCGTCACCTTCGAGAAGTCGGAATGGGCCGAACTGCCCGCCAAGTTCGAGGCCGGCACGCCCCCCATCACGGAGGCCATCGGCCTCGCCGCCGCGATCGACTATGTGGTCGGCGTGGGCCTGTCCGCCATCGGCGCGCATGAGCGCGATCTGCTCGGCTATGCCATGCAGCGGCTGGCGGCGGTCGAGGGGCTGGAGGTGATCGGCACCGCGCCGGACAAGACGGCCGTCATCTCCTTCACGATGAAGGGCGCGCATCCGCACGATGTCGCGACCATCGTCGATCAGCAGGGGGTGGCGCTGCGCGCCGGTCATCATTGCGCCGAACCGCTGATGCACCGCATGGGCGTGACCGGGACGACCCGCGCGTCGATGGGTCTCTACAACACGCGCGGCGAGATCGATCGGCTGGGCGAGGCACTGGACAAGGTGAACAAGATTTTCGGCGGGTGAGGCCCCCCGCCCGAGGATGGAGTGAAGGCGATGCCGATGGACAAGAGCGACGAGAAGACCCGCGACGTGATCGATACCGGCGCGCCGCCCTCCGACGCCCCGGCCGACACGCCGGCCGGTACGCAGGCAGGGGCGGCGCCCGATCCCGGCCTGCCCGGATCGGCGGCGGAGATGGTGCATCCCTATCTCGGCATGATGGGTGCCGGCGCCTCGGCCGAGGAAGGAACGCAGGCGATCTCCGGCGACCGGCTGGCGGAAGGCGCCACGGTCGCCGAGCCGGAGGCGGTGGAGGCCGCGCTGCGCGGCGTCTATGATCCGGAGATTCCGGTGAATATCTACGATCTCGGCCTGATCTACCGGTGCGAGGTGGATGACAACGGCGACGCGGATATCGACATGACCCTGACGGCGCCCGCCTGCCCCGTGGCGGGCGAGATGCCCCAGCAGGTGGCCGACGCCGTCGCGGGCGTGGAGGGGATCGGCCTCGTGACGGTGACGCTGACCTGGTCGCCGCCCTGGCGCCCCGACATGATGAGCGAGGATGCCAAGCTCGCCCTGGATTTATTCTGAGGTCGTTCCGATATAGTATAACGTCGGATTAGCGTCTCCGAGAGAAAGGTAGAGAGCCATGTTCGATCCCAACAAACCCTTGGTAAGCCTGACGGACCGGGCGGCGGACCGGGTGCGTCGGTTGGTCGAGAAGGGCGGCGCGGACGTCGTCGGCCTGCGGGTGGGCGTGTCCAGCAAGGGCTGCTCGGGCCTGTCCTATGTGGTCGAATACGCCTCCGAGAAGAAGCAGTTCGAGGAAGAGGTGGATTGCAACGGCGCCCGGATTTTCATCGACCCGGCCGCCACCATGTTCCTCGTCGGCGCGGAGATCGACTATACCGAGGACAAGCTGAAATCCGGCTTCTCCTTCACCAACCCGAACGAAACCGCCCGCTGCGGCTGCGGCGAAAGCTTCTCGGTCGGGTAAGGCTGGATGCCCTCAAGCAAAGAGTCTGAAGACTCTTTCTTGGGGCATGAGCTTGCTTTTAATTAAGTTTTGCCGTCTTCCTCGTGTCCGTAAGCAATTTGGATCGCTTCCAGTTCTTTCGCAGTGAATTTTATTGAGAAGAACGGAAAAAGTAGGCGGTCGAAAAATATTCCGCTTTTAAGCCAGTGAGTCCTAAACTTAATTCCAGAATCTATTGTTTTTAAATTAAGCTGTATTTCTCTTTTCTGATGCGGTGGGATATATAGTAGTATGTCTATTAATTTTTTGTTTTTCTTGGAGGCGTTTACCTCTTCCTCAGAGAGACTTTCCTTAGAGCGGAATCCGATCAGTCGGTATCGTATCCGCATGCACTGAAGTATTTTTGACATTCGTTTGGTGAGAACGTGCTCACGAGGCCACCAATTCCATGCCATAGGGCATCGACGGTTCTGGCACCGATGCGCCTCAAATGTGCTTTCAGTTTCGAGAACGCTTTCTCGATCGGATTGAAGTCTAGAGAGAGTTAGCATGGAACGAGATAACACGCCGTCTACGTCAACCCCAATCGGATATGCCTCAAATTCGTCAGGATAAGAAATTTCTATTTTTGAAAGAAAAACCATTCTCGGTGATGGATTGTGAATTAAAATACGGAAATTTGTATTTTCATCTGTTTTTACATTTGGTGGGAGAAGGTGGATACTTGGAACGGCTCCGGATGATGCTCTCAGAAGCGATATAATTGAGATCAATAGCCCAACTATTGAAATGGCAGAGAATAAATATGTAAGGGCCATTTTCACCTCCTTTTGTCATTAGGGAAGCATATCAGCACTCCACCACATTGATGGTCGGGGGGCTCAGCTCGTCGCGGGCGGCGAGGCCGCCTAGGCTTGTCTCCTTGTATTTGGAGAGCATGTCGATCCCGGTCTCGCGCATGGTGCGGATGGCGGTGTCGAGGGGGACGAAATGCGTGCCGTCCCCCTTCATGGCGAGCGAGCAGGCATTCACCGCCTTGACCGAGCCCATGGCGTTACGCTCGATGCAGGGCACCTGGACGAGGCCGCCGACCGGGTCGCAGGTCATGCCCAGATGATGTTCCAGCGCGATTTCGGCCGCGTTCTCGATCTGCATGTTGGTGGCGCCCAGCGCGGCGGCGAGGCCGGCGGCGGCCATCGCGCTGGCCGAGCCGACCTCCCCCTGGCAGCCCACCTCCGCGCCGGAGATCGAGGCATTGGTCTTGATGATCCCGCCGATCGCGGCGGCGACCAGCAGGAAATCCCGTACGCCCTTCCGGCGCCCGTCGTCGTCCAGGCTGCAGAACTGCTCGAAATAGCGGATGGTGGCGGGGATGATGCCGGCCGCCCCGTTGGTGGGCGCGGTGACGACGCGGCCGCCGGCGGCGTTCTCCTCGTTCACCGCCATGGCGTAGAGGCTGAGCCAATCCATCACGTCATGCTGGAAGCGCCGGTTGGTCGGCCCCTGTAGCTGATGCAGGATGCCCTTCGCCCGGCGCTTCACCCGCAGGCCGCCGGGCAGCACGCCGTCCTGGGAAAGGCCGCGGTCGATGCATTCGCTCATCACCGCGGCGACGCGGTCGAGGCGCTCCAGCACCTCCGCCTCGGGCCGCATGGAGATTTCGTTCTCCCACTTCATGCGCGCGATGGTCTTGCCGGAGGCTTCGCCCATTTCCAGCATCTGCCGCGCGCTGGCGAAGGGGTAGGGGACGTCGGAGGCGTCGGTCCCCGGCTGCTCCCCCGCCTCCAGCTCCGCCGCCGTGGAGACGAAGCCGCCGCCGACGGAATAGAAGGTCTCCGCCAGCAATTCCGTGCCGTCCTCGTCCAGCGCGCGGATCACCATGCCGTTGGCATGGCCCGGCAACGCGACTTCATAATCGAACTCGATATCCGTTTCGCGGTCGAAGGGGATGTCCCGCCGCTCGCCCAGCATCAGGCGGCCGGTTTCCGCCACGCGTTCCAGCCGCCGGGCGGCGTCGTCCGGGTCGGTCTCCGCCGGGTGCAGCCCCATCAGGCCCAGCATCGCCGCGCTGTCCGAGGCATGGCCCTTGCCCGTGAAGGCGAGCGATCCGTGCAGGCGCACGACGACGCGGCCCGTGCGCGCGAAGCCGTCCGCGCCGCCGGCCCCCTCGTCGAGCGCGCGCAGGAAGCGCAGGCCCGCCATCATCGGCCCCACGGTATGGGAACTGGACGGGCCGATACCGATCTTGAAAAGGTCGAAGGTGCTGAGGAACATGCGCTCGCGCTCGCTCGCCGGGCCGTTCGCGGGCCCTCGTTAGGGTCGCAGGATTAGGCGCGACAGCCCCTCTTCCTCGATATCGCGAGGGCGTCCGGGAATCCGGAAATAGCGACCGTCCCGCCAATCCGCCAGCCGGTCGTCGTAATGGGGGGAGAGCGGATGGCCCGATTGTCCGCCCGCCAGCGCGAAGCGCGTGGCGTCGAGGTCGGCCAGATCGTAGATCACGCGCATCCCCGCGCCATGCACATGGGCGAAGGGGTCGGCGGCGCCCGGCCCCCGGCTCTGCCCCCGGTTGGGCGTGTGGTCGCCGCCCGATGTCTCGATCGGGCGGTCGGTCAGCCAGTTGACGACGGGGATATAGGTCAGCGTCCGGTGTCCCATCGGCGCGGTGTGAAGGACCCCCCAGCGCCATGCGGCGATGTCGGGGCCCAGCCGTTCGGAAAGGCGCGCCACCGCGCGCTCCAGCGCTTGCGTCGCCGCGTGGCGGCAATCCTCCGTCGCGCCCGTGCGCAGGTCGTCGCACCAGCCGGTATGCGTCGTCATCGCCTCGATCAGGAAGCCCGGCTCCGCCGTCCACCAGTCGGCGAAGGCGGGCCCGAGATCGTCCTCCGCCAGCGCGCGGGCAAGCTCGTCCGCCGCCGCGGAGAAGATCGCGGGCGCCGCCAAATCCCGGTCCATCGCGAAATCCCATTGGGCGAGACGCGCATGCGCCGCCTGGCCCAGATCCGTCGTGGGCTCCGCCCGCAGCAATAGCGGCGTCAGCGCCTTCGCGAAGTCGGAATGGATGTCGCGTTGGACGGTGGCGCTGACCTCCGGGTCGTGGGCGTCGCCGCCCGCCGCCAGCCCGTCGCGCACCCGCCGGTAGCGATAGGGCGCGGGCCAATGACGCGCGATCGGATAGGCGCTGTCGACCGCCTCGATCACCTTGTTGTTGGCGTTGGCGATCAGCCCGTCGGCGGGATCGATCGCGATCGGCATCGCGGCGGGGTCGGTGACGCCGGTCCAGACGGCATCCGGCGCGTCGCTCATCCGGGGCAGGGTGCCGTCGCGCCCGACGGCGCGTACCGGCAGGCGGCCGACCACGGCCATGGCGATCTGTCCGTTGGCGCCCGCCCAGAACAGGTTCTGGACCGGCGCGTCGATTAGGCGCGCGGCGGCCTCGAATTCCGCGCCCGTTCGCGCCCGGTTCAGGCGGAAGAGCGCTTCCGGCGTGCGGTCGTGCGCGCGCAGCGCGGTCCATTGCAGGGCGACCCGGCCATCCTGGTTCGGCAGGACGGGGCCGAAGACGGTCATATGGCGCTCGAACAATTCGCTGTCGCCGCCGCGCAGCGGGATTTCGACCGTTTCCGTTTCATAGGACAAGGGGCCGTCCGGTGTCAGATAGCGGTCCTCCGGTTCCTCCGGATCGGGGGCGAGCGCGACCAGATCCATCGAATCCGCGTGCGTCGTGGTCAGGCCCCAGGCCGCCGCGCCGTTATGGCCGATGATATGGAAGGGGACGCCCGGCGCCGTCGCGCCGGTCACCGTCAATTCCGGCGTCTCGATCCGCGCCATGTACCATGTGGCCGGCAGGTCGAGGCCGAGATGCGGGTCGTTCGCCAGGATCGGCGCGCCGCTTGCCGTGCGGTCGCCGGCGAGGACCCAGGCGTTGGAGGCGCTCCAGGCGCTGAGCGCCGCGGGCGGGGTTTCCAGCCCCGCCACGATCCTGGGCGCGGCGCCGGCGGCGGCCAGTTCCGCGCCGCTCAGGCTGGCCGGGCTGTCGGAATAGTCGGGCAGGAGTTGATCGACCCGTTTCGGCGGGAGCTGTTGGAGCAGACGGCTGCGTTCCAACTCGTCCCGCCAGTCGCCGGAAAGCTGCAGGGCCATGAGCTTGCCCCAGAGCAGCGAGTCCGTCGGCGTCCAGGGCGCGGGCTCCACGCCGGTCAGCAGGAATTCCGGCGGCAGGTCGCTCGGCCGCGTATCGAGGAAGCCGTTCACCCCTTGCGCATAGGCATCGAGGGCGGCACGCGTGGGCGCGTCGAGGGCGGCGGCCTGCCGTTCGCTCAATCCCGCGAGGTCGAGCGCGCGGGCGAAGCGGTCGAGCCGCAAGGTGGCGGAGCCCGCCACCCGCGAGAGCGTGCCGCGCCCGAAGCGCCGCGCCATCTCCATCTGCCAAAGCCGGTCCTGCGCATGCAGGAAGCCGAGCGCGCGATAGGCATCCGCCATGCCCGCCGCCCGGATCGTCGGCACGCCGTGATCGTCGCGCAGCACCGTCACCTCGGCCTCCAACGCGGGCAGGGCGAGCGTCCCTTCCGTTTCCGGCAAGGAGCGGGTCAGCCACAGCAACGCACCGCCGACGAGCAGGAGCGTCACCGTCGCGAGGCCGAGCAGAATCTTGATCGCGCGCGTCAGCATGATCGGGAGGATTGTGTCTCCCGACCCGTCTGGCAAGAGCGGGAGGCGGAGGATTCGCGAATAGCTGGCCGGTTTTCCGGTACGGGGCACCCGCGCTTGACCGTTCGGCCCTTTCTGGCATGGTCGAAAGATGCCTGTTCCAGGCGCGGCGATCAGCAATCGAGAGGGATGCCGAAGTCCGATGGCGCCGAAGCACAGTCATTTCGCCAGTGTCGATGAGATGGTGGCGCGTCTGCAGCCGGGCTATCCGGTCTATTGCCTGCGCCCGCACGAGCTGGAGCGGACGGCCAGGGCCTATCTCGACCAGTTTCCGGGCCGGGTCCTTTATGCCGTGAAATGCAACCCGCATATCGAGGTGCTGAAGGCCTTCTATCGCGCGGGTATCCGGCATTTCGACACCGCGTCACTCGCGGAGATAGCGCTGATTCGGGAGAATTTCCCGCATGCCGATTGCTATTTCATGCATCCGGTGAAGGCGCGCAGCGCCATTCTCTCCGCGCATGAGGTCTTCAGCGTCGATCACTATGTCATCGACCACGAGGCGGAGTTGGAAAAGCTGGTCGACGTCACCGGCGGCGGCGACGGTCAGGTCTGCCTCGTGCGTCTTGTCACGCCGCAATATGACGCCTTGTTCAAGCTTTCGGAGAAGTTCGGGACCGACGCCGCCGGCGCGGTCGATCTTCTGCGCAAGGTGGAGAAGGCGGGCTTCCAACCGGGCCTCGCCTTCCATGTCGGCTCCCAGTGCCGCAGCCCCCAGGCCTTCCGCGACGCGATCGCCCTGGTCGGCGAGGTCCTGGTGGAATCGGGGGTTCCGATCCATTATCTCGACGTCGGCGGCGGGTTCCCGGTGCCCTATGTGGATGACGAGCCGGAGCCGCTGGACGCCTATATCGCCGCGATCCGCGAGGGTGTTCAAGCCATCAAGCTGCGCGGCGACTGCGTGCTGATGTGCGAGCCGGGGCGCGGCATGGTGGCGAGCGGCATGTCGCTGGTCGTCCAGGTGCAATTGCGCAAGGAGGGGGCCGTCTATATCAATGACGGCGTCTATCACAGCCTGTCGGAGACACTGACGGCCGGGGTCAAGCTGCCGATGCGGCTGATCCGTCCGAACCGCGCGATCGCCAGGGAAACCCAGCCGTTCTCCGTCTATGGGCCGACCTGCGACTGCACCGACGTGCTGCCCTACAAGGTCGATCTGCCGGCCGATATCCGGGAGGGCGACTGGATCGAGGTCGGCCAAGCCGGCGCCTATTCCAACAGCATGACGACGCAGTTCAACGGCTTCTTCCCGGAAACCTATGTCAGCGTCGACGATCCGCCGCTGCTGCCCGAGACGGTTCGCGTCGCGGCGGCGGAAGGTGCCGCGTGAGCCGATGAGCGAGCCGCGACTCCGGTCGGTGCGCTGCGTCGCCGATGCCGATTGTCACCGCATGGTCTATGACGACTACGGCCCGCTGGAGTCGCCGCATGCGGTGGTCTGCGTCCATGGCCTGACCCGCAATGCCGGCGATTTCGAGCGACTGGCCCGGGCGTTGGCGGCGGATGGCTGGCGTGTCCTGGCGCCGGACATCGCCGGCCGCGGGCGGAGCGAGCGGCTGGCCGATCCCCAGGCTTATGGCGTGCCGCAATATGTCCGCGACATCGTGACCATGCTGGCGCATGCGCGGGTGGAAACGGTGGATTGGATCGGGACCTCCATGGGCGGATTGATCGGCATGGGGCTTGCGGTGTTGCCGGGCCATCCGGTGCGGCGCATGCTGCTCAACGATGTCGGCCCGCGCGTGCCGAAGGCCGCGTTGCGCCGCATCGCCGACTATGTCGGCGTGCCTTGGCGGTTCGAGGATTTCGAGGATGCGCTCGCGCATCTGAGGAAAGCCTATGAGCCGTTCGGCCTGACGGAGGAGGCGGATTGGCGGGAGCTTGCCCGCATCAGCCTGCGCCGGGAGGAGGACGGCACCCTCACCAACAATTACGATCTGCGCATCGCCGCGCCGTTCGAGGCGATCGCGGACGAGGATCTGGAGCTTTGGGATCTGTGGGACGGCCTGCGCTTGACCGAGCCGCCGATGGTCCTGCGCGGCGCGCGGTCCGATCTATTGCTGGCGGAGGATATCGAGGGGATGACGCGGCGCGGTCCTGGCGCCCGTCCTATGGAGATCGAGGGATGCGGGCACGCGCCGACATTGATGGTTCCGGATCAAATAGCGCTGGTGCGCGGCTGGCTGGGGGAGAAGCCGGCGCCGGGGGCCGCGGCATGATGCGGGCATGCGGGCTCGCGTTCATGCTGACGCTGATGCTGGCGGTGGGGGCGGCGATACCCGCGACGGCCCAGTCCTTCCGCGACGCGGATTACGAGACGTTGCTGCGCCAGGCCCGCGCGCTGGCGACGATCGAGCCCACGGACGACGAAAGCCGGCAATTGATGCGCGCGACCGCCGTGACGCTCGCCGACCGGCTGAAGCGCTTCACCATCGCCGAGACCGAGGAACGCGCCGACGACAAGGTTTCCGCGCCGCCGGAAGCGAGCCTGCGGCCCGGACAGGGGGAGGTCGAGGAAAGCGCCACCCCCGGCGACCGGGAGGAAGTAGACGATATCCCCAACCCCTGGTTCGCGCGTTATGTCACGGTGGCGCGGGAGGAATTGCGGGACCTGATCACCCTTCTGGACGGTGGGTCGGCCTCGGCGGCCGATCTGATGCTGAAGGCGGATAGCGTCGAGTTGCACCTGCGCGACCTGGCGCGCCCGCCCGAGTGAAGGTCGGGCGGGCGCGCGCAGCCCCTTTGTCGCAGCCCCTTTGTCGCAGTCTCTTGTCCTTGCGAACGCGTCTCAATATCTTGACCTCATGAGCGACCAGACGCCTCCGAAGCTCGAACTGCGCGGCATTCGCCACGCCTATGACGAGACCGTCGCGATCGAGCGCCTGGACCTGACGGTCGGGGCGGGGGAGGTCGTATGCCTGCTGGGGCCGTCCGGATGCGGCAAGACGACGGCGTTGCGCGTCGCCGCCGGGTTGGAGCCGCTGGTGGACGGGGAGGTGTTGCTCGACGGGCGCGTCGTTTCCTCGCCCGGCGGCCATGTGCCGCCCGAGAAACGCAATGTCGGCCTTGTCTTCCAGGATTATGCCCTTTTCCCCCATCTGACGATCGCGGAGAACGTGGCATTCGGCCTGGAGCGCCTGCCGGATGCGGAGCGCGCCGGGCGCGTGGAGACGGTGCTGAAACGCGTCGGGATGACCGCGCATCGGGCGGCCTATCCGCACGAACTGTCGGGTGGGCAACAGCAGCGTATCGCGCTTGCCCGGGCCTTGGCGCCGGATCCCGCGATCGTGCTCATGGACGAACCCTTTTCCGGCCTGGATGCGCGGCTGCGCGACCGGGTGCGCGACCGCACGCTGCATGTGCTGAAGCAGTCGGGGGCGGCCTGCCTGATGGTCACTCATGACGCGGAGGAGGCGATGTACATGGCCGACCGCATCGCGGTGATGCGCGACGGCCGGCTGATTCAGCTCGGCACGCCGGACGAACTCTACGGTAATCCGGCGGACGCCTTCGTCGCGGCCTTCTTCGGCGAGGTGAACCATATCTATTCCGCCGTGACCGACGGCGCGGTCGAAACGCCGATCGGCGATATCCGCGCCGATGGTTTCCGCGACGGGGAGGCCGTGGATGTCGTCGTGCGGCCGGAGGCGATACGTCTTCACCCGGCCGGGGAGCAGGCGACATACGGCCCCGGCTACGCGAAGGTGCTGGCTTCGCGCATGCTGGGGCGGACCAGCCTCGTCCATCTATGCACCTGCAAGACGACGGGCGAGGAGCTGCATCTCCACGCGCGCGTGCCGGGGCGGTACCTGCCCGGGGAAAATTCGGTTCAGTCGATCGAACTGGATCGAAGTCAGGCCTTTGTTTTTCCGGCTGAAGGCGCTAAATAGCGGGCGCGTTGCTTGGTCATGGGGCATCTGTCATGATCCCTCGCGAAGGCGGGCCGGGAGGTCCGTACCGTTCAGTTTAAGCGCCGCCTCCAGACAGCGTGGGCGCGAGGCACAGGGAACCTCGATAATGGGTACATTCAGCATCTGGCACTGGCTTATCGTGCTTGCCGTCGTGCTGCTGCTCTTCGGTGGGCGCGGCAAGATTTCCCAGATCATGGGCGATTTCGGCAAGGGCTTGAAATCCTTCAAGTCGAACGTGAAGGACGACGCCTCGGACGAGAATAAGGACGAGGAACAGTCGACCAAGCGGATCGCCGAGGACGAGACGTCAGGCTCGACCCAGTCCGAGACCAAGCAGGACAAGGCCGCCAACGGTTGAGCGCGCGGCTCGCGTTCCGCCGATCCCGCTCAAGGGATGGCCGGGCCGGACACGGTCCCGGCACCCCAGGCGGCGGTCGGCGTGTGAGCTAGGCGCGCCCCGCGGGTGGGCGCGATCCCCCCTGCCGGTGGCTCGGTTCCTGGGCCACCGGACGCTCCGACGGGTCGATACGACTGATGATCCGGATGGGCGGGGCGGTTCCCTTTCTTCGATGCGTTGAGGCGGCGTTCCATGCTGGACATCGGCTGGCCTGAATTGATGGTGATCGCGGCGATCACGATCGTGGTCGTGGGGCCGCGGGAGATTCCGCGTGTTCTGCGCACGGTGAACGGGTATGTGCGCAAGGCGCGCTCGCTCGCCTCCGAATTCCACAGTTCCATCGAGGACATGGCCCGCGAGGCCGATCTCGAGGATCTGAAGAAGAAGATGAAGGAGACGGGGGACGAATTCACCGGCGACTTCGAGAAGAGCGTCGACCCGACGGGCGATGTCAGCCGCTCGATGCGCGAGGTTAAGGACAGCGTGAACAAGCGCTACGGGGACGATAAGAACCGCGCCCCCGGAAATAGCGTGACCCCGCCCGCCGAAAAGACCGAGCGGAAAACCGATCAGAAGGCCGGCCAGCAGACGGCGGAGAAATCCGGCGCTGCGTCCGCTTCGTCGGATTCCACCCAGAAGGCGTCGGCCCCCAAGACCGCCACATCCAAAGCCGCCGCCCCGAAAGCTTCCGCCCCGAAAGCTTCCGCCCCGAAAGCTTCCGCCAAGAAGGCGGCCGGCAAGGGCACCGGCACGAAGAAAGCGGCGGCGAAGAAGGCGACCGCCAAGAAAACCGCCGCGAAGACCACGGCCGCCAAGAAGGCGCCCGCGAAGAAGAGTGACGCCGGCTGATGGTGAGCGACGACTACGATCCCGATATGGAAAACTCGAAGGCGCCCCTGCTTGAGCATATGGTCGAGTTGCGCCGCCGTTTGATGTGGTCGGGTATCGCGCTGATCGGTAGTTTCGTGGTCTGTTTTCCGCTGGCCGATCCGATCTTCAACTTCCTCGTGGCGCCGCTTCAGGATCTTTGGCACGACCAGACGGGGCGCCGGCTGATTTTCACGGCGCTGCACGAGAAATTCTTCACCGACATCAAGGTCGCCTTCTTCGCCGGCCTCTGCATTTCCTTCCCGATCATCTCGGCGCAGCTATGGCTGTTCATCGCGCCCGGGCTCTATCGGCACGAGAAGAAGGCCTTCTTGCCCTTCCTGGTCGCCACGCCGGTTCTGTTCCTGGTGGGGGCGAGCTTCGTCTATTATCTCGTCCTGCCCGTTGCCTGGCAGTTCTTCGCCGGATTCGAGCAGGCGGCCGGCGAGGGCGTGCTCGCCATCGAACTCGAACCGAAGGTCAATGAATATCTGTCGCTGGTCATGCGGCTGATCTTCGCTTTCGGCATCAGTTTCGAACTGCCGGTCGCATTGACGCTGATGTCGCGGGTCGGCCTCGTCTCGGCCGCGGGGCTGCGTCAGAAGCGGCGCTACGCGATCGTCATCGCCTTCATCGCGGCGGCCGTGTTGACCCCGCCCGATCCGTTGAGCCAGCTCGGCCTCGCCATTCCGATCATCCTGCTCTACGAGGTGTCGATCCTCTGCGCCGACATGATCGAGCGTGGGCGTCGCCAGCGTGACGAAGCGCTTGGTCTGGTCGATCCGGACGACGCGGATGACGAGGACGACGGCGATCCCGATGAGAAGAAGTCGGAGGGTGACGGCGGCAAGCGATCTTGATGCGCGACCGCCGCCGACCCGACCCGATTCCCTTTCCTCATCGTGAGTAAGAGCCATGCATGACCTGAAACTCATTCGTGACGATCCCGACGCCTTCGATCGCGGCATGACCGCGCGCGGGCTGGAGCCGGTGGCGCGCGAGATCCTCGATCTCGACCAGCGCCGCCGCGCGGCCCAGACCGAGATGCAGGACCTTCAGAGCCGTCGTAACGCGGCCTCCAAGGAAATCGGCCAGAAGAAGAAGGCGGGCGAGGATGCCGAGCCCCTGATGGCCGAGGTCGCGCGCATCAAGGATCGCCTTGGCGCGTTGGAGGGCGAGGAAGCCGCGACGGGGGAGGCGCTCGACTCCTATCTCGTCGGTTTGCCGAACCTGCCGATGGACGATGTGCCGGTCGGCGCGGACGAGGCTGCGAATGTCGAGATTCGCCGGGTCGGCGAGCCGCTGCGTCACGATTTCGAGGCCAAGCAGCATTTCGAGATCGGCGAGGCGCTGGGGCTGATGGATTTCGAGACGGCGGCCCGCATGTCGGGCGCGCGGTTCGTGCTGCTGAAGGGCGCGCTGGCGCGGATGGAGCGCGCGCTCGCCGCCTTCATGCTCGACACCCATACGGGCGAGAACGGCTATACCGAGACCTTGCCCCCCTTCCTGGTGCGCGACAACGCGCTGTTCGGCACGGGCCAGCTTCCGAAATTCTCGGAGGATCTGTTTCGTACCACCTCCGACCATTGGCTGATCCCGACGGCGGAGGTGCCGCTTACCAATATCGGCGCGGAAACCGTGTGGGAGGCCGACGACCTGCCCATGCGCTATACCGCCTGGACGCCCTGTTTCCGCTCGGAAGCGGGTGCGGCGGGCCGCGATACGCGCGGCATGATCCGCCAGCATCAGTTCTCCAAGGTCGAGATGGTCTCGATCGTCCACCCCGATCGCTCGGAGGAGGAGTTGGAGCGCATGACCGGCTGCGCGGAGGATCTGTTGAAGCGGCTGGGGCTGGCGTTCCGGACCGTGATGCTGTCGACCGGCGATATGGGCTTCGGCGCGCGCAAGACCTACGATATCGAGGTCTGGCTACCCGGTCAGGATCGCTATCGCGAGATTTCGAGCTGTTCCAACTGCTGGGATTTCCAGGCGCGGCGCATGAAGGCCCGTTTCAAGACCCCGGGGGAGAAGGGCACGCGCTTCGTGCATACGCTGAACGGCTCCGGCCTTGCCGTTGGGCGCACGCTGATCGCCATCCTGGAAACCTATCAGCAGGCTGACGGCACGGTCGCCGTGCCGGAGGTGCTGCGGTCCTACATGGGCGGGATCGCGCGTATCGAGCCCGCCCGGTGAGCCCGACGCGTATCGGCCCCGCGGACGATCCGGCGCCACGCGCCGTCGAATTCGGGCGCGCGCGGGTGCTGATCACCAATGACGACGGTATCGACGCGGAAGGGCTGCGCGTGCTGGAGCGTCTCGTCGCCCCGGCGGTGGGGGAGCTTTGGGTCATCGCCCCCGATGCTGGGCGCAGTGCCAATTCCATGATGATGTCGCTGCGTCGCGATGTCGCGATCGAAGGGCGGGGAGAGCGACGCTTCGCCATATCGGGCTCCCCGGCCGATTGCGTTCTGATCGCGCTTCAGCATCTGATGGTGGAGGCGCCGCCGGACCTCGTCCTCTCCGGCGTCAATCATGGCGCCAATCTGGGGGACGACCTCAATTTCTCCGGTACGGTCGGGGCGGCGGCGGCCGCGGCCGTGGACGGCGTGCCGGCGATCGCGCTTTCCGTCGGCCATGGGGCGGAGGGCCATGCGGGCGGCCATGATTTCCGTCAGGTGGAGGCGCGCGGCCTCGACCTGATCCATCGGCTGTGCGCCGCCGGTTTCGCGCCGGGCGGGCTTTTCGCCGTCAATTTTCCCGACGCGCCGGACGATCCGGACGCGCCGGCCCTGATCCGGCCCGCCGGGCGGCAGGGGCGCGGTTTCAGCCTGGAGGCATCGGGTCCGGATCGTCTGCGCGTGCGCCATCACGGGGACCGGGGCGTCGATGTCGGCGTTTGCGATTACGATGCGGTGCGCCGGGGGCGGATCGCCGTCACGCCGGTGACCGTGGACCGAACCGACCACCGGGTCTTGCGGCGGCTGGGCGAGACGGTCTAGGGAAAGGACGATCGGCTTCAAGGGAGAGCGAAGAGGGGGGGCATGATCATGGCCGCGTCGGCCGCGCAGTCGGACGGATACCGTCAACAAAAGGCGCAGTTGATCCTGGAATTGCGCCGGGGGGGCGCCGTGACGGACGACGCCGTGTTGGAGGCGATGGAGAAGACCCCGCGCGAGATTTTCGTGCCGGAGACTTTCCGCCGCCACGCCTATGAGAATCTGGCCCTGCCGATCGCGCTCGGCCAGACCATCAGCCAGCCGCAGGTCGTCGGCATGATGACCCAGGCGCTCGCTCTCGACCGGCGCTGCAAGGTGCTGGAGATCGGGACGGGCTCCGGTTATCAGGCGGTGATCCTCTCCTACCTCTGCCGCCGGGTCTATACGGTGGAGCGCTGGAAGCCGCTGATGCGGGAGGCGGAGGCGATCTTCCGCGACCTCGACCGCCCGAACATCCATACCCGCTTCGGCGATGGTGGGGAGGGGTGGCCGGAACAGGCGCCCTTCGACCGCATCATGCTGACCGCCGCCGCTGAATCCGTGCCCTCGGCGCTGTTCGATCAATTGGCCGATGGCGGCATCCTGATCGCGCCGATCGGCCGGCCTCTCGACGATGATCCGCTGGGCGCGCAGGTGCTGTGCCGCTATGTGAAGCACGCGGCCGACGATATCACGTCGGAGGATATGGGCGGGGTGCGGTTCGTGCCGCTGCGCGCGGGCACGGAAAGCTGAGGAAGGATGAGGCGCCTCGGGTTCCCCCGATCCGGCCACGCCCGTCCGCGCGGCGTGGCGCGCGGGTCGAATCTGGGGCACTCTCCGCTGATCATGTCACGATTGTCGGCCCATATGCGCGCGCTTTCGCTTCTCGCCCTCCTTATCGTGTCGGCGGTGGCCTGCGCGCGCGACGATTCCGGGCCCCGCGTGCGGATCTATCAGGAAGGACAGGCCGAAAGCGGGGCGGCGGGGACAGCGACATCGGAGGACACCGGCCGGGTCGTGCCGGGGTCGGTGCCCGTCGAGATATCCCCCGACGGGGTCCATAGCGTGACGCGCGGACAGACGCTCTATTCCATCTCGCGCGCCTACAACGCGCCGCTGCGCGCGATGATCGTCGAGAACGGCCTGGAGCCGCCCTATCGGCTGGAGGTCGGCCAGCGTCTGCGCGTGCCCCAGGCCAAGACCTATCAGGTGCGCGCGGGCGATACGGTCTATGGCGTCAGCCGCGATTTCGGCGTGTCGATGAACGAGTTGGTGCGCGTTAACGGGATCGAGCCGCCTTATACGATCAAGGTCGGCCAACGCCTCCTGATTCCCGGACAGGTCAGCCGGCAGGCGAGCGCGGCGACCTCCCCCACTACCGCTGATAGCCCAAGCCCCCGCGAGGGAACGTCCCCCGGCGGCGACCCCACGGCGGCCGAGATCGCCCGGCGCGCCGCCGAGGCGCTGGACGAGGAGAATGCCGCCCCCGCGACGCCGCCCCCCCGGGTCGCGCCGGATCGTCCCTTCCGCATGGCGGAGGACGGCCAGCCGCGTCCCCGCCTGAAGCCGGAGGCGCCGCGCCGGACGCTCGCCTCCGTCGCGCAGCCGCCGCCGCGCGCGGCCTCGACCTTCCTGCGGCCGGTGGAGGGGCGTGTCGTCTCCCGCTTCGGGCCGAAGGGCAAGGGGCTGCATAATGATGGGATGAACATCGCCGCGCCGCGTGGAACGGCCGTGCGCGCGGCGGAGAACGGCGTCGTCGCCTATGCTGGGACCGAGTTGAAGGGCTTCGGCCAGGGGGTGCTGATCAAGCATGCCGACGGCTATATGACCTTCTACGCCCACAATGACGCGGTCCTGGTCTCGCGTGGTCAGCGGGTCGCGCGGGGACAGACGATCGCGCGGCTCGGCTCGACAGGTAATGTCGATACGCCGCAACTTCATTTCCAGGTGCGTAAGGGGCGCCAGGCCCTCGACCCCGAAAAATATCTCGGAGGATAGCGTCATGGACCGGACGCGCACGGTGGCGGGATCGTGTCATTGCGGCGCGGTCCGGTACGAGGCGACGGTCGATCTCGACGCGCCGGCCTATCGCTGCAACTGCTCGCTGTGCCGGCGCAAGGGCGCCTTGATCGTGCCGGTGACGCGGGCGGGGCTGACGGTCCACCGGGGATGGGAGAACCTGACCGTCTATCAATGGCATACAAAGGTCGCGAAGCACTATTTCTGCAGGACCTGCGGTATTTATACCTTCCACCAACGGCGGATCGATCCGGACAGCTATGGCCTCAATCTCGGTTGCCTGGAGGGGGTTTCCGAGGACGATTTCACCATCGAGCTGGCGGACGGCGCGAACGAATAGGCGATGGCCATCATTGGCCCGAGGCTTCGTCCGCGCCGCCCCCTCTCGACGGTTCCGTCAGACGACCCGGCTCGGGTAATCGGCGCCGGCGGCATGGGCGGCCATGTTGTCGAGGCAACGGAATCCCATGGCGTTGCGCGTCTCCACCGTGGCCGATCCGATATGCGGCAGCAGGAAGGCGTTCGGCAGGTCGAGATAGCGCGGGTCGAGCTTCGGCTCCCCGGTGAAGACGTCCAGGCCGGCGGCCGCCAGCTTTCCGCTTTCCAGGGCGGCGATCAGCGCGTCGTCCTCCACCACCGGGCCGCGCGCGGTGTTGGCGACGACGGCGCCGTCTGGCAGGCGGGCGATGCGTTCCGCGTTCAACCAATGATGAGTCTCCGGC
This sequence comes from Marivibrio halodurans, assembly GCF_017963645.1. Taxonomy (GTDB): domain Bacteria; phylum Pseudomonadota; class Alphaproteobacteria; order UBA8366; family Aestuariispiraceae; genus Marivibrio; species Marivibrio halodurans. Next base: position 227,682 of record NZ_JAGMWN010000003.1, on the reverse strand, counting down.
GTCAGCGGACAGGTCAGCGCCAGGAAATCGCAGCGCGGCAGCATCGCCATCGAGTCGGCCATGAAGGTCGCGCCTTCCGTCCGGTCGGCCGGCAGTTCGCGGCGGTTGTGATACATCACCTCCATGCCGAAGCCGCGCGCGCGGCGCGCCACGCCCTGGCCGATGCGCCCCATGCCGACGATGCCGAGGCGCTTGCCCGTCATGTCCGTGCCCAGCATGCCGCGCGGCGACCAGCGCCCCCATTCCCCCCGGCGCAGCACGGCCTCCGCGTTCTGGGCCATGCGCGCCGCGCCCAGCAGGCACAGGATCGTCGTGTCCGCCGTCGCGTCGGTCAGGACGTCGGGCGTGTTGGTGACCACGAGGCCGCGCGCCTTCGCCGCCTCCAGATCGATATGGTCGCAGCCGACGGAGAAGGTGGAGAGGATCTCGACACTCGACGGCAGGCCCGCGATCGTCTCGGCGTCGAATTTCTCGGTCGAGCAGCCGATAATGCCGCGGCAGCCTTCCGCCCGCGCGATCAAGGCTTCCCGGTCCAGCGTCGTGTCGTCGTCATTCGGCCGGGCGTCGAATTCGGCGCGGAAGCGCGTCTCGACCGCCTCGGGCATCAGGCGCGTGGCCATCACGGTGAAGCTTTTCGTGCTGTCGCTCATTCCTCGGACTCTCCCTCTAATTGACTGTGGTCGTTATCGTTTGGTCCCGCCCCATCCGCGCCCTTTGGACAAGGCGCCGTCACCAAGCTTCGCGCGCACCGTGTCGATGGCACGCTCGATCTTCGCCCGCTTGCCCGAATCCGGATCGGCGAGGTCGAAGGGGTCCGCATCGGCGCTGTCCGTCAATTCTGACGCGCCGACCCCGATCAGACGGAACCGCGTGCCCACCGCTTCCTTCTCCAGCATCGGCACGACGGTCCGGTAAAGCGTCTCGGCCAGTTGCGTCGGCGCGGGCAGGCTATGCGAACGGGTGATTGATTTGAAGTCCCGGTTCTTGAGTTTCAGGGTCACGGTGCGCCCGGCGATGTCGGCTTTCTTCAGGCGGGCGGAAACCTTCTCGCACAACGGCCAGAGGATGCGTTTCAACGCCTCCACGTCGCTGATGTCCTGGTCGAAGGTGGTCTCGTTGGAAACGCTCTTGGCGCCGCTTGAGGCGTCCACCGGCCGGTCGTCCAGACCCCGCGCGAAGGCATGCAGGCGCGCGCCCATGGCGCCATAGCGCGCCATCAGCATCTCCCGCTCGAACCGCCTCAGATCGCCGATCCGGGTGATGCCGTCGCGGGCGAGTTTCGCGCCGAGCGTCTTGCCCACCCCGAAAATGGCGGTGACGGGACGCGGCGCCAGGAATTCCTCCGCCTCCGCCGCGCCGATCACCGCGAAGCCGCGCGGCTTGTCTAGATCGGAGGCGAGCTTCGCCAGGAACTTGTTGGGGGCCAGGCCGATCGAGGCGGTGACGCCGATCTCCGTCTCGATCCGGCGCACCAACCGGGCCAGGGTCTTTGCCGGAAAGCCGCCATGGATGCGCGTCGTGCCGGCGAGGTCGAGGAACGCCTCGTCGATCGACAGGGGTTCGACCGCCGGGGTGATGTCGAGCATGAGTTGTCGGATTTCCCGCCCGACGGCGGAATATTTCGCCATGTTGGGCTTGATCACCACCGCCTCGGGGCAGGCGGCCAGCGCCTTGAACATCGGCATGGCGGAGCGGCAACCATACATCCGCGCGACATAGCAGGCGGCCGAGACCACGCCCCGCCGCCCGCCGCCGATCAGCACCGGCCGGTCGACGAGGCCGGGGTCGTCGCGTTTCTCGATCGAGGCATAGAAGGCGTCGCAATCGATATGCGCGATGGCGAGGCGGTCCAGCTCTTCGTGACCGACGATCCGGGTCGAACCGCAGTCCGGGCAGGTCCGCGCCGGCGGTGCCCGCCAATCGGCGAGGCAATCGCGACAGAGATGGGGGCGCGTCCCCTCCATCTCCGGCCGGTCGGAGGGGACGAGCGCTTCGGGGCCAGGGTCTTCGGGGCCAGGACCTTCCCGCGTCATGAGCGTTCCCGTGCCGGCCCTTCATCCGGCGTTACCCAATGCAGCCCGGCGGCGATATCGTCCGCGCGCCAGAGCCATGCGGCGCCGCGCACGCCGGCCGATCCGCCATGGATCGGCGCGCGCAAGTCGGTATCGACCCGGTCGGAGAAGACATGCCCCCCCCAACGCGCCGGTACCGCGTCATAAAGCATGGCGATGTCCGACAGGCCGCCCCCCAGGACCACGACCTCGGGATCGATCACGTTGATCACATGGGCGAGCCCGCGCGCCAGCCGGTCGGCATATCGGTCGAGGCTGGCGCGTGCCGCGGCATCCCCGGCCTCGGCCCGGGAGACGATCGTGGGCGAGTCCAGCTCCTGGCCGGTATCGTGTCGGTGATGGGCGGCAAGTCCGGGGCCGGATAGGAAGGTTTCGATACAGCCCCGCTTCCCGCAATAGCAGGGGAATTCCGGGTCCGCCACCGGATCACGCCAGGGCAGGGGGTTGTGCCCCCATTCGCCCGCGATGCCGTTCGGGCCCGTCAGGGGCTTGCCGCCGACGACCAGCCCGCCGCCGACGCCGGTGCCGAGGATCACGCCGAAGACGGGCGAGGCGCCGATCGCCGCGCCGTCCACCGCCTCAGCCAGAGCGAAGCAGTCCGCATCGTTCGCGACACGAACCGGCCGCGCCAGGGTTTCCGCCAGATCACGATCCAGCGGCTTGCCGATCAACCAGGTTGAATTGGCATTCTTCACCAATCCCGTCCGCCGCGACATCGTTCCCGGAATTCCAACACCGATCGTCGGGCGGGCGGTGCCCGTGGGCAACGCGCGTTCCAGACGATCCACGAGGTGCCGGATCGCCGCGAGGCTCGCCGCGTAGTCGCCCCGTGGCGTGGCCACGCGCTCACGCGTCACGAAGGCTCCCGAGGGGGTCAGCAACGCCGCCTCGATCTTCGTCCCTCCCAGATCGATTCCGATCCTGTAGCTCATGCCGCTCCCGATGGGACTGATTTCCCGGAATACCGCGCCGATGTTCCGCACGATGTAGGAATTTTTTAGTAACTTTGCGGATAATGTTATAAGAAGCGAGAGGGTGACTCACGCAAAAGCGGCGCTTCCAGAAGGGCGTGCGGCGGTTCCGAGTGGTCGAGCGGGGTGTCGCGTAGCGCGACGAGAGAGGATTGTTTCAAATGGCCAAGACTGTCCTGATCGTTGAAGATAATGAATTGAATATGAAGCTATTTCACGACCTTCTCGAGGCGCGGAGCTACAATATCCTGCAAACCAAGGACGGTATGGAGGCGCTGAAGATCGCGCGTTCGGAAAAGCCGGACCTCATCCTGATGGACATTCAGCTTCCCGAGGTTTCGGGGCTTGAAGTCACCAAATGGATCAAGGAAGACGACGATCTGAAATCGATACCGGTCATTGCCGTGACCGCCTTCGCCATGAAGGGGGACGAGGAGAAGATTCGCGAGGGGGGGTGCGAGGCTTATATCGCCAAGCCGATCTCGGTTTCCAGCTTCCTTGCCACGGTGGAAAAGTTCCTTAACTAACCGAGGAGACCGCGCCGGGCGCGTTGCCGGTTTCAAGATCGCATGCACCCCGGTATTCTTCCGGGGGTCTTTTCGTGATCGGGCGTGATGCATGCGCGTGCCGTCGCCAGGGGGACGTAGAGGGGTAAGGGGTACGGATGACCGCACGCGTTCTCGTCGTCGACGATCTGCGCCCGAACGTGAAGTTGCTGGAGGCGAAGCTCACCAGCGAGTATTTCGACGTCATCACCGCCAGCGACGGTGCCGAAGCGTTGGAGCGGATTCGCGATAGCCAGCCCGACATCGTGCTTCTGGACGTGATGATGCCGGGCATGGATGGGTTCGAGGTCTGCCGGCGGATCAAATCCGATTCCTCCATGATGCATATTCCGGTCGTGATGATCACCGCCCTGTCGGATGCCGCGGATCGGGTTCGGGGGCTGGAGGCCGGGGCGGATGATTTCCTGACGAAGCCGGTGAACGACGTCGCGATGTTCGCGCGGGTCCGTTCGCTCGTTCGGCTGAAGATGCTGACCGACGAATGGCGCCTGCGCGAGGAAACATCGGGCCAGTTCGGCGTCCTGCGCGATGAGCAGCCGCTCTACGAGGTGAATGCGCGCCGCGCCGACGTGCTTGTGCTCGACGATAACGAGATCGATAGCGCGAAGGTCGCGGCGACGCTCGAACAGGACGAGGACGCGGTGACGGAGGTTTCGAGTGTCGAGGACGCGACCGCGCATCTGCGCGCGGCGCGTTTCGATCTGGTCATCGTCAACCTGCGTCTCGACCGGCAGGATGCCCTGCGGTTCTGCGGCCAGATGCGGGCCAATGACGCCACTCGCTACACGCCGATCCTCGTTGTCGCGGAGGAGGACGATACCGAGCGCCTGGCCAAGGGGCTCGACCTCGGCATCAATGATTATCTGATCAAACCGATAGACCGGCAGGAATTGCTGGCCCGGACGCGCACCCAGATCCGTCGGCAGCGGTACCAGGAACGGCTGCGCGACAATTACGAACGCAGCCTGGCGATGGCTCTGACGGATAGCCTGACAGGGCTTTATAACCGCCGCTATCTGACCGCGCACATGAATTCCCTGATCGGCCGAATGCGCGATAGCGGCAAGCCGCTCGCCGTCCTGATGTTCGATATCGACTACTTCAAGCAGATCAACGACACCCATGGTCACGGAGTCGGTGACGATGTGTTGGTCGAGCTTAGCCGGCGCGTCGTGCACAATGTCCGCTCCGTCGACACGGTGGCGCGGTTCGGTGGGGAGGAGTTCCTGGTGCTGATGCCGGATACGGAGGAGGCATTGGCCAGTACGGTGGCCGAACGCCTGCGTGTCAGCGTGGCGCGCGAACCGTTTCAAGGCCGTGACGCCGATGCACAGGCGTTGGAGATTACCATTTCCGTCGGCGTCGCGATGTTCGATGGCGCGACGGATTCGGTCGAGAGCATCATCAAGAAGGCCGACGACGCCCTCTACGAGGCCAAGCGCTCCGGCCGCAACAAGGCCGTCGGCTGGCAGCCCGAAGGCTTTACCACGCTTGGCGCCGGGGACGCCCGGACCTGACCTGTCCTGTCCCGACCGGGCGACCCCGCCCGCGATGTGGTGTGTGATGTATCCGGCAATAAAAAAGCCGCCCAATCGGGCGGCTTTCCTTTGAAGTACGACGATTTGGGCCGCCTTACTTCATCTTCGATTCCTTGAAGGTGACGTGCTTGCGCACCTTCGGATCGTACTTGCGCAGTTCCAGCTTCTCGGTCTGCGTGCGCGGGTTCTTCTTGGCCACGTAGAAAAAGCCGGTGCCGGCCGTGCTCACCAGCTTGACCTGCAGGGTAGCGGGCTTCGCCATGATATCAGTCCTCGATCTCGATAGCGGCGGCACGGACGATCCGGCCCCGAAACACGGAGAAGGGCGCCCAGCAGTCGGGCGCCCCGCTCGATCCGCCCCGGAAAATACAGCCGGCGGCGGTCGTGTCAATAGGCTGCGCTTGTTAGACTAGGTTCCGGTCATCGAGACTTGATATTATTCGGCCGTGATGACGAGTTCGCCATCCACATAGGTGAAGCATCGCACCGGCCGGTCGGGATCGGCCAGCCGCGTGGGCTCGGCGGCGAGCGCCAGGGCCTCGTGCAGCACGAATTTGCTGACGCCGCGCACCGTTTCGGAGGCAAGCGCCGCCTCGACCGTCATCCATTCGACGGTGGGCAATTCACCGCTCGCCCGTGGGGTGCCGTGCACGGCCTCGGCGAAGGCCAGGAAGAAGCGCGTGTCGAACCGGATCGGACTGGCCGCCGGGGTGATCGCGCGCGCGATATAGTGCGCGGTGCCCGCCGGGCTGAGGCCGGCACGCTCATAGGCGATGCGCGCGGACACGCTGGCGGGGTCCTCCGATACCGGTGCCTTGAGCGGGCCTTGGCCGATCAGAACGCCCGTCTCTTCCCATGTCTCGCGCAATGCGGCCCAGAGCAGGGGGGATGCCTCCTCCGGTCGCGCGAGCGTCCGGGTCAGTTGCGGCGGCGCCGGGGCCGTACCCAACATGGCGGCCGCGTCGGCGGTATCCTGGGACTCCAGCCCGCCGCCGGGAAAGACATGGACGCCGGGCATGAACCGCGCGCCTTCCGGTCGGCGGCCCATCAGAACATGCAGTGCCGCATCGGGGGCGCCGGCATCCCCCGTGCCGTCCTGGGCCGGGTTCGCGCGCAGCAGGACGAGGCTGGCGGAGGGCCGTGGGATGACCGCCTTCTCGGCCGGGGGCGTGCCAGGAACCGGCGGCGCCTTCATGCGTTCATGTCTCCATCGCCACTTCCGCTCATCCTTGCGCATCCTGCCGGCCTAGCGCGAGGGCGCGGGCATAGAGCGTCGGAGACCCGAGCAGCAGCTTCGCCACCGCCACGTCGATATCCGCCCCTTCGTGTGGCAACCAGGGACAAAGAGCGAGAATTTCCTGGATCGCCTTCTCCCGGTCCGTCTCGCCGAGGGCCCGGCGCAGCGTTACCGCGCGGGCCCTGGATTCCGACGAGTCGGCACCCGCTCCGGCCGTGGCGAAGGCGGCGTCGAGCGCGCGCACCGCGTCGTTTTCCCCGGCGGTGCAGATGGTGGGGCCGACGCCGAGGCGTTGCAGGGGATAGCCGCTCGGCGCCACGAAATGCGCCCAGGTAAGATATAGCTCCCCTTCGTTCGGCAGTTGGACGACGGTCTGGATCGTTCCCTTGCCGAAGCTCGTCATACCGATGACGACGGCGCGGCCCTGGTCCTGCAACGCGGAAGCCAGGATCTCCGATGCGCTGGCCGAGGCGCCATTGACCAACACCACGAGAGGCAGGCCCGCGGCCAGGTCGCCCGGCTCCGCCTCGAAGCGTTGGTGGCTGTTGGGGTGACGGCCGTCGGCCCGGCTGATCAACCCGTGATCTAGGAATAGGTCCGCGCTGTCGACCGCTTGATCGAGGAGGCCGCCGGGATTGCCGCGCAGATCGAGGATGATGCCTTTCGGCGCGCCTTCCGGCCGGGCGCGGGCACGGCTCAACGCCTCGGCGAGGCGCTTGGCGGTACGTTGATTGAAGCTGGAGATTTGGATCAACTCCTGCGCCCCCAGGCGTTCCTGGGTGATCGTGTCGGGCACGATCCGCGTCCGGCCGACGGTGACGGTTACCGGCTCCGTCAGGCGTTCGCGCCGGATGGTGACCAGGACGGGGCGGTCGATCGGGCCACGTAGGCGCTCCGTGATCGCGTGGACGGCCTCGCCGCCGACGGCGATCCCGTCGATCGCGACCAGGATATCGCCGACCTGCAGACCGGCGGCGGCGGCCGGGTTTCCCGGCGTGATATCCTCGATCCGCGCGCCGTCGGGGTGTGGGGCCAGGCCGATGCCGATGCCGCCGAAGCCCTCGCGCTCGGCCCGTGCCTCGCGCGCGTCCTCCCGCCCATTATAGCGGGAGAATCGGTCGAGCGGGGAGATCATGCCGCCGACGAAGGCATCATAGAGCGTTTCCTCCTCCGCGACGGCGAAGACCGGGTCGGCCGTGCGCAGCGCCATGACCAATTCGGTCGCATCCTCGGCCCAGATGGCGGTGGGGATATCCTTCCCGGCGGGCAAGTCGGCATGCGCCAGTTCCCGCCCGTCGAGCCGCCGGATAATCGCGCGATCCCCCTCGCGGTTCACCGTGATGGATGTGCTTATGTCCTGGAGTCCCTGGAACCCGGCCATGACGAGGACATCCGGCGGCGCCGGATCGATGTGGATCAGCGCGACCTCGTCGAGGACGGTTTCCGTCATGGCTTTGAACCGCTCCGCGAATGCCGCGTCTTGGGTATCGAAGGCGCTGGCGCAGGCCCCCAGCAGGACGACGGCCAGCAACGACGCCATGGCATGCGCGATCAGGGGGCGAGATGTATCGGGGCGCGCGGACATCGACGCTGGCATCGGCTAAAGGGCCTTGATTTCGGGGCGGCGGTTTGCGTGACGCAATCGCACTCTAACGAGAGGCCCCGGCACTGGCCAGAGGCGCGCGACCTAGCGGTGTCGTCCGCCGGTCTTTCCGGTGCCCGGCTTGCGTGACTTCGGGCCGCCCTTTCGTGGGCCGGACTTGCCGCGCGGGGGACCGCCACGCCGTCCGCCGCCGGGGCCGCCGCGTCGCGGTGAATTCACGGTACGCTCGGATTTCGGCAGAACGGTGCCGCCGTCGATAATTTCCAGGATCAGCCCGCCGGAAACGGGGCTTGCCTCCACGAGGCGACAGGTCACGGGATCGCCGAGACGGAAGGAAAGCCCGTCATAGGCGCCGACGAGCCGTTGATGGACCTCGTCATGCTGATAGCGATCGCGCGGCAGCGAGCGCACGGGAACCAGCCCGTCCGCCCCCGTCTCCTCCAGCCGCACGAACAGGCCGAAACGCTGCACGCCGGTGATGCGGCCGGCGAATTCGTTCCCGATGCGCTCCGACATATAGGCGGAGAGATAACGGTCGGTCGCCTCGCGCTCCGCCACGATGGCGCGCCGTTCGGTGGAGGAGATATGCTCGCCCATCTCATCGAACCGCTCCGCCTGATCGCCGGGCAGCCCGCCTTCGCCGAGGCCGTAGGCGGAAACGAGCGAGCGATGCACCAGCAGATCGGCATAACGCCGGATCGGCGAGGTGAAGTGGCAGTAGCGTTCGAGCGCGAGGCCGAAATGCCCCTGGTTCTCGGGGCTGTAGACCGCCTGGGCCTGGGAGCGCAGGACCAGATCGGAGACGATCTGCGCGCGTTCCGTCCCGGCCGCCTTGTCGAGGATGCCGGTGAAGTGGGTCGGCTTCGGCGTCTGCCCCTTGGCGAGCTTGTAGCCGAGCGCGTCGAGCGATTCCCGCAGCAACTCCAGCTTGTCGAGCGGCGGCGGCTCATGCACCCGGTATATGGCCGGCGCCCGTTTCGCCTCCAGCGCCTGGGCGGCGGCGACATTGGCGCAGATCATGAACTCCTCGATCAGCCGGTGGCTGTCGAAGCGCTGGCGTCGCTCGATCCGCTCGACCTGTCCGTTCCCGCCGATGACGACCTGCAATTCCGGCAAATCGAGCTCCAGCGTTCCGCGTTCCATTCGGTGGCGCTTCAGCGCCGCATAGGCGGCATAGAGCGGCTCGATCACCGGTGCCAGCAACGGGGCCGTCGTCTCGTCCGGCTGGCCGTCGGCGGCGTTCTGAACCTGGGTATAGGTAAGGCGCGCGTGGCTGCGCATCAGCCCGCGCACGACCTTGTGCTTCAGCAGCCGTCCGTCCGCGTCGATGCGCATGATCATGGCAAGGCAGGCACGATCCTCGTCCGGCCGCAGGGAGCAGAGGTCGTTCGACAGCCCCTCCGGCAGCATGGGCACGACCCGGTCGGGAAAATAGACGGAATTGCCCCGCTCGCGCGCGGATTTGTCGAGCGCGCTTTCCGGCCGGACATAATGGGAGACGTCCGCGATCGCGACCGTGATCTCGAAGCCGCCCTCGTTACTGGGGTCGGGATCGGGCCTCGCATGGACGGCGTCGTCGAAGTCACGCGCATCCGCCCCGTCGATGGTGACAAGGGGGAGGTCGCGCAGATCGGTTCGCTTCCCGAGGGGCGGTACCGTCGCCGTGTTCGCTTCCTTGACCGCGGCTTCGGGAAAGTCGACGGGGATGGCCTGGGAATGGATCGCGATCAGGCTGAACGCCTTGGGGTCGCTGAAATTGCCGATCCGGTCCGTGACCCGCGCCATGCGGTCTAGGCCCCGGCCGCCCGGCAGCGTTTCCGCCAGGACGAGATCGCCCGGCCGGGCATCGCCCATGTCCGCCTTCTCGATGAACCAGGTCTTGTCGTTGCGTTTGTCGGTCGGTTGCAGGTGCGCGCCGCCCTTCGCCGATTCAAGCAGGCCCAGAATTTTCTGGGGGCCCGGCTTCAGGGTACGGATGACGGCGGCTTCATAGCGCGTCTTATCGATGCGTTTCAGCTTCGCCAGGATACGGTCGCCCTCGCGCGGGGCGGGGCCGCTGCGCGGGCCGGCGACGATCAGCACATGGGGCGGGGCGCCGGCATCCTCCGGCCAACTCGTCGGAACGGCATGTCCTTCGCCGTCGCGGTCGATCCGGTCGACCGTCAGCACCGCGACTTCCGGTAACGCGCCCGCCGGAGCCATCCGGCGACCCCGGCCACGATCGATGCGGCCCTCGGATTCGATTTCCTTCAGAAGCTCGCGCAAATCCGCGCGCCTGGCACCCTTGATATTGAAGGCCCGCGCGATCTCGCGCTTGCCGACGGGTGTCTCGCTCTCCTCGATGAAGCGGATGATCTGTTGCTTCGAGGGTAGCGGTGTTTCGTCGTCCTGGTTCGTGCCGGAAGCCAATCTGCCCGCCTAACCCGCCGTGCGGGCGGCGGTCTTTTTCGCGCCCGCCTTTTTCGCCGATGCCTTCTTGGCGGCGGATTTCTTGCCGCTTCCCTTTTTCGCCGCCGTTTTCTTGGCTGTCCCCTTCTTGGAGGACGCCTTTTTCGCCTCGCCTTTCTTTGCGGCGGATTTCTTCGCGGCCTTCGCGTCGATCAGTTCGATCGCCTGTTCCAGCGTCACGTCGTCCGGCTCCGTCCCGCGCGGGATGGAAGCGTAGATCTTGCCGTGCTTCACATAGGGGCCGAAGCGCCCGGAGCCGAGTTGGATCGGCTTGCCGTCGCGCGGGTGGTTGCCGAGCTCCTTGCCGGCGCGCGGCTTGCCTTTCTCCCCGGCCTCCGCGATCACGGCGACGGCCCGGTTGATGCCGATGGTCAGCACATCGTCATCCTCGGGCAGGGAGATGAAGCGGTCGCCATGCTTGATATAGGGGCCGTAGCGGCCGAGCCCCGCCTGAATCTTCTGCCCACTCTCCGGATGGTCGCCCAGTTCGCGGGGCAGGGAAAGCAGGCGCAGCGCGGTCTGGAGGTCGACCGAATCCGGCTCCATGCCTTTCAGGAGCGAGGAACGCTTCGGCTTCTTGCCCTTTTCCGCCTCGCCGCGCTGGACATAGAGGCCATAGGGCCCGTTCTTCAGCATGATCGCCTCGCCCGTCTCCGGGTCGAGGCCGAGTTCGCGCGGGAATTCTCCCTCCACCGGGCCGGCGCCGTTTCCGTCGTTCGCGGCCGTGCCGATGTTGCGGGTGAATTTGCAGTCCGGATAGTTGGAACAAGCAATGAAGGCGCCGAACTTCCCGAAATTGAGGCCGAGGCGGCCGTCCGTGCAGGCGGGGCACCGGCGCGCGGCCTCGGTGCTACCATTCTCGTCAGCCTCGAAGAAATGCGGGCCGAGTTCGCGGTCGATGGTTTCCCGCACATCCATGGGGGATAGGTCCATGGTCTCCGTGCAGATGGCGGAGAAGGCCTGCCAGAAATCGCGCAGTACCTGCTTCCAGTCGGTCTTGCCGTCGGATACCTCGTCGAGTTGTTCCTCCAGCGCGGCGGTGAAATCGTAGGAGAAATACCGCTCGAAGAAGCTGGTCAGGAAGGCTGTGACGAGGCGTCCGCGATCCTCCGGCGTGAAGCGCCGCTTATCCAGGCGGACATATTCCCGGTCCTGCAGCACCTTGAGGATCGAGGCATAGGTGGAGGGGCGGCCGATGCCGAGTTCCTCCATCTTCTTAACCAGGCTCGCTTCCGTATAGCGCGGTGGCGGCTGGGTGAAATGCTGGTTGGGGGTCGCTTCCAGCAATTTGGCCGCGTCGCCCTCGGAAAGCGGGGGCAGCATGCGGCCCTCGTCGCTCTCTTCGCCGGGGTCGTCCACATCCTCGCGGTAAAGGGTGAGGAACCCGTCGAAACGGATGACCGAGCCGGTCGCGCGCAGAATCGTATCGCCCGATGGGTCGGCGAGGTCGACCGCGACATTGTCGAGGACCGCGCTTTCCATCTGGCTCGCCAGCGTGCGCTTCCAGATCAACTCGTAGAGCTTCAGCATATCGCCGTCGAGATAGCGGCGCACTTGGCTCGGCCGGCGGAACAGATCGGTCGGACGCACGGCCTCGTGCGCTTCCTGCGCGTTCTTCGCCTTGGTCTTGTACTGGCGCGGACCGTTGGGAAGATAGTCGGGTCCGTAATCGTCGCTGATAAGGTTGCGCGCGGCCGTCAGCGCGTCGTTGGACAGAATCGTGCTGTCCGTTCTCATATAGGTGATGAGCCCGACGGTCTCGCCGCCGATATCCACCCCCTCATAGAGCTTCTGGGCGAGCGTCATGGTCTTGGTCGCCCCGAAATAGAGCTTCCGGCTCGCTTCCTGCTGCAGGGTGGAGGTGGTGAAGGGCGGGGCGGGGTTGCGGCGGGTCTGTTTCCGCTCGACCTTGGCGACGGAGAAGGCGGCGGCGCGCACGGCCTCCACCGCGCGGGTCGCGCTTGCCTCGTTCGGCAGGCCGAACTTGTCCAGTTTCTTGCCGTCCAGATGGGTCAGCTTGGCCGGGAATCCCTGACCCTCGCCATTTTGCATCTGGGCGTCGATCGACCAATATTCCTGGGCGCGGAAGGCCTCGATCTCCGCTTCGCGCTCGCAGACGAGGCGAAGGGCCACCGACTGCACGCGGCCCGCCGACTTCGCGCCCGGCAGCTTCCGCCAGAGCACCGGCGAAAGCGTGAAACCCACGAGATAATCAAGCGCGCGGCGCGCCAGATAGGCCTCGATCAACTCGTCATTGAGGGCGCGCGGCCTCTCCATCGCGTCGAGTACCGCGCCCTTGGTGATCTCGTTGAAGACGACGCGGCTGACCTCCACGCCCTTCAGGGCGTTGCGGCGCTCCAGTTCCTCGCGCATGTGCCAGGAAATCGCCTCGCCCTCGCGATCCGGGTCGGTGGCGAGATAGAGGCGCTTCGCCCCCTTGAGGCGCTTCGCCACGTCGTCGATGCGCTTCTTCGATACCTGATCGACGTCCCAGCGCATGGCGAAATCGTCGTCCGGCTGCACCGACCCGTCCTTCGGCGGCAGGTCGCGGACATGGCCGTAGGATGCGACCACGTCGAAGCTGTCGCCGAGATACTTGTTGATGGTTTTCGCCTTCGCGGGCGATTCGACGACGACGAGGTTCTGGGCGCTCATACGCTGATCCGATTAGCGTTCACGAAAGATACAAGGAGTGGGAGAATTGGCACCGCATCGGACCCGCGTCAACTGACGCCGGATAAAACATTGATTCTATTTGCAGGAATCGGATCAGATCGACTTGGCTGACCGAAGGTCGGCGGCGGTTCGGCCATGGGGGGCGTCCGGCGGGGCCTGCCGCCATTGTCGCAGCACGGTGGCCGCGCCGACCGGATCGATGCGTTCGAAATAGTCGCAGGCCCGCCGCAGACCGCCGCCGGTCGCGAAATCCGTCCAATCCGGCTCGGCCCGGAAGTGCTTCAACACCAGGACGAATCCCTCGATATCCATGCCGAGAGCCCTGCAGGCGATCGCCGTGGTCTCGGGGCTGTCCGGTCTGAAGGCCTGGGCCGTCGTGCCGAGCGGCAGATGGGCGCGGCGCGCGGTCGCGGCCAGGAATGCCTCGGCTCCCTCCTGCTGTAGAAGGTGCAGGAGATGTCCGGCGCGTCGCTGAAGCCGTGCGCCATCGCCCTTGGCCTCGTCCTCGGTCCAGGGCGCTTCATGGACGCGTTTGTCGCTCTCGTTGTCCAGGGCGTGCCAGACCGCTTGGTCCATGACCTCCTGGAGGGTGGCGCTGTCGATCTCGAAATGGCGCGAGATGTGATGGCGCAGCGCCTCGCCGACCCAGCGATACATCCGACGGGCGAGATCCTCCGGCAGGTCGGGGCGCCGGACGATCAGGTCCCGGTAATCCTCCTGCTCGATGGATCGTTCCACCAGGATCGCCATGCTCTCATGATCGATCCGCGCGGTTTCGTTGCGCAGCAGGGTGCGGTCGACCTCCGCCTCGTCCAGCGCGACGAGACTTGTGCTGACAGGCTCGCCGATATTCGGCCGGCCGGCGATCGCGATCGCGTGACCCTGGGTCTGGCGCCCGACCAGAGCGACCAGATCGTCGTCGGTCAATTGGCGGCTGCGCACGATGATGGGATAGGCGACATGGACCGCGTCATTGATCAGGAAGGCCAGGAGGTCGCGCGGAACATCGTCGCGTTCCGCCAGGATATCCGCGACGTGGCGGCGAATCTGGACCTCCACCCGGTCGATGAGCTGGCGCAGAATCTGATAGGTAAGATCGAGTTCCTTGTCCGTCAGGTCGGCCTGTTGGTCCAGGCACATCTTCGCGATCGACGCGGCGAGACCGCCCTTGCCGTCAATGACCCGCTGATGCGCCAGCCGCAGCAATTTTTCATAGGAAACCTGACGTCCCATCGGCTTCAACTCGTCTCGTTCGTTATCGCATCCAAGGGGGTTCGGCATATCCTGGGATGAGGTGGGGGGATCGTGGTTCGACCGGGGCGCCGGGAAACACACATCCTCCATGCCCGCATTTCTAACCGCTCCTGTGTTTCCGCGCTGTGACCTTCGTCACAAAGTCCTAGGATTTTTGAGTTTTCTGTTCGCCGCCTTTATTCCGCTTGCCGGAAATCCTCGAAATCTGCTCGTGTGGGAGCTGGATATGCGGCGTGTCGGGGCGGCGCGCGGCGGGGACGGGCCGAAACGGAGAAGTAATGGAAACGTTCGGCGAGGAATTCGGTCATGCGATGCTCCTGGCGGCGATGGCGGGGGGTGCCATTCCGGCCGGCGCGGGCTTGGCGCTGATCGAACGATTCCTGCCCGGTTGGCTGGAGATGGAAACTAGGCACGCCGTAATCGCCTTCGGCGGCGGGATTCTGTTGGCGGCGGTTGCCTTCGTGCTGGTGCCTCATGGTCAGGCGGTCCTGTCGATGTGGATGGTGGCGCTGTCGATCGCGGCGGGTGGTCTGCTCTTCATGGTGATCGACCGGGCCTTGCAGCGCAGCGGTGCCTCGGTCGCGCAAACGCTTGCCATGCTGCTCGATTTCGTGCCGGAGGCGATCGCGCTGGGCGCCTTGCTGGCGACGGGGGCGCCGACGGTCCTGTTGCTGGCGGTCATCATCGGCCTGCAGAACCTGCCGGAAGGATTCAACGCCTATCGCGAACTCTCGGCCTCCAGGCGCACGCCGAGCGGCGCGCGCGCCTTCGCGATCCTGACCGGCTGCGCCTTCCTGGGACCGTTGGCGGCGGCCTTCGGCTTCATCGTCCTGGGGGACCGGGAGGGGGTGGTCGCCACCATCATGCTGGTCGCGTCGGGTGGCATCCTTTATCTGACCTTTCAGGACATCGCCCCGCAGGCGCGGCTCGACCGGGCGTGGGCGCCACCTTTCGGCGCCGTCGCGGGGTTCCTGGCGGGGCTCGTCGGACAGATGACCCTGGGGGGCGGCTAAAAGGGGGGAGAGGCTAAAAGGGCGGTGGCCGAAGCGATGGGCGGGACAGTGTCATTCCCCCTCCATCAAGGCCGCGACGCGGTTTCCGGGAAGCCGCTCCACCGTTCCGGCCAGATCCATCTCCAGCAACACCGTGACAACGATCGGCACCGGCAGCCCAAGATGCCGGACCAGATCGTCGACCCCAATCGGTGTCGGGCTAAGCGCCTGGGTGATGGCGGCGCGCGCGGGGGCGAGGTCGCTTTCCTCCGGCGCGGCCACGATACCGTCCGAGAAGGGATCGCCCGGCTCCTCCACGGCATATGTCCCGGGCAGATCGCGCAAGAGGGTGATGATCTCCTCCGGGCTTTCGACCAGCGCCGCGCCCTTGCGGATCAGGTCGTTCGGACCGCGCGCGCGGGGATCGAGCGGCGAGCCGGGCAGGGCGAAGACCTCCCGCCCATGCTCTCCCGCGAGGCGGGCCGTGATCAGCGAACCCGAGCGTTGCCGCGCCTCCACCACCAGAATACCGAGGGAGAGGCCGGAAATGATCCGGTTGCGCCGGGGAAAATGACGGGCTTGGCCGATCAAGCCCATCGGCATCTCGCTCACCAGCGCGCCACGCTCGCGGATATCGTGGTAAAGGCCGGTATTCTCGCGCGGATAGATGATATCGACACCGCCCGCGAGGACGGCGACCGTCCCCCCTTCCAGCGCGCCCGCATGGGCGGCGGCGTCGATACCTTTCGCCATGCCGGAGACCACGGCATATCCGGCGGCCGCGAGGTCGCGGCCGAACCGCTCCGCCAGCCGCCGTCCATTGAGGGAGCATTCGCGCGCCCCGACGATGCCGATGGCGGGCCGGGTCAGCAGATGCGGATGGCCGAGACCGGAGAGCAGCGGCGGCGCATCCTCCACCATCGAGAGCAGCGGTGGGAATCCGGCCTCCCCGCGATGAACCATCCAGCCGCCGGCGGCGTCCAGCGCCTCCAACTCACGTTCCGCCTCGGCCGCCGGGCAGACCGTCAGCTTGCGCCGCCGGCCACCGCGCTTGGCGAGCGCCGGCAGCGCCTCCAACGCCACGGTCCCGGTCCGGAATCGGGCAAGCAATTGGCGAAAGGCGACGGGGCCGACATTCTCGCTGCGATAGAGACGCAGGCGCGCGACACGCTCGCTCTCCGAAAGGTGCTCTGGGGTAGTATCCATGCACGATAGGTCATCGCGCGTTGTGGAAAAGGTCAACCGAAAAGGGTGGCCTCGGGTGTTCGCTCGCGGGTCAGCCGCTCTTCTTCCCGCCGATCCGGCTTTCCTCGCCCTTCAGGAGCCGGGCGATGTTCTGGTGATGGCGCGCCCAGGCGAGGACGGCCAGCAACCCGGCCGCGGCGGCGACCACCTGCTGATCGAGCAGGAGCGCATAGACCGGCGCGGCGGCGAGCGAGACCAGCGCCGCCAGCGAGGAATAGCGAAAGAGCGCGGCCACCACGAGCCATGTGGCGCAGGCCCCCAACCCGACCGGCCAAGCGATCGCGGTAAGCGTGCCCAGGGTCGTGGCCACGCCCTTGCCCCCCTTGTAGCCCAGCCAGACCGGGAAGTTATGGCCCAGAACCGCGGCGACGCCGGCCAGGACCGCCGCGTCGTGCGCGGGTATGAGCAGCGCGCCCACCGACAGCACCGCGACAGCGCCCTTTCCGGCGTCGAGAATCAGGACCGCCGCCGCCAAGCCCTTGCGTCCGGTGCGCAGGACATTGGTCGCGCCGATATTGCCGGAGCCGATCGCGCGGATATCGCCAAGCCCCGCGATGCGGGTGAGCACCAGCCCGAACGGAATCGAGCCCAGCAGATATCCCCAGACGAGCGCGATGGTGAGCACGGCGGTCGTGTCATATGAGAGCGCGGGGGTGTCCATTTCAGATTAAGTGCCTTCTTCTCGCGGCATCGCTCGCGGTATTGGCGCGGGCCCTCGCAACGGCCCGGCACCATAGGTCACCGGATTTGGCCGGTGCCGTCCACGTAAAAATCGGGGGTAAAAATCGGGGGTAAAAATTGGGAGGTAAAATTTCCGGCCAGGAATTGGGTGCGGATATCGGATGCTCTGAGACGGGGGCGAGGGGGCGAGATCGTTTCGATTGAAACCTCTTCACCCGGCGGCCCGGCTCTGTGATACTGCGCGCCAAGAACCGCGAGGGCGGGGATGGCTCCGTCCTCCGATAGTCAAGAATACCCCAAGACGGGAGGAATCTCCGATGGCTTCCAAGATCACCCGGCGCGGCATGCTGGCCGGCACCACCGCCGCGCTTGCCTTCGCCTCGACCGCGCGGCCGTTGCGCGCCCAGGAACCGATCACGCTCAAGATCAGCCACTACCTGCCGCCGCGTCACGGGTTCCAGACGGATTTCCTCATGCCCTGGGGCGAGGAACTGACGGCCCGGACCGACGGCAAGGTGAAGGTCGAGATCCATGATGCGACCTCCGGCTTCGGCAATATCATGCGCCAAGCCGATCAGGTGCGCGCCGGGGTGATCGATATCGCGCTCGGCCTGAACGGGATTCCGCGCGGACGCTTCCCCGCGAGTTCGATCATCGAACTGCCCTTCATGGTGGAGAAGGCCGGGCCCGGCTCCAAGACGCTCTACACCCTCTACAAGGAAGGCATGCTGGGCGGGGAATATGACGATTTTCACGTCCTGGCGCTCTTCACCCATCATGGTGGGTTGATCCATACCGCCGACAAGCCGGTCCGTGCCTTGACGGACCTTGAGGGGCTGCGCCTGCGCACGCCGGGGCCGGCGGTCTCGGCGATGCTGGAATCGGTCGGGGCCTCGCCGGTCGGCATGCCGCCGGCCCAGATCTACGAGAATCTGCAGAAGGGCGTCATCAACGGCGTCGTCACGACCTGGGACCTCGTGGGCGCGATCAAGCTGAACGAGTTGCTGTCCTATCACACCGATGCGCGCGCCTATGTCGCGGGCTTCCATGTGCTGATGAACAAGGCGCGGTATGACGGTCTGCCCGCGGATGTCCGCGCGGCGGTGGACGAGCTGTCGGGCGATAATCTGGTCGCGAAGTTCGGCCCCTGGTGGGACAAGTGGGAGGCGCGCGGCCGTCAGGACGCGATCGATCGCGGCAACGAGATCATCGAGATCGACGATGCCGAGCGCGCGGACTGGAAGAAGCAGTTGGCGCCGATGATCGACACCTATCTCGACGGTCTGAAGGGCGAGGGCGTGGAAAATCCCGTCGCCATCCATGACCGCGCGCGAGAACTGGTCGAAAAATTCAGCGCCTGATCCTCCGTGCCTTGTTCACCCGATCATGATCCCGGAGATCGACGCGATGCCGGGGCGGTCCGGTTCGCGCGGCGCCTCGCCTCGGCGGTCGAGGCGCTGACGCGGCTTGGCGCCTATGTCGGGATCGGGGCGCTCGCCGTCGCCATCCTGATCGTCGTGGTCGATGTGGTCTGGCGGCGGATCGGCGGTCAGGCATTGATCGGCGCGGTCGATCTGACGCAGCTCTGCGTCATGGCGGCGGCGTTCCTGTCGATTCCCTATGCGTTCGTCCGGCGCAGCCATGTGGTGGTTGATCTGTTGGCGGGGCGGCTCTCCGCCGACGGGCGGCGGCTGCTCGACCTGCTGGGCGCGGTGCTGTCGACGGCGTTGCTCGGCCTTATCCTCTATCTCGGCTGGGGCCGGGCGATGGAGCAATTGCGCTATGGCGACGTGTCCCAGGATCTTGCCATTCCGATGATCTGGTATTGGGGCTTCCTGCTTACCGGGGCGGGGCTTTCCGTGTTGGCGGCTTTCGCCTTCTTCCTGCGACGGTTGGTGGGGGCGGACGACCCACCCGTGAGGGAGGGCGCGGCATGAGCGATCCGGTGCTCGGCGCCCTCGGATTCGCGGCGGTCCTGATGCTGGCCGCGCTGCGCGTGCCCATCGCGGTGGCGATGGGGGCGGTGGGCGCGGTTGGGGCGGTCTGGCTGATGGGCTGGCCGTCGGCCTCCTATGTCATGGCCAGCCTGCCGTTCGAGGCGGTTTTCCCCTACGGCCTGTCGGTCGTGCCGCTGTTCATCTTCATGGGGGTGTTCGCGGCGCATTCGGGCTTGTCGGCCAATCTCTATAGCGGGGTGCATGCCTTTCTCGGTCATTTGCGCGGCGGGCTGGCCATGGCGACCGTCGGGGCCTGTGGCGTGTTCGGCGCGATCTGCGGGTCCTCGCTGGCCACCTGCGCCACGATGGGGCGGGTCGCGTTGCCGGAGATGCGGGCGCGGCGCTATGCGCCCTCGTTGGCCGGAGCGTCCGTCGCGGCGGGCGGGACGCTGGGCGTGTTGATCCCGCCTTCCATCCTGTTGGTGGTCTTCGCGCTGCTGACGGAGCAATCGATCGGCGCCCTCTTCGCCGCGGCGATGATACCGGGCGCGCTCGCCATGCTGCTCTATATCGCGGCGATCGCGGTCCAGGTGCGCCGCCGGCCGGAGGCGGGGCCGGCCGCGGAACGGGCGGGCGGGCGCGAGCGCTGGCGCGCCTTCAAGCGGATGTGGGATGCCTTCCTGCTGATCCTGCTGGTGATCGGCGGGATCTATGCCGGGCTGTTCTCCCCGACCGAGGCGGCGGCGATCGGCGCGGGGGGCGCGATCCTTTTCACCGCGTTGCGCGGACGGCTCACGCTCGCCGCGCTAAAGGCCGGGGTGGAGGAGACGGCGGAACTGACCGGCATGATCTTCCTGATCCTGATCGGCGCGGCGCTCTTTAACTTCTTCATCGAGGCATCCGGCCTGACCCGGTCGCTGGTCGACGCGATCAGCGCGGCTGACCTGCCGGCCTGGGCCGTGCTGATCGCGGTGTTGCTGTTCTATCTCGTGCTCGGCTGCTTCATGGACAGCCTGTCGATGATCCTGCTGACGGTGACACCCGCCTTCGGGATCGCCACCGGATTCGGCTTCGATCCGATCTGGTTCGGCATCCTGGTCGTCTCGGTGGCGGAAATCGGGCTGATTACCCCGCCGATCGGCATGAATCTCTTCGTCATCCAGGGGGTGAGCCGCGATCTGAGCTTGGGAACGCTGGCGCGCGGCATCCTGCCTTTCATCCTGGCCGACGGGATGCGTATCGCGCTTCTGGTCCTGATTCCGGGGCTGTCGCTGTGGCTGCCACGTCTGTTCCGGCTCATGCCGTGAAGGCGCGGCGGCGCGGTTCGGGTTTCCCCCTGGCCGGTGTGCATGAACCTTGAAATTAACCAATTCTCAAGATATCGGCGGGTATCGTTTCGATGCTGTTCACATCGATGCGGGGCTGGACTGGCGATGCCCCGGCGATCCAGGGACTTGGGCGGTGAATACGATCCTATCCGACACGCAGCCGATGCCGCCTCTAGAGCGGATGCGGCGGTTATACGATTTTTGGCGCGGTCTGCCGGATGACCGGCCCCGGTCCGCTGTCGATCTGAATGCGCTCGACGCGGAAATCCGGACGCATGTCGGTATCGGAAAGTATCTCGGGGAGTGCGCGGACCTTCGCTATGATGTGATTGGGCCCGTCCTGCACCGTTTGGCGCCGCGTCTGGTTCCGGGCTCCTTGTCGAGCGATGTGCTGAAAATCCGACGGACGGATTTCGATATGGCGCACAATCTGTTGTGTGCCGTGGGGCGCGCGGGAAAGCCACGCGTCTATCGAATTTACTACCGAACGGTCGAATCGATTCAGGTTCGGTGCTTCTCGATGATGTTGCCCTTGGGGACGTCCGGCGACGGTGGCCCGGCGACGGATCTGTTATTCGGGATCTGGGAGATCGAGACCCCGGGTCGTTCCGTGATCGACCGCTTCGACGATCTGACGGATATGTTTCTCGCACGATGCAGGGAACATGCCTGAGACCGCCATGCTCTAGCGCCGTGCAGGCGCCACGTAGAGTGGGCGCCCGTCGACCACGGTGCGCACGACGCGCCCCTGAACCGGCCGGTCGCCGAAGGCGGTATTCTTCGATTTCGACACCATGGCCTCCTCGCTGATCGTCCAGGGCTTGTCCGGATCGAACAGCACGAGATCGGCCGCCGCGCCGCGCCGCAGACGCCCGCCGGGAATGCCGAAGCGCGCGGCCGGTCTATCGGTCAGGCGCGACAGTGCCTCCAGCAACGACACATGACCGTTGTGATAGAGTTCCAGCGTCATCGGCAACAATGTTTGCAACCCGATCACTCCGAAGGCCGCCTGCTCATAGGGTAGGCGCTTCGAATCCTGATCGTGCGGGCTGTGGTCGCTGGCGATGATGTCGACCGTGCCGTCGGCGATCGCCTCGACCAGCGCCTGCCGGTCCGCTTCCGATCGGAGCGGCGGCATCACCTTGGCGAAGCTGCGATAGTCGCCAACCGCGTTCTCGTTGAGGGCGAAATAATGCGGCGCCGTATCGCAAGTGACGTCCAGGCCCTGGGCCTTGGCCCGGCGGATCGCCTCCAGCGCCGCCGGGGCGGTGACATGGGCGAAATGCAGCCGTCCACCGCCGTTGGATTCCAGCAGGCGCAGATCGCGCTCCACCTGGATCGTCTCCGCCACCGTCGGCACGCCGGAGAGGCCGAGGCGCGTGGCCAGTTCCCCCTGATTCATCACGCCGCCGCGACTCAGGCTCGGCTCCAGCGGGTGTTGGACGATCAAGGCGTCGAAGGTGCGCGCATAGGACAGCGCGCGCTTCATGATCTTGGCGTCCGCCAGCGCGCGCTCCCCGTCGGTGAAGGCGAGGGCACCGGCCTCCCGAAGCAGGCCGATCTCGGTGATCTCCTCGCCCGCCAGCCCCTTGGTAAGGGCGCCGTAGCTGAAAATCTTGCTGCGCTTCAATTCGCGCGAGCGCCGGGCGATGAACTCCAGAACCGAGACATCGTCCACGGGCGGGGTGGTGTTCGGCAGGCAGACCATGGAACTGACGCCGCCGGCTGCGGCCGCGTTCGTGCCGGTCTCGATCGTCTCCTTATGCTCCTCGCCCGGCTCGCGAAGCTGCACGCGGATATCGATCAACCCGGGGGCGAGGCACAGGCCTTTGCAGTCGATCACCTCGTTCACCGAGGGGGCGCCGGTGCGGAACAGATGGGCGCCGAAATCGGCGATCCGGCCGTCCTCGACCAGCAGCGCGCCGGTCTCGTCCAGCCCGCTCGCCGGGTCGAGAAGGCGCGCATTCAGATAGGCGGTGCGGCCTTCCTGGTTCATTCCCCGCCCCCCTCGGTCGCGCCGGCCTCGCGCAGCGGGCGCGTCAGCACGTCGAGCACCGCCATGCGCACCGCGACCCCCATCTCCACCTGATCGCGGATCAGCGATCGGTCGATGTCGTCGGCCAGTTCGCTGTCGATCTCCACGCCCCGGTTCATCGGACCCGGATGCATGATGAGGGCATCCGGCTTGGCGCAGGCGAGCTTCTCGCGGTCGAGGCCGAAGAAGCGGAAATACTCCCGGACGGAAGGGACGAAGGAGCCCTGCATCCGCTCCAACTGGAGGCGCAGCATCATCACGATATCCACGTCGCGCAGGCCCGCGCGCATGTCGGTGAAGACCTCCACCCCCATGCGGTCGATCGCGCTGGGCAGCAGGGTGGGCGGCGCGATCACGCGCACCCGCGCGCCCATGATCTGCAACAGATGGATGTTGGAACGCGCGACGCGGCTGTGCGCGATGTCGCCGCAGATCGCCACGGTCAGATTATCGAGATGGCCGATCCGGCGGCGGATCGTCAACGCGTCGAGCAAGGCTTGCGTCGGATGCTCGTGCCGGCCGTCGCCGGCATTGATGACGGCGCCCGCCACCTTCTCCGCCAGCAGTTGCACCGCGCCGGAATCGCTGTGCCGTACGACCAGCGCGTCCGGGTGCATCGCGTTCAGGGTCATCGCGGTGTCGATCAGCGTCTCGCCCTTTTTAATCGAGCTGGTCGAGATCGCCATGTTGATGACGTCGGCGTCGAGGCGCTTCGCCGCCGCCTCGAAGGAGGTACGCGTGCGTGTCGAGTTCTCGAAGAACAGATTGATGACGGTCAGCCCCTTCAGCAGCGTCGATTTCTTATCGACGCGGCGCGACTGCTCGACATAGGAATCGGCCAAATCCAGGATATGGATGATTTCCGGGGGCGAAAGGCCGTCAATGCCAAGAAGATGGCGGTGGGGAAAGGCTATGCCCGGTGCGATCGACATCGCGCGGCACTATACCGATGGCCGCGCGCGCGGCAATAGATTTCACCGGCATCGGGCTACTCACGTTCCGTCGGGAAGCTTCCGTGTAACTACCGATCGGTGCAAGTACCGAGGCCAAAGACCCGATCCTAGACCGTAATGTTAACGAAACGGAAAGATTCGTAAAATTAGCCTGATTCGACGTTAATCAATCATTATGTGTGGGCAGGGCATGATGAGACGGGACTCCGAGCGGATATTCATCCGCGATCGGCTACGCCGACGGCGGCGCCGCGTGCGCAGGGCATGGATCTTGGGCTTCGCGGCCCTCGCCTGTACGGATTGGTGGGATACGGCCCAACTCTGGGCGGTCGAGATTGGCGGCGCCGTTAACTATGTATTCGCGCAATTGTCGCTCTATACGATCGACCTGGACGGGTTGATCTGGCCGCTGGCTATCGTCCTGGTGGGCGGTCTCGCGGGGTGGCCGTTTCTGACCGGGCGCGACCGCTCGGAATGATCGAGTCCATCCCTTAACCGGCGACGCCGATTCCGTGGGGGAACGGGCAACGGCGCGCGCTAGCGCACCAGCAGGATCACGACGGGGAGCAGGATCGCCGCCAGAAACGTCTGCGCGGTGATCAGGCCCGCGATCAACGGTCCGTCGCCGCCCATCTGTCGGGCCATGTGATAGCCGCTCGGGCTGCAGGGCAGGGCGGCGAAGATCAGCGCCACCAGCAATGCATCGCCGGAGAGACCGAGGCTCGCGGCGATGCCGTATGCCGCGAGCGGTTGGACGACGAGCTTCGCGATGATGCCCGTCACCATCGCCCGGCCGATCGATCGCAGGGCGCGTAACTGCAAGCCCGCGCCGACCGTCAGCAAGGCGAGCGGCAGCGCGCCGCTGGAGAGGATTTCCGTCAAGCCGTCCACGACCGGCGGAATGCCGATACCGGCGATATTGACCCCGAGGCCGAGCACGATCGCCAGGATTAGTTGATGCGTGACCACGCCGCGCAGGACATCGAGCCAGAGCTTCGGCCCGCGCGGGCGTGCCTCCTTGCCCTTCGCGCCGCCATGCAGGCCGAGCAGGACCACGATCGAGAAGGCATTGACCGCCGGCACCATGATCGCCGCGCACAAGGCTGCCAATGCTTGCCCGTGCGGCCCGCCGAGCGCCGAGGCGGCCGCGAACCCGATATAGACATTCATTCGGATCGCCGCCTGGAATACGCTGCCGAGCGATGGGTCGGACAGGCGCAGCCAGGGTTTGAGCGCGAGCACAACGATCCCGGCCACCGCGATCCCGCCCACCAGGGTGATGACGAGCGGTCCCGGTTCCAACGCGTCGAGAGGGGCGAGCGCCGCCTTCCGAAACAGCAGGCAGGGGAACAGCCCCCAATAGACGAGCTTCTCCGCGCCCGCCCAGAAATCGGCGGGAAGCAGCCCGTTGCGGCGGATCAGATTGCCCCCGGCGATGAGCAGGAAGACCGGAGCGAGGGCGAGGAGAATCTCAATCATGCGGGCGAGAATCGACCGCCCGGGGGCGGTTTGGCAAGCCCGGCCGGCGGGAGCCGTCCTTCGACCGGGCCGCGGGCCAAGAGCCTTGAAGGATCGGCCGTGAAGCCATCAGATTGTCGGGGAGAGGCACGCCAGGACGGGTAAGCGGGACGGATCGGATGCGCGAACAGGTCGTTGAAGAAGGGTGGTTGCTTTTCGCGCTCGCGCTCGACGGCGCGGGCGGGGCGGAGGTTTTGGACGAGGCCGCGCTGCGCCGCCTGTGGCGGGAACCGGACGACCGTCCGCTTTGGGTCCATCTGCGCCGCGACATGCCGGAGGCGCAAGCTTGGCTGCGTGATGAATCCGGCTTCGATGAATTGCTGTGCGACCGGCTTCTGGCGGAGGAGACGCGACCGGGCGCGGAGCCGGTGGAGGACTGGCTCTCCGCCAATCTGCGCGGCGTCAATCTGAACCCGGGCGCGGAGCCGGAGGACATGGTCTCCCTCAGACTTTGTTGCGGGCCGAGACGGTTGGTGACGCTGCGTCTCAAGACCTTGCGCGCCGTGCAGGATGTCCGCACGCGCCTGGAGGCCGGGCGGGGGCCGCGCACCACGATCGAGATTCTTCATGCCGTCGCCGACCGATTGGCGGAACGCATGCATGGTGTCGTCATGAATCTGGAGGAGGAGGTCGACGGCCTCGAGGTTGATCTGGAGGAGGACAGCCCCACCCATCTGGCGGTGCGGCGGCATCAGCTCTCCGACGTGCGCCGCCGCGCCGCGCAACTCCGCCGCTTCATCGCGCCGCAGCGCGAAGCCCTGGCGCTTGCCGCGGAAAGCGACCTCGATTGGTTGAAGGAAGGCATGCGCCGGCGGCTGCGTGACGTGCGGGAGCGCACGGGCCGTGTGCTCGACGACCTCGACGGCGTGCGCGAGCGCGCGTCCGTCGGGTTCGACGAGGCGGTCGCGCTTCAGGGCGAGCGGATGAACCGCACCATGTACACGCTCGCCATCGTGGCGGGAGTGTTCCTGCCACTCGGTTTCATCACCGGCCTGCTGGGCATCAATGTCGGCGGCATGCCGGGTGTCGAGAATGGCGACGCCTTCTGGATCGTCTGCGCGTTGCTGGCGGGCCTCGGCCTCGGTGTCTGGGCCTATTTCAAGCGGCGGGGGTGGATGTAGGACGTACGCCCGCGTGCTTGGACGAGGGACTACCCCCTACGGGTGATGCGTCAGCCATCGGACGCGGCGCGGCTCGCCGCCCGCACCATCGTTTCCAGCCGGTCGAGGAAGCGGGAGCGGTCGGCCTTCGAGAAGGGGGGCGGCCCGCCACCCCCCGCGCCCGTCTCGCGGCGGTGGCGGGCGATCTCGCGGCCGGCGAGCGCCATGCCGATGCCGTCGGGGGTGAAGGGTTCTCCGTTCGGTTTCAGCGCGTGGGCATTGAATTTCAAGCACCGCGCGGCGAGGGGGATGTCGTTGGTGACGCAGATATCGCCAGGGCCGATCCGGTCCGCGATCCAGTCGTCGGCGGCGTCCGCGCCCTGGGCGACGGCGACCGTCTCGACCAGCGGATGCGGGTGGGGGCGCAGCCCGCCGTCGCTTACCATCACGACGCGCAGCCCGTGCCGTTCGGCCACGCGCACGGTCTCCTCCTTCACCGGACAGGCATCCGCATCGACATAGAGGGAGACCATGGCGTGCGCCCTTTGCTTCATCGTCGGTTCCGCCCGCCGCCCCTTCTTCCGCCGGACGATCGCCGGGCGGCAGGGGCGGCGGGCGATTCCCATCAGCCGGCGGAGGCGGCCGCCTTCAGCGCCTGGTCGAGGTCGGCCAGGATATCGTCGATATGCTCGATCCCGATCGACAGGCGCACATAGGCGTCGGTGACGCCCGAGGCCGCCTGCTCCTCCGCCGAGAGCTGGGAGTGCGTCGTCGTCGCCGGGTGGATCGCGAGCGAGCGCGCATCGCCGATATTGGCGACATGGTAGAACAACTCCAGCGCGTCGATGAAGGCCGCGCCGGCCGCCCGGCCGCCCTTGACGTGGAAGCCGACGAGGCCGCCGAACCCGTCCTTCAGATAGCGATTGGCGCGCTTGTAGCTCTCGCCCTCCTGCAGGCCGGGATAGATCACCTTGTCGACCTGCGGGTGCTTCTCAAGGAATTCCGCGACGGCGGCGGCGTTGCGGCTGTGCTCGCGCATGCGCAGCGCCACGGTCTCGATCCCCTGGATCGTCTGGAAGGCGTCGAAGGGGCTCTGCGCGCTGCCGAGGTCGCGCAGCAGCGTGACCCGCGCCTTGATGATATAGGCGATCGGGCCGAGTGGTTTCACCGCCTCCGTCCAGACCGCGCCGTGATAGGAGGGGTCGGGCTCGTTCAGATAGGGCTGGCGCTGCTTGAAGTCTTCCCAGGGGAAGTCGCCGCCATCGACGATCATGCCGCCGATCGTCGTGCCGTGCCCGCCGAGATACTTGGTCGTCGAATAAACGACGATCGCCGCGCCGTGCTCCAACGGCTTGCAGAGGACCGGCGCGGCCGTGTTGTCGACGATCAGGGGGATGCCGAGTTCGCGACCGATCGCGGCGACCTCCGCGATCGGGAAGACCTGCAGCTTCGGGTTCGGCAGGGTCTCGGCATAGAAGGCGCGGGTCCGCTCATCGACCGCGGCGCGGAAGGCCTCCGGGTCGGCGGGATCGACGAAGCGCACCTCGATCCCCTGATCCTTCAGGGTGTTGGCGAAAAGATTCCAGGTGCCGCCATAGAGGTCGGTGGAACTGACGATATTGTCGCCGGCATGCGCGATGTTCTGGACCGCGAAGGCGCTGGCCGCCTGACCGGAGGAGACGGCGAGCGCCGCGACGCCGCCTTCCAGCGCCGCCACCCGCTGCTCCAGCACGTCGCAGGTCGGGTTCATGATGCGGCTGTAGATATTGCCGAGCTCCTCTAGCGCGAACAGCTTGCGCGCATGCTCGGCATTGTCGAACTGGTAGCTGGTGGTCTGATAGATCGGCACGGCCACGGCGCCGGTCGCCGAATCGGCGCGATAACCGGCATGAAGCGCGAGGGTTTGGGGATTCTTGCTGTCGATCGGCATGGGAACGCTCCCTCCTTGGGTTTCGACTATTGGCGCCGATACCGGCCGGACCGGTGCGAGGATCGCTTGCGGAGGCGTGGCGAACGGCGCCGGGAAGACCCGGCGCGGAACCCGTCACGGGGCACAGAAAAACCGCCGCAGCCATCGACGGGGCTGGGCGGTTTCCGCACCAACCCGCTTTAGCTGCATTTTTAAAGCGCCCGCAAGCTGAGCCTCAAATCGGCGCTACGCGATTATGGCTAGCAGCGGTGTCGTGAGGCGTCAACGAAAATACGGCGCCCGACTGTGGATTGCCGATGCGACCCGGGCCGATTTATTCTTGCAAGTGCGAATGACTTGCAATTACATTTGTGGGGCGGCGGCACCGGAAAGGTGACCGCCGACCATGAGGGGACGGCAACGACGTCGAGGCATGGAGGCCTTTTCAGATCATGACGCATATGCGCTTTCGCCCGTCCGGCGGTGGATTCGGGGACGGCTTGGATGAACCGGTTCGCCTGGATGGGTTGGCGGAGGAGGAGCGCGTCCTGATCCGCGCCTTCCGTCGCTGGGTCGAGGGTGGGCCGGCTTGCGACGCGGCCTGGAACCAGATCGCCACGCGGTTCGGGGGGCGCCCGGGCCGGCCGATCATGGCGGCGTTGATCCTGCTCGTGGAACGACTTCGGGACAGCACCCGGCGGACCATTCAGCATCACGCCGCCTGTTGCCCGTGTCTATCGGCGGACGAGTTGCGGTTGCTCAACCTCGTGGCGGTGGCCGGGACGGGCCGGATCGACAGGGCGCGGGGCCTGGCGGCGGATCTTATCGGCCTCGATCCCTATTCGGACGGCGCGCAGGCTTTGACCGCGGGACTCGATCTGGCCGAGGCCGCGCAGCGACTCGCCGCCGCACTCGCCCCCCATGGGGCCTGCCCGACGGACCGGCCGTCGCTGGGGCTGGAAGAACCGAGCGGGCGGGAGCGTGCCTTCGGCATGGTGCCTGAGCGGGGGAAGGATACCGACCGCGCACCGACCTGGCTCAACTGACGATACCAGCCTTCGGATCAGAAATAGGGGCCGTGTCCTTCGATCCGGTATGCCTCCACCGCCGCCGGCAGGGCCTGGGCGCGTTCGAGGTGCGCGCGCAGGGCCGGACGGACCGAGGGCGGATCGGGGATCGCGAACTGCTCCAACCACCCGGCGACCATCAATAGGTAATAGTCGGCCGCCGTGACCTGATCGCCGGCGAGCCATGGTGCGCCGTGGCGCGCCAATTCCCGGTCGATATAGCCCAGATGCGCGCCTAACCGCGCGGCCGTCTCCGCGCGCACCTGGGCGATCGCCTCGTCGGTGGCGGCATAGCGGCGCGCGTAGTTATGGACATTGCTGTCCGCCTGAAGCGTATTGGTCAGATGGAAAAGCCAGCTCATGGCATGGCCGCGCGCGGCGGTGCCGGGCGGCGGCATCAGGCCGGCCGCCGGAAAATCCTCCGCGATCCTGAGGCAGAGCGCCGCCGCTTCCGTCATCACGAAACCGCCGGCCGCCGGGTCGCCGACGGCCATGGCCGGGATCTTGCCGTTCGGACTGACGGCGCGGAACCAATCGGCGTCGAGCGCCCCCTTGGCCCGGTCGACGAGCGCGAGTTGATAGGGCGCGCCCGCGTGCAGCAGGCACATATGCGGGGCGAGGCTGGCATTATCCGGATAGTAGTAGAGCGTGTACACGGTAGGGTCCCCGGCATTCATTGGCGGCCGTCCGCGCGGCCCGTTCCCATGAATGCCTCATGCAATATCCGGCCGATACGTGCAACGGGATAGGTGGGCAAGCCCTGCGGCGGCAACCGGGTAAGGCCAACCGGGCAGGGCCGAACGTGGAGGGGCGGGCGGCATGGCCCAGCCCCTCGCCATTTCGGATTGGGAGGTCGGAGACGCGAGAATCCCGCGTCAGTCCGCTTCCTCTATCCCGCCCATGGCGGATTGGAGGTAGTTCGCCTCGCCGAGCTTCTCGATCAGGCCGAGTTGAGTTTCCAGCCAGTCGATATGATCCTCCTCCGATTTCAGGATGTCGGTGAAGAGGGAACGGCTGACATAGTCCCCGGCCGATTCGCAATAGTCGATGGCGGCGCGCAGATCGGGATGCGCGATCTGCTCCATCTTCAGATCGCATTCCAGAATCTCGCGTACCGACTGACCGATCATCAGCTTGCCGAGATCCTGCAGGTTCGGAAGGCCTTCAAGGAACAGGATACGCTCGATCAGCCAGTCCGCGTGCTTCATCTCGTCGATCGATTCCTCGTACTCGACCTTGC
The DNA here is from genome assembly GCF_017963645.1 of Marivibrio halodurans. Taxonomy (GTDB): domain Bacteria; phylum Pseudomonadota; class Alphaproteobacteria; order UBA8366; family Aestuariispiraceae; genus Marivibrio; species Marivibrio halodurans. The sequence goes on along the minus strand of NZ_JAGMWN010000003.1, from coordinate 197,312 downwards.
CGAGTTCGCGGAACCCCCAGTCCTTCAGCATCCGGGCGTGAAGGAAATACTGATTGATCGCGGTGAGTTCGTTGTAGAGCACCTTGTTGAGGTGCTGGATGACCTTACTGTCGCCTTTCATGAGCCCTCGTCCTGATCGGTCGGGTGGGGCCGTGCTCGGCCCTTCAACATCCTACCGTACCAGGAATGGGTGGATTGGGACAGCCCCTCCCGTTCCGGAAAATGACTGTCGTCATCCGGGCCGGTCTCGACCGATCTGTCTCGCCTGCGACGCCGATCTTCGGCGAGACGGAGCCAGAGGCTCAGATTGTGGACGGCAAGCATCGCCGTCGCGCGGCTATTCGGCGGCCGCCGGGTACCATCGAGGCGCGTCGAGGGAGAGCGGCGGTTCCGGCCGCTCCGGCCCGTGCTCGACGGGAATCAACAGATGTTCGCCGCAACGCTCGGCGATCATGGCGCGCATCATGGGCTTGCAGCGACCGCAGACTTCCTCGCAGCCATGGTGGCCATAGACGGCCTCCTCGGCGCGGGCACCGCCCTCGATCGCGTCCTCGACCATCGAATCGCTGATCGCATTGCACAGGCAAACATACATTGGGCCCAATCGCCTCCTTTCGCCCGATATGTGCGAATGATTATCAGTAACACAATAGGGGTCAAGCGAAAAAATCGGGGAAGGCGATGGAGGGGCTAAAGAAGCGACGGCTGCTCCGGCCGGTGCGATCGCGCGCCTTCGAGGTCGAGGAGCGCGCGCTTGGTCTCGATCCCGCCGCCGAACCCGGTCAGCGAGCCGTCGGCCCCGATTACCCTATGGCAGGGCAGCAGGATCGGCAGCGGATTGGCGCCGTTGGCGGCTCCCACGGCGCGGACGGCCTTCGGGTCCCCGATCGCGCGGGCGAGCCAGCCATAGCTTCGCGTCTCGCCATGGGGAATGGTGGCCAGCGCGCGCCAGACGCGCTGGCGGAAGTCGGTGCCGGAGAGCGCGTAGGGCAGATCGAAGCGCGTAAGCCCGCCCGCGAAATAGGTCGCCAACTGCCTCCGCGCCTCCGCGAAGGCGGTATCGTCGCGGGCCCAGCCGGCCTCCGGCCCGAAGGGGCGGCGGCCGGTGGAAAAGGCGATGCGGTGCAGCCTCTCCCCGTCGCCCGCCAGCAGGATCGGTCCCACCGGGCTCTCCGTCACGCAATAGAGGAGGGGGTGTGCTTCCGTCATCGCGCTCGCGGCGCGCGGAAGCTGGAGGGCGGGCGGCCATAGAGCGCGGCGAAGGCCGCGTTGAAGCGCCGGATCGAGCCGAAGCCGGACTGGAAGGCGATGTCGGTGATCCGCAATTCGCTCTCCCGCAGGAGGCGTTTCGCCCGGTGCAGCCGGTATGTGCGGGCGACCGCGCCGGGCGAGGCGCCGAGATGCCGGTCGAAGAGCCGCGCCAGATGCCGCGCCCCGATGCCGAGGCGGTCGGCCAGCGCCTCGACCCCCGCGCGGTCGAGCGCGCCTTCCTCGATCAGTTTCAGCGCGCGGCTGACCGTCGCTTGCGTGCCATTCCAGGCGGCGGAGAAGGGCGCCGTCTCCGGCCGGCAGCGCAGGCAGGGGCGGAACCCCGCCCGTTCGGCCGCCGCCGCGCTGGGATAGAAGACGACATTCTGACGCTTCGGCTGCTTCACCGGGCAGACCGGCCGGCAATAGATTCCGGTCGTCTTGACCGCGGTGAAGAACCGCCCGTCATAGGCCGGATCCCGCCGCATCCGCGCGGCATCGCAGAGGTCGAAGCAGAGGTCGAAATCGTGCATGAGGGGATCATACCGGCCCCGGCCCGCGCGGGCGAGGGGATAGCGGATGATCGGGTCCGAAAATGGCCAGCCGCCCGGCTCGCGTGCTTGCTATAGCCAGGTCGTTCATCACCGATGGGGTGCGTCGCATGATCATGAGCCCGCGCGACTGGGGGCTGTTGCTTCTGCTTTCCTTGCTTTGGGGCGGGGCCTTCTTCTTCGTCGGCGTCGCGGTGCGCGATCTGCCGCCGCTGACGATCGTGCTCGCGCGGACCGGGTTCGCGGCGCTCGCGCTGTGGCTCTATCTCATGCTGACGGGCGCGCGGTTCGGGGCGATGCGCCCGGCGATCGGCGCCTTCCTCGTGATGGGCTTCCTCAACAATCTGGTGCCGTTCAGCCTGTTGTTCTGGGCGCAGACGGCGATTCCGAGCGGCCTTGCCTCCATCCTGAACGCGACGACCCCGATCTTCGCCATGCTGGTCGCGCATTGGACCCTGGCGGACGAGCGCATGGCGCCGCATAAGCTGGCCGGTATCCTCGCCGGCGTCGCGGGCGTGGCGGTGCTTCTGGGCGCGGATCTCCTGTCCGGGGCGGATATCGGCAGCCTTGGCATGATCGCCTGCCTGGGGGCGGCGCTGTCCTACGGCATCGCCAGCGTTTTCGGACGGCGGTTCCGGGGGCTGGGCCTGACGCCGCCGCAGGTCGCGCTGGGGCAACTGACGGCGACGACGGCCATGATGGCGCCGCTGGTGGCCTTCGCCGACCGCCCCTGGAGCCTGCCCATGCCGGGTGTCGAGACGCTGGCGGCGCTCGCCGGGCTCGCGATCCTGTCCACCGCCGTGGCCTATATCCTCTATTTCCGGCTTCTGGCGACGGCGGGCGCGGTCAATGTCGCGCTCGTCACGCTGCTGATCCCGCCGAGCGCGATCCTCCTCGGGGCGCTGTTCCTGGATGAAAGGCTGGCGCCGCATCAGGGGTTCGGCCTGTTGCTGATAGGGGCGGGGTTGATCGCGATCGACGGGCGTTTGCTGCGCCGCTGGGGCCGGCGCCGCCGCGAGGGACCCGCTCAGCCCTCCAAGTGAACCGCGATGCGCTTGTTGTGGGCGCCCTTGTTCTCGACCTTGCCGATGCGCAGTCGGCCGATTTCCCCGGTGCGCGCGACATGGGTGCCGCCGCAGGGCTGGAGATCGACATCCTCGCCGATCTTGATCAATCGCACGGTGCCGTGGCCGCGCGGCGGCGCGACCGACATGGTGCGGATCAAGTCGGGGCGCGCCTCCAATTCCGCATCGGTGATCCAGGTCGCGACCACCGGATGGTCCGCCGCCGCCAGGGCGTTGAGGTCCGTTTCCAGCTTCTCCTTGTCGAGCGCGAAATCGCCGAGATCGAAATCGATCCGGCTCTTGTCCGCGCCGACCTGGCAGCCGTTGATCGGCCGTGGGATCAAGGCCAGCATCAGATGCATCGTCGTGTGCATGCGCATCAGCTTGTGGCGCGGTTCCCAATCGATCGCGCAGGCAAGGGTCTCCCCGGCCGTCGGCGGGGGCTGGTCCGCCTCCGGCACATGGATGATGTCCCCGTCGCCATGGAGCGTCGTGGCGATCCGGATCACCGTGCCGTCCGCGCGGGTCAGCGTGCCGCTATCCCCCGGCTGTCCGCCGCCGGTCGGATAGAAGACGGTCCGGTCGAGGATGATGCCGCCGCGTTCGTTCACCGCGAGGACCGTCGCCTCGCACTGGGTCAGATAGGAATCGGCGCGGAAAAGCTCCTCGGTACGGTCGGTCATGGAATTTCCTCATGCGGCTGAACGGCGCGAACGGGAACAGTTTACCGGCGCGGGTCCCGGGGTTAAAGGCCGGGTGCTTGACCGGGGCGCGCCGCCGTCCTTGCATGGGGCCATGGAACGGAACCAGCGCGAGTGGGCCGAGGTCACGGCGAACGAGGCGGACGCCGATCGGGCGATCTGGGTTTTCGGCTATGGCTCGTTGATGTGGCGGCCGGGGTTCCGGCACCTGGAGGCGGCGGGCGCGTCGTTGCCCGGCTATCGCCGCAGCTTCTGCATCTGGTCGGAACATCACCGGGGCACGCGGGACCGGCGGGGGCTTGTCCTCGGTCTCGCCCCGGTCGCCGGGGGCGCCTGCGCGGGGCGCGCCTTTCGTGTCGACCGCGCCGATTGGCGCGATATCGCCGCCTATCTGGAGGAACGCGAACTGCGCGGCTATGCCTATCGGCCGGCCTATCTGCCGGTCGATCTGGATGGGGGGCGCCGGGTCGCGGCCCATTGCTTCGTCGCCGACCCGGAGCATCCGCATTTCGCGGGCGACCTTGACCCCGACCGCGCGGCGCGGATTATCCTGGAGGCCCGGGGCCGGTCCGGTCTGAACCGCGATTACCTGATCAATACGGTCGAGGCGCTGGAAGCCAACGGCTATCGCGAGCCCACGCTGAAGGATCTCTTGGTGCGGGTACGCGCGCTGACCGGCGCGATCGAGGCCGGCGGCGGGATCTAGAGCATGATGATATGATGTGAACCTATCCGGGACGCCGCTTTCGGTTTCTTGGGCTAGGAGCGCCGCGCGCGGCGATGCGGGGCATCGGAAGCACGGGGCGACGTCGCCCCCCATGCCCTTGGGGAGCCGAAAGCGACGCCTTCGGTCGATTTTCCGGGACCCCGAACCGCGTCGAGGCCGCTTGACGATGAACCACATCGCCCGCGCGCCCTTTCCCATGGGGCCGTGGGCCGGAAACCCGGATAATCGATCCCGGGCGGTTCAAAATGAACGCGCCACGGTCTCGGCCGTCGGCGCGCGCGTGGGACGTTCTTCGTCAGGTGGATTCCTCTCCATCGCCAGTCCGGTGCTTTCGGCCAGGGCCGAAAGCGGGTTATCCTCGTCCTCGGATGGGGGAACGGGATTTGGGAAAACGGCCATATCATGTCGGAACGGGTGGACGACCTCGAAGGGACCCTCGCGGAGCCCGCCTTCGCGATTGCGCGTGAAGTCTTCGAATATTGGCGCGAATGCGTGCCTGGCCGCGATTCCATGCTGGTCCCGCCGGATCGCGCGGCGATCGATCCGTTGCTCGATATTCCACAGGCGGCGCCCTATCTGACCCTGTTGGATATCGAGAAGGGGGAGGATGGTCGCCCCCATGATTATTTCTTCCGCCTGGTCGGCACCCGAATCGTCGATTTCGAGGGCGAATGCACCGGACGTCGCCTGAGCGACATGATGCCCCGGTCCCAGTTCCCGAATGCATGGGCGCAATACGAGGATGCCGTCGCCGGGCGGCTTTGGATCCGGATCGAGACGCTCGATTGGCAGGATCGCGGGCATATGCGCTACAGTTCGTTATTCATGCCGCTCAGACGCGGTGGCCGGTCGGTGGAGATGCTGCTGGGCGTGCATTATTCGGAAGCCGCGTCGAACATCGGCCGTCCCGCCATTTCCACTATGACGACGCGTCCGGTGGACACTCTCCCCCCGCGCCGAGAGTGAGTTGCATGGTCACCACGTCGATCCAGCGCTCATGTTTCCAGCCGATGGCCCGCGCGCGGCCGACCTCGGCGAAGCCGAGCGCCGCATGCAGCGCGACCGAGGCGTCGCCGGCACTAATCACGGCCATCATCTGACGCTTGCCGAGCGCTTCGCAGCGCGCGATCAACTCGGCCATCAGCATCTTCGCGACACCTCGGCGCCGAGCCCATTCAGCGACATAAACCGAATTCTCGACCGTGAAGCGATAGGCCCGCCGCGGCCGATAGAAGCCGGCATAGGCGTAGCCCGCGACATGGCCGTCGATTTCCGCCACGAGATGCGGTAGCCCATCGGCCAGCAGCCCCTCTCTGCGGCGGGCCATTTCCGAAACGTCCGGTGCGACGAGTTCGAAGCTCGCCACGCCCGTTTCCACTTCGCGGGCATAGATCAAGGCGATGGCGGAAATATCCTCGGCGCGGGAATCGCGGATTTGGCATGGCTGCGGGGGGGACATGGGCGATTCTCCCGGTTGAGAAAGAGGGCGGCTGAGAAGAGGGCAGCGTGCGTCCGCGCGGGCGCGACAATATCGCCGAGGCGCCCCGCCGCCTAGTTGAAAGCGCGATGGATGGAAGGTTCGTCGGCCGAACGGCCGCTGCAGGATAGGCCGGACTTCTTCCGTTTAACGCGACTTTAACTGGCATGGTGTTCTTTTGCATGGATTTTACCCCGATATGACTGGGGGATGGGCAAGAATGCTGGACGGGACGGCGCGGCTTCGCGAGGATAACGGGCATGGCGATCGGCGAGAGAAACAAGGGTGGGCGAAGGGCCGATAACGTGCCCGATGGGTCGATTCCCTTCGCGGTCCGGGTCAAGGCGTGGTGGGAAGGTGTCAATCCGCGCCATCTCATGGGCGTCGGCCGCGGCATGGGAGAGCGTGCGGACGTCGTGGGACCGCCCCCGCGGGAGCCGGAGGAGACCGGACGCTGGACGGCGAGCCGGCGCAGTTTCTGCCAACGGCTTTGGGGGGAGGATGAGAACGACGAAGTCGTGCGTCCGGGGGGCAGCCAGTACAGCCTCGAACTCGCCAAGCCGATGGGCCTCGATTCCACCAAGAGCGCGATCGATCTCGCCGCGGGGCTGGGCGGTGGAACGCGGCGTCTGGCGTCGGCGCTGGACCTTTGGATCGTCGGCTATGAATCGGACGCGGAACTGGCCGGGCACGCGATGGAACTTTCGCGCAGGCACGGCCAGGAGCGCCGCGCGCCGATCCATGCGCTGGACGAGGAGACTTTCGACCTGCCGGAGAAGTCGGTCGACGGTATCCTGATGCGCGAACGTTTCAACCGCATTCGCAACAAGCCGAAGCTGCTCGATACCGCCTTCAACGCCTTGCGGCCACGCGGGCATCTGATCATCACCGATTTCGTGTTGCGCGATGAGGCGGCGCTGGCCGATCCATTGGTTACGCGCTGGCTGAAATTCGATGCCCAGCGCGCCCCCGGCGGACTGGAATCCACCCTCTGGACGATGGCGGACCTGAAAAGGGAATTGCTCTCCAAACGCTTGGATTTGCGTATCTATGAGGATGAGAGCGAGAAATATTCCAGCATGCTGCGCGCGGGATGGGCCCGTTTCGCCGATGGCTTGGACAAGTCGGAGATGACCAAGACCTTCGGAAGGATGATGCTAAGCGAGGCGGAGTATTGGCTGCTGCTTGGCAATGCCCTTGATTCCGGTGCGCTCCGCTATGTGCGCGCGCATGCTATCCGGGGAGGAGAGACGCTATAGGGCGTGCCGTCGCCGTCTCTCTCCGCTTGCCGGAAATTGGCGCGGAAGCATTTGACAAGCCGAGGCGCCCTGCCTATTTTCCGCGCGGTTCCGGGCCGGGGACGCGCGACGGTTTCGTCTGGCGCGCGCTTCGGCCCTTGTTCAATGGTTGGGATACCAGGATCGGGAGTTGGTGCGATGCGTGTCGCCTCTTCGCTGAAGACGCTCAAGAAGCGGGATAAGAATTGCCGCGTGATCCGCCGTCGCGGGCGCGTCTATGTCATTAATTCCAAGAACAAGCGGATGAAGGCCCGCCAGGGCTGATCCGTCATGCCCGCACCCGCGCGCCCTTGCACGGCGCCGCGCGGGATGGGGCGAGGGTTCGGAAACACGAAGCCGGTCGCGGTCATGGAGGCCGCGGCCGGCTTCGTGTTTGTTGGGTCCCTTCCATGCGCCGCTTTCTCGCCATTCCCGATTGTCCGACATTGTCAGACACGGCCCCGCGAGATGCTTGAGCTCTTCTTCGTGAATTGGTAATACCACTTGGCGTGTGCCCATTGAGCACGCGTCATGGGCTTGTCATACTGATCCCGCGATAGGGCCAACGGCACAAGCAAGGCGCATAAGCAAGAATGGCGTCCATCGCGCGAGGGAGGAATAACCGCCATGGAGATGCCGGCCCCCGATAAGGGCGTCATCGCGCGGCGCGCGGCGATCGCCGAGGAACTGCGGGCGATCGTGCCGGGGGAGGGCGTGATCGTCGACGAGGACGAGCTGCGTCCCTATGAATCCGATGGTCTTACCGCCTATCGCACCCTGCCGTTGATCGTCTGTTTGCCCGAGACGGTGGAGCAGGTCGCTGCCGTGATGCGCTATTGCAAGGCGCATGGTATCAAGATCGTGCCCCGCGGGGCGGGCACCTCGCTCTCCGGTGGGTCGCTTCCGCTCGCCGACGGGATCATTCTGGGCCTGGGGAAGTTCAACCGTATCCTGGAGGTTGATTACGACAACCGTTGCGCCCGGGTGCAGCCGGGGGTCACGAATCTGGCCATCACCACGGCGGTTCAGGCCGACGGCTTCTATTACGCGCCCGATCCGTCGAGCCAGATCGCGTGTTCCATCGGCGGCAATGTGGCGGAGAACTCCGGCGGTGTGCATTGCCTGAAATATGGCCTCACCACCAACAACCTGCTCGGCATCGAACTGGTGACGATGGATGGCGAGATCCTGCGTATCGGCGGCAAGCATCTGGACAGCGCCGGTTACGACCTGCTCGGCCTGCTGACGGGGTCGGAGGGGCTGTTGGGCGTGGTGACGGAGGTGACGGTCCGCCTCCTGCCGAAACCGTCGAGCGCGCGGGCCCTGCTCGTCGGCTTTCCGACCAGCGAGGCGGCGGGCGATTGCGTCGCGGGCATCATCGCCGACGGAATCATTCCGGGCGGCATGGAGATGATGGACCGGCCCGCCATCAAGGCGGCGGAGGCGTTCGTCCAGGCCGGTTATCCGCTCGACGTGGAGGCGCTGCTGATCGTCGAGCTGGACGGGCCCGAGGCGGAGGTCGATCACCTGATCGAGCGGGTGCGCGCGATCGCGGAGGAAAAGGGCGCGGTCTCCGTCCGTGTCTCCGAGTCGGAGGAGGAGCGGGCCCGCTTCTGGGCCGGTCGCAAGGCGGCCTTCCCCGCGATCGGCCGTATTTCCCCCGATTATTACTGCATGGACGGCACGATCCCGCGCGGCCAGCTTCCCCTGGTGCTGCGGCGCATGCGGGAATTGTCGGAGCATCACGGCCTTGGCGTGGCGAACGTCTTCCATGCGGGCGACGGCAATCTGCACCCCCTTATCATGTACGACGCGAACAAGCCCGGGGAGTTGGAACGCGCCGAGGAATTCGGCGGTGATATCCTAAAGCTCTGCGTCGAGGTCGGCGGCGTGCTGACGGGCGAGCACGGCGTGGGCGTGGAGAAGCGTGACCTGATGGGCACGATGTTCAACGCGGACGACCTGGCCCAGCAGCAGCGCGTCAAATGCGCCTTCGATCCGGACGGGCTGCTGAATCCGGGCAAGGTGTTCCCGATCCTGCACCGCTGCGCGGAACTGGGGCGCATGCATATCCATCGGGGGCAATTGCCTTTCCCCGACCTGCCGAGGTTTTGAGGGATGGGGGATGTCCGGCGTGCTATCCCGGTTCGATCCTTCCCAATGAAGGGGGAAGGAGCATTATGACGTGCCCCCATGAGCGCGAGGGGGCATTCCGATGACCCAGGCCCTCAAGCCCGAAACACCGGCCCAGCTTCTCGACGCCATCGCCTGGGCGAATTCCGACCGCAAACCTCTGGAACTCGTCGGCACGGGCACGAAACGCGGCCTTGGCCGTCCCATGCAGACGGCCTTTACGCTCGACCTTTCGGCTTTTACCGGGATATCGCTCCATGAGCCGGCGGAACTCGTCCTGAGCGCCGGCGCCGCGACCCCGATGGCGGAGGTCGAGGCGGCGCTGGAGGCAGCGGGCCAGGAACTGGCGTTCGAGCCGCCGGACTTCTCCGCACTTCTCCGCGTGCCGGGAATGGGCACGCTGGGCGGCGTGCTGGCCGCTAATCTCTCCGGCCCCCGGCGAATCAAGCAGGGGGCCGCGCGCGACCATTTCCTGGGGTTCGAGGCGGTTTCCGGACGGGGGCAGGCCTTCAAATCCGGTGGGCGCGTCGTCAAGAACGTGACCGGCTACGACCTTTGCAAGTTGATGGCGGGTAGTTGGGGCACGCTTGGCGCCATGCACGGCGTCACCGTGAAGGTTCTGCCGCGCGGGGCGAAAACGCGCACCGTCCTGCTGTTCGACGTGGATGCGGCGGCGGGTATCGCGGCCCTGACCGATGGTCTCAACAGCCCGTGCGAGGTCTCCGGCGCGGCCTGGCTTCCGGCTTCCGTCGCCGCGCGCAGCGGCGTCGACATGGTCGCGCGGGAAGGCGCGCCGGTCGCGGCCCTGCGGGTCGAGGGCTTCGGCCCCTCGGTCGAGGCACGCTGCGGGATGCTGCGCGCCTTGTTGAAGGATCGCGGCGCGACGGAGGAGTTGCACAGCCACCGCAGCCACGCCTTCTGGCGGGAGGTGCGGGACGTCGCCCCCTTCGCCGGCGCCGATGATGACCGGATCGTCTGGCGGATTTCCGTACCGCCGACGGAAGCCGCGCGGGTCATCGCGGCGACGGCCGGGATCAAGGGCGCGGAGGCTTATTGCGACTGGGGCGGTGGGCTCATCTGGCTCGCGGTGGACGCGCCCCGGACCGGCGCGGACGGGCTGGTGCGCGATGCCGTCGCGACCACGGGAAGCGGTTGGGCCCAGCTTTTTCGGGGCGGAGACGCGTTGCGCGCCGCCATTCCCGTCTTCCAGCCCGAGCCCGCGCCTGTCGCGGCGCTCACGCGGCGCATAAAGGATGGTTTCGATCCCAACCGGGTGCTCAATCCCGGCCGGATGAACGAAGGGGTATAGGCGCGGGATGCAAACCAATTTCACGCTCGCCCAACTCGCCGATCCGGATATCGAGGAGGCGAACAAGATCCTCCGCAACTGCGTGCATTGCGGCTTCTGCACGGCGACCTGTCCGACCTATGTGCTGCTGGGGGATGAGCTCGACAGCCCGCGCGGCCGCATTTACCTCATCAAGGATATGCTGGAGAACGACAAGCCGGCCTCGGAAAAGGTGGTGAAGCATATCGACCGCTGTCTTTCCTGCCTCTCCTGCATGACGACCTGCCCGTCCGGCGTCCATTACATGCATCTCGTCGATCAGGCGCGCGAGCGGATCGAGAAGACCTATGTCCGCCCGCTGCCGGAACGGATGCTGCGCCGCCTGTTGTCGGTCGTGCTGCCGCGTCCGGGACTGTTCCGTCTGGCGCTGGTGGGGGCTTGGTTCGCGAAGCCTTTCGCGGCGTTGGCCCCCGGACGGATGAAGGCGATGCTGGGGATGGCGCCGCGCCGCATTCCGAAGGTCAGCGCGGTCGACGTCCCCCAAACCTTCCCGGCGGAGGGGGCGAGGAAGGGACGTGTCGCGATGCTTTCCGGTTGCGCGCAGCAGGTCCTGGCCCCGCAGATCAACGAGGCGACGGTGCGTCTGTTGACGCGCGGCGGCTATGACGTCGTCGTGGCGGGGGGCGCCGGGTGCTGCGGCGCCCTGACCCATCACATGGGGGATACGAAGGACAGCCACCGCTGGGCCCGTGCGAATATCGAAGCCTGGATCGCGGAGCATGAGCGCGCGCCCCTGGATGCCGTCATCATCAACGCGTCCGGGTGCGGGACGACGGTGAAGGACTACGGCTATATGTTCCGCACCGATCCCGACATGGCGGAGAAGGCACGGACCGTCTCCACCCTTACCAAGGACATCACGGAATTCCTGGCGGAAAAGGGGCTGCCGCCGGAGGGCGACAAGGGAGTTGAAGGGCGGGCGAATTCCCTGACCGTCGCCTATCATTCCGCCTGCTCGATGCAGCATGGCCAGAAGATCACGCGCGCGCCGAAGGATTTGCTGGCGGCGGCCGGCTTCTCGGTGGTGGAGCCGGCGGAAGGGCATCTGTGCTGCGGGTCGGCCGGCACCTACAACCTGATGCAGCCGGCAATCGCCGATCGCCTCAGGACGCGCAAGGTCGCCAATATCGAACGCACCCGGCCCGACCTCGTTGCCAGCGGCAATATCGGCTGCCTCACGCAGATCGGCGGGGCGACGGACTTGCCGGTGGTGCACACGGTCGAATTACTGGACTGGGCGACGGGTGGTCCGCGACCGGCTGGCTTGGGCTGACCGTTTGGGCCGACGCCTCGCGCGGTATCGCTTGTCACGGCCTTGTGCTTCGATAGACTCTTCGCTTTCCGAAGTTTCTTTCCACGGCAGGGGGGACGATCGATGCCGACCTTCTTCGACTTCGATGTGGTGCCGGTTCATGAGGTTCTGATCCGGGTCGCGCTAGCGGCGCTGTTCGGTCTGGTGCTTGGCCTCGACCGGGAGCGGAAGAGAAAACCGATCGATTTCCGTGCCTTCATGATCGTCTGTGTCGCGACCTGCATCGTCGCGATCATGGCGCAGGAATTGTTCGCCGATTATCGGGACGCGGAGAATACCGTCCGTCTCGACTTCATGCGCATTATCGAAGGCGTGCTGACGGGCATAGGATTCCTCGGCGCCGGGGCGATCATCCGCCTGAATGACGGGGAAGGCGTGCGCGGCACGGCGACGGGAGCCAGCATATGGACCTCCGGCGTCTTGGGGCTGACGCTCGGGTTCGGCTTCTATGGCCTTGCCTTCATCGGGTTCGTGGCGATGGCGACGATTCTGGTCGTGCTCGGATTCCTGCGCCCGCAACTCGCCGACAAGGAAGATCATGGCGCGTGAGCAAGGGGGGCGGTGGCATCCGGTGTGCTTCGATGTCGCCGACGCTTGTGCACGGGCTTGATCCGTCGGCCGCCCGGCGAAAAACTTCACCCATGAGCGTCGATGTCCCGAAAGATACCTTGGCCGACCGGGCCCATATGCGCGCGGCGCTGACACTGGCCGCGCGGGGGCTGGGCCGGGTCGCGCCCAACCCGGCGGTCGGGTGCGTGCTGGTGCGCGCGGGACATGTCGTCGGGCGCGGTTGGACCCAGCCGGGCGGTCGCCCGCATGCGGAGCGCGAGGCGCTCTACCGCGCGGGCGTGGCCGCGCGGGGTGCCACCGCCTATGTCACGCTGGAGCCGTGCAGCCATCACGGCGCGACCCCGCCCTGCGCCGATGCCTTGGTCGAGGCCGGCATAGCCCGTGTCGTCGCCGCCATGGTCGATCCCGACACGCGGGTCGCCGGCCGGGGGATCGCGCGGCTGCGCGCCGCCGGTATCGCGGTGGAGACGGGATTGCTGGAGCGGGAGGCGCGTCGCCTCAACCTCGGCTTTATCCTCAACCGGACGGCCGGCCGGCCGCTGGTGACGTTGAAGCTCGCCACCACGCTCGACGGGCGCATCGCGACGGCGGTTGGGGAAAGTCAATGGATCACCGGACCGGCCGCGCGGGAAGCCGCGCACCAGATCCGCGCCGACCATGACGCCATCGCGGTCGGGATCGGCACGGCGCTCTCCGACGATCCCAGCCTGACGGTGCGGTTGCCTGGCGATCCGGGACCGGCGCCCCTTCGTGTCGTATTCGACAGCCGGGGGCGCCTCGGCGCCGATGCGAAGCTCGCCGACGGCGCGGTGCCGAGCCTCGTTCTTGTCGGGGAGGGCGTGGGCGCGCCCACAGGTATCGGCGGGGCGTCGGTCGCACCCGTCGCGCGTGGCGGGGATGGGCGGATCGACCCCGTGGCCGCCCTGACCCTGCTGGCCGAGCGCGGGGTCACGCGGCTGATGGTGGAAGGGGGGGGCACGCTCGCCGCCGGGCTGTTGTCCGCCGGGCTGGTGGATCGGATCGCCTGGTTCCGCGCGGGCGGGGTTATCGGCGGGGACGGCCTCGCCGCTGTGGGGCCGATGGGGCTGGCGGCACTTTCGGACATGCGGCGCTTCACGCTGGCTGAAACGCGGCCGGTCGGCGCCGATGTGATGGAACTCTGGGAGCGGCCGATTGCGTTGGACGCCGTAGCGGCTGTTTAAAGCCGGTCCTCCAGGCCCAGAGCGCGGGCGACCTCCAGGATCATCTTGGCGCGCACGGCCTCGGCGAAGGTGCGGTTCTCGTTCACCGTCATGACGAAGGCGCCGAACCCGCCGATCACGTCCCGTTCGTAATGGCCGACCAGCTCCTCCGGGTCCCAGCCGGGCAAGCCGCCTTCCCGGTGCAGGACGAGCAGGGCGTTGATCGTCACCCCCTTCGAGACCGCCTCGTCCCGCGCGGCGGTGATCGGCCGGCCGCCGATATTGGGGCCGTCGGCGGAGACGTCGACGATGCGCCTCAGGCCGTCATAGCGGTTCGTCTCCATCATGGTGACGGAATAATCGATGGCGTTGGAGATGGAATTGTAGCCGGTCGCCTGCCGTGGCGCCGCCCGCAGGGAGCGGCCGAAGGCGGCCGCGCTCTCCGCCCCGTCGATCACGGTCCAATCGACGATGGTATGCTGCGAGAAGGGGCCGCCCCATTCGACATAGGCGACCGCGATGCGTCCGGTCAGCCCGCCCTGGATCAGGGTCAGGATTTCCGGATCGGCGATCGCCTCGGCATAGCCGTCACGCTGCAGCGCCAGTTCGCCGTCGTCGATCGAGCCGGAGCCATCCGCCGCCAACACCAGTTCCAGATCGACATCCATTTGCTGTGCGAGTGCGGTGGGCACATGGATCGGCCACGACAGCGCGGCCAGTATCAACCCCAACAGGAGGAACCGGAGGGAGGACGCATATCCTGTCACCATGGCGGAACCCCTTATCGTCACCGTGAATACCCGATCCGACAATATAGCGCGGATCGCGCGACGGGCGAGTGACGGCATGGAAGACAGCCCCGCCGCCAGGTGTTAGAGCATGATCATAGGATATGGACCCATCCGAGACGCCGGTTTCGGTTTCTTGGGCTAGGAGCGCCGCGCGCGGCGATGCGGGGCATCGGAAGCGCGGCGCGACACTGTCCAGGGAGCCGCAAGCGGCGCCTTCGGTCGTTTTTCCGGGGCCCCGAACCGCGTCGAGGCCGCTTGACGATGACCCACATCGCCCGCGCCCTCTTCTCGCCGGAAACCCGGGAAAACGATCTCGGATGGGTCCATATCCTATCATCATGCTCTAGCGTCCCCGCCGCATTTCAGAACCGGAACATCAGGGAAGGTACGCGTTCCATGGCCGACACCGTCACGCTCAGCCTCGAAGAAGGCTTCACTCTCGCCGTCGAGGCGTTCCTCGCCAATGGCTGCGACCGGCGCAATGCCGAGGCCGTCGCCCGCAACATGATGCGCGCGGAGGGCGATCGCTGCGCCAGTCATGGATTGTTTCGCCTGCCGGGCTATCTCGCCTCGCTGCGCGCCGGCAAGATCAACGGCAAGGCCGATCCGACGGTGATCGACCTCGCCCCCGGCGCGGTGAAGGTGGATGGCGACGGTGCCATGGCCCCCGTGGCGCATGAGGCCGGTTACGAGCCGCTGATCGAGAAGGCCAGGAGCCAGGGTATCGCGGCGCTGGCGTTGACCCGGATCCACCATTTCTCCGCCCTGTGGATCGAGGTGGAGCGGCTGACGGAGGCCGGTCTCGTCGGCTTCGCCTTCACCGCCTATAAGCCGGTGGTGACCCCCGGTGGGGGCACCAAGGCGCTTTACGGCACGAACCCGATGGCGTTCGGCTGGCCGCGCCCCGGCAAGGACCCGGTGATCTTCGATCAGGCGTCCTCCGCCAAGGCGCGGGGGGAAATCCAGATCGCCGCGCGCGACGGTCATGAGGTGCCGCCCGGCACCGGCATCGGCCCGGACGGGGAGGAGACGACCGACCCCAATCTGATCCTGAAGGGCGCGCAGCTTCCCTTCGGCGGCTATAAGGGCGCCAATATCGCGATGATGGTGGAATTGCTGGTGGCCGGGTTGATCGGGGAATGGTTCAGCTTCGAGGCGGCCGAGAAGGATGCGGAGGATGGCGGCCCGCCGCGCGGCGGGGAATTCATGATGGCCATCGATCCCGCCCGTTTCGGCGATGCCGACGGTTGGGCGGCGCATTCCGAGACCTTCTTCGAGCGCTTCCTCGGCATTCCCGGCACCCGGCTTCCCTCCGCCCGGCGCTACGGAAACCGGAAAGAGACGCCGTCCGACGGCATCACGATCCCAACCTCCCTGCACGAGAAGATCCGCGAGATGATGTGAGGGCCCGCGCCCGCCCCATCGCCATACCGGAGTGCCCGTCGCGGAGCCTGGACGGATCGTCGGCCATCGACCATAGTTTCGGCTGTCCGACAATCAGACCAATAGGCCCCGGCTAGGCTCCCGGCCTAGGCCCTCCAGGTCAAGAAACGCCCCGGAAGGATTCGCGCATGACGCCCGATGAATTGCTCGCCCAGCTCAAGGTCCCGGCGATCGCCTCGCCGATGTTCCTGGTCTCCGGCCCCGATCTGGTGGTGGAGACCTGCCGGGGTGGGGTCTTGGGCACCTTTCCGACGCTGAATCAGCGCACTTCGGAAGGCTTCGATCAGTGGCTGACGGAGATCGAGGAGCGCCTGGCGGCCGCGCGGCAGGCGGGGGAGCGGCCCGCGCCCTTCGGCATCAATCTCATCGTCCATGCCTCCAATCCACGGGTGGAGGCGGATCTGGAGATCGCGGTGCGCCACCAGGTGCCGGTCGTCATCACTTCCCTCGGTATCCGGCCGGAGGTGATCGAGGCGGTGCACGGCTATGGCGGCCTCGTCTTCCATGACGTCGTGCAGGGCCGTCACGCGCGCAAGGCGGCGGAGGCGGGTGTCGACGGCCTGATCGCGGTTTGCGCGGGCGCGGGCGGCCATGCCGGCACGCTCAACCCCTTCGCCTTCACGGACGAGATTAGGCGGTTCTTCGACGGGCTGGTCATTCTCGCCGGCGGTATCTCCGATGGTCATCAAGTGGCGGCGGCGCGGATGATGGGCGCGGACCTCGCCTATATGGGCACGCGCTTCATCGCCACGGCGGAAAGCCGCGCCGACCCGGATTACAAACGGATGATCCTGGAGGCCGGGACCGCCGATATCGTCTATACGCCGGAGATCAGCGGCGTTCCCGCCAATTTCCTGAAAGCCAGCCTGGAGCGGAACGGCCTAGACGGCGCGGGCAAGGGGCCTGACGCCTTCGACTTCGGGGAGCGGGAGGCCAAGGCCTGGCGCGATGTCTGGTCCGCCGGCCATGGCGTGACCAGCATCGACGATCTGCCGGCGACGGCGGACCTCTGCGCGCGTCTCGTGGCGGAGTATCGGGACGCGGCCGGCCGCTTGCGGTTCAACGATGCCGCCTGAAATGCGAATTGAAGGGGCACGTTGTCTCGTCACCGGGGGCGCCGGTGGCATCGGCCGGGCGTTGGCCCGGGCGCTGGTCGCGCGCGGGGCGGGCGCGGTGGTGCTGTCCGACCGGGCGGGACCGGCCCTCGATGCCGAAGCGGCGGCGATCGGGGCGGAGGCCATGGCTAGCGATCTGACCGACCCCGACGGTCCCGCCGACCTGATCGCCCGGGCGGAGGCGGCGATGGGCGGGATCGACCTGATGTGCTCCAACGCCGGGGTTCTGATCGCCGACCCGGACCCGGCGGACGCGGCCAGCGCGCCGGATGCGGACTGGACCCTTTCCTGGGACCTGAACGTCATGGCGCATGTACGGCTCGCCCGCGCGGCGCTGCCGGGGATGGAACACCGGGGCGGGGGGCATATGTTGCTGACCGTCTCCGCCGCCGGGTTGCTGACCATGATCGGGCATGCGCCCTATGCGGTGACCAAGGCGGCCGCCCTGGCCTTCGCCCAGAATCTCGCCATCACCCATGGGGATCGGGGCATCGGCGTCTCGGCCCTGTGTCCGCAGGCGGTGACGACCGGCATGCTGCGCGCGACGCCCCGGCCGGAAGCGGCGATGGCCGCCGCCGCGTTGTCGGCGGAGGATGTGGCGCAAGCGGCGCTTGATGGCGTGGCGGCCGGACGCTTCCTGATCCTGCCGCACCCGGAGGTCGCGGACTATGTCCGCCGGCGGGCGGACGACCTGGACCGCTGGATCGGCGGCATGCGGAAGATGCGCCGGACGCTGGGATAAGGGGCGCGGCTGAGAGGGGTTATTCCTCCTCCCGGATCAATTCCGCCTCGATGATGATCTCCACCCGGTCGCCGACGAGGCCATTGTCCACGCCGTAGGTCATGCCCCAATCGCTGCGCTTCAGGCTGCCGCGCGCGGAGATGCCGACGGCATAATGCTCGTCGCCGAACGGATAGCGTCCGGTCTTGTTCAGCGTGACGTCCAGGCTGACCGGGTGCGTTTCGCCGCGCATGGTCAGATCGCCGGTGATCGTGCCGGTATTCTCGCCGGTTTGGGTGGCCTCGGTCAGGGTGAAGGTCATTTCGGGGTATTCGTCGACGGCCAGGAAGTCGTCGCTGCGCAGATGCTCGTCCCGCGCGTCGTGACCGGTATCGACGCTGTCCGTTCGGACCGTCACGTCGATCTCCCGCAGGGCCGGCGCTTCCTCGTCGAAGACGACGGTTCCCTCGACATCCCGGAAGACACCCAAGGTCCGGGCGAAGCCGATATGCTCCGTCAGGAACCCGACATGCAGATGCGCGGGATCGAGCGTGAAGCTGCGCGGCTCCGCCCGTGCGTCCGGCGTGATGGCCGATCCCGCGAATAGGATCAGGGCCAGTACCGTAACCAGGCGCGCGCGGCGCCTCGGAAGACGGTTGAGAAGGCGGGTCATGGCGTCCTCCCTGTATCTTCGTGGTGGGCGGGCCCGGGGGTCCGTCTTGCCAGCGAGACTATATCGCGCAGGAACGAAGTCGAGAGCGCGGCCACCGCCACAATACCGGCGACGACGGCGCCCCCCGGCGGTAGCGCCGGGACCAGCCCCAGGATCAGCAATCCGACCGATAGGCCGCAGGCCCAGGCGCGCCACGGCGCCGGCGCCAACGGCACCGCGAACCGCCGGTCGACCCGGCCCAGGATCAGGAAGAGGTAACGCCAAAGCCCGGCCGCCAGCACCCACGCCCCCATATCGCCGACACGCCAGAGCAGCAGGGAGAGCACCAACACCGTGAGCGCGTCCAATTCCCGGTCGATGCGCGCGCCGAAATCGCTCGCCACGCCGAAGCGCCGGGCGGTCCATCCGTCCACCGCGTCGAGGGCGAGCGCCGCCAGCGCGATCGACGGCACGCTCCACCCGGCCTCGTCGAGCAGCAGGACCAGCGGCATCAGAGTCGCGATCAGGGCGGCGCGCAGCACCGTTACCCGATTCGCGGGCCCCAGAACCGCATGCGGCAGGTGCGCCGGCAACCACCGCGCGCCCAGGGTGATCATCGCGGCGTAGGAGACCAGCGCCCCCGCCGTCTGCCACCAATCCAGGTCATGGCCGAGTTGCAGCGCCAGCGCGATGGTCAGGCAGGCGGCTCCCCCGGCGAACACGGCCTGCCAGCCATCGCGTTTCAAATCGGCGAGGAGCGGTTTATGGTCTGTCGCGACAGCATTCATTGCACGGCCCTGCCGTTCCCCCGAAGCATCCGTGTCCGGGCTTTCCCGGGCACGCCCCGAACGAGGTAGTCATGAGCGATAGCGAGGCCTTCGCCTTCTGGATCACGGGCCGGGAGACGGGCGAGATCCGTATCGAGGCGCTCGAACCGCTGACATCCGATATGGTGCGGGTCGAGACGTATTTCAGCGCCATCAGCCGGGGAACCGAATCGCTGGTCTGGCGTAACGAAGTGCCGGCCAGCCAGATCGACGCCATGCGCGCGCCGTTTCAGGTCGGCCGGTTCCCGGCGCCGGTGAAGTACGGCTATATCGCCGTCGGCCGCGTGATCGACGGGCCGGAGGGGGTGCGCGGGCGCGACGTCTTCTGCCTGCATCCGCATCAGACGCGCTTTCAGGTGCCGGCGGACATGGCCGTGCCCCTGCCGGAAGGGTTGCCGTCCGACCGCGCGGTCCTGGCCGCGAACATGGAGACGGCGGTCAATGCCTGCTGGGACGCGGCGCCGGTCCTCGGCGAGCGTATCGCCGTCGTCGGCGCGGGCGTCGTCGGATGCCTCGTCGCCTATCTGGTCGCGCAGCTGCCGGGGATACGGGTCGCCCTGATCGACCCGCTGGAGGAGAAGCGGGAGATCGCGGACGCTCTCGGCCTTGCCTTCCGCACGCCGGATGAGGCGCGCACCGCCGAGGGGGCCTGCGATCTCGTCTTCCATGCCAGCGGCAATCCGGCGGGCCTCGCCCAGGCGCTCGATCTCGCCGGGCTGGAGGGGCGGATCGTGGAGATGTCCTGGTACGGCGACCGCGTGGTGCCCTTACCGCTGGGGGAGGCCTTTCATTCGCGGCGTCTTCACCTCATCTCTTCCCAGGTCGGGCGGTTGCCGGCGCATCGTCAGGCGCGGTGGAGCCATCGGGCGCGGATGAGCCTCGCGCTCGACCTATTGCGTGACCCGGTGCTCGACGCCCTGATCACGGGCGAGGATCGGTTCGAGGATCTGCCGCATGTCATGGGGCCGGTCGCGGCGGATGCCCGCGTGCTGTGTCACCGCATCCGTTATGGAAATGGAACGGGCGGCGCGTGAAGGAGCGAGAATGTATTCGGTGACGGTTCGCGATCATTTCATGATCGCCCACAGCTTCCGGGGGGAAACCTTCGGCCCGGCCCAGGCCCTGCACGGCGCGACCTATGTCGTGGATGTCGAATTCCGCCGGGAGGCCCTGGACGCCGACAATGTCGTCGTCGATATCGGCCGCGCGACCGGGGTGCTGAAGCAGGTCCTGGGCGCCTATAATTTCCGGAATCTCGACGAGATGGTCGAATTCGAGGGGATCAACACCACGACCGAGTTCATGGCCCGCGCCGTCTTCGACGCCATGGCCGCGCGGATCGCCGCGGGCGATCTGGGGGTGGGGGCGAAGGGGCTCGTCGGGCTCAAGGTCACGCTGGGCGAATCGCATGCCGCCTGGGCCAGTTACGAGGGTGTGTTGCGCGAATGAGCCTCGCCTTCGTCGTCCCCGGCAGCCTGGAGAGCCGGACCGGCGGTTCGATCTACGACCGGCGGATCGTAGAGGGGTTGCGCGAGAATGGCGCGCGGGTCGCGGTGATCGCCGCGCCGGGCGCATGGCCGTCGCCGGACGGGCGCGCGCGGGATGGGCTGGACCGGGATTTGTCGGCGCTTCCGGATGGTACGGTCGCGGTGATCGACGGTCTCGTCCACGGCGCGGTGCCGGACGTGGCGGCGCGCCATGGGGGGCGTCTGCGTCTCGTCGCCCTCGTCCATCACCCGCTATGCGATGAAAGCGGGCTCGACCCCGCCGAGCGCGACCGGCTTTTCGAGAGCGAGCGCGTCGCGCTTGCCCACGCCCGCCGGGTGATCGTAACCAGCCGGTTCACCGCCCGGCGCCTGGGCGATTTCGGGGTGGAGGCGTCGCGCATCCATGTGGTGGAGCCCGGCACCGAGCCCGTCGCCGCCCCGCGCGACCGGGCGGCGGAGGGGCCGGGCCGGCCGGTGACCCTGTTCTGCGCGGCGAGCCTGATCCCGCGCAAGGGGCACGATATCCTGTTCCGGGCGCTGGCGGATCTGGAGGCGCGGGGCGTCGTGGGCTGGCGCCTCGTCTGCGTCGGTAAGACCGATCTGGACCCCGGCCATGCGGCGACGCTTCATCGGCTGCTCGATGATCTCGGCCTATCCGGGAAGGTCGAGATGCGGGGGGAGGTGGCGGAGGATATGCTCGACCGGCTCTATCGGTCGGCCGATCTGTTCGTTCTGCCCTCTCATTACGAGGGGTTCGGAATGGTCGTGACGGAGGCTATAGCACACGGCCTGCCGGTCGTGACGACCACGGGCGGCGCCCTGGCCGACACCCTGCCGGCCGGGGCCGGGATAGCGGTGACGCCGGGCGCGGTCGGTGAACTGCGCGATGCGATCGGTCGGCTCGTCGATGATCCGGCTACTTGGCGCGAATTCGCCAGGAGGGCCGAGGCGGCGCGCGGCCGTCTGCCGGATTGGGTCGACCGGACCCGTGCCTTCGCCGCCACGTTGACCTTTCCGGAGGAATTGTAATGAGCGCCTTCACGAATGATTGGCTGAGTTTGCGTGAAGGGGCCGACAGCGCGGCGCGCGAACGCGCGGGCCTGGATGTCGCGCTCGCCCGCGCGGTCGAGGAGACGGTGCCGGCGGACCGCCCGGGTCCGCTGCGGGTTCTCGACCTTGCCGCCGGGGCCGGAAATAACCGGCGTTATCTGGCACCGCGCCTGCCGCGCGATCAGCGCTGGCTTTTGGTCGATGGCGATGCGGCCTTGCTGGCGGCCGCCGGGCCGGTGGAGACGCGGGTGATGGACTTGGCGGAAGACCTAGACACGCTGCCGCTGGACGACGTCGATCTGGTGACGGCGAGCGCCTTTCTCGATCTCGTCTCCGCCGAATGGCTGGATCGTCTTGCCCGGCTTCTGGCGGCGGCCCGGGTGCCGCTTCTCCATTTCGCGCTGACCCTGGATGTCCGCCACGGCTGGCAGCCGCAGGAACCGGAGGATGCGGAGGTCGCGGACCTGCTGCACCGGCACATGGCGGGCGACAAGGGCTTCGGTCCCGCGCTCGGCCCCGCCGCGCCGGAAGCGGTCGCGGATTGCTTCGCCCGCGCCGGTTACGCGGTGGAGGCGGCGGACAGCGCCTGGCGCCTCGATCCGTCGGAGGGGGCGCTGCAGCAGGCGCTGCTCGACGGCTATGCCGGGGTAGCGGGGGATATGGCGCCCGCCCGCGCCGCCGTGGTGACGGATTGGGCCGCCCGCCGCCGCGCCCATATCGCGGCCCGGCGCAGCCATCATGTGGTTGGCCATCGCGATCATCTGATGCGGATTACCGCAGAGGCGTAACAGCCGGGCGGGTAGTCAATCCGGCAGGTTCAGGTCGGCTACCACCGGCAGATGGTCGGAGGCGAAGGGTGCCGGGTCCACGTCGTGGACCCCGACTTTCTCCACCGCGTGTCCGGGATGGATCGCGATCCGGTCCAACGGCATCATCGGCCGCCCGGCCGGGAAGCTCGCCGGTCGGGCGTGGTCCCGGAACTCCCGCCGCAGGCGCCGGTCCACCGGCCCCCAGGGGATGAAGGCGTTGAGGTCGCCCATCAGCGCGAAATACCCACCGTCGCGCCACGGCGCGAGCGCCAGCAGGCGGTCGAGCTGGAAGGCGCGCGCCCTGGGCGTCAGACCCAAATGGGTCGCGATCACGGTGAGCGAATGCGCGCCGATCTCGAATTCCGCCAGAATCGCGCCGCGCGGCTCGTTGCGGCGATGCTTCAGGTCGACAAGATCGCTGCGATGCGCGGGGAGGCGGCTCAACAGGAGGTTTGCCTGATAATTGCCGGTGACCCGACGGATCGGCTGGCTGACCACGTGATAGCCGGCATTCTCCGCGAACTGGTCGGCATCGCGGGCGTTGAGGCCCCCCTTGTTCGGCATGAATTCCTGCACGGCCAGGATATCGGCGTCGATCGCCTCGATCACTTTAAGGATACGGGGCACGTTGCGCTTGGTGTCCGCCCCGATGAACTTATGCACATTGTATGTGGCGAGGCGGATGCGGGTCATGCCGGACCCTCCGCCCGGCGCCGCAGGTCGAGGTCGAACAGGACATCCCGGCCCATCGGATAGTGGCGCGCGTCGGGGCGGATCGCGTCGCCCAGATCGGCGACTCCGGGCAGGGAAAGGCCGCTGCGCCCGCTGCCGGTGATCAGCGGCGCGATCGCCAGATGCAGCCGGTCGAGCGCCCGCGCCGCCACGAAGCAGGAGACGATGCGCCCCCCGCCCTCGATCAGCACCCGTCGGCACCCCCGCGCGGCGAGCGCGCGGAGGATCGCGTCGGGTGCGATCCGTCCCGCCCCGTCGAGCGGCAGGGCCATGCTCTCCACGCCGGGCAGGGGCGGGGTGTCGATCCCGGTTAGGCGCAACGCCCCCGGCGCGGGGCCGTGAAAGACGCGTGCCCCGTCATCGATGCGGCCATGTACGTCGATCACCACGCGCAGCGGGTTCGGCCCCTCCACATGGCGCACGGTCAATTGCGGGTCGTCGGCCTCCACCGTGGCGCGGCCGACGACCACCGCGTCGGCCAAGGCGCGCAGCCGGTGCAGATTGATCAGGCTCTCCGGCCCGGTGACATAGTGAGAGGCTCCGGTGCAGGTGGCGATATGCCCGTCCAGGCTCTGCCCCAGTTGGCCGATCGCGACATTCTCCTCTAAAAGCGGGCCGTAGAGGGAGAGCATGCCGCTCTCCGTCTCGTTCCACGGGGCCAGGGCGTCCGTTTCCTCGCCCTTGGAGCGCTTCAGGATAGCCCGCCAGATGCGCGAGACGCTCGGGTCCCTGGGATCGAACAGGAAGCTCAAGATCCATCGTCCGTTTCTATCCCGCGCAGACGGGAGAGGGGGAAGGCCGCCACTTCCGTCAAGGCATCCGCCAGACGGTCGCGCATATGGTCGCGCGTGCGCCGCCCGCGTTCCGCGTCGGCGTCGGCGGCATTGCCCATGGCCCCCGCCGGGTTCAGGTCCTGGGCCATCCAGGCGAAGCCGGCGGCGCCCTCGGCCCGGAATACCGTGTTCTCCCGCGCCATGCCGCGTGCCAGGCTGTCGAAGGCTTCGGCCCGGTCCATCGCCACCAGATGCGGGGCGATCGCCAGCATCAGGGACGTCTCGACCTCTCCCCCATGATAGCCGAAGGCGAGTTCGTCGGCGGCGAAGGTCCCCTCCGGCGCGCCGAAGCGATAGCTCATGATCCGCGCGGCCAGCATGGCCCGGCGCCGACGCAGGCGCATCGCCACGATGTCCACGATCTGCGGCTGGCCGCCATGGCTGTTGACGATGGCGATCTTGCGCGGACCCGCGTCCGCCACGGCCTCGCCGATGGCGGTCCAGGTGGCGATCAATGTTTCCGCGTCATGGGCCAGGGTTCCGGGAAAGGCCGCGTGTTCCACGCTGTCCCCGATCGCCTGGGTCGGCAGGCGCAATACGGTGATATCGCGGCCGGCCAGACGGTCGGCAAGGCCGTCGATCAGCGACTCCAGGATGATCGTGTCGGTGCCGAGCGGCAGATGCGGCCCATGTTGCTCCACCGCGCCGACGGGGAGAAGCGCCACCGTGCGCTCCGGATCGAGGGCGGCGAAGTCGGTCGTCTTGAGATTGGTCCAGTCGATGACGGGCGCGGGCACGGGTCGCGGCGGGCTCCTGAATGACGCGGTTTCGCGGTGGGGCGCGAACGGCGATTGCACGACGGAAGGATGCGCGATCCGCCGCCCCCGGTCAAAGCCCCCTGCTAAGGCCGCTGGCAAGGCCCCTGGCAAGGCCTCGCGCCGCACCCTAGATCAGGAGGGCGATGAAGTCCGAAACCGGGAGCGGAAGCGGTCGATGATGACGGATGAAGCGACACGACGCGGGTTCCTTCGGGGCGCGGGCACGGCGGGCCTCGCGCTCGGGCTTGGCGGCGCGTCGGTTTCCCTCGGCGGTGCCCATGCCCAGGACCGGGAGGCGATCCGCCGCCATGCCATTCCCGCCACCGGCGAGCGGATTCCGGCGATCGGCATGGGGACCTGGATCACCTTCAATGTCGGGGAGGACGCGGCCATGCGCCGTGCGCGCGCCGATGTCCTGGCGCGTTTCCTCGCCGAGGGCGGAGGCATGGTGGACAGTTCCCCGATGTACGGGTCTTCCGAGGCGGTCGTCGGTGATTGCCTCGACCGGCTGGAGGATACCGGCGGGCTGTTCAGCGCGACCAAGGTCTGGACCCCGGTCCTGACCTCCGGTCCGGACCAGATGGCGGAGAGCCGGCGCCTCTGGGGCCTCGACCGGTTCGATCTGATGCAGGTGCATAATCTGGTCGATTGGGAGGAGCATCTGGAAACCCTCCAGCAGGACAAGGCGGAGGGGCGCGTGCGCTATATCGGGGTGACCACGTCCCACGGACGCCGTCATGGGGAGTTGGAGGAGATCATGCGCGGTCAGCCGATCGACTTCGTGCAACTCACCTACAATATCGTCGACCGGGAGGCGGAGGACCGCCTTCTGCCGCTTGCCGCGGAACGCGGGATCGCGGTGATCGCCAACCGGCCCTATCGCCGCAAGGCACTGATCGAGGCCTTTCAGGGCAAGCCGCTGCCGGATTGGGCGGAGGCCGAGGCCGGGGCGCGGAACTGGCCGGAATTCCTGCTGAAATTCATCATTGGTCATCCGGCGCTCACCTGCGCCATTCCGGCGACCACGCGGGTCGAGCATATGGCGGAGAACATGGGCGCCTTGCACGGCCCCCTGCCGGATGCGCGGACCCGGGCGCGGATGGCCGCCTATGTCGAAGCCCTGTAGGCGCGGCGGGTTATCATGTTTCCCTATACGCCCGAGGTTCTGACCAGCACGATGGCCGCCTTCAACACCGCGACCCTGCCGCTTGCCGTGGTGGCCTTCGCGCTGATGCTGGGAAGCCTGTTGCTCGCCGCCTTTCCCCGGCCGGGAAGCGGTCTTCTTATCGGGGGTATTCTGGCCGCGGGATGGGTCTGGACGGCGGTCGGCTGGCATTTCGGCCCCTTCGCCGGAATAAATTTCGCGGGGCCGGTCTATGGTATCTTCTTCCTGTTGCAGGCGGGGTTGATCCTATGGCTCGTCCTGTGGCGCGGACGTGTCGCCTTTCCGCGCGGAATCGACGGATATCGAGCGGTGGGCGGGCGGCTCGCGCTGTTAGCGTTGATCGGTATTCCGGCGATCACGCCGCTCGTCGGCGGGGACGTGGCCGGCATGCGGGTCGCGGGCATGGCGCCGGGGCCGACGGCGGTGCTGACGATCGGCCTGTTGCTGATGGCGCGGGACAGGCGTGGGCGGTGGGCGGCCGTATGGCTTGCGGTGATCCCGCTGCTCTGGTGCCTGGCGGCGGGGGTGACGGCCTGGTTGATGACGGTGCCGGAGGATATGGCCTTGCCGGTTTTGGGACTTGGCGGCTTCGCGTTGTTGATCGTGAAGGCGCGGCGGGTCGAAAGGGGCGGTGATAGCGAAAGAGCGGCCCCATGAACTTTCGTTCCGGCGGCTCTTTTCCGCGCCATTATCGGGATTTACAGTGCGTCGCGAGCGAGTGCATCGCGCCGGTTGCGGCGGCGCTCCTGGGACGGAAAATTGGGACGGAAAATTGGATGAGGGATAGCCACCGCGCGGGTGCTCGCCTTGGGCGCGGTGGCCAAACAGGAAGGAGAAGCGCTGCATGCGCTACGAGGCTCCCACGACGCTCGACGACGCGGTCGGCCTGTTGGCCGCGGAGCAGGGCGTGGCTAAGGTTCTGGCCGGTGGCACGGACCTGCTGGTCGCGATCCGGTCCGGCCGGCTCGAACCCGATCTGGTCGTCGATCTCAAGCGCATCGAGGAGATGACGACCGTCACGCCGGAGGACGGCGGCTTCCGCGTCGGCGCCGCGGTGCCGAGCGTGCGCCTCGGCCAGCATGAGGGGCTGGTCGCCATGTGGCCGGGCGTGGTCGAGGCCGCGGGCCTGATCGGTTCCACACAGGTTCAAAGCCGTGCGACGCTCGCCGGTAATCTCTGCAATGCCTCCCCGGCGGCGGACAGCGTGCCGGCGATGGTGGCGGCCGGCGCCAAGGCGTCGATCGTCGGGCCGAACGGCCGGCGCGATGTGCCGGTCGAGGACGTGCCCGCAGGGCCGGGCAAGCTCTCGCTGGAGAAGGGGGAGATCGTCGCTTCCATCCTGCTGCCGGGTAAGCCGGAGCGGACGGGCGATGCCTATCTGCGCTTCATCCCGCGCACGGAGATGGATATCGCCGTCGTCGGTGTCGGCGCGGTGGTGACGCTGGGCACGGACGGCACGATCGAGGCGGCGCGGATCGTCCTCGGCGCGGTCGGCCCACGCGTCGTGGTGGCCGACAAGGCGGCTCAGGCGCTCGTCGGCACCAAGGGCGACAAGGCCGCGATGGAGGCTCTGTCGCAGGCCGTTTCCGCCGCCTGCACGCCGATCGACGATAAGCGCGGCACCCGCGAATACCGGATTCAGGTGGCGGGGACGCTCGCGAAACGAACCGTTGCGATCGCGCTTGAACGCGCGAAAGGATAAGAACCGTCATGACGAAAACCCATGTAACCACCACCATCAACGGCGATACCGTTGAATATCTGTGCGATCCACAGGAAACGCTGCTGGACGTGCTGCGCGACCGGTTGGGCATGACCGGCTCCAAGGAAGGCTGCGGCACCGGCGATTGCGGCGCCTGCACCGTCACGGTCGACGGCGAGATCGTCTGTTCCTGCCTGATGCTGGGCGCAGAGGCCGAGGGACGGACCATCGGCACCATCGAGGGCATGGCCGAGGGCGAGATGCTGCACCCGCTGCAGCGCAAGTTCCTGGATCACGCGGCGCTTCAGTGCGGCATCTGCACGCCCGGCATCCTGGTTGCGGCCCGGACTCTGCTGGAGCGCAATCCGGAGCCGAGCGAGACCGAGGTCCGCTACTGGCTGGCCGGCAATCTGTGCCGGTGCACCGGCTATGATAAGATCGTGCGCGCCGTGATGGACGCGGCCGAGGAGATGAGAGGGCGCAACCATGCCGCTTGAGACCGATTTCCCGCAGGGCTACGAGAAGCGTGATTTCCGCGTCGTCGGGAAGCGGCCGGTCCGCCCCGACGGTATCGACAAGGTGACGGGCCGCGCGCGCTTCGGCGCGGATACGGTGGCGCCGGGCATGCTGCACGGCGCGATCCTGCGCAGCCCGCACGCCCACGCCCGGATCAAGTCGATCGATACCGCCAAGGCCGAGGCGCTGGAGGGCGTGAAGGCCGTGGTCACGCGCGACGATTTCCCGATCCACGACGCGGTGAAGGAGGATCGGGGGCTGCTCGACATCCTCGTCAACTGCATGGCGCGGGAAAAGGCGCTTTATGACGGCCATGCCGTCGCCGCCGTCGCCGCGACCGACAAGATCACGGCCCGCAAGGCGCTGAAGCTGATCGAGGTGGAGTACGAGGTGCTGGGTCATGTGATCGACGAGGATCTGGCCATGGCGCCGGACGCGCCGATCCTGCATGACGACCTCGGCTACGACTATGGCAAGGGCAAGCCGTCGAACGTCGCCGGCCGGACGGAGATCGGCCATGGCGACGTGGACGCCGGATTCGCCGCCGCCGACCGGGTCGTCGAGCGGTCCTTCAAGACCGGCGCCGCGCACCAGGGCTATATCGAGCCGCATGCCTGCCTGGCCAATATCGGCGCCGACGGGCGGGGGGAACTGTGGTGCTGCACCCAGGGCCATTTCATGGTTCGGGATACGGTGACGCAGCTTCTCGGCATGGATGTCTCCAATCTCCGCGTCACGGCGAGCGAGATCGGCGGCGGCTTCGGCGGAAAGACGGCGGTCTTCATCGAGCCCGTGGCGGTCGCGCTCTCGCGCAAGGCCGGCAAGCCGGTGAAGATCGTCATGGACCGGCACGAGGTCTTCCGCGCGACCGGGCCGACGGCGTCGGCCAGCCTGTGGGTCAAGGTCGGGGCCAAGGCGGACGGGACCATCACCGCCGCCGACGCGCTTCTGAAGTACCAGGGCGGCGCCTTCCAGGGCAGCCCGGTGGATATGGGCGCCATGGCGGCCTTCGCCTGCTATAACCTGGAGAATGTGCGCGCCGTCGGCTACGACATCGTCACCAACCGGCCGAAGCAGGCGGCCTATCGCGCGCCGGGGGCGCCGATGGCGGCCTTCGCGGTGGAAAGCGTGATGACGGAGCTTGCCGACGCGCTCGGCATCGATCCGATCGACTTCCGCCTGAAGAACGCCGCGCGCGACCACAGCAAGAGTTCCTACGGTCCGACCTATAACGAGATCGGCCTGGTGGAGACGCTGGAGGCCGCCAAGGCGACGGAGCATTACAACAGCCCCCTCGGCCCCAATCAGGGACGCGGCGTCGCCTGTGGTTTCTGGTTCAATTTCGGCGGTCAGACGGCGGTGACGCTCAACGTCAATCTGGACGGCACGGCCGCGTTGTCGGTCGGCACGCCGGATATCGGCGGCAGCCGGGCTTCCATGTGCGCCATGGCGGCGGAGGAACTCGGCATCGATTATGACGATATCTACGCCATCATCGGGGACACGGCCTCGCTCGGCTATAACGACGTGACCGACGGCAGCCGGGCCACCTTCGCCAGCGGTCTGGCCACCATCCAGGCGGCCCGTCAGGTGAAGGAGCGGATGTGCGCCCGCGCCGCCCGGATCTGGGGTATTCCCGAGGACGCGGTGAAGTGGGAGGGCGGCGCGGCCGTTCCCTCCGGCCCGAATGCCGGCGACCACGCGCCCTTGAGCTTCCGCGACATCGCCAAGATGGCGGGGGAGACCGGCGGCCCCATCGCCGGCCACCACGAAATCTCCGCCGAAGGGGCGGGCCCCAGCTTCGCCACACATATCGTGGATGCGGAGATCGACCGGGAAACCGGCCGGATCGACGTGAAGCGCTATACCGTCGTCCAGGACGCGGGCAAGGCGGTTCACCCCGCCTATGTCGAGGGGCAGTTCCAGGGCGGCGCCGTGCAGGGTATCGGCTGGGCGCTCAACGAGGAATATATCTATAGCGACAAGGGCGTTCTGGAGAATGCGGGCTTCCTGGACTATCGGGTGCCCGTCGCCTCCGACCTGCCGATGATCGAGACGGTGATCGTGGAGAAGCCCAATCCCGGCCATCCCTATGGCGTGCGTGGGGTCGGCGAGACCTCGATCGTGCCGCCGATGGGGGCGATCGCCAATGCCGTCTCGGCGGCGGCGAAGGTCCGGGCGACGGAGATTCCGATGTCCCCGCCGCGCATGTTGAAGCTCCTGCGTGAGAACGAGAGCGCGGCCAAGGCGGCGGAATAGCGCACATTATCCCCTCCTCCCCCCTTCATGGGGGGAGGACCGGGGGGGATTTAGAGCGAGCGACCATGGTTCAAGTCACCCTTTGGGGCAGTCTGCGCGACTATACCGACGGCCGGAACGAGGTCGAGGTGGCGGGGGATAACATCTATCAAATCCTCCAGAATCTGGGGCAGGCCGAACCAAGGTTGAAACCGATCCTGGAGAAGGGAGTCACCGTCTCCCTCGACGGGCAGATTTACCGCCAGAACCTGATGCAGACGGTAAGGCCCGATTCCGAGGTCTTCATCCTGCCCAAGATGGCGGGGGGATGAACCGCCTTTGGTCGGGGACGCCTTAGCGCCTCCTTAACGAATCGCTGCACATTATGGGTTCCTATCCCAAAATCCGCTGCGGGAGACGCCCCATGACCAAATATCTCGTATCCGAGGAAAACCCGGACGGCCTGCGCCTGGAGGCAATGTTGCGGGTCTTGCGGGGAGAGGTGCTGACGCGCTGCACGCTCATCACCGATGATACCCGCGCGGAAGCGCAGCAGGTGCTCGCCAACAACATCAAGGTGTTGGAGCTTCTGTCGGAAGCGATCCAACTCGCGGAAAGTTCGACCCACACCCTCGACAAGGCTTTCGGGCCCAGCCACAAGGGCGGGTTGCCGAGGATCGGGACGTAGGGCGCCCGTAGCCCCCTCTATCGGAACAGCATCACCGGGATGCGGCAGGAGCGCAGCATCTCCTCCGTCGTGGAGCCGAGGATGAGCGCGCGCAGGCGCGAATGACCATAGGCGCCCATGACCAGAAGGTCGGCGCCGCCTTCCTCGACGATCCTGGCGATTTCCGTTTCCGGTTGGCCCGGCAGGACCTCCACGCTCGTCTCCATCCCCGAATGACGGAGATGGTAGGCCGCTTCTTCGAGCGCGCGGCGGCTGTCCTTCGTCTCCGCTCCGACCATCAGAAGCCGGCAGGCCAGCCCCCGGAACAGCGGGCTATCGGCGACATGGGCGGCGGCCTTACGGCTGCTGGGGCCGCCGTCGAAGGCGATCAGCACGGTCTCGATCGGCTTGAAGGCGCGGGCCGCGACCAGGATCGGCTTATGGCTGGCGCGCGCGATCCGCTCCAGATTGGAGCCGAGATGGCCGGCCGCGAAATCCGCCGCCTCGCCCCGCTTGCCGATCACGAGGATATCGGCTTCGGCCTCGATATCCGCCAGCGTTTCCAGCAGGTCGCCGAGACGCAGACGGCTCGTCACCGCCTCCACCCCGGCGCCGCGCAGGATCGCCTCCCCATCCTCCAGGATCGCGCGGCCGCGCTTCCGGGCGAGCTTCGCGCGCTCCTCGTCGAGGGCGGATAGCTCCGCCAGCAGGCTCGACCGCGCGCCGAGCTTGATGGCCCCGCTCATGTCGGAGGGGGCGCTCTGCGTCTCCCGCCGGCCGAGGACATGGAGCAGCGTCACCGGCGTATCGTCCCCCAGCCGTCCGGCCAGCCAGGCCACGTGCTCGCACACGCTGGCGGCATAGATGGAGCCGTCCACGAGGGCGATTAGCTTGGTCATGCGGCGTCCTCCGTCAGTGGCCCGTAAGCCGGTCGAGGGCGTCCGGCTCGTCATGCATGGCGAGCTTGTCGACGATCGTCTCGCTCGCTTCGTTCATGCCGACGATCTCCACCTGAGCGCCTTCGCGCCGGAACTTCAAGACAACCATGTCGAGGGCGGCGACGCTTGAGATATCCCAGATATGCGCGCGACCGACATCGATCGTCACATGGTCCAGCGCTTCCTTGAAATCGAAGGCGTTCGAGAAGGTGCTGGCGGAGGCGAAGAAGATCTGCCCCTCCACCCTGTAGGTGCGCGCGCGGCCGTCCGCCGACAGGGTCGAGGTGACGCGCAGCAATTGCGCGATCTTCCAGGCGAAGAACAGGCCGGAGAGCAGTACCCCCACCAGCACGCCGATCGCCAGATTGTGGGTCGCCACCACGCAGACGACGGTCGCCAGCATGACGATGGAGGAGCTTCGCGGATGGCGGCGCAGATCCTTGATCGAGGACCAACTGAAAGTTCCGATCGAAACCATGATCATGATCGCGACCAGGGCCGCCATGGGAATCTGTTTCACCCAATCGCCCAGGACCACGATCAGGAACAACAGGAATATCCCGGCGCAGAAGCAGGACAGGCGACCCCGTCCGCCGGATTTCACATTGATGATCGACTGGCCGATCATGGCGCAGCCGGCCATGCCGCCGATGAAGCCGGTCGCCGTGTTGGCGAGGCCTTGGCCAATGCATTCCTGGTTCTTGTCGCTGGGCCGGTCGGTCAGTTCGTCCACGATGGTCGCCGTCATCAGCGATTCCAGAAGCCCGACCGCCGCCACGCCGGCCGAATAGGGGAAGATGATCCGCAAGGTTTCGAAGGTGAGCGGGATATCCGGCAGCAGGAAGACCGGCAGCGTATCCGGCAACTCGCCCATATCGCCGACCGTGCGCAATTCCAGCCCCAGCGCGAGCGAGACCGTCGTCAGCGTGACGATGCAGATGAGCGGGGAGGGGATCGCCTTCGTCAGATAGGGGAAGAGGTAGATGATCGCCAGACCGGCCGCCACCATGACATAGGTGAGCCAGGGTACGCCGATCAGTTCCGGCAATTGCGCCATCAGAATCAGGATGGCCAGCGCGTTGACGAACCCCGTCATGACGGAGCGCGAGACGAAGCGCATCAGATCGCCGAGGCGCAGCAGCCCCGCGCCGATCTGCAACACGCCCGCCAGCACCGTCGCGGCCAGCAGATATTCCAGCCCATGCTGTTTCACCAGCGTGACCATCAGCACGGCCGTCGCCGCCGTCGCGGCCGAGATCATCCCCGGGCGTCCCCCGGTGATCGCCACCACGACCGCGATCGAGAAGGAGGCATAAAGCCCGACCTTCGGATCGACCCCGGCGATGATGGAGAAGGCGATGGCCTCCGGGATGAGGGCGAGCGCGACCACCAGCCCGGCGAGCAGGTCGCCCCGGATATTGCCGAACCATTGCTCGCGATAGGCGGAGAGAGAGGGCATGCGTCTGACCGATTAATGCGGCTCACGGGTACCATCCCGGTGGGAGGTGGCCCGTCTCGTCGTCGTCGATTGGCGGAAAGCGTTCGCACGGGCGACGGTGCCGAACGGATCGCGCTGGAGGGCGGGTGCTAGCGCGAATTATGCTGCGGTGCAACAAAAAGCCGCGCCCTCGATGGCACGACGGCCGGGCATGCCCGGGAAAGAAGAAAGCCTTCCCCCGTTTCCAGGGGAAGGCTTCCGTGAACGATACCGCGGAACCTGCCTGGGGCAGGCCCGTTCGGAGGGGCGGGCTTACTGCCAGCCGCTGATCGCCTTGACTTCCAGATAGTCCTCGATACCCCAGCGGCCGCCTTCGCGGCCGTTGCCGGACATCTTGTAGCCGCCGAAGGGGCTGCCGCCCGGACGCTGGGCGCCGTTCATCTGGACCATGCCGGCGCGAAGCTGCTTGGAGACACGGCGCATACGCTCCACATCGTCCGTCTGCAGATAGGAGGTGAGGCCGTAGGGCGTGTCATTGGCGATGCGGATCGCCTCCTCCTCGTCCGAGAAGGGCATGATCGAGAGCACCGGGCCGAAGATTTCCTCCCGCGCGATGGTCATCTCGTTGTTCACGTCGGCAAAGATCGTCGGGCGGGCGTAATAGCCGCGATTGAAGCCCTCCGGACGGCCGACGCCGCCGGCGACGAGCTTCGCGCCCTCGTCGATGCCGACCTGGATCAGTTCCTGCACCTTCTCGAACTGCTGGGCGGAGGAAAGCGGGCCGATATGGTTGCCGTCCTCCTCCGGGTCGCCCACCTGGCACTTGGCGGCGGTGGCGATCGCGGCCTCGACCGCGTCGTCATAGACCGACCGCTCGACCAGCATGCGGGTCGGTGCGTTGCAGCTCTGGCCGGAATTGTTGAAGCAATGGATCGTGCCGCGCTTCACCGCCTTGGCCACGTCCGTATCGGCGAAGATCAGGTTCGGGCCCTTGCCGCCGAGTTCCAGCGTGACGCGCTTCACCGTGTCGGCGGCCGCCTTCTGGACGGCCGTGCCGGCGCGGGTGGAGCCGGTGAAGGACATCATGTCTATGTCCGGATGGCTGGACATGGCGGCGCCGACGGTCGGCCCGTCGCCGTTCACCAGATTGAACACGCCCTTGGGGAAGCCGGCTTCGTCGATCATCTCCGCGAACAGCATGGCGGAAAGCGGCGAAACCTCGGACGGCTTCAAGACCACCGTGCAGCCGACGCCCAGCGCCGGAATGACCTTCAGCGTCACCTGGTTCATCGGCCA
The DNA here is from genome assembly GCF_017963645.1 of Marivibrio halodurans. Lineage (GTDB taxonomy): Bacteria > Pseudomonadota > Alphaproteobacteria > UBA8366 > Aestuariispiraceae > Marivibrio > Marivibrio halodurans. Next base: position 162,545 of record NZ_JAGMWN010000003.1, on the reverse strand, counting down.
GTTCCACGGCGTGATCAGGCCGCAGACGCCGATCGGCTCGTGCACGATGTGCTCTTCCGTGACGTCGGGATAGAGCGGATGCTCGAACTCGAATTCCTTCAGGTCGCGGATGAAGGCCTTGATATGGCCGAGGCCGGCGGCGGCCTGCGCCTGGGTGGCGAGCTTCATCGGCGCGCCCATCTCCTTGGAGATGGTCTCGGCCATCTCGCCCATGCGGCGCTTATAAACCTCGTAGAGCTTCTCCAGCAGCGCGATTCGCTCGCCATGCGGCATCGCCGCGAAGCCCGGGAAGGCCGCGCGCGCGGCGGCGACGGCCTTGTCGACATCGGCTTGGCCGCCCAGCGAAATGGTGGCGAAGCCCTGCTCGTCGGCGGGATTGATGACCTCGAAATCGTTCGGCGCGCTCGGCGCGACCCAGGAACCGTCGATATAGAAGTCCGTCTTGCGCATGGGGGGTATGCTCCCTTCGTGGATGGGAAAAGCCAACCGCCGAGGCCGGGATCGGCGCTCGGCGGACTATCCACCCCGCTATATCGGTCATGGAAGGGCGGAACGCAACCGGCGCCGCGCGCTTTCAAGGGGCGGCAGTATCGGCGGAGCCTGTCGGCGTCGAGGGAGGGGCCGCCCGAGAAGATTGGCGGCGGACGGCCCCTCCGGTGTCCGACGGCGGCGAAGCCCGCGAAATTGGGGGGAGACGCGGGACGCCTTGACGAAGCCGGCGGACCGTGGTGGCGGGGTGGATACCCCGACCTGGGTAAAGCGTAATGGAGGTCGCCCGATCGCGTCATGACATAGGTTACGGGTGCCGAAATTTTTCTGCCGCCACCGACCACGACGGGCGATCGCCTCTCGTGCCCTTGGGGCCGTGCCCTCGGAGCCATGTTCTCGGAGCCATGCCCTCGGAGCCGGGGGGCTGGTATATTTGCGCACTTCGCGGTCGGCCCTTATAGTTTCCAGCGCGAACATGAGGGGGATTCTCGCGCATGGATACGGTCGGTGGTCACGCCACCTCTTCACCGATGGGGGTCGATCGGCCGCTTGAGCGTAAGTTGGCCCAGTATCTGGATCTGGACACCTCGGAACGCGCGTTGCTGGATGGGATGAGCGGATCGGAGTTGCGTTTCGCCCGCGCCGCCGCGATCGCCTCCGACGGGGCGGAGCAAAACCACGTCTATGTCATCAAGAGCGGCTGGTGCAGTTGTGCCCGGCATTTGAGCGACGGCCGTCGGCAGATCACGCGCTTCGCCATCCCCGGTGATTTCTTGTGCTTCGATTCCATCGTCACCTCGGTTTCGACGCAGGATGTCGTCGCGATCACCGACGTCACCTTGCTCCAACTCCGGATCGAGAAATTGGGCGAGGTGGCGGCGAAGCAGCCACGTCTCGCGGTCGCCATGCTGTGGATGGCGGCCCAGGACGATTCGGCGCTGGCCGAGCGGGTGACGAGCCTGGGGCGCCGCTTCGCGCTGGAGCGGCTCGCCCATCTTTTCGTGGAGACTTACGTGCGCCTGGATGCCCTGGGCCTCGCGGGTGGGCGGCGCATGCATTTTCCGATTACCAAGGAACAACTCGCCGATGCGATGGGGCTGACGACAATCCATATCTACCGCACACTGCGCCGTCTGACGGAATCGGGCTTGATCCGTCTCGACGGGCCGTGGCTGGAGATTCTCGATCTAGACGGGTTGAAGGAGCAGGGAAAATTCGACCCGCTCTATATCGAAGCCTCCGAGATTCCCGCCGCCACCAATCGCGCCTTGCGCGGCGCGTCCCTGGCGATGGAGTAGGGGCGGCGGCTTCTCTCCACCTGATCTTGTCGGTCGGCGGTCCTTCAATCCATCTCCGCGTTTAGATGGCCGAACAAGGGGCCGGGCGCTGTTCCAGCGTTGGCCTGTTGGCATCCATGCAAGTGGACTGGGCGGTCGCGGTGACGGTATTCCGTGGAAGACGCACGCGATCGAAGCTCAATCGAAATAGAAGCCGCCATTGACCTCCAGGACCTCCCCGCTCACGAAGCGGGCTTTGTCGGACGCGAGGAAGCAGGCGACGTCCGCCACGTCGTCGGATCGTGCGATGCGGCCGAGCGGGGTACGCTCGATGGTCTGTTCAATGATGGCGCGCGGCCAGGAACGGGTCATCGGTGTATCGACGACGCCGGGGTTCACGGCATTCACCCTGATACCGTCGGGCCCGAGGGCGCGCGCCAACGACCGGGTGAGGGCGATCACGCCGCCTTTCGACGAGGCATAGGCGGGGCCTCCGGCGACGCCGCCTACCCGCGCGGAATCGGAGGCGGTCAGCACGATGCCGCCCCCTCCGCCGCGGCGCATGTGCGATGCGGCGGCCTTTGCCAGGAAGAACGTCCCTGTCAGGTTGACCGACAGGATCGCGTCCCATTCGTCCTTTTCGGACTCCTCCCACTTGGTGCCCGACCAGATCGCGGCGCAATGGATCAAGGTGTCCAGGCCGCCCAACTCGGCCACCGCCTCGTCGATCGACTCCCGGCAACTCTCGGTCGATCCGGCATCGAGCCGGTGGATCGAGACACCCTCGTCCCCGCGATACAGTTCATCCAGCGCGTCCACCGCGATGTCGAGGGCGGCAATTCTTCGTCCCGTCGCGCGCAGGGCGAGCACGCAGGCATGTCCAATTCCGCTCGCCGCGCCAGTTACGATTATCTTCTTCAAGGCTTGGGTCTCTCCTGCTCGGGGGTAGTCGACTTGGGCCCCATGCGCGCCGGATATCCGGTCGCCGGCGGGGCGGCCGAGGGGTTAGGAGGCGTCCCTTTCCTCGGTCTCGCTTCGCATCGTTTCCGCCGCGGACAGTACCGCGTCGACGATGAACTGATAGCCGGTGCAGCGGCAGATATTTCCACTCAACCAATCGCGAACCTGACCTTCCGTCGGGTCCTGGGTCTCCTCCAGCATCGCCGCGGCGGTCACGAGAAAGCCCGGCGTGCAGTAGCCGCACTGAAGCGCGTGGTGTTCCTTGAAGGCGGCTTGGATGGGGTGCAGCCCATTCGGACCGGAAAGCCCCTCGACCGTGCGGATCTCGCAGCCGTCCATCTGGCTCGCGAGTGTCAGGCACGACCGGGCCAGCATGCCATCGACCGTCACCGTGCAGGCGCCACAGGCGCCGTGCTCGCATCCGATATGCGTGCCGGTGAGGCCGAGATCCTCGCGCAGGAAATCGGCCAGCGTTCGACGCGCCTCGACGTCGCGGCTGTAGGTCTTGCCGTTGACGGTAATGCTGATCTGCGTTCGCTTAGAGGGCGTGTTCACGGGTCAAATCCTTCCTGGCTCGGGAAGCCGCGTCGGCCAGAACGCGGGTCATGAGTTCTTCCGAAATCCGGCGTCGATAATCGGCGCTGGCATGGAGGTCCGATTCCGGTTCGAGCCTGTCGCAGACCTCCCGGGCGATCTCACGGAGCGGGGCCTCTTCGATGCGGCGGCCGGACAGGGCGGTCTCGGTCAGCGGGAAACGTTCGGGCCGTCCCGACGCCCCGCCGATGGCGATGTCCGCCGAGGTGACGAGGCCGTCGTCGGATAGTCCGACCGCGGCCGCGACCGCGACCAGCGCGAAATCGCCCCGGCGGCGCGATACCTCGTCGAAGGCATAGCCCACGCCCGGCATGGCGGTCGGCAGGTGGACACCGGTAACGATTTCTTCGGGTTCGAGCGTCGTCATCAAGGCATCGAGGAAAAAGGAGTCGGCATCTATTGTCCTGGTTCCCCCCTTGGAGGCGACGGCGAATTCCGCGCCGAGCAGCGTCGCGCAGACCGGAAGCTCCGCTGCGGGGTCCGCGTGGCACATGGACCCTACGATCGTGCCGCGGCTGCGGGTGGCCACATGGCCGATCAGGCCGACGGCCTCCGCGAGCAAGGGAACGCGCGCGCGCAGGTCGGTGTTCGTTTCCATGACGCGTTGCCGCACCATCGGTCCGACCCGGACGGTCCTATCCTCGATCCGCAGGGCATGGAAATCCGGGACCCTGGCGATGTCGATCACGACGGCGGGGGCCGCCATGCGCAGGTTGAGCAGCGGCATGAGGCTCTGCCCGCCGGCGATCGGCTTTGCCTCGTCGCCGTAGCGTTCGAGGAGATCCAGGCAATGCTCGAGCGAGTCGGGCGCGGCGAATTCGAAGACGGGTGGTTTCATGCCGACTTCCTCGTGCTCTTGGAATCATCGTTCCGAAGGTTTTGGAACAGGTCGCTTTCACTGAAGGGGACCGCGCACAGATGAACCCCGAAGGGCTCCAGCGCATTCTCGACCGCCGAACTGATCACCGCGGGAACGGGAATCGTGCCCCCCTGGCCGGCGCCCTTCATTCCCAGTGGGTTGAGCGGGCTGGGCGTCGAGAGATGGTCGATTTCCACGCGTGGCACGTCCATCGATGTTGCGACGAGATAGTCCATGAAGGTGCCGGTGAGAATCTGTCCCTCGGAATCATAGACGGCCTTCTCGAAGAAGGTGTTTCCGACGCCCAGCGACACCCCGCCGATCACCTGACCATCGACGATCAGGGGGTTGATGAGGTTCCCGAAATCCTCGACCGCGATATAGCGCAGGATTTCAACCTTGCAGGTCGCCGGGTCCACCTCGACGAGTGCGGCATGGCAGCCGGTCGCGAAGGTGTTGGTCGGCGGGCTGAAGGAGGCCGTCGTGCTCATGCCCGGACCGAAATCGGGCAAGGGAAGCGGGTTGCCGGATTCGCCGAGGGACGTATGGACGATCTGGGCGAGATCGATGCTTCGCGTTTCGTCGGCTTTGAGCACCACCTTGCCGTCCTTCAGGTCGAGTTCCTCGGGGGACGTCTGAAGCAGCACGGCTCCGATCGCGCAGGCCCGTTCCTTCAACTGGTTCGCCGCGATACTGACCGCCGAGCCGGTGACGACGCCGGCGCGGCTGGCGAAGGTTCCGATGCTGTAGCGGACGAGATCGGTGTTGCCGGTGAGAACCTTCACCTTGTCGAAGGGCACGCCCAGTATGTCGGCGGCGACTTGCGCGAAGGAGGTTTTCTGTCCCTGCCCCTGGCTCGGCGTTCCCATTCGGACGGTCACGGAGCCGTCGGCTTCGATCGACATGCCTACTTCCTCGAAGGGACCGAGGCCCGTGTCCTCGACGCAGCAGGCAATTCCGATTCCGCGATAACGCCCTTCCGTTCGCAGTTTGGCGCAATCGGCCAGAGTATTGTCGTAGTCCAGTATCTCCAGCGCGCGGTCCAGCAATGCCGGAACGTTCCCGCTGTCATAGGTTCGCCGTGTTCCGTCGCGGGAAATGAAGCCGACGTCATAGGGATATTCCTCGGCGGTGATCAGGTTGCGTTTGCGCAACGCCGCCGGGTCGATCCCGAGTTCCTTGCCGACGCGGTCGAGCAATCGCTCGGTCACGTAGCAGGCCTGCGGACGTCCCGCCCCTCGAACCGGCGCCACCGGGGTCGTGTTGGTGTAGACGATATCGCATTGCACCGCGTAGTTCGGAACGCGATACGGCCCGGGAATGTTGACGGCCGTCAGCAGGGGGACGACGGGGCCCCAGGGCGTGTAGGCGCCGGTATCGTGATAGAAGCGGCCGCGTATCCCGAGGATCGTCCCATCCTCGGTGGTGGCCATCTCCAATTCATGAATCTGCGTGCGTTCGTGATAGGACGCGATCAGGTGTTCGCGCCGATCCTCGATCCATTTCACCGGGCGGTCCAATTGGCGCGCGACGACCGGGACCAGGATGTCCTCGGTGTAGGTCAGCCCCTTATATCCGAAGCCTCCCCCGACATCGGGGTTCTGGACCTGAACCTGCCGCTCCGGCAGGCCCAGCGCATTGGCGATCGCGGTGCGATGCACATACGGAACCTGCGAGACGTTCCAGACCACCATGCGGTCCTCGAAACGGTTCCAATGGGCGACGACGCCCCGTGTCTCCATCGCTTGTCCGGCGCCCCGCTGTATCTCCAGGCGCTCCTTGACGACACAATGGGCCTTGGCGAAGGCGCTGTCGGCATTTCCCGTGGCGATGTTGATCAATGCGGCGAGATTGGAGGGCAGGTCTTCGTGAACACGCGCCGATTGCTTGGTCAGGGCCTTTTCCAGATCGATCACGGCGGCCTCGGTCTCATAGTCGACCTGGACCAATTCCGCCGCGTCCTCGGCGATATATCGGTTCTCGGCGACGATCGCCGCGATCGGTTCTCCGACATAGCGCACGAGCCCATTGGCGAGCACGGAGGGCCCCCGGGGGTTCGTCAGCGCCGGATTGGGGTGGCAATCCGGGAGAATTCGGGCCGCTTCGGGCAGATCCTCGGCCGTGAAGACCGCGATCACCCCGTCAAGCGCACGGGCGTCCGATGTGTCCACGGTAATCCGCGCGTGCGCGGCCTGGCTTCGGACAACGACAATATGGGCCATGTTGGGAAGCGTGATGTCGTCGATATAGCATCCACGTCCCGTGATAAGCCGGTCATCCTCGGCGCGGACTTGGCGTTTGCCGAATTGTCCCATTCAGATTGCTCCGATTCCCGCACCCCGGGCGGCGGCATGGCGGCCGCGCCGTACGGGGTGGATCAGTGGTTGGTGACGAAGTCGAGAACGATCCGGGAGGCTTCCCGCGGCTTCTCGACGAAGGGGATGTGACCGCCGTCGGGCATGACGACGAGGTCCGCCCCGGGGATGTTCTCCGCGATGATTTCGCTGAGGCGAAGCGGAATCAGATGATCGTTCGCGGATCCCACGACGAGCGTGGGGGCCGTGATGCCGCCTAGGCGGGCGGTGAATTTGGGCTCGTCCTTCTGTTCCGGCAATTCCCGGCCCCAGGCGAGCACGGAACGCACGAACTCCAGATACCGTTCCGGGGAGTTGTTTCGGATGATCTTCTGGTTGGCCTGCATCTGCGCATAGCCTTCATCGCTGTTGATGAATTCGCGCGTCATGGTCCAGAGGCCCATGTAATCCGCCACCTCGGCGCTGAAGCCCAGCTTCTCGATCAACCGCTTGCGGAGGTCGAAGTTCAGCACGGCGGCGCGATCCAGTTCGCTGAAGGCGCCAACCACCGTCAGGCTGCGAACCATATCCGGGGCGGCTTCGGCCAGGGCCAGCGCCATCGCGCCGCCGAGCGACGTCCCGAGCACGTGAACCGGTCCGACCCCCAGCTGCGGGATCATCTCCGCCAAATCGGCCGCCCATTCCTCGACCGTGAAGGGGCGATCGCCCGCGTCGGATTGGCCGATCCCCCGTGGGTCGACCGCGTGAACGGACAGAGACTCCGCCAGAAACGGAGTTGCCAGACGATAATACTGATGGTCGAGCCCCAGTCCCGGAATGAGAAGGATGGGCGCGCCGCCCCCCTCCTGATGGCAGAAGAGCTTCGCGCCCCGCGATGTCCAGAACGGCATGATTTCCTCCCGTCTTGTTGATTGAGCGAGATAGGACACGAAAATGTATCATTGTCAACAATCCATATTCTCATAATACGAAGTTCTTCGGAAAAAACGCCGTAAAAGTGGGGATATATGGAAATACACGGGCGAATAAATTGTCATACAAGCATATTGTATGTTGACGTGGTTTCGCACTTCGGCGTAGAAGGGCGGAGCGGTGCGTCGGATGGCCGGCTGCGGGAGGGGATGGTGAAGGACATGTTGAATTGTCATTCGATCGGGGGCGGGGTGCCGCTGGTGCTCTTGCATGCGATCGGCCTGGATCATGAGTCCTGGCGGGACGTGCAGGAGGCGCTTGCGCCCGGGCATCGCGTGATCGCGGTCGACCAGCGTGGTCACGGCGGGTCTCCCGGTGTCGTGGGGGAGCCGTCGCTCGCAGATTATGCCGATGACACCGCGCGGTTGATCGAAAGCCTCGATCTCGGGCCCGTCATCGTCGTCGGCCTGTCCTTTGGCGGCATGATCGCGCAGCACCTGACGATACGGCGGCCCGATCTGGTCAGCCGTTTGGTCCTGTGCGGTTGTCCGGGCCGGTTTCCCGACGATATCCGCCCTGCCTTGGCGGCGCGTGGCGAGGATGCGCGCCGTGGCGGCATGGGGGGCGTCGTCGAGCCGACGCTCGAACGGTGGTTCACGCCGGAATTCCTGGCATCCGGCGGCGCGGAGCGGGTTCGACGCCGTCTTCTTTCCGACGATGTGAGCGGTTGGGCGGCCGGGTGGCGGGCGATCTCGAACCATGATGCCCAAGAGGCCTTGATGGGTGTCGGATGCGAAACGCTGTGCGTCGCCGGCGCGCTCGATAAAGCGACGCCGCCCGCGATGGTTCGCGCGTTGGCCGATGCGATTCCGCGTGCCCGATATGCCGAGATTCCTGGCGCGCCGCACATCATGCATTTGGAGCGTCACGACGCTTTCGTGCGGGTGATCGGTGATTTTGTCGACAAAGGCTGACGAGACGGTCGCTCGACGGGTGGCCGGGGAAAACAAAACAATAGGGAAGGAGCGGTTCCGAAATGGCGTTGGAAATGTCGGGCAGTATCGTGCTTCCGGCGGAGCGTCGGGTCGTCTGGGAGGCTCTCAACGATCCGGAGGTTCTAAAGGCCTGCATCCCGGGCTGCGAGGCGTTGGAGAAGGTGGACGAAACCTCCTTCGAGGCCCGCGCGCGGCTGAAGATCGGCCCGATCCGCGCATCCTTCAAAGGGCATGTGGAGTTGTCCGAAATCGTTCCGCCGAGCGGTTATGTCATTACCGGATCCGGTGACGGCGGTGTTGCCGGCCATGCGTCTGGCTCCGCGCGGGTCGATCTGCACGAAGCGGAGGACGGAACCCAGCTCGTATATTCGGTGGAATCCCGCGTCGGCGGCAAGATCGCTCAACTCGGCGCTCGGTTGATCAACGGCGTGGCGAAGCGCTACGCCGACGAGTTCTTCACCTGCTTCGCCAAACAGATCGGCTGAGGGCGAGGCAAGGGACTCAAGGTAGGAGTCAAGGCAATGACGGATCGGAAAGCGCCTTCGGAAGACGCGCATGACAGTGATGCTCTGTTCGAGAAGGGGCTCGCCATAAGACGCCAGGTGCTTGGCGCGGAGTACGTGGACCGCTCGCTCGGATCGACGAACGCCTTCACCGAATCCTTCCAGCGCATGCTGACGGCGTGGTGCTGGGGGTACACTTGGGGGCGCGACGGCCTCGACGCGAAGACGCGCAGCATGCTCAACCTCGCCATGTTGACGGCCTTGAATCGGTCGTCGGAATTGAAACTGCACGTGCGCGGCGCCCTGAACAATGGCGTGACGCCCGAGGAAATCAAGGAAGTCCTGCTTCACGCCACCGTTTATTGTGGGGTGCCGGCTGGGCTGGACGCCTTCAAGTCGGCCAATCAGGTGCTTGAGGATGCGGGACTCGTGGACCGCAAGGAGGAGCCCTCCTAGCGCCCTTCCGATGTCCATCGGACTGTCGCCCGATGGGGCCCGGCCATCGACTGGGCCAATGGGTATCTCGCGACAGCAACCCAATCGAGAATGAAGGAACAGGAGGAAATGGTCATGTTGATGGAAAAGTGTCTCTCAAGGGTCGGACGCGTGGGGCTCCTGGCGTTCGCTCTGTCCGCCGCCGGCGTCGCGAGCGCGCCGGCCGAGGAGTTGAAGTTTCTTTCGTCGTGGGACAAGAGCTTCGATGCGCGGGTTTATGTCGCCGAGCGCTATGCCGAACTCGTCACGGAGAAGTCGGGCGGCGATCTGACCTTTACCTTCCGGGGGCCGGAGACGGTACCGCCCTTCAAGCAGTTGGAGCCGGTCAAGGCCGGCGTATTCGATCTGCTGTTCACCCACGGCTCCTATCATCTCGGTGACAAGGGTCTGGCGACGATGCTCGACGCGTTGGAGAACTGGGATCCCGAACGCGCGCGGGAGGTCGGGATCTTCGATCTCGTCGACCAATATTATCAGGAACAGAACAACCTGAAGGTCATCGCGCTGAACTCGGCCGGCGTCGACGGGTATCAGGTCGTCCTGAAGGAGCCGCTCGACGAGAACGGCGGATGGGAAGGACGCAAGATCCGCGGCACGAAGTCGTATCAGAACGTCATCGAGGCTCTCGGCGGTTCCGGTGTGGTCCTGCCGGTGGGCGAGACTTATTCCGCCCTGGAGAAGGGCGTCGTCGACGGTGCCGCGTGGCCTTCGACGGGGGTCGTCAATTTCAAGTGGCACGAGGTGGCGGGTTATCGAGTGCGGCCGACATTCGGGGTGGGGATCTTCCCGATCCTGATGAACCTGGATTCGTTCAATGGGTTATCCGCGGAACAGCAGGAAATCATGGTCGAGGCAGGAAAGGCGATCGAGAAGGAAGCGATCGAGTCCGGGCGTCAGGTCGAGCAGGCGGAATATGCGAAGCTCGAGGACTTGGGGATGACGACGGCCGACCTCTCCGAGGAGAACGCGCGCAAGGTGACGGAAGCCTGGGCCAGCGCGATGTGGTCGCAGGGCGAGGAGTGTTGCGGCGAGACCGCGAAGAAGCTTCGCGCCCTCGCCATCGAGCATGACTTCGTCGCAGAATGACGATACGGACTGCGGATAAGGTGCGCTCCGTGGCGGCTTCCGCGGCGTGGGTCCACGACTGGCTTACATGGGTCAGTCGTGGGCTCAGCGCCGTCGCCTTGATGCTCATCGTGGCAAGCTTCTGCTTCGAGGTCGTGGCGCGATATCTCTTTCAGTCTCCGACGAGTTGGGCGCAGGAGGTCGTCTCCTACGGTTTCTGCATCAGCATCTTCTCGATGCTGCCCCATCTCACGCGGACGAAGGCGCATGTCGGCGTCACGATCCTGGTCGACGGGCTGGCCCCGGGAAGACGGTTCTGGGCGGGTAGGGCGATCGCGTTCGCCGGTTTCGTCGTATGCGGTTTCGTCGCCTGGATCGGTTTCGACGAATGCGTGCGCCAGTATACGCGTAACGTCTTCATCGCCGGAATCCATTCGGTGCCGCAATGGTGGCTGACCGCCTTCATCGTCTATGGGTTCGCCCTGTCGGCGATTCATTTCCTCCGTGAAGCGATCACCGGGGATTTCGACCTTCGGTCCGAGCGGGGAGTGCTGTAACGTGGAATGGTGGGTAACGCTCGGCGGCACGTTGGCGCTGCTTCTCGGCCTCTTCCTGACCGGGGTGCCAATCTTCGTCGCCTTCCTCATCGTCAATGTGGGCGGCGTGTTGCTGCTCATGGGGCCATCCGGTTTCGGCATGTTCACGAACAGTGTGTTCGAGACCGCGACGACATCCTCCCTCGCGACGATCGCGCTGTTCATCCTGATGGGGGAATTGCTCTTCCGGTCGGGGACGATCGACGTCGTCTTCGACTCCGTGGATAAGCTGGTTGGGCGTTTGAAAGGGCGCCAGTATCTCCTGTCGGTTTCATTGTCGACGATTCTGGGCGCTCTGTCGGGATCGGCCCTCGGGGTCAGCGCGATGATGGCGCGCACGCTTTACCGAACGATGGTGGGGCGCGGATATGACGGGCGCCTTTCCTGTGGGACGATCCTGGCCGGGGCGAGCCTCGCGCCGATCATCCCGCCCAGTCTTCTGGTGATCATCATCGGGACGCTCGCGAACGTCTCGATCGCGAAACTGCTGCTGGCGGGCTTGTTGCCCGGGCTGCTGCTGGCCGCGGTGTTCGCGGCCTATGCCCTGTTTCGGGTCCATCTGAATCCTGACCTCGCACCGCCGGATACGGGGGGCGCGTCCGTCGTCAGCTTCCGGGAAAAGCTCCGCGCGGCGCTTCGGCTGGGGCCTTTCAGCGTGATCATGTTTTCGGTCATGGGGTTCATTCTGCTGGGGATCGCGACGCCGTCCGAGGCGGCCGCGACCGGCGTGGCCGGGACACTTCTCACGGCGGCTTACTATCGCAAGCTCAATTGGCGGATGGTGTGGAACTCGCTCGTTTCGGCGGCGGGGATTTCCTCCATGATCCTTCTGATCATGGCAAGTTCGGCGATGTTCAGCCAGTTGCTCGCTTTCACGGGCACCACGACGAATCTGGTGGAGTTCGTCGCCGCGCTGGACCTGCCGGGTCCGGTGATGCTGTTCGTGCTGATGTTGGTCCCCTTTCTCTTGTGCATGTTCATCGATCAGATCGCGTTGCTCCTCATCTTGATCCCGATCTATCAGCCGATCCTGACCTCCTATGGTTTCGATCCGATCTGGTTCTGGACCCTGATGCTGATCAACGTCACGATCGGTGGGATGACGCCGCCATTCGGCTACACCATGTTCGCCTTCAAGGGCGGCGCCGGAAGCGATATCTCGATCAACGCGATCTACCGCGCGTCCTGGCCCTTCGTCGGGCTTTTCGTTCTGACATTGATCCTACTGGCGGCGCTGCCCGGATTGGTGTTGTTCCTGCCGGCGATGCTCTAAATTGAGGCGACCGGAGGCCGATACCGTTTCGGCGGCGGATGGGCATCCGGCAGGGAGGCGGGAGGGTGGCAGCACCTGAATGCGGGGCTATCTGGAGGAAGTGGCTTGAGTGACCATCAAACGATGCGCGTGACGACGGTTTCCGCGCCGATACGCCATCAAGTCGTCGAGGCTTTTCGCTCGGCGATCGTGTCGGGTCGGTTCGTTCCGGGCGAACGCCTTGTCGAGCGCGAACTCTGCGATCTGACGGGGGCCAGTCGCACATCGGTGCGCGAGGCGCTGCGCCAGCTCGAAAGCGAGGGGCTGGTGGAGATGGTCGCCAATCGCGGTGCGATCGTCGCGATGATCTCCGCCGAACAGGCCCGTGAAATCTACGAAGTGCGCGAGGCGCTGGAAACCTATGCGGGCGTTCTGTTCGTTCAGAAGGCGACGGCGGCGCAGGTCGCCACCTTGCGTCGCTCCGTCGACAAGATCGCCGACGCCTATGCGAGCCGCGAACTGACGCGGATACTCGAAGCCAAGGACGCATTCTACAAGATCTTGTTCAAGGGGGCCGGAAACGAAATGATCGCCTCGATTCTGACCACCATGAATGCCAGGGTCAGTTTGTTGCGCCGTCTCTCGCTGGACAGTGGCACGCGCTCCGAGCAAAGTCTGCGGGAGTTGAAGGATATCCTTGCCGGCGTGGAGGCCCGTGACGAGGCGGCGACCCACGACGCATGCCGAAAACATGTCCAAGGCGCCGCGGCGGCGGCATTGTCGCGGCTGGTTCGCTAAGACGGGGGCTTATTCGCGGGCTTATAAATGACACGGCCATAGCTTGAGCGCGATGGGCTCGGGCGTGGTGGGGACGTGCTCCGCTGCGTGTCTTTCTCGCCCTATACGCAAGGCCGAAACCGGAGGGACGGCGTCCGTCTTTCGGGGCAGGCCCACGGCGCCGAGCTTCCTGGCTGGCGCGAAAACGGTCTCTGCCGGCTCCCTTCCGAGGGGCGCTGATCACCGCACCGATTTTCCACGGCAAGACGCCACAAAATGCGGCGCATCCCGATTCGTTCCGACACGGGAAGCGCGCGCAGAAAACGCATCCAGACAGCAAAAAGCCCCGGTTTCCCGGGGCTTTTCGATGGTCGGAGCGGCTGGATTTGAACCAACGACCCCTGCCTCCCGAAGACAGTGCTCTACCAGGCTGAGCTACGCTCCGACATGGCCGGCGGGCGGGTTCGCCCGACGGCGGAAGGGCTTATAACGTCTCGCCCGTGGGCACGCAAGCCCGCCCGAGAGCGTTCGGTTCGAATTGTTTCCTCGGCCCGCATTCCCTAGGTTTGGGGTGGCGTGGGGCTGGGTTGGGCGATTGGACGTGGTGCGACCGGGGGCCGGCACGGCGCATGGCAAAGCAGCCTCGGACCCAACGGAATAGAGCGAGGAACGATGACGCAGGAAAAGGGTGCGGCGCCGGAAGCCGGGGGCGCGGATGCGACGGATGATGACCTCGACCGGCCGGTTGGGGCGGATCAGGAGGTTCTGGGTGTCGTGGGACCGGATGACGATGCCCAGGCCGTGCTGGAGTTCTGGTTCGGCGACCTGACACCGCGCCAGTGGTTCACCCGGGACGAGGAGGTGGATCACGCGATATCGGAGCGATTCGGTACGCTGGCCGCCCGGGTCGCCATGGGCGGATTGCCGCATTGGGCGGCGAGCGCGGGCGGCCTGCTGGCCGCCGTTATCGTGCTCGACCAGTTTCCGCGCAATCTCTATCGTGACGATCCGCGTGCCTATGAGTCCGATCCCCAGGCCCGTGCGCTCGCCGACGAGGCGATCCGGATCGGCGCGGACGCCGAGATGGGGCGCTATGGCCGCCAGTTCCTCTACATGCCCTTCATGCATTCGGAGGAATTGCTGGATCAGGAACGGGCGGTCAGCCTGTTCGAGGGGCTGGGCATCGAGGAGGCCTACCAATCAGCCCTGCGCCATCGTGAGATCATCGCCCGTTTCGGCCGGTTTCCGCACCGCAACGTCACCCTGGGCCGTGAGACGACGGCGGAGGAAGCGGCCTTCCTGGAGGAGCCGAACTCCTCCTTCTAGGCTCTTGATATCCTGGGATCTTGGGGTTCTGTGCCCCTCGGCGGCCTATGCCGCGCCGCCTTCCGCCGACCCTGCTCGCCGTGCGTGTGCATCAGCCTGTTTCGCGTCTTTCGCTTCGCGCCTATACTGTCGGGCCGACGGGGCGGTCAAGGACCCCGTTCGCGCGGCCTCGCCCCGATCGCGGGGGCGCGTGGGAGAAAAGGGGAAATACCCCGACGGACGAGGAAACGACCCCAAGGAGGCGAGCCTGACATGAGTGTAGCATCCATCCTTTCGGGTAAGGACGGCGACGTCCTGACGGTCACGCCGGATCAGACGATCGACGCGGCCTCGAAGATCCTGGCGGAACGCAAGGTCGGCGCGGTCATCGTCGTCAGCCCGGCGCGCAAGGTCGCCGGCATCCTGTCGGAACGCGATATCGTGCGTGGTCTCGCCGCCCATGGCGCCGATGTGCTGAAGCAGCCGGTCAGCCGCCTCATGACGGAGGCGGTGACGGTCTGCGACCGCGCGGAATCGATCGACAATGTCATGCGCAAGATGACCGACGGCCGCTTCCGGCACATGCCGGTGGTGGAGGACGGTGAACTCGTCGGCGTCGTGTCGATCGGCGATGTGGTGAAGCACAAGATCGCCAACCTTCAGCACGAGGCGGAAGCGCTGCGCGACTATGTCATGAGTTGAGGGCGTGGCCCGGGGCGGCGAAGGGGCCGTTCATTCCCGGATCAACCCCGCCAGCGGCGTGATATCGCGCGCATCGGGCAGGACCGTCGTGTCGAGCTGCCCCTTGCCGAGCCCCCAGTGATCGCCCAGGACGCGCTTGAAGACCGCGCGGTGATCGACCGTGGGCGCGATGCCGCCATTGGCGGCGCGCTTGTCGGGGGCGAGGCCGGGCCACCCGCCCTTGATACCGCCGATCACCGCCCCGCCGAGCAGCAGCATCGGGCCGGCCAGCCCGTGATCGGTGCCGCCGTCGGCATTGGGCGCGACGGCGCGGCCGAACTCGCTCGTCACCAGGATGACGCTGCGCGCGTAGGCGGGGCCCAGCGCAACGGCCAATGTGTCGAGCCCACCCGCCAGCGCGGCGATCCGGCGTTGCAGCGCGCCTTCGCCGCCATAATGACTGTCGAAGCCCGATATCTCGATCGCCGCCGCGACGGGACCGTCCGCCGCGGCGATCCGCGCGCCGGCAAGCGCGGCGGCGGCGGGGAAGTCGAAGGCCGGCCGTGCGCCCCCTTGCGCGGCGGCCGCATGGTCGGCGCCGAGGGTTTCGGCGGGTAAGTCCCGGCGCTTCACCGCCCGGGCCAGGGCCGGGGCGAAAAGCGTATCATCGATATAGAGGCCGGCGGCCTTCTCCGTCAGCCCCGCGACCGGCGTGCCCAGCAGGGGGGGCGGCGCGACCTCGACAGGGGCCGGACCGGCGAGGATATGGGGCGGATGCTCCCCGGTATCGCTGTCGGACCCGTCCACGTGGCCGAGGGAGAGTGCTGGGCGTCTTCCGGCCCGAGCGTCCGCCCGGGCCGCGAGCGCGCGGTTGAGCCAGCCGCTGCGGAAGGCGGGGCTTCGCAGATCGGTCGTGCCGGTCGCCAGTGTCTGTTGGGCGGCACCGTGATCCATCCGCCCATCGCGACCGCGATAGGGGCCGGCGGCAGCGGGGACGATGGCGAGCCGCCCATCGAGCCAATAGGGCAGCAGGGCGCCCGCCGCCGGGGAGAGCGAGAACCGTTCGTCCAGGGCGATCGGAGTCTCGCCAAGAGCGGCGGAATAGGGCGCGCGCGCGCCCGGTCCCTCCCGCGTTGGCAATAGGGCGAGCCCGTCCAGACCGCCATGCAGCAGCACCAGGATCAGCGGCCGCCGCGAACCGCCGTCCGCATTGCCCGATTGCGCGTCCGATTGAGCGAAGGCCACGCGGCTCGCCAGGAAGGGTGCCGTCCCGGCGGCACCGAGGAGGCGGAGGGCGCGGCGGCGGTCGATATCGCGGGCACCGGTCGTCATCGTGTCTGGAACTCCGGGCTGGCGAAGAGCAGGGCGGCGGCCTCTCGGATATCGAGCGCCACGGCGAGGCGGCGATAGCTGTGCGGCGAGAGTTTCGGCCCCAACGCGTCGAAACCGAGATCGAGCGCCGCCTCCGGCCCGCGCGGATCGGATTGCAGCGCCCGGATCGCGGTGCCCGCGCACCAGTCCAACCGGTCGGCGAAACGCGTCGGCGCCAGCCAGTGATCGGCCGTATCCGGCACCGCCAGGGGCGCGCCGTAGGCGGCGGGTCCCATTCCCAGCATCGCGATATCCCGGATCGCGGCGCCGCCGTCCGTCGGCCGCAGGCCGAGCGCGCGATAGACCGAAATCACCAGATCGTCCGGTCGCTTGACCTTGCGAAGCGCGGGTTCGAAGGCGGCGTTGCTGGTCGCGAGCGTCGCGGCGAGGCCGCCGAGACTGCCGCCCCCCGCCGCATAGCCATCCGCGACCGCCTCGACCAGCGGCTCCGGCGGGTCGTCGGTCACGACCGCGCGGACCAGCAGCCGCGCCAGGCGCCGCCCCACCGCCGGCATGCGGGTGAGGGTGTCGAGCGCGGCCTCCCCCTCCAGCACGCCAGCCGCCTGATAGTCCCGGTCCAGCATGAATTTCGGCCCGTCCGCATGCGCCCGTGGGTCGAAGGCGAAGGGCGCGGGCAGCAGCGGCGCGCGCCGCACGGCGGGCGCGGTCTCCGGCCGGTCGGGCACGTCGCGCAGGCCCCAGCCGGTCAGCATGTTGGCGAGCGCGCGGACGTCTGTTTCGCGCCAGAGGCCCGTCGTGCCGCCGACGGGGCCGATGGTGAAATCCTCCAGGATCGCGCGGGCGAGGCCGGTTTCCAGATTCTCCCGCCGGTCGCGGCCGATCGCGGAGCGGCGGGCGAAGGAGAGGTGGTTGCGGTATTTCAGGATCAATGCCGGATGGCGCACCGCCGCCAGCATCATGTCGTAATAGCGCCGGGTCAGGTTGGGGCGGATGACCTCGCGCTCGAAGGCGAAGGCGAAGGGTGCCGTCGCCGGATCGTCCAGGCCGATACCGAAGAACTCCGCCCAGAAACGGACCAGCCGCTCGCGGAACGGGTTCGGTCCGGTGATGGCGGCGAGCACGTGACGCGCCGCCTCCACCCGCCCGCGCGCCTGCACCTCCTGACGGTAACGGGTCACCGTGGCGCCGCCCGCCGCCTCGGCCGCGCGCATCTCGCGCAGGATCACGGGCGTGCGCGGCAGGTCGTGGATCGCTTCCGGTTCCGGGTCGTCGCGCAGTTGCGCGATCAGCCACCCGCCCGGATCCTCCGCGATGAAGGCGAGCTCCCCGGGGCGCGGGCCATAGCCGAAACGCGTCGCCGCGATCGCCGCGGCGATGTCGGCCTTCGCGAAGCTCTCGGGATAGGCATTCACCATGGTCCGGACGATAGCGCGATTCTGGCGCGGCGAAACGGTCTCTCAAGAAGAGGTACGACGACGATCTTCGCGGCTCCGCCCGCTGATTGTGGCGCGCGCCCGCGCTCTGTATAGTCCGCGCTCCGAAACATATTCCTACCTTGTAACGAAGGGTCAGACGATCATGGATATCCGCAACCCGTACCTGATGTTCCTGGGCGACGCGCCGGACGATCTGGCGGCGAAGGTGGCCGACGGCGTGTCGAAATGGCGCCCGGACTGGTGCAAGGGGCAATTGCGGCTCGACGGCTGCAAGGCGGATCTGGGCCTGCCCGACATGGATCTGGAACAGGGGCGCGAGGCGGGTTGCCAGACGTTGGTCGTCGGCGTCGCGAACCGGGGCGGCAAGATTCCGCCGAACTGGCGGGAGACGCTGGAGAAGGCGCTGGCCATGGGCTACGATATCGCGTCGGGCCTGCACAACAAGCTGGCCGACATCGACTCTCTGGCCGCGTTGGCCAAGGAACATGGCCGCCAGCTCTTCGACGTGCGCCACCCGACCCAGGATTTTGACGTCGCCAAGGGCTCCAAGCGCCGGGGCAAGCGTCTTCTGACGGTCGGCACCGATTGCTCGGTCGGCAAGATGTTCACCTCGCTCGCGATCCACAAGACGATGCAGGAACGCGGGGTCAAGTCCTCCTTCCGCGCCACCGGCCAGACCGGCATCTTCATCGCCGGCGGCGGCGTTTCCGTGGATGCGGTGATCGCGGACTTCATCTCGGGCGCCACCGAATGGCTCTGCCCGGAGAACGACGCGGACCATTGGGACGTGGTGGAGGGGCAGGGCAGCCTGTTCCATGCCAGCTTCGCGGGTGTCAGCCTGGGCTTGTTGCATGGCAGTCAGCCGGATGCGCTCGTCCTCTGCCATGAGCCGACGCGGAGCCATCTGCGCGGCCTGCCGGATTTTCCGGTGCCGGATATCAAGGAATGCATCCGGGTCAATGAGATGATGGCGCGCATGGTCAATCCCGACGCGCGCGTGATCGGCGTCTCCGTCAACACCTCGAAGGTGGAGAAGGCGAAGCAGGATTCGGTGCTGGAGGAGATCGAGCGGGAGACCGGCCTGCCGACCGTCGATGCCTTCCGTCAGGGGGCCGGGCGACTGGTCGACGCGCTTTGAGTGGGATGGTCGCGCTTACCGTCGCACGGGAATCCTGGCCGATCGAAGGCGGCTTCACCATCTCGCGCGGGACCAAGACGCATGCGGAGGTGCTGGTCGTAACCTTACTCGACGATACCTGGCGTGACGGCGGGGTGTTCGGGCGCGGGGAATGCGTGCCCTATGCCCGCTATGGCGAGAGCCTGGAGAGCGTCGAGGCGGAGATCGAGGCGCTGCGCGGCGACCTCGAATCCGGTCTCGACCGCGCGGCCTTGCAGGGGCGGTTGAAGCCGGGGGCGGCGCGCAACGCGGTCGATTGCGCGTTGGCCGATCTGGAGGCGAAGCGGACGCGCGTCCCGGTCTGGCAAATCCTGGGCCTGGAGGCCGCGCCGGGACCGGTGACGACGGCCTATACGCTCAGCCTCGACACGCCGGAGAATATGGCGGCGAAGGCCCGGGCGAACGCGAACCGGCCGCTCTTCAAGCTGAAGCTGACGGGGGAGGGCGAT
Organism: Marivibrio halodurans; assembly: GCF_017963645.1. Taxonomy (GTDB): domain Bacteria; phylum Pseudomonadota; class Alphaproteobacteria; order UBA8366; family Aestuariispiraceae; genus Marivibrio; species Marivibrio halodurans. The sequence continues at coordinate 143,076 of NZ_JAGMWN010000003.1, read as the reverse complement.
CTCGACCGCGTCGCCGCCGTGCGGGAGGCCGCGCCCCGTACCCGGCTGATCGTCGATGCGAACGAGGGATGGGCACCGGAGATGGTGGAGCCCTATTCGCGCGAACTGGCGGCCCTCGGCGTGGAGATGATCGAACAGCCACTGCCCGCCGGCGCGGACGCGATGCTGGCCGATATCGACCATCCCGTGACGCTTTGCGCGGACGAGAGCGCGCATGCGCGCGACGGGCTCGACGCGCTGGTCGGTCGTTACGACATGATCAACATCAAGCTCGACAAGACCGGCGGCGTGACGGAGGCCCTGGCCCTGAAACACGCGGCCGAGGCGGCGGGGCTGGAGATCATGGTCGGCTGCATGCTGGCCACCTCGCTCGCCATGGCGCCGGCGGTGCTGGTGGGGCAGGGCGCGCGGGTCGTCGACCTCGACGGGCCGTTGCTGCTGTCGAAGGATCGCGATCCGGCGTTACGCTTCGAGGGCAGCACGATCCATCCGCCGGAGCCCGCGCTCTGGGGATAGGCTGGGGCTAAGCCAAGGATAGGTACCGGACTGGCCGGGCCTTCCGAGACTCGAAGGGATTTGAGCGGCCATGAAATACTCGGTCGGCTGCACGCTCGAATATGCCGTTCCCTCGCCCTCCGTGTTCGTCTTCAATCTGGCGCCCGCGGACACGCCCTATCAAAGCGTCGATTACGAGAATTTCACGGTTCTGCCGGAAATGCCGGTGGAAACCTATATCGAGCCGACGCTTGGCACGCGGTATCATCGGCTCAACGTCACGGCGCCCTCGCTCACCGTGCGTTATCACGCGACCGTGACGGTGACCCCCGAGGTCCGGACGCCCGGGGACGTGCATACGATTCCGCCGGCGGAACTTCCCTTGGTGGATTTTCCGTTCGTCCTGCCAAGCCGTTATTGTCAGTCCGATCAACTCATGCGGCTGGCCAACCGGGAATTCGGGTCCCTGCCCTTCGATTTCGCGCGGCCGTTGGCGGTGGCGGATTGGATCCATCGCAATGTCGACTATTTGGTGGGCACGACGACGCCGCTGACCAGCGCCTTCGACATCGCGACCAGCCGGGCGGGTGTGTGCCGGGATTTCGCGCATCTGGGGATCGCCTTTTGCCGGGCGCTCAACATTCCCGCGCGGTTCGTCAGTTGTTATGCCTATGATCTCTGGCCGCGCGATTTCCACGCGATTTTCGAAGCCAGGCTGGGCGATCAATGGTATCTGTTCGATCCGACGCGCCAAGCCTCGACCGGGGGATTGGTGCGGATCGGGACCGGCCGCGATGCGGCCGATGTCAGTTTCGCCTCCATTTTCGGCCCGGCGCGGATGACCCATATGGATGTCTATGCCGACGCCGGCGACGCGGAAAGCGAACGGCAGCCCAAGCAATGGAAGGATCACGCGGTCTCCAGCGCGAGGGCCGCGTGAGGTTTGTTGGACGATGTCACGTCTCTCGATTACCCATGTCACCACCTACCGCTACAGCCAGCCCGTTCGGTTCGGAGAGCACCGGCTGCTGTTCCGCCCGCGCGACAGCCATGATCTTCGCCTCGTCACCTCGGGGCTGAAGATCACGCCGACGGCGAAACTGCGCTGGCTGCACGACCCGTTCGGCAACTCCGTCGCCATCGCCACCTTCGAGCAGGAGAGCGATTTCCTACGCTTCGAGAGCGACATCACGATCGACCATTATGGTCTGTCCGAGCCGGATTTCCGGATCGAGGATTATGCGCGCACGACGCCCTTCGTCTACGCGCCGGAGGAGCAACCGGACCTCCTGGCCGACATGATGCGCCATACCGGCGATCCCCAGAAACGCGTCGCCAATTGGGCGCGCAGCTTCCTCGACGAGGCCGGACACATGGACACGGCCGAGGGGCTGAAGGCCATGAACGCCGCGATCAAGCGCGACTTCGCCTATAATCGCCGGGACGAGCACGGCGTGCAGAGTGCCTACCGTACGCTGGAGCTGGGCAGCGGGTCGTGCCGCGATTTCGCGCTGTTGATGATGGAGGGTGCGCGCTCCCTCGGCATGGCGGCGCGCTTCGTCACGGGCTATCTCTACGATCCCGCGCTCGACGGCGGGGTCGCGAACGGCACGGTCGGGGCGGGTACGACCCACGCCTGGTGCCAGATCTACCTGCCGGGCAGCGGCTGGACGGAATTCGATCCGACCAACGGACGCTATGGCGGCAGCAACCTGATCCGTATCGGCGCCGGCCGCACGCCGGAACAGGTGAAGCCGATCGAGGGCAGCTATTTCGGTCCGGCCGACGCCGCCGGCCCGATGGAGGTGTCGGTCAGTGTCCGGCGGGTACGTACGGGCGGGTGACGGCCTCCGGGTTAGGTCAGGGCCGCGGCGAGTACGTCAGCCATCCGCCACGACCGCCAACAGGCGGTCGACCTCCTCCTCCGTGTTGTAGGCGTGGACGGAGGCGCGCACCATCACGTCGATCCCGGCGTCCAGCAGGTCATGGCGGGTGAGCTGGCTCTTGGAGGCGGAGACGTTGATGCCGGCGGTCGCGAGGCGCGCGCGGGTCTCGACGGCGCTTTCCCCGGCCTTGGTGAAGGTGACGAGGCCACTTTTCTCCCGGCCCGTATCGTGCAGCGAGACGCCGTCGATGGCGGCGAGGCCGTCGCGCAGCCGCGTGGCGAGCGCGCGGATCCGCGCCCAGATCGCCGGCATGCCGATATCCGCCATCCGGTCGAGTGCGACGGCGAGGCCGATCTTGCCGGCGACATTGAACTCCCAATTCTCGAAACGCCGGGCGTCGGGTTGGATGCGATAGTCCTCGACCGCCGTCCAACTGGCCGCGCGGTTATCGAGGAAGGGCGGCTCCAGCCGCTCCACCCAATCCTCCCGCACCCACAGGAACCCGGTGCCGCGCGGTCCCCGGATATATTTCCGGCCCGTGGTGGACAGCATGGTGCAGCCGATCTCCGCGACATCGATCGGCAGATGGCCGACCGACTGACAGGCATCGAGGAGATAGGGAACCCCCGCCGCCCGGGCGATGCGCCCGACCGCCGCGGCGGGATTGATCAACCCGTCATTGGTCGGGATATGGGTCAGCGCGATCAACCGCGTACGCTCGTCCACCGCGTTTTCCAGCGCGCGGGTATCGATGGCGCCGCTTTCGTCGTTGTCGATCAACAGGATGTCGACACCGAAACGCCGCGCCACCTGGCGATAGGCGATCATGTTGGAGTTATACTCCGAGCGTGCCGTCAGCACCCGGTCCCCTGGCTTCCAGTCGAAGGCGTAAAAGGCCATGTCCCAGGCGCGCGTCGCGTTCTCGACGAAGGCGATCTCATGCGGTTTACCGGCGACGGCGCGGGCGGCGGCGGCGTAGAAGCGGTCGATCGCCGCCTTGGCGAGACCCGCCGCCTCATAGCCGCCGATGCGGGATTCCAGCGTCAGATGGTCGGTGACGGCCTGGAGAACGGGCGCGGTCATCAGCGAGGATCCGGCATTGTTGAAATGGGCGACCTCCAACGTCCCCGGCGTTTCGGCGCGCAGCCGCGCGATATCGAGGGTCATGGCGGGTTATTCATCCCGTTTCTGTCCGGCACCGCGATCGGCCGGGAAGGTTAGGGTGATACTGGTTCCCTCGCCGGGCGTGCTTGCGATCGTCAGCGAACCGCCATGCAGCTCGATCAGGCTTTCGACCAGCGGCAAGCCGAGGCCGGTGCCCTGATAGCGCCGCGCATGCGCGGAATCGATCTGCCGGAAGGGGGCGAGCGCCACGGGAATATCCTCCGGCTTCATGCCGATACCCGTATCCTCGACCGTCAGCCAATGGGTGCCGCCGTCTTCCGGTCGGTGTCCGGCGCTGATCCGCACATGCCCACCCTTCGGCGTGAACTTGATCGCGTTGGAGAGCAGATTGATCAACATCTGGCGCACCGCCTTGTCCTCGGCATGCAGCGGCGGCAGGCTATCCGGCAGGATCCGTTCCAGCCGGACGCCGGCCTCCGACGCGCGTTGGCGCACCATGCGGACCACTGCCTCGACGAGCGCGGAGAGATCCACATCCTCGTAGGCAAGGTCGCGCCGCCCGGCCTCGATCTTCGAGAGGTCGAGGATGTCGTTGATCATCGACAACAGATGCTGACCGCCCTGATGGATATCATTGGCGAAGTCGCCATATTGCTTGGCGCCCAGCGGGCCGTAGAGTTCCTCGCGGAGCACCTCCGCGAAGCCGATGATGGCGTTGAGCGGGGTGCGCAGTTCATGCGTCATGCTGGCCAGGAACTGTGACTTCGCGTGGTTCGCGACCTCCGCCTCCTCCTTCGCCTTCAATAGGCTCCGTTCGGCCTCGCGGCGCTCGGAAATGTCGGTGTAGATGACCACCAGCCCGCCGGCATCGTCCGGTTGAACCTGTATCTCGATCGTCAGGCCGTCCTCGGCGGTCACTTCCTCCCGGTGATAGCGACGCGCCTCATAGAGCGCCATGCGCCGGGTGACCTTATCCTCCAGATCGTCGCCGGGGATATCCATCCATCCGCGTTGAATGTTGTGGCGCGCGATCGCTTCCACCGGCGTGCCGGGGACCGTCAATTCCCGCGGCAAATCGAAAAGTTCGATCAGGCGGTTGTTGCAGGCGCGCATCCGTAGGTCGGCGTCCAGGACGATGATCGCCTGGACCATGGCGTTAAAGGTCGCCATCAGCAGTTGCGATTGCGCTTCCGCCCGTTCCGCGGTGTCGTGCAAGACGGTCACGTCGTTATGGATGACCAGACGCCCGCCGTCCGGCAGCCGGTGACTGCGGACCTGAAGCCATGCATCGCCTATCTTTCGTTCCGAACGCTCATTGTCGCCGGCGCGGTGGCGGGCGATGTCCCGGGCGAGCCAGGTTTCCGGATCGGGGATAGCCTGCTCGATCGTGCCGGCTTCGACGGCGGCGCGCAGGACGTCGGCATAGCCGGCGCCCTTCGCGATCTCCTTGGCGGCGGATGCGTAGAGATGAACGAAGCGCGCATTGTGTAGAACCAGCCGATCCTGCCCGTCATAGAGCTCGATCGCGGATATCATGGCCTCGACGGCGGAGGCGAGGCGTTTCTCGGCCGTCTCCAGGGCGTTGCTTTCCGGCCGGTCGGTTTCGGATTCGGACGGGGCGGTGGGCACGTCCGGACCGCGGCGGCGGTGGCCGAGGAGTCCGAATGCGGACAGCCCGGCCGATAGCGCGCCGGCTCCGGCCAGCAAGGCGCCGACCGTGCCGTCGGCGCTGACCACCCGCGTGACCATAAGGACTGCGCCCAGCCCCGCCAGTGCCGCCCCCAGCGCGGCGAGCGCCGCCAGGGTCGCCCGGCGACGGTCCATGGACCCAGCGTGCGTCGTCCTGTCCCCCGTCTTTTCGCTCCCCGTCTTTTCGCTCCCCGTCTTTTCGCTCCCCGTCTTTTCGCCTCCCGTCGTCCCGCTCTGCCCAGGTCGGATCGCTGTCGGATTCTGCCCGGCGGCGTCACCCCCGATGGGCTCAATCCCGATGGGGTCGCCCATGACGGCGGTATCGGCCGGGACGCCCTCCCGCCTGGCACGGCTCATCGGTTGTCGTCTCCCCCTAGGCGGGGCCCGCGATCGGACAGGAACTCCGTGCATGGCCCATCAGGGATTCAAGACGAAACCGCCCTTGGGCGCAACAGGCGGCGCGTGCATAAGGGGGGGACGATTGGGGTGGCGCGGAAAATCATGGGGAAAGGAAGGAGACCAGCGGCGCGGTCCGACCCATGAATCAGTCCGATGAATCAGCGTTGGACCGACATAACCCGCGCACGCATGATGGTTTCCAGGCGCTTTTGCTCGCTGTAGCTGCGTGGCGGCCAATTGACGGAGGAGGGGCTGATTCCACCGGGCTGGCTCTTCTTCCCGTCCGCGCCCGGCATCGTGGGGGACGCGGGAACGGCGACCCGGCCGTGGCGCAGGGCCTCCCACTCCTCGTAGACGCGGGCGCGATAGGTGAACTGACGCTCCCGGTCGCGCGAATGATATTGCTTGATGGCGCGGGTCCAGGAATTCGCCTTGCGCCTCAGATCGAGCAGGAAGGCCGTCGCATAGGCCACATTGTGAACCGGGTCGAACGCTTCCTCCAAGCTGGCGAAGGCGTCCCCGTGATAGTGCAGATTGACCTGCATGCAGCCGACGTCGATGTTGCCGACACCACGTGCCCGCAGGCCTTCCACCGCCGCGATGGCGGCGTCCTTGCTGGGATAGTAGCGGCCTTTTCCTTCCGCCATCACGGTCCAGGGCCAGGCGACCCGGCGCCCGTGCGCCTCGCTGATATAGCCGGATTCGGTATAGGCGATCGCCTGCATCAGATAGCGTGGCATGTCGCGCGCCCGCTCCGCCGCCGCGATCGCCAGTTCGCACAGCATCGGCGGCGTATCGCCCGCGGGGTCGGTCGCGCCGCCGGCCGCGCCCTTCGTCTCCTCCGACATGCCGTTACTGGCCCACGCGGCAGGGGCCGCAAGGGCGATCAGAACGGCAATGAGCGTCAGGCGAAGGACCGTCCGGATCGAATGCCGTATGGGGGCGGGCGCGGGGGCGATCGCATCGCCCTGGGCGGTATGCACGGTCATCGGAACAGGGCCTCCTCTCTCACCACTCGGATATGAAGCAAGGGGCATGCCAGGGGAGGGGGCGACGATCTTGCAGGAAGTATGTTTCAAGGACTTGCCATGCCCCCATGCCGGTGCTAAGTCCCGCTCCCGCCGACGGGGAATGCCGTCGGGGCCCGGGCGCGTAGCTCAGCGGGAGAGCACTGTGTTGACATCGCAGGGGTCGCTGGTTCAATCCCAGCCGCGCCCACCATCGAAACCCCCGGGGAAACCCGGGGGTTTCGTCGTTTCGGGGCTTCTTGACTCTATTCGTCCGGTGATTTCGGCGTTAATCTCGCTTTCCTCCTTGCGCGCGGCCTAGGGTTGGCTACGTTAAGTGCTGATATGATGGCGATTTCCACTCTCATGCCCCGTGCATCGGTCCGGCTTCTGGCGGGCGCGCTTCTGTGCGCCGCCACGTTGGTCGGGTGCGGCGTCGGCAGCGGTCCCGGGCCGGAGGCGCGCAGCGCCGCCGAGAAGCTTGAGGAAACCATCGTCGCGATGCGCCGCGACGCGGGCGCGACGGTCGGGGAGTTGCCCGATACCGCGCTGTTCGCCCAAGCCTATGAATATGTGCGCGTTTCCTATGTTCGTCAGACGGAGGAGCGCGATCTGATCGAGGCCGCGACCGGTGGCATGCGGGAGGGCATCACGGACCCGCGCGCGGCCGGGACCGAGGCCTTCGTCGAGGCGGCGACGCAGGCGATGCTGCATTCGCTCGACGATTATTCCGGCTATCTCGACCGGGAGAACTTCCAGCGCCTGCAGGAGGAGACGCGCGGGCGCTTTGGGGGCCTCGGCATCGAGATCAAGAAGGACCCGCTCGGGCTGGAGGTTATCTCGCCGATCGAGGGGACGCCCGCGGACGCGGCCGGCGTGCGGCCCGGCGACCGGATCACGGCGGCCGACGGTGTCTCGCTCGCCCGGATGAGCCTGCGCGAGGCGGTCGACCTGCTGCGCGGCGATGTGGGGACCAGCGTCACCCTGACCCTTAAGCGGGGCGAGCGGGAGCCCTTCGATGTCACCATCACGCGCGACATCATCCGCATTCAGCCGGTAAAGGCGCGGCTGGAGGGCGATGTCGGCTATCTGCGTGTCTCGCACTTCGTCAGCCGCACGGGCGAGGCCGTGCGCGAGGCGCTGGAACATCTGGATGAGCAGGCCGGCCCCGGCGGCGTGCGCGGCTATGTCGTCGATCTGCGCAACAATCCGGGGGGGCTGCTGGACGAGGCGATCGCCGTTTCCGGTGCCTTCCTGTCCGGTGGGCCGGTGGTCTCCGTGCGCTCGCGCAGCCAGTCGGAACAATTCGCCGCCGATCCGGGCGACCCCAGCGGGGGCAAGCCGATCGCGGTGCTGCTGAACGAGGGCTCCGCCTCCGCCTCGGAGATCGTGGCCGGCGCGCTCAAGGACCGCAACCGCGCGGTGATCGTGGGCCAGAAGAGTTTCGGCAAGGGGTCCGTCCAGACCATCCTGCCGCTACCCGGCCGGCGGGGGATCAAGCTGACCACGGCACTTTATTTCACACCCTCCGGCCGTACGGTGGAGGGCGGCATTCCGCCCGACGTGGAGGTCGCGCGCGATCCGGATGCGGAGCCCGCCGCCGATACGCTCGAAAATGACGAGGACGAGCAGCTGGAACGCGCGCTGACCCTCGTCATCGACATGGCGGGCGGTCATTCGGTCTATTGGAACGCGGGCTCCGTTCAGCGTTGATCTTCGGCGGCGTCGCGCTCAGGCCAGCCGGCGCGAGTCGGGCAGGCGGGGCAGGGCGTCCTCGACCGCCTCGCGCTCCGGCATGGATGCCTGGGTCCCGGGCTTCAGGCAACTGAGCCCGGCGGCCGTGCTGGCGAAGCGCATGGAATCGGGGATCGTTTCGCCACGCGACACGGCACTCGCCAGCGCGCCGACGAAGACGTCGCCGGCCCCGGCCGTATCGACCGGCGATATCGGCAGGCCCGGCACGGCCCAGCCCCCGTCCGGGCCGAAGCAGATCAACCCCGCCCCGCCCAATGTCAGGATGCAGGTCAGGGCATAGCGCTGGGCGAGCGCCCGGGGAATACGGCTCGGCGCGCCGTCCTCTATTCCCACCTCGCGCGCGACATGGCCGCCCTCCACCTCGTTGGCGACCAGGACGTCGATCGACTTCAGCACATCCTGCGGCACCATCGCCGCCGGGGCGGCATTCAGGATGATGCGCGCCCCGCGCTTGCGGGCGCGTTCGATCAGGTGCCAATTCTCGCTGGCCGTCACTTCCATTTGGATCAGTAGAACGGTCTCCGGTGTCAGGACCGAATCGGGCACCTGCGCGGCGCGGGCCTCCAGATTGGCGCCGGCGCCGACGGTGATGCAGTTCTCGCCCGACGGCTCGACCAGAATCGTCGCGCAGCCGGTATGCGAGGCGGCGGCGCTGACCACTCCGGCCAGATCGACCTCGGCCGCCTTGAGATATTCCAGGGCGGAGTCGGCGAAGCTGTCGTCGCCGACCTTGCCGTAGAGGCGCACATCCGCGCCCGTGCGCGCCGCCGCGCAGGCTTGGTTCGCCCCCTTGCCGCCGGGAGAGAGCAAATAATCGCGGCACAGCAGCGTTTCGCCGGATTGCGGCAGCCGCTCCACCTGCATCTCGATATCGATATTGATCGATCCGAAGACGACGATCACGCTTCGGTCCTCCCCCGTTCGGTCTTTTTCTGGCGCGCGGTTATAGCATGCTCCCCCGATAATCGGGCAGGAGAATGACGGAAACCGTCGGTGGCGTGGCGGAGCCGGGCGTCGCTTGCCGCGTTCGCGTGCGCGGGTGTAGCGTCGCCCGAAGTCACCCGGCGCCGGTGCTGCGTCGCGGCGATGCGTGACGGTGATGCGCAGAGGAGCCCGAAAACCAATGGCCGACCCAGAAAGCCCCACCGACGGCACCGTCGCGGACGGCCCGACGCGCGGCAATTCCCCGGCGGCGAAGGACGTCGCCCATATCCTTCATCCCTATACGAATGCCGTCGCGCATGGGACGCGCGGTCCCACCATCATGCGGGGCGGCGGTGGCATTCGGGTGACCGACGATGCCGGCAAGGACTATATCGAGGGCATGTCGGGCCTCTGGTGCGCGGCGCTGGGGTTCGGGGAGGAACGCCTGATCGAGGCGGCGACGCGCCAGATGCGCGAACTGCCCTTCTATCACTTGTTTTCGCATAAGAGCCACGATCCGGCGATCGACCTGGCCGAGCGGCTGATCGCCATGGCGCCGTCCGCGCCCGGCGGGCCGATGGATAAGGTGTTCTTCGCCAATTCCGGCTCGGAGGCGAACGATACCGCCATCAAGCTGATCTGGTACTATAACAACGCCCGCGGCCGGCCGGAGAAACGGAAGATCATTTCCCGCCTCAAGGGCTATCACGGGGTGACGGTGGCGACGGCGAGCCTAACGGGACTTCCCTATAACCACCGCGACTTCAACCTGCCGATCGCGGATATCCTGCATACCGGATCGCCGCACCACTATGCCGAGGCCGAGGCGGGAGAAAGCGCGGAGGATTTCGCCACGCGGCGTGCCGAGGAACTCGACGCCCTGATCGAATCCGAAGGGCCGGAAACGGTCGCCGCCATGTTCGTGGAACCGGTGATGGGGGCAGGCGGCGTTCTGGTTCCGCCACCGACTTATTTCGAGAAGATTCAGAAGGTTTTGCGCAAGCACGATGTCCTGCTCGTCGCGGACGAGGTGATCTGTGGCTTCGGCCGCACGGGCGCCATGTTCGGCTGCGAGACCTTCGACATCCGGCCCGATATGGTCAGTGTCGCGAAGGCCTTGTCGGCGGCATACATGCCGATCTCGGCCGTGATGATATCGGGCGAGATCGCCGATATGGTCGCGCGCAACACGGGTAAGATCGGCACCTTCGGGCATGGCTATACCTATTCCGGGCATCCGGTCGCGGCGGCGGTGGCGCTGGAGACGCTCAAGATCTACGAGGAGCGCGATATCCTGGGGCATGTACGCGCCGTCGCGCCCGCGCTTCAGGAGGGGCTGCGTCGGCGGTTCCTGGACCATCCGCTGGTCGGGGAGGTGCGGGGCGTCGGTCTCCTCGGCGCGGTGCAGATGGTGGCCGACAAGGCGAATGGCACGCCGTTCGATCCCGCGCGCGGCGTCGGCGTCCATTGCGCGGAGCGCGCGCACGAGCACGGCCTCATCATCCGGCCGGTGCCGGGGGACGGGATCGCCTTCTGCCCGCCGCTGATCATCACGGAAGCGGAGATCGGGGAGATGCTGGATCGCTTCGCCCGGGCGCTCGACGACACGGCCCGATGGCTTGAGCGCGCGGCCGCTTGAAGGAGGCGCCCGCGGCGCGGCGCGGCCAAATGCCCCAGATGGGCGTGGCCGAGGATGACGCGGCCGGAATAGCGGGATAGTCTGCGGGCTATCGCGATAGCCGGGACACCACGCGCGGAAGCGAGGGGATGGATTACGAGAAGTTCTTTACCGAACGCTTGGATGCGCTGAAGCGCGTCGGCGATTATCGGGTTTTCGCGGAGCTTGAGCGTTGCGCCGGGGACTTCCCCCGCGCGCGCCGCCATGTGGGCGACGCGGTCGAGGATGTGACGGTCTGGTGCTCCAACGATTACATGGGCATGGGCCAGCATCCCGAGGTGCTCTATGCCATGCAGGAGGCGATCGCCCAGCATGGCGCGGGCGCCGGCGGCACGCGCAATATCTCCGGTACGAATCATCTCCATGTGTTGTTGGAGCGCGAACTGGCCGATCTGCACGGCAAGGAGGCGGCACTCATCTTCACCTCCGGCTATGTCGCGAATATGACCGCGCTTGCCACGCTGGCCTCGCGCCTGCCGGGCTGCATCGTCTATTCCGACGCCCTCAACCACAATTCCATGATCGAGGGGCTGCGCCACAGCCGGGCGGAGAAGCGGATATTCAAGCACAACGATCCGGCCGATCTTGATCGTTTGCTCGCCGCCGACGACCCGGAACGCCCGAAGCTCGTCATGTTCGAGAGCGTCTATTCCATGGATGGCGACGTGGCGCCGCTCGACGCCCTGCTGACGGTCTGCGAATCGCACGGCGCCTTCAGCTATCTGGACGAGGTGCATGCCGTCGGCATGTATGGCGCGCGGGGCGGCGGTATCGCGGAGCGCGACGGGGTCATGGACCGCGTCGGCGTGATCCAGGGCACGCTCGCCAAGGGGTTCGGGGTGATCGGAGGCTATGTGGCGGCATCGGCCGCGACGGTCGATTTCATCCGCAGCTTCGGCAACGGTTTCATCTTCACGACGGCGTTGCCGCCGGCGATCGCGGCGGGCGCGCTCACCAGCGTGCGGATCATCAAGAACGAGCCCGGCCTGCGCGCGCGCCATCAGGAACGCGCGGCGACGCTTAAGGCGAAATTGCGCGCCGCCGGATTGCCGGTAATGCCCTCGGAAAGCCATGTCGTGCCTGTCCTGGTCGGCGATCCGGTGGCCTGTCGGCGCGCATCCGACCTGTTGATGGAGCGGCACGCGATTTATGTCCAGCCGATCAACTATCCGACCGTGCCGCATGGGACGGAGCGTTTGCGGCTGACACCGACCCCATATCACACGGACGCACAGATGGACCGGCTGATCGAGGGGTTGCTGGATGTCTGGCGGCTGCTTGATCTCTCCGCAGCCGCGTAGGGCGCGCCCGAATGCCGCCGCTGTCGCATTTGTTGCTATCTGTGACGGAATTGTGAAGATCGATTGGATTTTAACCTTCACATTATAGCTTCCAACGGGTTAGGCTGCATCTAACCAAGGCCGAAGAGGCGCGCCCACGACGCGCGGACAATAAAAATCTCGATAAGGCCACAATGAGCAGGATCGGGCAGGCAATCTTCAAGGCACGACAAGGACTCGTCGCCGGCAAGGGCCCAGGAGGAAACGAATGGCGCGGCTCGTCATCGATGCCGCACATGGGGCCCTGTTTGTCGTAGTCGGCGACATATAGGCGCTCGTTCGTCTCCGGGGCGACCGGAGGCTTGGGCGCGTGCATTGGTTTCCGAAGGCCAATGCGACGGAAAGAGAGGAGAGGCACGCGATCCGGGCATCCGGGTTCCGTGTTTGGGGGTAACCGTGCAGCCGCGACGCTGGCATCGATCATGTCGATGGGGCCGGCTCGGCGGGAGACATAAGGGGGCGAGCGGAGCGCATGTCCAATGACGCCTCGGGCGATTACATCGTCCGTTTCGAGAATGTTCAGAAGAGTTACGACGGCGAGACGCTGGTCGTTAAGAACCTCAACCTGAACGTCGATACCGGTGAGTTCCTGACGATGTTGGGGCCGTCCGGGTCGGGCAAGACCACCTGCCTGATGATGCTGGCCGGGTTCGAGCCGGCCACCAACGGGGAAATTTATCTCAAGAACACACCGATCAACCGGGTGCCGCCGCATAAGCGCGGGATTGGCATGGTGTTCCAGAATTACGCGCTGTTCCCGCACATGACGGTGGCCGAGAACCTTGCCTTTCCGCTCGAAGTGCGCGGCATGGGCAAGGCCGATATCGAGGCCAAGGTGACCCGTGCCCTGGAGATGGTGCGTCTGCCGCAGATGGCGGGGCGCCGCCCCGGGCAACTTTCGGGTGGCCAGCAGCAGCGCGTCGCGGTTGCCCGCGCGCTGGTCTTCGAGCCGGATCTGGTGCTGATGGACGAGCCGCTCGGCGCGCTCGACAAGAATCTCCGCGAGGAGATGCAGTACGAGATCAAGCATATCCACGAGCAACTCGGCGTGTCCGTCGTCTATGTGACGCACGACCAGAGCGAGGCGCTGACCATGTCGAACCGCATCGCGGTCTTCGACGACGGCATCATTCAGCAGTTGGATACGCCCGACGGCCTCTATGAGAAGCCCAAGAACGCCTTCGTCGCCGGCTTCATCGGCGAGAACAACCGGCTTTTCGGGACGGTCAAGGCGATCAACGGCGATATCTGCGACGTCGAACTCGACAATGACGGCGGCATGGTGAAGGCGCTGCGCGTCAATGTGGAGCAGGTGGGTGACCGGACCACGCTGTCCTTGCGTCCGGAACGGGTGACGATCAATCCCGGCGAGGGAGCCTATGAAAACACCCGCAAGGCGCGCGTCGAGGAGCTCATCTATCTGGGCGATCATATCCGGACCCGCGTGACCGTCGCGGGGAACGATAGCTTCGTCGTCAAGGTGCCGAACGCTCACGGACATGCGGTCCTGGAGGTCGGCAAGGAAACGACGCTTGGGTGGGCGGCGGAGGACTGCCGCGCGCTCGATCCGTCCGGTGGGCCGGAAACGGTCGGCTGACCGGGCGAGCGTTCTCGTGCCGGCGCGGGGCGTGCGGGGGCCATCCCGCTCTCGCGTGGCACGGAAGAAGAGGAGCCGATGGCGGCGTGGTGACAACCTGCCCGATCGGTTTGATATCCAACCAGCAGGGAGAAGCTTTGCTATGAAGAAGTTGCTTGCAACCAGCGTCCTGGCGGGCGCGGCGGTCTTCGCGGCCGGCGTGGCTCAGGCCCAGGAGACGCAGACGATCGTCTCTTGGGGCGGCGCCTACGAGGCGAGCCAGCAGAAGGCCTATGTCGATCCGTGGGAAGAGAAAAATCCCGACGTCGACATGATCTTCGAGAACAAGGCGCAGACCGCGCTGGCCGGCCTGCGGGCGCAGGTCCAGGCGGATAACGTCGTCTGGGATCTGGTCGACATGCTGCCGTCGGAGGCGATCATCGCCTGCGCCGAAGGCTTGGTCGAGCCGATCGATCACGATGCGGTCCTGGCCGCGGCTCCGGACGGCACGCCGCCGACCGAGGATTTCGTCCAGGGCTCGCTCTCGGACTGCTTCGTGCCGCAGATCGTCTATTCCAACATCATCGCCTTCAACACGGCGATGTTCCCGGAGGACAAGCAGCCGACGAGCATGGAAGCCGTGTTCGACGTCGAGAACTATCCGGGTAAGCGCGCGCTGCAGCGTAAGCCGATCAACAATCTCGAGTGGGCGCTGATCGCCGACGGCGTCGCGCCGGAGGACGTCTACGACACGCTCGAGACCGAGGAGGGCGTCGCGCGCGCCTTCGCCAAGCTCGACACGATCAAGGATCACGTGATCTGGTGGGAAGAGGGCGCGCAGGCGCCGCAGCTTCTGGCCGACCAGGAGGTCGCCTTCGCGTCCGCCTATAACGGCCGTATCTTCAACGCCCAGGTCAGCGAGGATCAGCCGTTCGAGATTATCTGGGACGGTCAGGTGTTCGAGCTCGACGGTTGGGTCGTGCCGAAGGGCAAGCTGGACAAGATGGCCGACTTCCTGAAGTTCGCCACCGACACGCAGCGTCTCGCGGACCAGGCCAAGTACATTTCCTACGGCCCGGCTCGTAAGTCCTCGGCGCCGCTGGTTTCGACCCATGCCGAGACCGGCATCGACATGAAGCCGCACATGCCGACCTATGGCCCGAACTTCGAGACGGCCCTGCCGAAGAACGACGAGTTCTGGGCGGACTATCTCGACGAGCTGACCGAGCGCTTCAACGCGTGGCTGGCCAGCTGATCGGCGCCTTGCGCTGATACGGGAATGGCGGGGGCGGCACTATCTGATCGGTGCCGTCCCCGACCCCCGGTATCATCTGAACCGGGTGATTTTCTAGTTATTGACTTTACGTAGGCGGACCATGCCAACGCCCCCATGAGAGGGTCGACGGTCCCGCGGACGGAATGCCTTGAGGGGAGAGGTCGTCGGGCCGGACAGAGGGCGCCCTGGTGCGTTTCCGCCGATATCCCGCATGGGGTGATCGATCGATGGGCGGCGGGCGACGCGTGGCGAACGGACGGACCGTAGCGAATTGGTAATTTGGGGATGGCGCCGGTCGGGCGCGGGGCGGCATGACTTGTGGTCCCGGCATTGATCGGGACGCGTTGAAATGGGGGGCCATAGCGAGCCATGGCGACGACGAACGAGGTATTGAAGACCGTAGACGGCGAACCGCTCAAGGTTAGCCTTGCCCGGGCCCAGCGGCGCAGCCGGATGCGCGCGGTCGGGCTTGTCGCGCCGCTGCTGCTCTTCCTGCTTATCACCTTCCTTTTCCCGATCGGGGAGATGCTGTTCCGCAGCGTCCAGAACCCGGAGATCAACGAGAATCTTCCGCGCACGGTCGCCGCGCTTGAGGAATGGGACGATCAAGGACTTCCTCCCGAGGAAGTCTACGCCGCCGCCGCCGCTGATCTCGCGGAAGGCGCGAAGAACCGGACCATCGGTCGCGTCGGCACCCGCCTCAATTACGAGATCAGTGGTGGACGCAGCCTGATCACGCGATCCGCCCGCCGCGCCGCGGGTTGGGAGCCACCCTACAAGGAAGCGATGATCGATGCCGACGAGGATTGGGGCGATCCGGCGGTCTGGCTGACGATCAAGCGGGAATCCGATCCCTACACGCTGTCCTACTATCTCGACGCCCTCGACATGAAATACACGCCCGAGGGCGATATCGTCGAGAAGGCGGACTACTATCAGATTCACGTCGATCTGTTCTGGAAGACGATCTGGATGAGCATCCTGATCACCTTCCTGACGCTGCTCCTGGGCTATCCGGTCGCCTATTTGATGGCGACCTTGCCGTTGCGCTATTCGAATCTGTTGATGATCCTGGTGCTGCTGCCCTTCTGGACCAGTCTGCTGGTGCGCACCACCACGTGGATCGCGATCCTGCAATCGCAGGGCGTGCTCAACGACCTCTTGGTTTGGGTGGGCGTCATCGGCGACGATGGGCGATTGCAGATGATCTATAACGAGATCGGCACGGTCGTGGCGATGACGCATATCCTGCTGCCCTTCATGATCCTGCCGCTCTATAGCGTGATGAAGACTATTCCGCCTTCCTACATGCGGGCCGCGCGCTCGCTGGGGGCGCCACCGACAAAGGCCTATATCCGGGTCTATGTGCCTCAGACGGTGCCTGGAATCGGGGCGGGTGGCATTCTCGTCTTCATCCTGTCGATCGGCTACTACATCACCCCGGCGCTCGTCGGCGGCGAGAGCGGGCGCTTCATCACGAACTTCATCGCCTACCACATGCAGTCCTCGCTGAATTGGGGGCTGGCGGCGGCCTTGGGCTCGATCCTGCTGGCGCTCGTGCTGATCCTCTATTGGCTCTATAACAAGCTGATCGGCATCGACAGCTTGAAGTTCTCGTAGGAAAGGGAGGGTCAAGCCATGGGTATGCCCCCGCACGCGACCAATGCGGAGAAGGTCTGGATCTGGATCTTTCGGATTTTCTGCACGCTGGTCTTCATCTTCCTGATCGGTCCGCTGTTGGTGATCATCCCGCTCAGCTTCAATGCCGAGCCTTATTTCACCTTCTCCCCGAAGATGCTGGCGTTCGATCCGGAGGGATACTCGCTGCGTTGGTACGCGGACTTCTTCAATTCCGACCGGTGGATGGGGTCGATCTACAACAGTTTCTTTATCGCGATCTGCGCGACGCTGGTGTCCACGGTCCTGGGAACGGTTGCGGCTCTGGGGCTCTCCAGCCGCTACATGCCCTATCGCAGCGTGGTGATGGGCTTGTTGATCTCGCCGATGATCGTGCCGCTCATCATCTCGGCGGCGGCTATGTTTTTCTTCTACTCGAAGATCAATCTGGTGCAGACCTATATCGGTGTGATCCTGGCCCATGCGGCCCTGGGCACGCCCTTCGTCGTGATCACGGTGACCTCGACCCTCATGGGGTTCGACCATTCCTTGACGCGGGCCGCGGCCAATCTGGGCGCGCCGCCGATCCGGACCTTCTTCAAGGTGATCCTGCCGCTGGTGACGCCGGGGGTGATCTCGGGCGCGCTCTTCGCCTTCATCACTTCCTTCGACGAGATCGTGGTCGTGCTCTTCATCTCCGGGCCGGAGCAGCGCACGGCGCCGATCCAGATGTGGTCGGGTATCCGTGAGCAGATCAGTCCGACGATCCTTGCCGTGGCGACACTCCTGGTCTGTCTGTCGATCGTGCTGTTGACCACGTTGGAGTTGCTGCGTCGGCGCAACGAGAGGCTGCGCGGGCTCTCGCCCGGTTGATTTTCGCGGTGGAGGAATATCCTCGAACGGCGCGCGGAGGGAACTTCGCGCGCCGTTTCTCTATATGAGACAGGGGCGCGGGATGCGCGCGGTTGTGCCTCTGGTCAGGGCGGGCGTGCCCGCATAGAGTGGCCGGCACGAGGCAGGATCAAGTAGCAGGGAGCCGTCCCCGATGTATCGCGATCGTTCGTTGGTGCCGACCGAAGCCGTCCGACTGGCCGCCCTCGGCGGGCTGATGGAAGGGGGGCGCCATTACGATGCGCTGGCCGACGAAATCCGCTTCTTTACCGCGCGGGTCGTCGGGCCGTCGCTCGATCTTCTCGGGTCTTCCCTGGAACTTCTGTTGATCGAGGGGCTGGCGGAGGAAACGGGTGGGGCCGGCAGCGGTTCCCCCAGCCGGGAAATCGCGATCACCGATGCCGGATGCCGCACTTTCCACCAGTTGATGGCGGCGGCCGTTCGCGCGCCGCTCAACGATATCAGCCGGCTCGTCCTGCTGCTGAAGCTTCGTTTCCTGCCGCTCCAGGATGCGGAGACGCAGGAGGAACAACTCGATATGATCGCCGATCTCGTGCGTACCGAACGCGCGCGCATCGCCGAGCTCGCGACGGAATACGAGACCCGTCCCATGGCCGAATGGCTGGCCTTCGACATAGAGCAGGCCGACCGCCGCCTCGCTTGGCTGGAAGCGCGAATGGACGCGCTGGCGTTGGGGTGAGGATTCTTTCGGAAGCGAGGGGCGGAAGTTCCCGCCACCGGATCAGGTGAACTTCCTGGCGATGAGTTGGCGGAGGGCCTGCTTGGAAAACTTGGGGGCGGCACGGTAGTTGAGATAGGCGTCTATCTGACGCTCGCTCCCCGCAGCCTTGCAAAGTTCCGAGAAATCGGAGTCGAATCTTTCGCGTGCTGCATCGTACATCCGATTATCATATCGGATGTGTTCATCCAGGATTTCCCGGATTTTGGATGGCATTTCGATATCGCCAGCGCCACTATTGCGCGCATGCGGTATGACGCTCGGTGCCGGCAGTCCGAGGTTCCAGGCAAAGAGCCGCAATGAGTCATGAAGGCGTTCCGTGAGGCCGACGGCGTGGAACTTCGGAATGGCTTCGGGCGCTCTTTCCGGCTCGTTGGAATCCGGGGAGATGTATTGCGCCTGCATGCCGCCCCGGGTCTCGATCAACTCACGCGCGACGGTGACCAAGCCTCTTTCGGACTCCGGAGATATTTCATCGACCAGTAAACGATGTTCCCTATCTTCCTTAGCCTGGGATGCGATGTGCCAGAGCACGCTCATGGTCTGCGCCGAGGGCTCTCGGATGATGGTCAGCATCGTCCTGTCCAGATGCATGACGTCTTGAAAGCGTATATGGCCGCGCAGCAAGGGCGTATCGAGATAGTCATCGGGAGCCAGCGCGAATGTCGTCGAATCCGGAGGCGCGGACGACTCCGGATAATGCTCAAGGAGCCAATCGGAGGCACTCGTGCCACCGCCCTTAAAGATATGGATGAATACCGCCGGCCGCATTGGAAAGGCACTAGCAGTAATTATTTCCTGTCGCAATTCGTTTTAGGGAATCTGGATGATAATACTCAGTTTTCTCTCGGTCACGGGCCGATTTTCTGCCTATTGACGGTGAATATATAGAAAAATAAATTTTGTTGGTTGTATGAGAGCGAGTCGTTTGAACCGTGCCTCTCGATATCGAGGCATACTTTCGGCTGCCCAGGATCAATCAATATAGATGCTGTCCCCCCGTCACGAAGATTTCCGTGCCGGTGACATAGCCGAAATCGCTGTTGCAGAGTTGGTAGACGGCGCCCGCGACCTCTTCCGGCGTGCCCATGCGCAGCATCGGGATCCGGGGGATGAGGGGTTCGTATTCCGGGCCGATCATGCCGGTCTCGATCTCTCCCGGTGCGACGGCGTTGACGCGCACGCCGAGTTGCGCGAATTCGACCGACAATTCACGGGTAAGCGCCGAGAGCGCGGCCTTGGAGGTCGAATAGGCCGATCCCGCGAAGGGGTGGATCGCATGGCCCGCGATGGAGGTGATGTTGACGATCGCCGCACCCGGGCGTTTTCCCGCCGTATCCTCCACCTTGCCGGCGCGGCCGAGCGCGGCGGCGAAGCCCCGGCAGAGCGCCAACGGTGTGAACAGGTTCAACTCATAGACCCGCCGCCATTGATCGATATCGCCATTGAGGCAGCCGAGGCGCTCACGCGAGCCGCTCTTCGGCGAAACGGCGGCGTTGTTGACCAAGGCATGGACGGGGGCGCTTCCGATGATTTCGTTCGCCTGCTCGATGAAGGCGGCGACGGAGGCGGGATCGAACAGATCCGTCGGGATGTGATGCGTCCAGTTCGGGTCGGCCTTGCAATGGGCGGGGATATCGTCGCGCGAACAGGTGATGATGCGCCAATTCTCCGCGCTGAAGCGCTGCACGGTAGCATGCCCGATGCCCCGGCTGGCGCCGGTCAGGATCAAGGTCTTGGCCGTCTCGTCGGTCATTCGTCCTCGCTTTGTGGAGTCTTTCCGGCTGGGGTGGGGGGACCGGCGCGAAGGCCGGCCCTGTCCCGCTGCGATGCCTCGGAGGAATCCGGGACGACCTTCGGTGTCACCGGGTCCTCGTGGACCAGCACCTCGGCGCCCGGGAAATGTTCCATCACGCCCTTTTCCACCGCGTCGGCGATGGCATGCGCGCGGTTCAGGCTGAGCGCGCCGTTCAGATCGAGGTGCATCTGGATGAAGATATCGGGGCCGGAGCGGCGGGTCCGCAGGTCGTGCACCCCCAGCACCCCGGAATAGCCGAGCGCGATCCGCTTGATCCGCTCCCGGTCTTCCTCGGGCAGTTCATGATCCATCAGCATTTGGAAGGCGTCGGCGCCGATGTCCCACGCGCTCTTCGCGATATAGCCGGCGATCGCCATGCCGAACAGCGGGTCGACCAGTCCGATATCCAGATAGCCGCTGAGGATCAGGGCCGCGATGACCCCCAGATTGGCGAGGAGATCCGCCTTGTAATGGATGCTGTCCGCCTTGACCGCGACCGAGTCCGACCGCCGCAACACATAGGTCTGGAACGCGACGAGGCCGATCGTCGCCCCGATGGACAACCCCATCACGCCGATTCCGAGCGTCGTCTGGCTCACCGCTTGCGGGGTGATCAGACGATCGACCGCCTCGATGAAAAGCAGCACGGCGGAGCCCGCGATGAAGCCCGATTGCGCCATCGCGGCCAGCGGTTCCGCCTTGCCATGGCCGAAGCGGTGCTCCTCGTCCGCCGGTTCCTGGGCATGGCGTACCGCGATCAGCGTGATCAGCGAGGCGAAGCTGTCGAGCAGGGAATCGATAAGGCTTGCCAGCATCGCGACGGAGCCGGTCTGGAACCAGGCGCCGGTCTTGATCAGGGCGAGCGTCAGCGCGGTGCCGGTCGAGGCATAGGTCGCCCATCGCATCAACCTGTCCCGCCGGCCGCGTAATCCACGCAGGCGCTTTATCGGATCAACCATGATGTCGAGTGTGGGGCCGCGCGGCACGGAAGGGAAGGGGCGCGCCGGGCGTGATCGGTGCCGACGCCGTCACGGATAGAGCCGCTCCACCGTCCAATCGGGCTGGTCGGGATCGGGCCGGCTGAACAGGAAACGGTCGTGCAGGCGGAAGGCGCCGTCCTTCCAGAACTCGATACGCAGTGGCCGCACGCGGAAGCCGGACCAGTGTGGCGGCCGCGGCACCGCGCCGACGGCATGTTTGGCGCCGATCCGTGCCACCTTTTTCTCCAGCGCGAACCGGGATTCGAGGGGGCGCGACTGATCGCTCGCCCAGGCGCCGATCTGGCTGCCGCGCGCGCGGGTCGCGAAATAGGCGTCCGCTTCCTCCGCCGCTACGGGCTCGACCGGGCCTTCCACGCGCACCTGCCGGCGCAGGCTCTTCCAATGGAACAGCAGGGCGGCGGCCGGGTTTTCCGCCAATTGCACGCCCTTGCGGCTTTCCAGGTTGGTGTAGAAGACGAAGCCGCCCGGATCGAACCCCTTCAACAGCACCATGCGCAGCGACGGCCGTCCCGCCGCGTCCGCCGTCGCGAGCGCCATGGCATTGGGATCGTTGGGTTCGCTTGCCTCGGCCTCGCTTAGCCATTCCTGGAACAGATCGAAGGGGGCGCGTGCGCTCGGGTCGGTCATGATATCGGGTCCGTTTCTGAAGTCATGGGCGGCGGCCGGCCGGTTCGGTTGGGAATATCCCCGGAAAGCCGTGGGAAAACCCTTCCGCCGGGGCCATTCAATCGCCATATTCACCAGCCAGAGCTAGATATACGACTCTCGTCGGGTTGCGAAAGGGGCGGTTCGGCGGCTCTTGCCGCTGGCACGAGGATTGCTGGCCTGTGGCTGGCGCGGATGGGACGATCCGGAGGGTGATATCCGAATCGAATGGGGTCGAGGGCGCGGTAACGCGTCGATCCGCGAAACGAAGGACGGGATGACATCATGACGACGACCACGGGAAAGACCACGGGCATTTTCGGCAAGGCTGCGGTTCTTGTGGTGGCGGCGGGGCTGGGCCTCGCCGGCTGCTCGCAGAATACCGGCACGAACGAGACCATCGGCGGGCTTGGCGGCGCGGTTCTGGGTGGTTTGCTGGGCTCCCAGTTCGGCAGCGGCTCCGGCCGGTTGATCGCGACGGGCGCGGGCGTCATGCTGGGTGCGATCGCGGGCTCCTCGATCGGGCGCACGATGGACGAGGTTTCGAAGCAGAAGATGAACCGCACCACCCAGGCGACGCTTGAACATGTCGCCGACAACAATACCTCCAGCTGGCAGAATCCGAATAACCAGACACGCGGGACGGTCACGCCGGTGGAAACCTATCAACAGAATGATGGCCGTTATTGCCGGGAGTTCCAGCAGACGGTCACGATCGGCGGCGAGACCGAGGAAGCCTACGGCACGGCTTGCCGCCAGCCGGACGGAAGCTGGGAAATCCAGTCCTGACCCGGCCCGAGGGGCAATCACGAGAAGAAAATGGCGACCGGAACAACGATGAAGGATCCCTATGAAGTCCTGGGCGTGAAGAAGAACGCGAGCGCCCAGGACATCAAATCCGCCTATCGCAAGCTGGCGAAGGAATTCCACCCGGACCTCAACCCCAACGACCCGATCGTGGAGCAGCGCTTCAAGGAGATCGGGCAGGCCTATGGGCTGCTCTCCGATCCGGAGAAGCGGGCCGCCTTCGATCGGGGCGAGATCAACGCCGACGGCAGCCAGCGCGGCTTCGCCGGTGGCGGGGGTGGATTCCGTGGCGGCTTCGGTGATGGAGGGTTCGGCGGCTTCGGCGACGGCGGGGCGGCGGAAGATATCTTCGCCGACCTGTTCGGCGGCGCGCAGCGTCGGGCGCGCACGCGCACGGTGCGCATGAAGGGCAAGGACGTGAACTATTCCGTTCGCGTTTCCTTCCTCGACGCCGCCAAGGGCGCGAAACGGCGTGTCACCCTCTATGACGGGAAGACGATCGATATCACCGTCCCCCCGGGGACGGAGGACGGGCAAACCCTGCGCCTGAAGGGGCAGGGCATGCCCGGCATGGGTGGGGGCGAGCATGGCGACGCCTTCATCGAGGTTCAGGTCGATTCCCACCGCTTCCTGGAGCGCGACGGCAACGACATCTTCGTCGATGTGCCGGTCACCCTGTCGGAAGCGGTCCTGGGCGCCAAGATCACGGTGCCGACGATCCACGGCCAGGTGGCGGTCACGGTGCCCACGGGCGCCAATACCGGCACCACGCTGCGTCTTCGCGGCAAGGGCATCGCGCCGCGCGGCGGCACGGCAGGCGATCAGTTCGTGCGGCTCAAGGTCATGCTGCCGGAAAAGCCGGACAAGGAATTGATCGATTTCGTGAAGGAGTGGTCGAAGGATTTCGACTATGACGTCCGCAACCGCGCGGGCCTGGATAAGCTGTAGGTGGCGGCGGCCTGCCTGTGGCCGCCAGAGCCTCGGCCTTCGTCACTCACCGGATCTTGCGCAAGCTCCAGGTGCCGTCGCATTCCTCGGAAGTCCAGTGACCCTCGGCCTCCATCTCCTCGAACCGTCCGGTCAGCGAGGCGGTGTCCTTGTCGAATTCCGCGTCGATCGTGGTGGAGGAGAGGGTCCCGTCCTCCTGCACCAAGCCCTCGATGCGTCGATTGCCGCCGGATTGCCGGACATTGCCCTGCATATAGCCGCCGTCGATCGTCAGGCGGATACCGCCGCGCGTCATGATGCAGGTGCGCGTCCGGCTGACCACGTTCATCTGGCCGACCCAGGCGCCGTCAAAAGCCTCGGAGGTGCTGCCGAACGACTTGAGCGCGCCCGTGCAGCCCGTAAGGGCGGCGCAGGCCGCAAGCGACAGCGAGGCGGCGGCGAGAAGAGGCCTGATCCGGGCCATGGTCGTACCTCCCGTGACGGCGGCGGTCAGCGTTTGGGCGCAAAGGGGTTCTTACCCTGGCGGACGCCGAGTCGCAACGGCACGCCGTTCAGGCCGAAATCCTCGCGCAGGCCATTCACCAGATAGCGCTGATAGCTATCGGGCAGTTCGGCCGCCTGACTGGCGAAGAGCGCGAAGGTCGGCGGGCGGATGCGTGCCTGCGTCATGTAGCGCAGCTTGATCCGCCGCCCCTTCGCCAGCGGTGGCGGGTGTGTCGCCGTCCGGTCGGCGAGCCATCGGTTCAACGCCGAGGTCGGTATCCGCCGGTTCCAAGTGTCGTAGACATCGAAAGCCGCCTGGATCAATTGATCCAGATTGCGCCCGGTCTTGGCCGATATCGTGACGATGCGCGCGCCGCGCGCCTGCGGCAGGGAAATCTCGAACCGGTCGCGCAGCTTCTGCATCGCCGCCTTCTTGTCGGCGATCGTGTCCCATTTGTTGGCGGCGATGACCAGCGCGCGGCCTTCCTCCAGAACCTGCCGGGCGATGGTCAGATCCTGCTTCTCCAACATGTCGTTGGCATCGAGCAAGAGAACGACGACATGGGCGAAATCGATCGACCGCCGCGTGTCGAGGGCGGATAGCTTCTCCACCTTGTCCGTGACGCGCGCTTTCTTACGCAGGCCGGCGGTGTCGATCAGCTTCAACGGCCGGTCGCCATCCGCCTCGCGCCAGGCCCAGTCCAGGGCGATGGAATCCCGGGTTATCCCGGCCTCCGGGCCGGTCAGCAGCCGATCCTCGCCGATCAGCTTGTTGACCAGGGTCGATTTCCCGACATTCGGCCGCCCGACGATGGCGAGCTGCATCGGCTTGGCGCGCAACGCGTCCTCTGCCGCCGCGACCTCCTCCGCGAGGCGGTCGGCCTCTTCCGGCACGGCGAAGACCTCGTCCGTGTCGTCGCCGACCTGCTCCCCCTCTTCCTCGATCGCGGCCCCTTCGGGCAGGATGGCGGTCGGGGCGCTGCCGGGCTCGACCGCTTCCAGCGTCCCCTCGCGCACGCCGCCGCTCCGCGCCGCCGCGTCCGCGCTTCGCTTGGCCGCGATGCCCTCGGCGATCAGATCATAGAGGTCCGATATCCCCTCGCCGTGCTCCGCGGAGAGGGGCAGGGGATCGCCCAAGCCGAGCGAATAGGCCTCCATCAGGCCGGCTTCGGCGGCCGTTCCCTCGCATTTGTTGGCGGCGAGCGCGACGGGGCCGCCGGCGCGGCGCAGCACCTCCGCGAACCGCTCGTCCAGGGGAACGACGCCCGCGCGTGCGTCGATCATCATCAGGCAAAGATCGGCCTCGCGGATCGCGCGCTCCGTCTGCTCGCGCATGCGCGCTTCCAGGCTTTGGTCGTGCGCGTCCTCATAGCCGGCGGTGTCGATCACCCGGAAGATCAGATCGCCGAGTTGCCCCTCGCCCTCGCGCCGGTCGCGGGTGACGCCAGGCGTGTCGTCGACGATCGCGAGGCGTTTGCCGACCAGACGGTTGAAGAGCGTGGACTTGCCGACATTCGGCCGCCCCACGATGGCGAGCGTGAAGGAACCGGCCGGCGCGCTCTCCAGCCCGGCCTTGTCGAGTGCCCGGCTTCCCCGGCGGCCCGATCTGTTGCCCGCGCGCGCCATCACTCAGCGATAGGCGAAGAGTCGCCCATCCTCCGTCTGTAGATAAACCGTGCCATTGGCGACGATCGGGGCGATCCGGATGCCGTCGCCGACATCGATCTGGCCGAGCGGCTCGCCGGTATAGGGCGACACGGCCATGAGTTCCCCCAGATTATTGCCGACCAGCAGGCGGTCCTTGACCAGTACGGGGCCGACCCAGCTTATCGGGCCTTCGTGGTCCTCCTGGTCCTCGAAGCGTGGCATGGGCGTTGCCCAACGCACCCGCCCGCCGCGGCGGGTAAGGCAGAGCAGTACCTGGTCATTGGTGAGTTGATAGACGTATTCACCCGCGATCCAAGGTGTCTCCGTGCCCCCGATACGCCGGTCCCAGGCGCGCGAGCCGGTGCGCATATCGATCGCGATCATCCGGCCGGCATGGCTGACCGCGTAGACGAGCCCGCGATCGATTACCGGGCGCCCCCGGATGTCGGCGAGACTCGAGAGCGCGTCCACCCGCCGGGTGGAGGTCAGGTTCTCCTGCCAGCTTACCTGGCCGTTGCCGAGGCGAAGCGCGAACAATTCGCCGGAAGAATAAGGGACGATCACGGAGGACTCGGAGATCGCCGGACTTGCCGCGCCCAGCAGGCCCGCGACCTCGGCGAATCCGGCATGACGCCAGATCGTCGCGCCCGTCTCAAGGTCGAGGGCGGCGGACTGGTTGTCGATGCTGATGGCGACGACCCGGCCCTCGGCGATGGTGGCGGCGGCGCGGATGGGGCCACTCATCTGCTCGCGCCAGATCTCCTGGCCGGTTTCGGCGTTGAGGGCGATCACCTCCGCATAGCCGGTGGTCGCGACCAGGATGCCGTCGGCATAGGCCAGCCCACCGCCGAAGGCCTCGTCATCCTCGTCCGGAACTTCCGCGTCGAAGGTCCACAGACGCTGACCGCTCTCGGCGTCGAAGGCACGGATCTCGAAATCCCGATCCATGGTGAAGAGGCGACCGTTGGCCGCGACCGGGCTGGAGAGCACGCGCTGATCGCCGGCGGAGCCGGAGCCGATGCTGACGTCCCACGCCTCGGCGAGATCGTCACTCGCCATCAGATGGTGCATCGCGTGGTCGGCGAATCCACCCGCCTGCGGCCAGCTTTCATTCAGATAGGGCGGCGGCAGCTTCACCGCCAGGTCGGAAAGGCGCGGATCGGGCTCCACGTCGCTTTCCGACAGCATCACGGAGATGCGATCGCCGGGAAGCGGCGGCGCTTCCTCGTCACCGAACCAGCTGCAGGCGCCGAGCGCGAGCAGGGCCGCCAGCGCAGCGGCGGCGCGCAAGGACCCACGCGCAGGGGCATGCCGGATGGCGGTCGTCATGATCATGATCGGGCCGATGGTCATTCGCCCACCGCACGCAGAATTTCGCCGGCGCGGGAACGGCTCTGTTGCGAGGCTTCCTGGTTGTCGGCGATGGTGCCGAGGAATTCCCGCGCGCGATCCGGCTTGCCCGCCTGAAGCGCGAGGCCGGCGGCGACCTCCAGCGCGATGAAACGCCACGGTGTGCCCTCCACCGTATGCGGGGCGACCTCCTCCAGGAGGGCGGCGGCATCCGCGCCCTCCGTCTGGGCGGCCTGCCCGGCGCCGAGGATGGTGGCGAGGTCGCGGTAAAGCGTTTCGACCGACTGGTCGGCGGCGATCGCGCCATAGATATCGGCCGCCGCCCGGTGCTCGCCCGCCTCGCCGTAGAAACCGGCGGCGCGCAGGAGCGCGATCAGGCGATAGCCCTCGCCCGCCGTGCCGGCGAATTCCTCCAGCCGGGCTGCGGTCTCGGCCGGGGCGCTTTCGCCCCCGCCGGCGAGCGCGGCGGTATACCGGTCGGCCATTTCGAGTTGCTGGGACTGCTCATAGGAACGCCACCAAGTATGGGCGCCGACCGCCAGGATCGCGATCACGGCGACCGCGACGACATAGCGGCCATAGCGTTTCCACAACGCCTTCGCCCGTTCCCGTCTCAGGTCCTCGTCGACTTCGGTGAAGATGTCAGACACGGTTTGATTAGCCCCTTCGCGCGCGTCGCGTTTCCCGCCGGTGGTCCTAGTCATGCATCCGAAGTGGACGCAAGCCCCGTATTTACGGGCTCGCGACCGGCGGGGCAACCGGGTGCGCCTTCCGATCGCACGCATTTCCGACAGGTGCGGCGGCCGTGGCGGGAGAGAGGGCACGAGAGGGGGTGGTGGCCCGCTTCTTGCTTGGCTAACGAAAGGGGGATAGGGCCGGCCGTTGGCCCTCCCGAGGGAATGTCGTCGGCGAAGAGGGGCGAAGAGGGGCAAGGATGATGGCCATGCATGACGGATGCGGAAAAGACGAGGCCGGCGGCGCCCGGCCATCTGCCCGACTTGCGGTGGTGGCCGTCCTGTGCGCGTTGGCGACGGGATTGAGCGGATGCATCGGCGGTGTCTCCGCTCCGGCGGTGGCGGCGGTGGGCGCGACCGCGACGATCGTGTTGGAGGACAAGCTGCCGACCGACTATCTGGCGGAGGCCGTGACGGGGCAGGATTGCAGCTATATCCGCCATGTCGAGGATAAGGGACCACTCTGCCGGCCGCCGCGCCGCGAGGTGGTGGAGCGCCCCCTTTATTGCTATCGCACATTGGCCGATATCGAATGTTTCGAGGAACGCGACCCCTATGGCATCGGCCAGCGCACGGTGAACTGACCGGCGCGTGGAGAACCAACGCCGCCGGCGCGCGTGGCGAACCGTCCTGGCATCGCTTTCCACATTGCGTTACGCTTTCGTGAAACGGAGGGAATCTCTGGCGAAAGGACTTGGGCGCGCATGTCGGAACTGGTGGATTTCGCCGATTACCGTCGTCGCGGAAGCGGCAAGTCCCGGGTTCGGTTCGAGCGTGATGAGTTCCGGCGCCTGATGGAATGCTATTCCCGGCGCGTGATGACGGGGGAGTGGAAGGATTATGCCCTCGATATCTACGGATCGATCGCCGTCTTTTCGATTTTCCGCCACAGCCTGGAAGCCCCCGCCTTCGCGATCGCCAAGCGCCGTAACGGCAAGCAGGATGAGTTCATCCTGCGCAGCGGCCGCCGTACCCTGAAACGTGCCCGTGCCCTCGACGATGTGTTGAGCGTGCTCGACAAGCCCCTGCGCGTGGTCGAGGGGTAGGGGCCGGATCGCTTTCCTAGACCGTCAGATCAGGTCCTAGGCTAGGAATGTTCGCTTCTTGTTCTCTTTTGGCGCCGTCTTGTATGGTGCCGGCATGGGACGGCTTAAACATCGGGCGTTCGAGGCGGAGGAGGCGAAGCGGCGGCGCACGCGGCTTGGCGATCTGACAGCCCATGGCGCCGACATCTTCTGCCGGTGCAATCGCTGTGGCCATAGCGCGGTGCTCGGCCTCGACATGTTGCTGGCCCGATTCGGGCCGCAACAGGATGTGCCGGGGCTGGGCCTCTTCCTGCGGTGCCGGGGATGCGGGTCGAAGGACGTGGCGACGCGGCCCGATTGGCCATGCTTCGATGCGACCGGATATCATCCGACCGCGGATGTCGAGGTGATGGAGTAACCGTCGCGCACCCGATTCGACATGATTCGGCGCGGAATTCCGGGGTTTCCCGCCTTTCCCATCCTGAAATCCCTATGTGCCGGGCCGGAATCCGCGCAAGGCGCGGCCGTGGCCCGGCTTGACCCTATCGGCGGAATCGCGGCTGTAAGCTGGGGAAATCAGGCGATCCGGCGCGACTCCGCAGAAAAGCGCTTGAGACTCGAAAAACCGCCGTATATTGTGTCCACCAGATCAAGCCCTACTAGATGTTGGAGCGCGGGAGGACTCCGCGAACAGGCGATCTGTGCCTGATCGTGGGGGTGCGGGCCGAAAGGCGGCTCGTTGACGGGGCGCTTCGGGATGATCGACCGGCGGGATCCGTCGGGTCCCATGGATATCTGCCTGCGAGGCGCCAAGCCACGCGCCCGGAGGCGTCAATGGACGGCGAGGTGGTCGAACGATGGAATGGACGGACGAACGCGTTGCGACGCTGAAGGGCATGTGGCTGAGCGGTTATACCGCCCGGCAGATCGCGGAACGTCTCGGCGGCGTCACGCGCAACGCGGTGATCGGGAAGGCGCATCGCCTTGGCCTGTCGACCCGGCCGTCGCCGATCCGCCGGCATGAGCCGGTCTCCATGCCGCGCGTGGTGGAGCGAACCTGCCAATGGCCGATCGGCCACCCGGGCAGCCCCGAGTTTCACTTTTGTGGCGAGGAAGCGGTCTCCGGCAAACCCTATTGCGATAAGCACTGCGGCGTCGCCTATCGGCGGAGCAGCCAGGACAGCGGTTCTTGATCGTCATCGCCGTCGGGGGGTGAGGGCCGGTTTTCGGGAAGACCGACGGCGGACCGCGCCGACAATCGGTGATACCCGGCACCGGCCGCCAGAGGGGGACGTCGACCAGAGGGTGGCGTCGAATTGAAGCCGTAGCCGATCGGTGCGCGCCCCGAGATGCGCATCCGAGACGCGCATCCTAGACGCGCAAGGGGGCAGGGTCGCATGAGCGATGATGGCCAGTTTCCGGCTTCCCCGCCGCTGGTCCCCGGCGAGGATGACGAAGCGAAGCGCGCCCGGCGCCATTCCGGGGTGCTGGCGGTTTTCGCCTCTTGCGGGCTGGCGGCGCTCGCCATCGTGGGCATGGTGGTCGGCCAGTCGATCCTGTTGCCCTTCGTGATCGCCGTCTTCATCGTCATCCTTTTGGACAGCATGGCGGCACGCTTCTGCCAGCCCTGGCCGGGTGCCCCGCGCATGCCCTTCTGGGCGGGCATGGGGCTCGCCATCCTGATCGTGGTCGGCGGCGTGGTGCTGCTTGGCGATATCGTGGCGAGCAATATCGCCGATGTGACCGAGCGTGCCCCGAAATATCAGGAGAACGTTCAGGCATTGCTGCAAAAGGCGACCGTCCGGCTCGGCATCGACGCGTTGCCGAGTGTCCGGTCGCTGGCGCAGGAGGTGGATGTCGCGAGCGTTCTGCGCACGGCCGCGTCCCAGATCACGGCGGTGGCCGGCAACATCTTCACGATTCTGTTCTATGTCGTTTTCATCCTGTTGGAACAGGCGACCTTCCGGTCCAAGATCAACGCTCTGTTTCGCGATGGCCATCATGCCGACACGGTACATGATACGGTTCGCCGCATCGCCAGCGACATCCAACGCTATATCGGCCTCAAGACGCTGGTCAGCGCGATCACCGGTCTGGTCAGCTATGCCGTGATGGCGGCCGTCGGGGTTGATTTCGCCGGGTTTTGGGCGGTGTTGATCTTCGTGCTCAACTACATCCCCTATATCGGCTCGCTGGTGGGGGTCGCCTTCCCCTCGGTGCTGGCGTTGATCCAGTTCTCGAACCCGATCTATTTCGTGGTGACGCTCGGCGTTCTGGCGACGGTTCAGGTTACCGTCGGCAATGTGGTGGAGCCGAAGTTGATGGGGCGTTCGCTCAATCTGAGCCCGCTGGTCATTCTGCTGGCGCTCGCGGTCTTCGGCTCGATTTGGGGGATCGTCGGCATGGTGCTCTCCATCCCCTTCGTCGTGATCGCCATGCTGATCTGCGCCCAGTTCCGGCCGACCCGCGCGGTCGCGATCCTGTTATCCGCGGAAGGCAAGATCACTCCATCCGGACGGTAATACCAAATCTTGTTGATCATGCCCCATGGGGACGTCCCTTCCGGGTTCTCGGCTAGGAGCGCGGCTTGGACGATGCCCCGCATCGCCCGCGCGTCTCTTCCTGCCCGCCTCCGTCCGTTCAGGGGAAAGCCGAACGCGATCCTCATGGGGCGTGATCAACAAGATTTGGTATAAGGGCACGTTCCCCTCCGTGAGACGGGGAGGGGATACGTGACCCGCCCCTAAAGCGCGACCGCCGCCCCGTCGCTCCGCGGGTCGTTGGCGCCCTCGATCACGCCGTCGGGGCGGGTCGCAACCGCGCCGGCATGGCCCATGGTACTGGTGAAGGGGGGCATCAGTTCGATATCGTGCCCGGCCGCCTCCAATGCCGCCAGGAGGGCCCCGTCGAAGCGATCCTCCAGCTTCAGCGTCGTCGTCTCCGCCCCCCAGGTGCGGCCCAGGAGCCAACGCGGCGCCGTGATCGCTTCCTGCATCGGCTGACCGAACATCACGTGCCGGGTGAAGATGGCTGCCTGGCTCTGCGGCTGGCCCTCCCCGCCCATATTGCCATAGGCGAGGGTGCGCCCGTCCTTGAGCCGGGCCAGCGCCGGGATCAGCGTATGGAAGGGGCGCTTGCCCGGCTTCAACCGGTTGGCATGGCCTGGGTCGAGGCTGAAGCTCGCCCCCCGGTTTTGTAATGCGATGCCGGTACCGGCCGGCACGGTGCCGGAGCCGAACTCCCAAAACGTGCTCTGGATGAAGCTGACGACCCGTCCCTCGCCATCGGCGGCGCCCATCCAGATCGTGTCGCCGGGCAGGGCGGGCCGGGGCCAGGGCAGGGCCCTGGCCGGATCGATCGCGGCGGCCCGTTCGTCCAGGAAGTCGGGCGCGAGCCAGCCGGCCGCGTCGCGATCCATGTGGAACGGGTCGGTGACATGGGCGTCACGCAGAAGGAAGGCCTGCTTCGTCGCTTCCACGAGACCGTGGATGTGCGCGAAACTCTCCGCCTCCGCGACGTTCAGCCGTTGGAACAGGGCCAGGATCATCAGGGCGGAAACCCCCTGGGTCGGCGGCGGCATGTTATAGGCCGTGCCGACGTCGAGCGCTACGCGGAGCGGCGTTGTCTCGATCGCCTGGAAGCCCTCCAGGTCGGCGCGGCGCAGTGGGCTGCCGGCTGCCTCGGCGCCGCTCGTCAGAAGGGCGCCGAGGTCGCCTTCGTAGAAATCGCGCAGTCCCGCTTTCGCCAAATGCTCCAGGCTGGATGCCAGATAGTGTTGTTGCAGCAGACTCGCTTCCGCCGGAACGCCACCCTCGCGCGTCAAAAATATCTCCGCGAATCCGGGTACATCGCGCAGTTCGTCCAGCTTCTCCCGGGTCAGGTTTTCCTGGCCCGCCGTGACGGGGACGCCGCGAATGGCATGGTCGATCGCCGGAGCCAGCAACTCCGACAGCGGAAGCGCGCGGCCCCAGCCGGCGGCGCGCCGAAGCGCCAGACGCCAACCGTCGACGGTGCCCGGCACGGTCAACGCGGCCAGCGGCCCGCGCGGGGGAATCCTGTCCTCATATCCCTGATCGGCGTAGAAGTCGCGATTGGCCAGCACGGCCGCCGGGCCGGAAGCGTCAATGCCGACGGGGTCCTTGCCGGGTTCCGCGATGATCCAGAATCCATCGCCACCGATCGAGTTCATATGCGGATAGACGACGGCGATCGCCGCGGCGGCCGCCACCATCGCCTCTACCGCGTTGCCGCCCCGGCGCAGGATGTCGGCGCCGGCCTCGGCGGCCATGTGGTGCGGTGCGGTGACAAGGCCGTTCAGACCCCGGCGGGTATGGATCATCGATCATAGACTCCTGCAGGTCCCGGGGCGGAATCGGCCCCGAGGTTGATTCGTGGGCGGACTCATGCACATAACCGCCCCGACGAAAAGCCGGAGGTCGCCGCCCATGCCGACAAAAACCGCTTCCCCCGAAAGGCCCATCTATAAGCGCGTGCTGCTCAAGCTGAGCGGACAGGCGCTGGCCGGCGCCACCCAGAATGCGCTGAACCCGGATGCGATCGGGCATATCGTACGCGAGATCCTGTCGGTTCGCGATCTGGGGATCGAAATCGCGATCGTGGTCGGCGGCGGCAATATCTTCCGGGGGAATGTGTCCAAGGAATGGCATATCGAGCGCGCGGAAGCCGACAACATGGGCATGTTGGCGACCGTCATCAACGGCATCATGCTGCGCGCGGCGCTGACCGGCTCCTCCGATCATGAGGTCCGGGTCATGTCCGCCCTGCATACGCCGGAAGTGGCGGAGCCCTTCATTCGCCTGCGTGCCGACCGGCATCTGACCAAGGGATCGATTGTTGTCCTCACCGCCGGCATCGGCCAGCCCTATCTGACGACGGATTACGCCAGCGTCCAGCGCGCGATCGAATTGCGGTGCGATGCGGTGCTGGCGGCCAAGAACGGCGTCAGCGGCGTCTTCAACGCCGACCCAAAACAGGACCCGGATGCGAAACTCTATCGCTCGATCGGTCTCGGCGACGCGATCCGCCAGCAACTCGCCTTCATGGATCTGCCGGCCCTGGTGATGGCCCGGGACCACAGCAAGCCTATCCATGTCTTCGATTTCGATGCGCCGGGCGTGATGCGTCGCATCTGCCTGGGCGAGGAGGCGGGAACCTACCTCGCCAAGGGCGCGAAGACCAAGATCTACGAGCCGGACGAGGGCTGAGGGAAACCGCCGCCCACGGGTGCCGCCCGCCACCTGCCGCCCATAACCGCTATTCCGCCGTTTGGCCGTCGCCGGTATCGAGGATGGAGGGCGGGCGGGCCACGCCGTCCGGATATTCCGCGCGGCGCAGCATCACGATCGAGATTCGGCGGTTGAGGGCGGATGTCGGCTCCTCGGGAACCAGTAATTCGGTGGCCGCCTTGCCCTGCACGGTCTCGAACTTCTGGGGCGGCAGGCCGGTTTCCCGCAGGATGCGGCGCGCGCTGTTCGCCCGCGCGGCGGAAAGCTGCCAAGCCTCGCGCGGGGCCTCCTCCGCATCGGTATAGCCGGTGATGGAGATGCGATTCGGCAGACGCTCGATATATTGCGAGACGAAACGCAGGGCTTGGCGCGCATTCTCCGTCAATTCCGATGTACCGCGCACGAAACCGGACCGGCGCCGGTTGTCCAGGACCTGAATGCGCAGGCCGTCCTCGGTGATATCGACCTTGATGCTTTCCTTCAGGTCCTGAAGCTCGGGCGGCATCTCGTCGAGCGACTTCTCGATCAGATTCTTGGTCGTGTTGAAGGTCTTCTCCTCCGCCTCGAAATCGACCTCGCCCTCGCTGCCGGTACTGGTCTCGTCATTGGCGCCCTCGCCGGGATCGTTAGCGTTCAACTGTCCGGTGGCGGTTGAATCCTCGGTCAGGATCGACGTTTCCTGGTCCTGCTCCACCGGCCCCGGATTGGTGGCCGATGCGCCCCCGAACAACCCACCCGCGCCCGAACTGCCGGATTGCGTCAGGACGGTCGGGGTGAAGTAATTGGATATGCCGTCGAGTACTTCCTGCTCGGTCGCGTTGAGCAGCCAGAGCAGCAGGAAGAAAGCCATCATCGCGGTGACGAAGTCGGCGTAGGCGACTTTCCAGGCACCGCCATGGTGTCCCTCGATCACCACCTTCTTCTTCTTGACGATGACTTCCTGCTTGGCCGCCATGATCGGTTCCCTCGTCCTCGGACCTTATTCGGGCAGCGGCGGCGGAGCCGCCCCGTCCGGCGCGCGCGCGGGCGCCGATTCCTGGGCGCCGCCGGTTCCGTCGGGCCGGGTGGACCGTGGCCCGCCGGGCTCGGCGTCCGGGGCGGGACCGATGGCGGTGGAGACGGGTTGGCTCTCGCGTACGATCAGGATGCTTATGCGTCGATTGGTGGGATCGTTCGGGTCCTCGCGCAGGATCGGTTCGCTGTCCCCCTTGCCGGCGACGATGGCCACCTGCCGGTCCGCCAACCCCGCATCCACCAGCCACTGCCGCGAGGAGGCGGCGCGGTCGGCGGAAAGCTCCCAGTTCGTATAGTTCGGGTCGCCGCCGGGTGGTGGGGTTGCATCCGTGTGCCCGGTGATGGTGATGTCGTTGGGCAGCGTCGCCACGATACTGCCGATCAGCGCCAGCAACCGAACAGCCCGGCGGGTCAATTGGTCGGTCCCCTCCTCGAACATCGGCTTGTCCTGTTGATCGAGGATCTGGATACGCAGCCCCTCGGCCGTATTCTCCAGCATCAGATTCTGTTGAAGATCCGCCATTTCCGGCGAGTCCAGCACCGATTGCTTGATGCGCGCCATCGCCTCGTCGAGCATCTGCTGTTCCTCGAAGTCGGCGCTCGCCTGGCCGCTGTTGACGTTCTCCTCGTCGATGCTGTCGCGGGTCTCGCCGTCGTTCTCGCCCGCCTCCTCCTCGCCGAAGGATGGAATCGCGACGGAGATCGAGGGGCGCGCGGAATCGGAACGCATCGCGCCCTCGGCCGCCACCTGAAGGCCGGCCATCGCCTGTCCCAGACCCTGGTCGCTCTGCGCCACGCTACTCGGCGCGAAATATTGGGAAATACCGTTCATCTGCTCCTCGGTCGTCGCGTTGAGCAACCAGAGCAGCAGGAAGAAGGCCATCATCGCGGTGACGAAGTCGGCATAGGCGACCTTCCAGGCGCCGCCATGGCCGCCGCCCTCGATCTTGATCTTCTTGACCAGGATCAGCGGCGCCTGTTCTTCCTGTCCGAAAGCGTCCGACATCCTTGTCCCTTAACGTCGTTCCGTCGGCCGCGCCGTCCGCGTTCCCCGCGCCGTGATTCTACCGCATGGCCAGACCGGCGGGGATGCCCTTAGATCGGGGGTAGATTCGAGACCGCGTCCTCGACCTCGGTGAAGGTCGGGCGGTTGTGGTCGGCCAATACCTTGCGCGCGAATTCGACCGAGATCGCGGGAGCATAGCCTTGCATGTGGGCGATCAGGCCTGCCTTCATGCTGTTGAAATAGGTGGCCTCCTCCTCGATCAGGGTCTTCACGTGATTCGCGAAGGGCGCGAAGAAGCCGTAACACAGCAGGATGCCGAGGAAGGTGCCGACCAGCGCGCCGCCAATCAACTTGCCAAGAACCTCCGGCGGTTCGTTGATCGACCCCATGGTCTTGATGACGCCAAGCACGGCCGCGACGATGCCGAGCGCGGGGAAGCTTTCCGCCATGCCGGTCAGCGCATGACTGACCTGATGGTCCTGCATGTGCATCGCTTCCAGATCGGAATCGATCAGCGCTTCGATCTCGTGCGGGTTGTCCGTGCCCATGGTCAGCAGGCGCAGATAGTCGCAGAAGAAATCCAGCGCGTGGTGATCGTGGTGAAAGCGAGGGAATTCCTGGAAAAGCGTGCTGTCATGCGGGTTCTCCACATGTTGCTCGATCGCCAGGGCGCCCTTCTGCTTCATGAGCTTGAAAACCTGATACTGCATGGTCAGCAGTTCCAGATAATCGGATTTCTTGTATTTCGGTCCCTTGAAGATGCCGGCGATGCGCCCGAAACCGCCCTTGACCACGCGCATCGGATTGCCGACGACGAAAGCCGAGATACCGGCACCGAAAATGATCGTCACTTCGAACGGCTGATTCAGCACGGCGAGCTTGCCGCCCATCGCGACATAGGAGCCGAGCACACAGACGATTACACTGATGATACCGATAATGACGAACATGGATTTTTAACTGCTCTCCCCGGGACCTTCGACGGTGCCAGGATATTCTTATCCGTTGCCTTAAGTCCATGCCAATCCGGCTAGGGCCTTTGCCCGCCGGAGGAATGGACGCGAATCGGTGCGTACCAGAGATTGAGCGGCCGGCCACCGGTGCCCTCCGGTATGATCCGACGGTCGGGAGGATAGGCCGGGTCGGTAAATTCATTGCTAACGAGGAGCGCGCCCTCCCGTAACTCCCGCCGGGCCTTGGCCATGAGACGCGGCATGGGGGCCGGGCTCAGGAAGGCGTAGACGAGATCGAACGCGGACAGGTCGACCGACCAGATGGAGCGGCAGGCGACCGTCACCCGCCGATCCCCGGCGAGACGCGCCCGCGTCCAGGCGATCGCGAAGGGAAACGGTGCCGTCTCCACGCCCAGGAAGCGGCTGGCGGGATCGCGGTTGGCCGTGGCCATCGCCAACAGCGGACCGCCCAGCCCGCACCCCAGATCGATCGCCTGGATCGGACGGGCCGCGTCGACCAAGCCGCCGAGCGCCGTCCGGCTCGCCCGGCCCGTTAGATAGAGGGGGACCCGTTCACCCGCGCTGTTGTGGAGGGTAAGCAGCGCGGCGACCGCGAGCAGCGCGTAGCTCCAACCCGGCAGCGCCAGCGTTCGTGCGCCGACGAAGGCCGCCGGTGCCAGCGCCAGTACACCCCACCACCAGCGCGGCAAGCGGAAGAGCGCTCCGAACCCGGCGGCCCCCATGCCCGCGCCCACGATTTTCGACCAGAGCGGGGGATCGATTCCCAACCCCTGCCATAGGGCCTGGATCGCGGCCGCCGTCAGCGCGCCCGACAGCAGGAAGGCAAGCACCGCGCGCGATATCGGCGCGCGCGCGACGCGCACGATCGGGCCGGGTGGGGATGGGGCGCGGACCATGGGTGGAAAATATCCTTCGCTCTCGCCAGTTGGGGTCACATGCGCTAGATAGCCCCTCGAACGGGCCGGGGTAGCGTCAGGGCGTCCGGCACCGTCGGGGTCCGGGAGTATAAACGAGATAGTCTGGAAAGGCCGATATGGCGGAGGGTATGACCGACAGCCTGACCGACGAGGGCATCACCGAGGCGGCATTCAAGGCCGCCTGCGGGCGATATGCCACCGGTGTCGCCGTGGTGACGACGCTTGGCGCCGACGGCCATAAGGAGGGGCTGACGGTCAACAGCTTCACGTCGGTCTCGCTCGACCCGCCGCTCGTGCTCTTCTGTCTCGATCGCAAGGCCGGCAGTTTCCATGGCTTCACCGAAGCCGGCCGCTTCGCCGTCAATGTGTTGGGGGAAGATCAGGCCGAACTCTCCACGCATTTCGCCATGGCGGGGGTGCCGGACAAGTTCGCGGGCGTGCGCCACCGGGTCGATCCGGATGGTCTGCCGCTGTTGGACGATGTTCTGGCACGTATCGTCTGCGAGATCGAGCATCGTTATGACGGCGGCGACCATGTCATCCTGGTCGGTCGGGTCGCGCGCATCGATCTCGGCCGCGCGGATGGGCGGCCGCTCACATATTTCCGCGGGGCCTATGGACGTTTCGCCGACGGCGCATGAATAGCGCGCCCGCGCCCGGCGATGCGACGTATCAGGCCGGATAGGGGGGAACGTTCGACATTACCTCCGTTTCCGGCGGAATGAAGCCGCGCGCGCGGGGGTCGGGGATCGTCTCCGACGTGCGGTCATAGACCTGGAATCCCGCCTTTTGATAACCGGCCAGCGCCTTGGGGTGGTCGTGCGTGCAGGTGTCGAGGGTCAGGCGGCGCGGCGCCGGGTCGCGTTCCCACGCGCAGCGTATGCCCCAGTCGAGCAGATAGGGGCCAAAGCCCCGCCCGATGCACCACGGCATGAGGCCGAAGAAATTGATGTTCGCGACATCGGGGGTTCGGCGGAAGTCGAGTTCGATGAAGCCCGCCGGCGCGCCGCCGAGTTGCAGCAGATAAATCTCCACCGCTTCGTCCTTGATGATGTCGGCCAATTCCTCGTTGCTCATGGCACGGCGCGTCCACCAGAGCCAGGGATCGCCCACCGTATGGTGGATGAAGCGATAGTAATCCACGGGCGGATCGATCAGCCGAATGACGTTGACCGGCTTGTCCGCCATCGGCACGGGGCGCGCCGGACGCCTCGGCGGTTCCAGCATCTCCAGCCATGTGATGGTGACGTCGATCGTCGGAAGCGCGCGCGCCGACGGCTCGTCCTGGACGCTCGGCGGGTCGATCAGCCATTTACTGTAGAGGCGCCGCCGCTCCTCGCGATAGCCGATCGCCTCGTAGAAGCTCTGCACGGCCGTATTCTCCAGCCGGACGATCAATTCGACCTTCGGGCAGCCGAGATCGAGCAGATGCGCCTCGCAGGCCTCCGTCAGGGCGCGGCCGACCCCTTCGCCGCGCCGGGCCGGGTCGGCGGCTAGGTAGTAGAGCCAGCCGCGATGGCCGTCGAAGCCCGTCATGGCGCTGCCGATCACGGCGCCACTTTCCTCGTCCAGCGCGACCAGCAGGGCGGTTCCGGCGGTCGCGCGCGCCAGGTCGATATCCGCTGCCGGGTCGTTCCAGGGGCGCGTCAGCCCGCAGGCGTGCCAAAGGGCGATCACCGGCTCCTTGTCCGCGGGCTCGAAGGGGCGGATACGCATGGACGGACCTTTCGTTCGGAACTGCCGGTCGTTCGAAACTGCCGGAAAGGGGAAGGAAGGCGCGGCGTTAGCCGCCGGGCACGCCTGTTTCGACCGGGGTGTCGTCGCGCGCGCCCCATTCGGACCAACTGCCGTCATAGACGGCCACGTTCGTGTCGCCCAGCAGGAACAGTCCGAATGCCAGCGCGCAGGCGGTAACCCCCGACCCGCAACTGGTCACCACCCGGTCGCGGCCGAGTTCGATGCCCGCCGCCTCGTAGAGGGTCTGGAGTTGCTGGACCGTCTTGACCCGCCCCGTCTCCGGGTCGGTCAATTGGGCGGAGGGCAGGCTGAGCGAGTTCGGGATGTGGCCGGCGCGCAACTCGGCCCGTGGCTCCGGCTCCGTGCCGGCGAAACGCCCGGCCGAGCGTGCGTCGAGGACGGTGAAGGCGGACCCCGGCCCCTCCTTCAGATTGTCCAGCATATCGTCCACCCGGCGGACCAGTTCCGGGCGGAAGTGCACGGAAAGCGCACCCGTCGGAGCGTCCGGCGCCGGGCCGCTTTCGGTCGGATAGCCGCAGGCCTTCCAATGTTTCAGACCGCCGTCCAGTACCGAAACCCGGTCGAAGCCGAACAGCCGGAACATCCACCAAGCCCGCGCGGCGGACAATAGACCGTAGCTGTCATAGCAGACGACGGTACTATCGTCGGTGACGCCGAGGGCCTCGGCCGCGCGGCGGAAGGTTTCCGCGTCCGGGATCATGTGAGGCAGGGGATCGTTCGAATCCTTGATCTCGTCGATGTCGAAGAAACGCGCACCCGGAATCCGCTCCGCCTCGAACTCGCTTCGCGCATCGCGGCCCATCGTCGGCAGATGATAGGTCGCATCGAGAATCACGACCGACGGATCGTCGAGCGCGGATTTAAGCCAATCGGGGGAGACGAGGGGGAATGTCGTCATGGGTCGGTTGCTCTCCCGCAAAACCTTGTTGATACGGTGCAAGTCTAACCCGCCCGCCTTCGGAACGGCCAGCCCCGATGACGCCCTATGGCCCCACTGCGTGCGCGATAGTGGCGATTGCCAAGCTGGGTCGGCGGGCGCACTCTAGCCATCGTCATGAGCCATATACCCCCTTCGGAACGATCCTCTTCGATGACCGGGCCCGCGTCGGAAGCGCGCGGCTCCGGGCGCCTCGCGCTCGGCTTCAGCGCCGTCGGCCATTTCCTCTTCCATTATTTCGCGGCGATGTACTTCACCATCGTTCTGGCGATCGCGAAGGACTGGACGGCGAGCGACTACGAGACGCTGATCGCCCTGTGGACGCCGGCCTCCGCGCTGATCGGCCTGGCGGCGCTGCCGGCCGGCCGCCTCGCGGATATGTGGAGCGCGCCCGGCATGCTGGCCATAATGTTCCTCGGCATGGGGGTCGCGACGGCGGCCGCCGGTTTCGCGCCGGATACGGTGATGCTGGGCGTGATGCTGGCGGCGATCGGGCTGTTCGGCGCGATATATCACCCGGTTGGCATTCCTTGGCTGATCAAGACCTCGGCCGGCGCGACGGGGCAGAAACTGGCCGTGAACGGCATCTTCGGCGGCCTCGGTGCGGCGGCGGCCGGTGCCTTGACGGGCGTGCTGATCGACCTCGTCGGCTGGCGCATGGCCTTCATGGTGCCGGGGACGCTGTGCGTCGTGGTCGGCATCGCGCTTGTCTGGTGCATCATGCGCGGCCGGGTCGTGGACGGCACGGCCGCGGCGGGGGAGGCCGTCGGCGGGCGCGACGGGCGCGGGCGGCTCGCCGCCTTCCTGGCATTGCTGTTTCCGATGTTCGCGATCGGGCTGATCTACAATACCACCCAGACCGCCATGCCGAAGCTGTTCGAGGAGAACATGCTGGGCTGGCTCGGCGGCGATATCTCGCGCATCGGCTTCGCCGTCGGCGCGGTCTATACGGCCGGCGCGCTGATGCAACTCGTCGGCGGGCGGCTCGCCGATCGCTATTCCCTGAAGCTCGTCTACTTCCTCGGCTGGCTGCTTATGGCGCCGCTGTTGCTGGCCATGGCCCTTTTCGGGGAGGGCGCGCTGTTCCTGGCGGCGATCGGACTCGTGGTGGTCAACACCTCCGCCCTTCCGGCGGAGAACATGATGCTCGCCCGCTTCGCCCCGGCGAAGCATCAGGGGCTGGCCTTCGGGATCAAGTTCGTGCTCGCCTTCGGGGCGGGGCCGATCGGTGTGTTGCTGATCAAGTACGGGCGCGAGATGACCGGCGATTTCTCGGCCCTGTTGACCGGCCTCGCGGGATTGGCCGCCGTCGCCGTGCTGGTCGTGCTGCTGTTGCCGCGCGACGCGCGGGCACGCGACGCGGCCGCCGCCGGCGCGCCGGCGGAATAGACGGCGGAATAGACGGCGGAATAGACGAGGGACATGGTGGAGGGCGTCGATCTTTCGTTGATCCTGGGGGCGGCTCTTATCGCGTCGGCGAGCCCGGGCCCCGCGACCCTCGCCCTCGCGGGGACGTCGATGGCCGCTGGACGGGCCGCCGGATTGGCCCTCGCGGCCGGGATCATGACGGGATCGCTGATCTGGTCCTGCGTCGCGGCGCTCGGCTTCGGGGCGGTCATGCTCGCCAATGCCTGGATGTTGGAGATCCTGCGCTATGCCGGGGCGCTCTATCTGTTGTTCCTGGCGGTGAAGTCGGCGCGCGCGGCGCTGGGGGACGGCGCGCTCGCCACCCGCGCGATCCGGGCGCCGTCGCGTCCCGCGCTCTATGGCCGGGGGGTGTTGCTGCACCTCACCAACCCGAAGGCGATCCTTTTCTTCGGGGCGCTCTACGCCGTCGGTGTGCCCGCCGGGGCGTCACCCGCGACCCTCGTGACCGTCATCCTGGCGGTGGGGTTGCAGAGTTGCGTGATCTTCCACGGCTACGCGCTGCTGTTCTCCAGCGCCCGCGTCGCGGGGCTTTATCTGCGCCTGCGCCGGTGGTTCGAGGCGGTATTCGCGCTCGCCTTCGCCGCGGCCGGCCTCAAGATCCTGACGACGCGGCTGCACTAGAGCATGATGATATGGACCCGTCCGAGATCGTTTTCCGGGTTTCCGGCCCACGGCCCCATGGGGAGAGGGCGCGCGCGGCGCTCCTAGCCGGAAAACCGAAAGCGGCGTCTCGGATGGGGCCATATCATATCATCAGGCTCTAACGCGCCTTTGGGTCAATGCGCGCTGAGGTTCGATGCCTCGTAGGCCACGCTTTGCATGTTCCTGGCCATGTCGTTGCAGACCGTGCTCTGCTCCTCGACCGCATGCGTGGTGGAATTGACATAGTCGTGAACCGCATCCATCGCGCGCCGGATATCCGCGAGACTGCTCACGACATTGTCGGAGGCCGACCGCATGCCGCCGACATGCGCCATGATCTTCTCCGTCGCTTCCTTCGCCTGGGAGGCAAGGTTCTTTACCTCCGTCGCGACGACGGTGAAGCCCTTTCCGGCCGCCCCGGCACGTGCTGATTCGATCGTCGCGTTCAGCGCCAGAAGGTTGATCTGATAGGTGATCCTGTCGATCATATCGACCACTGAGGTCATGGCCTCCGCCGCTTCCGCCAAGGTGTGGGCGGACTTATCGGCGTCGACGACCAGCGTGAAGGCCTTGCTGGTGGTTTGCTTGGATTGCGACATGCTCTGCGTGATTTCCAGGACGGACTGGCTCAATTCGTCCGATCCTGCGGCCATGGAATCCAGAAGCTCGGAAATGCGTCGGCGCGCGCGCACCTGATCCGTCACGTCGGTCGCGTATTTCACGACCTTGACGGGGTTTCCGCTCATGTCGCGGATCGGATTGTAGGTCGCGACGATCCAAATGGGGTTTCCGTCCTTGCCGATGCGCTTGAACTCGCCGGAGTGGAATTCGCCGCGCCCCAGGCTCTCCCAGAACGCGCGGTAGTCGGCGGTGCCGGCCTGGGCCGGTTCCATGAATATGCGGTGGTGCTGGCCTTTCACCTCGTCCAGCCGATAGCCCGTGGCGGCGAGGAAATTCTCGTTCGCGTCGATGATCGTGCCGT
Source organism: Marivibrio halodurans (assembly GCF_017963645.1). Classification (GTDB taxonomy): domain Bacteria; phylum Pseudomonadota; class Alphaproteobacteria; order UBA8366; family Aestuariispiraceae; genus Marivibrio; species Marivibrio halodurans. The sequence goes on along the minus strand of NZ_JAGMWN010000003.1, from coordinate 99,337 downwards.
CCAGTTCGAATTGAATGACGGCTTGGGATTTGCTGATGGCGTCGATCTGGCCGGCGAAATCGGCGTCGCGCCGTTTCCGTTCGGTCACGTCGCTCGCATATTTGACGACCTTGTAGAGGCGGCCGGCCGCATCGAAGATCGGATTATAGGACGCCTGAATCCAGATTTCCCGGCCGCCCTTGCCGACCCGCCGGAATTCCCCCGCGTGATAGTCCCCCCGAGAGAGCGCCGCCCAAAAGGCCTTGTAATCGTTCGATCGGCGGGTCGCCTCGTCGACGAACAGGCTGTGATGCTTGCCGCGAATTTCCCCCAGGTCATAGCCCATCGTCTTGAGGAAATTTTCGTTGGCCGTGATGATCGTGCCGTTCGGCTCGAACTCGATGACGGCCTGACTGCGGGAAATCGCTGCGATCTGGCCGGCGCGGTCGGCCTCGCGGCGTGTCTGCTCGGTGATGTCGGTGGCGAGCTTCATGACCCGAACCGTGTGTCCGTCGGCGTCGAGAACGGGGTTATAGGAAGCCTGGATCCATACCTCCGCGCCGGATTTCGCGAGACGCTTGAAGATGCGTGCCTGCGTTTCGCCGCGCGCCAGCCGGGACCAGAAATCGGCGTAGTCCGCGCTCTCCTGCTCCTCGGGATCGACGAACATGCGATGGTGTCGACCTTGGATTTCCTCCAGACGGTAGCCCATCAGCTCCAGGAAGGACGGGTTGGCATCGAGGATCGTGCCGTCGGGTTCGAATTCGATAATCGCCTGCGATCGTCCAATCGCGGTAAGCCGGGCCTCCAACTCGGCGACATGCTCATCCTGATTGTCACGCTTAGTGCCGCCGAAAAGCCCGTTCATGACCATTCCCCGATTTGTTCGACCGGCCGTCGACGCGTGTTTTTCCCGCACCATACGCGCCTTGATCGCGTCAGAGTGTCATGAACTTACTCAAAAAGGGTTAACGGTCGGACGGAATTGGGCCGAAAGGTCCATCCCATTGATGCCGGTGCATGATCACGGCTTCGGGACATCGGGGGCGGCGAGACGCGTTTCATCCTCCGCCCGCCGATAGAAGCAATTGCGATAGCCGACATGACAGCACCCGCCATCGCCGTTGGCGTGGACCTTCATCAGGATCGTGTCCTGGTCGCAGTCGGTGCGCAGTTCGACCACGCTCTGGGTCTGACCGCTGGTCGCGCCCTTGTGCCAGAGTTCCCCGCGCGAACGGGACCAGTAATGCGCCTCGCCCGTGCGCAGCGTCGCGGCGAGCGCGGCCGCGTTCATATAGGCCAGCATCAACACCTCTCCGCTCTCCGCGTCCTGGGCGATCGCCGGGATCAACCCTTCCGTATCGAACCGTGGCGCGAAACGGTCTCCCGTTTCCAGCGTCGCGCGGTCGAGGGTATCGGGATCGGTGAAGGGGCGGGTCATCGGGTCGGGCCTTTCGAAGAAGCGAAACCTGTCGAAGTCCCGTTTATACGTAGGTGCCGGCGAGGGTGAAAGGCTCGCCCCCCAGACCGTGCTTGAAATGCGCGGCGCCGCCGGCCTCGACCTCGTCCAGCCCGCCGAGGTCGAGGCGCCGAATTCCGTCCCGCTTGAGCATGAGAATGCCGCGCCAGAGCAGCAGGTTATGGGCGTGATGCGCGCGCCCGGCCTCCGATGTCCAGCCGACCTCGTAGGTCGCGCTCGCCCCGTGGCGCAGGAACAGGGTGCCGGCGACCGGCGTGTCCATCCCCTCCGCCCGGGCGATCAGGACGCGCATTTCCTCCAGCGGCACGGCGCGCAGCAGCGCCGGCGCCGGTCCGCCATAACGGCCGCCATGGCGGTGCTCGGCATGGCGGGCGATCAGCCAATCGCGGACCGCGTCGTCGCCTTCCTCGATGGTGAGGGGGGCTTCCTCCGCCCGGCTGAGCTGGTTTCGAAAATTGCCGCGTAGTCCCCGGCGCAGCAACCGCGCGTTGGGCGCGATGTCGAGCCAGGCGGAGCTGTATCCCGTCTTCACATGGATGAAGCCCGCCTCGCGCAGATAGCGATCGGCAAGCGGCCCGTCATCCAATTCCGGCGTCAGCGCAAGGACCCGTCCCCGGCTGGGTCTATACATCCGCCGCAACGCGCGCAGCACGAAGGGGGTGGCGATCGCCGTCGCCGCGCCGCTGATGAAGAGCGGCCCCCGGATCAATTGCGCGAAGGTGAGGGCGCCGAGCCAACGCCGCTCGCTCAACTGCAAGAGGCCGATCGGCCGCCCGTCCGCCAGGATCACGGCCCGGCGGTTCCTGTGCCCGTGGGTGACGGCGGTGGCGGCTCCCCAACTCCAGCTCTGGAAGGCGTTGGCGCGGGGGCAGTGGGCGAGCAGTGCCTGCCAACCCTCTTGACCCATGGCGGTTGGCCGGTCCCAATCGAGGCTGATCTCGGTCATCGGGGGGCGCCGTCCCCGCATGGGCGGCGAGGGGTGCGCGGGCGAAGGGGGTGACTGCCGGCATGGGAGAGAGCAAGCGCCGAGCCGCGGCCGATCCGAGCGACCGGCAAGGGGGCGACCGGCAAGGGGGCGACCGGCAAGAAGGCAACCGGCAGGACGGCAACCGGCAGGACGGCGGACGGGCGCGCGCAAAACGCCGCGCCCCGCGCCTGACCAAGCGCACGATCGCCTGGTTCCTGGGCGGGTGTCTGTTGTTGGATATCCTGCTGTGGGCCGTGTTCCATTTCGGGTTCGCCCGCTGCTACGGCATTCTGTGCCTGATCTAGACGGAGACGATGTCAGATCGCGCGTTTCTTCGCGGTGATCACCCGGCTGTTGATGCCATTCCAGCCAAGCTCGCCCGACAGGCGGGCATATTCGATCTTCGGACAGCGATTCATCACCACGCGCACGCCGGCGGCCTCCGCCCGCGCCGCCGCCTCGTGATTGACGACGCCGAGCTGCATCCAGATCACCTTCGGCCGCGGATCGAGGGCGAGCGCCTGATCCACGATCCCGCCGGCGGCCTCGGAATTGCGGAAGATATCGACCATGTCCACCGGATCTTCCAGGCCGGCGAGGTCGCCGACGACCGTCTCCCCCAGAAGGGTTTCCCCGGCGGCCCTCGGATTGACCGGGATCACGCGATAGCCCTTCTGCTGCAGATATTTCATCGCGAAATAGCTGGGCCGGTTCCAATTGGTGCTGGCACCGACCATGGCGATCACCCGCGTATCGCGCAGGATGTCGCGGATATAGGCGTCGGCATAGCGGTCGGCGGCGTGATCGACATCATCGGAGGTAATGGCGGGACCGGAAGCGGAGGCGAGCGTATCGGCCATCCCGGTCATTCCCCCGTCCAGACGGGTTTGCGTTTCTCAAGGAAGGCGCCGATCCCCTCATCCGCGTCGCGATAGCCCATATTCTCCACCATCACGCCGGCGGTGTAGTCATAGGCCTCGGCCAGCGGCATCTCGATCTGACGATAGAAAGCTTCCTTGCCGGTCTTGAGGACCTTGGAGGATTTGTCCGCCACCTTGGCGGCGAGCGTCGCGGTTTCCTCCTCAAGCGCCGCCGCGTCGCCCGGCACCACGCGATTGACGAGGCCGTGAGCCAGCGCCCGGTCGGCGGGAATCATGTCGCCGGTCAAAAGCATCTCCATCGCCTGCTTGCGCGGCACCGCGCGGCTGAGCGCCACCATCGGCGTCGAGCAGAACAGGCCGATATTGACCCCCGGCGTGCCGAACCGCGCATCGGCCGCCGCCACGGCCAAATCGCAACTGGCGACCAACTGGCAACCGGCCGCCGTCGCGATCCCATGCACCTTCGCGATCGTTGGCTGGCGCAGGCCGACGACGGCCTGCATCATGCGCGAGCAGAGATCGAACGTTCGCTCCCGGAAGGTGGTCGAGGGGTCGTCCTTCAATTCCCGCAGGTCGTGGCCGGCGCAGAATCCCTTGCCCGCCCCCTCGATCACCAGAACCTTGATGGCGGGGTCACGGTCGATCGCCTGCAACTCGGCCAGCACGGCCTCCATCAGCGCGACCGAGAGGGCGTTATACGCCTTCGGCCGGTTGAGGGTCAGGCGCGCCACGCCGGCGCCGTCCCGGCGCAGCAGCAGGGGCTCGGCGGTGTCCGGGGGGGTGGAGGTGTCGGCGGTCGCGCTCATGGAGGGGCTTCCTTCGGATTACGGGACTGCCGCTCACTCTAGTGTTCGCTATCTCCCACGTCGAGACGGGGGAGTAAGGAGACACTCACCACGGTCGCGTTCGTGAATGATTTGCACCCATTCCCCGGGGGCGCCAAAATCCGGCCGCCCGCGTCCGGCGCGGCTTTCCCGTATCGGAGGACCCCCAATGCCCGCCAAACTGACCCGTGCCGCCCTGGACCGCATCCTGGCCGAGGAGGCGCCCTTCGCCGACATGCATGGTTTCGTGGTGGAGGAAATCGGGGAAGCGACCGCCCGTTGCCGCTTGCCCTATTCCGATGTCTCCATCCGGCCCGGCGGGACGATCAGCGGGCCGGCGATGTTCGCGCTCGCCGATTTCACGCTGTGGATCGCGGTGATGGCACGGATCGGGCCCGTCCCGCTGGCGGTCACGACCGACATGACGATCCATTTCCTGACCAAGCCGGGGAAGGGGGACGACCTGATCGGCCAGGCGCGCCTGCTGAAGAACGGACGGCGGCTATGTGTCGGGGAAGTCACGATTTTCGGGGCCTCCGATCCCGCCGAAACACCGGTCGCGCATGTCACCGGGACCTATTCCATACCGCCCGATCCGTCCCGGTAAGTCGGAATTTTCTAGCCATATCAAGTGGCTATGGTGTTCTTTCGGCGAGGCGCATTTTTTTGCCGTGTTTCAGAAGGTTATTATCGCGGTAAAATAATACCGCAAACATAAAACATTGAAATTAATAAGAAATTATCGAATTTCGGTCGAAGAAATGAATTGACCGGCTGCGCGCCCGTCCGTATAACCCGCCCCGGTCGGACGGCATGGCCCTTGGCGTGCCGTCCTTTGCAGTCAAACAATGGGACACGGGAACGGGCGATGAAGACCTATTCCATGAAGGCGTCCGAGGTCGATAAGAAATGGTACCTCGTCGACGCCGAAGATCTGGTGCTCGGCCGCATGGCCGCCGAGATCGCCAAGATCCTGCGCGGCAAGCACAAGGCCGGCTTCACCCCGCATATCGATTGCGGCGACAATGTCGTCGTGGTCAATGCGGAGAAGGTGCGCCTGACGGGCCGTAAGCGCACGGACAAGACCTACTACTGGCACACCGGTTATCCGGGCGGCATCAAGAGCCGCACCGCCGAGCAAGTCCTCGACGGCCAGTTCCCGGAGCGGGTGATCGAGAAGGCGGTGGAACGGATGATTTCCCGCGGGCCGCTCGGGCGCCAGCAGATGAAGAACCTGCGGATCTACGCCGGCGCGGAGCATCCGCATGAAGCGCAGCAGCCCGAAAAGCTCGACATCGGCGCGCGCAACGCCAAGAACAAGCGGAGCTTCTGAGATGGCGGACGAACAGCAGACCCTGAATGATCTGTCGCAGCTGGGCGATGCCGTGAGCGGCACGCCGGCCGCCGGGGCCGAGGCCGCGCCCACTTACGAGCCCAAGATCGACGAGCATGGCCGCTCCTACGGCACCGGCCGGCGCAAGAACGCGATCGCCCGTGTCTGGATCAAGCCGGGCTCCGGCAAGATGACGGTCAACGGCAAGGAACTCGGCCAGTATTTCGCCCGGCCGACCCTGCAGATGATCGTGCGTCAGCCCTTCGAGACGGCCTCGCGCGCGGACCAGTTCGACGTGCTGTGCACCGTCTCCGGTGGCGGTCTCTCGGGCCAGGCGGGTGCCGTGCGTCACGGGATCAGCCGCGCCCTCGTCGCTTACGAGCCGGCGTTGCGCGCCAGCCTGAAGCCGGCCGGCTTCCTGACCCGCGACGACCGTAAGGTCGAGCGTAAGAAGTACGGCCGCGCCAAGGCCCGCCGCAGCTTCCAGTTCTCGAAGCGCTAAGGCCTGGGCCAATCGGTTCGGGGAAGGGGTTGGGCCCGTGCCCAACCCCTTTTTCGTGTCCATATCCCGGGCCGGGGTCGGAAAAGCCGGGATGAATTAAGGGTGGGGAGAGGGGAGTACAACTACCACGATTGACCTGCGTGGCGGTGATGCTTAACTATCGAGAGGATAGAGGGGCGGACGCGCTGCGTTGGAGTTTTTGCCATGGTGGGGGCGACATTATCCGATCCCGACCCGGAAAGGACAGGCGGTACAGGTAGCGCCTGCATCCTTGGACCGGAACGCTGTCACCTGATCATCGCGGGCCTCGCCGAACAGGCGGGCGCCCATCATTCGGATATCGCGCTGATATCGGCGCTCCACAATCTTTTCCGGCTCTATTCCGAATGGAACGCGGAACATTCGGTGCGCGTCGGGCATCATGCCCGCGTGCTTGCCGAATCGATGGGGCATGGGCGGCGCGACGCGGGGGCGGTCGGGCTCTGCGCTTGTCTCCACGACATCGGAAAACTCCATATATCGCGGTCGATCCTGGATAAGCCGGGTCGCTTGAGCGCGGATGAACGGGCGATCGTCGAGCAGCACCCGCTCGACGGGCTCTCCTGCCTCGACGAGTTGAGCCACGGCATTCGTCATATCGCGCAATCGGTGACCGCGCTGCATCACGAGAATTATGACGGGTCCGGCTATCCTTATGGGCTGTCGGGCGATGCGCTTCCGGACTCTGCGCAGTTTGTGCGTGTCTGCGACTTCTTCGACGCGTTACGGGCCGATAGACCCTATCGAAGGGGGATGTCGGCCTGGGCCGCGATGGAGGTTCTGAAACAGCGCAAATCCTTCTTCAGGACCGATGTGCTACGTACCTTCGAAGCGGACGTCGCGCCGTCGAACGCTGTTTACGCGTGATCGGGCTATGCGTGATTGGGGGGGCTGGGCCTGACCGTGTTGCCGTTTTCCCGCGACATAGTTCGACCGTCCTGGAAGCGTCGCCTCCTATGCGGGTATGTCCCTACGGAATAGCACGGGCGAATGCGTGCTTGCTCCGGGCGGCGCGGGGTCTAATCGTGGCGGCCATCGATTTCCTCGCGCGCAAATGGGAGTGCCACCGCGATCGAGACGTTCATCGCTCCGAAACCCGACCGACCGGACGGCCGCCCAGCCGACTGCCCAACCGACTGCCCAGCCGACCGCTTGGCCGCCCGCCCGGCCGCCCGGCCATCGTCGCCGCGCGTGGGCATCGCTATTGCCTCGATGGGGGAGGAACTGTGTCACTCGATCATTGGAACCCTGGCGCGGCGCGCGGGGGTTTCGAAACAGGATCTCGCGGTGGTCGCGACCCTGCATGACGCGCTTCGCCTGCATTCATTGTGGAGCGCCGAGCACGGCGTTCGGGTCGGCGTCCATGTTCGGGCGCTCGCGGGGGTCATCGGTATCGCCGCCCGCGAGGCGGCGACCTATGGGTTGTGCGCCTGCCTGCATGATATCGGCAAGCTGAAGGTGCCGATGCACATCCTGAACAAGCCGGACACCCTGACAAAGGACGAGCGCGCGGTGATCGAGCAGCATCCGAGCTTCGGCTTCCGGTGCATCCGGCACCTCTCTCCGGCGCTGCGGATCATGGCGGAGGCGATGATCGAGCTGCATCATGAGAATTACGACGGCTCCGGCTATCCTCTCGGGCTGGCCGGAGAGGAGATTCCAACCTCCGTTCACATCACGCATATCTGCGATGTCTACGACGCCATCCGCGCCGATCGACCCTATCGACGGGGGATGAGCCGCGAGCAAGCCGTTGCCATCATGGAGGAGAACGCGGCACTCTTTCACCCGGGCTATTTCGAGGCGTTCAAAAACAATCTGGAGACGCCGGCCCTGCTTCCGTCCTAGCGATTGGATGTGTGGATGACCCGGATCGCCGATATCGATCTTCTGACGCCGGTTTCGCTTTCGTCCCACAAGAAGGTGATCGAGGCGGCGATGCTGATGGATAAGCATGGTGTCGGCTCGATCCTCATCCTCGCTGGGGAGGGGAAGCTGACCGCCGTGATGACGGAGCGCGACATCGTGCGCGGTATCGCGCGGCACGGCGTCGACTACTCGCACCAGCGGATCGAGGACGTCATCCTGCACGCGCCGATCACGATCCATTCCGGGCGAAGCGTCGGCGACGCGGCCAAGATGATGGCCCGCCACAAGATCCGTCATTTGCCGGTGGTGGATGGGGAGCGGCTGCGCGGCCTGCTCAGCATCCGCGCGCTCCTTCCCTTCATCAAGGATGACGTGCCGTTCGATTTCCAGGACTGAAGGCGTCGCTCGTTTGCCCTTTCTTGTTTCCCGGGCGCCGGGTCCCTGCCGCCTATCGAAGCGGGCCGCTGGCCCTACGCGGCGGCCTGGCCCCCGGATAAAGTCACCGTCCATGGCGGCGTAGAGACGATAGCAAGGGGGACGATGTGAGCGATGATGGACCGGTCGGCAAGGGGGCAAGCGTGACGGCCGGGGAGGGGGTGCTCGTCCTCAATGCCGGATCTAGCTCGATCAAATTCGCGCTTTATCGCGCGAGCGACCTGTCGGTCGCCGCCGAGGGGCAGGTTGCCGGCCTCACCGGCGGGGACGCCCACTTTGCCGCCCGGCTTGGCGACGGCGCGGCCAAGGTCGATGAGGTGCTGGGCCCCGCCGGTCATCGCGAGGCGCTGGCGCGGGTCATCGGCTGGCTGTCCGGTCAGGACGCGGGCCGTCTACCCGGGATTTCCGCCGCCGGTCACCGGATCGTCCATGGCGGCGGCGTCTTCGCCGCGCCGGAACGCGTGAACGATGCGTTGCTGGAGCGGTTGCGCGCCTTCATCCCGCTCGCCCCGCGCCATCAACCGCACAATATCGCCGGCATCGAGGCGATGGCGACCCTCGCGCCGGAATTGCCGCAGGTCGGTTGCTTCGATACGGCCTTCCACGCGGCCATGCCGGAGGTGCGGACCCGCCTGCCGGTGCCGGATCGCTTCCACCGGGCGGGGCTGCGGCGCTATGGCTTCCATGGGCTGAGCTATCAATCGATCGTGGACCGGTTCGAACGAATGACGGGAACCGGCCTGCCGGAGCGGCTGGTCGTCGCCCATCTCGGCGCGGGAGCCAGCCTCGCCGGGGTACGGGCGGGACGCGGGGTCTATACGACGATGGGGTTCTCGCCGCTCGACGGGTTGATGATGGCGACGCGGCCGGGGCGCCTCGATCCCGGCGCGCTGCTTCACCTGATGCGGGAGGAAGGGCTGGACGCGGCGCGCCTGGAACGGCTTCTCTATGACGAATGCGGGCTTCTCGGCGTATCGGACGAGAGCGCGGATATGAAATCCCTGATGGAAAGCGGTACGGCGGGCGCGCGCGTGGCTCTCGACCTCTATCTGGATCGTCTGGTGCAGGAGATCGCCTCGGCCGCCGCGGCGCTTGATGGAATCGACGCGCTGGTCTTCACCGGGGGGGTGGGCGAGAACGCGGTCGGTCTTCGGGCGGAAGCGCTGGAACGCCTTGCTTGGATGGGTTTCCGTCTGGACCCTGCGGCGAACGCGGGCCACGGCCCCTGCATTACCCGGGACGGCGGCGGACCGGCGGCTTACCGCGTGCCGACGGATGAGCAATGGGTGATCGCGGAGGCTTGCCGGACGGTGCTGCGGGAGGGTGCTCTGGAAAAAAGTTGAAATGTGATCACAAATCGGCCCTAATGCTCGGGTCGCCGAAACGACAATTTTCCCAGCGATAGGGGACGGTGACCTTGGGAGACGGCCGGCCGCATGGGGAGGCGCCGGCGATCGACAGGGGGAGCACGGGCTGATCCGATGACGGACTCCGCGGACAACGCGGTGGATGTGGTGGGGGTCTCCAAGATCTTCGGTAGCGGAGATCAGGAGGTTCGCGCCTTGGACGACGTTTCCGTCTCCATTCGCCAGAACGAATTCTTCACGCTGCTCGGACCCTCGGGCTGCGGCAAGACCACGCTGCTGCGCCTGCTCGCCGGGTTCGAACATCCGACGCGCGGCCAGATTTTCCTCAACGGCAAGGACATCGCGGGCCTGCCGCCGAACCGGCGGCCGGTTAACACGGTGTTCCAGAGCTATGCGCTCTTTCCCCATCTGACGGTCGGCCAGAACATCGGCTTCGGGCTGGAGATGCTGGGTAAGCCGAAGGACGAGGTGGAGGACACTGTCGACCGCATGCTGAAGCTGGTGCGGATGGAGGCGCTTAAGAAGCGCCGCACCAGCCAGATTTCCGGCGGCCAGCAGCAGCGCGTGGCGCTCGCCCGCGCGCTCGCCCCGCATCCGGAGGTGCTGCTGCTCGACGAGCCGCTGTCGGCGCTCGACTTCAAGCTGCGCAAGGAAATGCAGCTCGAACTGAAGCGTCTGCAGAATGAAACCGGCATCACTTTCATCTTTGTCACCCACGATCAGGAAGAGGCGTTGACCATGTCGGACCGCGTCGCGGTGATGCGCGACGGCAATATCCTTCAGGTCGGCAGTCCCCGCGACATCTACGATCGCCCGGCGGAGCGGTTCGTGGCCGATTTCATCGGCGATTCGAACTTCCTGCGCGCTGTCATCAAGGATGTATCGGGGGGACGCGCGCGCCTCGCCCTCGATGCCGGCATGGAAACGGAAGCCGAACTGCCAGACGGCATGGCGGAGAGCGGGGCCGTCACCGTCGTCGTCCGGCCGGAACAGGCGCGCTTCCTCGACGGCGAGCCGGGCGCGCGCGAGACGGTACTGGAAGGCCGGGTGGAGACGGTCGTCTATTTCGGGACGGACACGCACTATCATATGACCCTGTCTTCCGGGGAGCGCTTCATCGCCCGCATCCAGAACGACGATCGCGGCGAGCGCGCGCCGGAGCAGGGCAGTGCCGTTCGGGTCGCGATCCCGACCCGCGCCGTCCAGGTGCTGAAGGACTGAGGGCCGAATCCGATGACGGGGACGGACGATATCCGGCAAGACGCGGGGGGCAGGGCCGAGGCGGAGGCCGCGCGCCGGCGGGTCCGCGTCAATTGGCTGCTCTCGGCCCCGGCGCTGGTCTGGCTCGCCTTCGCGGCGAGCGGGCCGCTCCTCATCATGGCGGTGTACAGCTTCCTGACGCCGGGCGATTACGTCGGCGTGATCTGGGATTTCTCGACGGAGGCTTGGTTCCAGGTTCTTTTCAGCCGCGATATCTTCGATCAGACGGTAAGCCTCGCGGACGCCCATCTGACCATCTTCTGGCGGTCGCTCAGCCTGTCGATGTTGACGACGCTCTCGACCCTCGTGCTCGGCTTCCCGACCGCCTATTTCATCGCGACGCGGCCGCGTGATCAGCGCCCGCTCTGGCTTTTCCTGGTGACCATTCCCTTCTGGACCAATCTGTTGATCCGCACGTTCGCGATCATGGAGTTGATCCGGAACGAGGGGCTGATCAATTCCGTGCTGTTGAAGTTCGGCCTGATCGATCAACCGATCCAGATGCTCTTCACGGACGGTGCGACGCTGGTCGGCATGGCCTATGTCTATTTGCCGCTGATGGTGCTGCCGCTCTACGCCTCGATGGAGCGTCTCGATTTCAAGCTGGTCGAGGCCGGATACGACCTTTACGCCACGCGCTTCCAGGTTCTGCGCAAGGTGATTTTCCCGCTGGTGAAGCCGGGAGTCATCGCGGGCTCGATCCTGGTCTTCATCCCCTCGCTCGGCGCCTATGTGACGCCGCGCCTCTTGGGCGGCGGGCGCAACATGATGATGGGTAACTTCATCGAGTTGCAGTTCGGCGCGGGCCGGAACTGGCCGCTTGGCGCCGCGCTCTCCATTACCTTGCTGTTCGTCGTCATGGCGGCGCTGATCGTCTATGTGCGCAATGTCGGGAAGGGAGGGGCCGGTCATGGCTGATCCGCTTTCGACGGGCGTCGGCGGGGCCGGGGAACGGCGGGCGAAGCGGTTCTCCGTTCAGACGATGCCGGGCTTCACGATCATGGCCGCGCTGTGCTTCATCGCGCTCTACGCGCCGCTTTTCCCCATGGTCTTCTATAGCTTCAACGCGGGCGAGAGCATCGCGGTTTGGCAGGGCTTCTCCTGGCGCTGGTATGAAAGCGCCTGGGGGAACGAATTGGTGAAGGACGTCACCATCCGCTCGCTCGTGGTTGCCTGCTTCGCCTCCGCGATCGCGACGACGCTGGCGACGCTGGCCGCGCTCGGCACCACCCGGACGGAGGCGTTCAAGGGCCAGACCTTCATCTATGTCATCATCAACCAGCCCCTGATGGTTCCGGAGATCGTGACCGGCGTCGCGCTGCTCGTCTTTTTCGCCATGATCAAGGTGGCGACGGGCTATACCGGACTGGCCTATCTGATCGCGGCGCACACGGCTTTCTGCATCCCCTTCGCCTATCTGCCGATCCGCGCGCGGCTGGAAGGGATGGATAAGACGCTGGAGGCGGCCGCCGCCGATCTCTATGCCACGCCGTTTCAGGCCTTCCGCCGTATCACCCTGCCGTTGATGGCGCCCGGCATCGTGGCCGGCGCGATGCTGGCCTTCGTCATCTCGCTCGACGACGTGGTCATCACCGAATTGGTGAAGGCGGCCGGGCAGGACACGCTGCCCACCTATATGCTGGGCCAGCTTCGCCGGGCCATCACGCCGGAAATCAACGCGATTTCGACCGCGTTGCTGGCGATCACGGTGGTGCTGCTCACCGCCATCTTTTTCCTGACCCGCAAGAAGGAGTGAGCGATACTGAACGGGGATCGCGCGGGCAGGGTCGACCCATTATCGAGTGCACGGAATAGGGCCAACACCAAAACAGGGAGAGTACCGATGAAAGCCAAGTTGATCGGCGCCGTCGCCACGGCGGCTCTGCTCGCCACCAGCGGCCAGGCACTGGCCGAGGGTACGCTGAATATCTTCAACTGGGGCAATTACACGAACCCCGACCTGATCGAGAAATTCGAGAAGGAATACGACGTCGAGGTCACGCTGACCGATTATGACAGCAACACCACCGCGCTCACCAAGATCAAGGCGGGCGGTCATGGTTTCGACATCGTGGTGCCGTCGGCGAGCTACATCCAGGTCTATGTCAAGGACGGCCTGCTGATGGAGACGCGCCCGGACCAGATGGAGAATTTCAAGCACATGGAGGAGCGCTGGGTCGATGTCGAGTTCGACCCGGGCCGGCACTATACCGTTCCGTGGCAATGGGGCACGACCGGCGTCGCCGTCAACACGACCGCCTATTCCGGCGATCCGAACACGGCGGAGATCTTCCTGAAGCCGCCGGCGGAGCTGGAAGGCAAGGTCAATGTCGTGCCGGAGATGAACGACGTCATGACCATCGCCGAGCTCTATGTCGGTGACGAACAATGCACCGCCGACATGGATGTGCTGAAGGAAGTGCGCGACCTGCTGATGGCCGCCAAGCCGAAGTGGATCGCCATGGACTACGGCACCACCGAGAAACTGGCCAAGGGCGACCTGATGGCGAGCGTCAACTGGAACGGCTCCACCTTCCGTGCCCGCCTGGAGAATCCGAACGTCGTCTATGGCTATCCGGCGACCGGCTATCCGATCTGGATGGATAACGTGGCCGTCCTCGCCGATGCGCAGAACGTGGAGAACGCGAAGCTCTTCCAGAACTTCATCATGGCGCCGGAGAACGCGGCCCTGATCTCGGAGTTCGCGCGCTACGCCAACGGTATCAAGGGCTCGGAGGAGTTCATGCCGGAGGAAATGAAGACCGCGCCGGAGATCGTCGTGCCGGAGGAATTCGCGGACGCCGGTGTCTTCACCAAGGAATGCCCGCCGGAGGTCCAGAAGCTGCGGACCGCGATCTGGACGGAACTGACGAAGTAAGTCGCCGCCCCCGGGGGGAAGCGATTTGGAGCCCGGTGCGGGGAACCGCGCCGGGCTTCCTTCTTATTCGACCGCTTAATTAACGGGCGGCGGGTTTCAACGTGGCGGCCGGCGCTGTTCCCCGATGAGGGCGGCGAGCTTGGCGATCCCCGGCTCGATCTTCTCGTCCGCGATGGAGGAAAAGCCCAGGCGGAAGAAATTGCGCGGTGGCCGATCGCCGGCGAAATTCACGCTGCCGGGCTCCAGTACCAGCCCCTCGTGCAACGCCCGTTCGGCGAGCGCGTCGGCGTCGAGTTCCGCCGGTCCCTCGACCCAGAAGCTCGTGCCGCCGAAACCGGGCGCCTGCGACGTGCCGGGCAGGTGACGGTCCAGCGCCTCGCTCATCAGCCGCCAGCGGCGCTTATAGGTCTTGCCCAGCCGCTTCACATAGGTGTCGTGATGGCCTTGCGCGATGAAAAGGCCGGCGATCCGCTGCACCTCCGTCGGCGGATGGCGCAGCATCAGGCGGCGCAGCGCGCGCAACTCGTCCACCACCGGGCGGCTCGCCACCAGATAGCCGAGCCGAAGGCCCGGAAAGAGCGTCTTCGAGAGGCTGCCGACATAGATCACGCGCCCGTCTCGATCCATCGATTTCAGGGCCGGTGTCGGTTCCGCGACATAGTTCGCTTCCGGCTCGTAATCATCCTCGATCAGGATGCAGTCATGCTCGGTCGCGTAATCCAGCAGCGCCTGCCGCCGCGCCAGCGGCATGGTGACGGTCGTCGGAAAATGATGGCTGGGGGTGACGAAGATATAATCCGCCCCGTCCAGCCGCCCGTCGACCGGCAGACCGCCCGCGTCGACGGCCAGCGTGCGCAAACGGTTGGTGCGAAGCTGCGCCAGATTGCGGAAATCGGGATAGCCGGGGTCGGCCATCACGACCGTGTCGCTGGGTTGCAGGAAGAGGCTGGCCAGCAGATAGAGTGCGTTCTGCGCGCCCAGCGTGATGAGAATCTCACCCGCGCTGGCCGTGACCCCGCGCCGGGGCAGGAGATGGGTGCGGATCTGCTCGACCAGGACCGGGTCGTCCTCGCCCAGCATATCGTGGGTGACCTCGTCGAACATCCGGCGGCCGAGCACCTGGCGGCTGCAATCGCGCCATTCGGCGAGCGGGAACAGCGTGGTGTCCGTCTGCCCGTAAATGAAGGGGTAGGGCAGGCTGCGCCAATCCTTGGGCTTGCGGATATTCTGTTGGCGCGAGGGGCGAATGCGGAAACGCCGCTCCATATCCGGCGCATCGCCGGCGGGAATCTCGCTGATCGGCGTCTCGCGCGCGGGGGGCTGCACGCGGCCCTGCATCACGTCGTCGGCGACGTAGAAGCCGCTGCGCTCCCGCGCCACCAGGAAGCCGTCGTCGACGAGCCGTTGATAGGCATAGACGACCGTATTGCGCGAGACGCGCAGACGTTTCGCCATCGCCCGGCAACTGGGGAGCGGATCGCCCGGCGGCAACTGGCCGGACAGGACGGCATCAACAATCAATTCCCGGATCTGGGCTTGAATGCTCAGCGGAGAATCCGGCCTTATATGGAACAGTGCGTCTCGCATGGACGTTATGAAACTCCCGTACCGCGCCCCACCTTCCGGGGGCCTGTTATTGGACTGATCGACATGGATCGTCTGGCCCTAGTGTTGGGCCAATCTCGACGCTACGGTAGGGATGGATCGGTGACAAGGGCGGACGGCGGCGGGTCGCGCGTCAGGGCCCGTCACGAGGAACGAGGATAGTAGGGTAAGCCGATGAAATACGAGGCGAATTCGCTTGAGAATCTATGGATGCCCTTCACCGCCAACCGGGATTTCAAGGCAAGTCCCCGTCTGGTCGTGAAGTCGGAGGGCGTCTATCTCTGGAATCACGAAGGCGGCCGGCTGATCGACGGCTCCTCCTCGCTCTTCAATGTCGCCTGCGGTCATGGCCGCAAGGAGATCGCCGAGGCGGTGAGCCAGCAGTTGCATGAATGCGACTATTCCCCCTCCTTCCAGATGGGCCATCCCTGGAGCTTCGAACTGGCCCAGAAGGTGACGCGTCTGACGCCGGACGAGATCAACCACGTCTTCTTCACCAACTCCGGTTCGGAATCGATCGACACGGCATTGAAGATGGCGATGGCCTATCACCGCGCCCGGGGCGACGGCCAGCGCCTGCGTTTCGTCAGCCGGGAGCGCGCCTATCACGGTGTCAACATGGGGGGCGTCTCGCTCGCCGGCATGGTGAAGAATCGGGAAACCTTCCAGGCCGTCCTGCCGAATGTCGTGCATATGCGCCACACCTGGCTGGACGCGAATCGCTATCAGTGGGGCCAGGGCGAGCATGGCGCCGATCTGGCGGAGGATCTGCAGCGCGCCGTCGACACCTATGGCGGTACCACCATCGCGGCCTGCTTCGTCGAGCCGATCGCGGGCTCGACCGGCTGCCTCGTCCCGCCCAAGGGCTATCTGGAGCGGCTGCGCGAGATTTGCGACGCCAACGGCATCCTGCTTGTCTTCGATGAGGTGATCACCGGTTTCGGTCGCCTCGGCAAGCCCTTCGCGGCTCAGGCCTTCGGCGTGACGCCGGACATCATGACCATGGCCAAGGCGATCACCAACGGCGCGCAGCCGATGGGCGCCGTCGCGGTCAAGGACAGCCTTTACGAGACGATCACCGAGGCCGCGCCGGAGGACGCGATCGAGTTCTTCCACGGCTATACCTATTCCGGCCATCCGGCGGCCTGCGCGGCCGGCATCGCGACCATGGATATCTATGAGCGCGAGGGACTCTTCGATCGGGCGGCGAAACTGGCGCCCTATTTCGAGGAGAAGATGATGGGGCTGAAGGATATCGACGCCATCACCGATATTCGGGGTTACGGCCTGATGTCGGCTTTCGACATCAAGGGCGACGGCAATGCCATGCAGAAGATCTTCTTCAAGAACGGCCTGCATGTGAAGTTCACCGGCAATGCCGGCATCGTCGCCCCGCCGTTGGTCGTCGAGGAGGCGCAGATCGACGATTTGGTCGCCGTCATCCGCAAGTGCCTGACGGAGAACTGATCCGCGTTCCGGCGATTGTCGGATAAGCTGTTACGGGAGAACCCCGCCGCCCCTCGGGCGCGCGGGGTTTTTCTTTTGGAAAGGCGCGGCGCGCGTGCCGGGAGGGGGCATGAACAAAACCCCCGCCGACCGGCGGTCGGCGGGGGAGGGGCACAGGGTCGACAGGGAGCGCCAGGGGTCCTGTACGCGCCGGTCCTATCGACCCGATAGCGATCGGCGCGCCTGTTACGCGAACGCATCCTCCCAGGTGCCCTGGGTGGAGGCCTTGGAATATTCGGTCGCCCGGTTCTCGAAGAAATTGGCGTGCTCCACGCCGTTCAGGATCTCGTCCATCCAGCGCAGCGGGTTCTTCTCCACGCCGTAGAGCGGGTCGAGGCCGAGTTGGCCGAGCCGCCGGTCGGCGATATAGCGGATATACTGCTTCACCTCCGAGGCCGAGAGCCCCTGCACGTCACCATGCTCGAAGGCGAGGTCGATGAAGGCGTCCTCATGGGTGACGATGGTGGCGCAGGCGTCCTGCAGTTCCGTCTGGAAATCCTCGGTCCAGACTTCCGGGTTCTCCGCCACGAAGCTCTTGAACAGGCGGATGATCGAGGTGGTGTGCAGCGACTCGTCGCGCACCGACCAACTGACGATCTGACCCATCCCCTTCATCTTGTTGTTGCGTGGGAAGTTCATCAGCATGGCGAAGCTGGCGAAGAGCTGCAGCCCCTCGGTGAAGGCGCCGAAGACCGCCAGCGTCTTGGCGATATCCGGCTTGGTCTCCATGCCCCAGCCCTGCATGTAGTCGTACTTGTCCTTCATCTCCTTGTATTTGAGGAAGGCCTGGTACTCGACCTCAGGCATGCCGATCGTGTCCAGCAGGTGGCTGTAGGCCGCGATATGCACCGTCTCCATGTTGGAGAAGGCGGCCAGCATCATCTGCACCTCGGTCGGCTGGAACACCTGCGCGTAACGCTTCATGTAGCAGTTGTTCACCTCGACATCCGCCTGAGTGAAGAAACGGAAAATCTGGGTGAGGAGATTCCGCTCCCCCTCCGTCAGGTTGCGGTGCCAGTCCTTCACGTCGTCGGCCAGCGGCACTTCCTCCGGCAGCCAATGGATACGCTGCTGGGTCAGCCACGCATCATAGGCCCAGGGATAGCTGAACGGCTTGTAGACGGGGCTGGCGTCGAGGAGGCTCATATCGTTCCGGTATCCTGGTTTTCCCGTGTTGCGTCTCGTGGCGCCGCGCGGCTGTCGGGGGTTACTGACAGCTCAGGCATTCCTCGTAATCCGGCGGGTCCTGCGGCTTGCCGCCGCCGACCCGGCCCATCATGGGCACGGCAACGGAGCCCCCCATCTGACCGGCCGACGTGTCGGAGCGCGGCTTCAGGATGGAGGCGTCGGCCTCCGCCCGCTGGATCGACTTGGAGCGGCAGTAATAGAGGCTCTTGATCCCCTTCTTCCAGGCCTGGAAGTGGAGTTGGTGCAGCTCCCGCTTATGCACGTCGGCCGGCAGGAAGACGTTCAGCGACTGCGCCTGGCAGATATGCGGCGCGCGGTCGGCCGCATGCTCGATCAACCAGCGCTGGTCGATCTCGAAGGCGGTCTTGAAGACGTCCTTCTCCTCGTCGGTGAGGAAGTCGAGATGCTGGACCGACCCCTCGTTGATCGAGATCGAGGACCAGGTGTCGTCGTCGTCCTTGCCCTTCTCCGCCAGCAGCGCCTTCAGATGCTTGTTGCGTACCGAGAAGCTGCCGGACAGCGTCTTGTGCGTGAAGCTGTTGGCCGCGATCGGCTCGATCCCCGGGCTGGCGCCGCCGCAGATGATCGAGATCGAGGCCGTCGGCGCGATCGCCATCTTGTTGGAGAAGCGTTCCTCGATCCCGAATTCGGCCGCGTCGGGGCAGGCCCCGCGCTCGCGCGCCAACGCCACGGAGGCCGCGTCCGCCTTGGCCCGAACATGGCGGAACATCCGGTTGTTCCAGACCTTCGCCATCACCCCTTCCCAGGGGATCATCTGGCTTTGCAGGAAGCTGTGGAAGCCCATGACGCCGAGCCCGACCGAGCGTTCCCGCATCGCCGAATACTTGGCGCGCACGAAATCATCGGGCGCGTTGTCGATGAAATCCTGGAGCACGTTGTCGAGGAAGCGCATCACATCCTCGATGAAGCGCTCATCGCCCTCCCATTCCAGATATTTCTCCAGATTGAGGGAGGAAAGACAGCATACCGCCGTGCGCTGCATGCCCCAGATATCCTCGCCGGTCGGCAGCGTGATCTCGGAGCAGAGATTGGAGGTCTTCACCTCCAGTCCCGCGAGCTTCTGATGCTCCGGCCGGGCGTTGTTCACATGGTCGATATAGATGACATAGGGCTCGCCCGTCTCGATCCGCGCGGTCAGGATGCGGATCCACAGATCGCGCGCGCGCACCTTGCGGATGGTGCTGCGGTCCTTCGGGCTTTGCAGCTTCCACTCCAGATCTTCCTCGACCGCGCGCATGAAATCGTCGGTCAGCAGCACGCCGTGATGGAGGTTGAGGGCCTTGCGGTTCGGATCGCCGCCGGTCGGACGGCGGATTTCCAGGAACTCCTCGATCTCCGGGTGCCAGATCGGCAGATAGACGGCGGCCGAGCCCCGGCGCAGCGACCCCTGGCTGATCGCCAGCGTCAGCGAATCCATCACCCGGATGAAGGGAACGACGCCGGAGGTCTTGCCGTTCTGCCCGACCGTCTCGCCGATCGAGCGCAGATTGCCCCAATAGCTGCCGATGCCGCCGCCGCGCGCGGCGAGCCAGACATTCTCGTTCCACAGGCCGACGATGCCCTCCAGGCTGTCATTGGCCTCGTTCAGGAAGCAACTGATCGGCAGGCCGCGCTTCGCCCCGCCATTGGACAGCACCGGCGTCGCGGGCATGAACCAGAGCTTGGAGATATAGTCGTAGAGCCGCTGGGCATGGGCGCTGTCGTCGGCGAAATGCATCGCGACGCGCGCGAACATGTCCTGGGGCTCCTCTTCTGGGAGGAGATAGCGGTCCTCGACCGTGGCGAGGCCGAAGGGGGTCAGGTTCCCGTCGCGCTCCCGGTCGACCACGACGCTGATACCGCGGTCGTTCTGTTTATGGTCGCGCGCCTCGATATCGAGGTCGCCCTCCAGATCGAGAACACCGCCTTCCGTCGCAACCCGCGCGCGCAGACGCAGGAGCGCCTCGTCCACGTCGCGTTTCGCGTTGGCGCGGGTTTCGTCGCTCGCCTTGTAGGACCCATCAGGCATCGCTGTCTTTCCCCAGTTCGGACCATCGGACGGGCCATGCCCCAATATCTTGAAGCGGCCCGTCATGCTCGTTCACTTGTTCGCCGACTATTCGGCACTTATCCACAGGGGTTCCTCGCGGCCCCACCGTCGACGGCCTCCCAACTCGGGACATGCCGGTCGCGCGAGAAATTTGTCCCCGACTTCCACAGGTCGCTATCGCCCCGGTGACTGTGGATTAACACCATATGAGCACCATATATCGTGTCACCGGGTCAGCGAGCACCAAGATATAGCGAAGCCCTTTCCCCGTCAAAGGAAGATGTCCCGGTTTCGCCACAATCGGACGCGTCGGGCGTGGGATCATGGATGCGCGGCGGCCCCGGCCAGGGCAGAGTGGCGGGTAACGGCTCCCATACGGAGGGTCAACAGGACCGATGTTGGACAGCGCGGCGCGCAGGCTGATCGATCCCCCGCTCGACCGGGCCGGGGCGATCCTGGCGCGTCTCGGGGTTTCCGCGGACTGGGTGACGCTCGCCGGTCTGGTTCCGGGCGCGGGTGCCGTCTGGGCCTTGGGCGCGGGCGAATTCGCCATCGCGCTCGTCCTGATTCTCCTGAACCGTCTGGCCGACGGGCTGGATGGGGCGGTCGCGCGGCACACGCGGCTGACGGATTTCGGCGGCTATCTCGACATCGTCTCCGATTTCGTCTTCTACGCGGCCGTGCCGGTCGGCTTCGCGCTGGCCGACCCGGCGCGCAACGCGTTGCCGGCGGCCGTGCTGCTCCTCGCCTTCATGGGCACGGCCTCGGCTTTCCTCGCCTTCGCGACGATCGCGGCGAAGCGGGGACTTTCCACGCGCGCGCGGGGGCGCAAGAGCTTCTATTACCTGGGCGGCTTGGCGGAGGGGACGGAGACGATCCTCGTCTTCCTGGCGGCCTGCCTTATGCCCCGGTATTTTCCCTGGATCGCCTATGGCTACGCGCTATTGTGCGCCGCGACGGTCGTGGGTCGGGTGGCGATGGCCCGGCGGCATTTTCGCGATCCGGATGATGGGGGCGACGCCAGGGGCGGGGGCAGCGGGGCCGGCGGCCCGGGAAGACGGGATGGATGAAGGACGATGTGCGGACGCTATTCCCTGAAAACGCCGGTCGACGGCTTGCGCGAGTTGTTCGGGTTCAAGGAACTGCCGAATCTGCCGCCACGCTATAATATCGCGCCGGCGCAGGCGGTGCTGGCGGTTCTGCGTGGCGACGGGCTGCGCGACCAGGATGCCTATGAGGGCGGGCCGCGCGCGGCGATCCAGCGCTGGGGATTGGTGCCGGGTTGGGCAAAGGATACGAGCATCGCGTCCAAGATGATCAATGCCCGCGCCGAGACCGTGCGCGAGAAGCCCGCCTTCAAGAAGGCGTTCCAGCGCCGGCGCTGTCTTCTCCCCGCCGATGGGTTCTATGAATGGAAGACGATGAAGGGCGGCAAGCAGCCTTTCCGAATCCGTTTCGCCGACGGTGGTCCCTTCGCCTTCGCCGGCCTGTGGGAGCGGTGGCAGGGCGCCGACGGCAGCGAGTTGGAGACCTGCGCCATCGTCACAACCGATGCGGCGCCCGCGATCGCGGAACTGCATCACCGCATGCCGGTGATCCTGGACCCGGCGGCGTTCGACACCTGGCTCGGCGGCGGGCAGGGGGAGGCGGAGGCATTGCTGACCCCCTATGCGGGCGGCCGGATGCTGGAGTTCTTCCCCGTCGACCGCGGGCTCAACGACGTGCGTAACGACGATGCCGGCCTTCTGGAGCCGATCGAGCTAGACCGCGCGCCGCCAACCGATACGCGCGGGCAGATGTCGTTGTTCTGAGAGAGGAGGGCCGGAGGGGCTGAAAGAACGGGCGCCGTTCAACTATTCCGCCAGCGCAGCGACAGGCAGGAAAGACCGGCATCCAGCTTCGCCATTTCCGCCACCGCCAGTATCTCGACCGCGCAGCCGGTGCCGGCCAATAGATCGGCCGTGCGCGGAAAGCCCTCGGCCACCAGGATCGTCCCGTTGAGGCGAAGCGCGTTCGCCGCCGGCTCCTCCCCCTCCGGCACTGTCAGGACATCGAGGCCCCGGAAAACGCCGGAGGCGGCCAGGCGCGCCGTGCTCAACACCCGCTCCGGGCCCAACGGCGCGCAGTCCGACTTGAAATGCAGCACATCCTCCGGCGTGCGCACGATCTCGCCTACGAGGCCCAGGCGGTCGAGCGCGGCGACCAGCGCCTCCGCGCCCGCCCGGTCGGTCCTGTCCGACAGGCCGATCATGACGCGATCGCCGAGCCGCAGTACATCGCCGCCGTCCACATGGCCGGGGCCGGGCAGGCGGGTCGTCGGCGCGAACCGGTTTTCCAGCACCGGGGCCAGCGCCTCCGCCTCCGCGAAGCGGCTGGGCGCGCCGGGGCGCAGCAGGATGGCGCCCGTCTCGAACACCAGCGCCGGGTCCTCCAGGAAGAGACTGTCGGGCAGGTCGTCGAGCGGCGGCAGGATCTCGACATCGAGGCCGGCCCGGCGCAGGGCCGCGACATAGGCCGCGTGCTCCGCCATCAGGGCGGCCGGGTCCGGCGCGCCGTGATCGACGGCGCGTAAGCCGTCCGCGACGCGTGCGGGCGGGGTGCGAACCAGGGCATGGGTGAAATCGGTCGACATGGCGGGGTCAGTATCGGGGCAAGCGGCCCTCGATTCCAGGATGAAGACTGATAGACTCGCGATCCGACCAGCCACGCGCGCCAACCGGAAAATGAGGGAGCCCGTTCATGATCGTCTTGTCCGTCGTCTTCACCGTGGAATCGTCCCGGGTGGAGGCCTTCCGCGCCGCCGTCTTGGGGCAGGCGGCCCAATCGCTGGCGAACGAGCCGGGGTGCCTGCGTTTCGACGTGGCCACCGATCCGGAGGACGAGACACGCTTCCATCTCTATGAGGTCTATACCGACGAAAAGGCGGTCGAGGCGCATCGCGCGACCGGCTATTTCGCCGATTTTCGGGGGACCGTCGATCCCTGGACCAAGGGGCGGGAGCTTCAAACCTGGACGCTGATCGGCCCGGAGGCGATCGATCCGCCGCCCAGCGCCCGGGAATAGGCGTCGCGGGCGAGGCCGCCTAGCGGGAGGGCTGGGACGGCCGCCGCGGGCGCGCGTCCGGGACAAGCGCGAAATCGCCGAGGCGGATCGGCTTGCGCTTGCGCCCCCATGTGCCGGGCCGGGCTTCGAAATGGCCGGCGATCGCGGTGCCGCAATTGGTGCAATGGCCGCCCTGACCGATGGCCCACCGGGTCAGTTGGTGCCAGTCGCGCCCGATCACCGGCGCCTCGCAGCAGGGGCAATAGGTGGTCGCCGTCGGCTCGTGATGGATGTTGCCGGTATAGGCATGGTGAATGCCCGCGCTCCGGGCGATGCGGTGGGCGCGGAACAGGGTTTCGGCCGGCGTGCGCTCCTTGTCCCGCATGCGGTAATCCGGGTGGAAGGCGGTGAAGTGAATCGGTACGTCGGGGCCGAGGCGCTCCATCACCCATTGGCACAGCGCCTCCAATTCGGCTTCGGAATCGTTCTCGCCCGGGATCAGCAGCGTCGTCAGTTCGACCCACACATCGGTTTCGTTGACGAGCCAGTCTACGGTTTCCAGCACATTGCCGAGCTGCCCGGTGCAGAGCTTGCGATAGAAATCCTCCGTGAAGCCCTTGAGGTCGATATTGGCCGCGTCCATGGCGCCGAAGAAATCCTCCCGCGCGGCCTCCTTCACGTAACCGGCGCTGACCGCGACGTTCTTGATTCCCCGCGCGCGGCAGGCCGCCGCGACATCCGTCGCATATTCCAGGAAGATCACCGGATCGTTGTAGGTATAGGCGACGGATCGGCAGCCGGTTCGCCGCGCGGCCTCCGCGATCGCTTCCGGCGGGGCCTGGTCCATCAGTCTGTCCATCTTCCGGCTCTTGGAGATGTCCCAATTCTGACAGAACTTGCAGGTGAGATTGCAGCCCGCCGTCCCGAAGCTCAAAACCGGGGTGCCGGGAAGGAAATGATTGAGAGGCTTTTTCTCAATAGGGTCAATGCAGTATCCGGAAGACCTTCCGTAAGTTGTTAGAACAAGGCGGTCGCCAGTCCGCGCCCGGACGAAGCACAGACCCCGTTGGCCTTCCTTCAGTTTGCATTCGCGCGGGCAGACGTCGCATTGAATGCGCCCGTCCGCCAGCCACTGCCAGTGGCGCGCCGGAACGCCCTCTATCGCCTCGTCGGGTAGAATGACCGCTTGATCGGACATCGCCTGCCTCGCCGGTCGCTCGCGTGCGGGGCCGCTCTTAATGGAGGCCCCTCGCATTCGGGACGCTTCATACGATATCATGGAAAGAGGCCCGCTGACAGGAGGAGGCCCGCGATGACCCAGCTCCGCGCCCCGGACTCGGAAAACCCCGACGCGCCGTCGATCCGTCCGGCCGCCGTCGCCGGGATGTTCTATCCGAAGGAGCCGACGGCGCTGGCCGCGATGCTGGACCGGATGCTGGCGGAGGCCCCGGCGCCTACCGGCCCCGCGCCGAAGGCGATCATCGCGCCGCATGCGGGCTATGTCTATTCCGGCGCGCTGGCGGCGGCGGCTTATAAGCGTCTTCAGCCGGCGGCGGGGGAGATCGAGCGGATCGTCCTGCTCGGCCCCTGTCACCGGGTGTCGGTCGAAGGGCTGGCCACCAGTTCGGCGCGGGCCTGGGAGACGCCGCTCGGCCCCGTGCCGTTGGCCAGGGCGCAGTTGGACGCGGTGGCTGCATTGCCGCAGGTCACCGTCTCCGATCCGGCCCATGCCCAGGAGCACAGCCTGGAAGTCCATCTTCCCTTCCTGCAACGGCTGTTGCCGAAGGGCTTCACGCTTGCCCCCTTCGCGGTCGGCCGTGCCGATGCTGCGGCGGTGGCGGCGGTGCTGGAGGCCCTGTGGGGCGGACCGGAGACGCGGATCGTGATCTCCAGCGACCTCAGCCACTATCTGGACTATGAAACCGCGCGGGACCTCGACGGCCGGACCGCCGCCGCGATCGAGGCGCTGGACTGGCGATCGATCGGGCGGGAGCAGGCGTGCGGCCGGGTGCCGGTTTCCGGGTTGCTCGACCTCGCGCGCCGCCGGGGCATGGGGATCGAGCGGGTGGGGCTCTGCTCCTCCGGCGATACCAAGGGGCCGAAGGACAGGGTGGTCGGCTATGGCGCCTGGGCCCTGAGCGACGGCGCGGCCACGCCCACGGAAACGAAGACGATGGCGGAGATCGGCCGCACGCAAGGCGTTCGGCTTTTGAACATCGTCGATGCGGTGATCGACCGGACGCTGGAAACCGGCAAGGCGCCGGCGGTCGATGTGGCGAGTTTCGCGCCCGAACTGCGCGCGCCCGGCGCGACCTTCGTGACGGTCGAGAAAGGGGGGCGGTTGCGCGGTTGCATCGGCAGCCTGGAGGCGCACCGGCCGTTGATCGAGGATCTGGTCAAGAACGCCCACGCCGCCGCCTTCAAGGACCCGCGCTTCCCGCCGGTCACGAAGGCGGAGCGGGGGGCGCTCTCCTGCTCGATCTCGCTGCTTTCCCCGGCGGCGGAGATTACGGGACTGGAGAAGGAGGCCGACCTGATCGCGGCCCTGAGGCCCGGACGGGACGGCCTCATCATCCAGGACGGCAGGCGCCGCGCGACCTTCCTGCCGCAGGTGTGGGAGCAGATCCCGGAGCCCGCCCAATTCCTCGCCCAGTTGAAGCGCAAGGCGGGCCTCGCCCCCGACCACTGGTCACCGACGATGAAGGCGTGGCGCTATTCCGTGACGAAGATTGCGCGGCGGGCGGCGCCGGAGGGCGGCGCCTCCTGACCCGGACCCCGCCGGTGGCTATTCGGGGCGTGTGTCAGAGGGTTTCCAGCAGCGCGCCGATGCGCGTCATCGCCTCCTCGATATTCTCGGTCGAATTGGCGTAGGAGAAGCGCAGATAGCCCTCCGCATGAACGCCGAAGCTCGGCCCCGCGATGGCGGCGACGCCGGCCTCCTCCAGCAGGCGATCCTGGGCCTGCTTGGCGGTCAGGCCCGTGCCCTCGATATTGGGGAAGGCATAGAAGGCGCCGCCGGGCTCCACGCATCGGAAACCGGGCAGGGCGTTGAGGCGCTCCAGGATCACGCGGCGGCGTGCGTCGAAGGCGGTCAGCATCTCCTGCACCGCGTCCTGTGGTCCCTCCAGCGCGGCGATCCCGGCGAACTGGGTCGGCGCGTTGACGCAGGAATGATCATTGACGCACAGCCGCACGACGCTTTCGACCAATGCCTCCGGCCAGACGGCATAGCCGAGGCGCCATCCCGTCATGGCATAGCGTTTCGACCAGCCGTCGAGCATGATCGCCTGATCCTTCAATGCGGGATAGCTCAGGATCGAGCGGTGTTCCCGCCCGTCATAGAGCATGGTCGAATAGATCTCGTCGGACAGGATGGCGACGTCCGGGCGCTCCGCCAGCGCGGCGGCGAGCTTGTCCATCTCCTCGGCCGGGGTGACGCCGCCGGTCGGGTTGGCCGGGGAATTGACGATGACGAGTCGCGTGCGCTCCGTCATCCGGGCGATCACGTCATCGGCGCGGAAGGCGAAGGCGTTCTCCTCCAGCAGCGGCAGGGGCACGGCCTTCGCGCCGGAATATTCGATGGCGGATCGATAGATCGGGAAGCCCGGATCGGGATAGATGATCTCCGCCCCCGGCTCGCCGAACATCAGGATCGCGAAGAACATGGTGGGCTTGCCGCCGGGCACGACGACGACGCGCTCCGGGTCGACCTCGACCGAATGGCGGGCATTCAGGTCGGCGGCCACCGCCTCGCGCAGCGCCGGGATGCCTTGCGCCGGGGTATAGCCGTGATGGCCGTCGCGTAGCGCCTTCACCGCCGTCTCCACGATATGCGCCGGCGTCGGGAAATCCGGCTGGCCGATGCCCAGATTGATCACCGGCGCCTCGCCCTTGGCGCGCCGGGCTTGATCCAACCGCGCGGCGCGGGCCAGCACGTCGAAGGCGGTTTCCGTGCCCAGGTTCTGCAGGTTCGCGGCGGTTTTCAGCATCTCGGCCTCCCGATCCTCGGATTTATTCCCGTTTGGTTAGGCGCTCGCGCGGGATTCGGCAAGAGCGTGTCCGCTGTGAGGGGCGCGTGAACGAGCGATGCTTGACGCTCGCAAACGAACGGCGTAGAAGCGCTCCCGCCCGGCCCGGTCAGGGGCGGCGCCTTCATCGTGGTGGCTGTAGCTCAGTTGGTTAGAGCGCCTGGTTGTGGTCCAGGAGGTCGTCGGTTCGAACCCGATCAGCCACCCCATTTTCCCGCCATTCTCTCCTTTCCCCTACGCCCTATCGGTACTTTCCCCATCCGTCTCGCGCGAAAGTGAGTGACGAACCGGCCTCCTTTTCGTTTTAATGGGGCCAACCGATGCCCAGTTTCCGGTCCAGGGCAATGAGATCCGGATGGGCGCCACCCCGCTAAATGGCCGCGGGGTTGGTAGGGATGTTGAAGAGGTTACAATAACCCTCTGACGAAACAGGGAAAGGGGATATCATGAAGAAGTCTATGGCACTGGCCCTCGCGGCCGGCGTCGCGGTCTCGTCCTGGGGCCTGACGGGGCCGGGCACGGCCGAGGCGGAGACGCTGCGCTGGGCGCGCGCGGGCGATTCGCTGACGCTCGATCCGCACGCGCAGAACGAGGGGCCGACGCACACCCTCTCTCATCAGATTTACGAGCCGCTGCTTCATCGCGACATGGAGGGCAAGGTCGTTCCGGCGCTGGCGACGGAATGGGCGCCGACCGATGACCCCTCGGTCTGGCGCTTCACGCTGCGCGAGGGGGTGACGTTCCACGGTGGCGAGACCTTCACGGCCGATGACGTCGTCTTCTCGATCGAACGGGCGATGAAGCCGACCTCGGGCATGAAGGAGCTTCTCAACTCGATCGCCGAGGTGAGGAAGGTCGACGATCTGACGGTCGATTTCGTGACCGACGGGCCGAACCCGCTGCTGCCGAACAACCTGACCAACCTCTTCATCATGGATGAAGGCTGGACGACGGAGAACGACGCGGCCGATCCGCAGGACTTCGCCGCCGGCGGCGAGAACTATGCCGTGCGGAACGCCAACGGCACCGGCGCCTACATGCTGGAAAGCCGCACGCCGGACGAGCGAACCGTCCTCAAGGCGAACCCGGATTATTGGGGCAAGGATAGCTTCCCGCTGGAGGTCACGGAGATCGTCTATACCCCGATCCAGTCGGCGGCGACCCGCGTCGCGGCGTTGCTGTCGGGCGAGGTGGACTTCATCCAGGACGTGCCGGTCCAGGATCTGGGCCGCGTCGGCGAGCAGGATGGCCTCAAGGTCGTCACCGCCCCGCAGAACCGCACGATCTTCTTCGGCCTCAATGTCGGCGGCGACGATCTGACGAGCGACAATGTCGAGGGCGCGAATCCCTTCGCCGACGTGCGCGTGCGCCGTGCCATGAACATGGCGATCAATCGCGAGGCCATCCGTCAGGTCGTGATGCGCGAGCAGTCGATCCCCGCCGGCGTCATCATGCCCCCGTTCGTCAACGGCTGGACCGAGGAACTCGACGAATACCCCGCGCACGATGTGGAGCAGGCCAAGGCCCTGATGGCGGAGGCCGGCTATGGCGACGGCTTCTCGGTCACGCTGAACTGCCCGAACGATCGCTACATCAACGACGAGGCGATCTGTCAGGCCGCCGTCGGCATGCTGGGTCAGATCGGCATCGACGTCGCCCTCGACGCCAAGCCGAAGGCGCAGCATTTCCCGCTGATCAGCAAGTGGGAGACGGATTTCTACATGCTGGGCTGGGGCGTGCCGACCTTCGATAGCGAGTACATCTTCAACTTCCTGGTCCACACCAAGACCGACGAGTTGGGGAGCTGGAACGGCACGCGCTATTCCAATCCGGAGCTGGACGAGAAGATCGTCTCGCTCGCGTCCCAGACCGATCTTGCGGCGCGCGATGCCACGATCGCCGAGATCTGGGCGCAGTTGCAGGAGGATCGCATCTATCTGCCGATCCACCATCAGGTGCTGAACTGGGGCATGAAGGATAATGTCGCCTTCGACGTGCAGCCCGAGGATCAGCCGCACTTCAAGTACATGACCTTCAACTGACGGTCCGGTGAACCCGGGCCGCCCCGGCGCGCGTATCATGCGCGCCGGGGCGGCCCCGTTCCCCGTCCAAGCCCTATCGCGTCGCGCCTTCCCCAGGGGGCAATGGTTGACGCGATCGGCCTTGGACCATAGGGACCGTGCCCGCGATGCTGGCTTTCATCATCAGACGTGTCGGACAGGCGGTCGCCGTGTTGTTCACGGTGGGGCTCGTCGCCTTCTGCATTTTCCGCTTCATGGGGGACCCGGTCGAGAATCTGCTCGGCCAGGAGGCGACCCAGGCGGACCGCGAAGCGTTGATCGAGCGCCTCGGCCTCGATGATCCGATCCCGGTGCAATATGTCCGCTTCGTCGGCAATGCCTTGCAGGGGGAGTTCGGGATTTCCTACCGGCTCGGCCGGCCGGTCTCCGAACTGATCGCGGAACGCCTGCCGGCAACCCTTGAACTCGCCATGGTTTCCGCGTTGTTCGCGCTGGTCTTCGGGGTGCTGTTCGGCGTCTATACGGGCATCAGGCGCGACGGCGTGCTCGCCAATATCGTCATGTCCGTCTCCCTGGTCGGGGTTTCGTTGCCGACCTTCCTGATCGGCATCCTGTTGATCTGGATCTTCGCGGTGGAACTCGGCTGGCTTCCTTCCTTCGGGCGGGGCGACACGGTGGCGATCACGGAGAATTGGGACAGTGTCCTGCTGACCGCCTCGGGGCTGAAGTCGTTGATCCTGCCGGGTATCACGCTCGGCCTCTATCAGATGACGCTGATCATGCGCCTCGTGCGCTCGGAGATGCTGGAGGTGCTGCGCACCGACTATATCCGCTTCGCCCGCGCGCGGGGCTTGCGGCGCCAGGCGATCTATTTCGGGCACGCGCTCAAGAACACGCTGGTCCCGGTCATCACGGTGACGGGGCTGCAACTCGGCTCCATCATCGCCTTCGCGATCATCACGGAGACGGTGTTCCAGTGGCCGGGGGTGGGGCTGCTTTTCGTGAACGCCATCTTCTTCGTCGATATCCCGGTGATGGCGGCCTATCTGCTGCTGGTCGGCACGGTTTTCGTCACCATCAATCTGATCGTCGATCTGCTCTATTTCGCGATCGACCCGCGGCTGCGGTTCGATGCGCCGGGCAAGGGGGCTTGAGGGAGACGCCATGACGGATCACGACGGCACCCGAACGCGGAACGGCGACGCGACCGGCGCGGAGGCGCTGGTGGCGGAGCCCAATTGGCTGAAGGACAAGGCGGTCCGCTTCCTGGACTCGGACGTCTATTTCTCCTTCAAGCGCTCGCCGGTGACGATCGTTGCCTTCTCCCTCGTCATGCTGTTGGTCCTGGGCGCCTTGTTAGGGCCGCTGATCGCGCCGCAGAACCCGCACGATCCGGCGCAACTGAACCTGATGGACGGCTTCACCCCGCCCTTCAGCGCCAATCAGTTCACCGGCAGTTTCTATCTGCTCGGCACCGACGATCAGGGGCGCGATATCTTCTCCGCCATTCTCTACGGCCTGCGCATCTCGCTCTTCGTCGGCGTCGTCTCGGTGCTGTTCGCGGGGGTGCTGGGGGTGACGCTCGGCCTCGTGTCGGGCTATTTCGGCGGGTGGATCGATACCCTCATCATGCGGATCGCGGATATCCAGCTCACCTTTCCCTCCATCCTGATCGCGATGTTGATTTTCGGCATCGCGCGCGGTCTCGTGCCGGTCGAGATGCGCAATGACGCGGCGCTCTATATCCTGATCCTGTCGATCGGCCTGTCCGAATGGGTGCAGTTCGCGCGCACCGTGCGCGGCGCCACCCTGGTCGAGCGGGAGAAGGAATATGTCCAGGCCGCGCGCCTGATCGGCCTGGGGCGCATCCCGATCATGGTGCGGCACGTCCTGCCGAACGTGATGGGGCCGGTGCTGGTGATCGGGACGATCGGCCTCGCGCTCGCCATCATCGCGGAGGCGACCTTGAGCTTCCTCGGCGTCGGCGCGCCGCCGACCACGCCATCGCTCGGCACGTTGATCCGGGTCGGGCAGGATTTCCTCTTCTCCGGTGAATGGTGGATCATCCTGTTTCCGTCGCTGACGCTTCTCGTGCTCGCGCTGTCGGTCAATCTGCTGGGCGATTGGCTGCGCGACGTCCTCAATCCGAAACTGCGCTAGCGCGGGAGGGACGCGCCATGATCGACCGACCGCTCTTGTCGATCCGCGATCTGGTGGTGGAGTTCACGACCCGTCGCGGCGTGCTGCGCCCGGTGGACGGTGTCGGCTTCGACATCGCGCGGGGCGAGATTCTGGGCGTCGTCGGGGAATCCGGCGCCGGCAAGTCGATGATGGGAAGCGCCGTCGTCGGGTTGATCGACCGGCCGGGGCGGATCGCCTCGGGCGCGGTGCTGCTGGATGGGGAGCCGATCCATCGTCTCTCCGAGGAAGCGATGCGGCGCATCCGGGGACGCCGCATCGGCATGGTTTTCCAGGACCCGCTGACCAGCCTCAACCCCCTGCTGCGGATCGGCGACCAGATCGTCGAGACCATCCGGACCCACCTTCCGGTGGGGGAGGCGGAGGCGCGCCGCCGGGCGATCGCCGCGCTGGACGAGGTCGGCATTCCCGCCGCCGCCCGGCGCATCGACAGCTATCCGCATGAGTTCTCCGGCGGCATGCGTCAGCGGGTGGTGATCGCCCTGGCGCTCGCCGCGGAGCCGGATCTCGTCATCGCGGACGAGCCGACGACGGCGCTCGACGTCTCCGTCCAGGCGCAGATCATCGCGCTGCTCAAGCGGCTGTGCCGGGAGCGCGGCGCCGCCGTCATGCTGATCACCCACGATATGGGCGTGATCGCGGAGGCGACGGACCGCGTTGCGGTGATGTATGCGGGCCGTCTGGCGGAGATCGGGCCGACGCCGGATGTCCTGACCCGTCCGAAGCATCCCTATACGGTCGGCCTGATGCGCTCCACGCCCTCGACGCTGGGCGCGGGGGGGCGGCTGCATCAGATTCCCGGTTCCATGCCGGGGCTGCGCGCGATCCCCAGCGGCTGCGCCTTTCATCCGCGTTGTCCCAAGGCGTTCGCGCGCTGCGACCGGGAGCGGCCGGACCCGATCCCGACGGCGGCGGGGGCCGTCGCCTGTTGGCTCTACGACCCGGAGGACCCCGCGCTTTCGGGGGCAGGCGAAGCGGAGGGGACGGCGACATGAGCGATCCCGGACCCTTCGTCAGCACGCGCGGCCTCGGCCGGGTCTTCGATGTCTCCAAGCCGTGGCTGAACCGGATGATCGAACGGGAGGAGAAGGTCTTCCTGACGGCGGCCGAGAACGTGACCTTCGATATCCCGCGTGGCGAGACCTTCGCCCTGGTCGGGGAATCCGGATCGGGCAAATCGACCATCGCCAAGATGATCGTCGGTCTGCTGCGGCCGAGTTCGGGGACGGTCACGGTGGATGGTGTCGACCTCTTCGCGCAGGGCGATCTGGCCGGGCAAACGGCCCTGCGCCGGCGCATTCAGATGATCTTCCAGGACCCCTATGCCAGCCTCAACCCGCGTTGGCGCGTCGGCGACATCATCGCCGAGCCGGTTAGGGCCTTCGGCTTGGAGGCGGACGCCCGCGCGATCAAGCGCCGCGTCGGCGAGTTGCTGGAGCAGGTCGGTCTCTCCGCCCTCGATGGCATAAAATATCCGCATGAATTCTCCGGCGGGCAGCGCCAGCGCATCTGCATCGCCCGGGCGCTCGCCTCCAAGCCGGAATTCATCGTCTGCGACGAGCCGACGAGCGCCCTCGACGTCTCGGTACAGAGCCAGGTGCTCAACCTGATGCGCGATCTGCAACGCGATCTGGGGCTCACCTATCTGATGATCAGCCACGATCTGTCCGTCGTGCGCTATATGGCGGATCACATCGGCGTCCTCTATCTCGGCCGTCTGGTGGAAACGGCGCCGCGCGCGGCGTTGTTCGACGCGCCACGCCATCCCTATACGCGCATGTTGCTGGACGCGGCGCCCCGGCTGGATGCCTTCGGTCGCACGGCGGAGACGGTGGTGGGGGAGATACCCGATCCGATCGACAGGCCGAGCGGCTGTCACTTCCACCCCCGCTGCACGCACAATGACGGTACCCGATGCGTGGGGGAGGCGCCGGAACGCCTCGACCTCGGGCGGGGCCGTGCCGTCGCCTGTCACGGCGTCGAGGAAGGACGTATCGGGGAGGGGCGGCCATAGGGGCCGCGCGACGGGTCATGCTGCATATCCGCCGTTTCCGTCCGGACGACGACGCGGCGGCGACCGCGCGTCTCTTCCATGCCAGCATCCGCGAGGGCGCCGTCGGGGCCTATTCCGAGGAACAGCTCGCCGCCTGGGCGCCGGCTCCGCCGGAGACGGCGGAATGGGCGGCGCGCCTGGGCAGCATGACCACGCTGATCGCGGTCGAGTTGGCGGCCTCGGACGATGAAGAGGATGGGGAGGGCGATCCGCTCGGTTTCATGAGCCTGACCGACGCGGGGCATATCGACCTTGCTTATGTCCGGCCGGATCGGTTCGGGACCGGCGTGTCGGATGCACTCTATAATGCGGTTTTGAGCGTTGCGCGAACGTCGGGGCTCCGCCGCCTGACGACGGATGCCAGTCATTTGGCACGGCGTTTCTTCGAGAAGCGGGGCTGGCATGTGCTGCGTGAGCAACGGCCGGTGCGCCATGGAATAGCGCTGACCAATTTCCGCATGGTCATCGACTTGGACGGGTAATACCGAATCTTGTTGATCACGACCCATGGGGACGTCCCTCCCGGGTTCTCGGCCAGGAGCGCATCGCCCGCGCCACCCTTCCCACCCGACCAAAGCCGAACGCGATCCGCATGGGGCGTGATCAGCAAGATTTGGTATAAGGGGAAAAGGGGCGGGATATCCCGTCGGATCCCGCCCCTTCGATCACCCTACATTGATTACCACTGATAGCGGGCGGCGGTTACCGTCGGCAGGTTGGCCGCGCGCCATGCCGTCACGCCGCCGCGATACCAATAGACATTGGTATAGCCCAGGACGACCGCGCGCCGCGCGGCGTTCCAGGAAAGCCAGCAACTCGAATCCTGGCAGAAGAATACGAGATACCGATCCATCTGGCCGCCCGTCAGGGTTTCCAAGGTATCGGCGAAGCGCTCCTCGCGCTCCGGCGTGAATATGTCGCCGGAAAGTCCGCCGCCTTTGACCCAGGCGGCGCCCGGGATGGTCGGATGCGGATCGCCGCCCAGCACGTCGACCAGGACCGGCGGCGTCGGTTGCTGAACGCGCAGCAGTAATTCGGACGTCAGAAGGGTCGTCGCGCCGGGCACCGTCATCGGCGTCGGGTGGTGATAGCTCTCGGACATATAGCCGTCCGGAGCGTTGATCCCCCAATCCTTGTCCTCCTGCGCGACGGGCGCGGGAGGCGGGTTCGCCGTGGCGAGCCTGTTGGCGGGAACATTGTGCGGCGCCGCGCACGCGGCGAGAAGGAACAGGGCGGGTATCGCGTGGAAGAGTCTCATTGAAACCCCCGAAATGGTTTGGCAAACGAAATAATTACTTCGGGTGCCGGCAGGATATTGCAAGTCCCTGCACGATCCGCGCTCGGGGCGGCGCGAAGAGAATGCGTTGGATGGTGGGTTAATCGGTGCGACGGACGGTGCATCCTGAGCGCCGCCCGCCGCCCGTTGCCTGCCGACGCTCTTTACCGCTTGCGGCAGAGCGTCAGCCCGTCGGCGATCGGCACCATGGAAAGGGAGACCCGCTCATCCTCCTTGAGGCGCGCGTTGAGGGCGCGGATCGCCTCGGTATCCTTATCCTTCTTCTCGGGATAGGCGACGGCGCCGTCCCAGAGGACATTGTCGATCATAATAAGCCCGCCGGGGCGCATCAGTTCCAGGCAGGCATCGTAGTAGGCCTGATAATTCGTCTTGTCGGCATCGATGAAGGCGATATCGAAGCTGTCCTGCTCCCCCGCTTCCAGCAGCGCGCTCAAGCTCTCCATCGCGGGTGCGATACGAAGGTCGATCTTGTCGGCGACGCCGGCTTCCTCCCAGTAACGGCGGCCGATCGCGGTCCATTCCTCGCTGACGTCGCAGGCGATGAGACGCCCGTCCGCCGGTAGGGCCATCGCGGTGGTCAGGGCGCTGTAGCCGGTGAAGGTTCCGATCTCGATCGCCCGGCGCGCGCCGGTCAATTCCACCATAAGGGCCATGAATTGGCCCTGTTCCGGCGCGATCTGCATCATGCGCAAGGGCAACTCGGCCGTCTCCTCGCGCAGGCGGCGTTGGATGTCGCTCTCCCGCAAGCTGACGGACAGAAGATAGGACTGAAGGGCCGGGTCGAGGCCGAGCGAACTTTTGGTCATGAGGGGGGAATCTCCTGAATCGACATAATCGACGGTCGGTGATGACGGCTTCCGACCGCGCGGGCGACCGCGCGGGCAGCCTCGCGCGGCCCGGCGGGATAGGCAAGCCACCGATCATGGTGTCAATTTCTTGCGTGAGAGTGGCGCGAATTTGGCATATATGGTAGCTATACCAAGCTTGGTGTCGAAGTATCTAGGAACCGAGGGACCGCACGATGGGTCAACATGGAACGGATGGCGTCATGTCCGGACGGCAGGGGCGGAGGCTCCGTGCAGAGGGCGGGACAGAGCGCGGGGCGAAGGGCGGGGCAGGGTGCATGCCGAACGCCGCCGCGCGGGCCGGGCGCGCTGTACTTTCCGCCCTGGCGCTCGCGACGCTCGCCGGATGTTCCGGGCTTGAGCATGATCCCTATTTCAATCCGGAACTCATGGTCCGCCAAGCGCCGATGGTCGCCGGAAACACCTATGACCGCCAAAATGCGCTGCAGATCATTTTTCCCGATTCGGAGCGGATCAATATCTCCTATGAATATGAGTTGGATGGGGAAGTGTCGATCGATGCGCCGGGCATGTTCGGCGGTTCGGGATGGCTCTATTACGATATACAGCCGTCGGTTCCCGCGCGCTTCGTCATCCTGCACCTGATCGAATCGGAGGAAGGGTACGAGATACCCCGGGGCGATACATTGCGGCTTGGCCAACGACGGTTCTACGCGCTCGACTACTGCATCTCGGGTTGGCATGGGGACGTGGAGGAAACGGCTGATATCGAGGTGGATCAAGCCGAACCGGACGGCGCCGAAACGGGTGGGGCTGAATCGGACCGGACCGCCGGAAGCGGGATCGGTCCAGACCCGCAGATCGTGCCCTATCTCCGCAAGATCGAGGAAGAGGGGTATCCGCTTTCGCGCGATATTTATGTGCGCCGGTTCATTCCGCGCAACGCTGATAGCGGTGGGCGGCGCACGGTGATCGTGGTCGTCCGGGACATCACGCGCGACGGCTATAGCTGCGAGCGTATCGGCGATATCCGGGCACCGGAGTCGGAGTCCATGACGGAGACCATTTCCAATTTCCAGAAGGACGCCTCCGGCAGCTTCGAGATCATGGGCTGAACCGAGCGCGCGTCCACCCTCACGCCGGCCTGCACGGCATGGTTCCATCCAGACCCCGTCTTGGCGCCGTCCAGGCGGTCGTCACGGTACTTTCGGTTCTACGTAAGAATCCTAGGTTCTGCCGTCTGGAACGGCTAAACTCCCTCGACTTGGCGGACGGTCCGACCTTGAGGGGGAGCGCTTTCGCGTGTTGATCTGCGTGGTCGATGATGATGCGATGTTGCGCGATGCGCTCGACGCCCTGTTGAGCGAGGCCGGCCACGAGGTGCGATGCGTGGCGGACGGGCTCGAGGCGTTGGATGTTCTGGAGGTGTGGCCCGCGGACCTTATTCTGTGCGATCTTCTGATGCCGGGGGCGGAAGGATTCGAGCTCCTGCGCACGGTTCGTCGCAAACGGCTGGGCATGTGGTTCATCATGATGTCCGGTGCCCAGGGTGAATTGGCCCACTTCTTGAACCATGCCCCGGTTCTCGGCGCCGACGCGACGATCAGAAAGCCGTTCAAGCCGAACGCATTGTTCGAGACGATCGAGACCGTGAGCCGGACGGACCGACCTTCCGGCATCGGTCATTCCGATGAGGAGCATGATGACGGGCAACAGTGATCAAACCGGCTCCGCCTACGCTGGTGTGTCTGGGTGGATCGAACGGCGGAATTCTTCCTCGGATCGGACCATGCATGATCTCAACAACGCGATGGCGAGCCTGTTGGCGAATCTCAGTCTCGGGCTTGAGAAGGTCGACGAGAACCACCCTGCGCGCGCGCGTCTCGCCGCGGCCAATCGCGCGGCCAACCGAATGCAGGAACTTCTTGCCGACTATGATCCCGATCGCTCGAAATAGCGGGGCGAGGGGGCCGTGCCGATCATACGTGCGGGCGGGTCGTCGTCCCGGGGTCAAGGGCGCGCGGGGCGCTCGTCGATCCATCCCGCCGCGA
Organism: Marivibrio halodurans; assembly: GCF_017963645.1. GTDB lineage: Bacteria > Pseudomonadota > Alphaproteobacteria > UBA8366 > Aestuariispiraceae > Marivibrio > Marivibrio halodurans. The sequence continues at coordinate 61,677 of NZ_JAGMWN010000003.1, read as the reverse complement.
TGCGGGGCCTGTCCCCTTCATCGGGAAGCGGCCGCGCCGCGTCGAGCAACGCGGCCTTAAGTTCCGGTGCCCGCCAGTCCGGGTGGTCGCTTTTCAGCCGCGCGGCCAGCCCGGCGGCGATCGGGACGGCGAAGCTCGACCCGGAAACCGGACGTTCCCGGCCGCTTGGGTCGCGGGCGATCAGATGTTCCGCCGGCAGACCGATATCCACCGCCCGCTTTCCCCAGTTCGAGCCGACCGCGATCCGCCCCCCTTCGGTCAGCGATGTAACGACGAGTAGATTGGGCAGATCGAATGCCGCCGGGAAGACCGGGGTGCGATCGATATCCCGCCCGTCATTGCCGGCCGAGACGATGAAAAGGATATCGGGATGCGCCTCGACCGCCCGCTTGAATGCCTCCCAGTCGCCCGGACTGTCACTCCCCATGGCCAGGGTCGCGATGGCGGTCCCCTGTTCCGCGAGAAACTCGACCAACGGTCCGAAGCGCGTCATGTCCGGGCGCGGATAGCGCAGCGGGATCAGCCGAACCGGCCCCGCGACGCGAAGCAGGATGTCCGCGACCAGCGTTCCATGGCGCCGCGCCACGAAGGGGGAGCCGGTCGCGTCCTGATCATAGGGTAGCGGATCGAGATCCCAGAAATCCCGGCCGATCAGCCGCCCCGTCGCATCCCGCGCCAGCCGCTTGGCGATATCCGGACGGTCATAGGCGATGCCGGAATCGATCACCGCGACCGTCACTCCCTTCGCGTCGACGCCTTCCGGCACCGGCGGGTTGAGCGGTTCCTCGCCGAGCGTCGTCACGAGGTCTGGGCCCACGATGCGCAGGCTCCGGGCAAGCCCATCGGTCCCATAGACGATCTCGCGCGCCTGGGCGGGGCTGCAATTGGGTGCGACGAACAGCGCGGCGGCGGGAACCGATGTGCCGGACGGCAGGGCGTGCCAGGATTCGATCGCGATGCGGGCGAGGTTCCCCGCGTTCAGTATTGCCTCCAGGCTATAGCGGGTATCGCTTCCCGGACGTTGCAGATAGAGACTCCGCACCGTCATGCCACCGCCCGCGGCCCGTTCCGGGTTGACGGCGGTCATCGCATCCGGAAACCGGGCGGTGAAATAGTCGGCGTGTGTGGGATCGCCGGTCTCGACCAGCGCGTCGCAGGCCGCGTCCATCATCGATTCAAGATGGGTGAAGGCCGTTCCGTCACCCGTTCCGGCGGCTCGTGCCGATGTCGCGGCGACGATGAGGAGGGAGAGGAACAGCAGGGCGAGACGGACGGACACGCGGATAGGCCGCCGGACCGGATCGCGTTTCATGACCATGGCGGTCAGTTACCGCTCTTGGCGGCCCGGGCCTCCAGCCGCTTGATATGATCGAGGCCCGGCATGATCTCGCTGATGCAGAATTCGATCCGTTGTTGCGGGCCGCCGGAATTCCGGTCGGGAAAGCGCTCCTGCCAGAGGTCGAGCTTGAGCGTGAGTCCGCACAGAACACCGCCCACCGTGACGTGATGCGCGGTGACCAGGTCGCGCACCTCCTTGAACCGCTCGGCCGAGATGTCCGTCCAGAAATCCTGCGTCTTGCGCTCGAAACTCTCGAACCGGCCGGTGATCGAGCCGGAGATGTCGGAGAGGTCGGCAACGATCGTGTCCAGGATTCGGTCCTGGGAACGATCATTGCGCACCTGCCAGCTCTGGCGGAGGTCGGCGACCCAGCCCAGGAAGGTGTTGAGCGTCGGAACGACCTCGTCGAGCTTGTCCTGGAAGAAAGCGAGGGAAAGGAAGACGTCGCCGTAATCCTCCACGAAACGCGGGATATCCTCCAGCGAGACATTCAGCTTCTCCGCCAGCATGGTGAGCCGGCGCAGCGCCTCTTCCTTATCCGGGTTGCGCAGCATGGCGCTGAGGTCGCCCGCATCCGCCACGTCCTTGGTATCCTGACCGTAGACATTCTTGATCAGCGGCGCCGTGAAGGCCTTCATCCGTTCGGTAAGTTCGGATTTCTTCGTGTCGGACAATTGCAGGTGCGTGTGCTCGTCGACCTGGATGCCCAGAGCGCGCAGGGATATTCGGCAGGAATAGACGTCGAAACTCGGAATACGAGCGAGCGCGCCGATCTTGTGGATATCGCTCTTGAAGGCGGCCTCGTTGGCCGTGGGGAAGAAGCCCGGCAGGTCGCGCAGCGTGACCTGGCCGCTGCCGCTGCCGCTCGCCTTGAACAGCTCGATCATGGTCTCGATCCGGTTGTTCTTGACGAGCCGCGCGCGTCGAAGCCCCGGCGTTTCGAGAGGCACGATGCATAGCGGCAATATATGCAGGCTGTCCCGTTCCTTGTCGGTGGGAACGAGCTCCGCTTGATCCGTCATCGTTTCGTGTCTTCCCGTTCGTTGAACCGCCTGGCGCCCCGCCCGCCGCACCGGGATTCTTGCTTGATCGTCACCTCGTTGAAGGAAAACGGCTAACCTGTATCATCGCATGGACGTCGAGAGTGGAAAACCGACCTGCACCCACGTCCTTATTAAACGGGAATGGATGAAGCGTTAACCTCCAAAAAAGGAATTTGAGGCATGATAGTACCTGAGAGAATACGGAGTTACGTGCGTTCGGGCGCGGTTCTCCGGCCATGGTAATCGTCGAACCGGCGACTTAATCGAACGAGCATCCTCATCATGACGCAATCCTCTCCCGGATCTCTTGGCAGAAAGCGCTTCCGCGCGGAGCGGGACTTGTCCCTCGACCCTTCCGTGCCATCGGTGTCCGCCGGCCCCGCCGCGCCGGAAAGGTCGCGCGCGCCTTTGGATGATGGCGACGAGACGGGGGATCGCGATCACGCCGACGGCGACGGTGCCGGCGTGCCCCGGTCCGCGGCGACGGGTGCCGAACTGGACGCCATCCGCGCGGAACTCGGCGAGATGCATTCGATGATGGGCAGGATTCTGCGGGCGACGACGGGGGAGGAGGCAAGCCCGGAGATGTCGGTGGGGCGCGCCGATTCGGGGGGCGATTCCGAATTGGCGGTTCGTATCGAGATCGCGCGCATGGTCAAGATGATCGGCAAGGCGAAGGCCGAGATCGCGCATATCAAGCATCCGGGCGCCGACAATAACCGGATGGAGGATGCGCGCAGCGAGCTTGACGCGATCATCCACGACACGGCGACCGCGACCGACGAGATCCTGGGCCAGGCGGAGGCTCAGATGGACCTCCTGACCCGTCTCGCGGGCACGATCGCCGGCGACACCGAGGCCGAGGCGCTGTGTTCCCGGATCGAGGCCGCGACGATCAAGATCATGGAGGCCTGCAATTTCCAGGACCTGACCGGCCAGCGGACCTCCAAGGTGATCGCTACGCTGCGCCATATCGAGGAACGGATCGTCGCGATGATCGGCATCTGGGGGATCGAGGCGTTCGAGGATCTGCCGATCCCGGAGATCGAGCGCGACGAGGATGCGGCGTTGTTGAACGGCCCCGCCCGCGCGGGTGAGGGAATCTCTCAGGCGGATATCGACGCGCTGTTCGACTAGCCCTATTCTCCCCGCTGATCGGCGGCGGGACCTTTTCCCGCGCCTTCGGCGAGGAAAGGCGGCGACGCGTGAAGACGATCTATACCGACGACCACAAGCTCCGGGACGCCAAGACGGAACTCTATGGCGGTACCCTCGTTCCCCCGTTCGAATGCCCGGAACGGATGGATTTCGTGCTGGAGCGGCTGGCCGCCGTGAAGCTCGGCCCGGTGGAGGCGCCGACGCGCCACGGCCTCGATCCCGTGCGCCGTATTCATGACGCCGACTATCTCGATTTCCTGGCCACCTGTTGGGAGGAATGGCAGGCCGCCGGTTTCGAGGGGGAGGCGATCGCGGCCAATTGGCCGGCGCGGCGCATGACCGGCCGGCGTCCGCGCCACATCGACGGCAAGATCGGCTATCACTCGCTCGCCTCCGAGACGGCGATCAGCGGCGGTACCTGGGAGGCCGCGCAGGCCAGCGCGGATGTCGCGCTTACCGCGCGCGCCGTCATCGCGGGGGGTGAGCGTGCCGCCTTCGCGCTCTGCCGGCCACCGGGGCATCACGCCACCGGCGACATGTTCGGCGGCTATTGCTTCCTCAACAACGCCGCCATCGCGGCCCAGGCCTTCCTGGACGACGGCGCGTCGCGCGTCGCGATCCTGGATGTCGACTTCCACCACGGCAACGGCACGCAGGATATCTTCTATGATCGCGGCGACGTTCTGTTCCTGTCGCTGCACGGCCAGCCAGAGGACGCCTTCCCCTATTTCTCCGGCTATGCCGACGAGACCGGCGCGGGCGCGGGCGAGGGCTTCACGGTCAATTATCCGATGCCCGAGGGCACGCCCTTCGAGCGCTGGTCCGAAGCGCTGGATGCCGCCTGTGGACGGATCGAGGATTACGGGCCGGATGCGCTGATCATCTCGCTCGGCGTCGATACCTTCGAGGAGGACCCGATCTCCTTCTTCAAGTTGAAGAGCGACGATTACCGGCGCTACGGGACGCGGATCGGGGCGCTCGGCCTGCCGACGCTCTTCGCGATGGAAGGCGGTTATGCCGTCGCCCAGGTCGGGGTCAACACGGTCAATGTCCTGGAGGGGTTCGAGGACGCCTGAGCCCACGGATATCGCGCGGTTCCATCTCGCATGGCTGGGAATCGCCTTATCCTCTCCCCATGGCTTCCAATGACGGCGACGATATCGCCCTTCTGGGCGGTGAGGACGGCTGGAGCGATCCGGCCGCGCGGCGCGTGTTGTTACGCGCGGTCTTCCGTGACGATCCCGAGTTGGGGGAGCGGATCGCGGCGGGCATCGAGCGGAGCGGCCGGGCGACCCGAGACCTCACGGCCCTGCTCACGCTCGCCCATCAGGCGGTGCAGGCGGGGGCCAAGGGGACGGATGCGGCGGGGACGGATGCGGCGCTTGCCGCGCGGTTCCGCGCCCAGGCCGGGGCGCCGCGCGCCTTCATGGCCGAGGGGCAGGCGAGCGCGCGTACCTACGAACCCGGCGAGGGCAAACCGGCGGAGGCGATCTTCTGGCCCAACCCGACGCGCGACCCGGCCCAGGGTCTAGAAACGCTGGCGCCCTTCGCGCGGCGGGTCCCGCTGGTCGATGCGGCGACGCCGCTGGGCAGTGCTGGAAGCTGTTTCGCGTTCGAGATCAGCCACGCCTTCCAACGCCGGGGCTTCAATTATGTGATCGCGGAGAAACAGCCCGACGGCACGGCCGGCGTCCATTCCGAGGGCGCGCGCCCCGATAGGTCGGTGACCGATTTCTGCGCCGCCTGGGGGTTGCTCTTCAACAGCCCCGGCTTCCGGCAATTGGCCGAGCGCGCCTTCGGGGAGCGCTCGTTCGATCCGCTATTGGTCCGCATGACGCACGGCGATCAGTCCTATTGGACCGACCCTTATCGCGAAGGGGTGGGGTTCACCACGCCGGAGGCTTACGAGGCCGACCGGCCTCGTCACCTCGCCGCCGTGCGGGACGCGCTGACCCGCGCCAAGGTCTTCATCGTGACGCTGGGGCTCAACGAATGTTGGCGGCTGTTGAGCGACGGCAGCGTCCTGTCCCGCAATCCGCGCGGTTTCTCCTCCTACCTCACCGCGCGGCCGGAGGTGCTGACGGTGGAGCGCAACGTGGCCGATATCCGCCGTTTCGCGGAGATCGTGCGCGTGCACAACCCCGACTTGGAATTGATCCTTTCCGTCTCGCCCGTGCCCTTCATGGCGACCACGCGGGCGGACGACACCCATGTCGTCGCGGCCAACACCCATTCCAAGGCGGTGCTGCGCGTCGCGGCGGAGGAGATATGCCGCACCGACCCGAAGGCGCATTACTTCCCCTCCTTCGAACTTGTCACCACCTGCCTGAAGGACCCGTGGGAGCCCGACCTCCGCCATGTGTCGCGCGGGGCGGTGGACCGGGTGATGCAGCTTTTCGACGCGATGTTCCTGAAGCGGGAGGCGTAAGGGAGGCGTCAATCGTTCGCGTCGCGTACCGCATCAGTCATCAGTGCGATGAAATCGCCGGGCAATCCGTGCTTGAAGCGCACCCGGCCCTGGCGGAGCAATTCGCGGCGCAGGGGCAGGGCGTTGCCGCCCTTGGCGGTCATGGCCTCGGGCGGGGTCGTCTTTTCCGGCGCGGGCCAATGGCCGGGTTGAGGCTCGGCCCCCTCGGCGACGATGGGAAGCGGCGCGTCGTCCACCACCGCCGGCGCGTCCGCCACGTCCATGAAATTCCAGGTCGCCTCCAACGGAATGTTGTTCGGGTCGTAGAAATAGATCGACCAGAAAAGGCCGTGATCGACCGCGCCATGCACGTCGACGCCGGCGGCTTCCAACTTGTCCTTCAGGGCGAACAGATCCTCGCGGCTTTCCACCGTCATGGAGAGGTGGTCGTAGCCGCGCGGTTCCGACGTCCGGTCGCCTGGAAATTTCCGCGCCATCGGGGTGGCGCCGTCATATTCGAAGAAGGCGATCTGGGTGCGCCCGTCGGCCAGTTTGAAGAAATAATGGCGGAAGCCGTCATGGCCGATCCCGGCGACGAGCCGCAGGCCCAGCAGATCGCGATAGAAGCGTATCGTGCCCACGATATCGTGCGTGATGAAGGCCAGGTGATCGATCCCCGTCAATCTCGTCATGTCTCGCCTCCTCCCCTTGGCGGCTCCCGGAATGCCGGACTTCCGAAGTCTAGCGCGCCCGGTCGACGAAGAGCCAGAGCAGGGCGTCGGTCGGCGGCGCGAACAGGCCTGGGGGGAGGGCGCTCGCCGGGACGTCGGCGAGGCGTTTCGCGCTTGCCGGGCTGATGCCGTAGGTCGCCTGGATCAGCAGGCGCGCCCGCTTCTCCGGCGCCACTCCCTTATGCAATCCCCGGGTCATGGCCAGGAACCGCGTGCCGGCGGGCCCGGTGATCCGGGTCGCGTGGCGGCCGGTATGGCGCGCCACGTCCGCGTCGCTCTTGCGGAGGGTCTGGAACAGCCATTCGAATAGCCGCTTCCGTTCAGTCTCGCCACGGCCCTGGCCGATGATCGCGCCGTAATCCCGGGGGCGGTGGGTGCGCTCGACATAGGCGTGGGGGCCGCTCGTCTCGTCCACGTCGGTCAGGTAGAGGAAATGCTTCACGAAGCGGTGGTCGTCGATGTCGAGATGGAAGCGCTGCGCGTCCCGCGCCTCGTGGCCGGGAAAGCTCCACCAAGCGACCAGCGCGATCAGCATCGGCGGCGCGCCGAGATAGCGTTCCGTGGCGGCGAGCGCCGTCGGTTCCGTCACGAAGGACAGAACCTCCGGCAGGCGGAGCAGATCCTCCGCCTTGTATTCGGCGACGTTGTGGCGCCGTGCGGCCTCCAGGCTCAGCGCCTCGGAGCGCGCCGCCCCCTGCTTCGCGAATACCGGCAGCGGGTCCAGCGCGGCGCGCAGCCGTTCCACCGCCGAATCGTCCCAGGCGGGTAGGGTGCTCCATCCGCGGTCGTCGATCTCGTCGGCGATGGCCTCCCCCTCGTCCGTGGGCGGACATATGGGCATCTTCAGGCGGTCGCGGGCATAGCCGCCGATGGCGGCCGCGATCGCCTGTTCCATCGGCGGGTTCAGCAGGGCCCGGCTCAGTACATGGCGGTGCCGTTCCAGGGCCTGGGCCGCGTCGGTCGGCATGGGGAACATGGCGCGCAGCGGCCGGCCTTCCGGCACCGCCAGCAGATAGTCCGCGAAACCGCGATACCACGCGCCCGGCGTGGCGAGCCGTTGATAGGGCAGCGGTACGGGCTTCGCCGTCTCGGGTTTCGCCGTTTCGGGGTCCTGCGTCATCCCTCGCGGATGTCCTTGGACGCAGTCTTGCCTTGCGTCATCGGCCGTGGCCTACACTATGGCCAGCAAGCAACAAACCTAACGACCCGTCTGCAGGGAGGGAAGCACCATGGCCGAATCGGATCCGAAAACCGGACGCAAAGTGTGGGATAAATCGAAACTGCCGAGCCGCTATGTCTCGATCGGCCCGCAAAGCGCGCCGCACCGCGCCTTCTATTACGCGATGGGCATGACGGACGAGGAGATCAAGCAGCCCTTCGTCGGTGTCGCCACCTGCTGGAACGAAGCCGCGCCCTGCAACATCTCGCTCTCGCGTCAGGCCCAGGCGGTGAAGAAGGGCGTGAAGGCCGGCGCCGGCAATCCGCGCGAATTCACCACCATCACCGTGACGGACGGCATCGCGATGGGCCATGCGGGCATGTATGCCTCGCTGCCCAGCCGCGACCTGATCGCGGATTCGGTGGAACTGACCGTGCGCGGCCATTGCTATGACGCGATCGTCGGTGTCGCGGGTTGCGACAAGTCGCTGCCGGGCATGATGATGGCGATGGTGCGCATGGATGTGCCCTCGATCTTCATCTATGGCGGTTCCATCCTGCCGGGCCGCTACAAGGGCAAGGACATGACCGTGCAGGACGTGTTCGAGGCCGTCGGCCGCCATTCCGGCGGGCAGATCGACGAGGACGAACTGCACGACATCGAATGCGCCGCCTGTCCCTCGGCCGGGTCCTGCGGCGGGCAGTTCACGGCGAACACCATGGCCTGCGTGTCTGAGGCCATCGGCCTGGCCATGCCCGGCTCCGCCGGCGCGCCGGCCCCCTATGAAAGCCGCGACGCGGTGTGCGAGGCGTCGGGTCTGCAGATCATGGACCTGATCGAGAAGCAGATCCGCCCGCGCCAGATTGTCACCCGCAAGTCGCTGGAGAACGCGGCGCGGGTCGTCGCGGCCTCCGGCGGGTCCACCAATGCGGGCCTGCACCTCCCGGCCATCGCGAACGAGGCGGGGATCGACTTCGACCTCAACGATGTGACCGACATCTTCCGAGAGACGCCTTATATCGCGGACCTGAAGCCGGGCGGGCGCTATGTCGCGAAGGACCTTTACGAGGTCGGCGGCGTTCAGATCATCCTGAAGGCGCTGTTGGAGGCCGGCCTGCTGCACGGCGATTGTCTGACCGTCACGGGCAAGACCTTGGCCGAGAATCTGGAGAACGTCACCTTCCCGACCGATCAGGACGTGGTGCGTCCCGTCTCCAACCCGCTGTCGAGTTGGGGCGGTGTCGTCGGGCTGCGCGGCAATCTCGCGCCCGAGGGGGCGATCGTGAAGGTCGCGGGACTGAAGGAATTGGTCTTCAAGGGGCCCGCGCGTTGCTTCGATACGGAGGAAGCCGCCTACAAGGCCGTGGCGGAACGCGATTACAAGGCGGGCGAGGTGATCGTCATTCGCAACGAGGGCCCGAAGGGCGGCCCCGGCATGCGGGAGATGCTGGCGACCACGGCCGCGATCTACGGCCAGGGCATGGGCGATAAGGTGGCGTTGATCACCGACGGGCGCTTCTCCGGCGCGACGCGTGGCTTCTGCATCGGCCATGTCGGGCCGGAGGCCGCGGTCGGCGGGCCGATCGGTCTGCTGCGCGACGGCGACATGATCACCATCGACGCGCATCAGGGGCTGCTGGAGGTCGACCTTTCGGCGGAGGAGTTGGAGCGTCGGCGCGCCGAATGGACGCCGCCGGCACCCGGCAGCGGCTCCGGCGCGTTGTGGCGTTATGCCGAGACGGTGGGCTCCGCCGTCGGCGGTGCCGTCACCCATCCCGGCGCGAAGGCGGAGAAGAAGCCCTTCGCCGAGATCTGATGGAATGATGCGAAGCGCGCGTCCGGGACCGGGCTTTATTCCGTCGCCGGGCGCGCGCAGCGGCCTTCATCCGCCACGCCCGGGTCCTCGCCCTGGCAGGCATAGTAGAGCGCCAGATCGTGCATGGTCCGGCGGGTCAGCGCGTCGGCATAGATCGCCATGAAGACGTGCGGGCGGAATCCGTCGCGGAAGTTGCGCAACTCGTTCAGCAGATATTGCTCGTACTGACCGGCGAGCTTCGGCCAACCGCGCTGGATGCCGAGGCCAGCCCTGCCGTGGCATTCGACGCATTCCAGTTCGATCGCCAGGCGTTCCCCTCGCGCGACATTTCCCAGGTTAGGGTCCAACCGCATGGCGGGCCGTGTATCCGGATGCTGATCGCGCGACATATCGGCCCGCCCTTCGCCGGTGAAAGTCATGGCGGACAGCAGGACGAGGAGAAGGAGCGACGCGGCGGAGATGAAAATCGAATCCACTCTAATCACGATAGCCCGGATCGATGCGGTCGAGCATGCGTAGATAGGCAGGCCATTCCGGCACGTCCTGGTCGGACCCGGAATTGGCTTCGGCGCTGTCCCACTGTCGGGCCGTGTGCTCGCGCACCTCGGGCGCGGGCAGGGTGATCTCGCGCCCGGTCTTCATGACGTCCAGTTGAACCTCGCAGGCTTGCTCCAGGTAATAGATGCGCGAGAAGGTGCGCGCGATGCTGGGTCCGCAGGTCAGCAGGCCGTGATTTCTGAGGACCATCGTATGGTGCCGGCCAAGATCGGCGACCAGACGTTCCCGTTCGCTGAGATCCAGCGCGATTCCCTCATAATCGTGATAGGCGATACGCTGATGGAATTGCAGACCGCCCTGGGTCATGGGCACGAAGCCTTCCTTCAGGCAGGATACCGCGACGCCCGCGCGGCTGTGCGTGTGCAGCACGCAGTGCAGGTCGGGCCGCGCGCCATGGATGGCGCTGTGGATCGTGTAGCCGGCCATGTTGATTCCAAACGATGATCCGTCGAGGATGTTGCCGTCCAGATCGATCTTCACGAGGTTCGACGCGCAGACCTCGTCATAGGCGAGGCCATACGGGTTGATCAGGATTTCATGCCGGTCGCCCGTGTCGGGCACGCGGGCCGTGATGTGGTTATAAATCTGATCCGTCCAGCCGTGATGGTGGATCAACCGATAGCAGGCGGCGAGTTCGACCCGGACGATCCATTCCGCATCCGAGCAATCGAGCGCGCGTGTCGGGGGAGCCAGATCGCCACGTAAATCATAAGGCATTGACTTACCCTCTCCTGTCGTTAGCCCGCGCGGCGCGCCTTGGCGGCGCGGGATAGCGCATGCAGTGCGTCGTCGTCGACCGGGTCCAGCGGAGTCCGGTCGGGATTGTTGAGGAACCAAGCGCGGCCTTGCCCACCTTCCGGTAAATTCTCCACGCTGTTGTAGGCCAAGTACAGGGTGGCGCGCGGCCAGGGACTGACATTATTGGCGGAGCCGTGCACCAGATTGCAATGGATGAAGGCGACGGTGCCGGCCGGTCCCGTCAGCGCCTCTATCCCACCGTCGCGCGCCAAGGCCTCCAGCATGTGCGCGCTGATGCGCATCACGCTGCTGCCCCGGCCGTCTGGTTCCGGGTGCGCTTCCCGCACCTCGCCATGCCGGTGGCTGCCCGGCACGAGGAGGAGCGGGCCGTTCACCGCCGTCGTGTCGTCCAACATGATCGCGGTCATGACGCAATCCGGCCGCTTCATGCCGTCCTCATGACGCCAGACCCCGAAATCCTGATGCCAGTTCCAGGGATCGCCGGTGAAGCCCCGCCTCGGATCAAGGCGGCTTTGATGGATATAGGCGGACGCGCGCAGCAATTGCCGTACGGGTCCAAGCAAGCGGGGCAGACAGGAAAGCAACCGGAAGGGTTCGCAATAGTCATGCGCGCCATAGATAAGGCGGATCGCGCTTGACCCCGGCTCGCGGACCACCTCGGCCCCTTCGCGTGCCTGGAGGTGACGCCGCTCGGTATTGAGCACCGCGACTTCCTCCGCGTCGAGAAGACCGGAGAATTGTAGATACCCCCGCTCGTCGAACTCCTCGACTTGCTGCGACGTCAGATACATGGGCGTCACGGTTCCCGATGCAGAAGACCCGATGAGAGGGCGGAGCCTATCGCAAGCGGGCGGGCCGGGAAAGACGTCGACGCGCGCATGATCATCCTTTTGCTTCCACCGCGGCGCGCACCCGTCGCGCACGTCCCGACCGGCCGTAGAGGAGTAGGCCCAGGACGACGAGCGCGCCGCCAAGATATTGATCCGGCGATAGAACCTCCCCGAGGAGCCAAGCCGCCGCGAGGATGGAGATGACCGGCTCCAGATTGAAGAGAATCGCGATCATCGGCGCGCTGGCGAGCTTGAGCGCCGCGAACTGCAATGCGAGCGCGAGCGTGTAGAAGCCGCATACCGCCAGCATTGCCCAACGCCCGTCCGCCCCGGCCGGAAAATCGAGCCCGCCGAATAGAAGCGGGGCCGTGACCATGCAAAGCAGCACGGTACCGAGATTGGCGTGGAGGCTGACCGTCAGGCTCGACACGCTCTCCAGCGCCTTGCGGGAGAACAGCAGGAAGGCGGCCAATCCCACCGCGCCGAGCAGGGCCAGGGCGATGCCGCGTGGGTCGAGTGTCTCCAGCGACGGGCCGATCGCGAGCGCGAGGCCCGCGAAGGCGATCAGGAAGGCGAGCGCATCCAGCGCGCGCAAACGCGGCCCGCCCAGCAGCGGGTCGATCAGTGCAACCATGATCGGCCAAGTGAAAAAGATCACCGCCGCCAGCCCGACCGGAATATAGGCGACGGAGCCCAGATAGCCGATCCCCTGAAGGAAAAGACTGAGCGTCACCCCGATCAGCCAGGGCCAGGCGGCGCGCGGCACGCGCGGCAGGCGCCGCGTCGCCAACAGCAGAAGCAGCGCCAGCAATCCGGCCGCGCCCGTACGCGCCGTCATCAGGGTCGCGGCATTGCCGCCATCGGCGTAGACGAGGGGCGCGATCGGCGTGTTCATCGCGAAACCGGCGGCTGAGCCGAGTGTGAGCGCGATGCCGATATTTCGGACAGGTAGAGTGGTGGCGGGGGCGGGGGCGCCGGGTCCGCTCACGACAACGCCCGCATCGCGTCGTCCAGCCCCGCCAGTGTCAGGGGGAACATCCGATCCTCAATCTGCTCGCGCGCCATGCGGATCGAGGGGTGGTAGGGCCAGAGCCGTGTCGGCTGCGGGTTGAGCCAGACCGCCTTCTCGAAATGGGCGAGCAGGCGCTGCATCCACACCTGCCCCGGCTCCTCGTTCCAATGTTCGACGCTGCCGCCGGGATAGGCGATCTCATAGGGGCTCATGGTGGCGTCCCCGACGATGATCAGCTTGTAGTCCCGGCCGTAGGTGCGCAGCACATCCCAGGTCGGAACGGCGGTGCGCCAGCGCGCGCGCATGTCCTCGAACAGGTTTTCGTAAACGTAATTGTGGAAATAGAGATGGATCGCGTGCTTGAATTCCCCGCCCAGCGCGTCGAACAGCTTCCGGCTCTCCAGGATGTGGTCGTCCATCGACCCGCCGACATCGTAGAGTACGATCAGCTTCACGGCATTGTGCCGCTCCCGCCGCCATTTGATGTCGACGCTGCCGCCGTTGCGCGCGGTGCTGCGGATGGTGTCGGGCAGGTCGAGTTCGAACTGCGAACCGGTGCGCGCGAAGCGTCGCAGGCGCCGCAACGCCATCTTCATGTTGCGGTTCGACAGCGGCTCGTCGCTATCCAGATTCTGGAAATGCCGTTCGTCCCAGACCTTGACGGCGCGGCGATGGCGGCTCTCGTCCTGGCCGATGCGCACGCCCTCGGGATTATAGCCATGGGCGCCGAAGGGGCTGGTGCCGGCCGTGCCGATCCATTTGCCGCCGCCCTGATGACGTTTCTCCTGCTCCGCCAAGCGTTGCTTCAGCGTTTCCATCAGCTTCTCGAAGCCGCCAAGGGCCTCGACCATCGCCTTTTCTTCCTCGGTAAGGTGCTTCTCGGCGAGTTTCATCAGCCATTCGGTCGGCAAGGCCGTGGCCTCCACGCCCTCCTCGCCGACGACGCCCCGGAAAACCTCCCCGAAAACCCGGTCGAACCGGTCGAGATGCCGCTCGTCCTTCACAAGCGCCGCGCGGGAGACATAGTAGAACTGCTCGACGGATTGCCGCGGCACGTCGCGCGCCATGCATTCCAGCAGACTTAGATACTCCCGCAACGAGACCGGCACGCCGGCCGATTTCAGCTTGTAGAAGAGGGTGGGGAACATGCGCGCTCACGCTCCAACAACGGTTCGGGGGCGGACGATAGGCCAAAGCGGGCGTCGGTCCAAGACGCCACGGCGCATTCGATCGACGCGTGCGTCATCCGGAACCGGGCGTCCCCCGTAGGATGAACCATGATTGTATCCGGCGACAATTTCGGTCGATCCGCCGCCATGCCGCCGACGGGGTGGCGGGGGGCGCATGTCTTCTCCTTCGATCTGAATGACGGCGGACGGCTCGACCTCGCGGCGTGCGCGGGTGGGCCGGTCCTGATCGTCAACACGGCTTCGCGCTGCGGCTTCACCGGACAATATGAGGGGCTTGAGCATCTCCATCGCGATTTCGGGCCGCGCGGGCTTACCGTGATCGCGGTGCCGAGCAATGATTTCGCTGACCAGGAACCCGGCGACGACGCCGCCATTCGTGATTTCTGCGGGGTGCGGTACGGCGTGACCTTTCCGGTCACGCGCAAGATCCGGGTGGCGGGCAGGGGCGCGCACCCGTTCTATCGCTGGGTCAGGAGAGAGGCCGGCTGGTTCGGCCGTCGGCCTTGGTGGAATTTTCACAAATACCTGATCGGGCCCGACGGCATGCTGGTCGATTGGTTCGCGCCGATGACGAAACCGGCCGATCCGGCGCTTACCCGTCGCCTGGAACATTTATTGCCGCGCTGATTCCCTTTCCACCGAAAAGCGCGCGGGCCGGGTGCGGTTGACATTCTTTCCGCCCCGCGAGTAGCCTTTCTTCGGCAACCAAAGTTGTTCATCGGGGTGGTTGCGCGCCCTGGGCGATGAGGCCGGTCGAGCGTGGCGAACGCCACCTGCCGGTCCGCACGTGCCACCGGCCCGCCTGAATGGCCTGCCGGGCAAGGCCAAGAAAAATACAAAGCCAACGAGAAACATGAACAAGGAGGCACAATCCATGAAAGCTTTCGCACGCGCCGCTGGGCGCACGGTCGTCGCCGCGGCGGCGTTCGCCGCCGTGTCCGCGAGCGCACAGGCCGATACCTGGCGCTACGCCTTCGAGGAGGCGATGGACGACGTCCAGGGCAAGTTCGCGCAGAAATTCAAGGAGGAGGTCGAGAAGAACTCCGACCATACGGTCAAGCTCTTCCCCTTCGGAACCCTTGGCGAGTCGGCCGACATCATGGAGCAGGCGCGCGCCGGCATTCTACAGTTCGTCGACCAATCCCCGGGCTTCACCGGCTCCATGATTCCGGAGGCCCAGGTCTTCTTCGTCCCCTATCTGATGCCGACCGAGCCGGAGGTGGTGAATACCTTCTTCAGCGAGAGCGAGGCGATCAACGAGGATTTCGAGGATCTCTACGAGGAGAAGGGCCTGGAACTCCTTAAGATGTTCCCCGAGGGCGAGGTGGCGATGACCACCAAGGAAAAGGTCACGTCGCCGGAGGACCTCAATGGGGTCAAGTTCCGGACCATGACCAACCCGCTTCTGGTGGAATCCTACGACGCGTTCGGCGCCACGCCGACGCCGCTGCCCTGGGGCGAGGTGTTCGGCGCCTTGCAGACCGATATCATCCAGGGGCAGGAAAACCCGGTCTTCTGGGTCTGGTCGACGAAGATGTACGAGGTGACGGATTATATCACCTTCGCCGGCCACAACATCTTCACCACGGCGGTCATGGCCAATAACGACTTCTTCGAGGGGCTGCCCGAGGCGGAGCAGGAGATGGTCGAGGACGCGATCGACGTCGCCTTCGACTATATCCTCGAATACCAGGAAGGCCTGACCGAGAAGTCGCTGGAACAGATCAAGGAAGCCAAGCCCTCGATCAATATCGTCCATCTGACGGAAGAACAGCGCGAGCCCTTCAAGCAGGCGGCCGCGCAGGTCGAGGAACGCTTCATCGAGATGACCGGAGAGAGCGGCAAGGCGATCCTCGAACAGTTGAAGGAGGATCTCGCCGAGGCGCGTGAAGCCGTCGCGGCTAACTGATCCGGGCCTCCCGGAGCTAGATGCAACGCCCATCCGGCTCGTCCTTCCAGGGCGCGCCGGATGGGTTGTCGCCGTTCACGGAACCGCGGGGGGCGGTCCTTTACGGCGCGCCGGCGGGCTTCCGCCGGCTGGGGACGAGGGGGAGCCGGATGGCAGACCAAGAGTCGGACGGGCAGCACGGGGGAAAGGGCGAGCCGCCCTCGACCCTGCCCGGATTTCTCGGCGTGATCGATACCGCGATCAGCCGGATCGAGGCCCTGGCGCTTGCCGCCGGGGTATTGTTGATGGCGTTCAACACGATCGCCAATGTAGTGAGCCGCTTCGTCTTCCAATACGGGCTCTATTTCAGCGGCGAGCTTAACCGCATCCTGATCATCCTGATTACCTTCGCCGGTCTCGGCTATGCCGCGCGGCACGGGCGGCATATCCGCATGTCGGCGCTGTTCGACGCGCTCAACGTGCCGGGCCGCAAGATGATGATGATCGTGATCACCGCGGTGACCGCGATCGCCATGTTCGCGCTCTGCTATTTCTCCATCGGCTATATCCTGCAGGTGGCCAGCTCCGGGCGCATCCTTCCCGCCCTGCAGATCCCGGTCCATTGGATCTATCTCTGGGTCCCGGTCGGATTCTTCGTCACGGGTGTTCAGTACGCGCTGACCACCGTCAAGAATATCACCGCGCGCGACGTCTATCTCTCCACCCATGTGCTGGAGGGGTACGAGGAAGACGAGCGGGAAATCTGAGGAGCGGGGATCATGGGAACAAAACTTTTCGTCATCATGGTCGTCCTGCTGCTGGCGGGCTTTCCGATGATGGTGCCGCTGATCATGGGCGCGGCCTATGGCTTCTACGAGTTGTTCGGCGGCTTGCAGAAGATGGACTTCATGGTGCAGCAGATGATGGCCGGCATCCGACCGGCCTCGCTGATCGCCGTGCCGATGTTCATCCTGGCCGCCGACATCATGACGCGCGGCGAAAGCGCCAGTCGCCTGATCGATATGGTCATGCGCTTCATCGGCCATATCAAGGGCGGGCTCGCGGTCTCCACGGCCGCCGCCTGCACGTTGTTCGGCGCGGTGTCCGGCTCGACCCAGGCGACGGTGGTCGCGGTCGGCAGCCCCTTGCGCCCGCGCATGCTGAAGGCGGGCTATAATGATAGCTTCGTCCTCGGTCTGATCATCAATGCGAGCGATATCGCCTTCCTGATCCCGCCCTCGATCGGCATGATCATCTATGGGGTGATTTCCTCCACCTCGATCTCGGAGCTATTCATCGCGGGCGTCGGGCCGGGGCTGCTGCTGCTCGTCCTGTTCTCCGCCTATTCGATGTTCTATGC
Organism: Marivibrio halodurans; assembly: GCF_017963645.1. Lineage (GTDB taxonomy): Bacteria > Pseudomonadota > Alphaproteobacteria > UBA8366 > Aestuariispiraceae > Marivibrio > Marivibrio halodurans. The sequence continues at coordinate 44,427 of NZ_JAGMWN010000003.1, read as the reverse complement.
CCATATGAAGGGTGTGCCGACGGAAGAGAAGGCGAGCTGGTCGGAGCGGCTGGTCGCCATGCGCCGCGCGCTTTTCCCGCTCGGTTTCCCGGTCATCATCGTGGGCGGCATCTATGGCGGCATCTTCAGCCCGACCGAGGCGGCGGCGGCCTGCGTGCTCTATGCGCTGATCCTGGAATTCCTCGTCTTCCGCTCGCTGACGGCGGGCGATATCTATCGCATCGCCAAGTCCACGGGCCTGATCACGGCGGTGGTCTTCATCCTGGTGGCGGCCGGGGCGGGTTTCTCCTGGGTCATCTCCTTCGCGCAGATCCCGCAGGAGATCCTGGGCGCCATCGGCATCGCGGACATGGGGCCGAAGGGCGTGCTGGCGGTCATCTCGATCGCCTTCTTCATCGGCTGCATGTTCGTCGATCCGATCGTGGTGATCCTGGTGCTGGTGCCGATCTTCGCGCCGGTGGTGGAGAATGTCGGGCTCGACAAGGTGCTGGTCGGGACCGTCATCACATTGCAGGTGGCCATCGGGTCGGCGACGCCGCCCTTCGGGTGCGACATCTTCACCGCGATCGCGGTGTTCAAGCGGCCCTATATGGACGTGATACGCGGGATTCCGCCCTTCACGATCATCCTGGTCGGCGTGGCGGTCGCGCTGATCTTCGTGCCGGAGATCGCGCTGTTCCTGCGCGATCTGGCCTTCAGATGAGCCCAGGAGGGGGATAGGATCATGAGCGCGTTATTCACCCGCATCCTCTGCCCCATCGACGGCTCCGCCAATGCGGAGGCCGCGATGGAGATGGCCGTCGGTCTTCAGAAGGCGCATGGCGCCGAGCTTTGGCTGGTGACGGTGTTCCGCCATCACAGTCTTCTGGAGGCCTCCATGTCGATGGTCCGGCCGGAGGATCCGGGCAATGTCGACGATTCCCTGAGGGACTATGCGAGCGAGGTAAGCGAGGCCGGCAAGAAGCGCGCCATCGAGTTCGGTGCCGATCCGGTGCGCGCCTTCGTCAAGCGCGGGCCGCCCGCGCGCACGATCGTCGCCTTCGCGAAGGACCATGATTGCGATCTGATCGTGCTCGGCAGCCGGGGGTTGGGGGATATCGAATCCTATCTCCTCGGCTCCGTCTCGCACAAGGTGACCAGCCTGTCGGAGTGTCCGGTCCTGGTGGTGTGACGACCGCCCACGCCGCATGCCCCAGGTCGGGCATCGCCCAACGAAGAAGCCCCGCCGGTGACGGCGGGGCTTCGACGGTCGTGTGGAACCCTTTGGCTTAAGGGCGGTGCCTTACCAGCTCGTCTCCATCTTCTCGCGCAGGCCCTGGTCGAGCTTGTCGAGGAACTGGGTCGTGGTGAGCCAGGGCTGCTTGTCGCCGATCAGCAGCGCGAGGTCCTTGGTCATGTGACCGTTCTCGATGGTCTCGATGCAGACCCGCTCCAGAAGCTGGGCGAAGCGGACCACGTCCGGCGTTTCGTCGAACTCGCCGCGCGACTTCAGGCCGCGCGTCCAGGCGAAGATCGAGGCGACCGGGTTGGTGGAGGTCTCCTTGCCCTGCTGGTGCTGGCGATAGTGGCGGGTGACCGTGCCGTGCGCGGCCTCGGCCTCGACCACGTCGCCGTTCGGCGTCATCAGCACCGAGGTCATCAGGCCGAGCGAGCCGAAGCCCTGCGCCACCGAATCCGACTGCACGTCGCCGTCATAGTTCTTCGCCGCCCAGACGAAATCGCCCGAGGATTTGAGCGAGAAGGCGACCATATCGTCAATCAGCCGATGCTCGTACCAGATCTTGTTCTTCTCGAACGTTTCCTTGAACTCGGCCTCGTAGACTTCCTGGAAGATGTCCTTGAAGCGGCCGTCATAGGCCTTGAGGATCGTGTTCTTGGTCGAGAGATAGACCGGGAAGCCGCGCATCAGGCCGTAATTCATGCAGGCGCGCGCGAAGCCGCGGATGGAGCTGTCCAGATTGTACATGCCCATCGCGATGCCCGGACCGTCGAACTTGAAGACCTGGTGGCGGATGGTCTCGCCTTCCGGGTCCTCCGGCGTGAAGGTGATCGACAGCAGGCCGGCGCCCGGAACCAGGAAGTCGGTGGCGCGGTACTGGTCGCCGAAGGCGTGGCGGGCGACGATGATCGGCTTGGTCCAGGAAGGGACCAGCTTCGGTACGTTGTCGCAGACGATCGGCTCGCGGAAGACGGTGCCGTCCAGGATGTTGCGGATCGTGCCGTTCGGCGAGCGCCACATCTTCTTCAGGCCGAATTCCTCGACCCGCTGCTCGTCCGGCGTGATGGTGGCGCACTTGACGCCGACCCGATGCTCCAGGATCGCATTGGCGGCATCGACCGTGATCTGGTCGTCGGTCTCGTCGCGCTTCTGGACGGAGAGGTCGTAATATTTCAGGTCGATGTCGAGATAGGGCAGGATCAGCTTGTTCTTGATGAAGTCCCAGATGATCCGGGTCATCTCGTCGCCGTCGAGCTCGACGACCGGATTCTTGACTTTGATCTTGCTCATGGGTGTCGGGCTCCCCTGGCCGTTCGTTTCGATCATGTCGGTAGAGGCCGCCGTCCATCGCCATCCCTTCGGGCGGGACGCCGTGGCGCGCGACCGGGCGGGGGCGTGCCGGCCCCAATCGGTTTCGGCCCCCCGCGAAATCGCCGCGACCATACAGTGGCCGGCCCGGCCCGGCAATATCGGGGGATGCGCACGCATCCCGGGCGATGCCGCGCCCTTCCCATTCCGCCGAAGGATGCTATCTAGGAGATATGACGATCCATCTCGCGCTCGCCTCGGCGCTCTTCGGGGCCATGCTCTTTTTCGCGGCCGTGGTCGCGCCCTGCGTTTTCCGGTTTCTGGAGGGAGAGACCGCGGGGCGTTTCCTGCGCGGTTTCTTCCCCATCTATTATATCGCCGGTCTGGCTGTCGCCGGTCTGGGCGTGCCCGTCGCGATCTGGGAAGGAGGCTTCGTCGGCGCGGGGATCCTGGCGGCCGTGGCGAGCGGCTTCGCGCTCTCCCGTTTCGTCCTGGTCGGGCGGATCAACGCCGCGCGTGACGCGGAACTCGCAGGCGGGGCGGAAGGCAGCGGCGGAAAGGCGGCGGCCAAGCGGTTCAAATGGCTGCACCGCGCGAGCGTGATGATCAATCTGGCGCAGATGGTGCTGCTTCTACTGCTGATCCTGCGCGCCTTGGCGGTGATTTGAGGAGGCTCGGTGTCAGCATGTCTGACTATCTCGGTACCACCGAAACACCCAACTCCAGTTTCTGGTTTAACAAATTGTTCAAGCGGTTCAGAACATCCAAAGATTTATCGTAATCTTTTTTGCATCTTTTACGAGTGTCCGTGACTAGTGCATTTAACTCAGCCATTTTTGGTTGCACATGCTGGGCTTGGTCTTCTGGCAGCGAAATCCTCCCGACCAAGCCGGTCATGTTTGCGGGCAACTTTTCGAGCAACGCGCCTCGCTCCGCCCCGTACATTCGGAAAAGTCCAATCGTGCTGTTATGGACAGAATCCAAAGCGACGAGGTCATTGAAAAGGTTATTGTCCTTCAATGATAACAACATTGCCATTTCTTCGTTGGCAAAATGAACCTTGTCCAACGGATTGGCGATAGGAAGCAGTACGGCCCATGGTTCCAAGTGTCCGTGGCCTTGTTCGCGAGCGCGAGTAAAGCACTCCTCTACATGGTTGTGCATGGTAGCTAAGCCACTGTATATTCGCACCATTTTGAACAACAGTGAATAACCCAAAGAACGTTGGCGATCTTTTGCCGTGTCAACTCGCTCATTCTCTGCTGCCTTTAAGGACATTCGCTGTATACCGAATGTTATAAGGCCACCAATTACCGAGCCAACGATTGCCCCAGTGATCGCTGCCCAAAACTCGTTGGTCATTTCCGGCAGGAAGCTCCAAAGCGGATGCTCAGGGTCGGATAATTTTTCCAAGATCTCCTCCAACGACTTAAAGTACCTGTATCATATACTACAATAATAGACTGACCAAGAGAGGGGATTGTTGTTTATTATAATAAAAAATCATTAAGCTAAGGAGTGTCAAAAATATGCAATATAATGATGAACGTCATGTGAGTTACACATGAGTATAAACGCTAATTTGCACGACCCTGACTATCTAATTCTAAAAGAAAATGGCGCGCCCCGGCGTCAATCGAACAGTTTGTCGATATCCGATTGACCGAGAGTCGTCGCACCCTCCCGGTGGACCGGTGCGTCACGCCCTTCGGCCACATGCTCCGCCCCGTCGGCGAGCGCCCGGGCTTCTTCCGCCGATATGGCGGCATTGATGATGGCGCTCATCGTCTCGATATGGCGGACCAGATCGCGGGAGAGCGCGGGCGCTTCCACCGCGATCGCCGCCGTCTCCCCCCCGGCGCGAAGACGGTCCAATCGCGGCAGTCCGGCCTCGATCCGTTCGCGCGCCGCCGCCGTGCAGCGGTCGAACGGCTCACGCCAGATGTCCGGCGCATGCTCGTAAGCCCAGACCGCCAGATCCTTGTGCTGGAAGACACTGTCCGCGAAATGCTGCTGATAGGACTTGAAGCGCCAGGCGCCGGCCTCGTCCAGCATCTCCGGCATGTCGCCCACCATCTCCAGCATCATCACCAGTTCATTGAAATGGTTCAGATAATCCGTCGAGAGCAGACTGGTGTCGTTGATCGTGGTGTCGCGAACGAGGCGTCTATATGTCTTGGTCAGCTTCACCGATACGTCCTTGGTTCCGGTCGTCGAAGCCCCGCGCCCCCATCCCGCGTCAGGTCCACTTGCTGCGGATATCTCCCCGGTCCGCGGGTTGCCGCGCGAGCGCGGGGATCACCTGTTCCGGCGTGTCGACGACTTGGAAGAGGTCGAGATGCGCCGGTTTGACGAACCCCTCGTTCACCTGATGCTCCAGCAGATGCACGAACAGATCCCAATAGCCGGCGATATTCAGCAATACGATCGGTTTGTCGTGCAGTTGCAGTTGGCGCCAAGTCAGAATCTCGAAGGTTTCGTCGAGCGTGCCAAGGCCGCCCGGCATCACGACGAACCCGTCGGACAACTCGGCCATGCGTTGCTTGCGCTCATGCATGCTCTCGGTTTTCTCGATCTCGGTCAGGCCTTCCATCCCGACCTCCAGGCGATCCAGGAAATGTGGAATGATCCCGGTCACTTGTCCGCCCGCGTCGAGACAGGCCCCGGCCATCGACCCCATTAGCCCGATGCTGCCCCCGCCATAGACGAGGCGAATACGGCTTTCGGCCAGCAAACGGCCGAGGGATTGGGCGCCCTCCAAGTAATCCGGGCGGTTGCCTTTGGAGGACCCACAATAGACGCAGATACTGCGGAGGGGAGGTTGCACGGTTATCTCACCTGTCATCGTGCCGCCGGGCTTGGCGGCTTTCGTCGCCTCTCACGCGATAGCCTATTCCCCCCCTGGCGTCCAGCCGGGGCGTCCAGCCGGGACGTCCAGCCGGGGCGCCCGGTGGAAGCGCCCGGGACTCTCGCCTTGTCGGTGCGACCTCGCGTTGCGCCGCGCGGCGCGGAGGCGTAGGATCGGGCGCGAAACGTGAACGCGGCGGCGTGCATGGGGGATCGGCACAGCGGCGCGGGCGACAAGGATGAACGATCGCGCCCATGGCGCGAATCGCGGGCCCGCGTCGATAACGAGCAGTGAGGGGCACTTGAACAGGACCGTACTGATCGGCATAGCGGGAGCGGTGATCGTTCTGATCGCCTTGATTCTCAACAACGTTCTGAATCAGGCTCCGATCGAGGAGGAAACGGCGCCGTCCCAGACCGAGGCGCCGGGCGATAGTGACGGTGGCGCGGACGGCCGATCCGCATCCTCCGACGGTCAGGGCGACGCGATCGACAAGGCCGGGCAGGTCGCCGACCAATTGTCCGGCGCCTCCTCCCCTCAGGAGGAGCCGGCGGACCCCAACACCCCCACCTTCGACGTCGTGCGGATCAGCAAGAGCGGTGATACCGTAATCGCCGGCCGGGCCAAGCCGGGCAGCGAAGTGCTGATTTTCGACGGGGACAAGCAGATCGGCGCCGTCACGGCGGATGAGCGCGGGGAATGGGTCTACCTCCCGGACCAGCCGCTGGAGCCGGGCTCGCACGATCTATCGTTGCGCGCCAGAACGCCCGAAGGGGTGGAGCGCGAGTCGGACAGCAAGGTCGTCCTCGTCGTGCCCGAAACCGGTAAGGATATTGCGGGCCGGCCGACCTCGACCCCGCAGGAACCGCTCGCCATGCTCGTGCCCAAGGAAGGCAAGGGCAGGGGGGAGCATAAGACCCTCGGCGCGCGCGTTCTGCAGAAGCCGTCCGTGCCGGGCAGCGTCGAATCGGACACGGGCGAATTGGCCCTCGACAACGTCGATTATGACGAGACCGGGCGGGTCAGCCTGGGTGGTCGCGGTCTACCGGGAACGGAAGTGCGTGCCTATCTCAATAACGAGCTGGTCGGCCGCGCGGAGGTGCCTCCTACCGGCCTGTGGCGGGTGACGCCGGAGGGCACGGTCGAGCCCGGGTCCTATCAACTCCGGCTTGACATGGTTGGCGAAGGCGGCGACGTCACGGCGCGCATCGAACTGCCCTTCAGCCGGGCGAAGCCGATGCGCGACCTCGCGGGCGGCGCCTTCGTGGTCGTCCAGCCGGGCAACAGCCTATGGCGGATCGCGCGTCGAACACTGGACAGCGGCTATAGTTACACGGTCATCTACGAGGCCAACAAGGAACAGATTCGCGATCCGGACTTGATCTATCCCGGTCAGATATTCGAGGTTCCGGCGAACTGACCGCGGGTGGCCGATGGTCGCATTGAAAGGCGCGCGGCGCGTCCGGGACGCGCGGAGGTAGCATGAGCGATACGTTGAAATCCGTCCTGGTGCCGATCAACCGCGAGGGGCTGGCCTTCATCGCACTGTTCGCGATCGCCACCATCGTGCTGGGGTTGTTCTGGCCGCCTTTCTTCGTGCCGGGGGTCGTGCTGACCGCGTGGTGCGCCTATTTCTTCCGCGATCCGCCCCGGGTGACGCCGGTGCGCGAGGGGTTGGTGGTCAGCCCCGCGGACGGTGTCGTGCAGAAGATCGTCGAGACCAAGCCGCCGGAGGAGCTCGGCATGGCCGATCGTTCGGTCCCGCGCGTTTCGATCTTCATGAATGTCTTCGATGTCCATGTGAACCGCGCGCCGGTCGACGGCACCATCCTCAAGATGGACTACCGGCCGGGTAAGTTCCTGAACGCCAGCTTGGACAAGGCCAGCACCGACAACGAACGCCTCAGCTATCGCATCGAGGCGGCGGGGGAAAAGGAACTGGCGATGGTTCAGATCGCCGGGCTCGTTGCCCGCCGCATCGTTTCCGACGTGCAGCAGGGGGATGATATCCGCACGGGCGAGCGCATCGGCATGATCCGTTTCGGTAGCCGGGTGGACGTTTACCTGCCGCGCGGGACCCCCATCCTGGTCTGCGAAGGGCAGCGCGCGGTCGCGGGCGAGACGGTGCTTGCCGACCTCGGCGGCGGCCCCCGGGGCAAGGAGAAGATGCGCAAGGGCGAGGTTCGCTGATGCTGCGCGCGCGCCGTCATAAGCGCCGGGATGCCAAGCGCACCCCGCGCCTGAAGGGCATGACGCTCACCAAGATGATCCCGAACATGATCACGGTGGCGGCGACCTGCGCCGGGCTTACGGGGGTGCGCTACGCCATCGACGGGCGGTGGGAATTCGCCGCCGGGGCGATCATCGTGGCGGCGATCCTGGACGGGCTCGACGGGCGGATGGCGCGCATGCTGAAGGCGCAGAGCGATTTCGGCGCCCAATTGGATTCGCTCTCCGATTTCGTGTCCTTCGGCGTTTCGCCCGCGCTGATCGCCTGGTTCTGGGCGCTCAACGAGTTGGGAGGGTTCGGCTGGGTCGCGGGACTGTTCTTCGCGGTCTGCTGCGGCCTGCGTCTCGCGCGGTTCAACAGTCGTCTCGATACGCTGCCCCCCTATGCCTATAATTATTTCCAGGGCGTGCCGGCGCCGATGGGGGCGGCGCTCGGCCTGTTGCCGATGATCATCAGCTTCGAGACCGGCATTCTTCCGGTCCATCATCCGGCCGCCGTCGCGATCTGGATGATCCTGATGGCCTTGCTGATGGTGAGCGAGGCACCGACCTTCAGTTTCAAGAAATGGAAGCTCGCCCCGCGCTACATGCTGCCCTTCATGGCGGGGGTCGCGTTGGTGCTCGCCGGGATCGCGGGCGCGCCCTGGCTGACGCTTTCGATCGCCTGCGGCCTCTATCTGCTGACGATTCCCTTGTCCGTGCGCAGCTTCTCGAAGCTTAAGGCGGAAGCGGCGCGGCTCGCCGAATTCGAGGAGGCGGAAGGTGCCGCTACCGGCGGCGAGAACGCCGCGGAGGGAAGCGGCGACTCCTCCGGACGCGTGCGCAGCTTGCGCCCGTCCCGCTGACAGGCGGAGCCAGGTGGTGGCGGCGGCGGCGGCGTACGCCATGACGATCCGCGACGCGCGGGCGGAGGATTTGGACGCGATCGTCCGACTGCTGGCCGAGGATTCCCTGGGGGCGGTGCCGGAAGAACCGGGCGCCGATAGCTACCGACGGGCCTTCGCGGCGATCGAGGAAAGTCCGGACAATCGCCTTCTGGTCGCGGAACATGATGGCGCGGTCGTCGGAACCTTTCAGCTTACCTTCATTCCGAATTTGAGCCTTCACGGCGGCCCGCGCGCGCAGATCGAGGCGGTGCGCGTCGCCTCCGCCCTGCGTGGACGGGGGATCGGGGAGGCGATGATGCGCTGGGCGATCGAGCGGGCCGGGGAAGCGGGATGCGTCCTTGTCCAACTGACCAGCAATGCGCGACGCGCCGATGCCCGCCGCTTCTATGAACGCGTCGGTTTCGTCGCCAGCCATGTGGGGTTCAAGTACGTTCCGCCGCAAGACCGATAGGGCGGGGGACGGAAGGCATCCGTATGGCGAAGCCGCTGCTGCGCGTCAGCCGCTGCCGCACGTCATAAGTGCCGTTCCCGATCCGGCATTGCCGTCGCGCTCTCGTGCACTAAAGTGTCGACCAGCGAGGAAGCACTGTTCGAGGAAAGAAAAAACATGGCACCCGATGGACACCAGGACCCCGTGGCCGATATCGGCTATCTGGGCGAGGCGGATGCGGCGGAGATCGATACCCTGGAGGCGATCGAGCGCAAGGTGCGCTGGCTCTCCGCCTGGACGATTCATAACGCGAACCATCTGCGCGAGAGCCGCGACGGCCTGAAGGTCGGTGGGCATCTCGCCTCCTGCGCGTCGGTCTCGGCGATCATGACGGCGCTTTATTTCCACGAGCTGACGCCGGCGGACCGGGTCGCGGTCAAGCCGCATGCCAGCCCGGCCTTCCACGCCATCCAGTATCTGATGGGTGAGCAGAAGCTGGAGAAGCTCAAGAATTTCCGCGCCTATGGCGGCGCCCAATCCTATCCTTCGCGCACCAAGGACGGGGAAATGGTGGACTTCTCCACCGGCTCGGTCGGGCTGGGCGCGGCACTTACCAATTTCGCGGCGCTGACGCAGGATTATCTGCGCCTCAAGGGCTGGGGCCGCAAGGATCGGGACCGCGGCCGGATGATCGCGCTGGTCGGCGACGCGGAACTGGACGAGGGCAATGTCTATGAAGCCCTGATGGACACCTGGAAGCACGATGTCCGCAATGTCTGGTGGGTGATCGACTATAACCGCCAGAGCCTGGACGGCGTCGTGAACGAGAACCTGTTCCGCATCATCGGCCGGTTCTTCCGGGCGGTCGGATGGAACGTGCTGACGCTGAAATACGGCTCCAAGCAGATGGCCGCCTTCGCCCGACCGGGTGGCGAATCGCTGAAGCGCTGGATCAACACCTGCCCGAACGACGTCTATTCGGCGTTGAGCTTCCAGGGTGGCCCGGCCTGGCGCAAGCAGATCAAGGCGGACACGCCGGATGACGCGGCGTTGCACCGGCTGATCGATTCCTACGACGACGCGGCCCTGCATGACGTGATGTGCAATCTGGGTGGCCACGACATCAAGGCCTTGCTTCATACCTTCAAGTCGGTGCCGAACGACAAGCCGACCTGCATCATCGCCTATACGATCAAGGGCTGGGGCCTGCCGCTGGCCGGGCACAAGGACAACCATGCCGGCCTGATGAACCCGCAGCAGACCGAGACGCTGCGCCAGTCCATGGGTATCGCCGAGGGCGAGGAGTGGGAGCGTTTCGCGGGCCTGGACCAGTCGCCGGAGGCGCTGGAACGCTTCATCGCCGATGTGCCGTTCCTGAAGGATCGCGCGCGCGTGCTGGAGGCCGAGCCCGTGCCGGTGCCGGAGAAGCTGACCTTCAAGCGGGCGGAGCGCGGCTCCACCCAGGAGGCTTTCGGCAAGCTTCTGCATGAGATCGCGCGCGAGAACGGCCCGCTGGCGGAGCGGATCGTCACCACCTCGCCCGATGTCGCGCAGTCGACCAATCTGGGTGCCTGGATCAATCAGCGCGGTCTTTTCAGCCGCGAGGAACGCGCGGACGAGTTCAAGGAACGCAAGGTGCCGTCGGCCCAGAAATGGGTCCGTTCGCCCCAGGGGCAGCACATCGAGCTTGGCATCGCCGAGAATGATTTGTTCCTGAATCTGGCGGCCCTCGGCCTCTCCGCGAAGCTGTTCGGGGAGCGGCTGCTGCCCATCGGCACGCTCTACGACCCCTTCATCCAGCGTGGGCTGGATGCGCTGAATTACGGTTGCTATCAGGACAGCCGCTTCATCCTGGTGGCGACGCCCTCCGGGGTCTCGCTGGCACCGGAAGGAGGCGCGCACCAGTCGATTTCCACGCCGATGATCGGCATGGGGCAACCGGGCCTGATGTCCTTCGAGCCGAGCTTCGGCGATGAGGTCGCCGTCATCCTGCGCTGGGCGTTCGCGCATATTCAGGACGAGGAGAAGGGCTCCGCCGTCTATCTGCGCCTTTCGACCCGGCCGATCGACCAGCCGGATCGCGAGATCGACGACGATCTCGCCGACCAGATCGTCAAGGGTGGCTACTGGGTGCATCCGCCAAGGAACGGCGCCAGGACCGCGATCGTCTATGTCGGCGCGGTCGCCCCGCAGGCGCATGAGGCGTTCGCGCGGTTGCGCGCGGATTTCCCGGATGCCGGGCTGCTCGCCATCACCTCGGCCGACCGGCTCTATAATGATTGGCAGCGGTTGGAGCGTGCGCGCCTCGACGGTACGGACGACGGCCGCATGGCCCATGTTGAGGATCTGTTCGAGCCGTTGGCGGGGGATGCCCGTCTCGTGTCCGTGATCGACGGGCACCCGGCCGCCGTCGCCTGGATGGGCGCGGTGCGCGGCCATTCGGTGGCGCCCTTGGGGGTCGAGACCTTCGGCCAGTGTGGCGATCTGATCGACGTTTACGGCCATTACGGTATCGACGCGGATCACATCGAACGGGCGGCGCGCCGCATGCTCTAGGCGCGTTGGCGACCCGTGTGGAAGGCGGCCTCGGGGGGAAGCCGAACCGGCATTCGGCTTGACTCCCAACGGGCTGCCTGTCCATATCCCGGCGATGTCACGGCCGGTGGGCCGGGCCCAATCCCACGGCGTGTATCGGGGAAAGCATGGATCAGAAGTCACCAGACCCGGCATCGGCGGATGGCGTGGACGAGACGGATCGACCGGCCCAGCAGCCCGGTGGCGGCGGGTTCGGCGAGACGCTGCGCACAATCCTCTACGCCCTTCTGATCGCGGTGGTGGTCCGGACCTTCCTTTACGAGCCGTTCAATATCCCGTCCGGCTCGATGATCCCGACGCTGCTGGAAGGGGACTATCTCTTCGTTTCCAAGCTCAGCTACGGCTATAGCCGCTACAGCTTTCCCTTTTCCGCCGGGCCGTTCGACGGCCGCGTGATGGGCGATCAGCCGGAACGCGGCGACGTCGCCGTCTTCCGCAAGCCGACGGACACGGATATCGATTTCATCAAGCGTATCGTCGGCCTGCCCGGCGACCGCATCCAGGTCGTGCGCGGCGTTCTCCACATCAATGGGGAGCCCGTGACGCGCCGCCGGGTCGAGGATTTCGAGCTCTCCTCCGGCCGGCGGGTTCCGCAATATGTGGAAACCCTGCCCAACGGCGTTCAGCACCGTATCCTTGAGGAACGGGGCGACAACGGCGCCCTCGACAATACGCCGGTCTATACCGTGCCGGCGGGCCATTATTTCGCGATGGGCGACAATCGCGATAACTCCCGGGACAGCCGCGTTCTCGGCGTTGTCGGCTATGTGCCGTTCGAGAACCTGATCGGCCGGGCCGAGATTCTGTTCTGGTCGGTCGAGGAGGATGTCGTCCTCTGGTTCCCCTGGACCTGGCCGAGCGGCATAAGATTCGGCCGCCTGTTCGATGCCGTCGAATGAGCCCGACCTGGGCGCCGTCGAGGCGCTTCTCGGTCATCGCTTCACGGATCGCGCGCTGCTGACCCGCGCGCTGACTCATCGCAGCGCGGCGGCGGACGACGCCTCGGCCTATGAACGGCTGGAGTTCCAGGGTGATCGGGTGTTGGCCCTGCTGGTCTGCGACATGTTGATGGCGGCCTTTCCGAAGGAACCGGAAGGTGCGCTCTCCAAGCGTTTGCACCACCTCGTCAGCCGGGAAACCCTGGCCGGGATCGCCGGCGGGATCGGCATCGCCGGGCACATCCGCCTCGGCGGCGGGATGGAGGTGGAGGCCGATGCGCGGCGCAACCCCTCCATCCTGGCGGATGTGGTGGAGGCGTCGATCGCCGCGCTCTATCGCGACGGGGGGCTGAAGGCGGCGCGGGCCTTCGTCGAGGCGCATTGGACGGCGCGCCTGGATACCTCCGGCAAGCCGCCGAAGGACCCGAAATCGGCCCTGCAGGAATGGGCGATGGCGCGCGGCCGCGACCTCCCGACCTATCGCGAGGTGTCGCGCGATGGGCCGGCGCATGCACCCGTCTTCACCATCGAGGTGGCGGTCGACGGCGCCGCGCCGGTGCGCGCGGAAGGCACCTCCAAGCGCGTGGCGGAGCGCATGGCCGCGGAACGACTTTTAAAGGAACTCGGTGCGTGACGATGGATAAGAATTTGGAAGACACGCAAGACAGCCGCACCCGCGCTGGTTTCGTCGCCGTCATCGGCGCGCCGAACGCGGGCAAGTCCACGCTGGTCAATCAACTGGTCGGCGCCAAGGTTTCCATCGTCACCCACAAGGTGCAGACGACGCGCGCCCGTGTGCTCGGCATTGCCCTCAGGGGGGAAAGCCAGATCGCGTTGATCGACACGCCCGGCATCTTCACGCCGAAGCGCCGTCTGGATCGCGCCATGGTTTCCGCGGCCTGGGACGGCGCGGGCGATGCGGATGCGGTGCTGCTCGTGGTCGATGCCACCACGGGGTTCGAGGGGGAGGTGGAGACGATCCTAAACGGGCTGCGCAAGGCCGGGTACGGCCCCAGGGACCCGGATGACGAGGGGACGGGCGGACGCCGGGCGCTATTGGCGCTCAACAAGGTGGACGCGGTGAAGCGGCCGGCCCTCCTGGCGCTCGCGGATCGGGCGCAGCGGACCGGGATGTTCTCGGATATCTTCATGATCTCCGCGCTGACCGGCGACGGGGTGGGGGATTTGGCGGACCATCTGGCGGGGCTGATGCCGCTTGGCCCCTGGCTCTATCCGGAGGATCAGCTTTCCGACATGCCGCAACGCCTGTTGGCGGCCGAGGTGGTGCGCGAGAAGCTCTATCTCAACGTCCATCAGGAAGTGCCCTATGCGCTCACCGTCGAGACGGAGAGTTGGGAGCCGCGCAAGGACGGCAGCGCCAAGGTCGAGGCCGTGATCTATGTCGAGCGGGAAAGCCAGCGCTCCATCATCCTGGGCAAGGGCGGCCAGCGCATCAAACGCATCGGTCAGGCCGCGCGCGAGGAACTGGCCGAGATGCTGGAGCATCCGGTTCACCTCTTCCTCTTCGTGAAGGTCCGCGACGGCTGGCAGGACGACCCGGAGCGGTATCGGACGTGGAATCTGGATTTCAACGTCTAAGGTCGGCTCCTAAACGTCCACATCCTCCACGAAACGCGCGTTTTCCTGGATATATTTGAAGCGGAGTTCCGCTTTCTTGCCCATCAGGGTCTCGACCAGCTGGGCGATCTGGCGGGCGGCGCCGAGATTTTCCTCGCGCGTGCGGTCGGGCAGTTGGACCTGGAGGAGCGCGCGGCGCTTCGGGTTCATCGTCGTCTCGCGAAGCTGCTGCTGGGGCATCTCGCCCAGGCCCTTGAAGCGGCTGATCTCCACCTTCGCGCCCTGCTTGAAGGCGGATTTCATGATCTCGTCCTTATGCCGGTCGTCGCGGGCATAGAGCGTCTTGCCGCCCTGGGTCAGGCGGTAGAGCGGGGGTAGGGCGAGATAGAGCCGGCCGGCCTCGATCAGCCCCGGCATCTCGCGATAGAAGAAGGTCATGAGCAGGCTGGCGATATGGGCGCCGTCCACGTCGGCGTCGGTCATGATGATGACCCGCTCATAGCGCAGCTTCTCCAGGCTGAAATCGCCGCGCGTGCCGCAGCCGAGCGCCTGGCACAGGTCCTTGATTTCCTGGTTCTGCTGCAGCTTGTCGGCGCTGGCGCTGGCGACGTTCAGGATCTTGCCGCGCAGTGGCAGGATCGCCTGGGTCGTGCGCTCGCGCGCCTGCTTGGCGGAGCCGCCGGCGCTGTCGCCCTCGACCAGGAAAAGCTCGGTGCCTTCCTGACTGCCGGAGGTGCAGTCGGCGAGCTTGCCCGGCAGGCGCAGCTTGCGCGTCGGCGCCTTGCGGCGCTGTTCCTTCTGCTGGCGGCGCTTCAGGCGCTCGTCCACGCGCTCCAGCGTGCGTTCCAGCAGGTCGTTGGCGCTGCGCGGGTCCTCGGACAGCCAATGATCGAAGCGGTCCTTGATCGCCATCTCGACCAGCTTGCCGGCCTCCGGGCTCGCCAGTCGCTCCTTGGTCTGACCCTGGAACTGCGGATCGGCGATGAAGACGGACAGCATGATCGCCGCCTCGCCCGTCACATCCTCGCCCGTGATGTCCTTGGCCTTCTTGTTGCCGACCAACTCGCCATAGGCGCGGACCGATCGGCCGAGGGCGGAGCGCATCGCGCTTTCATGGCTGCCGCCCTGAACCGTCGGCACGGTGTTGCAGTAGGTCTGGCAGAAGCCGTCGCCGTCGGCCGGCCAATGGATCGCCCATTCGACGCGGCCGGCGCCTTCCTCCGCCTTCATCTGGCCGGCGAAGGGGCGCGGCGTGATGGTCGCCCGGCTGCCGATCTGAAGCGTCAGGTAATCGAGGATGCCGCCGGGAAAATGCAGCGATTCCTGCTCCGGAACCTTCGCCTCCCGGTCGGCCTCGGCCAGCAGCGCGGGCGCGCATTTCCACCGGATCTCGACACCCTTGAAGAGATAGGCCTTGGACCGCGCCATGCGGTAGAGCCGCCCCGGCCGGAACCGCATGGCGCCGCCGAAGATCTCCGCGTCCGGCACGAAGGTGACACTGGTACCGCGCCGGTTGGGCGCGTCGCCGGCCGCCTCCAGCATGCTGGTCGGCACGCCGCGGGAGAAGCTCTGCCGCCACAGCTTACGGTCCCGCGCGACCTCGACCACCAGCCTCTCCGACAGGGCGTTGACGACGGAGATGCCGACACCGTGCAACCCGCCGGAGGTCGCATAGACCTTGCCCGAGAATTTGCCGCCTGAATGCAGCGTCGTCAGGATTACTTCCAGCGCCGATTTGTCGGTATATTTCGGGTGCGGATCGGTCGGGATACCGCGCCCGTTGTCGGTGATCGTGACCGCGCCGTCCTCGCAGAGCGTCAGCTCGATCCGGCTGGCATGGCCGGCCACGGCCTCGTCCATGGCATTGTCCAGAACCTCGGCCACCAGATGGTGGAAGGCCCGTTCGTCGGTGCCGCCGATATACATGCCGGGCCGGTGGCGGACGGGCTCCAGCCCCTCCAGCACCTCGATATCCTTGGCGGTGTAGCCCGCGCCGGCCTTGTCGTTGTTCTGGAACAGGTCGCTCATCGTCCTGGAATCGCTCACTTCGATCTGGATGGCCCGGAATAAGGCGGATAGAGTAGGGGATCGCGGGGGCGCACACAAGATGTTGAGTGTTCGTTCGCGCTCACCGACCAGATCGAGAGTAGCGACCATGAGCGACGAGGCAAGCCGCGCGACCGGCCCGAACGGAACCGACGAGGGGGAGACCCGGCGCGCGCCCAGGGGCGAGTTGGCGATCCGCACGATCGCCATGCCGGCGGACACCAATCCGGCGGGCGATATCTTCGGCGGCTGGGTCCTGTCGCAGATGGATGTCGCCGGCGGGATGGAGGCGCGCCGCGTCGCCAGGGGGCGCGTCGCGACCGTCGCGGTCGATGCGATGACCTTCCATCTGCCGGTCTTCGTCGGGGATATCGTCTGTTGCCATGCCAGCATGAAGCGCGTGGGCCGCACCTCCGTCTGCATTCATGTGGAGACATGGGCGCTGCGCGACGGGGAAGGGGAGCGCGTGCTGGTGACCGAGGGCCTCTTCACCTACGTCGCCATCGGCGAAGACCGCCGGCCCCGGGAGATCGGGCGCGGCTGATCCGACCGCCCGCTCCCCCAGGGCCATTCTCCCAGGGCCGTTCTCCCGGGGCCGCTCCGTCAGGTCGTCGGGCAGGTGGTCGTCTTGACCTTCTCGCCGTGCTGATAACAGATCGTCGAGGCGGGCACCGTGTAGCCGTTCTCGGTATAGCTGTGTATCTTGTACCAACCGTGCAGGCGGCCATCCTTCAGGCCGTAGGTGTAGCGCAATTCGGCGCCGTTGAAATTGGTCCCGCTAACGCTGCCGTCCCCCCGTGGTTCCTCGACATATGTCGCGAAGTCATTGGTCTCCGGTTGCCGGCGGAAGGTGATCTTCAGCGCGCTGTCGGGCGCCGCGCCGTCATTGACATAGGTGTAGATGCCCGTCGGCGACACCAACATGGGGTCCGGCTTCCCCTCTCCACCGTCGTACACTTCGAATTCTCCGGACTCGCCGCGTTGCATCAAGGTGGTGACAAGACTTTCGATCGTCCGGAAGGGGACGGCGGCACGCTCCCCGTCCCGCATGGTTCCCGTGACCCGAAAGACGGACTCGCGAAGACGCAGAGCTGTACGTTGGCCGCCCGCATCGCCGTGGCGTCGAACCGCGCTCATGTCGGCGACGAAGGTGACCTCCCCGCCCGTGCGCAGCATCTCGCAGGTGCCCGAGACCATTCGGATGCGGATCGAGTCCAAGTCCGCCACATAGGTCACGTTGTTGACGCTCTCCATGCGCTTCTTGATCCGCGCGAGGCTTTCGCCGGTGATCCAACGATAGGCGCGTTGCCGATCCTCGATCGGGCAGACCTCGGCGCCGGCGCCGACGGCGATCCGATCGGGCGTTCGGCCGAAGCGCTGATAGTCGCTTTCGAACCGCTGGACGATCGCGGCCTTGGCCGGATCGTCGAACCGTGGATTGCCCTGCGCGGCGAGCCGCTGGCCGGTCTGTTCGTGGGCGCTTCCACCCTGGCTCTGGGCCCATTGCGTGGTAGCGCCGTTGCACGCGCCGATGGCCAGCAGGGGGGCGAGCAGAAGAAGCGCCCGCGCGGTGGTCGTTCGCCGTGCGATCCTGTCTCTATAATGCATCGGCATCTACTTCCTTATTCATGTTTGTCGTCGCCGTCATCATGTCGGCTGGTCCCGGCCGGGGCCGCGGGCGGTGTAATGGGCCGCCGCCCGTTTCTCGATCAACCGGTCGGACAGGTGGTCGTCTTGACCTCCTCGCCGTGCTGATAACAGGTCGTCGAGGCGGGCACCGTGTAGCCGTTCTCGGTATAGCTGTGGAGCTTGTGCCAACCATGCAGGAGGCCATCCTTGATGCCGTACTGCGTGCGCGGTTCGTTGCCGTTGTAGGTTGACCCGACGATGCTGCCGTCGCCGCGCGGTTCCTCGACGACGGTCGCGAACTGGTTGGTCTCCGGTTGCCGTCTGAAACTCATCTTCAGCGCGCTGTCGGGCGCCGCGCCGTCGTCCACATAAGTGTAGATGCCCATCGGCGATTGCATCATGCGGTTCAGATGCTCCCAGTCGCTCTCCAACACTTCGAACTGGCCGGATTCATCGCGGGTCATGCTGGTGGAGACGACGCTTTCGATCGTTCGAAAGGGGCCGGCACGCCCCCCATTTCGCATCGTGCCGGTGACCCGGTAGACGGAATCGCGGAGTTGCACGGCGGTATGCCGACCCTCGGCGTCCCCGATGCGCCAGACCGCGCGCATGTCGGCGACGAAGCTTACATCGCCGCCCGCGCGCAGCATGTCGCAGGTGCCGGAGACCATCCGGATGCGAATCGAGTCCAAATCGGCCACGTAGGTTATGTCGGCGCCCTCCATTTCCTTCACGGTCCGCGCGAGGCTCTTCCCGGTGATCCAACGGAAGGCGCGTGTCCGGTCCGCGATCGGGCAGACCTCGGCGCCGGCGCCGGCGGCGACCCGGTCGGCGGTTCGGCCGAAGCGCTGGTAATCGCTTTCGAACCGCTGGACGATCGCGGCCTTGGCCGGATCGTCGAACCGCGGATTGCCCTGCGCGGCGAGCTGCTGTTGGGTCTGTTCGTGGGTGCTTTCAACCTGACTCTGGGCCCATTGCGTGGTCGCCCCGTTGCACGCGCCGATGGCCAGCAGGGGGGCAAGCAGAAGAAGCGCCCGCGTGGTGGTCGTTCGCCGAGCGGATCCCTCGGTCCAACGCATCATCATCATCAAATTCCTTTCATCTCATCATGACATTCGTTTCCGCCGGCCGCGTGGGAAGGGCGCGCGTGACCCGCACGCCGCTTCCCCCGTTTCGGGTCGGGTGAAGCCTATTGTTGCGTGATGGCGTTCAGCATGCCGTCCATCGCCTGATTCAGGCCCGGGGTCTCGAAGACCTGATTGCCGGAAAAGACGCCTGTTCCGCCCGCGCTCACCCCCATCCGGGACATGGCATCGTCGAAAACGGCCATCCCGTTACCGCCACTGGTGATGTCGGTCAGGAAGGTTTCCGCCAGATCCATCTTGTCGAGGTGCGAGAGATTGGAGCCGCCGATCAGCGCGGCGCCCAAACCGAGACTCAACATGGCCCCGAATCCGGACCCGCCGCCGGAGTTGGCCTCGGCCAGCCGGCGCTTCTGACGCGCGACCGCCTGGGCGTGCCGTTGCTCGAATCCCTCCAGGAAGGCGGGCGTCGCCTTGAGCGGATCGAGATTCCAGCCGGATATGACGTTCTCGGCGATGAAGATGCCGTTCTCCAACTGGCCGTCCCAATTCAGTTTCTTGCCGACGATGACATAGCTGCCCCTGATGCTGACCGAACGGACGAGTTCGCCGGAGCCGATGTCGCGCTGGGGAAAATAGGTGAAGTTGCCGATATAGGCGGCCTCGCCCGGAATCGCGTAGACGCCTTCGTCGAAGGCGACCACCTGGCGATCGACGAAGGGGTGATAGATGATTTCGTGGCTGCCCTCGAAATAGGGCAGGCGGTCCGGCGGGAGGGTCAACGCCTTGCGAACGTCGATTCCGTTCAGGCCGCCGCCACCACCGGAGCGAAGGAATCGTTGGTAGTCCGCCTTGCCCAGCGTCTCGCGCGGGGTGGGATGAAGGAATGCGCGTCGACGCTGGTATTCGGGGGAAGCTTCCCGCTTGGCATCATGTTCTTCCAGAATGCTCAGCGCGTCGTTGACGGCGGCCGCGTTGCTGTCCGATGTCGATTGAGCCCAGGCATGCGGCCCGAAGCCCATCAGGACCAATGCGATCGTCGCGACGCCCTTCCCCACTTCGGCGATCATCCCTTCTCCTCCATATCCCTGGCTCGAACCAATCCGGCTGACCAATTCGTCCGCAGGCTAGACCGGCATGAACCCGGGTTCCATTGATTTCTTTCGCGAATTGTCGTGGAAGACCATGGCGGTACGCGACCGGCCACATAGCGGTACGCGACCGGCCAATGGCATCGCGCGCGGATTTCGCCGGGCCTATCGACCCGCGCCGCCTTCGCGTTACATCCAAGGAACAGGCTTGGGACCGTAAGGAAGGACGTGCCATGCGCCGTATAGCGCTACCGATCGCCGCCGCCATCCTGGCGCTCGCCGCCGCGCCGGTGTTGGCCGGCGGCGCCGATGTCAGTGGGGTGGAGATATTAAGGACGGGCGACAACACCTACCGCTTCACCGTCACCGTGCGCCACGACGACGAGGGCTGGGACCACTATGCCGACGCCTTCGTGATCGAGAGCATGGACGGCGAGGAACTCGGCCGGCGCACGCTGCATCACCCGCATGTGGATGAACTGCCCTTCACCCGCTCGCTCTCCGGCGTCACCATCCCGGCGGATCACAATACCGTCACCGTGCGCGCCCATGACAGCGTCCATGGTTTCACCGGCCGGGGTTCGACGGTCATCCTGCCGGATTGAGGGGTCCGCTCGGCAACAGGCTTTCCGGCAGGAAATCCCGGAAGGCGCCGGTCCGCACCAGTTCCGTGATCGCGGCCAGGTCGGGCGCCCAATAGCGGTCGCGGTCATAGGGCGGCACGCGCTCCCGGATCAGCGACAGGGCGCGGGCGAGCGCCGGCGAGCTTTCCAGCGGCGCATGGAAGCCGATCGCCTGCGCCGCCGCCAGCAGTTCCACCGCCGCGATTCCCGCCACGTTCTCCGCGATGTCGCCGAGGCGCCGCGCGGCGAAGGTCGCCATGGAGACGTGATCCTCCTGATTGGCGGAGGTGGGTAGGCTGTCGATGCTCGCCGGATGGGCCAGCGTCTTGTTCTCGGAGGCGAGCGCGGCGGCCGTCACCTGCGCGATCATGAAGCCCGAATTGACGCCGCCATCGGCCACCAGGAAGGCGGGCAGGCCGCTCAAGGCCGGGTCCATCAGCAGCGCGACCCGCCGTTCCGCGATGGCGCCGACCTCGCTGAGCGCGATCGCCAGCAGGTCCGCCGACTGCGCCACCGGCTCGGCATGGAAGTTCCCGCCGGACAGCACCTCGCCCGTCTCCGGGAAGACCAGCGGATTGTCGGAGACGGCGACCGCCTCCGTCGCGAAGGTGCCGGCCGCCATGCGCAGATGGTCGAGACAGGCGCCCATCACCTGCGGCTGACAGCGCAGCGAATAAGGGTCCTGCACCCGGTCGCAGTCCAGATGGCTTTCCCGGATGCGGCTGCCGGCCATCAGGTCCTTATAGAGGGCCGCCATTTCCCGCTGGCCCGCATGGCCTCGGATGGCGTGAATGCGCGGATCGAAGGGCGCGTCGGAGCCCTTGGCCGCATCGACGGACAAGGCCCCCGCGACGGCCGAGGCGGCGAAGGCGTCCTCCGCCTGGAACAGCCCGGCCAGCGCGAGCGCGGTCGAGACCTGGGTGCCGTTGAGAAGCGCCAGCCCCTCCTTCGGACCGAGGGAGAGCGGCGCCATCCCCGCCGCCGCCAACCCGTCCGCCGCCGGCATCTCCACCCCGCCGCGCCGGACCGTGCCGACCCCGATCAGGGCGCAGGCCATATGCGCGAGCGGGGCCAGATCGCCCGAGGCGCCGACCGAGCCCTTGGCGGGGATCACCGGATAGGTTTCCGTCTCGATCAGGCGGACCAGCGCCTCGATCGTCGCCCAGGCGGTGCCGGAGTGTCCGCGCGCCAGCGATGTCGCCTTGAGCGCCAGGATCAGCCGCACCGTTTCGTCGGGCAGCGGCGCGCCCGTGCCCGTGGCATGGCTCATCACCAGGTTATTCTGGAGGTCCAGCAGCTTATCGCCGGGGATCGTCGTCCTGGCCAGTCGCCCGAAACCGGTATTGATGCCATAGACGGTGCGTCCGTCCGCGATGATCCGGGCGACGGTCGCTTGCGCCGCCTCCACCGCCGGTCGTTGGGCGGTGTCGAGGGCGACGGACGCGCCGGCCCGGATCGCGCGCCAATGGGCGAGCGTCAGATGCGGCGTCAGAAGGATCGGCTTATCGGTCATGATCTTCGTCCCACCAGTCCGTGAAAAGGGTAAGGGGCCTCACTCGCCCAGCATCGGCAGGTCCAGCCCCTGCTCGCGCGCGCAGGCGATGGCGTCCTCGTAGCCCGCGTCGGCATGGCGCATCACGCCGGTCGCTGGGTCGTTCCAGAGCACGCGGGCGAGGCGCCGGTCCGCGTCGGCCGTGCCGTCGCAGACGATCACCATGCCGCTGTGCTGCGAATAGCCCATGCCGACGCCGCCGCCGTGATGCAGGGAAACCCAGGTGGCCCCGGAGGCGGTATTCAGCAGCGCGTTCAGCAGCGGCCAGTCGCTGACCGCGTCGGACCCGTCGATCATCCCCTCCGTCTCCCGGTTGGGCGAGGCGACGGAGCCGCTGTCCAGATGATCGCGCCCGATCACGATCGGGGCTTTCAACTCACCCCGGCGCACCATCTCGTTGAAGGCGAGGCCGAGGCGGTGGCGCTGCCCCAGCCCGACCCAGCAGATGCGCGCCGGCAGGCCCTGGAAGCTGATCCGCTCCCGCGCCATGTCGAGCCAGTTGTGGAGGTGCGCGTCGTCCGGGATCAGTTCCTTCACCTTCGCGTCGGTGCGGTGGATATCCTCCGGATCGCCGGACAGCGCGGCCCAGCGGAACGGCCCGATACCCCGGCAGAACAGGGGCCGGATATAGGCCGGGACGAAACCGGGGAAGTCGAAGGCGTTCTCCAACCCCTCGTCCTGGGCCATCTGGCGGATGTTGTTGCCGTAGTCGAGCGTGGGCACCCCTTGCGCATGGAAGTCGAGCATCGCGCGGACGTGATCGACCATGGACCGCTTGGCGGCCTTGGCCACGGCCTTGGGGTCGCTCTCGCGCTTGGCCTCCCACTCCGCCAGGGTCCAGCCGGCGGGCAGATAGCCGTTGGCCGGATCATGGGCGGAGGTCTGATCGGTCACGACATCCGGCCGCACGCCGCGCCGGACCAGTTCGGGGAAGATCTCGGCCGCGTTGCCGAGCAGGCCGATCGAGCGTGCCTCGCCCTTCGCCGTCGCGTCCTCAATCATGGCCAGCGCCTCGTCCAGCGTCTCCGCCCTGGCGTCGAGATAGCGGGTCTTGAGGCGCATCTCGATCCGGCTCGGCTGGCATTCGACGGCCAGGACGCAGGCCCCTGCCATGGTGCCGGCCAGCGGTTGCGCGCCGCCCATGCCGCCAAGGCCCGCGGTCAATATCCACTTGCCCTTGAGCGCGCCGTCATAGTGCCGCCGCCCGACCTCCACGAAGGTCTCGTAGGTGCCCTGCACGATCCCTTGGCTGCCGATATAAATCCAGCTTCCGGCCGTCATCTGGCCGTACATCATCAGCCCCTTGCGATCGAGTTCGCCGAAATGATCCCAATCCGCCCATTTCGGCACCAGGTTGGAATTGGCGATCAGCACGCGCGGCGCGTCCGCGTGGGTGGGGAAGATGCCGACGGGCTTGCCGCTTTGCACCAGCAGGGTCTGGTCGTCCTCCAATCGGCGAAGGCAATCGACGATGCGGTCGTAGCTCTCCCAATTGCGCGCGGCGCGCCCGATTCCGCCATAGACGACGAGATCCTCCGGCCGTTCCGCCACGGCGGCGTCCAGATTGTTCATCAACATGCGCATCGGCGCCTCGGCGAGCCAGCTCTTGCAGCTGAGCGCGGTGCCGTGCGGGGCGGCGATGGTGCGGCTGTTGTCGCGGCGCGTGGGGCGGGTCGTCATCGGATCGTCTCCCTTCCGGTCAAAGCGGGGATACGCGGTCGGTCGGCGGCCGGCCGGCGGTCAGTCGATAGCGGGTGCCGGGGTGGATCAGGCGCGCGACACTGGCCACCCGCGGGCCTTCCGTGCCGTCGACCCAGGTTCGGCGGTCGACGGCGAGGCACGGCGCGCCGGGCGCGAGGCCCAACGCCTCCGCCAGCGTGCCGGGGCAGGCGATCGCCTCCACCGCATGCTCCACGGCCCGGGCCGGGGCGATGCGGGTGAGGTAGGCGTTCGGCGTCTCCCGCGCGAGGTCGAGGGCCGGATAGTCCGGGGCCACCAGCGGATTGACCAGCCGGTCCTCCAACTGCACCGGACGCGCGTCGGCGCGATGCAGCAGGACGGAATGGAAGACCGGGGCGCCTTTCCGCAGGCCGAGCCGCGCGGCTTCCTCCGGCTGGGCCGGACGCTCCGTCAACGTCAGCAGCCGCATATCGTGCCGATGGCCGCGCGCGGCGATCTCATCGGCGATGTTGCGCAGTTCCATCAGGTCGCTCGCCGGCTTGGGCTCCGCGACGAAGCTGCCGGCCCCCTGGATGCGATGAATGCGTCCTTCGTCCGCGAGTTCGCGCAGCGCCCGGTTCACCGTCATGCGGCTCGCCCCGGTTTCCGCGACGAGGGCATGTTCCGTCGGGATGCGATCGCCGGGATTCAGGTCTCCACGCTCGATCCGGTCGAGGATCGTGCGCTTCACCCGCGCATAGAGCGGCCGGGTGGGGACGTGATCGGGGGGCGGGCCATCCATCGGCATGTCTCTCCTGTTATCGAAATTGTATATACAAATTCGACCTCATGCCAAAATCTTTTTCCGATGAAGGGCGTTGCAGCCAGGGCTGGGACAGGTACCATCCGTGCGGGAATAGATAATCGGGACGCGGCCCGCCCGGCGAGCAGGGTGGGCATGATCCGGAACAGTCAAGGCGGGAGCGCGAAGGCGATGAAATTCGTGCGCTATGGACAGGCCGGGGCCGAGAAGCCCGGCTTCATTGACGTGGACGGTACGCTGCGCGACCTCTCCGGAGAGATCGCGGATCTGGCGGGCGCGACGCTCGACCCCTCTGCTCTCGCCGCGCTGATGGACCGCCCGGCGGCAGACTTTCCGGCGGTCGACGGCAAGCCGCGCCTGGGGCCGCCGGTCGGCGCGATCGGCAAATATGTCTGCATCGGCCTCAACTATAAGGATCATGCGCGGGAAGTCGGTGCGGAACTGCCGAAGGAACCCGTCGTCTTCCTGAAGGCGACGAGCGCGATCTGCGGTCCGCGCGACGAGATCGTGCTGCCCCGCGATTCGGAGACCACCGATTGGGAGGTCGAACTGGCCGTCGTCATCGGCCGGAAGGCCAAATATGTCGATAAGGCCGACGCGCTTTCCCATGTCGCGGGCTATTGCGTCACCATCGACGTCTCCGAGCGCAGCTATCAGAATGAGCGCGGTGGCCAGTGGACCAAGGGCAAGAGCTGCGACAGCTTCGGGCCGCTCGGCCCCTGGCTGGTTCCGGCCAGCGCCGTGAAGGACCCGCAGAATCTCGGCATCTGGCTGGAGGTCGACGGGGATCGCAAGCAGTTCGGTTCGACCGAGTTGATGGTCTTCGGCGTGGCCGACCTGATCGCCTATCTCTCCAATTTCTTCACGCTTCACCCCGGTGATGTAATCGCGACCGGCACGCCGCCGGGTGTCGGCCACGGCATGGACCCGCGGCAATATCTGCGGGCCGGCCATAAGGTGGAGTGCGGCATCGACGGTCTCGGCGAACAGCAGCATTTCGTTACGACGGACTGAACGACGCGCGTCGCCGCCACGGTTTCTTTCTCACCCCCCCCCTTTCCGGGGGGGGGGGGGTCGATTCCTTCGGCCCGGTCCGGAAGAATTATTTTCCGGGCCTTTACCGATCGTTCAGCATTTCTCCTCCATATATCGGGCCGAAACCGGTTCCGGGGTGTCGATCCGCGGCGTTTCGGGCTAATGGGAGAACTGAACGATGTTTGGTATGGGTACCATGACGAAAGGGCGCGCGCTGGCGCGGGACGCGACGGTCGATTCGTTGGCCGCCGAGACGATCGATGCCCTTAACGCCTCTCAAGCGATGATCTCCTTCACGCCCGATGGGACGATTCTCGACGCGAACGCGAATTTTCTGAACGCGGTCGGGTATACGTTGGGGGAAATCGCCGGCCAGCATCATCGGATGTTCATGGAAGCCGACGACATCGCTTCGCCGGAATACCGCACTTTCTGGGAAGACCTGGCGAATGGCCAATTCAAGGCCGCACGCTTCAAGCGTATCGGGAAGGGCGGGCGTGAGATTTGGCTCCGCGCCTCCTACAACCCGGTGCGTGATCGTCAGGGCCGGGTCGTCAAGGTGGTTAAGATCGCCACGGACGTCACCGACGACACGGTTGAGAACGCGCTGAACAAGGGGCAGGTCGAGGCAATCTCCCGCTCGCAGGCGGTGATCGAGTTCGAGTTGGACGGCACGATCGTGCGCGCCAACGAGAATTTCCTGAAGACGATGGGGTACCGCCTGGAGGAGATCGTCGGTAAGCACCATCGGATGTTCGCCGATCCCGCCGATGCGAATTCTCCCGACTACGCGAAATTCTGGCAGGATCTGCGCGGCGGGGCGTTCCGTGGCGGCGAGTTCCGGCGTTTCGCCAAGGGGGGACGGGATGTGTGGCTGCAGGCCACCTACAATCCGATCCTCGATCCGAAGGGACGTCCTTTCAAGGTGGTCAAGTTCGCCATCGACATCACCGCGTCCGTCCTCGCGCGCCGGGAAGCGGAGCGTGTCGCCGCCGAGGTCGACGCGAAATTGGAACAGATCGTCGGCCATGCGCGGAGCGTGAGCCAAATGGCCGCTGATGTAAGCGCGTCGACCGACAGCATGCGTGAGGTGTCGCAGACCCTCGCCTCCGCGTCGGAGGAGTTGGACGCGGCCGCGCGCGAGATTTCGTCCAATGTCGCCATGTCGCAATCCGAAGCCATGACGGCCAAGAACCAGGCCGAGACGGCCGGCGGAGCGACGCAGCGGTTGAGCGAGGCGACGGCGTCCATGACCAAGATCGTGGATATCATCCAGGACATCGCCGGGCAGATCAATCTGTTGGCCCTCAACGCCACGATCGAGGCGGCGCGGGCGGGCGAATCCGGCAAGGGCTTCGCGGTCGTCGCGACGGAGGTGAAAAGCCTTGCCCGGCAGGTCGCCGACGCGACCGATAAGATATCGTCCGAAATAACCGGAATGCAGTCGATCTCCGGCGAGGTGGTTGATCAACTCCATGGTATCCGCGGCGCGATCGACCGTGTGGAGGCAAGTTTCTCCGGAGTCGCGGGCGCGGTCGAGGAGCAGAGCGCGACCACGCATGAGATCGCCGACGGCATGCAAGCCTCGGCGGCGGCCGTAGAAGTGGCCACGGAACGCCTGCAGGTCCTGACCGGAGCCTCGGAACAGGCGGAGAATACCGCTCGCGAAGGGATCGCGCTCTATCGCGCGCTTCAGAAGTAGTTTCTCTTTCGCTTCCGGTCGCGATTGCCGGTTAAACGATGCGGGACGATATCGGTCGATGTCGTCCCGCATTTGTTGCGCCCTCTTTGCCGGACGATTTCGAGATAGCGCATCTTGCCCCGTTTCCTTGAAGCCCCCAGGCCGTTTGTCATTTACAAGCCGTCGGGCGATTGCAATGAATTCCCTTGCGCGCCGGGGGACGACGGATGCGGGATGGCATGATGTCGGCCACCGTGATGTCGGCCACTGGGAACCCGGCGTGCCGGATATAGGAGGATCAGGGGATGTGGGGCAGGAGTAATCGGGACCTCGAGCGCAAGGCCGCTCGGGCAATGGATCGTGTCGTCGATCCGTCGGATCTGGTCGATGCGTTCAACGCCTCGCAGGCCCTGATCGTGTTCGAACCGGATGGCACGATCGTTCACGCCAATGCCAATTTCCTCGATGCGGTCGGCTACACGCCGGAGGAAGTCACCGGCCACCATCACCGGATATTCTTGGAGGCGGCGGAGGCTCAATCCGACACCTATAGGACATTCTGGGCGGAACTCTCGGCGGGGGAGTTCAAGACCGGGCGGTTCAAGCGCATCGCCAAGGGCGGGCGGGAGATTTGGCTTCAGGCATCCTACAATCCCATCAAGAATCGGCAGGGGCAGGTAACCCGTGTCGTCAAGATCGCCGCCGAGATCACCGAGGCGATCGCCGCCGATGCCCTGAAGAGCGGCCAGGTCGACGCGATCTCGAAATCCCAGGCGGTGATCGAATTCGAACTCGACGGTACGATCGTGCGGGCCAACGATAATTTCCTCGACGCGGTCGGTTATTCGCTGGAAGAGGTCCGGGGCAAGCATCATCGTATTTTCGTCGACCCGGCCGAGGCGGCGGGCCCGGATTACGCGGCCTTTTGGGAGAAACTCCGTGCCGGCTCGTTCGAGGCGGGTGCGTATCGGCGTATCGGCAAGGGCAAACGCGAAATTTGGATCCAGGCGACCTATAACCCGATCCTCGATCCCCAGGGGCGGCCCTTCAAGGTGGTCAAGTTCGCCACCGACATCACGGACGAGGTGCGCGCGCGTCAGGAGGCCGAGCGCGTCGCGGAACGCATCGACGGTAATCTGGAAACCATCGTGGGATCGGTACGAACGGTCGGCGATCAGGCCGCCGTCGTCGGCACCGCCACGGACGAACTGCGTGAGGTGGTGCGCTCCCTCGCCTCCGCGGCGCAGGAGCTGGATGCGACGACACGGGAAATCTCCGACAATGTCGGGACGTCCCAGTCGCAGGCGGTTTCCGCCCGTGAACTGGCCCAGGAAGCCGACGGCGCGACCCAGCGTCTGCGCGTGGCGACGGAATCCATGACCCAGATCGTTGATATCATTCAGGACATCGCGGGCCAGATCAATCTGTTGGCTCTCAACGCGACGATCGAAGCCGCGCGGGCCGGCGAGGCCGGGAAAGGTTTCGCGGTCGTCGCGACGGAGGTGAAGGGGCTGGCCAATCAGGTGGCTCAGGCAACGGACAAGATTTCTAATGAAATCAATGAAATGCAATCGATATCCGGTGATGTGGTGGAGCATCTGACCGGCATTCGGGGCACTATCGACAATGTGGAGGCGAGCTTCTCCCACGTCGCGGGGGCGGTGGCGCAGCAAGGCGCGACCACGAGTCAGATCGCGGACGGCATGCGAACCGCGACCGGCGCCATCGAGGAATCGACGGAGAAACTCCGGGTGCTGGGCGCCGCCGCCGATCAGGCGGACACCGCCGCCCGCGAGGGGATAGAACTCTATCGCGCGAGGCGCGGAGACTGAGGCACGCGAACCGAGGAACGCGGACCGGCCGGGATGGTTGTCGGCCCCGGATGGTCCGTGCCTTTCATCGTCCCGCTCCCGTTACCTCCCGGCCTACCAACCCTTGATGTTGCCCTGGCGGATCAGGGCTTCGGCCATGACCCGGCCCCCTTCGTCTACGAGGGTGAAGGTGCCTCCGTCGGTCTCGCGCAGGAAGGCGCATTGCCAGCCCCCCGGCTCCGGCTGCTCGACCTTCCAGCACCGGCGTCCGTCCTGCAGCACGTTCCAGCGGCCATCCTCGGGGCCTTCCTTGAAGCTTCCGTCGCCACGAAAATAGGTTGTGACGGTGTTCTTCGCGCCGCTGCTGTCCCGCGCGCGTTCGCGCCGCTCCTCGGTATGGCCGGCGGTTACCTCGGCCACCATCGAGGGGGGAAGCACATCGGCGACCCGCGCGACGAACAGCCCCTGTGGATTGCCGGGTACGAAATCCAACATCGCGCGCACATGGCCGATCGGCTTGCCGTCGACCGCTTCCATGAGCGCGTAATCGCCTTTCGAATTCCGGACGATCGTGCTGCAGCGCCACCCCGCCGTCGGCGCCAGTTCGACGCAATAGGTACCGTCCGCCGCGACGCGCCACGTGCCCGTATCGACGGATTCCGATCCGGTTACCTTCCCGGAGAAGAGCCGATCCGGTGCGTGATAGGACCGATAGGGCGCGCGGCCGTCCAGCGGTTTCATCACGAGCGTCGAATCCTCCAAGAGCCGGGTGACCGCCGTGCGGTTCAAACGCTCGAAGGAGGGCAGGCGCGGGCGGATATCGAAGGTCGCCTTGCTTCGTGTCGGGTAGACGCGAAGCGCCGCTTGATCGCTCTCGATGCCGGTATCGATGCCGTAGGCTTTGTCCGGACCGGCCGGATCATAGTCCTTGAAGGCATGTTGGACGGTGCGCGTCACGACCTTCTCCGCGCTCCCCCATTCCGGGCGCAATGTGGCGGTGACCATGACGATGGCCTCCGTCACGGAGAGTTGGTTGATGGTGCCGTTGTCGCTGATCTCCATCACCAGGCGCGCGATCTTCGGCGTACCGTCATGGTCGAAGCCGAGCTGTATCTGTTGCGGGCCGACCCGCGTCGGCTTGGACAGGCGATAGACCGCGCCGTGGGTGCCGCGCTTCACCTCCTCCGCCGTGAAGCCCTGCACGAACTCGAAGAGATTGACGAGCATCGGCCGGCTAGCCGCGTCGGGATCGACGGCCTTGTCGAGGTCCGGGGCCATGATCTGGGCTGCCGGGGCGTTGAGGGTGGGGAGGAAAAGAAAAAGGGTCAGCACCGTCAGGATCGCGCCCGCGCGCGGGGCCCGGAACCGGACCTTCGACGATCGATATCGGGTTCGCAACGAGATCGTCACGCCACTTCCTCAAGAACGCTTGGTTTATCCACTCGTGGAGACGAGGGGCGGGCAGTCTATGACGCGTCCAGGGGCTCTCTCAAGAACCAACCGCCCGCCCCAACCCACCCCAACCGCCGGAACAAACCGCCGGAGGCGAACACGCGTCTCAGCGTCCCCGAAAGATGGGGGCTCTTTTCTCGTTGAAGGCCGAGATGCCTTCCGTCACATCCGCGGTGCCGACCAGCTTGTCATAGCAATCGAGTTCGACCGACAGACCCTGGCTTAGACTCGTGCCCATGCCCTCGTCGATCGCGTGCAGCCCCTGGGCGACGGCAAGCGGCGCGTTTCCGGTGATCCGCTCCGCCGTCGCCAGGACCTCGGAAAGCAGGTCATCCCGCGTGCACAGTCGGTTGACGAGGCCCCATTCCAGCGCATCCTCCGCCGTGAAGGGGCGGCCGGTCAATATGATCTCCTTCGCCCGCGCGGGGCCGACCCGGCGCGGCAGATTCTGCGTGCCGCCGATCCCGGGGATTAGACCGATCGTCACCTCCGGTAGGGCGAAGCGGCTCTCCGTCGTGGCGTAGGCGAAATCGCAGGCCAGCATCAACTCGCACCCGCCGCCATAGGCCACGCCGTCCACGGCGGCGATTACCGGTACGGGACAATCCATGACGGCCCCGGCCATATGTTCGAACACCGTATGCTGGCGGCGCCATGTTTCATCGTCCATCCCCTGCCGTTCCTTGAGGTCGGCCCCGGCGCAGAAGGCGTGCTCCCCGGCGCCGGTGAGCACGACCGCGCGCACGCCCTCTGAGGCCCGGGCCAGGGCCTGAAAGACGTTCAACATCTCCGTCGCCATGCGGGTGTCGAAGGCGTTTCGGACATTCGGGCGGTTCAGCGTGACGACCAGGATCTCCGGGGACGGACGCTCCAGCAGGATCGTTTCGTATTGGCCGGCGAGGGCGCTCATCCGATCTCTCCCGGCTCGGTCAATCGGCGCCGCGCGCGATCGTCGGCGCCCCTTGCTTCGGGCGGAATATCCGCTGGATGAAGAAGGTGGCGGCCGCGACGCCGATTCCGATCAGGTCGGTGACGAGTCCCCCCTCGATCATGAACAACGCCGCGATGGCGAGCGCGATGCGCAGGAACCATGCCGCGCCGCTTCCCAGGAACCAGCCCTGCACGGCGGAGGAAAGCAGGAAGACCCCCACGACCGCCGTCGCCCCGGCGCGCAGGATCTCGACCGTGCCGCCCTCCATAAGGAGCGCCGAGTTGTAGAAGAACATGAAGGGCACGATGAAAGCTGCGATGCCGATCTTGAAGGAGGCGACCGATGTCTCCATCGCATTGGCGCCGGATATCCCGGCGGCCGCGTAGGAGGCGAGCGCGACCGGTGGCGTGATGGCCGAGACGACGGCGAAATAGAAGACGAAGAAATGCGCCGTCAGCGCGGGAATACCAAGCTCGATGAGCCCGGGCGCCACCACCGATGCCGCGACCGCGTAGGCCGCCGTCGTCGGCATGCCCATGCCCAGCAGGATGGCGATGCACATGGCGAAGACGAGGGCGAGAAGCTGCGAATGCTCGGCCAGCCCTAACAGCAGGTTGGAGAAGCGCGCGCCCACGCCGGTCAGCGAGATCACGCCGACGATGATGCCCGCGCAGGCGCAGACCGCGATGATCTGGATCGACATGGATCCCGCGATCTCGAAGGCCTTGAAGACCGAACGCGGTCCCATGCGGTAGGGGGTCAACCAACTGACCACGGCCGCCGCGACGGTGGCGAGCGTGCCGGCCCGGATCACCGAATAGCCCATGAAGAGCGCGATGATGAGGATGACGATCGGCAGGAAGAGGAAGACCTGCTTGGCCATCGCCTTGAGGCGCGGCAGTTCGTCGTCGCGCATGCCGCGCATGCCGAGCTTCGCCGCCTCGAAATCGACCATGAAGTAGATCGACACGAAATAGAGGACGGCCGGAATGATCGCGGCGAAGGCGATCTCGGTATAGGGGATGCCGGTGATTTCGGCCATGATGAAGGCGCCGGCGCCCATGATCGGCGGCATGATCTGGCCGCCGGTGGAGGCCGCGGCCTCGATCGCGCCGGCCGTGCGGGGTTTGTAGCCAACCTTCTTCATCAAGGGGATGGTAAGCGACCCCGTTGCGACCACATTGCCGGCCGAGGTGCCGTTGATCATCCCCATCAGGCCGGAAGCGAAGATCGCCACCTTCGCCGGTCCGCCGCGCGCGCGGCCGGCCAGCGCGAAGGCGAAATTGACGAAATAATCACCCACCCGGGAAGCCTGGAGAAAGGCCGCGAAGATGATGAACAGGATGATGTAGGTGGAGGAAACCGCCGTCGTGGGCCCGAGGATGCCCGCATCGGTATAGACTTGGCTGAAGAAACGCTGCCAGGTGATCGCCGGGGACTGCAGGAAGCCCGGCAGATATTCCCCGACGAAAACATAGATCAGGAAAAGCGTCGCGATCACGATGAGCGCCAGCCCCGCGACGCGCCGCGTCAGTTCCATGATCAGCAGGGTACCGGCGACCGCCGCGATGCTGATGCCGATCGGCGCGAAGGGCGTGCCGGTCGAGTTGCGCATCAACGTGCCGTAGATGGTGATCAGATAGACCGCCACGGCGGTGCCGCAGACGATCAGGACGAAATCCGGCGCGGCGATGCGCTCCCGGGGCGTGCGATGCGCCCAGCCCAGCAGGATACCCCCCACCGTCGCCAGCATGAGCGGTGCGCCGAACACCCAGGTCTCGTTGAACTTGATGGCGGCGTCCATGCCGTTCCAGGACACGCCGTTGGCGATCTGGATCGCGAACCAAATCGACGCGCCCAACGACAGGAAGGCCGGGATGAGCAGCAGATAGGCGATGAGGGAAAGCAGGGTCGAGGCGCGCGTGCGTTCCTGGACGAAGCCGGCGCCCGCGTACCACAGGAAGCCGAGCGCCAGCGCGCCCGCGATATGGACGATCCGGAAATTCCAGGTTTCCATCGGGAAATCGGGCAGGAAATCCGGTGCGATCAAGCCGCCGGTCAGCGCGGAGAGGCCGAGCCCGTTGAGCGCGGCCATATGGAAGAAGGCATAGAGCGCGGCCCCGAGCATGATGATCTTGATCATCGGCCCGTCGAAAATTCGGCGGTTCTCCTCGACCGGCACCTCGTCGACGCCTTGGGCGATCACGAGGGTATCGTCATCCCCGCTCTTGCCGCCGCCCTCGTTCCCGTCCGCATTATTGCCGGTTCCGGCCGTCTCGTTACTGGCCATGCCCTTGCCCCCGAAAAATCGCCGCGAACGCGGCCTATCGCCCCCGTATCCGCCGAAACAGGCCGCACCCCGTATCGGAATGCGGCCTGTTCAGCGTAGCGATCGCGCGGCGGGATTATCCGCCGTGGATCATGTCGGCGCCGATCGAGGCGCCATTCTCGTTGAACCACTTGGCGGCGCCCGGATGCCACTTCATGACCTTGTTCTTGTCCCAGTTCTCCGGAACGGTCGAGCGGGCGGCGCGGTGGATGGAGACCATGCGCTCGTTATCCGACATCACGACCTCGGTCGCGGCATAGACGAAGCTCTCCGGCAGATCGCAATTGGCGATCGCGAAGTTCCACATCGAGACCGAGCGCGCGGGCTCCGTCAACGTGGTGTAGGTGTCCGCCTTGATCTCGAATTCGGAGACCGGGAAGGCATCCATGATCTTCTGCTGCTCTTCCTCGGTGAACTCGACGATATTCACCTCGGTCTGGACCTCGAGCTGGCTGACCGCCGGGACCGGCACGCCGGCCGCGAAGGCGATGACGTCGAGCAGGCCGTCCTGAAGCTGACCGCCCAGGTCGGACCAGCCGCCGTTGCGCCGCTCGAAATCGACGCCGAGCGTCTCGAGCATGCGCGGGAAATAAGTGTCGGAGGTCGAGCCCGCCGGGCCGAAGCCGATCTTCGCGCCGGCCGGGATCTCCGAAACGGACGTGATGCCCGAGGACTTCAGCGTCGTGATCGAGAACGGCGTCTGATACATCGGGAACATCGCGCAGGCGTTGGTCATCTCCAGGCCCGGGGCGATCGGGTTGGTGCCGGCGATCGATTCCGCCGCCGGACCCATGGTGGTCATGCCGAAGGCGGCCTCGCCGGTATGAACCAGCGCCATGTTCTGCATCGGGCCGCCGGTAACCTCGCCGCCGCCGGAGATGCCGAGTTCCTCGGCCACCAAGTTGGCCCAGCCGGAGCCGTAGGCGAAATAGGTGCCGCCCTGCGAGGCGGTGCCGACCGTGAAGCTGTCGGGCCAGCCCTCGCGATCCTGGGCGGCGGCGGGCGTCACGGCGGATGCCGTGCCGATGGTCAACGCGAGCGCTGCGCCCGCGAGGAGTTTATAGGTCATGGAAGTCCTCCACTGTGCGGTTGTTCTTCAACCGGGGCGCGTCCCCGTTCGTGCAACTAACAATATGGCGCAACCTGCGCCACGCAAGAGGTAATACCATTGGCGAGGCCGTGATTCGCGTCGTCTTCCCTTTCCGGCCATGTCCCGGACACGCCGGATGCCCCCGCGCGGATGACGATAGCCGCTTCCTAGACCTGACTGGGCAACCAGAGCACGATCCAGGGGAAGGCCAGGAGCAGCCCGATCGTCACCGCATCCGCGATGAAGAAGGGCATCACCCCCTTGAAGACGTCCTGGACGGTAAGGTCGTCGCGCACACCGGCGACGACGAAGCAGTTGAGGCCGATCGGCGGGGTGATCAGGCAGAATTCCGCCATCTTGACCACCAGGATACCGAACCACACGGCGCAGAGCGGCCCCGACATCCCGAAGGCCGAATCCGCCGCGGAGACCATTTCCCCGCCATTCAGCGCCATCACCGCCGGATAGACCACCGGCAGCGTCAGCAGCAGCATGCCGATGGCGTCCATGAACATGCCGAGCACCGCATAGGCCAGCAGGATCATGATCAGCGTCAGCATCGGCGAATGCTCCAGACCGGAAATCCACTCGGCGAAGGCGGCCGGCAGTTCCGCGAAGCCCAGGAAGCGCACGAAGATCAGCACGCCCCAAATGATCGTGAAGATCATGACCGAGAGTTTCGCCGTCTCCAGCAGCGCGTCCTTCAGTTCCTTCCAGCGCATGCCGCGATAGAGCGCCATGCACAGCACCACGAAGGCGCCCAGCGCCCCGCCCTCCGTCGGCGTGCCCCAGGCATCGCCGCCGAAGGGATTGTAGATGAAGAAGATGATGATGAAGACGACGAAGAAGATCGGCAGCGCGCCCGGCAGGGCCGAAAAGCGCTCGCGCCAGCTATAGCCGCCGACGGGCGGGCCGAACCCCTTGATCGTCAGCGCCATGCCGATGATGAGCGCGGCATAGACCACGGCCGAGAAAAGACCGGGAATGAACCCCGCGAGGAGGAGGCGGCCGACATCCTGTTCCACGATGATGGCATAGATCACGAGGATCGCCGAGGGCGGGATCAGCGAGGCGAGCGTGCCACCCGCCGCCACCACGCCGGCCGCGAACTTGCGATTATAGCCGATCTTCAGCATCTCCGGGATGGCGATCCGCGCGAACACCGCCGACGTCGCGACGGAGGCGCCGGAGACCGCCGAGAACCCGGCGGTGGCGAAGACGGTGGAAACGGCGAGCCCGCCCGGAACCCAGGCGATCCAGCGCTTCGCGGCCTCGAACAGCGCCTTCGTCAGACCGGCGTGATAGGCGAGATAGCCGATCAGCACGAAGGTCGGGATCAACGAGAGCGCCTGGGAGGAAAGCTTCGAATGCGGCACCTGACCCGCGATCTTGACCGCGACGGTCAGCGCCCAGGTGAATTCCTCCCCGGCGAAGTCCTTCTTGGACCAGAAAATCCAGATCAATCCGACGAGCCCCGCCGTCGCGGACGCGAAGGCGACGCGCATGCCGCACACGACCAGGACCAGAAGGCCGCCGGTCACCCAAAGTCCGATATCGAGCGGTTCCATGGCGCGGCGTGTCCCCTAATCGTCCCGACCGGACAGTGAATCGGCTTCGTGGCGTGCCTGGGTCGCCACATCCTCGATCATCGGGACCGCGACGGGGCGCGTCGTGCCGCTGATCAAGGCCCACCCAAAACCCCAGACCTGCAGCACGAGCCGGACGCAGAGCACGGAGAAGGCGATCGGCGCCAGAAGCTTCGCCGGCCAGATCGGCAGCGCGATATCCATCGAGCTGTCGCGGCTCCAAAGCGGCGAAGCGAAATCGAAGCTGCGATCGAAATGCGCCCAACTGCCCCAGACGAGACAAAGCATCAGCACCAGGATCGCGATGGTCGTCGCCAGCTCGGCCAGATAGAGCGGCCGCCCCTTGAGCTTGCCGACCACGATATCCATGCGGATATGGCCGCCGTCGCGCTGGGTGAAGGCGATGCCCATGAAGGCGATCAGCGGCATCGCCTGCTCGATCCAATCGACATAGCCGGGCAGGGGTTGGTTGAAGAAATTGCGTCCCCCGACCGAGATCACGGCAAGGACCATGAGCGAGAGGACCGCCACGCCGCTGACGAGGGCGAGCACCCGCTCCAGCCTGTAAAGACCGTGGTCGAGACGGCTGAGCACGCTGTCGTCGGAAAGAACACTGCCGGAAATGGCCATGCAAGCTCGCTCCCGGAAGAATTAGGGCGGAGAGATAGCTCCGTCCGCCGCCGGCAGGCACGCGGTCATGCCGCGCGTCCGTCCGGCGACGGACGGAGATCGGGCCGATCGGCCGAGCTTACTCGGCGTATTCCTCGATCTTCTCCCGGGCGAAGTCGTAGAGTTCCTGCGCGGGCAGACCCTTCGCCTTGTTCTTCTCGATCCAGTCCTGCGCGGCCGGGCCCGCGACCTTCTCGCGGAAGGCGTTCAGCGCCTCCTCGCTATAGGTGATCCGCTCGATCCCCTTCTCGTCGAGCAGCGGCCCCCAGCGTTTCATCGTCTTGTTTTCGTAATTGTCGACGTAATAGTCGAGCGCCTCGCCGACCGAACTCATCAGCGCCTCGCGATGGGCCTCCGGCAGGTCGTTGAGCGCATCCGTATTGACCACGACCGGGCAATTGACCGTTCCGGGGTTCAAGTTGGTCGTCCACCAGTCGGCGTTCTCGGTCGTGCCGAAGGACATATGGGCGTGCGGGGCGAAGGACGCGGCCTTGATGACGCCGCTGTCCAGAGCCTGACGCACCTCGGTCGCCGACATCGAGGTCGGGACGGCGCCGATGGCCTCCATCGCCTTGCCGATGCCGCCCGTGGCGCGGACGGTCAGGCCCTCGAACTCGGGGAGGGAACGCGGGGCCTCGCCCATGCCGATGATGTTGTACTGCGGCATCGGGGAAGGCATCAGCAGCGTCGCGTTCCAGCGCGCCAGATCCTCCTTCACCGCCGGGTGGTCATAGAGCGCCATGGAAATCTTGCGCTCCTGCTCCAGCGAGGTGACGCCGAGGAACGGCAGTTCCAGCACCGTGATCGAGGGGTTCTTGTCCTCATGGTAGCCGGCGCAGAACTGCGCCATCTCGAAGGCGCCGATCGAGATTCCGTCGAGATTCTCCCGGTTCTTCGAAAGGCCGCCATAGGAGATGTTCAGCGTGAATTCGCCGTTGGTCTTCTCCTTTACCAGTTCGGCCAGCTTTTCCGTGTTCTCGGTGAAGGCGCGCCGCTTGCCCCAGAGCGAGACGTTCCATTCGGTCGCCGACGCGACCTCGCCCCCGATGAAGGTGAATGCGATACCGGCCAGCACGGCCGTCTTCCAGGATCGGACTGTCATTGTCTATCTCCTCCTGTCCCTGATGATTATGGTTGATTGTCCCGGTTATACGCGAAATCGGCTGGGGTCCGAAAGTCCCGATACGTGTAATCGACGCATCATGCCAACGGACGGGCTGGGTCGGATGGTCCATGCTGCTATAGTCGTGGCGGAAATGGCATGGGGGTGGGCGAGCAAACGCGGGCGTCGATGGGGATCAGTGAACGCGAGGATGCGACGGACGCGTACGCCGCGGCGCTCGACGCCCTGCGGCGTGGCGATGCGCGGGAGGCCCTCGTCCGCGCGGAAACGGTGCCGGCGGAACATACGCACGGCGACGCGGCCGTCCATGTCCGCGCGGTCGCCTTGCAAAGGCTGGGGCGATTGGAGGAGGCGCTCGCCCTTCTCGAAACCATGGTCACCGGCACCGGGCGCCGGGATGGGCCGATCCTCAATACCTACGGCTTCATGCTGCGGCTCGCCGGACGGGCGGGGGAGGCGTTGCCCCTGCTGGAGGAGGCGCTCTCCCTCATGCCCGGCAGTCCCGAGGCGCTCAACAATCTGGGCGTGACATTGACCGATCTGGGACGGGTCGCGGAGGCGGAGGCGGCCTATGAGCGGGCGATCGCGGCGCGCGCCGATTTCGCCGAACCGCATGCCAATCGCGGCGCGCTTTTGGCCCGGGCGGGGCGGTGGGAAGAGGCGATCGCGTCCTTCGATCGCGCGCTCGCGCTGTCCCCCGATTATATCGAGGCCGTGCGCGGCAAGGTGGAGGTGCTTGCGGCGCGGGCCGACCGTGCCGGCGATGTGGCGACCGGAAGGGCCGCGCGGACGGAAGCCGTCCAATTGCTGTCCCGCGCCCTGGACGCGTCGGAATCCGGGGCAGGCGGTTGGGCGGAGGGGTGGCTGCGTCTTGGTAACCTGCTTTACCAACTCGACCGGGACGGGGAGGCGGTGCGCGCCTTCCTGCGCTGCCTGACGCTTGCGCCGGGGACGGTGCGCGCGCATGTCAATCTCGCGGCCGCGCTGGAGCGCATGGGCCGGGCGGAGCGCGCGGCCAGCCATCTGCGCCAGGCCCTGCTGATCCAACCGAATCATCCGGGGGCCTTGAAAGGGCTCGGCCATATCACCCTGAAGCTCGGCAATCCGGTCGAGGCGATCGCCGTGCTGGAACAGGGGCTGCGCCAGATGCCGGCGGACCCCGACCTGCTCTATAGCTACGGTAATGCCCTGATGCGGTGCGAGCGGTATCAGGCCGCCGCCGACGCCTATAAGCGCGTGCGGGCCTTGCAGCCGGGCGCCGCGCGGGGCCTGTTCGCACCGGCGGCGCTATTGTTGATGGACGGGCAGTACGAGACCGGCTGGGCCGCCTATGAGAGCCGCTTCGCGATGCCGAGCTTCAAGGCCAATGTGCCGGACGTGACCAAGGCCTTGTGGGATGGGCGGCCGCTGTCGGGCAAGCGGCTGCTGGTGCATGTGGAGCAGGGCTTCGGCGACACGATCCAGTTCTGCCGCTATCTGCCGCTATTGCGCGAACGCGCGGGCGCCGGGGCCGAAATCACCTTCCTGTGCGAGACGGCCCTCTATCCCCTAATGGTGGAGAAGGCGCGGGACGCCGGTATCGATCGCGTCGTGCATCTGGGCGAGCGCGATGTCTCGATCGGCTATGATGCGCAATTACCCCTGCTATCCGCCCCGCACCGAATGGGTACCCGGGTGGAGACGATCCCGGCGGAGTGCCCTTATCTGCGCGTTCCCGGCGGCCGCGCGGCGCCGGTCGAGCGGACCCCGGGACGCCCGGCGGTGGCGGTCGTCTGGGCCGGCCGGCCCAATCATTCGGACGATCGCTACCGGTCGGTGCCCTTCGATCTGTTTTCCCGGCTTTTCGCGGTGGAGGGCGCGGATTTTCACAGTGTGCAACTGGGCGCCCGCGCGGCCGACCTCGCCCGCCTGCCGGGCGCGCGCGCCGTCACCGATCATGCGGGCGATATCGGGGATTTCGCCGATACGGCGGCGATTCTCGATGCCTGCGACCTGACCATCGCGGTCGATACGGCGGTGGCGCATCTTGCCGGCGCGCTGGGGCGGCCGGTTTGGACCCTGATCCCCCATGGCGGCGAGTGGCGTTGGCTTCGCGGCCAGGAAACCACCCCGTGGTATCCCACCATGCGGCTCTTCCGGCAGCGGGTGATCGGCGATTGGACCGGCGTGATCGCGCGGGTCGGGGAGGCGCTGGGGCGCTTCACCCCGTAATGGACGGGAATGCCGTCGTGCCGCGTTACTTGGAGGTCGCGATGAAGACGCCGTCCCAATCCTCGGGTGGCGGCTCCTCCCGGAAAATGGCGATTCGCTCGCGATAGATGGCATAGAAGCCGTCCAGCACGCCGTCGAGTTGCCCTTCGCAGCGCCCGATCAGCGCCTCCGCCTCGTCGAAGCGCTTGGCCCTATAGGCGGCCAGCATCGCGTCGTGATCCGCCAACAGGGTGGCGAAGTCCGCGCCCTCCCGCAATTCCGGCCCGCCCAGGATGGTGAAGATGCGAACCGCCTCCGTCTTGCCCTTGACCGCGATCAGGTCGAGCTCGGCCACCGGCAATTCGTCGCGCACCGAGGCCGCGGTCCCGTCGCCGATCACGGTGCCGACGCCATAGCTCTTGCTCTGTCCTTCCAGGCGGCTCGCCAGATTGACCGCGTCGCCCAGCACCGAATAATCGAAACGCTGGTCGGAGCCCATATTGCCGACCACGCATTCGCCGGTATTGATGCCGATGCCGATATTAAGTGGCAGGAACGTGAAACCGCCTTCCTCGGCCTCCTTCCGGCGCTCCTCGTTGAGCGCTTCCAGCGACGCGAACATGGCGAGCGCGGCCTCGCACGCATGGGCCTCCTGCCGCTCATCCTCCAGCGGCGCGTTCCAGAAGGCCATGATGCAGTCGCCCATATATTTGTCGATGGTCCCTTGCCGCGTCAGGATTTCGTTCGTGAGCGGCGTCAGCAGCCGGTTGATCAGACGGGTCAGGCCCTGCGGATCGGCGCGGAAGCTTTCCGAGATCGTGGTGAAGCCGCGCACGTCGCAGAACAGCAATGTCATCTTCTTGGTCTCGCCGCCGAGGCGAAGCTGATCCGGATTCTCCGCCAATTGCTCGACCAGGTCGGGTGAGAGATATTGGCTGAAGGCGCCGCGAACCTGGCGCTTCTCGGCCGCGTCGCGCGCATAGTTGGAGAAGGCGAGCACCGCATAGACCGCGAACACCATGCCGGCCGGATAGCTGACATCGAGGAAGATCTTCTCCTCGATGAAGAGATACCAACTCGTCGCCGCGATGCCGCCGCCCGCCACCAGCAAGCCGGCCAGTGTCACTACGGGGCCGACGCGGGGCACGAAGACGATCAGCGCCACGCCGGCGACGAAGATCGCGATCATCTCCCACAGCACCATGGTGAAGGGGTAGCGGACAAAGTTCTGTTCCAGGATGTTTTCCAGGATGTTGGCGTGGA
Source organism: Marivibrio halodurans (assembly GCF_017963645.1). Lineage (GTDB taxonomy): Bacteria > Pseudomonadota > Alphaproteobacteria > UBA8366 > Aestuariispiraceae > Marivibrio > Marivibrio halodurans. Next base: position 2,730 of record NZ_JAGMWN010000003.1, on the reverse strand, counting down.
CCTCCACGCCCGGCAGCCGTGGTTCGATCGGCGTCGCGCGGATATCGAGCAGCCCGACCGCGGAGGTGCCGACCAGCGCCAAGGTGCCCTGCAGCCGTTCCTTCGGGACAGTGCCGTCGAGAATGTCGGCGGCGGAGATATAAAGGCGCCCGCTGTTGTTCGGCGTATTGAAGTTGTCCGGTTCCGCGTAATAGACCCAAAGGCGTCCGCGCCCATCGACCGGAATCGGGAAGTTGCCCCCGGGGGTCTGCAGACGGATTTCATGCATGCCGCCCGGGTCGACGACGGTAACGATGCTGTTGCCGCTGAAACCGACGCGCAGCATCTCCACCGACAAGGTCGGTTTCACCACGCCCGCGATTTCCATCACCAGGGGCACCCGGCGGACGACGCCGTCCACCTCCTCCTCGACCGAGAAGAAGCCGAGGCCGCTGGCGGAGCCTTCCAGCACCTCCAGATTGTGGACCAGGGTCGGCTTTCGGAAGAGATATTGGCGCGGGTCCGTGTCGGTCGCGCCTAGCGTGCCGAGATGCGCGCGCACGCTGGTATATTTCGCGGTTTCCGTCGGCGCGGTCACGGCGGCGCTGTTGCTGCTGGCCTGCCCCATGACGACGCGCATGGTGCGCATCGTCTCCGCCATGACTTCCTCGTTCGAGGGCAGCGCCTTCAACTGGCCGGTCACTTCCGGGCCCGCTCCGCGCAGGGTTTCGGCGATTCGGCCCGGGCTGGTCCGGTCGGGTTCGGCGAAGACGACGTCGAAGCCGATCACGCCGACGCCATAGTCGCGCAGGGCCGCGATCAAATCCGCCACCACCGTACGCGGCCAAGGCCATTGCCCGATCCGGGCGAGGCTCTTCTCATCGATATCGACGATCACGACCTTCGCGCCGGGGACGACGCGGGCGGCGGGGTCAGGCTCGCGCGGTTCCATCCGGTTATAGGCGTCGAACGCCTTCACCCGGACGAATTCGACGAACCACGGATCGAGATAACGCAGGAACAATCCGCCGCCGATCACCGCAAGCGCGATCAGCGTGGCGATGCCCGGCTTCCACCAAGGACCACGTTGACGCCGCCGGCGTTTCCTTCGGCCGGACGTTCCCAGCTTCTTTTCGTCTTGAGCCGCTTCCCCCATGGGCGGGAGTGTAGCGGCAGCCCCCGCGTCTTGTCTTCTTAGAAATTGAATGGTGCACGGTGCGAATCGGTTGACCCGGGCAGGCGGGGCCCGGCCATGCATTCGATTTAGAGGCGGTTCTATAAATAATTGATATATATTGATAATTTCTTGTGAAATCTGCGAAGGTGAAGCGGGAGACGGTTTCCGATAGCGTTTCACGATGACTGGACCGCTTGATGAACGATCGGGAGGAGAACGGGGCACGCGCCGGGTGGCGCGCGCCGGCTTGGTTCTGGGTGGTTTGTTGATGCTTTCCGCCTGCAGCAGTTCGGGCGGTTTCTTCGATTTCAGCTTCCTCGAGGATTGGTTCTCCGGCGGCGAGGAGACGGGCGCCGCGATGGAAGGCGCGATGCCGACGGCCCCCGATATCGAGGATTTGGCTGCCGTGCCGCCAAAGCTGGTGGTCGGGGATCGGTTCAGCTTCGATAATCCCGACGTCACCTGGGAGGTGAAGCGGATCGAGGGTGACCGTATCTTCTGGCAGGCCGATTCGGGGGATGAGCAGGTCACCGCGCTCAATCCGATCCTGCCGGCCTTGGCATGGCGCAGCGCGGGGCAGGGACAGGGACGGCGCCTCATCACCGACATGAGCGAGCCCTTCTTTCCGCTGCGTGTGGGTAAATCATTGACCTTTCAATCAACGGTCAGCACCGATACCCCCCCTTATGCCTGGGAGTTCATCTGGAGTTGCGAAATCCTGGGGACGGAAGCGATCACCGTCCCCGCCGGGTCGTTCGAGACCTATCGCATCCAATGCGGACGCCAGCGGGCGGATGAACTCATCTTCTCCTATGCACCGCGCGTCGGACATTATGTCCGGATGGTAAGCCACCCCGGGGCGGGGCAAGAGCGGGTCGTGCGGGAGTTGACCGGTTTCCGCAGTCGGAACTACATCGCCTATGTCGATCCGATGACGACCGCGATGGCCGAGGGGCAGGCGATTGGGGACGGTGCGAATGGCGAGATACGCAGGCCCGGAGGCGCGGGCACGGTCACCATGGTGCCGCTGCCCCCCATGGAAAATCCGATGAATAGCCCCGATTCCCGCTTCGACAACACGGAACAACCCATGATGGTGGTTCCCCAGGATGGGACGGCGCCGAAATCGGGGCTCAGCGATGAGGGCAGGGCGCGGCAAGCCCAATCCCAGACCAAGCCCCGCACCGATACCGCGTCCGTCGAAGCACCGGACTCCGCGCAAGGGCTGCCGGGCGCGGCGGTCGGCAAGGGAGCGATCGCGTTGCATCTTGCTTCCTACAAGAATCCGGCGAACGCGGAACGCGGCTGGATGCAATTGAGCGAGGCCAATACCGATCTCCTCGGCGCGCAACGGCCGATCGTCCGGCGTGTCGATCTTCCGGGGAAGGGAATATTCTACCGACTTCACGCCGGTCCGGTGGCATCCATGTCGGATGCCAAGGCACTCTGCGCGGCCTTGAAGGCGCGCAATCTCTACTGCGTGCCGATGCAGCTTTAATACCAAATCTTGTTGATCACGCCCCATGAGGACGTCCCTCCCGGGTTCTCGGCCAGGAGCGCGTGCCGTGGCGATG